>CAWCLZ010000012.1:0-180685 GCA_963796555.1 uncultured Actinomycetes bacterium | reverse complement strand
GTCGCCGCGGGTCGACTTCCTGCTCGTCACCGGCGGCCTCGGTGGCACGCCCGACGATCAGACGCGCGAGGCGCTCGCTGCGGCATTCGGTGTGCCGCAGGAGGAAGTGCCTGAGGTCGCCGCGGACCTGCGCGCGCGCTTCACGCGCAACCCGGAGTATGCCGCGCGCTGGGGCTCCTGCCGCGCGGCAGCCGGCCGCTCGCGAACCCGCTCGGCGGCGCGCCGGCTTCGCGATCGAGAACGTCTACGTCCTGCCGGGTCTCCCGTCCGAGATGGAGGCGATGTTCGAGTCGATCGAAGAGGAGTTCCGCCGCGGCAGCCCGATCGAGAGCTGGCATCGGGTCTACCGGACGTACGAGAGCCTCATCTCGGCGTCGCTCGCGGAGGCCGGGGAGCGGTGGCCGAGCGTCCTCGTCGGCTCCTACCCCAGCTTCGGCGACGCAGGCTTCACGGTCGAGGTGATCCTCAAGTCGAGCGATGCCGCGGCGCTGGCGGCCGCGTCGGCCTGGCTCGAGTCAGCGATCGAAGAGAGCGGCGGAGGGTAGGTAGAACGCCGCGATCGCGAACGTCAGCAGCACCGCGCCGAGCGGACTGAAGAAGGCGAGGACGAAGACGGCGCCGTACATCGGCACGCCCGGCAGGTAGGCGCGGTCGACGGCCCGCAGCGCCGAGTCGGGCGTCCCGTCTGCGATCAGGCGCCGGTTGGTGCGCGCGTACCGCCACCAGACCTGGTGCAGCGCAGCCATGACGACCAGCGTGCCGGCGTACGCGAAGGCCGCCGCCTGCTCGCCGTCGCCGCGGAGATAGGTGCCGACGAGCCCCGTCGGGAAGGGCAGGAAGGCGACGGTCAGCAGTAGCAGGTTGTTGACGAAGAGGAAGGTCCGGTCGACGCGCCCGATGAACGAGACCGTGTGGTGGTGATTCATCCAGATGATCCCGATCGTGAGGAAGCTCGTCACGTAGGCGAGGTAGGCGGGCCACAGGTGGAGGAGCTCGTGGCCGAGGTCGCGGCCCGAGGTGACGGAGAACTCGAGCACGAGCAGGGTGGCGGCGATTGCGAACACGCCGTCGCTGAAGGTCTCGAGACGGCCGGTACCGGGCTCGTCCACGGGCCGGATCGTCTCGGACGCGCCGGACGGCTCTAGGCGAGCGCCGGCGCGAGCTCGCGGCCGAGCAACCGGACCGGCTCGAGGTCGGTATGGAGGAGGTGCTGGAGCATCACTCGGTCGCAGCCGGCGCGCTCGTATTCGCGGAGACGCGCGGTAACCTCGTCCACCGAGCCGACGACGCAGCGCTCGGAGTATGCGGCGAGCCACTCGTCGAAGGACTGCTCCCGCGGCCGGCGTGCGTAGAGCTCGCCGGCGCGCTGCCTCATCTCCTCGTGCGTCGCCCCGACCAGGAAGCCGGTCATGACGCTGAAGCGCAGCGGGCGGGTCTTCTCGCGGATCGCCGCCGCCTCCTCGGGCAAGACGAACGGCGTGTTGTATTCGTCGGCGAACCGGAGTGCCGGCTCGACCGTGCCGCGGCCTCCGCTGCCGCCGACGAGGAGTGGCGGCCTCGGCTGCTGCACGGGTTTCGGTTGAGCGGGCGCATCCTCGAGGGTGTAGTGGCGGCCTTTGAAGTCGACGCGCTCCTCCGTCCAGAGCCGGTGGACGATCTCGACCTGCTCCGCGAGCATCTCGACTCGCGTTCGCGTCTCCGGGAACGGGAAGCCGTACGCGCGGTGCTCGCGCTCGTTCCACCCGGCGCCGAGCCCGAGCTCGATCCGGCCTCCCGAGACGTGGTCGGCGGTCGCCGCGGCGTTCGCGAGGAGCGCGGGCGCGCGGAAGGTGGCGGGGGAGACGAGCGTGCCGAAGCGGAGGGTCGGCGTCCTGGCTGCGAGCGCCGCGATCGTCGTCCAGGCGTCGTGCGCGACGTTGCGGGCTTCGTCGCTCTGCGAGATGTAGTGATCCGAGCGGAAGAGCGTGTCGACGCCGTGCTCCTCGCAGGCGTCCGCGAGCGCGCACCAGTCCTGCCAGGTGACGCCTTCCTGCCCTTCGACCATGAGCGCGAGCTGCATCCCGCGAGCGTAAGCGTTCCTGCCCCCTTCGGACATCTCTTGGTGTCAGACACCGGCCGTGGCCGATTGGGACACGCGCTCCCGCGCACGGGCGTCGATCGTCTCTCTCAGTGCCTCGGTCGATCCGCCCGCTTCGACGACCGCTAGTGACCCGTCGACGAAGGGAAAGTCGTTCGAGATCCGCAGCGTCGTTCCGTAGCTGCTCCATCGCCAGTCCTCCGGGCGCGGGCACATACCGGCCAGGACCGGATTGAGGACGACATACGCGTACGTGGCGACCAGATCCCGCCCGTCGACGATCCGCCGGCTCCCATAGCGGCGCCGCACGAACTGCCCGACGCGGTTGTGGCGTCCGTTGAACTCCTTGCTGTAAGCCATGTTGAGCTGCTTCATCCCGACCGGGAGAGAGGTGTCGGGCACGTCGACGATGAAGTGGACGTGCGTGCTCAGCTGGCAGAAGGCAAGGCACCTCCAATCGAAGCGAGCGAGGACATTCGCGAGCAGCTGGACCCACGTGCTGCGGTCGGCGGTGTCGATGTAGTACCGCTCGTTTCCCGTCGCATTCACCCACACATGGCGTGGTCCAGGAGCGATGTCGCGTGGCCGCGGCGGCATGAGGTCGAGCGTGCCTCTCGGAGCTCGTCGGCGCAAGGCGCTTTCACGGGCGTGGCTCTTACAGCCACGGCTCGGTGTCAGACACCGGACATGGCCCGTTTGGAGCAGGTGGCTGAGTCCCGCGGAAGCCGCCGCTACGATCGACGCGATGGCCGCCACGACGCCCGAGACCTATCTCGCCGACCTGAATCCGGCGCAGCGAGAGGCGGTCCTCCACACCGAAGGGCCGGTGCTCGTCGTGGCCGGCGCCGGCAGTGGCAAGACCCGCGTCCTCACCCGCCGCATCGCGCACCTGCTCGGCGCGGTCGGCGTCAAGCCGCCCGAGATCCTCGCGATCACGTTCACGAACAAGGCGGCGGGGGAGATGCGCGAGCGCGTCGGCGACCTCGTCGGTCCGCCCGCCCGCGCCGCGTGGGTTATGACGTTCCACTCCGCGTGCGGCCGGATCCTGCGTCGCGAGGCGCAGCGGCTCGGCTACCGCTCGAACTTCACGATCTACGACCAGGCCGACCAGATCCGGCTCGTGAAACGCTGCCTCGAGGAGCTCGAGCGCGACCCGAAGCGCTTCACGCCGCGCGGCATCCACTCCCAGATCTCGAACGCGAAGAACACGCTCGTCGGCCCGGACGACTACACCGAGCGCGTCGCGAGCTTCTACGACCAGACCGTCGCCGAGGTCTACGACCTGTACCAGAAGCGCCTCTTTGCCTCGAACGCCGTCGACTTCGACGACATGCTCTTCCTCACCGTCGACGTGCTCGAGCGCTTCCCCGAGGCCCGCACCAAGTGGCAGGAGGCCTTCCGCTACGTCCTCGTCGACGAGTACCAGGACACGAACCACGCCCAGTACCGCCTGCTGCAGCTGCTCGCCGAGCAGCACCGCAACGTCTTCGCCGTCGGCGATCCCGACCAGTCGATCTACGGCTTCCGCGGCGCCGACATCCGCAACGTGCTCGAGTTCGAGCACGACTTTCCCGGCTCGTACTCGATCGCGCTCGAGCAGAACTACCGCTCGACGCAGCACATCCTCGACGCTGCGAACGGCGTCATCCGCCAGAACCGCGAGCGCAAGGAGAAGAACCTCTGGTCGGAGCTGGGCGACGGCGACCCGGTGCGCGTGATCGAGGTCGAGGACGAGCACGCCGAGGCGCGCTACGTCGCCGCCGAGATCGCGCTGCTCGTCGAGGAGGGTTTCTCGGGCAGCGAGGTCGCGGTCTTCTACCGCACGAACGCGCAGAGCCGCGTGCTCGAGGACGTCCTCGTGCGCCAGGGCATCGCCTACCAGGTGATCGGCGGCCCGCGCTTCTACGAGCGCGCCGAGATCAAGGACCTCGTCGCCTACCTCCAGGTGCTCGACAACCCCTACGACGGTGTCTCGCTCCTGCGCGCCGCCAACCGGCCGCGCCGCGGCATCGGCGACACGACGCTCGCGCGGCTGCAGACGTGGGCCGACCAGCGGGAGATCTCGCTCTGGGAGGCGACCGCGGAGGCGCAGAACGCCGGCGTTGGCGCCGCCCCGCAGAAGGCGCTCAAGAGCTTCCGCACCGCGATCGAGTCGCTCATGTCCGGGGCCGACGAGCTCGAGGTGCCGGAGCTGATCGAGGAGGTCCTCCAGCGCAGCGGCTATCTCGAGTCCCTCGAGGCCGAGCGCACGATCGAGGCACAAGGCCGCATGGAGAACCTCCAGGAGCTCGTGTCGGTGGCGCGCGAATGGCGGGAGCAAACGCAGGACACGACCCTATCGGCCTTCCTGCAGGAGATCTCGCTCTACTCCGACCAGGACGCGATCCGCGGCGATGCCTCGCTCGTCACGCTCATGACCCTGCACAACGCGAAGGGCCTCGAGTTCCGTGCCGTCTACCTGATCGGGATGGAGGAGGGGATCTTCCCGCACTCGCGCTCGATCGAGGAGCAGGGCATCGAGGAGGAGCGGCGGCTCTGCTACGTCGGGATGACCCGGGCCGAGGAGCGGCTGACGCTGCTGCACGCCTCCTCGCGGATGCTCTACGGCGGCCGTAACCACAACCTGCCGTCGCGCTTCCTCGACGAGCTGCCCGACTCGCACATCGAGCGCGAGCGCCTGCGGCCGGCCTCGTGGTCGGGTTACGGCTCTCCCCGCCACAGCCAGGTCGTGCCGCGCGAGGACATGCCCGACCTCTCCACCGGCGACTCCGTCCGCCACTCGACGCTCGGCGAGGGCGTCGTCGTGCGGATCGAGCCCGGCGGCCTCGTCACCGTCCGTTTCGCCGACGACGGCAGCGAGCGGAAGCTCGTGCTGGAGTACGCGCCGCTCGAGAAGCTGTAGCCAGGTAGCGTCGGGGCATGTTCGAGGTTCGCCCCTGCGCCGACCAGGACGAGTACAGCCGCGCCATCGGCGCGATCGGCCAGTACTTCAACCCGCCGCCGAGCGAGGAGTTCTTCGAGCGCTGGGTGCGGATCCTGCCGCACGAGCGGATGCACGCCGCGTTCGACGACGGCCAGATCGTCGGCGGCGCGGGCGCGTTCCCGTTCGAGCTGTCGGTGCCGGGCGGCTCACTTCCCTGCGCCGGCGTGACCGCGGTCGGCACCCAGCCGACGCACCGCCGCCGCGGCGTCCTGCGCTCGATGATGGACGCCCAGCTGCGCGACGTCCACGAGCGCGGCGAGGCGATCGCGGCGCTCTGGGCCTCCGAGGAGACGATCTACGGCCGCTTCGGCTACGGCCTCGCGTCCTGGGCGGGCCAGCTTCACGTGCAACACGAATGGGACGCGTTCGCCGGGCCGCTCGAGCCTGTCGGCGTCGTGCGCTTCGTCACGCCCGAGGAGGCGCGAGAGCTGTTCCCGCCGATCTTCGACGCCGTCCGCCGGGAGCGGCCCGGCATGCCGTCGAGGCGCGACGTCTGGTGGGAGGACCGGCACCTGAGACTCGACGAGCGCGAGGCCGACGCGCCGCGCCGCTTCGTCGTGCTCGAGGCGGACGGCGAGCCGTTGGCCTACGCGGTCTACCGGACGCATTTCGGTTTCGAGGGCGGCCTTCCGGCGTCGCGCCTCGTGGTGCGCGAGGCGCTCGGCGCGACGCCGGCGGCGACGGCTGCGATCTGGCGATTCCTGCTCGACGTCGACTGGATGAGCGTGGTCGAAGTGCCGCTCGCTCCGCCCGACCACCCGCTCTTCCTGCTCCTCGCGCTGCCGCGCCGGGCGCAGTACCGGATGGGCGACGGCCTCTGGGTGCGGCTCGTCGACCTGCCGGCGGCGCTGGCCGGTCGCGCCTACGGCCCGGGCGGCACGCTGGTGCTCGAGGTGCGCGACGCGATCTGCGAATGGAACGACGGACGCTGGAAGCTCGACGGCGGCGCCTGCGAGCCCACGGAGGAGCAGCCCGACCTGGCGCTCGACGTCTCCGTGCTCGGCTCCGCCTACCTCGGCGCGGTCTCGTTCAACCAGCTCCGCGACGCCGGTCGGGTCGAGGAGTTGCGGGAGGGAGCGATCAGGCAGGCGGATGCGCTGTTCGCGTGGCGCCCGCTGCCCTGGTGCCTCGAGATTTTCTAGGAGGTTTCGGCAGCTTTCGTTCGCGGTACGAACCGTTCACCTGAACGGGTGAACCTTCCGGACCTACCGTTTTCGAGGGAGGCCGACGGGCGGTGTGGCGCCTACCGTCCGCCCTCCCCATGCGGCTTTTGCGGCTTAACCCTCCCCCGACGAGTCGGCGACTGCTCCCGGTGCTGATCGGCACCGCCTGCGCCGCCGCTCTTGCCGCGTCCGCCGCCATGGGGACCTCTTCCTCGCGCGCATCGCCCAGTAACTTGCTCAGTACCGCCGCCGGCCGATGGGGGTCGGCCACCTCGGCCGACGTCGTCCCTGAGGGGCCATGAGCGCGGCTGCGGTCGAGACCGGCCGCCAGCCCTGGCGGCTGCGCGGCAGACAGATCGGGGACCTGACTCCGGCGGCCTGGCTTTACTGGGCCGCAGTTGTCGTTCCGGCGGCGACCGTGATCGTGCTGGCCGCCGATCATGTCGGAACGGTCGACTGGCGCGGCTTCGCGGCCCTCGCCGTGCTCGCGTCGGTCTCGCAGCTCCTCTCGTTCCACCTCAACCGGCGCCGGGTCTTCCATCCGGGGATCGTCTTCATCGTGGCCGGCGCGCTGCTGCTGCCGCCCGAGCTGATGATCCTGCTCGTCGTCATCCAGTGCCTGCCGGACTGGCTGAAGCAGCGCTACCCCTGGTACATCCAGACGTTCAACATCGCGAACTACGTGACGTCGGGGATCGCTGCGTGGGCGGTGGGACAGGCCTTCGGCTTCCCTGGATCTTCCGGCCATGAGGCTTTGGCCGGCGCGTGCGCTGCCGTCACCTTCGTGGTCACGAATCGGCTCCTGCTGCTGCCGATGCTGTACCTCGGCCGCGGCCTGACGCCGCGCAGCACCGGCCTCCTCGACGGGGAGGACGTGACGATCGAGCTCGTCCTCGCGCTGATGGCCGTGCCGGTTGCCTACTTCTGGAGGGACAGCCTGCCCCTCGCGGTGCTCGCGCTCGCGCCGCTGTTCCTGATCCACTTCACGCAGCGCGCGGTGCTGCGGCTGGAGGAGGCGAGCGAGACGATCGTCGAGCAGAACGCGTCGCTCGAGGAAGCGCATCGCGCGGTGATCGAGCGCTCGACGGCCGCCCTCGAGGCGCTGTCGGCGACGGTTGACGCGCGGGACACGTACACGGCCGGCCATTCGCGCCGGGTCGCCGTCACGGCGTCGGTGATCGCGCGCGAGCTCGGTCTCTCAGGCCCCGAGCTCGAGGTCGTCGACCAGGCGGCCCTGTTGCACGACATCGGCAAGATCGGCGTCCCCGACGCGGTGCTCCTGAAGGAAGGCCCGCTGACGGCGGCCGAGTGGGTCGTGATGCGCAGCCATCCGGAAGAGGGCGCGCGGATCATCGAGCGGCTCGGCTACCTCGACGCGGTCGTCCCGGGCATTCGCCACCACCACGAGCGGATGGACGGGCGCGGCTATCCCGACGGCCTGCTCGGCGAGGAGATCCCGCTCGCCGCGCGCATCATCCACGTCGCCGACTCTCTCGACGCGATGACGACGAAGCGCCTGTACCGCGAGGAGCGCAGCTTCGAGGAGGCGCTGGAGGAGATTCGTCGCGGTCGCGGCACGGACTTCTGCGAGCTGTGCGTCGACGCGTTCGAGCGGGCGGTCGGCAAGCGGCTGATCGGACGGCTGACGCTGGTGAAGGAGGACGCGGCGTGAGCGCGGTCTCCTACGGCGAGCGAATCCGGCGGCTCCCGACCGGGACGCTGCCGGCGACTGCGCGCACCTTCTTCTACGCGACGGTGGCGGCCGCGGTCGTCGCGGCGGCAGCGACGTCGACCGTCTCGTACGACCACGTCGACTGGACGGTCTTCGTCGCCGTGCTCGCGGGCGGCGCGGTTGCGCAGATGTTCGCGACGCAGACGTCGGGCAACCAGGTCTTCCACACGGGGCTCGCGTTCTCGGTCGCGGCCGCGCTGGTGCTGCCGCCGGAGCTCGTGGTGGTGGTCTGCGTCCTCCAGCACGTACCGGAGTGGTTGCGCCAGCGCTATCCGTGGTTCATCCAGGGCTTCAACATCGCCAATGTCGTGCTGAGCGCGCTCGCCGCGTGGGCCGTGCGGGCGTCGCTCGCCCGGCAGGGCGTGCACGTGACCGCTGCGGCGACGACGACGGAGGTGGTCGCGGCGTCGGCCGCGGCCGTCACGTTCGTGCTCGTCAATCACGCGCTGCTGGCCCGGATGCTGCGGCTGGCGCGCGGGCACGACCTCTCGGCGAGCGGGCTGTTCACTCTCGACGGCCTGATCCAGGACGGCGTGGTCGCCGCGGTCGGCGTCGGCCTCGGCTTCGTGCTGCTGCATTCGTGGGCGCTGGCCGTCGTGGTGGCGCTGCCGCTGGTCCTGATCCAGCGGGCGCTCGCGCTGCCGACGCTGCGCGAGCAGGCGCTGAGCGACCACAAGACGGGGCTGCTCAACTCGCGCGGCATTGACCAGCCTGCGCGGAGCGAGTTCGCCCGCGCGCGGCGGCTCGGGCACCCGCTGTCGGTGCTGCTGTGCGACGTCGACGACCTGCGCGAGATCAACAATCGCCTCGGCCACCTCGAGGGCGACGCAGCGCTGTCCGTGGTCGCGGCCGCCTTCCGGGCCGAGCTGCGGGCGTACGACCTCTGCGCGCGCTTCGGCGGCGACGAGTTCCTCGTCGTGCTGCCGGAGACGGACGAGGAGGAGGCGGTCACGGTCGCCGAGCGGATCCAGGCCTGGCTCGCGGATAACCCGCTGCCGACGAGCGAGGGTCTGCTGGCGGTCGGCGTCTCGATCGGCCTGGGGACGCTGCAGGACGACGATCCGGAGATCGGCACGATGCTCGCGCGCGCGGACGTCGCGATGTACGAGGAGAAGCGCGCCGGCCGCAGCTCGTTCCTGACCGTCGGCTGACCGCGGCTACAATCCTCGCGACCTGGGGCGGTTAGCTCAGTTGGGAGAGCACCAGCTCGACAAGCTGGGGGTCACTGGTTCGAGCCCAGTACCGCCCACCTCAAAAGGCCCGCCTTAGCGGGCCTTTTCTATGCCGCCGATCGACAAGTCCTGTGCCGGCCTCGGCGCGAGCTAGCGGCCGCGGGCGCGGATATGGAATTGGGTTCGTTTCGCAAAATTGGGCCAACTGCGTTGTCTAATCAGACAATCTGCGTTCAGGTTCGCGGAGCCGATCGACGAAGAATCGCCCTTAACCACCACTAAAAGATTCCGCTCCGGATGCCCCCCTTTCGAGGACACAATTCGAGCTCGGAGGAGTGGAATGGCGAGCAAGGCACAGATTGCAGCGAACCGTCGCAACGCGAAAGAGTCGACGGGCCCTCGCACCGCTGAGGGCAAGGCAAGGTCACGGCTGAATGCTCTCACTTGGGGACTCTCTTCGGTGAGCGGCGTCGGCCTGCTGCCAGGCGAAAGCACGGTGGAGTACGACGCGTTCCGGAGCGAGCACCTCGCGGAGTTCAATCCGGTCGGCGTTGTGGAGGAGCAACTCTTGACGGAGGTGATCGACTGCAATTGGGGTCTTCGCCGTGCGGTAAAGATCGAAGTTGGCATCCTCGCCCGTGGCGTCGCCGACACCGACGAGCGCTACCTGACCGAACTGAAGCGGACGCTCGAGGTAACACGCGCCGCAGCGTCGCGTAAGGCAGCAGGTATCGGGGATCTAGAGGATGTCGTCGAAATCGTCGACGAGGAAATGCACGAACACCTCGAGGATCTGATCGCCAAGGCTCGTGAGACGAAGGAGACGGACGTGGCCCGGCTAGGGGGCGGCTTCATCCAAGGCGCTGACGCGCTGATACTGCTTGCCCGCTACCGCACTGCCCTCTTGAGGCACAGGAGTCAGGCACTCGCGGAGCTCAGAGAACTCCAGGCCGCGCGTTCCCCGGACACCAAGTAGCTGGACATTCCCGGCGGCGACGGCCGGCGCCAGGATGATCATCACGCTGACTGCCGTTGCCGCCGGGGCGAGAAGCGACGGAGCGGACACGCCTCACGCCAGGTAGGGAATCAGCATCGGCTTGAGCCGTCGCAGCAGCTCGCGCAGAAGGCGAATCGCGTTGGGATCGCCGGCGCAAAGGCTGGAGAGCGGGGCCGAGCGCGAGCTGGGCATCGGCGAGCCGCATCCCGATCGTCTCGCTCTCCGGTCGGCCGTGGCGGCGCACGGCCGCGCCTCGAGCTTCTGCGGCATGAGATCCGTGAGCAGTTCGAGGTAGTCGACCCGGGCGACGGCGGCGGGAGCGGCGGACGGACGGGCCAAGCTGTGCCCGCAGGGATGCTCTAGGCGTGTACCACGGGCACGACCTTGAGACCGGGCTCATCCCCGTGGGAGGTCTTGAACACCTCGACTGCGACCGCCTCCGACTTGTACCTGCCCGTCTCCTGCCCGCACGAGCAGCGCACAGAAAAGCTCCGGCTCGGGCGAACAACGGTCCCGCTGGTGAGGAGCCACTCGCCAGAGTCGTGGACCACCACCTCCACCTCGTGCACGTAGTCGCGGCACCGGCGGTCGTGACGGCCGTTCCCATCCAAAAGCCCGCACTGCGGGCATCTGAGACCGGCCTCCCTCTCGGCCAGCTCCCCAGCTAACACGCGAGCGCGCCGCGCGTTGTTCTCGGCCCGGTCGCTGGCTCCCTTGCCCGCGTAGTACAAGAGGAACGGAAGGCTGTAGGCGGGGATGAAGAAACCGATCACGGCGAACATCGACCCCGAGGAGTCGGGATCGTGCGCGACCCCGAGCATGCCGGACACGCCCATCGAGACGATCAGCGCGCCGAAGACGATCAGGCCCGGTTGACTGTTGCCGCCGCTGTCTGAAATCCCCGAGAAGAGGAGGACGAGGCCGAGGCCGGTGACCCCGAGCCACGTTGCCACCGCTGTCTTCATCACCCCTTGCAACGCCTGAGCGCCGCATATCCGTCCCCTGCGTGATTGTTCCAAGAGCGGCGGCTGCGGCTTCGACGCCAGCGGTCGCAGCTGGTGGTCGCTAGAGGATGGAGGTCCTCTGACGCCGGGGAGATCTAGAAGAAGTCCGAACGCTACGACCAGAAAGGCACTTAGTCATCCGGACCGAACACAAAGAGCGTGCCTGAGGAAGATGACGAAGGCTCCGCGTCCGAGGCGGCGCCCGCCATCGCGCGAAGGCGCGATGTGCCGCGGGTCGCGCTAACACCTGCCGAGGCTGCCGAGTCGCTGGGATGCTCTCCCGAGTTCTTCCGCAATCACATCGACCATGAGTTGCGGTGGGTCCGCCGCGGCCGGAAGCGGTTCGTGTCGATCGCCGAGCTCGAGCGGTGGGCTGAGGCGAACGCGGACGCGACGCTATGAGGCGGGTTTCCGTGACCCGCACAGGCGCCGAAGTGCCTGCACACTCGTGGTTGCGCGCCAGGCGCGCGCCAGTCCCGAAGCATGCTCGGCAGGCGTTTCTTGACTTGGATGCGACCGTCGGCGACAGCAGGAGGACGGCGACGCCAGCCGGCGTGCACCAGCAGATGCTCGTTGGCGCGGAGTAAGCGGCGGTCTCTCTCGCCAGGGGATTCATAGTCCTCCGCTGCCAGGGAGAGATCGCCGAGCCCGCCGTTCGTCCACAGGCGGCCAGCACCCGGACGGAGGCTCACACCTCCGCGGTCGCATCCGTCCCCGCTGTGCAATGGCGAACACGAGCAGCGAGATGCCGCTGCCGAGGAGTGCGCCGGCAATGACGTCCGTGAGCCAGTGGACTTGCAGGTACGTGCGACTCCAGGCCATGCCGACAACACCGAGGCTGGCGAGCGCCCACCACCCTTTTCGGCGCGTGCCGGGTGTGGTGAAGAGCAGGACGAGCGCGACACAAGTCGCGCCTGCGTAGGTGGCATGGCCAGAGGGGAAGGAGGCGCCGACGGGGTGAACGAGCCCGTCGGGCGGACGGGCGCGGTCGACCAGCAGCTTGAGGAGCGCCGAGAACAGCGGCGCCAGGCTCTCCGCGATGGCGAACGCGGCGAGGGCGAGCCAGCGACGTCGGCGAAGGAGGAGCAGTCCGACGAGGGCGAGCGCAAGGGCACGGCCGAGCCCGCGCCCGAGCCAGTTGAAGACGAGCGCGAGATGAGTGAGCAACGGCCTCTCGAGGTGATGCATTGCTTCGGCCCAGCTGCGGTCCACGCCGAGGGGTCCTTCCGGTACGAGCATGGCGATCAGGGCGACGAGCGCGAGCATTCCGCCGGCCGCCCAAAGGGCATGAGTGGGGTACGCGAGAAACGACTCACCGGAGGGTCGCGCTGGTCTCTTGCGGCTGGTTCCAGGCCCGACGGCCGCCGGCTCGTTCACGTCCGGTACATGTGCGCAAAAGCCAAGATCCAGAACTCGATCTCGGCGATCAGCAACGCGACCAGCCAGAGCGTCACGACGAGGCCGCGATCGTGGGATTCCTGCGACTCGGTGCGCGTCGACGGCTGGCGATCGGTGTGAGCGAGCTCATGTTCCTGATCACGGGGTGTCTTCGGCATCTCCAGCTCCATTCGTCGGTGTCGGACTGCGCCGGGCACGAACTGCAAGTGCCCCGCAACGATGACCGGCCTCGCTGCCAGGCGGATGCCTCGCCTGTGGCTCGCGCTGCCAACGTGTCGATTGGCGCGCGCGCGTGATGGCAGCAGCCTCACGCGCCGTGGCATCGATTTGGCAGTGGGGTGCGCGAGGGTGCGAGCGTCATAGACGTTCGACGAAAGGAGTAGCAATGGCTGAGAACGTAGTCCTCATCCGGTTCGAGGAGCCGAGCAAGACCTACGAGGCGTTGAAGATCCTCAAGAAGTGCGACGCCGAGGATCGCATCGGCCTCGAGTCGGCAGTGATCGTCGAGCGCAAGCCCACCGGCGAGCTGCGCACCCTCGAGAGCTGGGACAACACCGGCCCCGTCGGCCTGGCGGGCGGCTCGCTGATCGGGATGCTCGTGGGCGTGCTGGGCGGCCCGGTGGGCGTCCTGCTCGGCTGGGGCGCCGGCGCCGCGATCGGCGGCGCGTTCGACATCGATCGCACCGTGACCTCCGACGAGGCGCTCACCACTCTCGGCAGGGCGATTCCGCCTGAGGCGACCGCCTTGCTCGCACTCGTGGACGAGCCTGTCGTCGAGGTGATCGACGCCGAGATGGACATGCTCGGCGGCACCGTCGAGCGGTACACCGCCGCCGAGGTGACGGCCGAGGTCGGGGCGGCAGAGGACGCCGCCGAGGCCGCGGCTCGCGAAGCTCGGCGGGTCGTGCGCGAGGAGCGCAAGGCCAAGCTGAGCGCCGACGTGCACGAGCAGGTGGGGAAGGCGAAGGAGAAGCTGCACGTCTCCTGACGAGCATGGCGTCTGCCCACAGTCGAGGCCCGCCGAGTCGGCGGGCCTCGACGTTTCTACGGCAGCTCGAGCAAACGGCGAGCGCTCTCGCGGCTGCGGGAGATCCGCACACGGAGCGCAGCGGGCCGGACGACGAACTGGAGCGGCGGGCTGAGGTCGACTGCCTCGCCGTCGATGCCGGCGTGGACGGGGGCGGTGGCGATCACCTCGAGTTGCTTCGCCGTCCACGTCTGCGCGAAGGTCCGGCCGGGAGCCGGCCGGTCGAGTACGACGATGCCGAGCTGCCCGCTGTCGAGGGCAGGGCGGGTGCCAGGCGCACGGGGTGGGTCGAAGGAGTAGGGGTTGTTCGACACGAGCACGACGGCCGGGTCGCGATGGGAGCGGCCGCGGTCGTCCACGAGCTCCAGGCCGGCCGCCGGCGCGCTTGGCCCGAGCACCTGCGCCGCCGTCTGCGCGAGCGTGCGCGCCTTGGCGTCGCGGTAGGCCGACTGCCGAACGGCGTCGCCGTAGATCCCGAGCGAGACGTTGTTGAGGAAGAGGCGGCCGTTCACCTCGGCGACATCGATCCGGCGCTCGACGCCGTCGGTGAAGGCGTCGAGCGAGCCGACGAGATCGCCGCGGTCGACGCCGACGTCGAGCGCGAAGTGGTTGCGGGTGCCGGCGGGGACGCAGACGAACGGAAGGTCGTGCGCGAGAGCGGCTGCGGCCACGACGGCGAGCGACCCGTCGCCGCCGGCAGCGCCGAGCGCGTCGGCGCCGCGGGCCACCGCGTCGCCCACGAGCGCTGCGAGGTCGTCGTCCGGGCGCAGGACGATCACGTCGATGCCGAGCTCACACGCCCGTTCGGCGAGTCCGGCGCGCGTCGCCTTGCCGCCGCCGGATCTCGGGTTCAGGAAGAGCACGGGCCTCTGCGGTGGATCCGCGGCAGACCAGGTGCCCGGCGTCATGCGGTGCGACGTATCCGCAGCGGACGGTGAGCTTGGGCGACGGGCGGGTCGTGATCGAGCACGAGCACGTCGATCAGTGTGGCAACTGCCGAGGTGAACGGCACGGCGAGGATCACGGCGAAGCCGCCGAAGAGGACGCCTACGACCGAGACGCAGAGCAGCGTCACCAGCGGCGAGAGCCCGACCGTCTTCCCGATCCGCGGGTTGACGACGTAGTTCTGGAACTCGCGCACGACGACCAGCCACAGCAGCGAGAGCCCGGCGACGTGCAGGGACTGGGGGAGGCCGACGGCGAGGACGAGGATCGAACCGAAGATCGGGCCGATCAGCGGCACGATCTCGATCAGGCCGACGAATGCGCCGACGAGCAGCCAGTAGTCGAGGCCGATGACATAGAAGCCGGCCGAGAGGATCAGGCCGACCGCGAAGATCATCAGTAGGCGGAGCCGCGTGTACGCGCCGAGCCGGCGGTCGAGCGCGAGGTACGTCTCCCGCGCCTTCTCGCGCTTCGACTCGGGTGCCAGCGAGGTGAGCACGGCGATGATCTGGTCCCGCTCCGAGACGCAGTACCAGGTGGCGGCGAGTGTGAAGAAGACCGCTACGACCGCCTCGCCTGCCTTCTGTCCGTACGTCGCGACCGGGTGGAGGAGCTCCGTCCCCGTCGGGAGTCGATGCAGGTGAAGCTGCAGCCAGGCGAGCACGCGGTCCCCGATACCCACCGTCTGCCCGTGACCCGGGCCGGCGACGGAGCCGTGGCCGAGCGCGTGGCCGATCTGGTGCAGGGCCGGCGGCACCGCGAGCCAGAGGAACAGCGCGACCACACCGCCGACGAGGAGGAAGTGAAGGAGGATCCCGAGCGACTGGGGGACGCGGTGTCCGCTGAGCCAGTCGACGCCCGGCCGGATCGCGGCCGCCAGCGTCACCGCGAGCAGCAACAGGATGAGGATGCTCCGCACCTGCCAGATGCCCGCGGCGAGCGCGACCACCGCGAGCGCTGCGGCGGTGGCCTTGGCAACACGGATGGTGAGGTCACTCGGCATCTCAGTCGCTCCTTCTCTGTCGGGTCGAGAGCAGCGTGCGACGAGGCGATGCCAACGCAGTGCCAGCGCCTGGGCGCTGGATGCCAGCGTTCGGGCGTGCGAGACTCGTCCCAGGAGGCAAGCCGTCATGCAGGAGTTGCTCGAAATCCGGGTTCTGGGCCCGTTCGAGGTTCTCGTCGGGCGGGACGCCGGCGGACGTCGGCGGCTCGAAGCGCCAGGCGCTGCTGGCGATGCTCGCGCTTCGGCAGCGGCCGGGTGGTCGACGTCGACGCGCTCGTCGACGGCCTGTGGGGAGAGGAGCTGCCGGCCGCTCCGCGGAACGCGCTCCACCACCACATCGCCCGGCTTCGCGCGGCGCTCGGGGAGGAGTCGATCGTCGGCTCCACCGACGGATACGCGCTGAAGGACGCCGCGCGTCGATGCCGTACGGTTCGAGGAGCTGCTCGCGGAGACGCGCGTCGGCGCTGCGCGACAGCGACGTCCCTGCCGCGGCCGACGCGGTGGCGTCGGCGCTCGACCTCTGGCGCGGATCGGCGCTGCAGGGCCTGACCGGCACTGCTTGGTTCAGCGCCGAGGCGCGCCGGCTCGAGACGCTGCACGTCGACGCGCTCGAGGAGGACTTCGAGGTCAGGCTCGCGCTCGGCGAGCACCGGGAGCTGATACCGGCGCTCCGCTCGGCGCTCGTGGACAACCCCTTCCGCGAGCGGCTGTGGGGGCAGCTGATGCTGGCGCTCTATCGCAGCGGCCGCCAGGCCGATGCGCTCGAAACGTTCCAGGAGGCGCGGCGCGTGCTCGCCGACGAGCTGGGGCTCGAGCCGGGGCCGGAGCTACGGCGCCTGCAGGAGGCGATCCTCGCGCACGACCCGGCGATCGCCGCGGTCCCCGTGGAGCGCAGGCGCCGCGGCAACCTCCCGGCGCCCACGACGTCGTTCGTCGGCCGCGAGGACGACCTCGACGCGGTCGCCGCGCTCCTGCACGAGCACCGTCTCGTGACCCTCACCGGCCCGCCCGGCGTGGGCAAGAGCCGGCTCGCGGTCGAGACGGCACGCTCGCTCGAGGACGAGCTCCCCGACGGCACCTGGCTCGTCGACTTCGCGCGCGCGGGCGACGCGGGCGACGCTGTCCGGCTCCTCGCACACGCCGTTGACGTTCGCGGCTCCGACCCGCTCGCACGCGTGACCTCGAGGCTGCGAGCTGCCGAAGCGCTCGTGGTTCTCGACGCGTGCGAGCATGTGCTCGCCGAGGCAGGGCGGATCGCGTCGACGCTCCTCGCGGAGTGCCCCCGGGTGCGGATCGTGGCGACGAGCCGCGAAGCGCTCCACGTCGCGAGCGAGGCGAGGTTCCCGGTGGCGCCGCTCGAGAGCGCGGCGGTCGAGCTCTTCCTCGAGCGCGCGCGGGCGGCGCGACCCGGCTTCGAGCCGGACGCCGAGGCTGTCGCGCTCGCCGCCGAGATCGCCCGGCGCGTGGACGGATTGCCGCTCGCGATCGAGCTCGCCGCCGCGCGCGTGAACGTGCTCGGGCTCGCGGAGCTCGTCTCGATTCTCGAGCGGCGCGCGGCGCTCCTGCGTGACAGCCCGGCCTCCGACCCCGCCCGCAGCGCGCTGCAAGGGCTCGTCGAATGGAGCTACGACCTCCTGCACGGAGACGAGAAGACGCTGCTCCAGCAGCTGGCCGTCCATCGCGGCGGCGCGTCGCTGCCGTCGCTCATCGCGCTGGCGGCGGGACACGGCCTCAACGAGGCGACGGTCGCGTATCTCGTCGCGGCGCTGGTCGACAAGTCGATCGTGTCGGCCTCGTTCACAGGCGGCGCGGCCCGCTACGACATGCTCGACACGGTCCGCGAGTACGTGCTCGAGCGTCTCGCCGAGAGCGGCGGGCTCGCCGCCGCCCGCGGCGCGCACGCCGAGTACTTCGCGGCACTGGCCGACGAGGCGCGCGACGAGCTGCGCGGGCCGGAATGGCTGAGCTGGCAACGCCGCCTGGAGCTGGAGAACGACAACCTCTGGGCCGCGCCAGCCCACGCACGCGACGCGCCCGATCCTGCCGTCGCGGTTCGGCTCGGCACGCTGGGTTGGTACTTCGCGCTGGCCGACCGCGTCTCCGAGGGACGGCGCTTCCTCGAGCTCGCCCTCGCTGCCGACGGACGACGACGCTCCCGTGGAGCTGCGGATCGAGCAGCTCGCCGACCTCTGCTACATCGCAACCGAGGAGTTCGACCTCGACGCTGCGCTGGCGGTCGGCGAACGCGCCGTTTCGCTCGCCGCTCCTGCGGCACCGTGGCAGCGTGGCTTCGCGCAGCTGATGCTCTCGCTCGCCCTCGGCGCAATCGGGCGACCTCGGAGCGCGCTGCCGCGATGGCGCGACGACGCGGCCGCCGCGTTCGAGGAGTCCGGAGACGACTGGGGCATTGCAGCGAGCAGCCTCATCCGCGCGATCGGTGCGGCGCACGCCGGCGACGTCTCCACCGTCACTGCGACAGCCTCCGTCGCCCGCCGCCACTCGGAGGCAGTCGGCTACGACGCTTTTCGCGCGCCGGTGCTGCTGCTCGAAGCGTGGGCGGCCGAGACGCGCGGGGAAGACGCGGCCGCGGCGGATGCGTACCGGCGCGCGTTCGAGCTCGCCGACCGAATCGGGTTCGGCGACCACGCGGCGTTCGCTCTCGTACGGCTCGGTGCCATAGCTCTCGCGAACGGCGATCTGCGCAAGGCCGAAGAGCTCCAGCTTCAGGCGCTTGCGACCGCCGAGGTGGCCCAGGCGACGCTGGTCGCGGCCCAGGCACGCGTCCAGCTCGCCCGGATCGCCGCCGCGTCCGGAAACGCCGAGGAAGCCGCTCGCCTGTACCGCGAGGTCCTCACGTGGTCGACGATGGAGCGGCCGCACCAGGCGCGCGAGAGTCTCTTCGTGGCGCTCGCCGGCAACCCGGCGACGGCAGCAGAGAGCGGGCTCGACGAGATCCCCGAGCCCCGTCCGGAAGTCGTCTAGAGCTGGCAGAAGCGCCGCTGCGCCTGGCAGAGCTTTGGCAGCGGCGTCGACGAGCCTTCGGCGCATCAGACAACAGCCAATTGGAGGCTCGAAGATGAGCACAACCACGAACGACGACCAGCTTGCCGAGATCCGCCGCCGGATCGATCGGCTGCAGGCATTCGCGCAGGCTGGCCCCGCTGAGAACAGCTCGCGAATCCGCCGTCATCTCGACGCGCTGCGTCGCGAGGAGGCATCCATCGTGGCCGCGGCCCCCGAGGCACCTGATCACGTCGACGAGAAGGTCGGGCAGCTGAAGACGAGGCTCGCCGTCGCCGAGAACTCGGTCGTCGCGGACATCTCCGACGACTGGACGACGTTCGCGCGCGCCGTCGAGGACGAGCTCCGCAGCTGGGACACCTACCTCGAGCGGCTGCAGACAACGGCCGCAACGAAGGACGGGAACGCGCGCGAGCGGGCCGAGGCGGCGATTGCCGACGTCCGCACCAGACGAATCGCGGTCCACGACCGCCTCGCACAGGCGCGCAAGAACGTCAACGGCGCCTGGCACGAGCAGAGGAACCACGTCAGCGCGGCCCGCGACGAGCTCGAACGGAAGGCCGACGAGCTGCCGGCGAAGGTCAAGTGAGAAAACCGCGGCGGACGAAGCGCGACCGAAGGCGGCGGCGCTGACGCAGCAGACAGCGACCCGGTCGTCTCGCTCGAGGCGATCTTTCTCTCGACCTTCGTGATGATCAGCCAGAACAGGGCGGACGCGAAGCGTCAGGCGATCGCCGACCAGCAAGGGCGAGACAGTCGAGGAAGAGGACAGACAGAACGAAGGGCTGCTCGCGCTCTCACGACAGATCCTCGACCTCACGAAGGCGATTCACGCAGTGACGCCTTCGCGCCCGGCAGCGTAGAGAGAGGCGACTCTCCGCAGCCGGGCGCCTCGGGCGACCCGCGCGCGGCGTTTGTCGTCTTGGCAGCACGGAGCGCGGCGGTGGCAGCGCTCTGGCATCGACCCCGTGCAGGTTCCGTGGCGCAAACGTCAACCCGAATGGGAGGTAGAAGATGGACACCTTGTTCGATCGCGCCGCGGAGACCTCGCGGACGCAGCTCAAGAAGATGCGCTGGACGCTCGGCCTGCACGGCCTGGTGTCGGTCATGTTCGGCGTGATGATTCTCGCGTGGCCCGGCATCAGCGTCTACGCGCTGACGATCGTCTTCGGCGCCTACACGCTCGGCATGGGCATCGTCGAGCTCGGCACCGCGTTCACCTCGCGGGGCAAGGAGGAGCGCGGGTGGCTGGCTCTCCGCGGCCTGCTCGGGATCGCCGTCGGCGTGATGGTCTTCGCCTGGCCCGGCATCTCGGCGCTCGCGCTGCTGTACGTGATCGGCTTCTACGCCGTCACGCTCGGGATCCTCGCCGTCTTCGGGTCGTTCCGGCTCCCGCTGGCCGGAAGCGACGCGGCGTCGATGGTCCTGACGGGCTTGGTGTCGATCGTCTTCGGGATCGTGATCTTCGCGATGCCGGGTGCAGGCGCGCTGGCCGTGCTCGCCCTGATCGCGGCGTTCGCGCTCGTCACCGGAGTCACCGAGCTCGTCGTCTCGATCGGCGGCGAGAAGCTGCTCGAGCGGAAGGCGAAGAAGGCATTCGCGCCGCCCTGGATGTCGGCGAAGACGACTCCGCAGCCCTCGCATTGACCGTCGATCCGCACAAACCGCACCTCCACGGAGCCGGCGCCCAGCGCGCCGGCTCCACTTGCATCTGCCGACCTGAATGACCTCGGCGGCAGCAAGGGGCGACGGCTTGGCATTGGCATGGCATCGCTCTCCGCCAGCGTGCGTCGCACAGCCACGAAAGGAGTTGTGATGACCGCACTAGAGACCGAACAACGCACCGCCACGTCGACTCGCTGGACCGTCGACACAAACGAGACGTCCGTCGAGTTTGCCGTCAAGACGTTCTGGGGCCTGATGACCATTCACGGCCGCTTCGACCGGTTCGACGGCTCGTACGAGGTCGGCCCAGACGGCACGACGATCGAGCTCTCGATCGACGCCGACAGCCTCGACACCGGACATACGACCCGCGACAAGCACCTCCGCTCGACCGACTTCTTCCACGTTGTCGAGCACCCGCAGGTGCGCTTCACGTCGACCCGCGTCCACCACGTGACCGGCGACCTCCTCCACGTCGGTCGGCCGCCTCGAGGCAGCAGGAGAAGTCGTGCTGCTCGAGTTCCCCGCCACCGTACGGCAGCTCGGCGACGCGCTCGAGATCGAGGCGACGACGACCATCGACCAGCGGCAGCTCGGGATGAGCAGCGGCCAGCTCGGCATGATCCGTCCGCCGGCGACGCTGCACGTCAAGGCACGGCTGAGCCGATGACCGCTCGCCATCCCGATGGGAGGAGACCGATGAAACTGAGCGTCCTCGGCGCCGCCGGCGCCACCGGCATTCCGCTGGTCGAGCAGGCGCTCGCCGCGGGACACACCGTCACGGCACTCGTTCGATCCGGCCAGAAACTGACCATCACCAATCCCAACTTCCATGTTGTCGAAGGCGACGCAACCGATCGCGTAGCGGTCTCCGAGGCCATGAACGGGGGCGACGCTGTCATCAGCGTCCTCGGCGCGAGAGGGCCGGTGATGACCGAGGCGACGCGCGCCATTGTGGACGCGGCCAAACAGAAGGGCCCCGAGCGCGTCGTCATGTTGTCCTCCTTCGCCGTCGCGCGTGACCGGCTCACTCCCGTCACCAAGGTCGTGACCGGCATCGCAATGAGGACTCAAATCAATGACAAGACTGCCGGTGAGGAACTCCTGCGCGCCAGCAGCCTCGACTGGACGATTGTCTACCCCACCAAGCTGACCAACGGGCCGAAGACCGAGGCTAGGGTCGTCCCCGAAAGCGACAAGGTCCGGATGTCGCAGAAAATCTCACGCGCGGGAGTGGCCTCGTTCCTCCTGCAAGCGGCCACGGAACACCTCTACAGCCGCAGCGGCGTCGTCATCACCGGATGACACCGCCGTCAGGCGGATCGGGATCACGTCTTAGAGCCCTCTGACGGACTCGAAATCGTCGAAGGCACCTCCTAACTGACTCGGCGGCAGCAGGGCCGACGCCTACGGCAGCGGCATGGCATCGCTCTCCATCGAGGTCAATGCGATCATGAGAAACATCCACAAGACGATCGTAGGGGAGTACCTCGTCGCCGCCTCCCTCGATGGAAGGAGTTCACGGGCTCTCTGCGGCTCCCACTTCCGTAGCTGGGGGCCCCCGGTTCGAGCCCAGGCAACCGCCCCATCACTAGGCATCTATTCTGCACTGACTAGCTAAACGCCGAGCGCCGCGGGCGGGCTGCGCCGGCAGGGTCTAGACACTGTCTCGATAGGCGTCTAGCCTCAAGCAGCATGGCCCGGGTACTGCATCGGCTGGGGCTCTTTGCTGCCCGCCGGAAGTGGGTGGTGCTCGGCGTGTGGATCGTCGGCATCGCCCCCCTCATCGCCTTCGCGCACGGCTTCGGCAGTAACACGAGCAACAACCTGCAGCTGCCGGGAACCGACAGCCAGGCCGCGAGCGACCTCTCGAGGCGCGTTTCCCGCCGCAGCAGAACGGCAGCAACCCGCTCGTCTTCTACGCGACGACCGGCAAGGTCACCGACGCGCAAGAAGCAAGCGATCGAAGCCGCCTACAAGCGGCTGAAGACGCTCCCCCACGTCGCGAGCGTCGTCGATCCCTTCTCGCAGCAGGGCGCACCCCAGATCAGCAAGGACAAGAAGACGGCGTTCATCCCGGTGCTGCTCGACGTGGGCGGTGCCGAGCTCACCCAGGAGATCGCCGAGAGCGTCCTGCGCGCCGGGGACCGGGCGTGAAGGCGGGCATGGAGGTGGCCGTCGGGGGCTCGGTGGGAGGCGAGCTCTCCGAGCCCGAGACCGAGAGCAGCGAGGTCGTCGGCCTGGCCGCCGCGATGATCATCCTCGCGTTCACGTTCGGGACGCTCGTCGCGATGGGACTGCCGATCCTCTCGGCTGTGCTCGGCCTGGCGGTGGGGCTGTCGCTCATCACGCTCCTCGGCCATGGCGTGACCGTGCCGACGATCGCCCCGACGGTCGCGACGATGATCGGCCTCGGCGTCGGCATCGACTACGCGCTCTTCCTGGTCACGCGGCACCGCGACAACCGCAAGCAGGGGATGGAGCTCCACGAGTCGATTGCGATGGCGGTCGCAACCTCGGGCAGCGCCATCGTCTTCGCCGGAACGACCGTCGTGATCGCCCTCCTGGCGCTTCTGGTCGCGGGCATTCCACTGGTGACGGCTCTCGGATACTCGGCGGCCGTCGCGGTCGTGACCGCGGTGGTCGCGGCCCTCACGCTGCTGCCGGCCGTGCTCGCCGTCATCGGGCAGCACATCGAGTCGGCCCCCGTGCCCGCATACCTGCGACCGTCGCCGAAGGACGTCGAGGGCGGATTCTGGGGCGCCTGGGCCCGCGCCCTGACGACGCGCCCGTGGTGGGCGATCCTCGGCGTGTTCGCGCTGCTGATTCCGCTCATCGTCCCCTTCCTCTCGTTGAACCTCGGCCAGGAGGACATCGGCGCCACACCGAAGTCGACGACCGAGCGCCAGGCCTACGACTTGATGGCGGCGGGCTTCGGCGTCGGCTACAACGGCCCGCTCCTCGTCGCGGTCAAGCTCGGGAGCCCGGCGAAGCAGAGCAGCGAGTACACCAGCCAGTACCAGCAGGCAACGAGCCTGCAGAAGCAGCTCGAGCAGGAGCAGAAGCAGGGAAAGAGCCAGCAGCAGTCGCTGCAGGCACAGGCGGACTCGCTCAATGCCCAAAGCAAGCAACTGACGGTGCAGCAGAGGCAGCTCGAGCAGCAGGAGGGCAGCCTGAAGGCGCAGCAGGCCGCCCTCGAGCAGCAGGCGAAGGCGGACACGCAGGAACAGACTCAGCTCCAGGCCTCCGCGAACAAGCTCGAGGCCGAGCAGGTGGCGCTGAACAAGGAGATCGTCGCGACGGGGTCGCAGGCGAAGAAGGTCGTTAGCGACGGCGCCAAGACGACCAAGCAGCTGACCTCCGTGCTACGCCGGCTGACGAAGAACCAGGCCGAGCAGAAGAAGGTCGAGGCGCAGATCGAGCACACGCAGGACCCGGCCGAGAAGAAGAAGCTCGAGGCGAAGCTTCGCGCGCTGCAAAAGGAAGAGGCGAAGCTCGAGAGCCAGCTCGAGAAGCTCGTCCAGCAAGATCAGGCGAACCGCGAGGCCTCCCAGGCCCTGCTCGCCGAGGCGCAGGGTCTGCGCAAGCAGGAGGTCAGCGTGGCCAACCGCGCAATCGCGCTCGCCGGACAGTCGGCCGCGCTCGCATCGGATGCCGTCGCGCTCGTGAAGCAGAAGCAGGCGCTCGTCCTGGAGGCGGCCGACCTGCAGGTCCAGGCGGCGAAGCTGCAGACGCAGGCGGCGAACCTCCAGACCCAGGCGGCGCAGCTGCAGACGCAACAGATCGAACTCCAGGGCCAGCAGCAGAGCGCGCAGAGCCAGCAGAAGCAGGCCGAGCAGCTGCAGAGCGAGCTCACCGACGAGCTGACGCAGGCCGGCGGCGACTCGCGCGGCACCGACCCGCGGCTCGTGAACCTCCAGGACGCGCTCGGCGGCGCTCAGGGCGTGAAGGTGGTCTCGCCGCCACGGATCAACAAGCCGGGCGACGCCGCGACGTTCACCGTGATCGCGACCACCGCCCCTGCGGCGCCCGCCACCGCAGACCTCGTGAGGACGCTACGCACCTACACCATCCCCCAGGCGACGCAGGGGACGGACCTCAACGCGTACGTCGGCGGCCAGACCGCGAGCTACGTCGACCTCGCCGCCGCGATCTCGTCGCGGCTCGCGCTGGTGATCGCAGTCGTGATCGGGCTCAGCTTCTGCATCCTGCTGGCCGCGTTCCGGTCGTTCCTCTTCGCCGCGCAGGCGGCGGTCGCGAACGTGTTGTCGGTGACGGCCTCGTTCGGTGTGCTGACGGCCGTCTTCCAGAAAGGCTGGGGCCTGAGCCTCGTCGGGCTCGACACCGCGAGCGGCACCGACCCGATCGCGAGCTACGTGCCGCTGATGATGTTCGCCGTCCTCTTCGGGCTCTCGATGGACTACCAGGTGTTCCTGATCTCCCGGATCGAGCAGCACCGTGCCGAGGCCGGAAGCGACCGGGACGCGATCCGCCGCGGCCTCGCAAGCGGCGCACGCGTGATCGTCGCGGCCGCTCTGATCATGATCGCGGTCTTCGGCAGCTTCGTCCTCAACGCCGACCCGACGGTGAAGCAGTTCGGCGTGGGCCTCTCCGTGGGTGTTGCTCTCGCCGCAGTCTGCGTGCTCGTGTTCTCCCCGGCCGTCCTCGTCCTGGCGGGACGAGGCAGCTGGTGGATCCCCGCCTGGCTCGACCGCGTCCTGCCCCACATGGACGTCGAGGGCGCAGGAGCGCATGCCAAGGCACCCGTCAAAGCGATGCCCGCGGGCACGACCGCCGCCTCCTGAGCTCGCGCCCAGGACTCAGGTTGGTTCGTCGGCGAGGGCCGGGTCGAGGGCGACCGTCTCGACCTGGTCGCTGCGGCCCGCGGTTAGATAGACGACGCCGGCGATGATCAGGAGCGCTAGGGGGCAGCTACGGGGCCGTCGCCGATCCCGAGTCCTCCCGCGCTGCGGCTCTTGCCGGTCCAATCGGCGGAGCCTTTGGCTCACCGCCCGGCTCTCAACGCAAAGGTATTGAGCCGCGCGGGTCGTAGTTTTCGCGGCAGGCGGGCCTCGTGTTACCCCTTCCCGAGGTCCGCCGATTCTTCTGGCATGGGCTCAGAAGGTGCGAAGCGGCCCGCCCCCTTCCGGCGACAGCCGCTCCGCGAAAGGATTAACGGCTGCACGCGGGGAACGGTTTAGTTGCCGACGCGTCTAACCAGGGGTCAGGTCGTGCGGACGCTCCGGTCCAAACTCGGTCTCCAGCTCGCGAACAGCCACAGGCTTCCCAGCCAGCGAGCGGTCGTCTTGCTCGACGCCGAGGAGCTTCTGTAACTCGCTGATCCGGCGGTGTAGAGCCCGCCGTTCATTCGAGACCTCTCGCTCGCGGACACGCAGCGACTCCGACGCGGAATAGCCGAAGTCGATCTGTTGATGCAGGCGACGCCGCTCCGCAGAGAACCGGGCCTCGATCGCTTCCAGAGCCGCCAGCTCTTCGCGGAATGCGTGGGAGTCGGTCTCGTCCACAACTCTTGTATCGGCAGCGCACCTGCGGCACTGAATCGTGCTGCGATTCCCGAGCGCCTGTTGGGCATGAATGCCTAGGCACGAACCACAGCCGATGTCAGGATCGCGTTGACGGCTACGGGTTGCGTCCATTGACGGCGAGATCCTCTACGGCATTGGCGGGTCAGAGCGTCTCGTTCGATATCAGGGCGCAACCCGCTGCCCCAAACGCCCAGGCAGTCGACATCGCAGCAGGAACGCACCGTTGACGGCACGAGATTCGGCGCACGGAGACGGCAGCCCACGTCGGGCCTGGCGGTCGCTCGACCGGGCGACTCCTGTCTCAAGTCCACGCTGTCCCGGTCGATGCTCACCCTTGTGTTGACCGGGTGCGTGAAGACGATCTCCCTGACGGCTGTCGGGCTGGGCCTCGGTGTCGGCGGGTTGATCGGAGTTGTGACGATTTGGCTCGGCGCAGAAGCGGCGGCGGCGAGCTCCCCCGCAGCGGTGGCCGACTTTGGCAACCCCGGAGGGCACTTCCCGGTACCGCGCGCGGGGCGCGCGGTCGACGCGACGCGGCCCAACCACGTGATCGGCAACGGCCGACCGACGAGCTGCACGTCGGCCGCCGTGGTGCGCGCCGTCGCCGCGGGCGGGATCATCACGTTCAACTGCGGGCCCCGGCCGATCACCATCGTCATGAGGTCGACGGCGCGGGTGGTCAAGACGCGGCGTCGGGTCGTGCTGGACGGCGGCGGCCTGATCACGTTGAGCGGAGCCGGCAAGCGCCGGATCCTCTTCTCAGACACGTGTGCAGGCACCTGGTCGACCGACGACTGCGTCGACCAGCCCTATCCGCAGGTTGTCCTCCAGAACGTCACCTTCGAGCATGGCTACGACGGCACGCAGCAGGCCACCTGCACCGTCAACACCCCGAAGTGCTGGTACGGCGGGGTGGATGGCGGCGGGGCCGTCTACATCGAGGGCGGCAGGTTCAAGGCCGTCAACTCGCGGTTCCTCGACAACCGCTGCTACGCCTACGGCCCCGATCTCGGCGGAGGCGCCATCCGAGCTCTCGCTCAATACAAGAACCTCCCCGTCTACATCACCGGCGACACGTTCCGCGGTGGCCGCTGCTCCAACGGCGGCGCCCTGAGCAGCATCTCGGTCCAGTGGAACATCCTCAACAGTGAGTTCGTCGACAACAAGGCAATCGGCTGGGGAGCGAACCCCGCCTCGAGCGGCACGCGAGGAGGCGGCAGCGGCGGCGCCGTCTACCTCGACGGCGAGAACGACAACCTGCTCATCGCCGGCACCGTGATGAACGACAACACGGCCCGCGAGGGCGGCGGCGCCGTCTTCGACGTCGTCGACACCGGCTGGGGCGCGCTGACGTTCAACCAATCACATCTCCACCACGATGTCAGCGGGGAGTTCCAGACCTTCCCCGGCGTCTACTACGAGCTCGACGGGCACGACAAGGTCCCCACGATGATCAAGTCCACCGACCGCTGACCGACCCGCCCGTAGGAGACCCGGTGCGGGGCGGGATGCGTATCGTGTTCGCCAGGCCGAAAACCGTGGAGTTGCCGACCGATCAGCCGACACGCGAACTGGCAGGTGGTGTGAGGATGCCTGTGCTCGGCCTGGGCGTCTGGCAGATGGCCGCAGGCCGCGAGACCGAGCAGGCGGTGGAATGGGCGCTCGAGGCGGGCTACCGCCACGTGGACACGGCTTCGCTGTACCGCAACGAGCAGAGCGTCGGCGCGGCCCTCAGGAGCTCCGGCCTGCCGCGCAACGAGGTGTTCGTCACGACGAAGCTGAAGCCGGGACGACCGAGCGCAGCGCGGGAGCTCGACAGGAGCCTCGAGCGGCTGGGGCTCGACTACGTCGATCTCTACCTGATCCACTGGCCTCTTCCGCTCGTGAATTCCCGCATGTGGCGACAACTCGAGTCGCTGCAAGAGGCGGGACGGGCGCTGACGATCGGAGTGAGCAACTTCGGACAGGACCGGCTCGCGAACCTCATCGGTTCCGCCGAGCGCGTCCCCTCCGTCAACCAGGTGCAGTTCAGCCCCTTCCAGTACCGCCGCCGGCTCCTCGAGTACTGCAACGAGCAGGGGATCGTGTTCGAGGCCTACAGCCCGCTCGCGCGCGGAGAAGGCCTGCGCGACCCGACGATCGCCGGCATCGCCGAGCGCCTCGACCACACGCCGGCGCAGATCATGCTCCGCTGGGCGATCCAACACCAAGCCGTGGTCATCCCCAAGTCGAGCCGCCAGGAGCGCATCCAGTCGAACGCGCGAGTGTTCGACTTCGAGCTCGCCGACGCGGACATGCGGGCCCTCGACGCGCTCGATCGCACGAACAACAGCGCCCAGGCACGCGGATAGTGTGGAGCGCATGATCCGGATCGTGAGACGCCGATCGTGACCGATCGCGCGTCACCCCGGAGTGGATCGCCGGGCATCTCGACGATCCGAGCGTGCGCATCGTCGAGGTCGATGTCAGCGGCGCCGCCTACGGCGGTGGGCACATTCCGGGCGCGGTGCTCTGGAACGCGTACACGGACCTGCGACATCCCGACTACACGCTGCTCGACGACACCGAGCTCGCCGAGCTTGCCGAGCGTTCGGGCATCGCCGACGACACGACCGTGGTGTTCTACGGGTACGGCGCGCATCTCGGTCACTGGCTGCTGACGAGCCGCGGTCACGCGGATTCGCGCTTCATGGATGGGCCGCGCGACCGCTGGACCGGCGCCTGGGCCGACGATCAGCCGTCACCGGACCGCGCGTCGTACACACCGGCCCAGGCGGGCGGGCTCGAAGCGACCCGCGACGAGGTGTTGCGCGGCGATGCGCTCGTCGTCGACGTCCGTTCCCGGCGCGAATACGAGGGCGAGCACTTCTGGCCGTCGGGCGCCCCGGAGGAGGTCGGGCGCGCCGGACGCGTACCCGGCAGCGTTCACGTCCCCATCGACGCCTTGCGCACCGAGGACGGCGACTACCACGACCTCCATGCGCTCCGCCGGGCGTTCGAGGCGGCGGGAGTCACGTCCGATCGGCGCGTGATCACGTACTGCACGATCGGCAACCGCGCGAGTCAGGCGTGGTTCGCGCTCAACGAGCTGCTCGGCCATCCCGACACGGCCGTGTACTACGGCTCCTGGGCGGAGTGGGGCATGCGCCCGGACACGCTGGTGGCATCGGGACCGGCGGAAGGAACCGTGTCGTAACCCCGCAGTAGTGCACCCGGCCCATCGAGCATGCGCACGCGGTTCAGGAAACCGCTGGCAGCTCAGTTCCTCGTTCGAAGGCAAGTCTCATACGTGCGCACGACGGCTCGGCTTGCGATGACACCAGCTGCGACCCTGGTGGTTGGGCGCTATCGGCCGCGGCCCTCTAGCTCGAGCCTGTTTGGCTCTTCCAGTAGCGGTTGAGAGCACCCTGGGTCTTGATCGTCCACACGAACCAGCCGACGAGCGGCAGGAGGATCCAGAGCCCTGTCCAGCCGGTCATCGGTGCCTCTCGTCCGTCGCCGCGGTACATGTTCCCGATCTCCGACGGCATGACAAACCAGTTGATCGGGTTGAAGATGATCGCGATGAGGAGGCCGAGGATGCCGCCGATGCCGTTGCCGGTGTGACGTTTCATCTCCTCGAAGTTCTTGTAGTACCAGTACAGGTGGTAGATACCGAGCGTCACGATCGAGAGAACGATCACGAACAGAATCCCGCGCGGCCTCCCAACCGGCCCCTGCGCACGCATCGAGCTCGCCGGCAAAGGCGGCTGGACGACCGCGTCCGGCTGGGCGGCGGGCTCTGCCAAGCCCGGGGCCGAGGGCTCTTCGGGGGTCTCGTTCACAGGGACCACCTCCGTCGTAGACACGACGCGGCCCGGAATCATTGCCTTCCGGGCCGCGATGGACTAGGCCCCAGATCCTAACCGCCTCGACGCTGTGGCGCCTCGTGGTGTACGGGCCGCCATGCGTGAGGTGCGCAGCCAGTCCGGCTGGCCGACCGGAGGCGGCGGGAATCGAACCCGCGCAAGGTTCCGGTCGGCATGCCCCAACACGGTGGGGAGACATTGTCGACCGAACTGCGAAGACGTAGGGTCAGTAGTCCGGACGAATCGAGGAGAGGGGTCGGATGAAACCGGCAGGTTGGGAGCGCTGGGCGCCGCTCAGCGGCATCGTCTTCTTTTTGCTGACCATCCCCACGCTGTTCTTGCCGGCGAAGGCACCACCGAGCGCGGGGGACCCGGCTGCGCAGTGGGCGGCGTTCGTCCAGGATCACCGCAGCGCGTATCTCGTCTCCATGTGCTTGTCGGGGCTAGCGGTCATCGGCTTCCTGGTCTTCCTTGCCACACTGGCGACCCGGCTTCGCGCGGCCGACCAGGAGTTGCTCGCTGTGGTGGCTCTCGGTGCCGGGCTCGTCACAGCCGCCATTTGGTACGTGTGGCTCTCCTTCGAGGGTGTCCTTGCGTGGACGTCGCCCAGTGGCATCGACCCCACAGTGGTCAAGACGCTGCTCGCGGCGGCCGACTTTGCGTTCCCCTTCCCGATCGCCGCGCTAGTGGGTGCAACATCGATCGCAGCGCTGCGGTCGGCGATCTGGCCGAAATGGCTCTCATACATCGGACTCGTGGGCGCGGTTTGGCTCCTTGTCGGCGGGATGGCTATGGCAAGAAACGGATTCTTTGCACCGACCAGTGGTGCCCGTCTGACCGGCTGGGCGTTCTTCTTCCTCTGGGTGCTCATGGGGAGCGTGTTCCTTCTGCGCAAGCCGCAACAGGGACGCGCGGTCGGCGTGTAGAGAATTCGTGCGGGAATCAAATCCGCGCAAGATTTCAACAGACTCGTCGTCGGTGGCCAAGTCGTGCCCTCCGAGAGCTGGCTCGATCGGCCGGCCGAGCGACACGACTTCTCCGATCGGGGCTGCTAAGGCGTTCCGGTGCCGTAAACGAGGTCTAGCGCTTCCTTGAAGCCGGCGTGCACTCGGAAAGTCTCAGCTGCAGGATCGAACTTCGCCCCCGGATCGAGGTAGCGCCAGATGTACTGGCTCCCTCCCCCGCCACCGCCGGTTTTGAGATAGCCGATCACTTGAGAATTCGAAGAGTTGCTCGAGTACGAGCATCGGGTCCTCGTCCGCAAGGCCCAGTCGCTTTTCCCATTCCTCGCGAAACTTTCCGATCGGGAACTGGACGCTGCCGATCCTTTTGAGGACCTCGAGGTGCTCTTTGTAGAGGGGAACGTGCTTCGCGATCTCATCGTCTGGCTCGCGCAGTAGGTACCTGGAATACGCAGGCCGAGCAGCAACGACTCCCGTGTTGTCGAACTTTTCTGAGCGATCATCGGACTTCTGGTACGCACTCAGAGATGCACGGTGCGCGCTATACCCGGGGCACGGAGTTCTATCTCGCCACCGGCGACATCTACGCCACGCAGCAGCTCCTAGGCCACGCGGACGTGAGCACTACCGCGAACATCTACGTTCAGGGATCGCCGGCCGACCTAGAACAGAAGCTCGACAAGGTCTGGGGCGAATAACACTCACGCAGTTCGGTTAGCGCGGGGAAGCCCAAATCGCCGAGGAGCGCAGCGACGAGGATGGGGGTCTGCGATTTGGGCGCGGGGGCCCGCGGTAACCGAACGCTCGCCTGGGCAGTGTCCGGAATGACCTCTGATAACTACCATCGCCGACATGTCGAAGTTCCACCACAGGCGCTGTCTGATCTGTAACGAGCCGTTCTCCGGCTTTAAGTGATGAAGCGGTGGATGGCCTCGTTGGCGTTGTCCTGAAACGACGGATTGGCCAGGTCGGGGAGGAAGTCCGCTTGGTTGACCAGCAGACCCGTGAGTGTGTTGGCCGCGCTGGCGTAGAACATGCCGCTAGACAGGTTCGGGTCCGTGACGCCGTCGACGAGCCTCTTCGCTCCCACGTCGAGTGTGTGTGCGAGACCTAGGGCGGGCATGACGTACTTGGCGGCTACCCGCATCGGTAGGGGAAGGCCGCTGGGGGCTTGGGTGCCGGTGGTGTTCCCGGGGCTCACGGTGATGAAGCGGAGTTCGGGGTGCTGGCGGGCCAGGTAGGCCATCCAGAGGGCCCCGATGTACTTGGCCTGCCCGAAGGCTAGGTTGAAGTCAGGCTTTCTGTTGGCGAAGTAGCTGCTGTCGATGACGGTGGCGAGTTCATCGGCTGAGGTTGAGACGAAGGATGGTCCTTTCATCCGCAACTTCGGAACTCCGCGGACTGCTTCACTTCCGGCGAGGACCGCAACCTCGCCAAGCCGGTCATCGGCCAGGAGTCCTTCGAGGAGGACGACGTGGCCAAGGACGTTCGTCGCGAACACGGTCGTGACCCCGTCAGAGGTCAAGTCCATCGTCTTCGGGCCAATGACGCCGGCGTTCATGACCAGCGCGTCGAGGGATCCGTTGATGGCCGCCAGGCCGGTGCGGACCGAGCCCAGATCGGCGACATCCATGACAACGATGTCGAAGATGCGCCGGCCGGTCGCGGCTTCGAGTTCGGCCTTTGCCGTTTTCGCCCGATCCCGGTTGCGGCACGCCAAATAGATCCGCCCTATCTCAGGGCGTAATGCCAGTTGCCGGGCCACCTCCTTGCCGATTCCGGCGTTGGCGCCCGTGATCAGTACGGCCTTGCCTTGAAGCGCCATGTCGTCGTGTTCTCCCTTTTGATCGGTGGCTGAGGATCCACGAAATTGGATTGTCCGCTCCACTCTAACACGGAATGGAGTGTGCGATCCATTCAGTTGGTAGAATCTGCTGTATGAGTGCTGCTGGCATCCCCTCTCGCCGACTGACACGCAAGGGCCAGGAGACGCGCCAGCGCATCGTTGACGCGGCCGCCGATCTGATCTTTCAGCAAGGCGTCGCCCACACGACAATCGACGACGTGCGTGCGGCAGCGGACGTTTCGAGCTCCCAGCTCTACCACTACTTCGACGACAAGCCGGCCTTGGTCCGGGCGGTGGTGGACCACCAGGCAGACACGATGGTCGGCCAGCAAGAGGCGATCGACTTCAGCACCTTGGACGGTTTGCGGGCTTGGCGCGACTTCGTGATCGAGCACGAACGCGAGATCGACGGCACCGGTGGCTGCCCGGTGGGCTCACTCGGAAGCCAGCTCGCCGAGACCGACCCCGAAGCAAGAGCCCACGTTGCCGAGGGCCTCAGACGCTGGCAAGCCACCATCCAGAGCGGTCTTCGAGAGATGCACGCAAGAGGCGAGCTCACGCCCGAGACCAACCCCGACACGCTCGCCCTCGCGCTGCTGGCCGCCCTGCAGGGGGGCCTACTACTCACCCAGATTCAGCGCAATATCCAACCGCTCGAAGCCGCGCTCGACGCCATGCTCGAACTGGTCGCCCGACTCAGCGGCAGCTAACACGAAGACACCGTTGGCCCGCTACGGCGTCTCACGGAGCGAGCCAAGCGAATCGCCCTCGTCCAGCGGTCGTTCCTCAAGGCGGCTTCGCAGATACCGGGGTCGAGCCTCAAGCCGGATCCGAGGGTTCGTACGTGCCACTTTTCCGCCGCGAGCGGTCGGACACGAAAAGCCCCCTCATGCAGGGCAATCGTTGTAAGTCCGACAACGGATGGAGGTAAGCGGAGCACTTTGGGACCCGCCGGAAACTGTTCTAGCCGCGGCTGTGGCTGCGCACGGGGTTAGGCAGCGAGCTGGGGTCCCAACCGGCCAGCCGTTAGACCCGCCGAGCACAATTGCGGGGAGGAGCTGAGCCCGGCTACGACCGACTGGTGAGGAAGACGAGCGGACGCGACCGCTTATGCATTTCAGCTTGCCGCACGGTCGATGGCCGCCCGTGTTCCTTCGATGTCGAAGCAGGCGTACTGGTTGTCGCGCATCAGCCGGTGCGCGACGGCGATCGCCTGGCGTTCGGTCAGGTCGCCTGCGACGACCTCGGCCTCGAGCGCTCGCGCCAGGCCGCGCCGCGCCTGCGCCGCATACGCAACGGACGCTGTCGGCCAGCCGGTGTCGCCGCCGTACGCGAATAACTTGTTGACGGGCACGGCGTGCAGGAAGCGGCGCACGAAGTCGGTCGCGCTGTACGGGTTGATCGACCACGCCCAGCACAGATCGACCCAGACGTTCGGGAAGTGCTTCGCGATCGAGATGAGCTCGTCGCTGTACGGATAGGAGATGTGCATCAGCACGAACCGCGTCCCCGGGTAGCGCGCGAGCAGCCCGCAGAGATGGCTCGGCCGCACACGATCGACCAGCATCGAACCGGTGCCTGCCAGATGGCCGGTGTGGATCTTGAGCGGCAGGTCGTGCTCGGCGGCGAGCTCCGCCGCGCGCGCGAGGCACCAGTCGCCGAGCGTCAGACGGGCGCTCTCGTCAACGTCGCCGCCGGCCAAGACCGCGGCCAGGGCGCGCGACGCTTCGTCATTTGAGCGATCTGTCCACGCCAGCGTGCGGAAGTAGGCGTGCTGCGTCTTGACGGCGATCGCGCACGCTGCGTAGCGCTCGAACACCTCGCCGATAACAGCGCGGAGCTCGTCGAGGTTCGACACGTCGACGCCTGTCACGTCACCGCTGGCCAACTTCTCCCAGGAGATGTCGTAGAGAAAGAAGTCCGGCCCTGACGCGTCCGGCAGGCACGCAGGCTCGAAGTCGTCGACCTGCACGTGGTCGAGCCGCGCCACGTCGCGGAGCAGCCGCAGACGCTCACCCGGCCGCCGCAAAGACGCGAGGGTTACCTGTGCCGCTTCGAGCCCGTCGACCGTCAGCTCCTCGAGCCCGTAGATCTCGCGCGCGATGAGCCGCACCGCCTCGCCGTAGCCGGTGAGCTGGATCGCCTCCCAGGCGTCCCGAACCGGCAAGAAGCGCGAACCCAGATCGCCCGCCGACGAGTCGAGGAGCCGCTCGACAGCGTCCGGCGGCGCCCCCGCACCGAGCAAGTCGCTCGTCGCGTAATTGCCGAACAGATCCTGGAGGATGTCGGGGCCGTCGCCGACCCACCGATCCTCCTTGTGGAGATGCTCGTGCGTGTCGACGAGCGGCAGCGAGTCGATCTCGTGCTGAAGGTCGCTCTGGGCGCTCACACAAGTCGTCTCAGTACTCGCCGCAGCTGCTCATCGAGGTGTGCGAGTGACAGTTGAAGGTTGGACGCATGGCCTTGCTCTCGGTACGCGCAGAGGGCCGCCTGAGCGTAGTGGCGGATGTTGAACAGCCACATGACGTCGTACACGGCAAGGTCGTCGGAGGTAACGCCGACGATCTCCGAGTACGCGTCGGTCAGCCGATCGGCGACATCAGGCCCGAGGAGCAGACACACGTCGGCCCTGCAATACGCGAGCTCAGACCATCGAGCGCCCAGTCGTGCTGCGCTCCAGTCGACGACGCCACTGATACGGCCGCGTTGCCAGAGAACGTTGCCAGGATGAAAGTCCCCGTGCACGAAGACGCGCTCGGTGGAGAGTGACGGCAGCCGGGCTGTGACCGCGCTGACCGCGGCTGAAGTCAGGGGATGGTCCTCTCCCGCTTCCGGGTGCCACGTCTCGACCGGCGGGGATGGCGCGAGTGCACCTCCGGCCCCGCCCAACACCGTTTCGTGTATCTGGGTCATCGTCTGCGCGAGGCCGGCGAGCCACGAGTGCGTGTCTTTAGGGGTCACGTCCGGGCGTCCCGGCAACCAAGACATGACAACAGCGGGCCTACCGAACCAGACCGACTCCCCCAGATCAGCCGCGACCGGCTCAGGCACCGGTGCCGTCACCCGCTGGGCACACTCGAGACGACTCCACTCCAACGATGCCGAACCGTCGCCGACGGGGAAGAGCTTGACGACCAATCGGCGCGGGGCCAGGTCGAGTGTTACGTCATAGGCATCCGTCCCCCCGCCTCCCCCCGTAAGGCGACGGAGGCGCGTTACCCGCGCACCCGGCGCTACGGCTTCGGTCAACGCCTTCCACCCAGCGTGTCGCCGCGACATGAGCCCACCGTATCCACCTACGCATCGAAGTCGGCACGAGCGAGCACACACGCCTGATTCCCAACCTCAACCGTGCGATGGACGGAGCAGTGTTCGAACCCTCAAGCCGGGTCCGAGGGTTCACACCTGCCCCATCTCCTCCGCCAGCGAGCGAACACGAAAAACCCTCCACCTGCAGGTGCATCGTTGTAATTCCTACAACGGATGGAGGCGGCGGGAATCGAACCCGCGTCCGCAGCCCCACCGCTCCGGAAGACCCCAAGCGACGCAAGCTTGACGAACGGACATCTGCTGGGCCACCGCCGAAGCTGACGGTGAAGTAGGTCGCGTCGCTGTCTCTACGGTACAGCGTCACTGTCCGTGGAGGACAGCGACATCCTCATCGGGAGGGCGCCCGCAACCGGCAGGAAGGCCCACGGCCGCGCCACCCGAACGAGAGCCGCGGCCGATCAAGTCGGCCGCGGCTCGTCTCCGCTCCGGGAACCAGCGGGCTCTGCCGGACCTAGGGCGACAGCGGGATCGTGTTGAACACGCCCCACAGGGTGTCCGCACCCGCTCCGTTGATCGACGCCGTTCCGCCGTTGTACGGCAAGCCGGGGATGTACGCGTCGCCTGCGAACAGGTACAGCGGTCGGCCGTTGTAGGTCACCTGCTGGGTGCCGTCGGGCCTCCTGATCGTCCCGACGGCGTGCTGGTCGACGCCGGTTCCGGCTTGAGGCTTGCCGGAGGTGAGGACCGGCGGCCAGTACTGAGCGCACAGGGCCCGGCACGGGCCTCCCCGCCCCATCGGGCCGGGGCCTTTCCCGTGACCATGCCCCAGGCCCGAGGTGTAGGCGGGGAAGGTCCCGCCGTTCGTCGGCAGGAAGGGGGTGAAGTCCTGGTCCATCGTCGCGGCCAGGACGGTCTCGTTGGTCTCTGTTCCTCCGAGGGGAGCGGTCTCGCTCTGCAAGAGCGCCTTGCCCGGCGCCGGGTTGCCGCGACGCGGCTCGACCAGGTACCAGATGCCGGTGGGGCTGGACAGCGGGTCGAACACATTCGCCCCTTCCGTCTCCCCCGGATCTTCGTCTTTGTTGAACCGGTACAGCGGCAGACCGGCGTAGGTCACCTGCTGCACCGCTCCCAGACCGGGCAGGTCGGTGCGGGTCACCGTCCCGAGCAGTTTGGGGTTGACCCCAGGTCCTGCGATGGGGGCACCGTCGGTGAGCAGTGCCGGCCAGAGGATGGTGTCGCAAGCCATGTTCTTCGCGTTCGGCCCGTCGCTACACGCGAACTGAGAACCGGTGAGCGCGTGGAGCTCGTCCGAGGTGAGGAGGTACAGAGAGCAACCGTCATAGGTCCCTGAACTGACGACTAGCACCTTGCCGAAGGCCGTCGTCGACGAGACCGACACGGTCGCAGGGCCCGTGGGGGCGTTGCTCACGGTGTCGGCGGTGTTACAAGCAATGGTCTCTGCCCTCGCGGAGGAGCTGAACTGAAGGGCCAAGGCGACGAGGCCCAGAATGAGCGCGGCGGCTGCGGCAGAGCCTGCAACAGGCCTCGCGAGCCGGCGAAACAGGATGGTCATGACGACCTCCAATTCGTGTTCTGGAAGCTGCCTCTTCATGCGACAGCGTTGTCAGTCGAGGCTATGCAGGACACGCGAGTGCGACTACGGGGCCAGCATCTGTATCCCGAGGAGGGCTGCCCACCGGCGACCGGCCGGGAGGCCCACGTCTATGCCTGGGTAGTCAGCTCGGTGGACTCACGGACGCCGACGACGTCGAAGGCGGGCACCGAACGGGTGAAGCCCTTGAGCGCGAACTCGCCCGCGGGGATGGCCTCGACGGAGCTCTCCACCTCCGCGTACAGCCGCTGCGTGATCAGCACCTGGCCACCCGTCGCCTCGTCTGCGAGTCTCGAGGCGAGATTCGTGACGCTGCCGATCGCGGCGTAGTCGGAACGGCCGTCGAAACCCACCTCGCCGCAGGTCGCGAAGCCGAGGGCTATCCCGGCGCCGAGATCGAGTTCGTAGCCGCGCTTCCGCCACCGCTCCGTCAGGCCGACCATCTCCTCGCGTAGCGCACAACCCAGCCGCACCGCCCGCAATGGGGCGTCCGGGATCTCGATCGGGTCGTTGAAGAAGAGCTCGACGCCGTCGCCCTCGAGAAAGCCGACGGTCGCCTCGAAGCGCTGCACGAGCGCGCCGATCGTCTCGTGGAACTCCCGCAGCACCCGCACCAGCTCTTCGGGCTCCACCGCATCGACGAAGCTCGTCCAGCCCCGTAGGTCGGCGAAGAAGACCGCCACCTCGCGGCGGTGGCTGCGCAGAATCGAGTCGTTGCCGGAGGAGATGATCGCTTCCACGACCTGCGGCGAGAGAAAGCGGCCCAGCCGCCGCAGGCGCTCCAGCTCCTCGACCTGCCCTTGCACTCGCTCCGCCAGCGTCCGGTTCAGCTCGCTCAGCTCCGCGGCCTGCTGCTTGATCGTGTCGTGGTAACGCTTGATGCGGAGGAGCGACCGGACGCGGGTCAGCAGCTCGTAGTGGTTGAACGGCTTCGGGATGAAGTCGTCTGCACCCGCCTCGATCGCGCGCGTCTTCTCCTCCGCGACGCTCGAGGTGACCATAACCACGGGCAGCACCGCCGTCTCCTCGTTCTCGCGCAGCCGCTCGCAGACCGCGTAGCCGTCGAGCGCGGGCATGAAGACGTCGAGGAGGACGAGATCCGGCTGTTCCGACTCGACGAGAGCGAGGGCGGCGGCGCCGTCGCCTGCCGTGACGACGTCGTACCCCTGCGGCACGAGCACTGCTTCGAGCAGACGCACGTTTGCGGGGATGTCGTCGACGACGAGGATTTTCGGGCGCTCGCGCTCGCTCACTCGGCACCTCCGTCGCAGTAGCGCCGAACGGTCGCGACGAGCTCCGCGACGTCGACGGGCTTTGAGATGTAGCCGTCGAAACCGGCCTCGAGGAAGCGCTCGCGGTCGCCGTGCATCGCCTGCGCTGTCAGGGCGAGCACCGGGATCCTCGCCGTCCGCTCGTCCTCCCGCAGGCGCTCGAGAGCCTCGGTGCCGTCCATGTCGGGGAGCTGGATGTCCATCAGCACGAGCGCCGGCGCCTGCTCAGCCGCCAGCGCGAGGGCCTGTCCGGCCGAGGTCGCCTCGAGAGGGGTGTAGCCCGTCGCCTGCAGAATGTCGCGAAAGAGCCTCATGTTCTTCTCGTTGTCCTCGACGACGAGGATGAGCTCGTCCGCCATCAGACCGCCGCCCCGTCCGTCGGGAGCGTGAAGACGAAGCGGCTGCCGGCGCCGAGCTCGCTCTCGACCCAGATGCGGCCGCCGTGCAGCTCGACCAGCCGCTTCGAGAGCGCGAGGCCGAGCCCGGTCCCCTCGCGCTTGCCGGCGCCGACGTCGGTCTGCTGGAACTCCTCGAAGATCCGCTCAACATCCTCGGCCGCGATCCCCGGCCCCGTGTCCGCCACTGCCACCTGGATCTCCCCGTCGACCTCGGCCGCGCCGACCTCGATCCGGCCTCCCGCGGGCGTGAACTTGACGGCGTTCGAGAGCAGGTTGAACAACACTTGGCGGATGCGGCGCTCGTCGCCTCGGACGACCTGCACCTCGGGCGCGATATCGGTCGCCAGCGCGACCCGATTCTTGCTCGCCCGCTCGCGCACCATCACGACACCCCCTTCGACCGCCTCGCGCAACGAGAATGCGGCCAGCTCCAGCTCGATTTGACCGGCCTCGACCTTCGACAGGTCGAGCACGTCGTTGATCAACGCGAGCAGATGGTTCCCCGAGGAGAGGATGTCCCCGACGTACTCCTCCTGCTTGGCATTCAGCTCCCCGAACAGCTTCTGCTGCAACACCTGGGAGAAACCGAGGATCGCGTTCAACGGCGTCCTCAGCTCGTGCGACATGTTCGCGAGGAACTCCGACTTGTGCCGACTCGCCGTCTCGAGCTCGCCGTAGAGCTGCCGTAACTCGTCGTTCATCCGGTTCACGTTGCGTGCAAGCGAGCCGAGCTCGTCCCGGTTCGGCACCTCGAGACGACCGGAGAAGTCGCCGGCCGCGATCTCGGCGAGCCTCGCCTCCGTCCCCTGGATCGGCCCCACCAGCGACGAGGCCAGCACGAACCCGAGGGCGAGCGCGAGCAACACGCTGCCGGCGCTCACACCGATGAACAGGTCGCGCGAGGACAGGTACGCGGCGCGGTTGGCCCTCACCAGCGCTCGTGTCTCATTGCGCGCGACGTCGGCCAAGTGCCCTGCTTGCCCGTCCAGGGTGGTGCCGGATTTCACTGCGCGCTCCGCGAGGCGCCGTGCGTTGCCCCCTGCGGCCGGATTCTGGTCGAACTGCTCCGCGCGCCCGAGCTTCCGCAAGATCGAGTGATTCTCGGCGTTGATTCGGAGCAAGACCGACTGGTCGGCCTGCGGCGGGGTGAACGTGAAAAGCTTCTCGTTCGCCGTGTACGCGACTTCCGACGCCGCGACCTCGGCTGCCTGGTCGCCGCTCACCCACAGCTTGCTGCTCGCCGGCAGCTTCCGGCCTCCCGTGTATCCGGTGAGGCTCGCCGCGCCGCCTTCATGAACAGCTAGCACCTTTGCGAGGGCGTCCGCAGAAGCCGCGATCGCCTGGTACGCCGCGGCGCGACGCTGGAGCGTTTCGAGCCGGTCGACTCGGCCATTCGCCTGATCGAGGACGCGCAGGCCAAGCACGCTCACCACGACGAGCAGGCCGGCGATCACGAGGAATGCGACGAGCAGCTTCGTCCGGACCTTCCCGGGCAGGCGCGCGACGAGGCCACCGGGTAGGGCCCTCAGGCCGGCAAGCGCCACCCGCCATCGGCGGGCGGCGCTTGCCGGCACCACCACCTCGGGTTGGGCCATCGGCTACGTGCTACGCGCTCGGGGTCGCGGTCGATCCGGTCGAGTTCGTGATCAACCACTTCCCGTGGAGCTTCTGCAGGTCGTGCGTCACGCCTGCGGACGCCACCACCGCGTCGGTCTTCGGATTGATGTAGTCGCACTCGAAGTACATCGTCGCCTTGTCGCCGCTCAGGTGGATCGTGATCTTGTACGACGGCGTGTCCGACTGCCAGTGGTTCTGCGGCATGAACGCCTTGTTCTCCGTGGCGAACCAGTGCTCGATCTGCGCCTTGCCGACCAAGGTCTGCTGGTCGATGTCGAAGACTGCTCCGGGGGCCCAGAGCGACATCATCAGTTTCAGATTGTGCGTCGACGTCGCCCGGTGGAACTTCACCTCGATCTGGTCGAGCTGCCAGAAGTTGGCCTGCCTCTGCAGCGAGGCGGACTTCGCCGCGGCGTGGCTCGTAGTGCCACCGAGCGCCGAGAGCGGGACGACGAGCACTGCGACGATTCCGGCGGCCAGTAGTGTCCGCGTTCGCACGCGTGTACGCATCTTCATCTCCAGGGCTCCTTTCGCAATCCTTCCCTCAACCAAGTCACGAGCGTGGCACGGAATTCCGGGCGCGTCTAGGGGGGAAGCCTCCAGATCGACGGTGGCCTAGCACCCGCGGCAGTGGCGGAGTACCTCGGCCGGAAGTTCCCGCACGTCGATCGGTTTCTCGATGTAGCCGCTGAAGCACTCGTCGCGGAGCCAGGCCTGTGCGTCCTCGACCCGGGTTGCGCTGAGCGCCACGATGGGGATGTGAGCGGTGCCTTGCTCGGCACGCAGCCGCCGGGCGGCGTCCGATCCGTCGAGGTCGGGTAGACGCAGGTCCATCAGCACGAGATCGGGCTGGTGCTCGCGCGCGAGCACGAGACCTTCGGCAGCGGTCGTCGCCGCCAACGTGCTCATGCCTGCGGCTTCGAGCACGTCGCGGACGAGCTTCGCGTTCCGGTCGTTGTCGTCGACGATCAGCACGAGCGGTCCCACTGCGTCATCGTATGAGCCATGGCGATCCGTGTCGTCCTCGCCGACGACCACTACCTGGTTCGGGAGGGCGTGCGCCGCTTGCTCGAGACCGACCCCGAGATCGAGGTGACGGCCGCCTGCGGCGACCTCCAGTCGCTGCTCGCAGCGGTGGAGGAGGAGCCGCCCGACGTCGTGGTCACGGACATCCGCATGCCGCCGACCGGCTTCGACGAGGGGATTCAGGCCGCGGAGCGTCTGCGGACGACGCATCCCGAGATCGGCGTCGTCGTCCTGAGCCAGTACGGCGAACCGGGCTACGCCGTCGCGTTGCTCGAAGGCGGAACCGCCGGTCGGGCGTATCTGCTGAAGGAACGGGTCGACGATCTCGGCCAACTCGTCGCTGCCATCCGGGCCGTCGCGGACGGTGGCTCGATGATCGACCCCAAGGTGGTGGAGGGGCTCGTGGCCGAGAAGGCGCGCGCCGAGGCCTCGCCCTTGAGTGAGCTCACGCCACGGGAGTGGGACGTGCTGCGCGAGATGGCCGAGGGAAAGAACAACGCCACGATCGCGGAATTGCTCGTCCTGACGGAGCGCTCTGTCGAAAAGGTGATCCACTCCATCTTCCTGAAGCTGGACCTCGGCTGGGAGCCGTCGATTCACAAGCGGGTGAAGGCCGTGATCCTCTTTCTCGCCGCCGGCAGCTAGGAGGCCGGCGGGAACGTCACGCCGATACGCGCGCTGCCCGGTTGCGATTCGCCCGTGATCGCGCCCCCTGCACCCTCGACGAGATCGCGCGTTCCGGCCAGATCGAGCGACCTTCCTGCAGCGATCTCGACCCGAAGCGCTTCTCCATCGTCCCTCACCGAGATGAGCGCCTCCTCGCCGGAACCAAGACCGTCGAGAACGGCGCGCCACAGGAAGAACACGGCGGCTTCGATCTCGGCCGGGTAACGTCCGAGTTCGGCAGCCTCTACACGTGTCGCCGCCTTCGACGCGCCGGTGGCCTGACGAAGGGCATCAGGGAGGCCACGCGCATCGAGGATCGCCGGGTAGATCCCACCCGCGAGCGTCTTCAACTGATCGAGCGCGCTCCGGACCTCACCCTGGACCTCGTCCAGCGCCTCGAGCGCCTCGTCCGGCGCCGTTGCGACGAGGTTGCGCACGATCTGGAGACGAACCGAGATTGCGACCAGGTCCTGCTGTGCACCGTCGTGGAGCGCCCGCTCGACCTGCCGCCGCTCCTCGAGAATCGAAGTCACGAGGCGCGAGCGGAGCGCCTGCAGCTCGTTGGCTTCCTCCATACCCTCGTAGATACCACGTGATTCGCTCGGCAGGGCGCCAGGCGAACCGGCCATCGGATCGACCGGCTCGGCTCCGACGAGCGCAGCGCTCGCCTGGGCCAGTGTTCGGGAATGGCCCCTGAACCGCCCGATGCCGCTGGCTTCCTCCGGTCCTAGGCTGTTGCTTGTCGCTGTCGTTCCGGGACAGCGACATGGGGTCATTCGGGAACACTCGCCAAGCTCGAAGGAGTGACCCCCAATAGCGCCCGCGGGTGCCCTCTCACCCCCAGCTACGACCGCTGGCGCGAAGAGTCGAAAGCCGCATCAACAAGCCTCTCCGGGCGGTTCGTGCGCGGGGAGGCGCCTGCTTCCGGTCGGAGGTTCGTGGTGGCACATCTGAACGGGGCAATGGGGTCGGCGCATCTAACAACCTCTGACGGTGACAACGAGCAGGTGCTGCCTCAGGGGCTCGCAGTCTGGAGGAGCGACGCCGTGTAGTCGGGGACGTAATGAAAGAGCTCGCGCGGTGGCCGTTGGTAGTCGGTCTCCGGCGGACGCGGCGGTAGTTCAAGTGGCACCTCGATGACATCCTGGTAGGGGACGATCGAGAGCAGGTGGTGGATGCAGTTGAGGCGAGCGCGACGCTTGTCGTCGCCCTCGACGACGTACCAGGGCGCCTCAGCGATGTCAGTGTGGACGAACATCTCGTCCTTTGCCTTCGAGTACTCGACCCAGCGCGCACGCGACTCCATGTCCATCGGCGAGAGCTTCCAGCTGCGTAGTGGATCTTCGAGCCGCGAGCGAAAGCGGCGTTCCTGCTCGTCGTCGGAGACCGAGAACCAGTACTTGACGAGTCGGATCCCGTCCTCGACGAGAAGCCTCTCGAAGGTTGGGCACTGCTGGAGGAAGCGGCGGTATTCCTCGGGTGTGCAGAAGCCCATCACGCACTCGACGCCGGCGCGGTTGTACCAGCTGCGGTCGAACAGGACAATCTCGCCGGCAGCCGGCAGATGAGCCACATAGCGCTGGAAATACCACTGGCTGCGCTCGCGCTCTGTCGGCGACGGCAAGGCGACAATGCGGGTCGTACGCGGGTTGAGGTACTCGCTGATCCTCTTGATCGCACCGCCCTTTCCGGCTGCATCGCGACCCTCGAAGAGGATGAGCAGACGCTCACCGCTTGCGCGCACCCACTCCTTCATCGTGACCAGCTCGGCTTGGAGGCGCGCCAACTCGCCTTCGTAGAGTCTGCGCGGAACCTTGGTCGCCTCGTCGTGCTTCACGCCACAAGCGTAGGCCGGACGACCCCGCAACGAATCGTGGTCTTCCCGGATGCCGCTGCACTGCTCGTCAGAAACTCGATGCGGAGCCCATGATGACCGTGCCATCACCAGATCGTTACGAGATTGACAGGCGTCGCGGGTCGGCGCGGGCGGTCAAGATGGTGGGCGCCATCCTCTGGCGAGGGTCGTCTGGCCGACCTCGATCAGGTAACCGTCGGGATCGCGGATGTAACAGCGGATCTCGGTCTGGTGCTGCTTAGGCGGCGTCAGGAATTGTGCGCCCCGCGCGCTCCACTCTGCGTACACCGTTTGGATGTCCGCAACCCGGATATTGAGGAAGCTGCTCACCCGATCCGGGTCGGGCGGCGTCTCGAGCGTGACGGTCGGCTTGTCGTCCGTCGGGCCTCCTCCGACATTTGATGATGATCCAACTGTTGGCCAGCGCGACATAGGTCACCTCGTCGTTCGACTCGCCTGAGATGACTGTCTTGCCGCCGAGTACTTCCGTGTAGAAACGGCGGGAACGCTCGACATCGTCCGAGACGATGAAGTGCGCTACGACCATCTGCTCATCGATCGTGCTCATGTCACCTCCGTTGGCGTCGACCGCATCTTCTTGCCTTATACCGCGCATCGCACTGTGGCGTATTGCGCCCAGCCAGACAGAAACGGCTTGAACAAGCGGTTTGCGGGCCTTCAGGGAAAGGCGGGGGAAATGGGCGGTACTGGGCTCGAACCAGTGACCCCCAGCTTGTCGAGCTGGTGCTCTCCCAACTGAGCTAACCGCCCCAGGTCGCGAGGATTGTAGCCGCGGTCAGCCGACGGTCAGGAACGAGCTGCGGCCGGCGCGCTTCTCCTCGTACATCGCGACGTCCGCGCGCGCGAGCATCGTGCCGATCTCCGGATCGTCGTCCTGCAGCGTCCCCAGGCCGATCGAGACGCCGACCGCCAGCAGACCCTCGCTCGTCGGCAGCGGGTTATCCGCGAGCCAGGCCTGGATCCGCTCGGCGACCGTGACCGCCTCCTCCTCGTCCGTCTCCGGCAGCACGACGAGGAACTCGTCGCCGCCGAAGCGCGCGCAGAGGTCGTACGCCCGCAGCTCGGCCCGGAAGGCGGCCGCGACCACGGACAGCGCTGCGTCGCCCTCGAGGTGGCCGAGGCGATTGTTGATCTCGCGCAGGTCGTCGACGTCGCACAGCAGCACCGACAGCGGGTGCCCGAGCCGCCGCGCGCGGGCGAACTCGCTCCGCGCAGGCTGGTCAATGCCGCGCGAGTTGAGCAGCCCCGTCTTGTGGTCGCTCAGCGCCTGCTCGCGCAGCGTCGGCAGCGCGAGCGCCCGCTGGATCAGGACCAGCGGCAGCGCCACCACGACGGCCAGCGCCCACGAATGCAGCAGCACGAAGCCGAGGCCGACGCCGACCGCGGCGACCACGCCGTCCTGGATCAGGCCGTCGAGAGTGAACAGCCCGCTCGCCGAGAGGTCGTGCCCGCGCGCCAGCCGCAGCATCCGGGCCAGCAGCGCGTGATTGACGAGCACGAACGTGACGGCCGCGGCCGACGCCGCGACCACCTCCGTCGTCGTCGCCGCAGCGGTCACGTGCACGCCCTGCCGGGCGAGCGACGCCCGCACGGCCCACGCGGCGAGCGCGCTCAGCACGACATTGGCGATGTTGAAGCCCTGGATGAACCACGGATAGCGCTGGCGCAACCACTCCGGTACGTGCTGGAGGACGCAGACCACCACCACGAGCTCCGGCGGCAGCACCAGCGCGGCCGCGACCGAGAACGCGAGCCCCGTGTGGAAGACCTGGTTGCCCGACGTCTGCGTCGCGAACATCTGCGCAACCGCGCCGCCCGCGAGCACGGCGACGAAGACCGTCCAGTCGACGTGGTCGTACGAGACGGTCGACGTCGCTGCCGCCGCGACGACCGCGGCCGCCACCGTCGCGTAGAAGAAGGTGCGCGCAGTCGCCGGCAGCGTCCCGGTCGGGAGCCGCCGGATTCGCTCGCCGTAGGAGACCGCGCTCACGCCGCGTCCTCCTTCACCAGCGTCAGCCGTCCGATCAGCCGCTTGCCGACCGCCCGCTCGAACGCGTCGACGCACAGCTCGCAGAAGTCCGTGCCGCGACCGCGACGAATCTCCTCCAGCGCCTCCTCGAAGCTGCGCTCCTCGCGGTACAGGCGCTTCGTCGTCATCGCGTCGAGAGAGTCGGCGACGTGGATGATGCGCGCGGCGAGCGGGATCTCCTCGCCGAGCAGGCCGTCGGGATAGCCGCGCCCGTCCATCCGCTCGTGGTGGTGGCGAATGCCCGGGACGACCGCGTCGAGGTAGCCGAGCCGCTCGATGATCCGCGCGCCCTCTTCCGGATGGCTGCGCATCACGACCCACTCGGCCGCCGTCAGCGGGCCTTCCTTCAGGAGCACCGCGTCGGGGACGCCGATCTTGCCGATGTCGTGCAACAGGGCCGCCTGGTCGACGACCTCGAGCTCGGGGCCTGAGAGACCGAGCTCGCGCGCGATCACCGACGCCGTGACGGCGACCCGGCGCGAATGGCCGGCCGTGTACGTGTCCCGCGCGTCAACCGTCGCCGACAGCGCCTCGAGGGCGGCCGTCGAGCGCTCGATCACCGCGCGATGCGCTTCCTCGAGCGACGCGTTCTGCTCGACGATCGTCTCGCTCGCCTCCTCCAGCCGCAGCACCGCGCGCTGCGTGAAGTGGATCAGGAACAGCGGCGCGAGCGCGAGCACCGCGAGGGGCAGGCTGTCCCTCCAGAAGTAGGCAACCGGCACGGCCATCAGCGCGAGGACGAGCTCGATCGTCACGTCCTCCCCGTCGAGGAGGCCGGTGCTGCGCGGCGTCAGGCCGCGGCCGAGGTACAGCATCGGCAGCAGCAGGAGCCGATTCGTGACCACGAAGGTGACGGCAGCGCACGCGCCGGCCAAAGCCTCATGGCCGGAAGATCCAGGGAAGCCGAAGGCCTGTCCCACCGCCCACGCAGCGATCCCCGACGTCACGTAGTTCGCGATGTTGAACGTCTGGATGTACCAGGGGTAGCGCTGCTTCAGCCAGTCCGGCAGGCACTGGATGACGACGAGCAGGATCATCAGCTCGGGCGGCAGCAGCAGCGCGCCGGCCACGATGAAGACGATCCCCGGATGGAAGACCCGGCGCCGGTTGAGGTGGAACGAGAGGAGCTGCGAGACCGACGCGAGCACGGCGAGGGCCGCGAAGCCGCGCCAGTCGACCGTTCCGACATGATCGGCGGCCAGCACGATCACGGTCGCCGCCGGAACGACAACTGCGGCCCAGTAAAGCCAGGCCGCCGGAGTCAGGTCCCCGATCTGTCTGCCGCGCAGCCGCCAGGGCTGGCGGCCGGTCTCGACCGCAGCCGCGCTCATGGCCCCTCAGGGACGACGTCGGCCGAGGTGGCCGACCCCCATCGGCCGGCGGCGGTACTGAGCAAGTTACTGGGCGATGCGCGCGAGGAAGAGGTCCCCATGGCGGCGGACGCGGCAAGAGCGGCGGCGCAGGCGGTGCCGATCAGCACCGGGAGCAGTCGCCGACTCGTCGGGGGAGGGTTAAGCCGCAAAAGCCGCATGGGGAGGGCGGACGGTAGGCGCCACACCGCCCGTCGGCCTCCCTCGAAAACGGTAGGTCCGGAAGGTTCACCCGTTCAGGTGAACGGTTCGTACCGCGAACGAAAGCTGCCGAAACCTCCTAGAAAATCTCGAGGCACCAGGGCAGCGGGCGCCACGCGAACAGCGCATCCGCCTGCCTGATCGCTCCCTCCCGCAACTCCTCGACCCGACCGGCGTCGCGGAGCTGGTTGAACGAGACCGCGCCGAGGTAGGCGGAGCCGAGCACGGAGACGTCGAGCGCCAGGTCGGGCTGCTCCTCCGTGGGCTCGCAGGCGCCGCCGTCGAGCTTCCAGCGTCCGTCGTTCCATTCGCAGATCGCGTCGCGCACCTCGAGCACCAGCGTGCCGCCCGGGCCGTAGGCGCGACCGGCCAGCGCCGCCGGCAGGTCGACGAGCCGCACCCAGAGGCCGTCGCCCATCCGGTACTGCGCCCGGCGCGGCAGCGCGAGGAGCAGGAAGAGCGGGTGGTCGGGCGGAGCGAGCGGCACTTCGACCACGCTCATCCAGTCGACGTCGAGCAGGAATCGCCAGATCGCAGCCGTCGCCGCCGGCGTCGCGCCGAGCGCCTCGCGCACCACGAGGCGCGACGCCGGAAGGCCGCCCTCGAAACCGAAATGCGTCCGGTAGACCGCGTAGGCCAACGGCTCGCCGTCCGCCTCGAGCACGACGAAGCGGCGCGGCGCGTCGGCCTCGCGCTCGTCGAGTCTCAGGTGCCGGTCCTCCCACCAGACGTCGCGCCTCGACGGCATGCCGGGCCGCTCCCGGCGGACGGCGTCGAAGATCGGCGGGAACAGCTCTCGCGCCTCCTCGGGCGTGACGAAGCGCACGACGCCGACAGGCTCGAGCGGCCCGGCGAACGCGTCCCATTCGTGTTGCACGTGAAGCTGGCCCGCCCAGGACGCGAGGCCGTAGCCGAAGCGGCCGTAGATCGTCTCCTCGGAGGCCCAGAGCGCCGCGATCGCCTCGCCGCGCTCGTGGACGTCGCGCAGCTGGGCGTCCATCATCGAGCGCAGGACGCCGCGGCGGCGGTGCGTCGGCTGGGTGCCGACCGCGGTCACGCCGGCGCAGGGAAGTGAGCCGCCCGGCACCGACAGCTCGAACGGGAACGCGCCCGCGCCGCCGACGATCTGGCCGTCGTCGAACGCGGCGTGCATCCGCTCGTGCGGCAGGATCCGCACCCAGCGCTCGAAGAACTCCTCGCTCGGCGGCGGGTTGAAGTACTGGCCGATCGCGCCGATGGCGCGGCTGTACTCGTCCTGGTCGGCGCAGGGGCGAACCTCGAACATGCCCCGACGCTACCTGGCTACAGCTTCTCGAGCGGCGCGTACTCCAGCACGAGCTTCCGCTCGCTGCCGTCGTCGGCGAAACGGACGGTGACGAGGCCGCCGGGCTCGATCCGCACGACGACGCCCTCGCCGAGCGTCGAGTGGCGGACGGAGTCGCCGGTGGAGAGGTCGGGCATGTCCTCGCGCGGCACGACCTGGCTGTGGCGGGGAGAGCCGTAACCCGACCACGAGGCCGGCCGCAGGCGCTCGCGCTCGATGTGCGAGTCGGGCAGCTCGTCGAGGAAGCGCGACGGCAGGTTGTGGTTACGGCCGCCGTAGAGCATCCGCGAGGAGGCGTGCAGCAGCGTCAGCCGCTCCTCGGCCCGGGTCATCCCGACGTAGCAGAGCCGCCGCTCCTCCTCGATGCCCTGCTCCTCGATCGAGCGCGAGTGCGGGAAGATCCCCTCCTCCATCCCGATCAGGTAGACGGCACGGAACTCGAGGCCTTTCGCGTTGTGCAGGGTCATGAGCGTGACGAGCGAGGCATCGCCGCGGATCGCGTCCTGGTCGGAGTAGAGCGAGATCTCCTGCAGGAAGGCCGATAGGGTCGTGTCCTGCGTTTGCTCCCGCCATTCGCGCGCCACCGACACGAGCTCCTGGAGGTTCTCCATGCGGCCTTGTGCCTCGATCGTGCGCTCGGCCTCGAGGGACTCGAGATAGCCGCTGCGCTGGAGGACCTCCTCGATCAGCTCCGGCACCTCGAGCTCGTCGGCCCCGGACATGAGCGACTCGATCGCGGTGCGGAAGCTCTTGAGCGCCTTCTGCGGGGCGGCGCCAACGCCGGCGTTCTGCGCCTCCGCGGTCGCCTCCCAGAGCGAGATCTCCCGCTGGTCGGCCCACGTCTGCAGCCGCGCGAGCGTCGTGTCGCCGATGCCGCGGCGCGGCCGGTTGGCGGCGCGCAGGAGCGAGACACCGTCGTAGGGGTTGTCGAGCACCTGGAGGTAGGCGACGAGGTCCTTGATCTCGGCGCGCTCGTAGAAGCGCGGGCCGCCGATCACCTGGTAGGCGATGCCCTGGCGCACGAGGACGTCCTCGAGCACGCGGCTCTGCGCGTTCGTGCGGTAGAAGACCGCGACCTCGCTGCCCGAGAAACCCTCCTCGACGAGCAGCGCGATCTCGGCGGCGACGTAGCGCGCCTCGGCGTGCTCGTCCTCGACCTCGATCACGCGCACCGGGTCGCCGTCGCCCAGCTCCGACCAGAGGTTCTTCTCCTTGCGCTCGCGGTTCTGGCGGATGACGCCGTTCGCAGCGTCGAGGATGTGCTGCGTCGAGCGGTAGTTCTGCTCGAGCGCGATCGAGTACGAGCCGGGAAAGTCGTGCTCGAACTCGAGCACGTTGCGGATGTCGGCGCCGCGGAAGCCGTAGATCGACTGGTCGGGATCGCCGACGGCGAAGACGTTGCGGTGCTGCTCGGCGAGCAGCTGCAGCAGGCGGTACTGGGCGTGGTTCGTGTCCTGGTACTCGTCGACGAGGACGTAGCGGAAGGCCTCCTGCCACTTGGTGCGGGCCTCGGGGAAGCGCTCGAGCACGTCGACGGTGAGGAAGAGCATGTCGTCGAAGTCGACGGCGTTCGAGGCAAAGAGGCGCTTCTGGTACAGGTCGTAGACCTCGGCGACGGTCTGGTCGTAGAAGCTCGCGACGCGCTCGGTGTAGTCGTCCGGGCCGACGAGCGTGTTCTTCGCGTTCGAGATCTGGGAGTGGATGCCGCGCGGCGTGAAGCGCTTCGGGTCGCGCTCGAGCTCCTCGAGGCAGCGTTTCACGAGCCGGATCTGGTCGGCCTGGTCGTAGATCGTGAAGTTCGAGCGGTAGCCGAGCCGCTGCGCCTCGCGACGCAGGATCCGGCCGCACGCGGAGTGGAACGTCATAACCCACGCGGCGCGGGCGGGCGGACCGACGAGGTCGCCGACGCGCTCGCGCATCTCCCCCGCCGCCTTGTTCGTGAACGTGATCGCGAGGATCTCGGGCGGCTTGACGCCGACCGCGCCGAGCAGGTGCGCGATGCGGCGGGTGAGGACGCGGGTCTTGCCACTGCCGGCGCCGGCCACGACGAGCACCGGCCCTTCGGTGTGGAGGACCGCCTCTCGCTGCGCCGGATTCAGGTCGGCGAGATAGGTCTCGGGCGTCGTGGCGGCCATCGCGTCGATCGTAGCGGCGGCTTCCGCGGGACTCAGCCACCTGCTCCAAACGGGCCATGTCCGGTGTCTGACACCGAGCCGTGGCTGTAAGAGCACGCCCGTGAAAGCGCCTTGCGCCGACGAGCTCCGAGAGGCACGCTCGACCTCATGCCGCCGCGGCCACGCGACATCGCTCCTGGACCACGCCATGTGTGGGTGAATGCGACGGGAAACGAGCGGTACTACATCGACACCGCCGACCGCAGCACGTGGGTCCAGCTGCTCGCGAATGTCCTCGCTCGCTTCGATTGGAGGTGCCTTGCCTTCTGCCAGCTGAGCACGCACGTCCACTTCATCGTCGACGTGCCCGACACCTCTCTCCCGGTCGGGATGAAGCAGCTCAACATGGCTTACAGCAAGGAGTTCAACGGACGCCACAACCGCGTCGGGCAGTTCGTGCGGCGCCGCTATGGGAGCCGGCGGATCGTCGACGGGCGGGATCTGGTCGCCACGTACGCGTATGTCGTCCTCAATCCGGTCCTGGCCGGTATGTGCCCGCGCCCGGAGGACTGGCGATGGAGCAGCTACGGAACGACGCTGCGGATCTCGAACGACTTTCCCTTCGTCGACGGGTCACTAGCGGTCGTCGAAGCGGGCGGATCGACCGAGGCACTGAGAGAGACGATCGACGCCCGTGCGCGGGAGCGCGTGTCCCAATCGGCCACGGCCGGTGTCTGACACCAAGAGATGTCCGAAGGGGGCAGGAACGCTTACGCTCGCGGGATGCAGCTCGCGCTCATGGTCGAAGGGCAGGAAGGCGTCACCTGGCAGGACTGGTGCGCGCTCGCGGACGCCTGCGAGGAGCACGGCGTCGACACGCTCTTCCGCTCGGATCACTACATCTCGCAGAGCGACGAAGCCCGCAACGTCGCGCACGACGCCTGGACGACGATCGCGGCGCTCGCAGCCAGGACGCCGACCCTCCGCTTCGGCACGCTCGTCTCCCCCGCCACCTTCCGCGCGCCCGCGCTCCTCGCGAACGCCGCGGCGACCGCCGACCACGTCTCGGGAGGCCGGATCGAGCTCGGGCTCGGCGCGGGGTGGAACGAGCGGGAGCACCGCGCGTACGGCTTCCCGTTCCCGGAGACGCGAACGCGAGTCGCGATGCTCGCGGAGCAGCTCGAGATCGTCCACCGGCTCTGGACGGAGGAGCGCGTCGACTTCAAAGGCCGCCACTACACCCTCGAGGATGCGCCCGCTCAACCGAAACCCGTGCAGCACCCGAGGCCGCCACTCCTCGTCGGCGGCAGCGGAGGCCGCGGCACGGTCGAGCCGGCACTCCGGTTCGCCGACGAGTACAACACGCCGTTCGTCTCGCCCGAGGAGGCGGCGGCGATCCGCGAGAAGACCCGCCCGCTGCGCTTCAGCGTCATGACCGGCTTCCTGGTCGGGGCGACGCACGAGGAGATGAGGCAGCGCGCCGGCGAGCTCTACGCACGCCGGCCGCGGGAGCAGTCCTTCGACGAGTGGCTCGCCGCATACTCCGAGCGCTGCGTCGTCGGCTCGGTGGACGAGGTTACCGCGCGTCTCCGCGAATACGAGCGCGCCGGCTGCGACCGAGTGATGCTCCAGCACCTCCTCCATACCGACCTCGAGCCGGTCCGGTTGCTCGGCCGCGAGCTCGCGCCGGCGCTCGCCTAGAGCCGTCCGGCGCGTCCGAGACGATCCGGCCCGTGGACGAGCCCGGTACCGGCCGTCTCGAGACCTTCAGCGACGGCGTGTTCGCAATCGCCGCCACCCTGCTCGTGCTCGAGTTCTCCGTCACCTCGGGCCGCGACCTCGGCCACGAGCTCCTCCACCTGTGGCCCGCCTACCTCGCCTACGTGACGAGCTTCCTCACGATCGGGATCATCTGGATGAACCACCACCACACGGTCTCGTTCATCGGGCGCGTCGACCGGACCTTCCTCCTCGTCAACAACCTGCTACTGCTGACCGTCGCCTTCCTGCCCTTCCCGACGGGGCTCGTCGGCACCTATCTCCGCGGCGACGGCGAGCAGGCGGCGGCCCTCGCGTACGCCGGCACGCTGGTCGTCATGGCTGCGCTGCACCAGGTCTGGTGGCGGTACGCGCGCACCAACCGGCGCCTGATCGCAGACGGGACGCCCGACTCGGCGCTGCGGGCCGTCGACCGCGCCTACCTGCCGGGCGTGCCGATGTACGGCGCCGTCTTCGTCCTCGCCTTCTTCAGTCCGCTCGGCGCGGTGCTGCTGACGTTCGCGATCGCAGCGTTCTACCTACCCTCCGCCGCTCTCTTCGATCGCTGACTCGAGCCAGGCCGACGCGGCCGCCAGCGCCGCGGCATCGCTCGACTTGAGGACCACCTCGACCGTGAAGCCTGCGTCGCCGAAGCTGGGGTAGGAGCCGACGAGGACGCTCGGCCACCGCTCCCCGGCCTCCGCGAGCGACGCCGAGATGAGGCTCTCGTACGTCCGGTAGACCCGATGCCAGCTCTCGATCGGGCTGCCGCGGCGGAACTCCTCTTCGATCGACTCGAACATCGCCCCCATCTCGGACGGGAGACCCGGCAGGACGTAGACGTTCGCGATCGCGAAGCCGGGCGCGCCGCCGAGCGGGTTCGCGAGCGGCCGGCTGCCGCGCGGCAGGAGCGCCCAGCGCGCGGCATATTCCGGGTTGCGCGTGAAGCGCGCGCGCAGGTCCGCGGCGACCTCGGGCACTTCCTCCTGCGGCACACCGAATGCCGCAGCGAGCGCCTCGCGCGTCAGATCGTCGGGCGTGCCACCGAGGCCGCCGGTGACGAGCAGGAAGTCGACCCGCGGCGACTCGGCCCGGACGAACTCGGCAATCGCGTCGATCTCGTCCGGCAGAACCGCCATCAGACGCACGTCGACTCCGAGCGGCGCGAGCCTACGGGCGAGCCAGGACGCGTTCGTGTTGGGCACGTCCCCCGAGACGAGCTCGTTGCCGAGGGTGAGGATCGAAGCGCTCACAGTTCGATGGTACGGCCGGGCGCGAACGCCTCCAGGAAGCGCCGGTCGTGGGTGACGAGGATAACCGTGCCCTCGTAGCCGGCGAGCCCGCGCTCGAGCTCCTCGATCGCCTCCACGTCGAGGTGGTTCGTGGGCTCGTCGAGCACGAGGCAGTTGACACCGCGGGCGGTGAGGAGCGCGAGACCGGCGCGGGTGCGCTCGCCCGGCGAGAGCGACGCCGCCGCGCGGAGAACGTCGTCCGGGCCGAGGCCGAACTTCGCCAGCAGCGTCCGCGCGGTCCCCTCCTCGAAGTCGCGGAAGACCTCGAGCAGCGTCTGCGGCGCGGTCAGAGCGGCGCGATCCTGCTCGAGCTCGCCCAGCACGACGCCCGGCCCGACCCAGCGCGTGCCGGCGGCGAGCGGGAGCCGTCCGAGCAGCGCGTCGAGCAGCGTCGTCTTCCCGCTCCCGTTCGCGCCGGCGATCGCCACCCGGTCGCCCCAGCCGACCACGACGTCGAGCGGCCCCAGCCGGAAGGCACCCCGCTCGACCACGGCATCCTCCAGGCGCACGACGACCTCGCCGCTGCGCGCCGCCGGCGCGAGCGAGAGCTGGAGCTCCCACGGCTCGTACGGCTTCTCGACGACCTCGATCCGGGCGAGCTTCGCGCCGTACGTCCGCTTCACGTCCTTCGACTTCTTCTTCTTGCGGCCCTGGCCGTAGCCGCGGCGTTCCCACTCGGACATGCGGCGCTGCTGTTCCTCGACGCGCCGCCGCTCGGCGACCGACGACTCCCAGCGGCGATGGTGACGCTCGCGGCGTCGCCCGCGCTCGGCCTCGTAGTCGCTCCAGCCGCCGCTGTACTCCGTCGTGCCGCGCGTCCACTCGTCGAGCTCGACGATGCGCGTGACGACACGGTCGAGGAAGGCGCGGTCGTGCGAGACGACGACGAGCGAGCCGGGATGGGACGCGAGGGAGCGCTCGAGCCAGGCGAGGCCGGCGAAGTCGAGGTCGTTGGTGGGCTCGTCGAGCAGGAGCACGTCGAAGCCGCCGCGCAGCACGGCGGAGAGCGCCGCGCGGGTCTCCTCGCCGCCGGAGCGCGCGCCGGCACCGCTCCGCTCCTGCGCGAGGTAGCCGACCGCGATCGCCGGCGGCGTGCGCCGAATCCGCCCCGCGTCGGGCTCCTCCAGGCCCGCGAGCAGGCGGAGCAGCGTGGACTTCCCCGCGCCGTTCGGGCCTACGAGCCCGATCCGCGCGCGCGGCGGCACCACGAGGCTGACGTCGGCGAGGACGACCTCGGCTCCATACGACTTCGTGACTCCGGCCGCGACGAGCGAGCCGGCAAGGCGAGACATGCGCAACGACCTCCAACGAGCTGGCGGGACAGGGGCCGGATGAGACGGGTCAGTTGCGCATAGAAGGCGCAGAGCGCCGGGCCGCAGTCTAGCGACGCACGGGGAAGACGAACACGCCGCCGCCCTCGTCCTCGACCACGCGCACGTTCGCGCCGTAGTGGGCCGCGACGTTCGGCGCCGAGAGCACCTGCGCCGCGGTTCCCTCGGCGACTACCGAGCCTTCGTTCAGCAGGACGAGCCGCTCGGCGTACTGGCCGGCGAGCGTGAGGTCGTGCATCGTGGTCACCACGGTCAGCCCATCGCGCCGCAGATCGTCGACGAGCTCGAGCACGAGCTGCTGGCGGCCGAGGTCGAGCGCCGTCGTCGGCTCGTCGAGCAGCAGCACCGGCGCCTCCTGCGCGAGCGCACGCGCCAGCACCGCACGCTGCAGCTCGCCGCCGCTGAGCGAGCCGAGCGGCCGCTCGGCGAAGCCCTCGAGCTCGAGACGGCGCAGCGCCACCGTCGCCGCGTCGCGGTCGCGGCGGCCCTCGCCGCCGAGGTACGAGATATGCGGTGTGCGGCCGAGGAGGACGTACTCGGCGACGGTCAGCTCCCCCGGCGTCTCGCGCTTCTGCGGGACGAACGCGACGAGCCGCGCGACGGCGCGGCGGCCCAACCGGCGCGCGTCCTGTCCGTCGATCAACACCTTGCCCTCGTACGCACCGAGGCCGGCCAGCGCGCGCAGCGCCGACGTCTTCCCCGCGCCGTTCGGCCCGATCAGCGCCGTCCAGCCTCCCGCCTCCGCACGCAGCGAGAGCCCGCGCACCGCCGCGACCGGCCCGAACCGCACCCAGAGGTCGCGCGCCTCGATCATCGGGCTCCTCGCGAGCTGCGGAGGACGACGGCGAAGAACGGCGCGCCGAGGAACGCGGTGACGACGCCGATGGGCAGCTCGGCCGGCGAGAGCACCGTCCGGGCGACCACGTCCGCGAGCACGAGGAAGCCGGCGCCGGCGAGCAGCGAGAGCGGGACGACCGCGCGGTAGCTCGTCGACACGATGAGCCGGATCGTGTGCGGGACGATGATCCCGACGAACGCGATCAGGCCGCTGACCGAGACCGCCGCCGCCGTCCCGAGCGTGGCCGCGACGACAATCGCCAGCCGCGCCCGCCCGACGTCGATCCCGAGGCTTGCGGCCTCGTCGTCGCCGAGGCTGAGGACGTCGAGCACGCGTCGGTGCAGGACGAGCACCAGCGAGCTCACCGCGATGTACGGCAGGCAGATCAGGACGTCGTGCCAGGTCGCGATCGAAAAGCCGCCGAGCAGCCAGGAGTAGACGTTCTGCAGCTGCTGCGTGTGCTGCTGCTGGACGAAGGTCTGCACCGCCGCCGTGAAGGTCGCCATCGTCACGCCGGCGAGGATGAGCGCCCCCGTCATGTGCGTCGCGCCCGCCGAGCGGCCGAGCGCGTACGTGACGACCACGGCGGCGATCGCCCCCGCGAACGCGGCGAGGGGCACCGTCCAGGTGCTGCCGGCGGCCGCCGCCGAGGCGTAGATGATCGCGAGCGTCGCGCCGAGCCCGGCTCCGCCGGCGACTCCGAGCAGGTACGGGTCGCAGAGCGGGTTACGGAACACGCCCTGGTACGACGCGCCCGCGACCGCGAGCATCCCGCCCACGAGCGCGGCGAGCGTCACCCGCGGCGCACGAATCTCCCACAGCACCGCGTGATCGACCGCCCCGAGCGGCTGGTTCACGTGGAGGAACGGGACGTACGACAGGACCGAGCGCAGGATCTCGCCGACGCCGATGTGGACGGGACCGACCGCGAGCCCGATCGCGAGCGACACCACGAGGAACGCGACGGTGACGAGGCCGGCGCGGAGGCTGACACCCCGTGCCTCGACACGGGGTGTGGCCTCCAATCTGCCGGCTGTCGCCGCCATCAGTTCTGCTTCGCAATCCGTGCCACCGTCCGCGCGAACTGGACGATCCGCGGCCCCCAGCGCGAGGCGACGTCGTCGTTCGCGAGCACGACGCGGTGGTGCTGGACCGCGGAGATCGAGCTCCAGCCCGGCCGCGCAGCGACCGACGTGTAGCTCTGACCGCAGCATCTCGTATCGGCGAGGACGACGATCTGCGGGTCCTTCGCGATGATGTACTCGGCCGAAAGCTGCGGGTAGCCGTCGCCGGTCCCGCCCGCTCCGTCCGCGATGTCCCGGAAGCCGAAGAGCTTGTAGACGCTCCCGATGAACGTCTTCGAGGTGACCGAGTAGTACGTCGGGTCGAGCTCGTGGTAGACGCGCAGATGGCGGCGCGTCTTCGGCACGCTCGCCACGATCGCGGCGAGGTGTGTCCGCATCGAGCGCACGACGGCCTTGGCGCCGGTCGCGTGGCCGGTGAGACGGCCGAGCCCGAGGATCTCGCCGTACGCCTGCTTCAGGTCGGTCGCCGCCGGCTCGTTCACGACCTTGATCCCGAGCTTCTGCAGCTGTGAGGCGAAGTTGCCGGGGTCGTACGAGATGAAGACGACGTTCGGGTGGTAGTTCGCGATCGCCTCGACGTTCGGGGTGAAGCCGGACAGGCTCGTCCGCGGCGCACGCTTCGGGTAGTTCGACTGGTTGTCGACGGCGACGACCTGCTTGCCGGCGCCGATCGCGAACAGGTCCTCGGTGATGGTGGGGGACAGCGAGACGATCCGGCGCGGGAAGCGGTGCGTGCCCCGCGGCCGCTGATGGGCGGCCGCCGAGAGGGAGACGGGGGTGAGCGCCGCGGCAAGTACCGCGACGACGGCGATGGTCAGACGGTGCACGAATCCTCCTTTTCCACGAGGGGTTCGGGGGTGTCGCGGCGGGCGGCAGGTCTTCTGACTCGGGGCTCCCTCTCCCGCCGCCTTCCCAGGTCGTGCGACCCAGTGGCGTCGTAGCGGAAGAGCGTCTCCCCTTACAGCGGCGGGACCGTCCCGGACTTGCACCGGAGTTCCCTCACCGCTCGCCGGTATGTGCCGGGAATCTAGCATCGGCTCCCGTGGCCGGTCTCGCACTTGCACTCGACCTCGACCTCGTGCTCGCCGACACGCGGCCTCTGTGGGACGCGTGGCTCGAGGACGCGGCACGGCGGACGCGGGTCGAGCTCGACGTGCCCGAGGACCGCGAGGCGGCGGCGGTCGTCCTCGACGACGCACTCGGGGACTGGCGCCCGCTGCTGACCCGATTCGCGGCCGACCGGGCTCCGCTCTTCGTCCGGCCGCGTCCCGACACGAACGCTGCGCTGCGGCGGCTCGTGGCGACGGGGGCGCGGATCGGCGTCTTCAGCGACGCCCCGCGGGAGCTCGCCGAGATCGCACTCGCGCACGCCGGCGCGGCGCGCCAGGTCGAGGTCGTCGGGACGCTCGCAGAGGTGGAAGCCGCGCTCGGCCTGGACGCAATCGTCGTGCGCTCGCGCGAGGAGCTGGCCGGATTACGATGACCGGGTGGAGAACAACCTTTCCGACCGGCGTTTCGACCTGATCCTCGAGCGGCTCGACCGGATCGGCGACGAGCTCGAGAAGACGAACAAGCGGCTCGACAACGACGAGAACTTCCTCCGCCTCGCGCGCGAGCTCGCGACGCTGAACGAGTCGCTCCAGGCGCTCGCCTACGCAGCCCTGGGCCAGCAGGCGCCGCAGGTCCGCCGCCGGCACTCGGCTTAGGACTAGCCCGGCAGGCGCCAGATGTCGAGCACGCCGCTCGTGGCGTGGTCGTTCGCGTTGCCCTCCGGCAGCGCGACGCGGCCGTCGGTGACGATCGGGCTGTTCCAGTGGCCGCCACCTGCGCTCAGCGTCGTCACGAGCTTCCCGCTCGGCAGTTCGTAGACATCCAGCCCGCCGCCCAGGTCGTACACCCACAGCAGTCCGCCGGCGATGACCGGGCTCGTGCCGGCGTTGCCGTTCTTCCAGACGGAGTGGAGACGGCCACCGCGGAACGCCCACGCCTGCGTCGCGCCGCCGTCGGCCGCGATCAGCCAGATGCGCTTCCCGCTGCGCCAGACCGCCGGTGCCGTGAAGAGCTCAGAGCCGGAGGGCGTCGAGACAACCTGGAGCTCATGCCCCTTATGCGCCTTCGTGCCGCGCAGCCGTGCGAGCGAGAGGAGCCGGATCTTCAGATCCTTGCCGCCCTGCGCGATGATCTTCGGCGTCAGGTAGACGGGCGATGTCGAGCCGAGATCGAGGTCGTCGGAGTTGAGCTGCCCCGTGTTCACAGGTGTGTAGTTGCCGATGAGCTTTGCCTTCGACGAAAGCACGAGCACCGCGTCGCCCCAGTTGGTTCGCCCGTTCCAGGGCGCATTGCCGGTCGAGACGAGGAGCTTGCCGCTGCCGGGCACGACGACCGCGCCGGCACGTCCCCAGATCGCCGAGTCGCTCGCCCCGCACGTCGGCGGGTACTGGAGGTGGTGCCGGTCGGAGCAGAGCGAGTTCCAGACGTGCAGGATCCGGCCGTTCTTGGCGGCGATGACGACAACGTGCCCCTGGTACGGCGGCGCGTCGCCGATGTAGCCGCCGGTGGTGGCGATGACGTGGCCGCTCGTGAAGTTCAACGACGAGGCAATCTTCTCGAACGTCGGCAGCTTCGTGATCGAGCGGCGCCAGACGGCGTGCCCGGAAGCGACGGTGAGCTTCTGGATCCGCCCGTCAGGCGAGGCGGCGTAGATCCACTTTCGGCTGGGGTCGGCGACCGGCGTCGCGGTCGTGATCTGCGCCGTGCCGGCCACGTGCGAGTAGCCCGGCGGCGTCCAGCGCCAGAGGGTCTTGCCATTCGCCGCGTCGATCGCGAGGGTGATCCCATAGGTGGTGGTGACAAAGAACGCGTCATGCTTCGCGCCGCCGATCGACACACCCTGGAGGTAGATCGGAGAGGAGTCGACCGTCCCGGGGAGGTGGACCTGCTGGCGCACGAGCGAACCCACATTCGTGGCCGTGATCCCGGTCGCGTGCGGATCGTCGTTCGAGCGCCGCGCGTCCCAGCCGAAGCGCGTCCAGTCCCGACTGGAGGCCGCGAACGCCTTGTGGGCGCCGGCGACGCCGTGGGTCGCGGCGACTCCACCGCCGGCGGCGAGCAAACCCCCCGCGACGACGATCAGAGCTACCGACGAAGCAAGACGCGACGTAGCTCGTCCTCCTTCCCCGGCTCGAGGATTGCAAGCACCTGGTCGCCGGCCTCGAGCACGGTCGCACCGACTGCGATCTCGGCGCGGCCGCTCCGCATCACGGAGATGAGCCGCGAGCCCTCGGGCAGCGACAGCGCTTCGATGCTCTTCCCGGCCGAGGGCGAGTCGCCGTCGATGTGCACCTCGACGATCTCGAGGTTCTCGCCGCGCAGCTCGAGCAGGTGGATGAGGTCGTGCTCGGGCACCTCGTGCTCGACCAGGGCCATCACGCTCGACGTCGCGCAGATGGTCGGGGAGATCCCGAGCAGGTCGAAGTGCGACTGGTTGCGCGGGTCGTTGACGCGCGCGATCACCTTCGGAACGCCGTACTTCTCGCGCGCGATCTGCCCGATGATCATGTTGTCCTCGTCGTCGCCGGTCAGCGCGAGCACGACGTCGGGCGGCCGCGCGATCCCGGCCCGCTCGAGGACGAAGAGCTCGGTCGCGTCGCCGCGCTGCACCTGGTGCTCGAACTCGTCCTCGAGCTGTTCGAAACGGTCGCGCCTCTGCTCGATCAGCGTCACCTCGTTGCCGAGCCGCAGGAGCGAGCGGGTGACGTTGGCGCCGATCTTGCCGCCGCCGGCGACGATGACGTACATCAGCCGACGACCTCCTCGGTCGGCTCCGGCGCCGCCGCGGTCGGGATCGCGCACGTCCGCGCGGCGTCCAGCAGCGAGTCGATGGCGACGCTCGTGGGGTTCACCGTGTTGAGGCCGCGCTCGGCGTAGAACTTCGCGCGCGCGGGATCGAGGACGCGCACGACGACGCAGCGAACGTCGAAGCGCTTCTGCGCGACCTGGCCGATGATGATGTTCGTGTTGTCGCCGTCGGTCGCGACGACGACGGCGTCGGCCTCCTCGATGCCGGCCCCGCGCAGGAGGTCGGCGTCCATGCCGTGCCCGACGATGAATGTGCCGGGCCAGTTCTCCCCGAGCCGCGAGAGCGCGTCCTCGTTCTCGTCCACGACGGTCACGTCCCAGCCCTCCTGGTGGAGCTGGAGCGCGACGGCCGAGCCCACGCGGCCGCAGCCGATCACGAGTGCCTTCAATTCCCCCTCCATGAAGTGCGGAGCGTAGCTCGCTACACCTCTTCCAGTACACCCTGCGGGAAGGCGACGACGAGCACCTCGGCCGGCGCCTTGCGCAGGACGTAGTCGACGGTCGGCGAGAAGAAGCGCGACTGGCGGCGCCACTTGGGTGCGGAGCCGAGCACGATCAGGTCGGCACCGGTCTCCTCGGTCGCCTGCACGATCGCGTCGCCGATCGACCGGGCGCGGATCGAGCGGCCCTCGACGACGACGCCGTGGTCGGCACCGAGAGCGATCGCCTCCTCGAGCGAAGCCGCGCCGCGCTGCTCCTCGTCACGAAGCTCTGCGTCGAGCGGCTGGTCGAGCGGCACGCGGATCACGTGCAGCGCCACGACGGCGGCTCCACGCTCCTGGGCGAGCTTGACCGCCGTCGCGACCATCTCTTCCCCGATCTCGCCGAGCTTCATCGGTACGAGGATCTTCGAGAACTCGGCCTGCGGCAACTCGTCGTCCTCGACGGGCTCCACGTGCTCGAGCAGGCCGGTGCCGCGGCCTCGGCGGACGACGAGGTAGACGACGATGCCGCAGGCGAGCCAGATCGGGCCGGCGTAGCGCGCGCCGATGTGCGTGGCCATCGCCGCGACGAAGATCGCGGTCGTCGCGAGCGCGCCGAACACGGTCGGCAGCGGGACGTCCGCGCCGCGGATCCGGACCGAGAACGGCACGCGGAAGGGACGCTCGAGGCCGGGCTGCGAGAAGCGGAGCTTCAGGACCGCGAGCTGCGCGGCGGTGAACGCGATCAGCACGCCGAAGCTGAACAGGCTCGCGAGGAAGCCGACGGAATCCGAGGTCCAGGCGGTTGCCAGCAGGAGAGCGATCGAGATCGACGCGGCCGCGACGACCGTCTCGGGCGAGTGGAGGCTGCGGCGGCTGAGGCGGCCGAAACGGCGCGGCAGCTGTCCGTGCTCCGCGAGCGAGACGGCGAGCCGACCGAAGCCGGAGTTCGAGGTCACGGCCGCGGTGAGGAGGATGAGCGCGCCGGTCAGCCCCACATACACCCGCAGGATCCGTTCGACCCAGGCGGCGACGTGCGGCCCGAGCGCGAAGACGACGCCCATGATCGGAGCGCGCTGCCAGGTCGTGCCGAGCGCGGTCGTGCCGTTCTGCGCCGGGAAGGCGGAGAGAGCGACGAGCGCGATCAGCACGGTGACGAGCACGACGGCACCGGTCCCGACGAAGAGGCTCCGCGGCAGGTCGCGGCCCGGCTGGCGCACCTCCTCGGCGAGGTTCGCCACCGTCTCGAGCCCCGTGTAGGCGAGCAGGGCGAGCGGCAGCGCGAACGCGATCTGGTGCCACGAGGGCTGCGTGCCGAGATCGAGCCCTCGCGTCAGCGCGCTCGGCGAGAAGAGGAAGGCGAAGCCGAGCAGCACGAGCAGCAGCTGGGTCACGAGGTCGAGGAGCGGCACGGCGAGGCTGAACGAGTAGAGCCGCGTCGGGCGGAGCAGGCGCACGACGGCGATCGCGGCGATCAGGAAACAGGCGACGATCACGTCGCCCGGATGCTTCGCGATCGCGCCCCAGCCGATCGCGAGCCCGAGGTAGTGCGGGAAGAAGAGCGCCGAGAGCGCGATCACGATCAGGTAGTCGAGGAAGAGCGCCCAGCCCGTGACGAAACCCGCCAGGTCGTTGAAGGCGACCCGCACGAACGTCGCGGCGCCGCCCGTCTCCCCGATCGACGTCGTCCCCTCCGCGTACGACAACGTCACGACGAGGAAGAGGACACCCACGACCGCGAGCACGACCGGCGTGAAGCCGAGCGCGTGCAGGGCGACGATCCCGAGCGCGAAGTAGATCGAGGACGCGACCTCGCCGTAGGCAACGGAAGCGAGGGCCGGAGCGTCCAGCACGCGTTGCAGCCGCGGCAGCTTTCGAGCCATTGGCGGAGGCTAGCGTCCTCCTCGGGCGAAGAGCTGCGCTCTTCGCCCGGTTTGAACGGAACTGCGCCCGCGAGAGACGCGGTCTCGCGCAGGCTCCGTGCTGAGGGCACTTGGGCTGGGTGGGTTCGCGGTGCCGGTGCCGTCGCGCTCGCGCCGGCCTCCGCCGCGCGCGAGCGCACCAGGGAGGCATCCCGTCCGGACCACCCAAAGACCAAACGCACGGCGCAGGCCGGAAACCGCGCTTTCCGGCCCGCGCAATTCGATTACCCAGCGGGGAAACGCGCAGCGTTTCCCCGCTACCTCCTCCACAGGAGATACAGGCGCCCGCAGCCGAGCGCAACGAACAGCACGCCGAGAAGGTAGCCCGTCGACCCTCCTCCGGCGGCGGCGGTCTCCGCGAGGAGCGCGATCCCGAGCCCGATGGCGATGAGACCGAAGGCGAAGACCGAGCGGCTATGCAGCCTGCTCAAGCGGCCCGCTCCCGGGGCGTCGCCACCATGACGCGGCACGGTGCGTGTCGGAGGACGAAGTCGACCGAGTCGCCGAAGATCTGGCGCCGTCCGCGCTGAAGCTGGACGCGACGCGGACCGGCCATGACGATGATCTCGGAGTGTCGCCGAATCGCCTCGTCGACGATCGCGCGGCCGATGTTCCGAGTCCGGGCAATGCGGCCGATCACGCGCACGCCGTACGAGTCGCCGATCGCACGCGCCTCGTCGAGTTGCTCGTTCGCCTCGTGCACGTCCTCGGGCAGCTCGGCGTCGAGCGGGAGATCGAGCGGCACTTCGATCGCCGTGAACGCGACGATCGACGCGCGCCGCTCGGCCGCGAGCCGGCACGCGAAGTCCATCGCCTCGTCGGAGGCATAGCCGGGCGCGAGCGGGACGAGGATGCTGCGAAACTCGAGGGCGGCCGCCGGCCCGTACTCGACCGGGGCGCGCACCGTCTCGCTCAGGGGGATGTGCAGCACTTGCCGCCGGTAGACGACGTAGACGAAGAACCCGAGCGCGAGCCAGCCGAGCCCCGCATAGCGCGCGCTCGGATACTCGATCACGACGACGAGCCACGACAGGCCCGTCCCGAGGCCGCCGATCACCGCGAAGAGCGGCCAGTCGACCCCGCGCCACCGGAAGTTCGGCCGGGCCTTCCACGGGATGTCCTCGCCGGCGCGCTGCCGCCGCAGCTGGATCACCGCAGCGTGGGCGATCGTGAAGGAGAGCATGGCGCCGAACGAGTACATCGTGCCGAGGAAGGTCGTCTTGCCGGGCAGCAGGACGAGGATCGAGATGAAGCCGCCGAAGATGATCAGCGACAACCAGGGCGTCTTGAACCTCGGGTGCAGCCGGCGGAAGACGCTCGGCAGCTGCCGGTAGCCGGCCATCGAATAGGTGATCCGCGAGGCGCCGATCACCCCCGCGTTCGTGGCAATGAAGAGGATCGTCGCCGCGAGGATGCCCACGTAGACCTTGACCGCCGACAGGAGGGCCCCCGAGAGACCGAGATTGGAGACGACGCCGAGCACCGGGTCGGCGGCGAAGCCCTGCGGCGGCGGCAGGCCGAGCACGGTCTCGTAGTGCCCGTTGACCAGGTGGACGGGCATCGCCGAGAGCGCGACCAGCGGCAACGTGAAGTAGATCGCGAAGACGGCGACAGCCACCATCAGGATCGAACGCGGGATGGTCCGCAGGGGGTCGCGCGCCTCCTCGGAGAGGTTGGAGACGGTCTCGATGCCCGTGTAAGCGATCATCGCCACCGGGATCGCGAGCAGGAAGTGACCCCAGGTCGGGGCAACGCCCAGGTGGACGTTCGAGACGAGGATGTGCGGGTTGAAGACCAGCGCGAAGCCGAGCAGGACGAGCAGGACCTGCGTGGCGAAGTCGACGGCGGCGAGACCGATGTTGATCCGGGCAGACTCCTGGATCCCCACGATGTTGAGCGCGACGAGCACGAGGATCACGACGGCGCCGCCGACGATGTCCCACGGATTCTGTTTCAGCGGCTCCCAGAAGATCGAGAGGTAGTGAGGCACGAAGAACGCCGAGATGGCGATCGTGATGATGTAGTTGAGCATCTGCGCCCAGGCGGCGGCGAACGAGACGAGCTCGTTGAACGCGTGCCGCGCGAAGCTCGAGGAGCCGCCGGCCTCCGGGAAGCTCACCGTTCCCTCGGCGTACGTCGCCGCCGTAGCCGCGAAGAAGAGGCCGGCGATGACGAAGACGACGGGTGTCAGCCCGAGCGCGAAGAACGCTGTTACGCCGAGCGCGTAGTAGATCGACGAGCCGACGTTGCCGTACGCGGTGGCGAAGAGGGCGTTCGCCCCGAGAACGCGCTCGAGCTCGTGCGCCTGGCGACGCCGTCGTGCCACGGCGGGACTGTAGTGCGCGGCGCGGTCGCTGTCTGACCCAGGCCCACGAGCGGGCCGGTCGCGATCATCACGCGGCACGGAGCGCCCCGGACGAGGAGGAGCACCTCGCGTGGGAACGCCCGCTGGAACCCCCGCCGAGACTGGACCGGCGCCCCGACGACGACGAGCTCCGCCCGCCGCTCGGCGGCCACGCGCGCGACCTCCTCACCCAGGTTGCCGGGGCGCGTACGGACGATCTCGCGCCGCACGGCGACGCCGTACGAGCTCGCGACCGCAGTCGCCGATTCGAGCCGCTCCCTGAGGCTCGCGAGCTGCCCGTCGAGATGCGCGTCGAGCGGCAGCTCGCGCTCGAGGACGGCCGGCGCGACGAGGACGATCCGGGCGCCGCGATCGGCGGCGAGCCGGCAGGCGAGGTCGACCGCATGCTCCGTCTCCTCCCGGTCGAGCAGGGGCACGACGATCGTGCGATAGCCGATCGAGCCCGTCCAGCGCGCGAGGCGCCGCGCCCGCCGCTGGAACGTCCTGACGTCGCGCAGCCTCATCGGATCAGCTGGTACGGGACGGAGGCGAGGATCACGTGGGGCTCCACGAGCAACAGGCGCTTCACGTACAGCGCGCGCTGGTTGTGGAGCAGCCGCCGCCAGCCGCGCAGGATCAGCTCGGGGATCACGACGAGCACGTCTTGGCCGTCGTCTGTGAGCTCGCGCAGGTATGCGAGCAGCGGGTCGCCGATGTCGCGGTACGGCGCCGCGAGAACCTCGAGCGGCAGCCGCGCGTCCGCGGCCAGCCACTTGCGCCGCATCTCGGCGGCCTCGGTCTCGTCGAAGGCGAAGTTGACCGCGCGCGTGTCCGGCAGGCCGACCGCCTCGGCCCAGTTCAGCGCGCGCATCGAGGCGGCATTCGCGCCGGAGACGAAGATCCGCACGGCGAGCGGCCGGCAACTCGGGCCTTCGTCGACCGTCGGCACGTCGGCGACGACCACACCGGGCTCGGTGAGGAGCCGGAGCTTGAGTGTGAACTCGAACCGATGCCGCACCTCCTCGGTGAGCGCGCGCCGCCGGAACTGCTCGGGGACGACGACCGTCACGAAGTCGGACTCGCCGCGCGGCAGCCGCCAGACCTGCTCGAGCACGGCGTCCACCGTGCCGCCGTGCGGGTCGAGCGTCTCGAGCTTCGGCTCTCCCTCGGCGAGGTGGAACCAGCGCGGACCGATCCCGGGATCGCTGCCTCGCCGCGGGACGTGGATCGCGCGGAACCCGTCCGGCGCGATCTTCCACGCGAAGGAGAGCGCGCGCTCGGCCGCGAGGTCGAGATCCTCGACGACGAGCAGGGTCCGATTGCGCGCGCCCGGAGCCGCGGCCACCGCGGCCGCTCCGGCGCTCAGCCGTCGTCCGACCCTCGCGTAGTGGCGCCGCACGCCGAGCATCGCGACCACGAGCAGCGGGATCGCGACCGTGACGAGCCACGCTCCCTCGCCGAACTTCGTCCAGATCACGATCACGGTCACGAGCCCGGTCGCCGACGCGCCGACGATGTTCACGAGCGCGCGCCGGTGCCACCCCGGGTCACGGACGCGCTGCCAATAGCGCACCATCCCGAACTGCGAGACCGTGAAGGCGGTGAAGACGCCGATCACGTAGAGGTGGATCAGGCTGTTGGTGTTCGCCTTGTAGATGACGAGCAGCGCTGCCGCCGCTCCGGCGAGCACGAGCATCCCGTTGGAGAAGACGAGCCGGTCGCCGAGGTTCGAGAACTGCCGCGGCGCGAAACGGTCGCGCGCGAGCAGCGCCGAGAGCCGCGGGAAGCCCTGGAACGACGTGTTCGCCGCCAACACGAGGACGAGCAGCGTCGTCCCCTGGACGGCGTAGTACATGAAGCCGCCAAACGAGCCGGGCCGGAAGACGGTGCGCGCGATCTGGGAGACGACCGAGTCGGTCGAGCTGGGCATCGCGTGGACGTGCACCGCGAGGTACGAGACGCCGAGGAACATCGTGATCGCGATCGTCCCGAGCCCGGCGAGCGTCTTGGCGGCATTCTTCCCCTGCGGAAACCGGAAGGCGTTGACGCCGTTCGCAATCGCCTCCACGCCGGTGAGAGCGGTCGAGCCGGACGAGAACGCGCGCAGGAGGACGAAGATCGTGATCACCCCGGTCCCGGTCGGCAGCGGGTTGGGAACCACGGCCTGCTGGAGATGCCCGGTGAAATCCTGGAACAGCCCGACGGCGACGAGCACCAGGATCGAGGTGACGAACGCGTAGGTCGGAAGGGCGAACAGCATCCCCGATTCGCGCACGCCGCGCAGGTTCACGAGCACGATTACCACGAGGCAGGCGAGCGACAGCCCGACCTTGTGCGAGGTGAGCGAGGGAACGAACGACGTGATGGCGTAGATGCCGGCGGAGATCGAGACCGCGACCGTCAGCACGTAGTCGGTCAGCAGGGCTGCGGCGGCGACGAGACTCGGAGTCGTGCCGAGGTTCTCCCGCGCTACGACATAGGCGCCGCCGCTCGTCTCGTACACGCGCACGGTCTGCCGATAGGAGAGGACGACGATGCCGAGCAGGCAGGCGATCGCGATCGAGATCGGGAAGACGAGGTGGGCTGCGGTCGCCGACGCCGCGACGAGGACGACGAGCGCGGACTCGGTCGCGTACGCGACCGAGGAGAGCGGGTCGGAGGCGAAGATCGGGAGCGCGAGCCATTTCGGCAGCAGGGTCTCGTGCATCTGGCCGGTCTGCATCGGCCGGCCCACGAGCACGCGGCGCAGGCGCTTGGGCTCGAGGTGGTTGTCCTCCGGGCGGGTCGCGGTGCTCACGGCTCGAGCTCCACGAGCACGCGGGCGAGCGCGCGGCTCAGGTCTCCGCCGTGCTCGTCGTAGAGCGGACTGCCCGGCTCGCGCAGCAGGCGCCGCAGGAGGAGCACGCCGCGCGCGGTCACGGGGCGGCCGTCGAGCATCCGCTCCTCGAGCCGCCGCAGCAGCTCCTGATGGCGGCGCGCAGGGCCGCGGCGCAGCGGCGAGGCCGACGGGAGGCGGGCCGGATCCATCCGCCGAAGCGTCTGCTCGAGCTCGCGCGCCAGCCCCTCTCGCGTCACGGGTGCGACGAGCTCGAGCGTCCGCCACCGCACGACATCCGAGCCCTCGACACCGACAGCGGACGCGAGGATCAGACGGTCGGCGGTGCGGCGGATCGCGCGCAACTCGGCGCGCGCGCGCTCGGCCCGGACGGCGGCGGCGAGGACGAAGCAGCCGGCCGCGGCGAGCCCCGCGAGCCGAAGCTGCGGCGACGCCTCGAGGGCGAGCGCGACGAGGGCAAGCCCGACGAGCGGCAACGCGGCGCGCCCGGGCCTCGGGAGGTCGAGCGAGCCGAAGGACGGCGCATGGGTGGCCATACCTCGACGGTACGGCGACGGGCCTCAAATATGGCTCAGGGATTGCGTTTGCGGCTCAGGAAACCCTCAAGGGCTTTCGGCGAGCCGGTAGCCGGCTCCCGGCTCCGTGAGGATGTAGCGCGGCCGGGCCGGGTCCGCCTCGAGCTTCCGCCGCAGCTGCGAGATGTAGACGTGGAGGTAGTGCGACTCGTCGCCGTATCCCCTCCCCCACACCTCGCGCAGGAGCGCCGCGTGTGTGAGCAGCTTGCCCGGGTTGCGGGCGAGAACACGCAGGAGGGCGAACTCGTGCGGCGTGAGCTGGACGGGCTCGCCGCGCACCGAGACGGCCCGCTTCTCGAGGTCGATCCGCAGGTCGCCGAGCTCCACGACCGGCTCGGCGGGAGCGTCGGCGCGCCGCAGCGCCGCCCGCAGGCGCGCGAGCAGCTCCTCCACGCTGAACGGCTTCGTCACGTAGTCGTCGGCGCCGGCATCGAGCGCCGCGACCTTCTCGGCCTCCTCGCCGACGACCGAGAGGATGATGACCGGCGCGCTGCTCCAGGTGCGCAGCTCGCGGCAGACCTCGGTGCCGCTGCCGTCGGGGAGCACGAGGTCGAGCACGACCGCGTCCGGCGGGTTCGCGGCGAGCACGGTCAGCGCCTCCTCGGCCGTCGCCGCCGTCTCGACGTCGTAGCCCGCTCCGTGCAGGCTCGTGCGCAGCGCGCGAAGGATCTGCGGCTCGTCGTCCACGACCAGGATGCGGGCGCTCATGCGCGTGCAACCACCGGCCGCTCCGCGAGCGGCAGCGAGAGGACGAGGTGGCCGCCGCCCGGATCGTCCTGAGCCCAGAGCTTGCCCCCGTTCGCTTCCGCGAAGCCGCGCGCGATCGACAACCCGAGGCCGGAGCCGAGCTGTCCCGCACTGCCGCGCCGGAAGGGCTGGAACAGTGAGTCCCGTTCCTCGGCGGGCAGGCCGGGCCCGTGGTCGATGACGTGCAGCCGCAGCTCCGTCGCTCCCGACTCGGCGCGCACGACGACCCCGGAGGCGGGCGGCGAGTAGTGGAGCGCGTTGTCGATGAGGTTGGCGAGCACTCGCTCGACCTGGGCGGCGTCGACCTCGACGGGCGGGGTCTCGGGCGGGATCTCGAGGCGGACGCGGCCGGCCTCGGTTCCCAGCCCGGCGAGCGCCTGGCCGACCAGCTCGTCCACGTGCCACAGCTCCCGGTGCGGCTCGACGGCACCGGCCTCGAGCCGGGAGAGATCGAGGAGCTGCCCGACGACGCGGTCGAGACGCGCGGTCTCGCTCTGGATCGTCTGCGCCAGCGCCAGCCGGTCCTCGGGCTCGAGCGAGAGCCCCGGGCTCGCGAGCGCGTCGGCCGACGCGAGGATCGCGGTCAGCGGCGAGCGGAGATCGTGCGACACCGCCCGGAGCAGCGCCGTCTTGAGCGCGTCGCTGCGCCGCAGGGCCTCGGCCTCGAGCGCCTCCGCCTCCAGCCGGCTGCGCTCCGCGACGACCGCGAGCAGCGCTGCGAGCGTAGGCAGGAAGCGGCGGCGCACGGCATCGTCGACGGTCGCCTCTTCGTCGATGAAGAGGGTCGCGACGCACCGCAGCCCCGCCTCGAGGGGCAGAGCCTGCTCGCCCTCGCCCGGCGACTGCTCACCGAGCTCGAGCCGCGCCCCCTCGACGCGGAGCACGCCTGCGGTGAGGGACGCGAGGTGGCCGAGCTCCTCGTCGAGGGTGCGGCCGCGGAGCAGCTCGAGGGCCGCCTCGGCGAGCGCGTGCGACTCGGCCCGGCGCTGCTCGGCGTCGTCGCGCCGCGTCCGCGCGCGCGCGCCGAGCGCCCCGACCGCGACGGCGATCACGAGATAGACGGCGAGCGCGAGCCAGTTCTGGCTCTCCCGCAGGTGGAACGTGTGGTACGGCGGCAGGAAGAACCAGTTGAAGACGAGCATGCTCGCGACGGAGACGACAACCGCGAGCGCCGTCCCCCAGAGGATCGCGACCGGCAGCACGGCGAGCACGTACAGCGCGCCGAGGCTGAGCACCGGCACGTGCGGCTTCAGGAGCGCGACGACGGCGCTCACCAGCACGACGACGCCGGCGCTCGCCAGCACGCCCACCACGAGTTCGGACCGCGTTCTCACGCGGGAAACGGTACTCAGGCGGCCTGCTGCGCGCCGTTCGGGCTCGGCTTCAGGACGATCGTCTCGCTCGGTGCGTGCGCGAGGATCCAGGTCACGTCCTTCGCCGTGAACCCGCCGCTCCGCCCGTTCGGCGCGGGAGCGACGATCCGGTCGAAGTGCTCCTCGTCCCACAGCCGCTGCAGGGCGTGCGTCGGGCTGCGCCCCTTCTCGATCCGCGCGTCTACGGGCACGCCGCCCCGGAGTGCAGCGTGTTCGACCGCCTCGAGCAGCGGCAGCGCGACCGCGACCTCCTCACGCAGCGGCGAATCCTCCGCGTACCGGAGCGGGACGAGCAGGAGATAGGCGGGCACGAGCGTCGCGTTCTCGGCCTGCGCGAGGCGGATCGCCGCGTCGAGGACGGTCGGGTCGAGCGTGCCGCCGGTGAACGGGATCAGGACGCGCCGGGCGCCGACAGGCGGACGGCGCAGCCGGAAGCCGCTCCGGGCCACCAGCGCCGCGGCGAGCACCACGGCGAGGGCGGCGAGGGCGATGACGGCGGCGATCATTCGGTCAACCGGTCCCGGTCGGCCCGGTTCGCCACGACGCGGATGTCGAGGCCGGGCAGCTCGCGCACCATGCGAGAGAGCAGCGAACCGCCGAAGATCTCACGGCGCCGCGACTCGTCGGGCGTCCCGACGAAGATGTAGGTCGAGCCGCGCTCTACGGCGACGTGCCGCACCACCGCGACCAGGTCGTCGCCCTCCTCCTCGAGGAAGTGCACGCCGAGGACGCCGGCAAGCCGCCGCAGGGCCGCGAGCTGGGTCGCCTCCTCCTCGGTCGGCTGCCGTCCCGCCGGGCGCACCCAGACCGCGTCCATGTCGGTGCCGAACCGCTGTGCCGAGCGCCAGGCGCGGCGCATGATTCGCTGTGACTTCGGCTGCGGCTCGATTAGGGCGAGCACGCGCTCGGCGACGGCCTGCTGGCTGAGCGGCTCGAGGGTACGGGCGATCCGTCGCGCCTCCACGTCCTCGGCCACCTCGCGCAGCGCAAGCTCCCGCAGCACGGCGAGCTTGTCCGAGCGGAAGAAGTTCTCCAGCGCGACCTCGGCCCGCTCCTTGGAGTAGACCTTGCCGGCCCGCAGACGCTCCTGCAGCTCCTCCGGCGACAGGTCGACGAGCACGACCTCGTCGGCATCGTCGAGGATGTGATCGGGGAAGGTCTCCCGCACTCGGATCTCGGTCAGCTCGAAGATCGCGTCGTTGAGACTCTCGAGATGCTGGACGTTGACCGTGGAGATGACGTCGATGCCGGCTTCGAGCACCTCCTCGATGTCCTGCCAGCGCTTCTCGTTGCGCATCCCTTCCGCGTTCGTGTGGGCGAGCTCGTCGACGAGCGCGAGCTCCGGCGCGCGGCGGATGACCGCGTCGACGTCCATCTCCTCGAGCTCGAGCGCCCCGTGCTGCGTGCGCAGCCGGGGAACGACTTCGAGGCCCTCGGCGAGGGCCGTCGTCGCGGGGCGGTCGTGCGGCTCGAGGTAGCCGATCACGACATCCCTCCCCTCCTCCTGCGCCTGCCGGCCTTCGAGGAGCATCCGGTACGTCTTGCCCACTCCCGCCGCCATCCCGAGGAGGATCCGATAATGGCCGCGGGGAGCCAGAGGCTCACGCCCCGAAGACGTTGTGGATGATCAGGTCGATCAGCTTGATGCCGATGAAGGGAAGGATCATCCCGCCGAGACCGTAGATCAGCAGGTTGCGGCGCAGGAGGGCAGTCGCGCCGATCGCGCGGTACTTGACACCGCGCAGGGCGAGCGGGACGAGCGCCGGGATGATCAGGGCGTTGAAGATGATCGCGGACACGATCGCGCTCTGCGGGTCGCCCAGGTGCATGATGTTGAGCGCGTTCAGCGGGCCGCGCTCGCCCGGCTTCGACGCGTAGGTGAAGGCGAACATCGCCGGCAGGATCGCGAAGTACTTCGCCACGTCGTTCGCGATCGAGAACGTCGTCAGCGCTCCGCGAGTGATCAGGAGCTGTTTGCCGACCTCGACGATCTCGATCAGCTTGGTCGGGTTCGAGTCGAGGTCGACCATGTTGCCGGCCTCCTTGGCGGCGGTCGTCCCCGTGTTCATGGCGACACCGACGTCGGACTGCGCCAGCGCGGGGGCGTCGTTCGTGCCGTCGCCGGTCATCGCGACCATGCGCCCGTTCGCCTGCTCGTCCTTGATCAGCGCAAGCTTCGCTTCCGGGGTCGCCTCGGCGAGGAAGTCGTCGACGCCGGCTTCCTGCGCGATCACGGAGGCGGTCACGCGGTTGTCGCCGGTGATCATCACCGTGCGAATCCCCATGCGGCGGAGCTCGTCGAAGCGCTCGTTCATGCCGCCCTTGACGATGTCCTTGAGATGGACGACGCCGAGCGCGAAGTTGTCGCGTGCGACCACGAGCGGGGTCCCACCCTGCTCGGCGATCTGCTGGACCGCTGTGTCGATCTCGGCCGGCGCGCGGCCGCCGTTCTCGGCGATGAACGCCTTGACTGCGTCTGCAGCGCCCTTGCGGATCAGGGTGCCGTTCATGTTCACGCCGCTCATGCGTGTGGTCGCGCTGAAGGGGACGAACTCGTGCTCTCCCAGCTCGCGCTCACGCAGGTTGAAGCGTTCCTTCGCGAGTACGACGATCGACCGTCCTTCGGGCGTCTCGTCGGCGAGTGAGGCCAGCTGCGCAACCTCTGCCAGCTCACGCTCGTCGACGCCGGGCGCCGGGACGAACTCGGACGCCTGCCGGTTGCCGAGCGTGATGGTGCCGGTCTTGTCGAGGAGGAGCACGTCGACGTCGCCCGAGGCCTCGACGGCTCGACCCGACATGGCCAGGACGTTCCGCTGCACGAGCCGGTCCATCCCGGCGATGCCGATCGCCGAAAGGAGGGCACCGATCGTGGTCGGGATCAGCGCGACGAGGAGCGCGATGAGGACGGTCTCCGAGGTCGGAGTGCCCGCGTAGAGGGCATACGGCCGCAGGGTCACGACCGCGGCGAGGAAGGTGATCGTCAGGCCGGCGAGCAGGATGTTGAGCGCGATCTCGTTCGGCGTCTTGCGCCGCTCCGCGCCCTCGACGAGCGCGATCATCCGGTCGAGGAAGGATCGCCCCGGCTCCTGCGTGACCTCGATCACGAGCCGGTCCGAGAGGAGCTTCGTGCCACCCGTGACGGCCGAGCGGTCGCCTCCGGCCTCGCGGATCACCGGCGCAGACTCGCCCGTGATCGCGGACTCGTCGACCGAACCGACGCCCTCGATGATGTCGCCGTCGGCGGGGATGACCATCCCCGCCTCGACCACCACGACGTCGCCCATCTGAAGCTCGGGCGCCGCCACCTCCTCGAGGTGGCCGTCACGCGAGCGGCGCAGCGCCGTGGTCGTCGTTCGGGCAGCGCGCAGCGCGTTCGCCTGCGCCTTGCCACGACCCTCGGCAATCGCCTCGGCGAAGTTCGCGAAGAGGACGGTCAGCCAGAGCCAGATCGCGATCACGCCGACGAACCAGAGCTGGCTGTCGTGCCCCTGGGCGAGGTCCTTGAAGAAGATCACAGTCGTGATGACGCTGCCGAGCTCGACGATGAACATCACCGGGTTCTTCAGCTGCAGCCGCGGATTCAGCTTCGGGAACGAGTCCCAGATCGCCTGAATGACGAGGTCCCGGGAGAAGACGCTCGAGCGCCTGCTCGATGCGGCGGGCAATTCCGGGGTCGCGGCCGACACTACTTCCCTCCCTGCTTGTCGATTGCGAGGTTGAGCTCGAGGACGTTGACTCCGGGCTCACCGAGGAAGTCCAGCGAGCGGCCGTCGGTGTTCTCCTTGATCAAGCTCTGGACGGTCGCGAGCGGCAGGTGCCGGACGGCGGCCACGCGATGCGCCTGCAGGTTCGCGTAGGCGATCGAGATCTCCGGGTCGATGCCCGATCCCGAAGGAACGACCGCGTCGACCGGAATGTCGTGGATCGTCAGCCCTGGGTTGTAGGGACCCTCGAGCTTGAGGACCGCCTTGGCGTTCGCCTCGACGAGCCGCGCGAGCGCCGGGTTCGTCGGGCCGAGGTTGGAGAAAGTCGTGAACCCGGGGTTGTACGCGGGCGAGGTCGCCGACGGCCGCTCGTGGAAGTAGCCGGGGAACGAGAAGTCCTGGGCGGCCAGCGACGAGCCGACGACCTTGTTGCCCCGTTCGACCAGGCTTCCGTTCGCCTGGTGCGGGAGCGCGACCTGCGCGAAGCCGGTCATCAGCGCCGGGTAGCCGAAGCCGAGCACGACCGTGAACATCACGATCCCGATCACCGAGGCCAGCAGTGCGCGGAGCATCAGTGCATCAGCCCTTCGACGATCGGCCCGAGCGTGAGCGCGGGGAGGATCATGAGACCTGCGGTGAGCGCGATGACCCCGAGCAGCAGGATCCCGAAGGTCGCCCCGTCCGTGCGGAACGTCCCGGCCGAAGCGGGAACGACCTTCTTCGCCGCGAGCGAGCCGCCGATGGCGAGCCCGGCGAGCATCGGGAAGAAGCGGCCGAAGTAGAGCGCGACTGTCCCGAACGTCGTCGAGAACGTCGTCGCGCCGTAGCCGGCGAACGCACTGCCGTTGTTGTTCGACTGGGACGTGTACGCGTAGAGCGTCTCGCTGAAGCCGTGCGCGCCCGGGTTGAAGATGGACGCCAGCCCGGCCGGCGTCGCGATGGCGACAGCCGTCATGACGAGCACCATCGTCGGGACGAACAGCGCACCGACGGCCGCGAGTTTCATCTCTCGCGCCTCGATCTTCTTCCCGAGCCATTCCGGCGTCCGTCCGACCATCAGACCCGCAACGAAGACGGCAATCAGGATGTAGAAGATCAGGCCGTACAGGCCCGAGCCCACGCCGCCGGGCTCGACCTCGCCGAGGAACATGTCCACAAGGGGAACAGCTCCGCCCGCGGGCGTGAGCGCGTCGTGACCGCCGTTGACCGAGCCGTTGGACACGTCGGTCGTCGCCGTGGCCCAGAGCGCCGTGTTGGCAATCCCGAAGCGGATCTCCTTGTCGGTCATGTTGCCGCCCGACTGGCTCGCGCCGTTCGTGATGTTCACGCCGGAGTTCCGAAGCACGGCGGAGCCGTGCTGCTCGGCCGGGAACGCGATGGAGACGCCGACCGCGAAGATGGAGAAGCAGACCGCGTAGAGCACCAAGGCGTGCCGGCGCGCGAGCACCATCCGGCCGAACATCACCACCTGCGCGAACGGGATCAGCAGGATCGCGAGCACCTCGAGGAAGTTCGAGAGCGGCGTCGGGTTCTCGAACGGGACGGCCGAGTTCGAGTCGTAGTAGCCACCGCCGTTCGTCCCCAACTGCTTGATCGAGATCATCGACGCCACGGGGCCGCGGGCGATCGTCTGGTGCGCGCCCTGGAGCGTCGTTGCGGTGACGTGCCCATGGAAGGTCTGCGGCACTCCCTGCGAGATCAGGACCACCGCGAGGACGATCGCGAGCGGCAGCAGGATGTAGACGATCGAGCGGTAGAGGTCGCGCCAGAAGTTGCCGAGGCCGACACCTCCGCCGCGGCGGGCGATGCCGCGAATGACCGCTGCGACGACGGCGAGCCCCACGCCGGCGGAGACGAACTGCTGCACCGCCAGCCCCGCCATCTGGCTGAGGTACGACATCGTCGCCTCGCCGGCGTAGTACTGCCAGTTCGTGTTCGTGACGAAGCTCGCGGTGGTGTTGAGCGCCACCGTCCAGGGCACGGCCGGCAAGTGGTCGGGATTGAGGAACAGATGCCCCTGCAGCCGCAGCAGCCCGTAGAGGAAGACGCTGAAGGCAATCGTGAAGACGATCACCGACCGCCCGTACTGCTTCCAGTTCTGGTCGGCGGCCGCGTCGCGCCCGAGCAGGCGAAGGAAGCCGCGCTCGATCACGTCGCCTTGTTCGCGGGTGTAGACGCGCGCCATCCAGATACCCAGCGGGTAGCTGAGTGCGATGAGGACGGCCGCGTAGACGAGGATCTGTGCTGTGCCCTGTCCCATCAGAGGCGCTCCCCGCGAACCAGCGCATAGACGAGGTACACCAGCACCGCGACGGAGATGGCGAGACCGACGGCGTCACCCGCGGACATCAGATCCGCTCCAGTGCCCAGTGCAGGACGAAGACCACTGCGAAGCAGCCGGCCATGATCAACAGCGCGTAGAGGTCGTCCACTTCCTCGACGCTACGGCGAGGGCTCTTAAGGCGGTCTTACGGTTTTGGGCTTCGGCCTGACGATTTCCTGAAGGCGCTCAGGACGGCTCGACGAGCCGGTAGCCGGCGCCGGTCTCCGTCAAGAGATAGCGCGGGTGCGCGCGGTCCGGCTCAAGCTTGCGGCGGAGCTGGGAGACGTTGACCTGGAGCAGGTTGGCCGCGTCCGCGTAGCCGGGTCCCCAGACCTCCTGCAGGAGCTGGCGGTGCGTGAGCAGCTTGCCGGCGTTGAGCGCGAGGACGCGCAGAAGGTCGTACTGATGCGGCGTCAGATGCACCGGCTTCCCGGCCATCCGCACCTCCCGCTTCGGCAGGTCGACGACGAGCTGGCCGACCTCGATCACCGGCTCGCCACTCGGCGCGGTCCGGCGGAGCACGGCACGCAGGCGGGCGAGCAGCTCGTCGATCCCGACCGGTTTCGTCACGTAGTCGTCCGCGCCCGCGTCGAGCGCGGCGACCTTCTCCCGCTCCTCGCCGACGGCGGAGAGGACGATGATCGGCGCGCTGCTCCAGCTGCGGAGCTCGCGGGCGACGTCCGTCCCGCTCCCATCAGGGAGCACGAGGTCGAGCACCACCGCCTCGGGCGGGCGCAGCGCCGCCGCGGCGAGCGCGGCCTCGGCGGTCGCGGCCGTGTCGACCTCGTAGCCCGCGCCGCGCAGGCTCGTCCGCAGCGCGCGCAGGATCTGCGGCTCGTCGTCGACGACGAGCACGCGTGCCCCGGTCACGCCGTGACCTCGACGCGGGCACGTTGCGCGACCGGCAGGGCGAGCACGAACGTCGCGCCCTGGCCGGCATGAGACTCGACCCAGACCTTGCCGCCGTTCGCCTCGGCGAAGCCGCGCGCGATCGCGAGGCCGAGCCCCGCCCCGCGCGCCGGAACGCGGAGCGAGCCGCGCTGAAACGGCTCGAAGATCCGGTCGGCCTCGCCCGACGGAATCCCGGGTCCGTGGTCGACGACGCGCACCAGCACCTCCGAGCCGGCCTCCCGCACCTGCACGCGCACCGGCTCGTCGGCCGGCGAGTAGCGCAACGCGTTCTCGACGAGGTTGGCCACGACCCGCTCGGCCTGGTGGAGGTCGGCCCGAACGAGCGGCAAGTCGGTGTCCGGCAGCACCACCTCGACGCGGCTGCCTCCCTCGACACCGTCGAGCGCCTGCAGGACGAGGTCGTCGACGGGCCAGTCCCCCGGTTCCGGCACGGCCGCGCCCGCCTGGAGGCGCGAGAGGTCGAGCAGGTTGCTCACCAGCCGGTCGAGCCGGCCGGCCTCCCCGAGGATCGTCTCGGCCAGTTCCCGCCGGTCGTCGGGGTCGAGCGAGAGCTCGTCGTGCGCGAGCGCGCTCGCGGACGTGAGGATCGCCATCAGCGGCGAGCGCAGGTCGTGGCTGACCGCGCGCAGCAAGGCAGTCTTCAGCGCGTCGCTGCGGCGCAGCGCCTCCGCCTCGAGCGCCTCTTCCGCCAGCCGCTCACGCTCCTCCGTCACCTCGCGCAGCTCCCTGAAGGCGGCCTCGGCCTCCTCGGCGCGCCGTCGCGAGCGCGTCGCCAGCTCGCTGACGACGACGGCCGTGACGAGGAAGACGAGCAGCGCGAACCAGTTGCGCGTGTCCTGCAGGGTCAGCGTGTAGAGCGGCGGCAGGAAGAAGAAGTTGAACGCGAGCATGCTCCCGATCGCCGTTCCGACCGCATAAGCCGTTCCCCACGCGACCGCGACCGGGAGGATCGCGAGCAGGTAGAGCACCGCCAGGCTGAGCACGGGCACGTGGCCCTTCAGCAGCTCGATCGCGCCCGTGACGAGCGCGAGCGCGGCGGCGGAGGCCGCGACCCGGGTGAGCGTTCTCACCCGGGCAACGGTACTCCCGCGCGCGTGTGTCTAGCCGTGGATCGAGATGAGGAGCGGGATGAGCAGGATCGCGACGATGTTCGTGATCTTGATCATCGGGTTGATCGCCGGGCCCGCCGTGTCCTTGTATGGGTCGCCGACGGTGTCCCCCGTGACCGCGGCCGCGTGGGCCTCCGAGCCCTTGCCGCCGTAGAGCCCGTCCTCGATCAGCTTCTTCGCGTTGTCCCACGCGCCGCCGCCCGCCGTCATCGCGATCGCAAGGAACAGGCCCGTCACGATCGTCCCGATCAGCAGGCCGCCGAGCATCTTCACGCTGATCAGACCGACGATGATCGGGAAGAGGATGGGCACCGTCGCGGGCAGGATCATCGAGCGGATCGCCGAGCCCGTGACGATGTCGATTGCCGGGCCGTACTCCGGCCGCTCGGTGCCCTCCATGATCCCCGGGTGCTCGCGGAACTGGCGGCGCACCTCCTCCACGACCTCGCCGCCCACACGCCCGACCGCCTGCATGGCGAGCGAGGCGAACAGGAACGGCATCAGGCCGCCGATCAGGAGGCCGGCGATCACCCAGGCGTTGTTGAGCTGGAAGATCGTCGGCAGCCCCGCCTGAGCGAGCCCGTCCGAGTACGAGCCGAAGAGGACGAGGGCGGCGAGCGCGGCGGAGCCGATCGCGTAACCCTTGGTCACGGCCTTCGTCGTGTTGCCGACCGCGTCGAGCGGGTCGGTGATTGCGCGTACCTCGGGCGGGAGGTCGGCCATCTCGGCGATGCCGCCCGCGTTGTCGGTGACCGGGCCGTAGGCGTCGAGCGCGACGATGAGGCCGGTCATCGAGAGCTGCGCCATCACGGCGACGCCGATCCCGAACAGACCCGCGAAGTGGTTGGCGAGCAGGATCCCGATCGCGATCACGATCACCGGCAGTGCCGTCGCCTGCATCCCGACGGCGAGGCCCTCGATGATGTTCGTCGCGTGGCCGGTCTGCGAGGCGCGCGCGATCGACTTGACCGGGTTCCAGCGCGTGCCGGTGTAGTACTCGGTGATCCCGACGAGCAGCGCGGTGATCGCCAGGCCGATCAGCGCCGAGCCGTAGAGCGCGCCGAAGGAGTAGTGCGGGACGACGACAAGGTCGAGTACGCCACCGGACTGAGTGGGCGTCCCGACGAACGCCTTCGTGACCGGGATGAAGAGCAGCGCCGAGATGAGAGTGGCGACGAGCACGGCGCGGTAGAGCGCGTTCATGATGTTGCCGCCGGCCTTCACCCGCGCAAACTGGACGCCGATGATCGAGGCGATGATCGAGACGCCGCCGATCGCGAGTGGGTACAGCCAGAGGCTCTTCCCGGCGAGGGAAGCCGGGGCTGTGACGCCGAGCAGCATCACCGCGACGGCGGTCACGGCGTACGTCTCGAACAGGTCGGCCGCCATCCCGGCGCAGTCGCCGACGTTGTCGCCGACGTTGTCCGCGATCACGGCCGGATTGCGCGGGTCGTCCTCCGGGATCCCGGCCTCGATCTTGCCGACGAGGTCGGCGCCGACGTCCGCGGCCTTCGTGTAGATGCCGCCGCCGAGGCGGGCAAAGACGGAGATGAGCGAGCCGCCGAAGGCGAGCCCGACGAGGTGATGGATGGCCTGGTCCGGCGTGTCGCCGATCCAACCGGTAAGGATCCCGTAGTAGCCCGCGACGCCGAACAGGCCGAGCCCGACCACGAGGAGGCCCGTGACGGAGCCCGCGCGGAACGCGACGTTGAGCGCCGGCGGCAGCCCGTGCCGCGCCGCCTCCGCGGTCCGCACGTTCGAGCGCACGGCGACGTTCATCCCGATGAAGCCGGCCGCGGCCGACAGGACCGCGCCGATGAGAAACCCGATCGCCGTCGCCCAGCCGAGCGAGTGGTAGAAGCCGAGCAGCAGGAAGGGCACGATCGCGACGATCGCGATCGTCTGGTACTGGCGGCGCAGGTATGCGGCGGCGCCCTCCTGCACGGCGCGCGCGATCTCCTGCATGCGCTCGTTGCCTGCCGGCTGTCGCAGTAGCCACACCGTGAGGTAGAGGCCGTAAAGGACGGCTGCGGCCGCGCACAGCAGCGCGAACAGCACGGCGTGATCCATGAACCAACTCATCGGTAAGAGCTCCCTCCGGGCGTCACAAAGTAAGCGCCGAGACACCCCGGCGCGGCCTGGTTTTTACCACACAGGCCGGATCGGCCGTGTTACGAAGCGGGCGTGCGGAGGTCCCAGCGCACCTGTTCCTCGAAGATCTCGCGCGCCGACGCACCCTCCTCGTGGCGCGCGATCTGCCGCTCGGCCGCGTTGCGTTCGGGAATCGCGAGCCACTCCGCGGCACCGAGCTCCTCCGCGACCGGCCGCACCCACTCGACCAGTCGCTCGAGGCGCGCGCGCGCGGGCACGGATTCGCCGCTCGCGAAGTCGAGCAGCTCGCCCGAGAGGCCGTACCGGATCGCCCGCCACAGGTTCTCCTCGACCAGCCGGCTCGGCAGGTCGAGCAGCGGCTCGCCCTCGTCGAGCGCGCGCGCGACCCGCGCAGCGAGCGAGTAGGAGAGCGCGGCGAGCGAGCGCGACTCGCGGAGGTCGGGCTGTGCGTCGCAGATCCTGATCTCGACGGTCGGAAAAGTGAGGTGCGGGCGCACGCTCCACCAGATCTGCGTGGGCTCGCTGACCGAGCCGGTCTCGTAGAGGAAGCGGACGTACGTCTCCCACTCGTCCCAGCCGCCGAGCGCGTCCGGGATGCCGCAGCGCGGGAACATCCGGGTGAAGATCTGCGTCCGCGTCGAGTGGAGGCCGCTGAAGACGTTCTCCACGAACGGCGAGCTCGCGGAGACGGCGAGCAGCTCGGGCAGGTAGTTGCGGAGCGCCGCACAGACGCGGATCGCACGGTCGGCGCCGTTGATGCCGACGTGGACGTGCTGGCCGAACGAGTTGTTGCGCCAGACGACGTAGCGGAGCACCTCGTCGTTGAGGCGGTAGTGCGGCGTGTCGATGATCCGCTGCTCCTGCCACGGGCTCCAGGGGTGCGTGCCTGTTGCCCCGAGCTCGGCCCCGCGCGATTCCACGAGCGCCCGGAGCTGCTGCCGCCGCTCGCCGAGCAGCGCGGCCGCGTCGGCGAACGAGTCGCAGCGGCCGGTGCGGACCTCGATCTCGGACGCGATCAGCTCGCCCACGAGGTGCGGCTCGAGCTCGCTCCCCCGGGCCGCTTCCTGGAGCTCTTCGAAGCGGTTGACGAGGTCGAGCGTCTCGGGATCGAGGATCGCGAACTCCTCCTCGACGGCGACCGTGAAGTCCGGTTGTGCCTCGAATGCCGCGCGGCTCCGCGCGAGCATCTCCTCGTAGCCGAACCGCTGCTCCTCGCCCACGGGCGGAAGCCTACTTGCGCAATTGAAGCCCCTCGGGGGGAGCGATCCTCCGGCGAGTCTCGTGGAGACACGCCCGGTGTCTGACACCTAGGCATGACCCAGGCAGACGGGCCAAGCGAGGGACTCGCCGCAGATTCGGCTCAGCCAAGCCGCGACCTGTACGGATGCGCGACCATGGCCCGGGAGCTACGCGAGCAGGCGGGCCGCGACCACCTGCCAGGCCCAGCGCTGCTCGACCGCTCGGCGCGCGGCAAGGCCGAGCTCCCGGCGTTCCTCGGCCGGAAGCGCGAGGATCGCCGCGAGCCTCTCGCGCAGCGCCGCGGCGGATCCGGCCGGGAAGGACAGGAGCGCGGCCGCCTCGGGCCCGACCTCCGCGCCGATCCCGGCCGCCACCTCGGCGAGGCCGGAATGCGCGGACACGACGGGCAGCACGCCGGCCGCCGCCGCCTCGGCCGCGACCATGCCGAACGCCTCGGGGAAGATCGAGGGCACGACCGCGACGTCGCACAGCGGCAGCAGATGCCGGAGGTGGCGGTGCTCGAGCGGGCCGGTGAAGAGCGTGCCGACCGGAGCCAGCGCCTCGAGCTCGGCGCGGTAGTCGCCGAAGCCGACGACGACTGCGCGCGCGTCGAAGCCGGCGATCGCCTCGAGCAGCACCTGGACGCCCTTGTTCTCGATCAGCTTCCCGAAGTAGACGACCGTCGGCTGCTCGCGCGCGAAGAAACGGACGAAGCGCGCGGCGTTGCCCTCGTCCGGCAGACGCTCTTCGGCGTTGCCCGGGTTCGGCGAATCGGCCCGGGCCTCCGTGAGCAGCGCGGCGATCGCCTCCTCGCGGGGCTCCGGTCGGAACTCGTCGGCGTCGACGCCCGGCGGCACGACTTCGACCCGATCGATGTGTCCGACCACCTCCTCGAGCACCTCGCGGATGTGCTCGGAGCCGGCGAAGACGACCTCCGCTTCGGCGAGCGTCTCGGCACCCCAGCGCGCGAGGTCCGGCCGCCCGCGCATCGCGTACTCGAGCTCCGACCCGTGCGCCTTGACCCGGAACCGCATCCCGCTCGCAGCACCGACCGGGGCGCCGAGCAGGACGTGGTTCGCGAACACGAGATCCGCCGGCCCGAGCTCACGCAACGCCGCGGCGTTCGCCCCGACGTACACGTCGCGTTCCGCCTCGGTGAAGTCCACGAGTAGCCGTGCCTCGAGGCCCTCGTAGCGGTCGAGGACGAAGACGGGGAGCAGCCCACCGGGCAACTCCGGGACGACGACCCGCGCACCGCATAGGTCGTAGCGCTCCGGCTGACGCTCCTGGCACACGACCGTGACGTCGTGGCCGGCGAGACTCCACTCGCGCGCGAGCGCCCGGGTGTAGACGTTCGACCCGGTGCCGCCGAGGAGGTACCCGTGCCAGAGCAGAATCCGCACGAAGCGGAGGCTATGCCAGGCGGGAAGTCAGCTGTGAGAGCGGCAAGAGGATGCCGACGGCGAGCCCGGCCGCGACAACTCCGGTCACGACGGGATCGTGCTGGAGGTTGGGCGCGGTGAGATAGCCGACGACGCTCGGAGCGGCCGCGATCGTGACGCCGAGCGCGAGCACCGCGAGCCGTGGCGCGACCGTCCCGAATGCGACGCCGAGGAGGATGAGCGCGGCCAGCGGCCAGCGCAGGAAGAAGAACGCGCCCCACGTCTCACGTGAGAGCTCGACCAGCGCCACCGCAGCAACGAGCGCCAACGGCAGACGAGTGAGCGGGAGCCGGTGCGGCCGCGCCGCTGCTGTGGCGAGCGCCAGCACCACGGCTGCCGCCAACCACTGGCGCCCAGCGGGGAAGCTCGAGGTCTGCGAGTACGTGAAGACGTCGAAGTGGCCGCGCCCGTCGTACGGGTTGCCGTTCGCGAGGAAGAGCGCGTCGTACCCGACGAGGCCGAGGTTCACGAACGCCGAGCCGAGAGCGAGTCGGCGGTCGCCAAGCGCCAGTCCGAGGACGATCCCGGCTGCGGCCAGGGCGAAGGCGACCCACCACCAGTCGATGACGTACGGGAGGTAGCGCGGCCCGAAGAGATTCGGCAAGTGGAGCACGCTGGTTCGCTCTGCGCCGGCCGTGATCCCGGCGAGCGCGACGGCGAGGTTGACGAGCGCGAGGATGCCGGCGAGCAGCGCGGCACCGTCCCGCATCGAGCGACTCGACTCGGCCCGCAGCCGCTGCCGCGCGCCCGCGACGACGAGCGAGAGCGCCTCACGGGCGGTGCGCCAGCGCGATCCGTTCGCGGCGAGCAGAGCCGTGTCGACGATCTCGTCGCTGTGGCGGGCCCGATGATCCGGGGGAAACGCGCGACAGGCGACGGTGAGCAGCCCGCGCATCAGCCGGCCGCCTTCGCGACTCTCGCCTCCACGACGCGCGCGGCTTGCCGAAGCCGGCCCGCCTCTGCGGCGAGTGCCGCGTGGCCGTCGTGCGTCAGCGTGTACGAGCGGCGGACGCGTCCCTCGACCTTCTCCTCCTCCCCGGCCTCGACGAGACCGGAATCGACGAGACGGTCCAGGGCGCCGAACAGCGTTCCGGTGCTGAGTCGCACCTCTCCGTCGGAGAGCTCGGCGGCGCGCTTGATGATCGCGTAGCCGTGGAGCGGACCGTCGAGCAGCGCCGCGAGCACGAAGTAGGTCGGCCTCCGCATCTCCACGGCCGGACTATATGTCGTTCGACGACATGTCGTCAAGCGCTACGTCAGATGGAAGTAGAGCGCGTACAGCAACTCGACGGCGGGATTCGACGTGTGCACCGTCACGTCGGCAGGCGTCTCGAGCAGCGCTTCCGAGTAGTTGAAGATGATCTGCACCCCCGCGGAGACGAGATCGTCGGCTGCCTGCTGCGCTCCCACGGCCGGCACCGCGAGCACGCCGACGACGACGTTGTGGTCGCGCACGAGCCCCGGGAGCCGCTCGTACGGCTCGACCGAGACGTGCCCGATCGGCTGCCCGAGCTTCGCCTCGTCGGTGTCGACGACTACGGCGATGTTGATCCCGTGCTCCGCGAAGATCGAGGACGAGGCGATGGCCTGGCCGAGCCGGCCGGCGCCGACGAGCGCGACGTTGTGCTGGCCCTGCGTACGCAGGATCTTGCGGATCGCGTCGAGCAGGAGCTCGATCGAGTAGCCGACCCCCCGCTTGCCGAACTTGCCGAAGTTGGAGAGATCGCGGCGGATCTGGGTCGCGTTGATGTTCGTGTACTCGGCGATCTCCTGCGAGGAGATCCGCGTCTTCCCCATCTTCCGCGCCTGCGTCAGCACCTGGAGGTACCGGGACAGGCGGGCGGCGACGCCGACGTTCAAGCGCTCGGCCACACGACCCCCTTCGTTCGACTTCGTGACACCGTTCTCTGTTGTAGCACCCGCTCTAGCCGTCCGCTTGTGCAACCGCCGTGCGGAGCGCATCCGGGTGTACGTGGTAGACGAAGCGCCGCCGCCCGTCGATCTCGACCACGGGGATCCATTCGCGGTAGGCGGCCTCGAGCCCGGCGTCGCCGTCGATCGCGACCTCCCGCAACTCGAAGCCGAGCTCGTCGTGCGCAGCCGTCACGACGCGCCGGGCCGCCTCGCAGAGGTGGCAGCCCGAGGCGGTGTAGAGGACGACTTCGGTTACGGGTAGATGCCCCGCGTCACGGTCGCTTCGGCGACGCGCTGCACCGCGAGCCCGTAGGCCGCGACGCGCATCGGGAGCTTCTTGGTCTGTGCGGTCTCCCAGGTCTCGTCGAACGCGCGGCTGACGATGTCGTTGAGCTTCGCGTTCACCTCGACCTCCTTCCAGAAGTACTCCTGGAGGCCCTGGACCCACTCGAAGTAGGAGACGACAACGCCGCCTGCGTTCGCGAGCACATCGGGGAGGATCAGGACGCCCTTGTCCTCGAGGATCGCGTCGGCCGCCGGCGTGACCGGCCCGTTCGCGCCCTCGCAGATGATCGCTGCCTTGACCTGGTCGGCGTTCTCGTCGGTGATCACCTGCTCGAGCGCGCACGGCGCGAAGATGTCGCACTCGAGCAGCACGAGCTCCTCGTTCGTGATCGTCTCGGCGTCCTTGAGGCCGACGAGCGTCCGGTTCTCGGCCTTGTAGGCGAAGGCCGCCGGGACGTCGATGCCCTTCGGGTTGTAGAGCGCCGTCGTCGAGTCGGAGATCGCCACCACGGTCGCGCCCTCCTGATGGAGGAACTGCGCGAGGTAGCTGCCGACGTTGCCGAAGCCCTGCACGACGACCTTCATCCCCGCGAGGCGCTTGTCGAGCTTCGCCACCGCGTCGCGGATGCAGAAGAGCGAGCCGCGCGCCGTGGCCTCGACGCGCCCGAGCGAGCCACCGATCGTGAGCGGCTTGCCCGTCACGACGCCGAGCACCGAGTGGCCCTTGTTCATCGAGAACGTGTCGAAGATCCAGGCCATCGTCGAGCCGTCGGTGCCGACGTCCGGCGCCGGAATGTCCTTCTCCGGCCCGATCTCGTTGATGATCTCGCTCGTGAAGCGGCGCGTCATCCCCTCGAGCTCGTGGCGGGACATCTTCTTCGGGTCGCAGACGACGCCGCCCTTCGCGCCGCCGAACGGGATCCCCATCAGCGCGCACTTCCACGTCATCCACATCGCGAGCGCCTTGACCTCGTCGAGGGTGACGTCCGGGTGGTAGCGGATGCCGCCCTTCGACGGCCCGCGCGCGATGTTGTGAGTGACGCGATAGCCCTTGAAGACCTGGGTCGTCCCGTCGTCCATGCTCACCGGGATCGAGACCTCGACCGCCTTCTTGCACTCGCCGAGCACAGAGATGAGGTTGGAATCGATCTCGAAGGTGGAACCGACGCGGCGTAGCTGCTCGCGCGCGAGCTCGAACGGGTTCTCGCGCAGATGGGACGTCGTTGCGACTGCCAAGGTCTACTCCTTTTGTTGCTGCAAACGGCCGGGAAACCTGACGCCGTGGCGAGCTTAGCGCGACGCGTAGGCGTCAAGCGCGAGGTACCGAGGGTACTGCATGGGCTCGATCCAGCGGGCCGCCGACGCGATCATCGCGGCATTGTCGGTGCAGAGTGCGAGCGGCGCCGCGGCTGCTTCCGGGAGCGCGGCGCGCAGCGCCGAGTTGGCCGCGACTCCGCCGACGATCGCGATCTGCCGCCGCCCGGCCTGCTCCGCGGCCGCGCTCACGCGTTCGACGAGCGCCCGCACGATCGCGTGCTGGTACGAGGCGGCGAAGTCGGCGCGCCGCGCCTCGAGCTCCTCCTCCGTCAGATCGCGGACCGCGTACAGCAGCGCGGTCTTCAGTCCCGAGAACGAGAAGTCGAGGCCGGGCACGCGCGCGACGGGGAAGTCGTAGGCGCCCGGGTCTCCGTCGCGTGCGAGCCGGTCGATCTCGCGGCCGCCCGGGTAGCCGAGCCCGAGCAGGCGCGCGCCCTTGTCGAACGCCTCACCCGCGGCATCGTCGAGCGTCGAGCCGAGGAGCTCACGCTCGGTGTGCGAGCGCACGTCGAGCAGCAGCGTGTGCCCGCCGCTGGCGAGCAGGCAGAGGAACGGCGGCTCGAGCGGATCCGGCTGGAGATAGAGCGAGGCGACATGGCCGTCGAGGTGGTCGACGGGCACCAGCGGCAGCCTGCGCGACCAGGCGACCGCCTTCGCGACGGCGAGGCCGACGAGGAGCGCGCCGATCAGTCCCGGGCCCTGCGTCACCGCGATCCGGTCGACGTCCGCGAGGGTCGCGTCCGCTCCCGCGAGCGCCTCGCGGATCACCGGCGCCACGAGCTCGAGGTGCCTCCGCGAGGCCACCTCCGGCACGACGCCGCCGTACCGGGCGTGCAGCTCGGCCTGGGACGACACGACGCTGGAGCGGATCTCGCCCTCCTCGGTGACGAGCGCCGCCGCCGTCTCGTCGCACGACGTCTCGATCCCCAGGATCACGGTGGTGGTTCTAGGGACGTGCGACCGGGTCCTTCCACATGATCAGCGCGTCCTCGCGGTTGTCCGTGTAGTAGCCGCGCCGCAGGCCGCGCGAGCGGAAACCGAGGCGCTCGTAGAGGGCGATCGCCTGCTCGTTCGAGACCCGAACCTCGAGCGTGTAGCCGCGCCGGGCGTCGTCGGCCGTGAGGTCGAACAACCGCTCGAGCAGCATCGTCGCGACGCCGCGCCGGCGCTGGTCCGGGTCGACGGCGACGTTCATCACGTGCCAGGCATCGACGTAGCGGGAGACGATCAGGTAGCCGACGAGCGCGCCGTCCTCCCCTTCCGCCTCGAACGCACCGAGGCAGATCGAGCTCGGCTTCGCGAGCTCGCCCGCGAACATCGAGCGCGACCACGGCGTCGGGTACGAACGGCGCTCGATCTCCTCGATGTCGAGGAGGTCGTCGAGCGCCAGTCGACGCAGCTCGATCGTCGTCACCGGAGATTCCTGTCGGCGTCGGGAACGCGGAGATACAGCGGCTCGAGCTCGTCGACCGAGCCCGGCTCGCCGGCGAGCGCCGCGTGGAAACGCGCGCGCGGCAGGTGCCGCTCGTCGTCGTCCGGCGGTACGACCGCGCCGCGCTCCTCGAGCAGACCGCGGTAACGCTTCGCGCCGTCGCCGACGCAGAGGGCGCCGTCGTCCAACTTCAGCTCCTGTGGGGCAACCACCTGCGGCTCGCCGTCGAGGAGCGTGAAGACCTCGCGTCGCTTCGCATCGACCACGGGCACGGCGCCGGGAGCACCCGCCGCGAGGGCCAGGAGTGTCGAGACGCCGGAGCCGGGCAGCTCGAGCGAGAGCGCAAGTCCCCGTGCGACCGCGAGCCCGATACGAACTCCGGTGAAGCTACCCGGCCCGAGACCGACGGCGAGCCGGTCGAGGTCGGACGGATGAGCGCCCGCCTGGCGCAGCAGCGCGTCGACGTCCTCGAGCAGGGTCTGCGCGCGCGAGCACCGCTCACCGAGCACCTCGACCTGTCCCTCGAGACCCGTGTCCACGAGCGCACTCGTAGCGACCGCGGTCGCCGTGTCGAAAGCCAGGGTCAGCACTCCTCGATCTCCACCGCTCTCCCGGCGCCAGCATGCCGCAAACGCACCGCGAAGCGAGGGGCCGGCAGAACGCCTTCCCCGGCCTCGGGCCATTCGACGAACGCGATCGACCCCTCGAAGTACGGCTCGAGGTCGCCCCACTCCGCGGGCGAGACGCCATCGAAACGGTAGAGGTCGAGGTGCGAGACCTCGACGCCGTCGCCGTGGTAGCGGTGGCCGATGGTGTACGTGGGGCTCGTGACCCGCTCGCGCACGCCGAGCGCGCCGCACGCGCCGCGGACGAACGTCGTCTTGCCGGAGCCGAGCTCGCCCGCGACGGTGACGACGTCGCCGGCCGCCAGCCGCCGTGCGAGGTCCGCGGCGAGCGCCTCCGTCTCCTCCGACGATTGGCTCTGCTGCTCCACGCATACGATCCAACCATGCCCGCCTACGTCATCGTCGAGACCGACGTCCACGACCCGCAGCAGTACGAGCGCTACAAGGAGGCGTCGCCGGGTGCCGTCCACGCGGGCGGCGGCCGCTTCGTCGTGCGCGGCGGGGAGCTCGCGGTGCTCGAGGGCGACTGGGATCCCTCGCGGCTCGTGATCCTCGAGTTCCCCGACCTCGAGGCCGCGAAGCGCTGGTACGACTCGCCGGCATACGACGAGGCGAAGCGGCTGCGCGAGGGCGCCGCGAACCTCCGCATGGTCGCCGTCCAGGGGCTCGACGAGCCGCTCTAGAACAGCCCGAGCTGCTCTGCAGGAGCCTCGACCGTCGGCTCCTCGGGCTCGGACAGCGCCTCAAGCGGCGCCGGCGCGACTGCGCCCATGAGGGCAGGCAGCCGCGCGAAGTCCGCCTCCAGCACCTTGAGCATCGCCGGAGTGTAGAGCGCCGCGGCCGGGTGGTAGATCGGATAGAGCAGGACGCTGCGCCCGGCGATCGTGAGCTCCTGCTCCTGGCCGTGCACGCGGGTGATCCCGAGCGGCCGGCCGGAGAGAAGCTTGGTGGCGAAGTTGCCGAGGGTTGCGATCACCTTCGGCTCGATCAGCTCGATCTGGCGGAAGAGATGCGGCTCGCACGACTCGATCTCGTCCTGCTGCGGGTCGCGGTTGCCCGGTGGACGGCACTTGAGGACATTGGCGATGTAGACGTCCTCGCGCCGGAGCTCGACGCCGGCAAGCAGCCCGTCGAGCAGCTTCCCGGCCTGGCCGACGAAGGGGACGCCCTGCTTGTCCTCGTGGAAGCCCGGCGCCTCGCCGACGAACATCAGGTCCGCGCGCGGGTTGCCCGCGCCGAAGACGACCTGCGTCCGTCCCTGCGCCAGCCGGCAGCGCGTGCAGGAAGCGGTCGCTGCCGCGTACGCCTCGAGCGTCTCCACCCCAGCGACCGGCACGGCACTCACGGAAGCGAGTCTACGAGGCACGCCCGACGGACACGATGCGCGCCCGCCAGCGCCCGCGCGGGGCGTCGACCTCGATCTCGTCGCCCGGTGCCTTGCCGAGCAGCGCGCGGCCGACGGGCGAGTCGGGAGAGACGCCGCCGACGCTCGTGATCTCGAACTCCTGCCGCGTGCCGTCCTCGCGCTCGAGCTCCACCCGCGAGCCGACGGTGACGACACCGCTCGCCGCGGCCTCCTGCTCGTCGACGATCGACGCATGCTGGAGGCGGTGACGCAGCACCCTGATCCGCGCTTCGAGCAGTCCCTGCTCGTTCTTCGCCGCGTGGTACTCGAAGTTTTCGGAGAGATCGCCGTGGGCCCGCGCCGTCGCGATCGCCTGCACGACCTCCCGGCGCTTCGGGCCTTCGAGCTCGGCCAGCTCTGCCTGCAGCTGTGCGTGGGCGGCCGGCGTCAGCAGCTCGCCGTCTTCGTCCCCTCTGGCCACGGCCTAGTGGCCGCAGCCGCAGGAGCCGCCGCAGCATCCGCCGCCGCCGCCGCCCGTCGAGACCTTTGCGACGCCGTGCACGGCGAAGGTGGAGAACTGGCGCGAGACGTTGGTCGCGGCGCAGTCGGGGCAGGCAACCTGCTCCTCCCCGCGGACGAGCTCCTCGAAGTGCGACTCGCACTCCATGCAGACGTATTCGTAGATAGGCACCGCTGTTGCAGACGGTACCAGGGCATAGGATCTGCGAGCCGTGGAGTCCCTGATCCCGACGGTCCTCGGACTGGGGCTTGCAATCGCCGTCTGCAGCCCGGTCTCAGTCGTGACCGTGATCGTGCTGCTGACGATGCCTTCGGGCCGTTTGCGGGGGATCGCCTTCGTGCTCGGCTGGCTCGCGGCGATCGTGATCATCGCCGCCGTCGTCGTCGCGCTCGGACAAGGCCAGGACTTCAGCTCGCACCAGACGACGCCCTCGCGCGCGGCGTCGTGGGTCGAGATCCTCGTGGGGCTGCTCACCGCCGCCGCGGCCGGCCGCGCCCTGCGGCGGCGCAAGCAGGGCGCTCCCGCGAGCAGCGAGACGCCGAAATGGCTGAACCGGCTTGACAACACGAACTGGGTGCTCGCGATCGTCGTCGGCGCCTTCATGCTCACGTACTCGCTGACAATCGCGGCGGCGGCAGAGATCCTGAAGGCGCACGTCTCGACGGAAGACGACATCCTCGCCTTCGCGGTCTTCGCCGCCGCGTCGATCATCACCATCGTCGCGCCGATCGTGGTCGCCCTGCTGGCACCGGACCGCGCAGACGAACGTCTCGCGGCGTGGCGCGCCTGGCTGCTCGGGAACTCGCGCGTGATCGGCCTCGTCGCCCTGGTCGTGATCGGCGTCATCCTCGTCGCGCGGGGAGCGCACGACCTGATCGCATGACCGCGGTGCTTCAAGATCAGGGGCCATGGGCTGGATAGACGCCGAGCTGGCGCTGATCTCGCTCGGGGCGATGCTGTCGCCGACGACGCTGACGTTCTCGGTGCTCGCACTCGTGCTTGCGAAGCGGCCGCTGCGCACCGGTGTCTGGTTCTACCTGGGAGCCTTCCTGGTCACGATCCTGATCGGGATCCTCGCGGCGTTCGTGCTCGGCGATGTCGCCGCACCGTCCGCGAACGGCGGGCGGAAGACCTGGGTCTCGATCTTCGACATCGTCGCGGCCGTCGCGCTGCTGGTCTACGTCGCCCGGACGTGGCGGCGACCGATCGGAGAGAAGACGACCAAGGGCATGGTCGACAAGATGGGCTCCGTCGCATCGTCTCCGTGGATCGCCGTCTTCGCCGCCGGCGCAACGCTCGCCAACCCCGGCGGCTTCATCCCGCTCGCGCTGAAGGCGATCTCCGAGACCAACCCGACGACGACCGGCTACGCGGTCAGCTGGCTCTTCTTCACGCTCGCCTCGCTGCTCCCGCTCGGCCTCGCGATCGTGCTGATGCTGATCTCGCCGGATCGCGCGCAGCGGCTCCTCCGCGCCACGCGCACCTGGCTCGAGGGGAACCTGCGCCTGATCGCCTCCGTGATCATCCTGCTGCTCGCGGCGTCACTTCTCCACAACGGCATCTCCGGACTGGCCGGCTAGGCCGGCCTAGGAGCTGCAGGTGGCCTCGGTGCCGCCGAACAGCTCCCGGACGAGGCCGTCGGGCGTTCCCGGCACGCTGAGCGCGAACCGCTCGGGCCGCGTCAGGTCGAGGTAGGTCATCTTGTTCGGCCCGGGATCGACGCAGCCGCTGCCGTGCAGGCGCAGGTACGGGCTGTAGTGGTTGCGCAGGAGGTAGCGCCCGGCCGCGAACACCTGGCCACGAATCACGGTGTGCCCGAAAGAGGTGACGACCGGGCTCGCCGGGCCGGTGAGCAGCGGCGTCGCGTGCGGCAGCTCGTAGATCGTCCAGTTCGGGCTGCGGAAGACCTCTCGCAGCCCTGAGCCCCGGGAGCGGACGACTCCTGCTTCCTCCGGGCCGCCGTCCCAGTCGAGCGGCGTCGTCGTGCTGAGGAGGACGTACCGGACCGCGGCGGAGCGCAACCAGTGCCGATAGGCCGCGGCACCGAGGTGGCTCTTGTAGAGGGTCGGGTTGTCGGCTGTGTCGAGCTGGCGGTACCAGCCGCGGGCGAGCGGGAAGCCCGACTTCGGGATCCAGTACGCCTCCCAGTGTTCCGCCGTCGGCACGACCTCGACGCGGAAGCCGGGCTGCTCGTGCGCGTGGAGGAACCTGATCGCCGGCTGCCAGAAGCTCGCCGCCTGCGTGTTGTTGTCGAGCCGTGACGGCACGAGCAACGCGTACGGGACGAGGTTGTAGGCGAAGGCGGCGGCGAGCGCGAGCACGACGAGTCGCCGCGGCCGGAAGCCGGCGAGGCTCGCGGTGAGGAGCATGACCGGGAAGATGAACGCGCTGAGCCGCGTCCAGTTGTCCCCGAGCGGCGACGGCACGATGTAGAGCACGATGCTGCCCAGCCCCCAGAGCGCGTAGAACCAGACGAGAGGCCCGCCGCCGCGAGCGTTGCGGGCGACGAGGACGCCGAGCGCGCTGACGAGCAGAACCGTGGCGAAGTCGATCAGGTGGAACGGATAGATGCCTGTGCCCGCGGGGAAGACGACGAGCGCCGCCAGCTCGATCCCCGCCGCGACGGCGAGAGCGACACCGAACCACACGAACCGAACCTCGATCTGCCTCCGCCAGACGGCGTACGACCCGACGACGAGGCAGAGGAAGACGAAGGCCAGCGGGCTGAAGCCGACGGTGAGGGCCGCGCAGAGCGCCGCGAGCCAGAAACGGCGCAGCTGGAGCAGCTTCAGCGTCGCGAGCATCGCCGCGAAGCCGAGCGTGTACGCGTAGAGCCCCGTGAACAGCGGGGCCGCGGCGAGCACGCCGAAGATCCGCGCCGGCCAGACCGCGTTCGTCCCCCATTGCCGCAGCGCGACCGAGGAGAAGAGGACGGTCGAGGCGACCGCGGCACAGAAGACGAGCGGCAGGTTCCCGACGAGCGCGGCCGGGAGGTAATAGAGAAGGCTGTACGAGGCAAGCGGGTACGTCCCGGCGTACCAGAAGTTGTCCCAGACGAGCGCGCCGTCGCGGACGAGGAACGTCCGGTAGAGGTGCACGGGCGCGTCGCCCGGGGCCGGCCCGACGGCAAGGACGAGAGCCGCGATCCCGGCGGTCAGCAGCGCCCCGAGCACCAGTTCGCGGCGGAGCGAGAGGCGACGGAAGTCGAAAAGGCTTGCGGCGGCGGAACTCATCCGAGCAGCCCAATGTTCGCACGAATGCGGGTCGACACCGCGGCGGGCTCGGCGGATCCGGGGGGCATTGCGGTGCGCGCCCCCGGATCCGGGGACCGAACTACGCCGAGGGCTCGATGTTCTGGTTGAGCCGGAAGACGTTCGTCGGGTCGTACTCGTCCTTCAGAGCGACGAGTCGCCGGTACGTCTCCTCGCCGTACGCGGACTCGGCCTCGCCGCTGTCGCCGAGGAAGTTGACGTACGCGCGGCCGGTCTCGTCGGCCTCCGCCGACGCGATGACCGCTCTCGCCCACTCGGTGTGCGCGCCGAGCAGCTCGGGGTCCGGCGTCCCCGTGACGGCGTTGAGCACGAACGGCATCGAGCGCTCGGGGAAGGCCGTGTCGCCCTGCCCGACGCGCGCGACCGCGCCGCCCATCTGGTGGACGTGGATCTCGCACTGCGGCCCCGGCGTGTCGAGGTGCAGCGCCGCGAGCGAGTCGATCGTCTCGTCCGAGAGACCGGCGAGGTTCGCCGCCTTGAAGTAGGCGTTGATCCCCTTCGGCCAGAGCGGGTCGAGCAGGCCCTGGATGAAGTTGTAGGGCATCGGGTGGATCAGGTCGGCGACCGGCTCCGCGATCGTGCGCAGCTCGCGGACGAGCGCCTCGCCGTCTCCGACCGGCCCGGCGCAGACGGCGATCACGATCGCCACCTTCTTGCCGTGCCACTCCTCCGGGATTACCGGCAGCGGCGGCGCGGTCGCGAGGCTGATCGCCGTCGTGATCGCATCCGGCTGGCTCGGCGCCCAGTCGCGGTAGAAGCGGAGCAGGTCGACGTCCGCCTCGGCGGGCAGGAAGAGCGGCCCGGCGTACACCTCGGGCCCGACCGGGTGCAGTGCGAGCTCGAAGGACGTCACGATCCCGAAGTTGCCGCCGCCTCCGCGCAGGCCCCAGAACAGGTCGGCGTTCTCCTCGGCGCTCGCGTGCAGGAAGCGGCCGTCGGCGGTGACGACATCCGCGCCGACGAGGTTGTCACAGGCGAGGCCGTACTGCCGCATCAGCCAGCCGATGCCGCCGCCGAGCGTGAAGCCGGCGACGCCGGTCGTCGTGACGAGCCCGCCCGTCGTCGCGAGCCCGAACTGCTGGGTCTCGTGGTCGACGTCTCCCCAGACGGCGCCGCCGCCGACGTAGGCGCGGCGGGCGGCCTGGTCGACGCGGACGTTCCGCAGCGGGCCGAGGTCGATCACCATGCCGCCGTCGTTCGTCGAGTAGCCGGGGATGCTGTGGCCGCCGCCGCGGACGGCGACGGTCAGGTCGTGCGCACGGGCGAACCCGAGCGCCGCGATCACGTCGGCCGGGCCGGTGCAGCGTGCGATCACCGCCGGCTCGGACCCGTCGTGGGCGCCGTTCCAGAGCAGTTTGGCCTCGGCGTAGCCCTCGTCCCCCGGCTGCAGCAGCTCGCCCCGCAGGGCGTCCCGCAGCTCCTGGACGCTGGCCTCGCCGAGTACCGGTGCAAGCGTTCCACTCATGCGTTCCTCCTTCTCGTGGACTTCGACGCACCGGTTCTAGCGAGCGCCTATTTGCCTCCCGTTTGCGTCGGCTTTGCGAGGCTGCGAATGCGGGCACGCACGTACTCGGCGCCCGGGGCGTCGTCGCGGGACGCGAACGCAGCGAGCGCCTGCGCGAGGAGGTCGCGCGCGCGTACCTCCTGTCCGCGTAGGAGCTCGACCTCCGCGAGGTGCGCGCACGTGACCGCCAGCCAGCGGCGGTTCGGGGTCTCCTCCACCACTCCCAGCGCCTGCTCCAGCAGCTCAGCTGCGCGGTCGATCCGGTCGCGCGCCTGCTCGAGCTCCGCCGTGCGCCAGAGCGTCGACACGAGTCCCCAGCGATCGCCCGCCCGGCGGAACGTGTCGGCGGCCTCGCTCAGCAGCGCCTCGGCACGCGCGTAGTCGCCCGCCGCCACGGCCGCATGCCCGAGGCCGACGAGGGTGAGCGCCGCACCCCGTCGATCGCCACGGCGCGTGCGCAGGGCGCGCGCACGCTCGAACAGCTCCGCCGCCTCTGCGGTGTCGCCCTCGGCGACGGCGAGGTTGGCCAGCCGCGCCCAGACGTCGGCGCGGCCGTGCTCGCTCCCTGCCCGCTCGAAGCGGTCGAGCGCCTCCGCCAGAAGCCCGCGGGCGCGCGCGGGGTCGTCGGCCGCTCGGGCGACGTTCGCCCAGTTGAGCAGGACGTAACCGGCGGCGACCGCCCCCGAGACCTCGGCGAACGGCAGCAGCGTGTCCTCGAAGACGAGCCGCAGACCGGGCGCGCCCGGGTCCCGGACCGCGATCTGGGCGACGTTGATGAGCGCCGGCACGGTCTCGCTCGGGTCGTCGAGGCCGGCGAACAAGCTCGCGCTCTCCGCCATGCGCTCCTCGGCGACGCCGAGGTCGCCGGCCACCCAGGCTGCGACGCCGAGCGAGTAGACGCTCACGGCCTCGGGCGCCGCGAGCCGGTGCTCGCGCGCGACCGCGAGCGCCACCTCGAAGTGTCCCGCTGCCGCTCGGCCATCCTCGCGCGCGATCTCGATCCCACCGCGGAAGTGGATCGCGCGCCACTCCAGCTCCGGTTCGCCGAGCGCCCTGGCGAGGGCGAGCGCCTCGTCCGCATGGTCGAGACCGAGCCGTTCGTCCCCGGAGCCGGAGCGATACTCGACCGCGGCGTGCCCCAGCAGCGCGCGCACGCGCACCGGCGAGGGCTCGGGTGCGCGCTCGAGCGCGTCGCCGAGCCAGCGCCGCGCCTCGGCAAGCTCGATCCGCCGGAGCCAGAACGGCCACACGCGGGCGCAGAGACGGAGCGCGGCGGGCGGATCGGCGGCCAGGAGGGTCTCGAGCGCCGCACGAAGGTTGCCCCGTTCCGGGTCGAGACCCGAGAGCTGCGAATCGTCGCGGTCGACGAGGCCCGCGAGCCAGCCGGCCTGCCGCACGGAGAGTGCCGTGCGCTCTCCTGCCTCGCCGAGACGAGCGGCGGCGTAGGCGCGGATCGTCTCGAGCAGCCGGTAGCGCCGGGCGCCCTGGCGCTCGTCGCTGCTGACGAGCGACTTCTCGACGAGCCGCGCCAGCACGTCCGCGACCTGCTCCCGCTCGAGCCCGTCCCCCGAGCACACGTCCTCCGCCGCCTCGAGGGTGAAGCCGCCCGAGAAGACGGCCAGGCGGCGCAGGAGAACGCGCTCGACGTCGGCGAGCAGCTCGTAGCTCCAGTCGAGTGCCGCCTCCAGGGTCTGCTGGCGCGTCGGCGCCGTGCGGCTCCCGGCCCGCAGGAGCCGGAAGCGGTCGTCGAGCCGTTCGGCGAGCGCGTCCGCGGCCAGGGCGTCGGCGCGGGCGGCGGCGAGCTCGAGCGCGAGCGGGAGGCCGTCGAGCCGATGGCAGATCCGCGCCACCGCAGCCGCATTCGACTCGTCGAGCTCGAAGCCGGGCGCGACCGCGCCGGCGCGCTCGACGAAGAGGCGCACGGCCTCGTAGCTGAGGAGCGCCGCCGGCAGCTCGGCGGCGTCGGGGTCGGGAATCGCGAGCGACGGGACGCGGAAGACCACTTCCCCCGGCACGCGGAGCGGCTCGCGGCTGGTGGCGAGGATCGTGAGGCGGGGAGCCGAGCGCAGGAGCGCGTCGGCGAGGGCGGCGCTCGAGCCGATCACGTGCTCGCAGTTGTCGAGCACGAGCAGGAGCTCGCGCGAGGCCAGCTCCGCCGCGATCGCATCCATGAGCGCACCGCCGGGGAGCGCGCGCAGGTCGAGCGCCTCCGCAACCGCGTCCGGGACGCCGGCGCCTGCGGCGACCGAGTCGAGCTCGACGAGGACGGCGCCGTCGGCCTGCACGTCTTCGCGGCCTCGCGCGAGCTCGAGCGCGAGCCGTGTCTTCCCGGCCCCACCCGTGCCGGCGAGCGTGAGCAGGCGCGTGCGCCCGAGGAGCGTCCGCAGCTCCGTGAGCTCGTGCTCCCGTCCGACGAACGTGCTCGTCTCGAGCGGCAGCCGCCTCCGCCCCGGACTGACACCGAGCTCGCCGACCAGCTGCTCGAGCTCGTCGTGCAGCGCCGCCAGCCGCTCCCGCTCGAGGCTCGTCCAGTCGTCGTAGCGGTTCTCGGGCAGGAGCTCACCGCCGTAGAGGGAGAGGGCGCGCTCGCACGCCGCACCCGTCTGCTCGCGCCTCGCGGCGGCGGCGGCACGCTCGAACGCATCCACGTCGAGGTCCGCCTCGAGCCGCAGCAGTCCCTCGTGCCCGGAGATCGCCTCGGCTCCGAGCGCCCGCCGCGCGGCGTGCACGGCCTGGTTGAGGTTGTTCGCCGCCGCGGCCGGATCCCGGTCCGGCCAGAGCGCGTCCATCGCCTGCTCGCGGTGCAGGCGGTGCCCGTCGGCGAGAGCGAGCAGCTTCACCAGCTCCTTCGCCTTGCGGAGCCGCCAGGCCGAGTCCGGGACATCCGACCCGCCGGCCTCCGCCGCGAAGCCGCCCAGCAGCGTCACGCTCGGCCTCGTCTCCCCTGTCACAGGAGAGAGCATGCCGTCGCACAGCGCAGGAGTACAATCCACCGTGCCCGGCATCCGGTTCGGAGCTGGAGCGAAAACGTGATCGAGAGCGTCCATGTCATCGGTTCCGGCCGGGTGGGTTCGGCCGTCAGCGCCCGCCTGCGTGAGCGCGGCGTCGCCGTGGGCGAGGACGACCCTGACGTCGTCCTCCTCTGCGTCCCGGACACGGCGATCGCGGACGTGTCCCGGTGTCAGACACCTGGACGTGCCTGGATCGGGCATGTTTCGGGTGCGACACCGCTCGCCGCGCTCGAGCCGCACGAGCGCCGCTTCTCGCTCCACCCGCTGCAGACGTTCGACCGGAGCGGCGACCCCGCGCAGTTCGACGGTGCCTGGGCGGCGATCACGGGCGACACCGGCGAGGCGCTGGCGGTCGCGCGAGAGCTCGCGGAGACGCTCGGCCTGCAGCCGTTCGAGCTTCGTGACGAAGACCGGACGCTGTACCACGCCGGCGCCGTCTTCGCCTCGAACTATCTCGTAACGCTGCAGCGCGCCGCGGTGCGGCTCGGCGTCCCCGCCGAGGGGCTCGTGCCGCTGATGCGCGGAACGATCGACCACGGCTTCGAGCTGACCGGACCGATCGCCCGCGGCGACTGGGCGACCGTGGAGGCGCACAAGGAGGCGATCCGCGCACAGCATCCCGAGCTCGAGCAGCTCTACGAGGCGCTCGCGGACGCGACGGCGGCGATCGCATGAAGGTCGTCCGCACGATCGCCGAGCTGGAAACCCCGTCCGGAACAGGGCTCGTCCCGACGATGGGAGCCCTCCACGACGGCCATGTCGCCCTGCTGCGGGCGGCGCGAGCGGAGAACCGCAACGTCGTCATGTCGCTCTTCGTCAATCCGGCGCAGTTCGACGAGGCCGCGGATCTGGACGCGTACCCGCGCGACGAGGCGCGCGACCTCGAGATCGCCGAGGCAGAAGGAGTCGACGTGGTCTTCGCACCGGCGGCGGACGAGCTCTACCCGCCCGGCTTCGCCACCTGGGTCGACCCCGACGAGACGGGAGCCGAGGGCGCGGCCCGGCCCGGCCACTTCCGCGGCGTCGCCACGGTCTGCCTCAAGCTGTTCGACCTCGTCCGCCCGGAGCGCGCGTACTTCGGCCAGAAGGACGCGCAGCAGGTGGCCGTGATCCGGCGCCTCGTGAGCGACCTGAACGTGCCGCTGGAGATCCGGGCGGTAGAGACGGTGCGAGACCCCGACGGCCTCGCCCTCTCGTCGCGCAACGGCCGCCTCTCGGCCGAGGAGCGGCAGCGGGCGCTCGGCCTGCCGCGCGCGCTCGCGTCGGCCGTGGGCGAGCCGGATCCCGCGGCCGCCGCACGCGCCTCCCTCAACGGGCTCGAACCGGAGTACGTCGAGGTGCTCGACCTCGGCGACGTCAAGGTCCTCGCCGCCGCCGTGCGCGTCGGTTCCACCCGCCTGATCGACAACGTCCTCCTGGAAGGAGAGCTCAGATGACCGAAGAGTCGAAGCCCCAGCGCTACGCGTCCTGGACGACCGGCAAGCTGCCGCTTCCCGAGCTGGCCGAGATGAAGCGGCGCGGCGACAAGATCGTGATGGTCACCGCCTACGACGCGCCGAGCGGCCGGCTCGCCGACGCGGCCGGCGTCGACCTGATCCTCGTGGGCGACTCCTCGGGCATGGTCCTGCACGGCCGCGAGTCGACGGTGGGCGTGTCCCTCGACGAGATCGTGTTCATGACCCAGTGGGTGACGCGGGGCGCGAAGCGGCCGCTCGTGATCGCGGACATGCCGTTCGGCTCGTACGAGGAGTCAGACGAGCAGGCGATCCGCAACGCGGTGCGGCTCGTGAAGGAGGGCGGCGCCGACGCGGTCAAGCTCGAGCGCGGCGGCACCTCGGTCGCGCGCGCCTGCGCGATCGTCGGCGCCGGAATCCCGGTGATGGGGCACGTCGGCCTCACGCCGCAAACCGCGACCGTCCTCGGCGGCTTCAAGGCCCAGGGCCGGACGGCCGAGCGGGCGCAGCAGCTCGTCGAGGACGCGCTCGAGCTCGAGGCTGCGGGCTGTTTCGCGATCGTGCTCGAGGCCGTTCCCCCGACGGTGGGACGCGCCGCGACGCAGGCGCTCGCCGTGCCGACGATCGGCATCGGCGCCGGTGCGGAGACCGACGGGCAGGTGCTCGTCTGGCACGACATGCTCGGCTTCTACGAGGGCCGCGGGCCGCGCTTCGTCAAGCGCTACGCGGAGCTGGGCGAGACAATCGTCGAGGCGCTGGAGCAGTACGCCGAGGAGGTGCGGAGCGGCGGGTTCCCCGACGAGCGGCATACGTACGGCATGCCCGAGGAGGAGCAGGCCGCCTTCGAGACGGCGCCGAAGCCGCACGCGCCGTGACCTGGACGTCGCCGCGGCTGGACGGGTGCGTCGCGCTCGTCACGGGCGCGACGCGCGGTGTCGGCAAGGGCGTGGCGCTCGTCCTCGGCGAGGCGGGAGCCACCGTGTACGTGAGTGGCCGCACGACCGTCGACGACGTTGCCGACAGCGTGACTGCGCGAGGCGGCCGCGGCATTCCCGCGCGTACCGACCATGCAGACGACGCCCAGGTCGAGGCGCTGTTCCGGCGGATCGAGCGGGAGTCCGGCCGACTCGACCTCGTCGTCGGTAACGCATGGGGCGGATATACCGACCACGAGTGGCGGACGTTCGGCGCGCCACTCTGGGAGCAGCCGCTGTCGCAGTGGCAGACGATGTTCGAGTCCGGACTCCACAGCCAGCTCACGACCGCCCGCTTCGCGTCGGGGCGCATGGTCGCCCAGAGCTCCGGTCTGATCGTCTTCACGGCAGTTGGGACGATCCCGGCGAGTTCCTCGGGAACCTCTACTACGACGTGAGCAAGGCGGCAGTTTCGCGGCTCGTCGCCGGGCTCGGACACGAGCTCCGAGACCACGGCGCGACTGTCGTCGGAGTCGTGCCCGGCTTCACGCGTACCGAGGCCGTCGTGGCCGCGTTCGCGGCCGAGAGCATGGAGCCACCAGACGCCGCCCACTCGCCCGAGTACGTCGGCCGCGCGGTGGTCCACGTCGCCGCCGACCCGGACGCGCGGTCGCTGAGCGGAAAGAGCTTCCAGACGGCGACGCTCGCCGAGCGCTACGGCTTCGTGGACGTCGACGGGCGCGCCTTCTCGCAGTTCCGCATGCCGGCGGAGAACCGCCTGGGCTAGAAGTGGTGGTGCGAGGCGAACACGAACAGGGCCGGTAGCGCCGCGGCGAGGGCGACGGTCGCGAGGCTCCGGCCCCAGGTCCAGCCGTGCACGCTGCGGACGCCGACGAGCACCAGCGCCACGCACCAGGCGAACGCGAAGTAGACCACCCCGCCGAAGATCCGGTCGCCCGGCCCCCAATCGGTGCCGCCCGTGCGGAAGAGGTTCTCGCCGTAGATCACGATCCGCAGCGGCCAGAGCGTGAAAAGCGCGAGAGCGAGCGGCGCGCTCGACAGCGCGACCACGCTCCGGGCGCGGCGGTAGCTGCCGAGGCCGCCGAGACGCCGGGCCGCGCCGAACAGGAGCCCGCCGCCGAGCCAGTAGGCGGCAATCGCGTAGGTGACACCGCCGATGAAGGCCCAGACCGGGATCAGCGACTCCGAGAACGAGGGGTCGTTGAGCAGGTGGCGCGCGACGGGCGACCCGAGCACCGCGGAGATCCCGGCGAGCCCCATGATCGCCGTCAACGGCTCCTGCCGCGCGTCGACCGCCTCTTCCGACTCGTCCCGCAGCGAGATGAACACGGCGCGCGGCGCGACGAGTACGGCGGGCGCGCGCAGCCACCAGCTTCGTTCGACCGCGGGGGTGCGGGCAGGGTCGGCGGTAGCCGCCATGGGGGGAGCGTAGCCTCAGTAGCCGGAGCCGTTGCCCGAGGCGACGCTCACGAGCACGACGGAGATGAGCACCCAGAACACCATCCAGCCGGCCGAGGCCCAGGCCCAGTTACGGAGCTGGGACTTCTTCCGCGGGTCCTGCTGGCCGCCCTGCAACAGCAGCGCTGCGATCAGCGCGATGAGGGGGAAGAACAGCGTCGCCAGCACGGCTCCGACCACCGGTGCGCCGGTGTAGCCGGTCTCGGCCGGGACAGAGCCTTCCTCCATGCCTCGAGTCTGACGCCGCGCCGTCGCCGCGGCAAGTGTCCGTTTGGGAGGGGTCCGCCGCGTCTAGGCGGCGACGATCGCCGGCTGCCGCAGCACGCTCTGCAGGAAGCGTCCGGTGGAGCTCTCCTCCACCCGCGCGACGTCCTCGGGCGTGCCGACCGCGATCAGCTCACCTCCGGCCTCGCCGCCTTCCGGGCCGAGGTCGATCACCCAGTCGGCCTGCTTGATCACGTCGAGGTTGTGCTCGATCACGAGCATGGTGTTGCCGCCGTCGACGAGCCGCTGCAGGGTCTCGAGCAGCTTCTCGATGTCCGCGAAGTGGAGCCCCGTCGTCGGCTCGTCGAGGATGTAGAGGGTCTTCCCGGTCGCGACCTTGCTCAGCTCGGCGGCGAGCTTGACGCGTTGCGCCTCGCCGCCCGAGAGTGTCGTCGCCGGCTGGCCGAGCTTGATGTAGTCGAGCCCGACGTCGTGGAGCGTCTGCAGGCGGCGCCGGATCTTCGGGATCTTGGCGAAGAACTTCAGCGCCTCCTCCACGGACATCTCGAGGATGTCCGCGATCGAGCGGCCCTTGAACCGCACCTCGAGCGTCTCCCGGTTGTAGCGCGCGCCCTTGCACGTCTCGCAGGGGACGTAGACGTCGGGCAGGAAGTGCATCTCGATCTTGATCTGGCCGTCGCCCTTGCACGTCTCGCAGCGCCCGCCGCGCACGTTGAAGGAGAAGCGGCCCGGCTTGTAGCCGCGCACCTTCGCCTCGGGCGTGAGCGAGTAGAGCTCGCGGATGTGCGTGAAGAGGTCGGTGTACGTCGCCGGGTTCGAGCGCGGCGTGCGGCCGATCGGCTTCTGGTCGATCTCGATCACCTTGTCGAAGACCTCGATCCCTTCCACGCCGGCGTGCGCGCCCGGCTTGACCCGAGCCCGGTTCAGCCGGTTGGCGAGCGCCTTGAAGACGATCTCGTTCACGAGCGTCGACTTGCCGGAGCCCGAGACCCCGGTCACGCAGACGAACTTGCCGACCGGGAACTCGACATCGAGGTCCTTGAGATTGTGCTGCGCCGCGCCACGGACGAGGAACGCGCCGCGATCCTCGCCGCGCCGCTCGGGCACCGCGATCGAGCGCTTGCCCGAGAGGAACTGGCCCGTGACCGACTTCGCCGTCCGCTCGACCTTCCGCGCCGGGCCCTCGGCCACGACCTCGCCGCCGTGCAGGCCGGCGCCCAGGCCCATGTCGACGAGCCAGTCGGAGCGGCGCATCATCTCCTCGTCGTGCTCGACGACGACGACGGTGTTGCCGATGTCGCGAAGCCGGACGAGCGTGTCGATGAGGCGCGCGTTGTCGCGCTGGTGGAGCCCGATCGACGGCTCGTCGAGGATGTAGAGGACGCCGACGAGTTGCGAGCCGATCTGCGTCGCGAGCCGCAGCCGCTGCGCCTCACCGCCCGACAACGTCGCGGCCGCGCGGTCGAGCGTGAGGTAGCCGACCCCGACGTCGTCGAGGAAGGTCAGCCGCTCGCGGATCTCCTTCACGATCCGGTGCCCGATCAGCTCCTCGGTCGACGTCAGGCCGAGCTCGTCGAGGAACGCGAGCGCCCGCGCGACCGACATCTGGGTGAAGTCGTGGATCGAGCACTCGCCGACGGTGACCGCGAGCACCTCGGGCTTGAGGCGCGCGCCCTTGCAGACCGGGCACGGACGGAGCGACATGTACTCCTCGATCCGCTCGCGCGCCGTGGACGAGTCCGTCTCTCTGTAGCGGCGCTGCAGGCTCGCGACAATGCCGTCGAAGGCGAGCATGTACTGGCGCCGCCGCCCCATCCGGTTGCGGTACTGCACGTAGATCTTCTCGCCCTCGGTGCCGTTGAGGAAGCGGTCCTGCTCGGCGTCGGTCAGCTCGGCCCACGGCTTCGACGTGTCGATCTCATAGCGGTCGGCGATCGCCTGGATCACGGCCTCGTAGAAGCCCGACGAGCCGCCGACCGACCACGGCACGAGCGCGCCGTCGTCGATCGAGAGCGACGGATCCGGCACGAGCAGGTCGGGGTCGATCTCCTGCTGCGAGCCGAGGCCCGTGCAGCGCGGGCAGGCGCCGTGCGGCGCGTTGAAGGAGAAGATCCGCGGCTGCAGCTCGGGCAGCGAGACGCCGTGCTCCGGGCAGGCGAAGTTCTCGGAGAAGAGCAGCTGCTGGCCGCTCTCGACGAGATCGACCGCCACGAGCCCGTCGGCGAGCCCGGCTGCCGTCTCGATCGACTGGGTCAGGCGCAGCCGCAGGTCGGCGCGCATCACGAGCCGGTCGACGACGACCTCGATCGTGTGCTTGTACTTCTTGTCGAGCTCGGGCACGCCCTCCTCGAGCACGTACTGCTCGCCGTCGACCTTGACCCGCGTGAAGCCCTCGCGCGTCAGATCCTCGAAGACGTCCTTGTACTCGCCCTTGCGGTCGCGGACGACCGGCGCATTGACCGTGAACCGCGTCCCTTCCTCGAGTTGCAGCACCTGGTCGACGATCGCGTCGAGCGACTGGCCTCCGATCGGCTTGCCGCAGATTGGGCAGTGCGGCCGCCCGACCCGCGCGTAGAGGAGGCGCAGGTAGTCGTAGATCTCGGTCACGGTGCCGACCGTCGAGCGCGGGTTGCGCGAGGTCGACTTCTGGTCGATCGAGATCGCCGGGCTGAGCCCGTCGATGTGGTCGACGTCCGGCTTCTCCATCATCTGCAGGAACTGGCGCGCGTACGCGGAGAGCGACTCGACGTAGCGGCGCTGCCCCTCGGCGTAGATCGTGTCGAAGGCCAGGGACGACTTGCCGGACCCGGACAATCCGGTGATGCAGATCAGGCGGTTCCGCGGCAGGCGGACGGTGATGTCCTTCAGGTTGTGCTCGCGGGCGCCGTGGACCACAAGTTCGTCGGCAGCCATACGCAGGCCACTCTACCGGGCCGAACAGACGTTCGGGAGGCGCTACCGCCGCTGCTGGAGCAGGCGCGTGAGCCGGCGCGGGACGTAGTCCATCTCGAGCTCGCCGGCGACGAGGGTGCCGTAGCCGAGGATGCGGCCGAGCAGCGTCCGCTCGACCTCGAACACCGTCCCGTTGAGCGAGATCGACGCCGTCCGGCGGCTGAGGACGCCGTGTTCGACGACGAGCGCGTTGCGGGTGAGGGCGAGGTGCGTCCGGTCCCAGCGCGTGACGGCGATGACCGCGATCAGAGCCGCGACCCCGAGCAGAGCCGCACCGAGGATCCCGACGACGGGCCACGGCGCGAGGAAGCACGCAGCCCCCGCGAGCGCGAGCAGGAGTGCGCGCAGGAACGGACGCGCGAGCGCGACCCCGTGCCGGTGGGCCTCCATCACAGGTGCGTCCATGTCCGGCTTCGTTCTAGCTGCGCGCGGGAATCCCTAGCCCGCGCGGCGCCAGCGGCCGAAGACGAGGCCGCCCAGGGTGAAGCCGAGGCCGAACGTGCCGGCAGCGAAGGCACCGATCGCGGCCGCCTTGCGGGCCGTGGAAAGGCGCTGCCAGCGGGTCAATGCTTCGCGCTCCTCGTCGGTCAGCTCCTCGCCGCGCCGCTGCTTGCGCAGCGCGCCGCCGGCCCGCACGCCGAGGTAGAGGTCGTCGAAGATCTCGCCGGTGTCTTCGGTCACAGCTTCCAATCTATAGCCTCGTTCGGTTGTGAATGCGCGGCTCCTCCATGTCTCCGACCTGCACGTGGGTGCCCATGAGGAGTCGGAGCTGGAGCAGGCGCTGGCCCGGCTCGTGGAGCGGCTCGAGCCGCAGCTCGTCGTGTGCTCCGGCGATCTGGCGCATCGCGGGCGCCCGCAGGAGCTCGAGCGCGCGGCGAGCCTGCTCCGTTCGCTCGGGCCGCCGGTGCTCGCGGTGCCCGGCAACCACGACATCCCGCACACGCCGGCGCGCTTCTTCCGCCCGTGGACGGAGTTCGAGCGGGTCTGGGAGACGACCGAGCCGACCGCCTCGGCGCCCGGGCTGCACGTCGTCGGGCTCAACTCGGCGCGGCCGTTCCGCCATCAGGGCGGGGCGCTCGGCGAGGCGCAGCTCGCGAGCGCCGCGCAGCGGCTCGGCGAGGCCGAGGAGGGAGCGCTCCGCGTGGCCGTCCTCCACCACCATCTGATCGGCGCACCGTGGCGGGCGGCGCGCAAGCGGCCCGTCTCGCACCGCGGTCGCGTCCTGCAGGAACTCGTGGACGCGGGCGCCGACCTCATCCTCGCCGGCCACATCCACCAGGCGGCCGTCAGCGAGCGGCACGAGTTCGCGGTCCTCGGCGACGACGCGCGCACGGCTGTGATCGCGATCGCCCCCGGGCTCGGGCAGCCCCGGCCGCGTCGGGCCGGAGAGGCGCGCGGGCTCCACCTGCACGAGGCGGACGCCGACACGATCGTCGTCCGCACGTTCCTCTGGTCGCGCGGGGACTGGGCGCCGGGCGCCGAGCGCCGCTTCGCCCGTTAGGAGCGAAGGCTCTCGAGCAGGCGCGTCCGCGCCGCCGTGTACTCGTCGTCGTCGAGAACGCCCGTGTCGTGGAGCTCCTCGAGCAGGCCGAGATAGTGCGCCGGGTTGTCGGTGGGCTCGTCGCCCGACCGGGCGTGGGACGTCGCCACCGGCGGCTGCATGGGCGGCCGCGGCTGGAGGACGCCGAACGGTTGCGAGCCGATCTGGTCCGGGTCGATGCCGGCCCGCTTCAGCCGCTCGCGATACTGCTCGACCCCGAAGCCCCGCTCCGGGAAGCGGCGTGCGTCCTCGCCCCAGAGCGGCCGCTTCTGGACGAAGCGCCGGTAGACCACGACAAGCCCCACCGCGATGAAGAAGCTCGCCAACCCGGCCCAGGACGCGTACTTGCGGCCACCGATCGCGAGCACGATCGACGTTCCGGCGATGGTGCCGACGAGGCCGATCACGATCGTGAGCCAGGGCGGCATCGGGTCGGGCCCGGGCAGCGCGAACCGCGCCAGCGCGCCGGTGACGAAGGCGAAGATCAGCGCGGTGATCACGGTGCCGAGCATGCGCCGAGCAGCCTAGCGGGGCTGCATGAGGGCGCAGTATGTGCGCCCTGTTACGCGAGAATCCCGCGGAGCGCGGCGAGCGGTTCCGGCCTCACGCGGAAGTAGGCCCAGCTTCCCCTCTGCTCTCGTTCGACGAGGTCTGCCTCGAGCAGGACCTTGAGATGGTGGCTGACGGTCGGCTGCGAAAGCCCCAGCGGCGTCGTCAGGTGGCAGACGCAGGCCTCGCCGGCCGGCTGGGCCTGGATCAGGCTCAACAGCCGCAGGCGCGCCGGCTCCGCGAGAACCTTGAGCAGGCTCGCGACGCGCAGCGCATCCGCCTCGCCGATCTCGTCTTCGAGCAACGGCGCACAGTCGGCGGCGAGAACGGCGGGCAGCTTCACGGCCAGAAGGATATTGACAGCGGTCGATGCCGTGGGCAAAGATACGTATCGACCGCCATCAATCTCCGGGAGCACACGATGTCCGAGACGCTCGACCCCATCACGCGCCACCAGATCGAGCGTGCAGCGGAGGAGCTGCACGAAGAGTTCGCGGGCATCTTCTCGACCGAGACGATCGCCCGCTACATCGCGGAGTCGACCAATCTCCTGAGCGAGGCGCGGATCTCGACCTACGTCCCGCTCCTCGTGCACCGGTTCGCACGTGAGCGGCTGCAGGCGCTTGCGCAGGCGCAGGGTCAGGTGACGAAGGAGGGGCCGGAGGTCCTGTTCGTCTGCGTGCACAACGCCGGACGCAGCCAGATGGCCGCAGGGCTCGTCAGGCTGCGCTCGGGCGGCCGGATCCACGTGCGCTCTGCAGGATCCGATCCGGCCGACGAGATCAATCCGGCCGTGGTCGAGGCGATGCGCGAGCTCGGTGTCGACCTGGCGCAGGAGTTCCCCAAGCCGCTCACCAACGAGGTCGTACAGGCCGCCGACGCCGTGATCACGATGGGCTGCGGGGACGCCTGCCCCATCTATCCGGGCAAGAAGTACGAGGACTGGGAGCTCGACGATCCCGCCGGGCAGGAGCTCGAGGCCGTCCGCAGGATCCGCGACGAGCTCGACCAGCGGGTCCAGCGGCTGATCGGCGAGCTGCTCCCGAGTGACTGACGCGCCGCCGCTCGGGCGCGCCCTCGTCGCGGAGGCGATCGGCACGTTCGCACTCGTCTTCGCCGGCTGTGGCGCGATCGTCGTCGACGCGACGACGGAAGCCCTCGGCCATCTCGGCGTCGCCCTCAGCTTCGGGCTCGTGATCATGGTCATGATCTACGCGGTCGGACACATCTCCGGTGCGCACTTCAACCCGGCCGTCACGTTCGCCTTCGCGCTGACGCGCCACTTCCCGAGGGCCCGGGCCGCTGCCTACTGGGGCGCGCAGCTGACAGGAGCACTGCTCGCGGCGGCGCTGCTACGCGGCTCGCTGGGCGACCATGCCCATGTCGGCGCGACGCTTCCCAGCGGGTCTCAGGGGCAAGCGTTTCTCTGGGAGTTCGTGCTCACGTTCTTCCTGATGTTCGTGATCATGGCCGTCGCCACCGATTCCCGGGCAGTCGGGGAGGCGGCCGCCATCGCGATCGGGGGCACCGTGGCGCTCGACGCTCTCTTCGGCGGTCCGATCAGCGGAGCGTCGATGAACCCGGCCCGGTCGATCGGGCCGGCGATCGTCTCCGGCGACCTGCACGGCCTGTGGCTCTACATCGTCGCTCCGGTGTGTGGGGCCGCGCTGGCCGGATTCACGTACCAGTACCTGCGCGGCGAGCGGACGCGTCCGGCGGCTACGCCGCGGTCTGCTCGAGCGCCTGCAGGTCGCGCCGCAGGTCCTTGACCTCGTCGCGGAGCTTCGCGGCGTACTCGAACCGCAGCTCCTCGGCGGCGAGGTACATCTCCTCCTCGAGCGTGATCACGAGCTTCTCGAGGTCCTCGCGCGACATCCCCTCCACCTTCGTCGCGCCGCGCCGGCGCCGCGAGGACGGCACCGTCGGCGACTCGAGCTGGAGCAGCCCGGCGATGTCGGACACGCCCTTCGCGATCGTCTCCGGCACGATGCCGTGCTCCTCGTTGTATGCGAGCTGGACGGCGCGCCGGCGGTTCGTCTCGTCGAGCGCCTGCACGATTGCCTCGGTCTGCTTGTCGGCGTACATCAGCACCTTGCCGTTGACGTTCCGCGCCGCGCGGCCGATCGTCTGGATCAGGCTCGTCCGCCCGCGCAGGAAGCCTTCCTTGTCGGCGTCGAGGATCGCGACGAGCGACACCTCCGGCAGGTCGAGCCCCTCGCGCAGGAGGTTGACGCCCACGAGGACGTCGAACTCGCCGAGCCGCAGGTCGCGCACGATCTGGATCCGTTCGATCGTGTCGATCTCGGAGTGGAGATAGCGCGCCTTGACGCCCGACTCGAGCAGGTAGTCGGTCAGGTCCTCGGCCATCTTCTTCGTCAGCGTCGTGACGAGCGTGCGCTCGCCGGCCGCTTCGCGCGCGCGGATCTCGCCGAGCAGGTCGTCGATCTGGTTCTTGGTGGCGCGCAGGTCGACGTCGGGATCGACGATGCCGGTCGGCCGGATCAGCTGCTCGGCCACGACCGTCGAGTTTCGGAGCTCGAACGGCCCCGGCGTGGCGGAGACGAACACGAGCTGCGGCACCTTGCGCAGGAACTCGTCGAAGCGCAGCGGCCGGTTGTCGAGGGCGGACGGGAGCCGGAAGCCGAAGTCGACGAGCGTCTGCTTGCGCGAGCGGTCGCCCTCGTGCATGCCGCCGAGCTGCGGCACGGTCTGGTGGGACTCATCGACGAAGACCACGAAATCGTCCGCGAAGTAGTCGAGCAGCGTGAACGGGTGCGTCCCGGCCGCGCGGCCCTCGAGGATCCGCGAGTAGTTCTCGATCCCGTTGCAGAAGCCGAGCTCCTTCAGCATCTCGAGGTCGTACTCGGTGCGCTGGCGGATCCGGTGCGCCTCGAGCAGCTTCCCCTCCTCCTCGAACTTCGCGACCTGCGCGTTCAGCTCGTCGCGGATCTCGTCGACCGCACGTTCGACCGTCGGCTGCGAGGTGACGTACTCCGTCGCCGGCCAGATCGAGAGGTTGTCGAGCTTCGCGAGCACCTCGCCCGTCAGCGGGTCGAAGTGCGTCATCCCCTCCACCTCGTCGCCGAAGAACGAGATGCGGTACGCGGTCTCCTGGTTCGCCGGCTGCACCTCGACGACGTCGCCCTTCACGCGGAAGCGGCCGCGACCGAGCATCGTGTCGTTGCGGACGTACTGCGAGTCGATGAGCTTCCGCAGCATGAGGTCGCGGTCGTGCTCGGCACCGACCTCGACGTAGATCATCCGCTCGCGCCACTCCTCCGGCGAGCCGAGCCCGTAGATGCAGGAGACGGACGCGACCACGACCACGTCGCGGCGGGTGAAGAGCGACGAGGTCGCGGCGAGCCGCAGCCGCGCGATGTCGTCGTTACGGGACGAGTCCTTCTCGATGTAGAGGTCGGCCTGCGGGACGTACGCCTCGGGTTGGTAGTAGTCGTAATAGGAGACGAAGTACTCGACGGCGTTGTGCGGGAAGAACTCCCGGAACTCGTTGCAGAGCTGCGCCGCGAGCGTCTTGTTGTGGGCGATCACGAGTGCGGGCCGGCCGGTCTTCTCGATCGTCCACGCCATGGTCGCCGTCTTGCCGGTGCCGGTCGCGCCGACGAGCGTCTGGAACTTCTCTCCGGCGATGATCCCGTCGGCGAGCTTGGCGATCGCCTGCGGCTGGTCGCCGGTCGGGCTGTACGTGGAGGTCGTCCGCAGCTCGGCCACTACAGACAGCGTAGTCAGCCGTCGAAGGAGATCACGCTGCGAATCCCGTCCTGCGCGTGCATGAGGTCGAAGCCGCGGTTGACCTCGTCGAGCGAGATCGTGTGGGAGATGAGCGGGTCGACGTCGATGTCCCCCGCGAGGTAGCGGTCGACGAACTGCGGCACCTGGTCGCGGCCCTTCACTCCCCCGAACGAGGAGCCTGCGACGCGACGGCCGGTGATCAGGAACCGCGGCACGACGTCCAGCGTCTCGCCCTTCCCGGCCACGCCGCACACCGTCGCGAGCCCCCAGCCCATGCGCGCCGACTCGACGGCCTGACGCATCACGGAGACGATCCCCGTCGCCTCGAAGGTGTAGTCGGCGCCGAAGCCGCCCGTCAGCTCGAGGATCTGCTCGACGGCCTCGGAGCCGCCGTCGAGCGTGTCGGTCGCGCCCTGACCGCGCGCGAGCTCGAGCCGCTGCTCGGCCGGATCGACACAGACGATCCGTTCCGCGCCGGCGAGCCGGCAGCCGGCGACGGCGCCGAGGCCGACGAGGCCCGCGCCGAAGACGACGCACGTCGAGCCGGGCTCGACCTTCGCGGTGTTCAGCGCCGCGCCCAGCCCGGTCGAGAGGCCGCAGGCGAAGACGCACGCGCGGTCGAGCGCGGCCTCCGGTGAGATCTTCGCGAGCGCGATCTGCGGCATCACCGTGTACTCCGCGAAGGTGGACGTCCCCATGAAATGGCGGATCGGCTCGCCGTCGCGCGACAGGCGGGTCGTCCCGTCGGGCAGGAAGCCCTGGTTCTGCTGCTCGCGGATCGCGAGGCAGAGATTCGTGCGCGGATCGAGGCAGTGCGCGCACTCGCGGCACTGCGGGGAGAAGAGCGTGACGACGTGGTCGCCGGGCGCGAGCGAGACGACGCCTTCGCCGACCTTCTCCACCACGCCGGCGCCCTCGTGACCGAGCACCGTCGGCGAGTAGCCGGACGGGTCGGCGCCCGACGCCGTGAACAGGTCCGTGTGGCAGACACCGCAGGCGACGAGGCGCACGAGAACCTCGTCGGCCTTCGGCTCGGACAGGTCGACCTCCTGCACCTCGAGAGGCCGGCCGAACTCCTCGAGCACCGCCGCGCGAATCTTCATGACGGAATCAGTACCCGAGTTGGGACGCGTATGCGCGGCGGTAGATCTTCTGCAGCCGCTCGACCTTGCTCACGTAGTCCCGCGTCTCGGAGAACTGGATCCCCTCGTGCGCCCTCAGCCAGCTGTCGACGTTCTCCTGGCCCGCGTTGTAGGCGGCGAGCGCGAGCCGCTCGTTCTTGTACTTGGCCAGCAGATGCCCGAGGTACCACGCGCCGTAGCGGATGTTGATGTCCGGATTCGTGAGGTCGGAAATGCGGAAGCGGCTGCCGCCGGTGTACTGCGCGATCCCTTTCGCCGTGCTCGGGGTCAGCTGCATGAGGCCGACGGCGCCGGCGTCGGAGCGCGCCTCCGGGTTGAACTTGCTCTCCGCCTCGATCACCGCGGCGAGCAGCGCAGGATCGAGCTGGTCCTGCTGCGCGTAGACGCGGATGTTCGTCGGGTAGTGCAGCGGATACCAGAGCCGCGCGTACCACGAGGGCTCGGCCCGCTGCAGGTAGATGAACACGCCGAGCCCCGCGCCGAGGACGACGACCGCAACGATCCAGCGCCTCACGCGCTTCGCAGCTCCTCCAGCACACCGCCGACGAAAGCGTCGAGCTCCTCGAGCGAACCGTCGTTGACGTACGTGAAGTCCGCCCGCCGCAGCTTTTCCTCTTCGGGCACGAGCCGATCCTCCCGGTCCGCGACGGGGCCACGTCGCGCTTCCCGCACCTCGGGCGGCGCGGTCACGACGACGACACGGTCGAACCGCACCTCGCCGCCGGTCTCGTAGAGGAGCGGAATCTCGGCGACGGCCACGTCGGCCGTCTGCTCGGCGAGCCACTCCTCCGTCGCCGTGCGGACGCGCGGATGCAACTCGGACTCGAGCCAGGCGAGCTCGGCGCGGTCGGCGAAGACGACGCGCCCGATCTCCGCGCGATCGACCTCGCCGTCGCGGAAGACGCGGTCGCCCCAACGCTCCCGCAGAGCCGCTTGCAGCCCCTCGTCCTCGCGGTAGAGACGGTGGACGACGTCGTCGCTGGAAATGACGGCCGCACCGTGGCGCGCGAACGCCTGGAGCGCCTCGCTCTTGCCGGCTGCGATGCCGCCCGTGAGCGCGACCGCGAGCGGTCGCTGCACTACTCGGTCGGCTCGGCCTCGTCGGAGGCGTCGACTTCCGGCGCCTCTGCCTCGGCGGCCGGCTCCTCGGCTTCCGCCTCGGGCTCGACTTCGGCGACCGGCTCTTCCTCGGCGACCGGCTCTTCCTCGGCGACCGGCTCGGCCTCGGCCGCGGGCTCCTCCTCGACGACCTCGACCTCAGCCACCGGCTCTTCCTCGGCGGGAGCCTCGAGCGCCTCGGCGGGAGCCTCGAGCGCCTCGGCGGGAGCCTCGAGCGCCTCCGCAGCGGGAACCTCGTCGGCGAACACCTCGTCGGACAGCCCGAGCGCGGGCGGCTCGCCCTCCTCGCCCGGCATCGGCTGGATGGGCATGCCGTCCTCGACGCGCTTGAGCGAGAGCGAGAGGCGCCGGCGATCGGCGTCGACCTCGAGGATCCGGACGTTGACCTTGTCGCCCTGCGAGACCACCTCGCGCGGGTTCTCGACGTGGTGCTGCGCGAGCTCGGAAATGTGAACCAGACCTTCAACGCCGGGCAGGATCTCGACGAAAGCGCCGAACGTGACGACCTTCGTCACGGTGCCCTGCACGACGTCGCCCTCCTGGTAGCTCTCGAGCACCTGCTGCCACGGGTCGGTCTGCGTCTGCTTGAGGCCGAGCGAGATGCGCTGGCGCTCGCGGTCGATGTCGAGCACCTGAACCTTGACCGTCTGCCCGATGTCGAGCACCTCCGACGGATGGTTCACGTGACTCCACGAAAGCTCGGAGATGTGGATGAGGCCGTCCATCCCGTCGAGGTCGACGAAGGCGCCGAAGTCGACGATGTTGGAGATCGTGCCCTCGACGACGTCGCCGGGGTTGAGGCGGTCGAGGATCCGCTGCCGCTGCTCCTTGCGCTCCTCCTCGAGCACGGCGCGGCGCGAGAGGACGACGTTGTTGCGCGAGCGGTTGAGCTCGATGACCTTGCACTCGAGCTCCTGCCCCATGAACTCGTCGAGGTCCTGCACACGGCGGATGTCGACGAGCGACGCAGGCAGGAAGCCCCGCACGCCGAGGTCGAGGATCAGTCCGCCCTTGACGACCTCGATCACGCGGCCGGTGACGGGCTCGCCCTTCTCGTGGGCGCCCTCGATCGCCTTCCACGCGATCTCGAACCGCGCGCGCTTCTTGGAGAGGATCAGCCGGCCTTCGGCGTCTTCCTTCGTCAGCACGAGCGCGGCGATGTCATCGCCGAGCGAGACCTCGTCCGCGGGATTGATCGAGCGGCGAATCGAGAGCTCGGAGACCGGGATGACGCCCTCCGACTTGTAGCCGATGTCCACGAGCACCTCGTCCTTGTCCACACGGACGACGGTGCCGTTGACGACCTGCCCCTCCTCGATGGTGGGGAAGGTCGATTCGTAGTCCGGGACGAGCTCGCCGGTCTCGGGGTCGGTCGTCCAGACGCCTTCCTCGAGCCGCGGGTCGTCGAGTGTTTCGTTCGCCATGCGGCCGATCAATATAGCTCGGGTGTCCGGAGCCCGGGGCTACGCTGCCGCCGATGGAGGAGCGCTACCCGATCGGCGTCACCGAGACGTGCACCGTGCAGGTCCTGCGCCACGACGGCGACGCAGCCGGCTACGCGGCCTGGTCCGCGACGATCGGCCTGCGCAGCGGCGAGGCGACGATCCGCATCCCGGGCCACTACGCGGGCGTTCTCGCGGAACGGCTCGCCGCCGCCGTCGAGCGGTTCGCTCCCGGCGCCCGGCTCGCACGCGACGAGTATCTCGACGTGACCGGCCTCGCGATCGACGGCGTCGAGACGCTCGCCCTCTCCTCCACGGCCCGCTCGCCGGTGCGCGTGACGCTCGAGGTGCCACGCGACGAGGTGGACGAGCTCGCGTCGCTGCTCGCCGAGGCGCAGCGGCTGATCGACACGCTCCGCCAAGGGCTCGGGCTGGTGCCGGACTCGCTCCCGGAGGCGCTGTGAGCGCGCTGCTCGACTACTGCACCGCCGGCGCGCGCGTCGCGGAACGGGCGCTCGTGCAGCGGCCGAGGCTGGGGCGCGAGGAGCGGCTCGTCTTCGTCGTCGGCTGCCCGCGCTCGGGAACGACGTTCGTCGGCCGCGCGATCGGCGGCCTCCCCGGTTTCGTCGATTTCGGCGAGGTGACCCCGTGGAAGGCGGCGCTGCCGGAGCAGCCGTCGGCGGCCGAGCTGCGGACGATCCTCGAGCGGATCCGGCGCATCGGGCTTGCCTGGGGCCTCCGCGGTGTCGAGCAGACGCCCGAGACCGCCCACGTGCTCGGCGCTGCACTCGAGGCGTACCCGCAGGCGCTCGCGGTGCATGTGCTGCGCGACGGCCGCGACGTCGTCTGCTCGCTGCTGGAGCGGGGCTGGCTGAACGAGGGCACCGAGGGCAAGGACGACGCGCGCCTGCCGTACGGGTCAGAGCCGCGCTTCTGGGTCGAGCCGGAGCGGCGCGAGGAGTTCGCGCAGGTGAGCGACGCCCGGCGCTGCGCGTGGGCGTGGCGGCGCTACGTCGAGGCGGTGCGCGCGACAGACACCGTCGACCGCCTGCTCGAGATCCGCTACGAGAAGCTCGCGAGCGTGGCCGACGAGCTCGCGGGATTCCTCGGCGCGAACGTGACGTCGGCGCATCGGGCGATGGACAACTTCCGCGACTCCTCGATCGGGCGCTGGCAGAAGGAGCTGACACCGGAGCAGGTCGCCGACGTCGAGGCCGAGGCGGGCTCGCTGCTCGCGGAGCTGGGCTACACGCGGTCCGGCGAAGCGTCCTGAGCGCGGCCGCGCTCGAGTGACGCCCAGTCGACCCGGCCGTACGCGAGATCGCTGAGCTCCTCGAGCACGGTCAGCGACTGCGCCAGCATGAGCCGGAAGCGGCGGGCGAGAAAGCCGGTCACGACGCCTGCGGCGACATACGCGACGAGCCGAACCAACGCAGGCGGATGGTCGAAGTCGGGCCACGCAAGACCGGTCTGCTCATGGATCGCGAGCTCGTAGAGGAGGAGCGCGAGGAGCCCCGCGAGCCCGCCGAGCACCGGGCCACTGGCTGCGGCCGCGAGGATCACGGCCACGAAGAAGCCCTCCCCGATCCCCAGTCCGGGCCGGCCGTACTCGAGCAGCAGCGCGAAGACGAGACCGTAGGTCAACGCCGCGGCGATGAGCAGCTGCTGCGGGATCGTGATCCCGGCGAGAGCTCTGCGGGCGGACGACACCGTGGCATTTGAAACGCGATCACTCCGAATTGCAAATAGGTTCACGATCGAGGGTCCGGGAAGTGGCTGGACCAAGGGGCGGGCGCGAGCGCGCCGCAGGACGGTCGCCTGGGCCAGCGTCCTCTCGCCTGATCAGGCCTCGCGCTAGCTCTTCGCGTCAGCCCAGGAGTCGCCCGCGCCAACGTCCACGGCCAGCGGCGGGTCGAGCGGGTACGCCGAGCACATCTCCTCGCGCACGAGCTCCTTCACGACCGAGGTCTCCGCGTCGGGCGTCTCGAGCAGGAGCTCGTCGTGCACCTGGAGGACGAGCCGCGCGCTTCTCCCCTCCTCGCGCAGCCGCTTCTCGATCGCGACCATCGCCACCTTGATGATGTCCGCGTTCGAGCCCTGCATCACGAAGTTGACCGCGACGCGCTCGCCGAAGCCGCGCGTCGCCCGGTTCCGCACGCGCAGCTCGGGAACCGGCCGCCGCCGCCCGAGCAGGCTCGTCGCGTAGCCGTCGCGCTCGGCCTGCTCGATCGTGCGCTGGATGAAGTCCTGCACGAGCGGGAAGCGCGCGAGGTAGGCGTCGATGTACTCCTGCGCCTGCTCGCGCGGGATCTCGAGGTTCTCGGAGAGGCCGAAGGCCGAGATCCCGTAGACGATCCCGAAGTTGATCATCTTCGCGATCGACCGCTCGCCCGGCGTGAGCTTCGCGGGGTCGACGCCGAGCACCTCGGCCGCGGTCGCGGTGTGGATGTCCTCCCCGCGCTCGAACGCCTCGCGCAGCTTCGGCTCGCCGGAGACGTGCGCGAGGATGCGGAGCTCGATCTGCGAGTAGTCGGCGGAGATCAGCCGCGCGCCCTGCTCGGCGACGAACGCGGAGCGGATCTTGCGTCCGAGCTCCGTGCGGATCGGGATCGACTGGAGGTTCGGGTTGGTGGTCGAGAGGCGGCCCGTCGCGGCCACGGCCTGGTTGAAGGTCGTGTGCAGGCGCCCGTCCTCGCCGATCATGTCCGGCAGCGGGACGAGGTAGGTGTTGAGCAGCTTCGAGAGCTCGCGCCACTCCTCGATCACGGCCACGATCTCGTGCTCGGCCCGGATCGAGCGCAGCACCTTCGTGTCGGTCGAGTAGCCGGTCTTGCCCTTGCGGCCGGGCGTGAGCTCGAGCTTCTCGAACAAGATGCGCCCCAGCTGTTGCGGTGAGCCGAGGACGAACTCCTCGCCCGCGAGCTCGTAGGCGCTTGCCTCGAGCTCCTCGACGCGGTCGGCGAGCCGCGCGGTGATCTCGCCCATGCGGTACGTGTCGATGCGGACGCCGGCCTCCTGCATTCGGCCGAGGACGCCCGTGAGCGGCAGCTCGACGTCGCGGTAGAGCGGCTCGGCCCCGCGCTCGCGCACGCGCTCGAGCAGCGGGTCGCGCAGGCGCAGCGTGACCGCCGCGTGGCGGACGAGTCGCGCCGTCTCCTCCTCCGCCTCCGGCTCCGCAACAGCCTCGACCGCGTACTCGGCGGCAAGGTCGTCGAGCAGGTACTCGCTCCTGGCCGGGTCGATCAGGTAGGCGAGGAGCATCGTGTCGTCGGCCGCCTCGACCCGCAGCGCCTTCGCGTCGTGAGCGACGAACGTCCCCTCGAGCGGGTCCGGCCGTGGCGCGACGACGACCTCGTCGCCGAGCGCGACCGCGATGCGGCCCTCGTCGGCCGCGATCCCTGCGAGCTCCTCCACGCGGGGCACGTCGCCTTCGTGCCATGGAACTGCGGTGCCGGCCGAGATCCGCTCCCGCGCGGGCACCGCCTCGTCGAGCTCGTCCACCCGCCCGAGGAGCGCGCGAAACTCGAACTGCCGGAACGTCTCGCGCAGTTGCGCCCGGTCGGGCGGCGCGAGGACGAGCTCAGCCGGATCGGCGTCGATGTCGAGGTCGCGGCGCATAGTGGCGAGCACCTTCGCCGCGCGAGCCTGATCCGCGAACTCGGTCAAGTTCTTCTTGCGCGCCGGCGACAGCTCCTCGACGTGGTCGAGCACGTCCTCAAGCGAGCCGTACTGCGCGACGAGCCGGCCCGCGGTCTTGTCCCCGATGCCCGGGACGCCGGGGATGTTGTCGGAGGTGTCGCCCTTGAGCCCGATGAAGTCCGGGATCTGGTCGGGCCGGATCCCGTAGCGCGCCTCGACCCGCTCGGGCGTGTAGACGTTGACGTCGCTCACGCCGCGCGGCGTCATCATCAGGCAGACGTTCTCGGAGACGAGCTGGAACGCGTCGCGATCGGTCGAGACGACGCAGGTCCGGATCCCCGCCTCGTCGGCCCGGGTCGCGAGCGTCGCGATCACGTCGTCGGCCTCCCAGCCCTCGAACTCGAGGTTGCGGTAGCCGAACGCCTCGACGATCGGCCGCAGGTGCGGGAACTGCTCGCGCAGCAGGTCCGGCATCGGGCGGCGGCCCTCCTTGTAGACGACCTCGACCGCCTCGGCCTGCGCGGCGCGGTGGACCGGTCGCGTGTCCCAGGCGACCGCGACCCCTTTCGGCCGGTAGTCGGAGAGGAGCTTGAAGAGCATGTTCGTGAAGCCGAGCAGCGCGTTGGTCGGGAAGCCCTCGCTCGTCGCGAGCTCCTCCGGCAGCGCGAAAAACGCGCGGTAGGCGAGGTTGTTGCCGTCGACGAGGAAGAGCTCGGCCTCGCGCGCGGGGGCGTCGCTCAGGTCGAGCTCGGCACCCGTGAGCGTCTTCGGAGACATCGTCTCCGAGTGTATTGCGCGTTACTTGAGCGTCTTGAGGTACGCGATCAGCTCCGCGATCTGCTGGTCGGAAAGGATCCCGCCCCAGTGCGGCATGCTCACGATCGGCGCTCGGCCGATCACGCTGCCGCTGCGGATCACGGCCGCGATCTTCGCGTCGGTGTTGAACTCGTTGCGGAAGTCCTGCCCAGAGAGCGGCGGGATCGTCTTGTCCGGCGAGAGCGGGTTCGGCACGCCGCCGAGCCCGTTCGGGCCGTGACAGTTGATGCAGCCGTACCGGACATAGAGCGCCGCGCCGGCGACGGGCGCTCCCTGTCCCGACGGGACCGAGACCGGCTGCGCGTCGGGCACGGCGGGCAGGCCGGCACGGATGTAGGACACGAGGTTGGTGACTTGCGTCTTGGAGATCACCTCACCCCAGACCGGCATGTACGGCTGCTTCGGGTCCGCCGACGCGCCGAGGCCGTGGTCGATGATGTGTTTGAGCTGCGCCACCGTGAGGCTCTGGCCGACCGTGGTCAGCGCTGGCACCGCCGGATCGACTCCGCCCTTGCCCTGCATCCCGTGACAATCGACGCACCCGAACTGGACGAACGTGTGCGCGCCGGCGGCGACGGACGGAGAGACCTGCGCCCGCCCGATGATCGCCGTCGTGCCCGACTCGGCCGCCTGGATCGTGAGCGTCTGCGTCTGCGTCTTCTCGCCGTAATGGCCGGCCGCGTAGGCGACGGCGCCGACGGCGATCGCGACCGCGACGCCGGCTCCGATCACGGCCGGCAGGATCCGCACCTCGCGCCGGGAGCGGTTCTCGTCAGCCATGGGCGCATACTCCAGCACCGGCACGCGCGCCGCAATCCGTACTTCGCCGCGAACTTCGCTGGTTGAATCCGCGGATGCCGCGCATCCCTCTCCTCTCCGGCAGCCGCATCGTCGTGGCGTCGGCGCCCGCCGACGCGTGCCTCCTGCGGCCTCCGGCGCCGGGCCGCGCGACCGACGTCGAGGCGGCGACGCGAGAGGCATTGCGGTTCCCACTGGACGGGGAGCCGCTCGAGGCGCTCGCCTCGAGGGCGTCGCGCGTGACGATCGTGGTCGAGCCACCCGCGCTGCCGATCACCAACGTCCTGGCCGATCCGAGACGGCTCGCAGTCGCTGCCGTGAGCGACGCACTCGAGGAGCTCGGCGTGCGCACCGAGCACCAGACGCTCCTCATCGCCGGCGGTCTCGCCCGACGCCCGAGCCGTAGCGAGATCGCGGCGCTCGTGACGCCGGAGCTGCGCCGCCGCTTTCACGGCCGGGTCGAGGTGCACGACGCCGCCGACCCGGGGCTCACCGGGATCCCTGCGGTTGCGCCGCGCGTGCGGGTCGCGCGCGAGCTCGTCGAGACGGACCTCGTCGTGGTCGTGAGCGCGGCGGAGACGGTGCTACACGGCGGGCCGGCAACGCTCCTCGCCGCCGCCGACGCCGAGACGCAACGCCGCGCGACGGCGGAGTCGCTGCTCGAGACCGGAGGCTCGGAGGGTTGGCGCGTCGCTACGCTCGTCGAACGGACGCTGGCGGCGGACGTCCCGCACCTCGGCGTCTCGCTCGTCCTCAACCACCCGCAGTTCGGAGGGCTCCTCCGCGGCTACCCGTACGAACCCGAGGCCGCGGGACGGATCGCCGGCTCGCCGCTGCGGCGCGGCTTCTCGGCGGCCCCGGAGCGGGTTCGACGTCGCGTCCTCCGGTCGCTGCGCGGCACGCGAACAGCGGCGGCCGTGCTGGCGGGGCCGCCTTCCGTCGCCCATGCCGAAGCTCTGCTCCGCGCGATCGAGCTGCGCCGGGCGACCCTCGACGAGCCGCTCGATGCCCTCGTGCTCGGGATCCCCGGCACCACGCCGTTCCTGCCGCGCGAGCCGCCGAACCCGCTGCTCGCGGCCCATCTCGGGCTCGCCCACGCCCTCGGGCTATGGCGGGACGCCTTTCCTGTCCGCGACGGCGGCGTCGTCATCCTCGTCCACGGCTTCCGGCGTGTCTTCGCCCGGCCGACGCAGCAGCCGTACCACGTCTTCTTCCGCTCCGACCCGATCGCGCGCGACCCCGCGCTGCTCGGCGCCGCGGAGGATGCGGTCGCCGCGGACGCGCGGGCCGTCGAGGAGTACCGCGCCGGCCGCACCGTCCATCCGTTGCTGCCGTTCCGCGACTGGGAAGCCTGCCGTCCCGCGCTCGAGCGGCTCGGCGCCGTCTACGTCGCCGGCGCACGCGACGCGTCCGCGGTGCGGTCGCTCGGCTTCGTCCCGATCGGCGGGATCGGCGCGGCGCTTCAGATGGCCCGGGGACACCGTGGTCCCGATGCCCGCATCGGCTTCCTGCTCACGCCGCCGTACTTTCCGCTCCGCGTCGGCTCAGGCGAGCGGTAGGCCGCGCAACCTTCGGCGTACCATGCCCCTCGCAGGCCGAAGTGGCGGAACTGGCAGACGCGCCGGACTCAAAATCCGGTGGCCTTCGGGCCGTGTGGGTTCGATTCCCACCTTCGGCATCGCCCGCTCTAGCCACTGCGCCGTCTGAGGAGCGCGGACGCAGCGACGCCGACGCCGAGCAGGCACAGCCCGACCGCACCCCAGTAGTACGGATTCGGAGTGCCGTCGCCGACGACGCGGTGGTTCCAGTCGCTCCAGTTCACCGCGGCGACGAGCAGGAGCGGCAGCCCGGCGCCGGCGAGCATGCCGACCAGGGACGGGCCGTCGTTCCACGCCGACCGCCGAGCCAGCACGACGGCGATCACGATCATCGGGAGCAGGACGAAGACGAGGAAACTGAGGAACCCGAACACGATCCCCGCACCGACGAGCGCCCAGAGCCAGAAGCCGACCCAGCCTCCGAGGCGGGAGGACGGCCGGTCCACGTGGGGCTGCGCCGTCACGCGAACAGCCTACGTCGGCCGCCGAGCGTCTAGGCTCGGGCCGGAATGGCGAAGAACATCGGCATCCTCACCGGCGGCGGCGACTGTCCCGGGCTGAACGCGGTGATCCGCGCCGTCGTGCGCCGGGCGGATGCGGCCGGCTGGGACGTCGTCGCGGTGCGCGAGGGCTGGCGCGGGCTCGTCGAGCCGATCTTCGAAGACCTCGGGCCTGCGCAGGTATCCGGGATTCTCCCGCGCGGAGGCACCATCATCGGCACGAGCCGCACGAACCCGTTCACGGTCGAGGGCGGCGTCGAGCGCGTCCTGCAGAACTTCTCCGATCGCGGGCTCGATGCCCTCGTGGCGATCGGCGGCGAGGACACGCTCGGCGTGGCGGCGCGGCTCCACGCAGAGCAGCAGTTCCCCGTCGTCGGCGTCCCGAAGACGATCGACAACGACCTCTCGGGCACCGACTACACGTTCGGCTTCGACACCGCGGTCTTCGTCGCGACCGAGGCGATCGACCGTCTCCACACGACGGCCGAGTCGCACAACCGCGTCATGGTCGTCGAGGTGATGGGCCGCCACACGGGCTGGATCGCAGTCATGAGCGGCATCGCCGGCGGCGCCGACGTGATCCTCGTGCCGGAGATCCCGGTCGACTTCGAGGAGGTCGTGGAGACGATCCGGAAGCGGCACGCGCGCGGCAAGAACTTCTCCATCGTCGTCGTCAGCGAGGGCTGCGAGCTGCCCGGGCTGGCGGACGCGGGCGAGCAGGATCAGTTCGGGCACGTGATCCTGTCGAAGCGAGGAGTCGGCGAGGCACTCGGGCGCGAGATCGAGGAGCGCACCGGGTTCGAGACGCGCGTCACGGTGCTCGGCCACGTGCAGCGCGGCGGCACGCCGACGCCGCGCGACCGCGTCCTCGCGACGCGGTTCGGGCTGAAGGCCGCCGACTTGGCCCTTGCGGGCGAGTTCGGCCAGATGGCCGCCCTGCGGGGGGACGACGTGATCGCGGTCCCCCTCGCAGAAGCCACCGCGGAGCTGAAGGTCGTGCCGCGCGAGTGGTACGACGTCGCGCGCGCGTTCTTCGGCTAGCGCACTCCTCAGACTTCCGGGGGAGCCTCGCCGACGAGCGGCGACACGTCGGCGGCATGGACGATCACGGCGTCCACACCGGCGCGCTCGAGCTCGTGCACCTCGTCCTCCGTCGTCACGGCGAGGTCGGCGATCGCGAGCTTTCCCGCGGGCACGGCGGCGAGCAGCTCGAGCACGGCCTCGAGGCGCTCCTCTGCGTCGCTCTGCGGCGGCACGAGCAGGAAGATCTCCGGGTCGAGAGCCTCGAGCGCACGCTCGAGCTCCTCCTCGGTGCGCACCTCCACGGCGCAGTCGAGGCCCGCCGCGAGCGCCTCCTCGTGCCGGCGCTGAGCCGCGTCGTGGTCCTCGTCCTCGCCCGGGAGCGCAAGCGTCACGGCATCCGCGACCTCCGCGGCGCGCTCGACGTCAGTACTCACGCGCCAGAGGATCGGCAGGCGCGTCGCCTCCCGCAGGCTTGCCGGGTCGCCGTTGACGACGAGCGCCTCGGCCCGCTGCGCCTCCGCGGCTCGGGCGGCGTCGGCGTCCTCGACGGCGGCGACGACGGAGATGCCGTCGCCCTCGGCAATTGCGTGGCTGAAGGGGCGGCTCACGTGCACGAGCCGCGATTCTCGCAACTCACTGCCCCATCGGGTGCCAGACCGTCTTCAGCTCGAGGAAGGAGGCGATCTCCCACGGGCTCTGCACGTCCGCGCGGCCGCGCACGACGCGCTTGACGTTGTCGGCGGCGAGGCGCTCGAGCTCCGGCGCATCGCCGTCGGCCCCGCAGAGGTCGATCGCGTTGACGTCCATGTGCGAGGCGAGCACGGGCCCGAGCTCCGCGTGTCCGCCCGTCAGAAGGTTGACGACACCGCCGGGCACATCGCTGGTCGCAAGCGCCTCGGCGAGCTCGATCGCCGCAAGCGGGCGTGTCTCCGAGGCCACCGCGACGACGGCGTTCCCACCGACGAGCGGCGGCAGAAGCCTCGTGACGAGCCCGAGCAGCGGCGGCTCGTCCGGCGCCAGCACCGCGACGACGCCGGTCGGTTCCGGCACGGTGAAGTTGAAGTAGGGACCGGCGACGGGATTGGATCCGCCGAGCACCTGTGGCAGCTTGTCGGCCCAGCCGGCGTACCAGACGATGCGATCGATCGAGCGCTCCACCTCGTCGCGTCCGCCGCAGAGCGCGGCGAACTCGGCGGCGCGCGACTCGATCATCTCGGCGATCCGGTAGACGATCTGGCCGCGGTTGTAGGCGGTCGCGGCGGCCCACCCGGGCTGCGCGCCGCGGGCGGCGCGAACGGCGTCGCGGACGTCCTTGCGCGACGCGCGGGCGACGTTCTGGCCCTCGGCGTCGTAGGTGCGGCCCGACTCGCTGCGCGGGAACGAGCCGCCGATGAACAGCTTGTACGTCTTCTTGACGGGAAGCCGCTCGCTCACGGCCAGTTCCTCTCGACCTCAGCGGCGACGTCGACGTCGCCCGTTTGCAGCGCCTGCAGCGCCTCGACACCGTGGGTGTCCCAGAGCCGCTCGGCCGCGATGATGAGCCGGCACTGGTACCAGACATAGTTCGCAAAACCTCCGTCCTCGAAGCTGCTGGCCATGTCCACGAGCGCCGAGCGGGCGACCCGCGACGGAGGCACGTCGCAGCCGGCGCGACAGAACGTCATGTAGACCGGAAGCTCGTCCGGCTCCTCGCTCGCCAGGTAGCCGACCGCGCCGAGGTTGGCGAACAGCTCCTCGTGCCACATCTGCGGCAGCGACTGCCCGCGCGGCACGAGATGCAGGAGCTCGTGGACGAGGATCAGGTCGGCGAACGCTTCGAGCAGCGGCGGGTCCCCGTAGACCTGGTGCATCGCGGCGCGCGACTCCACGCTGAAGTCGGGCCAGAACTGCGTGCACACCGAGTCGAAGAGCGTCGCGGGCTGCGAGCCGAGGACGATCTTGCCGCTGTCCGGATGCGCATGGGGTATCGCGTACACAGGGACTTCCGCGTGGTCCGCCCATTCGTCCTCGTCGAGAACGAAGAGATCGAACGAGAACGGACTTGCGAGCTGGTCGGCGAGCCAGTCTCGAGCGCACTCGGCGCGCGCGCCCAGCGCTCCCGCGCGTGCTTCGGCGCCGGGACTGACGACGGTCGTCATCCCGAGTCCCCGTCCGAGTCGTCGAACTGCAGATACGGCTCGAGGCCGTGCCGCCCGCCCTCGCGGCCGAAGCCCGACTCCTTGTAGCCGCCGAACGGCGAGCCGGGATCGAAGCGGTTGAACGTGTTCGCCCAGACGACGCCGGCGCGGAGGCGCTGCGCCATCCAGAGGATCCGCGAGCCTTTCTCCGTCCAGACGCCGGCGCTCAGCCCGTACGGCGTGTTGTTCGCCTTCTCCAGCGCCTCCTCCGGCGTGCGGAAGGTGAGGACGGAGAGGACCGGGCCGAAGATCTCCTCCTGCGCGATGCGGTAGCTCTGCGCGACGTTCGTGAACACGGTCGGAACGAACCAGTAGCCCTTCTCCGGCAGGACACAGGGCGGCTGGTAGATCTGCGCACCCTCCTCGACCCCGGAGGCGACGAGCTCGCGGATCTTCTCGAGCTGGGCGGCGGAGTTGATCGCGCCGACGTCTGTGTTCTTGTCGAGCGGGTCGCCGACGCGCAAGGTCGCGAGGCGGCGCTCGAGCTTGGCCACGAGCGGCTCGTAGATCGACTCCTGGACGAGGAGCCGCGAGCCGGCGCAGCACACGTGGCCCTGATTGAAGTAGATCCCGTTGACGATCCCCTCGACCGCCTGGTCGAGCGCGGCGTCGTCGAAGACGATGTTGGCGGCCTTGCCACCGAGCTCGAGCGTGAGGCGCTTGCCCGTGCCGGCCAGCCGCCGCTGGATTTCCTTCCCCACCTCGGTCGAGCCGGTGAAGGCGATCTTGTCGACGTCCTCGCTCTCGACGAGCGCGGCCCCGGTGCGACCGTCGCCGGTGACGATGTTGACGACTCCGGCGGGCAGCTCCGCCTGGCGCAGCACGTCGCAGAAGAGGAGTGCCGTGAGCGGCGTCGTCTCCGCCGGCTTGAGGACGACCGTGTTGCCGCACGCAAGCGCGGGCGCGACCTTCCACGCGAGCATGAGCAGCGGGAAGTTCCACGGGATGATCTGGCCCGCCACGCCGACGGGGCGCGGGCGCCGGTTGGGAAACGCGTACTCGAGCTTGTCGGCCCAGCCGGCGTAGTAGAAGAAGTGGGCCGCGGCTAGCGGGAGGTCGACGTCGCGCGACTCCTTGATCGGCTTGCCGCCGTTGAGCGACTCGAGGACGGCGAACTCGCGCGCCCGCTCCTGCAGGAGGCGGGCGATGCGGAACAGGTACTTCGCGCGCTCAGAGCCCGGGAGCGACGACCAGCCGTCGGCGTAGGCGTTGCGGGCGGCGGCGACCGCGTGGCCGACGTCGGCGGGCGTGCCCTGGCCGACGGCCGCGAGCGGCTCCTCGTCGCGGGGGGCGATCGTCTCGTACGTCTCGGCCGGCTCCAGCCAATCGCCGCCGACGTAGTAGCCGTAGCGGTCGCGGAGGTGGACGATGTCGCGCGACTCGGGAGCGCTCGCGTACGTCCAGTCGCCGGGGACGTCGACCTCGTGCTGCGGCTTGTCGAGCTCAGCCATGCACGCTCCGGACACGGTCGAGGCGGGCCGGGGCGACGCGGAACGGGCCGGTCCCCCAAACCCGCCCCCCACCCTTATGGGAGGGGGCGAGCTTAGGGCCGAAATGCTCGCGTACGTATGCCGCCTGTGTCACAAAAGCGTGTCTCCTCAATCCAGCGTGAAGTAGTCGCCGCTCTGGTAGGCGCCGGTGCGCTGCTTGCGGAGCTGCATCAGGATGTCGTTGAGCAGCGACGAGGCGCCGAGCCGGTACAGATCGGGCGTCAGCCACTCCCGCCCGAGCGTCTCGTGCACGAGCACGAGGTGCTGGATCGCCTGCTTCGCCTGCCGGATCCCGCCCGCCGCCTTGAAGCCCACCCGCCGGCCGGTCTCCTCGTACACGTCGCGAATCGCCTCCAGCATGCAGAGCGCCACGGGCAACGTCGCGGCCGGCGAGATCTTCCCCGTCGACGTTTTGACGAAGTCCGCCCCCGCTGCGATCGACAGCAGCGTCGCCCGGCGCACGTTGTCGTACGTGCCGAGCTCTCCGGTCTCGAGAATCACCTTCAGGTGCGCGTCTCCGCAGGCCTCTTTCACCTGGACGATCTCGTCGTAGACCTTCGCGTAGCGACCCGACAGGAAGGCGCCGCGGTCGATCACCATGTCGATCTCGTCCGCCCCCAGCGCGACCGTTGCACACACGTCGGCGACCTTCACCGCCGTCGGATACTGCCCCGACGGGAACCCGGTCGCGACCGCGGCCACCTTCACGTCGCTACCCGCGAGCCGTTCACGCACGGCAGGCACGAGATTCGGGTAGACGCAGACCGCGGCGACCGGCGGAATCGCCGGATCGGCAGGATCCGGACGCCGCGCCTTCGAGGCGATCGCCGCCGCCTTCCCCGGCGTGTCCGAGCCTTCGAGCGTCGTCAGATCCGTCGTGCGGATCGCCAGCAGGAGCGCCCAGACCTTCGACTCGCGCTTGATCGAGCGCTTCGCCAGCGACGCCGCGCGCTCCTCGAGCGCGACCGCGTCGACGGCGCCGATCCGCGGCAGGCGAGCCTCGAGCGGAAGCTCGAACCCGGCCGGCAATGCGGGTGCCTGAGCCATGCGTTGAGTCTAGTCCCGGGCTGCTGCCGGGACGGCCGGCGGCCCCTGAAGACGCCGAAACGAGGGCTACCCTGTGCTCGATGCCGAGGACGCTTTTGGGTCTCGTCGCCCTGGCGACGGTTGCGGTGATTGCGGCGGCGGCCAAGCCGGCGCCGGCGACGAACGCACGGTCGCTCACGGGCTTCTCCGACACGGCCGAGACGGTGATGGGGACGCTCACCGCGCCGCCGAACCGGCGGTTTCTGACGCGGATTCGCAACGGGAAGATGGGCGGCGTCGTTCTCCTCGGCAACGGCTGGCTCACGCGCCACACCGCCGTCACCGTCACCGCCGAGCTGCAGCAGGCCGCGTGCACCCGCGGCGAGCCGCTCCTGATCGCGGTCGACCAGGAGGGCGGGATCGTCCGGCGGCTCGCGTGGGCACCTCCGACCGAAGCCCCTGACCAGATGACGAGTCCCGCCGTCGCCCACGAGCAGGCCGCCGCCGCCGCCGCCGCTCTCCACTCGGTCGGGATCGACATCGACTTCGCACCCGTCGTCGACACGCCGGGCCCGGCGGGCAACTTCGAAGGCTCGCGGGTCTTCTCGAGCTCCCGTACCTGGAATGCGCAGATGGCCCACGCCTTCGTCACCGGCCTGCAGGAGAACGGGATCGCGGCGACCGCGAAGCACTTCCCCGGCCTCGGCCTCGCGAGCGGCAACACCGACAACGGGCGGATCGTGATCCGGGACGGCGCCACGAAGCTCCACCAGGGGCTGCTCCCGTTCCAGAGCGCGGTCAACGCCGGCGCGAAGCTCGTGATGGTCTCGACCGCGGTCTATCCCAAGCTGGACGGCTCGAAGAGGCCGGCCGCGTTCTCGAGCACGATCATCAGCGGGTTGCTGCGGAAGCAGCTCGGCTTCCAGGGCGTCACCGTGACCGACTCGCTGACCGCGCCGGCCGCCGACCGGATCCCGCACACCGCGACCCACGCGATGCTCGCCGGCTCCGACCTGCTCATCTTCGGGGCCGAGAGCGCGAGCGAGCGCGGCTATGCGACGCTGATCGCCGACGACGCCGGCTCGATGCGCCTGCAGAACCGGCTCACGCAGGCGGCCGCCAGAATCCGGGCGCTCAAGGCCTGGCTCGCCACCCACGGCGGGCCGACCTGCACCGGTTAGAGGCCGAGCCGCTCCAGCGTCGTGGCGTCGCGGCGCCACCGCGGCCGCACCTTGACCTTGAGCTCGAGGAAGACGGGATGGCCGAGCAGCGCCTCGATCTCCGGCCGGGCGCGCGTGCCGATGTCCTTCACGAGCGCGCCGCCCTTGCCGACCACGATCTGCTTCTGCGACTCGGTCTCGACGAGGATCGACGCCCGCACGACCTTCTCCTCGATCTCCTCCACCTCCACCGAGATCGAGTGCGGCACCTCGTCGCGGGTCAGCCAGAGCGCCTTCTCGCGCACGAGCTCCGCCAGCTGCATCTCGAGCGAGAGGTCGGTGCGCTGCTCCCGCGGAAAGTACAGCGGCCCCTCGGGCAGCAGCCCGACCAGCTCCTCGCGGAGCGCGGCGATGCCGTCGCCCGTCTTGGCGCTCACCGGGTGCAGCGCATGGAAGTCGCCGAGCCGCGCGGCTGCCGTCATCTGCTGCGCGACGTGCCCCGCCTTCAGCCGGTCGACCTTGTTGAGCGCGATCACGACGGGGAAGCCGAGCCCGAAGACCCGCGAGGCGATGAAGCGGTCGCCGGCCCCGATCCGCTCGCGCGCCGAGAGCACGAACAGGACGGCATCCACCTCCTCGAACGCCGCGTCGACGGTCTTCTGCATCCGCTCGGTGAGCGGGTCGAGCGGCCGCTGGAACCCCGGCAGGTCGGCGAGGACGAGCTGGTGGTCGTCGCCGTTCGCGATGCCGAAGATGCGGCGCCGGGTCGTCTGCGGCTTGTCGGAGACGATCGCGACCTTGCCGCCGCAGAGCGCGTTGACGAGCGTCGACTTGCCGACGTTCGGCCGGCCCGCGACCGCCGCGAAACCGCTCCTCATTCGTCCGGGAAGTCCCACGTGTCGGGCAGCAGGTCGCCGGGGGCGTACGTCGCGACCGTGCCGTCGGCGCGGCGGAAGTGGACGCGCTCGAAGCGCCACTCGTGCAGCCACTGGCGGCAGCCGCCGCAGGGCGACGCCGTGATCGCGATCGCCTCCAGGTCGCCCGGCCGCAGACCCTCGCTCGCCGCCCTCGCGATCGCCGACCGCTCGGCGCAGATCCCCAGCGGATAGGCGGCGTTCTCGACGTTCGCCCCTGCGAGGACGCGGCCGTCGCGCGCGAGCACGGCGGCTCCGACGAGGTAGTTCGAGTACGGCGCGTACGCGTTCGCCGCCGCTGCGTCTGCGTCTGCGAGCAGCTCCTCGCCGGTCATCCGAGCGTCCCTCCGCCGTAGACCAAATGGCCGTGCGCCGAGTCGCGGAGGTCGAGCTCGAAGCCGAGCGGCCGCACGCGCTCGGCGAGCTCGTCCGGCTCCCAGCGGCGCTTGACGATGCGGAAGGTCCGCCCGTCGGCGAGCGCACGCGTCTCCTCCCCGTCCGCCTGGTCGGTTCCCGTGTGCGCCGTGTCGCCGGCTCCGCTGTCGACGAGGAAGACGCGCCCGCCGGGCCTGAGCGCGGCCCGCACGAGCGACCAGAACTCGGCGAACCTCTTCTCCGGGACGTGGGAGACCCAGAACGAGAAGAAGACGAGGTCGAAGCGCTCGCACGGCTCCCAGACGAAGACGTCCGCACACACGAGGTCGGCCTCGGCGGTGTTGAGGGCGAGCGTCTCGGCGTTGGCGTCGACCGCGACGACGCGGTCGGCGAGCCGGACGAGTTTCCGCGTCCAGATGCCCGTGCCCGCCGCGAGCTCGAGCACCGAGCCCACCGGCGCGAACGCCTCGAGCGCCGCGTCGGCCTCCTCCGCGTCCGCCTGCCAGCGCGCGAGAGCGTCGGGCTCGAGCTCGTAGCGGCCGCGCCGGTACCACCAGTCGTCGTACTCGGGCGCGCGCTCGGCGTAGTAGCGCTTCTGCTCGCTGAGCAGGTCGGTCATGCGGCGACCACCTCACTCAGGAACGGATCGACGCCGGCGAGCGAGTCGGCGTAGCGGGTGGCGCGCGGATCGGGTCGACGCACGAGCACGGCCGGCAGGCCGAGCTCCTCGGCGCCGAGCACGTCCGCGAGAACGTTGTCACCGATCATCCACGCCTCGGCCGGGCGCAGCGCGTCGAGCACCGACGCATACGCCTGCGCGTGCGGCTTCTCGTAGCCCGTCTCGGCCGAGCAGGAGAGGAACGGGACGACCTCTTCGAGTCCCGAGCGCGGTCACGATCTGCCGCAGCTCCGGGACGTGGTTCGAGAGGATGGCATGCGTCCAGCCGGCCTGCGAGAGCCGCTCGAGCGCGGGCAGCGTGTCGTCGAAGAGCTCCCAGCCCACGTTCGGGTCGACGTAGAGCCGCCGCGCCGAGCCGGCGAGCTCGAGCGCCCGCGCCGGCTCGTATCCCGCAGCCTCGTACGCCCGGCCGAGCACCGGCTCCACGGCCGCCCACCACGCGTCCGGCTCGCACAGCTCGGGGTGCGCGATCTCGGGCTCGTGCCAGGGAAAGCCGCTGCGGAGGTACGGCCGGAACGTGTCGGCGGAGTGCGGGTGCCCCGGCTCCTGGGCGTCGAGCGTCTCGGCGAGGAGGATGCTCCACCCCGTCTCGCCGCGCCGGTGCGCGAGGGTGCCGTCGAAGTCCCAGATCAGGAGCCGCGCGCCGCTCACCCGACCACCTGGAAGACGATCAGGGTCACGAGCGCGCCGAGAGCGCCGCCGTAGGCGACCTCGAGCGTCGAGTGGATCCCCGACTCCACCCTGGTCTGGGCGACGAGCAGCGCCATGATCAAGGCGAGGCCCGAGACGACGAAGCGGTGGTCGCTGCCGACGAGATACGTCACCGCGACCCAGGCCGCGAACGCGAGCGCAGCGTGACCCGAGGGAAGACCGCCTCGCAGCGGCGTCCCGCGACCCGTCCACGCCTTCGTCGCGAGGACGATGAGCACGACGAGGACGAGCGCCACGAGCGTGATGTCCGCCGGCTCCTCGCGCACCCGGTCGAGCGCATTCGTCGCGCGCTGCCCGACCGCGCCCTGGAAGACGAGGAAGCCGATGGCGACCGCGGTGATCGACGCGATCAGCACCGCACCGGCCGCGATGTCCTTGGCGAGCTTCGCGTTCGGGTCGAAGGAGGTCGTCGAGACGTCGATCACGCCCTCGATCGCCGTGTTCAGCATCTCCGCGACGAGCACGAACGCGATGGCGAAGAGGAGGGCGATCAGCTGGAGCCGGGTCACGCCGACCGCGATCGCCGCCCCGAACACGAGCACGGCGGCGAGGAAGTGGATGCGGAGGTTCCGCTGCGTGCGGAGGACGTGGATGATCCCCTCGAATGCGTAGTTGAAGCTGTCGAGGAGCGACGGCGCCCGGCCCGGAGCCGGCGGCGGACGGCGCGGCGGCCGCTCGCCCTGCGGGTCCTCGGGGCCGCGCAGCGGTGTGACGCTCACCGGGCAACCTCTGCCCGATGAGCGTGTGGAGGGGGTGTGGGGGAACCGGGAGGTTCCCCCACGCAAGACGAAAGAAGGGGGCGACGTGGGGGAAACATGGTTTCCCCCACGGGAGCGAGCCGAAGGCGAGCGACGCTCACCCGGCGTACACCGCCTCGCGGGCCTCCATCTCGGGGCCGTGGTCGTAGCCGACGAGGTGCAGCAGCGCATGGACGAGCGGCCCGCGCCAGTCGTGCCCGACGACGTCGGGACAGACGACAACGTCGCCGAGTTGGCGCGGGATGCCGTCGGGCAGCGCGCTCAGGCCGTCGATCGGGAAGGCGAGCGCGTCGGTTGCCTCGTCGATGCCGAGGTGCTCGCGCTTCAGCGTCCGGCTCTCCTCCGGCCCGACGAAGGCGAGCCCGAGCTCACCGGCGCCGACGCCTTCCCCGGCGAGCACCGACTGCACGAGCTCGACCGCGGCGGCCTCGTCCACCTCGGCGCCCGACCGGTTGTCGACCTCTACCTCGATCACCTGCTCCGCTGGGTCCCGGTCTGCTCGGCGTGAGCCTTGTACGCCTCCACGATGCGCTGCACGAGCTTGTGGCGGACGACGTCCTGGTGGCTGAACTCGACGAACGCGATCCCGTCGACCGCCGTGAGGATGTCGCGCACCTGGATCAGCCCGGACGCCTGCTCCCGCGGCAGGTCGACCTGCGTCACGTCGCCGGTCACGACCATCTTCGAGCCGAAGCCGAGCCGCGTGAGGAACATCTGCATCTGCTCGGGCGTGGTGTTCTGCGCCTCGTCGAGGATCACGAAGCTGTCGTTGAGCGTGCGCCCGCGCATGAAGGCAAGCGGTGCCACCTCGATCGTGCCGCGCTCCATGAAGGTGTTGAGCTTCTCGGGATCCATCGTGTCGTAGAGCGCGTCGAACAGCGGGCGCATGTACGGATCGACCTTCGCGAGCACGTCGCCCGGCAGGAACCCCAGCCGCTCCCCCGCCTCGACCGCGGGGCGCGTGAGGATGATCCGGCCGACCTGCCGCTCGGAGAGCGCCGCCACCGCGAGCGCGATGGCGAGGTACGTCTTGCCGGTGCCGGCGGGGCCGATGCCGAAGGTGACGGTGCAGTCGCGGATCGCGTCGACGTAGCGTTTCTGCGTGACGGTCTTCGGCGTGATCCGCTTGCCGCGGTGCGACCAGACGACGTCGGAGAAGATCTCGTGCACGTCCTCCGCCTGGTCGATGGCGCCGAGGATGGCGTCGACGGTGTTCGCCCCGACTTCCTGACCGCCCTCGACGAGCTCGACGAGCTCCTCGACGACCGCCTGCGCCTCGGCGACCTTGAGGTCGTCGCCGGCGAGCGTGAGCCGGTTGCCGCGCAGGTTCACGGTGCAGCCGAGCCGGTCGCGGAGGGCGTTCAGCACGCCGTCGCCGATGCCGGCGAGCTCCGCCGCTACCTCGTTCGGGACGTCGAGAATCGTCTGCACAAACCGCAGTGTAGGGGGCGCTACGGCGCTTTCCTGCGGGGCTTGCGCCGTTTTGCAGGGTTGGTTGCGTCGGTCACGAACATGACGCTGTCGCCACCATCAGCTAGGGTCAGCGGCTTCGGGTCCTCTTTGCAACGCCGTTCCTATGCGACGTCACGGTCTCGTCCTCCTCTGCACGCTCGGTCTCGCCGCACTCGCGGTGGCTGGCGCTGCGACCGTGGCGCGCGCCCGCTCGACCCCGCAGATCCGGGCAGCACAGGCCCACAGGCGCGAGGTCATGGCCGAGGTCGACCAGATCGGCCAGAAGCTGCAGGTCGCCCAGGACCAGTGGTGGAACGCGAAGCAGAAGCTCGGGCTCGTCAATAGGAGCCTGCGGCAGAACGAGTACCGGCTCCACATCGCCAAGGCGAACTTCAACGTTTCGCAGAAGCGGCTCATGACCCGCCTCTACTCGCTCTACGTGAACGGTTCCCCGAGCACGATCGAGGTGCTCGCCGGCGCTCACAGCCTCTCGCAGGTCATCAAGCGGGCCGAGTCGGCGCAGGCGGTCTCGAATCAGGACGCGTCGCTCGGCCGGCAGGCGCTCAACTTCGAGCACTCGGTGCAGCGGCGCGAGCTGCAGCTCAAGAAGCTGAAGCAGACGCGCGAGCAGGCCGTCCGCGAGCGGGCGGCGGAGAAGCGCACGGTCGGAGCCGAGCTCGGACAACAGCGGCGCCTGCTCTCCTCCATCAACTCGTCGATCTCGCAGCTCCAGACGCAGGAGGCGGCGCAGGAGCGTGCGGCAAGAGCCGCCGCGGAGGCGCGCCTGAGGCAGGAGCTCGAGGCGCAGCAAGCGGCGAAGAAGGCCGCGGCCGCGGCACCCTCGTCCCCCACGACGATCGTCCCGCCGCCGCCGGTCAACGTGCCGACCGGAGGCACCGGGGCCGGACATCCGGAGGCGGCGTCGATCGCGCTCCAGTATCTCGGCGTCAAGTACGTCTGGGGCGGCGCGAGCCCGAGCGGCTTCGACTGCTCCGGCCTCGTGATGTACGTCTATGCGCAGCTGGGGATCTCGCTCCCGCACTACACCGTCGCGCAGTGGGACGCGACCGAGCCGATCTCGTCGCCGGCACCCGGCGACCTCGTCTTCTTCAACGGCCTCGGCCACGTCGGGATCTACATTGGCGGAGGCCGGTTCGTCGACGCCCCGCACACCGGATCCGTCGTCCGCATCGACAGCCTCTCCGACTTCGGCGGCTACGACGGCGCCCGACGAGTGCCGTAGCGCGCGAAGCTGGCGCTTCGCCTGCTGGGATATCGAACTGCGCGGGCCGGAAAGCGCGGTTTCCGGCCCGCTCCGTGCCGTTTGGTCTTGGGTGGTCCGGACGGGACGCCTGCGTGGTGCGCTCGCGCGCGGCAGAGGCCGGCGCGAGCGCGGTCCGGCCTGCGGCTAAGCCCGGCTTCGCCGAGGCGGCGGCAGCGCTCGAACCGCACGAGCCCAGGAAAGCCCCACTGCACGGAGCCCACGGGAGACCGCGTCTCCCGTGGGCGCAGTCCCTTCACACCGGGTCGAAGAGCGAAGCTCTTCGACCCGAGCTCAAGCGAGCTTCTCGCGGACGACCTGGCTGACCTGGGAGCCGTCGGCGCGGCCGGCGATCTGCGGCATGACGTCGGCCATCACGCGGCCGAGGTCGGCCATGCTCGTGGCCCCCACCTCGGCGATGACGTCGTCGACGATCTCCTCGATCTCGTCCTCGGACAGCGGCTCCGGCATGAACTCCTCGAGGACGTCGAGTTCGCGCTCCTCCGCTTCGGCCCGCTCCTCGCGCCCGCCGCTGCGGAACGCCTCGGCCGCCTCGACGCGCCGCTTCCGCTCGCGCTGCAGGACCTGCAGCTCCTCGTCCTCGCTCAGCGGCCGCTGCAGCTCCTTCTCCGAGTTCTTGAGGGCGTTGAGGATCAGGCGCAGCGTGTCGCGGCGCTCCGCGTCCCGCGCGCGCATCGCATCCTTCAGCTCGTCGTCGATCTCCTCGATCAAGCTCACGACCAACCGCCTTTGACGTGCCAGTGGAGATGGAACACCGTCTGCCCCGCGCTGGGGCCTACGTTCACTTCGACACGGTAATCCGTCAACCCCTTGCGTGCAGCGACGTCGGCGACGAACTCGAGCATTCGCTTCGTCTCCTCCGGCGGGAACTCGCCGATCTCGCGAAATGAATCGACGTGCCGCTCGGGGAGGACGAGCAGGTGCACCGGCGCCTGCGGGTTGATGTCGCGGATGGCGACGAAGCCGTCGGTCGCGGCGACGTGGTCGCCCTCGCGGTAGAGCCGGCAGAAGAGACAGTCGTCAGGCAGCGAGGATCCCCTCCTCCGAGACCGCCGCGGCGCGAACGCCGAGCAGCGCGCCGACGGGCGCCGACTGCGACACGAGCCACGGCGAGTAGTCGTCGCCGTAGCCACGACCCGGCCGGTCGACGAGCACGCGATCGTCCCGGCCGATCTTCGCGCGCCAGCGGGCAAGGCACGCGTCGTGGGACGCCGCCCGCAGCCGGGCGCTCCGCTCCTTCTTCATCTGCGGCGGCACCGGGTCCTCGGCGGCCGTGCCGGTGCCCGGGCGCGGCGAGTAGGGGAACACGTGCACCTTCGTCAGCCCGGCCTCCGCGGCGACGGCGAGCGTGTTCACGAACGCGGCCTCGTCCTCGGTCGGGAAGCCGACGATGACGTCGCTCGTGAGGTTGAACTCCTCGCGCAGAGGCTCGAGCCGGCGCAGGTACGTGCGAACGGAGTAGCGGCGGCCCATCGCCCGCAACACCCCGTCGTCGCCCGACTGGAGCGGCACGTGCAGGTGGCGGCTCGCGGTGGGCGTCTCGCGCAGCGCGCTGACGAGCTCGTCGTCGACGTGGTTGATCTCGATCGACGAGAGGCGGAGCCGTTCGAGCCCCGGCGTCGTTCCGGCCTCCCGCACGAGCCGGGGCAGGCGATAGCCCGCGGCCCGGTCGCGGTAGCAGCCGAGGTTGATCCCGGTCAGGACGACCTCGCGGTGGCCCTGGCCCACGCGGCGACGGATCTCGCCGAGCACGGCCTCGGCCGGGCGGCTGCGCGACGCGCCGCGCACGAGCGGGATCACGCAGAAGCGGCACGCGAACGAGCAGCCGTCCTGCACCTTGACGAAGGCGCGAACGCGGTCGAGGCGCGCGTCGGCCTGCACGCAGCCGATCGCACCGACGTCCCCCGCGACGAAGTCCGGCGTCTCCTCGCTCCGGCGCGCGACCACGACGACGTTGTCGGGCAACCCGGCGAACGCGTCGCCGGCGAGGTTCGCACCGCAGCCGGTGACGTAGACGCGGGAGTGCGTGCGCGCGGCACGGGCCGCTTCCTTGCGCGACTTCGCGACGGCCTCGTTGGTGACGCAGCACGTGTTGACGACGGCGACGTCCGCGCCGGTGTCGCGCTCTTGGTGGCCGTCCGCGAGCAGCCGCTCGCGCACCGCGTGCGCGTCGACGTGCGAGACCTTGCAGCCGAGGAAGCGGACCGAGAACGTTGTCACGGCCGCAATTCGAGCAGGTCCGCGGCCCAACCGTCGCGGACTCGCCGTTCCAGCCGCTGCCAACCCTCGGCGCGCGGCGCGTCACGCTCGAGGTAGCCCGACGTGATCGCCCGCTCGACGGGAAGCTCGGGAAGCATCCGCTCGACGACGTCGTGCGCGATGTTCAGCACGGCGAGGGCGGCCGGCCGCAGCTCCGTTCCGACCTCGACGTCGACGCCGTTGATCGCAGCGTTCGCACGCGTCGTCTCGAGCGCGACCTCGTCGACGTCGACCGCGTGCACCGGCGCGAAGCCGAGCTTCGCCGCGGCGACCGAGAGCACGCCCGACCCGCAGCCGACGTCGAGCAGGCTCGCCGGTTCGACCTCCTGCAGGAGCTCGAGGCAGAGCCGGGTCGTCGCGTGCGCGCCGGTGCCGAAGGCGCGACCGGGATCGATCACGACGGCGAGGGCGCCGGCCGGCGCCTGCTCCCACGGCGGCCCGACCCACAACCGCTCGACGCGCACGCCGTGGTGGAAGGCGCGCCAACCGTCCTCCCAACCGTCGGCCACGTCGTCCACCTCGACGACGTCGAAGCCGAGCGGCGGCTCGTCGGTGTAGACGGCGTACGCACCGTCGAGCTCCTCCACGCCCTCGGGAAAGATGTGGAGCAGGAGCGCGAGCTCGGGCTCGCCGCCGACGACGACGTACCGTTTGAGTGCTCCATCCGGCAATGGTCAGGGCATCCCCAGCGGCTGCAAAGCATGCCGGAGACGCGCGCCCATCACCGGACGAAGCACTAGCGGAACGCGCTCTTGAGCTTCGCGAAGAGCCCCTCGGAGCGATCGTACGTGTGCTCGTCGGCGTGCTCGTCGAACTCGCGGAGGCTGCGGCGCTGCTCGTCGTTGAGGTGGCGCGGCACGAGGACGTTGACGAGGATCCGCTGGTCGCCGCGGCCGCGACGCTGCAGGATGGGCATGCCGCGGCCGCGCAGGACGACGATCTCGCCCGGCTGCGTCCCCGGCGGCAGCTCGAGCTCCTCCTCCCCCTCGAGCGTCGGGATCGTGACCGTCGCGCCGAGCGCGGCCTGGGTGAACGTGAGGCCGACGGTCGCGTAGATGTCGTCGCCCTCGCGCACGAATCGCTCGTCGGGGCGGATCCGCACCTCGACGTAGACGTCCCCGGCCTGCCCGCCGACGAGCCCGGCGTGCCCCTCGCCGCCGAGGCGGATCTGCTGGCCGTGGTGGATCCCCGGCGGGATGTCGACGGGCAGCGTCCGCTCCTCGACGACTCGGCCGGCGCCGCGGCACTCGGTGCACGGCTGCTCGATCTTGCGGCCCGAGCCGGCGCACGTCGGACAGGCCTGCGTCCGGACGAACTCGCCGAAGACGCTGCGCGTGACCTGTTGCAGCCGCCCGGAGCCGTTGCACGTGGGACAGGTCGTGATCTCGCTGCCCGGTTCCGCGCCGTCGCCGCCGCAGCGCGTGCAGGTGACCGCCGCCTGGAACGGCACCTCGCGCGTGACGCCGCGGGCGGCTTCGGCGAGGTCGATCTCGACCGTCGCCGCGAGGTCGGCGCCGCGCACGCGGCCACCGCCGGCGCGGCCGCCGAACGCGTCGTCGCCGAAGAACGCCGAGAAGAGGTCGGCGAGGTTGCCGAAGTCGACGTGCCCGGCCTGGAAGCCTCCGCTGCGCAGCCCCGCGTGACCGTAGCGGTCGTAAAGCTCGCGCGTCTCCGTCTTCGAGAGAACCTCGTACGCCTCCACCACCTCGCGGAACCGCTCCTGGGCGTCCGGCGCGTCGGACACGTCGGGATGGAGCTCGCGCGCCCGCCGCCGGAACGCGCGCTTGATCTCCGCCTCGCTCGCTCCCCGCCCGACTCCGAGCAGCTCGTAGTAGTCGTGGTCGGTCGTCGCCATCGTCAGGAATGTAGCGAGCGGTCCCGCGGGCGAAACTCAGGCTTCGTCGTAGATCGACTCGACGAACCGCGAGAGCTCGAGCGCAGCGGAGCGGACGGCGCCGAGCGCCTTCTCGTAGTCCATGCGCACCGGGCCGACGAGGCTGACGGCGCCGAGTGCCCGGTGAACGAGCCCGTAACACGCGCCCACGAGCGCGATCTCGTTGAGGGCCGGGTGGGCGAGCTCGTGGCCCAGGCGGACGAACGGACGCTGGGACGAGCTCGGCTGCCCGAGCACGTCGAGCAGGTCGGCCCGGCGCTCGACGAGCTCGAACAGGCTGCGGTACGCGTCGAGCTCCTCCGCCCGGACCTCGCCGAGCAGATCGGCGGCGCCGCCGACGTAGAGCCGCCGTTCCGCGGACTCGAGCTCCATGAACGCCGGCCGGAGCGCGTCGAGGAACGCGTGCTCGGCGGGGCCGAGGCCGGGATCCTCGAGACGCCGCCGCAGCACGCCCGTGCCCAGCTGCAGCCCGGCGACGGCCTCGTTGAGGTAGTCGCTCGCCCACTGGGCGAGGCCCGCGTCGACAGGCTCCTCGAAATGGAAGAGCCGCTTCGAGACGCCGCCTGCGGACGTGATGACGACGACCATCACGAGCTGCGGCTGCAGCAGCAGCACCTCCACGTGCCGCACGTGTGTGGCCTCGAGCGGCGGAGCGGAGACGAGCGCGAGCAGCCGGGTGACCTGCGACAGCATCTCGGTGGTCGCCTGCAGCGCCGATTCGATCTCGTTGCTCGTGGACGTGAGGTCGAGCGGGAAGGCGGGCGGCCGCGGCTCGAGCCGTCCGAGCAGCTCGTCGGCGTAATAGCGGTAGCCGCGTTCGGTCGGCACACGTCCCGCTGACGTGTGCCGATGCGTCAGCAGTCCGAGATTCTCGAGCTCCGCGAGCTCGGCCCGCACCGTCGACGCAGACACGCGGAGGTCGGAGCGTTCGACGAGCGTCTTCGAGCCCACGGGCTCGCCGGTGCCGACGAACTCCTCGACCATGCGGCGGAGAACCGCCTGCTGCCGCTCGCTGAGTTGCACGGTTTCCTGCATTTGCAGGAGATTTTAGCCGCTGCCCAGGGCGACGATCTCAGCCGTCACGCCGCCGCCGAGGAAACGGCCCCGTCGGGTGAGTGTGAGGGTCTCGCCGGCGTCGACCGCGAGGCCGAGCCGTTCGGCTCGCGCGAGACCGTCGGCGTCGAGCACGGAGCGGAGCCCGCCGACCGGCAGCGGCTCGTCGAGGCGGAGGCCGAGCATCACCCGTTCGCAGGCCCGCGTCTGGTCATCCAGCAGTTCGAGCTCGCGGTCGTAGTGGCCCTGGAGATAGCGCGCGAGCTTCGGCGTGTTGCGGCGGCGCTCGCGGCCCAGCGTCGACACGGCGCCGACGCCGAGGCCGAGATAGTCGTGGCCGAGCCAGTAGGCGAGGTTGTGCTGGGCTCGCTTGCCGTCGCGGCAGAAATTGGCGGTCTCGTACCAGCGGTAACCGGCGCCGGTGAGGGTCGCGACGACGCGCTCGAAGTAGTCCTCCATCTGTTCGGCCTGCCGCTCGAGCTCGGCGCCGTGCGCGATCGTGAACCGGGTGCCCGGCTTCGCCTCGAGCTCGTACGCGCTGATGTGCTCGGGGCCGAGCGCGACTGCGTGGGCGAGATCCGCGGCGAGCTCTGCCGGCGTCTGGCCCGGGATGCCGTAGATCAGGTCGAGCGAGAGGTTGTCGAAGCCGGCGCCTTGGAGGGCGGCGAACGCGCGCTCGACGTCGTCCGGCGTCGCGCGGCGCTCGAGCACGCGCAGAAGGTGCGGCTGGAACGACTGCGCGCCGAGTGACACGCGATTGACGCCGGCGTCGCGCAGCGCGTGGGCAAGCTCGGGCGTGACCGTCTCGGGATTCGCCTCCACGGTCAGCTCGCGCGCGGGCGGAAGCGCGCGCAGCAGCCGCAGCAGCTCGGGCAGTGCGGTGTAGGTCGGCGTGCCGCCGCCGAGGAAGGTCGTCTCGACCGGCGAGCCGTCGTGCTCCTGCTGCAACTCGCGCAGCAGCGCGTCGACGTACGGCCCGTGCAGGTGGGCGCGCCCGGTCGCGGTGACGAAGTCGCAGTAGCCGCAGCGATGGGCGCAGAACGGCAGGTGGACGTAGAGGTGGCGGACGCTCACGCGACTCGCTTCGGTCGCGGGACGAGCTCGCCGTTGCAGTTCGGGCAGACGTGCTCCATCGCCGCCGCGCAGACCGGACAGAACGTGCACTCGTGCGAGCAGATGACCGCGTCGGCGTCGTGTGCGAGCCCGGCGCCGCAGCGCTCGCACTCCGTGCGCATCTCGAGTGCCATCAGCTCTTCGGTCCCTGACCGATGTTGAGGACGGCGAGGAACGCCTCCTGTGGGACCTCGACGGCGCCGACCTGCTTCATCCGCTTCTTGCCCGCCTTCTGCTTCTCGAGCAGCTTGCGCTTGCGGGAGATGTCGCCGCCGTAGCACTTCGCGAGCACGTCCTTCCGCCTCGCCTTCACCGTCTCGCGCGCGATCACGCGCGAGCCGATCGCCGCCTGGATCGGGATGTCGAACATCTGGCGCGGGATCTCCTCGCGCAGCTTGTCGACGAGCAGCCGGCCGCGGTCGTAGGCGAACTCCCGGTGGACGATGAGGGACAGTGCGTCGACCGGCTCGTTGCCGACGAGCACGTCGACACGCACGAGGGCGCCGGGCTTGAAGCCGGCGAGGTCGTAGTCGAACGATGCGTAGCCGCGCGTACGCGACTTGAGCTGGTCGTAGTAGTCGAGGACGATCTCGGCGAGCGGGAGCTCGTAGGTCAGGTGGACGCGCTCGGGCGACAGGTATTCGAGCTTCCCGAACGTGCCGCGCCGGTCGTTGTTGAGCTCCATCACCGCCCCGACGTACTCCTTCGGGACGATGATCGAAGCGGCCACGTACGGCTCCTCGACCTCCTCGACCTCGCGCGGGAACTCGGCCGGGTTGTGCACCTCGACCAGGCCGCCGTTCTTCTCCTGCACGCGGTAGGCGACGTTCGGCGCGGTCACGAGCAGGTCGAGGTCGAACTCGCGCTCGAGCCGCTCGCGGACGATCTCCATGTGCAGCAGGCCGAGGAAGCCGCAGCGGAAGCCGAAGCCGAGCGCATTGGACGTCTCCGGCTCGTACACGAGTGCCGCGTCGTTGAGCTTGAGCCGCTCGAGCGCGTCGCGGAGCTCGGGGTACTCGTCGGAGTCGGTCGGGAAGAGCCCGGCGAAGACCATCGGCTTGACGTCCTTGTAGCCGGGCAGCGCCTCCACCGCGGGCTCGCGGACGGAGGTGAGCGTGTCGCCGACGCGCAGCCGCGAGACGTCCTTGAGGCCGGTCACGACGTAGCCGACCTCTCCTGCCGCCAGCCGCTCGACCGGCGTCATGGCCGGAGAGAAGACGCCGAGCTCCTCGGCGTCGAAGCGGGTGTCGGTGGCGATCGTCCGCAACGCCTCGCGGGTGGAGAACGAGCCGTCGACGACCCGGACGAAGGCCACGACGCCGCGGTACTGGTCGTAGGAGGAGTCGAAGACGAGCGCGCGGGCGGCCGCGCCGAGATCGCCTGCCGGCGGCGGCACCCGCTCGACGATCGCGTCGAGGACTGCGGCAACGCCGTCGCCCGTCTTGGCGGAGATGCGGAGCACCTGGCCCGGGTCGTCGCCGAGCAGATCGGCGACCTCGACAGCGGTCGCGTCCGGGTCGGCCGCGGGCAGGTCGATCTTGTTCGCGACAGGAACGATGTCGAGCCCGTTCTCGATCGCGAGGTAGGCGTTGGCGAGCGTCTGTGCCTCGATGCCCTGCGCGGCATCGACGACGAGCAGCGCGCCCTCGCAGGCTTGCAGCGAGCGCGAGACCTCGTACGTGAAGTCGACGTGGCCGGGGGTGTCGATCAGGTTGAGCTCGTGGCCCTTCCAGGTGACGCGGACGGCCTGGGCCTTGATCGTGATGCCACGTTCCCGCTCGAGCTCCATCGAGTCAAGGACCTGCTCGCGCATGTCGCGCGCCGCGACGGCCTCGGTGAGCTCGAGGATGCGGTCGGCGAGCGTCGACTTGCCGTGGTCGATGTGCGCGATGATCGAGAAGTTGCGGATGCGGCTCTGGTCCATCCCGCGGGCGATGGTACTGGCCGCCCGTTGAGCTCCCGGCCACGGCGTTTACGGTTGCAGCATGGGGTCGCAGGGGATGCGGATCGAGGTTCTCTTCCACTAGCAGGAACGTCACGTCGACGCGCTCCACCTCGTCCACACCCTCGCCGAGTTCTGGCGCGAAGACGGGCTCGAGGGTCCTTTCACCCGACGGTCGAATACCCCGCATAGACCCAGGACCGCCCCGGACACCACCCGGCCGGCGCCTGGCCACCCCCAGGTTTGTCCGGGTTTGGTCGATCCCTATACCCCGCTAGCGGCCGACCTGTGCTGCCCGGCCGGCAGCTTGTCAGAACCTGGTGACAGGCGACCCGACGGCGTGTCAGGCGCGCGCGCGCCGCAGGCGCAGCATCGTGTCGAGCTCCCGCACGCCCAGCAGCCGACACACTCCGAAGAACGCGGCATAGCCGAGCACGAGCCCCGCGCCGAGGGAGACGACCTGCGCCGGGAACGAGCGGCCGAGACCGGAGTCGAGCAGGTACCAGACACCCCAGCCGACGCCGGCCAGCACAGCCGCCGCGACCACCACGAGGCCGAAACTCCGAGCCGTCTCTCCGAGCGCGAATCCGCCCACCCGGCGCCGGAAGAAGTAGAGGAGCGCCGCCGTGCCGGCGATGTTCACGAGTGACGTCGAGAGCGGGATCCCCCAGATCCCGAACCGGTAGAAGACCGCGTCGAGGACGGCGTTCAGGCCGAGGTTTCCCAACGCGACCCAGCTGGGAATCCACGGTGACTGGAGCGAGAAGAAGCCGCGGTTGAGCATCAGCATCGTGCCGTTGAAGGTCAGGCCCAAGGCGAACGCGGCGAGGGAGGCGGCGACGATGGGCGTCTGCCACGGGTGGAACGCGCCGCGCTGGTAGAGGAGCCGCACGATCGGGGTCGCGAGGACCGCCGCCGCGGCGCTGGCCGGCAGCAGGAAGAAGGTGATCAGCCGGAGCCCCGTCGCGACGGTCCCCTTGAATCCATCCCAGTCCTCCCGCGACGCGTAGCGAGAGAGCAGCGGGAAGAGGACGGTGGCGACCGCGACCGAGAACACCCCCTGCGGCAGCATGTAGAGGCGAAACGCGCTCACGATTGCCGTCGGGGCGACGTTCTTGTTCAGGAAGTGCGTCGCGAACAACTGGTCGATGACGGCGTTGATGTTGATCAGGCCGAGCCCGATCGTGACCGGCACCATGAGCACGAACGTCCGCTTCACGGCCGGGTCGTGGATGTCCAGCACCATGTGCAGCTGGCCGTCGCGCCCGCGCAGCCACGGTAATGGCAGCAGGAACTGGATGATGGTCGCCACGAGGATCGAGACGGCGTAGATGTAGAGCCTCGTGCTCTTGAGGCTCGCGTGTTCGGCGCCGAGCGCGAGGCCGAGCAGGATCACGAGATTCCAGGCCACCGGGCTCAGGGCGGGCACGGTGAAGTGGTCGTAGCTGTTGAGGATCCCGACGACGATCCCGGTCAGCCCCAGAATGACGACGGTCGGGAACAGGATCCGTGAGAGGCCGATCGCGAGTGGCCCGTACAGGTCGTGCGGCCCGTAGTTGAACAGTTCCATCACCCAGGGCGCGATCACGATGTAGAGCGCCGTGAGGCCGCCGAGGCCGAGCAGCATCAGCCAAAAGATCGACGAGGCCACCCGCCAGGCACGCTTCCGCTCGCCTTTGACGAGCAGATCGCTGAAGACCGGGACGAACGCCGCCGAGAGAGCCTGATCCGCGACGAGGGAACGCACGGTGTTCGGGATCAGGAAGGCGATGTTGAAGGCGTTGATCTTCCCGGAGATCCCGAACAGATAGGCGGCGACGATCTCTCGCAGCAGCCCGAGGACCCTCGAGGCGCCCGTCGCGATCGCGAAGATCACGCCCGATCGCGCGAGGCGGCGGCTCTCCCCCGCTGGTTCCTCGGTCATGGCTGCCGGCCGGGGAGCGCTGATCAGCGGGACCTGCGCCTCCTCTGCGAACTCGAGAGCCTCGAGCTCCGTCAACGTCCCGCCGTCGCGACGCGGACGGACCAGCGCCGTCGGCTGCTCGGCCGGATCCTGCGAGATCGGCCAGCTGTCGAGCGTCGCCTCGCTCTCGAAGTACGTCGGCTTGCCCTGCTCACGGCGGCGACGGTCACGCTCGAGCGCCCGCTCCTGCCGCTGCCGCTCGGCGTCGTCCACGAGGGCAGCATAGGGAGAGGGGTTGCTACCATCGCCCCGCCCGCGAGCCGCGGGTCTTTTTCCGAGATGCCGAACATCAGACAGCAAGAGAAGCGCGTCCGCCAGGCGGCGCGGCAGCGGCAGGAGAACCTCCGCTGGCGCTCGACCGCGAAGACGCTCATGCGACGCCTCAACGAGGCGGTCGCCGACGCTGACGCTGCCGAGACCGACGCACGCCACCGCGAGCTCGTCCAGTGGCTCGACCGGGCCGCCTCGAACGGCGCCCTCCACCGGAACACCGTCGCGCGGCGCAAGTCTCAGGCGGCGAAGCTCGTCGCCGGCGGCTCCGAGAAGTAGGGCTCCTCAGCCCGCGCGCGCTTCAGGACGGCGCGTGATCTCGACGAGCGTCCGCTCGAGCTGGAGCTCGGCAGGAAGGCGCGACCCGCCCTTCGCTCCCGCATCGAGCTCGGCCAGCCGGACGGTCGCCCGCGCGAGCTCGTCGGGCGAGAAGTTGCCTGCCTGCTTCGCCGACTTCTCGGCGACGAACGGGTGGATCTTGAGCCGGCTCGCGATCTCGCTCGGGCGGACACCCTCGTCTGCGAGGCGCGACGCCTTCCGCACCCGGCCGACGTGCGCCACCATCGACGCGACGAGACGGATCAACTCGCTCGAGCGCGGCCGGTGCGAGCGGTCGAGCAGCGATTCCGTCGCGCGCAGGGTCGCGGCGACGTCCCGCCGCCCCCAGGCGTCGGTGACCGCGAAGATCGGCGTCTCGCCGCCGCCGACTGCAAGCTCCTCGACGGCCGCGCGCGTGATCGGGTCGCCGTCCGCCCACGTCGCAAGCTTCTGGATCTCGGAGGCGAGGTTGCCCACGTCGTCCCCGACGGCCTCGACGAGCGCCCGGCACGCATCGCGGTCGGCAGTCGCCCCGAGCCGGGCGAACTGCTCGCCGACCCACTCGGGAAGCTGCTTCTTCGCCACGTCGTACGCGAGGATCTGACCGGCCTTCGCGACCGCCTTGGCGAGTGCGGCGTCCTTCTTGATCCCGTCGCCGACGAGCGCGAGGACGGTGGTCGGCGCGGGAGCCGCGAGGTATGCCTCGAGCTCCTTCACGTCGGTCGCCTTCCAGCTCTCCACACCGTCGACGACCACGAGCCGCGTCTCCCCGCCGAAGAGGCCGAGGGCGTTGCAGGCGGCGACCGCGTCCTCTGCCGTGGCTTCCGCGGCGTGGAGCTGCTCGGTGGCGTCCTCACCGATCCGCCCTCGCAGTCGCTGGAGCGCGACCGCGATCTTCGGCCGGTCTGTCCCCGTCAGGAGGTAGACCCGCTTCAGCTCGCGCTCGCTCGCCACGTTGCCAAGCATAGGCCGCGGCGCAGACCGCTCCCAGACCGAGGACGGCGGCCGCGCGCGGGGACGTGATCTGCGCGCCCGGGATCCGCGCAAATGCGCGCGCGCACGCGGCGACGAGCCAGGCTCCCCAGCCGTTGAGCTGCGCCATCGCGGCCGCGACCGACGGCGCGAACGGCGCGACGGCCGCGGTCAGGAGCGCGAGCCCCAGCACCTCGACGACGATCGGCACCGCCACGACATTCGCCGGCACGGTGACGAGCGAGATCTGGTGGAACTGGAACCACGTGACGGGTGCGGTCGCCAACCCGCACGCCGTGGAGACGCCGATCAGCTGCGCGAGCTCGTGCGAAACCGGGTAACCCTCGAGCGCGCGAACGACGCGCGGCGTCACGACGAAGATCGCTGCGACAGCGGCGAACGAGAGCTGGAAGCCCGCGTCGAACAGCACGTACGGGTTCCAGCCGAGGAGAACGGCGGCACCGACGAGCAGCGCCTGCCAGCGGTCGCGCTCGCGGCCGGCGAGCCATGCGAGCGAGCCGAGGCCCGCGGCGAGCGCCGCGCGCACCACGGACGGATGCAGGCCGACGGCGAGCGCATAGGCCGAGATCGCAAGCAGAGCGGCGACCCGTGCGACGTAGCCACCGAAGCCGAGCAGGAGGACCACCATTGCGACGCCGCCCCCGACCGCGGCGACCTTCAGCCCGTCGACAGCGAGACAGTGGTAGAGGCCCGTCGCCCGGAAGTCGTCGAGTAGCCGGTCGTCCACCTCGGACGAACGGCCGAGCACGATGGCTTCGACCACGTCACGCCGCTCGCCTTTCAGACCCGGAGCGGTGTCGCCGCTGAGCCAGCGTCCGACGCGGTCGCCCACACGGGAGACTCCGCCGCGGCGGCCGACCACCCGCCACGGCCCACCGCGCAGGACGGCGTGGATGCCCTGACGGAGCAGCCATGTCGACTCGTCGAAGCCGTTCGACGGTCCCGCTGGTGCCCGCAATTCCCCCACCAGCTTGAGGATGGCACCCTGCGGCGGCGATCGGCCCAGCGGAAGCTCGAGGTAGACCGGCTCGTGCGTGCGCAGAGTCCCCCAGCGCAATACACGTGCCTTCATCCGCTGGTTGAACTCTCCCGACCGCGGCGGCTCGTCGACCTCGACGACCGCCTCCTCCGCCGTGCCGATCCGGGACGCGAGCACGCTGTGATCGAGTTGCCCGAGTCGCGCGGTCCCCCAGCCCCACGCGACGGCGACGACCGCGCACCCGAGCGCCGCCGTACGGAAGCGCGACTCCGAGGCAACGACGCCCGCGCAGGCGAGAACTGCGCCCACGCCGAGCGCAGGAACCACCGCGGGACGGGCGAGGTTGGCCAGCGCGAAGCCCAGGCAGAGCGCGCCGACGAAGACGTGCGGGAGCCGGACCGTCACCTCACGGGATCACCAGTCCCTTCAGCTGCGCCATGTGCGCCGGCCCGATCCCAGGGACAGCCTCCAGCTCGGCGACCGCGTGGAACGCCCCGTGCTGCTGCCGGTAGTCGAGGATCTTCTGCGCGGTCACCGGCCCGATTCCCGGCAGGTTCTCGAGCTGCTCGAGCGTCGCCGAGTTCAGGTCGAGAGGCGCCGACGGCGAGGATCCGGCGTCGGACGGGCTGACAGCCACGACACCTCCGGGACCACGCCCCGGGACCAGGACCTGCTCTCCGTCGGCGACCGGTGCGGCGAGATTGACCGTGCCCAGCTGCGCTTTGGCGATCGCCCCGCCGGCGGCTGCGATCGCGTCGGCGATCCGAGAGCCCGACTTGAGCCGGTAGAGCCCGGCGTGGCGCACGGCTCCCGCGACGTCGACGACGAGCAGCTTCGCGGCGGCGGGCTTCGCGTGCACCGGCGCGGGCAACGGCGTCACGGCCGGCGCAGCGCTCCCGCTGCCGCCCAGGTGCCGAATCACGAGGATCAGCAAGACGACGACCGCCGCGGCGCCCCCGAAGAGCTGGCGGCGCGACAGCGCCGGGATCCGGACGTCCATGTAGTCCAGAGTGACAACAGACCTGTGCCGCGTGTGTGCCGGCCTCGTCGCGACTCCGTAAACTCGCGCCGTGGCCGACTGGGTGACGATCTCCGCGCTCGCCTCGGCCGGCGGAACCCTCGTGCTCGCCGGCGTGACGGTCGGATCCGTCCGCTCGGCGAACCGCGCCGCCCGCGTGGCCGAGCAGTCCCTGCTTGCCGGCCAGCGCCCGCTGCTCGTCCCTTCGCGCGTCGAGGACCCGGCCGTCAAGGTCGGGTTCCAGGACGACGTCTGGTTCAACGTTCCCGGCGGCCAGGGCGCCGCGCGAGCGACCGACGAGGCCGTCTACTTCGTCATCGACATCCGCAACGTCGGCACCGGCATCGCCGTCCTGCACGGCTGGCACTTCCTGCCCGAGCTCCTGCTCGAGCGAGGCGCGCACGTCGCCCCGCCGCCGCTCGAGGACTTCATCACGCTCACCCGCGACCTGTACGTCGCGCCCGGCGACATCGGCTTCTGGCAGGGATCGTTCCGCGACCCGGAGAGCGACGCGTACCAAGCCGCCCGCCGCGCGGTCGAGGCGCCGCAGCGCATGGGCGTCGACATCCTCTACGGCGACTTCGAGGGCGGCCAGCGGATGATCAGCCGCTTCATGCTCTCCCCGCACGAGACCGAGGACGGCGTGCACTGGTTCGCGGCCGTCGGCCGCCACTGGAGCGTCGACCGTCCCGAGCCGCGGGAGCGGGAGGCCTAGCTCCGGGCGAAGAGCTGCGCTCTTGGGCTTGTGGGGTTCGAGTGCTCGTGCCGTCCGCGGCGTCGAGACGGTTCGAAACGCTTGAACCCCGTTGGCGCCAAGAGCCGGAGGCTACGACAGCCGCGAGAGCGGGGACTTAGCCGCGGGCCGCACAGCCAGGCAGGCATCTCATCCAGACCGCCCAAAAACCAGATGCATGGAGCGGGCCGGAAACCGCGCTTTCCGGCCCGCGCAGTTCCTTAACCCAGCGAGCGGGTGCGCAGCACCCGCTCGCCACTAGATGACGAAGTTGACGAGCTTCTTCGGGACGACGATCGTCTTGCGCGGCTCGCCGCCGTCGAGGTAGCTCCGCACCCGCTCACTGGCGCGCGCGCGCGCGACGAGCTCGTCCTCGCCGAGCGAGGCATCGACCTCGAACCGGTCGCGCACCTTGCCGTTGACCTGGACGACGAGCTCGAACGTGTCGCGCACGAGCTGCGACTCGTCGGCCTCCGGCCACGGCTCCTCCCACAGCCGCTCGTGCCCCAGCACCGTCCACAGCTCCTCGGCCACGTGTGGCGCGTACGGCTGGATCAGCGAGACCGCGGTCGTGGCCGCGAAGCGCGCGTCCGGCGCATCCACCGCGCCGCTCAGCTCGTTCACGAGCTCCATCAGCCCCGAGATCGGCGTGTGGAACTGGAAGCGGCGCAGCACGTCGTCGGTCACGCGCACGATCGTCTCGTTGGCCTTCCGCGCCAGAGCACCCTCGCGCACGCCCGGCGACGGCGCCACGTCCGCGACCTCGTGCACGACGCGCCACAGCCGCCGCAGGAAACGGACGACGCCCTCGACACCCTCGGGCGTCCACTCCATGTCCTGGTCGGCAGGCCCCATGAACAGGATGTAGAGCCGTACCGCGTCGGCACCGTACGCGTCGACGACCCCGTCCGGGCCCTCGACGTTCCCCTTCGTCTTCGACATCTTCGTCCCGCCGAGCGTCACCCAGCCCTGGTGGAAGAGGCGCGCGAACGGCTCGCGGAAGCCGACCATCCCCCAGTCGTTCAGCGCCTTGACGAAGAAGCGCGAGTACAGCAGGTGCCCGGTCGAGTGGTCGATGCCGCCGATGTACTGGGAGACCGGCAGCCAGTAGTCGACCACCCGGCGGTCGAAGGGCGCTTCGTCGTTGTGCGAGTCGATGTAGCGCAGGAAGTACCAGGACGAGTCGACGAAGGTGTCCATCGTGTCGGGATCGCGCCGCGCCGGGGCGCCGCACTGCGGACAGTCGACCGTCATGTACTCCTCGTCGGCGGCGAGGGGCGGCTTGCCCTGCGGGGCGTAGTCCTCGATGTCGGGGAGCAGCACGGGCAGCTGGTCCTCGGGGACGGGCACGACGCCGCACTGCTCGCAGTGGATGAACGGGATCGGGCAGCCCCAGTAGCGCTGCCGCGACACGCTCCAGTCGCGCAGGCGGTAATGGACGGTCGCCTTGCCGCGGCCTTCCGCTTCGAGCGCCGCGACGATCGCCCGCGAGCCCTCGTCGGCCGGCAGCCCGTCGAAGCGGCCGGAGTTGACGAGCTTCCCGTCCTCGTCGATCACGACCTTCGTGGGCAGGACGAACGTCTCCGCGAACTCGCCGTCGCGCTCGTCGTGCGCCGGGACGGCCATGATCGCGCCCGTCCCGTAGTCCATCAGGACGTAGTCGGCGACCCAGATCGGCAGCCGCTCGCCGTTGACCGGGTTGATCACGTGGAAGCCGGTGAAGACGCCGGTCTTCTCCGCTCCGGCCGCGCGCTCCTCGACGGGCCGCGCGCCCGCGTGCCGCGCGTACTCCTTCGCCTCCTCGGTTGCCTGCGCCTGGACGAACGGGTGCTCGGGCGCGATGACGAAGAAGGTCGCGCCGTAGAGCGTGTCCGCGCGGGTCGTGAAGACCGCGATGTCCTCACCCGTCTCCTCGACGCGGAACAGGATCTCGGCTCCCTCGGAGCGGCCGATCCAGTTGCGCTGGATCGCCATCGTCTTCTCCGGCCAGTCGGCGCCGGGATACTCGAGCAGCTCGTCCGCGTACTCGGTCGTCTTGAAGAACCACTGGGTCATGTTCCGGAGCTCGACCTCGGCGCCGCAGCGCTCGCAGTGCCCGTCGACGACGTACTCGTTCGCGATCACCGTCTGGTCGTTGGGGCACCAGTTGACCGGCCCCTCCTTGCGGTAGCCGAGCCCGCGGGCGACGAACTGCTGGAAAAGCCATTGCGTCCAGCGGTAGAAGGTCGGCTGGTGCGCGGCCACCTCGCGCTCCCAGTCGATCGCCCAGCCGAGGCGCTTCATCTGGGCGCGCATCGTCTCGATGTTGCGCTCGATCGTCTCGCGCGGATGGCGGCCCTCGCGGATCGCGGCGTTCTCGGCCGGCAGCCCGAACGCGTCCCAGCCCATCGGCCGCACGACGTGCCAGCCGCTACGGCGGCGCACGTGGGTCTGGACGTCGCCCATCGTGTAGTTGAGGACGTGTCCCATGTGGAGGCTCGGGCCCGACGGGTACGGCAGCATCTCGAGCTGGTACCAGTGGTTCTCGGCCGTGGGTTGGCCGGGCCCAGCGGCGACGGAGGCGCCGCTGTCTTCCGGCCGGGTGTCGGCGGCTACGCCGCCGGCGCCTCCAGCCTGAGGGTTCGGGACGTTGAAGGCCCGCGCGTCCTCCCAGACGCGCTGCCACTTGGGCTCGATCTCGTGCGGCTCGTATCTCGGTGTCATCGGGAAACGTCCTCTGGAACGAAAAAACCTCTCCGAGGAGAGGTCGTGGGGAGACGACGCGGCATCGCCGCGTGTGGCTCCCTGGACTAGGTAAGAAGCAGCTCCTGCATTGGGATCCCGATACTAGCAACGTGCTCGAGCTATTTCCCGAAACCGCGCAGGTCGTGGAGGGCGAGCTCGTGCTCGGCGGCATGCCGGCGGCACAACTCGCAGAGGTGCACGGGACGCCGCTCCTCGTCTATTGCGCAGGGACGATCCGGAGCCAGGTACGGGCGTACCGCGAGGCGGCGCCGGGGGCGCTCGTCGTCTACGGCACGAAGGCGTTCGCGAACGTCGCGCTGCTGCGGCTGCTGTGGGAGGAGGGAGCCGGGGCCGATGTCTCCACGCTCGGTGAGCTCGCCTTCGCACAGGCCGCGGGGATCCCGGGCGAGCGGCTCGTCTTCCACGGCAACAACAAGTCGGCGGAGGAGCTGCGCGCGGCTGCGGAGGCCGGAGCGCTCGTCGTCCTCGACTCGGCCGGCGAGGCGGAGGCGGCGGCCGCCGCGGGTGTGCGGCGTGTCCTCGTCCGCCTGACGCCGGGGGTCGAGGCCGTCACACACCGCTCGATCCAGACGGCGCACGAGGAGTCGAAGTTCGGCCTGGCGCCCGATGCGGCCGAGCGCGAGGTCGAGCGGGCCGGCGAGCTCGGGCTGGAGGTCGAGGGCGTGCACGTGCACGTCGGTTCGCAGCTCGGCCGGCCGCACGAGAGCGTGCTCGCGCTGGAGCGCGTGCTCGCGTTCCTCGAGCGGCTGCAGTGGAGGCCGCGCGTGCTCGACCTCGGCGGCGGGCTCGGCGTCCGCCACAACCGCGACGAGAAGCTGCCGACCGTGGCGGAGTTCGTCGGCCCGCTCCTCGAGCGGATCCCGGACGGCGTCTCGCTGATCCTCGAGCCCGGGCGCTCGCTCGTCGGCCGCGCCGGTGTGACCCTCTACCGCGTCGGCTCGGTCAAGGAGTCGGGCGGGATCACGTATGCCGCAATCGACGGCGGCATGTCCGACAACCCGCGCCCGCAGCTCTACGGCGCCCGCTACGAGGCGCTGCTCGCGAACCGCGCGGACGAGCTGCCGAGCGGCGTCTACCGGGTCGCCGGCAAGCACTGCGAGTCGGGCGACGTCCTGATCGAGGCGGCGGAGCTGCCCGAACCGCGGCTGGGCGACGTCCTCGCGGTGCCGGCGACGGGCGCCTACACGCTCGCACTCGGCTCGACGTACAACGGCGTCCCGCGGCCGGCCGTCGTGCTCGTCGCCGACGGCGAGGCACGCCTCATCCGCCGCCGTGAGACCGTGGACGAGCTTCTGCGGTTCGAGACCTGAGCCTCAGGCCACCGCGTACGGGCGGCGTTCGCCGTCCATGCCCGTGAGTGCAAAGAGACGGCGGTCCTCGAGCTCGATCCCCGAGCCGGCGATGAGGTCCTGCACCGTGTTCGATACGAGGACCTCGCCAGACGACGCCTGGGCTGCGATCCGCGCACCAACGTGAACCGCGAGCCCGGCGAGCTTGTCGCCGTGGACCTCGCACTCTCCCGTCTAGACGCCGGCCCGGACTTGCGGGCCGAGGCCCGCGACCGCGTCGACGACGGCACTGGCGCAACGGATCGCGCGCGCCGGACCGTCGAAAGCGGCCAGGAACCCGTCGCCTGCGGTGTCGATCTCGCGACCGCCGAAGCGGACGAGCTCGCGGCGCACGGCCGCGTGGTGGGCCTCGAGCAGCTCGCGCCAGCGCCGGTCGCCGAGCTCGCGCGCCTGCTCGGTCGAGCCGACGAGGTCGGTGAAGAGGACGGTCGCGAGCACCCGGCCGGGACCGGGTGCCTCACGCGGGGCGACTGCTCCAACGCTCGGCGAGCGTGGTCATCGACTCCTCGAACTCCACGCGGGTGCTCTCGCCCCGCGGCCAGTCGTCGGTCTTGTCCTCCTTGACCTCGGCTCACACAGCAGCAGCGCGAGCGTCCGCTCGGGGAAGCTGGCGGCGAACAGCATGGACAGCGGTCCACCCTCGGACTCGCCGATCAGCGCCGCCCGTTCCGAGCCCACGGCTTCCATCACCGCGCGCACGTCGTCCATGCGCTCCTCCAGTGTCCCGGCCCGCACACGGTCGGAGAGAGCCCCATCCCGCGCTTGTCGAACAGGACCACGCGCGAACGAGCCAAGCCGCTCGACGAAGCGCCGGTACAGGGGCGCCTCCCACTGGACGTGGAGGTTCGTGAACGAGCCCTCCACGAAGACGATGTCGACCGGCCGGGCGCCGACGACCTGGTAGGCCACGTGCACCTCGCCACTCCGGGCGTAGCGAATCGCCGGAGTGGTGTCCGCCATCCCGGGAGCATCCCGCCGCCGCGGCGTGACGTCAAGGCAGCGCGGAGGGATACGCTCGGGGCTGGATGCGCCGACTGGCCGCGATTCCCGGAGTCGTCCTGATCGCGGTCGCCGCGGCGATGTGGGGCACGGACCCGATCATCCGCAAGACGATGACCCCGACGACGTCCGCCACGACGATCGTCTTCGGCGAGCACGTGATCCTCGTCTTGTGCACGCTGCCGTTCCTCGTTCCCGCCCTGCGCGCCGTCGTGCGCGCGGGACGAAGCTACCTGGTGGCCGCGGTCGTCATCGGGGCGGGCTCGTCGGCCGTCGCCACGATCCTCTTCACCGACGCGTTGATCGGGCACTCCGACTACATCACCCCGATCGTGATCCAGAAGATCCAGCCGTTCGTCGCGATCGGCGCGGCCGCCCTCTTGCTCGGCGAGCGGCCGCGGCCGGGCTTCTGGTGGTTCTTCCTGCCCGCCGTCGCCGGCTTCTGGCTCGTCAACCAGTCGCATCCGCTCGACCCGTCGGCGAAGGGCCTCGTCGTGGTGGCGGAGGCAACCGGCGCGGCGGTCCTCTGGGGCCTCGGGACCGTGCTCGGCCGGTACCTCTCCCGCGAGCTCGAGTTTCAGCACGTCCTGTCGCTCCGCTTCTTCTTCGGGCTGCTCGCCAGCTCGCTCGCGCTGCTCGTGATGCACGCACCCGCCTACTCGAACGGCCACGACACCGTCCTGATCCTCTACCTCGCGCTCATCACCGGCCTGCTTGCGCTCGGGCTCTACTACTACGGACTGCAGCGGACTCCGGCGATGGTCGCGTCGGTCGCCGAGCTGACGTACCCGGCGGTCGCGATCATCGCCGGAATCTACGCCTACGACCAGCACCTGAGCTGGTCGCAGTGGCTCGGCGTGGCGTTGATCCTCGGTGCCGTGACGCTGCTGCCGATGCGGCGGCGCCGCGTCGTCGCCGAGCCGCCCCACCGGCGGCGGAGCGAGCTGGTTCCGGCCGCCGCGTCCGCGTAAGCTCCCGCGATGGACCTGCGCGACACGCCGGAGGAAGCCCAGTTCCGCGCCGACCTGCGCGCCTGGATCGCCGACAACCTCCCGGAGGACAAGCGCGGCGGCCGCGGAGGCGCGCAGCGGTTCGACGACCCGTTCATGCGCGAGTGGAGCCGCAAGCTGTACGAAGGCGGCTACGCCGGGCTGACCTGGCCGAAGGAGTACGGGGGCGAAGGCGCACCGCCGAGCTTCCAGGCGATGCTCTACGAGGAACTCGCCGCCGCGCAGGCGCCCGCTCACATCGGCGTGATCGGCCTCGGCATGGCCGGGCCGACGATCGCCGCGCACGGGACGGAGGAGCAGAAGGCCCGCTACCTCCAACCGATCCTCTCGGCCGACGAGATCTGGTGCCAGGGCTTCTCGGAGCCGGACGCGGGCTCCGACCTCGCCGCCGCGCGCACGCGAGCGGAGCGCCGCGGCGACGTCTACGTCGTCAACGGGCAGAAGGTGTGGTCGTCGTTCGCGCACATCGCCGACTTCTGCATCCTCGTCACGCAGAGCGACCCCGGGGCGCCACGCTACCGGAACCTCACGTACCTGCTCGTCGACATGCACGCGCCCGGGGTCGAAGTTCGCCCGCTGCGACAGATCACCGGCGAGGCGGAGTTCAACGAGATCTTCTTCAGCGACGTCGAAGTCCCGGTCGAGAACCGGCTCGGGGACGAGGGCGACGGCTGGCAGGTCGCGATGACCACGCTCCTGCACGAGCGCGCGACGCTCGGCTTCGCGCTCACGGCCGCTCTCGACACGCTGTTCGGACGGCTTCTCGAGGAGGCGCGCGAGCGGGATCCCTCGCCGCACGTCCGCGAGGCGCTCGCCCGCGAGTGGATCGAGTTGCAGGCGCTGCGCTTCACGAACTACCGCTCGCTCGGCGCCTACGAGCGCACCGGCATCCCCGGCCCCGAAGGCTCGGGGGTGAAGCTGCGCTGGTCGGAGTCGAACCAACGGCTGACGAAGCTCGCGCGCGACCTGCGCGGGCCGGACGGCATCCTCGACGACGGCTGGTGGAACCACCAGCAGCTCCGCAGCCGCGGCAACACGATCGAGGCCGGAACGTCGGAGGTCTTGCGCAACATCATCGCCGAGCGCGTGCTCGGTCTCCCGAGGTCGCGCTGATGGACTTCGCGCTCTCCGAAGACCAGCTCGAGCTGAAGCAGGCGGCGCGCGCCTGGCTCGCCGACCGCTTCCCGCTCGACCGCGACTGGGACGCACAGGACGACCGCTGGACCGAGCTCGAGGAGCTCGGCTGGCTGGACGTCGCGGAGGCCGGGCTCGGCTTCGTCGAGGAGGCGCTGCTGCTCGAGGAGATGGGCTACGTCTGCTACCCCGGCTTCTACCTCGGGCACGTCGCGTCGGTGGCGGGCGACGGTGGCGACAGCGCGACCGTGGACTCGACGCGCCCGCTCCAGCGCATCGAGCAAGAGACGCCGCGCTTCCGGGCGGCCGCGGCAGCCGAAGCGCTCGGCGTCGCACAGCGCGCACTCGACCTCGGCGTCGAGCTCGCGAAGACGCGGGAGCAGTTCGGCAAGCCGATCGGCACCTACCAGGCCGTCTCCCACCCGCTCGCGCAGACGTACACCGACGTCGAGCTCGCGCGCTCTCTCGTCTACTGGGCCGCCTGGTGCGTCGCCGAGGATGACGAGCGCGCTCCGCTCGCCGCCGCGGCTGCGAAGGCGTTCGCGACCGAGGCGGCGGTCGCCGCGTGCGAGCGCTCGATCCAGGTGCACGGCGGGATCGGCTTCACGTGGGAGCACCCGCTGCACCGCTTCTACAAGCGCGCTCTCTGGCTCGAAGGCTTCGGCGCGCGGCCCGCCGAGTTGCGGCTCGAAGTCGCGGACGCGCTCCTCACGTAGGACAATGAGCCGGATGGACGGCCTGATGATGGACTTCCCGCTGACGCTGACGCACCTGCTGCGCCGGGCGGAGTCGTTCTTCGGCGACGGCGAGATCGTCACGCGCCTCCCCGACAAGAGCTTCCACCGCACGAACCACCGCGACACGCTGCGCCGCGCGCGCCAGCTCGCGGTCGCGCTGCAGCAGGCCGGCCTCGAGCGCGGCGACCGCGTCGCGACCCTCTGCTGGAACCACTACCAGCACCACGAGGCGTACTTCGGCGTCCCGTGCGGCGGCTTCGTCCTCCACACGCTCAACCTCCGCCTCCACCCGAACGACCTCAACTACATCGCGAGCCACGCCGGCGACCGCGCCGTGATCGTCGACCGCGCGCTCCTGCCGCTGCTCGAGCAGTTTCGCGAGGGGACGCCGATCGAGCACGTCTTCGTCGTCGAGGACTCGTACGAGGAGCTGCTCGCGACCGCTGACCCCGACGACTGGACCGACCCCGGGCTCGACGAGAACGAGGCCGCCGCGATGTGTTACACGAGCGGCACGACCGGCCGGCCGCGGGGCGTCGTCTACTCGCACCGCTCCTCGGTCCTGCACGCGCTGGGCGTCGGCGCGAACAACCCGCTCGGCCTGGGCTTCGGGATCGACGACGCCGTCATGCCGGTCGTGCCGATGTTCCACGCGAACGCCTGGGGCTACCCGTATCTCGCCACGATGCAGGGCGCGAAGCTCGTCTATCCCGGCCCGCACCTCGACCCCGACTCGCTGCTCGAGAACATGGAGCACGAGCACGTCACCTGGGCGGCGGGTGTGCCGACGATCTGGATGGGGATCCTCGCGCGGCTCGACGCCGAGCCCGGGCGCTGGGACCTCTCCGCGATGAAGGCGATGCTCGTCGGCGGTGCGGCGGTGCCGCGCGCGATGATCGCCGCCTTCGAAGGGCGCCACGGCCTGAGGATCTGCCAGGGCTGGGGCATGACCGAGACCTCGCCGGTCGCCTCCACGGTCGCCCTCCCGTACGACCTCGCCGAGGCGGACGCCGAGACGCGCTGGGACTACCAGGCGATGGTCGGCGTCCCGCTCCCGTTCGTGGAGATCCGCGTGCGCGCCGGCGACGAGGAGGTGCCGTGGGACGGCGAGGCGATGGGAGAGCTCGAGGTGCGCGGCCCGTGGGTCGCCGCGCAGTACTACGAGGCCCCGGAGAGCGCCGACCGCTGGACGGACGACGGCTGGTTCCGCACCGGCGACATCGTCTCGATCCACCCGCGCGGCTTCATCCAGATCAAGGACCGCTCGAAGGACGTGATCAAGTCGGGCGGCGAGTGGATCTCGTCGGTCGAGCTCGAGAACGCGCTGATGGCGCACCCCGCGGTGGCCGAGGCGGCCGTGATCGCGGTGCCCGACGAGAAGTGGAGCGAGCGGCCGCTCGCGGCGGTCGTGCTGCGTGAGGGCTCGAGCGCTTCGGCCGACGAGCTGCGGGAGTTCCTCGCGCCGCAGTTCGCGAAGTGGTGGATTCCCGAGCGCGTGGAGTTCGTGGCCGAGATCCCGAAGACGAGCGTCGGCAAGTTCCGCAAGCTGGCGCTGCGCGAGCAGTTCGCCACCGAGCCCGCCCAGATCGAACCGGCAACGTCGAGTTGATCGCGGCCGTCCTCCCCGCGGTCGACGCGCCGTTCGAGCTGCGCGAGGTCGACGATCCCGTTGCGCAGGACGGCGAGGCGCTCGTGCGGGTGCGGGCGGCCGGGATCAACTTCCTCGACGTCCTGGTCCGGCGCGGCCGCTATCCGCAGATGCCGGAGTTCCCCGCGGTGCTCGGGGTGGAGCTCGCGGGCGAGCTCGAGGACGGGACGCGGGTGATGGCAATGGTTCCCAGGGGCGCGTACGCGGAGCTCGCCGCCGTGCCGCGCGCCTCGCTCGTGCCGCTGCCCGACGGAGCGACGTTCGCCGAGGGCGCCGGCTTCCTGCTCACGTTCCTCACCGCCTACGTCCCGCTGACGCGGCAGGTGCGCTTCGAGGAGGAGCGAACGGTGCTCGTGCATGCGGCAGCCGGCGGCGTCGGCACCGCGGCGATCCAGGTCGCGCGGGCGCTCAACGCGCGTGTCGTCGCGGCGGTCGGCTCGCCGGAGAAGCTCGACGTCTGCCGCGAGCTCGGCGCCGAGGAGGCGTACGTCTACGACGAGCTGCCGGACGATCTGCGGGTCGACGTCGTGGTCGATCCGGTCGGCGGCGAGCTGTTCGAGGCCGCGATCGCCCGGCTTCGCCCGCTCGGCCAGCTCGTGGCGATCGGCTACGCGGGCGGGCTCTGGCCCGAGCTGCAGCCGGCGCACGTCGTCGGCCGGAACGTCGGGATCCAGGGCGTCTACATCGGCCGCCTGCTGCGCCATGCGCCGGACGTCATCGCGGCCGCGACGCGCGAGCTGCTCGAGCTGTGGAGTGGACGCCGGATCCGGCCGTACATCGGTGCGGAGTTCCCGCTCGCCGAGGTCGAGGACGCGCACGCGCACGTCGAGTCGCGCCGCAGCGTCGGCAAGGTCGTGCTTACACCGTGAGAGGGCTCGTCACGGGCGGCCGCGGCGGGATCGGGAGCGCAATCTGCGCCCTTCTCGACGATCCGCTCACGCTCGATCTGCCGGAGTTCGACGTCGGCGACGCGGAGGCCTGGCACTCGCTCGAGGGCGAGTTCGACGCAGCCTTTCTCAACGCCGGGATCGGGATCGGCTACCCGGACGCGGCGGAGCTGCCCGAGAGCGAGTACCGGCGGATCGTCGGCGCCAACCTCGACGGCGTCGTCTTCGGGACGCGCGAGCTGGCGCGGAGGCTCATGCCCGGCGGCGGCTCGATCGTCGCCACCGCCTCGCTCGCCGGCCTCACGGGGATGCCGTTCGACCCCTCGTACACCGCAACCAAGCACGCGGTCGTCGGCTGGGTGCGCGGGGCCGCGCCGGGGCTCGCGGAGCGCGGGATCCGGATCAACGCCCTCTGTCCGGGATTCACCGACACGCCGATCGTCCGGGACGAGCTGCGGGACAACCCGATGGCGCCGCTCATGGAGCCGTCGTTCGTCGCCGAGGCAGCGCTGCGGATCGCCGCGGACGAGGAGACGGGCCGCGCGTGGGTCGTGCAGCCGAACCGCGTCGAGCCGTTCCGCTTTCCGGGAGTCCCGGGGCCGCGATGAGCCCGCGCGCACGAAAGCCGTGGGGCGAGTTCCCACCGCCGGATCCCCACGTCTGGAACACGCTCGGCTACCGCGGGATCGAACAGGCCGACGGACGGGCGGTGATCGAGTGGGACGCGACGCCCGAGTACAGCTTCCACGCGCCGAGCGGGCCGATCGTGCACGGCGGCATGGTGGCGGCGCTCCTCGACACCGCAATGGGCGGTGCCTGCTGGACGCTGATGGCGGAGGACGAGGACTTCCTCACCGCCGACCTCCGCACCGAGTTCCACCGCTCGGCGCGGCCGGGCACGCTGCGGGCCGAGGGGCATGTCGTGCAGCGCAACCGCCGCGTGGTCTTCTGCGCCGCCGAGCTCTACCAGGACGGCGAGCTCGTCGCGAGCGCCCGCTGCACCCAGATCGTGCGCCGCGACCAGAGCACCTAGGCGGTCGGCAGAGAGTTCAGGCGTAAGGACGCTGGCCCAGTCCGGGAGCGCGATAACCCGGTTTCCTAGTGGCAGCCTGGAGATCCCATGAACACGACCATCATCGCTCGTCAGTCCTCTTCGCGGGACGAACGCGATCCCGCAACACAGTTTCAGCACGCCGAGGCATACGCCGACCGGCTCGGCTGGACCGTCGTCTCACGTCACGTCGAAAAGTCCACCTCCGGTGGTCGCCAGCTGGAGAGGCGTCCCGGCCTGCTGGCCGCGCTGGAGGACGTTCGCTCCAAGTGTGCCGACCGCGTCCTTGTCTATCACCGCGACCGGCTCGACCGGAACCTCGAAGTCCGCCGCGCGTTCGTCGCCGCCGTCGAAGAGGCAGGCGGGGAAGTTTGGACACCGGATGGTCGCCTCACCTTCTCCACTGCGAACGAGAAGCTGCAGCAGACGTTCCTCGGTGCAATGGACGAAAACTATCGCGACGTAATCCGCGAGAAGGTGCTCAAGCAAAAGCAGGCACGTGTCGAGGCCGGGTGCCCCTGCACGAGGCTCCCCTTCATCGGTTATGTCAGCCCGGGCGGCTGGTCACGCGTTCAGGTGGTGGAGGCTGACCGCCAGCACGTCGTGCGAGCGTTCGAAATGAGCGCCGATGGCAAGAGTGCGCCCGAGATCGTCAGCTACCTCCGCGAGCAGGGCCATGCCGCGACGCATAGAGCCGTGACGCACATGTTGCGGAACGCGCTCTACTGCGGTCACATCGTGTGGGGTGAGTTCCGGCACGAGAACGCGCACGAGGCCATCGTGAGCGACCGGCTCTTCCGGCGCGTACAGGCGCGGCGCAAGCCGGTCGGCCGCAAGGCAATCCTCGCGCACCTGGAGGAGCCGGGGCCGTCCCCTGTCGATGCTGCTCGCATGGCGCATGTGCCGCACAGCGTCTTCGAGCAGGTGTGGAGGCGCGGGCGACGTGAGGCCGAGAACGGGCATGACTCGGATGCGGCCAGCTTCTACCTCTCCGCCCAGTCGGCTATGGCCCGCGTGCAAGCGCGACTGGTCGCGGAGGCCCACGCTGCGAGTGGGTCGAGAGAGAGTCAAGACACCTTGCGGCTGGCCGAACATCTTCGCGGACTGGCCGAGCCGTTCGCGGACGAAGAGGTCGGGGACGTCAGGTCGCAGTCGCCCATGCTCAACCTGACCGACCGCATCGAAGCCGAGAGCGACCCGGAGGAGCGCGAGCGCATGCGGGCTGCGCTACGGGCGGGGACCGAAGGTCTTCGCGCGATGTTCATGGAAATGCAGCGGCAGGAAGCGCGAACACGCGAAAGCGCGTGACAGGAACGAGGCCCAGGCGTCAGGAGGGGCAGACCGAGATGAACTCGACCGATGGACTGGCCCCGCCCCAGCTTTCGCCGGAACCGCCGCAGCGGTCGCTGCCACTGCCCAGTCGCTGCACTCCCGAGCTTGTCCAACTCCAGTCTGGGGCCATTCGATTGGCTGGCTTCGTCGCGTCTTCCGCGGTGGCGGCGACGGGAGTCGCCCCGTTTTTGGTGACGACGAACTCCCACGCAATGGCTTCGAACGGTGGAGTGGGATGCGGAGACAGGTTCTCGTACGGTTGAGTGATGTGCACGTCGCCTTGGCCGGGCGGGCTGACGATAAGTGCCTGCGCGGTGAGGAACTTCCCCTCGTGCTGGAGGCTCACGGAGCACGTCGCGGCCATAGGTGGAGTGTTTCCGCTCGGCGGGGAAATGTTGCCGCTCGGCGGATAGATCCGACCTTGGACGGCGACTCCGGCTCGCTTCGGACGACAGCGGTCGAGGAGATGCCCCGAGGCCGCAACTACGTCGGCGACGGCGGTCTGTTCGTCCGGTGCAGGCCCTGGAGCTTTCACGGCGACAGTGAGGGCCGGTAGTCCGGTCGTTCCGCAGCCGGGTGTGACTCGGAGTGGTCCGCTCCAGCGCACGAGGAGGTACTTGCCGACGTAGGACACGGTTTTCGTCGTTCCGGGCGGAACCGTGGTCGGGATGGCAATCGGTCCTTCCTCGCCCCGAAGCGGGACCTTCGTGTCGTAAGTCGTGCCATCCGAGGCCTTCACGACTACCCACTGGCCTCCGCGCCCGAGAAGGACCTTGGCCGGTTGCTCGGAGACGTTGCGTAGAGCGAACGTAATCCCCAGCGGGCTTCCTGCCTCCACAGATCGGGGGACGGTGGCCGTGCAGCGCACCGTGCCGTGCAGGATGAGGCGGCTTGAAGTGACCGTCGTCGCGGATACCTGCGCTCCGGACGGCCCTGGAGTGGGCGAGCCGATGGCGACCAGTGTGGGGCCTTCGAGCCGGTGCACGGAGGCGGGCAGGCGATTGCTGATCCCGGTGTCGGTGACACCTTCCTTCGCCGACCAGACTTGAGTCTCAAGCGTCCCGCGCGGGGCCTTCGTTCCCGCTGGATGCGAGCCAGCGACGAAGTGGCCGTGGAGAACGATCAGGTAGAAGCCTTTTCGCTCGGCCGCGATCTTCTGCACCAGGTCGCCCGACGACGCCTTCACCAGCGTCCTGCGCGAGCCGGGGCCGTATACCTCAACCCTCTTCGCCGTCACGCTCTTGTCCTTGCTGAACGAGTGGATCAGCTTCACCAGAGGAGCAGGCAGCGGCGTGACGTGGCCAACGTCGAGGCCAGCGTTGCCGGTGACCATGTGGCTGCCGCCGCAGGCGGACAGCGCGAGCGTCGCCGCGACAAGGACGGCCAAGCCGGTCAACATCTTCACGTCACCACAAGATACGACGCCGCACTCGCATTCGTCACTGTCGTTCCGGGACTGTCAGAGCAACGCGTCGGCATCAGTGGTTCGGTGGGATCGGTGGAGCGCCATAGCTGAAGGTGTCGGAGGCAATGACCTTTCCATCACTGTCTACTGCCTGGAGCGTGGCGGGCCAGTCCCCCGCCTGTGGTCCGTCGCCGGGAACCTCGTAGATGAAGAAGCTGGCGTTGATCGGATCAGACACCGTCACCACGGGAATCGAGACGGTTCGGCCGTCGGCGAAGCGCAGTTCCATGTGGTCAACCTGGGTGGACAGCGCATCGCCGGAGAGGATGACCGGCGTCTTTGTTGTGCGCTCTGCGAGGGTCCAACTAATCGGCAACTGCCGATTTCGGTCGCATCCGCCGCCATAGTCTTGGAGTTCGAGACAGAAGCCGCCGCTGGCGGTTGGCGCGACCCAGAAGTTCACGTTCTTCCCGCTGATCTTCGCCTCCATGACGCTGCGGGCGGGGCCGCTGAGGCCCGGAGCCATCCCGGCGGGTGCTCCGATGTCGAGCGATTGGAAGGACTTCTGAGCCTGCTCCGGGGCCTTCGAAGCAGAGAGCCAGTTGATGACGGTCTGGGGCAGCCCCGACGCGGGAACGGCAATGGCAAGGCCAACGATCACCGCGCCAGCCAGTGCCAGCACGGTGCGGCGGGAAACACGCCGCCGCTTGGCAGCGGCAGCGATGCCCGCGCGGTGAAGCACTTCGGTCCAGTCAGCGCGACCGCCACTCGGGAGCGGGAGCATCCGCTCCAGTTCGGAGACGATCAGCGGTTCAACATCGTTCATCGCTCAACCTCCTTCAAAGACCGGCGAAGCGCCTGATGCGCCGAACTAAGCGTCGCCGACACTGTCCCCACCTCGACATCCAGCGCCTGTGAGATCGACCGGTAATCGAGGTCGGCGTAGTAGCGCAGATAAACAACCAACCGCTGCCGCTCCGGCAGCGCAGCTACCCAAGCACGGACACCCGACTCGTCAGAGGCAAGCCCGTTCGCAGTGGCGACGTCGATGGCCCCTGCAGCTTCGCGCCGCGCAACCCGACGGCGACGCGCAGCCAGAGCAGCGTTCACGACCATCCGCCATACCCAAGCCTCCAGCGGCCCCTCACCGCGAAACGACTGTTGATCGCGCAGCGCCTGCGCGAAGCCGTCCTGAACCGCGTCGTGGCCGCTCGCCTCGTCACCAACGATGGCTGTGGCTACGCGCAGAAAGTGTCGGTAACGCCCCCGATAAAGGGCTTCAATCTCGCCAATGGACGGGCCGGTCCGAGCCATCACCTAAACGATGCACCAGGAGGGGCCGTTTGTTTAGTCGGCCTCCGCGCTCAAGGTCATTCCGGAACGCGGCTTCGGTAGCTACGGGCGATCAGCCGGGAACCGCTCCGACCACTGCGGGAAACTAGAAGTTGTGGAGCGTTCCTTCGACCAGGTCTTCAAACGCGAATACGCGCCTCTCCGTGCCTACGTGTTCCGGCGACTCGGAAGTTCAGCGGCTGACGAGGTCGCGGCTGAGACCTTGTCCACGGCGCGAATGGCCTGCTGCGGTCGAACGTCGCCAGCGAGCGGATCGCGTTGACGAACGCATCCTGGGCGGCGTCATCAGCGAGATCGCCCCGCCCTGTGACGGCGTACGCCGCCCGCCAGGCCGTTACCCAGTGCTCGTCAAACAGCGCCTCCACGGTCGGGGCGTAGCGACAAGGTCAGCTTCCGGAGCCATCCACTACCTATACGCCCGCCAGACCCTCCGTCATCCATCCCGCCGGAAGTCGCTTAGGGGTCATTCCGGAACACAACACTGGCCCAGGCGACGCTGCCTCGCTTGTGACGTTTCCGCGAGTCTGGGCGTAGTAGTAGGTAGTGAACGAGGCCACCGAACCGGCTCTCCGTCGGCGCTACCGTGAGATCTATCGGTATGTGCGCCGTCGCTCGCGCAGCGATTCGGATGCCGAGGATGTGACGCAAGACGTGTTCGCGGACGCCGCGCGTGCTCTTGGGAGTGCCGAACCCGGTGAGGGGCTGCCGGTTGGGTGGCTGTACGCCGTCGCCCAGCGCCGACTCATCGACCGAGCGCGTCGGTACGCCCGAAGGCAAGAGGTCTTCGGCGATACGGCGCTCGAACTCGTCGCCGAGCCGCCCTCGGAATACGGCGCGGAAGTGTCAGAGGCGCTGCGTACAGGGATCGACCGGCTACCGCGCCCTCAGCAGCAGGTCGTCCTGATGAAACTCGTGCAGGGGCGTTCGTTTGCCGAGATCGCGTCAGCGCTCGATGCGACCGAAGGTGCCTGTCGCATGCGCTTCCTGCGCGGACTCGAACAGCTACGTGCCTTTCTTGAAGAAGAGGAGGTGACGCCGTGAACAGCGGCGCGACCATTTTTGACGACCGGGAGACGGTCGAGTTTCTCCGCGACCGTCCCCATCTGCTGGCAATCGCAGACGCAGTACGGGCAACGCAACGCGAGCGAACCCGCTCCGCGCTTAGCCGGAAGCCGCTGCTGGTTGCCGCCGCTGCGGTGGTCGTCTGCGCGACTGCCGCAGCGTTGATCGCGTTCTTCGCCGTTCCCGGCGCGAGAACTCAGCACTCCGGCGGGGGGGCCCAGCCGCCTCACCGCGTCGCCTTGGCTCCGGCGACCCCGGTGCCGCTTGACAAGGCGCAGAGCGACACCTTGGACTGGTTCGGCGTGCCGCTCATCCTGCCGGACACGTCTGTGTTGAGGCCCTCCGACTCCCCGACGGCCCTAGAGCAGTGGTGTGCAAAGGCACCGGAGGCCCCTACCACCCCGCTCTGTCAGGTGAATGTGCAGTTCGCATCGCCCGCCGTTGGCATCGAGTACGTGCAGACTTCTCACACTTGGGGTGCCTACTATCCGGATGCTCTCGACCAATACCGGAGGGAGATCGCGCAAGCCACCAACCCCTCCGACTACCAGATCGTCTCCATCAGCGGAACGCCCGCGCTCATTGAAACCGGGAAGACCGGTAACAGCATCGAGTTCAGGCTCGGAATACTCTCGATCTCGATCTGGGCACCGGACAACAACGGCACCCCCACTACCGTCGATGCGACCACGCTCCAGGCACTCGCGCAGTCCATAGTGGATCAGGCTGGCCAGTAGCGGTAGCCCCCAGTCGCCCGATCCACGGCTCAGATTCACCCCTTCGAGGGACCGACAACATCACTGGGTTTTCCTACTGTTCGACCAGGCGACTGTCTCGCCACCCGGCGAAGGGGTTAGGCAGCTGCGAGGCCTTGAACAGCCATGGGCGCTGGTGATACTCCGGCAGTGAAGCGATTCCTTCTCGCAGCTTTGTCGGCTCGGTGAGACGGTTGCTCGCCGTCGTCATCGCCGTACTGGCGGTCGCGGGAACCGCGTGCCTCGGGAGCCACAAGCTCAGCAACCCCAATCACTATCAGTACGGGTTCTGCCCCGATGAGGGCTTCGTCAACCACTACGGCCCTCCACCTTGCGCGCCACCCGCGCGGGCGGCTTGGCAGATTCCGCTCGCCATCGCGATCGCAACCCTCGGCCTGGGAGCAGCCGTCAAGGTTGCGGGCGAGCGTCCCTCGCGTCACGCCCCAGACGGCTACCTGACCTAACCCACGCCACCCCTCAGGGGTCATTGCTGAACACTGGGCCGGGCGGGGGTGCTCGCCGATCGCTTGCGGCGAACAGCGCAAACGAGGTAGGTTCGGAAGCGTGAGGGCGGCAGAAGTGAAGTGGCTCTTTCGCGTGGGGATCGCCGCGGTCACGCTGTACGTCGCCGTCAAGAAACGGCCTCCCCGTTCCGAGTAGTCGGCCGTCGTTCACGCTCGACTCCCTGCAGTCCCCTCTCCACACGCTCTAGCCCACGCGTCGCCACCGTCCGACGATCGGCGCATCCTGGTCCGCAATGGGCGCCGCCGTACCTCCCCGCGCGGACGAACCGGCCGGCTCGGCTCGCCTGCAAGCGGCGGTGCGCGAGGCCCGCGACGATGCCGCTCCCTTCGCGCTCGTCGCAGCCGCGATCCTGGTCGCGCAGGCGTTGGCGGCAAAGCACGCCGGCTGGGAATCGCTGGGACGGCCGCTCTGGTGGATGTGGCTCGTCGTCGCGGTGCCGTACGTCGTGCTGGCGGCGACGCTGCTGCTAGGCCTGAACCGCCTCGTCCGTCATGACCACAGGCGCGAGATCGTCATCGGCCTCCTCACGGTCGTCTGGGCCTTCAACGTGCTCGGCGTCGTCGTCCTGGTCGCCTCGCTGGTCGCGCACTCGGCGACCCGTATCACCGGAGCTCAGCTCCTCGCCAGCGGCGGCGTGGTGTGGTTCACGAACACGATCGCCTTCGGCCTCGCCTTCTGGGAGCTCGATTGCGGCGGCCCGGTGGCGCGAGCGCTCGCGACCGGGCGTCGCAAGCCGGACTTCCAGTTCCCGCAGGACGAGAACCCCCAACTCGCCCGCGACGGCTGGGCTCCGCGTCTCTGGGACTACTTCTACCTCTCGCTGACCAACGCGACGGCGTTCAGCCCGACGGACGCCATGCCGCTGACCCGAACGGCGAAAGCGTTGATGGCAGCCGAATCCATGCTCTCGCTCGTCACGGTGCTCCTGGTCGCCGCGCGGGCAGTCAACATCCTCGCGTAGCGCGTCGACCCGCGCCCCGCCTGACCGGCAGGGCAACAGCCATACTCTCGCCAGATGGGAGCGCTCTTCGTCTGGCTTTGGATCGCCGGCGGCGTCCCGGCCGCCGTCCTCGGCGAGGTTGTGCGAGCGGAGAATCCGCGAACGGCCCGCGCGGGGCGGATTGCGTTTGCGCTCCTGCTCGGGTTCGATCTGCTCCTCGCCGCTGTCGTGCTGTCGGTGGGCGCGGATGCTCCGACTGCGCATATGACGCGCAGCCTCTGGTGGTTCACGGTCGCCGTCGCCGGCGTCCCCTTGGCGCTCGTCTCCGGCCTCGCCGTCCGCCCCGGCTACGCAGGGCACCGCCTCGCACTCGCCGCCGCCACGCTTACGACTGCGGGCCTCTACGTTGCCTTCCCGCTTGCGTTCATCCCGGCCACCCACCCGCTCGGCGGACTCGGCCGCTTCGCACACGACCACCACGCGGCCGCCATCGCCGTCCTGCTGATCCCGACGCTGATCCTGCTGACAGACGAGCTCGGCCGGAAGCGGGAAGCACTACCTGACCCCGAGTCCGGCGATCCGACCGTCAACTCTCGTCGCGGTGGGCTGCCGCGGCGCAATCTCATCGGCGCCGGGCTCGTTCTCCTGTTCCTCTTGTGGATGGCCGGGACGAACGGCTCCGGTCTGCTGGTTGCGCTGGGCGTCGTAGTTGCCGGCTCCGCGCTGTTCCTCTTGCGCTGGCATCGCTCTGCCATGCGAAGCGTGCGTCGGGACTTGAGACCGCCCGCGAACCCTTAGGACCCGCGCTCCCGCCACTCCAGCCGGCGCTCGAGGCTCGCCTTCACCCCCGGCCAGTCGTCGTCGATCACCGCGTACCACGCCGAGTCGCGGCGCTCGCCGCCGCGGACGAGCTGGTGCTTCCGCGCCACGCCCTCGAACGTCGCCCCCACCTTCTCGAGCGCCGGCCGCGAGCGCTCGTTCTTCGCGTCCGTCTTGAACTCGACCCGGAGGTAGCCCTCGTCCTCGAACGCGTGCCGCATGAGGAGGTACTTCGCCTCGGTGTTCGCGTCCGTCCGCCACGCCCGCGGATTGAGCCATGTGTTCCCGATCTCGACCACGCGATCCTCGGTGCGGTCGTTGAGGAAGCTCGTGTGCCCCACCAGTTCGCCGTCGAAGTAGTGGGCGAAGCCCAGATCCACCGAGTCCCAGAAGCGGCGGAACTCGTCCGGCTCGTAGCCGTTGAAGCGCATCCAGCGCCACGTGCGCGGATCCTGCGCCACGGCCCAGAGCTCGTCCTCGTGCCGGGGCACGAGCGGCTCCAGCCGGACGCGCCGTCCCTCGAGCGTTATCTGAAGCGCCAGCCGTCCGCCTCCGAGAAGGAGCGCAGGATCCGACGCGCGACGACGGCCTTGTGCACCTCGTCGGGCCCGTCGTAGACCCGTCCGCCGCGGGCCATCCGCCACATGAGCGCGAGCGGCGTGTCGTCGGTCAGGCCGAGGCCGCCGTGCACCTGGATCGCGCGGTCGACGACCTCGCCGAGCACGCGCGCCGCGAAGAACTTGACCAGCGAGATCTCGACGCGTGCCTCGTCGCCTTCGTCGATCCGCTGCGCCGCCTGCTTCGTCATCAGCCGGCACGCCTGGATGTCGGCCGCCGACTCCGCGATCCAGTTCTGGACGGTCTGCTTGTCGGCGAGCGGGCCGCCGGAAGCCTCACGCTCGAGCGCCCGCGCACACATCAGCTCGAACGCGCGCTCCATCTGCCCGAGCCAGCGCATGACGTGGTGGATGCGCCCCGGCCCCAGCCGCTTCTGCGCGATTCGGAAGCCGTCACCCGGCTCGCCGAGGGTGTTCGCGAGCGGCACGCGCACGCCCGTGAAGCGCGTCTCGCAGTGCGTCCCCCAGCCGCGGCCTTCGTGCCCCATCACCGGAATGCGCCGCACGAGCTCGTAGCCGGGCGTATCGGTCGGGACGAGGATCAGCGAGGCGCGCCGGTGCGGCTCGGCCTCGGGCTCGGTCACGACCATCACGATCCCGAACGCCGCACCGTCGGCTCCCGACGAGAACCACTTGTGCGCGTCGATCACCCACTCGTCGCCGTCGCACTCGGCGCGGCCGCGCAGGAGCGTCGGGTCGGAGCCGGCCACCTCCGGCTCGGTCATGCCGAAGAAGGAGCGCACCTCGCCCGCGACGAGCGGCCGCAGGAACCGCTCCTTCTGCTCGTCGGTGCCGTAGAGGTGGAGGATCTCCGCGTTGCCGGCGTCCGGCGCCTGGCAGCCGAAGATCAGCTGCGCGATGAAGCTGCGGCCGATCTCCTCGTTGAGGTCCGCGTACTCGAGGAAGCCGCTCCCCGAGCCGCCCGCCTCCGGCGGCAGGTGCGGTGCCCACAGGCCCGCGTCCTTCGCTTTCAGCTGCAGCTCGCGGACGAGCGCGTCCGCCGCGTCGTCCTCCGCCGTCAGCGCGCGTTCGTTCGGATAGACGTGCTCCTCCATGAACGCACGCACTTGTTCGCGCCGCTCGGTCACAGCGGCGATGATCGCAGACATGCGCGAGGCACTCGAGGCGGTACTCGGCCCGATCACGGAGCCGGTGCTGCTGCCGGGCGGGGCGTCGAAGGAGGCGTGGGCGGTCGACGCGGGCGACGAGCGGCTGCTCGTGCGCCGCGCGGGCGGCGGCGTGATCCACCGGCACACGCTCTCGCTGCGGCACGAATTTGAGGTCTTGCAGGCGGCGTACGAGCAAGAGGTGAGGGTGCCGCGCCCGGTCGCCTACATCGAGGATCTCGAGGGACGCGAGGCGTTCGTCATGGAGCGACTGGAGGGCGAGACGATCGGACGCCGGATCGTCCGGGGGCCCGTGCCCGAGCAGCTGCCCCTGCAGATGGCGGAGGAGCTCGCGAAGATCCACGCCCTGCTGCCCGAGCGGCTCCCGTTTCTCGAGGCCGCGACGGTCGAGCGGCTGGTGGAAGAGCTCGACGAGGTCGGCGAGCCGCACCCGGCGATCGAGCTCGGCCTCTGGTGGCTGCGCGAGCAACGACCGCCGCCGCGCGAGCCGGTCGTCGTCCACGGCGACTTCCGCATCGGCAACCTCGTCGTCGACGAGAGCGGCCTCGTCGGCGTCCTCGACTGGGAGTTCGCGCACCTCGACGACCCCGCGCGCGACCTCTCGTTCGCCCTCGTGCGCGCGTGGCGCTTCGGCGCCGACGACCTGCGCCTCGGCGGGATCGGCGACGCCGAGCCCTACCTCGAGCGCTACAACGAGCTGACCGGGTTCGACGTGCGGCCCGAGGAGCTCGACTACTGGGAGCTCGCCGGCAACGTCGGCTGGGCGATCGGCTGCCTCACGCAGGCGCAACGCCACCTCACAGGCCAGGAGCGGAGCGTCGAGCTCGCGATCCTCGGCCGGCTCGGCGCCGAGGTCGAGTACGAGATCTGCCATCTCCTCGAAAGGCAGGGCGTCACATGAGCGACCGCCCCACCCCCGACGAGCTGGCCGAGGCGATCGAGGAGTTCCTTGCGAACGAGATCCTCCCCACGCTCGGCGACCACCGGCTGCGCTTCCGCACGCTCGTCGCGCTGAACGCGCTCGGGATCGTGCGACGCGAGCTCGCGAGACTGCCGCCCTCCGACGACGCCGCCCAGCGCGCTCTCGCCGCGCGGATCCGCGCCGGCGAGGTCCCACCGGGCACGGTCGCGCGCGTGAAGGCCGACGTCGCCGCCCGGCTGCAGATCGACTCGCCGCGCTACCTGGAGCGGTACTAGGCTCCCGGCATGCCCGATCTGAACGGCAAGGTCGCGATCGTCACCGGCGCCGGGCGCGGCATCGGCCGCTCGCACGCGCTCGCGCTCGCCAACGCGGGAGCCAAGGTCGTGGTCAACGACCTCGGTGCGGGCGTCGCCGGCGAGGGCTCCGACGTCGGCCCGGCGGAGCAGGTCGTCGAGGAGATCCGCGCTGCCGGCGGCGATGCCAGCACCAACGGCGAGAACGTCGCCGACTTCGCGGGAGCGGAGCGGCTCGTGCAGCAGGCGATCGACGAGTTCGGCCGCCTCGACATCCTCGTCAACAACGCCGGGATCCTCCGCGACCGGATGCTCGTGAACATGACCGAGGACGAGTGGGACGCCGTGATCGCCGTCCACCTCAAGGGACACTTCGCGCCGACCCGGCACGCGGCGGCGTACTGGCGCGAGCGCTCGAAGGCCGGCGACGAGGTGCGCGGCCGCGTCGTCAACACGGCGAGCCCGTCAGGCGTCTTCGGCAACATCGGCCAGGCGAACTACGGCGCCGCGAAGGCGGGCATCGCCGGCTTCACGATCATCGCCGCGCAGGAGCTGCAGCGCTACGGCGTCACCGTCAACTGCCTCGCACCGAACGCGCGCACCCGAATGACCGAGGAGACGTTCCAGATGGACGCGCCACCCGAGGGCTTCGACCCGCTCGACCCGGCGAACGTCTCGACCGTGGTGGTCGCGCTCTGCGCCGACGAGGCGCAGGCGATCACCGGTCAGGTCTTCCACGTCTGGGGCGGAGCCGTCAACGCGCTGCGCGGCTGGAGCGCCGACGAGCTCTTCGCCGCACCGGACGGCTGGGAGCCGGACGCTCTCCTCGCCGAGCTGCTGGCGCGCTTCCCTGAGGGCGCGTCGCCGCCCGGGATGCTCGCCGGGATGCAGTCGGCCGGCGGCCGCTCGCTCCAGACGGCCGACTGAAGCCCGGGGTCAGGTCTTGCATTCACGCACCCTCCTCGCGGCGTAGGCGTCGGCTCACGGTCGAGTAGTGGCAGTGAAGGTGGGCGGCGATCTCGCGCAGGGTGTACCCGTATTGGCGGTATGCGAGAGCGACCGGTTTTTCGGAGCCCGCGAAGATCTCGGCCAGCGGTGGACGTACGGGTTGCCATTCGCGTCGGCGAATCTCTTCGACCGGCTGGAGGCGTCCGAGGGCCGTCCGTAGGAAGTCCTCGCCGGCTGCGTAGGCGCCTGCGTAGAGCGTCGGTGGCGTTGGGGCAGGGCGGCCGTCGACGAAAGCGGCCAGCCGGTCGCGAGCCGTTGCGCGATCGCGGCCGAAGTGCCGCAGGATCGAGGAGGCTGTGAGGAAGGCAGGGCCGGGAACGAGACCCAGCATCGCCGGGTAGCTGCTCCACTTCCAGGCCGCGGGCTCGGAGCACAGGCCGGCCCGGACGGGATTCCAGGCGATGTACCGCACCGCTGCCAGGAGATGCGACTCGGCATCGACGAGGATCGCTTTGTAGCGGGCCTGGAAGAGGTGGCCACAGCGCGCCCGCCGACGGTTGTATTGCTGCGTGAAGACGCCGTTCAGGTGCCGCATCCCCGCCGGAAGGTTCGGCTGTGGCGTCTCGAGCAGGAGGTGGTAGTGATTGCCGAGGAGGCAGTAGCTGTGACAGAGCCATCCGTAGCGGTCGACGACGTGGGCGAAGACGTCGAGGAAGCCTTCGTAGTCGGCGGACGCCTTGAAGACGCAGGCTCGATTGTTCCCACGCGAGGTCACGTGATAGAAGGCACCGGGAAAGAGGACGCGGAGCGGCCGTGCCACGAGCCGAGGCTAGGTGTCGAGCCGTCAACGAGACTTCGCAACATCCCGGCGTGTGCGTGAATGCAAGACCTGACCCCGGTCTGGCAGTCCTGGATGGTCTAGGCTCGGCGCCGTGGCAAGGGGGCTTCTCGCGCTCGAGCACGCCCGGCTTCGCTTCGGCGGGATCGTCGCGCTCGACGACGTCTCGCTCGAGGTCGCCGAGGGCTCGATCGCCGGCCTGATCGGGCCGAACGGCGCCGGCAAGACGACGGCCTTCAACGCGATCACGCGCCTCTACCGGCTCGACTCGGGCGACATCCTCTTCGACGGCCGCTCGCTGCGGCGCGTGCGGCCGAGCCGCGTGATCAAGCTCGGGATCGCGCGCACCTTCCAGAACCTCGAGCTGTTCCAGAACATGACCGTGCTCGAGAACGTGCTCGTCGGCGCGCACCCCGCGACGCGGCTGCAGCGCGAGCGCGAGCAGCGCCGTCACGCGCTCGAGACGCTGGCCGACGTCGGGATCGCCGACCACGCGGAACGGCCCGCGTCCGGCCTCCCCTACGGGACACTGAAACGCGTCGAGCTCGCGCGCGCGCTCGCCAGCAGGCCGCGGCTGCTGCTCCTCGACGAGCCCGCCGGCGGCCTCAACCACGAGGAAGTGGACGAGCTCGTCGGCCTGATCCGCCGGCTGCGCGAGGAGCGCGAGCTGACGATCCTGCTCGTCGAGCACCACATGCGGCTCGTGATGGAGATCTGCGAGCACGTGCACGTCCTCGACTTCGGACGCACGATCGCCGCCGGCCCGCCCGCCGACGTGCAGCGCGACCCCGCGGTGATCCAGGCGTACCTCGGCGGAGAGCTCGCGGCATGACCGCCCTGCTCGAGCTCGAGGACGTCGAGGCGCGCTACGGCCCCGTCCACGTGCTGCACGGGATCTCACTCGCGGTCGCCGAGGGCTCGGTCGTCGCGGTGCTCGGCCCGAACGGCGCGGGCAAGACGACGACGCTCCGCGCGGTCTCGGGCACGGTGCGGCGCTCGGGCACGATCCGCTTCGCCGGGCGCACGCTCAAGCGCGTCGGCCCCGACGGCGTCGCGCGCCTCGGGATCGCGCACGTGCCCGAGGGCCGCGGCACGTTCTCGGAGCTGACCGTCTGGGAGAACCTCCGCCTCGGCGCCTACACGCGTCGCGGCTCGATCAAGCCCGAGCTCGAGCGCGTCTTCTCCTACTTCCCCTGGCTCTCGGAGCGGCGCCGGCAGCAGGCCGGGACGCTGAGCGGCGGCGAACAGCAGATGCTCGCGCTCGCTCGCGCGTTCGTGCTCCGGCCAAAGCTCCTGCTCCTCGACGAGCCGTCGCTCGGGCTCGCGCCCGTCCTCGTCGCGGAGCTGTTCCGGATCGTCCGCGAGCTGAACGAGAAGGAAGGGCTCACCGTCCTCGTCGTCGAGCAGAACGCGCACCTCGCGCTGCAGGCAGCCGACGCCGGCTACGTGCTCGAGGCCGGCCGCGTCGTGCTCGCCGGCACGAGCGACGAGCTCCGCTCCGACGACGCCGTCCGGCGCAGCTACCTCGGCTACTGATGGACGCCGCCGCGACCTCTCGGCTCGACGGGCTCCGCAGCAGCCGGCTCGACGCGGGCACCGTGACCGTCGTGGCGCTCCTCCTCGGCGCCGCGATCTTCCTGGTCGTCGGCTGCCTGCAGAGCACGAACTTCGCGCAGCTGACCGTCCAGGGAGTGGCGCTCGGCTCGGTCTACGGCAGCCTCGCTCTCGCGCTCGTCCTCGTCTACCGCGCGACGCACGTCATCAACTTCGCGCAGGGGGAGCTCGCGATGCTGACGACCTACATCGCGTACGAGCTCGTGCACAGAGGCCTTTCGTACTGGGTCGCCTTCGCCGCGACGCTCGCCATCTCCTTCGTGCTCGGCACGGTGCTCCAGGTCACCCTGATCCGGCCGGTGCAGCACCGCTCGGTGATCGCGACCGTCATCGTCACCGTCGGTCTCTTCATCCTGATCGACGGCGTCGTCAACTGGATCTGGGGCGGCGAGTTCAAGTCCCTGCCCTCCCCGTTCGGCACCGCCTCGTACGAGGTCGGCGGCGTCGCGATCCCGCATCTCTACGTCGGGATCGTCGCAGTCGTCTTCGCCTCCGCCGTGCTCGTCTGGGCGCTGTTCCGCTTCACGAAGCTCGGCCTCGGGATGCGGGCGGCCGCGCTCCGGCCGGCGGCCGCGGCCCTCGTCGGCGTCCGCGTCGACGCGATGCTCGCGATCGGCTGGGGGCTCGCCGCCGTGCTCGGCGCGGTAGCCGGACTGATGGCCGAGCCGACTCAGATCTTCCTCTCGCCGACCTTCATGCAGCCGATCCTCGTCTACGCCTTCGCCGCCGCCGTCCTCGGCGGCCTCGAGAGCCCGGCAGGCGCATTGGTCGGCGGCGTCCTGATCGGCGTTGCGACGACCCTGATCATCGGGTACGTGCCGCAGATCAGCTCCGAGATGGAGCTTCCGTTCACGTTCGCCGTCCTGCTCGTGATCCTGCTGGTGAAGCCCACCGGGTTGTTCGGGCGCCGGGAGGTGCGGCGAGTGTGAGAAGGGAGATCCCCGCACTCGGCCCGCTCCTCGTCGCCGCGGCGGTGCTCGCGTACCTCCCGTTCGTCCTGAGCGACTACCACATCTATCTCGTGGCCCAGGTCGGGGTCTTCTTCATCGCGGTGCTCGGTCTCAACATCCTCACCGGCTACACGGGCCAGATCTCGATCGGGCACGGCGCGTTCATGATGATCGGCGGCTACACGACGGCCATCATGTCGCGCGACCACGGCACGAACCTCGTGGTGACGATGCTGCTGGCGTTCGCGATCTGCTTCGTCGTCGGCCTGCTCGTCGGCCTGCCGGCGCTCCGGCTCTCGGGTGTCTACCTCGCGCTGGTCACCTTCGCCCTCGCGGTCTCCCTCCCGTATCTGCCGCTGCAGTACTCGACCTTCCTCGGCGGCAGCGGCGGCGTCAACGTCGCGCCGACGGAGATCCCCAGCAACCTCTGGGTCTACGCCGCCGCCTGGACGTGCTCGGCGATCCTCTTCGTGCTCGCGTGGCTGATCCTGCGCGGCCGGGTGGGGCGCGCCTTCCGCGCGGTGCGCGACAGCGAGATCGCCGCCGTCGCGTCCGGAGTCGAGCTGCCCGTCTACAAGACGCTCGCCTTCGGGATCTCGGCCGCCTTCGCCGGAGTGGCCGGTTCGCTGTTCGTGCTCGCGGCGAACGGATTCGCCCAGCCGAGCGAGTTCGACATCTTCCTCTCGCTGCAGATCCTCGTCGGCGCGGCGGTGGCCGGGCTCGGCTCGCTCTGGGGAATCCTGATCGGCGCTGCGTTCGTGGGGCTCCTGCCGCAGGTCTCGACGAGCGTCCCGCTGATCGGCGCGGAGCACGGCCGCGACGTCGTGTTCGGGGCCGCGGTGATCCTGATCATGCTCCTGCTCCCCGACGGTTTCGCGGGGCTGCTGGCGCGGCTGAGGCCGCGAGCTTCGTCGGCGGCAAAGCCGACGGCGCCCAAGGCTTGAACCGCGGTTCAATCTCCATCAAACTGCCCCAAGAATCGTCTCACCAGGAGACAATCGAAATCGGAGGGGCATCCATGCCTTTTAACCGTACGAAGCTCGCCGCAGTGCTGGTCGGGCTTCTCGCCACAGCCGCGGCAGCGGGCACGGCTGCCGCCTCGCATCGCAGCAGCACACCCGGAGTCACGAGCAAGCAGATCACGATCGGCGGCACGTTCCCGTACACCGGGCCGGCGTCGCTGTACAAGACGATCCCGTCGGCCGAGCAGGCCTTCTTCGCCTACGTCAACGCGAAGTACCACGGGGTCTACCACCGCAAGATCAAGGACATCACACTCGACGACGGCTACAACCCGGCCCAGACCGTGCCGGACGTGAAGCAGCTCGTCGAGCAGGATCACGTGTTCGCGATCGTCGGCAGCCTCGGCACCGCGCCAGGCCTGTCGACGTGGGGCTACCTCAACCAGCACAAGGTGCCGCAGGTGCTGCTCGCCACCGGCGACGCGTACTGGGGCAACTGCGTCCACCACGCCTGCCAGGGCACGACGAAGCCGTGGACGATGGGCTGGCAGCCCGACTACCCGGGCGAGGCCAAGCTCTACGCCAAGTACATCCTCGCGCACAAGAAGAACGCCAAGATCGGCGTCCTGTACCAGAACGACGCCTTCGGCAAGAACTACCTCGCCGGGCTGAAGCACGGGCTCGGTTCGCACGCCGGCGAAATCGTCGACGCCGAGTCGTACAGCGTCACCGACTCGGGGGCGGTGGTGGGCGCACACGTCGGGCAGATCGCCCAGCACGGCGCCGACGTGCTCGTCATCTTCGCCACCCCGAGCGCCGCGATCGCCGCGCTGGCCACGGTCGGGCAGGTCCCGAACTGGCATCCCCTGACGATCAACAGCAACGTCTCGGCGAACCGGATCTTCATGCAGATCGCGGGCAACACGTACGGCGCGCCCCTGAACGGGGTCGTCTCGACGACCTACACCGCGAGCCAGACGGCTCAGCCGAACCTGCCGGGGATGAAGCTCGCGAAGAAGATCATCCATACGTACGCACCGGCGCTCGACAGTCAGTTCGCGGCGGGCGACGGGAACCTCGTCTACGGCCTCGCCGTGGGCTGGACGTTCTGGGACGCCCTCAAGCACGCGGGCAAGAACCCGACCCGGACGAGCCTGATGCACGCACTCCGCAACATGGACGAGAAGAACAATCCGTTCATCTATCCGGGAATGGTGGTCAAGACGTCCAAGAAGCGCACCTTCCCGATGGAGCAGCTGCACTTCATGAAGTGGGCCGGCGGCAACTCCGGCGACTGGAAGCCGTTCGGCAAGGTGCTGAACAGCGGTCACTGAGCCGCTGCCGAGCATGATCTTCGAGGGGGAGCTTCGGCTCCCCCTCGTCGTCTCTAGACGAGCCCGGAGGGCTCGGTGACCGGCGCGCGGCAGGCGAAGCGCTCGCAGACGTAGACCGCGGGCCTCCCCTCGATGAGCGTCTTGCCCTCGAGCAGCGGGATGCCCTCCGCCGGGCCGAAGGCGACGACGGCGTTCGGGTCGAAGCCGCGCAGCGCTGCG
>CAWCLZ010000011.1:0-18309 GCA_963796555.1 uncultured Actinomycetes bacterium | reverse complement strand
GCGACGATGGCAAACCAGGCGGCGCTGCGCGTCCTGAGTCGGCCGGGCCGCAAGGTCGTGGCCGAGGAGCGGACGCACGTCCTGATCTACGAGTGGGGCGGCCCCGCGATCCACTCCGGCCTCGTCATGCAGGGCCTGGCCGCCGACGCAGGGCGGCCGACGCCGGAGCAGATCGCCGACGTCGACGAGTTCGGCCCGGGCAGCGTGCTCGTGCTCGAGAACACCCATCGCAGCTCCGGGGGCCGGGTCTGGCCGCTCGAGGAGTTCCGCGCCGCTGTGGAGGCCGCGCGCGTCCGCGGAGCCGTCGTCCACCTCGACGGCGCCCGCCTCTTCAACGCCTCGGTCGCGGCCGGCCTCGAGCCGGCGGCCTGGGGAGCGCTGGCCGACACGGTCACGATCTGCTTCTCGAAGGGGCTCGGCTGCCCGTTCGGGGCCGTCCTGGCCGGCCCGGCGGAGACGATCGAGCGCGCCTGGGAGGGGAAGTTCCTCTTCGGCGGCGCGCTGCGGCAGTCGGGCATTGCCGCGGCCGCGATGCTCTACGCGCTCGACGAGAACGTCGAGCGGCTCGCCGAAGACCACTCGCGCGCGCGGCGGCTGGCGGACGGGATCGGGATCGATCCGGCGACCGTGGAGACGAATTTCGTCCCCATCCCCGACGAGCCAGGCTTGCGTGAGCGGCTCCTCGAGTGCGGCGTCGGCGTCGGCGATCTCCGCGCCGGCTGGCTGCGTGCCGTCACGCATCTCGACGTCGGCGACGAGGAGATCGAGCAGGCGATCGAGCGCATGCAGGAGGTGGTGTCCGTCCATGTCTGAGATCCCCGAGCGCCTCGCAGCCCGGCTCGAGCGGCTCGTTCGGCAAGCGCAGCGTGAGAAGCGGGCACCGAGCATCGCCGCGGCCGTGATCCGCGACGGCGAGCTCGTCTGGGAGACGGCGGTCGGCGCCGCGGACGTCCAGGCAGGCCTCCAGGCGACACCCGACACGCAGTACCGCATCGGCTCGATCACGAAGACGTTCACCGCGGCGGCGATCATGCAGCTGCGCGACGCGGGCAAGCTCGATCTCGAGGACACTCTCGACCGGCACGTGGAGGGAGCGGCGTACACGCCGAGTATCCGGCGACTCCTCTCGCACGCTTCGGGCCTACAGCGCGAGACGCACGACGATTCGTGGCTGACGCTGCGCTTCGCGCGGCCGGACGAGCTGCTCGAGACGCTCGCGCAGGCCGAGCTCGTGCTTCCCTCCGGCGCCCGCTTCCACTACTCCAATCTCGCGTTCGCCCTGCTGGGCATCGTCGTCGAGCGTGTCTCGGGCGTCCCGTACCAGGACTACGTGCGCGAGCGGCTGTTCGGGCCGGTCGGCCTGACGCGCGTGACGTTCGAGCCGGAGGCCCCGGCGGCTGAGGGCTACCTCGCGCAGCCGTACGCCGACGGCGTGTGGGACACGATCGGCGTGGAGACCGGCGCGTGGGCGTCCGCCGGCCAGCTGTGGGGAACGGCAGCCGACATCTGTCGCTGGGGCGCCTTCCTCGCCGCTCCAGACGAGTCGGTGCTGGCGCCGTCGACCGCCGAGGAGATGCGGACGGTGCAGGCGATCTCCGACCACGAGCGCTGGCGGACGGGCTACGGGCTCGGGCTGGGGTTGTACCGCGACGGCGACCGGATCCTCGCCGGCCACGGCGGCTCGATGCCCGGCTTCATCGCGACGCTCGAGTTCTCGGCCAAGGAGAAGGTCGCCGTCACAGCGCTCACGAACGAGAGCGAGGCCGACCTCAGCGAGCTCGGAGTCGAGCTCCTGGTGACGACGGTCGAGGAGTGGCCGGTCGCGCCCGATCCGTGGCGGGTCGGCGAGCCGCCGCCCGACGACGTCGTCCCGCTGCTCGGGATCTGGTTCATGGAGGCGGCGCGGCTCGTGTTCCGCTGGCGCGAGGGCAAGCTCGAGGCGCGCTTCGACGGGGTGCCGGACTGGCAGCCGTCCTCGGTCTACGAGCGCGAGACGGACGACCGCTGGCGCACGGTCTCCGGGCCGGAGCACGGCGAAGCGCTGCGCATCGTGCGCGGCGCGGACGGCTCCGTGGAGCGGATGATCTGGGCGGGCTACCCGGTCACCCGCCAGCCCGGGCCGTGGCGCGCGCCGGAGTAGCGCCTACTCGTACTGGAGCGCTTCGAGGACGTTGAGCCTGCCGGCGCGGCGGGCCGGGATGATGGCTGCAACGAGCCCCGCGAGAATCGCCGCGATCACGAAGACGATGAGCGTCCCCCAGGGGATCGTGAAGGCCGGGTAGTCGATCGCTTTCCCGACCATCAGCGCGAGCGCGACGCCGACCGGGATCCCGAGCGCGGCGCCGATCAGGGCAGTGACGATGCTCTCATGCCGGATCATCCGGCGCACCTGACGCCGCGTCATCCCGATCGCGCGGAGCATGCCGAGCTCGCGCGTGCGCTCGAAGACGGTCAGGACGAGCGTGTTCACGATCCCGAACAGGCTGATCAGGATCGAGAGCGAGAGCAGCACGTAGAGGAGGTTGAGGAGCGTGTTGATCCCCTGCTCCTGGTTCTTCTTGAACTCGCTCGCGGTCGCGATCTTCGCGTCGGGGAACGGCTCGAGCGCGTTCGTCAACGTCGCGGTGTTGGCGTCGCTGACGCCGCCGGCCATGTCGACGAAGGCGAAGATGTTCTGCGGGTTCTGGTACTCCGCGTCGAAGCGCTGCTGCGAGATCGTGACGTCGCCGTACGGCGAACCGCCCTTCGGCGGCGCGAAGATGCCCTTGAGGACGAGGTGCAGCGTCTTGCCGGACGGCACCTCGACCGCGATGGGCGAGCCGATCGACAGGTGCTGGGCCTTCGCGTACGCCTTGTCGACGAACGCACCGTTCTCGCCGAGCTGCCCGGGAGTCGCCTGCGAGCCGTGCTCCCAGTTGACGACGATGACCTTGGAGATGTCCCCAGGGACGCCGGTGACGTTGATCCGGCTCCCGAACGCCTTCCCGTCGCCCGCCCGGACGCCCGAGACGACGTTGACGCCCGGCACCTGCGTCAGAGCTTGCTCCGAGGCGATCGAGATAGGGGAGAAGTTGTCGGTCGCGGTCAGCGCGTAGTCGCCCTTGAACACCGAGTCGACGGCGTTGTTGAACGTCGTCTTCAGCCCTGATGCGAGCACCGACACGAGCGTGACGAGCGCGAGTCCGATCATGAGCGCCGACGACGTAGAGGCGGTGCGCTGCGGGTTCCGGCTCGAATTACGCTCGGCGAGAGCGTTGATCCTCCGGTCAGGGAAGACGGTCGGAACCTCGATCGGCCACTCGGGCTCCCAAGCGGTCACCGCGCGTCTGGCCGCCATGATGAGCACGACCACCACGGTCACCGGCAGAAACACCAGACTCAGGATCGCACCGCTCAGGAACGCGAGCACCCGCCGTCCGGCGCCCGCGCGCTTCGCAAAAACGCCGTACCGGAGCAACCAGTACCCGAGCAAGATCGGGTAGACGATCACGGTCAACACGACCGTGACCCAGGTCGCGATTGGGCTGCTACCGCGCGCCAGCGACGGGACGAGCGTCTTCGCGAGCATCGCCACGCCGAGGAAGACGGCTGCGGCTCCGACGCCGAGGGCGAGCAGCCGCTGTGTCGTCGAGAGCCCGTGGACGAACAGTCCGACGAGCATGAGCGCGACAGCGCCGCCGATCGTGAGCAGCGCAGCGGTGACGCTGAAGCGGGCGAAACGGGAGGTCGGCAGCACCGCGCCCTCGCGCACCGCCGAGATCGGCGGCACGCGCGTGGCGCGAATCGCAGGTCGCAGGGCCGCGAGCAGCGTCACGAGGATCCCGACCGCGAGCGCGACGACGATCGTCCGCGTCGCGAACACCGTCCCAGCCTGCGGCAGGTCGATCCCGAAGTGCACGAAGAGCGCGTTCAGTCCCTTCGCCAGGGCAAGCCCGAGGAAGAGACCGGTGACCGAGGCGAAGACGCCGATCACGAACGCCTCGAGCAAGACGGACATGAGCACCTGGCGGCGGCTCGCGCCGAGCGTGCGCAGTGTCGCGAGCTCGCGGGTCCGCTGCGCGATCGTGATCGAGAGGGTGTTCGCGATCACGAACGTGCCGACGAAGAGGGCGACTCCGCCGAACGCGAGTAGGAAATCGTTGATGATCGAGAGGAAGCCGTTCGTGTCCTTGGTGGCCTGCGCCGCCTGACCCGCCGCCGTCCGCACCTCCGCGGTCGGAGGGAGGATCGGCTTGATCTCGTTGACGAGCTCTGTCGGACTCGTCCCCTTCTTGGCGGCGATGTTGATGCCGTCGAGCTTCCCTTCCTTGTGGAAGATCTTCTGTGCGGTCGGGAAGTCGAAGACGGAAATCGTCGCGCCGCCGAGCGACGAGACGCCGCCGATCTTGACGATGCCCGCGATCTTGTATGGGGTCACCGGCCCGTCGGCGACCACACCGACCGTCTGGCCGACCTTGAAGTCCTCCTTGCTCGCGGTGTGCGCATCGATCGCGACCTCGTGGTCGCCGACGGGCCACGTCCCGGAGACGAGCGTCAGCGGGTTGAAGCGCTGGTCGCCGTGAGGGTGAACGCTGAACGCGAGGCCCGGCGAACCGCCGCTGGCGATCACCTTGCCGTCGCGGCCGACGATATGGGCCTCGTCGCTGATCCCCCCGTCGGCCTCGGCCACGCCCGGCAGGTTCCGCACCTTCCCGAGCAGCGACTCGGGGAAGGACGGCGGCAGATTGTTACTGCTGTTGCTGTTCCCAAACGCGACCTTGCCGGTGACCACTGCGTCGGTTTTCGCATAGACCGTGGTGAAGACGGTGCTGAATGCGGCCTTGATCGTGTCCGTGAGGATGTAGGTGCCGCTGATCATCGCGACACCGAGCACGATGGCGACCGCCGTCAGCGCGGCGCGGAGCTTGCGGCCCGCGAGACCCTTGAGCGCGACGAGGAACATCTACTCGCCGAGGTGGCTCATCACGGCCAGCACGTCGGCCGCCGTCGTGTCGTGGAGCTCCTTCACGATCAGTCCGTCGGAGAGGAAAAGGATCCGGTCGGCGGTCGCGGCTGCGCGCGGCTCGTGCGTGACCATGACGGTCGTCTGGCCGTACGAGTCGACCGAGTCGCGGATGAGGTCGAGGATCTCGCCGCCCGTCTTCGAGTCGAGGTTGCCGGTCGGTTCGTCGGCGAACAGGATCGTCGGCCGCGAGACGAGCGATCGCGCGATCGCCACGCGCTGCTGCTCGCCGCCGGAGAGCTCCGAGGGCCTGTGATCGCGCCGCTGGTCGAGCCCCATCCGCTTGAGCAGCTCGTCGAGCCAGGCCCTGTCGGGCTTTTCGCCGGCGATCGAGAGCGGCAAGACGATGTTCTCCTCGGCGTCGAGCATCGGGAGGAGGTTGAAGAACTGGAAGACGAAGCCGATGTGCTCGCGCCGCAGGAGCGTGAGCTTCGTGTCGTCGAGGTCGGTGATCTCGGTGCCGTCGATCTTCACCGTCCCCGAGGTGGGCTTGTCGAGGCCGGCGAGGATGTGCATGAGGGTGGACTTGCCGGAGCCCGAGGGGCCCATCACGGCAACGAGCTCGCCCGAGCGAACCTCGAGATCCACTCCGCGGAGCGCGTCGACGGCTGTCTCGCCGGCGCCGTAACGGCGGGTCAGCTCGCGCGCGTCGACCGCCGCGCTCGCGGGCACGGCAACGCCGTCCTTCGACTCCTCCGACACGGCCATGGCTTCGAGGGTAGACGAAGTCGGCGTGTCAGGAAACCGTTGTTACAGGATCTTCATCGGCCGCCTCCGAGCAGGAAGCCGACGACGGCGGCCGCGTAGGCGACGACGAGGAACCAGCCCTCGCGCCGGCTCGAACGGCCGTCCCACACGATCGCCGTCACGACGGCCGCGGCACCTGCCATCGCGAACAGCTCCGTCCAGCGGAACGCGAGCGCCAGGGGGTGTGCAAAGAGCAGGGAGGCCAACGTCACCACGGGTACGACCAGGAGGGCGACCTGGGCGCTCGAGGAGATCGCGATCTCGCTCGCGAGCCGCATCTTGCCGTTGCGCGCGATGACGATCGCTCCGCCGTGCTCGGCCGCGTTGCCGACGACGGCGACGACGACGACGGCGATGAAGAAGTCGCTCAGGCCGACCGCCTTCGCGAAGGCGCCGAGCGAGTGGACGAGGATCTCGCACACCCAGGCGGTCGCGGCGGTCGCCACGGCGAGGGTGACGAGCGCGGTCGTGAGCGACCAGGTGCCCTCGACCGGCTGCTCGTGCTCGCGTGCTCGCTCCCGGTGGCGCTGCAGGTTGCGGCCCACCACCGCGAGATAGAGCAGCAGGAGCACGATCGCCACCGGTACCGAGGCGACCACGACGGCATGCCGCTCGGGTGTTGCCGTGTAGCCGAGCGCGGTCGGGAAGGCGAAGGCGACGACGGCTACGCCGACGAGCCCGAGCTGCACGAGCAGCGAGCGGCGATCGATCCGCGCGCCGTCCGGGCCGACGACCTGGGTGACGCCGTACACGAGGAGCAGGTTCGAGATCACGCTGCCCGCGAGCGAGCCGCGCACGACGACGGGCAGGTTCGCGCCGACGGCGAAGAGCGCAACGATGAGCTCCGGTGCGTTCCCGAAGCTCGCGTTGAGGAAGCCGCCGATGCCGGCACCTGTGTGCTCGGCCGCGTGCTCGGTCGACTCGCCGATCAGCCACGCGAGAGGGATCAGGGCGATCGCGGCGAGCACGAAGAGCGTGACGTCGCCGGCGCCGGTGAGCTTGTCCACCGCGACCGTGATCGGTGCGAGAGCAAGCGACGCCCAGAGGAGCTTCCGGCCCACGCGGGCAGCCTAGAGAGAGAGTCCGCGGGCACGGGGCCGCGTGAGCCCTCGAGTCCCCGGCCGTCGCCTACCGCTACCTCCGCGGTCTGTCAAGTCTTGCGCAGCCCTGCATCCGCGCGAACAATGAGGTCATGACGCCCGAGCAAGCGACCGCGACGCTCCCCCTGCACCCGCAGGACGAGGCTGAGTGCAGGCGCTGCGCCGTCCACTGCGAGAAGGTGGTCTACCCGGCGGCGTGCCTCCAGCGGTCGTGTCCCTTCGTCTATGCGTACGAGGAGCACGGGCACACGTACATGGGTTGCCTGCAGAGGGTGTTCGAGGCGGAGATCGACGTCGAGATGCTTGTGGCCGCGGAACGGTCGCGCGAGGGGTTTGGCGCCGTGCGCGCGCTGCGCAGGCCGCTCCCGATGTGCGAGTCGGCGGTGCAGTCGACGTTCTCGGAGCGCGAGAGCGAGCTCGGCTGCGTCAATCCGGAGTTCGGGGAGCTGCCGGAAGGTTCGCCGACGTTCCGCGTGTTCGCGCGGGTCTCCTAGCCGGCTCCCGCAGCCGCTGCAGGATCAGGACGCCGCAGGCCGGGCCGACCGCGGCGAGAAAGAAGGCGAGCCGCCAGCTGTGCGTGGCGACGAGGGCGATCACGGGCGGCGCGCCGGCGACCACGACCCCGAGCAGCGTTTGCTGGAAGCCGAGTGCCGCTCCGGTGCGTGCTCCCCCGGCGGTCTCGGCCGCGGCGGCGTAGGAGAGGCCGTTCCACGACATGCTGAGGACGCCGGCAACGACGAAGAGCGGGACGAGGAGCAGGAGCGGGGAGTCGGTGGCCGCCGCGACGGCGGCGGTGAAGAGCGCGAGGGCGACGCCGATTGTCCGTAGCGGCCCGAGCCGGCTGCCGAGGCGGTCGGAGACCCGGCCGGAGCCGATGCGCGCCGCCACGGCGAGCACGTAGATCACCGCCAGCACTGCGCCCGCGGCTTCCTTCGAGAGGCCGCGATGTTCATGGAGAAAGAGGACGACGAAGCCGATGATCGCGATCTGCGCAACGAGGTAAAGCCCGGTCCCGGTGCCGAGCAGCCACATCCACGAGCTGCGCAGCGGGGCGGTGACGTCTCCCAGCTCCGGCTCTGCTCCGGCCCCGCCCTTGACGAAGGCGGCCGCGACGATCGCTCCGACCGCGCACGCCCCGGCGAGGAAGAGGAAGGCGACTCGGGTGCCGCCCGACGAGGCGAGCGCGGGCAGGGTTGCGGCCGCGACCGCGCCGCCGATCGGGATCGCGGTCTGCCGGATGCCGAGGGCCAGGCCGAGCTCCGAGGCGGGGAACCAGGCCATGATCGCGCGGCCGCTGGCGGCGTTCACGCTCGCTCCGAGGGCGCCGACGGCGACGAGGACGACCGTGACGGCGCCGAAGGTGTGCGTCGTGGAGGCGACGATGAGCATCGCGCTGGCGCCGGTGAGCCCGGTCGCGATCACCCAGCGCTCGTCGATGCGGTCGGCCACGAGCCCCCACGGCAGGAGGGTGAAGAGCATCCCGATCCCGATCCCGGCGAGCACGACGCCGGTCTCGCCGAGCGTCAGGCCGTACTCCGACTTCAACGTCGGGCCGAGTGCGGGCAGCCCGACCGAGGAGGCGGAGAAGCTTGCCTGGGCCGCCGTCCCGGCGGCGAGCACCACCCAGCGATACCGCCCGTCGGACACGGCCCGAACGTACCTGTCTCGGTGTCAGACACCGGCCGTGTCTCGCGTGGACCTGTCGCGGCGCTTGGTTGAGCCGAACCTCGCGATTGCACACGACCGCCGGGACCACGTCCGGCGTCTGTCCGGTGTCAGACACCGGACACGGCTGGACGGGTCAGCTGAGCCAGCGCGCCCGCAGCTCCTTCGTCTTGCGGATCTCGTTCGCGTCAGGGCCGCGGTTCTCGGGCCCGGCGGTCTCGAGCACGGCCGGGAGCCCCTGCAGGCGCGGACTGGAGAGGAACACGCCGAGCTTCTCGCCGAGCTCTCCCTCGAGGACGTTCGCATGGCGGTCGCGATTCGAGCCGAGCGGGGCAGCGGAGTCGTTGACGTGCAGCGCCCGCAGACGGTCGAGGCCGATCGTGGAGTCGAGCTCGTCGAGGCAGCGGTCGAGCGCGAACGGGTCGGTGACGTCGATGCCGGACACGTAGAGATGGCACGAGTCGAGGCAGACGCCGAGCCGCGGGTGGCCTCCCAGCCGCTCGTGGATCGTGGCCAGCTCCTCGACCGAGCGGCCGATCGTGCCGCCGGCGCCGGCCGAGTTCTCCATCAGGAGCCACGTCTCGTCGGAGGTCAGCTCGAGCACCTGCTCCATGGCGGGCAGCACGCGCTCGAGGCCCGTCTCGAGGCCGCTGCCGAGATGCGAGCCGACGTGGAAGACGACACCGTCGGCGCCGATCCCGCAGGCGACCTCCATCGTGTCGCGCATCGCGGCCACCGACTTCTCGTAGACGGCGTCGTCCGGCGCCGCGAGGTTGCAGAGGTAGAGCGCATGGCAGACGACGCCGCCGATCCCCGCCTCGGTTCGCTTCTCGCGAAAGCGCTCGAAGCTGGCCGGGTCGTGGTTCGTCGGCCGCCACGTGCGCGGGCTCTGGGTGAAGACCTGCACCGAGTCGGCGCCCAGGTCGACGGCGCGGTCGATCGCCTTGTCGATCCCGCCTGCGGAGGAGATGTGCGCGCCGACCAGCACGGCTGCCTACGCTATCCACATGGCCCCGGTCGTCAGGATGGCTCCGAGCCCCACCGGCTTCCTCCACGTCGGCGGCGTCCGCACGTTCCTCTTCAACTGGCTCTTCGCGCGGCACGAGGGCGGCCGCAACCTCCTCCGCATCGAGAACACCGACACCTCGCGCGAGGTCGCCGAAGCGGTCGACCAGATCCAGGAGTCGCTGAGCTGGCTCGGGATCGAATGGGACGGCCCGCTCACGTTCCAGCTCGACCGGATGGAGGACTGTCGCCGCGTCGCCGAGCAGCTCGTCTCCGAGGGCAAGGCCTACGAGGACGAGGGTGCGATTCGCTTCCGCATGCCGGACGAAGGGGTCACGGCCTGGGACGACGTGGTGCGCGGGGCCGTCGAGTTCCAGAACGAGAACCTCGCCGACCTCGTGCTCGTCCGCTCGGACGGCCGGCCGACGTACAACTTCGCGTCGCCGATGGAGGACGTGTGGGACGGGATCACGCACGTCATCCGCGGCGAGGACCACATCTCGAACACGCCGACGCAGATCAACATCATCCGCGCGGTCGGCGGAGACGTACCCATTTACGCGCACACGCCGAACGTCTTCGGGGACGACGGTAAGAAGCTCTCCAAGCGCCACGGCGCGACCGGCATCGACGAGTTTCGGGCCGCCGGCTACCTCCCCGAGGCACTCATGAACTTCCTCGCGCTGCTCGGCTGGGCGCCCGACGGCGAGACGACAGTGATGTCCCGCGAGGAGCTGGCCGAGCGCTTCTCGCTCGAGCGCGTCACCCCGAGCCCGGCGCAGTTCGACTACCAGAAGCTCGACTGGTTGAACGGCGTCTACCTGCGCGAGCTCGCGCTCGACGACTTCGCACACCGGCTTCTCCTCTGGCTCGGCGAGAACGGCTACGACTGGGACGCCGAGCTGGTGGCGCGCGTCGCGCCGATCGTGCAGGAGAAGATCGCCAAGCTGAGCGAATTCCCGGGCTTCGCGGGCTTCTTCTTCCAGGAGATCGAGCCGCAGGCCGCGGACCTCGAGGGCGGCGCGCCGATGCTCGCGGCGACGGAGGAGGCGCTCGGCTCGCTCGAGCCGTTCGAGGCCGAAGCGATCGAGGCCGCACTGCGGGCGACGGCCGACGGACTCGGCCTGAAGCCCCGCCAGGCGTTCCAGCCGGTCCGCGTCGCGGTGACGGGGTCGAAGGTCTCCCCGGGCCTGTTCGAGAGCATCGAGCTACTCGGCCGCGAGACGACGCTCAGCCGCCTGCGGGCGGCAGGCGCGGTGGTGTAGTCGCGCGGTTACACTCGTCGCCGCAATGGGGGAACCAGGGGGTCATGCGGCGGCCCGGATCCTGGTCGTCGACGACGAGCCGTCGATCAGGCTCTTGTGCAGGGTCAATCTCGAGCTCGAGGGCCACGACGTCCTCGAAGCCCACTCGCTCGCCTCGGCGCGCGCGCTGCTGGCGGAGGAAGACGTCGACCTCCTCGTGCTCGACGTCCACCTGCACCACGAGCGCAGCGACGCACTCGTGGCCGAGTGCCACGCGCGCCGGCCGCCGATCCCGGTCGTGCTCGTCACCGGCTCGGTCGACTTTACGGAGCCGGGTCTGAGCAGCGCCGACGCAGTCCTGCCGAAGCCGTTCGAGCTGGAGCAACTACTCTCGGCGGTGCGCAACCTCGCATGAGCACAACCGCCGTTCGCACACCCCAGGAATACGAGGACGCCTACCAGGCGTACTACGCCGAGGCCGCGGAGGAGGTTCGCGCCGTCCGGGTGGGGGAGAAGGAGACCTCGGATCAGGCGGCGATCGTCGCCCGGCACGCTGGTCTCTTCACCCAGGAGCAACTTGAGGGGCTCCGCGCGGCCGAGGCGGAGGCGGAGCCCGGAGACCAGCACGAGCGGCTCTACCGGTTGCGCAGGTCGTGTGAGTCCGGCATCGTCGAGGCCGAGCTTGCCGCGCGCGACGACGCGCTCGAGAACGCGATCCTGGCCGCGCGGCTGACGTTCGACGGCGACGAGCTCCCGCTGCGGGCGGCGCAGGCGCAGCTTGCCGTCCTCCTGGACTACGGGAAACGCGACGAGCTGGGCGAGCTCGTGCGGCAGCTCGACGGAACCTTCAACGAGCAGCGCCGCGAGCTGCTCGTGGCCCGCGACTACCTCGAGGGCGGGCTGTCCGGCGAGCGCGACGCCGTCGCACGCAACGAGGCCGAGAAGCAGATCTCCCTGCGCGAGCTCGAGGGTGTGCTCCGCCGCGCGGCGGACGCCGTCGCCGCCGACTACACGCGGTTGTGCGAGCGCTGGTTCGAGCGGTTGCTCGGCCCCGGGCGCGCCGACGTGCCGGCGAGCGCGCACGTCGCCTGGCTGCGAAGGCTGTCTCCGCTCGAGGCGACGTACCCGAAGGACCGCTCGGTCGACGTGTGCGTCGCGACGGTACGCGCGCTGGGCTTCGATCTCGAGTCGATTCCGAACATCCGCCTGGACCTCGAGGATCGCCCGCAGAAGAACCCGCGCGCCTGCGTGATCGCGGCCGATCCGCCCGAGGTCGTCCACCTGATCACTCGTGCGCAGGGCGGGCTCTCCGACTACCAGGCGTTCCTCCACGAGGCGGGTCACGCGCTCCACTACGCGGGCTGCGACCCGCGGCTGCCGTGGACGTTCCGGGCGCTCTCGCGCGACCACGCGCTGACGGAGATCTACTCGTACATCTTCGAGGCCGTCACGCGCGAGCCGGGCTGGCATGCGCTCCACTTCGGACTGTCGGACGCCGAGGCGGAGGAGAACGCCGAGGCGACACGCTTCCTCGAGACGTTCCTCTACCGGCGCTACGCGGCGAAGCTTCGCTACGAGCTCGGCTTCTGGGGAGCGTTCCCGTCGGAGCAGGGGAACTCGTCGCGCGACTACGAGCCACTGCTCACCGAGGCGACCGGCCTCCGCTACGACGCGCGCAGCTACCTCTCGGACATGGACGCCGGCTTCTACTCGGCCGACTACCTGCGCGCCTGGATCCGCTCGGCCCAGCTCCAGACCCACCTGCGTGGCGAGATCGGCGAGGACTGGTGGCGGAGCGCCGTGACCGGGGAGATCCTGCGCGGGCTGTTTGCCGAGGGCACGCGGCCCTCGACCGAGGAGATCGCCGGCCGGCTCGGGTTCGACCCGCTCGACACCGGGGCGCTCACCGCGGAGCTGACCGGGACCTAGCCTCCGAAGTTGCCGAGGCCCTGCTTGGCGAGCTGGGTCATGTCGACGACCTGGCTGCTCGGCGGCGCCGCGATCGTGACGTGGGCGCCGTAGTCGGAGAGGTCCATCGTCATCGCCATGTGCGGCGAGCCTGCCACCGGTAGGCCGTAGCTGAACGCGACCCGCCGGACGAGCCCGTTCTTGTCGATCCAGACGTTCTCGGAGATCGACTTCAGCTTGGCCGCGACGCCGGCGAACACCGGGCTCGTGAGACCGCTCGACTTGAGCACCTTGGCCGCCTCGATCTTCACGTTGTACTGCGTCGTCGCCGTGCCGTCGATCGTCGCGTGGCCGATCGTGTGCACCGTGGCGCCCTCGGCCTTGAGCATCGACAGGAGGTCACTCGGTGCCAGCTGGCTGCCCGACAGCACCTTCGACATGTCGATTCCGGCCGACTTGCCGAGCTTGGAGATGTCCATCTTCATCCAGGCCTTGCCGCCCGGCAGCTCGGCCGAGAGGAAGGGGATCCGCATGTAGATGACGTAGTCCCCGTTCTGGTCGAGCACGATCGCTTTCATCGACGAATTGTGGAACAACGCTCCGGCCACGCTGGACGCGCTCGCGGGCAGGTTCATCTGCTTGAGCATCGAGCCGAGGTTGAAGCTCATCTCAGCGTTCGAGCCGTCGATCGCGCCTGTGCCGTGCACGCGGACCGTCTTAGCGTGCATCTGTGGGCCGCTGAGCGTCATCGAGAAGCGGATCCGCGCCGCACCCGCCTGCTCGGTCTTCGTCGCGGCTGCCGCGACCGGGTCGAGCGATAGTGCCGGGCCGCCGCTCCCGCCGCCGCAGCCCGCGGCGACGGCCGCGAGTGTGGCAATTGCGAGTGCCGCTGCGATTCCTGCGCTACGCCCCCGGAGCATGGGCGCATTGTAGTCCGATTCGGCGGCCGGCAGGGGTGAAATTTCCGCGCCAAAAGATTGGGGGCGACTGCAATGGCCGTGGCAGCCGCCCCCTGCGAGGAGCGGGACGGCCGCTGGGAGGACATTTGGGCCGCCCCTGGGTCGAGACACGGCCCGGGTCAAGGGGACCGTGCTCTGTCGGTGCTCTCGGTACTACTCGGGGAGCGTGCGTTTGGATCTCCAGCGCAACGGCTAAGTCGTGACTCGATCCAGCGAACCGGCCGGCCGGAGCGAGCGTCGTAGTGTCGAGGGGCGGGCCCCGGAGAAGGGGGCCGCGACCGAGGCCCGCCCCCTGCGACGATACGCCCGCGCCGCCGTTTGTGAAAGGGGACGAACCGGCCGACGTTCGCGTCGTGCGCTAGTTCCGTGCTTCGAGCCGGTCGAGCCGGTCGGACACCCGGCGAAGCTCGGCGAGGATCTGGTCCTGCTTGTCGGTCGCCTCGCGGTGCTTGTCCTCGGCGTCCTGGTTGACGAAGTGGCCGGCGATCGCCGCCGTCGCAAGGCCGAGGAAGCCAATGCCGACGATCATCAGGAACGACGCGATCACGCGTCCCATGGGCGAGGTCGGGAAGGTGTCGCCGTAGCCGACCGTCGTGACCGTGACGATCGCGAACCAGAGGCCGCGCCACGGGTTCGGGAAGCGGGTCGGATCGGTCTCGTGCACCGCGATTCCTGTCACCGTGACGAGCAGCAACGTCAACGCTGCGATGTACGGCAGGTTGCGCCGGTGCGTGAGCAGGCCCTCGGCGCGGAAGATCCGGGCGGCAATCACCCACAGGCGCGCGAGGCGCCAGCCGCGCAGCCAGCCCGGGCCGAGCGCTGCGAAGAAGAGCCCCCACAGCGGAAAGATCGCGACGACGACGACGACGTCGGCCCAGTGCGCGCGAAGCGCCGCGCGCCGGTCCTGCGCGTAATGCAGGGTCAGCGCGAGCTCGACGGTGAAGACGAGCCAGACGAGGGTGCCGAGGACCCAGGAGAGGATCGTCCAGGGCGAGCGCAGGCTGGAGTCCTGGATCAGCACGGCGGGCAGCATCAGCAGCGCGCACGCGAGGACGATCAGCTCGAACGAGTGGCGAACCTTGCCGCTCTCCTCCTGGCACCAGTGCTCGCCCGCCCAGAAGGGCGCGTTCACTTTCGGCGCGGCAGCGAGGGGAGGTCCGGCATGCGGAGCCGCAGGTTGCCGCGCTCGCTGTTGAGGAACCAGAGCAGGACGGCGACGAACGCGGCGATGTCGAGGCCGAGGCCTAGCACCCAGAACGTCCAGTCAGGGCGGATGATTGTGCCGACGAGCAGGGTGAAGTTCTGGCCGAAGAACCCGGTGAGGAACGAGAGCGGCAGGAAGAAGGTCGCGACCCAGCCGAGCTGCTTCATCGTCAGGTTCATCTTGTTGCCGACGGTCGACTGGTAGAGGTCGGTCGAGCCGGAGGCGAGGTCGCGGTAGTCGTCGAGCTGCTCCGAGACGCGGATCAGGTGGTCGTAGACGTCGCGGAAGTAGCGCTCGTGCTCGGGGGTCATGCCCGGCAGCTCGTAGCGGCCGGAGAGGAGTGCGGCGAACATGTCGCGCTGCGGATTGACGATCTTCCGCAGCTGCACGAGCTGCCGCTTCATCGTGATCGCCTGCTGCAGCGACGACGGCTGCGGGTCGGTGAGGATCGTGTCCTCGAGCTGATCGAACTCGTCGTCGAGCTCGGACAGCTGCGGCAGGAAGCTGTCGACGAGCTCGTCGACGACGAGGTAGAGGATCCCGAGCCCTTCCTCGTACTGCTTGAGGCGCTTGTGCGTCTGGTTCCGGAGATCCTCGAAGACGGAGCACTCTCCCTTGTGCACGGTGACCAGCCACTTCTCCGAGTAGAAGCAGTGCACCTCGATCGGGGCGAGCCCGGAGCGGCGTGAGGGGTCGTCGACGGCCCCGAAGACGATGAGGACGGTGAAGTCGTCGTAGTCCTCGATCTTCGGTCGCTGCCCGAACTTGCGCGCGTCGTCGAGCGCCAGCGGGTGCAGCTTGAAGACGTCGCGCAACAGGTTGAAGTCGGCCTCGCCGGGGCTGTCGATGTCGAGCCAGAGGAAGACGCCTTCGCGCAGCCGCGACTCGACGCCCTCAGGGTCGACGTTCGGTTCGACGGTTCCCTTGGCGTCGATCAGATGGCTGGCCAAGCTCGGCCGAGCGTACTGCGATGGTCGGACGAGCCAGGGCCGGCGCTATTGCTGGCCGACGCAGCTCTGCTTCGATTAGTACGTGACCGACCTGCGGTTCGACCACTGCACGTAGCCGATCTCGTGCAGCTGCGACGACTTCTTGCACTTGGCCCAGACCGTCACCGTCGCCGTCGTGGGCTTGCCGGAGCTCGCGAGGCCGATCCGGTAACGGACGAAGACGTGTCCGGGCGCCCCGCAATACGCGGTGAGCGAGTGCTCGTAGCCGGCCCTGACGACTCCGGCCGAGCTCAGCCCGCGACGGGTGAACCGGATGGATTTCTTCGCCGGCTGCAGCTCGTGTCCACCGTGACCTTCGACGTGTTGGTCTGGACGCCGAGGAGGTGGATGGTCGCCGGCGTGTTGGGGAAGCCCGTGAAGACGAAGGCACCGGCATACCCGATCGACGGGCGGTGGGCGAAGGCGGTGATCTGCAGCGAGCCCTGCGACGTCGCGCATGAGTCCGTGCCGGCGAGGCTCGACTGGCGCAGGGCCGCGGGCGCCCGCCCGGCCCAGGCGCTTGCGGCTGCGAGCACCGAGGTGACCGCGACGACGGCGCCGATCCTCGGCCTGCGACGTTGCGTCATCAGCCGCAGGGTTGTACACCAGGGCCGCGCCGAGGCAAAGTGTGCGAGGTGGGAAGCTTCATCCTGCGGCGGATCTTCTTCGGGCTGATCGCCATTTTCGTGGCGCTGTCCGCGAGCTTCTTCTTCTTCGCCTCCAAGTACCCGCCGCTGCATGCGCTGCAAGGGGAACCTTCGACGCCGATGCTCCGCGAGTACTGGACCTGGCTGCGTGGTGTGCCGACCGGCCGGAGCTTTGCGCACGGCCTGCTCGAGCCCCACCTGCTGTCGCTCGTCGGCCTGGCGTTCGGACGCACGATGCTGCTTTTCGCGCTGACTCTCTTCTTCGTGATCGCGATTGCGATCCCGGTAGGTCTCATCTCAGCGTCGAGACGCGGGACGGCTCTCGACTACGGCCTGCGCATCGGCACCTACGTCGCGTGGGCGGTGCCGGCCTTCGTCGTGGCGATCCTGTTCCAGGAGGGGTTCGGCCGGATCCCGGGCGGTTGGGGGACCGGCTGGTTCCCCGCGGTCGGCTGGGCGGGGCAGTGCCCGAACGGACAGGGGACCGACCCGCACACGTATCAGTGTCCCGCGGCCGGCCACGGCTTCACCCACGTCGGCGAGGTGATCTACCACCTCACGCTGCCGGCGCTCGCCCTCGCGCTCGGGTTCATCGGCGTCGAGGCCCGCTACCTGCGCAACTCCCTGATCGACGCGCTCGACGCCCCGTTCACCACCGTCGCCCGCGGCAAGGGGCTCCCCGAGGGCGTCGTGCTGAGGCGTCACGCCTTGCGGAACGCGCTCGTCGTCTTCGTGCCCCAGCTCGTGTCCGACTTCGGCCTGCTCTTCGGGGTGGCGCTCGGGATCGACTACATCTTCCAGCTCGGCGGGATCGGGACGCTCTTCATCGGCCTGCTCCAGTTGAACGCCGATGCGCTCGTCCCGGTCGACACCTACGCGCTCGTCTTCATCCTGCTCCTCGGCGCCGTCTTCATGTTCACGGTGTCGATCCTCGGCGAGGTCGCGATCGCGCTGCTCGATCCGCGCATCCGGATGGAGTGAGAGGTCAGCCGGGGGCGCCGCAGGCGTAGCTGATGTTGAACGTGACCTTGTGCGCGTTCCAGTTGTAGAACGCGATCGGCCGGCTCTTGGCGTCGTCGTTCCGGACCGCGAGAAGCACGTGCACCGGGGTGTTGTCCTTCATCGTGACCCGGACCCGTACGAGCACGTGCGCCTTCGACGCGCACTGCTCGCTGTCGTAGCCATGCAGCGTCGGCGTCACCGTGATCGCGGGGGTGGCCAGGCCTTTCGGCTTCAGCGGGATCTGCTTCTTCACGCTGTGACACGACTTCGTATCGACCCGGAAACTGTTCTTGCGTGCCTGGAGGCCGACCTGCGTCACCGTCGAGGTGGTGCCGTTCTTCACGATCGTCCTCGCGCCCGTCACCACGAAGAGGCCTCCGGGCTGCGCCTGGTTGTCGACCGGCGGGAGGGTGACGGCCGTGGAGAGATCGACGAAGTGCTGGCTACGAACGCGGCACGAGTACGTCTTGTCGATCGTGGATGCAACGATCGAGGCGCGGCTCGAGGCCGCCGAGCTTGCGTGCGCGCCGACGGCAGCCGCGACGAGGGCGGCCGGCAGCACGGCGAGGAGCCAGATGCGATGCTGACTGCGCACTCCCAAGAACCATACGCCTGTCCCCGTCCACTTTCTAGCGACCGCAAGTAAACCCGGACGAACGAAGGAGGTACCCTGACGCGTGGGTATGAGACACCGTCGCGGGGTCGGCTTGGTCGCCGTGGCCGTAAGCGTTGCGGTAGCCGCCACGGTGAGCGCGTACGCTGCGCCTGCGGCCTCGACTCGGGGGCGTGAAGGCTCGCGCGTCCTGGACAGCACGTACTCCTGCCGGGTACGGACGC
>CAWCLZ010000010.1:0-1194680 GCA_963796555.1 uncultured Actinomycetes bacterium | reverse complement strand
GCCTGGAGCTACGACTCTAGTCCTACCGCTATCGGGAGAGGTCAGGCGAGAGGACGCTGGCACATGCGAGTGTTCGTGTATGTTCCCTGAGTGGCTGTCTGGGGTTGTACGGACGGGCGTGTATGCGCGGATCTCGTCGGATCGTGAGGCGGACGGTTTGGGCGTCGCGCGGCAGATCGCAGACTGCGAGCGCCTGGCGGAGCGGAAGGGCTGGCGGGTAGCCGCGCTGTACGTCGACGACGACGTGAGCGCGTGGAGCGGCAAGCGCCGCCCGGAGTACGCGCGCATGCTGGCCGACCTGGAGACGGACACGATCAACGGCCTGCTGGTCTATGACCTCGATCGGTTGCACCGGCAGCCGAGCGAGTTGGAGGCGTTCATCGACCTTTGCCAGCGGCTGGGCTTGACCAACGTGGCCTCGGTCAGCGGCGACATCGACCTGACCACCGCCGAGGGTCAGTTTCAAGCTCGTATCCTCGGTGCGGTGGCGAAGAAGGAAAGCGACGACAAGAGCCGCCGCATCCGGCGCAAGCACTTGGAGATCGCGGCCGAGGGTCGCGTGTCCGGCGGCGGGAGCCGCCCCTACGGGTATGAGCCAGACAAGGTGACGATCCGGCCCGCCGAGGCTGCCGTGGTCGCGGAGTGTGCGCAGCGGTTGCTGGCGGGGGAGCCGGTGCGCTCGATCGCACAGGATTTGAACGCGCGAGCGATTCCGACCTCGACCGGCGGCCAGTGGTCGCCGCAGAGCCTGCGCCGCATGCTGGCGTCGGCCCGGATCGCTGGGCAGCGCGAGCACCGAGGCGAGATCGCGGCGACCGCCGAGTGGCCGGGGATCATCAGCGCGGACGACGGAGCGCGCATCCGAGCGCTGCTGGCGAACCCGGAGCGGCGCACCAACAAGGCAGCCCGCCGTTACCTGCTGGGCGGCCTGCTCGTTTGCAGCCACTGCGGGGAACGCTTGGTGGCCCGCCCGCGCACGGGTGGGAAGCGCCGTTACGCCTGCGCCAAGGGCGTCGGCTTTTCCGGGTGCGGCAAGACGTACATCAACGCGGACGAGGTCGAGCAGTTCGTTACCGAGGCCGTGCTGCACCGCGTCGATTCGCGCGACTTGCAGCGGGCGATGGAGCGGCGCCAGCAGCGCGCGCCGGAGGCGGAGCGGTGGTGGAAGGAGGCCGAAGCCGCCAACGAGCAGCTCGAGGAGCTCGCCGCAGAGTACGGGCAGCGCGCGATCACGATTGGCGAGTGGAAGGCAGCCCGCAAGCCGATCGAGCAACGGCTGAGCGCCGCCCGCAAGCAGCTCGCCAAGGTGACCCACGGCAGCCTGCTGGACTCCTACGTCGGCCACAGCGACCGTCTCCGCGCTGATTGGGACTCGCTCGACTTGAGCCAGCAGCACGCGCTCGTCGCCGCCGTGCTCGATTCGATCCGGGTCGGCCCCGCGCGCAAGGGTTACAACCGCTTTGACGAGTCGCGGCTAGAGCCGGTCTTGCGGCCTTGACTCAGCAGCTCGGCCACGCGATCCAGGGCGAGCGGGTCGGAGAGTTTGACCGGGACGTTTTGGTCCGCGCAGGCTTGCTCGACCCACGCGATCGCGCGGGCCTTTAGATCGTCAGTCCCACTGCGCCCAGCAGGCGGGCGGCCCACGCCACCCCTCCACCGACGAGGACACCCAGACCCGCTCTGCTGGCGACCCCATGACGCCCGAGGCCCGCTCGATCACGTCCTCGGCGGAGCAGCCGTAGCAGAGGATCTTGTCCGGCTGGAAGCCCTGCGCGACCTCGTAACGATGCAACCCCGCCGGCCGCCGCTCGTCGCCGAGATCGCGGCCCGCGTAGCCGGCCAGATAGCGGGCCGCCAGTCGCGCCTCCGCCAGCTGGCCGGAGCCGACCGGCAGCCCGTCGAGCAGCTTGATGTGCACGAAGCCGTGCCCCCACGATCGCTCGATCAGGCCGCGCGGCACGAAGCGCCCGACCGCGAAGTGCGCGTGCAAGCCGTGGCCGCCCGGATGCCACTGCGGCACCCACACATACGGCAATGGCCCCGCCCCCAGCTCGTCGCGCAGCTCACGGAAGAACGCGCCGAGATCCGAGCGCAGCGCCCCCGGATCGTGGCAGCCCTCGCCGCGGTAGGTCAGTGTGCCGAGCCGGTTGAGCCGGTTCGCGGCCCCGTAGCGGCGGACCTTGGCCCGCGCCCGTCGCGCCGCCTCCTCCTGCGCGCGCTCGACGTTCGGCGGCCGATCCGACGCCGCGACCACCGACCGCCGCACCGACAGACAGCCACCGCCCTCCGCGGCTTCCGGGTAGAGCGAGAACGCCCACAACGACTCAACCCCTAGTCTCATCCAAGAGACTATGCCGACACGGTCGGACGGAGTCTCAGCTCTGCGACTTCGCCTGGCCCTTCTTCATCGCCGCCCAGCCCTCACGATGCGCCCCGAGATCGAGCTTGATCCCCGGCAGCACGAACTCGTCCGGGTGCGCCCCGAACGCCATGCGAAAGAGCTTGATCCGCCGATAGATGCTGGCCCGGCTCATCCCCATCGCCAGCAGCCCCTCGAACCCGCCCTCCAGATGCCAGACCACCCAGAAGCCGTACAGATCCACGATGCTCCCCGCGGCGTAGCGCTGCACCAGCGGGCGAAGCGCCGGGGTCGTAACCTTGCGCACCCCGCCCACGTACGCCTCCCAGGCCCGCCGCGCCACACCGCGGCCCTCCGGAGACTCCATCCGATCCGAACGGAAGTCCACCACCTAGTCTCAGCCTAGCGACTACAGCGGACGGCGGGTGCAGGCGCGAGCCAATCAGAACCGGCTTTGACTGGGCGATACAGAACAACCCCTAACAGCCGCCTTTCTGTGTTGTCTGAAGTGCAAATATGCACCCTTTGCAGGGACTCTGCACCCCAATACCCCCAGATTGCACTTCAGCCAACATCCCCCCAACCCACACCCGAGTTACGTTGCACATTCAAGTGAAGAAACCCACCCCACAACAAAGCGCAGCGCGGCCGCGCGGGGGCACCCTGCCGGGTGCCTCCCTGCGCCAGCCGCGACCACACCAGCGCCAGGCGTCAAAGCGCACACTGGCCCAGGCGAGCGATCCCGCCCACGAGGCGTGACGATTCGGCCTGGCCGCGTCGTATATTCAGTGCCATGACGCGATTCGCCTGTTTCGCGACCTTAACCGTCTGCTCCGTTCTGATGGCAACTGGCTGCGCAGGCTCGACGAGCAAAGCGACACAGCGCAGCACCACGGGACAGCGCAGCACGCAGGGGGCACCCCTGGGCCTGCCATCGGTCGTCGTCCACCCAACCGTCCAGGTCAAAGACCTCCCGACCGCCAAGCTGCGGCATCTGGGAAGTGGCGGCAGGCTGATCTCCCCCACGCAACTGGCCTTCATGACGACGGGAAGCACCTGGTGTCTCTGGTTGCCAACGCGGCTCACCGTTCTCAGCCGGACGGCCATTCGAATCGACATGCGCTCTCCTCACACCAGGTGTCTGGCCGACTACATCGGGCGTCCAATAGCGGTGACGATCAATCCCCGGATCGTGAACGTTCACCGTCCGTTGATCGTCCGACTCGCCTACAAAGCGAACTACCGCGGTGAACCGTCCAAGACCTGGCACCGCACCTTCATCGCCCCTCGCTTGTAGTCCCTTCGCGCTCAGGGGTCATTCCGGAACACTGGCCCAGTCCAGGTTCCTATGCTCTGACCGTGGATGACGCCTTTCCCGAGCTTGCCCGAGACAGGTTCTCAGCCCTGAGCCGCGACCACGGCTTCCGGCTGGTGGCAGAGGATCAGCACCACGTTCGCCTGGAGTCCAAGGCGGTCAGCGTTGAGGCTTGGCACGACCCGCGCGGCGAGGTCGAGGTACGCGTCTCTCCTCTGGACACGGCGGATCGGTATGCGACCTGGACGTATACGGGAATGGTCGGGACCGCATCGGTGTCTCGGCTGCTAGAGATCGCCGCCGAGCAGATGAACGCAGACCCCGCGATCCTGTCGGGCGACCAAGCGTTCTACGGACAACTCGCTGCCGAGAATCGCCGCCTATCCGAAGCCTGGACGGCGTACTACGCCGGTAAAGGCCCGCAGCCGACTGGCAACCTCCCTCAGTAGCTCAGGGAACATTCCAGAACGCTGGCCCAGCCGAGCGTCCTGACTCACGGGAACGATTCCGGCTTTGGATCAGCCTCTGCAGGAGACGACGAGCGAGCCGTCCGAGTTCCGCGTCAAGTTGAGGATCGCCGACGAAGACGTGCCGTCGGCAGCGTTGCTAACCCCATGACCAGGAGACGGAACGCTTGCCGAAGGCGCAACACCGTGAATGTCGCAAATGATCTTCTGACCGGTTTGCGGCTGAGGGATCGTTGTGGTCGTCGCTCTGTGGTAGATGATTGCGCCTCCCTGCTGCCCTACCGAGTGCTGCACCTCCTCGGCTCCGCCGCACCCGGTGAGGATCAGCCCAATGCTGACGGTGATGGTTAGGGCGACCGTCTTCATCTCATTGCTTTATACGGAACTGCGCGGCAGTTCGTCACCAGGCCCTCACTCAGGGGGTCACTTCCGAACGCTGGCCCAGGGGAGAGTTGCTACCTACGGTCGCGCCGGTTGGAGCCATCCGGCGACCAGGATCGACTTGCCGAACTGTCGCTGGAGGTACGACATTGTGTGTCGATCCGCAGCGCCGACGAGGAACGAGTAGGTGTGCCCGCACGGCCCCGCTTGGAGCATCTGTACTCGTGCGTCAGCCCTGGCGATTGCTTGCGCCGAAGGTCTAACCATCGAGCCTGTGCGGTGACTTAGGCAGTTTGGTTGAGCGGGAATGGTCTGCTCGGAAAGGCTCGCGCGCGAAGCACTCGTGACCCTGAAGACGTTTCCGTTCCAGTCTCCAACGAGGTGCAGCATCGGAGTGCGCCATTCGTTCCCGGAGTACCGTACGCCGCCGTTGATTCGGTCGAAGGGGTAGCCGGTAACGCGTACGCCGCCGCACCCCTGCGGTGGGAGAACAGCGTCGGACGAGAAACATGCGCGCTCGAACGGCTTGCCTTTCGCGGACCCAATGTGGAGGACTGAGGCAACGACGCTGTATGTCGCGTTCGCCGCAGATGTGGAAGGCGGCGTGGCACCTACTCCACGATTGTTCCCGGCCAGCGCATAAGCCCCCGCCGCAGTAGCAGCGATTGCCGGGACGGCTAGGACGGCCAGAAGCCGCCGACGCCGCATCCGTCGCTTCGCCTCCCGGATCAGCGGATCGAGCGAGAACGGCAGATGCGGAGCGGGGAGTGTCATAGCACCATTATCGCTAGCACTACAGTGATCCGTCAAGTCTCGCGCTTCAGGGTGCATTCCGGAACACTGGCCCAGGCGAGCGACCTGGACCTCGGAGGCGAAGGCGGCCTATGTGACCGTGAGTGTGACGGTCTTCGGCGAGGCCGGTTTCCCGTTCGCCACCCTTATTGCTCGGATTGTGACGCGGTCTCCCGAGACGTGAATGGACGTTGGCCTGTACGCGTCGTTGATGCCTGGGACTTGGTAGCGGTGGAATGTTCGGCCGCCGTCCTTGGTGACTGAGAGTGAGGCGGTTCCTGCCCCTCCGCAGGCTGGACACAAGCCCACGAAGTAGGCGGCGCGCGGTCCGTCCAGCCTCCAGGGGCCAACCTCAGCATCGACGATCCCATGGGGCGAGTGGACGCCAAGGGCGAATACGAGCCGCCAGGTACGCCCGCCGTCGCCTGACCGGACCCCCACGTATTCCTCGTGCATCATTCCGACGCCGTTCACGAAGACAACCCACGCGGTCGACCCGCTACACCGAGTCTGGCGGTTCATCGCAACCTTTGCCGGATCGCGATAGGTGGTCGCGCCGCTGCGATCGAGAATCCGGGTTCCCACGACGCGGATCCCACAAGGCGACGAGGACGACGCCACCGAAGCTGACCCACGGCTCGGCGCGGGCGACCGGCCACTAGGAACCAGTGTGGCGTAGATACCGACAGCCGCGCCAGTGACCAGCGCAACGAGTGAAGCGATGACGATCCGCCGTTGCTGTTGCCGCGCCCGGGCCTCGCGAACTAAGGCGTCCGACTCGTTCTGCGATGGTGGGCGCGGTGGCGCTATCGCCATAGCACCATTATCGGTAGCACCACTGCCACAGTCAAGCTGCTCCCCCTCCGGGGTCATTCCGGAACACTGGCCCGGGCCAGTCTTACTCCGCTGGCGTGCGATATTTCGGCCACAGCACAGGCCAGGCGAACGCATAGAGCGCAACCGCGAGCAGTGCAGGCCCGGCGATCCACCCAAACCACCCGCCGTACGAGAACGCGCCGACGGCGAGCACGATGCACACGACTCCACCGCCGATACCGCGTACCACGTTGAGTCCGTTGAACAAACGATCCACGCCGCCGCCTTCCGACCAGGCGCTCCTGGAGTCAGGGTGCCGGACCCGATCCAGTGTCCCGCGCATCACATCCGCATCGTAGCCCTAGCTAGTGCAACCGCTCGCTCAGGGGTCATTCCGGAACACTGGCCCAGGCGAGCGTCAGGCACCGACGCGCAGCGTGTCGAGAGCGGCCAGCAGCCTTTGCAGCTGCGGTTGGGCGCGGGCGCCGACACCAACAAAGAGATAGAACCCCCGGCGATGGTCGCGGAAGGCGATCTCTCCCCAGGATCCGCTGAAGCCTTCTACTGAGAAGGGCGGCCTGAGCGCGAAGTAGGTCGGACGCCGAGGGAACTCTTTCAAAAGGTCGCTGGGCGTGATCGCTGTCTCCTCCATCACCACCCCGATGACCTGCTTCGCCCTTGGCGCCGCCATCGGACGCGGACGCCGACCCGAGTAAATCGCAAAGCGCTGCACAGGCTGCGTGATCCCTGTGAGGGGTCGAGTGGTGACGTGCCAGTTCCGCGGATACATCACCCGCAAGTTGTCCCCTTGCCAACGACTGACCCTGCCGACGAGTCCTGCTGGCGCTCCGCCGGGATGGTTTGATCCGCGAAGTCCCAGCGTCAGCCCTGCCGCAGCCGCCGCGACTACGACTGCGGCGATGAGATTGCGCCTCCGCTTAGCCCTTCGCCGTGCCTCCGCGATCTGCGGGTCAAGCGAGACCGAGAGTCGCGGAACATGTGCCGTCATAGAGAACCCTTTCGTTCACCAACTCTAGAGAATACGAGTGAACTCGTCCTTGCAGTCCCGAGCGCTGGCTCAGGGGTCATTCCGGAACACTGGCCCAGGCGAGCGTTATCGCCACAGGTCTTGGTCGCCGGGTAGCACCAGGTCAACATGTTCAGCCGGTCGCTCGCGTCGGATGTACTCGTCCTCTTCCTCCATCCAACGCTCCCATTGGCCGCGAGAACCTTCGCCATCGCGGTCGATCCCCCGCTCGAACCGCACAGCCGGATTGGTTTCCACCCAGACGGTGTAGGCGAGGTAGGGACGGAACGCGCTCCGAGCCGCTGAAACTCCTTCGAGTAGCACGGTTCCCCCCGGCTTGATCACGATCTGCGGTCGCGCCTCTCCGCCCCAAGCCGTCGGCTCGTAGCGTGCAACTACTCCCGCGGCCAAGGGTTTTAGGGCGTGCTCGATGAGGGAGGGCCACCAGTTGACGGGGTTATCCCAGCTCGCGAAGTCGTCGGTGTGAATCACAGCCGTCACACATAGCTCGTTCGCGAGCCAAGCGGCCAGCGTGGTCTTTCCGGCTCCCCCAGGGCCGTCGATCGCGATGATTCGCGTCTCCACGCCCTCAGGGGCTCGGGCCTCGCTAGCCCCCCGCATCAACGACTGCAGAGAATCCATCCCGAGTTCAGAGTCTCACAGCGCTCAGGGGTCATTCCCGAACACTGGCCCACGCGAGTGTCTACGGCTCAGAATGTGGGCTGCGCAGCCAGAGGGAGACATGGGAGGGCGCGATTGCTTGCTGGACGATCTGGACCAGCTCGTGGCCGATCGTGTCCAGGTCGACTGCGTCGCGGGCGAGCTCGGTAAACGCCGAAACGCTCTCCCGAGCGTCGTAGTGGGCGCGGTTGAAGCGTCGGTCGACGATGCGCTGTACCCGCGCGAGAATCGGAGCATCGTGCCGGGCTGGCTTCCTCCGCTTCTAGCCGCAGTGCTGGTCATCTTGCTCCTCAACCTCGCTCACTTCGAGCAGAGCCGGCGCGCGCGGCGCCGTAGCTGGGACGTGCGGCTGCTGAGTGAGCTCTGGGCCTGGGATGGTCGACTACCCGAAGAGCTCGCTCGGGAGACATGTTCCGCTACAGGTTCCATCTCGAGGACGGGGACGAGGTCGGAGAAGCGACCTACGTCCAGATGATCAAGCCGGGGGAAGAGATCCTCGAAACTCTTCTTGACGACCGGCGTTTCGACCGGCGCGCTCTCCGACGCCACCAGCGACGAACAACACGGATAGCGGAGGACGATTCTCCGCCTGGCCCCCTCCTTTGCCGGTCCGTGGTCCGCGACCGCCGATCCGGGGACAGCGAGCCAGGCTCGGACATGGCAGACCTCCCGCGGCCGAAGCCGAAGGTCGCTGCGCGCGTACAGGCTCGCACTCGGCGGTCACGCCTTCGTCCGCAGCGCCGCGATCTGGTCGTGCGCCCGCGCTGCGGAAATCACGTCTCCGCTCCGCTCGAAGAGAGTCGCCAGACAACGAGTCTGGGAGACGCCTCGCCGGGAGATCGAAGCGGCACAGAACAAGGGCGGGCCTTTCGCCCACGTCGGAGGTTGCCGGTTGGCGCCGTTGAGGTTGCTGGTTAGACAGTCCTCCTCTGGGAAAGCCCCGGCCGAGCGACCGGCCGGGGCTTTCGGTGTGTCGGAGCGGGGAGAGGTCTAGGACAGGGGTGGGATCGTGTTGAACTCGCCCCAGATGGTGTCCGCACCCGCTCCGTCGATCCTGGCGAAGCCATATGGATCGTCTAGCCCCAGGGCCGAGAGCGAGAAGTAGGCGTCGCCGGCGAACAGATACAGGGGCCGTCCCTTGTAAGTGACCTGCCGGCTGCCGTCGGGCCGCCGGATCGCGCCGAGGGCGTGCTGGTTGACGCCGGATCCGGCTTTGGGGCTGCCGGCGGTGAGGACCGGCGGCCAGTACTGCTCGCACAGCGCCGAACAGCCGCCCCTGTAACCCCGGCCGTTGTCCCAGCCGTCGCGCTTTCCGTGGCCATGGCCCCTGCTTAGCGTGTAGACGGGGAAGCTCCCGTCGGGCAAGAGGTCGAAGCCGTGGTCCATCGTCACTGCGAGCACGGTCTGGTCGGTCCCGGTGCCGTCTAGGGGGGCCGTCTCGAGCTGCATCTGAGCCGTGCCCGGTGCGGGAAGGCCTCGAGTCGGATCGACCAGGTACCAGATGCCCGTGGGGCTCGTCACCGGGTCGAACAGATTTGCCCCGGACGTCTCTCCCGGGTCTTCGTCGAAGGTGAACCGGTAGAGCGGCTGTCCGGCGTAAGTCACCTGCTGCACGGCCGGCAGGCCGGGGAGGTCGGTGCGGGTCACCGTCCCTAGGAGCCTCGGGTTCACGCCCGGCCCGGCGATGGGCGCACCGTCGGTGAGGAGCGCAGGCCAGAGCACGGTGTCGCAGGGGGCACCGATGGCGTTCAGGTCGTCGCTACAGGCAAAGTGCGAGCCAGTCATCGCATGGAGCTGGTCCGACGTGAGCAGGTACAGCGAGCACCCCGTGTAGGCGCCCGAACCGATGACGAGGACCTTGCCGAAGGACGTCGTCGACGCGACCGACACCGTCGCAGGGCCGGTAGGCGCGCTGGTCACGGGGTCGGCACAAGAAGGACTGCTGGCGCTCGCGGCCGGGCTGAACTGAAGGACACCGCCGACGAGACCGAGAGCGAGCGCGGCAGCAATCGCAGGCACTACTAGACGCCGCCTCCCGAGCGGGCGAAACGGCTTCTTCGTCACGAAGCGAATGAGCATCACATCACCTCACTGGTAGGAGTACGGGTCGAGGACGCGCACCTTGCTGATCCGGTCGACCGGCAGGTCGCTGTGACGGGCCGCCGTGCGAATCGCCTCCGGGCTCGGCGCCTCGTAGAGGCAGAGCATCGTTCCGGTGTCCTCGTCCACGTACGAGTGGAACCAGGTCACCCCGTCGTCCGCGTTTCGCTCGAGGACAGCGTCGACGGCAAGATCGGCCAGGCCAGGAAACGTGCGCTCGACGAGGTAGCGTGGCACGCGCTCGACACTACGAGCGTGCGCCCAGCCGGCACATCGGCGGACCTGCCTACCTTGGCGGCTCGACGTTGCCTATCTTGGGAAGACCAATGCCCAGCCGCACCGCCTCAGCGCCTGCCTGAGCACGCGTGCGCACCGCGAGCTTGCGCAGGATCGCCGAGACGTGGTGGTCTACCGTCCGTCGCGAGACGACAAGCCGCTCCGCGATCTCGACGTTCCGCAGACCTTCGGCGAGCAGGGCCAGCACCTCCAGCTCGCGCGCCGTCAGGCCGGCCGGGTTCTCGGACGTCGACGGCCGTGGGCCGCGAGGCAGCCCGCGGACGCCGCGCCGGCGGAGGCGACGGGTGACCATCGCCGCCGCAGGCTGCGCACCCAGGCGTCGCAGCGTCGCAAGGGCGCGAAGCAGCGGTTCCTTCTCGTCAGATTCCGCCAGCGCGAGCGCAGCCTCGTATGGCGAGTCGAGCGTGGCCCAGCACTCGGCCGCACGCAGGTGCTCGCCCGCGAGCTCAGCCTCCCACGGCTCCGGCACCTCGATCGGCAGCTGCTCGCGCACGCCGGCGTGGCGGCGCCAGTAGGCGAGTTCGCCCGCGACCCATAGAGCGCGTCGGCGCAGCGCCAGCGCAAGCGCGGCCTCCGTCGCCTCGACGGTCGCTTCCGCTCGACCCTCAAGCCAGGCGGCCTCCGCTCTAGCTGCCGCCGCAGGCTCGACGCGCTGCAGTTCGCCGGTCGGCTCCGCGAGCGCCCATGCCTCGTCGAGCAACGGCCAGACGTCCGGATCGCCGCGCCGCGCGCGTACAAGGCCGATCACCGCCAACGCAGTGATGCGGGGCATCGGCGTCGCACGCGGATCGCGGATCACGATCGCGGCGGAGCCGACCGCCCCATCCCAGTCGCCTCGGTCCAGCTGCATCCGTGCACGCACGGCGAGCACGTAGAGCCGCCAGAGGTCAAGTCCGCGCTCGGTGCAGTACTCGAGCGCCGGCTCCAGATAGCGGTCGGCTGCCGCGTACCCGCGACCGCGCGGCGACCACCAGGTGAGCGCGACGTACGCGCGGCCGACGTGCTCGTCGAGGTTGGACCGGCTCGCGACCTCGAGGATACGCGCCAACTCCTCGGACGCGTCACGGCCCGCGAGGACGGCGGTGGTCGCGATGTTCGTGCATGCGTACACCTGGGCTTCGACATCACCGAGCTCGTCCGCAATGGCGAGCGCGCGTCTTGCCCAGGCAAGCGTCTCGTCTGTGTCCTCGACGTTCATATAGAGGTGCGAAACGTTGCAGTACGCCATCGCAAGACCATGTCCCGCCGGAAGTACCTCGAGCACCGTGACGGCCTCGCGTCCGACGCGCATCGCGTGTTGGCGACGACCAACGTACCGAAGGAGTCGCGAGAGCGAGCGAAGCGCGTCGCCCTCGCGGAGGCGGTCCCCGGCTCGCCGGAAGCATTCTACCGCGCTCCGCTCGGCATCGATCGCCACGTCGAACTCGCCGACCAAGTAGCACGCGTAGGCGCGCCGGTCGAGCAGGTCTCCCTGAGCCTCGTCGTCGAGCCCGCCGGCGAAGCGAAGTGCGCGCGCGTACTGCGCCGCAGCCTCGCGGCGTGCCCCCACAGCGGCGGCGTGCTTCGCGGCCGCCGGCGCGAGCTCGAGCACCGCCGCCGCGTCTCCCGCCGCCTCGGCGTGGTGCGCCAGCCGCGCCAGATCCAAGCGTCCCCCGGTCGGAGCACGTAGGGCCTGCAACACCGATCGATGCAGCTCGACCCGGCGATGCGGGTTGATCGACTCCTCGACCGCCATCCGCGCCAGCTCGTGCCGGAAGGAGACTCCCTCGCCGTCCGCGCGTAGCACGCCCGAGGCCACACACTCGTCGAGCGTCGCGAGCGCGTCGCCCACGAGAGCTTCGAGCAACCAGAGCTCGCTCCGGCGCAGCGGCACGATGGCTACCACGTCGAGGAGGTCCTGCGCCTGCTCGCTGAGCCGCGCCGTACGCGCGAGCACGGCGTCCCGAACCGTCGCCGGCACCTCGGCCGCGCCGCTCAGGAGCACCTCGGTGACGAAGAACGGGTTGCCGCCCGTCTTCCTGTGAAGCTCGACGCCGTCGATGCCATGCGGCTCGGCGAGCACGGCCACTGCGGTTGGCGAAAGCGGTTCGAGCTGGAGACGCCCGACGCCAGGCGCTGTTGCGAGGTCGCCAAGCAGGATCCGCAGCTGGTGCGTGCGAGGCAGCTCGTCGCTCCGATAGGTGGCGAGGACGAGGGCGCCAAGTTGCTCGACGCGGCGGCCGAGCAGGCCGAGGATGTCTAGCGTCGCCTCGTCAGCGAGATGCACGTTCTCGATTGCGACCACCGTGGTTCTCGCCGAGCGCAGCTCGCCAACGAGCGCCTCGAACACCGCTGCCGCCGCGTCGCTAGAGGAGATCGCAGCACCGAGCCGCCCGCCGACGGCAAGGCCGATATCGGCGAACGGCCCCAGCGGCCGCGGCGTCCGCAGCCCGTCGCATACCCCGACCAGGACGCGCGCAGACTCACCCACTCTGGCGCACAAGCCGCGTACGAGCGAGCTCTTCCCGATCCCCGCCTCGCCCGACACGAACACGAGCCGGCCGTGTCCGCCCTGCGCCTGCGCGAAGGCCTCCTCCAGCACGGCCAGCTGGACGTCGCGTTCCAGGAGCTCAACGGCGACGGAGGTCGGCATACGTGGCACGACCGCCATGCGGGAATGGTGATACCTGCACGACGCAGGCGCAACCCTGCCCGCTTCCGCTGCTGGCTGCCGAGGCGGCGAGCTGTCCCTCTTTTGGATGGAACAGTCCTGATGACATGGGGTGGGCGACCGGACTCGAACCCGCGGATTTCTTTCGTCGAGTGCGCGGACGCGATGAAGAACGCATCCCACCGCGCAGTCGACCTCGTAGCTGTCGTGGCGTTTCGAAGTCCTCCCGCAGCAGCCGCCGGGGCAGCCCCAAGCCGAAGGTCGTACCGCCTCCGCGTTGGCAACATCTTGGCAACCTGCCCTGCCGCACATAGCTCCAGCACCCACAGGGCGACTAGCCAGGACTTGGCTCAACCATGCCGCACTCGCAGAGCTGGATAGGGCTGTGTGAGGTAGCCAGGCGATCTGTCACGCCGAAGGTCGCGGTTCGACTCCTGGTTGCTTTCCGCGAACTAGGTGCCTGCACAAGAGTCCACTTACCTTGTCGCGTAGCCGGAAAGGCGAACGTCGCCTGTGATGGAAGATCGGTCCACATGACCCTGTCGAAGAGAGGGCGGTTCGCGACCACCGATCAAAGGTGCAGGGGTTCGCGACCAGCTATGGACGAGATCCCAGGTCCGAACACCTGGTCGGTGGGACATGGCCGGCGGCCCGCCACCGAACTTGGCCCGCGCCCGGGGCCCCGCGAAGGGGGAAAGGGGCCGGACTCCGGGCGCGAGCGCCCAACCCTCCCACCGGGACGCCGCATTGTCAAGCAAAGTGTCCAGATGGACGCAAGCACGCTGTCTAAAGGGTGGGAAGCGTCCGGCCGATACGTCCTTCCGTGGCCCAAGCCGATCTACGTCGCGTCGAGAGAGCAGCCGCGAATGCAGCCAAGTCGCGCGAGCAGCTGCGCGTCACGATCACGCTTGCTCGCGCGGGTGGCGAGACGCTTGCAGACATCGGCAGAGCTGCCGGACTCAGCCGCCAGCGGATCGCGCAGATACTCCGCGGCAGCCGCTAGGTCGCGAACACCCCGGGGTCTGTCAGGCGGGAGCGGGCAGACCTTCAATCGCCTGCTGCGCACGTGCCAACGGCAGCGGCCGCCACCTGATCAAGTCTGGCCCTTGGTTCGAGGGCCTCGCCTGACGGCCGCGGCGGCTTTATCTGCTAGCGCGCGAGCGCAGCCGTGGTCGAAAGTCCTTGTCTTGTGCGTCGTTGAGGTCGGCGTACTCCTAGCCGATCCCGAGAACTTCGCAGGCATGAACGAGGAGTACGCGATCTGGTTTCCGGCTGAGCCGCGGACTCGCTACGTCGCCAAACTCGGCCTCGAGATCCCCGGTGTACTTGTCTCGATCCGCATGACTGCGTTCCGCGCCTAAGATTTTTCGCCACTCGTCTGGGCGAGAGTCCTCTCATGAAGCTCGACCACCTGCTACGGCAGTTGGAGGTCTAGTGACCTCCTATCGGGTCAGGAGGGGGTCGACGGTTCGAGTCCGTCAGAGGGCTCTACGACGGCTCGGGTCGGGTTCTCCTACCTGAGGCGGAAGGTGACGACAGCCGGACTTGCGATACTCGCGCTCGTGGGTGAGATCGATCCGCTGGGCATGCGCAGACAAGGTCTCGACGCGTTCCTCGACCAGAAGGTCGCCGAGGGTTACGTGATCGAGACCCGAACCGACACCCACGCGATCATCTCGCAACGCCCAAAAGGGCTGAAACGCTTCACCAGCGGGGCGGATCCCGGACGCTTCGTCGTCGAAGTCGACGAAGATGGAAGCGCGACCATGCGTCCGGCAGAGCCGCGACGCAGCTGACGGCTCACTCCCTCCACGAGGAGGTCATGACATGGCGAACAAGGACAAGAACACCAAGAAGAGCATGGAGAAGAAGCCGGCTCAAAAGACGCTGAAAGAGAAGCGGCAGGCCAGGAAGGCGAAGAAATAGCGCATCGCTGCTAGGCTCGGTCAACGATCTGAGCGAGTACCGGATGCGCGTTGGGTGCCTCCTCTGCCCGTTCCCGAAGTAGCAGGGGAGGTGTTTCATCTATGGCAACCGGAACCGTGAAGTGGTTCAACGCCGACAAGGGGTATGGCTTCATCACTCCCGATGACGGCGGCGAAGATCTGTTCGTCCATCACAGCGCGATCGTCGGCGAGGGCTACAAGTCGCTCGCCGAGAACGCGAAGGTGCAGTTCGAGCCCGAGCAGGGCGACAAGGGGCCGCAGGCGACGAACGTCACGCCCGCGCCCGCCTGATCGTGGAGTGTCAGCTGCGGCCGCACGAGGCTGCAGCTGTTGCTCGACTTACCGGAAGGAGCTGCGGGTGAGGGCGAAGAACCAACAGACGCAGGCAAAGCGGGCGCGCGAGCTTGCAGTCAAGGAGCGCCGCGAGCGCAAGCAAGCGAAGAAAGCGGAGCGCGCGATCGCCGCCCAAGGTGGTGCCCCGACGGACGCGGACGACAGCGACGCGTTCCCGGAGGCGCCCGACGATGAGAGAGCGGCGGAAATGGCACCTGTCGAAGGCCTATGAGCGTGTCTCAGGAAGGTGGGATCCCCCGTCGCCGTGAACGGCTGAGCCTGACGTCCGGCCAGGCGTCGCGGGACGAGACTTGGCCCGGCGCGAATGAGGAAAAGCAGCAAAAGCTGCAGCGGAACAAACTGCAACGGCTCGCTCACGCGCAGGGTCTCGAGCTCCGCCACTCGGCGTATGGCTACGCGCTGTTCGACTCGGGGCGCAAGCAAGTCGATGATCGAAACGACATGACCCTCGACGAGGTCGAGTCGTGCCTCGGACGGAGCTGAAGCAGGGAAGCCGGGCCAGGACGCAGGTTCAGCCGACTCGGACGACGAAGAACGCGATCGCGACGTACTGGCACGCGAGCGCGACCAGCGTCAGCGCGTGGAACATCTCGTGGTAGCCGAAGACGGCCGGTAGCGGGTCCGGCTTGCGTCGCGCGTAAACCACTGCCCCCACCGTGTAGGCGAGACCTCCCGCCGCAAGCAGGGCGACCGCCGCCGGTCCTGCTGATCGGAAGATTTGCGGCATCGCGACGATCCCGACCCAGCCGAGCGCGAGGCCCAGGACGGCGGAGAGCCACTTGGGCGAAGCGACCCAGCAGAGCTTGACGAGGATCGCGGCCCCGGCCCCGATCCAGACCACGGCGAGCACGACGTGTTGCATGCTGCCGTGGATGGCAAGGAGACCGACCGCTGTGTAGGTACCCGCGATCAGCAGATAGATGCCGGCGTGGTCGACCCGTCGCATCCAGAGGCGAGCGCGCGCGCTCCAGGTGACACGGTGGTAGAGCGCGCTCGCGCCGAGCATCGCCGCAGCCGAGGCGGCGAAGACCGCGGCCGCGACGAGCCGCCGTCCATCGAGCGTGCTGACGAATACCGCACCGACAGCGCAGGCGACGACGAATCCGGCCTGATGCAGCCTCCCGCGCAGCAACGGCCGCGGCGGCCAGGCAGCTTCAGACACCGGTCTCTGCCTGCCCGGAGTCGGCGACGACCTGCTGGAGGATCCAGGCGTCCGCCTCCTCCTCCTGGATCCCGCGACAGGCGGCGATCTCGGCTGTGAGCAGCTTGCGGGCCTGACGGAAGAGCTCGTTTGCCATCGGCTTGCTCGACGTGGTGGTGAGCCGCCGCTCGCGCTGCAGACCGTCCCGGACGATCTCGGCCAAGCCGCCGATCTCGCCGGCCGTCAGCTTCTCTTGCGCGAAGCGGCGACGCCGCGACGAGTGCTCGACCGTGGGCGCCACGTCGGCCGCCAACGTGAGCCGCACATCCTCCAGCTCCGGCTCCCCGGAGAGGCTGCGCAGGGTCTCGCGGGCTCGGACGAGCGGGAGCGTCACCCTCAACCCGTTCTCGAGGTCGAGGATGATCGTCGCGGCCTCTTTGCCCTCGGCGGCGTGCGTCGATTCGATCCGCCCGATGCCGTGTGATGCGTACACCACCACATCGCCGACTGCGAGGCGCAGCGACGACGGGTCGGAGGGGCCGGCTGACCGCAATGGCAGCACTTTCACGGGCCGGTGATCACGCGCGCGCCGTGGCCGCTGCGTCCCGGCGCACCTGCGCACTGTCGCGGTCGAGAGGCTGCATCGCGCCTCCGATCCCGCCACGGCTCGGCGGCCGGCGGCCGGAAAGTCGCGACGCTCGTGTACTCGCACTCTAGCCGCCCGTCAGAGGGCTCTCGAAGACCTGCAGCGACTCACGTCGTCGCAGCCGCACCCCCAGGGCCTCCACGCTGGTAGGTGGCGCTCCCGAATCCCAGGATCGGGACGAAGATGACGCCGAGCAGCCAGAGCCCCACTCCGAACCCGTTTCCCTTCCCGAAGCTCTTGGCCAGGTCGAGAGCGCGGCTGACCCGGTCGAGTGAGGACACCGTCCGGATTCGGGCCTACACTCGGGCGCGTGGGAATTCGTCGGGCCATCTGGGGTTTGGCGCTGCTCGCGGCGCTCGGTGCGTCGGTCTTGACCGCCGCGCCCGCCAAGTCGGCGCCGGCCGCGGCCAAGCCACACGGCCTGAAGCTGCTGATCAATGGTAAGCAGCTGCCGGTCACCAAGGGCGGGGCCGACATCTACAACCCCATCAAGGTCTCGAAGCTCCGCGTGGTAGCGCATTGGAAGGGGAACATCGCGGGCACGGGATACAAGATCCAGATCACCACCAGCGAGCCGGTGACGCGCACCTGGCGCACCTGCACCACCGGCACGTCGTGCCCCCTCCGGTTGGCGGTGCCGATCCGCAAGGGTCAGCAGTTCTCCTGGACCGTGTACATCGTCCACAAGGTCAATCCGCACCTGACGAAGATCCTCGGCCACGTCGAGGTCTGCCTCGTCCGGAACGCGAAGCCGTCGTAACGAGCCCAAGGCTCACCGCAGCATGCGAATAGTCCCTCGGCGACGCCGCCGCCGGGCCTGATCCCCGGAGGAACGGCGAACAGGCCGCCGCCGGCGTGAACGATGTAGTCGTTCAGGGCATCGCTCGCGCCGATCCGTGTCTGGATCGCGACGAACTGGCGGTGCGGATCCTTCTGGTACGCGATGAAGAAGAGGCCGGCGTCGAGCTCGCCCGTCGTGGGGTCGATCCCGTCCGTGAACGAAAACCCGCGCCGGAGGATCGCCTCGCCGTCGTTCGTCACCGGCGCGGCGAGCCGGACGCGGGCGTTGTGCGGGATGATCGGCTTGCCGTTCGTCCCGCACAGGCCGAGCTTGTGCTCCTCGTGGCCCGCGAGCGGTGCGCCCGAGACCTTGTCTGGCTCGACCCGCAACCCACTGTTATCCGCGACGACGACAGCCGCTGCAGGCACAGACCCTTCACGTGGGGCCAGGGGGACCGTCCGCCAAGCCACGTTCACGCCGCCGGCCGCTGCGGATCTAGGCCGAGGCCACCGTCGCCCGCGGCTCGGCAGGCGAGGTCGCCGGAGCGTCGGCCCGGGGGAGGGAGATCCAGACATCCGCGCCGCCTGATGGAGGCTCGCCCAACCCCGCTGCGCCACCGTGAGCGCCCGCAACCAGCTCGACGATCGAGAGCCCGAGCCCCGAGCCGCCGCCGCTGCGCGCCCCGTCGGCGCGGCTGAAGCGATCGAAGGCACGGTCTCGGAACTCGAGCGGAAAGCCCGAGCCCGCATCGCGGACGTGGAGCTCGACCAGGCCGTCGCGTCCCTCGGCGCTGAGCTCGACGGTGCCGCCGCCGTGTGTGAGGGCGTTGTCGACGAGGTTCACGAGCGCCTGACCGACGCGCAGCGGATCGGCTTCGACGTGGAGGTCGGTCTCCACGACTCGAAGCTCACGCCCCAGCGACGTCGCCCGGTTCGCGAACCGCGTCGCGGCGTCGGCCAGCAGATCGGCGGCCGCGAGGACCTCTCGCCGCATCGGCAGCGGCCCCTGGTCCGCGCGCGCGATGAGGAGCAGGTCGTCGGCGAGCCGGGACAGGCGCTGCGTCTCGACCGCGGCCGAGCGCAGCGCGCTCTCGAGCTCCTCGCGCGAGCGCGGGCGGCGCAGCGCGAGGTCGAGCTCGGTTCGGAGCAGCGCGAGCGGCGTCCGCAGCTCGTGACTCGCATCGGCGACGAAGCGACGCTCGTGCTCGACGGCCGCCTGCAGGCGAGCGAGCATCTCGTTCAGCGTCTGGGCGAGCCGGGACACCTCATCCCCGGCCGGCGGCACGGGCAGCCTGCTCGGCTCGCCCGGGTTCACTGCCTCGGCGCGTCTTCGCAACAGCTCCACCGGCCCCAACGCCCCGGCCGCCAGCGCGTATCCGCCGAGCGAGGCGGCGAGCAACGCGAGCGGCAGGAAGATCAGGAGCTCGTGCCGTAGATGGTCGAGCGATTCGTTTCGGGGCTGGAGCGACCGCGCGAGCACGACGACGCCCTTGGGCGAGGAGACCGGGTCGACGAGAACGCGCCACTCCCCGGTCCGGTGCTGAACCGACTCGTTGAGCCAGACCCGCCGGCCGGCGAGCGCCTCGGCGACGATCCGGCGTCCGGCGAGCGGCGAGAGCCGCCTCGGCCGCGAGTGGCGTAGTCGCCCGAGGGGCCCGAACGACTGCGCGAACGTCGGGCCGCTTCCCGCGTCGTTGTCGACGCTTCCCGAGTGGCCCTCCTCCTGGACCTGCCCGAGCAGCGTCTGGTCGACGGTTCCGAGCAACTCGTTGGCAACGCGCTGGTACACGAAGAGCCCGACTGCTGCGAGCACGACGGCCATCGCAGCGGCGAAGCTCAACGTCAGCCGGACGCGGATCGGGACTCTGCTCACGAAACCCTGCTCACGGCTCGGCACACAGCCGGTACCCAACGCCTCGGATCGTCTCGATCGAGTGGCGCCCGAACGGGCGGTCGATCTTCTCCCGCAGATAGCGGACGTAGACGTCGATCACGTTCGACCGGCTCTCGAACGCGATGTCCCAGGCGCCGTCGAGCAGCTGCGTCCGGCTGAGCGTCATGCCCGGTCGTCGCATGAACAGCTCGAGAAGCGCGAACTCCTTCGCCGACAGCTCGAGCTCGTGGTCGGCGCGCCAGGCCCTGTGTGCACCCGGGTCCAGTCGCAGATCACCGATCTCGAGCACGGGCGGCCGCTCCGCGGGTGCCCGGCGGGTGAGAGCGCGCAACCGCGCGAGGAGCTCCTCGAACGCGAAAGGCTTCGTGAGGTAGTCGTCCGCGCCCACATCAAGGCCGCTGACCCGGTCGTCGACCGCGTCACGCGCCGTGAGCATCAGCACCGGGGCCCAGACTCCGCCCTCGCGCATCCGGCGGCAAGTCTCGAAGCCGTCCATTCCCGGCAGCATCACGTCGAGGACGATCACGTCGTAGTCGACCGCCTTGACCATCCAGAGCGCCTCCTCTCCGCGGTCGGCCAGATCCGCCGCGTAGCCCTCCTCGTCCAGGCCACGGCGGAGGAGCTCGCCCAGCTTCCTCTCGTCCTCTACTACGAGAACCCGCATCGCGTAGCCATTGTCGCTCCTCGGGTGAGAGCCGGATGAGTCACCCGGTCGTCGGATGCGTCGGCGTCTTGCCACCGGGGGCGAGCAGGTCGAAGCCGTCCGGGGTGTTGAGATGCCCCGGCGTCGTGCCCGGCTGCCCGTCCACGCCGTACTGCCAGACGAGCGCCCGGGTCGCCGGGTCGATTGCGACCATCCGGTCGTTGTAGTCGTCGTTCACCATGAAGACGCCGGACGGGAGCCGCTCGACCAGCGACGGATGGTCGAGCATGCCGGGGCCGCTCCCGGGCTGGTAGCGGTACTCGATCCGGCCCCTCCGGTCGAACTCGACGATCCCGCCCGGGCGCTCGTAGTCGGCGACGAGGTAGTGGTCCGGCCCGAGCTGCTGGGGGTCCGAGGGGTAGCCGATGGCGAGGTGGACGGCCCAGACGCGCCGGCCGGAGGGCGTGAGCTCGTCGATCCAGCTTCCGTTGATCTCCGAGACGAGCAGGTTGCCGTCCGGGAGCGGCGTGTCGCCGTTCGGCGATCCGAGCGCGGTCGGAGGGTCGTGCAGGCAGCGGCCGGGAGTGCCGATCTGATGGACGACGCGCTTCGTGCGCGGGTCGAGGATGAGGACGCGGCAGTTCCCGGCGTCGGCGACGCTCATCTCGCCGTTGCCGAGCAGGTACGTGTCGTCCGGCGTGTTGAGGAAGCCACGGTCAGTTCCCGGGGTGCGCGGGTGCCCGTACCGGAACGTGATCCGCCCCGACGGATAGGCGATCTCGACGATCGTGTCGTTGTCCTCCTGGTTGGAGACGATCGCAGTCCCGTGCCGGATGAAAAAGGCGTCGTCGGGAAAGTAGAAGCCGCCGGGTGGTGCCGCCCGCCCCCGGGACGGGTAGCGCCAGACGACCTTGTCGCGGTCGTCCAGGAGGAGCAGCCGGTCACTGCCGCGGTCCGCGATCAGCAGCTTGTCTCCGGCGAACGGAGAGCCCGCGCCCGGGTCTCCGGCTGTCCCGAAGCCCCGGTTCGGAACGATCATCTGCACGTCGGCGATTGGCCGGCCGCTGCTCGTCTCGCCGCCGACGATCCAGAGCCTCCCGTTGCTCACCGCGGCGCCGGCGTTGGCGGTCGGGACTCGCAACGAGCCCGCGCGCAGGAACGAGGCGCTGCTCGGCTGGAAGGCGTAGACGGCGCGGGTCGCCCCCGCCGCCGTGCGGCCGCCGGCGAGGTAGACGGTGCCCCCGAGCACACCGGCCGCGGCCCCGTCGAGCGGCACGGGCAGGTGCCCGACCACACGCGCCGTCCGCGAGCTCGGGTCGACGACTTGTACGGCGCGAGTGGGATGGCCGTTTGCCCCGATGCCTCCGAAGACGTAGATCTGCGAGCCGAGGACAGCGACCGCCGGATAGCGAACAGGGACTGGAAGCGCCGCGACCGGGTGGTAACTGCGCCCGTCGGTCGTCGCGACGACTTCGGCATCCATCGCCGATCCGTCGTAGCCGCCAACGAGGTACACCGTGCGACCGACGGTCACCGCGCTCGCGTCGGCGCGCGCGCTCGGGAGCGCGCCACCAGAAACCGTCATACCTCTTCGCGCGATCTGGATCGATCGGGCTGGTGTCGTGGAACCGCCGCCGATCACGAAAACGCGCCCGCCGAGCTCCGCTACCGCCGCGTCGTGAATCGGCTGAAGAAGCTGCCCGTTCGGCGAGAGTCGTCCGTTTCGCGTATCGAGAACGTCCATGGAGGAGGTCGACGAGGCACCGGAGTCGAGGCCACCGAGAACGAGGAGGCCGTGCGTCCCGGTCCGCGGCACCACCACCTCGCGACTGAGGGGCGCGGTGAGCTGCCACGGAAGCAGGCCGGCCTCGACGGCGGGTGGTCGCACCGGCGGAGTCGCCGTTGCGTCCGGTGTGGACTGCGCGCGAGAAGGCCCGTTCTTGTGCCCCGTTCCGAGCGTGAGGGCCAGCACGATCGCGCCGACCACTACGACTACTAGCAGCACGAGCCGCGCCTGCCGTCTGCGACGCCTTCTCGCCCTCTCCCTCGCCCGCGGCCGCGAGCTCATCGCACCAACCCCTGGAACCAGGGGTCGGCGAGTGAGTACGCCGCGAGTCCGAGGCTCTGCCCCGTGCAGGGAGAGCTTGTCCCGCCGCCGCGCATCTCGGTCTAGTGCAACAAATGTCCGTGAGAACGGCCTGAGCCTCGCTCTCATGATCTTCCGAGCCACCTCACATCGGGCTCTCATCGCTCCCCGGCACGCTGCGCCGGCATGGTCAGGAACTCCCGCATCGAGCTCGCGCGAGCGCGAGCGCGCGCTGCGAAGAGAGCCATCGGCCTGCTGACCGCGGTCGTCTTCGGCGTTGCCTTCGTCGGCGCGAGAGTCCACGCGCCCGGCCATGCGAAGGGCAAGGCGAAGTCGCTCGGCGCCCCCTCCTCCTTCGAGCACGCCGTGCGGCGCAGCGTCGCGCAGGGCGGTCAGATCGCGCCGGCGGTACAGCCTCCGCCCGTCGCCAGCTCGACATCGTGAGCGTCGGCGTCGTCCACCGGTTTCGCGCGATGGGCTGCGAGGTCGCCGTCGTAGGCGGCAGCCGGGCGGCGGTGGCCGGGGTGCTCGAGCGCTGGGAGGCGGCGTTCAGCCTGTTCCGGCCGGAGTCGGAGCTGTCGCGGGTGAACGCGTCACAGGCGCAGGTGCTCCGCGTCTCACGGCTCTTTGCGACCACGCTGGAGATTGCGCTCGACGTCGCTGCCGAGACGGCGGGCCTCGTCGATCCCACGCTCTGTGGCCGGTGGCCTGAGGTCGTCGTCTCGGGGCGAATGCTCTCCCGGCCGCCGAGCCTGTCGCTCGACCTGAACGGCGTCGTCAAGGCGCTCGCCGTCGACGAAGCGGTGGCGGCGCTGGACGGCCCGGGCTTCGTCTCCGGCGGCGGCGATCTCGCCGTGCGTGGCCCCGTCGACGTCGCGCTGCCGGCCGGCGGCGCGATCCGTGTGGTCGCCGGGGGCCTCGCGACGAGCGGCACGGCCTCGCGCGGCGCTCACCTGATCGACCCGCGAACCAGCGTCTCCAGCGAGTCGCACTGGGAACAGGTAACCGCCTCGGGAGCAACGTGCCTCGCGGCGGACGTCGCCGCGAAGACCGGCTTCCTCCTCGACGAAGACGGTCCCGACTGGCTCGACACACGCAGCATCCCGGGCCGCTTTGTCACCCCCGGCGGCGCGATCTTCGAGAACGAGACCTGGTCGCGAGCGATGCGGGAGGTGCAGACGTGCACGTGAGCTCGAGCCCGGCGCTCTGGTACGCGGCGAGGGCTTCCGGGGTCGCGGCCTACGTCGTGCTCAGCCTCGTCGTCTCGCTCGGGCTGACGCTCGGTGGCAAGGCACAGAGCCGGCGTTGGCCGCGCTTCTCGGTGGAAGACGTCCACCGTTTCGGCGGGCTTCTCGTCGGCTCCCTCGTCGGGGTGCACGTCCTGGCGATCGCTGCCGACTCGTTCCTTCCCTTCTCGTTCACCCAGTTGCTCGTACCGTTCACGTCGAGCTATCGGCCGTTCTGGACGGGCCTCGGCATCGCCGCCGCCGAGCTACTTGTCGCGCTCGCGATCACGAACCGTTACCGGCGCCGGCTGCCGTACCGCTTCTGGCGAAAAGTGCACTACCTCAGCTTCGCCGTGTGGGCCTTCGCGTCGCTCCACGGGCTCATGGGCGGAACGGATCGGGGCGCGGCCTGGCTCGCGATCCTCTACGGAGTCTCCGTCGCCACCGTCCTGATGCTGCTGCTGTGGCGCTTCGGCGGGCGCGGAGCGCGGATCGCGACGGCGGGCACCTTGACGGTTGTCGCGTTGCCGCTGCTGATCGTCGGCCCGCTGCGCCACTCGCCGCCGCTGTGGAACGCCACCAACGTCGACGAGAGCCTCACGGGCACCGTCATCCGCAACGGCACCCAGGTCCAGCAGATCGTCTCTTTCGTCGGGCAAGCGCACCACCCGCAGAAGCTCCTCGTGCGCGCCGACCTCCTCGTCGCGCCGGAACAGCTCGAGAAGACCTCGCTGCAGCTCGAGTATCTCCCCAGCGGAGACATCTGCCGCGGCCGTGTCACGAAGGTCAGCGGCAACAGCTTCAGCGGTACGTGCCGGTTCCCGAACGGCGGTCACCGCACGCTCGACGCGACCTGGGTGTCGAACGAAGCCGGAACCGGCGTGGTCGGCGACATCCGGCTGCGCAGCTGACCTATTCGTCCTCGCAGGCCACGTTGACGTAGCCCGAACGGAACGGGCTCTCTTCCCCCGACCCAGGATCGAACGAGTGGCGCCAGACGCAGCCCGTGTCGTTCGTCAGCAGGTGGATCGAGACCGAGGTGTCGGCCGACGTCGTGCGCACCCGGTGGATGTCGTCGCGGGGCGGGATCAAGGCGTAGAAGTCGCCCGGGACGAGGGAGCGCCGCTCGACGAGCTCGAGCCCGTCCTCTCGCTGCGCGTAGATCTCCTCGTCCTGCTCGCCGCGGTAGAGACCGACGAGGCCCCAGGCGAGATGGTCGTGGATCGGAGTCTCGGAGCCGGGCGGGACGACGAGGGCGAAGAGCGACAGCGAATGATCGGCGGCTCGATAGAGGAGCCACTGCCCGATGCCGCGTCCCATCCCGCTCTCGGGAGCCGCGGCCCGGTACCGAGAGGGGAGCCAGTTCGTGTCGGCGAGCAGCTCGGCGAACCGCGGGCGGAGGGCCTCGCAGGCCTGCGCCGGCGAGGAGGCGGCGGCGATCGTCGCCTGGACGTCCGCAACGAACGCGCGCACGACCGGCGTGTCGAGGACAAACTCTCCAGTCATCGCCGCCAATTCTGATCCAACCCAGCTCCGAGCCGGACGCCGCACGGTCCGGCTGACGCATCCCGAGCGCGTCCTCTTCCCCCGCGACGGCGTGACGAAGGGCGACCTCGCGCAGTACTACCTCGCGATCGGGGACGTGATCGTCCCCCACCTGCGCGAGCGCCCCTTCACCCTCAAGCGGTACCCGCACGGCATCGACGGCCAGGCCTACTTCCACAAGCAGGCGCCGAAGGGCAAGCCCGACTGGATCCCGACCCGGCAGTTCCGGACCTGGCCGCGCGAAGGGGAGTCGCGGCTCGTCGACTTCACGCTCGTCAACGAAACGGCGGCGCTCGTGTGGATGGTGCAGATGAACTGCGTCGACATGAACGCCTGGTACTCCCGGGTCGACAAGCCCGAGCGGCCGGACTACGTCGTCTTCGACCTCGACCCGCCCGAGTCGCGCAACGGCTTCGTGCGGGCGATCCGGGTCGCGCACCTGATCCGCGAGGCGCTCGAGGAGCTCGGGCTCCGGTCGTACCCGAAGACGAGCGGTGCCGACGGCATCCACGTGCTGGTGCCGATCACGCGGCGATCGTCCTACCGGGACACGTACGACTTCGCCGAGCTCGTATCACGCCGGCTCGAGACGGACAATCCCGGCCTCGTGACAACCGAATGGCTGAAGAAGAAGCGCCGCGGCGTGCTCGTCGACCACCGCCAGAACGGGCACGGGAAGACGATCGCCTCCGCCTATTCGGTCCGGCCGAAGCCCGGCGCGCCGGTGTCCACGCCGCTGCGCTGGGAGGAGCTCGGCGAGAACGTGCGCCCGCGCGACTTCGGCAGGCGCGAGGCGCTGCAGCGCGTGGAGCGGCACGGCGACCTGTTCGAGCCGGTGCTCCGCGGCGGGCAGGCGCTCGGGCCGGCCCTGCGCCGGCTCCGGAAGCGGTAGAGAGAAGGGAAGATGCCCGGATGGCATACGTCGACCTGAGGGCCTTCGTCCGCGCGAACCTGCCCGCCCCGCCCGCGCGCGTGCTCGAGATCGGCGCCGGCGCCGGCCGCCTCGCCCGCGCGCTCAGGGCGGACGGCTACGAGGTGGTGGCGATCGACCCGAGGTCGGACAGCGACGACGTCCGCGCCGTTGCCCTCGCCGATCTCGACGAGCCCGCGGGCTCGTTCACGGCGGCGGTCGCGATCGTCTCCCTCCACCACGTCGAGCCGCTCGAGGAGTCCTGCCGCCGGCTCGGCGAGCTGGTCGAGCCCGGCGGGATGCTCGTCATCGACGAGTTCGACGTCGGCGCTTTCGACCTCGACGCCGCCGCCTGGTGGCTCGAGCAGCGCGCCGCGATCGGCGAGCAGCAGCCGCAGACCGCAGAGGAGCTCGTCGCGGACCACCGCGCGCACCTCCATCCGCTCGAGCGGATCCTGGCCGCGCTCGAGCCGCAGTTCGAGCTCGGCGTGCCCGTGCGGGGCGCCTGGCTCCACCACTGGAACCTCGGCGACTCACTCCGCACAGTCGAGGAGGAGGCGATCGCGCGGGGCCGGCTCTCCGCCGTCGGCGCGCGGCTCGTCGGCCGGCGCCGGGCCTAGTTCAGCGACCCGCCGCGACCAGGTCGCCGCGCGCGACCGCGACGGCTTCGAGCCTCGACGAGGCTCCGAGTGCGTGGAGCAGGTGCCGGACGTGGTTCCGCACCGTCTCGCGGCTGAGGTGCAGCTCCTCGGCGATCTGCACGGTCGAGCGGCCGCGCTCGAGCAGCTGCAGCACCTCCGCCTGCCGCGGTGTCAGGTGCAGGTCGGGATGCGGGTGCGGTTCCTCGACCACCTTGGACACCTGACCGAACACACCGATCACGTGCTCGCCCTGCCGCAGCGGCACCGAGCTGACCTCGACGCCGACGCGCCTGCCGTCGGCGTCGACGACGACCACCGGCGCATCCGTCACCTTTGTGTTGCCGACGATCTTGCGGACGAACAGCTCGCGGGCCCGGCGCGTGTCCTCGGGCGCCACGACCGATGTGAACTGACGTCCGACCTGATCGCCCACCACCTCTCGGGCGGCGACGTTCATCCAGCGGACGACGCCGGCGCGGTCGATCACGTAGCTCGGCACGTTCACGTGGTCGAGCGCCCCTTCGAGGTCTGCTCCCATCGCCTTGAGCGCTTCGACGGGCACAGCTAGGACCTGCGCGGGTCGCCCTCGACCACGCCGTGCGGCTCGCCGTAGTCGGCAAGGAGCTCGAGGAACGGGTCAGGCTGGAACGACTCGGGGCCGAGCACGCCCGTCCCCTGCCACGTCCCGACGGCGAGCAGCTCGAGCGCGACGACCGGGTTGAGTGCGGTCTGGAGCACGACAGCCTGATGCCCGTATTCGCGCATCGTCCGCTCGTTGTCGGCGACGTGGTAGAGGTAGACGGCGCCGTCGCTGCCGTCCTTGAGCTTGCCGGTGACGAGAGTGCCGGCGCAGGTCTTGCCGCGCATCCGGTCGCCCAGCGTCGCCGGATCGGGAAGCGCGGCCGCGACGACGTCCCGCGGCGCGACGTCCATCCCTCTCACGCGCACCGGCTCGGTCGAGTCGAGGCCGAGCTTGTGCAGCGTCTGGAGGACGTCGATGAACTCGGCGCCGAGCCCGTACTTGAAGGTCACGCGGCGGCAGTCGATCTCGCGCGGCACGAGCACGACCTCCTCGTGCTCGACGTTGACGCACTCGATCACGCCGATCCCCTCGGGGAACTCGAACAGCTCGGGCTCGGAGAACGGCTCGGTCGTGTAGAAGCCGCGCTCCTTCTCCCAGATCAGCGGCGGATTGAGGCACTCCTCGATCGTCGTCCAAATCGAGAAGGTCGGCGCGAAGTCGTAGCCCTCGACGACGAGGTCGGCGCCGTCGCGCACTCCCACCTCGTCGATCTCGGCGAAGAGGTGGTCGGCGGCGTAGCGGGCGAAGACGTCGGCGAGCCCCGGCTCGACGCCGATGCCCGCGAGCGCGAGCAGGCCGCGCTCCTGCCAGCGCTCGTGCAGGTCGAGCTCGTCCTGCCCGAGCTGCACGTCGGGCCCCGAGAGCGTCATCGCCATGTCGAGGTACGTGCAGCCGTACTCGAGCGCGGCGTCGAGGATCGGCGGGTTGAAGCGCGGGTCGGCCGAGTTGAGGACGGCGTCGGCCTGCGTCTCGCGCAGGAGGGCGACAAGCGCGTCCTTGTCGCTCGCGTCGACCTGCGCCGCGGCGAAGCGGTTGTCGCCGTCGCGCTCGACGACCGCAGCCGGGCGCGCCGGGTCGAGGTCGGCGAACGTCATACGCTCGAAGAAGTCGCGCCGCCGGGCCACCGCCGCGACCGCCCCGCCGACCGCCCCGCTGCCGACCACGAGGACCTTCATCAGCGGCGCCGGATCAGCGTCACGCCGTCACGGAACGGGAGCAGGACCGCCTCAACGCGCTCGTCGTGCAGCACGTGCTCGTTGAAGCGCGCGATCGCGGCCGCGTTCTCTCCCTCCGCCTCGAGCCCGAACAGCGTGTTGTCGGCGGCGATCGTGCCGCCGGGCGCGAGCTTCGGCAGGACCGCCTCGTAGTAGTCGATGTAGCCGGACTTGTCGGCGTCGATGAAGGCGAGGTCGAACGGCCCGTCGAGCGTCGCGAGCGTCTCCACCGCCGGGCCGAGCCGGTACTCGATCCGGTCGGCGACCCCGGCCTCTTCCGCATAGCGGCGGGCGACGGCGCTCGTCTCCTCGTTGACGTCGCAGGTGACGAGGCTTCCGTCCGGTGGCAGCGCGCGGGCCATCGCGATGGACGACCAGCCCGTGAAGGTGCCGACCTCGACGATCCGCTTCGCGCCCGTCATCTTGACGAGGAAGGAGAGGAACGCGCCCTCGACGCCGCCGACCATCATCTGCGGGGTGCTCTGCGTCGCCCGGGTCTCGTCGGCCAGGCGGCCGAAGCCGTCCCAGCCGGCGCTCGTGTACCGCTCCGCGTAGGCCTCGATCTCTGCGGGGATCCTGGGCGCCATGGGCTCGTGGGAGCCTAGGCCATACCGCCGGCCGGGGTCGTATGTATCCGCCGGGGATGAGGCGGTGCAGCCAGGTCGTGCTCGCACTGCTCGTGGCCGCCGACGGCGCGATTCATCTCTGCCTCTACTTCGACTACTTCCACCGCGTGCACGTGGTCGGCGCGCTCTTCCTCGTCAACGCCGCCCTGGGACTGCTGATCGGCGCGGTGTTGCTCGTGCGCCGCGACTGATCGCGCGCCGTCCGACCTCGTGATCCTCGCCCGCCTCGTGTCTGCGCTCGCCCGAGCGAGAGCCGTTCCACCCGCGGCGCAGCCGCCGCGCCTACACTCCGAAGCGATGCTCGACCGGGCGACCAGCCGTGCGCTCCCACTGCTAAATCGCGCCGCCGACTACACCCCGGCCGCGACAGGATGCTGCAATGCCTGCCGAACCTGCCTCACCGCCAACGCGGTCGGGCTCTTGGCGCTGCTCGCGGCACCCCTGGCGCGTTTCGCCAGCCGTTTCGCTCGACTCTCCTAGCTCGCGACCGCCGTGCCGATGATCAGCGGCCGCACGAACTTCGGCGCCTTCGGCACCGTCGAGTGCTCGAGCCGGGAGACGGTGAAGCCCGAGGCCGCGATCGTGGTCAGCGTCGGCCGGTTGCAGTCGCACTGCACGACGAGGCGGTTCAGCCAGTTCATCCGGTCCTGGAGGCGGGCGAGATCGGGATCGTCCGACCGCACGTGCTCGAGAAACAGGAGACGGCCGCCGGGCTTGAGAACGCGGCGGATCTCGCGCACGGACCTCGCCTGGTCGTCGACGCCGCACAGCACGAGTGTCGAGACGACGGTGTCGAAGCTGCCATCTTCGAAGGGAAGATCCTCGGCGGGTGCCCGCAGGACTTTCGCGAGAGGTGCCTGGTCACGGGCCTTCGCCTGCAGGCGCCGGAGCATGGCCGGCTCCGGCTCGGTGAAGACGAGCGACTCGAGGCTCCCGTTGTAGTGCGCCAGGTTCGCGCCGGTGCCGGCGCCGATCTCGAGGACCGACCCGTCCGCCTCGGCGAGCAGGCCGTGGCGCATGTCGCGCAGTCCTGCTTCTTCGGTCTTGCGGGAGAACGAGTCGTACGTCGCGGCGAAGAACGTCTTTCGTAGGCTCATGCAGCGAGGTTACGGCGGCGCGGTCGCTGCCGCCTGGGGCGATTGCCTCATCTTTCAGAGGAGACCGTGCTCGGTCGCGTAGAGGCTCGCCGCGACACGCGAGGAGGCGTCGATCTTCGTGTAGATGTGCTCGATGTGGTTGCGCGCGGTCTTCGGCGTGATCACCAGTTGGGCGGCGATCTGCTTGCTCGACAGGCCGCGGGCGACGAGCCGCAGGACGTCGACCTCGCGCGTCGTCAGCCCGGCCGGCCACTCGCGGCGACGGCCCACCGGGTGCCCGGCCGCGGCGAGAACGGCGGCAACCGCCTCCGCGTCGAGCTTCCCCGCTCTCACGTCCGCCTGCAGCTCCGCAGCCGCCTGCCCCGCGCCCAGCGGCGATCGGTAGGGGCGCGGCTCGCGCATCGACCGATACGCGTCCACTGCCCCGAGGATGCGCGCCGGCCGGATGATTGCACCGCCCGAGAGGCCCTTCGGGTAGCCCGAGCCGTCCAGCCGCTCCCGGTGCTGGACGGCGATCGCCGCGAGCGGCGCGAGAGCGGTCGACTGCTGCAGGATCCGCTCGGTCAGATAGGGGTGCAGCCGCACCCGCTCCCGCTCGCCCGCTCCGAGAGGGCCCGGCTTGTCCCAGATCGCGTTCGAGACACCGAGCCGCCCGAGGTCGTGGACGAGGCCGGCGCGCCGCAGCACGCTCGTCTCGTCTTCCCCCAGGCCGAGCTGTGCGGCGGTTGCGGCCGCCAGCTCCGACACGGCCCTGGCATGCCCGAGCGTGTACGGCGATTTGAGGTCGACGAAGTCCGCGAGCGCGAGCAGCGCCTGGTCGAAGGCGGCGCCGGAGAGAGTCACTCGCAGGGCGGGCTCGGCGTCGATCACCGAGTTCCAGGTTCGCCCGGAGTCGAGCCCGCCGAGGATCTCGTCCGGAGCGGCGCGGAGGGCTGCCGCCAGCCCGGGATCGAACTGCAACCCCGCGCGACGTTCGGCCAGGGCGACGGCTGCTTCGACCCCGCCGAGCCGGTGCGCGACCTCGACGAACTCCGCGAACTGGGCCAGGCGCGCCGCGATGGGGATGCGGTCGCCGGCGAGGCCGCCCGGCCAGCCTTTGCCGTCCCACTGCTCGTACGAGGCGCCGACCGCCTCCTGCACCTCTTCCGGCAGGCCGAGCCGCTCCGCGAGGGCTCGCGCGATCGCCGAGTGCCGGGCGACCATCCCGTCGAGATCGTGGCGGCCGGAGACTGCGAACTCGAGCCCCACCCGGACGCGGTGCAACGGCGGGTTGCCGCTCCCGACCAGCGACATCATCGCGGCCATCGCCCGCACGCTCCGAAAGTCGCGGTCGTACTTGGCGGACTTCAGCGCGATGTCGTCGCCGAACCACTTCGCCTGCTCGTGCGCGTCGGAGTGGCAGCCGACGTTGACGAGCAGCGCCGTGTAGTAGACGGTGGAGCGCTCGGCCTCCTCGAGCCCGATCCGGTCGGCGAGGCGGAGCGCGATCATGCACTCGCGGAGCACGTGCTCCATCGGCTGGCCGAAGCCGAGATCGACGCCGAGCGAGAGCGCCGCGACGAGCTCCGCGAGCCGCACCTCCGTCACGGGCCAACTATGGACCACCACGCAAGCTCCGACTGATATAGTGAACTATATGGTTCAGTATCCTCGAGCCGTCGACCGCACCTTCGCCGCACTCGCCGACCCGACCCGGCGGGCCGTCCTCGAGCGACTAGGCTCGGGCAGCGCGACGATTAGCGAGCTCGCCGAGCCCTTCGGCATGTCGCTGACCGGGATGAAGAAGCACGTCCGGCGGCTCGAGGAGGCCGAGCTTGTCACGACGGAGAAGGTCGGCCGCGTCCGCCGCTGCAGGCTCGCGCCCTACGCGTTCGAGGGCATCAGCATGTGGCTACAACGGCTCGACCGCTTCGCCCAAATTGTCGAACGCACGAAAGGAGCCTGATGGCACGGAAGTTCACTGCCGAGGAGAAAGCGGCCGCGAAGGCGGCGCTGAAGGACACCGAGGGTGAGAAGGCAGTCCTCGCGGCGATCGCAAAGATGGCCGAGGCCGACCGAGGAATCGCGCAGCGGATCCACGCTGTCGTTCGCAAGGTCGCCCCGGAGCTCACCCCGCGCACGTGGTACGGGATGCCGGCCTACTCGAAGAACGACAAGGTCATCTGCTTCTTCAAGGACTCCGGCAAGTTCAAGGAGCGCTATTCGACGTTTGGCTTCAACGACGCCGCGAACCTCGACGACGGTTCGATGTGGCCGACGTCGTACGCCCTGCCGAAGCTGACGAAGGCCGACGAGAAGAAGATCGGCGACCTCGTGAAACAGGCGGTGAGCGAATGAACGAGACGACGGTCACCATGCCGAACGAGCTCGAGATCCGCGTCGAACGGATCTTCGACGCGCCGCGAGCACGTCTGCTGCAGAAGCTCGGCCTCAGAACGTAGCGCGGCGTCGCAGCTCCTGCTGCAGCTCATGCGCAGCAGGCCCGAGCCCGAACGCGCTGCCGTCGACCGACGCGACCGGCATCACCTCACGAATCGAGGAGCAGACGAGCACCTCGTCGGCGGCGAGCAGCCGGGCGAGCGGGAACACGCCCTCGACGACCTCGCGCTCGGTGGACTCGAGCGCGAGCCCGCGCGTCACGCCGGCGAGAATCGGGAGATCGAGCGAGGGCGTGCAGAGGACGGCTCCCTCCCGCCAGAAGACGTTCGCGGTCGGCGCCTCGAGCACGGTGCCGTCGCCGGCGACGAGCAGGGCGTCGTCGCCGCCGGCGGCGACCGCGGCATGCTGCGCCGCCATGTTCTCGGCGTAGCTCGTCGACTTGGCACTCGCGAGCGAGCCGGTCGACCAGGGAACCGAGACGAGTCGCAGCCCGCGCGCGCGTAGCGCCTCGAGCTCCGGGTCGACCAAGCCCGCGGTGGCGGCGAGCGTGTGGCCGGTCCAGTAGAGGCGGAGCGCGAGATCTCGCTCGGCACAGGCTCCGATCACGAGCTCCGCGAGCCGCTCGCACTCGGCTGCGTCGGGCGGCGCCAGGCCGACGCGCTCGGCCGAGCGCGCGAACCGCGCGAGATGCCGCTCGAGCAGGAAGGGCCGGCCGTCGTAGACCCGCGTCGTCTCGAAGACCGAGCGCCCGCGCAGCAGCGCCTCGTCGTCGGCGGCGAAGACCGGCTCGTGCGGATCGACGAGGCCGCGACCCGCGACCGCCACCGCGCGCACGTCCATCAGGCGAGTGCCAGCAGCGGTCGAGCCTTGACCCACGACTCCTCGATCTCGGCGTCGGCCTCCGAGTCCCAGACGATCCCGCCGCCGACCCAGAGATGGATCGCGCCGTCGACGACGGCGAAGGTGCGGATCGTGAGGGCGAGGTCGAGATCCCCGTTCGCGTAGATGCGGCCGAGCGCGCCCATCGCCGCACCGCGGCCGACGGGCTCGAGCGCGGCGATCAGCTCGAGCGCGCTGCTCTTCGGGCAGCCGGTCACGGAGCCGCCGGGCAGCACGGCGTCGAGCAGCTCGGTCAGCGTCACCTCGGGCAGGAGCTCTCCCTCGACCGTGGCGACGAGATGGGTGACGCCTGCGAGCTGGCGCTCGGCGAGGAGCTCGGGCCAGCGGACACTGCCCGGGACGCAGACCCGCGAGAGGTCGTTGCGCTCCAGGTCGACGATCATCACGTGCTCGGCGGTGTCCTTGGCCGACTCGATCGGGACGCCGGCCGGACGCGTCCCTTTGATCGGCGAGGTGCGGACGATCCGGCCGCGCTTCTGCAGCAGCAGCTCGGGTGAGGCCGAGACGATCGTCCAGCCGTCGCCCTGCAACGGCGCCGGCTCGAGCGGCCGCAGCGGAGCGAGGGCCGCCGCGAGCGCGAGCGGATCGCCGCCGAACTCGGCCCAGAGGTGCTGGACGAGGTTCACCTGGTAGACGTCCCCCTCGCGGATCGCCCGGCGCACCGCCTCGATCGCCGCGGCGTACGCGTCCGGGCTCCAGGTCTCGTGCCACTCACCCGTGCGGAACGAACCGGTCGGCGCCGCGGGCGGCTCGAGCGAGTACGCCACCTTCGGCAGCGCGCACGGCTCCGGAGCCGAGGGAGCGGACGCCCCGTAACCGACGAACACGCGCGCGACGTCGAACTCCTCGCTCGCCAGAGCCGGCTCGAGCTCCCCGAGGGAGCCCAGCTCGACGGTCACCCCCGCCTGCGGTTCTGCACGTAGCGGTAGCCGAAGCGGCCCTTGATGCAGAGGTTCCCGCGGGTGACGTCGTGGTCGTCGGGGGAGGTGACGTTCACGATCGCGTCGTCCTGCACGTGGAGCGTGAGGTTGCAGCCGACGCCGCAGTACGGGCACACGGTGTCGACCTCGGTCTGCTCCTCCTCGCGCCAGTCGCCCGCTTCGCGCAGCTCGAACTCGCTCTTCGCCATCAGCGCGCCGGTCGGGCAGACCGCGACACAGTTGCCGCAGTAGACGCAGGCCGACTCGGGCAGCGGCACGTCGAGCTCGGTCGAGATGTGAGCGCCGAAACCGCGGCCGGCGACGGTGATCGCAAACGTGTTCTGGTGGTCGACGCCGCAGGCCTCGACGCACTTGTAACAGAGGATGCACTTCGAGTAGTCGCGGACGTAGAGCTCGTTGTCGTCCTTGACCGCCTGCGCCACGGTGAGCGAATCCGGGCCGAAGCGGTCGGGCTGCGCCTCGTACCGCTCGATGTAGGCGAGCGCCTCGGGCGCCGTCGAAAGATCGGTGGCCGAGCCGAGCAGCTCCATCACCAGGCGCCGGCTCGTACGCACGCGCTCGGAGTCGGTGAGCACGACCATCCCGTCCTCGACCTTGCGCGAGCAGGCCGGGACGAGCGTGCGGGCGTTCTCGAGCTCGACCACGCAGACCCGGCAGACGTTGACGGGAGTCAGTGTGTCGCCGTAGCAGAGGGTGGGCGTGTCGATGCCCATCTGCCGCGCGGCGTCGAGGATTGTCGAGCCTGCCGCGACGTCGGTCGTGACGCCGTCGATGGTGATCTTCACGCGAGCACTCCGAGGTTGTGTATCGCCGAGTCGACGGCGTTCGCGGCAGTCTGGCCGAGGCCGCAGATGGAGGCGTCGCGCATCACCTGCGTCAGGTCGGCGAGCACCGTGAGTTCGTCCCCGTTCGTCTTCCCGGAGGCGAGCCGGTGCAGCGCCTCCTCCTGGCGCACGGTGCCGATGCGGCAGGGGACGCACTGGCCGCACGACTCGTCGCGGAAGAACTCGGCGATGCGGAGCACCGCGTCGACGAGGTCGGCCTGCTCGCCGTAGACGATCACGACGCCCGAGCCGAGTGTGGCGCCGGCCTCGCGGGCGCCCTCGAACGAGAGCGCCAGGTCGAGCTGGTCGGGCCGCAGGAACGAGCCGGCCGCGCCGCCGAGCAGGACGGCCTTCGGCGGCTCACTGCCCGCGAGCTCGAGCAGCTCGGAGAGCGGCGTGCCGAGCTCGAGCTCGTACAGGCCCGGCCGCGCGACGTGACCGGAGACGCAGAAGAGCCGCGTGTCGCGCGCGTCGTCCTCGAGCACGATGTGCGGCACGTTGAGCAGAGTCTCGACGTTGTTCACGACCGTCGGCTTCCCGTACAGCCCGACCTCGACCGGGAACGGCGGCTTGTTGCGCGGCTCGCCGCGGTAGCCCTCGATCGACTGGAAGAGCGCCGTCTCCTCGCCGCAGACGTAGGCGCCCGCGCCGATGCGCAGCTCGATCTCGACGCCGACGTCGGAGCGGTCGATCGCGTTCTGCAGCCGCTCGTGCGCGAGCGGGTACTCCGCGCGCACGTAGATGAAGGCGCTCTCGCAGCCGGTGGCGAAGGCGGCGATGCCGATCGACTCGACGAGCGCGAACGGATCCTGCTCCATCAGCACCCGGTCCTTGAACGTGCCCGGCTCCGACTCGTCGGCGTTGCAGACGAGGTAGTGCGGCAGCGCCGACTGGCGCGCGACCGCCTCCCACTTCACACCGGTCGGGAAGGCGGCGCCGCCGCGACCGAGAAGCGGGGATGCCTTCACGAGCTCGATCACACGCTCGGGGCCGAGCTCGCGCGCACGGTCGAGGGCGCGCAGCTCCGGGGGCGACTCCGGGTCGGCGCCCGCGGCGATCCGCCGCAGCAGTTTCAGGTCGCCGTTCCCCGCCTGAGGCAGCGGCGGCGAGGCCGCCGGGATCTGCTCCTCGCGCGGCTCCGGACCGGCGATCGTGCGCAGCGCGGCGGGCGCTCGCTCGCACAGGCCGAGGCACGGCGACGGCGAGGCGCCCTCGGGAACCTCGGCCCCGGCGAGCCGGCACGAGAGGTCGGTGCAGACGTGGAGCACCTCCGGCGGCCGCTCCTCGAGCGCGAGCAGCGCGTAGAAGGTCGCCACGCCGTACGCATCGGCAGGCGGCACGTCGAGCCGGCGCGAGGTGTAACCCAGCGCGCCCGGAGTGACCCAGCCGACGCGGCGCTGCGCGGCCCGCAGCGCCGGCAGGAGGAGCCGGCGCCGGTTGCGATCACGCCGCGCGACCCGGCTACCGCTCGGCGCCTCGACCCCCACCACGGCGTCGACTGCCTCGCGCTCGGCCTCCGTGGGCTCCGCGTCGAGCAGTTTGAGATCCAACTACACCGCCTCCAGCCGGATCGCGGTCGCCTTGAACTCGGCCGTGCCGGACTTGGGGTCGGTCGCGTCGATCGTGAGCACGTTCGTCGCCACCACGTCGGGGAAGTGGAGATTCATGAACGCAAGCCCCGGCCGCAACGTCGTGTCGTACCGGACGGGCGCCTCGACCGACCCGCGCCGCGAGACGACCCGCACGCGCGCGCCGTCGGCGACGCCGTAGCGCTCGCCGTCCTCGGGCGCGAGCAGGAGCGCCTCGCCGCCGACGTGCAGCGGCGACGCGTAACCGCCGGTCTGGACCCCGGTGTTGAACGACTCGAGCCTGCGGCCGGTCGTCAACCGCAGCGGGAAGTCATCGTCGAGCCGGTCGACGGGCGGATCGTGCTCGACCGGCTGGAACGGTGCGGGCTCCTCGACGACCTCGTCCCACAGACGGCCGTGGATGAACAGCGAGCCCGGATCCTCCGCGTCGGCGCACGGCCACTGGATCCCGCCGAGCGCGTCGAGCCGCGCGTAGCTCATGCCTCCGTGCATCGGGGAGAGCGTACGCAGCTCGTTCCAGATGTCCTCGGCGTGCGGTGAGCCGAGGTCGTGGCCGAGGCGGCGGGCGAGCTCGTAGACGATCTCGATGTCGTCGCGCGCCTCGCCCGGCGGGTCGTAGGCCTTGCGCACGAGCTGCACGCGGCGTTCGCTCGACGTCACGGTTCCGTCCACCTCGCCCAGGGTCGCTGCAGCGGGCAGGACGACGTCCGCGAGCTGGGCCGTGCGCGTGAGGAACAGGTCTTGGACGACGAGATGGTCGAGCCCCAGCAGCAACCGCTCGGCGCGCTGCTGGTCGGCCTCGCCCTGCGCCGGGTTCTCGCCGACGACGTAGGCCGCCCGGAGCTCGCCATGCTCCATCGCCTCGAACATCCCGGTCAGGTGGAGCCCGTACTCAGCGGGGATCGACGAGCCCCACGCGGCGTCGAACTTCGCCCGGGCGGCGTCGTCGAGGATGTCCTGGAAGCCGGGCAGCTTGTTGGGGATCGCCCCCATGTCTCCCCCGCCCTGAACGTTGTTCTGCCCGCGCAGCGGCTGCAGACCCGAGCCCCACTTGCCGACCTTGCCGGTCACGAGCGCGAGGTTGATCAGCGCGAAGACGTTGTCGACGGCGTTGTGATGCTCCGTGATCCCGAGCGTCCAGCAGAGCTGCACGTGCTGGGCGGTCCCGTAGGCGTGGGCGAGGTCGCGGATCGCCTCCGCGGGGACACCGGTGACGCGCTCGGCCTCCTCCAGCGTCCACGGCTCGACCGAGTCGCGGTAGGCCTCGAAGCCGGTCGTCGCCCGCTCGATGAACTCCATGTCGGCGAGGCCGGCGGCGATGATCTCGCGGCCGACGGCGTTCGCCAGCGGGATGTCGGTGCCGACGTCGAGCCCGAGCCAGAGATCGGCCCACTGCGCCGACGGCGTGCGCCGCGGGTCGACGACGATCAGCTCGGCGCCGCGGTTCACGGCCTTCAGCACGTGGTGGAAGAAGATCGGGTGCGCCTCGCGGGCGTTCGAGCCCCAGAGCACGATCAGGTCCGCGGCTCGAGTCTCCTCGTAGGAGCTCGTCCCGCCGCCCGCACCGAACACCGTCGCCAGACCGACGACGCTAGGGGCGTGTCAGGTTCGGTTGCAGCTGTCGACGTTGTTCGTGTCGAGGACGACCCGGGCGAACTTCTGTGTCGCGAAGTTCAGCTCGTTGGTTGCCTTGGAGCAGCTGAAGACGCCGGTCAGAGCGCCTTCGTCGAGCGCGCTGCGAAAGCCGGCCGCGGCGCGGTCGAGCGCCTCGTCCCAGCTTGCAGCCCGCAGCTCCCCGTCCTCGCGCACGAGCGGTGTCGTGAGCCTGTCGTACTTCATTGCCATGAGCCGAAATCTAGTGGTCGGCACGGCGCCCGTTCCTTTCTAGACTCCAGCCGTGCTGGGCGAGCTGAGTTTCGACGAGCTGCTCGCCGCGATCGGGAAGCGGACCCCCGCACCCGCGAGCGGCGCTGCGACCGCCCTGACCGCTGCCCTCGCGGCCGCCCTCGCCGAGCTCTCGGCCCGCTACGCGGGGGACGAGGAGGAGGCCGCGCTCGCCCAGGCGCTCGCCGCCGAGCTCGTCCGGCTCGGCGACGCCGACGCCGCCGCGTACAGCGCCTTCATGGCGGACCCCAGCGAGGAGACGCGCGCCGAGATCGTGCGCGTCCCCGAGGAGATCGCCCGCTTCGCCGACGAGGCGGTCGCGATAGCTCTGCGCGCGGCCGGCAAGCTCAGTCCAAGCGTGGCGGGAGATGCCAAGGCGTCCGCCGAGCTCGGCCGGGCCGCCGCCGCGGTCGCCCGCGGGCTCGCGGAGCTCAATCGCGCGGGATCTTGAGCTCGCGCCCGAGGTAGAAGCCGGAGATCTCCTCGAGCACGTACGGGGCCATCGCCCGCCGCCGCTCCGACTCGACTTCCGACAGCCGGTAGCGGTCGCGCGCCTCGCTCGACTCCCAGACCGACACGCCGACCACCTCGTTCCCGTCGGGCGAGACGAGCTCGTAGGCCCGGATCATTCCGTCCGGGAACTCGCTCGGCCGCCAGCAGCGGCTGAACTCCTCGCGCGAGCCGGGCTTGAGCTTCCTGCTCGTGACCCAGATGTAGCCACCGTCGAGATCCATGCTGCGGAGAGTCTCACAGAACCCCGGAAACGCCAAAGCCCGCGAACCGCTTGCGCAGTCCCCGGGCTTTGACGATGCGTAACCTCTCACATGCAGGAGGGGTGCGTCAAGTGTGGAACTTCGCGCGGTGATCAACGGCGCGAACACTGGCTTCATGCTCCTCGCCGCGGCCCTGGTGATGCTGATGACCCCGGGGCTGGCCTTCTTCTACGGCGGGCTCGTCGGCCGCTCGAACACGCTGACGATCATGATCCAGAGCTTCGCCTCGATGGGGATCACGACCGCCCTGTGGTGGCTCGTCGGTTACTCGCTCTGCTTCAGCGGCGGCACCAACGGGATCTACGGCAACTTCGACTACGCGTTCCTGCGCGGCGTGACCGTCCACTCGGTCTACGAGCCGTCGCACATCCCGCTCGTGGTGCTGATCGCCTACCAGATGATGTTCGCGATCATCACGCCGGCCCTGATCACCGGCGCCTTCACGAACCGGGTCACCTTCAAGGCGTACCTGCTGTTCCTCGTCGTCTGGCAGCTCGCCGTCTACTACCCGTTCGTGCACATGTTCTGGGGCGGCGGCCTGCTCGCACACTGGGGCGCGCGCGACTTCGCGGGCGGGATCGTCGTGCATGCGAGCGCGGGGTTCGCGGCGCTCGCCTCGGTCCTCTACGTCGGCAAGCGGAAGTTCGTCGACACGCCGCACAACATCCCGTTCATCGCACTCGGCACCGGCCTCCTCTGGTTCGGCTGGTACGGCTTCAACGCCGGGAGCGAGCTCAAGGTCGACGACATCACCTCGCTGGCGTTCCTCAACACCGACCTCGCCGCCTCGTTCGCCGCGATCACCTGGCTGTTCATCGAATGGCGCGCCGCGCGTAAGCCGCACTTCGTCGGTCTGCTCACCGGCGCCGTCGCCGGCCTCGCGTGCATCACGCCGGCGGCCGGGTATGTCCCGATCTACGCCTCCGTCGTGATCGGGATCGCGGCCGGCCTCGTCTGCTACTACGCGATCCAGCTGAAGAACCGGCTCAAGTGGGACGACGCCCTCGACGTCTGGGGAGTGCACGGCGTCGGCGGCCTGCTCGGCATCGTCCTGCTCGGCGTGTTCGCGAGCACCGCGACGAACCCGGCCGGCGGTGAGGGTCTCATCCACGGGTCCGCCGCCTTCTTCGGGAAGCAGGTCGCCGCAGGCCTCGGCTGCTCGCTCTACGCCTTCGGGTTCACCTACGTGATGCTGCACGTGCTCGACCGGGTGACGCCGGTGCGTACCGGCGAGGACGCGGAGAGCGGCCTCGACGAGGCGATGCACGGCGAGATCGCGTACGCCTGATCGCTTCGGGTCTCCGCTGAGTTTCGCGCGGCGTGCGGGTCGTAGCTGCGACACTCACCGACGAGGAGGCTCAGGATGTCCACCGTGGCGTCGAAGCTCAACATCAGCAAGGTCGGCCGCGTCTGCGTGACGGTCGCCGACACCGACCGGGCGCTCGACTTCTACTCCGGCAAGCTCGGCTTCGAGAAGGTCGTCGACGAGCCGATGGGGCCGGAGATGCGCTGGGTCGAGGTCGCGATCGCCGGGGCCGAGACGACGATCGCGCTCGCGCCGCCGCCGCCGGGCCAGGCGGCCGGAGCCAGCCAGACCGGGATCATCCTCGACACGACCGACGTTGACGCTGCGCACGCCGCGCTGAAGAAAGCCGGCGTGGACGTCGACGACGAGGTCACCCGCTACGGCGGGCCGGTTCCCCCGATGTTCTGGCTGCGCGACCCGGACGGCAACTCGCTCATCATCGTCCAGCCGTCGACCTGAGCACCACCTTCGATCTGCGCACGGTCGACTTCCTCGCGCGTCTCCGGCTCAGGACGGGGGCGCGCCTCGGCCTCGCGCCGCGCGACCTCTGGGAGCTGCTCGACCTCTGCGGGCTACGCGATGCGGTCGGGCAGCTCGAACAGCGGGAACAGCCGCTGCGTGTCGAGGAAGAAGGTCAGCTCGACGATCCGGCCGTCTGAGACCTCGGGGACGATCAGCGACCACGGTTCGCGGCGGCCGTCCGGCGCGGGCTTGTACTGGGCCCAGGCCGGCATCCCGTTGACGAGACCGACCGGGACGAGCTTGGAGCCCTTGCACCCGATCCCCGGGCCGAACCACCACGTGAAGATGTCGTCGCGGCCGCGGAGCCAGAGGCTGAGCGGCGGCATCGACTGGACCGCGTCCTCGTGTAGCAGGTCGGTGAGCCGGTCGATGTCGTACGCCTCGAACGCGGAGACGTACCGCTCGAGCAGCGCGCGAGCCTCGTCGTCGAGCTCGCTCGGAGCGGCGATGTCCGCCGTGGCGAGCGTCGCGCGGGCGCGCTGCAGCGCGCTGTTGACCGAGGCGACGCTCGTCTCCAGCAGCTCCGCCGCCTCGCTCGCCTGCCACTTCAGGACCTCGCAGAGAATGAGCGCGGCCCGCTGCCTCGGCGGCAGGTGCTGGAGCGCGGCGACGAACGCGAGCCGCAGCGTCTCCCGCTGCTCCGCCAGCTCGTCCGGCGTCGGCAGCGGCGTGATCCAGGTCACCTCCGGAAGCTCGGCGAGGTTCTCGAGCAGCGGCTCCTGGGCCGGACCGAGATCCATCGGCCGCGCGCGCCGCTCCCTTCCAGCGAGCGCGTCGAAGCAGACGTTCGTGGCGATCCGGTACAGCCACGACCTGAGCGCCGAGCGCCCCTCGAACCGGTCGAGCGACCGCCACGCGCGCACCATGGTCTCTTGCACCGCGTCCTCGGCGTCGAAGGCCGAGCCGAGCATGCGGTAGCAGTAGCCCGTCAGCTCACGGCGGTACTGCTCGAGCTCGGAAGTCGTCGCGGACTCGACGGTTGCCATGCCCGGATCCTAGACAGGCTCGGGGCCCAGCCAAGCCGAGAGGTCGTCGATCTCCTTGCGCACCGCCTTCGTGAGGGCCGGGCTGAAGCTCACGTCCTCGTGGATCGCGCGCACGCGGAGCACCGCGGCCTTGCGATCGGCCGTCGCGTCCAGTTTCCCGACCAGCCGGTCGCCGTGGAGGATCGGCAGCGCGAAGTAGCCCCAGCGGCGCTTCGCCGCCGGCTTGTACATCTCGAGCGTGTACTCGAACTCGAACAGCTCCTCGGTGCGGCCGCGATCGTGGAACACCGCGATCTGCCGCGCCTGCTTCTTCGTCAGCTGGTGCACGCGCCGGACGCTATCTGCGGGGAACCCGCACCTTCCTTGCGCTCCGCACCCGATGCGGCGAGACCGGCACCGGCCCATTCTCGGTGTAGCGAAGGAAAGGACGGATCCCATGTTCAAGACGATCGTCTGGGCAACCGACGGCTCCGAGCTCGCCGACAGCGCCCTCGATTTCGTACGGGAGCTGGCTCGGCAGGACGGCTCGAAGATCGTCGCCGTGCACGCGAACGAGCTGATGCGCGGTCGCTCCAGCGGCTATCCGGCCCTCGCGGACGAGCCCGAGCTGGAGGAGAGGATCGAGAAGCAGATCGAAGAGCTGCGCAGCGTCGGGATCGACGCGACGTTCGAGGTTCGGAGCGCCAACAAGAACGTGGCGACGCTCATCGCCGAGGCGGCGGAGGACGTCGACGCGGATCTGATCGTCGTCGCAACCCACGGCCGCGGCGGTCTCAAGACCGCACTCATGGGCAGCGTCGCGCGCGCTCTCTGCCATACGGCGCAGACGCCGGTACTGGTCATCCCACCGGTGAGGACACCCGAGCGGGAAGCCGCGAAGGACGACCAGCTCGCAGCGGTCTGAGGAGGCCGACGGCGGGCGGGCACGAAACCCGCCCGCCGTGTGACCTGAGTACTACGCCTGGCCTGCGGGCGAGGCCGCCGGAGGCCCCGGCGCCTCGAAACCGGCCTCGATCTGCTTGAGCTCCTCGTCGGTGCCCTGCCGGATCGGCCCCTTGAACCACTTGTGAGCCGACAGGACGTACCACCCTCCGAAGAGCAGGAAGGCGCCGCCGACCATCAGCGGCGTGTAGTTGAAGATCAGCCAGCTGAAGCCGGCCTTGAAGGGAATCCCACCCTGGAAGGTCGGCAGGACGAACACGACGCAGATGAAGATGATCCAGATGATCGCGATCCAGTCGATCCACTTGTAGTGCTTGCCCAGGTGCCAGGCACCACGCTCGAAGCTCTCGCCTGCGCGCAGCCGCAGGATGATCGGCAGGAGGAAGGCAATGTAGAGACCGATCACCGCGACGGCCGTCGACGCCGCGTACCCGACGTAGCCCCACCACAGCGCCGGCAGCGGGGTCAGGAAGGACAGCACCACGATCGCCCAGACGGTGAAGACCGGAATCCGGTCGCGCTTGGAGACGCGCCGCCAGAGTTGATGGCCCGGCACTGCTCCGTCACGCGAGAAGGCGAACATCATCCGCGAGGCCGAGGTGGTCGAGGCAATCGTGCAGAACACCTGCGCGAGCACGGCGATGAAGAGCATGAACTCGGCCCAGTGCGTGCTGGTCGCCGTCGACCAGACGTACTGGATGATGAACGTTCCGGCCGCCGCCGCAGCGGTGTCGCTCGGCACCACGAACGTGACCGCGACGAGCAAGAGGAAGCCGAAGATCACCGAGACGACGACCGACATCACCATCCCCCAGGCGGCGCCGATCGAAGCACTGCGCGTCTCCTCGCTCATGTGGGCCGAGGCGTCGTAGCCCGTGATCGTGTACTGGGCCATCAGGAGGCCCGTGAGAAAGACGTAGAAGAAGACGATCCCGTGGGTCGTGCCACCGCCGAAGCCGGTGTTGTTGATCGTCTGACCGAAGACGTACGAGACCGAGCGGTGGTGGTCGGGGACGAAGATCAGCACCGCGACGATCACGAGCACGCCGACCATGTGCCACCAGGCCGAGAACGCGTTCAGCGCCGCCGTGATCGAGACCTTGAACATGTTGATGAGCCCGGCGCCGAGCATGATGATCCCGTACAGGAAGTAGATCCAGCCGTACGAGTCCGGGTAGTTCCAGAGCAGGTTCAGAAGCGAGGTCATGAAGATCGCGCAGCCGAACCCGATCGCCGCGGTGACCGCGATCTGGCCGATCAGGTTGAACCAGCCGGTGAACCAGCCCCACGCGGGGCTGCCCAGCTTGGACGACCAGAAGTAGAGTCCTCCCGCCGTCGGGTACGTCGAGGCGATCTCCCCCAGGGCGAGAGCGACGAACGTGCACATGAGGCCGACGAGCAGCCAGCCCCAGGTGATTGCGACCGGGCCGCCCTGGTTGAACGCGATCGCATAGGAGGTCAGGCACCCTGCGAGGATCGAGATGATCGTGAACGAGATCGCGAAATTCTGGAAGCCCCCCATCGAACGGAACAGCTCCTGTGCGTAGCCGAGCCGGTGAAGCTGCGCCTGGTCGTCGAGCACCGCGTTCGGCTCGGCGGGTGTGTCGCTCATCGAACCCTCCAGTGGTCGGGGATCGCCTATTAACCGCCCGTCCGCCTACCGCTGTCAACCCTGTTTCGTAGAAGATGGGCGCAATGCTGAGTCTTGACGAGCTGCGGGCCGACGTCGAGTCGGGGACGGTCGACACCGTCATCGTCTGCTTCACCGACATGCAGGGTCGCCTGATGGGGAAGCGGCTCGACGCCGAGTTCTTCCTGGCCGAGAACGCGGCGGGCCATCCGGGTGAGGGGTGCAACTACCTGCTCGCGCTCGAGATGGAGATGGATCCGGTGCCCGGCTACGCGATCGCGAGCTGGGAGCGCGGCTACGGCGACTTCGGGCTGCGGCCCGACCTGGAGACGCTGCGCCGGATCCCGTGGCACGAGGCCACCGTGATGGTGCAATGCGACGTCGAATGGCACGACGGGACGCCGGTCGCGCCGTCGCCGCGCCAGGTGCTGAAGGCGCAGGTCGAGAAGGCGCGGGCTCTCGGCTACGAGCCGATGTTCGGCTCGGAGCTCGAGTTCTTCCTCTTTCGCGAGAGCTACCTCGAGGCGCACGCCAAGCACTACCACGACCTCACGCCCTCGGTGCCGTACATCCTCGACTACCACATCCTCGCGGCGAGCTTCGACGAGCCGTTCCTCCGCGCCGTGCGGACCTCGATGAAGGCGGCCGGGATGGTCGTCGAGTCGTCGAAGGGCGAGGCCTGGGCCGGCCAGCACGAGATCAACTTCCGCTTCCAGGACGCGCTGCGCACCGCCGACGACCACGTCGTCTACAAGACCGGGCTCAAGGAGATGGCGCACCAGCGCGACTGCTCCGTGACCTTCATGGCGAAACCGCACCACGAGTGGGTCGGCTCCTCCTGCCATATCCACTCCTCGCTCTGGCAGGACGGGAAGAACGCCTTCGCCGACGAGACCGAGGTCTTCCGCCATTACCTCGCCGGGCAGATCGCCTGCCTCGGCGACCTCGCGATCTTCGTCGCGCCGGTCATCAACTCGTACAAGCGCTTCGCGGCCGGGAGCTGGGCGCCGACGACGCTCGCCTGGGGGTACGACAACCGCACGTGCGGCTTCCGCGTCGTCGGCCACGGCCCGGCCACACGGCCCGAGACGCGGATCCCCGGCGCCGACGCCAACCCGTACCTCGCGTTCGCCGCGCTCCTCGCCGCGGGGCTGTACGGGATCGAGGAGAAGCTCGAGCTCAAGCCGGCCTTCGAGGGCAACGCGTACGAGTCGGACGTGGAACGGTTCCCTCATGCGCTGCGCGAGGCGATCGCGCGGCTCGAGTCGAGCACCGTCGCCCGCCGGCTGCTCGGCGACGAGGTGGTCGACCACTACCTCAACTACGCGCGCACCGAGCAGGAGCTGTTCGACAAGACCGTGACCGGCTACGAGCGCGAAAGGATGTTCGAGCGCGGTTGACCAAACCGCTGATCGGGATCACGACGTACGTCGAGCCCGCCGCGTGGGGCCACTGGCAGGTCGAGGCCGCGCTCATCCCGTACGCCTACGTCCGCGCCGTCGAACGCGCAGGAGGCCGGGCCGTACTGGTGCCGCCGGACGAAGACGGGATCGAGGAGGTGCTCGACGCGCTCGACGGCCTCATCTTCTCGGGCGGCAACGACCTCGAACCCGACGAGTACGGCGCGGAGGCGCATCCGGCGACGACGGGCACGAACCCCGAGCGCGATCGCGGTGAGCTCGCGCTGCTCGAAGCCGCGCTCGCACGCAACGTGCCGGTACTCGCGATCTGCCGTGGCTTCGAGGTGCTGAACGTCGCCCGAGGCGGCAACATCGTCCAGCACCTGCCCGAGATCGTGGGGCACGAGGAGCACCGCGAGGTTCTCGGCGAGTTCTCGGAACACGCTGTCCGCGTCGATCCCTCGTCGCGCATCGGCGACGTTCGTGGCCTGGTCATGTCGCATCACCACCAGGGCATCGGTCGAATCGGCGAGGGCCTCCGCGAGGTCGCCTGGGCCGAGGACGGCACGGTCGAAGGGATCGAGGATCCCGACAAGCCGTTCCTCGTCGGCGTGCTCTGGCATCCGGAGGCGGGCGAGGATCAGCGCCTCTTCGAGCAGCTCGTGGAGGCGGCACGCAAGTGACCGCCATCATCAATCCCGCGACCGAGGAGACGATCGCCGAGGTCGAGGCGGCCGGCGTCGAGGAGACGGACGCTGCCGTCGCCCGCGCGAAGGAGGCGTTCCCGGCCTGGCGCGCCGTCGCGCCCACCGACCGGGCGGGGCTGCTGCGACGGCTCGCGACGCTCGTCGAGGAGCACGGCGAGGAGCTCGCGCGCCTCGAGTCGCGCAACGTCGGCAAGCCGATCCAGGGCGCTCGCGGCGAGGTCGGCATGGTCGCGCAGGTCTTCCACTACTACGCGGGCGCGGTCGACAAGCACGTCGGCGAGACGATCCCCGTCGCGCGCGGCATCGACCTCACGTTCCGCGAGCCGCTCGGCGTCGTAGGCCTGATCGTCCCCTGGAACTTCCCGCTCAACATCTCCTCCTGGAAGCTCGGGCCGGCGCTCGCCTGCGGCAACACGGTCGTGCTCAAGCCCGCAGAGCTGACACCGCTCACGGCGATCCGCCTCGGCGAGCTGGCGCTGGAGGCCGGCATTCCCGAGGGCGTCGTCAACATCGTGCCCGGCAAGGGCTCGGTCGTCGGCACGCGGCTCGTCGAGCATCCCGACGTCGCGAAGATCGGCTTCACCGGCTCGACCGAGGTCGGGCAGGAGGTGATGCGCGGCGCGGCCGGCACGATCAAGCGCGTCACGCTCGAGCTCGGCGGCAAGTCCGCGAACGTCGTCTTCGCCGACGCCGACCTCGAGCGAGCCGCCGCCGCCGCGCCGTACGCCGTCTTCGACAACGCCGGCCAGGACTGCTGCGCGCGCTCGCGGATCCTCGTCGAGGCGAGCGCCTACGACCGCTTCGCAGAGCTACTCGTCGCGGCGACTCGTGGCGTCAAGATCGGCGATCCGGAGGACGACGCGACGGAGATGGGACCGCTCATCTCGGCGGCGCAGCGCGAGACGGTGGCGAGCTTCGTGGAAGGCGAGCCGTTCTTCCGCGGCGACGCGCCCGACGGCGACGGCTTCTGGTATCCGGCCACGCTCGTCGAGGCGCGGCCGGACGACCGGATCGCGCGCGAGGAGGTCTTCGGGCCGGTCGCCGCGCTGATCCCGTTCGCCGACGAGGCCGAGGCGATCCGGCTCGCGAACGACTCCGAGTACGGCCTGTCGGGCTCGATCTGGACGGAGAACGGCGGCCGCGCGCTACGGGTGGCCCGCGCGATCGAGACCGGCGTCCTCTCGATCAACTCGAACTCGTCGGTGCGCCCCTCGACCCCGTTCGGCGGCTTCAAGCGCAGCGGCTTCGGCCGTGAGCTCGGCATGCACGGCCTTGCCGGCTACAGCGAGGTCAAGAACGTGTTCTATTCCACGGAATGAGCGGGCGGCTCCAGGGCAAAGTCTGTGTGATCACGGGTGCCGGCGGCGGCATGGGCGCCGACGCTGCCGTGCGCTTCGCGGAGGAGGGGGCGCTGGTCGTCGTCGCGGACGTCGACGGCGGCGCCGCCGAGAACGTCGCCGCTCAGGTATCAGGCCTCGCGGTGCAGGTCGACGTCTCGGACGAGGCGTCGGTTCAGACGCTGTACGCCGCTGCAGCCGAGCGTTTCGGGGGCATCGACGTCCTCTACAACAACGCGGGCATCTCCCCCGCCGACGACGCCTCGATCCTCGAGACCGGCCTCGACGCGTGGGAGCGCGTGCAGGCCGTGAACACGCGCGGCGTCTATCTCTGCTGCAAGCACGGGATCCCGCACCTGCTCGAGCGCGGCGGCGGCTCGGTGATCAACGTCGCCTCCTTCGTTGCGCTCGTCGGGGCCGCGACCTCCCAGATCTCGTACACGGCGTCGAAGGGAGCCGTGCTCTCGCTGAGCAAGGAGCTCGGCGTGCAGTTCGCACGGCAGGGGATCCGGGTCAATGCCCTCTGCCCCGGTCCGGTCGAGACCCCGCTGCTGCTGCGGATCTGGGGCGAGACGCCCGGAGCCGCCGAGCGCCGGCTCGTCCACCTGCCGATGGGACGGATGGCTCAGCCGCGCGAGATCGTCAACGCGGCGCTGTTCCTCGCGAGCGACGAGTCGAGCTACGTGAACGCGGCGACCTTCGTCGTCGACGGCGGCCTCAGCGCCGCCTACGTCACGCCCGAGTGATTTAAGGAACCCGTAAGCGCTCGCTTAGCTCGCGGCAACGTGCGCCGCCGATCCTTCAGGCATCGGAGTCCTCGCGTCGAAAGGAGCACGGATGCGCTCGAAGAGATGGGCGGCTGCAGTGGTCGCCGCGGCGGCGCTCGCCGCCGTTCCGGTCGCGGCGGCCGGCATGCACGCCACGCTCGGAGCACACCTGTCGGGCATGGGCGAGCACGGGATCGTCAACCTCCAGTCGCACGCCACGAAGAACCAGCTCTGCTGGAAGTTCGAACTAAGTGTCATGCATGTCCTCGGCGCGACGATCCGCGACAAGAGCGGGATGACCGTCGCCAACCTCGGCCACATGTACCGTGCCAAGGGCTGCGCGATGGTGCCGAAGAAGTCTCTCCAGCTGATCGAGACGAAGCCCGGCAACTACTGGGTCTGGGTCGCTACGAAGGGTCATCCGGGCGAGCTGCGCGGCAAGCTGTTCGCCGGCATGGCGCACATGTAGATGGACTCGCCGCCCGTCACCGAGCCTGACCCCGACCAGCCGCGCCGCTACGGGCGCAGGCTGTTCCTCGTCACCGTGGCGGGCGGCATCTCGTCCCTCTACTGGGGCAAGGCCGCCTGGGACCAGGTCACCGGCGTCATCTCACCGATCGCGGGCGCCATCGCGCCGATCCTGCCGACCGGCGGCTGGCGCATCTACAGCATCTCCGACCACATGCCGGTCTTCGATCCCGCGACCTGGCGACTACACATCGGCGGCCTCGTCGAGCAGCCGGTCTCGCTGACCTACGACGAGCTGCGAGCCCTGCCGCGCGTCGACCAGGTCTCGACCTTCCACTGCGTCACGGGTTGGACGGTGAACAACGTCCACTGGGGTGGGGTCCGGATGCACGACGTCCTCGCCGCCGCCAAGCCGAGCTTCTCGGCGCATGCCCTCGAGTTCGTCTCGATGGAGGTGCCCTACACCGACTACCTGACCCTCAAGCAGGCCTCGCTGCACGACGTGATGCTCGCGTACGAGATGGACGGAAAGCCGCTGCCGCGCGAGCACGGCGCCCCGGTGCGGCTGATCATTCCGGAGATGTACGGCTACAAGAGCGTCAAGTGGCTGGCGGGGATCAACCTCGTGCCGCAGGAGCAACTCGGCTACTGGGAGCAGCTCGGCTATGACCAGAACGCCTGGGTCGGCCGCTCGAACGGATACGGAACGTGAAGAAGGCCGGGTATGTCCCTCGCTTCTCCCGGGTCGAGCGTCTGCTCCACTGGCTCAACGCGATCGGCTTCTTCTTCCTCCTCGTAACAGGGCTGATCCTCTACCTCCCGCGCCTCTCGGTCCTCGTCTCGCGGCGGCAGACGATCCAGTACATCCACTTCTGGGGAGGCGTCGCCTGGCTGGGTGCGCTGGCGGCCGTGATCGTCCTCGGTGGGCGCCGGCTGCTCGCCACCGCGCGCGAGCTCGACAGCTTCGACCGGGACGACCTGCGCTGGCTCCGCGGGCGCAAGGCGCCCCAGGGCCGGTTCAACGCCGGCCAGAAGATCAACGCCACGCTCACCGCGGCCTTCGCGATCCTGTTCGGCGTCTCCGGCCTGCTGCTCTGGTTCGGCGAGCAGGACACGCGGTACCGCTTCGCGAGCACCGTGATCCTGCACGACGGCCTGATGTACGTCTCGCTCGGGCTCCTCGTGGGGCACCTGTATCTGGCGCTGATCCATCCTGCGACCCGGCACTCGCTGCGTGGGATGACGCTCGGCGACGTCCGCGTCGAGTGGGTGCTGAAGCACCACGCGAAGTGGGAGCCGGAAGGCGTCCGCATCGACCGTGGCCCGCCGAGCCCCGCGACGCTCGACCCGAAGCCACACTAGGGAGATGCAGCAGACCGTGTTGGTCGTCGACGACGAGCCGATCGTGCGGGACGTGGTCGTCCGCTACCTCGAGCGCGACGGCTTCCGGACGCTGACGGCCTCGGACGGCGACGCTGCCAAGGCCCTCATCGAGGAGCGTGAACCGAGCCTCGTCGTGCTCGACGTGATGCTGCCCGGAACCGACGGGCTTTCGCTCTGCCGTTGGATCCGCGGGCGCTCGAGCTTGCCCGTGATCCTGCTCACGGCGCGCGGCGAGGAGGCCGACCGCATCGTGGGGCTCGAGCTCGGAGCCGACGACTACGTCACGAAGCCATTCTCGCCGCGCGAGCTTGCGGCACGGGTGCGCTCGGTCCTCCGGCGCAGCAACGGGAGCTCCCCGCCGCGCGAGACGATCACCTTCGGCGAGGTCGAGCTCGACGGCAGCAGTCGCGTGGTCCGCCGGGCAGGCAGCACAGTCCCGCTCACGGCGAAGGAGTTCGAGCTGCTCTGGTTCCTCGCCTCGCACCCCCGCCACGTCTTCTCCCGCGACCAGCTGATGGCCCGCGTCTGGGGCTACGAGGCGGCCGTCGACACCGGCACGGTGACCGTCCACGTGCGGCGGCTGCGGGAGAAGATCGAGCCCGACCCGGCCCGGCCTCGGCATCTGACCACCGTCTGGGGCGTCGGCTACCGCCTCGATCCATGATCGGGCTGGACAGATGATCGGGCTAGCCCTTGTCGTCGCCGCCGGCAGCCTCGCCTCGGGGCTCGTCCTCGCCTTCCTGCTCCGCCGGGCGCCGACCGTCTCGCTCCAGCTCGCCGGGCTCGCCCTCATCGCCGTCTGCGTGCCGCTCGCAGCCGTCCTGTTGTCGGGCTGGGTCATGTTCCACATGGGCGCCGACCTCAAGATCCTCGCGGTCGCGGCCGGCTCGGCGACCGCCGCCGTGTTCGCGGCGCTCGTCCTGGCCCGCTCGATCACCGGGTCGCTACGGCGGGTCGGCTCGGCCTCGCGGTCGCTCGCGAGCGGTGAACTGTCGACGCGTGCTCCGGCGGGAGGCCCCCGGGAGATCGCCGAGCTCGCCGAGTCCTTCAACGCGATGGCCGCCGCGCTCGAGCAGCTGTTCGACGCGCGGCGGGAGCTCGTCGCCTGGGCGAGCCACGACCTCCGCGCTCCAATCGCGTCACTGCAGGCACTGCTCGAGGCGATCGAGGACGGGCTCGTTTCCGCCGAGGACTACCTCCCGACGCTGCGGGAGCAGGTGCGGACGCTCTCGATGCTCGTCGACGACCTGTTCGAGCTGGCACGGATCGATGCCGGCGTGCTCACGCTCGAACTGCGGCGCATGCCCATCGCGCCGCTGGTCGCCTCCGCGCTGCGGCTTCTGCAGCCGGAGGCCGAGGCGCGCGGCGTTGCGCTGAGCGCCGAGGTCGACGAGAAGGTCGAGGCGCGGCTGGCACCGGACAAGTTCGAGCGCGTCCTCTTCAACCTCGTGACGAACGCACTGCGCCACACGCCGTCGGACGGCTCGGTAGCAGTCCGAGTCGAGCGGCGCACGTCCGATCTGCTCCTGCGCGTCGAGGACAGCGGTGAGGGCCTGCCGGAGGATGCTCCGGCGCGGATGTTCGATCGGTTCTGGCGGGCCGACCGCGCACGGAGCGGCAGCGGAGCCGGGCTCGGGCTGGCGATCGCCCGCGGTCTCGTCGAGGCGCACGGTGGCCGGATCTGGGCCGAGAACCGCCCGCAGGGCGGAGCCTGTGTCTCGTTCACGCTGCCGGCGGCCTAAGCCGCACAGCGCTTGGCCGGCTAGGTGGTGCCGGCTTCGGCCGTGAGCAGCGCGACGACCTCGGCGCGGGTCGCGACTCCGAGCTTGTGCTCGACGGAGCCGACGTGGCGGCGCACCGTCACGGGCGCGACGCCGAGTTCGGCCGCGATCTCCGCGGTGGTCGCCGAGCGCATGAGTAGCTCGGCCACTTCCCACTCGCGGGCAGTCAGCGCGACGCGGCCCTTGCCGGCGAGCACGACCGAGCGGCGGCGCTCGCGCGTCCGCAGCTCGTCGAGCAGCCGGGAGACGAACCTGCGTGGCACGGCCGGCTCGCCGCGCATCGCGCCTCGCACGACGAACGGGAGCCGCTCGGGATCGAGGTTCTGCGTCAGGTAGCCGCTCGCGCCGGCTCGCACGGCGGCCATGAACTCCTCCTCGTCGAGCTTGTTCGTGAGCAGGATCACGGCGGCGGACGGGACGCGAGTGGCGATCTCGTTCACGACGCGGAGCCACTGGCCGGCGGGGTCGAGCCCGAGGAGACAGACGTCGGGGTGGTCGCGCACGGCCGCGTCGACGGCCGACTCGCCGTCGGCAGCCTCGGTGCAGCGGGCCTCCGGCTCGAGCGCGAGTCGCAGCCCGACACGCGTCGGCAGGCGCTCGGCGGCGATCAGCACGTGTGCTCGCCTCGCCGGAGCGGAAGCGCTCACAGCCTGGCGCTCCCGGAGCCGACAGGTCCGCTGACTACGATGAGGTCATGCGTGTTCTCATTGCGGACGACCATAGACTGATCGTGGAGGGAGTCAAGCGCGCACTCGAGGAGGCGCCCGACTTCGAGGTCGTCGGCGAGTGCAACTCGGGCTCGCAGGTGCTGCCGCTGGTCGGCCGCCTGAATCCCGACATCGTCCTGCTCGACCTGCGCATGCCGGGCGCCGACGGACTCGCGTGCCTGAGCCGCATCCGCAAGCAGCATCCGGAGGTGAAGGTCGTCGTGCTCTCCGTCTCCACCGACGAGAACGTGATCCAGACCGTGCTCAAGCGCGGGGCGAGCGCCTTCATCGTCAAGAGCATCAACCCGATCGACCTGCCCTCGGCGTTGCGCCAGGCCGTCGACGGGACGGTCTACAGCGCGATCGGCCTGCCCGATCCCGGCGAGAGCGCGGCGCGCGCCGCCGGCCTCACCGAGCGCGAGACCGCGATCCTCGCCGCCCTCGCGCGCGGCCTCTCGAACGAGGCGATCGGCAAGGAGCTGTGGGTGGCGGAACAGACGGTCAAGTTCCACCTCACGAACATCTACCGCAAGCTCGGCGTGTCGAACCGCACCGAGGCTGCGCGCCTCGCGTACCAGAACGGGCTCGTCGAGAGCCCGATCGACGACCGCTGAGCTGGCGCGACGTTCGGTGGGTCGCTGCGGGCCTGGGCTGCGTCGACGACTTCTCGGCTCGCTCATCTCTTCGCCTGCTCCTCCCGGTCACGCACGGGCAGGAGCGCACTCCTACCGCAGCCTGTTGGATATCCAAGGGAAGTCGTAGACCCCGCCGGGTTCGGAGAGGCCCTTCGATTGGCTAGTCGGCGCCGTCCTTCGGCCTAGAGCGCCGAGGTCCGGCTACCGAGCCGTATGAAGCAACGAAGGGGCCGGCGATCTCAAGCAGTGGCGGCGTAGATGGTGGTCGCGGCCGGTGTCGACGGCCGCCACTGGGGCAGGGTCGCGTGCACCGTCGTCCCCGTGCCCAGGCTCGTCTCGATCTCAACCGCTCCGCCGAGGAGCCGCACCCGCTCGGAGATGCCGGCGAGCCCGAGTCGCTCGGCGTCGAGCTGCCGCGGGTCGAAACCACAACCGTCGTCGGTCACAGCGACGTCGACGAAGGTGCGCCTGCTACGCAGCACGACCGAGACATTCGTGGCCTTGCTGTGCTTGCGCACGTTCGACAGCGCTTCCTGGACGACGCGGAACAGCACGATCCTCTGCGAGTCGCTGAGACCGGACAGGTCGCCCTCGACCTTGAGATCCACCTCGATGCCGATCGCGTTCTCGAGCGCACGCAGCTCGCCCTCCACGGCATCCGCGACGGGACGGGCAACAGCCGTCGTCGAGCGGATGGAGTGCGCGATCTGGCGCAGGCTCTCGTCAAGCGCGCCGAGCCGGGCATGGACGTCGTTGAAGCGCCCCCGCACGCGGTGCCTGAAGTCGTCGGGGACGACCTCCGAAATCTGCGTCGAAGCCATGCGCACCTCTTCGGCCAGCGCCACGATCTCCTGCAGCGGACCGTCGTGGAGGTCGAAGCCGAGGCGCAGAAGACGCCGCTCGCCGGCCGCCACGAGATCGTGCTCGCGCTGCACTCGGCGGTCGAAGAGAGAGGAGCGCTCGAGTAGCGGCGCGAGAGCGGTCGCTGCCTCGTCGAGGTACATCCCGACAAGCTCCGACTCGGCGCCCCGCCCCCGCACGACGAGTGCGGCGTGCGGGCGATCCCACCGCTCGACGACCCGGACCTGCACCTGGGCCGAGCCGGCGATCACACCGTCGAGCGCGGCCTTCGCCACTTCACGCAAGCGCCGGCTACGCGGTGCCCTACCGTGCGAGACGAAGCAGGTGGTCGACCCCCTGGCATCGAGGACCCAAAGCGAGCCGGCGGCGGCCGGCGCAAGCTCAACGAGGAGAGCTAATGCGAGCTCAGCGGCGCCGACAGGCGATAGTTGCGCGAAGTCCTTGCTCGCGAGCGCGCGCCGGAAGACCGCGAAGGCGGCCGCCTCGGGCGGCAGCCCGAGCTGGTCGGCCGCAGCAGTGACCGCGACCCGCGCCTCCCCAGGCTCGAAGTGGTACTCGACCGCGACCGCTACGACCGCGTCGCCGAGGAAGTCGAGCGCAGCTCCATGCCCCCAGCCGTCAGACAGCCTCCGCGCCCTAGCCTCGCAAGCACGGAGCGCTGACCGCAGGTCCGGCGGAAGGAACTCGGCCTCGGCGGACGGTGGCTCTCCGATAGCGATCGCCGCCGCACGGGCGATCAGCTCCGAAGCGAGCGTGGCACCAACCGGAACGTCCCCCCGATCCGCCGTCGCGTCCACAGTTTCCACAGTTCCCATTCTGCGTTCAATGGACCGGCTGAACAATGATCCACTTGGCCCAAACGTCGATCATCTCCCTGAACACCCTGGAACGGCCGCTCTCCGCCGGTCTGCACAAGGGTTCTGGGCACATGCGCTGGCTTATCGCAGCGCTCAACGAAGCCGCTTGCGCGGTCCCGTGACCCGGCCTTACGCGTTCAAGTACCTCGCGTCTCGAGACGCCGAGCAGCCCGCACTGGAAGGCCACTGTCCGCACTGGCTACTCGAGACGTTCAACAATTGAACGCTATTCACCCGTTCTCGCGGTCGGCGACATCCTCGAAGACGAGCCTGTGCCCCTTTTCGACGCCCACTTCCGCGGCCCTTCCTGCGGGGAGCTCGAGCGAGGCGACAGCGTGTCGTGCGCCCGCGACGCGCCAGGGCGCGAGGCGGTGCTTGACGCCGACGACCGTGCGGTCGCGGGAGAGGAAGACGACGTCGATCGGAAAACGCATGAAGAACATGTGTACCGAGCCGGCCCGGTCGATGAGCATCCCTCCACCGGGCTCGAGCCCGTCGCGACCGAGCAGGCCGCGCATCCGCCCGAACGAGTTCTCGGGTATCTCGCAGCGCTCGCAGAGGACCACCCCCTCGGCAGTACGCACCTTTGCGAACGTCGCAGCGGCCATCGCTTGAAGCATGGCTACACCGCCGCGCTACAGCCTCCGCCGAAGGGCGGGCCGCTGCACAACGAACGATGTGGCCTCGTCTTAGTGACGGTTTGTTGCGTGGTTACTGCGTGCTATTGAGGGTGACCGGCCGCTGACCCACCTTGCTGGCTAGTGGTGGATTACGGCGCCCTTCACTCCGTTGGCTGCGGCGGATGCGGCGCTCGTGGCTGCGTCCGTAGCCCGAGTCCAAGTCGAGCGTGCGGGCTTCGCCCTCCTGCTGCGGACAACGGCGCCGGCGGCGGCCGCGACGCTGACCACCACGATTGCTCCAACGACCCACTTCATGAGTCTCCTTTCGTCGCCACGACGCTCGCTAGAGGTCACGGCCTTTCCCTACCTAGGCAGGACCGATGCTAGGGGTGACTCCGGACAGCGGGGTCGTCCACTTCGGATGAACCGCGAGCCGGGCGAGGCCGCGCTCGCGTGGGCGATCCTCTTTACGCTTGCCGGGCAGCTGAGAAGGGCGGCGCGGACAGAGGGTGGTTCGGTTACGGGTCCGGCTGTTTGGTGAGGAGAGCGTGGATCTGTCTGGTGAGGTCGGCGACCTCTTCGGTCAGCTGTTTGTCCTGGGTGGTGAGGTCGGTGTTGGACTGGAGGAGTTGGAGCAGCTTGTCGGTCTCGGTCTTGGCTGCGTGCTCGAGTCGAGTGTGGGCCTTCTCGACGCGCTCGGAGTGGAGTTTGTCGCGGTCTGCTTGTCGGGTTTGGGCGAGCAGGATCAGTGGGGCGGCGTAGGCGGCTTGGAGTGAGAAGAGCAGGTTGAGGGCGATGAAGGGGTAGACGTCCCAGGCGAAGCCGAAGTGGAGCTGGGTTGAGTTGATCACCACCCAGGCGAGGACGGCGATGGTTTGGCCAACGATGTACTGGGGTGTGCCGAAGAAGCGCGCCGCCTTTTCGGCGATCTGACCGAAGCCGTCGTTGCCGAAGGCGCCGTGGAGTTGCTTGCGCCGATGCTCGAGGTCGACGCTGGCTTCGGTTGGAGTCGCGGTCGACACCTGGCCTGGTTGTTCTCGACCTCGGGGTCGGCTCCTCCGAGCCGCCAGTTGAGCGCGGGTCGCCGAACCTTCTCTTGACCACGGCCTCGGCCTCGTTGAAGAGACCAGTCGCGAGTTAACCGGCTACGACGTGGTGTTTGGTGGGGGCCAGGTCGCGACGAATGGCCTTACGCCGCCGATGCTGGCGGTTCACTCGGCAAATCCGCCTGCGCAGGACCGCATCGACCGCGCCATCGAGTTGATCAACAGGCGGGTTGGCCGTCGTGCAACAGTGGAGCGGCCCTCCGCGGCCGAGGATCGCGCCCACGCTGTCAGGTGATCTCGGAGATCTCGAGGCGGCGCAGAAGGTGGGATGCAGCGGCCAGATGGTGAGTGACCCGACCCGAGCCGGAGACGACGACATACAGACAGAACGCGCGGCCGGAGATGGAGAAGAAGCGTTGCATACCGCGCTGGCCGGGTCGGGCCTGTAGGAGCGCCCGGCTGTGGAAGTACGCCGCGTCGAGCGACGTCGGCGGCTGGTGCGCGAACAGGCCGTGACGCGTGCCGAGTCCTTCGCCGATCCGATATTCGGTGAGGCTGAGGAACAGCGCCTCGGCAGGCATGCGATCGGTGGCGCGGGTTCCGAACTCCCCGTCTTTGGGCGGGAGGGGGAAGGTGGCCGCATGGAGCGTCGGCTCTCCGTCTTGGTGGCGGTGGATGCGGGCTTCCCAGCCGTCGGGGATCGCGGCCGAGATCCCGAATCCGCTGATCTCTTTCATAGGACGACCGCGATGGCTACCGCCGCGAGTACCGCCTGGACTGCGAGCGTCACCGCCGAGGCCGGTCGTTCGAGCGTCGAGATGCGACGGTGAAAGTCGAGAAGGGAGGCTGGTGTGTTGATGCGGGCGGCGAGGAGAACCGAGGCTCCCCGGATGCCGCCGAAGGTCGCTCCGATTACAGCGCCCGCGAGGATGGACGGGGCGAGGGCCTCTCCCAGGATGGTCAGGTACACGGCCGAGGTCGTGACGACGGTCGCGACGGCGACACCGAGTTGGGCACCGAAGCCGAGCCCGTAGACCCAGCCGCGATAGCGGTGCAGCCAGCGCTCGTCGACCTGGCGTAGATGGGTCGGGACTCCCCGGGGCAGCGACAGGTCGCTTGCCAGGCCGAGCGCTGCGGCCACACCGAGTGCAGCCAGACGCTGTGCGGAGCCGAGGGGCAACTGGGAGCCAAGCTCACCCAGGAGCGCTCCGAGCGCGGCGCCGGCACTGGACGCTCCGATGAGCAGGAAGAGAGCGGTGATTGCGAAGTGTTGTCTGCGGCTCCGCTCCCCGAGCGGAGTGATGCTCGAGAGCATCGAGGTCCCTCAGGGCGACCAGGTGGATCGAACCGCGGCGAGGAGAGCCAGCGAGGCGGCCAGGAGCGGCTCCCGCATCAGTTTCCGTTCTCCCCGGCGGAGCCCGTGGGCCGCAGACTCGGGTGTCCCGGTCCGATCCCGGCCGCCGCGAGTGTGTCGTCGATTCGGTTCCGATTCACGCTGTCGGGTGCGGCACGGTCTTCGCCGGCGTCGACGATCAGGCTCGCCACCTGCCGCCAGTTCCCCGCTGAGCCCTCGCCGCTGACATGGCCGGTCGAGCCGTCGACGTGAAGGAAGTACGGGCTCCCCGGGACGCGGTAGTCCTCCCAGGCGGCCGACGACATCATGACCTCGACCCGGCCGACGAGCGGCCGGAACAACCGCAGCCGCTCCAGGCGGCGATCCTTGGCCACGACGACCAGGCGCAGCCCCTGCGGCAGCGGCAGATCCTCGTGCTGGAGGGCCTCGAGGAGGTCGATGCAGGTCGAGCAGCCGCTGCTCAGGAACGCGAGCAAGGTGTCCGGACCCGGCGAGAGAACGATCCGCCGGCTTCCTCCGTCGGGTGTGGCGCCCTGAAGATCTGTTGTCCCGAGCTGGTCCGGCGCACGCTCGTCAGGTTGGGGTAGCGGCGCCTGCGGTGCGAGTTGCTCGAGGCGACGCAGGATCTCGGCGTGGCTGCGGAGGAGCGCGATCACGAACAGCGCGACGACCCCGAGGAGCAGCGTCTCTGCCGCGACGACGACGATCACCAGGCGAACTTCCGCGCCGTCTTGGAGGCGGTGAGACAGGGAGCTTCGTGGCCGCAGGTGCGGTTGTCCTCCTTGTACGTCGAGTTGCAGTTGAGGGCGGGGATCGTCGCGGGGTTCTCGCAGACGACGACGCGGCACACGATGTCGGTGATCTCTCCGATCTGGGTGTTGCACTGCCCGTAGCGGAAGTGGTTGCAGCCGACCCGGCGGTGGTCGCAGTCCCCGGTGGCGCAGTGGCAGCCGCCGGGAGCGTTGTGGCCGGGCAGACGGTTGCAGTCGACGTAGTACCGGACGCCCTCACCTTCACACAGCTGGCGGCCTCGATAGTCCGTGCACTTCCACCAGCCGCCGACGAAGGAATAGGACGGGCAGACGTTGAGACCGTCGTTGATCGCACAGCAGAACTCGGTCCAGCCGTCCGTGCACAGGCCGCCCCCGCAATCCTGCGGCCGTACGATCGCCGCCAGCGCCGAGACCGGCTCGAGCAGGTAGCGGAGCGGCGCGACGGCGAGCGCCGAGCCAAACACAGCGGCACGCACGAGGAAGCCGCGCCGCGAGCTCCGGCGCTCGAGCGTCTCCGCGGCGAACCGAACGGGGTCGGTCACGCGCGGCCTCCCTGCCAGGCGCTGAGCGTCGGTGCGAACACGAGGCCCGCCTGACTCAAGAGTGCAACGGCGACCGCCGTGAACGCGACGAGCACGGCAGTTAGCGGCCGCGCCGCAGCGAACGTCGCGAAGGCCGGCGGCGGCGCCAGGGCGGCGAGGCAGGCGATGCAGACGCAGGCGCCGTTCAGGAAGAGGTGGAGCCGCGACGGGGCGACCTCGCGCGCGCCGAGACAGCCGCAGGGGATTCCGCCTCCTCGCCGAAGCTGCCGAGCCACCAGCCCCGTGAAGAGCGCGTACAGGAGGGCGATCGCGATCGCAGCCGGCCTGGGTCGGAAGAGCGCCCCCGCCCCGACCAGGATCTCGATGAGGGCCGCCGCCCGGACGAACATTCCCGGCATCGGGATGGCCAGCGTCGCGGCGAATCGGATCGCCGGAGCCGGCTGTTGCAGCTTCGCTACGCCCGCGAGGACGAGAATGGCGGCGGCTGCGAGCAGCGCTGGAAGCTGGACCTCCCCGGTCATCAGCCGCCGGCTACTTTGATCTGCTGCAGCATCGTCGACGTGCGGCCGCTGCTGTCGGTGACCGTCAGCGTGGCGTCGTAGGCTCCGGCGGTCGCGTAGACGTGCGAGGGGTGCTGCCCGACCGCGGGATTGGTGGTGTCCAGCGTGTCGGCTGCTCCACTCGACGGATCTCCGAAGTTCCAGGCCCAGCGCACGACCGAGCTGTTTTGGGCGGTGGACGTGTCGGCGAAGGTCGTGGCCGCGCCGGCGGCGGCTGCGTCGACCGTGAAGCCGGCGATCGGGCCGCCGAAGGTGTAGGAGATCGCGTCGGTCGAAAGCGACGCGCGTCCCCATGTGTTGAGGGCGAAGGCCCGATAACAGTCGTTTTCCCCGGTTCGCGGGAAGCTCGAGTCGACGACGACATGCGAGCCGGCCGAGGGCGGCGCCCGGTAGATCGTGGTCACGGTTCCCGCGGCCACGTCACGGTCTGTCGGGCAGGCCGCGGCTGTGCGGGCCACCACGACAGAGGCCGCAGTCGAGCCGGCCGGCTCGACCCAAGCGACGCTGGGTATGCCGGTTGCATCGACCGAGAGAGCGAGCGGCGCCGGCACCGGCGGAGGCGTGTAGATGCGCCGCGCGAGCGCAACCGTTCTCGGGTCGATCAACTGACGGATCCACGAGGGCGGGTGCTTACGCGAGCACTTGGCGGGCACGACATAGGTCAGGCCGTCGCTGACCGCGTGGCTGTTCATCAGAGAGCAGTGCTTGTTGTCGACAGGCAGGCCGAGCACCCGACCGAGCTCGTGTGCGAGGAGCAGCGGTCGGACGAGCGCCGGGCAGGTTCGAGCGACGACCAGATGCGAGCCGGCATCTCTGAAACCGCGGGGTGCCGTCCCCGCACGGCCGAGCAGGCAGCGGCCGCGACCCAGCGTGATCGTCGCGGCCGCCGGCCCACGCGTGGGCTCGAGCTCGACACCGAGATCCAGCCTGTTCCAGGCCGCGACGGCCGAGGCGACGGCAGCGTGGTACTTCGTTCCGTGGGTGAGGTCTCGGAAGAGGAGGGTCGAGCCCGGCCAGGCGACCGCGGCGGGCTGCGTCGCGCCGGAAGCAGCCGACACGATCACGAAGACAGAGCCGGCGAGGACCGCCAGCGCCCGAAACCCCCTCGCCCGCATCCAGCCAGTGATACGCCTTCGATCGGACAACAGTGCGATCGGAGGGCGTACTCGTCTGGCCCCGACCGGTGCGCGACGCCGCAGCTCTGAAGCCTAGAGCTGCGGCGTCTTGAGCGGAAGACCGGCCCTACGTGTCTGTGCTCGTGTGTGTGGTCCGGGAGTGGTGCTGCGAGCCGAACCACCCGGAGCCGGCACCGTGGTGCGACATCTGCGGCGCCCAGGCGTGCGGCGTGCCGTTCACCATGGCCTTGACGAAGGTCTGCGTCCTGGCGAGGATCGCCTTCTCCTGCGCCGCCGTCAGGTGCTTCGCGGCCACCGCCTTGTCCAGCTGGCTCTTCGTGGCCGCGACGATCGCCGCGACCAGTCCGGCGGAAGTCTTGCCGTTCGCCTTCGCGATCTGCGCGAGGCTCTTACCGGACGCCAGAGCGGTCCTCAGCTGTGCCTGCGTGACCCCGAGGTACGAGGTGACTGCCTTGGAGCCGGCACCGAACATTCCGCCCACGTGGCCGACGCCGAACATGCCTCCTCGCTGGCCGAAACCATGACTACCGAAGCCATGGCCGAAGCCCGGGCCGTGTCCGAAGGCCGGCGCCTTGCCGTTCACGAAGTCCGTGATGAACGTCTGCGTCTTGGCGAGGATTGCCTTCTCCTGCGCCGCCGTCAGGTGCTTCGCGGCCACCGCCTTGTCCAGCTGGCTCTTCGTGGTCGCAACGATCGCCGCGACCAGGCCGGCGGAAGTCTTGCCGTTCGCCTTCGCGATCTGAGCGAGGCTCTTACCGGACGCCAGAGCGCTCTGCAGCTGTGCCTGCGTGACCCCGAGATACGAGGTGACGGCCTTGGAGCCAGCACCGAACAAGCCTCCCGGATGCCCGAAGCCGAACCCGAAGCCGTGACCGCCGAAGCCGTGGCCGCGGGAGCCAAACCCGTAGGCAGACCCGCCGACGAGCGGCATCTGGCCCTTGTCGATCTGCGCCTTGAGCGCATCACCCTGCTGCTTCGTGAGCTGGCCGGCCTTGACAGCGCTGTTGATCTGGTCGACGCGCGCCTGCTTGAGCGCCGAGGAGAGTGCACTCGGGGCGACGTGGAGCCGGCCCGCCGCATCATTGATGATCGCCTTGCTTTGCGCGCTTGGTGACTCGAGCTTCGTTGCCGCGACCGCGCTGCCGGCGACAAGGACGGCCAACGCGATCACACCCGCAAAAATCCAGTAACGACGCCGCATATGTAGTCCCCCTTTCACGCCAATCGTGGCACACCGGAGGGACGAAGTCCATAGACCCGGACCGATTCACAGCGAAGTCTCAGCCAAGCGCGCTGCGAATGTCGAACGCCCGCCTGCCCCGAGCCCCGCCGTGGATCGCGAGCCGCGGTCTACATTGGGTGCGCGCGTGAACGAGAGCGAGAGACGACCCAACCGGGAGCGGACGATCTCGACCGAAGCGGTCGGGACGCTGGTCGCGTTCCTCGAGACGGACGGCCTGGATCGCCGCCGTTACAGTGCCGCGATTCGCCTTCGCGGTATCCGCGACAGCGACGAGTTCGCGACGCTTCCCGAGGATCTGCGCGAGAGGATTCGCGAGATCCTCGCCGACGACGAACGGTAGAGGCGCCGCGAGGATAGGTTCCTCCGGGTGCGAGTCTGCGTCGTCTACGACTGCCTCTACCCGCACACCGTGGGAGGCGCCGAGCGTTGGTACCGAAACCTCGCCGTGCGGCTCGCCGAGGAGGGACACGAGGTCGTGTACCTCACGATGCGCCAGTGGGATGCGAGCGATGAGCCGGACGTGCCCGGCGTGCGCGTGATCGCCGTCGCGCCGCGGCTTGCGCTGTACGACGACGACGGCCGCCGGAGGGTCCTCCCGCCACTCCGGTTCGGCCTCGGGGTGTTCGGACACCTATTGCGCCATGGCCGACGCTACGACGTCGTCCACACGGCCTCGTTCCCCTACTTCTCCGTGCTGGCTGCGGCACTCGCGCGACCGCTCGCCCGGTTCCGCCTGGTGGTCGACTGGCACGAGCTCTGGACGCACGAATACTGGAGCAGGTACCTCGGCCGTCTCGGCGGAGGGATCGGTTGGCGCGTGCAGCGACTCTGCCTGCGGACATCGCAGCGCGCCTTCTGCTTCTCGCGTCTGGTCGAGCGGCGCCTACTGGCCGAGGGGGTGCGTGGCGAGGTGACGGTGCTCGAGGGGCAGTTCGCCGGCCAGGCAGCCGCAGCGCCGCAGCCGGCCGAGCCCGTGGTCGTCTTCGTGGGGCGGCACATCCCGGAGAAGAATCCCGTGGCGGTCGTGCGCGCCGTCGCGAAGGCAAGGGGAACGCTGCCCGGACTGCGGGGCGAGATCTACGGCGACGGGCCCGAGCGCGGGAAGGTTCTCGCTGCGATCGACGAGCTCGGGCTCGAGGAGGTGGTCGCCGCGCCGGGCTTCGTCGACGGCACGGTGATCGATGCGGCCCTCGCGCGCGCCCTCTGCCTTTGTCTTCCGTCGGAGCGGGAGGGCTACGGCCTCGTGGTGCTCGAAGCGCTCTCCCGCGGCACGCCCGTGGTGCTGGTTGCGGGGGTCGACAACGCAGCGGTCGAGCTCGTCGTCGAAGGCGAGAACGGGTTCGTCGCAGCGAGCGCCGGCCCCGACGACCTCTCGGCCGCACTCGTACGCGTGAGCGAAGCCGCGGAGCGGCTACGGAGGTCGGCACTCACATGGTTCGAGCGGAACGAGACACGGCTCTCGCTCGACGCGTCGCTGGCGTGTGTCATGGACACCTACCCCGCTGCCGACTGCGATCCGCCGGCTCAGCGCGAGTAGGCCCTGCGTCTCAAGCGCAAGCTCTCCCGGAAGCCGATGTCGGAGTCGAGAGCGTCCGGCGATGGCGACGGGCGTCGAGGAAGACCGCGCGCTGCGCGCCAGCCGGCGACACGGCCCCGCGCAGCGCTCACGTCTCGTGAGATAGCGGCGTCGCCGACGACGACCATCGCCTCTGTGACCAAGGCGCGGATGACTACCGAGCTCCGGAGGACTCCGTAGCGTCGGAGGAGATATCCGCGCGAGAAGCCCGCCTGGTAGCGCTGCCAGGACGAACGCAGGCCCATGGTGACCGAGCCGAGATGGACACCCACCGCATCGGCGGCCACGGCCGCCTCCCAGCCGGCGGCGCGGAGGCGGAAGGCGAGGTCGAGATCCTCCGCGTAGATGAAGATTCGCTCGTCGAGGCCGCCCGCGGACTCCCAGGCCGTACGACGGTACGCGGCTGCGCCGCCCGAAGGGCCTGTGACGACCGGACGTCCGAGCGCGGCCTCCTGGACTGGACGGCCGTCCAGTCGCGCGAACCCCGCCAGAGTCACGTCAGCCGTCAAACCCACACCGTCGATCTCCTCCGCTCCGGGGCGCACCAGCACAGCGGCGACCATCCCAACGCGTTCGTCCAAGAGCCGGGAAGACGAGGCGCTGGAGAAAGTCCGCCGCGCACTCCACGTCGTTGTTGAGCAGCACCACGACCTCGCCGTCGCCGGCGGCAACCCCCCGGTTGCAGGCGACCGGGAACCCGAGATTCCGCTCCAGCTCGACGATCCGCACCTCGGGAAACTCCGAACGAACGCGCTCGGGGGTGCCGTCGGTGGACGCGTTGTCGGCGACGACCACGACGTGGGAGACGGTCTGTTCGCGCAGACGGAGGAGGCAGCGTCGGGTGAGATCCCACCCGTTGAACGTCGGGACGACGACGTCGATCGAGGTGGTCATCCTCGCTGGACCTCGCGCACGCGCTCGTAGGTTCGGAGTGTGCCGAGCGCGGTCTGACGCCAGGTGAACCGGCGCGCCTGCTCCCGTCCCGCGACACGAAGACGCTCGCGAAGCTGCGGGTCGACGAGGAGTTCCTCGACCGCGTCCGTGATCGCTCGCGGGTCCTCCGGATCGAAGATCCGTGCCGCGTTTCCGGCCACCTCGGAGAGGGACGCACGATCGGAGCACGCGACCGGGACCCCGCGCGCCATTGCCTCGAGCACGGGCAGCCCGAAGCCCTCGTACAGGGACGGATAGACGAAGCACACGGCGAGTCGATACAGCCCCTCGAGGTCGCCCGTCGACACCCAGCCGACGAATCGCGTATCGCCCTCGATCCCCAGCGCGGCGGCACGCTCGCGCAGCTCACGCTCGTGCGGAGTCGGGTATCCCGGAAGCACCAGCACCGGCCGGTCGCCGGCCGGGAGCAGCGCCCATCCCTCGAGCAGTCGCAGCAGGTTCTTGTGCGGGCGCTTCGCGGACGCCGTCAGGACGACCGGCCGCTCGCCGAGACCGAGGCGCGTTCGTAGCTCCGGCTCCGACGTCGCCTCGGCGGGAGTGGTGCCGACACCCTCGGGCACGACGTCGATCTTCTCGGCGGGAACCTTCAAGAGCCGCACGAGGTCGTCGCGTGTGCTCGTCGACGGCGTGATGATGCGGTGCGAACGGCGCGCCGCGAGCGGAACCAGGATCGCCATTCCGACGGATCTCGCGCGCGCGTGCGCCTCCGGATGGGTGCGGTAGATGACGTCGTGGATCGTGACGACGCGCCGGAAGTCGCCCCGCGCCGGCGCGGTGCTGGCCAGACTGTGGACGACCTCGACGCCGGCCCGCTTGGCCAGTCGAGGCAGCAGCAGCTGCTCGCCTCCCACCCACTCCGTGCGATGTCGTGCCCGGACAGGGACGACGACCTGTGTCGCGAGGTCGCTCCAGGGGCCGCCCAGCCCCCCTGCCTCCCGGCTGACGAACGCGGTGATCCGGAGGTCTGGGCGTTCCGCGATGAGGGCGGGAATCAGCTCGCGGGCATACGTCTCCATCCCGCCGGTCTCTCCCGGCACGAGGAACACAAGATTCAATCCGAGGTGCACGTCGCCTCATCGACGATCCGCGTGCCTGCGGATCGCCTCCTCGATGACCTCCGCCATCCGTTCCGCGGGCTGCGGATACGTGTACTCCCCGAGACCGTGCGGCGCGTAATCCCGGGCAAGCTGCCCCGACACGACCAGGCGAAGCGCCGCGACGATCGCACCGATGTCGGCCGGCGGAACCGCGATCCCGGTTCCGGTCTCCGTCACGAGACGGGCTGTTTCGTTTCCCGCGGCGAGCGCGAGGACCGGACGACCCGATCCGAGGTATTCGAGCAGCTTGCCGGGAAGCTCCCATACGACATCCGGAGCCGTGATCACGACCAGTGCGTCCGCACGGCGCTGCAGCGCGAGCGACTGTGCGCGGGACAAGATGGCCGACGTGTCGAATGAGGCTGCCGAGGGCGAACGACTCGAGGAGCTCCCGCTCGTCGCGGTCGAGGCGGCCCGCGATCACGAGTTGCAGCTGCTCGGCGGTGGTCGGCGAGTCGCCGTGCAGGCGACGCAGCGCCTCCAGGAGAGGCGTCGGATCGCGATCGGCTCGGCCCCTGAGCTTGCCGGTGTAGACGAGCGTCTTGCGCCCCTCGTCCAGCGCGGGAATCTGTGCGTCCTTCGCCTCGGACGCCAGCTCCGCGTCCCAGCCGTTCGGGACATACGCGGCGTCCACCCCCAGGCGGTCGTGAAGGTCGTCCGCCACCGGACGCTGGACGCACGCCGTGCGTTCGGCGCTCTCGACCACGCGCCGCTCGAGCGCGCGATCGAGCCGCCGCTGCAGGGCCGTGGGGAAGGTGGGCCTCCACGGGAGAAAGGTCCAGCCGTCACGGAAGTCCGCAACCCAGGCCGGACGGCGGCTGCGAACGAGGAGCGGAATGAGATGCGCGGACTCGAACGGAGACGTCGTCACCAGGCAGTCGAACCGCTTCTCGGCGAGCAGCCTCCGCGTCAACGCGCTCGCGGCCGGCAACCAGGTGACCGCGCAGTGATCGGGAACGAACAGCTTCGTCACGACCGCGGGCGGGGGGATGTCCTCGACGGGCTCCTCGCCGGGCGCGGGCAGCGGCGGTCGCCGCAGTCCTCTCCTGAGCCATTCGGCCCCGACGAGGTCGTACGCTCGATGGACATGCCGTTCCTTGTCGTCGGCCGACGAGCCAAAGGCGGCGGTAGTGAGAATCTCCACCTCGAAGCCGGCGCGGCGCAGATACTTCGACATCGCGAGCCAGCGGTTCGTACCGACGCTCGGCAGCGGCGGGTAGTGGTAGGTGACGACGAGAATTCGACGGCTCAAAGCACGCTCTCGTAGACGTCTTCGATCTCGCGACCGGCGCGGGCGATGTCGAACCGCTTTCGAGCCTCCTCTGCGAGCGCAGGGCGGTCCCTGTGCTCGGCTTCGCCCAGCTCGCCGGAGATCGCTGTTGCAAGAGCCTGCGGGGTCGAGTCGAGAGCCGTCGTCCCGCCGTCGACGGCAGCCAGTGCGGCTCGGACTCCCGGCAGGGGATACGCAGCCACGGGCGTGCCGGCACCGAGTGCTTCGAGGACCGCGACCGGAGTTCCCTCCGACCGACTGGAGTTGAGCAGGAGGTCGGAGGCGCATTGCCAGCTCCAGACATCCCCGCGGCTCTGATAACCGAGCAACCGCACGCGTCCGTCGAGTCCCTCGCGCCGCACGGTCTCGCTCACCCGCGCGCCCAGCGGCCCCTCTCCGATCATCACGAGCACGGCGTTCCGCCGAGGCGACGAGGCCATGAGCGCGGCGAAGGCGCGAATCGCGTCGAGCGGCTGCTTGACGGAGACGAGCCGCCCGACCCAGAGGATGCAGACGGCCTCCTCGTCGACGCCGAGCCTGCGTCGCGCTTCCTGCCGGTCCTCGCGTGGCCGATACGGCACGCCACCCGGAATCACGTGGATCCGCTCGCTCGGCACGCCGAGCCGGCCCGCGTGCTCTGCGAGTTCGTCGGACACCGCGATCAGCGCGCTCGTGTGGCCGAGCGTCTTGTGCAGGTCTCCACGAGCGATGCGTCTGCGGCCGAGCACGAAGACGTCGCTGCCGCGGACCGTCAGCACGAGCGGGACGCCCGCGCGGGACGCGAATTGCGCCGCCGCGAATCCGTCCGGCAGCGCGAAATGCGCGTGCACGAGATCGCCGTCCAGCTCTTCGTAGAGCTCCTGGAGCAGCGGACGCAGACGCGAAGCCCAGAGGCGCGGCTCGACGATCCGCCCACCGATCGGGATGCCCGGGAACCGCGGACGGACGATCCGAACTCCGTCCTCTTCAGCCTCCCCCGGCACGGCCGGCACGCCTCTCGCCCCCCGGAGCGGTGCAACAACGATCACATTGTTGCGGCGTGCCAGCTCGACCACCTCGTCCTTGACGAACGTCCCGAGACCGGGGAAGGCCGGGCTCGGATACAGATGGGAGACCGTGAGGATGTTCCTGGGCATTTTCAGCCGACCGTCAGCGGTCTGCCGACGACCGTCCGAATCCCACCCGGGCGGATGCCCCTGCGACGGCGGCCCGCAGGAAGTGCGACGTGTCGGCCGCCCAGTAGACCGCACCTGAGATCGGCGACGATTCCGCGGCGTAGTACTCGGATTGCGCATCGAGGAAGTGATGGGTCGTCCAGGTCCCGGGCACGAGAATCTGGCTGCGATAGCAGCTCATCGCTCTGAGCTTGAGCAAGACCCACTCGTGCTCCCACGGAACTTCGTCGCCTCGTCTTGTGCGTCCCCAGGTCGTGTAGGTCGTGTAGTAGGTGACGTTGCCGGGCCACACGGCATTGGCCAGCTCGCCGATCGCATTGTGGTGAGCGTTTCCTCGCCGCTCGATCGCCGGCGCATACACGTGGTCGGCCTGCACCGACGCAAGTCGTTCTCGAATCTCGCGCCAGGGTGGATCGTCGTCCGCGTACGTCCATTGCTCCCAGTCAGTGATTCCGAGAACCTCGAGCGCTGCTGCATTCTCCGCCTCACGCTGCTGATAGGTCACGCCCGTGCCACGTTTCTCCTGTACGTGGCTCCGCAGGAGGGTGATGACGCGTGGTCGCTCGCGAAGCAACGTGAAGGAGCCGAAGAGGGTCTCGTCGTCGTTGTGCGGCGAGAGAAAGACCGCGCCGGACGAACTCGCGTCGCGAGTCTGGCTCACGGCGACCACCCTAGATCGTCGGGAAGACGGTTCAGGGACGGCCAGGCCGTTCGATACTGTGCCGAGCCGGCATGGACGACCTCCTCGGCTCGCTCGGAGCTCGCATCCCGCTCGGCGCAAAGCAGAAGATTCGCCGCCGGACGAATCGCCTCCGGCTCGGCATGCTCCATCGGGCAGAGCCCTTCTCGGAATGGAGCCGGTCGCGCGGCACGCCTATCGACCGGGTCTACATCGAAGAGTTTCTTGCGGCCAATCGAGCGGCAATCCGGGGTCGAGTGCTCGAGGTGCAGGACGCGCAATACACCGACCGGTTCGGTACCGGCGTCACGCACAGCGAGGTGCTCGACATTGATTCGTCCAACGCGCAGGCGACGGTCATCGGCGATCTCGCGGCGGCGGACGGCTTGCCGGTCACAGGGATCGACTGTTTCATCCTGACCCAGACGCTCCAGTACGTCTCGGACCCGCGACAGGCGATTGTCAACTGCCACAGCCTCCTGAGGCCGGGCGGGGTGCTGCTGGCGACTGTGCCCACGATCACCCGAATCGACAGCGGCTACGAGGAGAACATCGATCGCTGGCGTTTCACCGCGAGAGCATGCGAGGACCTGTTCGGAGCAGTGTTCGGAGAGAGCAACACGACGGTCGCGGCCCACGGCAACCTCCTCGCGGCAGTCGCCTTCCTCGCCGGCCTCGCGGCCGAGGAGTTCGCGGTGGCCGACCTTCAGCCGGAACGTCCCCGAGTATCAGATGGTGGTCACGATCCGGGCCGAGAAGAGCGAACCGACGGTCGCCGAGTGATCGGCTGCACCACCGTCACTGCGAGCTACGCGGCGTACGCCGAGGTCCTCGCCGCGGGTTGGTTGCGGTCCAACCCCGGCGTGCCCTTCTGCGTCCTGCTGCTGGACGGCGACAAGTCCGTCCTCACGGGCCAGGGATTCCGCGTGCTCGCGGCGGAAGAGCTCGACATCTCACCGGAGGACCTGCAGGTCAGACGCGCGATCTACGACCCCTTCGAGCTCGCGAACTCGCTGAAGGCCGACCTGTTCCGGACGCTGATCGCCGAGGGCCACGACGCCGTCGTCTTCCTCGATTCGGATACCGCGGTCTACGAAAATCTCGAAGACGTCGGTGCAGCCGCGGCGGAGCACGGAGTCGCCCTCTCCCCGCATCTCGTCCACCCGCCTCCCGCGGACGGACGGTATCCGGGCGAGCTCGACATTCCTCTCAGATACGGCGTGTTCAACAGCGGCTTCATCGCCGCCGGCGCCGGCGCCGGCGAGTTTCTCGAATGGTGGTCGGGCCACGCCCGGCGAGATTGCGTCGACGATCTGGCCAGCGGAATGCACGTCGACCAGTACTGGCTGCAGTCGGTCCCCGCGTACTTCGAGCACACCATCCTCCGCGACCCGACGCTCCACGTCGCTCACTGGAACGTCCACGAGCGGACGGTCGAGCGCGACGCGAGGCCGCTACCTGGTCGACGGCCGACCGCTCCGAACCTTCCATTTCAGCGGCTTCGACCCGGAGTACCCCGACCGGCTTCACCGCTACCCGATCCCGATTCCGTATCGCGTGGATCCGGCGCAGAACCCGGCGCTCGCACAGCTTCTGCTCGACTACGCGGACGAGCTCCTGGCGGCCGGATACCGCGAGAAGCGAGCACTCGGCTACAGGTATGCGACGAGCGCGTCGGGCGTGCCGCTTGGAAGATGGGAGCGCGCGCTGTATCGCGAAGCTGCGCTCGCCCGGGAGGCCGGCGCGCGGTTCGAGCTCCCGAACCCGTTCGACCCCGCCGACTCAGCCGCGTTCGAGGAGCTGATCTCCCGCTCCGGGTCGAACCTCCCACTCTCCCCACAGGCGGTCACGCGGCTCCGGGCCGCAAAGAAGGTCTATGCCGAACAGGCGCCCGCCGGCCTCGGCACGCGCGCGCGCGGCTTCGTCAGGCATCGGATCCTCGGGAGCGAGCAGGGTCACCGTCTTTCGAGTGACCGGACTGCCCTCGAGTACCGGGCCGGGCCCCCCTGAGCGCTTCGGGAAGCGTCTCGAGGACAAGCCACTTCGCGGCGCCGACGGTGAGTCCGGCCGCCGTCACCGCATGCCCGAGCCCTTCGCGGCGCATCTCGGGGTCGGGACGCACGCTGTGAGCCGACCACTTGGTCTGGTTGCCGATCGAGCGGGCGAGGCGCGAGAGCATGTGGCGGTCTCGCAGGCTGAGGTGCTTGGCCAGGAAGGCACCGTGCCCCTTGGCATTTCGCCACTTGACGCTCAGAAATTCCTCGGGCGGACGCCACGCCCGGTGGACGACGACCGGCTCCGGGACGTAGACGATCCGGTAGCCGTTCTCGAGCAACCTGAAGGCGAGGTCGTTGTCCTCGCCGCAGGGAAATCTCGCGCCCGGCCCGAGCCGCTCGTCGTAGAGCCCGACAGCCTCGAGGCTGGAGCGGTAGGCGGCCACATTCGTCGGATACAGAGGATCGTCGTCGAGCCTTCCCTCGAAGACGATGCGGTGGTCGTAGTCGTTCTCGTCCCACATGAAGGAACCGGGTTGCTCGGCCGGTCCCGCTACTACGCGCCCGACGACCAGGCTTCGCTCCCCTTCGGCGACTTGCGCCCGCACGATCGCGCCGAACCACGTTCGCTCGACGAGCACGTCGTCATCGGTGAAGACGAGGAGGTCGTGTCGCGCCAGCCGCACCCCTTCGTTCCGTCCGAGGGAGACGCCGGTGCGCTCCATGTGCACGTAACGCAGGTCGCACCGCGTGGACCGCTTCGCCGCGAGCTCGTGGTTCACGTCGTCGCTCTGGTCGATCACGATCAGCTCCTGCGGCAGCTCGTCGCCCTCGAGAATGCTCTCGACGGTCTCGATCAGAAGCTGCGGACGCCCGCGCGAGCAGATCACCAGCGATACGGGTGGCAGTTCGGCATGCGTATTCATCAGCGGCGCTCACGACGGTATCTTCGTCGCAAGTGAGGCCTCACGACACTTGACAGATCGGCGAATCCCGGCTCGCGCTGAAGCCGGCGCTGCAGCACCCCCTCCCGGCGACATGGCGGTGCCCCGCAGAGTCGCCCGTGGCACCCTGATCCTCCTCGCCAACCGCCTCGTGACACTCGCGGTCTGGTTCTTCCTGACGCCGTTCATGGTCAACCATCTGGGCCATGTGACCTACGGACTCTGGGCGCTCATCGGTTCGATCGTGGCGTACGCGTCGCTGCTCGACCTGGGGGTAGCAGCGTCGGTCGTGAAGTTCGTCGCCGAGCACCGCGCCCGCGAGGAAGAAGACGGAGTTGCGGACCATGCTCGCGTCGTGCCTCGGGGTGTTCCTCACGCTGGGAGCGCTCGTCGATGCTGGCCGGTGCGATCCTGGCGCCGTTCATCCCACACCTCTTCAACATCCCGGTCGACGAGCAAAGGACGGCGTCGTGGGCCGTCCTCGTTGCGGCAGCCAACGCCGGCCTCTCCCTGCCGCTTTCGATACCGAACGCGGTCCTCTTCGGACTTCAGCGGCTCGACCTGGTCGCGGTCTCGGCAATCGCCTCCATGAGTCTCGTGGCGGGTACCACGGTCGCAGTTCTCTTACTGCATGGCGGACTCGTCGTGCTCATGCTCAGCACTATCCCGGTGAGTCTTTTCGGAGCGGCACTTTCGATGCTGGTTCGTTCACCGGGCTGCGCCCGAGATCCGCATCGGACTGCGCGGCGCGGATCGTCGGGCTATGCGCCGGCTCGGCTCGTTCAGCTTGCCCACGTTCGCTCTCGAGGCATCCGGCCAACTCGAGTCGGGAACGGACGACATCGTGATCGGGGCATTTCTCCCGGTTGCGGCAGTCGGGCCGTACTCCGTCGCACGACGGCTGAGCAGCGCTGCCTGAGGTGCTGAGCACGCAGTTCAGCTGGGCGCTCATGCCTCTCGCCTCGCAGTTCGACGCGCAGGACAGCGGTAAGCGTGTCAGCGCTCTGCTCGTCACGGCGACGCGCACCGCGCTCGCCGGGTTTCTGCCCATCGGTCTCGGTGTCATGTTTCTGGGGGGCCGTTTCCTCACGGCCTGGATCGGTCCCACGTTCGGGAGTGCCGGGAACATCGTGATCGTGCTCACCTGCGCCGCACTGCTCTACACGATGCTCGCACCGGGGGCCGTCGTTTCCGTCGGCGCGAACAGGCATCGCGTCCTCGCACGTCCTTGCGATCGGCGGCGCCCTGTTGAACCTCACCCTCTCGATCATCCTCATCCATCCATACGGCGCTCTCGGGGTTGCGCTCGGGACTCTCATCGCAGCCGCGTCGCGTGCCGCCGTCAGCGTTCCGTACCTCGCCCGACTCCACGGCGTCGAGGCTCGCAAGTGGCTCTGGTCGATCCTCCTTCCCGCCGCGCTGCCCACGCTCCCGACGATCGCCACGCTTCTCGTGCTCCGCGCGACCGTCGATCCCACCTCCGTTCTCTCCGTGCTTCTCGTGGGCATCATCGGAGCCCTCATCTACGTGCTCGCCTACCTCTGCATGCCATCGTGCAGTACGGAACGGGCTCTCATTCGCCACGAATTCACACGGCTCCTCCGACCACGCAGCGTGGTCGTATGAGCAGCTTCGTCGGTTGCACCTCCGCACCGTCAGTCATCTGCCGAAGGCGCGGGTGGCCGCCGAGTCGTGGCGGCGGTATCACCCCGAATCGCCCTTCGTGGTGCTGCTAATCGACGGCCAGGACTGGCCGCCGGACGACGAGGCGTTCGAGATCGTGCTCCCCGAGGAGCTCGGCCTCCCGCCGACGGAGCTCGCCGTACAGCAGGGCATCTACGACGCCTACGAGCTCTCGTGCGCACTGCGAGCCGCCGCTGCTCCGCCTGCTGCTCGACCGAGACGTCTCGGCGGTCGTCTTCACCGACACCGACACCTGCTTCTATGCGCCCTGTCGACGATTTGGCGAGTGCAGCTGCCCACGCGGCCGGGTCGTGCTGCTGCCCACGGCGATCCGGCCGGCGAAAACGCGCCGATACTTCCCTCTCGGGCAGGTCGAGTACGGCCGGTTGATGAACGGTCTCTTCAATACCGGGTCTGCTGGTGGTCGGCGCGAGCGGAAGCGGTTTCCTCGAGTGGTGGGGAGCCCGCCTGCCGCGCGACTGCCTCAAGGAGCCGGAAGCGGGAATGTGGGCCGACCAGACCTGGCTCGACTGGGTGCCCGCCTACTTCGGGCATGCGATCGTGCGGGACAGCTCGCTCAACGTTGCGTTCTGGAACCTCGACGAACGCGACCTGGACGAGCTGGACGGCAAACCTGCGGTCGACGGCGCTCTTCTTCGCCATTTCCACTTCGCCGGCTTCGATCCGCGACAGCCCGAGCTCTACTCCACCTATTACAGGGAGATGGCCGACTACTACGAGCGCGTACGCGGCCGTGTCATGCCGTCTCCACCGGCGAATCCCGCGCTATCCGATCTCCTTCGGCGCTACGCCCGGAGCCTCCTGGAGTCGGGCAGCGAGGAACTGCGCGACAGGCCGTACAAGTTACGACCTCGGCGCCGGCAGCCGGCGATCTCGGCCACCGCGAGCGGACGATCTACAGGGAAGCCGTGCTCGCCGCCGAATGCCGGGGCACGGACCCACCGCCGAACCCGTTCGATCCGTCTCGGATCGACGAATTCGCCCGACTGGTCGACGACCCGTCCGCGCTCCGCTCGCTCTCGCCGCAGGCGCGAGCGAGGCTCGAACGCTTCCGGGCGGCCGGCATTTCCTTCTCCTCGCTCACCCGCGTGAGCAGGCGGCTCGTCGCCGCGGCTCGGTACACGCTGACGGAACAATCCCAGGCCGGAACCTCGACCTCCCGGGCCGCGTGGCGAGTGACGCGGTTCGGCCTCGAGTACGTGACCGTGGCAGCCGCGACCGGAGTTCGCCGGCTGCACTGCCGGAACGGTCAGCTACCTGCCGCGGGCTCGGGTGGCTGCCGAGTCCTGGCGGCGGCACCATCCCGAGTCTCCGTTTGCGGTCCTGCTGATCGACGGTCAGGACTGGGCGTCTGACGACGAGCCCTTCGAGGTCGTGCTGCCGGAGGACCTCGGCCTGTTGCCGAGGAGCTCGCGGTGCAAATGGGGATCTACGACGCCTACGAGCTCTCCTGCGCCCTCAGGCCGTACCTGCTTCGCCTGCTGCTCGACCGCGGTGCCTCGGCGGCGGTCTTCACCGACACCGACACGTGCTTCTACGCTCCGGTCGACGATCTGGCAAGGACAGCGGCGGACGCCGGACTGGCCCTGATCCCCACAGACGACCCGTCCGGTCCTCGGACGACGCTACTTTCCCGTCGGCCAGCTCGAGTACCGCCGCATCACGAACGGTCTCTTCAACCCCGGGCTGCTGGCGGTCGGCCCGAAGGGGAGCGAGTTCCTCGCCTGGTGGGGAGCCCGGCTCGCCCGCGACTGCCTCAAAGAACCGGAAGCCGGCATGTTGGCCGACCAGATCTGGGTCGACTGGGCACCGCTCTACTTCGAGCATACGATCGTGCGCGACTCCTCGTTGGACGTCGGGTTCTGGAACCTGGACGAGCGCGACCTGGACGAGCTGGAGGGCAGGCCCGCGGTCGACGGCACTCCGCTTCGCCACTTCCACTTCGCAGGCTTCGATCCGCGCCGGCCGGAGCTTCTCTCCACCTATTTCGAGGAGCTAATGGTCTTCACCGGACGCAGCTGGCCTGCGTCCACCTGCGAGCCCGGTTCTCGACCCGTCTGCTGCGGGACTACGCCGATCGTCTGCTCGCCTCGGACGACGAGGAGCTGCGCGACCGACCATACGGTCACGGCGTCAGCGCCGGCGGCCGCCCACTCGGCCCCCGCGAGCGGACGATCTACCGCGAAGCCGTTCTCGCCGCCGAAGCCCGTCGCGAGGATCCGCCCCCGAGCCCGTTCGACCCGTCGCGGATCGACGACTTCGAGCGGCTGGTCGACGATCCCGCCTCGCTCCGCTCGCTTTCAGCGCAAGCGCAGAGGCGACTCGAAGACCTTCGGCCCCCGGGCATTTCCGTGTCCTCTTTTTCCCGGGTGGGAAGGCGCCTGCTGGCAGCGCCGAGCTACGTGCTGACGGACCAGTCGCCTCCCGACCCCGAGGCGCCAGGCCGCGTCGGGAGCGATCGGGTCCGGCTCGAATACGGAGATGCGGTGACGTGTCTGCGTCGGACATCGTGGGCTGCACGTCTTCGACCGTCAGCCATCTCCCGCGGGCACGGGTCGCCGCCGAATCGTGGCACCGGCATCACCCGGAATCGCCGTTTGCGGTGCTGCTCACGGACGGCCAGGACTGGCCGCAGGAGACCGAGCCATTCGACATCGTCCTGCCGGAAGAGCTGGGTCTCCCCTCGTCGGAGCTCGCGGTGCAACAGGGCATCTACGACGCCTACGAGCTGACGTGCGCGCTCAAGCCGCCCCTCCTGCAGCTGCTGCTCCACGCGGCGCCTCGCCGTCGTGTTCACCGACACCGACACTCGCTTCTATGCCGCCGTTGGCGACGTCGCTGCCCGGCGACGGAAAACTCCCTGGTTCTCACCCCCAGCACGTCACGGCCGGTCGGCGTGCGCCGTTACCTGCCCGTCGGTCCGAGCTCGAGCACCGGCATCTGCTCAGCGGCCTCTTCAACACCGGCCTGCTTGCGGTCGGCCCGGACAGTGGTGGGTTTCTCGACTGGTGGGCGGGCCGGCTCGCGCGGGACTGCCTCGTCGAACGCCCGGCGGGGATGTGGACCGACCAGATGTGGGTCGACTGGGTACCGGTCTACTTCGACCATGTGATCTCCCGGGATACCTCGTTGAACGTCGGGATCTGGAATCTCGACGAGCGCGAGCTGTACGAGGTGGAGGGCCGGCCGTCGGTCGACGGTGCCCCCCTTCGCCACTTCCACTTCTGGGGCTTCGATCCACGCCACTCCTGACGAGTACTCGCCATTACGCCGGATGCGCCAACTACGAGCAGGTGGGCCGCCACGCCGCCCGCCGCCGAATCCCGCGCTGACGCGTCTGCTCCAGGACTATGCGGAGCGTCTGCGCGAGTGCGGCAGCGAGGAGCTGCTCGATCACCCGTACCGACACACGTCGGCGCGTCCGGTCGTTCACTCGGCCGGAGGGAGCGGGCCGTCTATCGCGAGGCGCTGCTCGCCGCCGAAGCGCGTGGCGTGGACCCGCCCCCGAACCCGTTCGACCCGTCCGCGGATCGACGACTTCGAGCGGCTGGTCGACGATCCGGCCTCGCTCGCTCGCTTTCGCCCCAGGCGCAGCGTCGGCTGGAGCACGTGCGGCCGGCCGGCATCTCCCGCTCCTCTTTCGCGCGGGTTGGCCGGCGGCTGCGGCCGGCACCCGTTATGTCCTCACCGGACGTTTTGCGCGTGACCTCACGCCCTGCGATGGAGAGCGAGGCTGTGCGGCTCGAGTACTGAGCAGCCGACCGAGTGGCGCGATGAGCGGCGTGCAGGGGGACAGCCGGGTTCGTCGGTTGCGCGGTCGGGACGGTCAGCTACCTGGCGCGTGCACGGGTGGTTGCCGCCTCTTGGCGGGATCATCATCCAGAATCGCCGTTCTTCGTGCTATTGATCGACGGAGACGACTGGCCGCGCGAGAGCGAGCCCTTCGAGGTTGTGCTTCCGCAGGAGCTCGGACTGACCCCGGAGGAGCTGGCGGTTCGCCGAGCCATCTACGACGCGTACGAGATGGCGACCTCGCTCAAGGCGACTGTTGCGGCACTTCTCCTCGACCGCGGGGCTTCAGCGGTCATCTTCACCGATACCGACACCAGCTTCTACGGCCCCGTCGACGACTTGGCCCACGCCGCTGCTAGACTGGCTTCGTGTTGTTCCCGCATGTGGTCCGGCCGGCGCCAGATGGGGCGGTACTTTCCGACCCGCCAGATCGAGTACCGGCGGATCACGAACGGCCTCTTCAACAGGGGCTCCAGGTCACCGGCCCGGACGGGCGCGGCTTCCTCGACTGGTGGGACGGCTGGTTGGCGCGCGACTCCCTTAAGGAGCGGCCGGCCGGGATCTGGGTCGACCAGCTCTGGGCCGATTGGGCGCCGATGTACTTCAAGTACGTATCTCGCGCGACAGCTCGGTCAACGTCGCCTTCTGGAATCTCGACGAGCGCGAATTGCACGAGGCGGAGGGAAGGCCCCGGTCGACGGTGGGCCGCTTCGCCACTTCCACTTCGCCGGCTTCGACCCGAGACGGCCGGACCACCTTTCGACCTATGTGGCTGTCGTGTCGGCGCCACCAACCCCATCCTCTTCCGCCTCCTAGGGCAGTACGCCGACCGGCTCGCGAATGCGGCGACGACGAGTTGCGCAAACGTCCTTACGGCTACGGCGCCAGCGCCGGCGGCCGCGAGCTGACCACCGCGAGCGGGCGATCTACCGCGAGGCCGTCCTCGCCGCCGAAGCCCGCGGCACGGATCTGCCCCCGAACCCGTTCGACCCGTCCCGAATCGACGACTTCGAGCGGCTCGTCGATGATCCCTCCTCACTGCACGCGCTTCTCGCCTAGGCCCAACAGCGCCTCGAACGGCTTCGGGGCCTGCCTGGCGTTCTCTTCTTTCGCCCGGGTGGCCAGGCGGCTGCTGCCGGCGCTCCGGTACGCGGCCGGTGAACAGCCTCCTCCCGGCCTGGACATTCACTGCCGTGTCGCGAGCGACATGGTCCGGCTGGAGTATTGAGGGACCGACGAAACGAGATGTGTGACCAGTTCGGGACTGGGCTGGTCTGCTGCACGGCGTGCACGGTAAGTCACCTCCCGCGGGCGCGGGTTGCCGCTCGGTCCTGGCGCGAGCACCATCCCGATTCGCCGTTCTTCGTGCTGTTGCTCGACCACGACGGCCGGCCGGATGACGGCGAGGCCTTTGTGAGCGTGCGACCTGGTGAGCTCGGCCTCTCGACGCAGGAGCTCGCAGTGCAGCAGGGGATCTACGACGCCTATGAGCTGTCGTGCGCCGTGAGGCCACACCTGATGCGGCTGCTTCTCGAGCGGGGCGCTTCGTCGGTGGTCTTCACCGACACCGACACCAGCTTCTACGCGCCCGTCCACGACCTTGGAGACGCGGCGGCGGCCGCCGGGCTCGTCCTGGTGCCTGCGGCCATGCGGCCGGTGACCGTGCGCCGCTACTTCCCGACGGGCGAGATCGAGTACCGATGGCTGATGAACGGTCTCTTCAACGCCGGCCTACTGGCCGTCGGCCCGGGAGGACGCGCGTTTCTCGAGTGGTGGGCGGGCTGGCTGGCAACCGACTCCTCTGATCGAGCGCTCGGCGGGGATGTGGGCGGACCAGCTCTGGATCGACTGGGCGCCCGTGTACTTCGAGCACGTGATCAGCCGCGACAATTCGCTCAACGTCACGTTCTGGAGTCTGGACGAGCGTGAGCTGCATGAATTGGAGGGCCGCCTGATGGTGGACGGCGGCCCGTTACGCCACTTCCACTTCGTCGGCTTCGACCCGCGCCAGCCGGAGCTCTTCTTCACCCACTATCCCGGAATGGTCGAGTACTACCGGGATGTGTACGGCCGTGAATAGCCCGCGCTACCTCCAAATCCCACTCTGAGCCGTCTGTTGCGAGAGTACACCGATTCGCTCCTCGACTCGGGCAGCGAGGAGCTGCGCGAGCGCCCGTACGACTACGGAGTCAGTGCAGGCGGCCGCCCGCTCGGGCGACGCGAGCGGGCGATCTACCGCGAGGCCGTGCTCGCCGCCGAAGCCCGCGGCACCGACTCGACCGCCGAACCCGTTCGACCCGTCCCGAAGCCGGGAGTTCGATCGCTTGGTCGACGACCCGGCCTCCCTGCGCTCACTCTCGCCACAGGCACAGCGGCGGCTTGAACGGCTGCGGCCGGCAGGTGTTTCGCGTGGCTCCCTCGGCCGGATGGGCAGGCGATTGCCGGCGGCCATCCGGTACGCACTAACCGAACAGACTCCTGCCGAACTGGCCGTTCACGGCCGCGTGGCGAGCGACACCGTCCGGCTCGAGTACTGACCCGGACGAGATCTGCGCAGGCGCCGGTTGAACCTCCACCACGGGTGCGGGTTCGGCCGCAACCGGAGCGGGCCTTCGATTTCGGTGCGCCGTGCGAAGCGGCTTCTCGACCTTGTAGTAGCTGACGGTCGCAATGACGAGCGTGACCGGAAGCGCGACCAGCGGGTCCTGCCAGTCGAAGAGCCAGAAACCAACATGTGCCAGAGGTACAGGCTGTAAGAGATCACGCCCAGCCAGACGACAGGACGGAACGAGAAGCAGCGCGAGAGGAGACCTGGCTCGAACGCCGCCCCACGAGCAATACCCCTGCGATCGACATCGGCCCCAGCCCGTAAGCGATAGCGCCGTGGCCTGTGGAAGCTCGGGAGTTAAGACGAAAGCCACAAGCAGTGCGCCAAGTCCTAGCCAACCCACCAACTGGGGAACGCGAAGTCCCCGCCTACATAGCAGGGCGAGCAGGCAGCCGAGCACGAGGCCGTCCGCATGGGTGTCAGGCCCGAAATAGAGTCGACTCCAGGAGGCACCAGCGAGTCCAAGTCCTGCTCTGTATGCGGCCAGCGCGACGAAGAGGCAAGCGAGCGCCACCGCGATGCGCGATTCGCGCACACCCCGCCTTAGGAGAAGGAGGAGCACTAGTGGCCAGAGGAGATAGAACTGCTCCTCCAGAGCGAGCGACCAAAAGGGTAGCGCCGACCAGAACGGGCCCGAGCGATCGACGCCCATCAGGTGGGAGCCGGACGCCATGACGAGTTCGTCACGTAGAAGAACACGACGGCGACCTGTTCGAGCGCCTTCGCAGGCGAAGCCGACATGACGACGAGGTATGCCGCCAGCACGGTGAACAACGCGGGAAGAAGTCTGTACGCGCGTCGGCGGTAGAACGCTCTGAAGGAAATACCCCCAGTCCGGTCGCGCTCCTCGAGCAAGAGGGTCGTGATCAGGAACCCGGAAAGCGCGAAGAACATCTCCATGCTGAAAGCGCCGCCGGTGGGATAGCCGAAGTAATGCACGGCAATCACCGTGACGATTCCTGCTCCACGCAGCCCGTCGAGCGCCGGCACATAGCTGAGCCGTCTCACACCATGGTGCTCTACTCCTTGGGACGCTCGGGTGCACCCATCGAAGGTAGAGCGCTCGCTCAACCAGAGGTAGGGCGGGCTAACGACGCTCCGGCGATCGCCAGATTCCAGACCGTCCGGAGGTACCTAACCCAAGGCGCGCTGGCAAGCTCACCGCTCGCTGAACAGCATCGCGAACACTCCCTTCGGCGCCCAAGTCGGCGGGCGACCGTCCTCGGCCCGCCGGCGACTAAGCACGTGGGCCAGCGCAGGCTGAGCCTTCCCCCTCTGCTCCGACTTTGCGCGGAAGCCCTTCCGGAGAGGCCGTTCGACCTTGTAGTAACTGAGCGCCGCAACGACCAACGTGATCGGAAGCGCGACCAAGGGTTCCGCCAGTCGAGGAGCCAGAAGACGAACGAATGCCAGAGATAGAGGCTGTACGAGATCGCGCCGAGCCAAACGAGTGGACGGAAGGAGAAACAGCGGGAGAGCAGTCCCGACTCGAGCGCCGCCCGACGAAGACGGTCGCCGCGATGGCAATTACCGGGATCACGTAGGCGACGGAACTCGCGTCGGAGCGAGGACTGCGCAGCCGACGAGCACACGAGGCCAACCCAGCCCAGCAGCTGGGGGACGCGTACGCCCCGCCGACGTAACAGGCGAGCACACAGCCGAGGACGAGCCCGTCGGCATGCGTGTCCGGCCCGCATAGATTCGAATCAGCGAAGCTCCGGCCATCCCGAGCGCTGCCGATAGACGGCTAACACGATTGCAGGCCGATCAACAGCCCGCGATTCGCGACTCGCGGACGCCTCGCTTCAGGAGAAGAACGAGCACTATCGGCCAGAGGAGATAGAACTGCTCCTCCTGGGCCAGTGACCAGAACGCGGTCAGAGGCGTGCCGTCCAGGAGATGCGAGCCGGACGCCATGACGATGTTCGCCGCATAAAGGCCGCCGACCGGCGATTTGCTCGAGCGCGGAGTCGAAGCCGAAGTCACGATCGCGTACACCGCCAGCACCGTGAACAGGCCAGGCAGGAGTCGGTACGCGCGTCGGCGGTAGAAACGCCCGTGAGGACGATGCCGCCCGTCCGATCGCGCTCCTCAAGCAGCAGGCTGGTGATCAGGAACCCTGAGAGGGCGAAGAAGACGTCCATGCTGTAGTAGCCGCCGGCAAGGATAACCGAAATAGTGCGCGCCGATGACCGCGACGGCGACCGACGCCCCGAATCCCGTCAAGCGCGGGCACATAACCGAGACGCCTCACACCACGATGAACTACTCCTATTGTGTACGCCCTGCACCCGCCGAAGGTCGGGCCACCCTCAGGCCAAGGTATGACAGGCCGGCGGCGGAAGAGGCGAGAGGGTAGCCAGATGGCCGAGCACCAAGGGCTCACTGCGCCCGGCTGGGAGGCGGTGGCAGAGGCCTTCGCCGACAACTTCGAGCTGCACGGCGAGATCGGCGCCGCCTGCTGCGTCTACCTGGACGGCCAGCCCGTCGTCGACCTGTGGGGCGGCACCGCCGACCGGCGAAGCCGTCGCCCATGGGACGAAGACACGGTTGCCGTCGTCTTCTCGGTGACCAAGGGCGCGACGGCGCTCTGCGCGCACATGCTCGCCGAGCGGGGCGAACTCGACCTCGACGCGCCCGTCGCGCAGTACTGGCCCGAGTTCGCGGCCGAAGGGAAGGACGACGTGCGCGTCCGCTGGCTGCTGTCACATCAGGCGGGGCTGCCGGTCGTGGACACGCCGTTGACGCTCGAGGAGGCGTGCGCGTGGGAGCCCGTAATCCGGGCGCTCGAGCGCCAGCAGCCCCTGTGGGAGCCCGGGACGCAGCAGTCCTACCACGCTGTGACGTACGGGTTCCTCGTCGGCGAGGTGGTGCGGCGGGTAGCGGGTACGACGCTCGGGCGGTTCTTCGCCGAGGAGGTCGCAGCGCCGCTCGGACTGAGCGCCTGGATCGGGCTGCCCGAGGAGATCGAACCGCGTGTCGCTCACCTCGACCTCGACACCGCCGAACTCGACTGGGACGCGCTGCTCGACGCGATGCTCGCGAACGTCGCTCCTGTGCCCACAGGAGCGAGAGAGATGCTCGAGACGCTATGGGCGGACCCGGACTCGGTCGACGCGCGGGCGTCGACGCTCGGGAACGCGTTCGCGGACGGCCTGGTGACCGCAGAGGGCGGCCACAATGCCCGCATCCGTGCGGGCCTCAGAGCACCCCGGCACCGGAATGGTCACCGACGCGCGGTCGCTGGCCCGCATGTACGCAGCCGCGATCGGGGAGATCGACGGCGTCAAGCTGCTGCAGCCGGACACTGTGCGGGAGATGTGCGCGCTTCAGCAGGCGCAGCGCTACAGGGTGCCGTCGGAGTTCTCGGCCTTCATGGCCGAGGCGCTTCCGTTCTCGATGTCGTCGGGATTCGCACGACCGGATCGGCTCCAACCGTTCCTCGGGCCGGCGTCGTTCGGCCACTCCGGTTACGGCGGCTCGATCGCGTTCGCCGATCCTGAGCTCGGGGTCGGCTTCGGCTACGTCAGGAACCACCTCACCGCCGACGACCACACCTCGCGCAGCCTGATCGAAGCCGTCTCCGGCTGCCTCGCTACGGCCTGAGCGAAGAGATCGCCGGTGGCGCTCGTTCAGGCCGTCTCGGGCTTCAGTGACCGCGCGAGCGGCCACGGTCGCCAGTCGCTCATCGCGAGGACGAGCGTCACGGCCACGACGGCCAGGACATGCAGGTTCTGGACGACCAGGCCGCCCGGCCCGTTTGCCGAGGCTCCCCAGATGAGGAGCGGTGCCACCCAGGCCGCATCGAGTCGGCGGCGGTAGAGGCCGACCACCACGAGGAGCAGCGCGAGGTAGTGCATCTCCACCAGCGGCGTGAGCACGAGGATCGCGACCACCGTGAGCGCCAGCGCGTCGCGGTCGCGCCCGCGACGGCCCCACACGAGGACGACCAGCAGGATGGCGGCGCCGATCGCCGTCTCGATAGCGGTCGCCGTCGACCAGCTCGGCACGAGGTAGTGGAGCAGCGCCGCAACCGAGTAGCCGCGCGGTCCTTCTCGATCCGAGACGCTCGACAGCATGTGCCGGTAGCCGTGCAGGCCGGCGAAGCCGATGCCCGCCCACGGCACGAGGACGAGCACCGCGGAGGCCGCGGCGGCGAGCGCCGCGGTCCGGTAGCGGCGCGTCGCGATGAGCCAGACGAGGAGCGGCCAGAAGACGAGCTTGACGGCGATCACGAGCCCGGTGAGGAGCGCGGCGACGATCCGGCGATCCCGGTAGCGCCAGACGAGTGCGAGCCCGAGCACCAGCGGCAGCGTGACGTTCGCCGTCTGGATGCCGATGATCACAGGCCACCAGAGCAGAGCGAACGCGTGGCAGCGCCAGTCGCGGACGCCGAGCACCAGCAGAGTCGCCGGCACGGTGGCCGCGACGAGGAGGACGGCGAGGATCTCGCCGGCGAGCGTCGGGAGCACCGTGAACGGGATGAACATGTATGCCGTCAGCGGCGGATAGAGGAACGCCGTCCCATCCGCGAGAGCGTGCGAGCCGATGGCGCTGTACGGAGTCGTCCCGTGCAGGACTGCGTGTGCGGCGGGCAGGAACGCGTGGTGGAAGTCGAGTGCGAACCGATGCTTCATCGCGGCGCCGACCAGGACCCAGATCGGGGCCGCGAGAGCCCAGAACGCGAGACTGTGCGTCAGCGCCTTCCGCAGCGGATCGAACTCGCGAGCGGTGCCCGCCGAGTCCGCCTCTCGATCCATCAACCCTGCGTCAGAGCTACTGGGAGGTCGGCGGGAAGCCGAGCCCGGCCGTCGGGCCGTTCTCAGCAGAGCCCCCGTCGTTCAGGGCCGGCGTGGCGCCGTCGGCGCTCTCGCGGAAGGCGAACCAGTGATAGACCGGCGGCGCGCCTTCCGGAATCTCTCCGGAAGCAGGCGTCGCCTTCGCCGCCCTGCCCCGGGCGAGCCTCTCGTTCAGCGCCTTGGCTCCGTCGATGTCCATTCACCGGCTCCTTTTCGACAATTCGGTGGTTCTCGGTCTGGGGGATCTGTCCTGCGTGCGGCCGAACCGCGTGGTTCGGCGACGCAACCACAGCTTCGCTCCGACGGCCGGTTCCCCGCGCCATCCGTCCGGCGAGCTTCAACTCATCGGACGGCGGGTTCCGGCCTTCCGGAGCCGTCGTCAAACTAAGCGGGTGAAAGTGCCGGGGGGCTCCTGATGCTGGGCGACGCCGAGTCTCGCAAACTCCTCGCGCAGGACTCCCACGAGGCGCCGCCGAGCCCAAAAGCTCTGCCGGGCGCCGCGCGTGCCTACTGCCGCGCGCACAGCACCGCTCTGACCATCGTCGCGCTCGCCGGACTGTTCGTGAGCTCGGTGGTCCTGCGATCGGTCATCGGCACCCACGTCCACGGGCCGTTCGTCTTCATGGACGAGCTCGGCTACGAGCAGATGGCGAAGAGCTTCGCGCGCACCGGACACTTCGCCCTCCTGGGCCAGCGCGGGCTCGCCTACTCGCCGCTCTACCCGATCTTCCTCTCCCCGATCTATGCGCTGACGTCGTCGATGCGAACCGCCTACGAGTGGGCCAAGTTCGAGAACGCGGTGCTGATCTCGCTCTCCGTCTTCCCGGTCTACGCAATCGCCCGTTCCGTTCTCCCGCGCGGCCGCTCCCTCGCCGTCGCAGGGTTGTCGCTGCTCGCGCCGCTGATGCTCTACAGCGGCTTCGAGATGAGCGAGAGCCTCGCCTACCCCCTCTGCCTCGTCGCCTTCTGGACGATGTTGCGCGCGGTCCGTCGTCCGAGCCTGGCGAACGACGCGCTCCTCCTCGCCGCGATCGGGCTCGCCACCGCGGCGCGTCTCCAGCTCGTGGTGCTCGTGCCGGCGGCACTGACGGCCATCCTGCTCGTCGGTCTCGTCCGGCCGGAGCCTGCGCTGGGTCGCCTCCGCGGTGTGCGGCAGGCGGTCTCCGGGCATCGGCTGCTGTTCGGCGTCTGCGGCGCTGCGCTCGTCGTCGCGCTTGCGCGGACGGCGACGGACGGCGGGAACCTGCCGCTCGCCGGCCGCTACTCGAACGTCGGGACCGCCCACGCGGGTGCGGGGCGTGTGGTCGCACGCTTCTTCCAGCATCTGGCGGGGCTCGATCTCGCAGTCGGCGTGATTCCCTTCGTGGCCGCGCTGCTGGCCGGCTGGGCACTGGTCCGGTTCGGCTTTCCGCAGAGGGCCCTGGTCTTCGCATCGGTCGCGATCGCCGCGACGTTCTGGGTCGTGCTCGAGGTGGCCTACGACGCCGCGGCGTTCGACGCCACGAAGAACCTGCCGCACGCTCGACCCGGATTCGTCGACCTGCCGCGGATTCACGAGCGCTATCTCATCTATCTCGTCCCGCTCTTCCTCGTCGCGCTGCTGGCGGTGTTCGATCTTCGCCGGCCGAGGTTCCCGCTCTCCAGGCACGTCGTGTGCTGCGCGGCCGTTGCCGCAGTGCTGCCCGCGCTGATCCCGTTCGGCACGGTCATCAACGGCACGAACCCGGCCGAGTCGTTCTCGTTGCTCGTGTTCGGCCGGGGGGAATCCGGAACGACCGTCGCGATCGCACACGCAACCACCCTTGCCGTTGCCCTGTCGACCCTCCTGGCAGGCGTCTATGTTCTCGCCGCATCGCGGCGGCTTCCGCCGGCGACGACGCTAGTGGTCACGGCCCTCGTATTTCTCGGCCTGTCCACACTGGAGCTCGGACGCCAGGTGACGCCGCTCTCGCGAACCACGACGGGCCTTCCCGCTCGGGCCGACTGGGTCGACCGGGTCGCCGGCCCCCGCGGCTCGTGTCAGCATCGTCAGCGGGCCGGGGGTCCCGATGGCCGCCGTGAGGGAAACCGCCTACTGGAACGGGTCGATCGCCCATGCCTACTACACCTGCCGCATGGCGCTCGGTGCGGGTTGGGGCGAGCAGCGGCTGTCTCGCTCGAGCGCGATCCGGACGCGTTACGCCGTGGTGCCCGCCTCGTTCCGAGGCACGGGGCGCGTGCTGGCGCGCGACCGGGAGGGACAGCTCGTGCTCGTCGCCCCCACCCACGGGATCCTCAAGATCCCGGCCGGCCTGCGCTGCGGCGGCTGAGGGCTCAGATCAGATTTCGCGGCCGCGGCGACGCAGGCCGATCAGCGAGAGCAGGAACGACGTGAAGAAGATCTGGACGCCGACGATGAGGAGCGTCGCAGCGAGGATCGTGGCCTGCTCCTCGGCGAGGCTGCCGAGACCGCCCGCGATCCAGTGGCCGACGATTGCGATCCCGAGCGTAAAGCCGGCCATCATCACGGCCAGGCCGAGCAGGAGACCGTGCTCGAGGCGGACACGGCTCCCGATGCGCTCGAACGACGGATCGCGGTCGCCGAGCTGGTACACGGCGTAGGAACGCCCGCAGAGCGCGAACCCGACGAGCTGCGTACCGACGACGACGAGCAGCGAGCCTCCGATCAGCGTGTGGACGTAGAACTCGCGCCCGAAGACCGAGGCGTGCGCGAACACGACCCCCATGAGCAGCACGCCGATCGCGCCGAGCAGCACGCCGGGAAACAGGAACAGGAAGTTCGGGTGGTAGACGAGCATCAGCCGTAGGTGACGCCAGCCGTCCCTGAAGGGCGAGAGCTTCGACTCTCCCTCGCGGGAATGGAGGGCGATCGGCAGCTCACGGATCTCGAGGCCGCCCCGCGACGCGCGGATCACCATCTCGGAGGCGAACTCCATCCCGGTCGCCTGGAGCGCGAGCGCGGGCAGGACGTCGCGCCGGACCGCACGCATGCCGCAGTGTGCGTCGCCCACCGGCGTGCGAAAGAGGAGATTCAGGAAGCCCGAGAGCAGCGGGTTGCCGATCCGGCTGAGCATCGACATCGCACCCGGCTCAACGGCTCCCATGCGGTTCCCCATCACCAGCTCGGCGCCGCTCTCCAGCTCGTGGACGAAGCGGGGGATCTCCTCGAAGTCGTAGGTGAGGTCGGCGTCGATCATCACGATGTAGTCGCCGCGAGCCGCGGCGAAGCCGGTGAGGTAGGCGCTGCCGTAGCCGCGCCGCGGCTCCTCGACGACCCTCGCGCCGGCGAAGCGGGCGAGATTCGCGCTGTTGTCGTCGGAGCCGTTGTCCACGACGAGGACCTCGCCGTGGAGTGCGTGCGCGTCCAGCACCCGGCGCGCAGCGGCGACGCACTGGCCGATGCTCTCCTCCTCGTTCAGGCACGGGATGACGACCGACACCGAGACGATGTCCGGTGCGGTGACCGCGCGGCGTTCCGAGAGGACGTTGACCGCCACAGGTAGAGGGATAGCTCTCGAACGGCCTCGCCGCACCGTCCGCACGGCTGAGGTCCTCCGCCTGGAAGTCTGGGCACCCACTCGGGGCCGTGTGGACGAGAGGACGGTAAGAACCCGACGACCCGGCGGTATAGACGACGCTGCCGGGCGCCGATACTTCGACCACCGTGTGGACGTGGCCCACATGAGCGCAAGCGCGCCTCCGCAGCCGGCGCCTACGGCGACACCGGCCGTCCGCCAGGCCGAGCCTGGCGACGCGCCTGTCCAGGAGCCTGGAGCAGAACGGCACGCTCGTCATGGCCGTCGCCGCGTTCGCGATCGTGCTGATCACGCACCTCCGCACCGCGCTCGCGGCCGACGGCTGGATGGCGCTCCTCTCCGGTCGCGTCGTCGCCCAGCACGGCCTCCCCTCGCACGACACGCTGACGGTCTGGGCCCACGGACGTACCTGGGTCGACCAGCAGTGGCTCGCGCAGCTGGCCCTCTACGGTCTCGAGCGCCTGGGCGGCCTGCCGCTCGTGCTGCTCGTGCACGCCTTCCTCGTGACCCTCGCCCTCGGCGGAGCTGCCGCCCTGGCCCGCAGGCGCGGCGGGTCGGCGCGATCCGCCACCTGGGTCGCGCTGCCGGTGCTCGTCGCCTACTGGCCGGGAGCCGTGATCATGCGGCCGCAGTCGTTTGCCTATCCGCTGTTCGTAGCGGTGCTGTGGCTGCTGTTCGAGGAGGTCCGGAAGCCCTCGCGCCGCGTCTACCTCGTGCTGCCGCTCCTGGCGCTGTGGGCGAACCTGCACGGCTCCGTGGTCGTCGGCGCGGCGGTCGTGTCGGCGTTCGGCCTCACAGAGATCGTCACTTCTGTCCGGTCGCGCCCGCGAACGGTGCACGCCCGCTCGCTCGTCCTCCTCGCCGCGCCCGTGGCTGTGCGTGCTCGCTTCGCCGTATGCGACCTCCCTGCCGCACTACTACCGGCTGATCTTCTCGAGCGGGTTCGGGAGCTACGTGACCGAGTGGGCCCCGACCACGCTGACGCTCGCCCACGCGCCGGTCTACCTGCTCGCCCTCGGCGGCTTGTGGCTATTCGGGCGCACGGGCAGCAGGGCTACGTCGTTCGAGAAGCTCGCCTTCGTCGGCCTGACCCTGCTCGCATTCGATGCGGTGAGGAACGCCCCCTGGCTGGCGCTCTTCTCGCTCGTCGTGCTCCCACGGCTGCTCGACGCGCTCCGTTCTCCTGCGGTCGAGCCGAAGCGTCTGAACCGCCTACTCGCGCTCGCGATGCTCGTGCTGGTGTGCGTCGCGACGCTCGGCGTCGCGTTCCAGCCGGACTCGTGGTTCACGAAGGCCGCCTATCCGGCCTCGGCCGAGCGCGCGGCCCTGGCGGCTGCCGGCGCGCACGGCCGGGTGTTCGCCAACGAGCGCTATGCCGACTGGCTCGTCTTCGAGCATCCGCAACTCGCGGGCCGGATCGCGTACGACTCGCGCTTCGAGCTTCTCACCGCTCGTCAGCTCCGGTCGGTGATCGGGTTCCGCAACCTGGTCGCCGGCTGGCGCACGACGGTGCGCGGCTACCGGGCTCTCGTCCTCGACCGGCAGGACGATGCCCAGCCGATCGCCGCGCTCGTCAGGACGAAGCGAGCGCGCGTCGTGACTCGGCGCGGCCCGCTGGTGGTGCTGCGGCAGCGGTAGCCGGCGGAGCGAACGTCCTCCAGACGATGTAGGCGCCGACGGCGAGCACGAGGCAGATCCGCCAGACGCTCCCGCCCGAGTGCGCGAGCGGCGTGACCCAGAACGCCAGCGGCGCGAACCAGATCGCGGACAGCCGCGGGCGGACGAGAGCGATGGGGACGAACAGCAGGTCGAGGTAGTGGAGCCACAACACCGGCGTGGCGAGAAGCGCGCCGGCGACCGCGATCGTGAGCGCCCGCCGATCGCCGTCCGGGCCGCGAGCGGCCAGGAAGATCCCGCCGATCACCGCGATCGCCAGGAGACCCGATAGAGCGGTGGCGGCCCCGCCGTCGACCCGCAGCAACCCGGCGAGGGAGTAGCTCTCCACTGCATCCACCTTCGTGAGCACCCGCAGCAGGTGGGGGTAGCCGCCGAGTCCGGCGAAGCCGATCACGGCCCAGCCGCCCACGAGGAGGAGCAGAGACGCCCCGGCAGCGACCAGCGCCGCCCGGAAGCGGCGCGTCGCCAGCAGCCAGACGAAGAGCGGCCAGACGAAGAGCTTGGCGACAGCGGTGCCGGCCGTCACCGCGCCGGCGACGTAGGGGCGATCGCGGTAGCGCCAGACCAGCGCGACCCCGAGGAGGAGCATCGAGCTGATCGCGCCGAGGCTCAGAGTGTCGACCACCGGAGCGGTGAGAGCAGCGAGCCCGTAGCAGCGCCAGTCACGGACACCGAGCAGACGTAGGGCCAGCAGCAAGCAGCCGAGCGCCAGCAGGAGAAAGAGAGCCTTGCCGGCAACGACAGGAAGGAATGCGAGCGGGGTGAGGAGCAACGCGGTAATCGGCGGATAGACGTACGTGTCGCCGTGCGCGAGGGCAGCCGAGGTCGCGGGCGGGAACGGCGAACGGCCGTGCACGACCGAGTGGGACGCCGAGCGGAAGATCTCCCAGTCCTTGAGCGAGCCGGCCAGGTGCAGCTCGGACACGACGAGGACCCCGAAGAGGATGAGGGGAATCCAGAGGAAAACCGCGAGCTCCCAGGGCTGTCCCAGCGCGCGCATCGAAGCAGCGACCCTCTCGCCGGCGGCCTTCATCACCCCATTCAAGTCCGAGACGCCCTGTCACGCCTTCGACCGAAGGACGGGGTCATCCCACCCATCCCGGAGGGGACGCGGCGCCCAAACAGGTTTATCACCCCCAAGGAGGGTGTCTCAGGACGACGAGATGCCGCACGCACTAGAACAAGGAGGACGGTAGATGCTTCGTTCGCTCCCCATTCGGGCCTACCTCGCGGTTACGGCCCTGCGGGATCGCGAAGAGGGTCAGGCGCTCGTGGAGTACGCGCTCCTGCTTTCCCTGATCGCGGTCGCCTCGATCGGCATCCTGAAGGTGCTCGGCGGCAACGTCTCGGGGATCTTCAGCAAGGTCAACGCGGAGCTCTAAACGGGCCCGGGAGACCCCTTTGGCCGAAGGACCGGGCGATCCCAGCCTTCCCGCAGGGGTAGATGCGCTCAACCGCATCTACACCTGCTAGCGACAGAAGGCATCCCGCGATCGCGGGATGCCCAAGCGCAGGGCGCCAACCCTGCACGAAGAGGGCACGACGGCGAAGCCGGCGGCTCTCAAAGGAGGAACACAGGTGGAGATGATTCGTTCGCTCCCCATGCGGGCCTACCTCGCGGTTGCGGCCCTGCGGGATCGCGAAGAGGGGCAGGCGCTCGTGGAGTACGCGCTCCTGCTTTCCCTGATCGCGGTCGCCTCGATCGGCATCCTGAAGGTGCTCGGCGGCAACGTCTCCGGGATCTTCAGCCAGATCAACGCGGAGCTCTAAACAGCAGGACCATGAACGAGGGGGCCTTCACACCTCACCCGAGGACGAAGGACCCCCTCGCGTCATCCGGCCCGTCAAGCGCCGGAACGGAAACCACCAAGACTCACGCGACCTGACGCGAAAAAATCAGGAGGAGGACTCAAGTGGAAAACATCATGTCGAGCAAGCTCTTCAGGACGCGCCAGGGCACCATCTTGCTCGGCGTGATCGCGGCAGTGCTGGCGGCGATCGCACTGATCGTCTACCTGAACCAGTACACCAACAACGCCAACGCGAAAGCGGTGCCGGTCACGGTGCTCGTCGCCCAGGGGGCGATCGCGAAGAACACGCAAGGTGACGTCATCGCGTCCTCGAACCTCGTCAAGCCGACGTCCATCGCGCAGAACAACGTAGAGGCAGGCGCCATCACCAGCGCGTCCCAGATCCAGAACCAGGTCGCGGTGAACGACATCGCCGCGGGCGACCAGCTGACCACCGCCGACTTCACTGCGAAATCGATCGGGAACCCCGTTGCCGCTCAGCTCACGCGCCAGCAGCGCGCCGTGGTCGTGCCCCTCGACCTGCCGGGCCAGGTGGGCGGCCAGATCGCGCCGGGCGACACCGTCGACGTCTGGGCGCTCATCAACGTGACGACCTCGAACGGCGCGACGACGCCGGTCGCCAAGCAGATCCTGTCGAACATGTACGTGCTAAACACGAACACGGACGGCAACGTGACCCTGCGTGCGACGCCGGAACAGGCCGGCAAGCTGATCTACGCGAGCGGCAACGACAAGATCTGGCTCGTGCTGCGGCCGCCGCACGGCACTGTGAAGAACCCGACGCCGATTGTCCCGAACTCGTTGCTGAGAGGCTGACATGGAAGACACGATTCGCATTCTCGTAACCCTCGCCGAGCACGCCGACCCGCGGCTCGTCGAGTCCGCCCTTCAGGATGAGCCCAGGCTCGAAGTCCTCGGCTACGCCGACTACTTCGACGACTGGCGCGAGTTCCTCGCGCAGCAGGCCGACATCGTCATCGTCGCCTGCTCCGCCACCGACCAGGGCGCGACCTCGATGGTCGACCGGGCCGTGAAGCACCGGCCCGACCGGCCGGTGGTCGTGATGACCGAGGCGCCGCCGAACGGCTTCCTGCGCCAGGCGTTCGAAGCCGGCGCGGACGACGTGATCACCGTCCCGCAGGCTTCGGAGGAGGTCGCGTTCACGCTCCAGAAGGTCATCGCCCGCCGTCGGGGTCTCGCCATCCCGGGGAAGCCCACGGCGCCGCTCATCGCGATCCTCGGCCCCAAGGGTGGGACCGGCAAGACGCTCGTCGCGACGAACCTGGCGGTCGCGCTCGCTCAGCGGGACGCGAACGTCGTCCTCGTCGACCTCGACCTGCAGTTCGGCGACATCGGCCTGGCCCTCGGGCTCTCTCCCGAGCGGACGATGTACGACCTGATGAAGGCCGGCCCGCCCTTCGACCACGACAAGCTCGACCGGCACCTGATTCGCCACTCTTCCGGCGTCAAGGTGCTGATCGCGCCGACGCGGCCGGACCAGGCGAGCGCCGTCTCGATCGACTACCTCCGCGACATCTACGCGTCGCTGCGGTCGATGTGCGACTTCGTGATCGTCGACACGCCGCCCGGCTTCACCCCCGAGGTGATCGCGACAATCGACGTCTCGACCGAGATCTGCATGGTCGGGATGCTCGACTCGCTCTCGCTCAAGAACACGAAGCTCGGCGTCGAGACGCTCGACCTCATGGGCTACGACTCCGATCAGATCGCGCTCATCCTCAACCGCGCCGACTCGCGGGTCGGGATCACCCCCGAGGACGTGTCGACCATCGTCGGCAGGACCCCGGACATCTTCATCCCGAGCGACCGCGAGATCCCGCGTTCGATCAACGAGGGAACCCCGATCGTCGCCGTGAAGCAGGCCTCCGGCGCCGCGAAGGCGTTCCGCGACCTCGCCGACCGCTACGCGAAGACGTCGACCGGCCCAGCCGGCGGCGAGCTCGTCTGCTTCCGGCGGCCGGACCCTGATCGGGCGGCGGCGCTGATGGACCTGCACGAGCGTCTCAACACGTCAACGCCGGTTGCGGCGGACAAGGACCCGTTCGCCGAGGTCAAGAGCCGCGTGCACTTCACGGTCATCGGGGATCTCGGGCCGCAGATCTACAACGTCAACATGGACCCGGACGATCTGCGTGAACGGGTCCTCGCCGATGTCCGCGACCAGCTGGCCCAGGAGACGGGCATCTCGCGTGACGACCGTGCGCGGATCGCACTCGAGGTCGCCGACGACATCCTCGGCCACGGCCCGCTCGAGCGGCTGCTCGCCGACGACAGCGTGACCGAGATCATGGTCAACGGCCCGCACGACATCTGGATCGAGCGCGCCGGGCGGCTCTCGCCCAGCGACGTGCAGTTCAACGACGAGTGGCACCTGCGACGGATCATCAACAAGATGGTCGCGCAGGTCGGACGGCGGATCGACGAGACCTCACCGATGGTCGACGCGCGCCTGCCGGACGGCAGCCGCGTCAACGCCGTGATCCCGCCCCTCTCGCTCGGCGGCCCGCTGATCACGATCCGCAAGTTCAGCCGTACCCGCCTGACGCTCGAGGACATGATCAAGCTCGGCACGCTCAACCAGGAGTCCGTCGAGTTCCTCCAGCGCTGCATCCGCGCACAGCTCAACCTCCTCATCTCGGGAGGAACGGGCTCGGGCAAGACGACGCTCCTGAACGCGCTCTCGACCGCGATCCCGAACGAAGAGCGGATCGTCACGATCGAGGACGCGGCCGAGTTGCGTCTCAACCAGGCCCACGTGCTGAGGCTCGAGGCTCGCCCGAAGGACCTGAGCGGCGAGAACGAGGTGCCGATCCGCGACCTCGTCCGGAACTCGCTGCGCATGCGGCCCGACCGGATCATCGTCGGCGAGGTTCGTGGTGCAGAGGCCCTCGACATGCTGCAGGCGATGAACACGGGCCACGACGGCTCGCTCTCGACCGTTCACTCGAACAGCCCTCGCGACGCGCTCTCCCGCGTCGAGACGATGGTGCTGATGTCCGGCTACGACCTGCCGGTGCACGCGATCCGGGAACAGACCTCGTCGGCCCTCGACGGCATCATCCATCTCGAGCGGCTCGAGGACGGCTCCCGTCGCGTGACCTCGATCACCGAGGTCCAGCGGATGGAGTCGGACGTCATCACGCTGCAGGAGCTGTTCAAGTTCCAGATCGACGAGGTCACGCGCGACGGCACGATCGTCGGCGGTCTTCGCGCGACCGGGCTGCGGCCGACCTTCATCCAGAAGTTCGAGAAGCGGGGCATTGCCCTGCCGCTCGGACTCTTCCAGGGCAATGAGCCGGAGTTGCGCACGGCGGCGGTCGGGGCGAGTAAGTGAAGCGACTTTCGCTGCTCGCGACGGCAATCCTCGCCGCCTGCGCCTTCGCCGGCGAAGCCGCGGCGGCCGGAGCCTCGGCGGACCAGCCGTACAACCCCTCGCTGTGGGACCGCTTCGTGAGCTCGCCGATCACGATGGTCGTGCTGGCCCTGCTCGTGGCGGCGGCCGTCGCGTTCCTCGTGATCGCGATCCTGGCGCCGCGGCGGAGCGGATTGCCGGAGCGCATGTCCGAGTTCGTCTCGATCCGCGCGCTCCAGCAGGACAACGCGCCAACCCCCGCCGCCGAAGAGCAGACCGACGAGGCGCAGGAGGACAACTACTGGACGCGCCTCGGGGAGACGCTCGAGATCGCCGAGATCCACGTCTCGCCCCAGATGCTCGTAGGCGGGACCATCGCTGCGACCGTCCTGCTCTTCTTCCTGATCCTGGCCGGCACGGGATCGGTGTGGTGGGCGCTCTTGGCTTTCGTCATCCCGTACCTCGCACGCGAGTGGGTGCTTCGCACCCTCAAGCATCGGCGCAAGCGCTTCGCCGAGCAGCTGCCCGACGCGCTCCAGGTGATCGCGTCCGCGCTGCGTGCGGGTCACAGCTTCGCGGGCGCACTGGCGGTCGTCGTCGAGAGCTCGTCGGAACCGATGAAGAGCGAGATGCAGCGCGTCGTCGCCGACGAGCAGCACGGCGTGCCGATTCCGACCTCGCTGCTCGTGGTCGCAGAGCGCATGGCGAGCCGCGACCTCGAGCAGCTCGCCATGGTGGCCGAACTGCAGCGGGAGTCCGGCGGCAACGCGGCCGAGGTGATCGACGCGGTGGCCGAGACGGTGCGCGAGCGGTTCGACCTGCAGCGGCTCGTCGAGACGCTGACGATGCAGGGCCGGATGACGCGTTGGATCGTGACTCTGCTGCCGGTGGGGATCGTCCTGATCCTCCAGCTCGAGGACCCGCACTACCTCCACCCCCTGATCGTCTCGACCGCGGGAAAGGCTCTGCTCATCTTCGCCGTGGTGTGGGCCGTGGCCGGGTCGTTCGTGATCAAGCGAATCGTCGAGATCGAGGTCTGAGGTGACGCCATGATCGTTCTGCTCCTACTTGGCCTTCTGCTCCTCGGTACCGCCGTGGTCCTCCTGTCGCGAGCGTGGATGGTTCCGCGGCTTCGCGCCACCGACACACTGGCGCAGATCGGCAACTACGGCTTCACGTCCCCCGCGCGCCGGGAGCGCACCGAGGGGTTCCGCGGCATGTTCGACGACTTCTGCGAGTGGCTCGGCCACTTCTTCACCGAGGGGCTCCACGTCGTCAACGCGGAGCGCCTGCAGAAGACCATCGTCGCGGGCGGCCTGCGCGACACGACGCCGGACATGGTCGCCGGCTACTCGGCTCTCGGCGCCGTCGCGCTCCCGCTGATCTGGATCGTGCTCGCAGTCGTGGGCGGCTCGTCGGCCGGCGTGGCGATCCTCCTCACCATCTTCTTCGGCGTCGCCGGCTGGGTCCTGCCCGGCTTCATCGTCCAGCGGAAGGCGGAGAACCGCCTCTACCGGATCGACCACGCCATGCCCGAGCTGATCGACCTGCTCGTGGTCACGGTCGAGGCCGGCCTCAGCCTCAGCGCTGCGTTGCAGATCGCCGGCGAGCGGCTGGGGGGCCCGCTCGGCGAAGAGCTGCGGATCGTGATCCAGGAGCAGCGCATGGGCCTCACGCCCGTGCAGGCGCTGGAGAACATGGTCGGCCGCACTCCGACTCCCGCGGTCGAGTCGTTCGCCCGGGCGATGATGCAGGGCGAGCTGCTCGGCGTGTCGGTCGGGCAGATCCTGCGCAGCCTCGCGATCGAGATGCGGAAGCGGCGGCGGGCTCAGGCCGAGCAGCAGGCGCAGAAGGCGCCGATCAAGATGCTCTTCCCGCTCGTCTTCATGATCTTCCCCGCCCTGTTCATCGTCATCCTCGGCCCGGCGCTGGCCTCGATCTTCCACGCGCTGCGCGGCGTATGAAGCGCTTCACGCACATCCGCCGCGAGGACGGCCAGGCGCTGGTCGAGTTCGCGCTCGTCCTCCCGATCCTGCTCATGCTCGCGACCGCGATCACGAGCTTCGGCCTGGTCTTCTACCACTACATCACGATCACCGACGCGGTGCGAACCGGCGCGCGGACGCTCTCGCTCGGACGGGGTAACACCGCGCCTGCGCCCAACGACCCGTGCAGCCTGGCGATCAACGAGACCTACAACTCCGCGATCGACGCCAACCTTCAGAAGTCAGGCATCCATGCTCATTGTGAACGGCGTGCCAGACGCCGGCGGGGTGCACCGGCACGGGCCCGCATTGGAACCAGGGCAACCAGGTGACCGTGACCGCCACAGTCCCCTGCAGCATCAACATCGTCGGCTTGAATCTCTCGTGCCCCGGCGGGAAGATCACAGTGCAGGCGACGGATGCCATCGAATGACACCCGCCTAGGAGCGCTCCGCCGGTGCCTGCGGCACGAGGGCGGGCAGGTCCTGCCCCTGACGGCGCTGATGATGGTGGTGCTCATCGGGTTCGCCGCGCTCGTGGTCGACGTCGGCCGGATCTATCTCGCCCAGAGGCAACTCCAGAACGCCGTGGATGCCAGCGCGCTCTCGGCCGCCCAGAACATGCCGCTCGTCTACACAGGCTTCAACACGGTGCCGAACTTCGACGGCATCTCGCCGAGCAAGAACGCGCTCTTCGGCTACGGCGTGACGGCCGACGGCCCCTTGGTGACGTTCGAGTGCTCGCCGAACGCGCCCGGCTACGACCCGACGACCAATTCGTGTCCGGCGGACGCGAGCCCGGAGGACCAGCCCGACAACCTCTGCCAGCCGGTCGGCGCGCAGCCGCCGATACCGGCCGGAGTCGGGTGCAACGCGGTGACCGTCTCCGAGACGGCGACCGTGAAGTCGACGCTCGCCGGGATCTTCGGCATCCCCAGCTTCACGCTCACGGCCAACGCGACAGCAAGCGCTCCCCAGACCGGATCGACCCCGACCCCGGTAAACGTCGAGGTCATTCTCGACACGACGCCCTCGATGGGAGGGCCGCCGGACGGAGTTCGCTGTGGGAGCGCGGTCACCGGCATCAATCCGCCACATGTTCCCTACGGGATCGACTGCGCCAAGGCGGGCGTGCGAGCACTCCTCTCGGGCCTGTCTCCGTGCGTCACCACCTGTACCGGGAACGTCCCCAACCCCGGTAACGCGCTCGGCGCGAACGTGACCAACCCGTTGGACGAGGTCGGGCTCGTGACGTATCCGGCCCTCGCGAACGTCGCCAACCGCCCGGAGGAGATCGACTGCACCAATCGCAACTACCCCAACGGGTTCGTGCAGTACCCGACTCCGTATCCGCCGCCGACGCAGCCGCAGCCCGGCTACGACATCATCGGCCTCTCGAGCGACTACCGGACTTCCGACGATCCGACGGCCCCGCTCAACCCCGAGCTCCAACCTCGTCCAGAGCGTGTACTGGACCCAGTGCCCCGGCGGCAACTACCCGGGAGGCGACTACTACGGGCTCAAGGACACCGGCCAGCAGACGACCTATCTCGCGGGCGCCCTCGCCGAGGCCCAGTACCAGCTTGCCCCACGCGTCCAGGTCGTCCGGCCCAACGTCCGTGAACGTGATCATCGTCCTCAGCGACGGCCAGCTCAACCAGGTGACCTTCGCCAACGGCGGGCCTGACAACAACCCGTGCGCGAGCGCCGATGCAGCGGCGACCGCGGCCAAGGCCAGCGGGCACGCTCATCTACTCGATCGCCTACGACTCGACCCAGAACTGCACCGACAACTCGGGGGCCTTACCGCAACGTGCGCGGCCTCACGCTCATGCAGAGACATCGCGACGCCGAACACCGCAGACGGACACGTACTTCTACAACCAGCCCGCCTACGGCGACCTCACGGACATCTTCACCCAGATCTCGCAGGCGCTCGCGCAGATCAACACGCGACTCATCCCGAGCCCGTGACCCGCTTCCTCCGCCTCCCGCTCGCCTGCGCCGGGCTCGTCGGCGTCCTCCTGCTCACGTGAGCGGGCGTCTCGCAGGCGAAGACGCGCGCCGCGTGGACGACGCCGCAGGCGATGGCGAAGAAGATCCACGGCCTCGTCCCGCAGATCCCGACCACCAACACGAGCGCCCCCTCGATCATCTCCGCCACGACCTGTCACGGCGTCGGCAAGGCGCACAAGGCCGGGGCCACGAAGAAGTACTCGACGGTTCCGCTGCACGGCGCTCTGGGAGCGGGGCAAGGCCCGCGTCTCGGCCCGCGCGCTGCCGGGCGGCAGGTTCTGCGCGAGCAGCACGGGGCTCGCGCCCTGCCCCGCAGGGGCACCGGTCGCGGGTGATCCGAGGATCTGCAGCACCCCGGGCGCTCCCCCGACTGCCGACCCGAACCGCTGCGCTCTGACCGCGACCGAGGCCGTCGTCACCCGCGCGATGATCGTGAAGTTCAACAACCCCAACTGGCAGCCCGGCAACGTCGCCTGCAAGGGCTCGAACCTCGGGCGCACCTGCTCCTTCCTCCAACTCGGCGTCTACGGCACGTATTACACGTCCAAGATCCGCTTCGCCTCTAAGGCCGGCGCCTGGGCCGCCACCGTCACGACGACCGGCGGCACCGCCGCGTCGACGTGCACCGTGCTGCCGAAGGCAGGCACGGCTGCGGGCAAGCCCTCCAAGTGGACGTCCGGACCGACCCCGACCTGCACATGATCGAGCTGAGCGAATCAGCCGTGTCTCCGCAGCCGGCCGCCTCCGAAGGCGAAGGCGGCGCAGCGGCACGCCCGCGCCGCCCGCTGCGCGAGGTCCTGCCGCGGGGAGCGCGGGCCGCCGCCGTCGTCAGCGGTCTCGGCGGCGCTCGTCGTGGCCGACTTCGCCCACTTCGGCGTGACCACCTGGGCGTTCATCGGGCTCGTGCTCTGCCCGGTGCTCGTGCTGCTCACCGCGATCGACCTGGAGCACAGGCTCCTGCCCAACGTCATCGTGCTGCCGGCGTCGCTCGCCGTCATCGCGGTCGTCGCCGTCTCGCAGCCGCACGACCTCGTCACGCACATCGCGGCCGGGGTCGCCCTCGGCGGCTTCTTCTTCGCCAGCGCAGCATTTTTCCCGGGCAGCATCGGGATGGGAGACGCGAAGCTCGGCCTCCTGATCGGATTCGCCCTCGGCTCACAGACGTTCCCCGCAGTCGAGATCGCGCTCGTCTGCGTCCTCGTCGTCGCGCTCTGGATCATCGCAACCCAGGGGGCGGCGGCCCGCAAGAAGGCGATCGCCTTCGGGCCGTTCCTCGCGCTCGGCGCAATCCTCGCCTTCTTTCTCGCTTGACGGAGGTTCTCATGACTGAAGCGATCGAAGACACGACACAGATGATCCGCGAGGAGGATGCAGCAGAGCGCCTCCGTGAACTCATGGAGCACTCGCGCGCCGAGGTCGCGAAGGCGGTCATCGGCCAGGATCAGGCTGTAGACCTGATCCTGATCGCCGCGCTCGCACGCGGCCACGTGCTCCTCGAAGGCGCTCCCGGCACAGCGAAGACCCTGCTCGCGCAGGCGATGGCGCGCGTCCTCGGCGCGCACTTCCAGCGCGTGCAGTTCTCGCCCGACACCACGCCGAGCGAGCTGATCGGGACGATGGAGATGCGCGGCGGCGAGCTCGTGCTCGAGCGCGGGGCGATCTTCACGAACGTCCTGCTCGCCGACGAGATCAACCGCACGCCTCCTCGCGTGCAGGCCGGCCTGCTCGAGGCGATGCAGGAGCGGCATGTGACCGTGCGCGGCCGGACGTACTTCATCGATCCCCCGTTCTTCGTCATGGCGACGCAGAACCCATACGAGCACGAGGGCGTCTACCCCATCACCGAGTCGCAGCTCGACCGCTTCCTGATCAAGGTCGATCTCGGCTACGGCGACGAGGATGCCGAGCTGCGTACGCTCGACCTCCCCCACCGCGGTGTCATTCCGGACATGCTCGGGGACATCTCGCCGCTGCTGGGCGAGCGTGCCTTCCTCGTGGCGCAGGAGATCGTGGACGAGGTGGACGTGAACCAGGACGTCGCGCGCCTCTGCGTCCGCATCGTCCGCGAGACGAGGACTGCCGACGGAGTCGAGCTCGGAGCCAGCCCGCGCGCCGCACGGCACCTGCTGACCGCCGCGAAGGCTCGGGCCGCCACCGAAGGAAGGCAGAGCGTCGAAGTCGAGGACGTGACGTGGCTCGCGCCGTTCGTGCTCAGCCACCGTGTGAGCGCCGAGAACGCCACACCGAACGAGATCGTCGACGCGGCCGTCGAAAGAGCTCTCGAGCAGTAGGAGTTACCGCCGTATCGTCGGTTTCGAACCCACCGGAAGTGTTGGACGTCGGGCCAGAATCCGACGATACTGCGACAAGAACCCGTAAGCGAACCCAGAAATCGGAGCCTCATGTTCTACGTGATCCTCGCCATCGTCTTCGTCGTCCTGATCTTCCTCTACGTGCGGGTGCGTGGCCGGCGAGTGAGCCGCTAGCACCTTCCGCTGGGTCGCTGCCCTGCGGGTTGATCGCCGGCGGCTCCATTTGAATAGCTTCGGCTGAAGCGCCGCACGTTTACGTACGGGAAGGGGAGAACGCGCACGTGCCTGTCAGCGTCACAATCGAGGCCGCCTCGAAAGCCGAAGCGGAGTTGATCGCACAGCACCTGCCCGTCGAGGCCAAGGCGCAGTCGTGGCGTGGCCTCGGTGTCATCCGTCTCGGCCGACGAAGCTCGGAGGAGACGGCAGACTTCATCGATGCGGTCTCGCGGAGCTTTCGGCAGCACAAGCTCCGGTGGGCCCGCGTGCGGTACGACGACGAGGAGCGCCTGTTCAAGGCGCACCGCCGGGACCGCTGACGACGGCGACGGCCGGTCAGTCGACGGCCAGCGGCTCTCCCAGCCCCGCGATGCGGTACGCGTCGATCTGATCGAGCGTCTCACGCTCCAGTAGCGCCTCGGCGAGCGCGTCGAGGCGGGGACGCTCGGCGGCGAGGAGCGCCACGACCTCGCCATACGCCGCGTCGATGGTGCGGCGCACCTCCTCGTCGAGGAGCTCGAGCGTCCGCGGCGACGCGAGCTCGCCCCACGAGCCCCCTCCGTCGGCCGGCAGGACCGCGACCATCCCGATCGCCGGGCTCATTCCCCAGCGGCCGGCCATGTGGCGCACGAGCGCCGTCACCAGGGCGATGTCGCTCTCGGCGCCGGTCGTCTGGTCGCCGAAGACGACCTCCTCGGCCGCTCGGCCGCCGAGTGCCATCTTGACTCGTGCCTCGAGCTCGCTGCGCGAGTAGTTGAAGCGGTCGACGTCCGGCGTCGAGAGCGTCACGCCGAGCGACTGCCCGCGCGGCACGATCGTGATCTTGCGTACCGGATCGGTGCCTGCGGTCAGCATCCCGACGAGCGCGTGCCCGGCCTCGTGATACGCGGTGCGGCGGCGGTCGGCGGGCGTCAACATGATCTTGCGCTCCGCGCCGAGGAGGATCTTCTCGAGCGAGTGGGCGAAATCGGCAGCGTTGACCTCGGCGCGGTCCGATCGCGCCGCGAGGAGCGCCGCTTCGTTGACGAGGTTCGCGAGGTCGGCCCCGACCATTCCCGGCGTCGTCGCAGCGATCCGGTCGAGGTCGACATCGGCCGCCAGCGGCACGTCCTGCGTGTGCACCTCGAGGATCAGGCGCCGTCCCTCCCGGTCGGGCGGTAGGACCGCGACCCGGCGATCGAAGCGACCCGGCCGGAGCAGCGCCTGGTCGAGGACGTCGATGCGATTGGTCGCGCCGATCACGATCACGCTCGTGGTCGAGTCGAAGCCGTCCATCTCGGTGAGGATCTGGTTCAGCGTCTGCTCGCGCTCGTCGTTGCCGCCGAAGCCGCCGCCGGCGCCGCTGCGCGCGCGGCCGACCGCGTCGAGCTCGTCGATGAAGACGATCGCCGGCGAGTCCTTCTTCGCCTGCCGAAAGAGATCGCGGACGCGTGAGGCACCGACGCCGACGATGGCCTCGACGAACTCCGAGGCCGACATCGAGAAGAACGGCGCCTCGGCCTCGCCGGCGACCGCACGTGCGAGCAATGTCTTGCCGGTCCCGGGCGGGCCGCTGAGCAGGACGCCGCGGGGGATGCGGCCGCCGAGCCGGCGGTACTTGTCGGGGTCGCGTAGGAAGTCGACGATCTCGGACAGCTCCTGCTTCGCCTCGTCGATGCCTGCGACGTCGGCGAATGTGACCGGTTCGCGCCCCGGCTGGTAGCGGCGTGCGCGGGCGCGGCCCAGCGCGCCGGCGGTCCGCGAGCCGCTCATCCGGCGGAAGATCCAGAACAGGAGCAGCAAGAGGACGATCGACGGGCCGAAGCCGAAGAGGAGGCTCTTCCACCACGCAACGCCGCTGTGCGACTTGGCGTTCACGACGACGCCGTGCTGCTGGAGAAGCCGCGAGAGCTGGTTCGTGTCGGCGAACGACGGGATCTCGGTGACGAAGTGGACCGAGGCCGTCGACGTGCCCGGGGGTCTGGTCGCGCGACGGAAATCGCCCTGGATCGTGGAGTTCACGGAGGTGATCGAGACGACGTTGTCGCTGCGAACCTGCCGGAGGAAGAACGGGCTGTAGGGGACGCGGATCCGCGTCTGCTGGATGACCCGGTGCGCACCCCAGTAGTTCAGGCCGAGCAGAACGACCAGCAGCACGACGTAGCCGGCGATCCGCCTCGGGCGGCTCGGCCACCACGGGAACCGTTCCCTCACGTGCGCACAATGCCACGCGCAGCGGCGGCGGGCGCCGCAGCTCAAGCATCGCGCTTCGAACGCCGATCCCAAGGCAGGAATGAAGGCGATTCTCGAGCCTGCGATGTTGATCGGCCTCGGCGCCGTGGCGGTGTGGACGCATGTCCGCTTTCCGGGCCTTCGCCCGGGCTCGCTCCTACGCTCTGCCGTGCAGGTCGCCGTCTCGTTCGGCGCCTTCGCGCTCCTGCCCGCGCTGCTGAGCCTGGCCCTGCCGCTCCTCTCCTTTCAGGCAATGCGGATCTCGGTCACGCTCACGCTGCTCATCGCGTCGATGACCTATCTCCTGCTGACCTGGGTGTGGTTGATCGCCCGGATCCTGCACGACCTGCTCGGCGGCACCCCCCGCGGCGGTCATCCCGCCGTCACCGGGACGTAGCCGCACCGCGAGCCGCGGGCGGCGGTAGGTTCTCCGGAGCCGAGAGATGACCGAGCCTGCACAGCCACCGGAAGGAACCTGGTCGCCGAAGACGATCCTCGTCGGCTACGACGGGACCACCTCGGCCGAGCGATCGCTGGACCGCGCGATCGGGCTGGCACGGGTGTTCGGCTCGCGAGTCGTCGTGGCAGACGTCGCCGCACTGTCACCGGTACCGCTGGAGCCGATGCCGGGCGCGTTCGGCTACATGCCCTACTACGACGTCGGCTCGCTCGAAGAGGACGCGCGGACGGCCGAGGCCGTCTGGCAGCAGCATCGGTCACACATCGAGGGGCTCTTCGCGCAGAGCGGTGTCGGACACGAGTTCGACCGCCTCTCCGCAGACGACGTCGCAGACATCGTCGACGTCGCTGGGCGCCATGACGCGGACCTGGTCATCCTCCGCGCCCATGAGGCCGGCTTTCTCGAGCGGATGGTGGAGGGAAGCGGCGGCGAAGCGGTGGCCCGCCGCGCGCACTGCGACGTGCTGATCGTCCACCCCGACGACAAGTAGGCCCCTGCTAGACGAAGTGCGCGACGAGGTAGCCGAGCGCAACCGCCCACGCCGTCTCCACGAACACGACGAGCGAGAGAAACACCACGCTCTGCATTCGACCCCTGTGAGCCCCTGTGTACAGCCTCATTGTCACGCGCTCGTCCTTTCAGCGACCGGTGAGCCCTATCTCCGCAGGGGCTCTACCGTTGCTCTCATCCTCGGCGCCTGGGCCGTTCCCGCGCTAGCCGATCGGCTAGACCGTCCAACCCGAGAGCGCCAGTGAGAGCCGGGGCGCGCGGAGGTTCAGTACCCGGGTCCGCCGAGCCCGCTCTTGGCCTCGAGCTCGCCGGTCACGCGGGTCTCGTCCGCCGCGAGATGGGTCACCGGGATCGGCACGACGCGAGCTCCCGAGCCGAACGCCGTCAGCGCCCTGTCATGCAGTTCGGCGTAGGGATCAACGACCGTCGCGGGCGCGGGCGCACTCCCCGTCGACGTCTCGCCGCGCACGACCACCGCGAACGTCCGCAGCAGGATCGCCAGGTCGACCGTGAGGCTCCGGTGCCGGAGGTACCACAGGTCGTACGAGAGCTTCGTGGCGGTCTCCTCGGCACTCGCGGCGTAACCGTTCCGGACCTGTGCCCAACCGGTCAGCCCCGGCTTGATCAGGTGGCGCCGCACCCAGAAGGGCACGCGATCGCTCAGCTCATCCAGGAACTCGGGCCGCTCCGGGCGCGGCCCCACGAGCGACATCTCGCCGCGGAGCACGTTCCAGAGCTGAGGAAGCTCGTCGAGCCTGAGCTGCCGGATCACCGCACCTGACCGCGTCAGCCGTGGATCGTCGGCGCTGGCCCAGACAGCCGCTCCGGGCGCCTCGGCATCGGCACGCATCGTTCGAAACTTGTAGATCGTGAACAGCCTTCCGTGCTCGCCGAGGCGGGACTGACGAAAGATCACCGGGCCGTCGGTCTGCAGGACGAACACCGCCAGCAGCGGGAACAGCGGCAGCGTGAGGAGGAGGAGCAAGGACGCCCCGACCAGATCGAGTCCACGCTTGACCACACGCGAGTAGCGGCGCTGATAGAGGTGCAGGACGCTCATGAACCAGTCGTGGGAGACGTCGCCGATCGGCACGCGGCCGAATGCGTACTCGTAGAACTCGGCGAGCTCGAGAACCCTGAAGCCGGCCTCGGCGGCGTCGAGGAGGCGCGAGATCGTCTCGGGCGTCCGGCGGCCGTCCGAGAGGATGACGAGATCCGGCTGGTGTTCTGCGATGACCGAGCCGAGCTCCGGGAGAGGACCGCGCGACAGCGTCTGCGGATCCGGCGCGTCCGGCCGTGCGGCGGCGTCGACGACGACACCGACCAGCTCGTAGCCACCGTCGGAGGGCAGATCCTGCAGCAGCGTCTCTGCCTCGGCGATCTCGCCGATCAGGAGTAGGCGCACGGCAGGCTTGAACTTCCGCAGCGCAAATACCTCCCAGGTCGCAGCGACGAGGAAGACGATCAAGGCCAGGAACCAGATCGCGGCCGCCGACAGCTGCACCCCCGAGAGCCAGAGCGACACCGCAGTCGATACCGCAACGGCGATCAGGACGCCCCGGCAAATCGCGACCTCCGGGCCGAGAGCCAGCAGCGAAGGGCCGCTGACAGCACGGCCGATGGCAAGCGAGACAGCCCAGATCGGGGCCAGAATGGCAGCGGCGGCGATCCGCTCGTGCCAGCTGTGTCCAGGCAAGGCGAAGACCACCGCAATGACCGGCAAGACGACCGCCAAGACCCGTCCCGTCGTGCAAACAATCGCTGCACGACGCGTAACCGCACGCCGCGGCGGCCTACTATTCCCTTCGCGACCCACTCTACGAACCAGCGTAGAGAGGGGTCCAGCGCTCGACCCTAGACCAAAGACTAACCCGAGCAGGGCCAAAGCGCCGTGGGCCAAACCGCTTTCGAACTACAGTCGAAGAAGGGGTTGCATTCCCTCCATGATGACCAGTCCGTCAGTCGACACTCCACGGCTCTTCGAGCACAGCCTCGACCCCGCTCTGTTCACGAGCGACCGTCTGGATGCTCTCTGCCGTGGCGCCGCCGACCGGGGGACGCTGAAGGTGCAGTTCACGGATCCCGGGCGCCAGCGCTACGGGAACGAGCCCATCTATACGCGTCCCAGCTATCCCGTGCTGGAGGACGCGAAGCGGCGACCGGTTCAGTACCGGATCATGGATGTGGACAACTTCGGCGGGCCGGAGTACCGCGAGTGTCTCGAGCACATCTTCGAGGTCGCAGGTCCGGATCCGAGCCTCGGGCGGTTTCGGCCGGAGACCGTGGTGCGCGTCTTCGCGCCCGGGGCGGTCGTCGCCCTGCACGGCGACCCCGACCTCAAGCTGGTCTCGACCCTGTCGGGCGAGACGATCTGGTGGGTGCGGCCGCCCGAGGCGATGACGGACAGGGAGCACGAGGACCTGCTGCGCGGAGGGTTCTTTCTCGACTGGCGGGACTGGGAGGACGAGGCTCTGCGCATTCCGCCCGGGCAGGGGTGCTTCGTACCGTCGCGCTGGGCGCACTGGTTGACGCATCCGTGTGACGAGCCGATCGTCAGTTTCGAGATCGGCTTCTGGTCGATCGCGAGCGTTCGTGCGCGCAAGGTGTACGACGTCAACTGGATGCTGCGCAAAGCGCACCTGGACTCGGCCGGACCCGGAGGAAGCCGCGACCGGCTGAAGACGCTCGCGTTCGACGGCATCAGCACCGTCACGCGCAAGGGCGTCGCATATCGCGGCATCTGAGACTGCGATCGATCGTGGAAATCGACGCTCTCGTCCTCGACCTCGACACGCGTGCCGGCCTTTGCATCACCAGAAGCCTCGGGCGGGCCGGCTACGCAGTGGCCGTCGCGGCCAGGGACGGGAAGGCTTCCGGCCTGACCAGCCGCTACGCGTCGCAACGAGTCGTTCTGCCGGACCCCGCCGTCGACTTCGACGACCACGTGCGCGCCCTCCTCGACGCGCTCGCCTCCCAACGCCCCGATGCCGCTCTCGCTTCGATCGACTCGAGCGTCGAGGCTCTGCACACGAATCGGGATGCCGTGGGCCGGTTCACGGCGCCCGCGCTCGGGAGCTTCGAGGCGGTGGAGATCGCGCTGAGCAAGGAGCGGACGATCGAGATCGCCCGCTCGCTCGCCGTTCCCGTACCACGGTCGATCGCGGTCTCCAGCCTCGCCGAGTTCGACGCTGCCGTGGCCGAGATCGGGCTCCCCTGTGTGCTCAAGCCAGAGCGATCGTGGCGATCGTCCGGCGCGGGCGGCGAAAGGCTCGCGCCGATCGTCGTCAGCGACGCGGACGAGGCGCACCGGCTGGGCGCCGATCTCGCACGGGCCGACGCGCCGGTGCTGGTACAGGAGTTCGCGGTCGGAGACCGGGAGACGATCAAGCTCTTTCGCGACCGGGGACGAACCCTCGTGCGGATGGCGATCCTCGTCGACCGCGCCTGGCCCCCGCTCGGCGGGTCATCGGTCATGCGGCGCACGGTCAGCCCTCCGGCCGACGTTCTCGACCATGCCGAGAGGCTTGTCGCCGAGGTCGGTCTCGACGGCTACTCGGAGGTGGAGTTCCGACGGGACGCGGACGGCCGGCCCCTACTGATGGAGATCAACCCCCGGATCTCGCAGTCGGTGGAGGTGGCGGTGCGAGCCGGTGTCGACTTTCCGCGGATGCAGTTCGAGTGGGCACGCGGCGGCTCGATACCCGATGCGCCCGCTCCCGTCCTGGGACTGCGGGTGGGCTGGCTCGCGGGCGACCTGCGCCTGCTGACGGGAGCTCTTGGCGCGAGCCCTCCGCCGCGGCCGAGCTTGTGGCCCACCATCCGGGCGATCGCGTCCGATTACGTCGTCCACCGTGCGCGGATCGAGGGATTCGACAGGAGTGACCGCAAGCCGGTGCTCGGGTCGGTCGGCTTCGCCCTGCGCAGACTCGGCGCACGAGACAAGGCCTGAGCTCAGACGCCCCGGAACTCGCCGCCTTTGCGGGTGATGACCGTCATGGCGTCGAACACCCAGCGCTTTCGCCGGTCGTGATTCTCGTTCTCGCCCGGGGGCCGCGGCGAGAGCTTCGCCTTCCGCATCATCCAGTTGACGTCCCAGGCCTTGCGGTTGCGGACGTCGTCTGCCGTCCAGTACCCGACCTCGAAGCTCACCGCCGGGTCGGGGCCGGGATGCTCGATCCAGTGGGGCCAGCGTGGAGGCGCCGCGAAGCCGTCTCCGGGGTGGAGGTCGTAGGTGGCGAAGAGCGGCATTTCTCGCCAGGGCACGAAGTGGCCGCCGCGCAGGAGGGCCTCGTTCTCCTCCTGCGAGAGACCGCTCGGCGGGTAGACGTGCCAGTCGTTTCGACCGCCGAGCCCGCAGTCGAGCTGCGTCTCGCCGTCGCCGTGGAGCGCGACGGGCACGTCAGGGCTGAAGACGCGGATCACCGTCATCTCGCCGTAGCGAGGCTCGTCCGGGGGGATGCCTGCGGCTTCGAGCACGTGCTCGCGCGCTTCCCGGTATTCCGGAGCCCAGTCCGTGACGTCACTGAAGTGGATGTGGAGCGGCCGAGCGAGGACATCGTCGCCGATCGGTCCCTGGAGCTCGGTCATCTCCGGGCCGACCCCGGGCTCGCGCTCGCGGCCCGCATCCGCGAGCTGCGCTGCCGCCTTGCCCGCAGGTGCTTGGCGATAGAGCCGGTCCAGCCTGTCGAGCGCGAACAGGTCCGGGTCGAGGTCGTGCTGGAATGCGTATGGCGCGTCGATCAGCCGACTTTCGACGCCGGGAGGTCGGATCCTTGGGTCTTGCGCAGAGACCCGAGCCCGCCGAGGTACAACCGGTGGAGGCGCTCGGATCGCTTCAGCCTCCTGCGCAGCGAGAGGGACGCAAGCTGGCGGCGAGCCGCGAGGGCTCCCCAGGGATTCCGCGCCAGGCCGATCGCCTCGTACAAGGGCTCCTCCTGGTCGGCAAGCTCGAGCTTGTACCGCTCGTTGCCTCCGAGGAACTCGACGCGGGTCATTCCGTCTTCGCCCGCGACCCGGAGCGTCTCGAGCGTCGCGACGAGGCCGGGAGAGTACCGCGCCAGATCAGGGTCGAACGCGAGCCGGTGCACCACCATCGTCCCGTCGAGCTCGAAGAAGTAGTGGAACGCCGCGGGCCGGCCGCCGACCCGCATGAGGACGATCCGCAGCACATCGTCGCCGGCGAGGCGGCGCAGTGCGGCGCGGTGGAACTCTCGACCCGCCTCCGTTCCGAACGTGGACCCGTCCGGGCGACCCTGCCAGCGCAGGTTGTGCAGACGAAACGCTTCTTCGAGCATCGGCTCCAGCTCCTCGCGCGTTCGCCCGACTGCGAACTCGACCTCGCCGAGCTCCCCGAGCTGGCGCAGCCGACGCCGATGAAGATTGCGCTTCTTCGACCCCGTCTTCGCCTGATAGGCGTCCTCCCAGCCGTTCGGCATCAGCAGGACGGGCGCCTCCACTCTCTCGAAGACGCGCAGGCCGCCGAACTGTCCGAGCAGCGACGCCTGGGGAACACCGAAAAGGTCTGCGTAGTCGAACGACTGCGCCTGAATCCCGTCCCTCAGCGACCGAGCGGTCGAGTCGGGCTCGTCCGTGGCGATCAACAGATCGGCCAGGGCGGACTCGTGGCCGCCGAGAAAGCGGGCGGTTCGCACGCCGTGCTCCCGCCGTACGAAGAGCGGTGCGGCACCGACAAGCCGCCCCTGGCGGCGGACGGTGACGACCGCCAGGCGCTCTCCCGAGGCGCCGTAGTGGCGCCACCACTCTGTGATCCAGCCGTGAAGGAGGAACGGACTTGGTCGTGCCATCGCCCGGACGAGAGGATCCCATTCGGACGCGAGCGCCTCGAGTCCCTCCGGCGACTGCACGGTGTCGACAACAGCGTCTGGAGACGTCATCGGTTCAATGGTTGACGCCGTAGCGGACGCGCCGGTAGCGGCCGCGCCCAGGCAGGGGGCGATCGTGCGATCCGGCAACCTTTGCCATGAATGCGCGGAGGCTGTCCGTCGACTCGACCTGCACACGGTGGATGCGGTAAGGGTCGGTCGAGACGGTGTTCACTCCGGGCTCACACGTTACGCCGTACCGCAACCCTGACTCTTGAACCATTTCGCACTCCCGGGACGAGACGAAACCACTCGGGTAGCAGAAGGCGTGAGTCTCACGCTCGATCTGTCGCTCGAGGTCGAGCTTCGATCCGGCGATCTCGTCACGAGCCTCCACCTCGTCGAGGTCCCTGAGATCAGGATGTGTCCGGCTGTGCGGCTCGAATCGCAGGACGCCGGTAGCCTCCATCGAGCGAATCTCCCCCCAACTCGGCGTCGCGGCGTCAGCCGGGGCCCAGCTGTACCTCGCCTCGCGATCGATGACCGCGGTGGAGACGAAGACGGTCGCGGAGAAGCCGAGGTCCGCGAGGACGGGGTGCGCATTGTCGAGGACGTCCCGGAATCCGTCGTCGAACGTGAGCGCGACGGTTCGCGGCTCGAGCTCCCCCGCGTAAAGCAGATCGAGGGCGGCCACGGCGTCCAGGGCCTGGACGCCGATGCTCGCCAGGTATTCCATCTGGGCCTGGAACTTCCTCGGACTGAGCGCCAACGGGTCGGGATCGTCGCTGATCCGGTGGTAGAGGAACATGCGCAGAGTGCCGTTCGGATCGTCGGGCAACGGCTTCCACTTGCGCACCCTCACCTGGGTCAGAGCCGCCTTCGCGACTCGAGCCACGTACTGGGCGCCCGGAGCGTTGACTAGGCTGGGCGGTCTCGATGTCATGGGAAATACTGAAGACCGCAACCCGTGCGGCTCGAGCACTTATCTTAGTTTCATAATTGGATTTTTGGACATCCGCGCGCTGAGCGCGGAGATGTGATGGCTCAGAGCAGAATGCGCGACATTCCCGCCGGCGTCCTCGTCGCCAAGCTGAGCAGACGACTGTGGTCGACCCACCGGGCGGTCGTCGTCTCGCGTGACCTCCGGGACGCGCCTTCCCTGCCGCTCGACGACATCCGGGTGGAGTTCGTCGAGCCGGATGCCTTCGACGACCTGCCGCGACTCGTCGAACAGGCGGCGGGCGTGGAGTACCTCTACCTCCGCCCGATCGAGCGCGCGCGCCGGGCGCGGGCCGGGACGGTCTCGGTCGCCAGAGCCGCCGACGGAGATCTCGTCGCCTTCCACTTCGTGCACGAGTCGACCAATCACGACGCTCTCGATTCCGTCGCGCCGGGGATGTACCCGATGCTGTCCGCCGACGCCGTGCTGACCGAAGAGGTCTACTGCCTGCCGGCGTATCGGGGCCGGGGCCTTGCGCCGGCACTGCTGCAGACGACCGGGATGATGCTGCTCGAACGAGGCAAGCGACGCGCCTTGGCCTACCTCGACACGACGAACATCGCCGCGCTGCGGATGTTCAACCGCGCCGGCTACCGCCCGACGGGAGAGGAACGAGTCGATCGCTACCGAGGGGGCCGCTTCGACACTCTCTTCCGCGAGGTGGCGCCGCTCACGTTGGCCGAGTGGGAGGCGGCGGTCGGTGCGTCGCGCGCGGAGGTCGCAACGTGACCGGCCCTCGTTTGCCTGCCCTGGATCCAGCCAGCTTCGCCTCGATCGGAAGCGATTTCGTACTGCAGGTTGCACTGGAGAACCAGTGGCCGCGGCCGAACGCCACGAGCGGCGAGCCGATCGAGTCCAAGCTCGTCCTGTACGCCGATCAGTTCACCGAGATCGGGATCTGGGAGGTGACGCCGGGCTCGTTTCCGGCCAGCAAGGACGGCGTATGCGAGCTCATGCAATTCGTGGCGGGATCCGCGACCATCGTCGACGCGAACGGGGAGACGATTGTTGGACCCGGCGTCGTCATGTTCCTTCCGGATGGGTGGACTGGCACCTGGACGGTCTACGAGACGGTGCGAAAGACCTACGCACTCCACCACACGAGGTCACGCGCCCGACGGGGCGTATCCGCGATCGCCCGGCGCGTGCACGAACGCCTCGGACGCCCCCATGACAACGATCAGGGGTCGATTGCCTGACGCACGCGCGGGGCGGTGAACTCCGCCCCGAGCACAAAGCGTGATAGCGGGCCGAATCGATGCTCGGCCGCATACCCCACGAAGAACATGGTCGGGTCGCTCGACCGGAAGAAGCGGTCGATCACCGGCCACCCGTTCCGGGTTGCGATGCGCGCCCGAACCTCCGGCGAGAGAAACGACAGCCGGTCGAGATCGAAGCGGTACCCGCACGCGATCAGAATGTGGTCGACCTCTCGCTCGGTCCCGTCGGTGAGACGCACCACGAGGGCGCCGGACTGCTGCTCGACGTGCTCGACGGTGTTGTGCTCGGTGACCCGGACGCTACGCTCGACGAACCCCCGCAGCCAGGGCGAGCCGCCCGAGCGCAGGATGCGCGCCGTCAGCGACTGCCGCGTGCTCTCGGGCAACTTGGCGAACAGGTCGGGCATCATCACGAGGCGGTTCAGCGGCGGCGGGCCGAAGCCCACAACCGGATAGGCCAGCCGGTACAGCCTGGCCTGGACACGGCCCCGCGGGTAGTGCGGCTCGTGGTCCGCGAACCAGCGGACGGTGGACCTGGTGACGAGCTCGACGGTGCCGCCTGCCTGAGCCGCCAGCCCGGCGGTCTCGAGGCCTGCCTGCCCGCCGCCGACCACGAGCACGCGCTGACCGGAGTGGCGGCCGGCGTCCTCGAAGCCCGTGGCGAGCGAGATCGTCTCCCCGAGCTGTTCCGCAAGCCGCGGAGGAACGTAGGCGAAAGGCATGACACCGACCGCGACGACAACATGTTCCGCATCCACTTCGGAGCCTGCCTCAGTGGTCAGCCGGTAGCCGCTCTCGCTCGACTCGACGGAGGCGATCCGGCTGGGGTCTCGGTCGTCGACGAAGTGCTCCGTGAACCACTCGCTGTAGCGGAGGAACATCGGGAGCGGAATGGGCTCGGTCCGGGACTCCTCCGTCTGCCGCACCCACTCGTCGAGAGTTCCGGCGGCTTCCGGAGCGGAAAGCGAGGTCTCCTCCCAGGCCGACCGCATGAGCATCTCCGGCGGCATGCACGTGCGCCACGTCTCCATCTCCTCCCCGAAGGTCCGCACCCTGCGCCCTCGCAGGTGTGCCGCTACGGAGAGCCCGAACGGGCCGGCGCCGACAACGGCAACGTCGAGCTTCTCTGCCAATGCTCTCGTGCTGTCCGTCTGGAGGAATGGAGGCAGCAGGCCGCTGGCTCCAGCGCCTCGACCCTACATCACGCGTGGCCTACAGGTGACCCGAAGAGACGGAAACCGCGCCGGGATCGAGCTGATAGGTGTTGCCGCTGATGGAGTTGGAGCCGCTGTTCTTGTAGGCGCCGATCCCCGCCCAGTTCTGGCTCTCGAAGCTGACGCCGCTGATCGTGGTCGAGCCGGTCCCCTCGTCAAGGAAGATGCCGGCGGTGTTGCCGCCCTTGTTCCAGCCGCTCGCGTCGATCGTCCCGTTCTCGATGGTGTCGTTGCGGGCGGCTTCGTTGCCGGGGGTGCCGTCGTCCCACTCGGCGTTGAACCCGACTTTCGAGCCGCTGATCGCGAAGTTGCTGAACGTGTCTCCGATCGAGAAGTGCTCGAGATAGACCGCGACACCGGCGTGTGCATGGGGGCCGCTCATGTCGATGTCCAAGTCGCTGAAATTGGTGTTCCAGGAGTTGTTGCACGTCTCGATCCCCGACCAGGAGACATTGCGGATCAGGATCCGGTGCACGCCGTCGGCGACCGGCTGGCCGATCCAGAGACCCGCTTCGGACGTCCCGTTCGACGCGCCGGGTGTGCTGCGGCTTACACCGTCGACGGAGATATCGCTGATCGACTTGATCGTCGGCACACTCGCCCCGTAGGAGGCGAGTTGGTTGTTGGTCGCCCGGATCCCTGCGTCGGTGAAGTCGTTGAACTGCAGCCGCTGCGCGACCAGACCGTCGGGGTTGAGCGCGAGCAGCCCGACGCCGACCTTCCAGTTTCCGTCGAACGTCGAGTCGAGGACCTGCGTTCCCTCGCCGGCAGCTCCCCAGATGTTGATCTCACTGTTCTGGAAGGTGGCTCCCGAGTTCGTCACGTCGAAGGCCAGCCCGCGAATCACGGCTCCGCCCGACGAGTGGTTGCCGCCGACCACGAGCCCGGCCGTCAGGACCGCGCCCTGCGGATTCTGCGCGTACAGGTCGCTGCTGCCCGAGTCGTCGAAGTAGCTCGACCCGCCGTACGTCCCGTCGGCCAGGACGATCGTCTTCGACCCTGCCGCCAAGGCGGACGTCAGCTGCGCCGACGACGACACCGACACCGCGCCCGTCGGCACCGAGTACGAACCCGGGGCAGCCGGCGGCGCCACCGGCCCGGAGGAGCCGGACGACCCGGTCGTCGTTGGCGTGGTGGTCGTCGTCGTCGCGGTGGTCGTCGTCGTCGTGGTCGGTGCCGGGGTGGGTGTATGAGACTTGTGTCTCTTCGTGCCGTACGCCGCCGGCGACCGCTCCAGACGCGCGAGCAGGAAGAAGTGCAACTTCTGCCAGGCCCAGGACGGAACCTGCCGCGGCGCGTGGCTCGGGCGAAGGCCGGGCTTGAGCGCATGTCCCTTCGCGTACCCCTCACCCAAACGCCACTGCACCCAGCGCCAGTACCAGGCCGGAACCGGCTGAGGCCCGACCCGCTTCTCCTCCTGGGCCGCAGACAGTTGATGCGACTGCGCAAAAGCGCGGGAGAGGAGAGCGGAGGAGCCCATGCCAGCACACAGCAGCATGAGCAGCGCGACAACGGCGAGTTGCTTCCTCATACGGCCCTTGTCGGCGCAAGGGGCGACCACCTTTAGCCCCGTCTGCAGGACAGCCGTGTCGCGACCTGCCGACCTGGTAGGCCGCCGGGGCGGGGGCCTTGGCCGCTTTCTCTCCGCGCGGCGCGACAGCTCCAGCCTCGCACGGCGGGGGCTCTGGCCGGTAGCGCTCAAGCCTCGGCCGATATGGCCCGACATACGAGTACCATGTTTGATCCCGACCGACTCGTGCGTGCCCAAGAGTCCGTGCCCAACCAGGAGCTAGCGCTGGAAACCCCGGAGAATTACACCAACGAGGGCTCGGATCTGCGGGCGTTCCTAGCGCTCTTCCGGCGGCACGCCGTGCTCATCGGGGTGGTCACGATCCTGACGGGGGTCATCGCCTACGCCGTGACGAGCCAGCAGGCTGCGCAGTACAGCAGCACGGCCTCGCTCCTCTTCACGGAGCCCTCGACCGCACCACAGGGCTTCGATCCGGCCCGCGAGGTGAGCACGCTCGTCGGCGTGGGCACCTCGAGCTCGGTCCTCGACGCCGTCGCACAGAAGCACGACATGACTCCGGCCCAGCTGCGCAAGGCGCTCTCGATCACGGGCAACCCGAGCGCGGATCTGATCAGCGTCTCGGCCACCTCCGGCTCGGCGACGGAAGCTGCGGCTCTCGCCCAGGACGTCTCGCAGGGGATGATCGATTACACGACGACGCAGACGAAGCAGGCACTGCGCCAGCAGATCGTGTCGGACGCAACCGGGCTGCAGCAATACGCCGGCAAGACCGACCCGGCTTCCGTGGCCGCCGCGTCCAGCCTCCGCGTGGATTTGGCCCAGGCAAAGGCTGAGCTGAGCAGCGTCACCTCTCCGTTGACGATCCTCAGTGCAGCGACAGTTCCGTCCGGCCCTTCGTCTCCGCACCCGGCGCGCGACGCCGGAATCGCACTGCTCGCTGGTCTCGTGCTCGCTCTGATGCTCGCCGCCGGCCGGGACCGGCTCGACCGCCGGATCCGGGAGATCGAGGACGTCGAAGCCGTCTACCACGCGCCGACGCTCGGCGTCGTGCCCTTCGCGCACGGGCGGAAGAAGATCAGCCGGTCGAGCCAGGTCGCGGACTTCTCCGCGGCGACGCCGCTTGCCGACGCATACCGCACGATCCGCACCAACCTCACGCTCATGCAGACGCACGACGGGCCGTCCGTGATGGTCGTGACGTCCGCGATGGCCGGGGAGGGAAAGAGTGCGGTTACCGCCAACCTCGCGCAGGCGCTCAGCGTCACGGGTCGACGCGTGCTCGCCATCTCGGCCGATCTCCACAACCCGGCTCTCCACAAGTACTTCCCGGGCGGCTACCAGGAGAGCGACCTCTTCAACGTCGCCGCCGACGACCCGCTCCGCGAGAGGACGCTGGACGACCCGACGCTCAACGCCTACTTCTCGACCGGCTACGGCGAGAACGACACGGCGAAGGAGCCCAGTCCCGATTCGCGCAGGCGGCGCAAGACGAGCGGTCTCGGCGAGAGGTGGGCCGGCCCGACGAGACCGCAGGGTCTCGTCCCGGTGCTGGCAAGCGAAGTCCCACTGGACAAGGCCGTGTATGTCATTCCGCTGTCAGCACAAGAGCGTGAGCGCGGAGGCTCGCTGCATCTGCTCGCCGACGGGGGCACCTTCTTCGACCCGGCCGCCCTTCTCAGCTCCGACGCGATGCGTCAATTGCTCAAGGAAGCGAGCAAGAACTACGACGCGATCGTGGTGGACACTCCGCCGCTGCTCGCCAACGCGGATGCCGCGCTCCTGGCGCAGAGCGCCGACATCCTCGTCATCGTGGCCCGACTCGACCACCTGACCCGAAACCAGGCGAGACGCGCCTACCGCACCATGGCGTCGATGCGGCTCTCACCGTCCGGCATCATCGTCACCGGAGAGGTCGAGGAAAAGGCCTACGGGTACGGGTACGGGTCCCGACCCAGTCAACCCCTCGAATACGATCGCGGTCTGGCAGGAGATGCGCCACAGCGGCGAGCCTCCGCCGGCACCGGATCGTCGTGAAGCCGCTGGTTCCGACCCGCAGCCGCCTGCACTCCGACAACACCGCGTTTGCGGGACTGACACTCGGTCTGTGCCTCGCCCTCGGGATCCTCTTCGGGCGACTCGACACGCTCGCACTCTCACCGGCAAAAGTCGCCGTCCTTCCCTTCGCCCTCCTGTTCCTCCTCGCCGCCGGATGGCTCTCGTTCGCTCGGCCGTTGGCGGCGTTCGCCGTGGCCTTCCTCCTGCTCGGCATCGTCGACGTTCAACCCGCGCCGGTCGATGCGTTCTTCGCCCTGCTCATCGCCACGACCGTGGCAACGGTCCGAACGCGGCCGCTCATTCCCGCGTTCGTCGGTGTGCCGCTCGCCGCCTTCGTGCTCCTCACGATCCTCTCCATCACCAACGCCGTCGACCTGAAGCGAGCGGTCTCGTTCGAAGCGATCACGCTCTACATGGTCATGCTCGGGGTCTGGCTTTCATGGGCCTTTGCGAAGCGCCAGTGGGTCCGGGTGGGGATGAAGCTGTACCTCATCGGAGCGGCCGCCAGCGCTGCGCTCGGACCGCTCGCGCTCTATGCCCACCTGTCTTCCCGGCTCGTCTACGACAACAGCAGGGCAGAGGGGCTCTTCAAGGACCCCAACGTCTACGGCGCCTTCCTGGTGCCTGCTGCGATCTTTCTGCTCGACGAGATCGCGGAGCCCAAGATGCTCGGGTGGCGCCGACGCACCAACATCGCGCTCTTCGCGATCGTCTCGCTGGGCGTCGTCGTCTCCTACTCGAGGGCAGCGTGGCTCAACTACGCCATCGCCGTCTTGACCCTCGTCTTCGTCCAATCCAACCGACGCGGCGGACTGAGACGCGCCGCCAGGAGCGTCGGAATCCTCGCCGGCTGCGCCCTTGCCGGGTTCGCCATGCTGGCCGCGACTGGGTCTCTGAGCTTCCTCCTCGAGCGCTCCCACCTCCAGACCTACGACCAGCAGCGGTTCTCGAATCAGAACGTCGCGTTCAGCGACATGTTCCGCCACTTCTTCGGCTTCGGGCCCGGCCAGACCGAGATCCTGCGGCCGCTCTCGACCCACTCCACCTTTGTGCGGGCAGCGTTCGAACAGGGTTTTCTCGGTCTCGCGATGCTGACGCTCGTGCTACTTAGCACGCTCATCTGCGCGATTCGTCTCGCGCGCAACACGGTCGAGGTCAACGGCGTCGGGACCGGTGCACTTCTGGGAATCTGGCTGGGCCAGATCGCCAACAGCTTCTTCATCGACACGCTGCACTGGCGCCATCTCTGGGTATTCGCGGCCCTCATCTGGTGCTCGTACTCGCTCATGACACGAGAGCAGTCAGAGGGACAGTTGCTCTCGCACTCCCTCCCCATGCCGGCAGCCGGACCAGGCGTACCGGCCGGGTCGGGCGACGGCAGGCTCGCTGAGCGTTAGCCCGTCGGCGGCTGCTCGGGCGGCTTGCGCGTCGCACGCTGCAAGCCGAAGCCGGCGACGACCAGCAAGACCCCTGCCAGAGCGACGAAACCGAGATCGAGGCCGGTGAACGGCAGCTGTCCTCCGCTGCTGCTGGTGGCGGCCGAATCCAGTTGCGCCTGATCCACCTGCTTCACGACGGACGTGCCCTTCTTGCAATAGACCTTGCACAGCGTCCCGTTGCTGCCCGCCGCGAGGGCCGAGGCAGCGAACACGGACGCCGCCGCGAGAGCGAGCGCCAGCACAATCCCTTTTTTCGATCTACTCATCGCTCAATCTCTCTCCCGAGTCGGCACCCTAACGTGTTGGCTCATCGTAGGCGAGGGCATCGGACGACGTCATGCACCTTGGTCGGGGTTCCAGCCCCCCGTTCGCGGTGTGCGGGCGATCGGGTCAGCCCCCGCCGTGAGCGAAGGCGCGATCGATCGCGTCCGAGTCGATGCGGTGCCCGCTCTCGAAGGTCCTCACGACCTGCCTGACGATCGGTTCGGCCGGATCGAGTCGCCGGGCGCGCGCCAGCGCCGACGCGGCCTGGCGCCGATGCCCCGTCAGCGACGCCGCGATCCCGAGCTCGAGGTTCGCGTACCAGTCGTCGGGCGTGCGCGCAACAGCATCGCCGAAGCGTGCGCGCATGAGGTCGTAGCGATGGAGACGGCTCGCGATCTCCCCCGCGACGAGGTCCGGGTCGTCGTCGAGGGGGTTGAGGCTGCCCGCCTTGTGAAGGAGCGAAAACGCCGCGTCGGGGTTGCTCCGCCAGAGCACGGCGGCGTTCTGGACGTCCCGAACTGCCAGCCAGGGGAACAGGAGACTCGCGCCGAGCGCCAGCCCGGCGACGACCAGCGCCGCCGACCTCACACGCCGCGCACGGCTGCGCATGCGCTCGCCCGGCGGCCTCCTCGGGGCGAGCCCGCACGCCGCGCCGAGTAACGCCGCCCCCAGCACGCCCAGGACCGGCATCTCCCACAGCCAGTCGACGAGGCCGTGCAGGACCAGGACCGAGCCACCGGCGGCGAGCACGCCTGCCAGCTCGCGATTTCGTCCGGCCGGGATTCGAACCACCACGACAACGACGAGAGCGAGGAAACCCGCGAAGAGGAAGGTCCCGACGACACCTGTCTGCGAGAGAAGGTCGATCGCCAGGCTGTGCGGGTAGATCGGCTCCTCGGCGGTCCGTCTCTCCTGGAGGTACGGGACGAGGAAGTTGTCGGTTCCGATTCCCTCGATCGGATGCCGCTCGAACTGGAGAAGCCCGACCCGCCAGAAGTCGTAGCGGTTGCTGCCGAGCCCACCGAAGCGCGACGTGCCTCCCGGCTCCTGCCCGGACCTGAAGCTGTGCCAAGCCGACCCCGCGTACTGCCAGGGCCTGAGCGCGACGGTGGAGCCGACGAACACGAGGACGGTCGCAGCGACCAGCGCCACAGCAATGCCGCGCGTCGTGCGGCGCGACGGCCGCCAACGGCGGTCGACCTTTGCGAGCCCCCAGCCGGCGACGGCGACGACGAGCGCGGACACGAGAACCGCGTCGATCGCATGGCTCAAGGCATGCGGGAGGCTCGAGGGATCGGCCCCGAAGACGTCGAGCACGGGTTGGATCACCGGAGCGATGCCACACCCCACCAACGCGAGAGTCGCGATCGAGCGCAGTCTCCCCGGAACGAGGATCAGATACGCGACGGCCACGGCAGGCAGCGTGTACACGGAGCCTCTGCTTTCGGTGAGGAGGCTGAGCGCGAACTGCATTCCTACGAGGCCGGTCGCCAGGCCGCGCACGGGAGCGGGCAGCCAGGGTCGCGAGGCGAGTCCCAGCATCAGCCAGGCCATGGTCATGAAGAGGGCCGCGTTCGCGTCCGGGTAACCGAGTGGAGCCGAGAGGCGGGCCCCGAACAGGAACCCCGAGGGATGGCCGATCGCCTGCTCGACGGTGATGACGCCCTCGACCGCGGTCACGACCCCGGCACCGAGCAGCACCGGCCAGAGGCTCCTCGCCTCGGCGGGCCAGCAGACCAGGAGGGCGAAGACGAGCAGGTAGAGCGCGTACCGGTCCGACCCGTACCAGGCGCTACTGCGGACAGCCGCCCAGCCGATCGTTGCGAAGCTCCAGAGTGTGAAGCCGGCGAGGCAGCCGATCGCCGCGAGGGCCGCGCGCGGCACCGAGGCCAGCCTCGGCCCGGCAGACAGCGCGACGGTCAGCGCAGCGGCGAGCACGAACAGTGCGACCGGGTACCAGACCGTGGCCGCGAAGCCCCCGCCGCGGACGACCATGAAAGCCGCCAGCGCGAGCACGACTCCGAGGGGCGCTGCCTCCAAGAAGGGCTCGGCGCCAGAACGAGCTGTGTCGGGATCTGCGGCTATCGTCCGGCGCCTTGTCGGGCGTGCGCGATCACGGTCGCGTGACGGCGCCGAAATCCTAACCTCCGACCCGGCTCCACTACCCTGCGCGCATCGACCGTGCGAGACCTCTCATCCTCTTCGTCGTCACGCTCGCCGAGGTCGGCGGTGCGCAATCGTACGTCCGTGACCTCGTCTCCGCGGCGCCCGGCGAGGGGTTCGACGTCGCCGTCGCGGCCCACGGAGATGGGCCTCTCAAGACGGCGGCCGCACGCCTCGGCGTCCCCTTCTTCCCGCTGACTCAGGTGCGAAGAAGGCTCTCGCCGATCCACGACCCCCTCGGCGTCGTCGAGCTCACGAGACTCTTCCGCCGCCTGCGCCCCGACGTCGTTCACCTGAACAGCTCCAAGGCCGGAGTCCTGGGCAGGATCGCCGCGGTCACGGCCCGGGTTCCGGTGCGGATCTTCACCGCCCACGGCTGGGCCTACAAGGCGGCCTCCGGGGTCGACTCGCGTCTCTATCTCCTCGCCGACCGTGCCGTCGAGTCATTTACGTCGATGGTGATCTGCGTCTCGGAGAACGAGCGGCGCGCAGGACTCGCGGCCGGCGTGTGCACCGCGGAGCGGTCGATCGTGATCCGCAACGCGGTCGACGTCGGAGCCGCGCCGTCCCGAGCCCGCGGGGGCGAGCCGCCGGTCCAGATCGTGAGCGTCGGCAGGCTGGCCCCACCGAAGGACTTCTCGACGCTCCTCGCGGCCGTCGCGCGGCTGCCGGAAGGCCGAGCGCACCTGCGCGTCTTCGGCGACGGGCCGCTTCGCAGCGAGCTCGAGGCGCAGAAGCGTACGCTCGGCATCGACACCGCGGTGGAGTTCGCGGGAGAGGTTCCCGATGCACGGCCCCATCTGGAGGATGCGGACGTGTTCGTCCTCTCGAGCCGGTCCGAAGGTATGCCCGTCTCCATTCTCGAGGCAATGGCCGCGGGCCTACCGGTCGTCGCCAGCGCGGTCGACGGCCTCGAGGAGGTGGTCGTCGACGGCAAGACGGGGTTCCTCACCACGCCCGGTGACGCCGCCGCGCTCGCGGCGAGGCTCGGCCAGCTCGTCGACGACCCTGCCCTGAGGAGCGCTTTCGGGGCCGCCGGCCGCGCACGCGCCGAGGAGGACTTCTCGCTGCCGGCCTGGCGGGATGCCCACTTCTCGCTCTACCGGTCGCTGCTCGCCGCCCGGAGCCGATCCACCAACGCCCAGGCCGCTCCATGACGGACGCGGGCGTGCAGGCTCCTCCGGAGGCGACCGTGCCTCCGAGCCAAACAGGGCTCGCGCGGCAGTCGCTCGGTCTGCTCGTCGCGAGCGTCGCCGGCAACGTGGCGTTCTTCGCAAGCTCGCTCATCATCGCGCGTTCGCTCGGCCCGACGGGGCGCGGAGCGATCGCCTTCTTCATCGTCAGCGTGCTCGTCGGGTGCCGGTTGGTGAGCCTCGGTACGGCCGAGTCGACCGCTGTCGCGGCGGGGCGCTACCCGGATCGCCGCTCGGCGATCCTGTCGCAGGCCGTCGGCCTCAGCCTCGTGCTGGGGCTCGGAGGAGGCGCGTTGCTCGCGGGCGTGCTCGCACTCGCGCGGGAGTGGCTCCCTCACGACATCGACGGCCCGATGATCGTGTTGATCGGGCTCGGCATCCTCGCCAACACGGTGTTCTTCATCGCGTTCGGGTACCTGCGCGGCTGCTCGCGGTTCAAGGCCTACGGCGGCGTTCTGGCGCTCTCTCCCTGGGTCTACGCGATCTGCCTTGGCGCGCTGTGGGCGAAGAGCGACCTCAGCATCCGGAGCGTGGCGGTGGTGTGGGTCGTGTACTCCGCCGCGACGGCGGCGGCCGCCGTGGCCCTGGCCGTTCCGGTCGCCGGGTTCTCCAAACCCGATCCGCGACTCGTCCGTGAGTCGCTGAGATTCGGGATCCGAGCCTGGCCTGGGTCCCTCTCGGGCATGGTCAACGCCCGGATCGACCAGGTGATCATGGGCTTCATCACGACCGAGGCGGTTCTCGGCTTCTACTCGGTCGCGGTCAACGTCTCCGAGATCCTCCTTTACCTGCCCGGCGCCACCGCCGCCGCTCTGCTGCCGGCCCTGCTGCGGAGAGCAGCCGAGGATCGCGTGGCCGAGACCCTGAGCGTGCTGCGCCGTCTGATTCTCGTCATGCTCGCGGGAACGGTCGTGGCGGCAGCGGTCGGTGCGCCGCTCATCCCCGTGGTCTTCGGGGGCGCATATCACTCCTCGATCGCGCCCTACCTGCTCCTGCTGCCGAGCGGCATCGGATTCGCGGCGCTCCTCGTGTCGGAGGCAGGACTGCTTGCCGCCGGGACACCCGTCCGGGCCTCGCTGACCATGATCACCGCCGTCGTCACCGGCATCGTGCTCGACTTCGTCCTCGTCCCCCGGCTCGGTGCCAACGGAGCGTCGATCGCGGCCTCCGCGGCGTGGCTCGCGGGTGGAGCGCTCGGCGCCGTGTTCCTGCGCAGACGCGGCAGGCTCCCCTGGCGCGATTTGGTCCCCGGGCGCAGCGACGTCTCCGGGGTCGTTGCCACCGCCCGGTCGACGATGTCCTCGCTGGCAGCGACGAGGACCTGACGCGATCGGGGCACGCGACATCCGAAGAAAAGCGCCACACTTACGTTGATGCGCAGAATCGCTCGAGTCTCGGGATTCGTGCTCGCCACCCTCGGAGTGCTCGCCCTGGTCTGGGTGGTCGTCGTCTGGCGCTGGCAGGACCCGTTCACCGCCGTGTACACGACCTGGCAGCAGCACGAGCTCGCCCAGCAGCTCGACCACGAGATGGCGGCCCAGCCCGCACCGAGGCCAAGACGAGGCGAGTCGCTCGCCACCGAGGCCCACGCCATCAGGCTCGCCGCGGCCCGATTCCGCCACACGGCCAAGGAGGGACAGGCAATCGGACGGATCATCGTCACCCGCCTCGGTCTGAACATGGTCCTCGTGAACGGAACCAACGAGAGTTCCCTGGAGCGCGGTCCGGGCCGAGACCTCCGCTCGTACATGCCGGGCCAGAGCCGCCTCGTCTACATCGCCGGGCATCGGACGACGTTCCTCGCTCCGTTCTCGAACATCAACCAGATCCGACCCGGCGATCTGATCCGGCTGGAGATGCCGTACGGGACGTTCATCTACCGTGTGTTCGGCCACCGGATCGTGCCGTCCGACGACCTCGCGGTCCTCAGATCGCCGCGACATGAGGTCCTCGTTCTCCAGGCGTGCAACCCGCGCTTCTTCGCCACGCAGCGCTACCTCGTCTACGCCCATCTCTCCTCGGTCGACCCCAGGAGCGGCCGACCGTTGCGACCGGCGCTGCTTGCGGCCCCTTAGCACGCCTCGCCGGACGGCGTTAGAGTCTCCGTCCAATAATCCGATCCTCGCCGGAGGCAGAAAAGAGATCGAAGCTGGCAAGCCCACCGGGGGGGACGCCCCACTCGAACATCTCTCCGTTCTCATCGCGGACGACGACCTGCTGCATCGTCGCGAAGTGTCTGCCGGAGTCGGGGCGCACGACTTCACGGTCGTCGCCGAGGCCGGCAATGCTGCCCAGGCGATCGCCTCGGCCTCCCGCCTGCAACCGGACGTCTGCCTGATCGACGTCGAGCTCCCGGGCGGCGGCCTGAACGCGATCGCCGGGATCGCCAAGGCATCACCCGGATCGTTGATCGTTGTGCTGAGCCGGTCGGATCGTGCCGGAGACGTCGTCGCGGCAGTGGCCCGCGGCGCCTCCGGCTACCTGCTCAAGGGGCTCAGCGGCGAGCGGCTCGCCTCCACCCTGCGGGCCGCCTTCGCGGGCGAGCCGGCAGTGTCGCGGTCGCTCGTCCCTCACCTGGTCGCAGAGATGAGGCGCGAGTCCGGTCGCCGGCTGACGCTGCCGAAGGGCGCGGTGACCCTCACCCCGCGCGAGTGGGAGGTGGGCGAGATGCTAGTGACCGGGAGTACGACCGCGGAGATCGCGGGCCGCCTCGGTGTCGCCCCCGTCACCGTGCGCCGACACGTCGGCCAACTCCTACAAAAGCTCGGCGCGGAGACTCGGGAGGAAGCGGTGGAGACGCTCCGCGCCTACGGGTGGCGCTGAGATCTGCCAGCGCTGATCATGACCTGAACGGGACCTGCGTCGAGTGGACCAGGACCTCCGACGGTCGGAGCCAAACGGCTGCCTTGCGAGGATGGCAAACGGCAGGCACGCCCCCGCGCAGACGGTCAGATCTCCTTGGGCCCGTGCGGGTCAGGACGTCGATTCGAGCGCAAGAGTGAGGGGGCGTGCCTGCCGTGCCTTTTTCGCGGCCGAGGACAGATGCCGGCGGACGGTTATGTCCGACAGCTCGAGCTCGTACGCGATCTCTTTCGGCGTCATCCCTTCGCGGCGGCGCGTCATCACGTCGGCCTCGCGGCGCGTCAGCTCGACCGCCAGCCCGTCGACCAGGCCATGTTCGCGCGACTCACCGCGCACCTGCTCGATCAGGGTGACGACGGCGGCCCGGGGGATCACCGCCTCGCCGCGGAGAGCGACCTCGGCGGCGCGGGCGAGCCCTCTGGCTCCGATCGTCTCGGGAACGAATCCCGTCGCCCCGGCCCGAAGGGCGGCGACCAGCGCCTCCTCGTCGAGCTGCGGCGCCACCACGAGCACCGGGACCGTGGGGGCCTGCTCGACGATGCAAGACACGGCGAGAAAGCAACCACCGGCGACGTCGGCGTCGACAAGCACGACACCGGCGTGATGCAGCACGGAGGCCTCGGCCGCAGCGGTTACGTCGGCCGTATCGGCGACCACCTGCCAGCCGAAGCGCGTGAGGACGCTGCGGCGCGCGGCGCGAACGAGCCCCGGGCCGCCGGCAAGCACGATCGTGCGCGGCGGCCCCTCGGGCACGGCCGAAGCCGCAACGCGAACAGCAGAATCAGATGTCAGGGAAGAGTCCAAGCCGCAGTGACCCGCCCGCCGAGTCGTCACGCAGTGGCGTCGAGCCGCCCTCACAGAATGGCCGTGGGGCTCGGGCGGCGCAATCCCTCCGCCGAGTGATAACTCAGGTCGCTGCCGAGAACGCCGAGACGAGTTTCAGGTGCTGCTCGTCGCTAGTCGTCGAATTCGGCGACGAGGGCACGATATGTCGAGGCGAGTCCCTCCTCCAGGCCGACCACGGCTTGCCAGCCGAGCTGCTCGCGCGCCCGACTCGAGTCCAGGCAGCTCCGCTCCAGCTCTCCCGCCCGCAGCGGTGCGAGCTCCGGTTCGATCGTGCTGTTCGCGGCCGCCTGCAGAAGCTCCAACAGGCGGGACACCGGCGTCTCGACGCCGGTCGAGACGTTGTAGACACCCACCCGCCCGACGGCGGCGAGGAGAGCCTGCGCGACGTCTTGCACGTGCACGTAGTCGCGCGTCGGCTTCCCGAACCCGAACACGGTCGGAGTGTCGCCATGCGACAGTTGGAGGCTGAAGATCGCAACCACGCCCGCCTCGCCGTGCGGGTTCTGCCGCGGCCCATAGACGTTCCCAAGCCTGCAAACCGCGTGCGGAATCCCACTGGCTTCTCTCCACGTCGTCACGTAGGCCTCGGCGGCCCACTTCGAGGCACCGTACGGAGAGATCGGGGCGGGAGGCGTGTCCTCGGAGGTCGGCAGGATCGCATCGTTGCCGTACAAAGCACCACCGGTCGAGGTGAAGACGACGGGCGCGCTATGGCGTGTGGCTCCCTCGAGGACGTTCAGCGTTCCGCGCACGTTGACCTCGAGGTCCCGTCCGGGGTCGGCGACGGAGCGCGTGACGCTCGCCTGTGCTGCGAGGTGGAAGATCGCCTCCGGCCGCGCAGCATCGACCACCGAGTCGAGCGCCGGTCGATCGGTGACGTCGACGATCTCGAGCGTGGCTCCGCCCGCCACGCGCCGGGCATCTCCGGTGGAGAGGTCATCGACGACCACCACCCGCCAGTCCTCCGTAAGCAGCGCATCGACGACGTGCGAGCCGATGAAGCCCGCGCCGCCCGTGACAATCGCGCATCTCTTCGACACTGAGCCCTCCTGAAGCAAGTACCCGGATTCCGTCGAATCTTACGAACCCGAAGCCTGTCGGTCCTCCGAGAAAGGGTGAGTGGCCCTTAGCCGGCCAGGTGACATGAACGACACCCCCCGTCTAGTTGTAGTCGCGCTCCGCAACCCCGGCAAGAGCCCGATTGGTTTCCTCGTCCCGATGACGCCGTAACCGGCTAGGAGAACACCGAGAGAGCGCCCCAATTCGTCGCCGCTCTCACCGCGCTGCCATAACCGACCTCCACCTCCCGCAGGTGATTGGCGCTTCGGTGGTCGGACTTGTAGCGTTCCTCACGTTGCCGATGCCGCGCCGGCCGCGGGCGCGTCGTAGAAGGGAGAGCTAGATGGCTCGCAAGCCGAATCCCAACGAAGATGGGTCCTGGGCCCACCTCGAGCCCAGAGACCTACGCGAACACGACCTGCCGTCGCAGGCGGCGCTCGGGTTCCATCGCGGCCGCACCCAGGAGCTGCTCGAGCGGGCCGCGTACACGATCGAGCGGCTGAACCGCGACCTGGCGGAGATGCGGAAGATGCGGGAGGCCTGGAAGCGCGAACGCGGCCGACTCGAGGGTCAGCTTCACGAGGAGAAGACGAGGGTCGAGTTGCTCGTGGGTGAGGCAATGCTGGACGCGCACAAAGCCACCCAGGCGCTCAAAGCCGAAGCCGAAGCCGAAGCGGGTGCGGTCAGGGCCGAGGTGGCAGCGCTGCTCGAGCAGGCCAAGCGAGCGGCGGGGCGGCTCGTCTCCGAGGCGCGCGAGGAGGCAGACCGGGTCGTCGCCGGCGGCCAGGCAGAGTCCGAACGGCTCGCGGCGGAGGCGGGGCAGTACAAGCTGCTCGCCGCCGACGTACAGCGCCGTTCCGTCGAGTCCTTGAGGCGGGGACTCGAAGCGCTGGGCGTCGATCCTGCCGAGCCGGAGGCGGCAGGTGAGGACGTTCGCCCCTTCCGAAGCACCGACCGAGAAGCCTCAGGCGTGTAGATCCGAGCTACGCCGCAGATCCCCTGACCCGCTCACCTATGGCGGGGATCGGGGACGGGCTCGGCGGCGACTCGACGGCCGGTGGGGCCGGCCCAGCCGTTCGGCGGAGGAGGATCGACGGTGCGAGAACCATGCTGAGTGCATGGCGCCGCGCCTGACCCGCCAACTGCTCGAGAGCCAGTTCGCACGCTTTTGCGCGGTCGGCGCTTCCGGCTACGCGGTCAACCTCGCCGTCTATGCGGCGCTGCTCCAGGCCGGACTGCACTACCTCGCCGCAGCCGCGATCGCGTTCCTGGTGGCGGCCGCCAACAACTACGCATGGAACCGCACCTGGACGTTCCGCAGCGCCGGCGTCCCTGTCCTCGGCCAGGGGGCACGAGCCCTTGTCGTCTCGGCGCTCTCGCTCGGCGCGAACCAGCTCTTCCTGCTCGTCCTCGTCGCAGCGGGCGCGGGCCATCTCGCCGGACAGGCGGTCGCCATCGTCCTCGCTACCCCGTTCAGCTTTGCGGCGAACAAGCTGTGGGCCTTCGTGGAGCCGCCGTCCGTAGGCGAGCTACAGCCGGTGGCAGTCCGGTCGGTCCGGCGCGACGGCTAGCCAGCCGTTTCCCTTGCCTAGCGAGTCGTCTCGCGGAAGAAGGCGATCGCCTGCTCGCGATTCTTGACACCGAGCTTGCGGACGATCGCCGAGATATGGGCGCGGACGCCGCTCTGCTTCAGCTGCAAGCTCCGCCCGATCTCACGCGTCGACATGCCGTCCGCGAGCCCGGCGAGGACGTCCCACTCACGGCTTGTCAGACGCACTCCGAGCTCGCCCGACACAGCCGTCGTGCGGAAACGCGGATCGCTCGCATGGAACTCCTTGACCAGGCGTGTGACGAGGGAGCGGGGAATCGCCGCCTTGCCGTCGACGGCGTCCTGCAGCGCGCGCGGCAGGATGCTCAGGTCGAGATCCTTGACGAGATAGCCGACGGCTCCGGCGCGGAGTGCCGCGAAGAGATTCGCGTCATCGTCCGAGACGGTGAGCATCACGACCTTCGTCGTCGGCAGGCGCGCCGAGATCTCCCAGGCGGCTGCGACCCCGCTGCCGGGCATGCGGAGGTCGAGCAGGCAGATGTCCGGCCTGGTCTCGAGCGCCTGCTGCACGGCGCGTGCGGCATCCGGGGCCTCGGCGCAGACGATCAGACCGCCCTCTGTCAACGCGCGCCGAACATCGTCGCGGGTCGGAGCGTGGTCGTCGGCGATGAGCACTCGGAGCGGTAGGGCGGGAGCAGCGGCATTCACAGCTCGAGCTCCACCTTGGTCCCCGCGCCTCGGCTCGAGTCGATCCGCAGCTTCCCTCCCAGTGCCTCGGCCCTCTCCTTCATCGTGACGAGGCCGAATCCGCGTGGCTGCTCGCCGTCGAAGCCCGACCCATCGTCGACGATCCCGAGCCGCATGCCTGCGTCGAGGCGCTCGAGGTAGACCCGCAGCACCTCGGCGCCGCTGTGACGCGCAGCGTTCGCGACCGCCTCGGACGCAATCCGCACGACGGCCTCCCGTTCCCGCGGGGAGAGCACGATTCCGTTTTCCAGCTCCATGTCCACGGCCGCGCCGTAGCGGCGCGCCGCCTCCCTGGCGGCGTCCGCTAGCGCGTCCTCGAGGGGCTCGTCGGCCCTTGCTGAGAGCGCACCCATTACCCGCCGTGACTCCTCCTGGGCTCGTGCCACGCCACGTAGGATCCGCTCGATGAGTTGCGGCTCGGCTCCTTGGTCGCGCAGGAGCCGGACGTTGCGGGCGATGAACGCGATCTCCTGGGCGAGCCCGTCATGCACGTCGCGCGCCAGCCGGCGTCGTTCCTCGAGCGACGCGGCCGCTACGACGCTCGTCCAGTAGGAGGCGATCTCGCGAGCGGCCCCGATCAGCAGGGCGAGATAGGAGCCGAGGCGGAAGACGTCACCTGTGTAGACCCAGTTCGAGAAGACCGACGGATGGAAGAAGTAGTTGACGTGACTCGCGGCCGAGAGAATGCAGGCAATTACGAGCCAGCCGCTGAGCTCGTCCGCCGTGAAACGCTGGCGCCGTGCGAAACCGAGCGCCGCCAGGAGGTACAGCACCGCCAGGGCGAGCTGCAAGCTGCCGATGAGCCCCGCCTGCACGCCGTGGGCCGACGCGGACGTGGTGATGCCGCTCGGCAGCAGTCTCGGAGCGACAACCAGTGGGACGGTCCCGGCGATCGCCAGCGCGGTCGTGCAACCGAAGATCCGCAGCGCCCAGTGAGGGCCGGCGGTCAGTCGCCGGCGAGGCAGCAGTGCGGCAACGCAGATGAGAGCCGTGGCCAGGAGATTGGTGAACAGCGTGTCCCAGACCGTCGCGCGGCTGGACTGCAGAGCGAAAACGGCGGGAAGGGCGGCGAAGGCGAGGCTGGAGAACGCGAGCAGCGCAAGTCCTGCAGACAGGATCAGCTCGTCGAGCAATCCGCTGCGCCAGAACCGGCCGAGGAAGAGAAAAGCCGCAGCGGAGGCAGCGAGCGCCGCAGTGGTCTCGAGGGCGACGTGAACCCCCGGCGCCCGAACGGCGAAGTCGAGCCTCGCGACGAGCGCGATCGCGACGGTCGCCACTGCGGACGCCACCGCGCAACCGTACGCCAGCCTCCGAAGCCGCACCACGACGCCTTAGCTTCACTGTGCGGGGGGCACGGGCGACCAGCTGTTTGGCTGGACCGGGCCTCCCGGTTCGGCTACGGATTGAGACAGCCGGCAAGGCGGAATCTGTAGGAGGACGCAGAAGAACGAAAGCTGCAGAAGTGCTCACGTGAACTCCATTCCCCAACTTGCCCCCGACGAGCCGCTCTCGCCCGAGCTCGTTCTCGTGCTCCCGGCCGAACTTCGCGCGCAGGTTCTCGCCGGTCTCGGCCCCCCCGCCCGGCCACGGCCGCGGCCGGCCTCGCACTCAGGTTCGCTTCCTGTCGCCGACCCGGTTGCGCGTTCCGAGCCCGTGTCGCAATCCGTGGCCAAGCTTGTCGTCGCCCGCTTTGCTCAGCTCGCTTTGATCTTCGTCGCCGTCACGATCCTGACTCTCGCGATGACGCTCGTTGCGCAAGCCGTTCGCTGAGGGGCACGCCGCGGACGCGGCCAATCGATCAGCTGGGATGGCCGGCCCTTCCGGCCACCTAGAGTCCCCGCTCCGAAGTAGAGAGAAGACATGGAAGCTCGCCTGACCCCTGGCGTCTCCTGTTGAGGAGCGAAGCACAGGCTTTCCGGTAGGCCGGCGGCCCGCACTTCGAACCGCCGAGCCAACCGCCTGCATGCGGGGTCCGGGCAAAGGCGCCGAAACAGAAGGTCCTGCCCGGACCAGACCATGGTCCGGGACGAGATGCCGCCTGCGCGCCGAAACCCTGACTAGACGCGGACGATGCACGGCATCCACAGACGGTGATGTCTCCTCGGACCCGGCGGGTCAGGACGTGTCACCAGAACTCGATGCCGTGCGCGGGCCGCGCTCCTCGCTCTCTAGCCGCCTGCCTCCGCCGGCTCCACCGCGTCCGCCGGCGTCTCCTTGCGCAGCGTGAGGAAGAGCCAGAGGTACATGCCGAGGATCAGGAACGCATTCACCGGATGGAGCGCACCGCCCCAGCGGCCGGCTCCGGGCAGGATCATCTGTACGAACGTCAAGATCGCCACCAGGATCGAGACGACCCGGACCCGCGTGTTCGGGTGCCACGCGATCAGCGCGCAGATCAGGAAGAGGAACGCGCCGGGCAGCGTCAGGAAGAACCCGAGCGCGCGATGCGCATCGAGTGTCTTCGACGTGCCGTTGCAGAGCGCGAGGTCGTGCGCGGTGGCGCCCTTCTTGTCGCAATCGTCCGAGTGCTTGATCACGTTCAGCCCGAAGATCCCCTCGCCTGCGAGATAGACCTGGATCACGATCAGCACCACGTACAGCAGGGAGAACCACTTCAGAACCGCAGTCGCGCCACGCCGCATGGTCTGACTCCTTTGTCTCGTTTGCCGACGCGCGGGAGGCTACTCCGGCCACCGTCCCGGAATCGTTACGGAGTCCCGCGCACCCAGACGGTGACATGCGCAGGTTCGAGGGAGCGGCCCGCCGCGCCTGCGAGCTCGTCGAGGACGGTCTCGACGTCGACGGCGTCGCGGAGGCGGGCGCCGAAGGCCACAACGGTCGCCTCGGCGTCGTAGTGGGCGCGGTTGAAGCGGCGATCCACGAGCCGCTGGACGCGTCGGCGCAGCGGGTTGAACAGGGCCGCTGCGGCGAGCGTGGACGCCGCGACTCCGACCGGGCTCGAGAACGGCAGCACCCGCGTGGTGAGCAGCACGAGCCCGCCGAAGACGCTCACCAGCGTGGCCGTGACGATCGCGTACGAGAGCGACCGGCTGATCAGCCGGTCAACGTCGTAGAGGCGGTACTTGAGGATCCCGAAGCCGATCCCGAGGGGCAGAAACACGATGAAGACGAACAGGAAGCCGAGTGTGTTCGACTGGGTGGCCACGATCAGCCCGCCGACACCGACGCCGCCGCAGGCCAGGAACCACTTCAGCTGCTGGCGCTCGTCGCCCCGTGCGCTGCGGAAGCGCACGATCTGGTAGGTGACCATCGCGAGGAAGCAGAGTGCGTAGGCAACGAATGCCGCAGTATTGAGAGCAGCGGCGACTCTCCCGTACGGCCCATTCAACGAGTCGAGCGCGCCCTGCGAGTTCAGTACCAGGTGCTGATCGGTGAAGGATCTGAGATCCATCCCGCCAATCGCCAGGACGAACGCCACGGCGAGGGCGACGTACCCCCAGAACACCCAGCGCCACCGCCCGAGCGGGATCCGCCCATCAGGGAAGAGGACGATCGGCAGCGGCACCAGGATGAGCACCGGGACCCACGCCGGTGCCAGCGCCACCGCCAGCCGGCCGAGCGGCAGGGCGTCGTGGACGCGATAGACGAGCACGGCATAGTTCGCAGCGTCGACGCTCACGAGCACCGAGAGTGCGAGCGCGAGAAGGATCCAGCCAACCGAGTTCCGCGGTCGGCGGCGAACGATGAGGAGGCCGACGACGGCGAACGGGAGCGTGATGATCCCCACGCCTTTCAAGCCGAGGCCCGGAGGGATCTTGGCCGAGAGGACTATGTTGAGCGCCGCGAGCCCGAGGATCAGGCCGACGATGCCGAGCGTGACGGGCGAGATTCGCGGCAGTCTCACGACTTCACCCAAACGGTGACGTGCGCGGGCTCGAGCGAGCCGGTCGCAGCGGCCGCGAGCTCGTCGAGCACGGTCTCGACGTCCACGGCGTCTCTGAGGCTGGCGCCGAACGCCGCCACGGTCGCCTCGGCGTCGTAGCGGGCGCGGTTGAAGCGGCGATCGACGAGCCGCTGCAGCCGGCTGCGCAGCGGCGAGAAGAGCCCGGCCGCGGCAAGCGTCGAGGCCGCGACTCCGACCGGGCTCGAGAACGGCAGCACCCGCGTCGTGAGCAGGACGATCCCCGCGAAGAAACCGACGAGTAGCCCGGTGAGCAGCGCGTACGAGAGCGTCCGCGAGATCAGTCGGTCGATGTCGTAGAGCCGGTAGCGGAGGATCCCGATCCCGATCGAGATCGGCAGCGCGATCAGCCCGAGGAAGCCCACCTTCCCGACCACCGAAAGCACTCCGTAGTGGCCCGAGCCGATCGTGATCGCGAGGAAGAAGCCGACCACCGCGAACGAGCCTCCGGCCAGCAGCCACTTCAGCTGCTGGCGCAGATCACCGCTCGAGCGGCGGTAGAGAACGACCTGGCGGACGACCCACGAGAGCGAGATCGTGACGAAGAGGAGCAAGACGACGGCGAAGCCCGCGTTGTTGCCACTGCCGCCGAGCTGCTTGAGCTCGCCCGAGGAGTCGATCCTGACCGGGTGCTCAGTGAAGGCGCCGAAGTCCGTGATCGTGAGGTGGCCGACCAGCACGGCCATCAGCACGATGTACGCCCCGAGCGTCCAGCGCCACCATCGCGAGATCTTCCCGTCGGGGAAGAAGAGGATCGGCAGAGGCAGGAGCACGAGCATCGACACCCACCCCTGGGTCAGGAAGACAGCGAGCCGCGAGAGAGGAAGCCCGTGATGATCGATGTGGTAGGCACGGACTGCGTAGAAGCCGGCGTCGGCGCCGTAGGACGCAGTGACGGCGATCGCGAGGAGGAGCCAGCCGATCGGGTTCCGCGGCTGCCGGCTCGCGACGAGCGCGCCGACGGCCGCGAACGGGATCATCAGCAGCAGCTGCCCGACCCCGCCGAACGTGAGCTGGTGCGCGAGCGACGACAGCGGGAAACTCGCCACGATCAGCAGTGCGGCGGCAGCGCCGAGCCAGAGTGCGAGGTGCGAGTGCGGGCGTGCACGTGCGGTCATCGCTTGACCCAGACGCTGACGTGGTTGGGCTCGAGCGAGGCGCCGGCGGCGGCCGCAAGCTCGTCGCGGACGGTCTCGACATCGACGGCGTTCCGCAAGCGCGTCGCGAACGCCGCGACGGCTGCCTCGGCGTCGTAGTGCGCCCGGTTGAAGCGGCGATCCACGACGCGCTGGATCCGGTGGCGGAGCGGGTTGAAGAGCGCGAGTGCCGCGAGCGTCGAGGCAGCGACGCCTACGGGCGACGAGAAGGGCAACACACGCGTCGTCAACAGGATCAGCCCCACGAAGACCCCGACCAGCAGACCCGTGAGCAGCGCGTAGGCGAGCGTGCGACTCACGATCCGGTCGATGTCGTAGAGCCGGTACTTGGTGATGCCGACGCCGATCGAGATCGGGATCCCGAGCACGCCGAGGATCGCGACGCTGCCGATGTCGCCGAGCAGGCCCGAGAAGGCCGAGAGCACGACGCTGAGCACGACGCCGAGGACGGCGGCCGACCCGCCGAAGATGAGCCACTTCAGCTGCTGGCGCCGCTCACCGGTCGCCGCTCGGTAGGCAGGCACGCGACTCACGAGCCAGACGAGGCCGACACCGAGAATCAAGCCGAACCAGACGAACTGCAGGATCCCCCACCACACCCAGCCGCTGGTCGGGTCGTCGATCTGCTTGAGGTCGCCGGTCGACTCGACCACCACGTGGCCGAGCGCGATCGTCTCGGCGGCGATCGCAAAGGCACCGATCATCCAGACCGTGCCGACCGCGACGACGGCACCCAGCGCCCAGCGCCAGCGGCCCGAGGGCAGCACGCCGTCGGGGAAGAGCATGATCGCGAGTGCGAACAGGAGGATGTCCGGCGCCCAGCTCGGCTGCAGGAACACCGCGATCTGCGGCAGCGGCAGGTGGTCGTGCCGGCGGTAGGCCAGGATGGCGTACGGCCCGGCGACGGCCGTCGTGCTGCCGAAGAAGGCCGCAACCAGCATCAGCCAGCCGATCGGGTTCCGCGGGCGCGTCCTCACGAGGATCAGGCCGACGACAATGAACCCGATCAGAACGACCAGAAAGCCCGCGCCGACACCCGACGAGAGCTTCGCCTTCTTGGCGAGCGGAATCGTCGCGAACAGCAGCAGAACAGTGAGCCCCACGAGCACGAGCGCGATCCGCGGCGTCTTGAGCCGGTCCGGATGCGCAGCCACGGTCACGGCTTGATCCAGACGCTGACGTGAGCGGGCTCGAGCGAGGCGCCCGCGGTGGCCGCGAGCTCGTCGAGCACGGTGTCGACGTCGACGGCGTTCCGCAGACGCGCCGCGAACGCCGCGACGGTCGTCTCGGCGTCGTAGCCCGCCCGGTTGAAGCGGCGATCGACGCCGCGCTGGATCCGGCCGCGCAGCGGGTTGAAGAGCGCGAGCGCCGCGAGCGTGGAGGCGGCGACGCCGACGGGGCTCGAGAAGGGCAGCACGCGCGTCGTGAGCAGCACGAGCCCGGCGAAGACACCCACCAGAAGCCCGGTGAGCAGCGCATAGGAGAGCGTGCGCGAGATCAGCCGGTCGATGTCGTACAGCCGGTACCGGAGGATCCCGATCCCGATCCCGATGGGAAGGCCCAGCAAAGCCGCGGTTCCGAAGAAGCCGGCCACGTCGACGAGGCCGGTGCCCCCAGAGGTGGTGGTCGTCAGGACCGCTCCGACCAGCGCCGTCGCCGCGCCGGCCATGAGCCACTTCAGCTGCGCCCTCCGTACGCCGGTCGCGCGCCGGTACGCCGGAACCTGGGCGACGATCCACGCGACCCCGATGGCCACGATGACAGCGAAGAACACGTTCTGGTAGACGCTCCACCACGCCCACGCTCCGGTCGAGTGGTCCTCGAGGAGGAGATTCCCGGTCGAGTCGATGTGCACGCGGTTCGAGACGATCGCATCGACGGCGATTCCGTAGGCGGCCGCGACCCAGACCACACAGGCGACAGCGAAGGCGCCGAGCGGCAACCGCCACCGGCCGGGCGGGATCTCGCCGTCCGGGAAGAGCAGGATCGACAGGGCCAGCAGCGCAATCCCGGGCGCCCAGGAGGGCTGCAAGAGCACCGCGAGCGGGCCGAGCGGCAAGCTGCCGTGATGGTTGCGGTAGTCGAAGACCGAGTAGGTCGACGCCGCGTCGTCGAGGGCGAGGCACAGAGCGCAGCCGAGCAGCACCCACCCCATCGGGTTCCGGGGCTGCCGCCGCGCGACGATGAGGCCGACGATTCCGAAGCCGGGGACGAGGACGATCGAGCCGCCGTCGCCGGCGCTCAGACGATGGTCGGCCACCGTGAACGCGACCGCAGTCAGCGTGAGCAGGATCACGCCGATGCCGACGGCGAGAGCCATTCCGGGCGTCCCAAGTCGCCGTGCCATGCGCGGGAATCTATTCCTCTCGCGTCCCGGGATCGTTACGGCGCGTAACGATCCCGTAGCGGCGCGGGCGTAGATTGCGACCGTGGTTCCGAGCCACCAACGGGTCCGCATCACGGCGGCCGCAGCGATCCTGCTGTTCCTCGCGGCCGGCCTTGCGCTGACCGCCGTGACGCACGATCCCTGGCCGACGAACGACGGGATCTCGGTCATCGTCCTGGCCGCGTACGGCGCCGTCGGCTACGTGATCGCACGCGCGGAGCCGCGGAACCCGATCGGCTGGATCTTCATCGGACTCGCGCTCTTCACGCTCTTCGACTACGCGATGCGCCTGTACCTCGTGCTCGACTACCGCGAGCACGGCGGCCGGCTGCCCCTCGGGCACGCCGTCACGTTCTGGCGGGGGAGCTGGTCTATTTTCCCGCTCATCCTCGCGATGCCGGCAATCGTCCTGTTCCCGGACGGACGCCTCTCGCGGCGGTGGCGGCGGTTCATGTGGGTCTACGCCTTCGCTGCTGTCGTCTTCGTGGCTCTACAGGTCGCCGGCCAGATCGTCGCCGGGGTCTCCGCTCGAGCCGCCGTCGACATTCGCGGCAACCTTCCCAACGACAACGGAGGGCCGATCGCGGGTGCGGGCTGGCTCCTCGGTCCGTTTTTCCTCCTCGCCTGGGGGTCCTTCGTCGTCCACCAGGTCCGGGCATGGCGATCCTCGGTCGGCGTGCGCAGAGCGCAGCTGAAGTGGCTGGCTGCCGGGAGCGCAGTCCTCTTGGTCTCGTGCGTCGTGATCGTGATGTTCGGCGACGGCTCTTCGCCGGGTGCCCGCGTCGCGGCGGACCTGGCGGCGATCGGCATCGGCGTCCTGCCGGTCGCCGTCGGGGTGGCCGTTCTGCGATTCAGGCTGTACGAGATCGACCGGCTCGTCTCGCGGACGCTCTCCTATGCGCTGCTGACCGGTCTACTCGTGGCCGTGTTCGGCGGTGTGGTGCTGCTGACGACGCGCGTCCTGCCGTTCTCCTCACCGGTGGCCGTCGCCGTGTCGACGCTCGCCGCCGCCGCGCTCTTCAACCCGCTGCGCAGCCGAGTGCAGCGGCTCGTCGACCACCGCTTCAACCGGGCGCGCTACGACCGCGACGCGCTCGTGGCCCGGTTCGCAGCCAGCCTGCGGGACGCCGTCGACTCGGACACGGTCGTCGCCGAGCTTGCAGGCGCGGCGGCCGGCTCGGTCGAGCCCGCGTACATCTCGGTCTGGGTGCGGTCCTAAGGGCAAAAGGCCGGTGCCTGCCACCGTGGGGTCGGGCGGGAGAGCCCTGCGGCCTCGTGGTGGTGGCCGGCACCTACCACTCGACCAACTTCCAGATCTCCGGTTCGCTCGGGCCGCCTTCACCGATCTCGGCGAAGATCGCGACCGCGGACTTGAGGTGCTCCATCGCCTTCTCCCGGCGGCCGGCGGCGTTCAGGAGGTCGGCGACGTTGTTCGCCAGCGCGGCTTCGCGGTGGCGGTCGCCGACGGCCGCACAGAGCGCCAGCGCCTCCTCGGTCAGCTCGAGCGCCCGCTCCAGCTCGCCCTGGGCTCGCAGGTCGAGCGCGAGGTTGTTGAGCGCAGCCGCGCGGGCCGAGGGGTCGTCCTCCTCGCTCGCCAGCTCGAGGCTGCGTTCGAGCTGGGAACGCGCCTCCACGTGGTCGCCGCGGCCGGTGGCGAGGATGCCGAGGATGTTGTGGGCCTGAGCGAGGGCGCGGCGATCGCCGGCGGCGTCGGCGAGCTCCAGCGCCCGCTGCGCCAGCTCCTGCGCTTCGCCGTCGTGGCGCCGGTGGGCCGTCAGGCTCCGGTCGGCCAGGAGCCGCGCCTCGAGCACGTCGGCGCCGTCCGGCAGCGCAGCGAGCGCCTCGGCGAACGAGCTGTCCGCGAGCTCCCAATCCCCGCGCCGCAGGTGGACGAGGCCGGTGCGATGGGCGATCGACGCGAAGTTGTCCGCCGGCGCCAGCGCCGCCGCGGCCTCGTAGCTGTCGAGCGCGCCGGCGTAGTCGCCCGCGAGCGTGAGCAGGTCGCCGATCTCCTCGTGCAGCACCGCGGGATCGTCGTGCCCGAGGCCGAGCGCTTCGCGGAAGTGGGCGAGCGCCTCGGCGTTCGCGTACAGGTTGCGCGCACGGACGCCGGCGAGGCGGAACCACTCCGCAGCCTCGGCCTCGCGCCCGGCCGCGCGGAGGTGCTGGGCGATCGCACCCGCCGAGGCGCCGCTCCGGTCGCGCGCGGCGAGCGCCTCGGCCGCGCGGCGATGGAGCAAGCGGCGCCGGCCCGAGCTTGTGAGGTCGGAGGCCACGCGCCGCGCCTGTTCGTGTCTGAACGCGTACGTCGCACCGTCCGCCTCGACGAGCAGCCCGCGCCGCATCAGCTCCTCGAGCGCGGCCACGCTCTCCTCCTCACTGCGGCCGCTCACCTCGCGCCCGAGGTCGGCGTCGAAGGGACGCCCGAGGACGGCGGCCGCCGCGAGCACCTGCCCCGCCACGTCGCCGACGCCGGCGATCCGCGACTCCACCAGTCCGCGCACCCCGGGCGGCAGCGCCTCGTCGCCGTCGTCGTCCGGCCGCGCGTCGAGGTACTCGGCGACGAAGAAGGGCACGCCGCCGGTCTCCTCGTACAGCCGCCCCGCAAGCTCGGGCGCCGCGCCCGCCGCGGCGGCCAGCTCGGCGACGGCGTCGCGGCCGAGCCGCTCGAGCTCGATCGCCGCGCCGAGCCCCTCGCGCGCGGCGTCTGCGAGAATGCGCCGCGCCGGATGCGCGGCCGGCGCCTCCTCCGAACGCCAGGTCAGCACGAGCAGGAGCGGCCGGCCCGCGAGCCGGTGCGCGAGAAAGGCGAGCACCTCGAGGGACGATGCGTCGGCCCAGTGCGCGTCGTCGACGACGAGCACGCCGGGACGCTCGCCGCTGACGGCCTCGAACAGCGTCCGCGAGACGCCGTCGAGGAAACGCGCCTGCGCGCCTGGGCCGTCGAGCGACGGAGTCGGCGGAGTGCCGAGCTCGGGTACGAGCCGCGCCGCCTCGGCGGCCGCGCCCGCAGACACCGCGGACGAGTCGCCGTCGCGCAGCACTCCCCGCACGAGCTCGATGGCGCAGCCGTACGCGAGCCCGGCCTCCTCCTCGACGCAACGGACGGACGTCGCCGCCGAGCCCTCCGCCCGCGACCAGGCGACGAGCTCGTCGGCGAGGCGGGTCTTGCCGATCCCGGTCTCGCCCTCGAGGACGAGGAGCCGCCCGTCGGGGCCGACGGCTCCGTAGAGATCGAGCAGCGCAGCCCACTCCGGTGCGCGGCCGACAAGCGGGAGCGGCGAGCGCGCGGCTCGACGCACGGGCGCGGCCGGCTCGGGTGCCGCGCGCGCGACTCCCTCCCGCACCGCGTGGTAGGCCGCCGTGGTCTCCTCGGTCGGCGCCACGCCGAGCTCGCGATGGAGGGTGCGAACGCACTCGCGGTACTGGGCGAGCGCGGCGGCCCGCTCGCCACTCGCCCCGTAGAGCTCGATCAGCCGCCGATGGGCCGTCTCGTTCAGCGGCTCGAGCGCCAGCCGGCGGCGGGCGTGCTCGATCGCGCGCACGTGGCTCCCGCGCGCGCCGAGCCCCTCGGCGAGACGGTCGAGCACGGCGCCGAGCTCGCGCGCGAGCGTGCCCGCCTGCAGAGACTGCCAGTCGTCGAACGGCGCGCTGTCGCGAAGCCCGAAGCCCGCGAGGAAGACGCCGCGCTGCAGCGCCGCGGCCCGCTCGAGCTCCGCGAGGTCTCCCCCACCCGCGAGCCTGCGGAACTCGTCGACGTCGAGGAGGACACCGTCCCGCTCGAGCGCGACCGAACCGCGTGCGACGGCGAGCCAGCGCCCACCCAGCCCCGCGCGGAGCGTCGAAAGCGTCCGCCGCAGCGCCGCGCGGGCCCGATCGGGCGCGTACTCGGGCCACAGGAGCTCCGCCAGGACGTCGCGACCGTGCCGGCCCGGCTCGACCGCGAGATACGCGAGCAGCGCGGTCGCCTTGCGCGTGTCGACCGCCAGCGGGACGCCGTCGCAGAGCGCCTCCGGCGAGCCGAGGAGCGACAGCCGCAGCGTCGAGTCGCCCACGACTCCGATCGTAGACGCAACGGCTCGCAAGGCATAGCGTTGCGCCGTAACGATTTCGGGACGATCGTGCCGTAGAACAGGAGTGGAATGAGTGCCTGGCCACAGTCGATCGCGAGGGTGATCCGCCGGACGGAGCGTCCCGCGGCGGCCGCGGACGCCCCCGTGGATGCGGCGTCGCCGCAGCAGGAGCAGCTCGACGTCCGCCCGATCGAGATCTCCCCCAACGACCCGATCGTCGCCTACTTCCAGAGCGCGCCCGGCGCGGTCGACCTCGAGGAGCTCGAGCTCGACTCCCCCGCGCTCGAGGCGCTGCGCGAGGCGGGCGTGAAGCTCGCGGTCCCGCTCGTCAGCCAGGGTGAGCTCGTCGGACTGCTGAACCTCGGGCCGCGGCTCTCGGACCAGGACTACTCGACCGACGACCGCAAGCTGCTCGACTCGCTCGCCGCCCAGGCCGCGCCGGCGCTGCAGGTCGCGCAGCTCGTGCGCCGCCAGGAGGCGGAGGCGCGGTCGCGCGAGCGCATCGAGCAGGAGCTGCGCGTCGCGACGACCATCCAGCAGAACTTCCTGCCCCGCCACCTGCCCGACCTGCCCGGCTGGGACGTCTCCGCCTACTACCGCCCGGCGCGGGAGGTCGGCGGCGACTTCTACGACTTCATCGAGCTGCCGGAAGGCCACATCGGGATCGTGATCGGCGACGTCACCGACAAGGGCGTCCCCGCGGCGATGGTGATGGCCGCGACGCGGAGCGTCCTCCGCGCCTCGGCGCAGCGCGTCGTCTCGCCGGGCGAGGTGCTCGGGCGGGTCAACGACCTCATGTGCCCGGACATGCCGGCGAAGATGTTCGTCACCTGCCTCTACGGCGTGCTCGAGCCGGGCAGCGGCCGCTTCACCTTCGCGAACGCCGGCCACAACCTCCCCTACGTGCGCACCGGTGACGGCTCGGCCGAGCTGCGCGCGACCGGGATGCCGCTCGGACTACTGCCCGGGATCGAGTACGAGGAGACCGAGGCGCAGCTCGAGGCCGGCCAGACGATGCTCCTCCACTCAGACGGCGTCGCCGAGGCGCACGGGCCCGAGAAGGAGATGTTCGGCTTCCCGCGGCTGCAGGACGTCGTCGGCGCGCGCAGCGGGCGCGGCGCGGTGATCGACCGCGTCCTCACCGAGCTCAGCCGCTTCACCGGCGCCGACTGGGAGCAGGAGGACGACATCACGCTCGTCGCGCTCACGCGCTACGGCGCCGCGCCGGTCGCGCTCGGGAGCGAGCTCGACGTCTCGTTCCAGGTCGCGAGCGAGCCCGGCAACGAGAAAGAGGTCAGCGAGCGCGTCGCCCAGGCCGTCGCGCCGCTCGGGCTCCCCGAGGCGCGGCTCGCGCAGCTCAAGACGGCCACATCCGAGGCCGCGATGAACGCGATCGAGCACGGCAACGAGGGCCGCGCCGAGCTTCCCGTCGACGTCTCGGTGCGGGTCGCAGCCGGCGAGCTCGTGGTCGCGATCACCGACCACGGCGGCGGCCGCGAGATCCCGGAGGCCGAGGAGCCCGACCTCGAGGCGAAGCTCGAAGGGCTGCAGAAGCCGCGCGGCTGGGGCCTCTTCCTGATCAAGAACATGGTCGACGACGTCCGCGTCTCGAGCGACGAGAGCCGGCACACGATCGAGCTCGTCATGCGGCTGGAAGGAGGGGACGAATGAGCACGACCCAATTCGCAGCCGAGGTGCGGCGCGAGGACGGCGTCGCCGTGCTCGAGCTCTCCGGCGACGTGAGCTCGGCGGCCGAGAGCGGGCTGATGGGCGCCTACGCAGAGGTGGCGGCCGAGCCTGTCCTCGTGCTCGACTTCGCCTCCGTCGACTACATCAACTCGACCGGAATCGCCCTGATCGTCGGCGTCCTCGCCCAGGCCCGCACGAGCGGACAGGAAGTCCGCGCACGCGGGCTCGCCGAGCACTACCGGGAGATCTTCCGCATCACGCGGCTCTCGGACTTCATGACCATCCTCGACGAGGAGGGAACGGAATGACGCAGGACACTGCGGCGATGGACGTGCATGTCGCCGGCGAAGCGCTGGGTGTGATCACGGTGCACGGCGACGTCACAGCCGGCTCGGAGGACGCGCTGATGGACGCCTACACGCGGGCCAGCGAAGGCTCGCCCCGGGCCATCCTGCTCGACTTCTCCGGGCTCGAGTACATGAACAGCGGTGGAATCGGCCTGCTCGTGACGCTGCTCGTCCGGGCCAACCGGGCCAAGCAGCAACTGCTCGCGTGCGGGCTCAACGACCACTACCGCCAGATCTTCGAGCTGACCAGGCTCGACGAGGCGATCTCGATCTTCGCGGACGAGGCCGCGGCGCTGGCGGCGGTCTGAGGAGGAGACGATGAGCGAGCAGAACACGGCACGCGACGAAGGCAACTGGGCGACCCCGGTCGAGCGCCTGGAGGTAGGCGACGTCCCGGCCGGAGCGCTCGACACGGTCGGCGGGAAGCAGGTGGTGTCGCCGATCCAGGGCTTCGGGAAAATGTGGCAGAAGACGTACCGCATCTCCCTGGCCGGAGCAGACGTGACGCCGGCCGAACTGATCGAGACCTGGAAGACCGAGTTCTCGAGCTTCTGGCCGAAGGGCAGCCAGTTCCACGCTCCGCTGACCGGGATCGCGCCCGGCGAGGTGGCGCTGCTGCAGGCCTCCGTGGGCGGCGGCATGAAGCTGTCCACCGGCGTCTTCGTCCTCTACGCCGACGAGGACTCGTTCACGTTCATGACGCCGCAGGGGCACATGTTCGCGGGCTGGATCACGTTCTCGGCGGAGGAAGTGGACGGCGCGACGGTGGCGCAGTGCCAGGTGCTGATGCGGGCGCAGGACCCGCTGACCGAGATGGGGCTCACGCTCGGCGGCCACCGCAAGGAGGACCGCTTCTGGCAGGACACGATGCGCGCGCTCGCGGCGCGGTTCGGTGTCGAGGCCGAGCCGGAGACGAGCGTCGTGTGTGTCGACAAGAAGCGCCAGTGGGGACGAGCCGGCAACGTGCGCCACTCGAGTGCCTTCCGCTCGAGCGTCCACACCGCGACGGCACCGCTCCGGAAGCGCAAGTAGCCTCACCCCATGCCTGACGCGATCGTCGTCGGCTCCGGGCCGAACGGGCTCGCCGCGGCGATCGTGCTGGCGAGGGCCGGGCTCGACGTCCGCGTCCTCGAGGCCGCCGACACGGTGGGCGGCGGCGCCCGCTCGGCCGAGCTGACGCTGCCAGGATTCGTGCACGACGTCTGCTCGGCGATCCACCCGCTCGGGATCGCGTCGCCGTTCTTCCGCACGCTGCCGCTCACCGAGCACGGCGTCGAGTGGATCGACCCGCCGGCGGCGCTCGCGCACCCGTTCGACGACGGGACCGCGGTTCTGCTCGAACGCTCGCCCAAGGCCGCGGCGCCCGGGCTCCTGGCCGACGAAGCGCGCTGGCGGAAGCTCTTCGCGCCGCTCGTCCACGATGCCGAGCCGCTGTTCGAGGACCTGCTCGGCCCGCTCCACCTGCCGGCGCATCCGGTCACGCTCGCGCGCTTCAGCGCACGTGCCGCGCCGCCGGCGACGCTGCTCGCGCGGCTCTCGTTCCGCGGCGCGAAAGCGCGTGCGGTGTTCGCCGGCCTCTCGGCGCATTCGATGCTGCGGCTCGACCGCCCGCCGAGTGCGGCCTTCGGCCTGACGCTGGGGGTGCTCGCGCATGCGGTCGGCTGGCCGCTGCCGCGCGGCGGCTCGCAACAGATCTCCGACGCGCTCGCCTCATACCTCCGCTCCCTCGGCGGCGAGATCGAGACGGGACACAGGGTCGCGTCGCTCGCCGAGCTCGGCGAGACGCGTCCGGTGCTGCTCGACGTGACGCCGCGCGGCCTGCTCGAGCTCACCGGCGACCGGCTCCCGTCCCGCTATCGCCGCGGGCTGGAGAACTACCGCTACGGGCCGGGCGTGTTCAAGCTCGACTGGGCGCTCGACGGGCCGATCCCCTGGCGGGCCGAGGCCTGCGCGCAGGCGGCGACCGTTCACCTCGGCGCCTCCATGGAGGAGATCGCGGCCTCGGAGGCGGCGCCCGGGCGGGACGAGATCGTGGAGCGGCCCTACGTGCTCCTCGCCCAGCAGAGCCTCTTCGACCCCACGCGCGCGCCGGTGGGACAGCACACCGCGTGGGCGTACTGCCACGTCCCGAACGGCTCGACCGTCGACATGACCGAGCGGATCGAGGCGCAGGTCGAGCGGTTCGCGCCGGGCTTCCGGGAGCGGATCATCGCGCGCTCGGCGCTCGGCCCCGCCGATCTTGAGCGCTACAACGCGAACTACGTCGGCGGCGACATCAACGCCGGCGCCGCGACGCTGTCACAGCTCTTCACGCGTCCCGTCGCCCGGGTCTCGCCCTACACGACGCCGCTGCCGGGAGTCTTCCTCTGCTCCGCCTCGACGCCGCCCGGCGGCGGCGTGCACGGAATGTGCGGCTATCACGCCGCCCGCGCGGCACTGCGTCAGACGTCGGGCGACTCCCACGCGAACTGACCGGCCCCTCCGAGCGGCTCTTCCTCGACGTCGTGCGCGACCGTCGTCCGCAGCGGCTTCTCCTTGAGGAACCACGAGAGGACGAACGGCACGAGCGACAGCGCCATCCCGAAGAGGAAGACACCGCTGAGCGAGTAGGAGAAGGCGTGCAGGACCACGTCGTGCACCCTCGGCGGGAGCTGGTCGATCTGCGTCGGGTCGAGTTGGACGCCGCTGCCGAGGCGCGCGGTGACGGCGTGCGGCAGGCCGGACAGCTGGTGCGTGAGCCGCGTGGCGAAGATCGTCCCGAAGAGCGCGACCCCGAACGCGCCGCCCATGCTGCGGAAGAACGTGGCCGAGGCGGTGGCGACGCCGACCTCCTGCGGCCGCGCGTCGTTCTGGACGGCGAGCACGAGCACCTGCATGACGAGGCCGAGCCCGACACCGACGACGACCATGTACGCAGAGGCGACCCAGGGCGGCGTGTGGACGCCGAGCAGCGAGAGCAGGTACATGCCGACGACGAGAATCGCCGTGCCGGCGATGGGGAACGGCCGGTAGCGGCCGATGCGGCTGATGGCTCGGCCGGAGAGGACCGCCGTGACGAGCAGCCCAGCCATGAGCGGGATCGTCCGGAGGCCCGAGCTCTTGGCGCTCACGCCGTAGACGATCTGCAGGAAGAGCGGGATGAAGATGATCGCGCCGAACATCGCCATCCCGATCGTGAAGCCCATCGCGTTCGCCACGCTGAAGATGCGCGAGCGGAAGAGCTGAAGCGGCAGGAGCGGCTCGGCCGCCCGGCGCTCCTGCCACACGAAGACCGCGAGCAGGCCCACACCCACGATGCCGAGCCCGACGATCTCGTTCGAACCCCACTTGTACTGGGTACCGCCCCAGGTGGCGAGCAGGATAAGCGCGCCGACGCCCGCGCTCAGCAGCGCCGCGCCGAGATAGTCGATGCGGTGCCGCCGGTGCGGCGTGTGCAGATGAAGGCGCGTGGTCACGATCACCACCGCGACGATCCCGACGGGCACGTTCACGTAGAAGACCCAACGCCACGAGAGGTTGGTGACGAGGAAGCCGCCGAGCAGCGGACCGGCCACCGACGCAACCGCGAAGACGGACCCGATCAGGCCCATGTAGCGGCCCCGGTCGCGCGGCGGGACGATGTCCGCGATGATCGCCTGCGCGCCGACCATGAGCCCGCCGGCTCCGATCCCCTGCAGCGCGCGGAAGCCGATCAGCTCGGCCATCGACTGCGAAAGGCCCGCGAGCATCGAGCCGGCGAGGAAGATCAAGATCGCGACGAGGAAGACGGGCTTGCGCCCGTACATGTCGCCGAGCTTGCCGTAGATCGGGGTCGAGACCGTCGAGGCGAGCAGGTACGAGGTGACGACCCAGGAGAGGTGGTTGAGGCCCCCGAGGTCGCCGACGATGGTCGGCAGCGCGACCGACACGATCGTCTGGTCGAGCGCGGCCAGGAACATGCCCAGCATCAGCGCGATGAATACGGTGCGCAGCGCTGCCCCGGTCAGCGTTCCGTCCTGCTGGGCGTTCACCCTCTTGACAGTACCCACGCGAGGCGCCTTCACTCCCGGCGATCCGCTACGCGCCGGCAGGGCCGGCCCTGCGGCGTAAAGTTGTGACGTGGAGGTCACCACCAACGGCTCGGCCGCGGACGCGCCCGCACACGGCACCAGCGCCAAGCTCGGGCGGCTTCTTCAGGAGATCGACGGGCTGATCGCCGACGACGAGGCCGCCGACCGGCAGATCACCGGCGGCTGGCGCACCTTCGACGACATCCTCGCGGCCGCGTACGTCCACACGTGGGACGCCTACAGCGTCGACCTCTCCGCCGACGCCGAGAGCTTCCGGGGCTTGTCGCACCGCCAGCAGGAGGCCGTAAAGCGCGTCTTCGGCACGATCTACCGCGCGGAGTCGGTCGTCGACGACTGGATGGACAAGATCGTCGCCGCCATGCCGCGCGAACCGAAGTACGAGTCGATGCGGGCGGCACTCATGACGCAGGAGCACGACGAGCGCATGCATCGCGGCAGCCTCCTGCGGGTCGCGTCCGAGGTGCTCGGCATCCCCATCGCCGACGCCGACCGCGTGGCGCAGAAGTACAACAACTTCGTCGCCGAGATCCTCTTCGACCAGTTCGAGCAGCAGATGCGGCACCTGCTGCGTCCGAACCGGCCCATCGAGGACGTCTACGAGGCGATCTTCATCTACGGCGTGCTCAGCGAGGACGTCGTCGCGAACAGTGACGTCGTGATCCGCCGGGCCAAGGGCAACGCGCTGTATGACGTCTATGACCTGCCGGGGATGAAGGAGGGGCAGACGAAGGTCCGGCGCGACGAAGGCCGCCACGTCCGTATCGCCGTGCTCGCGACGCATCGCTTCCTCGCGGAGTTCGAGGGTGCGGCCGAGCGGCTGCTCGCGATCTCGACCTACTACATGGACCTCGCCGACCGGATGGTGCGGCGGGCCAAGGCGTCACGCGGCCTGATCGACGCGCACCTCGCCGAGTCGTACGGGCCCGACGTCGACTCCCTCTACTACTACGTCATGAACATGAAGCGGCTCGCGGTGCGGCTCGACGAGCTCGGGCTGCGCGCGGGCGTGCTCGAGGTGAAGCGGCGCGTCGACGCGTCGATCGCGGAGCTGAGCGGCGAGGACGGCGAGCCGATCGTCGAGACGCCGAGCCGCCTCGTGCGCCTGGTCGGGCCGCGCATGCTGAAGCTCGCCGGCGCGTCTCGCCTAACGAGCTAGGACGCTCTCGTAGCAGGCGGCGAGCCGCCGGGCCAGCAGCGGCCACGCGTACTCGCTCACGGCCCGCTCGCGGGCGGCGCGGCCACGCGCGGCGCGCACGGGCTCGTCCAGGAGCAGCGCCGCGATCTTCTCGGCGAGCGCCCCGGCGTCGCCCGGCGGGACGAGCGTTCCGGTCTCCTCGGTGACGACCTCGCGATAGCCGGGGATGTCGGAGGCGACGACCGGGGTCGCGCACGCGAAGGCCCGGGTGATCGTCATGCCGAAGCTCTCGTTGCCGAGGGACGGCGCGACGAGGAACTTCGCCGCCGCGAGCTCCTCCGTCAGCTTCGCGTCCTCCACGAAGCCGAGCATGTCGATCCCCTCCTCCGAGATCCGCAGCCGGGCGAGCAGCAGGCGCACCGCGAGCGGATCGGCGCCGAGCACCCGCAGGCGGAGCCCGCTGTCGCGCAGACGCGGCCAGGCGCGCAGCAGCACCGGCAGCCCCTTCCGCGGGTCGTGGCGGCCGGCGAAGACGATGCGGTCGTCCCGGTTCCCCGGATCGATCTCCCCCGGGATCTCGACCCCGTTGGGGATCACCTCGTAGTGGCCGGGTGCGAAGGGGGAGGCAGCAAGACGCGCCTGCTCCGAGACGGCGACGCGCAGGTCGATCCGATCGAGCAGGAATCCCCACAGGGGCTCCGCGTACCGGCGCCAGGACGAGTGGCCGGCAGCGTGGAACGTCGCGACCGCAGGCCCGTCCCAGAGGGCGAGCGCGGCCGGGCTGAGCATCGGCGCGAGCGGCTCGTGCACGTGGATGAGGTCGAAGCGCTCGCGAGAAAGCGCGCGCCGCAGCCGCGGCAGCGTGGCCGGGCTCAGCACGAGGTTCGAGAGCGCGCCGTTGCCCGGTACGATCACCGACCGGCCGAGCGGGATCACGCTGGCCGGCGGCGGCCCCGGCCGGCCCTGCCGTGGGTGGAGGATGCGACTGAAGGAGCCGGGCGGGTCGTTGCCGATCAGCAGGCGCGTCTCGATCCCTACCGCCTCCAGCGCGCGCGCCTGTGCGTCGGCGTGGTCGACGACGCCGCCGCCGAACGACCACGAGTAGGGGACGACGATCCCGACCTTCATCGCGCGAGGCTACCGGCGTCGTCCGAGCAGGAGCCCCACGACCACGCCGGCGACCAACAGCTGCGCCTCGACCGAGATCCCGACGCCGTGGCGGCCGCCGCCGCGGTGGAAGATCTTCTCCCCGCGCAGCCGCAGCCACGGCACGAGGTGCTCGAGGTCGGGCATCGACGCCGCTGCGCCGCCGAGCACGGCGGGGTCGAGCGGTCCGCGCCGCGCGGCGAGCAGCCCGAGCGCCGCGAGACCGCTGCCGATCTCGAAGCTCCGGTCGGGGATGTCCTCGTGCGGCACGCGGTCGCCGGCGACGTGCAGCGCCGGGCCGAGCAGCAGCGCGAGCGGCCGCGAGCGGACGGCGGCTCCCAGCGCCGCCCCCGTGGCCACGTGCAGCGAGACGATCACAGACCGGATGATCGCTTATGCTCTTCAGTCATGGCTCTCGGTGGCTGGATGCGGCGGCTCTTCTCGCCCTCCGCAGAAGAGGGAGACGCTCCGGATGCGGCCGAGGCGGCGTCAGGCACGGTGGTGACCGGAGGGCTCCCGGGGCTTGCCGGCCTCGAGGTCGCAGAAGCGGCCGAGGCCGAGGTCGAGGCCACCGAGCCTCCTCCGGATCCGGCTCCGTAAGGCACTCCTTCGCTAGCGTTCCACCCGGTGTGCCGGGAAGTCTGGTCGGCGTGAGCCGATGACGCCCGCAGCCGCCGCCCCGCTCTTCCTCGTTTCGATCGCGCTGATGCTCGGCGCGTCGGCCGTGTTCGCGCGGCGACTCGACCACATCGGGCTGCGGCTCGGCCTGCCCGAGGCGCTGCTCGGCCTGCTCACCGCTCTGGCGGCCGACGCTCCGGAGATCTCGTCCGCGATCGCGGCCCTCCTCCAGAACCAGCACGCCGTCGCGGTCGGGGTCGTCGTCGGCTCGAACGCCTTCAACCTCGCGGCGATGCTCGGCGTCAGCGCGGTGGTCGCGGGCCGCGTCAAGGCGCGGCACGAGACGCTCGAGCTCGAGGCGTTCGTCGGGCTCTGGCTGCTCGCGGTGATGCTCGCGGTGGTCGCCGGCGGGCTGGGTGCGACGTCCGGCGGCGTCCTCGTCGCCGTCGTCGCGGTGCCGTACGTGGCGCTCCTCGCCGCCGGGCCTCGCCTGACGCGCAAGCTTCCGCTCGGCCTGGCCGAGCTGCGCTTCGTCCGGCGAAGCTTCGGCGAGCGCCACCGGCGGGAACGGTCGCTCGATTCCCGCCGGGAGGTGGTCGGCGTGGTCGGCTTCCTCCTCCTCGCGCTCTGTCTGATCGTGGCCGGCAGTGTCGGCGCGGTGCGGGCGGCAACCGACCTCGCGCAGGCCTGGTCGGTGCCCGAGGCGCTCGTCGGCGTGGTCGTGCTCGCGATCCTGACGAGCCTGCCCAACGCCTGGACCGGCGTGCGTTTCGGCCTGCAGCGGCGGGGCTCGGCGCTGATGAGCGAGTCACTGAACTCGAACTCGATCAACATCGTGGCCGGCCTGGCGATTCCCGCCGCGCTCGGCACCTTCGCCGCCTTCTCGGGCCTCGCGATCTTCGACATCGTGTGGCTGATCGGGATGACGACGGCGGCGCTCGTCCTGTTCGGGAAACGAGGCGGCGCCGGTCGCGGAGCCGGAGCCTTCCTGATCGTCCTCTACGCGATCTTCCTCATCGTGCAGTTCGCGAAGCTGAGCTAGTCCTGGACGGCGGCGGGCTGTTCGAGCGCGTGCTCCTGCGGGGCCGCGACGCGCCCGCCGCGTGACCACGACGCGAGCGCCGCCACCAGGCAGGCGGCGATTGCGAACGCGAACGCCTCGTCGAGACCGCTGCGGAACGGCGCCGCGATCAGGTGCGGGAAGAAGGCGCGCCCGCGGATCACGGCAGCGCTGTGTGCAGGAAGCCGCGCGAGGACGTGCGGGCCGAGCAGCTTCTGGGCCGGGTTGTAGCCGAGGAACGCCGCGAACAGCACCGAGACCGGCGGCAGTTTGCTGACGCGCGCCGCGACGTGCGGCGGGACGCCGTGCGCCTGGAGGCCGGCCGCGAGCGAGTGCGGCAGCGTCCCCGAGAGCCCGACAATCATCAGCGTGAAGAAGATCCCGATCGAGAGCACCTGGGCCGAGTTCTGGAACGTCTGGTTCATGCCGCCGCCGGCTCCCCGGTGCTGCGCGGGCAGGCTGTTCATCACGCCCGCCCGGTTCGGCGACGCGAAGGCACCCATCGACAGCCCCATCAAGAGCAGGATCGCGGCCAGCTCGGCGTACGAGAAGTTGACGGGGAGCATCGCGAGCAAGAAGAAGCTGAGCGCCGAGACGAGCATCCCGCCGGTTGCGAACGGCCGCGGCCCGTAGCGGTCGGAGAGGATCCCCGAGATCGGGCCGGCTATGAGGAAGCCGAGCGTGAGCGGCAGCATCCGGATCCCGGCCCAGAGCGGCGTCGAGGCGAAGCCGACGCCGTGCTCGGGCAGCCAGATGCCCTGCAGCCAGATGATCAGCATGAACATCAGGCCGCCGCGCGAGATCGCGGACAGGAAGCTCGAGAGGACGCCGAAGGTGAACGCGCGGATCCGGAACAGCTGGAGCCTGAACATCGGCGCCGCCGACCTCAGCTCGACGAAGGTGAACAGGCCGAGCAGCGCCCCGCCGGCAGCGAGGCACGCGTCGACGGTGGGAGACGTCCAGCCCATCGGGTGTCCCCCGTAGGGACGGATCCCGTACGTGATCCCGACCATCACGAGCACCAGGCCCGCTGCGAAGGTGATGTTGCCGGCCCAGTCGACCGGCTCGCGGGTGCGGACGCCGATCTCGCGCAGGCTCCGGTACGACCAGATCGTCCCCGCGATGCCCGTCGGCACCGAGACGAGGAAGACGAGCCGCCACGAGATCGGTGCGAGCAGGCCGCCGAGCACGAGCCCGATGAACATCCCGCTGATGCCGACGACGTTGTTGATGCCGAGCGCCATCCCGCGCTGGTTCGCCGGGAACGCGTCGGTGAGGATCGCGACCGAGTTCGCGACCAGAAAGGCCGCGCCGATTCCCTGCACGATCCGGAACGAGATCAGCCAGTCGGCACCGGCGCGCCCGTGCAGCCAGTCGATCGTGAGCAGCAGCGACGCGACCGTGTAGATGACGAAGCCGAGGTTGTACATCCGGACGCGTCCGTACTGGTCGCCGAGCCGGCCGAGGCTGACGACGAGCACGCTCGAGACGACGAGGAAGCCGAGGATCATCCAGAGCAGGTAGAAGCTGTTCCCCGGCCGAAGCGGGTCGAGATGGATGCCGCGGAAGATGGACGGCATCGCGATCAGCACGATCGAGCCGTCGATCGTCGCCAGCAGCATGCCGAGGGTCGTGTTGGACAGCGCGACCCACTTGTAGTCCGTCTTGCTTCGTTTGGCAGGCAACCTGATGATCAGGTTACCTGTCTACAATCTCCCCATGCCCCAGCCGTCCACGCAGGTCGTGCAGGGCGCGAGCGAGCTCCGGCTCGTGCTCGGCCAGCTCGTGCGGAGGCTGCGGGCGGAGTACTCCTTCCCGGTCGCGCAGGCGAGCGTCCTCAGCCGGCTCGACCGCGACGGAGCGCAGACCGCGAGCGCGCTGGCGGCGGCCGAGCATGTCCGGCCGCAATCGATGGCGCAGACGCTCGGCGAGCTCGAGACGGCCGGCCTGATCGAGCGGCGGCCCGACCCCGCCGACGGGCGGCGCAACCAGGTCGAGCTCACCGCGGAAGGCCGCGAACGAGTGCTCGAAGGGCGCGGCAGGCGGGAGGACTGGCTCGCCGCGGCGATCGCGGCCGAGCTCGGCGAGGAGGAGCAGCGGACGCTCCTGGCCGCGATCCCGCTCCTGCAGCGACTGGCGGGCCATTGACCCCGCAAACCCAGTAAGCATCGCGTAAATCCGGCGGGCGACGACCACTGTCCCGGTTACGCTCGACGCACCAGAGGCCTTGGGGGTGAGGCAGTTTTGTCGTTGCCGGGAAGACGATTCGGGATAGCGCTCGTTGCCGTATTGGCCGCGCTCGCCGTGCTCGCCTCTCTGGCCGGCGCCGCCGGAGCTGCGACGACCTCGTTCGACCGCACGCACACGATCCTGTTCAACGGGGAGCCGACGTTCCCGATCGTGCTCTCGCCGGGACCGCCGCTCGGTGCGCAGACCCCCTGGGGCACGGACGGTCTCACCGAGACGGCCGAGGCCGGAGTGAACGTGTACCGAACCGGGCCCGCGCCGGGGCGGATCTGGACGGCCGCCGACACCAGTCTGGCGCTGGCGTGGGACCAGGCGGCGGCGGCGCTCCACGTGTACACGTGGCCGAACCTCGGCGGCTACGCGCAGGCTCTCCCGGGCTCGTTGGAAGACGAGGAGCTCCAGCAGGTGGTCAACACGCTCACGGACGACCCGAGCGGCAGTGCGATCGCCTTCTGGAAGGGCCGTGACGAGCCCTGGTACTCCGACATCGCGCCGACCGCGCTCCAGTTCGCGTACTGCCGCGTCACCTCGCGCGGCGACCCTTCCTGGTGCCACGGCGAAACGCCCCTCGACCCGGACCAGCTCTGGGTGACGATCGAGGCCCCGCGCGGCACCGCGTCCGAGCTCGCGCCGTACTCGAGCGTCACCGACGTCCACGGCGTCGACATCTACCCGCTCACGTTCGCGCATCCGACGCCCAACCTGCACGCCGTCGGCAACTGGACGAGGACACTCGGCGCGATCGCGCCGCTGCAGCCGGTCTGGACGACGATCCAAATCTGCGCGAGCGGCAGCTGGGACAAGACCACGGGCGCCTTCGTCATTCCCACCTATAAGCAAGAGCGGTACATGGCCTACGACGCGATCCTGAACGGAGCCAAGGCGCTCACGTTCTACGGCGGCGACAACTCACACTGCTTCAGCGGCAGCGACGCGACGTACGGCTGGAACTGGAGCTTCTGGCAGAGCGTCCTCGAGCCGCTCGTGAACCAGCTCTCGGCCTCGAGCCCGCTCGCGCCGGCCCTGGTCAGCGCAGCGACGACCGCACAGGTGACGACCGGCGGCTCGGGCACCGAGACGCTGCTACGGCAAGGAACCTCGGTCGACGACCTGTGGCTGATCGCCGCCCGCAACGGGGCGGGCACGAGGACGGTGACTTTCAAGGGACTGCCGCGCTGGGTGCACCGCGGCAGCGTCTACACCGAGGGCCGCACGGTCACCGCCTCGGCCGGTTCCTTCTCCGACCGCTTCGCGCAATGGGACGTCCACGTCTACCACTTCGTCGAGCCGCTCGTCCTGCGCAAGGTCGCGCCGGCCCGGGCGGCGGTCGGTTCCCGCATCACGCTTCAGGGCAAGGGCCTCGCCGCAGCGACGGATGTCAGCTTCGGCGGCGTCAAGGCCCACTTCACGATCGTGAACGACGGGAAGCTCAGAGCCACGGTTCCGAAGCAGGCGCACAGCGGCGCGATCAGCGTCACCTCGCCGCTGAAGCAGGTCACGACGAAAACCGCCTTCCCGATCCTCCCGAGCGCGGCGGCGCTGCCGCGGATCACCGGGACCGCGCGCATCGGCCACAAGCTGGAGGCCACGACGGGAGACTGGTACGGGGACGCGCCGACGAGCTACGCGTACCACTGGCTCGCGTGCAACGCGCACGGGGCCGGCTGCCAGCGCGTGCCGGGCGCAACAGGCCGGGCGCTGGAGCTCAGGCCGGGTCAGCTGGGCCGGCGGCTGCGGGTTCTCGTCGCGGCGCACACCGACTCCGGCACGGGCAGCGCCCGCTCGGCGGCCACCACGGTCGTCAAGAGCTAGCCCTTGGTCTTGATGACTTTGCCCGAGGGCGAGAGGACGTACCAGAGGCCGCCGTTCAGATCCTGCCTCTGCCCATTTGCCTGGCCGGGCTTCGAATCGCCGAGGTAGGTGTAGAGCGGCCAGCGGTTGTAGGTGACGACACGGCCGTCCAGGCCCAGCAGCTTCTTCTTCGCACTGCCACCCGCCGTGGGCTCCTGCCCCTTCTTCACCTTCAGCGGCGGCCAGGCCGCGGCGCACGAGCCGTGGCAGGTCACCTTCTTCTGCTTGTCGGGGACGAACATGTAGAGGGTCCGGCCCTTGCTGTTCACGAGCACGGTGCCGAGTTTCTTGAGCGTCTTCGTCTGCACCGTCGCCGACTTCACGACATGCGGCGTGGACGCCCTCGAGCTGGCCGCCCCACTCCAGCCGACCGCCACAACCGCCACCAGGGCCGCGAGCGCGGCGCTGCCGCCAATCCGGAGGGATGTCCTGCGCGTAGCCACTGCCGTCCACTCTAGAGAAGGAGGAGCAGATGCGCCGGATCTTTTATCTCGGTCTCATACTCTTCGGCGCGACCGTGGCGGTGGCGGCAGCAGCGAACGGCGGCCTACCGAACATCGGGTCACCGTCGATGAAGGCCGAGCCCGTCTACAAGGGCTACTACGACCACCACGTCGACACGTACCTCATCACCGACGTCTCGTCGAAATCCCAGGCGAAGGCGATGCACGTCAACTACTCCGCCGAGCTGAAGGGCCCGAAGGGGCTGCCGCTGCAGTACTTCGTCCGCGGGAAGGCGGCCAAAGGCCAGCTCACCGTCTTCGGCTCCGAGCCCGGCGAGTCCGACTACAACCCTCTCTGGGAAGAGGTCTGGGTCACGTGGAAGGCGGGCGCCAAACCGGTGCTCCTCGGCCAGGACGACCAGATCAACTCTCTCGTGAAAGCGGGCAAGCTGACACTGAAGGACGCGCACATCGTCCTCAACGCGCCGATTCTCACGGTTGGAAAGGGCGGCTGATCGTCCCAGATAGGCCGAAGCGGCGGGCAAGCCCGCCGCTTCCAAACTCCGCCGCAGAGTTGTTGCCGTCAGCCCCGAGCGGGAGTCAAGATGATCATCTCGCTCTTCGCTCCCCATGGGCCTCCCCCTTTTGGGGGATCTGCCGGAGAATTAGCCGCAAACGCCCTAGTTAGGCGGATCGCGACCCGCGGACGAGCGCCAGACGCGGCCCGACCCGCGACTCCTGGTACAGCAGCCGCTCGATCTCGGCGGCCGGCGCGGGCCTGCCGAAAAGGTAGCCCTGGCCGAACTTGCAACCCAACTCCCGGAGCCGGTCAGCCTGCGCGGCGTGCTCGATCCCCTCGGCCACGGCCGCGAGGCCGAGCGAGTCGCCGAGCCGCAGGATCGCGTCGACGAACGCCTCGTCCGCGTCCTCGCCGACGAGCCTGTCGACGAACGGCTTCGGGATCTTCAGCGACTCGATCGGGAACTCGGCCAGGCGGCTGAGGGAGGAGTAGCCCGTGCCGAAGTCGTCGATCGTGAGCCCCACGCCGAGCTCGCGCAGACGCCGCATCGCGATGAGCGCGCCGTCGCTGCCCTGGATGACGCCCGACTCGGTCACCTCGATCACGAGCCGGCTCGGCTCCACGCCGTAGCCCTTGAGGGCCTCCGCGAGGGTCTCGACGAGCCGCTCGTTGGCGAGCTCAGCCGCGGCGACGTTGAGCCAGATGCTCAACCGCTTCGGCCAGCGGCGGGCCGCTTCCAGAGCCTGGTGCAGGACGAGGCGCCCGAGCTCGATCGTCAACCCGGTCTCCTCCGCAGCAGGCAGGAAGTCCGCCGCGTTGAGGAGCCCGCGGGTCGGGTGCGGCCAGCGGGCGAGCACTTCGAAGCCTTCGATCTGACCGTCCGCCAGCCGCACCACCGGCTGGAAGTGGACGAGGATCTCGCGGCGCTCGATCGCCGCCTCGAGGTCGAGACCGAGCTGCCGCTGGACACGAAGCTTCTCGTGCAGCTTCGCCTCGTACAGCATGTAGGCACGCTCCGACCGTTTGACGCTGTACATCGCGATGTCCGCGTTGCGGATAAGGTCCTCGCCGCCCGCGGTGTCTGCTGCGCCGACGGCGATGCCGACGCTCACGTGGCAGGCGACGTCGCCGCAACCGAGGCTGTACGTGCCGTCGACCGCGTCCAGCATGCGCCGCGCCACGCCGACTGCGATCTCAGCGTCCGCGTCGCGGACGAGAACAGCGAACTCGTCGCCGCCGAGCCGCGCGGCGAGATCCTGCTCGCGGATGGCGGCGGCCAGGCGGCGAGAGAACTCGGTGAGCAGCTCGTCGCCGGCACTGTGACCCCACGTGTCGTTGACCGTCTTGAAGCGATCGAGGTCGAGGTAGAGAACGGCGGTCGAGCCGGCGCCCCGCTCGAGCTCCTTCTCCACCGCTTCGAGCAGGTTGACCCGGTTCGGCAGGCCGGTGAGGGCGTCGTGGTAGGCCTGGTGGGCCAGTTGCTCCTTGAGCTCCGTCACTTCGGCGAGCGAATGCTCGAGCCGACCGTTCTCGAGCAGGATGCTCGCATGACCGGCGAAGGTGACCAGCAGCTCGACGTCGGCTTCGGCGAACGTGCTGACGTCGCCCAGGCGCTCCCCGACCACGAGCAGCCCGAACGTCCGGTCCTCGCCCCGTAGCGGCGCCACGATGGCGTCCTCGAGCCCGCGCGAGCGGAGGAACGCGTCGAAGGCGTGGGTCGCGCGACGCCGCGCGAGCAGCGTGGCCGAGCCGATCGAGGCGACCTCCTTGAACGCGAGGGCGTCCGCCGACGAGAACGACTCCTGCGGATGCATGAGCAGCTCGCCTTCCGCACCGCTTACGCTTCGCAGGGGCCCTCTGTCGTCGGAGGAAGGCAGGAGCAGGATCTCGGCGTACTCGGCACGGAGCAGCCGGCGCGCAGCCACGAGGAGCTGACCGACCGCGAGGCCGAACTCCGGCGCGCCCTGCGTCGCGCGCATCGACTCGTAGAGGAACTCGACGTGCTCCCGCTGCTCGCGCTGCTCCATGTAGCCCCGGAAGGCCGCGACGGTTGCGAGCACCGGCACGACGAGCAGAAGAACCGCGGCCGGACGTACCCCGAGGAGCTCGACGATGGCGAGGCCGAGAGACGCGGTTGCGAGCGCACCGAGCGTCGAGGTGACGAGCGTCCGTCCGAGCTGCGGCGCCTGGAGGCGCTCCTCGGCGATCGCGATCACGGCCGAGACAAGCAGGATGCCGACGACATGGGCCACTGCGCACGCGAGCAGGACGAGCACCCACAGGTGAGGCGCCGAGTCGGCCGGCGACGCAAGCGAGCGGAAGACCAGCAACGCGACGCCGCTGCAGAGCGGCAGCTCGGCGAGGTTGAAGGCGAACTTGGCGAGCTGCCGCAGCTGGCTCCTGCGCCGGTTGACGACCAGCGCAATGAACGTGCCCACGAGCTGCCCGATCAGCAGCGATGAGGGCGCTGCGAGCAGAAGGCCCAGCGTGAGCCCGATCTCGGTCAGCGAGAGCGTGTGCGCCTGCTTGCGGAACTGGAGGTGGACGACGAGGACCTCGGCTAGGTAGAAGGCGAGCGCAAGCCAGTACCACGCGAGGGTCGGGGTGTAGCCGAACGCCGGGACGTCGGGGCCGCGCAGTGCGATCCCCCACACGAGCGCGCACACGAGCGCGAGTACGCCGTTGAAGACCCAGACGCGGCGGGGCGCGCGAAGAGCCTCACGCACGGACGCGCCGAGCGGGCGCAAGGCCTCGCTCGGCGCGCGACGCGGGTGCAGAAGCCGGCCGACGGTCACCGGCTGCTCCCGCTATCGGTCAGCCCCAGCTTGCTCCGAGCCATTGGTCTCCCGACCAGCTCGAACCGCTCCAGCTGGAGCCGCTCCACGAGCTTCCGCTCCACGAGCTGCCCGACCAGCTGGAACCGCCCCAGGAGTTGCCCGACCAGGAGAGGTTGCTCCAGCTTGAGCCGCTCCAGGAGCTGCCCGACCAGCTCGAGCCGCTCCAAGAGTTGCCGTTCCAGGAGTCGCCCGTCCACTGGGAGCCGTTCCACGTGCCTCCCGACCAGCTGGAGCCTTGCGCCTCGAGCACGGCCATCCGCAGCGAGTTGAACGGCTGGCCGAAGATGTCCTCCGGGCCTTGGAGCAGGACGCCGCCCAGCGAGAGATGGTTCGAACCGCGCGACGCCTCGAGCGAGCCCGTCCCGAACGACCACCGGTGGAGCTGCCTGGCGTTGCGCGGCGGCGAGTCCGCGAGTAGCGCGTTCAGGTCGAGCTCGCCGGCGCCCTGCCAGAGCTTCGAGGAGCCGGAGAGCGGGTCGGAGCTCTCTCTCAGCATTTGCTTGACCTGATCCGGCGACAGATGCGGATACTCCTGGAGCAGCAGCGCGACGGCGCCCGTCACGTATGCCGCCGCCTCGGACGTGCCGCTGCCGCGGAAGTACTGGTCGCCGAGCTCTGCGCTGGGGTTGTTCTGGTCGACGTACGATCCCGGGTCGCGCAGGCCCTGCATGTGGACACCCGGCGCGAGGAGGTCGGAAGCGCGGCAGTCGAGGAAGCTGCAGCCCGAGGCGCCCGCCGAGAACGAGGCAGGCTGGTCGTCGGAGATGGACGGCGTTCCCATCGTGTCCGCGGCGCCCACCGCGACCACCCACGGGTCGTAGGCGGGATCCGCCAGACCCGAGCCTGGTCCGGTGTTCCCGGCGCCCGTGACCACCACGATGCCGGCCTTCCAGGCCCGCTCGACGGCGAAAGCGAGCGGGTCGACCACGAACGGCTGCGACGAGTCGGTGCCGTAGGAGAGGTTGAGAACACGAATGTTCATCCCGTGATCGGTGCGGTGCTGAACGACCCAGTCGATGGCCGCGATGACCTGGCTGACGTCGACGCCGCCGTCGGCGTCGCCGACCTTGACCGAGAGGATCCGCGAGTCCGGCGCCACGCCGCGATAGCCGCCCGACAGGCCGTCGTTGCCGCCGATGATTCCGGCCATGAAGGTCCCGTGACCGTTCGTGTCGAGGTACTCGAGGTTCGGATTCTGCGACTCGAGCGAGAGATCGGGGCCGTTCACGATCTTGCCGTTCCCGCTCAAGGCGGGTACGGGAGCGACGCCTGTGTCGATGAGCGCGACGTCGACCCCCTGGCCCGTGAAGCCCGAGTTCCACCACGCGTGTACGCCGTCGCCGGCTGTGATGTCCTGCATCGAGTACGGGTCGCCCGTGGGGTCGTACGCCGAAGCGCCCCATGAGGCGCCCGGCCGGACCAGCCCGACTGCAAGCGCCAGGACGAGGGAGAGAAGTCCCACCTGCCAGGCCTTGAGACGAGAAGCGTCGCGCATGGTGAGGGTTGCCCTCACGTGTACCTCCTTGTCGCGACCGCCCTGTGCCGCAGAACGTGCCGCCGTAGCCGCCAATCAGTCGCCGGACCGTAGGACGCCGCCGCCGGGCGCTCCTCCCGCGGAAGGGGGAGGCGATTCGCTCGAACGAGGGATTCTCTGCCTCGTGCCAACGGCCGAAAGCCCGCGGCCCGGCGCAGAACGCCGCCCCCGGCCGCATCGCCGAATACGGTTGGAACCGTGAGTTCGGTCCTGGAGTCGGCGCCACCGCGGTTCACCGCGGACGAGGCTGCGCGGATCGCGGCCGATCTGTTCGGCCTCCACGGCACCGCGTCGGCACTCGGCAGCGAGCGCGACCAGGCGTTTCGCTTGGAGGACGGTGGCCGCGGCGCGATCCTCAAGATCTCGAACCCTCGCGAGGACGTGGCCGTGCTCGACCTCGAGGAGGCCGCGATCGCCCACGTCGCGGCCGTCGACCCGAGCCTGCCCGTGGCCCGGCTGCTCGCGCCGCGGGCCGCGTTCGAGGGCCACCAGGTCCGGCTCTTCGAACGGCTGCACGGCCACACGGGCGGGCCAGAGCTCGACGACGACGCCGTTCGCGGGATCACCGCTGCGCAGACCCGCCTCTGCCTCGCGCTGCGCTCGTTCTTCCACCCCGCGGCCGGCCGGGAACTGTTGTGGGATCTCCGGGCCGCGCCGCAACTGCGTCCACTGCTCGGCGAGATCGCCGCTCCGGGCCGGCGGGCGCTCGTCGGGCGTGTGCTCGACCGCTACGAGGAGCGGGTGTTGCCCCAGTGGGAGCGCCTGCGCGGCCAGGTCGTGCACGGAGACTTCAACCTCGACAACCTCCTGCTCGACGAACGCGATCGTCTCAGCGGGATCCTCGACTTCGGCGACTGCTGCCACACGGCGCTCGCGGCCGACATCGCGGTGGCGCTGGCGTCGCTCCTGCGCGGGCGGCCCGTCGAGGACGTCTTCCGGATCGCCCGGATCGCGCTCGACGGCTACAGCTCACGCCTCGCTCTCGAGCAGCTCGAGCTCGAGCTGCTCGGCGACCTCGTGGCGGCGCGTCTCGCGGCGATCGTCTCGATCAGTGCGTGGCGCTCCGGGCGCTTCCCCGAAAACGCCGCCTACATCGAGGCGTGGGACGACGACTCGTGGCGGCTGCTCGAGCTCCTCGACGGGCTCGGCCCCGAGGAGGTCGCCCGCGAGCTCGGTGCGCGATCCGACTCCGCGGCGAGCCCAGCTCTCGCGCGACGGCGGAACGAAACACTCGGCGCGCTCCTGACACCGCTCACCTACGCGCGGCCCGTGCACGCGGCGCGCGCCGAGGGCGTCTGGATCTACGAGCCGGACGGCAACCGGCTCCTCGACGCCTACAACAACGTCCCGGTGGTCGGGCACTGCCACCCGCGGGTGACCGAGGCGGTCGTCCGCCAGGCGCGCCTCGGCGCGACCAACGCGAGGTACCTCGCCGAGCCTCTCGTCGAGCTCGCCGAGCGGCTGCTGGCCACCTTCCCGCCGGAGGCGGCGCTCGACACGGTGCTGCTCGTCAACTCCGGCAGCGAGGCGAACGACCTCGCCTGGCGGCTCGCGACCGGAGTGACGGGCCGCGACAGCGCGCTCGTGACCGAGAACGCCTACCACGGCGTGACCGCGGCGACGACGGCGCTGTCACCGGAGGACTGGCCGTCGGCGCCTTCCCCGCCCCATGTCACCCGCATTCCGCCGCCGGGAACCGGCGCAGACCTGGCCGCCGCGCTCCAAGGCCTCGATGAAAGTCTCGCCGCCACGTTCCTCGACGGCTCGCTCATGAGCGACGGGATCCACGTGCCCGAGACCGCCGAGCTTCGGCTGCTCGTGGAGCGGACGCACGCCGCGGGAGGGCTCTACGTCGCCGACGAGGTGCAGGCCGGCCACGGCCGGCTCGGACCCGGTCTCTGGTCGTTCCCACGGCACGGCATCGCGCCCGACGTCGTGACGCTGGGCAAGCCGATGGGGAACGGCTACCCGGTCGCCGCGGTCGTGACGCGGCGGGAGCTCGCGGAACGGTTTCCCTACGCCGGGCGGACCTTCTCCACCTTCGGCGGCAACCCGGTCGCCGCGAGCGCCGCGCTCGCCGTGCTCGACGTGCTCGAGGACGAGCGGCTGCCGGAGCGCGCCGCGGGCGTCGGAGAGCGCCTGCGCGCGGCCGTCGCGGGCCTCGGCAAGACGGACGTCGTCGAGGTGCGTGGCCGCGGGCTCCTTGCAGGCGTCCAGCTCTCGAGCGGCGAGCTCGCCGCGCGCGTGCGCGACGAGCTGCGGGAGCTCGGCATCCTCGTCGGGCTCACGGGAAAGCGCGACGACGTGCTCAAGATCCGGCCGCCGCTGCCGTTCACAGATGAGCACGTGGAGCTACTCGTGACGGCCCTCGACCGGATCCTGGGCTGATCCTCCCGCCGGGAAAGTCGTATCTTCCGACCCGATGGCCGTCGAGCAGACCGATGCGCAGCTCGTCTCCCGCTGCCGGGCGGGTGACCCGGACGCCTGGAACGAGTTCGTGGAGCGTTTCTCGCGCTACGTCTACGCGATCTGCGGCCGCGGTTTCCGCCTGGCGCAGCACGACGCGGAGGACGTCTTCCAGGAGGTCTTCGCCCGCGCGTACGAACGCCTGCCCGCGTTACGGAATGACGACGCGGTCCGGCCGTGGCTCGCCCAGCTCACGCGCAGGCTCTGCATCGACCGGCTGCGCCTCAACGCCCGCGACACGCCTGCGGATGCCGACCCGGATGAGCTGGAGGTCGACGACATACTTTCCCAGCTCGACGACGCGATGTCCGTGCGCGCCGCGCTCGACAAGGTCGGCGACCCCTGCCGCGAGATCCTCGACCGCTTCTTCTGCCGCGACGAGAGCTACCGCACGATCGGTGAGCTGCTCGACATCCCGGCCGGAACGATCGCCAGCCGGATCTCGCGCTGTCTCGAGAAAGTTCGTTCCGAACTCGATGGAAGGAGTCGGGCCTCTCGCCCGTCATGAAGATTGAGATGAACAGTTTCGACGAGGAACAGATCGGCCGGCTGCTACGCCTCCTTCCGCCTGCACCCGAAGGCTGGGTGCGTGCGGCGCAGGAGTTGCCGGCCGCGCGGGCGGTGCTCGACGAGCTCGTCGCGCGTGCCGAACAGGACGCCGCGTTCCGGCTCCAGCTCCGGGCCGACCTCGAGCGTGCAGTTACCGCCGCCGGTTACGAGCCCTCGCCGTTCATCGTCTCCCGGCTGCGCCGGCTCCTCGAGGAGGTCTGACCAACGCGGGCCTGCGCCGGTTGAGACACTTGCGTGGTGCTCACCGGTCTTTCCCTTCCTGCGCTGCTCGAGGAGCTGGCGGCGCCGCGCGAAGTTCCGGGCGCGGGCTCGGCGCTGGCGGCCAGCCTCGCGGCGGCAGCAGCGATCGTGCAGATGGCCGCGCGGCTCTCCCCGGAGAGCTGGCTCGACGCGGCGGGCGTGGCGGCCCAGGCAGAGGCTCTGCGCGACCGTGCCGTGCAGCTCGTCGACGAGGACGCGGAGGCGTACCGCCTGGCGCTCGAGGCCCGGGCAACGGCAGACGAGAGTGCGCGACCGGAGCAGCGCGACTGGTCCCTCGGCCAGATCACCGCAGCGGCCGCCGAGCCGCCGCTCGCGCTCGCGCGGCTGGCCGTCGATCTGGCCGACCTGTGCGCTGCTGCCGGTGCGCGGGTCGAACCGCGCGTGCACGCCGACGTCGCGGCCTCGGCAGCCCTGGCAGTGGCCGTCGCGCGCGGCGCGCGCGAGCTCGTGGCGACGAACCTCACCGCGCTCGCCGGCGACCCGCGGATCGAGGAGGCCGACCGTATCGTGGCCGCCGCCGAAACAGCCGCCCGGTCGCTGTAGAGCGCCTGGACCAACGAGAAGGCCTGGACTAGCCAGGCCTTCTGCGCGACGGGTCAGGTCTCGAGTGCTACGTGCTGCTGGGCGAATCCATCCGAATGCTCGGGATCCTCTGGATGTGCGCGTCGAAGTCGGAGTCGCTGTCGTCGATCGGCTCGTCGCTCACGTCGGCCGTGCTGCTGTGAGCCTCGACCTCGTCCTCGTCGTCCCTGCGCTGCTCGTCCGACATCTCGCTCCTCCTTCGCCCCGTGCGGGTCAGCTCTGCGGGTCAGGCGCTTCTCACTCTTCTAGACGCAGTTCGCAGCCGAGATCTTCCCTTCCTGCCCCACCGCCCCGCAAATGAGAAGGGGCCCGGCGTGTGCCGGGCCCCTGCAAAGTGGTGCCGCGTGGTTCAGCCGGCCCGATGGGCGTGACCCTCGACCTCGTCGTCGTCGCTCGCCTCGTCGTTCGCTCCAGCCCGGTGACCGTGACCCTCGACCTCGTCGCCGGCCTCATCGTTCGCGCCGTAGCGCGCGCCGCCGAAGCGGTTTCCGTGGGCCTCGACCTCGGTCTCCTCTTCGTTCCGCTGCTCGTCCGACATTGCTCCTCCTTTTAGAAGCTCTCTGCGCCTGTGGTGGCGCCGTCACATCTCTAGACGTACCTGGGAGGACGAATCTTCCCACCGGCCCTTCAAATTGGCAACTGCGCCTGCGATCCTGCCTCGCATGAGCCGCTTTGCCGCATCGCTGCAGGCTTTCGGGCGCGTCTTCGCGAACCCTCGCGTCCGCAACCTCCAGATCGCCGGGGCCGGCTCGACGCTCGGCATCTGGGCCTACGGCGTTGCCCTTCCGGTCTACGCGTACCAGGCGGGAGGTGCGCGCGCCGTCGGCCTCCTGTTCTTCGCGCGCTTCGTGCTCGCCGCCCTCGCGAGCCCGTGGATCGGGATTCTCGTCGACCGCTGGTCGCGCCGCACGGTGATGCTCGCGTCGGATCTCCTGCGCGCCGCGATCATGGCCGGGATGACGGTGGTCGCCAGCACCGGCGGCAACCCCCGAGCCGTCTACGTGCTCGCGATCGTCTCCACGGTCGTCGCCGTCTCGTGGAATCCGGCTCAGGCTGCGCTCATGCCCTCGCTCGTGAACTCGCCCGAGGAGCTCACCGCCGCGAACGTCGTCGAGAACACGATCTCGAGCGTCGGGATGTTTGCCGGCCCCGCCCTCGGCGGCATCCTGCTCGCACTCAGCGGCCCGGCGGCGGTCTTCGCCTTCACGGGTGCGCTCACCCTCTGGTCGGCGGCGTTCGTGCTCAGGGTGCCGCGCGACCTGCCGCCCGAGCCCACGGAGCACCCGCACATCCTGGCCGAGCTGACGGCCGGCCTGGCGGCCGTGATCCAGCGGCCTGCGCTCCGCGTCGTGGTCGGGCTGAGCGGCGCCCAGGCGATCGTCGACGGAGCGCTCGAGGTCCTGCTCGTCGTGCTCGCGCTGCGGCTGCTGCATGGAAGCAACGCCACCCTCGGCTGGCTGAACACCGCGATCGGAATCGGCAGCATCTTCGGCGCAGTCGCCGTCGCTGCCCTCGCCACCCGGCGCCGGCTGGCGGGAGGCTTCGCGATCGGCCTCCTGCTCTCCGGCGTGCCGCTCGCGATCTGCGCCGCCGTCACGTCATTGGCCCCGGCGCTGATCCTGGTCGGCGCCCTCGGAGCCGGCGCGATCTTCTGTCAGGTCAACAGCGTGACGCTCGTGCAGCGCTCGACCGAGAACGAGGTGATGGGCCGCGTGTTCGCCTTCCTCGGGAGCCTCGTCCTCGCCGGGTTGGCGATCGGGTCCGTCGCCGCACCCGCGCTCGTCAGCTGGCTGGGGCCGCGCGGAGCGCTGATCGCAACGGGGCTCTTCCTGCCCGTGCTGCTCGTCCCGCTCTGGCGGAGCCTGCAGCGAGTCGACGACGAGGCCGTGATCGCGGAGGAGCCGCTGAAGCTGCTGCGACGGATCGAAATCTTTGCGGAGCTGCCCGAGCCCGTGCTCGAGCGCCTCGCAGCCGAGGCAACGCCGGTCTCGGTGGCGGCCGACCAGGTGGTCGTGTCGCGCGGGGAGGTAGGCAACCACTTCTACGCGATCGCGACCGGCAAGGCCGTCGTCGAGCGCGACGACGGGACTACCCGGGAACTGGGGCCGGGCGACTTCTTCGGCGAGATCGCGCTGTTGCGCGACGTGCCACGGACCGCGACGGTGCGGGCAAGCGAGCCGCTCCGGCTGTTCGTGGTCGAGCGCGAGGAGTTCCTGATGGCGGTGACCGGCCATTCGCCGACGTTGGCGACTGCCGAGAACGTCGTGATGTCGCGCCTTCCCGCCGGCGCGCTCGCGGGCTAGGACCTCTCGGCGAGCACGCGGTCGAGCGCGCGCAGGAGCTCGAAGGCGGCGTCCCGGTCCTCTTCCTCGAGCCGCCCGGCGACTCGGGCCAGAGGCGCGAGACGCCCCTCGCCCGCGAGCGCTGCATGCGCCCGGCGCGCTCGCTGCAGCAAGTCGAGCGCGATCGCCGCCTGGTTCGCGAACAGGCCGAGGAGGTCCACCTCGGCGAGCCTCACCCGCGTGTCCTCGGGACGGTCGAGCACGTTGAGCACGCCGAGCGCGCGCTCGTCGACGAGCAGCGGCACCGCCATCATGCTCTTCGGCACGTAGCCGGTCGACTCGGCCGCCGTGCGCGACCAGCGCGTGTCCGAGCTCAGGTCGTCGACGATCAGCGGCTGGCGCGTCGTGAGCACCCAGCCGGCGATACCGGTGTCGGCGGGGAATCGCATGCCGATCAACTCGCCCTCTCCCTCTCCCGCTACGGCCTCGAAGACGAGCTCGTCAGCCTCCTCGTCGAGGAGGAAGACCGACGCCGCCTTCGAGCCGAAGATCGCGCGCGCCACCTCCACGGTCGCCTGCAGGAGGGCGCGGTGCGCCTCGTCCGCCCCGAGCACGCCCGCGGCGACAGCTGCTTCGAGATCGCTCATGCTGCTCCCTTCGCGTTGGAGGCCGTCTGATAGAGGACGCTCTTGAGCTGGAACGGCGTCAGGTCCGGATGCTTGCCGAGGATCAGCGCGCAGATGCCGGCGATGTGGGGCGTGGCGAAGCTGTTGCCGGTCGCGCGGATGGTGCCGCCGTCCAGCCACGCGAGGTCGAGATCGAGCCCGCGCCCGAAGAACTCGACCGGCGGCGACGGGTTGTAATAGAACGTGAGCTCGTCGGTCTCCTCGTGGCTGCCGACCGAGATGACGCTCGCAAACCGCCACGGGAAGCTCTCCACGGGCATGTTGTGGGCGGAGGCCACGAGCAGGACGCGCTTGAAGTAGGCATGGTCGGCGAGCTCGTGCAGCCGTTCCACGTACTTCGTCCGTGTGGTCGAGAGACTCATGTTCACGACCGGGAACTCCTGCTCGATCGCCCAGGCCAGGCCGCGCAGCATCGTCTCGCCGCCGCCCTTGTAGCCGGCGCCGAGAACGCGGACGCTCGTCAGCTCGACGTCCGGCGCGAGTGCGCGCACGACTCCGGCGCAGGCCGTCCCGTGGCCGCAGAGATCACCCTCGCCGTCCTCGACGACCTGCAGCTCGCCGTCCTCGTCGCGGAGGACAGCTACCGAGTGGTCTACCCGGCCGACGAGCGGATGGTCGAGCTCGATGCCGCTGTCGAGGATGCAGACCCGGACGCCGGCGCCGGTCGAGCCGCCCCACGCCCACTCCCGCGTCACCTGATCGGGCAGCATGAACGGCACCGGGATCCGGTTCACCGCCTCGGCCGGCAGGCTCCAGGCCGGGAGGTAGTCGTCGTCGGAATGCTCGTGGTGTTCGATCGCTGTGCTCATCGCACGTCGATCATCGCAAGATCCGCACCGACGTCCCAAGCGGAACCGTGCGCATCAGATAGCGAACGTCGGCCTCGGTCGCGTGGAGGCAGCCGGCCGACACCGCCGCGCCCTGGCCGGAGCCGGCGTGGATCGCGACGTAGTACGTGATGCGCGTGTTCCAACCGGGCGGGAGTTGTGGCTGGCGCGCGGTCAGCGCGAGGATGCAGCAGCCGTAGGCGGGGCCGAACGGGCCGGTGAGCTTCTCGGCGATCGCGAAGCGGCCCGTGGGGGTCGGCGACCCGGGGGCACCGATCCCGACCGGGATCGTCCGCACGACCCGCCCGCCGCGCAGGACGTACAGCCGGCGCCGGGAGAGCGAGGCGCGCAGCGTCCACCGGACCGGCTGGACGGAGACGTCACGACCGAACTTGGCCCAGCCGAACCGGCCGTTTGGCAGCGCCTCGGCCGTCACCTCGACCCAGCGGCCGCGGACGGCGACGACCCCGAAGACGAGCGGGCCGCCGAGCGGGCCGCGCGGCCCCACGCGGACGAGCGCCTTGCCGCCCGGGCTCGCGCGCAGGACGACACTGCCGTGCAGCGGCCTCGCGGCAAGCGCCGACGTCGTGCCGTTCGGCGGCGCCGCGGCATGCGAGGCGGCCACCACGGCGGCCGCGAGATACGCGATCAACGCGTTGCCCATGGCTCCCCATTCTGCCGGTGGACGCGTCTAGCAGGGGTGGTCGCGGACCGTTAAACTTCGCTCGATGCCGATGCTTCACGGCTGTGCGTTCCCGGGGTGCTCGACCTTCACCCTGAGCACGTACTGTGTCGAGCACGAGTTGCTCGTGCGGGCGGTGAAGGAGTCCGAGCGCGGACACGTCGTAGGCGACGAGGACGTCACAGCCGCGGCAGACGCCGCGTCCACCGCCGAAGAAGCCGCCCTGACGGCGGCGACGCTGGACTCGACCGGCTAGGCGCCCGCGGGCGCGGAGTACGGCTCGGCGAGGTCGAGCGGCTTGACGACCTCGGCGAAGTGGCAGGCGGTCGGATGGCCGGTGCCCCGGTCGACGAGCTCGGGCTCCTGCTCGGCGCAGATCGCCTGAGCCTTCCAGCAGCGAGTCCGGAACCGGCAGCCCGACGGCGGGTTGGCGGGACTCGGCACATCGCCTTCCAACACGATCCGCTCCCTCTTGCCGCGCTGCCCCGGCTCCTCGATCGGCACCGCCGAGAGGAGCGCCTGCGTGTACGGGTGCGACGGCCGGTCGTAGATGTCGTGCTTCGTGCCGATCTCGACCACCTTGCCGAGGTACATCACCGCCACGCGGTCGGAGACGTGCCGCACGACCGACAGGTCGTGAGCGACGAAGATATACGTGAGGCCGAAATCGCGCTGCAGCGACTCGAGGAGGTTGACCACCTGCGCGCGGATCGAGACGTCGAGCGCGGAGACCGGCTCGTCGAGGATGATGAGCTGCGGGTTCAGCGCGAGGGCGCGCGCGACACCGATCCGCTGCCGCTGTCCACCGGAGAACTCGTGCGGGAACCGGTTCGCGTGCTCCGGAGAGAGGCCGACGACACGCAGCAGCTCGTCCACGCGGGCCCTCCCCTGGTTGCCGCGCGAGCGGCCGTGGATCACGAGCGGCTCGCTGACGATGTCGCGGACCGTCATGCGCGGGTTGAGCGAGGCATACGGGTCCTGGAAGACGATCTGCATCTCGCGGCGAACCGCGCGCATGTCACGGCGCTTCAGGTCGGTGATGTCGCGGTCGTTGAAGATGATCCTTCCCGACGTCGGCTCCGTCAGCTTGATCAGCGTGCGCGAGAGGGTCGTCTTGCCACAGCCGGACTCGCCGACAAGCCCGAGCGTCTCGCCCGCCTTGATCGACAGGTCGACGCCGTCGACGGCGTGAATGTACCCGACAGTCCGCTTGAGGAGCCCGGCGCGGATCGGGAAGTACTTGACGAGGTTCTCGACGCGGAGGATCTCGTCGCCGGACTCGGCCCGCTGGTGGACCTCCGTGGCCGCCTCGGCGCTCACGCGACTGCCTCCTCCGAGAACTTGGTCTTACGCCCGATCAGCTCGTCCGAGAAGTGACAGGCGGTGAGGTGCCCGGAGCCCTCGACCGGCTCGAGCGGCGGGTTCTCCTGCCGGCACCGCTCCTGCGCGAGAAAGCAGCGTGGATGAAACGGACAGCCCGACGGCAGGTCGATCAGCGAGGGCGGCGAGCCGGTGATGGGCTCGAGCCACTCCTCGTCCTCGGTCAGCTTGGGCAGGCTGTTCATCAGCCCGATCGTGTAGGGATGCCGCGGCGACCGGAAGATCGTCGTCACGTCACCGGCCTCGACGATGTGTCCCGCGTACATGACGAGGACGCGGTCGCACATCTCGGCCACGATGCCCAGGTCGTGCGTGATCATGATCGTGGCCGCCTGAGTCTCCTGCTGGACGCGCTTCATGACCTCGAGCACCTGCGCCTGGATGGTCACGTCGAGCGCGGTGGTCGGCTCGTCGGCGATCAGGAGGGACGGCGAGTTCGAGATTGCCATCGCGATCATTGCCCGCTGGCGCATGCCGCCCGAGAACTCGTGCGGGTACTGGGTGTAGCGCGTCTCCGCGTTGGGGACGCCCACGAGCTTCAGCAGCTCGACGACGCGGTCCTTGACGGCGGCGTCCTTCTCGTCCGGGAAGTGCGTCTTGATCGCCTCGCCGAGCTGCGAGCCGACCGTCAGTACCGGGTTGAGCGACGTCATGGGGTCCTGGAAGATCATCGCGACCTCGTTGCCGCGAACCCGCCGTAGCTCCCTCTTCTTCAGCTTCAGCAGGTCGCGACCCTTGAACATCGCGGTGCCGCTGGCGATCCGTCCGGGCGGCAGGGGGATCAGACCCAGCAGCGCGAGCGTCGAGACGCTCTTGCCCGAGCCCGACTCGCCGACGATCCCGAGCGTCTCGCCGGGGAAGATGTCGTACGAGACGCCGTCCACGGCATGGACGATCCCGTCCTCCGTCTTGAACTCGACGACGAGATCCCTGATGGAGAGAAGCGGCTCAGGCACGGATTCTCTGCTGGGGATCGAGGGCATCCCGAAGGCCGTCGCCGACGAAGTTGACGCAGAGGACGATGAGGACGAGGGTCAGACCTGGGAAGATCGTCAGCCACCATGCCTGCGGGTTCCGCTGCGCACTGCTGATGAGCACGCCGAGCGAGGGCGTGGGCGGCTTGATCCCGAAGCCCAGGAAGGAGAGCGCGGCCTCCACCAGGATCGCCGTGCCGACGGCGAGCGTGGCGTTGACGACGATCGGCCCGAGCGTGTTCGGGAGGATGTGACGGAACATCAGGCGCGCGTCACCGGCGCCGGAGGCCTTGGCCGCTTCGACGTACTCCTTCTCGCGCAGGGAGAGGTAGATGCCTCGAACCACGCGGGCGATTCCCGTCCAGAAGAAGAAGACGAGAATGAGCGAGACGCGCCACTGGCTGCCCTGCCCGAGCAGAGCCGACGCGGTGAGCAGCACGGCGAGGAGGGGCAGCGTCAGCACGAGATCGGTCACGCGCATGAGCAGGTTGTCCATCCAGCCGCCGTAGAAGCCGGCGACGGCCCCGATGATCAGGCCGACGAAGGTCGACAGGACGGCGACGAAGACCCCGACCTCCATCGAGGTGCGGATCCCCCAGACCACGCGGGAGAACTCGTCACTCCCGATCTCGTCGGTGCCGAAGTAGTGCGCGTGCGACGGGCCCTGGAGGATGTGGGCGAGGTCGATCTGCGCGTACCCGTACGGCGCGACGAAGTTGGCGAGGATCCCGGCGCCGAAGATGATCACGAGGCCGACCAGCCCGAGGATCGCGAGACGGTGGCGGAAGAACCGCATCCGCGCGTACGACCACTGGCTCCGGACCTGGAGCTGAAGGCCGGCCTGCTCGATGCTCTCCGGACCTCCGGGTTCTCCGAGAATGCCTCCGGCCGGGCTGCCGATGGGGCCTTCCGGCACCACCGCGCCACCCTCCATCGCCTGCCCGGTCGGGAAGACGGAGTCGTCCGACGGCCTGAGGCTCTCAGTCATAACGGATGCGCGGGTCGAGGAAGCCGTAGAGGATGTCCGCGATCAGGTTGAAAACCACCACAGCGATCGCCGTGATGAAGAGGTAGGCCATCACCTCGTACAGATCGAGGGCGTTGAGCGCCTGAATGAACCAGAAGCCGATGCCGTCGAGCGAGAAGATGGTCTCCGTGATGATCGCGCCGCCGAGCAGCGCGCCGAAGTTGAGGGCGGCGACCGTGGTGAGTGGGATCAACGCGTTGCGGAAGACGTGGCGCATGATCACTCGCCACTCCGACACGCCTTTCGCTCGCGCGGTACGGACGTAGTCGCTGTTGATCACGTCGAGCATCGAGGCTCGCATGTAGCGGCTATAGACGGCAAAGCTGATGATGCAGAGCGTCGCCACAGGCAGCGCGAGATGCTGCATCCGATCCCACGACCAGGCCGGCCCACCCGGCAGGCTGTTCAGGCCCGAGGTGTAGAAGACCCGGACGTTCCAGTCGTTGTAGATGTCGGTGAAGCTGATCTGCAGCAGGAGCGCGAGCCAGAAGGTCGGCATCGCGAAGCCGAGGAAGCTGATCGACGTGAACAGATAGTCGAAGACCGAGTACTGCCGGATCGCGGAGTAGATGCCGACCGCGACGCCGAGGATGAGCGCGAGGATCTCCGAGATGACGATGAACTGCAGCGTGTGGCCCATGGTCCGCGTGATCTGGGGCCAGATCGGCTGCAGCGTCACGAGCGACTTGCCGAGCTTCTGCGTGAAGACGTCGTGCAGCCAGAAGAAGTAGCGCTCGATGACCGGCTTGTCCAGGTGCTCCTGGTGGATCAGGTGCTGCACCGTGCTCGGCGGGACGCGCGGGTTCTGCCGCAAGAGCGCCACCGGGTCGCCGGCGTACGAAACGAAGAGGAAGCTGAAGAAGGTCGAGAAGAACAGTACGGGGATGCTGTAGAGGATCCGCCTGACGATGTAGGTGAGCATCGAGACCTGTTCCCTGGTCGAATGAGGTTCGGGATCCGCGCCCGCCTGGCGGCGAACGCGGATCCCGTTTTATTCAACTGCTGATCTTACTGCCCTGCGTGGGTTAGCCCCAGTGCCAGTCCTGAATGTTCCAGGTCGGGCCTTCCGACGTCGGGTTGTTCGACGTAGCGGCACCCTGCAGCGCCTTCTTGTAGACGAAGATCTGCGGGCTCGCGTAGAGCGGGATGACCCCGACCTGGTTGGCCACGGTCTTCGCCACGGTCTGGTACTGCGCGGTCCGCTGCTTCGCGTTGAAGTTGACGTCGGCCTTCGCGATCAGCTTGTCGACGCCGTGGTTGCAGTACCGCTTGTAATTCGAGCCGCCAAGGTTCTTCTGGGCGTTGAAGCACTGGTAGATGGCGTCGAATCCGGAGGGATCCGGGCCACCGATCCAGGCGTACTCACCGAGATCGAACTGGGCACCCGGCAGGGTCGTGCCGAAGAAGGTCGCGGAGTCCAGGTAGTTCGGGTTGATCTGGATCCCGACCGCCATCAGCTGCTGCTTGAAGACGGCGCCACTCTCCTCACGCGACGCCCTGGTCGTCGTGTCGAAGGCGAACGACGCCTTCGTGCCACCGCACGTCCAGACGCTCGTGTTGCTGCTGCTCGGGGTCGAAGGACCACCCGTGCAACCGTGCGACTTCATCAGCTTGATCGCGCCCTTCGGGTTGAAGTTGTACTTGTTGAAGTACGCGTGCTTCCCGGTGGCGTTGGGGCCGATCTCGTACTCCGGGTTGTTCAGCGGCTTGAGGCCGGGAGCGATCGTGCCGTACAGCGCCTTGATCAGCGACTGCCGGTTCATCCCCTCAGAAATCGCCTGCCGAATGTAGAGCTTCTTCAGAAGGTTGTTCTGGGGGCTGCCGACCTCGATGTCCCAGTGCTCCTGCGTGAAGCTCGGGACAGCACTGTAGTGAAGGTTCTTCTGATGCACGAGCGTCGAAAGCGCAGTCTCCGGAGACGGAGCAATCGCGTCGACCTCGCCACCCTTCATCGCCTGGATCTCCGAGTTGGTGTCGGTGATGATCTTGAAGGCGACCGAGTTGAGACCCGCCTTCTTGCCGTACCAGTGCGGGTTCTTCTTCAGCACCATGCCCTGGCCCGGCGTGTAGCTCGACATGTAGAACGGGCCGTTCGAGATCGGGTGCCCGTCGTTGCCGCACACGCAGTTGTGCCAGTACACGTTGAACGTCTGACCCTTGAGCGCGAAGCCCGGGTAGATGTACCCGAACAGGTCGCGGTAGTCAGCGAACGCCTGACCGGGCTTCCAGTAGAAGGTAACGACCTTCTTGCCGCTCGCCTTGGCGCTGGCGATGTTGGAGTAGCCCGTCGCAGACGCGACGTTGTTGTTCGGATCGATGATCTGCTTCCACGTGTAGATGTAGTCCGAAGCGGTGACCGGGGTGGACTTGTGGCCGACCCAGTACCAGTTCGCATCCTTGCGGATCCAGATCTTCAGGTACTTCTTGGTGGCAACGACCTTCGACGCCATGTCGAGGTGGTAGTTGCCCTTCTGGTCGATGAGATAGTTGCCGCGCAGAATCGGCGAGCCGGCGACGATGGCGGCGTAGTACGCGTTCTCATCCGCCTCGCCAAGGTTGAAGCCGGTGACCGTCTGCTCGAGGCCGAAGACCATGGTCTTCTTGGCCGCGCGCGCGGCGGGGGTGCGCGGAATGCTTGCCCACGCCTTTGCAAACGGGGCCGCATGGGAAGACCGAGCATTGGAGCTCGAGCCCTTGGCGGCCGTCATCGCGGTGGCGGAACCGGCCAGTCCGAGGACTGCCACGGCCGCTGCCGCGAAGAACCAGACCCGTCTATGCATTGGATATACCCTCCGTTCGGTGCGCGCCGGGAGCCTCGGACGGCGGCGCCAACTCGCTCCGACACTCCTAAGAGCGTCCGTCACGTGCTTAGACGATCGCGTGCCGGCTTAAGTTAGGTGGCTCCGAAAGGATGGGCGCAGATGCGCCAAGGCCGGCTCGTGACGGATCAGACGTGCCGGAAGCGGGCGTGGGTGCTGAAAGACGTAGGCGCGTAGACGCCGTCTTCCAGCCGCACCAGGCGGCTCACGACGAAGTGGTGCCCGGTCGCGCCCACGAAGCCCGAGAACTGCGGGAGCGAGCCCTGAGATCCGTTCTGGCCGGGAGCGAAGAACATCGTCGCGACCACTGCCGCCGCCGACGCGACGGCCACCGCGGAGCTCACTCTCCAGCCGCGCCCGAACCGCGGCAGGGCGAAGCGCTCGACCGGCGTCTCGAGACTGGCCTCGCGCAGGCGCAACGTCAGATCCCGCACGTCGTCCGCCCAGGCCGAGCAGTCCGGGCAGAGCAGAAGGTGGGTCTCGAGGCGGTCGAGCTCGAACGCCGGCAGCTCACCGTCGAGGTGCGCGGAGACCGACTCGCGTGCGCGATCGCAATCTAAGGGCTGAAGCTGCATCTTGCTCCTTGGATGTTCTGACGGGACGCTGTGGGGAAAGTTAGCCGCGCTCGGTTGCCAGCCCAGCGAACCAGTCGAGTGCTTCGGGGTTCGCGAGCGAGTCGCGGCTTGCCACCTCGTCGGCCGAAGCTCCCATCAGCAGGCGCTTCACAGGCACTTCGAGGATCTTCCCCGACAGCGTGCGCGGGATCTCCGGCGCCGCCACGACCGCGTCGGGAACATGGCGCGGCGAGCACTCCTCGCGGATGCGGCGGCGGATCTCGCGCTCGAGCCGCTCGTCGAGCGCCGCACCCTCGCGCAGGACGACGAACAACGTCATGCGGCTGCCCTCCCCGTCGGGCACGTCGACCACGAGGGCGTCGATGACCTCGTCGAACGCGAGGACGCTGCGATACAGCTCGCTCGTCCCCATCCGGACGCCGCCGCGGTTGATCGTCGCGTCGGAGCGGCCGGTGATGATCGCGGTGCCGCGGTCGGTGATCTCGATCCAGTCGCCGTGACGCCAGACCCCCGGGAAGGTGGAGAAGTAGCTCTCGCGGTAGCGCGAACCGTCCTCGTCGCCCCAGAGATAGAGAGGCATCGACGGCATCGGCTCGGTGATGACGAGCTCGCCGACCTCGCCGACGAGCGAGCGCCCGTCCTCGCTCCACGCCTCGACCTTCGCGCCGAGCGCCCGCGCCTGCAGCTCGCCGCGATAGACCGGCAGGGTGGGGACACCGCCGACGAACGCAGTGCAGACGTCGGTGCCGCCGGAGGTGGAGAACAGCCAGACGTCCTCGCCGAGCCGGTCGCGCACCCAGTCGAAGCCCTCCGGCGCGAGCGGCGATCCGGTCGAGCCGACGCTGTCCAGCCGGGAGAGGTCGCGGCCCGCGCGCGGCTGCACGTCGGCCTTCTGGCACGAGGCGAGATAGCCGGCGCTCGTACCGAACGACGTGATGCCCGCCGCGTCGGCGAGGTCCCACAGCGTCCCGAGATCCGGATACGCCGGATTGCCGTCGAAGAGGACGACCGACGCCTCCGACAGCAGGCCGCCGACGAGGAAGTTCCACATCATCCAGCCGGTCGTCGTGAACCAGAACAGCCGGTCGCCTGCCCGGGCGTCGAGGTGGAGGCGGAGCTTCTTCAGGTGTTCGAGCAGGATCCCACCCTGACTGTGGACGATGGCCTTGGGCAGGCCGGTCGTGCCCGAGCTGTAGAGCACCCAGAGCGGATGGCCGAAGGGCAATTGCGCGAACTCGAGCTCGGCGGGCGGCAGCTCCCACTCTCCACCGGCGAGATAGGGCAGGACGAAGGTCTGCCGGAGCGTCGGCAGCTCCCGCTCGAGCGCCGCTAGCATCTCGCTCCGGTCGAAGTCCCTGCCGCCGTAGCGGTAGCCGTCCACCGCGAGCAAGACCTTCGGCTCGATCTGGGCGAAGCGGTCGACGACGCTGCGCACGCCGAACTCCGGTGCGCAGCTCGACCAGGTCGCGCCGATGCTCGCACAGCCGAGAAACGCGACGATCGTCTCGGGGATGTTGGGGAGGTACGCCGCGACGCGATCACCGGCGACGACGCCGGCCTCGCGCAGCGCGCCCGCCACGGCGCCGGCGCGCGCCCGCAGCTCGCCCCACGTCCACTCGCCCAGTGGCCGCAGCTCGGAGGCATGCCGGATCGCGACGTCATCGGCGCGGCGGCCGCGCAGGACATGCTCCGCATAGCTGAGCCGCGCCCCGGGGAACCACTCGGCTCCGGGCATCTCGCGGGTCGTGAGCACGCGCTCGTACGGCGCGCTCGCCTCGACCTCGAAGAACGCCCAGATCGACTCCCAGAAGTCCTCGAGCTCGTCGACCGACCACCGCCAGAGGTCGGCGTAGTCCTCCAGCGACAGACCGCGCGTCTCGTTCAACCACTCGCGGTAGCGGGTGATCGTCGCCGACGCGATCCGCTCCGGGCCCGGCGTCCAGACGATCGGAGGATCCACCGCAGCGATGCTAGATGACGGCGCTAAGGTCCCACGCGTGGCCGACGAGACACTGACGATCAAGGACAACCGCAGCGGGACCGAGGTCGAGATCCCGATCGTGGACGGCACGATCCACGCCACCGATCTTCGCCAGCTCGGGCTCATGTCGTACGACCCGGCCTTCCTCAACACGGCCTCGACACGCAGCGGGATCACGTACATCGACGGGGACGCGGGGATCCTGCGCTACCGCGGTTACCCGATCGAGCAGCTCGCCGAGCAGACGAGCTTCCTCGAGACGGCGTGGCTCCTGTTCGAGGGGGAGCTGCCGACGCGCGCCGAGCTCGACGCGTGGGAGGAGGAGGTGCGGCTCCACACCTACGTGCACACGAACGTGACGCAGTTCCTCGACGGCTTCCGCCACGACGCGCATCCGATGGGGATGCTGCTCGGCGCGGTCGCCGCGCTCTCGACCTTCTATCCCGACGCGAAGGAGATCGGCGACGAGGAGAGCCGCCGCCTGCAACGCGTGCGGCTGATGGCGAAGTTCCCGACCATCGCCGCGTGGGTGTTCCGCCACAGCCGCGGGCTGCCCTATGTCTTCCCGCGCAACGACCTCGACTACGTCGGCAACTTCGTCAACATGACGTTCGAGATCGGCGGGATCCACGAGCCGAATCCCGTCTTACAGAAGGCGCTCGAGATCCTCCTCGTCCTGCACGCCGACCACGAGCAGAACGCCTCGACGAATGCGGTGCGCGGCGTCGGCTCGACCCAGGTCGATCCGTTCTCCGCCGTCTCCGCCGGCGTCGCGGCGCTGTACGGGCCGCTCCACGGCGGCGCGAACGAGCAGGTCCTGAGGATGCTCGACGAGATCGGCGACGTGAAGAACGTCCCGGCCTTCATCGAGGGCGTGAAGAACCACGAGCGCCTGCTGATGGGCTTCGGCCACCGCGTCTACAAGAACTACGACCCGCGCGCGAAGCTGATCAAGCGCGTTGCCGACGACGTCTTCGCCCAGACCGGGGTCGATCCGAAGCTCGAGATCGCGCTCGAGTTGGAGCGGATCGCGCTCGAGGACGACTACTTCGTCTCGCGCAAGCTCTACCCGAACGTCGACTTCTACTCGGGGATCATCTATCGGGCGATGGGCTATCCGACCGACTACTTCACGGTGCTCTTTGCGCTCGGCCGGCTGCCCGGCTGGCTCGCGCAGTGGGAGGAGATGCTCTCCGACCCCGAGCAGAAGATCGCGCGGCCGCGGCAGATCTACACGGGCTACGACGAGCGCGAGTTCGTCCCGCTCGCGAACCGCTAGGACTGCCGGCGGAGCTGGACCTTTCCCTCGTCGCCGGCGGGGGCGGAGGTGTGCTCGTGCGCGATCTTCCAGGCGCCGTCGGCGTCCTTGCGCAGCACCCAGGTGAGCCGGTTGTTCATCGAGCGCAGCTCCGTGCCGTCGGGCGAAACGGCCGCGAAGGTCGTGAACGCGCTGATTGCAGCCACGTCCTCGCCGGCCTGCGTGCGGACGTCGTCGAACTTCACCGCCACGACCTCGTCGTCCGGCAGCGAGCCGAACCACTCGGCCACCATCCCGCGCAGCGCGTCTTTCCCGTCGTACGACCACCGCTCCCAGAGATCGAAGTTGCGGACGTCGTCGGCGTAGAGGGCCAGGAACGCCTCCACGTCTTTCGCCCGCACCGCCGCGGCATATGCCTCGAGCATCTCTTCCATGCCCTTACGACTCCCCGGCGAGCCGAAACTCAGCGGTGATCGCCTCGCGCTCGTCCGGTTCGAGCGGGCTCGCGAGCGCGGCCAGGGCCGGCTCGAGCTGGGCGGGGCGCCGCGGGCCGACGACGACCGAGAGACTCTCGTCCGCGAGCAGCCACGAGAACGCGAGCGTCGCCGGGTCGCCGCGCCGCTCGAGCGCTTCGAGCGCTTCGTAGACCGCGTCGGCGCGGAGATGCTCGTACGGCCCCGGGCGCAGCGTCATCCGTGAGCCTTCAGGCACCGGCTCGTCACGGCGGTACTTCCCGGTCAGCCAGCCGCCGCAGAGGGGGCTGTGAACCTGGAACCAGAGCCCGTGCTCGGCGCAGAGTGGCAGCACCTCGGCCTCCACCCCGCGGTCGAGCAGCGAATAGGAGCACTGGACGGCCTCGAAGGCGCCGACCTCGACCGCCTCGGCCAGCTGCGCACCGTTGACGTTGCTCAGCCCGTAGGCGCCGATCTTCCCCGCAGCGACGAGCTCGTCGAAGACGCCTGCGAGCTCGGCCGCCGGGACGTCGTCGTCCCAGGCGTGTGCGAGATAGAGATCCACGCGTTCCACGCCGAGCCGCTGCAGGCTCGTGTCGATCTGGCGCTGCACCCTCGCCGGGGCGAGCCCGCGATCCTGGCCGTCGTCCATCGGGTTGAAGGTCTTCGTCGTGAGCCGCAAACCCTCGGGCCGCCGCGAGCGGATCCACTCGCCGATGAAGGTCTCGCTGCGCCCTCCGCCGTACGCGTCGGCGGTGTCGAGCCAGGTGAGACCCGCCTCCCAGGCTGCGTCCATGAGCTCGAAGGCCTGCTCCACCGTGTCGCCCTGGCCGAACAACGAGGGCGCCGAGCCGACGCCGCCGAAGTTGCCGCAACCGAGGATCACGCGTGGGTAGGCTCGGTCCATGGCAGCGACCCTATTGGACGTCGAGGCGGTCCGCGGGCGCTTCACCTCGCTGCGCGAAGACGGCTTCGTCTTCCTCGACGCGCCCGGCGGCTCGCAGGTCCCGGACGAGGTCGGCGACGCGATCGCCCGCACGCTGCGCGACGCGAGTGCGAACATCGGCGCGAGCTACGAGACGAGCAAGCGCGTGGAGGGGATCCTCGCCACGGCGCGCGAGGACGCCGGCCGCTTCTTCAACTCCTCGTCCGACGACGTGATCTTCGGCACCAACATGACGTGGCTCGACTTCGCGCTCTCGCGCACCGCCGCGCGCGACTGGAACGAGGGCGACCGAATCCTCGTCTCGCGCCTCGACCACGACGGCGGCGTTGCGCCGTGGGTCGAGCTCGCCGCCGACCGCGGGTTCGAGCTCGAGTGGGTGAACGTGACCGAGGATCTGCGCCTCGACTACGAAGACCTCGCGAACCGGCTCGACGAGCGCGTGCGCGTGGTCGCGTGCGTCGGCTCGTCCAACGCGGTCGGGACGATCGTCGACGTTGCGCGCGTCTCGGAGCTGGCGCACGAGGCGGGCGCGCTGTGCTGGGTCGACGCCGTGCAGTACGCGGCGCACGTGCCGGTCGACGTGCAGGCGCTCGGCTGCGACGTCTTCATCGCGTCCGCCTACAAGTTCTGCGGGCCGCACGTCGGGGTCGCGTACGGCCGCCACGACCTGCTCGAATCCTGGCGCCCGTACAAGGCTCGTCCCGCCGCGTCGGAGCCGGTCGGCCGCCGCTTCGAGGTCGGGACGGCGCCGTACGAGCTCCTCGCCGGCTTCTCCGCGACGCTCGCGTACCTCGAGTCGATCGGCGGGATGGACGCGGTCGCCGCCTACGAGCGCGAGCTGGGGCAGCGGTTCCTCGACGGCCTCCCGGACGGCGCGACCGTGTACGGGCTGCAGACGATGGACGGCCGTGTCCCCACGTTCCTCGTCAATCTCGAGGGCGTGGACGCCGTCGCCGCGGTGCAGCAGCTCTCCGACGAGGGCTTCGGGGTGTGGGCGCACGACAACTGGTACTCGCTCGGGCTGCGAGAGAAGCTCCCGTACCCCGACAGCGCAATCCGCGTCGGCCTCATCCACTACAACACCGCGGACGAGATCGACCGGTTCAACGCGGCGCTCGCTCGGCTCTAGTACCGTAGCGAACATATGTTCGTGCTGCATGCGGACGCGGACGCGTTCTTCGCGTCGGTCGAGCAGCGGGACGACCCGCGGCTCCGCGGCCGACCGGTGATCGTCGCTGGAAGCGCCGGCGGACAAGCCGCCGGCGCCCGGCGGGAAGACCCCGCCGCCCTAGGCGGCGGAGGGGGCGGCGGCGTCGTGCTCGCGGCGAGCTACGAGGCGAAGGCGTACGGCGTGCGCACCGCGATGGGCGGCCGGCAGGCGCGCCGGCTCTGCCCCGACGCGATCGTCGTGTCGCCGCGCTTCTCCGCGTACACCGAGGCGAGCCGGGCGATGTTCGCCGTGTTCGAGGACGCCTCGCCGGTCGTCGAAGGGCTGTCGATCGACGAGGCCTTCCTCGACGTGCGCGGGATGGAGCGCATTGCGGGCACGCCCGTCGAGATCGCGGCGCGGCTGCGCGCGGCGGTGCGTGAGCGAGTCGGGTTGCCGGTGACCGTGGGCGTCGCCCGCACGAAATTCCTGGCGAAGGTCGCCAGCGGAGCGGCGAAACCCGACGGGCTGCTCGCCGTGCCCCCGGATCGCGAGCTCGACTTCCTGCACCCGCTGCCGGTCGAGTGCGTTTGGGGCGTCGGCCCGGCCACCGCGCGGCGCCTGCACGCGTGGCACGTGCGCACGGTCGGCGAGCTCGCCGCCCTGTCGGAGTCGACGTTGGTCGCAATGCTCGGGCGAGCGGTGGGCCGTCAGCTCAGCGCGCTCGCGCACAATCGCGACTTCCGGCACGTCGAGCCCGGACGCCGGCGTGGCTCGATCGGCTCGCAGCGCGCACTCGGGCGCGGGCGACACTCAGCCGAGGCGATCGACGCGACGCTCGTCGGCATCGTCGACCGGATCACCCGGCGGATGCGGACTGCGCGGCGGGTCGGACGAACCGTCGTGCTCCGTCTCCGTTTCGGCGACTTCGAGCGCGCGACTCGCTCCCACACGCTGCCCTTCGCTACCGCGAACACGCAGGTGATCCTGATCACGGCGCGCGCGCTCCTCGCCACTGCGACGCCCCTGATCGAGCGTCACGGCATCACGCTCGTCGGCTGCTCGGTCGCGATGCTCGAGGCCGAGCGGCCGCGGCAGCTGCTGCTCGGGCCGGAGGAGGCGCTCGACGCGGCCGTCGACGCGATCCGTGACCGCTACGGCAGCGCCGCGATCACGCGGGCAGTCCTGCTCGGCCGCGATCCCGGCTTCTCGATGCCGTTGCTCCCGGACTAGTCCGGACGCGGGATGTCCGCGAAGTGCGCGGCGTTCCACGTGGACTCGAACGGCCCCGCGGCGGAGCCGACGACGAGCAGCGTCGTTCCCACGAGCAGCGCTCTCCCGCGACGGCGGACGCTCGGATCCGCGACGGCCAGCGCGTCTCCTCGCTCGAGACGAACCTCCTGGCCGTCGAGGTCGAACACGGCCGAGCCCTCGAGGAGCAGATAGAGCTCCTGCTGCCCGCTCACACGCTCGTCGTGCTCTTCGACCAGCACCTGGTCTGCGCTGCGCGCGACGAAGACGTTGGCGCCGAACGTGTCGATGCCGAGTGTGTGCTGGAGCGGATACCAGGTCGGGTCGTCGGGCTTCGAGTCCGAGACCACCGGGAGGTCGGCGATCCGGGGCAGGGTCCACCGTGGCATCACGCGGAAAGGATGCGACCCAGGACAGCCGGGTCGATGTTGCCGCCGCTCACGATGCAGACGCAGCGGTCGTCGCGCCGCAGCGCTGCCGCGAGCGCGAGCGCGCCGGCGCCCTCCGCGACGATGTGGGCTCGCGAGGCGAGGAGGCGGACAGCTTCTTCCGCCTCCGCCAGCGAGACGGCGACCGCTTCGTCGACGAGCTCACGCGCGCGCTCCCACACGCCGGGCAGGAGCGCACGGCCACCGGCGCCGTCCACCCACGACGGCGTGAACTCGATCTCGGTCGGCTCGCCCGCCGCGAACGCCGCGGCCAGCGGCGCGCCCGTCTCCGGCTCGGCCGTCACGATGCGCACGCCCGGCCGCAGCGCCTTGACGGCGCTCGCGATCCCTGATGTCAGGCCGCCGCCGCCCCACGGGATGACGACAGAGTCGACGACCGGCGCGTCCTCGGCGAGCTCGAGGCCGATCGTGCCGTTCCCCGCCATGACGGCCTCGTCTCCCGAGGGATGGATGAACAGCCCGTCGACGCCGTCGCGGCCCCGGTCGACCATCGCCTGCCACCACTCCTCGTGCGTGACCGGGACGAGCTCGGCACCAAGAGCCTCGATCCGCTCGAGCTTCGTGCGCGGCGCGCTGGCCGGGACGATGACCCGCGCCGACACGCCTGCCTCGCGCGCCGCCCAGGCCACTCCCTGCGCCATGTTGCCCGCGCTCGCCGTGACGACCCCGGACGCGAGCTCGGCCGAAGACGCCGCGCGCACCGCCGACAGGGCACCGCGAAGCTTGAAGCAGCCGATCGGCTGCAGGCACTCAAGCTTGAGCAGGATCCGGTCGTCGGTGGCCAAGGGGACGAGCGGCGTGCGCATGACGTCGTCGCCAATCCGCTCCCGCGCCCGGCGGATCTCCTCGAGCGGGATCATCGGCCGGTGCCAGGTACCGTCACGAAAGCGTGACAACCCGAGGTCGCACTGCAACCGGGTGCACGTAGGTTCGTCACGAAGGCTTCGGAATCACGTATCAGTACCTGGTACCGGTCGTCAGTCCGATTGCTTCGCGAGCTCCGTGAGGTCGGTGCGGACCGTCCAGAGCTCGGGGAACATCTTGAACTTGATCAGGCCGGCCAGGAGCTCGACCGGCGTGCCCTGCGTCCCGACCACGTCCTCGCCGATCACGCGGCCGACCATCTTCACGTGCCGGAAGCGCCAGACACCGACCTGCTCGTCCCAGTCGATCAGCGCCTCGGCGAGCTGGTACAGGTCCTCGTGCTCGCGGCCCTGCGTGTAGACCTCGAGCAGCGACAGTCCGCGCTCGCGGCGCAGCGCGTCGAACGACGCGTAGAGGCCGGGCGAGACCTGCCGGATCCCGCGGAACCCCGGCGAGTCGAAGCCCGAGCCGTGCCCGAGGACGCGCCGCACCTCTTGGTACTCCCACGGTGACATCAGCTCGAGGTGCTCGAGGGCCGAGATGACGTGGCGGATTGCTTGGTTCGCCCGCCGCAGCAGCCGCAACGCGCCCGAGACGTCGCGCGCGTCGATCAGTCGCGTCGCCTCCTCGACCTCCAGCCACGCGTGCTTCAGCCACAGCTCCGACGACTGGTGCACGGTCTGGAAGAGGAGCTCGTCGCGGTGCACCCACTCGTCCGCGGTCTTCTGCAGCGCGAGGAGCTCGTCGGTGCGGAGATAGCGCTCGTAGTCGCTCGCGGCGTCGCCGGGCAGGATCGGCTGAAACTCCTCCTCGTCACCGTGCGGGGCTTCCACGGGCCGACCCTACTGGAACGGGTTCAGCAGATGAACGGCAACGAGTCACCGCTCGCCGACTGCTCGCCGGGATTGACGACATAGACCGGGCCACGAGCCAGCTCCATCCGAACAACGCGGCGTCCCCGGCTACCGACCAAAGAGGAGGCGGTCTCGGTCTCCGGGACCTCCGGCATCGTTTACCAGACCTTCATCTCGAGGCCTGCGAGCGGGACGCCGCCGTCCTCGGTGACGAGCCACGTGTCCTGCATGTAGAGGCACTCCACGCCGTCCTCCGCGATCGCGTGCGGGTGCAGCGAGAAGACCATGTTCGCTGCGAGCTCGGTTTCGATGCCTTCACCGATCTTGGGGTGCTCGATCATCGTCATCCCGATCGAGTGGCCCGTCACGTGGCCGAGGTGGTAGCCGCGCTGAGTGAAGCCGGCCGAGACCGCGCGGTGCACGTCGTGCGCGGTGGCGCCCACCCGGAGCGCGGTCTGGGCGCCCTCGTAGTACTCCTCGTACGCCTCGACCATCCGCTGCACCTCGGCGCTCGGGGTGCCGAGCGCGCGCGAGACCTCGACCCAGTGGCCGCCCGGCCCGGCGACCTCGAGCGAGGGGATCGTGAACTCGCCGAAGACCGTGTCGTCGCGCGCGATCGCGAACTCGGCGCCGACGAGCACCATGTTCATCGTCAGGCGCCCGCAGCCGCGCTCGACGAAAAACTGCTCCGCCGGCGCGAGCACCTCGGCGGCGTTGCGGCCGGGCGCCCAGGCCTCGCGGAACGCGTGGAAGCCTGCGGTGTTGATCTCGACGCTCTCGCGCACCGAAGCGAGCTCGGCCTCGGACTTGACCGCGCGCGCGAGGTCGAACTGCTCGTCCCACGGGACGAGCTCGGCTGCGCCGGCGAGCGGCGCGTAGTCGCGCACCGTCAGCACGTAGTCGAGCCCGTAGACGCCGACCCGCTGCCCGCGCAGGCGGTCGGCGAGCCACTCCCCCGGCCGGTCGGCGAAGACCTGGTCGTCGATCTGGGAGTCGCCGTGCTCGCCGACGTAGCGCGCCTCGGTCGGGAACACGATCGCCGGCTCGCCCTCCAGCGGCACGAGGGCGTAGGCGTAGCGATGGACGATCTGGAAGCCGGAGAGATAGGTCACAGCGCCCTCGAAGCCGGTGTACTCAGAGCCGCAGACGAGCGCCGCATCGAGACCGTCGCGCTCGAGCGCCTCGCGTACGCGCGCGTGGCGGGAAGTCAGCTCTGCGTCCACGATGCCTCCACTCCTTTCACGAGCGCCTGGATCACGGCGTTGAGCGGCGTCGGCACGCCGTACTCCTGGCCGAAGCGGACGATGCCGCCGTTGAGGTAGTCGACCTCGGTCAGCCGCCGAGCGTCGACGTCCTGGAGCATCGAGGCCTTGTGGTCGTACGCGACCTCCGGCTTCGCCGCGTGGTCGATCAGCTCCTCGGGGTCGGCGTCTAGCTCGATGCCCTGCGCCGCCGCGACGGCCTTCCCCTCGTCCACCAGGCCGGTGACGAGCGCCCGCAGGTCCGGCCGCTCGCACACCCGGCCGTGTGTGAGGCCGGTGAGCGCGCCGATCGGGTTCGTGGACGCGTTGAAGATGACCTTGCGCCACTGCGGCCCGCGCGCGTCCTCGACCGCGTCGGCGGGCATCCCGGCGCGCGTGCACGCGTCGGCGAGGCGCTCGACCTCGGCGAACGGCGTCCGCTCGTCGTAGGGGCCGAAGGTCGTCTCGCCCCTCACGTCCCACTGCACGTGACCCGGCTCGAGCAGCTTGCCGGCCGGGAACGTCGTGCCGCGGATCACGCGCTCGACGTGCCCGGCGATCGTCTCCTCGTTCCCGAGCCCGTTCTGCACCGTCGCGACATAGCCCTCGACGAAGGCGTGCGTGGTGGCGGCGATCGCCGGCTCGGTGTGCATCGCCTTCGTTGCGACGATGCCGAAGTCGCACGGCGGGATCGCGGCCGCGTCGCTCGTCGCGCGCGGATGCCCGACCACCTCGCCGGCGCCGGAGAGCCGCAGCCCGTCGCGGTTGATCGCGGCCATGTGCAGCTCGTTGAGGTCGAACGCCCACACCTCGGCGTCGTCGAGCAGCGACAGATTGGCCGCGAACAGCGACCCGACCGCCCCACAGCCGACCACGCAGATCCTCATTCCAAGTAGCTCGCCTCCCTCGCCGTCACGAGCCTATAGAGAGCCGTCTGGAGCGGGACGTCGACGCCGAGCCGCCACGCCTCACGCGCGAGGGCGCCGTTGATCGACTCGAGCTCGGTCGGCCGCCGGGCCTCGACGTCCTCGAGCATGGAGGGAAAGTGCCGGTGGCCGCGCTCCGTCGCGAGGACGTTCATCGCCCACGGGTCGTCATGCAGCTCGACGCCTGCGGCGGCGGCGACCGCCTTCCCTTCGTCCACGAGGTCGCGCACCAGAATCCCGAGGTCGGACGGCTTGTCGGTCTGGGCGAAGTGGAAGTCGTGCGGAAGGCCCGTCAGCGCTGCGACGCCGTTCACGGTCGCGTTGAAGATGAGCTTCGACCACTGCGCCGGCCGCAGGTCCGGGAACGCCTCGGCCTTCAGACCTCCGGCCTCGATCAGCTCCGCGACCCGGCGCGCGTCCGCCTCGGTCGTGCCGCGATACGGGCCGATCCACGTGGCGGTGTCGAGGACGTACTCGACGTGTGCGTCGCCGTGACGCGTCCCGCTCATGAAGGTGACGGCTGAGAGGAGCGGCCAGTCGCCGTGCGCCGCGACGATCTCCTCCGCGCCGAGCCCGTTCTGGATCGTCATCACGATCGCGTTCGGCAGCGTCCCTTCGAGGCGCGCCGCGAGCGGTTCGAGGTCCGTGCCTTTGCACGCGAGGATCGCGAGCTCGGCGTCGGCGGGCAGCGCGGCCGGATCCGCGGTCGCGTCGAGCCGCGCCGTGAAGTCGCTGCGCCCCGAGACGCGCAGGCCCTGCTCGCGCAGCACGGCGGCGTGCTCCTCCCGCCGCGTGAGCACGGTGACGTCGGCGACCTGCGCGAAGTGCCCAGCGAGAAGGGAGCCGATCGCGCCGGCCCCCGCTACGACGACGGACGTCACGCCTCGGCCTCGGCCGCGACGGCTCCGGTCTCGCGCCGGATCACCGTGACCACGTGCTCGGCGAAGAGCTCCTGCGCCTTGATCGCCTTCCAGTGCTCGACGCCACCGGGGTTCGTTGTGATCGCGATCTCCGTCAAGCCCTCGCAGACCTCGATCGTCTCGCGGATCCGCTGGATGACGTCCTCCGGCGTGCCGACCCAGACGATGTCGCCGGCGATCATCTCATCGTACGGCGTCGCGATGAGCTTCTCCATGATCCCGGCGGCGTAGAAGCCGTAGCCGGCGGCGTCGAGCGCGTCGGCGGGCAGCGGCGGATAGTCGGTCAGCGGCGACGCGTTGCCCTCGAGGAAGCCGCGCAAGTGCCGCACCGCCGACCCAGAGGGGGTGCCAGGCACTGAAGACGTCGTGGAGGAAGCCGGGCTCGGTGAGCTCCTCCGTCTTGATCGCGACGCCGAACCAGTCGTTGCGCTCGAGCACGCACACGCGCCAGCCGGCGCGCGCGAGCAAGGCCGCGCAGGCGAGGGAGTTGACTCCGCTCCCGACGATGACCGCGTCGTGGTCAGGCACCGGCGAGCTCCCGCAGTTCGTCGTCGGTGACGAGGCCACGCTTGCGCGTGCCGAGCTCCTTCACGCGCGCCAGCAGCTCCGGCCACTGCTCCTCCGGCACGTCGAAGCCGAGCTCGGAGACCTTGATCCGGATCGAGTCGAGCCCGCTCTTCTTGCCGAGCACGATCGCCCGCCCGGCGCCGACGAGCTCGGAGGAGTACGGCTCGATGGACGGCGGGTCGTGGAACTGGGAGGCGACGGCGCCCGACTCGCGCCGAAACAGGGTCTCGCCCGTGAGCGGCTTCCACGGCGGGAGCCCGTAGCCCGAGAGCTCCTGCACACGGGCGGCGGTCTCGCGGATCCGGTCGAAGCGAAGCCCGGTTTCGACGCCGTAGAGCGCGCGCAACGCGAGCGCGATCTCACCGAGGTCGGCGTTCCCGGCGCGCTCGCCCATCCCGTTGATCGTGCCGTGGATCCAGGTCGCACCGGCGCGGACGGCCGCGACCGCGGACGCCGTGGCGACCCCGAAGTCGTTGTGGCCGTGGAAGTGCACCGGCACGTCGCCGACGTATTCGCGGGTCGCCCCGACGAGATCGGCGACGGCTTCCGGCGAGGCAATCCCGAGCGTGTCCACGACCGCGACCTCCTTCGCGCCCGCCTCGACCGCGGTCTCGTAGACCTGCCGGTAGAAGTCCGGCTCGGCGCGCGTCGAGTCGACGCCGAAGAAAGCGGCGCGGATCCCGTGCTCGTCGGCGAAGCGCATCGCGCTCGCTATGCGGTCGAGCATCTTCTCCCGCGAGACGCCGATCGCAGCGAGCTTGAGGTCGGAGATCGGCGACTCGATCACCGAGGCCTCGACACCGAGCTCGACGAGGAGCTCGAGGTCGGCCGGCACTGCGCGCGAGAAGCCCCAGACCTCCGCGCTCAAACCGGCGCCGGCGATCAGCTCGACGGCGCGCCGGTCGTCCTCGGAGACGCGCGGGAAGCCGGCCTCGATGCGCTCGATCCCGAGCCCGTCGAGCAGCCGGGCGATCTCGAGCTTCTCCTCGGGCGAGAGCACAACGCCGACGGTCTGCTCGCCGTCGCGGAGCGTCGTGTCGTAGAGGCCGACCCTGCCTCCGACCGCATAGCGGTCGTTGAGCGACCCGGTCCAGATCAGGTCGGACACCGCACCACCCCGTCGGGGAACGGGGAGAGCTTCTCCACCCCGTCGCTCGTGACCAGGAAGTTGTCCTCGACGCGCAGCCCGCCGCCGCCGGGCCAGTAGACGCCCGGCTCGACCGCAAGCACCATTCCCGCCTCGAACTCGCCGCCGCCGGCCTGGTGCGGGTACGGCGGCTCGTGGGCGCGCGCTCCGACGCCGTGGCAGATCGGGTGTGTCGGCTGGCCGGCGAAGCCCATCGCGGCGACCGCCTCACGCACGCTCCGGTCGAGCTCGGCCATCGAGGCTCCCGGCCGGATGTGAGCGAGCGCGCCCTTGTAGACGCTCAGGAGCGCGGCTTCGAGCTCTGCGTAGTCGTGGCGCAGCTCGCCGACCACGAGGTTCTTCGTGTGGTCGGCCCAGTACCCGTCGGCGCAGACCCAGATCTCGAAGAGCACCGGCTCCCCATCGAGGATCGGGAGATGGCCGGTCGCCGTGAACGTCTTGATCCCGGGGCCGGCCCACACGAGCGAGAACGGAAGCGCGAGCTCGACCTTGCCCAGCCAGCCGGTGCCCTTGCCGTGGACGAAGCCCTGCCAGACCGAGGCCGCCTGGGCCTCGGTCATCCCCGGATAGAGCTCCCCGCGGACGTGCTCCATCGCCGCCGCGGCGATCTCGTTCGCGAGACGCAGCCGCTCGACCTCCTGCTCGGTCTTGATCGACCGCGCCCGGACGAGGAGAGGCGTTACGTCGGCCGCCTCCGGGAACGCGTCGAACCACGCCGCGGTGAAGGTCGTGGGCTCGCCGACCATGCGGTCGGAGGCCTGCGTGCCGAGCGAGAGCTCGAGGCCTACGCGCTCGTAGTCGCGCGCGGCCGCGACGACCGCATCGAGCGTGCGGTCGAGCGGTGGGCGCGGATCCTCGGGGTCGTAGCCGCGGATCAGCCGCACGTCCTCCGCCCATGCCGTGCGCGCGGCGTCCTCCTCCGACGCCTCGATCGTGATCAGCACGGGCTCGCCCTCGCGCGGGAAGAGGCAGGCGTCGTAGCCCTTCATCCCCCAGAAGTTCGTCAGGTAGAGGACATCGTCAGGCGCGCGGACGACGAGCGCATCGAGCTCCGCCTCCGTCATGAGCGCGCGGACGCGGTCGAGCTTGGCATCGTCCTTAGGCCAACTCATGCGCGCGGCCGGGTCACGCGTCGCCCCAGGGCCGGATGCGGGGCGGCGCGGGCTCGCCGTGGCCCTCCTGCCACGAGATGACCGGGTTGCGCAGCACGCCGATCCGCTCGATCTCCGCCTCGACCACGTCGCCGGGTTTGAGGTAGAGCAGCCTGCGCTCCTCCTCCGACTTGAACCCGGCGACTCCCGCGACGGTGCCGGTGGAGAGGACGTCGCCCGCGCTGTAGCCGAGCGCCGAGAAGTTGCTCAGGATCTCCGGGATCGTCACGCTCAGGTGGCTCGTGTTCGACTCCTGCCGCTTCTCGCCGTTGACGCGGAGCTCCATGGCGAGGTCGTGCGGATCCGGGATCTCGTCCGGCGTCACGATCCACGGTCCGAGCGGGCAGAAGGTGTCGATCGCCTTGCTGAAGCTGAACACGCCGGAGCGCATCTCGCCGCGCTGGATGTCGCGGGCCGTGATGTCGTTGAAGATCACGTAGCCGCCGATGTAGTCCGCGGCCGCCTCGGGCGAGAACCACTTGCCCGCCTTCTTGAGGACGACGGCGAGCTCGAGCTCGTAGTCGAGCTCCTCGGTCAGGTGCTCGGGATAGACGATCGGCTCGTCCGGCCCGATGATCGCGTCGACGTTCTGGAAGAAGTTGATCCAGGGCGCGATCTGGTGGGCCCAGTTGACGTTCTTGGACTCCTCCTCGTGCTCGCGGAAGTTGCCGGCGGTGTGGAAGAACTTCTTCGGCACGATCGGCGCGCGGAGCGTCGTCTCGGCCAGTGGCGTGCGCTCTCCGGTCTCATCCGCACCGCCGCGCTCGAAGTACTCACGCATCGTCGGAACGTCGAGCCCGACGATCTGCTGGCCGTCGAGGTACCCGACCCTGCCGTCGTCGTAGGTGACGAGTCTCATCGCCGGCCACATCCCACTTGCTCGTACGCGTCGCGGATCCAGCCGGCGAACTCGTCGTCGATCGAGTCGATCGACGAGACGCGGAAGTGATGGACGAAGAGGTCCTTCTGGTACGGCGAGGCATTGCGGATGCGCGGGTCGTCGACCTGGTAGTTAATGTCGAAATAGCCGACGAGCTGGTCGCCCTTCGGCCGCGCGCCGGCAAACCCGCGCTTCGGGCCTTTGAAGGCCACGGACGTCTTCGAGATCGAGAGCGAGTGCTCGCCGCAGGAGGCGACGACATCTGCGAAGCGGTGCCAGAGGGCGCGGCCCTGCTCGCTGCCGGACTCGAGATGCCGCTCGAGCGTCCACTCAGGCGCGGCCACAGATCTCCAGCGCGACGCGCGCGTAGACCTCCGCCGTCTTGACGAGGCCCTCGATCTCCAGGTTCTCGCCGAGCTCGACGTCCATCAGCCCCGTCGAGGTGCCGTAGTTGACGGTCGGGACGCCATAGCGCGTGAGCGCGGATGCGTCGCTGAACCAGCGCGTCACGTCGCGGCCCGGCGGCTCGCCCCAGACCTCGGCGTGGGCGGCATCGATCGCGGCGACGAGCTCGTGCCCCTCCTCGATCTCCGCGCCCGGCGCCGTGACGAAGACCTCGCCCTCGACGCCGTAGTCGGGAAATCGCTCGCCGAGGCCGCGCACCATGTCGAGCACCTCGCGCCGCGCGACCGCCATCGGCTTCGTCGGCGGCACGCGGACGTCGAGGAAGAGGTCGGTGTGGTGCGGCGTCCGCGAGGCGCGCCAGCCGAAGCCGCCCTCGACGGCGCCGACGTTGACGATCGCCTTCGCGCCCCGGTACGCGTTCGCCGGGTCGTCCTCCCAGCTCGGGATCCATTCGACGAGCGCGTCGAGCACCTCACGTGCGCGCAGGATCGAGTTGCGATCGCGCCGCCCCTCGCTGAAGGCCGTGTGGATGAAGTCGCCGTGGACGCGGATCCGGAGCCAGAGCGCGCCGAAGTGGCCGAGCACGACCTTGCCCTCGGTCGGCTCGCCGAGCAGGCACATGTCTGCCACCCCGCCGTGCGAGACGAGATAGCGCGTGCCGGCGGCGTAGCCGCGGTACTGCGAGCCCTGCGCCTCGCCCTGCTGCGTCTTCTCGATCTCCCCGCACACGGCGGCGATCAGGACGTCTCCGCGCAGCCGCACGCCGGCGTCCTGCAGCGCACGCACGGCCTCGACGTAGCACGCGACCGCGCCCTTCATGTTCGAGATGCCGAGCCCGTAGAGCCGCCCGTCCCGCTCGAACGCCTGCGGCTGGAAGCCCGGCACGTCACGAAGCCACGGCTCGCGGCCCGAGTACGACGTGTCGAGATGGCCGTTGAACATGAGGGACTTGCCGCCGCCGGTGCCGGGCCAGATGCCGAGCGCGTTCGCCCGTCCCTCCTCGACCTGCTGCCACTGCACCTGCAGGCCGAGCGACTCGAAGAGGTCGGCCGTCAGCCGCGCCGCGGCCTCCTCGTCACCCGTGAAGCTCGGCACGTCGACGAGCCGGGAGGCGGTCTCGACGAGCCGGTCGCGGTCGACGCTCACCACGACTCGTAGCCCCCGATCAGGTCACCTGCGTCGACGCCGAGCTCGACGAGCTGAGCGGCCGCGAGCGACGACGAGTGGCCGTGGGCGCAGACGAGGCAGAGGCGGCGCCCCCCGAGCTCCTCGTCGCGCCACTCCGACGTCTGGTCGGCCCGCCACGGCAGTACCGAGTACGGAACGTGCTTCGAGCCGGCGATCGCGCCCGTCCGCTCGCGCTCGTCCGCGGAGCGGATGTCGACGATCAGCAACTCCGAGTCCGCGCGCACCTCCGCGGGCGTGTACCGCCGGATCCGCGATCGCGCCTCCGCGAGCAGGGTGTCTACCCGCGAACCCGTGGCAGCACCTTCTCGCCGAAGAGCCGGATCTGCTCGCGGCGATTCGCCCCCCACAGCTCGAGCATGACGTGGCTGCAGCCGGCGTCGCGGTACTCCTCGATCGCCTCGATGCAGTCGGACGGCGTGCCCGCGATCGGCCGGCACTTGTCGAGAAGCGCGTCCGAGACCTCGGCCTTCGCGGCGAGGCGTCCGCCCCGCTCCATCGCCTCGGCAACCGGCCGGATCTCGTCCTGCTCGATCCCGGCGAGCTCGAGCAGCGTGTCGGCCGCGCCCTGGATGTTCTGCACCTTGTTGGCGAGGTACATCCCCGCGATCTCACGCGCGCCGTCGCGACCCGCGTCGCGGTCGCTCTCGTGGATCGAAGCGACGACGGTGCAGCCAACGTCGATCTCGCCGCCGACGTTGTCGCGCGTGTAACGGACGAAGTCCGGCGTCGTGATGGAGGGCGTGAGGCAGCCGTCGGCGATCTCCCCTGCGAGCTGCTGCATCTTCGGTGCGGTGGCTGCGACGTAGACCGGCGGCACCTCGCGCGGCGCGTGCGCATCGGCCGCCAGCGCCGGCACGTCGGCGCTCCACGTGTCGCCGTCGTAGTCGAAGCGCTCGCCGGAGAGGACACCGCGCGCGATCGTCACCGCGTCGCGCATCGGCCCGAGCGTCTTCTTCGTCTGCGTCTTCGTGTTGTTGAGGAAGATCTTCGAGGTCCCGAAGCCGAGGATGAACCGGTCGGGCCCCGCCGCCTCCTGCACGACGCGAGCGTCCATCGCGGCCTGCACCGGATGCCGAGTCGAGGCGGCGATGATCCCCCAGCCGATCGTCAGCCGCTCCGTCTCCCGGGCCATCAGCGCGCCGACGCCGGTGGAGGAGCGCGCCTCCATCCCGTGCTTGCGCCACCAAGGGTACGCCTCGGCGAGCCAGATCGTGTCCATCCCGGCGTCGTCCATCGCGCGCGCCGAGGCGAGCATCTCGTCGAGCGGCTCCATCGTGAGCTGCATGACGCCGATCCGGAGCGGCGGCGCCATCAGCCGGTCTGCCCCAGCGCCTCCTGAACCTGGGCGTCCAACGCGGTGAGGACGTGCTGCACCTGCTGGTTCACGATCGGTTGCAGGACGCGCTGGCCCATCGAGCCGACCGGCCCGAGGATCTTCACGTCGGCACTCCAGGCCATTGCCGTGCCGCCTTCGCCGGCTTCGCTGAGCGTGAACGAGGTCTCCATGTTCATGACCGCGCCGACGCCGTTGCCCTTGATCGCCATCTTCGCGAAGTCGGGCTCGCGCTCCTCGACCTTCTCCATGTCGACCGTCATCTTCAGGCCGCCCAGGCCGAGCGGGATCTTGACGTTCGCCGTCCAGTGCCGGTCGTCGTGGACGTCGAAGCTCTGGACGCCGGGCATCGTCTTCGCCATCGCAGAGGGATCGTTCATCACCTTCCATACCGTCCCGCGTGGAGCGGCGAACGTGCGCTCGCCGGAGACGTTCACGCGCCCGCCTCCTGCAGCAGCCGCCAGACGCGCTGGTACGGGTTGTGGCTGTCAGTCACGATCGTGCCCGTCGCGTCCTGGATCGCGGCGCAGATGGCGTGGATACCGGCGCCGCCGCCCTCGCCCATGCCCTTGGTGCCGAGCGGCGTGAACGGCGACGGGCTCTCGAGCGCGCCGGTCGCGAGCGGCGGCATGTCGAGCGCGTGCGGCACGTGGTAGTCGTAGAAGTTGGGCGTCAGCAGGTTCCCGTCCTCGTCGTATTCGTACGTCTCGTGGACCGCAGCGCCGATCGCCTGCGCCGTCGCGCCCATCACCTGGCCCTCGACGATCTGCGGGTTGATCCGCTTGCCGCAGTCGTCGACGGCGGCGTAGTCGACGATCTCGTATGCGCCGGTCTCGGGATCGACCTCGACGACCGCGACGTGGATCTGCGCGGCGTACGTGAGCGTGAGGTTGCCCATCTTCGTCTCCACGTCCGGCACCTCGAACGGCGGCCGGTAGACGTAGCGGCAGTTGAGCGTGACCTCGAGATCCTCTGGCAGGCCCGCGTTGTTCGCGTTGATGATCGCGCCGCAGGCCATGAACGGGAGGAACGCGTCGGGGCTTTCCTTGATGCGCACGCCGCCGTCGGCGAGCTCGAGCGCCTCCGGCGGCACTCCGCCGAAGACCGCGCCCGCGAGCTTCTTGATCTCCGCCGCGAGCATGTCGGTCGCGCCTTTGACAGCGCTGAGCCCGGTCACCGCGAACTGGCTCGCGTACGTGCCCGAAAAGCCGGCGTGCGAGTTCCAGTAGCTGTCGTGGCCCGCGCGCACGTGCACGTCGTCGACCGAGCAGTTGAGGATGTCGGCGACGACCTGAGCCGCGGTCGTCTCGTGCCCCTGGCCCTGCGGCGTCGTGCCGAGCGTGACGACGATCTCGCCGAAGATGTCGAGCTTGACCGTGGCGACCTCGTTGTTGCCCGAGAACTGGAGCTCCGGGTTGATGAGCCGCGACTGGCCGAAGTTGTTCGTGCCGGAATCGAGGGTCGAGCCGATCCCGACGCCGAGCCGCTTCCCGCGCGCCTCCGCGTCCGCCCGCTTCGCCGGGATCGACGCGTAGTCGATCAGCTCGAGCGCGAGGTCGAGCATCCCCGCGTAGTCGCCGGAGTCGTAGACGCAGCCGTTCGGCGTCTCGTACGGCATGTCCTCGGCGCGGACGTAGTTCCGCTTGCGCACCTCGACCGGGTCGAGGTCGAGCTCGCGCGCCACGATGTCGATCACGCGCTCGGTGAACCAGAGGTGCTGCATGCGCGAGTAGCCGCGGTTCGGCGAGACGGGCGCCTTGTTGGTGGCGACCTGCGTGAACTCGAGCTCGATGTGGCGCCAGCGGTACATCCCGGGCGTGACCTGCGCCCAGATCACCCCGCCGAGCGGCTCGTAGCGCAGCCACGCGCCGGCGTCGTCGAGCGCCTTTGTGCGGAAGCCGAGCAGCGTGCCGTCGTCGGAGACCGCGACCTCGGTGTCCTGGAACCAGCGCTCGTTGCCGTGCGACATCGAGAGGTGGAAGTCGGTCCGCCACTCCGTCCACTGCACCGGCCGCTTGAGCTTGCGCGCGAGCAGGCAGCAGACGACGAGCTGCGGATGCGAGGTGATCTTGTTGCCGAAGCCGCCGCCGATGTCCTGCGTGACGAAGCGGAGCTTGTCGAGCCCCACCTTCATCGCCGGTCCCATCATGATCGCGGCGAAGCCGGGGAACTGGTTGTTCGTGTGGATCGTCCACTGCCCGACGCCGCGGTTGTACTCGACGAGCGCGCCGTCGCACTCGAGCGGCGTCGAGTTGAAGCGGTGGAAGTGGAGCTCCGGGATCTTGATCACGCGGTCGGCCTCGGCGAAGGCGGCGTCGAGGTCGCCCCAGCGATAGAGACCCGTCCACATGAGGTTCCCCTCAGCCTCGTCGTGCAGCACCGGCGTGTCGGCGTGCTGTGCCGTGCGCGCGTCGACGACCGCCCCCAGCGGCTCGTAGTCGACCTCGACGAGCTCGGACGCGTCGCGCGCCAGCTCACGCGTCTCGGCGACGACGGCGACGATCGGCTCGCCGACGTAGCGCACCTTGCCGACCGCGAGCGCGAAGTCCTTGATGTTCGCGCCCGGCACGCTCGAGATCTGGAAGAACGGATCCGTGAGGGCCGCGACCTCTTCGCCGGTCAGCGTTCCGTAGACGCCGTCGATCGCCTCGGCCACCGAGACGTCGACGCGCGTGATGTGCGCGTGCGCGTACGGGCTGCGCACGAAATGGAGGTAGCCCATCCCGTGGCGCTTGACGTCGTCGACGAAGACGCCCTCGCCCTGCAGGAGCCGCTTGTCCTCCTTGCGCTTGACGCTCTGGCCGCCCCAGCCCTTCTGCACCTCGACCGGCGCCGGCGCGAGCGTGGTCTCGGACACGGTCTCGCTCACTTCGCCACCGACTTGACGGCCTCGAAGATGTTCCAGTAACCGGTGCAGCGGCAGATGTTGCCCTGCAAGGCCTTCTTGATCTCGTCCTCGGACGGGCTCGGGTTCTCGCGCAGCAGCGCCGTCGCGCTCATCAGCATCCCCGGCGTGCAGTAGCCGCACTGGAGCGCGTGGTGCTCGTTGAAGGCCTGCTGCAACGGCGTCAGATTCGTGTCCTCGCTCAGTCCCTCGACGGTCTCGATGCTCGCCCCGTTCGCCTGGACGGCGAGGAGCATGCAGCTCTTCGCGAGCACGCCCTCGAAGATGACCGAGCACGCGCCGCAGTTGCCCGTGTCGCAGCCGATGTGGCTGCCGGTGAGGTCGAGGTCGTCGCGCAGGAAATGGATCAGGAGCTTGCGCGGCTCGACATCGCGCTCGTAGGTCGTCCCGTTGACGGTCACCGTGACGTCCATCAGCGGCCTGCCGCCTCCTCTGCGGCGCGCGTCGCGAGCACGCCGGCGAGGTGCGTCCGGTACTCGCTCGAGGCGTGGACGTCGGAGGGCGGCATCAGGTTCGCCGCACGCACGGCGTCCGCCACTCCCTCGGGGGAGTCGGCGGTGACGAGCACCGGCACCGCGTCGACGCAGCCGAGCGCGACGCGGACCGCGCCGTTCACACTGGCGGCGGCGTTGCAGATGCACGTGCCCTCCGCGCCGAGCGTGACCGCCGCGAAGCCGTCCTTCTTGCCCGCGGGGATCGTGATGCGCGTCAGCAGCTCACCCGGCCCGGCCGCAGTTAGGTAGACGCCGAGGAAGAACTCGTCCGCCGGCACCTCGCGCTCGCCGCCCGCTCCGACGATCGTCATCCGCGCACCGACCGCGACCATCAGCGGCGGCAGGTGGTTCGTCGGGTCGTTCGAGCAGACATTGCCGCCGAGCGTGCCGCGATTCCGGACCTGGACGTCGGCGATCGTCGCGCAGACCTCGCCGAGGATCGGCCGCGCCTTCGCCTCCGCCGAGGCCATGAGCTCGGAGTAGGTCGTCATCGCGCCGATGGTGAGCGTCCCGTCGCCGGCAAGCTCAATGCCCTTCAGCTGCTCGAGTCCGTTGAGGTCGACGAGCAGGTCCGGGGACGCGGCGCGCGCCTTCATCACGTTGATCAGCGTCTGCCCGCCCGCGAGCGCGCGGGCGCCGTCGTTCGACGCGAGCAGCTCCAGCGCCTCGGCCACGGAGCCGGGCTTTGCGTATTCGACCTCGCGCAGCAGCACGGGCCGATCCTATCCAGCGCTAGGAGACCGGCTCGGCGTGTATGCGTTGCGACGACTCCTTGAGCCGTCCGCCCGCCCGTCCCGCGCGCACGGCGAGGATCTCCGCGAGGATCGAGACCGCCGTCTCGGAGGGCGTGCCTGCTCCGATGTCGAGGCCCGACGGCCCCGAGATACGTGCGAGCTCGTCGTCGGTCACGCCCTCCTCACGCAGGAGGCCGCGCCGGCGCTCCTGGTTGCGGTGCGAGCCGATCCAGCCGACGTAGAACGCGCCGCCGGCGAGCGCGCCACGGATCAGCGGCAGGTCGAACTTGTCGTCGTGCGTGAAGACGACGACTGCGGTGCTCAGGTCCGGCTGGGCGTGCGCCAGCGCCTCGTCCGGCCAGAGAACGAGCAGCTCGTCGGCGTTCGGGATTCGCTCGGGCGTGGCGAAGCTCGCCCGCGCGTCGGCGACCACCGTCCGCCAGCCGAGCAGCTTTGCCGCGCGACAGAGAGCCTCTGCCGTGTCGACCGCGCCGTAGACGAAGAGCCGCGGCGGCGGAGCCGTGACGTCCGCCAGAATCGTGCGGCCCTCGAGCTCGATCACGTGACTGCGACCCCGCCGCCGCGCAGCGAGCTCCAGCTCCGGATCGTGCAACCGCTCGCCCACTCCCTCGCCGGCGACGACCGTGAGCGTCACATCGGGACGCTCCACCTCGCTGAGCTCCTCGACGAAGACGTCGATCTCGCCGCCGCACGGCAACCCGATCCCGAAGGCCATCTCGTCGGTGATCCCGTAGGTGAGAAGCCGCGACTCGCCACCCGCGAGCACGTCCTGGGCCGCGAGCACGACGTCACTCTCGACGCAACCGCCGGAGACCGACCCTTCGAGCTCGCCGCTGTCGCTGACGAAGAGCTTCGACCCGACCGGACGCGGCGCCGAGCGGCGCGTCGCCACGACGGTCGCGACGGCGACCTTGCGGCCCACCTCGCGCCAGAGCACGGCCCGCTGCAGCGCCTCGTCCACTGCGTTCAATGTATCCTCGGCGCGCTCAGCGACCGAGATACGCCTTGCGCAGGTCCTCGTGCTCGCGCAACTCGGCGGCCGGCCCCTCGAGCACGAGCCGGCCCGTCGAGAGGACGTAGCCGCGGTCGGCGATCGAGAGCGAGACGTTCGCGTTCTGCTCGACGACGAGGATCGCGACGCCCGATTCGTGCACCTGCTTGATGATCTCGAAGTTGCGCTCGACGAGGATCGGCGCCAGCCCCATCGACGGCTCGTCCATCAGCAACAGCTTCGGGCGTCCCATCAACGCACGACCCATCGCCACCATCTGCTGCTCGCCGCCCGACATCGTTCCAGCCAGCTGGGAGCGCCGGTCGTAGAGGAGCGGGAAGAGCTCGTAGACGCGGTCGAAGTCCTCCTTCGCTCCCTTGCCGTGCAGGTACGCGCCCATCTCGAGGTTGTCGAGCACCGTCATCGGTCCGAACAGGCGCCGGTTCTCGGGGACGATCGCGATGCCCTTGCGGATCCGGTAGTTCGTCGGGCGGGAGGTGACGTCCTCGCCTCCGAAATACACGCTCCCGTTCCGCGGCTGCACGATGCCGAGCACCGTCTTCAGCGTCGTCGACTTGCCGGACGCGTTGCCCCCGAGCAGACAGACGAGCTCGCCGGGGCGCACCTCGAGGCTCAAGCCCTGGAGGATGTGGATCTGGCCGTAGTACGTGTCCACGCCGTCGAGCCGCAGCAGCGGCTCGGACGTCGCGCCGTTCTCGTTACCGCTCGTCTCCCCCGCTTCGCTCACTTCGTCGCCGTCGCCTTCGTCCCGAGATACGCCTCGACCACGCGCGGATCGGTGGCGACCGCGTCGAACGAGCCCTCGGCGATCTTGACGCCGTGGTCGAGCGCGACAACCCGGTCCGAGATGCCCTCGACCACGTGCATGTCGTGCTCGATCAGCAAGATCGTGTAGCCGCCCTCGTCGCGCAGCTGCACGATCAGCTCCGTGATCTCGTGTGTCTCGGTCGGGTTCATGCCGGCGGCAGGCTCGTCGAGCAGGAGGATCCGTGGCTCCGTCGCCATCGCCCGCGCGATCTCGAGCCGGCGCCGGTTGGCGTAGGAGAGCGAGTACGCGGGCTGGTTCCAGCGGTAGCCCATCAGGCGCTGCCCGAAGAAGGAGAGCTTCTCCTCCGCGCGCGCCCTGATCTCCTTCTCCTCGCGGCGCATCGCGGGAGTGCGGACCATCGCGCGGATGACGTCCACCTTCGTCCGCCCGTACTGCGCGGCCATGACGTTCTCGATCACGCTCATGTTGAGGAAGAGCCGCAGCGTCTGGAAGGTGCGGGCGACCCCGGCGCGGGTGATCTTGTGCGGGGACAGGCCGACGAGGCTCTGGCCGCCAAGCAGGATCTCTCCCGCGTCGGGTTGGTAGATCCCGGTGACCAGGTTGAACAGCGTCGTCTTCCCGGCGCCGTTCGGGCCGATCACGCTGACGATCTCGTCCTGGTTGACGACCAGGTCGAGGTTGTCGATCACCTTCAGGCCGCCGAACGACATCGAGAGGTTGTTGAGCTCGAGCAGCGGAGCGCGCGGAGTGGGCTCGGGAGCCGCGGCCATCAGACGATCTCGACTCTCGCCGTCCCGAGGAGCCCCTGCGGCCGCTTGATCATCAGCCCGACCAGCATCGCCCCGAAGAGGATGAAGGCCGTCACCCCCGGGTTCTCGGTGAGCACGTTCTCCCACACGACAGCGGCGAGATAGACCGTCGGCCCGAGCGCAATGATGCGCCACCACCCCTTGAGGCTGGCCACGAGCACGACCGCCAGCACGAGCCCGATGTAGAGGATGTTGTCGACGTTTCCGTGGCTCACCTTCGGGATGACGACCCAGTGCGAGAGCCAGCCCGCGCCGGAGACCGTCTTGCCGGACGTCCACGCCGACCCGGCCCACGCCCCCACGACGGCATGGGCGATGAACCCGCTCACGATCGCGCCCACGAAGACGACCACGGCCTTGTACCACGGCTTCAGCAACGCAATCAGCAGGATGATCACCCCGTAGAAGAGCCAGCGCTTGAACCCGGGATGGTCCGTCTGCGGCTCGAGAAACACGAAGGTGCAGTTGATGATGATCGCCCCGACGATGACGCCCGCGATGCTGCCGAGGCCGCCGAGGATGATGACCGCGTAGATGGTGATCAGCAGCCCGATGCTGTAGTTGGTCGACACCGCGGAGGTCAGGATCGCCACGTAGATCGCGCCGAAGAGCCCGGCCACCGCCGAGCTGAAGATGAACGCGAGGATCTTGAGCCGGTTGACCGGGATGCCCATCACCTCTGCCGCGAGCGGGTCTTCCCGCGACGCCCGCCAGGCGCGCCCCGTCCGCGACTGGTTGGCGAGATAGAGAGCCCCCGCGACCACGGCGACCGCGCCGACCAGGAAGAAGTACAGCTGCTTCGAGGTCGTGAGCGTGTAACCGAAGAACCTCAGCGGGTCAACCTGCGGAATGCCGTTGGCGCCGCCGGTCAAGCCCTTGCCCGCGATGATCGGGTTGGCCACATTCGTGAACACCAGGAACGCCTCCGCGAAGAACAGGGTGACGATCGCCAGGTAGTCGCCGAGCAGCCGGCGCGCCGAGAAACCGAGGACCGCGGCCGGGATCGTCGCCGCGACCATCGCGATCGGGATCACCGCCTCGGCGGGCCAATGGATCCCGTAGTAGCCCGACGAGAGGAGCGCGTAGGCGTACCCGCCGATGCCGAAGAACGCCACGTAGCCGAGGTCGAGCAGGCCCGCCCAGCCGACGTCGACGTTGAGCCCGAGGCCGAGACCGATGAAGAGGAGCGTGAACAGCCCGAAGTTGAAGAGATCGCCTTCGCTGCGGAGGAGCCAATAGGGCAAGCTCACGGCAAGCGCGACGAAGGCGAGGAACTTGGCCGCGTCGGGGATGGACCCCCAGCCCCGGGCCACCCAGCCGAACAGTCCGCCACTACTGCGGCGGCCCTGCTCCGTGGCGACCCAGGAGTCGACGCCGATGCTCGGGCCGGACTCCGGCTCGGAGGGCGGCTCGGGCACGCCGGGGGTGTCGGGGGTGTCGCTCATACCTTCTGGATGGCGTGGGAGCCGAGTAGTCCGGTCGGGCGCACGATCAGGAAGCCGATGAGGAGGCCGAAGACCACGAGCTCGGACCACTGCCCCCCGACGTAGCCGGTTGAGAAGGCCTCGATGACTCCGATCAGAATACCGCCGAGCATGGCGCCGGGGATGCTGCCGATCCCGCCGACCACGGCGGCCGTGAACGCCTTCAGGCCGAACAGGAAGCCCAGGAAGAAGTAGGTGTCACCGAGGTACAGGCCGTACATCACGCCGGCCGCCCCCGCGAGCACCGAGCCGATGAAGAACGTCATCGAGATGATCCGATCGGTGTCGATCCCCATCATCGCCGCGGCCTCCCGGTCAAAGGCCACGGCACGCATCGCCTTGCCGAACTTCGTGCGGTAGACGAGCCAGACGAGCACCGCCATCAGCGCGATCGCCGTCAGGACGACGAGCGTCTGCACCACGTTGATGGGGACCTTGTCGACGTGGAAGACGGGGTTGAGCAGCGGTCCGAAGTTGCCGTTCTTCCCGCCGAGTTGGTAGCCGTTGTAGAGGTAATGGGCGGAGTTGGTGAGGAGCTGCACGCTGCTCTCGAGGAAGAACGCCACGCCCAGCGCGCTGATGAGCGGCGCGATCCTCGGTGCGTTGCGCAGCGGCCGGTAGGCGACGCGCTCGATCGCCACGCCCAGGAAACCCGACCCGGCCATCGAGACGGCGAACATCAGGATGATGAGCGGGACGATCGGGATCGTCGGGGACAGCGCTCCGCCGAACGCAACCAGGACGCCGTAGCCGATGAAGGCTCCCACCATGTAGATGTCGCCGTGGGCGAAGTTCAGGAGCTTCAGGATCCCGTACACCATCGTGTAGCCGAGGGCGATGAGCGCGTAAAGGCTCCCCAGCACGATCCCGTTGCGCAGCAGCTCCCACATTCCGGGCCAGCCGAGCTCTCGGATCTGGTTGATGATGTTGAAGAGGAGAAGATGGTGCATCGAAGGCGCCTAGCTTCTCATAGAGAAAAGACGAGCGGCCCGCAGAGGCAGGCCGCTCGTTTGGTTCATCGGTCGGTCAGTTACCCGACGCGCTTGTAGCTGCCGTTCGGCTGGATCTTGTAGATACCGAAGGCAGCCGAGCCACCCATGTCGCCGGGGCCCTGGAACTTGCCGTGGTTCTTGTTCAGGAACGCGACCGGGAAGCCGAGCAGCGAGACCTTGTCGCTCAGCTTGACCTTGGCGACGTCCTTGCGCACTGCGGCCCGCGTCGTCTTGCCGTGGCCCGCCTTGCACGCCTTGTTGAGCGCGGTGGCGTTGACCATGACCGACGTGTAGGTCGGCAGGCCGAACGTCTCGGGATCGCCGTTGTGCGACTTCTGGAAGGCCTTCAGCTCCTTGGAGGAGGTGTCGACCGGGAAGCCGGACACGTAGCTGCCGGCACCCTTGAACGTGCTCGGATCGTCGGTGCCGTCAGATCCCATGACGATCTGATGGTCCCCGTTCGCCCGCAGCTGGGTGAAGAACTGCTGCGCCATGGCGGGAACCTGCCAGGGGATGTAGACGAGCTGGGTCGCGCCAGGGATCGCCGCGATGACCGAGTTGTAGTCAGGGTTCTGCTGGCTGATGTGGTCCGTGGTCACGGTCACGCCATCGGCCTTCAGGTCGTTGCCGACCTGAGCCGCGAGACCCTGGCTGTACGCCTCTTCGTCGTCGATGATCCGGACGTTCGTCTTCTTCAGCTTCTTGTGGATGTACGTCGCGACGTTGTCACCCTGCTGACCGTCGTTCGGCACCGTGCGGAAGAAGTAGCCCTTGGGGGTCTCCCGCGAGGCCACCGGGTTCGTCGTGGGGCGCGTCAGCGCGACGCGGGTCGCCGAACCGGAAACCACGCCAAGACCGCCACCCTTGTACGCCGAGATGCTGTCCTCGACTTCCTGGCTACCGGCCGGGCCGGTGACCGCAAGGATCTTGCCGTTCGACGCGAATGCATGGGCCACCTGAACGGCCTGCGGGTTGTTCCCCGCGAGCTGCGTGTCGCCACGAACGAAGGCGAGCTTCAGCTTGTGGCTCTTGTTCCACGTCTTCTTCGCGAAGTTCGCCCAGTCCCACTGCGGGGCACCGAGCGTTGCGGCCGGACCGGTCTCCGGATAGGCGACTCCGATCGTCACCGTCTTGCCGCACTTGACGCTTCCAGTCGCCGCCGCCAGAGCTCTCGGCTGGGCCGAGCCCCAGGCGGTCGTCGCGACGACAACCGAGACCACCGTCGCGAAGACTGCGACTACTCCAACTTTCTTCAACATTCATGCCCTCCTTTTGGCACGTGCTCACTCAGGTGAGACGCTCGCCTCCGGCCAAGGTTTGCGCCGACCGGAAAGACCAGGCTCGCGACTTTACTCCGCCTTAACCGGTGAAGGGAGGGGAGCGCGCGTGTATAGGCTCGTCCCGTGCAGTACTGCATGCAGTCCGCAGAGACGGCCGGAGCGGTCACGCCGCTCTTCACCGTCCCCGAGTTCCAGCAGCGCCTGCTGCGCTTCGAGGGCGCGTGCGGCGAGCGTCGCGACGACGAGCGCGACGAGGTGCTCTACGTGCTCGAAGGGCACGGAACGGCGACGGTCGCCGGCGAGAGCCACGAGCTGGAGCCTGGGACGGGAGTCTTCGCCGCGCACGGGACGTCGTGGCAGATCGACTCCGCCGAAGGTCTCGAGTTCCTCTCGGTGCTCGTCGAGGAGCCGCAGCCCTCGTCGGCGAGTCACGCGGTGATCGCGAGCGGCGAGCGCGGCACGGCGACCGCGGGACGCGAGTTCGCGCTGTTCTCGCACCCCGAGAACGGCTGCGAGTCGGTGACGCAGTTCGTGGGCTACATCCCGCCCGGACGCGCGCCCGAGCACTTCCACCTCTACGACGAGGTCGGCTACATCCTCGCCGGCGAAGGCGCCTTCCACGTCGGCGACGAGAGCGCCCCGCTGCGGCCCGGCTCGTGCTTCCACCTGCCGGCCCGGCTCGTCCACTGCCTCGAGAACCACGGGCCGGGCGAGATGCGTGTGCTCGGCGTCTTCCGCCCCGCGGGCTCCCCGGCCGAGGCCTACTACCCCGACGGCTCCGCGGCCGTCGTGGCGGCGGTCACCTGATGCCGCACATCGAGCGCACCGCACACGTCGGCTGGGACGGGAACCTCGCGCGCGGCGCGGGCTTGCTCGACGCCCGGTCCGGCGCGTTCGCGCAGCTGCCCTTCTCCCTCCCGTCGCGGGTCGGCGACCCAGACGGCAAGACGAGCCCCGAGGAGCTGCTCGCAGCCGCGCACGGCGGCTGCATCACGATGTCCCTCGCCGGGGTGTTGACCGCTGCGGGCACTCCGCCGGGCCGGCTCGACACGGACGTCACGATCGAGATGGATGAGGTCGAGGGCCAGGGCCATCAGATCGTCGGCTCGAGAGTTGAGTTCGTCGTGCAGGCGGACGGCGTGGACGAGGCCGCGCTCCAGGCGGCGGTCGTGGACGCAGACGAGGCCTGTCCGTTCTCCGCGTTGCTCAAGCGCGCGGGCGCGACCGTCACCGTCAGCGCACGGCTCGGGTGACGCTCGCCGAGCTCGCCGCGGCGCGGCGGACGCACAAGGCCTTCGGGCCGGAGCCGCTCTCCCGCGAGACGTTGCTGGAGCTGCTCGCCGTCGCACGGCTCGCGCCGACGCACCATCTCAACCAGCCCTGGCGCTTTCGCGTCCTCGGGCCGGGTGCGCTTGCCGAGTTGAAGCGGGTGGCCGGCGAAAAGGAGGCGCAGAAGCTCGACCGGGCGCCGACGCTCGTCGTCGCGACCGCTGCTCTCACGGGGGAGCTGGCGATGGACGAGGAGGACGTCTGCGCGACGGCGGCCGCCATCACGCTCGTGCTCCTCGCCGCAACCGAGCGGGACATCGCGACCTATTGGCGGACGCCGCAGGTGCTGCGCACGAAGGTCGGCCGCGAGGCGGTCGGGATCCCTCCCGGGGAGCGCTTCCTCGGCCTGCTCCACTTCGGCAGCGCCGCACGCGAGCCGGCCGCGCGCGAGCGCGAGCCGCTCGAGTCGTTCGTGGAGTTCCTGCCCTAGCCGGCGGCGGTCTCGCCGGCGTCCGGCTCGTCGGCCCCGGTCTCCGTCTTGCGGAGATAGAGGTACTCGTAGCCGAGCGCCGCGATCAGGGCACCGAGGATCGGGCCGATCCAGTAGATCCACCAGTTCGACCAGGAGCCCGAGGCGAGCTCCGGCCCGAATGCCCGGGCCGGGTTCATGGCGGCGCCGGTGATCGGCCCGCCGACGAAGACGTCGATCGTGATCGTGAGCCCGATCGCAAGACCCGCGATCGCCTTGAAGGCCCCGCGCTCGTCCACCGCGGTCGCGAAGACGGCCCAGACGAGGAAGAAGGTCATGATCAGCTCGAGCACGAGGGCACGCGAGTCGGGGAAGCCGTGCGCGACGCGCGGGACGGCTCCGAGGATCGCAGGCTTCTTGAACAGCCAGCGCAGGATGAGCGCAGCCACGGTCGCGCCGACGAGCTGGAACGCCCAGTAGAACCCGGCGGTCCGCGCCTTGATCCGGCGCGTGGCCAGGAAGCCGGCCGTGATCGAGGGGTTGAAGTGCCCGCCGGAGATGTGGCCGAGGTTCGAGACCATGATCCCGATCGCGAGGCCGTTGGCGAGCGCGACGGCGACGATGTCCTGGCCGCTGATGATGCCCGCGCCGCCGCCGATGAAGATCAGCGTGAAGGTGCCGACGAACTCGGCGACGCCGCAACGGAGCATGTCCCGGTCCACGGGCGAAGAGCGTACGAGGGGGATCGGACGGCGGTGGGAGATCGCACTCGGAACTGCTCAGGCGGCCCTACCCAACGACCGCTCCTGCGCCCGCAGGGTGCACGACCGGCCGCGACCCGGGAGCCAACGGTCACGACACTGGGAGACGCAAGCAAGATCATCAGCGCGAAGCGTGAGCGAGACGGCGCTCTCGCTCGCGCGGAGCACCGTCGCTCAGCTTTACGAGACTGCGTCTCGTAAAGCTTGCGCCTCGGGCAGGTGCTCGAGCTTCTTCAACGTGTTGTTCTCGATCTGGCGGATCCGCTCGCGCGTGACACCGAAGGCTCTCCCGACCTCCTCGAGCGTGCGGGGCTCGCCGCCGAGCAGCCCGTAGCGGAGCTCGATCACCTCGCGCTCGCGCCGCGGCAGCGCGTTGAGCGCGTTGACGACGTCCTCGCGCCGCAGCAGGAGCTGGGCCGTGTCGAACGGCGATTCGGCAGCCTCGTCCTCGACGAAGTCGCCGAGCGAGGAGTCCTCCTCCTCGCCGATCGGCTTCTCGAGCGAGATCGGGAGCTGCGACATGCGCAGGATCTCGCGCACCTCGTCGGTCGTGATCTCGAGCTCCTCGGCGATCTCCTCCGGGCTCGGCTCACGCCCCAGCCGCTGCACGAGCTGCCGCTCGATGTGCACGACCTTGTTCAGCTTCTCGACCATGTGGACGGGGATCCGGATCGTGCGCGCCTTGTCGGCGATCGCGCGTGTCACCGCCTGCCGGATCCACCACGTCGCGTAGGTGGAGAACTTGTAGCCCTTGCGGTAGTCGAACTTCTCCACCGCACGGATCAGGCCGAGCGAGCCTTCCTGGATCAGGTCGAGAAAGGAGAGCCCGCGGCCCAGGTAGCCCTTGGCGATCGAGACGACGAGCCGGAGGTTCGCCTCGATCATCTCGGCCTTGGCGCCCATGTCGCCGCGCTCGATCCGCTTCGCGAGCGTGACCTCCTGGTCGGCCGTGAGGAGGTTGACCTTGCCGATCTCGCGCAGATAGAGCCGGAGGGAGTCGAGCGAGGGCTCGACGGTGAGGTCGAGCTTGGGCGCGGCGACGGCCTTTTCGTCCTCGGGCGGCGGCGGCTCGTGCGGCGGCGCCTTGTGCCGCTCGCCCTCGACGACGTCGACGCCGTGCTCGATCAGGTACGTGTAGAAGTCCTCGACCTGCTCCTTCGTGAGCACCACATCTTCGCACGCCGCGGCGATCTCGTCGTAGGACAGGAAGCCTTTCTCCCTCCCTTCGGCGACGAGCTTGTGGAGCTCCTCGACGTCAGGAAGCGAGATATCGACGGTGAGCACGTCCCCGAACCTCCCCGGCCTAGTGGTTGCACGACAGCGCTACTACAACCGACCGTGGCGCCCCCCGCCTTGCCCCGGTCCTCCCTCGTTCGCGTGCCGGATACTAGTCATGGCTCGGCAATTCGTAAAGAACTTGTTACGGCGGCCCAGCGGTTGGCTTCCCCAGCGCTGGTTCGCAGGATCCTGCGATGTTGTTAGCGCGGTAGGGCGAGGGCAACGACTTCGCCGACCACTTCGCCGCGGGTGTTGAGGACCGGGCGCCTGGCGAGGTCCGGCAGGTCGACGCCGAGCCGGGCGAGGAAGGCCGCCAGCGCCGGCATATGGGGGCGGCTCGCGCCGTCCTCCGTCTTGAGCGCGACGCCGATCCCGTCGGGCCCGGCAGCGCACAGCAGCCCCTCGGCGCCGCCTTTTGCGAACCAGCCGGGCGCGCCGCGCATCAGGAGGTAGTCGGCGCCGTCAGGGCCGCCGACGAGGTCCGGGCGCGCCCGCATCGCGGTCGCCACGCGAGGGCCGCCCGGCAGCGACTCGAGGCGCGAGAAGGCGTGCGCCATCCGCTCGAGCGTGAGCGCGAAGGTGACGATGCCGCAGCCGTCGGTGCCGGTCGCGAGCGTCTCCGACTCGACCTCGGCGGCCTCGGCGTGAACCTCCAGGCACGCGCACTGGGCGGGATGCTCGGGGAGGCGGTAGCCCTGCGTCGGCCAGCCTCGGGCACGGCAGAGGGCGAGCAGCCCGGCGTGGTTCCCGGAGCAGTTGTTGTGGACCAGCTCCGGTGGCCGGCCCTCCTGCGGGCCGAGCTCGAGATCGGCCTCCGTCGCCTCGGCCCGCACGAGCAGCGCCCGCACCGCGGCCACTTGCTCCGGCGTGTCGTGATGGGAGGCGCAGGCGATCGCGAGCTCGTCGTCCGGCAGGTCGTCGCGGGCGCGCACGAGCGGCAGAGCCTGCAACGGCTTCGAGGAGGAGCGCAGGCAGCACGTCAGCGACGGGTCGCCCGCCGCGGCGACCACCTCGCCGGCTCGAAGGGCGACTGCGTGGACCCGGTGCACCGCCTCCACGACTCCGTTGCGGTGCACCTCGACGACGATCGGCTCGCTCACGAAGGCGAACCATATGCATCGTTGCGAATGGTCGGCTCCTCCGGTATGGTCGGGATATGCCGACCATTGATGGGCATGACTACGAGGCCGACGAAACGATGGTCGTGGCCGACCCCGTACAGCTGCGCGCGATGGCCGATCCCTTCCGCGTCCAGCTGATCCAGCTGCTGCGCGCCCGGGCGCGCTCGACGCAGGAGATCGCCGAGGAGCTCTCGATGCCCAAGGGCACGGTCGGCCATCACCTGAAGGTGCTCGAGGCGGCCGGCCTGATCCGCGTCGTCCGCACGCGCAAGGTGCGTGCGCTGACCGAGAAGTTCTACGGCCGCACGGCGCGGCTCTTCCTCTACCAGACCGAGGATCCCGCAGACGGCCGGGCGATCTCCGCCGTCACCCTCCGGCAAGCCGCGAGCGAGGTCGATCTGGCACCCGTGGTGTCCGGCTTCGGCCTCGTTCGCGCGCGCCTGACGCAGAAGGACCTGGAGCGTTTCGAGCGCCGCACGAAGAAGCTCATGGACGACTTCCGCGCCGCCGACAGCGCGGGCGGAACCCCCAGCTCGCTGACGGCCGGGATCTGGGCCGGAGAGGCCGACGATGCGTAGGCCGAGCGGCCCGCTCTGGCAGCACCGCGACTTCCTCAAGCTCTGGACCGGCCAGTCGATCAGCGAGTTCGGCTCGCAGATCTCTCAGCTGGCGATCCCGCTGCTCGCCCTGCTCGAGCTGCAGGCGACCACCTTCGAGTTCGCCCTCCTCGGCGTGCTCGGCTTCATGCCGTTCATCCTCTTCGCGCTGCCCGCCGGTGTCTGGGTCGACCGGCTCCGCCGCCGCTCGATCCTGATTGTCGGCGACGCCTCCCGCGCCGTCCTGCTCGCGCTCATCCCGATCCTCTGGGCGGTCGGCGTGCTCCAGATCTGGCAGCTGATGCTGATCCAGTTCGTGGTGGGGATCTTCACCGTCTTCTTCGACGTCGCTTACCAGTCCTACCTGCCCTCCCTGATCGACCGGGAAGACCTCGTGGACGGAAACTCGAAGCTGCAGCTGTCCGTCTCGGTCGCCCAGGTCGCGGGGCCGACCACCTCGGGCGTCCTCATCAGCGCGATCACGGCGCCGTACGCGATCGTCTTCGACGCGGCGAGCTTCGTGATCTCGAGCGTGTTCATGATCACGATGCGACACCGGGAAGACCTCCCCGCGCGCCCCGCCGACGGTCACCCGAAGATGTGGCCCCAGGTCAAGGAGGGCCTCCGCTGGGTCGCCGGCCACCGCTGGCTGCGCGCGATCGCCGCCAGCACCGGCACCTCGAACTTCTTCGGCTCGATGTACTTCGCCGTCCTGCTCGTCTACGCCGTGCGGACCTTGGGCTTCTCCCCGCTCGAGCTCGGCGCGATGTTCGCCGTCGGCAGCCTCGGCTCGATCGCCGGCGCGCTCCTCGCGAATCGGCTTCGCCTGCGGATCGGAGTCGGCCCGGCGATCGTCTGGGGCTCCGTCGCGTTCTGCGTGCCGGGGCTCATCTATCCGGCCGCGCCACATGCGGTCGCGCTGCCGCTGTTCATGCTCGCGCAGGCGATCATCGGCTTCGGTGGGGTCGCCTACAACATCACGCAGGTCAGCCTGCGCCAGGCCATCACCCCCGAGCGGCTCCAGGGCCGCATGAACGCGGCGATGCGCTGGATCGTCTGGGGGACGATCCCGCTCGGCGCGCTGCTCGGTGGCGCGATCGGGCAGTGGGTCGGCCTCGAGACCGCGCTCTGGGTCGGCGCGATCGGAAGCCTCACCGGCTTCCTGCCGGTGGCCCTCTCCTCGGTCCGCAAGATCCGCGAGATGCCGGAGGCGGTCGAGGAACCGACGCCGGCGCAAGCCGAGCTCGAAGGCGGTCTCGTCGAGGGCGTTCCGCTGCCCGCACCCGCTGCCGCAGATGCGTAAGCCGGCCGGCGCGCTCTGGGCGCACCGCGACTTCCTCAAGCTCTGGACCGGCCAGACGATCAGCGAGTTCGGCTCGCAGGTTTCCCAGCTTGCGATCCCGGCCGTGGCCGTCTTGACGCTGAAGGCGAGCGCGTTCCAGGTGGCGGCCCTCGAAACCGTCGTGTTTCTGCCGTTCCTGCTCCTCACGCTGCCCGCCGGCGTCTGGGTCGACCGCTGGCGGCGGCGCTGGGTCCTGATCGGCGGCGACCTCGGGCGAGCCGTGCTGCTCGCCACGATCCCGCTCGCCTACGCCCTTGGCCACCTGACGCTCACGCAGCTCTACGTCGTCGGATTCCTTGTCGGAATCAACACGGTCTTCTTCGACGTCGCCTATCAGGCGTACCTGCCGCAGCTCGTCGACCGCGAGACGCTGGTGGAGGGGAACTCGAAGCTGCAGATGACGGTCTCGGGCGCGGCGATCGCCGGACCGGGCCTGTCCGGCGGACTGATCGCGCTCGCTAGCGCGCCGTACGCGATCCTCGTCGACGCCTTCAGCTTCGTCGTCTCGGGCGGATTCACGGCCTCGATCCGCAAACGCGAGGACCCGCCGCCGCCGACCGAGCGGCGCAAGCTGCTCGTCGAGCTCTGGGAGGGGCTCCGGTACGTGACCGGCCACCGGCTCCTCTTCCCGCAGGCGCTGGCGACGGGGAGCTCGAACTTCGCCACGAACATCGTCTTCTCCGTGTACTTCGTGTGGGCGTACCGGCATCTCGGCCTGACTCCCGCCGTGATGGGCGTCGTCGGCGCGATCGCGGCGACGGGCTGGCTGATCGGCTCGGCCTCGGCCGAATGGCTGCGCCGCAAGCTCGGGGTGAACGGCGCGACGATCCTCGGCATGGCCGTCGGCGCGCCCGCGGCTTTGCTGATCCCGTTCGCGCCCGCGGGTCACGCGGCGATTCCGTTCCTCGCCTTGAGCGGGATCCTCGGGGGCTTCGGCGCCGTCGTCTACAACATCCAGCAGGTGAGCCTGCGCCAGGCGATCACGCCGGAGCGGCTGCAGGGGCGGATGAACGCCTCGATGCGCTTCTTCGTGTGGGGGACGATCCCGCTCGGTGCGCTTACGGGCGGGGCGCTTGCCACGGCGTTCGGCGTCCGCACGGCGATCCTCGTCGGCGCGTGTCTCGGCTTCGTCTCGCTGCTCCCCGTTCTTCTCTCCCCGCTCCGAACCCTCCGCGAGTTCCCGGAGCAGGAAGACGTCCCGCTCCTGCACGAGCCGGGACTCGTCACCGAGTTCGGCGGCCCCGCGGCGTTGGACGGCTAGCGCGCTACCGTCAGCGCGTGCCCGAGCTGCCGGAGATGGAGGCGTGGAGGCGCCAGCTGAACGACCCCGTGTCGGCCTTCCCGATCGCGCACGCCGGCCCAGCGCACATCGCGACGCTGAAGACGTTCGACCCGCCGCTCGACGCGCTCGAGGGCCGTCGTCTGCGCGGCGCCGAGCGGCGCGGCAAGCGTCTCCTCTTCCCCACCGACGACGGCGAGCTCGTGCTGCTCGTCCACCTGATGACTGCGGGACGACTCAAGTTCCTCCGGGCCGGCGAGAAAGGCCCGAAGACGCCGGCCTTCGCCCTCGAGTTCGAAGGCGGCTCGAAGCTCGTCCTGACCGAGAACGCGAGGAAGAAGCGCGCCGGCGTCTGGCTGCTCACGCCGGAAGCTGCGGAGGCCGAGCTCGCGCACCTCGGCCCCGAGGCGCTCGGGCTCGGGCCGGAGCGGCTCGGCGAGATCGTCCACGGCGAGTCGCGGCGGCTGCACGCGCTGCTCCGCGACCAGCGGCTGATCGCGGGCATCGGCCGGGCGTGGGCCAACGAGATCCTCCACACGGCGAAGCTCTCCCCGTACGCGCTCTCGGGCGACCTCGACGACGAGGAGGTCGAGCGGCTCGCCGCCGCGATCAACTCCGAGCTCGAGCGCGGGCTCGAGCTGCGCGAGGCCGGAGCCTCCGACGAGAAGACGTACCGCGTCCACCGCCGCCTCGGCGAGCCCTGTTTCGTCTGCGGCACGGCTATTGCGCAGGTCGATTTCGAGGAGCACACGATCTTTTACTGCCCGACCTGCCAGACCGGCGGCCGCGTCCTCAAGGACCGGCGGCTCTCGCGGCTGCTTCGGTGATCGCGACCGACGGCGTGGTGACGCTGCGCGCTCCAGCGCCCGGCGACGTGGAGCTACTCATGGCGGGGCGAGACGAGGAGTTCTTCAAGTGGTTCGGGCCCGGAGCGACCGGGCCGCGTCCCGTCGCTTGCGTCTGGGTCGACGACCGGCTCGTCGGTTGGGTCGACTACGACCAGGATTCCGACCACGACTGGCTCGAGCCGGGCCAGGTGAACGTCGGCTACTACCTCTTCCCGTCCGCGCGCGGCAAGGGCTACGCCTCGCGAGCGGTCGAGCTGCTGCTCGAGCACCTGACGCGCGACACCGGGCACACGGTCGCAACTCTCCTGATCCACCCCGAGAACACGCGGTCGCTCGGACTGGCCCGCCGGCTCGGCTTCGTGCAGGACGGTGAGGTCAACGGCGAGCCGTTCTTCACTCGCGCCCTCGGTTAGGCTCTCGGCATGGCCACGGTCGCGGAAGTGATGAACACGAACGTCCTCTCGGTCGACCCGACAGCGTCGATCGGCGAGGCCGCCGAAAAGATGATGGACGGAGGCGTCGGCGCCGTCGTCGTGATGGAGGACATGGTGCGGATGGTCGGGATCATCACCGAGCGCGACCTCCTCCGCGCGGTCGCGCAACGGGCGCGCGCCGCCGAGGCGCGGGTGCGGCAGTGGATGACCGAGAGCGTGGTCACGATCGAGCCGGAGACGACCGTCCAGGACGCGGCCAAGATGATGTTCGAACGCAACTTCCGGCATCTCCCGGTCTCGAAGGACGGACGCCTGCTCGGCATCGTCAGTCTGCGCCGCCTCTCGCAATACGAGTTCGAGCACGCGAAGGAGTCGGTCGGCTGACCGAGTCCGTCGGACCGGCCCTTTAGGGTCGGGCCGGTGATCAGGCTCTTCCCGAACAGCGGCGGCTGGCTCGAGGTCGTCTGCGGGCCGATGTTCAGCGGCAAGAGCGAGGAGCTGATCCGGCGGCTGCGGCGCGCGGAGATCGCCGGCCAGCGGGTGCTGATCGTGAAGCCGCGGATCGACAACCGCTACGACATCGGCCACGTCGTCAGCCACGCGGGCGCCCGGATGCGCGCGGTCGCGGTCGACGACCCCGCCGACATTCCCGGGCTCGTCGACGGCTACGACGTCGTCGGCGTCGACGAGGTCCAGTTCTTCCCGCCGCAGATCACGCTCGTCCTCGACGGACTCGTCGAGTGTGGGATGCGGATCATCGCCTCCGGGCTCGACCAGGACTTCCGCGGCCTCCCGTTCGCGGCGATGCCCGAGCTGCTCTGCCGCGCCGAGCTCGTGGACAAGCTTCAGGCCGTCTGTCACCGCTGCGGCGGGCCGGCGACGATGACGCAGCGGCTCGTCGACGGCTCACCCGCTGCCGCCGACGGCGACACGATCGTCGTGGGTGCCCTCGAGCAGTACGAGGCGCGCTGCCGCTCGTGCCACCAACTCGCGGCGCCCGCTCGCGCGCTCGGCTGAGACGCCGCCGTGACAGTTCGCCGCTGCGGCGGCGTATCTTCGGCGAGATGAGAGTTCTCGCCTGCGCGGCTGTCCTCATCGCGTGCGCGCTCGGAGTGTCCGCGTGCGCGAGCAGTCACTCGGCGCCTGATCAGTCGTCGACCGATGCCATCGAGCTTCACGAGTCGGGCTACGGCTCGTTGCCTCCGTCGCTCCAGAACTTCATCCACTCGACGATCGCGACCGAACCCAACGGCGAAATGAGCGAGATCGACGTGTACGGCCCCGGATCACGAGCCGCCCTCGTCAAGGCCTCGTCGGGGGACGTGGTCACGGAGAGCCCGAGCGAACTGAAGCGGCGCTTTTACCTCGTCGTCCTCCACGGCCACTTTGTCTGCAATGGGTGCAGCGGGCCGGCCGGACACAAGCCACCACACGGGACGATCGAGACCCAAGTCTGGTCACCCGCCGAAGGAAGCACCGACTTCGGGATCAGCAACAGCCTGCCGGCCGCGGTGTCGCAGCTCCCCCGGCCGGCCACGATCACGCTCTCCTGAGACTCAGGCGAGCCGGATCGACAGCGTCTCGCCGTCGATCGCGACGGTGCCGCCGAGCCGCCTGACGAGCCGTGTCGCGACCGCCGCGCCGAGGTCGCGCAGGTCCTCGCCGAGCACGACCGGAGCCGAGGCCGCCGTGACCCGTGAGAGGCGGATCTCGGTGCCGTCCACGTCCACGTCCACGCTGTCGAGACCGCCGTGGCGCAGCGCCGACTGGAACAGCGCCGCGAGACCGCGCTCGACGGCGTCCGTGTCCGTCTCGAGCTTGGCCCCGGAGCCCGTCACGCGCACCCGGTCCTCGCCGAGCCGCGCCGCGGCCGCCTGCGCCAGCTCGAGCGTGTCCGCCTCGCGCGGCGTCGGGTCGTAGCGGCCCGACTCGATCCGCGCCGCGAGCGACAGCTCCTCGATCAGCTCGGCGAGCTGGGCCGACGCCGCGTCGATCATTTCGACGTAGCGGTCAGCCGGAGGCTCGAGGCCGCCTCCGCGCGTGAGTGTCGTGGCAAAGCCGTGCACGGTTGCGAGCGGCGTGCGCAGGTCATGGCAGGCGAGCGAGACGAGCCGGGCGAAGTCGCTGTCGTCGGACACGGCGGGTCTAACCTTGCCGTATGGAGCGGACCGAGGCACCCGATCTACAGGCGGCGGCGCCGGAAGTCGCGCTCGGCCTCTCGAGCGTCGGCGTGACCGGCGTGCAGAAGGCGGTCCGCATCGGCCGCGGCCGCCGCGAGAAGCTCATCGCGGCCACGATCGACTGCACGGTCGACCTCGACCCGCAGCAGAAGGGCGTCCACATGTCGCGCTTCCCCGAGCTTTTCGAGGAGGCGGTCGAAGGCGTGGTGGACGACGACGCCTTCCTCGTCGAGGACCTCGCGGAGCACGTCGCGCGGCGCGTCGTCGACCGGCAAGGGGCGCTCCTCGCCGAGGTGCGGATCGTCGCGCGCTACCCGTACGAGCGGCAGACGCCGGTGACGAAGCTCTCCACCCAGGAGATGGTCTCGCTGATCGGGATCGCCGCCGCCTCCCGCGAGCGCGTCCGGCGCCTCGTCGGCGTCGAGGCGACGGGGATCAACGCCTGCCCGTGCGCGCAGGGTCTCGTCCGCGGCGCCGCCGCCGACCGCCTCCTCGAGGCCGGCTTCGCCGACGGCGACGTCGAGCGGATCCTCGAGCTCGTGCCGCTCGCGACCCACAACCAGCGCGGGCAGGGCAGGCTCCTCGTCGGCACCGCGGAGCGCCTCAACGCCGAGCGGCTCGTCGAGATCGTGGAGGGCTCGATGAGCTCGCCGATCTACGAGCTCCTCAAGCGGCCCGACGAGCTGTTCGTCGTCGAACACGCGCACCTGCAGCCGCGCTTCGTGGAGGACTCGGTGCGCGTCGCGCTCAAGAGCGTCCTCGACGAGCTGCCCCAGCTCGGCGACGGCGACTTCGTCCTCTCGCGGCAGCTCAACTTCGAGACGATCCACGCGCACGAGGTCGTGGCCGAGCGCCACGGCACGATCGGCGAGCTGCGGGCGGAGATGACGATGGCTGCAAGCGTCGCCGGCAGAGCCGGCGAGGCGCGGCCGAAAGCGGGGGGCGCCGGCCACGGGCCGGCCGCGCACACGGACGTCAGGGACTGGCTGCGGGCTTAGGTTTCAACCAGCGGCGCCAGAGCGTCGAGCGGCTTTCGTCTCCCCGTCGGAGGCGCTGGATGTTGGCGCGGTGGAGGAACACGACGCCGATCCCGGCCGCCGCCCCGAATGCGATGACCGGCCACGGGTAGCCGAACAGCCAGGCCCAGAGCGGGAGCGAGGCCGCGGACGCGATCGACGCGACCGACGCGTAGCGCGTCACGGCGAAGACGAGGATCCAGACTGCTGCGCAGGCTCCGCCGACGAGCGGTGCCACCCCGAAGAACGCACCGCCGGCGGTCGCGACCATCTTCCCGCCCTTCTGGAAGCCGAGGAAGATCGGCCGCGCGTGCCCGAGCATGGCCGCCGCACCCACGAGGACACCGGTGCCGTGACCGACGACGACGGTCGCCGCGTACGCGGGAACGAAGCCCTTTGCGACGTCGAGCACGGCGGCCGGCAGGCCGAGCTGCGCTCCATAGACGCGCCAGACGTTCGTCGCGCCTACGTTCCCGCTCCCCTTCGTCCGGACGTCCTCGCCGCGGAAGATCCGGACGAGCCAGTAGCCGAACGTCAGCGAGCCGCACAGATAGCCGGCGACGACGAACGCGACGGTTTCCATGTCGGAACCTTAGGTCGGGACGCCGTACTGCTCGATCCAGCCGTTCACGACGTCCCAGTCGAGATTGGCGAAGAACGCGTCGATGTACGAGGCGCGATCCGTCTGGTAGTCGAGGAAGTACGCGTGCTCGTAGACGTCGAGCGCGACGAGCGGCGTCGCGTTCCAGACGGGGAACGTGTTCTGCGCGTCGCCGACGTAGTTGAAGAGGCGGCCCTCGTCCCAGTCGTACGCAGTCCAGGCCCAGCCGCGGCCGGCCATGCCCGTGGCCTTGAGATCGGCGCGCCAGGCGTCGACCGAGCCGAAATGGCGCGCGACGAGGTCGCCGAACGCGCCGTCGGGCTCGCCACCCTCCCCGCCAAGGTGGCCGAAGTAGAGCTCGTGGTTCTTGATCCCGCCGATCGCGAAGGTCAGGTCGACCTTCAGCGCCCGCAATTCCGAGAAGACCTGGTTCGCCGCGCCGAGATCGACGTCGGCGAGCCGCCCGAGGATCTCGTTCCGCTTTGCGACGTACCCCTCGTACAGCTTGTAGTGCGCCTCGACCGACGCGCGGGAGATGCCTTCGAGCTCGTACACCTCCGGCCGCAGCGGGCGCGGCGCGATCTCCTCGAACCTGTAGACGAGCGTGGACACGAGCGCGGAGCATATCCTCCGTCACAGAACCGCAGCAGCCGAAAGGAGACCCCCAGATGGCCTTTGAAGTGCCCGACCTGCCGTACGCGTACGACGCGCTCGAGCCGCACATCGACGCCGAGACGATGCGTATCCACCACGACCTCCACCACGGCGCGTACGTCACGAACGCGAACGCCGCGCTCGAAGGGACCGCGCTGGCGGACGCCTCGGTCGAGAGCGTCCTCACGAACCTCGACTCCCTTCCCGAGGACAAGCAGACCGCCGTCCGCAACAACGTCGGCGGCCACGCGAACCACTCGCTGTTCTGGGAGATCATGAGCCCCGACGGCGGCGGCGAGCCCGGTGGCGCCCTCCGCTCGGCGGTCGAGGATGCGTTCGGCTCCTTCGACGAGCTGAAGAGCGCCGTCACCGACGGCGGCGTGAAGCGCTTCGGCAGCGGCTGGAGCTGGCTCGTCTGGGACGGCACCGGCCTGGCGGTCTACTCGACACCGAACCAGGACTCGCCGATCATGGAGAGCCACGTCCCACTGCTCGGGATCGACGTCTGGGAGCACGCCTACTACCTCTCGTACCAGAACAAGCGTCCCGCGTACCTCGAGGCCTGGTGGAACGTCGTCAACTGGCCCGAGGTCGAGCGGCGCTTCGCGGAGGCCCAGAACTAGGACGGGTTGCGCAGCCCCGGGCTGGGGTGCTGCAATCCGGTGCAGGCTCCCATGCGTAAAAACGACGGCGATATGGAGATTGCACTCGAGGTTCCTCAGCCCCGGCTCCGCGCGGTTCCTGCGGAGCCCGCGCCACCAGAAGACTCTGTGTCCGACGCGGAGCTGCTCGCGCGCGTCGCCGAGCGCGACCGCGAGGCCTTCGAGATCCTCTACGGCCGTTACGTCCGGCCGGTCTTCGGCCTCGCGCTGCGCAGGCTCGGCGACCGCGGCCACGCAGAGGACGCCGTCCAGGAGGCGTTCACGGCGATCTGGCGCTCCGCCTCGACGTACCGGCCGGAACGCGGCGCGGCCGGCGGCTGGCTCTACACGGTCGCCCGGAACGCGATCGTCGACCGGCTGCGCCGCAACGGGCCTACCGCCGACGCGGAGCTGCCCGAGCTCGCGTCCGCCGAGGCCGGACCCGCGCAGCAGGCCGAGGACTCCGATGTCGCCTGGCGCGTGCACCGCGCGCTCGAGGAGCTCCAGCCGCGGGAGCGCGAGGTGATCGAGCTCGCGTACTGGAGCGGCATGTCGCAGAGCGAGGTCGCCGAATACCTCCACCTTCCGCTCGGCACGGTGAAGACCCGCACGCGAAGCGCCCTGGCGCGGCTCGCGTCGGCGCTGGAGGGGGAGCTGTGAGCCGCGAACCGACGTTGAACGACCTGATCGGCGACGAGGCGACCGGCGCCGAGCGGCAGCGGCTGCAGCACGTGCACGAGCAGCTGCTCCAGGCCGGCCCGCCGCCGGAGATCAGCGCGGATCTCGAGGCGGGACCGACGCTCGGGATGACCCTCGGGCATCGCCGACGGAAGACGAAGCAGCGGGGGATGCTCCTCCTCGCCGCCGCGATCGTGCTCGTCCTCGTGTTCATCGGCGGCTACGCGAGCGGCGGGAACGGGAGTAAGGGCAGGCAGCAGGCGGTGATCAGCCAGGAGCTCAAGGGCACGTCACTCGTGCCGCAGGCGCAGGGAACGCTGCAGGTCTGGAACACAAAGGACGGCCACAACTGGCCGATGACGCTCACCGTGGTCGGCCTCCCGCAGCTGCCGGGGCACAGCGCCTACGAGGTCTATCTCGTCCGCAACGGCAAGCCGTGGGGATCGTGCGGGACGTTCCGCGCCTCGAACTCGCCCGAGCAACCGGTGACGGTGACGCTCACGGCGCCGTACTCGCTCGAGAAGGGCGACACCTGGGTCGTGACGCGACCCGGACAGGGCGCCACGGAGCCCGGCCAGACGGTGCTCGGCCCGATCAAGGCCTAGCCGGAACGGCTCTACTCGAGCACGGCCCCGAGCGAGCGTGCGAGCTGGACGGCGCCCGCGAGGTCGAGGCGCGCTCCCCCGATCCGCGCCGCCGAGAGGGCGACGCCGTCGAGGTTCGCCTCCCGCAGGTCGGCTCCGGTGAGCGTCGCGTTCTGGAGGCGTGCGCGGGTGAGGTCGGCGCCGCGCAGGTCCGCGTCGGTCAGATCGGCCTCCGAGAGGTCGGCCTCGCGCAGCCTCAGCCGCCGCAGGTCGAGGTTCGTGAGGTCCTGGCCGCGGAGCAGGACGTAGGACCAGTCGCCGCCCTCGACGGTGACGCCCGTGAGCGTCGCGCCGGCGAAACTCACGCCGACGAGCCGGCACTCCGCGAAGCGCGCGCCGAACAGGTTTGCGCTCTCGAAGGTCGAGTTGGCGAAGTCGGAGCCCACGTGCTCCGATCCGTTGACCTGAGCGAGCGTGAAGTCGCAGGCACGGAACGTGCACCCGGTCGTGCGGAGCCCGGAGAGGTCCTGTCCGCGGAAGCTCTCGTTCTCGTAGACCTCGTGCTCGAGCTCAGCGTCCGGCTCGGGCCTCATTGCGCATCTCGGAGAGCAGCCGCTCGAGCCGCGGCTCGGTCGAGTCGTCGACAAAGGTCATCGCCGCCGCAACGCTCGGGTGGACAGCGGCGATCGCGTCGCGCATCTGCAGCGCGACGGCCCGGTAGGACGGATGGCCCTCGCGGCCGGAACGGAGCTCGATCAAGTGGAGTGCTTCGCGTGCGTCGAGCTCGAGCACGTAACGGATGCGATACGCGAGGCAGAGCGCGTACGGCGCCTCCTCGGCGAGCCCCTCGCCGCGCAGCCGCTCGTACTCCGCGCGGGAAGTCTCGAGGGCGCGCGCGTACTCCGGGCCGAGGCCCGACTCCTCGACCTCGTGCGGGACATCGGCGCCGAGATCCGGGGAGAGCCGCTGCCACTGGCACGTAAGCAGGCGATGGCGCTGCAGGTCGCGGAAGGCGCCGTAGTCGGAGACGATCTCGAAGCGGTAGGTCAGCGTCTCGAAGCCGCGCCCCGGCCGGTGCCGCCGGTTCTCGCGCTCGGCGACGAGGTCGCGGACGAGCTCGGTGCGTTCCTCCGGCGAGAGGCGGGCGACTGCCGCGAGCGCCTGCTCCTCGTCGGCCGCGGACGCCTCGTAGAGGAGCGCCGCGAGCAGCTCCTCCTCGCTGCCGTGCGTCCGGACGAGGCGCACCGAGGGAGCGGCGGCCTCGTCGGCGCCGGTCTCGTCGAGCCCGAGCCGCGCGGCCGCTGCCGCCGCCGCCGCGTTGCGCTCCTGCAGGTACTCGATCCAGCGGCCTCCACGGTCGGGGCGCGGCACGCGGGCGACGAAGCTCGGCATCACGATCTGCAGCTCTTCGAGCAGCATTTCGCCGTAGTCCCGCGCCTCGGCAAGCGGATGCGCGAGTAGGTGGAGGACGAGCTGCTCGTAGGTCTGGCCGGTCGCGTAGATGCCGACGTGTGAGAGCGTCGCCGCCGGGAGGATGCCGCGGACGAGGTCGAGCGCCTTGGCCCGCACGGCACGCCGGTGCGCGGCGGGCGACTCCCCCTCGGCCGCGGGGAACTTCTCGTCCACCCAGGCCGAGACCCCGTCGAGAAGGACCGAATAGGTCGAGAAGAGCTCGTCCAGCGCGGCCTCGTAGGCGGGGCCGAACCGCGGGTCGCGGTGGTAGCGGTAGCCGAACCCGTCGAGCTGCGCGTCGTAGGCGATGTAGCGCGTCGACTGCTCGAGGTACGCGGCGAGCCGCGGGCGCTGGAGGATCTTCGTCAGCAGGTTCGACGTCCACTCGCAGGCGATGTGCGCGCCGCCCAGCTGCGCGACGGAATCGTCACCGTAGCCGAGGAAGATCGTCTCGTAGAGCTTCGCCGCGCGCTCGCCCTCACCGAGCTCGACGACGGGCACCTCCGGCAGCGAATCCGCGAACTCGTCGAGGAAGAGTCGGCGGAGCGTGCCGGCGTAGCGCGAGTAGCGGGCGAAGAGCGCGCCCTTGACCGTTTCCGGCAGATTGACGAGCGCGAAGACCGGCCGGTCGAGGTTCGTGAAGTGCGGAGCGAGCCGCGCCTGCTCCTCCTCCGTGAACTTTTCTACCGGGTGTGTCACCGTCTCCACCGTGGCCAAGGGACCGACCAGAGTAAACCGCGTCTCGGTCGGCACCTCGGGCTGGTCGTATCCGAGCTGGCGGCCCGGCTTCTACCCGGCCGGGCTCGATCCGTCCGGCTTCCTCGCCTTCTACGCCGAGCGCTTTTCGACGGTCGAGCTGAACACGACCGGCTACCGGCTCCCGGGCGAGGAGCAGTTCAAGCGCTGGGCCGAGCAGGTGCCCGACGGGTTCGAGTTCGCGCCCAAGCTGCCGGGAGAGAGGCCGCGAACCGTCGCCGAGTTCGAGAGCCGCGTGCGCCATCTAGGCGACCGCCTCGGTCCCATCCGGATCTCGCTCAAGTCGAAGCGCGACGAGGGGATCCTCGAGCTGCTGCTCGGCTCGCTGGACCGATCGCTGCGGCTCGCGTTCGACTTCGAGCATCCATCCTGGGACGGGATCGAGCCGCGGCTTGCCGAGGCGGGTGCCGTCCGTGTCGGCGACCTCGACCAGCCGGCGCCGTTCCGCTACCTCCGCCGCCGCGAGGCGCCGGACGCCGGCTTCGCCGCACTCGTGGCTGCGGCCCGGGAGCCGGTCTACGTCTACTTCCGGCATGACGACGAGCCGGATGCCCCCGTTCACGCCGCGCGGCTACGCGAGCTGCTAGAGCCCTAGCCGGAGGCTGCCTGCTAGGGTCGGACTCGCTATCTGAGCGAGTACCGGATGCGCGCGGTGCGCCTCCTCTGCCCGTTCCTGGACAGCGGAGGAGGTGTTTCATCAATGGCAACCGGAACCGTGAAGTGGTTCAACGCCGACAAGGGGTATGGCTTCATCACTCCCGACGACGGCGGCGAAGACCTGTTCGTTCATCACAGCGCGATTGTCGGCGAGGGCTACAAGACGCTCGCCGAGAATGCGAAGGTGCAGTACGAGCCCGAGCAGGGTCAGAAGGGGCCACAGGCGACGAACGTCGCGCCGGTGTAGGCCTGAGCGCAGAGGGCAGCTGCGGTGGTCGCCGACCCTGCAGCTGCCGCTCGAACTCGACTCGAAGGGAGGCCGATGGCCGGTCGAAGCCAGCAGACCCATGCGAAGCGGGCTCGCGAGCTCGCTGTGAAAGAGCGGCGTGAGCGCAAGCGGCTGAAGAAGGCGGAGGTTGCCGCTCTGCGCGCCGCGGGAGTGGATCCCTACGCCGTCGACGCCGTCGACACCGGCACAGAGCCGGAAGCCGACACCTCGGCGACCGACTGGATCCAGTAAAGGCGTAGGCGAGGCCTAGGCCGGGGTCTCTGTGGGCTGGAGCCTCCGGCGCCAGCGCTCCGGTACTTCCGCGCTGCGTCCCAACTCGTAGTCGTAGCCGCAGAGAACGCTCTTCGCCTCCGCGACCAGCCGGTCGCCGACGCGAAGCTCGAACTCGAACTCGAAGCTCTTCGTCCCGAGTCGCGCAGGCCGCACGCCGATCGCGACGGTCTCGCCGCAGCCGACCTGCGAGCGGAAGTCGATCTCCGTCCGCGCGAGGATCACATCCTCCAGCGGCATCGGCTCGTCAGCCGCGGACGGGCCGAACCAGGCGAGGCGCGCCTGCTCGATCCAGACGGAGAAGACCGCGTTGTTGACGTGGCCCATGCCGTCGAGATCGCTGAAGCGCGCGGTCTCGGAATGGACGAACGGGAAGCCCTCCACCGTCGCCGATCGTAGATGAGGACTACTACGAGGAAGACGCGGCGTGCAGGGCGGCGGCGCGCATCTTGGCGACCGTACGCGCGGTGCTCGCGTTGTGCGACCAGACGGGCCACGAATACGGCGTCGACGTCTTGATCTGGCAACCGATCGTGCAGCCGAGCTTGGCGCCCTTCGCCGTGCTCGAGAAGAGGCCGGAGAGGAGCCTCCGCACCGCCGCGGCGCCGTGCTTGTGCCGCACGACGTTGAGGATCTCCCAGTCTTCGATCCCCTCGCGCAGCACCTCGAGGCGCGCGCTCGCGATCGGGCCGTTCTTGCCCGGATAGACGAGGACGAACGAGCCCTTGGCCTTGTCGTTCGAGACGAGCGGGTTGCCCTTCGAGTAGGTGGTCGTCCCCTCTCCGTAGAGCAGGCCGGTGATGCCCTCGAACGCTGCCCAGTCGACGAAGACCCGCGGATCGGAGGCAGGCTCGGTCGCCGCGAAGCCGGGCGTGGAGTGGGAGTCCGCCGGGTACGTGTACGTCCAGATCTGCTTGTGGTGGCGCCGCGCGGAGTTGATCAGCGCCAGCTCCTGGTTCGCGTGCGAGATGCCGCGACGCGACAGCGACGGGTTCGTGTACTCGCCGTAGTAGCGGCTCGCGAGCACGACCCAGACGTCGACGTCGTCCTTGCCGCCGTTCCAGAGGAAGTGGTTCTGGGCGGTCGGCTTGCCCGTGACGATCACGTGGCTGCCCGGGAAGCACGAGTGCGTCACCGTCGCCTGCCGCTGCACGGTCCTGAACTGGGTCGGCCCGGGCTCGTCCATTCCGTACAGGTACGGGTACGAGCCGAGCCAGCCGTGCTTCTGCCAGAAGCCGTGCACGGACTTGAGGTACGAGCACCATGTCTGCGGCTTGTACGGCGACCGGTCGCCGACGTACGTGCTCGGGCTCCAGCGGTTGTTCGAGATCGGGATCCACATCGAGGCGAACTGCGTGGGCTCCTCCGCGGCGGCGACCATCTGGCCCGTCTTGTCGAGCCACCACCGCCGGTCGCTCGTGTAGCCGGAAGCCGCCTTCGGGTTGCCGTACCCCCAGCTGTTCGGGGACAGCCGGTACGAGGCGAGGAAGCTGTAGAGGCCCGGTAGCGTCGAGTCGGGCGAGACGCCGTAGAGGCCGGCCGCCTTGTTCGCGTACGACTGCGCCGAGAAGTTGAACCCGGTGAGCAGGCTGCCCGAGACCTGGTTCTGCTTCGGCAGCGTCACCGCCGAGACCGTGACGGAGAGCGTGAGCGGCGTCGTGACTCCGTCGGCGTCGACGAGCAGGGACCCGCTGTAGTTGCCGGACGGAGTGCCGTACGGCGCGGTCACCTGCAGCCAGAGCGGCTGGTTCGTGTGCTCCGTCGAGCGCTGCGAGCCGTCCCAGGGCATGAGCGCGTCGGGCACGGCCTTGCCGTCGACCGAGACGTAGTGGGCGAAGAAGAGCTTCAGCTGGAGCGGCGGGGCGATGACGGGCGACTCGATCGAGACCTGCTGCGCTCCGCGGACGAGCAGCGTCGCGTCGTCGACTCCACCGATCGCCATCGCGAGCGAGACGGAGGACGCGGGATGGGCCGGCGCGCCGCCCGAGGCGGTGAACGTCGTTCCCGAGGGGTAGACACCCACCGTCGCCGAGAGCGAGCGCGCGGAGCCGGATCCTGCGCTGAGCGCCAGGACCGCGAGGACGAGAGGCACGAGCCGCCGCACGAGTCGAAGATCGGCCTGTGATCTGTGACCGGCGACCCTCAGAAGAGGGAAGGAGCGCCCGCATGCCGCTCGTAGGCACCGGTTGCAACGATGTCGGCCAGCTGGGAAACCGCGTGCCGCACCTCGTCCTCCGTGTTGAAGAAGTGCGCGCCCAGCCGGATTCCGCCCTCCGGATCGGGGCGGAAGTCGCAGACGATCCCGCGCTCGCCGAGCTCGGCGTGGCAGGCGGCGTGGTCCGGGGTCGAGACCGTGACCGTGCCGCCGCGCCGCTCGGGCGCCAGCGGCGAAACGACCTCGAGCCCCGCCTCGTCGCAGAGATCGATCAGGAGCTGCGTGAGCGAGAGCGAGCGCTCGCGGATTCGCGGCACGCCCACTTCCTCGATCACGTCGTAACCGGCCGTCGCAGCGTAGAGCGCGGGCACGTTCGGCGTCCCGGTGAGGAAGCGCCGCGCCCCCGCCGCGTACTCGAGCTCGGGTTCGAAGGCGAACGGCCGCGCGTGCCCCTGCCAGCCGACGAGCGTCGGCTCGAGCCGCTCGGCCACGTCCGGCCGCACGTAGAGCCAGCCGGCGCCGGGCCCGCCGCAGAGCCACTTGACGCTGCCGCCGACCGCGAACTCGACGCCGAGCTCCGTCAGGTCGAACGGCACGACGCCCGCCGACTGGTAGCAGTCGAGCACCACGTGGGCGCCGACCTCGCGCGCGCGGCGGACGATCGGCTCGACGTCCTGGATCTCGCCGTTCTTGAACAGGACATGGCTGATCGGGACGAGCAGCGTCCGCTCGTCGATCGCGTCTACGATCGCGGCATCGTCCTCTACCGCGACGACCTCGAGGCCCGGCTGCGCCTGGTACAGGTAGCGCACCGACGGGAAGTTCGCCTCCTCGTAGACGATTCGGTTCCGCTCGCCGAAATGACTGAAACAGGAGAGGACGACCGCCTCGGCGACCGTCACGTTCTGGTGCGTGACGATCGAGCCGGGCGGCGCGCCGAGGATCCGCCCGAGCTGGTCGCCGACCGTGACCGGCAGCTCCCACCAGCCTTCCGCCCAGGCGCGGATCCCGCGCTCGCGCCACACGCGTGCGTACTCGCGGAGGTTGTCCTCGGCAGCCGCGGGCATCGCGGCGAGCGAGTGGTTGATGAGGTACGTGCATGTCCGGAGGATCGGGAAGCGGTCGCGGTAGGCGGCCGGGTCGATCACGTGAGCGAGTCGAGCACGGCGTCCTCGGCCGCGTAGTCGAGCGACGCCGCGATGTACGAGCTCTCCCAGCTGCGTCCACGCTCGAGCTCGCCGACGAGCCACGCGCACGTCTCCTTCACCGCCTCGGGATACGTCGTCACCGGCCGGTAGTCGAGCTCGCGTTCCGCAGCCTCCATCGAGACGACGAGCGGCGACGACGATGGCACGCCCCACGGGTTGTTGAACTCGGCCGCCGGGAGCAGGACCGGCTCGAACTCGTGGTCGAGCGCGTTGCCGATCGCGTGGCAGATCTCGAGCGTCGACGGAGGATCGGGATCGCCGCCGTTGAGGATGCGGTCGCCGGGCTGCGCGGCGGCGAGGCGGATCAGCTCGGCGAGATTGGCCACCGACACTGTGTTGAAGCGGCTCTCGCCGTTCCAGGCGAGCGCGACGCGGCGGCGCCCGTCGACGGCCCGCTTGACGAAGTAGAGCTCGCGGGGGTTCTTCGCGCCCGGCCCGTAGACGGCGCAGGCACGAATAAGAGTCGCCGGCATCGGTCCTGCGAGCAGCGTCTGCTCGAGCTCGGCCTTCTGCGTCGAGTACGTGGCGTCGCCGGGCTCCGCCGTGCGCTGCGTCTCGAGGATCGGCACGGGAAGCCGCGGCGGCTCGTCACCCTCCCCGTCGAATGCCCTGCCCTCGTCGTCGGCGTAGACCGAGGCGGTCGAGATGACGACGAGCGAGCCGACCAGCCCTTCGAGCGTGTTGAGCTGCTCGCCGTGCTTACGATTCATGGCAACGCTGTCGTAGACGACGTCCGCGCCGGCGCCGAGCGCGGCCCGCAGCTGGGCATCGTCCTCGCGGTCGGCCACGACCGACTCGACCCCGAGCTCCGCCAGCCCGTCCGGCAGCGTGCCCGTGCGCGACACGGCCACGACCTCCCAGCCGTCCGCCGCCAGCGCGCGAGCAGCCGCACGGCCGATCATGCCCGTGCCTCCGATCAGCACGGCGCGCGGCACTAGGTCTCGACCCCGTCCACGTGCCCCACCCTATGCCGCGCCGCAAAGGCTGCGACGACGCCCGCCGCGAGGACGATCCCGCCCGCGATCTGGAGCGCGAGGTGGACGCCGTGACCGGCCGAGTCCTCGGCAGCGGCGAGCACCTGGAGGATGAGCTTCTCGTGGCCCTTCACGCCGGGACTGTTCTCGGCGCTCGTGATGTTGCCGCCGGTCGTCACGAACTGGATCACGACCTGGCGGTAGACGAGCGGGATGTGCAGCCTGACGAGCTTCTCGGTGAGCCCGGTCGTGAGCTGGGCGTTGACGACCGCCCCCAGCACGGCAACGCCGAAGACGCCGCCGAGCTCGCGGCTCGTGTTGACGGTCGACGCGGCCATGCCCGACTCGCGGGGCGGCACGAGGGTGAGCACCGACTGCGTCATCGTCACGAGCGCGATCCCGAACCCGAGCCCGGCGATCGCGAGCGGCCAGCTGAGCGCGGCGACGCTCGTGGTGGGCGTGAGCTGCTGGTCGACGAGCAGGAGCCCGACGCCCGCGAGCACGCACCCGAGCACCATCGGCACCTTCGGCCCGACCCGCGCGGTCCAGCGGCCGGCGAGAGGGCCGGCGACAATCATCGAGACGGCAAGCGACGTGAAGACGAGCGCGATCTGGTAGCCGGAGAAGTTCGCGATCAGCTGCAGATACAAGGCCGTGAAGAAGAAGACGGAGAAGACCGCGAGGTTCGTCGCGAAGGCGACGACGTTCGCCGAGCTGAAGGTCGGGTTGCGCAGGAACTCGAGCTTCAGCACCGGATCCGGCACGCGCCGCTCGATCTGCACGAACGCGACGACGAGCGCGGCCGAGAGGGCGAACAGGAGGACGATCCACCACGTCCCGTAGCCCTGGTTCTCGCCCTCGATCACGGCGAAGGTCGCCGCGAGGATCGCCGAGGCGCCGGTCACGAGGCCCGGCACGTCGAGCTGCCTTCCCTCCGGGTCGCTGCTCTCGGTGAGCGTGACGGCCGCGGCGGCGAAGCACAGCGCGCCGAGACCGAGGCTGAACCAGAAGATGCTCTGCCACCCGCCCGCACCGTCGACGAGCACGCCGCCGATCACCGGCCCGAGCGCGAGCGCGAGCCCGGATACCGCGGCCCAGACGCCGAGAGCGCGGGCGCGCGCCCTGCGCTCCGGGTAGACGTGCCGGAGCACCGAGAGCGTGCCGGGCTCCGAGGCCGCGGCGCCCACGCCCATCACGATGCGGCCGGCGATGAGGAGCCCCGAGCCGGGCGCGACCGCGGACATCACGGAGCCGGCACAGAAGATGGCGACGCCGGCGAGCATCACCTTCTTCCGCCCGAACAGGTCGCCGAGCGTGCCGCCGGTGAGCATCAGCGCGGCGAACGCGATCATGTAGCCGTTGACGATCCACTGCAGGCTGGTGACGCTGGCGCTCAGATGGGTCTGGATGTTCGCGAGCGCGACGCTGACGATCGTGTTGTCGAGGAAGGTGAGGAACAGGACGGCGCAGACGGCCGCGAGCGCCGCCCCGCGGGCATGACGCTGCCGGAACAGCGCGATCGAGCTCACAGGGCGGACGTTACGACTTGCAGGCGGACGGAGTGCTGCCCTGGAGCTCGACGAGGGCGCAGAAGCTCGCGTCCCCGACCGTCCAGCTGCTGTTCGCGGTCGCGCGCACAGCTGTTCCCTGTCGGTTCTTGAGCCCGGGGATGGGGGTGCCGCTGATCTTGACCGTGTAGACGACGTTCGCGTCGACCGGGCTCACCATCATCACCGAAGACACAGTCGCGCTCGTGTTGCTCGCGAGTGGGTTCTTAGCGAGAGCCGAGATGAGAGGCTCGAACTTCGAGCCGTTCTGCAGTAGCGAGACGCGTGAGGCGAGCGGTGTCTTGCTCGAGAAGAAGCTCATGTAGGCGGTCTTGATCTGTTCCGCGTTGCTCGGGGCAGTAACGGTCGGCGTCTTGTTGCCACCCGAGCCGCAGGCAGCGAGCGAGCCCGCCGCGAGCACGAGCACCATGACGAGTGCGAGCCGTCTCATAGCCCTAGACCTCCTGCAGCGAGCGCAGGCCGGGACCGACGTAGCGCGCGGAAGGACGGAAGAGGCGACCCGTCCGCTTCTGCTCGAGGATGTGCGCCGACCAGCCTGCGACACGGGAGCAGGCGAACATCGCGGGCGCAAGCGGCGGGGGGACCTCGCCGATGTCGAGGATGAGGGCCGAGTAGTACTCGACGTTGGTCTTCAGCGGCCGGTCCGGCTTGCGCCGCTCGAGCTCCGCGAGCGCCGCCGCCTCCAGCTGCTCGGCGATCTCGATCTGCGGCGACCCGAGCTCACGCGCTGTCTGCTTCAGGATCCGCGAGCGCGGATCCTCGGCGCGGTAGACGCGGTGACCGAAGCCCATGATCCGGTGCCCTGAGTCGAGCGTGTCGCGCACCCACTTCTCCGGGTCGCCCATCGCGGCGACCTCTTCCAGCATCGGCTTGACGTACGCGGGCGCGCCGCCGTGCAGCGGGCCGGAGAGAGCGCCGACCGCCGCCGAGAGCGCCGCACCGCAGTCCGCCCCCGTCGAGGCCACGACCCGCGCGGTGAAGGTGGATGCGTTGACCCCGTGCTCGGCGGTGCAGATCCAGTACGTGTCGATCGCCTTGACCGCCTTGGGATCGGCGTGGCCACGCCACTGGAGCAGGAACCGCTCCGCCGCGGTCTGTCCCTGCTCGACGGTCTCGGCCGGAACCTGGTCCTCGTGCCCGTCGGCCAGCCGCGCCGACCGGGCGACGATCGACATCATCTGGCCCGAGATGCGGCCGAGGTCCTCGCGGGCCTGGTCGTCCGAGATCTCGTTGAGCTTGCCGAGCCCCCACAGGCCGGAGAGCCGCGCCGTCTGCGCCTGGAGATCTGCCGGCGCGCTGCCGGTCATGCCCACTGGCTCGAAGGGCTCGGGAAGCGGCATCCGCGAGTGGATGTCGTCGTCCACGAGCAGGCCCCAGATGTTCTCGTAGGGGTATTCGCCGATCAGCGGCTCGACGTCGACGCCGCGGTAGCGGAGCGTGCCGCCCTCGCGATCGGGCTCCATGATCTCCGTCTCGACCGCCACGACGCCCTCGAGGCCGGGCTTGAACTCGTTGCTGCTCATGCGTGGATCTCCTCCAGCTCGATCTCCTGGCCGGTTCCGCGTTCCCGCGCGGCCGCGAGCACGAGCGCCGCGGCAGCGAGGTCCTGGACGGCGACGCCGACCGACTTGTACAGCGTGATCTGCTCGTCCGAGCTCCGCCCGGCAGCCGTTCCGGCAATGACCTCGCCGAGCTCGACGACCCCGTCGCGGCCGCGCGGCTCGAGCTCGGGCGCGCCCGCAGGGAGCGGCGCAAACGCCGAATCGCGCTGCTCGACGACCACGACGTCGGCCTGTTCGACGAGCACCGGGTCGACCTCGAAGCCGCCGCCGAGGGTCGAGCCGACGGAGCTGACGTGCGTCCCGGGACTGAGCCAGTCGAAACGGACGACCGGCTCCGGCGAGGCTGTCGTCGCGTGGACGACGTCGGCGCCGCGAACCGCATTCTCGAACTCGCCGCGCCCGGCGACCCGCACCTCGGCGAAGTCGCGTGCGCGCGGGAACATCTCCTGCGCCGAGCGGGACTGGACGCCGGTGCCGAGGATCGCGAGGACGCGCGCGTCGCGCCGCGCGAGGATGCGCGTCGCGAGCGCCGCCGCCGCAGCGGTGCGCATCGCGGTGATGTACGTCCCGTCCATGAGCGCAACGGGCGTGCCCGTCGCCGGGTCGAAGAGCGCGATGGCCGCCTGGTGCGTCGGGCGGTCGAGGTTCTCCGGAAAGAGCGTGACGAGCTTGCAGCCGAGGCCGGCGGAGGGCGCGTAGCCCACCATCGTGCCGAGGACGCCGTCCGGCGTGAACGCACCGACGCGCGGCACGAGCGACGCCTCGCCGCCCGACAGCTCCACATGCGCCGCCGCGAGCGCGTCGAGGAGCGCGTCGAGGTCGAGCAACTGCTCCACGTCGCTGCGGGTGAGGACGAGCATCGGTCCTGACGGTACTACTCGGCGGTTAGCCGACGACCGTGAGCGTCCACTCGGGACGGTGCTGCGCGTCGAGCGAGAAGAGGAGGATCCGCTGCCACTGGCCGAGGCACAGCTCACCGTCGGCGAACGGAATGTGCTCCGAGCGCGGCCCGAGCAGGAACGCGACCAGGCGCTCGCGCGAGCGCGTGTTTCCCGGCACGACGCGCTCGAGCAGCGACTCGAGGTCCTCGAAGAAGCCGGTCTCGCGCTCCTGCACGCGCACGAGCGAGAGCGTGCTCTGGGTGTGGAGGTAGGCGATGCCCGCGCCGACGCCGCACTCGGCGACCTCACGCGAGACGTCGTTCGTGATGTCCATCACCGACAGCGACGGGAGGGCCGCGGCGATCGAATAGGGAACTTCGACGGTCGTCATGCCTGTGCGACCTCCTTGGGCAACCTGAAGTGGACGTCCTCCTTCGCGACCTCGATCTCCTCAGGCAACGCGTAGCCGACCTCGGCGAGCCGGTCCGCGGTCGCCCGCACGAGCTCCTCCGGCGTCGACGCACCAGCGGTGAGGCCGAGCGTCTCGTGCCCGTCGAGGAGTGCCGGATCGAGCGGGCTCTCGCCGTCGACGAGCGTCGCCTGCGCGCCGGCCGACTGTGCGACCTCGACGAGCCGCTGCGCGTTCGAGCTCGTCTCCGAGCCGATCACGAGCACGAGCGTGGCGCCCTGGGCGACCATCGCCTTCACCGCATCCTGCCGGTTCTGCGTCGCGTAACAGATGTCGTCGGCGGCCGGCCGCCGCAGCGTGCCGAGGTGATCCTCGAGCGCGTCGACGATCGGAGCGACGTCGTCGAGGGACAGCGTCGTCTGCGTGACCACGGCGACGGGCTTGTCGGTGACGAGCTCGCGCGCCTGCTCCGGCGACTCGATCACGACGGTCGAGTTCGGCCGCTCGCCGAGCGTCCCGATCACCTCGACGTGGTTCTCGTGGCCGACGAGCGCGACGAGATGGCCGCTGTCGGCGTAGCGCCGAGCCTCGGCATGCACCTTGTTCACGAGCGGGCACGTCGCGTCGACGACCCGCAGCCCGCGGCGCTGTGCGTTCTCCTTCACCGCCGGAGCGACGCCGTGGGCCGAGAGGACGCAGATCGCGCCGGCCGGGATCTCGTCCTCGGATTCGACGAAGACCGCGCCGAGCTTCTCTAGCCGCCGGAGGACGTGGTCGTTGTGGACGATCGCGTGGCGGACGTACACCGGCGGACCGTGCTCCTCGAGCAGCCGCTCGACGATCTCGATCGCGCGGTCGACGCCAGCGCAGAAGGAGCGCGGCGCGGCCAGGAGGACGCGGCCCCTCACGTGGCAACCGCCTCTTCGAGGGCGTGCAGCGCCTTCAACGCGTCCTGAATCGACCGCACCGCGTCGCCGCGGCGGGTCGCGACCCAGCGGAGGAGGCCGGCGACGTTCGTGCGGCCGTCCGCGTGCACCGTCCTGTCCACGCCCTCGATCGCGCTGCCGGCGTCGTCGGAGATCGCGCGGAGGACACCGGCGAGCCGGCCGCTGCGCGCGAGGACGGCGCTCTCCATGTCGACGGCAGCGGCGCCGCTCGTCTCGCGCAGGCGAGCGCGGACGGCCGCGTCGTGGACGAGGACGTCGCCGCCGAGGACGACACCGGCCCGCGCGCCGCGGACGCCGAGCCCGGGGCCTTCCCAGAGCGTCGCTCCGGTCTTGTCGACCACACGCGTCGCGTCGACCACGTCGCCGACGCCCAGCTCCCCGAGCGAGCCCGCGAGCCCGAACGAGACGAGTCGCCCCTCGGGAACGCCGTTCGCGACCCCCACCCCGACGCGCACCGTCGTAAGGCCGAGCCGCTTGGCGACCCGCTCCTCGGCGCTCGTCGCGCAGGCGAACGTCAGCCCGTCAGCGTCCACGCCAGGCTCCGTACGGTCTCCTTCAGGCTCGTCGAGGCCTCGTACGCCGCCGACGGCTCGAACCCGCAGTGGATACCGCAGTGCTCGCAGCGCGGGTCGTTCCCCGGCCCGTAGGCATCCCATTCCATCCCGTCGAGCAGCGCCTCGTACGTCGGGAAGATCCCGTCGGTGAGGAGGTAGCACGGGCCTTTCCAGCCGTAGGGGTTGCGCGTGATCGAGCCCCACGGCGCGCAGGTGAGCTCGCGCTTCCCGGTGAGGAAGTCCTGGTAGATCGGCGTCGCGATCCAGCGGTAGCCGTGCTCCTTCGTCGCCGCGCGGATCGCCCGGAACTTCTCCTCGTGCTCGGCGCGCGTCATCGTCAGCGCCGGGTCGATCTGCGAGTACTGGTAGCCGGGCGCGACCAGCATCCCGTCGATGCCGACGTCGTCGGTGAGGTAGCGCATCATCTCGATCACGTCCGAGACCTCGGTCTCCTTGAAGATCGTCGTGTTCGTCGTCACGCGGAAGCCGCGGTCGCGCGCCGTCTTGATCGCGTCGATCGCGATGTCCCAGAGGCCGGGGTAGTCGCAGACGTAGTCGTGGATCTCGCGCATCCCGTCGAGGTGGATGACGAAGCTGAGGCGGTTCGACGGCTCGAACCAGTCGAGGCACTGCTCGAGCCGCAGCGCGTTCGTGCAGAGCTCGATCGTCTTGCCGAGCTCGAGCACCTGCGGGACGACTTCGTCGATTCCCTTGTAGACGAGCGGCTCGCCGCCGCAGATCGAGACGACCGGAGCCGGGCACTGGACGGCCGCGTCGACGCATTCCTCGACTGAAAGCCGGGCGCGATTCGACTCGTATTCGCGGATCTTCCCGCACCCGATGCACGCGATGTTGCACGCGAGCGTCGGCTCGAGCATCAGCACGAGTGGATAGCGCTCGCCTTTCCGCTGCTGGGTGGCGACGTACTTGCCGATCGAGACCGTCGATGCGAGCGGGAACTTCATCCAGCCAACCTTTCTCTCAATCGTCCGAGCGCCAGAAGCGGAAACGTGATGCGGTAGAGGTGGTACCGGATCATGAAATCGAGTGGGAATCCCGTGCCGGTGAAATGCTCCTCGTGCCAGTCGCCGTCCGGGCGTTGCGCAGCACAGAGATAGTCTGCCGCCCTGCCGCAGCCTGAATCTTCAGTGTTTCCTGCGGCCACGTACGCCAGCAGCGCCCACGCCGTCTGCGACGCCGTCGTGAAATTCGCCCGCCCGCGACACGCGGGATCCGCGTAGGAGCGGATGTCCTCGCCGAAGCCGCCGCTCTCCTGCTGCACCGAATCGAGCCACGCGACCGCCCGGCGCATCGACGGGTGGTCGTGCGGGATGCCGCAGGCTTCGAGCCCGGGCAGCGCGGCGCCCGTCCCGTACAGGTGGTTCACGCCCCAGCGGCCGAACCAGGAGCCGTCCTCCTCCTGCTCGGCGAGGAGCCACTCGACCCCGTCCTCCGCCGCGTGTCGGTGGGAGCCGAGCGTGCCGAGCGCCTCGAGCGAGTGCGCGGTGACGTCGGCGCTCGGCTCGTCGGTCACCTTGCCGAAGTCGCAGAACGGAATCTTGTAGAGCCACCTCGCGTCGTTGTCGACGTCGAAGGAGCCCCAGCCTCCGCCGCGCGACTGCATGCCGACGAGCCAGTCGAGGCCGCGCGCGATCGCGTCCTCCTCGCCGATGCCCATGCCGTGGAGGGCCACCGGCAGGACGGCGGTGTCGTCGACGTCCGGGTAGTTGACGTTCTGGTACTCGAAGGCCCAGCCGCCCGGGGCTAGGTCCGGCCTGCGAATCGCCCAGTCACCCTTGACGTGCACCTCCCGGGAGAGGAGGTATTCGCCGGCGCGAACGAGCTGCGAATGGTCGTCGGACACGCCGCAGGCGCGTAGTGCAAGCAGCGCCAGCCCAGTGTCCCAGACCGGCGACTGGCAGGCCTCGGGCCGCAGCCGCTCGCCGTCCTCGACCATGAAGCCCCGCCAACCCTCGACCGCCTTGCCGAGCGTCGGGTCGTCGAGACCGTGCCCGAGCGCGGCCAGCGCGATGATCCCCCAGACCCACGGCGGCTGGATCCCGCCCCACGAGCCGTCGGCCTCCTGCCGCTCGCGGATCCAACGTTCGGCAAGCGCTACCGCGCGGCGACGGACTGCGTTCGGCCGCCGCGCAGGCCGCGTCTTTCCCGGCCTCGCGCCGATCGCGGTCAGGTCGAGATCGGACGGGCGTACGGGCCGCAGCGACTGCGCGACCGCAAGCGCCACGAACGTCTGCCGCGCCCAACAGGAGAAGTCGTAGATCGAGAACGGCGATCCCGGCGGCAGGAGCACGAGCTCGGGCGGGATCGGCGCCATCCGCTGCCACGGCCACTGCCCGATCAGCGCCAGGAAGCACTTCGTGAACAGCCGGCTCTTCGGGATCCCGCCCTCCCGCTGGATGAAGGCGAGCGCGCGCGGGCCGGGGTCGACGCCCGCGAGCCGGCACGCGACGTAGGCCTCGATCGAGGTCGAGAGGTCCGGCGGCCCCTCGAACCAGATCGCCCATGTCCCGTCTTCGCGCATCCTCGCCATGAGCTCGTTCGCGATCCTCCGGTCGAGCTCGGGCGTGCGCAGGCCGAGGTAGTGGTGCCAGAAGAGATGCTGCGCCGTCATGGTCACGTTCGACTCGAGCTCCCCGACCCAGACCCCGTCCGGCCGCTGCAGCTCGAGCAGGCGTCGGGTACCGCGCTCGATCGCAGCGTCGAGCCTCGTCAATTCGGCGATGGCGGCCATCTCAGGCAGTAACTGTGGCGGAAGTGCTGCTCAAGATGTGCTGAGCCGCCCGGCGGCCGCTGCGGATCGCGCTCTCCATCGTCGCCGGCCAGCCCGTGTCGGTCCAGGTTCCGGCACGGACGACGTTGGGGCGCGGGGTCTCGACTCCCGGCCGCTCGACGCCCGGACGGAGCGCGACCGTCGCGTGGGGCTCGCGGCTGATCCGCGACCAGAGGAGTTCTGCCTCACCGAGCCGGTCGGTGAGCTGGCCCGCGATCCGCTCGACGAGCTCGCGCCCGCGCACCTCGAGCAGCTCGGGCACGCCGCTCGAGACGACCGTGAGGTACTGCCCACGCCCGGGACGACTCCCCGTGAGCGCGCCGCGGTCGAAGACCCAGTGCGCGTCCGAGCCGAGCAGCGCCGCGAGCGGCGGCCCGAGCAGCGGCCGGTCGAACCAGAGATGGACGCTCACGATCGGCGAGTCTTCGAGCGCCGGCTCCGGCTCCCCGAGCAGGCGCGCACTCTCTCCGGGCGGCACCGCGACGACGATCGCGTCGGCGTCGAGGTCGTCGAGCGAGGCGACGCGCGCCTCGGTGTGCACCCTCGCCCCCAAAGCCTCGAGCGCGGCTCCGGCCGCGTCGCCGTGCATCCGGCCGAGCGGCTTCGTCGGGAGGATCAGGTCGCTGTTCGCACGCGGGCCGAGCAGCGCGGTACGGACGGTGAAGAGCCCGGCCTCCGCGTCGGCTTCGTCGCAGCGGAGGTTCAGCGCCGGCCGGACGAAGACATCCCAGAAGCAGTCGAGGGACGTGTCGGTCTCGCCCATCCGTCTCAGCAGCTGTCCGAAGCTCTCTTGGCCCCGCAGCTGCGCCGACCGCAGCCGCAGCGTGGTGACCGGGAGCCGCAGCCGGTCCCGCAGCGGCAGGTGCCGGTACCGCAACAGCGCGGGCAGCCTCGGCTCGATCGCCGAAGCCGTGCCGTCCTCGCCGAGCACCGGCAGGGCGAGCCGCGTCCGCAGGAACGAGCCGCCTTCGCCGATCCGCTCGAGAAAGCCCAGGTACTCGGTGAAGCAGCCGAGCGCGATGTGCTGGCCGTTGTCGGGCGGCGGCTCCGGGTCGGCCTCGCGCTCGGGCAGCGTCTGGACTGCGCCGCCGAGCGTCGGCCGCGCCTCGAGCAGCGTCACCTCCTGCCCGGCGTCCACGAGCTCGAGCGCCGCGGCCAGCCCCGCCAGGCCGCCGCCGACCACCGCGATCTTCACGACAGCAGTCCTCGCGCCACGACCGCGAGCTTGCGGGGAGTGGAGAGCCGGGTCTTCTCGCCGAAGACGTCGAAGCCTCCCGCCTCGATCCGGTCGAGCGTCTCGCGGTACAGGCCGGCGAAGGTGCCGACGCAGAGCGCGCTGCGCCGGTCGAGCGAGTCGAGCAGCTGCAGCCCGTCCGCGAGAACCGTCCGCGCCCGCTCGGCCTCGAACGCCATCAGCACCCGGAACTCGGGCGACGGCGACAGCTCCTCGACACCGAAGGCGGTGAGCTCGTCCTGCGGGAGATAGACGCGGCCGAGCTGACGGTCCTCGTCGACGTCGCGGATGATGTTGATCAGCTGGAGCGCGATGCCCAATTGACTGGCATGGGTCAGCGCGTGCTCGGTGTCAGCGGAGCCGTACACGGGGACGCACGCGAGCCCGACGGCGCCGGCGACCTTCTCGCAGTAGCCCTGCAGTTCGGCGAAGTCGGCGTAGGTCGACTGCTCGAGGTCCTGCAGCCCGCCGTCGATCAGCGCCTCGAGCGGCTCGCGCGGAATGCCGAAGCGCTCGCGCGCGTCTCGCAGCGCCACGAACACCGGATCCGCGGAGTCCTCCCCGAGCGCCGCGCGCAGCTCCTCGAGCCCGGCGCGCTTCTCCTCGGACGGCAGCTCGCCGTCGGCGAGGTCGTCGACCCTCCGCGCGAACGCGTAGACCGCGGCGATCGCCTGCCGCTTCGGGCGCGGCAGCACCATGATCCCGTACGCGAAGTTCTTCGCCTCGCGCCGCGTGATCCGGCCGACCTCGGCGTACGCCTCCTGGACGCTCATCGCACCAGGACGAGCGCGGCCTCGCGCGCGAGCCGAGCGCGCGACGGCCGCGGGCGGCCGCTGAAGATGTCCCAGCCGGCCGCTTCGAGTGCGTCGAGCGCAGCGAGCCCGCCGCGCGAGAAGAGCGCGACCGCGCGGCCGAGCCGGCCCCCGATCCGCTCACGCAGCACCTCACCCGCGGCCAGCAGCTCCGTGGCCCGCTGCGCCTCGAACCGGAGCAGCGCGCGCAGCTCCTCGCCGGGCCGGTCGAGCGGCGGGTCGCCGAACGCGTGCCGGTCCTCCGCCGGCAGGTAGATCCGCCCGAGCTCGAGGTCGCGCGGCACGTCCTGGAGGAAGTTCACGAGCTGGAGCCCGGTGCAGACCGAGTCGCTCGGCGCCACCACGTCGGCGTCGTCGAGCCTGCGCAGGACGCCGAGCACGAGCCGGCCGCACGGGTCGGCCGAGTGGACGCAGTACTGCTTCAGGTCGGCCCACGTCTCGTACTCACTGATCCGCTGATCCATCCGATTCGCCTCGATCAGGCGCTGAAACGGCTCGCGCGGCAGCTCGAACTCGCGGATCGTCGGCTGCACGTTCCTCAGGACGGGCCACGTCGCCTCGCCCGCGAAGGCCGCGTCGACCTCCTGCTCGAGCTCGTCGAGCGCCTCGAGCCGGTCGCCCTCGTAGGCGTCGCCGAGCTCGTCGACAAGCCTCGCGTAGCAGTAGAGCGCGCGGATGTGCGGGCGCAACGGACGCGGGAACAGCACCGACCCGACGGGGAAGTTCTCGCCGGCGGCGCGCGCTGCGATCTCTGCAGGCTCCACGCAACCATTCTTGCTTGAATGGCCGCGCTGTCGGGCAACCGCCCCGGGCGGCTCGACCGCCTCGGTCTCCAAGGAGGACGCCGCATGATGCGTGAACAGCTGCTGCCGCCCGCCACGCTCACGCGCTACGCCGACGCGATCGTGCGCGCCTCTCTCGGTATCGAGAAGGGCGACACCCTCGTCGTCCAGGGCGAGCCGGAGCACCGCGAGCTCCTCGTCGCCGTCGTCGAGTCCGCGTACCGAGCCGGCGCGCAGTTCGTCGACGCGATCACCGTGGACTCGCTCGTGATGCGTGCCCGGCTTCTCTACGGCACCGCCGACGCCCTCGGCAGCGTCTCGCCCTGGGCCCTCCGCCGCTACCGCGAGCTGGCCGACCCACGCGGCGCGCTCGCTGTGATCGCCGGCGAAGGCGACGAGGGCTACTTCGACGGCGTCTCGCCGGAGCGGATCGCGACGGACTTCGCGGGACGAGCGAAGAAGCTGGCCTTCTTCCAGCGAGCGCAACTCGACATGCGCGCGCGGTGGACGATCGCCGGCTGGCCGACGAACCTCTGGGCGGAACAGGTCTATCCGGAGCTCGAGACGCTCGAGGCCAAGCGGCGCCTGGCTCGCGACCTCGTGCACTTCTGCCGTCTCGGCGACAAGGACGGAAAGGGCACGAGCGGCTGGCTCAAGCACGTCCGGACGCTCGGCCGGCGGTCGGCGCGACTGACGAAGCTCAGCCTCACGCGGCTCGAGCTGCGTGGGCCCGGCACCGAGCTCGACCTCGGTTTCGTGGCGGCGACGCGCTGGCTCGGCGGCGGCGAGGAGATGCCACACACAGGCAAGCGAATCGCGGCGAACATGCCGACGGAGGAGGTCTTCACGAGCCCGGACCCGCGCCGCACGACCGGGACCTTCCGCTGCACGTTCCCTCTCTCGTTCCGCGGGCGCCTGATCCACGGGCTCCGCGGCGAGTTCTCGAAGGGCCGGCTCGTGCGGCTCGAGGCCGACTCCGACGAAGACCGGGACTTCGTCGCCGGCTTCCTCGACACCGACCGGGCGGGGCGCCGTCTCGGCGAGGTCGCCCTCGTCGACGCATCGTCCCGCATCGGCCAGACCGGCCGCATCTACTACAACACGCTGCTCGACGAGAACGCGGCGACGCACATCGCGTTCGGCAGTGGTTTCGGAGGCACGCGATCGGAAACACCTGCCCGTGCCGTGAACCACTCCACCATCCACCTCGACGTCATGATCGGCGGGCCGGAGCTCGACGCCACGGGCTTCGACGTGCGTGGCCGGAGGATCCCCCTGATCCGCGAGGGGCTCTGGCAGATCTGAGAGGGAAGCCGCTCGCGATCGCGGTGCTCGCCGGCACGCTCGCGACGGCTGCCGGCTGCGGCTCCGGGACGCAGCACCGGACGACGACGCGCGCCGCGACCGGCCCGCCGCCGAAGTGCACGCTCTCCGCGAAGCAGCGGCGCGTGATCCGGCGCGCGAACCGGATGATCGTCCAGATGCACCGCCTCGAGCAGCCGCTGAAGACGGTGCACGAGGTGGGACCGCGCCGGCTGGAGCTGGAGCTGAACCGCTTCCTGCTCTCGATCGGCGTGCTGCCTCCGAACGAGCGTGCGCTCCTCATCCGCAAGGCGAAGAGCGCGAGCGCGCTCTGCCAGGATTGTTTCGACGCGCTCGAAGCAGAGGAGCCTGCGGTGGCGACACGCTTCGGCGGGTCGCCGTGCAAGCCCGGCTTCTAGGGAGTCGTCGTCGGGTACTGCGAGTAGGAGTACGTCCCGTCGCCGTTGATGAGCGAGCCGCCGCTGAGGTCGGGCGTCGGGAAGTCCTTGACCGGCAGCTTGGCGACAGCCGGCTCCATGAAGGCGCGCCAGATCTCGGCCGGCAGTGTGCCGCCCGCGACCTCACCGACACCTTCGACGTTGAGCAGCGGGATCTCGCCCTTCGGATAGCCGACCCAGACGCAGGTCGCAAGCTGGGGCACGTAGCCGCAGAACCAGGCGTCCTGGAAGTTCTCCGCAGTGCCGGTCTTGCCGGCCACCGGACGAGCGCCGAGCGAGGCCGCGGTGCCGGTGCCGTGCTGCACGACGCCCTGCAGCGCGTACGTGAGTTGGGCGGCGACGTTCGCGCTCAGCACGCGCCTGCCCTGCGTGTGCAGCGGAATCAGCTTCCCGCTCGGCCCGCGGACGGCCTCGAACGCCTGCGGGTCGTGGTGGATGCCGCCGCTCGCGAAGGTCGCGTAGACGTCGGCCATCTCGAGCGGCGTGAACCCCACCGAGCCGAGCGTGATCGCGCACACCGGCTTGAAGTACGGGCTCCGGAGCCCGGACGGTTCCGTGATCCCGAGGTTGTGCGCCATCGCGACGACGTTCCGCACGCCGACCTTGGAGATGAGCTGGGCGAAGATCGTGTTCACCGAGTTCGCCGTCGCGTCGAGCAGGTTCATCGTCCCCGCCGCCTCGTCGGCGAAGTTGTGGACGTCCCACGACCCGTTGTTCGTCGCGCACGCCGGATCCGTGATGAAGAGCTCCGGCGGGCCGTAGAAGGTCGAGTAGAGCGAGACGCCTTCGCTCAGCGCGGTGGCGAGCGTGATCGGCTTGAAGGAGCTGCCCGTCGAGCGATGCGCCTGGGTCGCGAGGTTGAACTGCATCGTGCGGCCGCTCGGGAGATAGTTGACCATCGCCTTCACGTCTCCGGTCTGCGGGTCGATGGCGACAACGGACGCGGCCGGGTCGGTCGACGTGTGCAGGACCGAAGTCACCGCGTGCAGCGCGAGCCCCTGCAGGCGCTGGCTGATGGTGGTCGTGACCTTGTACCCGCCGAGCCCCACCTGCTCCTGGCCGAAGCGGTTGCCGAGCTGCTGCGTCGCCCAGCCGAAGAAGCTCGGCTGATGCAGCTCCGAGTAGAGGTGGCCGGGCCTGAGCTGGAGCTTCTTCTTCACCGCGCTCCGCAGCTTCGAGGCGGTGATATAGCCGTTCTTCCACATCGCCTGCAGCACCTCGTTGCGCCGAGCCAGTGCCGCAGCCGGATGGTTGAGGGGGTCGTCGTTCGTCGGTCCCTGCGGCAGGCCGGCGAGCAGCGCCGCCTGGACGAGCGTCAGCTTCGAAGCCGGCTTCGAGAAGTACGTCCGCGCGGCGGCCTGCGCGCCGTACGCGTGATTCCCGTAGAAGACCTCGTTGAGATAGTCGATGAGGATCTGCTTCCGCGTGTGCTGCTGGAAGAACTTCGTGGCGAGGCAGGCCTCCCGGACCTTCCTCGACAGGGTGCGCTGCGGGTTGCCGATGTAGAGGTTCCGGACGAGCTCCTGGGTGATCGTCGAGCCGCCCTGCACGATGTGGCCCTGCGAGACGTCCTGATAGAGCGCGCGCAGGATGCCGCGGTAGTCGAGCGCGCCGTGTTGCCAGAAGCGCGCGTCCTCGATCGCCACGGTCGCCTGCGGCAGCGACGGGGAGATCTGGGACAGCGGCAGCGGCTGCCGGTTCGTCGCCGAGGGGACGACGCCGAGTAGCTGGCCGTCGTCGGTGTAGAGGAACGAGTTCTCGCCGAGCGAGAGCCGGCGCAGATCATGGAGGTTGCACTGCGAGACCAGGATCTGCTGGCCGGTGAAGGCGACGGTCGCGAGCAGCAGCGCGATGAGCGAGGCGAGGAGCAGCGCCCCGACGAGCACGATGCTGCGGCGCTTGCGGTTCCGGCGGCGCAGCCGGCCGTGCCGCGCGAGCAGCATGCGCTCGAACTCGGCGTCGGCGCGCGAGGGGTCTCGCCGCTGCGGCCCTCTTCCGTTACGTGGCTGATAGCCCGGCACTGCTCCACCATTGTGCTTGATGCGGCGACACGGCGGCCGGGCGCAGCTGGACCAAAAGGAGAGGGCGCGGTTTCCCGCGCCCTCGTGTCTGGGTTACCCGCTGGGAGACTTGGGCCGGCTACCCGGTGAACCCGGAGCAGGGGTCCGCGGTAGCAGCGGTGTCGTTCTGGACCTGGCCGCCCGGACCGGCGGCGTGCGCCCAGTGACCACCGGAGACGGCCGAAACGCAGTACGCCTGCGCGTTGGTCGAGCCGGGGATCGCGCTCACGATGCCGGTGGAGCCGCTGCTCGAAATGACCATTCCCGAGTCGTACGTCGTGCGCAGCCCAGTGGCGGTCATGCCGGTGTAGCTGTTGACGTCCGAGTAGTACGCCTCGACGTCCGGAATTGCCGAGCGAACGTCCGACATCGCCGCCGTCTGCTGGGCCTTCTTCTGGAAGCCGAGGTACGACGGGATCGCGATGGCGAGCAGGATGCCGATGATGATCAGCACAACGAGGAGCTCGATCAGGGTGAAACCTTCGTCACGAGCGAGACGCTGCCGAATGGTGAGCATTGCCGCTGTCCTTTCTTGATGGATCCGAATCCGGGATCTCTCCCATGGCAGCGGTTCGATCGACGCCCTCGGTAGGAAAGCGGGATGAGTGCGACGGGAAGCTGGTTGTTGCCGAAAAACCCCTGCTCAAGCAGGGTGTTTTGTAGCAGTAACCGAAGCCGCGGACCGTCTCGATCGGGGTACCCCCTGGTGCGTCCGGGGCGAGCTTGCGGCGCAGGTAGCCGACGTAGAGCTTCACCTCGTCACGGGAGGTGGCCGTCGTGTCGCCCCAGACGAGTTCACGGATCTGGTCGTGGCCCAGCACCTGGTTCGGATGACGGACGAACGCCGAGAGAAGCCGGTACTCGAGCCGCGTGAGGGCCACCTCGCGCTCGTCGAAGCGCACCGCGCGCTGGGCGAAGGAGATGCTGAGCCGCGAGTCGGCGTACGTGTCCTGCTCGCCACCGCCCCGTGGACGGCGTAGGAGAACGTCGACCCGGGCGACGAGCTCCTGGCGCCCGAACGGCTTGACCACGTAATCGTCCGCTCCGCCCTTGAGCCCCCGGACGCGCTCCAGCTCGGCGTCGCGCGCCGTGAGCATCAGGATCGGGACGTCAGAGACCTCCCGGATCCGCTCCAGCGTCTCCCAGCCGTCGAGGCCGGGCATCGCGACGTCGAGGATGACCAGATCCGGCGAGCCCGCATAGAGCGCGCGCAGGCCTGCGCGTCCGTCGGGTGCGTCGGTGACCTCGTGCCCGGCACGCTCGAGCAGCGCGCGCAAGAGCCCGCGAATGTCGTCGTCGTCGTCGACGACGAGGATCCGGGAGCCGGCCATCGCGACTCTTTCCACCACGGCATACAGGAGTCCTCCGCCGCCGCCGATAAGGGCAGGAAATGACCACCTCCGCCGCCGAGCTCACCACCCGCTTCGACCGGACTCGCGCCGCCACGCGGGTGAAGGACCAGCCGCCGGCGCACGCATTGCCGTTCACGGTGATCGCAGTCGTCACGGCGTACGCGCTGCTCTTCCTGCCGACGGGCGTCCAGCTCGACTACCGCCTGGTGTCGGCCGCCGCGGTGCTCAGTGCCGTCCTGCTCGGCCTGATGCTTCTCTGGGAGACGCACCCGCGAATCGTCACCCTCGGCGTCCCGCTCGGTTACATCGCGCTCGCCGGGCTCCTCCGCGAAGCCGCCGGCGGAGCGTCGTCCGGCTTTGGAGGTCTCTTCCTGCTTCCGGTCCTCTGGCTCGCCCTCACCGCGGGGCGCCGGGAGCTGGCCGCGGTCATCGCCGCGATGGTCGCGGCGCAAGCGATCCCGCTCGCGTTCATCGGCGGACCGGCGTACCCGATGGCGGGCTGGCGAGGGGCTCTCGTCATCACCACCGTGGCCGCGGTCGCCGGCTTGATGGTCCAGCGCCTCAGTGCCGACTCGCGCAAGCGCACCGCTCAGCTAGCCGCGCAGAACGAACGCCTCCTCGAGCTCGACCGCCTCAAGGACGAGTTCGTGGCGACGGCATCCCACGAGCTGAGGACGCCGCTCACCTCGCTCAGCGGCTATCTCGAGATGTCGCTCGACCCCGCCGAAGGCGGCCCGCTCTCGCCGGCCCGGGAGGAGCACCTCAGGATCGTCCAGCGAAATGCCGACCGGCTCACGCTCCTCGTCGACCAGCTCCTCTTCCTCGCCCGGGCCGACTCGCATCCGCTCGAGCTCGACCGGCGGCCCGTCGAGGTCGGCGGCATCCTGCACGAGGCCGTCGAGACGGCCGGCCCGGCTGCTCGCGCGAAGAGCATCGCCCTTCAGATCCAGGAGGACGCGGGTGCCGAGGTGCTCGCCGATCGTGCCCAGCTTCTCCGGGTCGTCGACAACCTCGTCGCGAACGCGATCAAGTTCACCCCGAAGGGCGGCAGCGTGCGACTCGTGGCCCGGCGCGACGGCGACACCGCCGTCCTCGAGGTGACGGACACCGGGCTGGGCATCGCTCCCGCCGACCAGCCTGGCCTCTTCAACCGCTTCTACCGCGGCACGAACGCGATCGAGCAGGCAATTCCCGGCAGCGGCCTCGGCCTGGCGATCTCACAGGTCATCGCCGAGGCCCACGGCGGCACGATCGAGCTCGAGAGCACCCACGATTCCGGCTCGACCTTTCGTCTGGCGCTCCCGCTCGCCTAGAGCCATACTCCGGAGCGCGATGAAGGCCTTCGTTCCCGCGACGGTCGTCGGCTCGATCAGGCAAGCGCTCGCGATCGTCATCGCCCTGCTGACGATCGCAGGAACCGCCTACCTCGTCACCCGCAAGCTCAGCAACCCCGACGGCTATCAGTACGGGGTCTGCCCGTGGTACGGCCAGATCTCGCACGGGCCTTTGCGGACATGCGGGCCGCCCACCCGGGCCGCCTGGCAGATCCCGCTGGCCGTCGTGATCGGACTGGGCGGCCTGGGAGCGGCCGTCGCCGTCACGAGCAGGCGCCCCTCGCGACCCGCCTTCGCGCCGCATCGGTGAAGCCGACGGGGAGACTCGAACTCCCGACCCCATCATTACGAGTGATGTGCTCTACCAGCTGAGCTACGTCGGCGCGGGGAATCCAGTCTAGCCCCGGCTCAGGACTCGATCGTCACGAGCGTCCCGATGGGCGTGTAGGGCCAGACCTCGGCCGCCGCCGCCTCCGGCAGCTCGACGCAGCCCAGACTCTGCGGCGTCCCGAACGACGCTCGCGGGAACTCGTGGAGCGCGTCACCGCCGTGGAAGTAGCTGATCCAGCGGATCCCGGGATCGTGGTAGTGCGTGCCGTCGGGATTCGTCCCGCTCATCGTCCCGACCGGGATGTGCTCGAACACGGGCCACGTTCCCTGCGCGGTCGGTGACGACGCGATGCCGGTGTTGCCGGGCGAAGTGAGGATGACCCGGCCTGCGTGCCAGAGGCTGAGCGATTGCGGGATCGCCTCGTGCACGAAGACGTACGTGTAGCCCACGTCGGAGCGCAGGCCGGCGAGGTCGTCGCGGATCAGAGCCCGCCACACCTCCGGGCCGGCGACGCCGTCGGTGCCCATGCCGTGCACGTTCTCGAAGCGCATCACGGCGCCCTGGGTGACGACGTTCCAGCTGCCCGGTTTCCACAGCGTCTGAAGCGACGCGGGCGTCTGCGGATAGCGCCACGAGAAGGTGCCGTGGGGCGCGTGCACGGCGGCGGCCACCTCGGCAGCGGGCGTCGACGGAGAAGCCGCAGGCGCGCGCCAGCGCACGGGGAGATAACCGAGCCGCGCGAGCAGCTCCTGCAGACGCAGCGTCGAGCCCGGGGCCACGTGCCAGGCGAGCGACCGGCCCGGTACCCGCACCTGTACCGTGGCGCCGAGCCCGAAGCCGAGCCCGGCGGGCTGGAAGGTGAGCGTGTTGGTGTCGACCTGCTCCCAATGGCCGGGCATCGCTGGCTCGAGCGTCGGCAGCCGCGAGCCGAGCACGGAGGCGGCAGGCCGGGCGAAGGTCAGGGTCAGAGGAGTGAGCGGACCGATGTAGCTACCGGCGGCGGGCTGGGCGACCACGCTCGTCCGCGCGCCGGGGACGAACCACGAGACGTTTGCGGGCTCCGAGAGCCGCTCCCAAGGCCGGACTGCGGCCGCCACCGTCGTCGTCCCAGCAGTGGCGTTTCCCGCGGCGCGGATCCCGAGCGGCACGATGCTGCGGCCGGGCCCGAGCCTGCGCAGCCGTGCCTTCCCGATCGCGACGCGGGTCACCGGCTCGGCGAAGCTGACGGTCACCGGCGTACCGCGCTTCGGCCGGAGCAGCGTCGAGCGGATGTGCGCCGACGGTGTCACGACCATCATCGTCCGTTGCTCCTGTCCGCCGACGAGCCAGCCGATCCAGCTCGGGCGCTGGATCTCGACGGTCACCGTCACGCGTTCGCCGGCCGTGAGCCGGACGAGCGGCCAGACGGTGCCGCCACGCAGCTCGACCGGCACCGGCTTCCCGCCGGGGCCTTTCACCGTCAGGCGCACGACATGTCCCGAGAAGCCGGGCAGCGAGATTCCCGCCAGACCGCTCGGCGACGCGGCCACGCCCACGCTGGGCCAGGCCAGGAGCGCCGCCACAACAGCAGCGGCGACGACGAGGCCGACACAGAGCGCCGTCTTGAACCACGTGCGCAACACGGCTATTTCAGCATGTCCTACGCTCCAGACGGCGATGGCCGGTCCCGAAGGAGGCAGAGGAGTCCCGCGTGAGCTCTCACTCCGCGAGATCGAGGAGTTCCTGCGCGGCCAGCGGATCGCGCGTCTCGGCTGCCATGCCGGCGGCACGACGTACGTGGTGCCGCTCATCTACGCCTACGAAGACGGCGCAGTCGTCTCGGTCACGACCGAGGGCCGCAAGACCGCGATGCTCCGCGAAAACCCACGCGTCTGCGTCGAGGTCGACGAGTACGACGCCGACGGCAAGGGAAGCTGGCGGAGCGTGATCGCCCACGGGACCTACAAGGAGCTCGCGGACGACGCGATCGAGTCCGCGCTCGACCTTCTGCGGGAGCGCTTCGCGCACACAGCGGGCCGCGCCGCCGAGCCGCGGCGGCTCGGGTCGAACGTCGTCGTCCTCCGCATCACTCTCGAGGAGCTGTCGGGCCGGGCCGTCGAGCGGTGATTCCCCGCGTAAGCAGGGAATGAGACTTTGTACGGAAATAGAAAAACACCTGGTTTGGGAATGGACTTCGGTGCGACGTCGTTCTATAACTCGTCGGGCGGCGAAGCCGAGAAGTGAACTCAGATAACGCCGCCCGGGGCGCCGAAATCCGGCAGCCCCTCACGACCGAAAGGAACAACACTGAGCGACACGATTCATCTGCATGACCTCTCGCCTGTCGAGCGCCTGCTCGAGGAGGCCGCCGAGCGCGGTTTCGTCGAGGAGAAGGACATTCAGGCTCTCGCCGACGAGCACGAACTGACCGAGGACGACGTCACCGGTCTGCGCGTCGCGCTCGAAGAGCGCGACGTCGTCGTGCGCGAGGAGACGCGTGAAGAGACGCGCCCGGTCGCAGCCACACCGGTCACGGGCACGCTCGACCCGCTGCAGCTGTTCATGGACGCAGCGGGCCGGCACAAGCTGCTCACGGCCGCGGACGAGGTTGCGCTCGCGAAGCGCATCGAGCGCGGCGACCTCGCGGCGAAGGAGAAGATGATCAACTCCAACCTGCGTCTGGTCGTCTCGATCGCGAAGCGCTACCAGGGCCATGACGTGCCTCTGCTGGACCTCATCCAGGAGGGCGTGATCGGCCTCAACCGCGCAGCGGAGAAGTTCGACTGGCGCAAGGGCTACAAGTTCTCGACCTACGCGACCTGGTGGATCCGTCAGGCCTGCCAGCGCGCGGTCGCGAACCAGTCGAAGACGATCCGCATCCCGGTTCACGTCCAGGAGCGCCGCATCAAGCTCAACCGCGCCTCGGCCGAGCTGCAGGCCAAGCTGGGCCGCGAGGCGACGGCGGAGGAGCTCGCCCAGGCGACGCGGCTCAAGCTCGAGCACGTCGTGGAGGCGCTCGACGCGGTCGACTCCGTGTCCCTGAACCAGGGCCTCGGCTCGGACGGCGACTCGGAGCTCGGCGACCTGTTCGCCGACGAGTCGACGGTCGATCCCGCCGAGGAAGCGGTCGAGTCGGTCCGCCGGCAGCGCGTGCAGCGCGCGGTCGCGGATCTGCCCGAGCGGCAGCGACGCATCATCGAGCTCCGCTTCGGCTTCGAGTCCGAGCCCGCCTCGCTCGAGACGATCGGCAAGGAGCTCGGCCTGACGCGGGAACGCGTCCGGCAGCTCGAGAGCGACGCCCTCGCACGGCTCCAGCTCGCGCTGGGCGACGAGCTCGTCTTCGCCGCCTAGGCCAGAGAGGTCTGAAAACACCCCGAAGGGCCGGGAGCGATCCAGGCCCTTCGTCGTTCCGGAGAGAATCTCTGCGGGCTAGCCGCCGACGGCGAGCGTGTTCGCGGGCTCGTCCTCGTCGGCGAGGACCGCGCAGAGCAGGTCGACGACCTGCAGGTCGAACTGGCGCCCCGCGCAGCGGCGAAGCTCCCTCACCGCCTCGGCCGGCGTGCGGGCGGCGCGGTGAGGACGGTCGCTCGTGATGGCGGAGTACGCGTCGCAGGCGGCGATGATCCGGGCCGCCAGTGGGATCGACTCGCCGGCGAGCCCATCCGGGTAGCCGGTGCCGTCCCAGTTCTCGTGGGTCGAGCGCACGATCGTGCCGACCGGCCGCAGAGCGGACGCCGCGCTGAGGATCCGCTGTCCGATCAGCGTGTGGGAGTGGATGAAGCCCCACTCGGTCGGATCGAGCGGTCCCGGCTTCTGCAGGACGACGTCCGGAATGGCGAGCTTGCCGATGTCGTGCAGCTCGGCCGCCAGCCGCAGCTCCTCGAGCTCCTCGGGCGGGAGGCCGATCTGCTCGCCCACGCGCACCGCGAGCGACGAGACGTCGGCCACGTGGGCGCGGAGCTCCGGCTCGCGCTCGGCGAGCGTGCGCAGGAGAGGCTCGTGCGCCGTGCCGCGGCGGATCTCGGCCAGCAGCTCCTTGTGTGCGTACAACCGCTCGTCGGCGACGCTCAGCGCCGTCGAGACAGTCGACGCGTCGCCCGGGATCACCGCTGCTCCGTAGGCGCTCGAGACGTCGAAGCCCTCGCCGCTCTCCCACAACGCCTGCGCGATCCCGTGAATGTCGGGATCCGGCTCGGGCAGCAGCACGCAGAACTCGTCGCCGCCCATCCGGTACGCGGCGCCGGCAGGCGCGACCGCCGCGGCGAGCTTGGCGGCGAGGCGGGTGAGCAGGGCGTCTCCGGCGGGATGGCCGAAGCTGTCGTTGTACGTCTTGAACCCGTTGAGGTCGAAGAGCACCAGCACGCGCGGCCCGCCTTCGCGCGCCGCCGCGATCTCGGCCTCGAGGTCGGCGAGCAGCTTGCGCCGGTTGGCGAGCCCGGTGAGCGAATCGGTCAGGGCCTCGTGCCGGCTCGCCTCCAGCAGCTGGGCGTTCTCCCAGAAGCTCAGCGCCGTCCGCGCAAGGACCAGCACGATCGTGACCGTCGCGAGGAGGAGCGCGAGCGGGTGCATGTGGACCTGAGTCGCCGCGACGAGCACGCCCGTCGCGATCAGGCCGCACACGATCGGCGTGCCCAGCAGCGCGCGGCTCTCGAGCCTGACGCGAGGAACACGGCCGGGCCTCTGCCACGCCGCAAGCGCGACGAGCACGAGCGACAGGGGCCAGACGAGGTCGAGGAACGTTCCCTCGACGTAGGTGCCGACCGCCGTCTGGTAAAGGAAGACGGCGTCGCCGATTGCGTTGAGCACCAGACCGGCGGCCAGGAACGCCCACGCGCGACCGGGCCGCCAGCGCGTCACCGAGAAGACGAAGACGACGAGCGCGAGCAGGAGCACGTCCCCGATCGGATAGGCCAGGTTCGTGACCACGACAAGAGGGGATCCCTGCGTGGAGTCGACGACGACCTGCACGAGAAATGACGCGCCGACCGCACCCGCGACCGTGGCGGCCATCAGCCCGTCGAGCCAGAGGCTCGGGCTGAACGTCGAGACGCGCCGGCGCAGGAGAAGCACGATCCCGACGTAGAGGAGCGGGTAGAACGCGAGGTATGCAACGTCCGCCGCCGACGGAAACGGCGGATTGCCGCCGTACCAGAAGTCGTAGAGGACGTCGCCGATCGTGGTGGCGAGCAGGCCTGCCCCGATGAAGAGCCAGGCGGAGCGCTCGTCGCGCACGAGGACCGCGCGGGCCAGCACTCCGAGGGCTGCGACTAGCTCGAGCCCTTCGTAGACCCAGGTCTCGTAGAACCGCGGCCCGCGTGTCGAGACATGGCCGACGTAGTGGAGCGCGAGCACGGCGAGGCCGGCGACGAGGATCGCCTGCCAGACCCGCACGACCGCGGGTCCGCGGAGGTGAGCCGCAGCTTCCATGGTGCTGAAGCCAGATATCGACAGGTTTTCGCCGCTGCTTGATGGCGCAGATGCGCTACACGACTGCGGCTGACGCTCCGAGCTCGGCGCGCAGGCGAATCAGCAGCGCCTCGACGGCGAGCCGCGTGGAGACCTGCAGCTCCTCGGCCTCCCGCCAGGCCGCCCGCACGAGCTCGCAGGCGTCCTCGGCGGCGTGCATCCGCTCAAGGGTGGCGTCCGTCCGCAGCTCCCCCATCCGGTCGACGTGGACGGCCGCCGAGTCGGCCCCCGCGACGACGACGACGAGGTCGCGGTACCAGGACTCGAGCTCCTCGAGCATGGCGAGCAGCTCCTCACGCTCGGCGCCGCGCTGCGCGCGGCGCACGCGCTGCTCCGCCTCCCGGCCGGTCAGCTCGAGGGACTCGACCTGCAGCTCAGCCGCCTCCTTCGCCTCCAGTCCTCGGTCGGCGATACCGGCCAGGAGCGTTTCGGCGCCGTCGGCCGGCTCGAATGCGGGGTCGGCGTAGACCGACCGCGCGACGTCGATCAGCGCCTCGCGCCGCCCGGCGGCGGCCGGATCGAGGAGCTGCAACGCGCGGCCCAGACGCCCGCCCGAGACCCGCGCGAGCGTCGTGAGCTCCTCCTCGCCGAGCTCGGGCGCATGCTCGCGGATCGCCTGCCGCACCGCGGGCTCCGAGAGGCGCCGGAACGGAACGAGCTGGCAGCGCGAGCGAATCGTCTCGGGCAGAGGCCCCAGACGCTCGGCGACGAGGACGACGACGGCGTACGGCGGCGGCTCCTCGAGATCCTTGAGCAGCGCGTCCGCGGCGTCCTCGTTCAGCGAGTCGGCGCCGAAGACGAGGTAAACCCGCCGCTCCCCCTCGAAGGGCCGCATGTGGAGATCCCGGCGCAGTTCACGCACGTCGTCGATCCGGATCTGCTCGCCGAGCGGCTCGAGGAGATAGAGGTCCGGATGACTGCCGCGCTCGACGCGCGCATGGTCGCCGAGCAGCTCCGCCGCGAAGCGCCGTGCAAGCTCGCGCTTGCCGACGCCGGCCGGGCCGTGGAAGAGATAGGCGTGCGCCGGCCCCTCCTGCAGCGCAGCCGCGAGCAGCCGCTTCGCCTCGTGCTGCTCAGGAACGGTCTCGAAGCCGCTCACGTACCTCCCTCGCGATCTCGTCCGGCGCCCGCGCCGCGTCAACGGCCACGATTCTCTCTGCAAACCGCACCGCGAGCTCGCGGTAGGCGGCGTCGACCTTGGCCTGCAGCTCGGTTCCCTCGCGCTCCAGCCGGTCGGGATCGACCTGGCGGCCGGTGGCGATGCCGGGATCGATGAGCAGCAGGAACGTCACGTCCGGGAGCAGCCCGCCTGTCACCGCGAGGTTGAGCTCCAGCACGGCGTCGATCCCGAGCCCGCGCGCGATCCCCTGGTAGGCGAGCGAGGAGTCGAGGTAGCGATCACAGAGGACGTCCGCGCCACGCTCGAGCGCCGGCCGGATCACCTCCTCCACGTGCTCGGCCCGCGAGGCGGCGAACAGCGTCGCCTCCGCCCACGCGCCCATCTCCGGCCCGTCGAGCACGAGGGCCCGCACCGCCTCGCCGAGCTCCGTGCCGCCCGGCTCGCGCGTGAGGACGACGTCGCGCCCCTCAGCCGCGAGCGCCACGCGCAGCAGCTCCGCCTGCGTCGACTTCCCCGAGCCGTCGGCTCCCTCGAACGAAACGAACACGCCTCGACTCTACGGCAGGAGGAGCAGCCGTTCGCAGGGCGAACCGAGACGGTCCGTGGAACACGCCCAGCCGCTCAACCGCCCGTTCCCCTGGCGCATCGCGACCCTCGTCGGGTGCGCCATCGCTCTCGCGACGCTGGCCGCCCTCGTGCTCACCCACGGGCCGGGCCAGACACGTCCGGTGTCAGACACCGGCCGTGTCCCGAAGAGCCGGCCCGCGACGCCGCCGGTGCCGCTGCGGCCGCGCTCCCACCTCACCGTTCTCGTCCTCAACGGGAACGGAGTCTCCGGTGCGGCGGGCAGCGAGGCGACTGCGATTCTCGCCCACGGCTACGGCCACGCCGTCCCGACCGACGCGCCGAACCCGGACTACCCGCGCTCCGTCGTCCTCTACCGGCCCGGCTGGGACCGCGAGGCGACACGGCTTGGGAAGGACCTCGGGATCCCGACCGTCGCGACGCTCGACGGCCGCGTCGCCCCCGAGTACGCGCACGTCCCGCTGCTCGTCATCCTCGGCGCGAACTAGCTTCAGGAGCCGTCTCCGGTTTCCGTCCGATGCGGGGTCTACGGTCCCGTTCCCCGTCGGCGGACTCGCGTGCGCGGCGGTGCGGTCGAGAGGCAGTCCGAGACTAGAGTTCCGGGAGGGGAAGATGGCAAGCGTCGAGCAGATTCACAGCAACGAAGCGGCGACCGACGAGGTCGTGAACACGGTCGTCGAGGAGGGCGCCAGGCTCGGCGTGAAGCGCTTCTTCACGATCCCCGGCCGCGATCCGTTCGACGAGATCGAGTGGGAGACGCGCGACGCGATCATTCCCGGCCGCGACGGCCCCGCCTTCGAGCAGCGCGGCGTGGAGTTCCCGAAGTTCTGGTCGCAGACCGCGACGAACATCGTCGCGCAGAAGTACTTCCGCGGCCGCCTCTCGTCGCCCGAGCGCGAGTCGAGCGTGAAGCAGATGGTCGGCCGCGTCGTCGATACGGCCGTCGCCTGGGGCAAGGAGGGCGGCTACTTCGCCGACGCCGACGAGGCCGACACCTTCGAGGCCGAGCTGAAGGCGATCCTGGTCAACCAGTACGCCTCCTTCAACAGCCCGGTCTGGTTCAACGTCGGCTTCGAGGCGACGCCGCAGTGCTCGGCCTGCTTCATCCTCTCGATCGACGACTCGATGGAGTCGATCCTCGACTGGATCCGGCGCGAGGGCGTCATCTTCCGTGGCGGCTCGGGCTCGGGCGTCAACCTCTCGCACCTGCGCTCGTCGAAGGAGCAGCTCTCGAAGGGCGGCTACGCCTCCGGACCGGTCTCGTTCATGCGCGGCGCCGACGCCTCCGCCGGCACGATCAAGTCGGGCGGCAAGACCCGGCGCGCGGCGAAGATGGTCGTCCTCGACGTCGACCATCCCGACATCGAGGAGTTCATCTGGTGCAAGGCCAAGGAGGAGCGCAAGGCGCGCGTCCTCGAGTCGGCCGGCTACGACATGTCGCTCGACTCGCCGGACTGGGCCTCGATCCAGTACCAGAACGCGAACAACTCCGTCCGCGTCAGCGATGCGTTCATGGATGCCGCGACGAAGGAAGAGGAGTTCAACCTCACCGCCCGCACCGACGGGACGGTCCTCGCAACGGTCGACGCGCGCGAGCTGCTGCACCAGATCGCGCACGCCGCGTGGGAGTGCGCGGATCCGGGCGTTCAGTACGACACGACGATCAACTCGTGGCACACGCTCCCGAATACGGGCCGCATCAACGCCTCGAACCCGTGCTCGGAGTACATGTCGATCGACGACTCGGCGTGCAACCTTGCCTCGCTCAACCTCATGAAGTTCCGGCGGGAGGACGGCGAGCTCGACGTCGAGGCATTCGAGCACGCATGCGACGTCGTCTTCCTCGCGCAGGAGATCCTGGTCGGCTACTCGTCGTATCCGACGCCCGAGATCGGACGCAACGCGAAGCGGTTCCGCCAGCTCGGGCTCGGCTACGCGAACCTCGGCGCGCTCCTGATGGCGCGCGGGCTGCCGTACGACTCCGACGAGGGCCGCGCGTACGCGGCGGCGATCACCGGGCTCATGACGGGCCGTGCCTACCGCAAGTCGGCGGAGATCGCCGCGCGGATGGGGCCGTTCGACGGCTACCAGGTCAACCGGGCGCCGATGGTCGGCGTGATCGCGAAGCACCGCGCGGCCGTCGGCAACATCGAGCACGCCGACTCGGTTCCCGCCGACTTGCTCGGCCACTGCCGCAAGGCGTGGGACGACGCGCTCGACCTCGGCGAGATCCACGGCTTCCGCAACGCGCAGGCCACCGTGCTCGCGCCGACCGGGACGATCAGCTTCATGATGGATTGCGACACGACCGGCGTGGAGCCCGACTTCTCGCTCGTCAAGTCGAAGAAGCTCGTCGGCGGCGGCGAGATCACGATCGTGAACAAGACCGTGCCGATGGCGCTCGAGCGGCTCGGCTACGCGCCGGCGGAGATCGACGAGATCGACGCGTTCATCGACGAGCGCAACTCGATCGTCGGCGCACCGAAGGTGAAGACCGAGCACTACCCGATCTTCGACTGCGCCGTCGGCGACCGCGCGATCCACTATCTCGGCCACGTGAAGATGATGGGCGCCGTCCAGCCCTTCATCTCCGGCGCGATCTCGAAGACGGTGAATCTGCCGGAGGAGGCCACGGTCGAGGAAGTGATGGACCTCTACGTCGATGCCTGGAAGCTCGGCGTCAAGGCGATCGCGATCTACCGCGACAACTGCAAGGTCGCGCAGCCGCTGTCGAGCTCCGGCAAGGATGGACAGACCGCCGTGGCGACGCCGCCGATCCAGGTGCACGAGCGGAAGCGCCTGCCGCTCGACCGCACCGAGGTCGGCCGCAAGTTCCAGGTCGGCGACCACGAGGGCTACATCCACGTCGGCCTCTACGACGACGGCAGCCCGGGCGACATCTTCGTCGACATCGCCAAGGACGGCACCACGATGGCCGGCCTGATGAACTCACTCTGCCTCGCCGTCTCGATGGGCCTGCAGTACGGCGTGCCGCCGGAGGTCTACGTCTCGAAGCTCAGCCACATGCGCTTCGAGCCGAGCGGCCTGACGAACGACGCCGACATCCGCGCGGCGAAGTCGATCGTCGACTACATCTTCCGCTGGTTCGGCAAGCGGTTCCTCACGCCCGAGCAGCAGGAGGAGGCGGGGATCCTCTCGCCCGAGGTGAAGGCGCGGCTGGCGGAGCGCTACGCGAACGGCGAGACCGCCGCGCCGGCGGAGCCCGCTGAGGCGCCGCCGCCAGGTCAGACGGCTCTGTTCAACTCGTGGGAAGACGCCGTTGAATGCGCCCGCTGCGGCGGGCGGATGATCCGCACCGGCAGTTGCTACACCTGCCGCGACTGCGGCACGAACACCGGCTGCTCCTAGGAGACACGCCGACGAGATCGAAGGGACTCCGAATGGGGTCCCTTCTTCGTCTTGCGGCTGCGCTCGCAGCTCCTCGTGCTCGGCGGCCTCGTCGTCACCCGTCGGCGAGCGCCACGATCAGCGCCTCGCAGATCACGGCTCCGGCCAACCCGTCGTTCTTCATCGCGGACCTGGACGCCGCGTCGCAGACCTTCGCGGTCTCCGGGGCGACGACCGGCGGCGGCGGGGGCGACAAGGTCGATGCGCTGCTACTTCGGAGGGAGGTCCGTGAAGGTCAAGGGGAACGGGCGCTGAAGCTCGGACGGCTCTTCTCGGCTCCCACCGCCGACCTCACCAAGCTCCTCGACCTCGCGTGCCAGCTGAAGGCGGTGCCGGCCGGGTCGAACCCGGCGGACCTGACGCCATTCTCGGGGCCTGTGGGCGGGGTCGGCGACCGCCAGACCGCCAAGGTCGGCGGCGGAACCGGTGCAACGGAGAGCTGAATAGAGCGGACTCGGCAACGACGCCGACGCGCTCGGAGCTGCAAATCGACGGCGTGAACGCGTACACGCCCGCCCAGACGTTCCTCATCCACTCGAACGGCGCCTCCCTGTCGACGCTGACCGACACGTACACCGTGGACAAGGCCACCGGCAACGTCGTGATCGAGGAGACGGATCCGCTCGTGAAGTGCGGCAGCGCGACGTACCCGCCGACCACGGGCAGCTGCGCCACCTTCGTCTCCACCGGCGTGACCGACGACCGCACGATCACGCAGGACCACGACGGGCCCATCAGCTGGATCACCGGCACGTTCAAGAGCACCAACTGCAAGGCGCACTCGCGCGACCTGCTCTGGGACGACAACGAGCAGTTCTACGGACCGTCCGGCAACTCCGCGCAGATCGAGTACGCGTTCCCGGGGGAGAGCACCTTGGCGATGCACACGGTCGGCAACAGCGTCTCGCTGCTGGTCGCCACGCGGGTCCAGGCCGCGGGCACTGCCTTCCAGAACACGCTCACGGTCTCGAAGACGGGCGAGGGGACGGTGACGAGCTCGCCGAGCGGGATCGCCTGCGGCAAGGCCCGCAGTCACACGAAGGCTAGCCGCCCCGGCCAAACCGGCGACGGCCGAAGTCGCGAACCCGTTGCCATGCACGCGGAACGCTGCGACGATGCGGGAATGCCCACGTGCCGTGCGTGCGGCCAGGAGAACCCCGACGTCGCCCGCTTCTGTCTCGCGTGCGGGGCTGCGCTGGCCGAGGCGACCCCGCTTCGCGAGGAGCGGCGGATCGTCAGCGTCGTCTTCGTCGACCTCGTCGGCTTCACGTCGCGCTCGGAGCAGCTCGATCCGGAGGACGTGCGCGCGATCCTCACGCCGTATCACGCGACGGTGCGGGACGAGCTGGAGTCCTTCGGCGGCCTCGTGGAGAAGTTCGTCGGCGACGCGGTCATGGCGGTCTTCGGCGCGCCCACGGCACACGGCGACGATCCCGAGCGGGCGGTCCGCGCCGCGCTTGCAGTACGCGACGCGGTGACGGTGCTCAACATCGAGCAGCCTCAGCTCGAGCTCCGGATCCGCGGCGCGGTGAACACCGGGGAGGCGGTCGTCACGCTCTCCGCACGACCTGCGCTCGGCGAGGCGATGGTCGCGGGCGACGTCGTCAACACCGCCTCACGCCTCCAGCAGCACGCGCCGGTCGGCGAGATCGCCGTCGGCGAGGAGACCTACCTCGCGACCCGGAGCGCGATCGAGTACGAGCCGCTCGAGGCGGTGACGGCGAAGGGGAAGGCGGAGCCCCTCGCCGCGTGGCGCGCCGTGGCGGCGGCTTCGGCGAGCGGCGAGCGCCACCTGTCGGAGACACCGTTCGTCGGGCGCAGCCGGGAGGTCGGCCTGCTCGACGCCACCTGGGAGCACGTCGAGCGCGAACGGCGCCCGCACCTCATCACCGTGCTCGGCGCTCCGGGCGTCGGCAAGTCGCGGCTCGCGGCCGAGTTCACCGAGCGCATCTCGTCGCGGGGCGGCCGCGTGGTGCGTGGTCGCTGCCTCCCGTACCGCGAGCGCAGCGCCTACGGCGCGTTCACCAGCCAGGTCAAGGAGCTCGCCGGCATCTATGACAGCGACGACGTCGCAGTGGCGACCGGGAAGCTGCGCACGCTCGTGGAGCGGCTCGTCGGCCCGGAGGAGGCCGAGGCCGTCGCCGGGCACATCGCGATCCTCCTCGGCTTCGAGACGAAGGCGACGACCCCCGACCGTGACACGCTCTTCCAGTCCGTCCGACTCTTCATCGAAGCAGGAGCGCGCGACGAGGCGACGGCGTTCGTCTTCGAGGACATCCACTGGGCCGACCCCGTCCTCCTCGATCTGATCCAGCTCCTAGCGGCACGCCTGCACGACCTGCCCGTCCTGCTCCTGACGCTCGCGCGACCCGAACTGCTCGACACGCGACCCGCCTGGGGCGGCGGCCTCGTGGCCTACAACGCACTTCCGCTCGAGCCGCTCGGAGGCCAGGAAGCGTCGGAGCTCGCGCTGCATCTGCTCGGCGCCGACACGAAGGCCATCGAAGTGGCCCGGGCCGGCGAGGGCAACCCGCTCTTCATCGAGCAGCTCGCCGCGGTGCTGAACGAGTCGGGCGAGCAGGCGGAAAGCCTCCCCACGACAATCCGCGGCCTCGTGGCAGCGCGGCTCGATGCGCTCCCGGCCGAGGAGCGGGAGATCCTCCTCGACGCTTCGATCGTCGGCCGGATCTTCTGGAAGGGCGCGCTCGAGCGCCTCGCGCGCGATCCCGACTCCCTCGGCATCCGCCTCGCCGCGCTCGAGCGGCGTGACCTCGTCCACCGGGACGCGGTCTCCCGGATCGAGGGAGACGTGCAGTGGTCGTTCAAACACGTGCTCATCCGCGATGTCGCGTACGACCTCCAGCCGCGCGCCCGCCGCCGCGAAGGCCATCGCCACATCGCCGAGTTCATCGAGGCGGCGACCCCCGAGGTCGGCGAGTCGGGCGCGGCGCTCGCGCGGCACTGGCGCGGCGCCGGCGAGCTCGAGCGCGCGGTCAAGCACTTCGTCGCAGCGGCCGAGGAGGCGGAACGCGGCTGGGCCAAGCAGTACGCGGTGACGCTGTACAAGGAGGCACTCGACATGGCGCCCGCCGACGACGTCGAGCTGGTGCGCTTCCTCCGCAAGCGGCTCGCGGTCGCGCAGCAGACGTACATCCACATGGACGACGCCGAGCTGCTCGGTCTCGGGAGCGGTGAGGGCTAGACCGGCGGGAAGTCGGCCGGGGTCACGTCGCCCGCGATCTCGTGGAGCGCGTCGATCGTGTGCTTGCCGAGCTTGCTCCCGTGGGCGCGGACGACGTCCTCGTTCGGCGCGGCGTAGACGCAGTACGTGTGCACGAGGCCCTCGTCGTCGACCACTACGTGGCTGTGCTCCCACGTGATCTCGGCGAACTCGGCCTCGGTCAATGCGCGGGAGCGACGCCCGAGGGCCGGCATCTGGTCTTCGCCGACCTCGAAGCTGCGGATGATCATGTAGCGCGGCATGGCGGCGAGTCTAGCGCCCCGCGCCCGCACGGAGCAGGGCACGCAGCTTCCCGCGGTACACGTCCATGTCCGCGTGCTGCCAGTCGGCGTGCGTCTGGTGCGCCCACGGCTTGTACCGCTCCCGGTGATACGGGCTCGAGAGGCTCTCCGCGTGCCCGATCACGTTGCGGATCTTGAGGTGGAAGCGGTCGACGAGCCACGCCGTGAGCTCGAGCGAGGCGCGGATCTGGGCGGGGTCGTGGAGGATCTCGGCGTCGGACGTGCCGACGTGCTCGATCCCGATCGCGACGTAGTTGAGCCCGACGGTGTGGCGGCACATCACGTTCAGGTGCACGAGTTGGTAGATCGTCCCGTCGTGGCCCACGATGAAGTGGGCACACGTGCCCGGCAGCTCGCCGAGCTCCGGGTCGGGGGTGTTCGCGGCGAAGGTGTGCCAGGCCGAGGAGAAGCTGTTGCTGCCCGTGTAGTGCTCGACGATCACCTTCGGATGGAGGTGCCACGAGTCGATGCCGTAGTGCTTCTTGGCGTACGCGGCCATCTCTGCCTTCCGCTTCGGCCCGTACGGGATCGGCTTCCACACGATGTGCGGCTTTCGCGCCGAAGGCGCGCTCGCGTGGACGCCGGGCGTCGCCGGCGACGCTTCCAGCCCAGGCGCGACGGCGAGTGAGAGCGTGAGGGCGAGCGCGGCGAACACGGCTCAGCAGGCTAGCCGGTAGATCCGCTCGGCGACCGGCTCCGCCTGGAACCGCTCGAGGAACTCCTTGGCGTACGGTCGCCCCGGTTCGGCGAGCAGCACCTCTCCCCCGAGCCCCGGGAGCAGCCCGGCGAGCTGCTCGGCGTTGCGCGCCTCGTAGAGCAGGTCGGCGCCGAGGACGAGATCCCAGGGCGCGGCGCGCAGCAGCGGCTCCGGTTCGCTCCAGCGGACGCGTGCGAGGTGCAACAGGACGCCGTTGCGCTCGGCGTTCCGCCGCAGCAGCTCGATCGCCTCCTCCGCCCAGTCGGTGGCCAGCACGTCGGCGCCGCGAAGCGCCGCAGCGAGCGCCGGCAGCCCGAGCCCGCAGCCGAGCTCGAGAACCCTCAGCCCGTCCAGCTCGCGTCCCGCCACATGGCGGGCGAGCGCGAGACCGCTGGGCCACAGCTCGGCCCAGTAGGGCAGGAACTCTTCCTCGTCGAATGCCGCCTCGTCGATCAGCTCGTCGGCATTGGGTGGACGGAGGATCTCAAGGCGCAGGCCGTGCCCCAGGTCGACCTCCTCCTCGGCGAGGTTCAGAGGGACGCGAACAGGTCGACCGGCACGCCGTCGGGGTCGCGGAGCTGTGCGTACCGCTGGCCCCAGAACGCATCCCACGGTTCCTTCTCGGCGTCGAATCCGGCCTCGACGGCCCTCGCATAGACCTCGTCCACCTCGGCCGGGCTGTCGCAGGCGAACGCGAGCGCGACCTGGTTGCCGGTCGCCCGAGTCCACTCGGGATTGACGCCGCGGACGACGTCTTCGGTGTCGACCATCAGCCGGAGCCCGTTCGGCATCGTCGCCTCGACGTGGTCGTCGCCCGCGGCGAACTCGATCCCGAGCGCCCCGTAGAAGGCGCGGGTGCGGGCGAGGTCGGAGGAGACGATCCCGACTGCGTCGAGCTGCGGCATAGCCCGGACGCTAACCATTAGCGTCGTCTTCATGCGCAAGCGGAAGCTCGGCTCGAGCGACCTGATGGTGTCGGAGATCTCGCTCGGCTCCTGGCTGACGTACGGCGGCGGCGTCGAGCGCGAACGGGCCGAGGCGTGCGTGGCGAAGGCGTTCGAGGTCGGGATCGACTTCATCGACACGGCGAACATCTACGCCCGCGGCGCGGCCGAGGAGTTCCTCGGCGAGGTGCTCGCCGACCGGCCGCGCGACTCGTACGTCCTCGCGACCAAGCTCTTCTGGACGATGCCCGACGGCGGCAGCGGTCTCTCGCGTGAGCAGGTGTTCACGCAGCTCGATGCCTCGCTCGGCCGGCTGCGCACCGACTACGTCGACCTCTACCAGTGCCACCGCTACGACTGGGACACGCCGCTCGAAGAGACGATGGGGGCGCTGAGCGAGGTCATCCGCCAGGGCAAGGTGCGCTACCTCGGCTTCAGCGAGTGGCCCGAGGACAAGATCCGCGAGGCGCAGGCGCTGGCGGGCGTCGAGCACTTCGTCTCGAGCCAGCCGCAGTACTCGATGCTCTGGCGCGGCCCGGAGCGCGACGTCATTCCGGCGTCGCGGGAGCTCGGCATCTCGCAGATCGTCTGGTCGCCGCTCGGCCAGGGCGTCCTGACCGGGAAGTACAAGCCGGGCGAGCCGCTGCCCGAGGGGACGCGCGCGACATCCGATTCGATGGGCGCCTTCATGGCGCGCGTGCTCGACGATCGGCTCCTCGAGCGCGTGCAGGAGCTACGCCCGCTTGCCGAGGAGCTCGGTCTCTCGATGGCGCAGCTCGCGCTCGCCTGGGTGCTGCGCGAGGCAAACGTCGCCTCGGCGATCATCGGCGCAAGCCGGCCCGAGCAGGTCGAGGACAACGCGGCAGCCTCGGGCGTCGAGCTCGACGCCGAGACGCTCGGACGGATCGACGAGATTCTCGGCGACAGTGTTCGCTGGGACGGCCCCGCGTCCTAGACGCGCGACTCGAGGATCGAGTCCGCGATCCCGTACTCGACGGCTTCCCCCGGCTCGAGAAACCGGTCTCGGTCGATGTCGAGCATCACCTGCTCGACGTCGCGGCCCGAGTGCTGCGCGATCACCTCCGCGTAGCGGCGCGTGAGGGAGAGGATCTCGCGCGCGGCGATCTGGATGTCGGCCGGCGTGCCGCGGGTTCCCGCCGACCCCTGGTGGATCATCACCTTCGAGTTCGGCAAGACGAAGCGCTTCCCGGCCGCGCCACCGGCGAGGAGCATTGCGCCCGCCGACATCGCCATCCCGATGCAGTACGTCTGGACATCCGGCTTCACGAACTGCATCGCGTCGTACATCGCCAGGCCGGCGTAGGCGTCGCCGCCGGGGGAGTTGATGTAGAAGCGAATGTCCGTGTCAGGGTCCTCGGCTTCGAGGAAGAGGAGCTGGGCCACGACGAGGTTGGCCGCCGAGGCCCCGACCTCGGTGCCGAGGAAGACGATCCGCTCGCGCAGAAGCCGCGAGAAGATGTCGAAGGAACGCTCGAAGCGGCCGTCGGACTCGACCACCATCGGCACGAGGTGATTCGATACGCTACTCATCGGTTGCACATTAATACGCAACTAGGAGGTTGCGCAAATGCCAGTCGAGCGAGCGAAGGTCGAACGGGAGATCGTCGTGCCGGAGGAGCCGGACGAGGTGTGGGACTCGCTGACGGACCCGGAGCGGCTCGAGGAGTGGTTCGCGTCGGAGGTCGAGCTCGACGCCCGTCCCGGCGGCGAGGGCATCTTCCGCTGGGGGGACGGCGACGAGCGACACGCTGTCGTCCGCGAGCTCGAGGAGACGGAGCGGCTCGTCCTCGACTGGGACGACGGCGGCAGCGTCGCGATCGAGCTCGAGCCCGTCGTCGACGGGACGCGGGTGCACGTCGTCGAGACCTCGCCGCAGTTCGCTCCGGCGTTCGAGATGCGCGCCTTGGCGTGGACGGCGCTCGCGCCGGCGTAGACCGCGTCTTCGCCGCGCTGGGCGATGCGGGTCGGCGCTCGCTCGTCGAGGCCGTGGCCTCACGGGGTACGGCGACCGCGACCGAGTTGGCGGCCGAGCTGCCGGTCACCCGGCAGGCAGTCGCGAAACAGCTCTCGGCGCTGGCCGACGCGGGCCTGCTGCACGCAAGGCGCTCCGGTCGGGAAACGCGTTACGAAGTGACCCCGGCGCCGCTCGAAGACGCGGTCGAGTGGATGGTCTCGGTCGGCTCGGCATGGGACGAGAGGCTCGCCGCCCTCCGTCACAGTCTCGCGAGGAAGACGTAACGGTGGCTGCCACCGTGCCGTGAGTGTCGACACCGAGCCGGTGTCACGGAAAGAGACGTTCGATCCGCCAGCCGCTCGACGGGTCGCGCTCGTAGCGGAAGCGGTCGTGCAGGCGGCTCGCGCGGTGCTGCCAGAACTCCCAGGCGACCGGGACAAGCCGGAAGCCGCCCCACGTCGGCGGGCGCGGAACGTCTCCACCGAGCTCGGTCTCCAGCTCGGCGAGCCGCTCCTCCAACTCCGTTCGCGACCCGAGCGGCTCGCTCTGCCGCGAGGCGAGCGCGCCGACCTGCGCGTCACGCGGCCGCGTCGCAAAATACGCGTCCGACTCCCCGACCGACACACGCTCGACCCGCCCCTCGACCCGCACCTGCCGCCCCAGCGGCCTCCAGTGGAAGAGCAGCGCCGCCCGCGGGTTCGCCTCGAGCTCGCGGCCCTTGCGCGACGTGTAGTGGGAGAAGAAGACGAGCCCGCGCTCGTCGAAACCCTTCAGCAACACCATCCGCACCGACGGCGCGCCGGTCGGAGTCGCGGTCGCGAGCGCCATCGCCTCCGGCACGTCGAGCGCCTCGTCCGCCGCCGCGAACCAGTTCCGGAACTGCTCGAGCGGGTCGGAGGCGAGATCGGCCCGCCGCAGCGCGGCCTCGCCTTCCACCGTCAGAGCTTCGCCCGCAGCTCCGCTGGGCGCAGGACCTTCGCGCCGAGCTCGCTCTCGGCCGGCACGAGATCGCGAACGACCCGGAGGACGACCCCGGCCTCGTCGCTGAGCGGGCTGAGGATCTTGTTCCCCTTGAGCAACGCCTTGCCACGCGGCCCGGTGTGCACGGCGAGGTCGCGCTCCGCGTAGCCGCGCTCGCGGAGGAGCGCATTCGCCTGCTCGATGGCGTCGCTCACGGCACGGGTTCTAGCGGAACAGATCGGTCTCGGGCGGGATCACGATGTCGGCGCCCCGGCCGTCACCGCGCATGTCGAGGCCACGCACGATCGCCGCAGGGACGCGGTCGAGCTTGCCGAAGACGAGCTGTGCCGCGCCGGAGATCTCGTCCGCGACGGCGATCCGGGTCGCGTGCAGCTCGTAGCCGTTGGGGTCGCGCTCGCCCATGAGGTCGCGCACGACCTCCACCCCGGCGGCGCCGATCGCGACGTCCGTCGTCGCGGCGCGCCACGGCCGGCCGAAGGAGTCGGTGACGATGACGCCCACCTCCGCCCCCGTCCGCTCGCGCAGCTCCTCGCGCAGCCGGGCCGCCGACGCGTCGGGATCGACCGGCAGGAGGACGACCGTCTCCGGCGCCGAGGCGTTCGAGGCGTCGACACCGGCGGAGCCGCAGACGTAGCCGTGGCGGGTGCGCGCGATGATCAGCGGCGGGCGAACCCGGACGAGCTCGACGGCCTCGTCGAGGATGACCTGGATCCGGCGCGCATCGGCCTCGTCGCCGGCGAGCTCGCGCGCCTGCTCCGACGGCTCGACGTCGGCGAGCGCGACCACCTGGCCCTCGACCTTCGAGACGGCCTTCTGCGCGACGACGACCACGTCACCGTCCGTGAGCTCCGCCCGTTCGGCGATGAGCGCCGCGAGGTCGTCGCCCTCGCGCAGCTCGGGAAGCCCCTCGACCGGCTGCACGCTGAACCCGGGCCCGACGTCCTTGACGAGGATCAGCGCCGGGTTGTCGTGGCTCCAGAGCCCGTGCAGCTCCTCGAGCGCGACGAAGCCGACCATCTCGTAGAACGCGCGGGTCCCGTCGTAGCCGGTGTCGGGGCGCGACGGCCCGAGCGTCTTCACCTGGAGGTAGCGGATGCCCCGCGCCCGGCACCAGCGCCCGGCCTCGGCGACGAGCGCCCGCCCAATACCCCGCCGGTGATTCTCCGGCCGCACGCCCATGACGTAGAGCTCGGCCGCGCGGGGCGTGTGCTGCTTGAGGCAGAGGAAGCCGAGGTCCGGCTCCACGACGAGCGTCGGCAACGTCGCCGCATCCTCGATGTACCGCCGCGTCGATTCCTCGATCCCGAACCACTCGGGCAGGTCTCTGAGGACGGCTTCCGCGATCCGAGACCGCTCTGCCGCGTCCTGAACCTCGACGACCTGCGTCACGGGAGCCCGGTGACGCGGATGCCGGCGTGGCCCTTGTAGCGCTTGTTGAAGTTGACGATCACCGCCGTCATCCCCTCGAGCGCACGCGCGCTCGCCAGCGGCCCGGCATCGAGAGCCCGGCCGGCGACGACCTTGGCCGCGAGCTCGAGAGCGAGCGCCTTCGCCTCGGCATGGTCTCCGCAGACGAGGGCGTCCTCGTCCGGGCGGCCGTGGGCGAGCTTCCCGGCGGCGAGCGAGTGGAGGCCCGCGGCGACCGGAGCGTGCAGGAGCTCCTGCGTCCGCTCGGCGAGCGAGCGCAACTCGTCGCCCGGCACAGCGCCTGCCCCGCCGAAACGAAGCTCGCTCGCGACGCTGAGCACCGGCGTCTCCCCGATCGCGGCCGCGAGCGCGGCGGCGATGGCGAGAGTCGCGTCCGAGTTGGTCGCGAGAACGACGAGGTCGACGTCGCGGACCGCGTCCTCGTTCGTCGCCCCCGCGGCGCCGGCCTCGCGCGCCTTCTTGGCCGCCCGTTCGGCAGCGCGAGAGCCGATCACGACCTCGTCTCCGGCCTCGGCGAGGCGGGCCGCGAGTGCAAGGCCGAACGCTCCCGTGCCACCGACGATCGCAACCCTCATGCGGGCACCGCTCCCAGGGCCGCCTCGGCCAGGCGGCGCCGCGCGTCGGCGTCGCTCATCAGTGTGCGGGTCACGATGGGACGGACATCCCCGAGCCCGTCGAGGTCGTCGGCCTCGGCCTCGTCCACGACGAGCGCGTCGATCAGGCCCGCATAACAAGCGGCGACGTGCCGTGGCGACGTTCCGCCCGCGAGCCGCTGCAGCATCCGGTCGGCCGGCCCTTTCACCGCGCGGCCGCCGATCAGCGGGCTGACCGCGACGCAGGGGACCTGCCGCCGGGCGAGCGCGTCGCGCAACTCGCGCACCGCGAGGATCGGCTGGACGGAGACGTACGGATTGCTCGGCGCGACGAGGAGCAGATCGGCGCCTGCGATCGCCTCGAGCACGCCCGGCGCCGGCCGCGCCGTGTCTTCGCCCTCGAAACGCAAGGCGTCGACGTCGTCACGGTGCCCGCGCGCGACAAACCACTCCTGGAACGGGAACGTGCCCGCGGGCGTGTCGAGCCACGTCCGCAGCCGGTCGTCGGTCGCCGGCAGCAGCCGTGCAGCAACGCCGAGCGCCCGCGCCAGCCTGGCGGTCACAGCGGAGAGCGGCCCGCCCGCCCGCAGCGCCTGCGTACGCACCAGATGGAGCCCGAGATCGCGATCGCCGAGCGCGAACCAGTCCTCGCCGCCGAGCGCGCCGGCGGACTCAAGCGCGTTCCAGGTCTCTCCGCTCCGGCCCCAGCCGCGCTGCTCGTCGGCGAGGCCGGCGAGGGCGTAGAGGATCGAGTCGAGATCCGGCGAGACGTGCAGGCCGAGCACCTCGACGTCGTCGCCGACGTTGCCGACCACGTTCGTCGCGACCGCGCCTGCAACTTCCACAACACCGCGCACGAAGCGCGCGCCGCCGACACCTCCCGAGAGGACGGCGACGTTCAGACGAGGCTCCCCTCGAGCTCCGCGAGGCAGGCCCGCGTGTGCGCGCCGGCACGCGACTGCAGCCGCGCGAGGTCCTCCATCGTGTCCACGTCGTCGACGAGATTCGGCACCGAGAGGGAGGCGACCTCGAGGCCGAGCGAGGCGCCGTGCGCGCGGAAGCGGTCGGAGCTGCCCGGCCCGTAGAGCGGCGCGAAGGCGTCGGAGGACGGCAGGTTGAGCGCGTTCGTCGTTCCGTCGCTGGCCTCGACGAGCGCGAGCGACCCCGGCGGCGCTGCCACGAGCAGCGCGTGAAGGTCGTGCGGCACGACGCACGGGACGTCGGCATTGACCACGAGGATGCCGGCCGCCTCGACGCCTGCCAGTCCGGCCAGCACCGCCGCGCCCTGTCCTCCGCCCGGGTCGGCCACGACGTCGGCTCCGACGTCCGCGGCCGTCTCCGCGCCCTCTTCGTCGGACGTCACGACGCGCGTGCGGCCGACCGGCACGCAGGCGGCGAGGACGTCGGAGAGCATCGCGTGCGCAAGCGCCCGGCGGATCCGGGCCGAGGAATGGAGACGCGTCTTTCCCCCCGCGCCTGCGAACGGGATCACGATGATCGGCATGCGGAGACCCTAGATACTCCGGCCGTGACGATCGCGGCAACACAGACGTTCCCGGGGCCGGCGTGGGCCGAGCTGCCGGACGTGACGGTGCTCGAGTCGTGGCCGCCGGCGGAGCCGCTACTCGGCGTCGAGGTCCTGCTCGAAGCGGTCGTCACGGTCGGGCCGGCCGAGCTCGACCTCCTCCCGGACTTGCGGCTGGTGGGGAACTACGGCGTGGGCTACGACCGCGTGGACGTTGCGGCCTGCCGGGAGCGCGGGATCGCCGTCACGAACACGCCGGGCGTGCTCGACGCCGCGGTCGCCGACCTCACCCTCGCATTGATCCTCGCCTGCCGCCGCCACCTCGTCGAGTCGGACCGGTTCGTACGAGCGCAGGCCTGGCAGCACGGCTGGGCGCGACCGGAGCTGCTCGGACGCGACCTCGCAGGCGCGACGCTCGGGCTGGTGGGAATGGGGCGAATCGGCTCCGAGGTCGCCAGGCGTGCCGAGGCGTTCGGAATGCGGATCGTCCACCACCGTCGGAGCGGCGGACTTCCGCTCGACGAGCTGCTCCGCACCGCCGACGTCGTCTCGCTCCACGTGCCGCTCACACCCGAGACGCACGGCCTCATCTCACGGGAGCGGCTGACTCTGCTCCAGGACGGCGCCACGCTCGTCAACACGGCGCGCGGCGCGATCGTGGACGAGGACGCGCTCGTCGAGGAACTCGCGTCGGGCCGCATCTCGGCCGGTCTCGACGTCTTCGTCGACGAGCCGCGTGTGCCCGAGCGGCTGCTCGACCTCCCGAACGTGGTGCTCACGCCGCACATCGCGAGCGCGACGGTCGAGACGCGGGCGGTGATGACGCGCGTGCTCGTCGACAACGTGCTCGCCTTCGTCGGCGGTGAGCCCTTGCCGAACGAGGTCTTCGTCTAGAGCGAGCCCGGGCGCCCGGCTGCGACCCAGTCGCGCACCTCGAACCAGTGGCTCGCCCTGAGCGGTTCCGCGACCTGCTCGTCCGTGTGTCCCGCGTAGAACACGTGGCGCTCGAGGTCGCAGCAGATGGCGACCTCCGAGAGCAGGATCTCGGGAACGTGCATCAGCGCGTCCGCCGGCAGCCTCGCCTCGGCGACGGTGTAGTGCTTGAACTGGAGCTCGGGTGCGATCTCCATCAGCTCGGGCCAGTCGGGACAGGTGCGTGAACTCACGCCACCGACGGTACCGACACGGCTCTGCGCACGATTAGTCCAAGCGTGCCCACGAACTCCGGGTCGGCATTCGGCATCTCGATCCGCTCGAGCTGCATCCCGAGCTCGGCCGCCTTTTCCTGCGCCTCGATGTCGAGATCCCAGCGGATCTCGAGGTGGTCCGAGACGAAGCCGACCGGGCAGACGAGGACGTCGTCGACGCCCTGCTGCCGCAGCGCCTCGAGGTGGTCGAGGATGTCCGGCCCGAGCCACGGCTCCCCCGTCGGCGACTCGCTCTGGAACGAGAAGCTCCACGTCGCGAGTCCCGCCGCGTCGGCGACGAGGCGCGACGTCTCGAGCAGCTGGTCGCGGTACGGGTCACCGGTCTCGAGGATCCGCGCGGGCAACGAGTGCGCGGTGAAGACGACATGCGCGTCGGTGCCGCGCACCCGGTTGGCGAGCAGCTCCACGAAGCCCGGCTCGTCGTGCCAGCTCTCGACGAAGCGCAGCTCGGCGCGCCCCGCGAGCGCACGCTCGAGCTGCTCCCGGTAGCCCGCGATCGAGAGGACGGAGTAGTGCGGCGCGAGCACGAGCCCGACCACCTGCTCGGCGCCCGACGAAACGGCCGCGTCGGCCGCATCGGCGATCCGCGGCGTCCAGTGCTTCATCCCGGTGAAGACCGGCAGGCCGAGCTCGGCCTCGAGCGCTCCCCGCGTCTCCTCGGTGATCGCGTTGAGCGGCGACGAGCCCTCGATGCCGAGTCGCCGGTAGCGCTCGACGAGATCGGCGAGACGCTCTGGCGGGATCGGCCGCCCGCCGCGGATGTCGGCGTAATACGCGGGAACGTCCGCCAGCCGCTCCGGCGAGCCGTACGCCATCAGCACGACGGCGCTCTTCATGCCGGCCGGCCGTAGCCGTGGACGAGCTCGACGAGCCGCCTCAGCACATCCGGATCGGTCTGCGGCAGGACGCCGTGCCCGAGGTTGAAGACATGGCCCTGCCGGCCACCGGCGCGGCGCAGGACGTCGAGCGCCGCCCACTCCGCCCGCTCCCACGGGCCGAGCAGCAACGCAGGCTCGAGATTCCCCTGGATCCCCCGCTCGTCGCCCACCACGGTCCAGGCGTCGTCGAGCGCGATGCGCCAGTCGACGCCGACCGCGGTCGCGCCGGCGGCGGCCATCTCGGCGAGCAGCTGCGTCGTCGCGCCGGTACCGAAATGGATCGTCGGAACACCCGCGGCGGCGAGCACGCGGGCCGAGTACGGAGCAACGAACTCGCGATAGTCGGAGACGGAGAGGACACCGACCCAGGAGTCGAAGAGCTGGATCGCGTCGGCACCCGCCGCAGCCTGCGCGGCGACGTACCGCGTGAACTGCTCCGTCAGCCGCTCCATCAGCGCGTGCCACGTCGCGGGCTCGCGGTACATGAGCGTCTTCGTGCGAACGAAGTCGCGGCTCCGCCTGCCCTCGACGAGGTAGCCCGCCACCGTGAACGGCGCGCCGCAGAAGCCGACCAGCGCTCGCTCCGGCTCGAGCTCGCCGCGCACGAGGCGCACGGCCTCGAGGATCGGCGCCGCCCACTCCTCCGCCTCGGCGACCCGGAGCCGCTCGACCGCGGCGGCCGAATCGATCGGCTCGTCCACCACCGGCCCCACACCCTCGACGAGCGCGACGTCGACGCCCATCCCGAGGACGGGGGACACGATGTCGGCGAACAGGACTGCCGCGTCGACGCCGAGCCGGTGCACGGGCTGCAACGTCACCTGCGCGCAGAGCTCGGGCGTCCCCGCGATCTCGAAGAAGCTGTGCCGCTCGCGGAGCGCGCGGTACTCGGGGAGGCAACGGCCCGCCTGGCGCATGAACCACACCGGCGTCCGCTCGGCAGGCTCGCGCCGCAACGTCCGGACGAGGAGAGGCTCCGTGCTCAGGCTCTGCTCGTTCAGGCCCGGATCGGCTCGCGGCCCTGCTCGCGCAGCAGGCGAGAGAGCCCTTCCTCGAGCGAGATCTCGGGCTCCCAGCCGAGCAGCTGCTGCGCCCGCGTGATGTCGGGCTTGCGCTGCATCGGATCGTCGATGCGGAGCGCCTCGAACACGATCTCGCTCGACGCGCCCGTGATCCGCTTGACGATCTCCGCCAGCTCGAGCAGTGTCCGCTCGTCGGGATTGCCGATGTTGACGGGCAGGTGCTCGCCGCTCTCCGCGAGCAGGACGATGCCGCGGATCAGATCGTCGACGAAACAGAAGCTCCGCGTCTGCGACCCGTCGCCGAACACCGTGAGCGGCTCCTCGGCGAGCGCCTGGCGCATGAAGTTCGAGACCGCGCGGCCGTCGTTCGGGCGCATCCGGGGGCCGTACGTGTTGAAGATCCGCACGATCGCCGTGTCGACGCCCTGCTGGCCGTGGTACGCCATCGTGAGCGCCTCGGCGTAGCGCTTCGCCTCGTCGTACACGCCGCGCGGCCCGATCGGGTTGACGTGGCCCCAGTACGTCTCGGTCTGCGGGTGGATCTGCGGGTCGCCGTAGATCTCGCTCGTCGAGGCGAGCAGGAAGCGAGCCCGCTTGAACTTTGCGAGGCCGAGCGCGTTGTGCGTCCCGTAGGAGCCGACCTTGAGCGAGTGGAGCGGCATCCGAAGGTAGTCATCGGGGCTCGCGAGCGCGGCGAAGTGGAAGACGAGGTCGACCGGCTCGTCGACCTGGATCGGCTCTGCGACGTCGTGCGGGATGAACTCGAACGCGTCGCCGCGGATGTGCTCGATGTTCGCGAGCGACCCGCTGACGAGGTTGTCGACGCAGATGACGCGGTGGCCGCGCTCCAGCAGGTAGTCGCAAAGGTGCGAGCCGAGGAAGCCGGCGCCGCCGGTGACGAGGGCGGTAGGCACGCGCCGATGCTAGCTGCGCGAGCTCGCGAACCGTGCGCCTATGCGTGTCGAGAGCTCAGGATCGAAGCCGCCGGTACTGCCTAGCGGAGGTCTTTGTTCGACTCCATGTCGAACCACATCGCGAACAGCGTGAACTGCAGCCCGGAGATGACGAGCAGTGCGACGAGGACGACGGTCGCGATCGGAATCGAGTAGCCGGCGATCCGGTAGCCGACGACGACGAGCCCGAGCAGGACGCCGGCCACGGTCGCGATGAACCCCATCACGTAGAAGAACACGAGCGGGTGGAAGTCGCGCTTCACGTACTTCTCCCAGAGCCGCCAGAAGAAGCCGCGCACCAGCAGCCACGCGATGCGCGGCACGACGTGGCGGTAGCGCATGTCCGAGCGCTCGCCGACGCCGTAGATGGGGCGCGACGGGAAGTCGCGCACGCGCGCGTTCCAGACGTTGAGGTGGACGAGCATGTCGTTCGGGAAGCCGTAGTTCGTGTAGACGTGGTCGAGGTCGAGCTGCTCGAGCATCCCGCGCGAGATGACGGTGTACCCGGACTGCGAGTCGGCGATGTGCCAGTAGCCCGACGCGACCTTGGTCAGCATCGAGAGGATCGCGTTGCCGAAGAAGCGCGTCTTCGGGATCAGCTGCCACGCCTGGCCGGTCGAGAGACGGTTCGCCTTCGAGTAGTCGAGCTCGCCGCGCGCGACCGGCGCGACGAGCGTCGGCAGGTCCTCGGGATCCATCTGGTTGTCGCCGTTCAGCACGACGACGACGTCCATCCCGTCGGCGAGCGCGCGGCGGTAGCCCGTCACGGTTGCGGCGCCGACGCCGCTGCGACGCTCGTGCGTGAGCACCTCCACGCGAGGGTCGCCGAGCTCGAGGGCGCACTCGCGCGTGCGGTCGGTCGAGCCGTCGTCCACGACGATGATCTGGTCCACGAGAGACGGGATTCCGCCGAGCGTCGCTGCAATCAGAGCTTCCTCGTCGTACGCGGGTACGACGACCCCCACCCGCTTGTCCTCGAACACCCGGAGAGGCTAACTACTCGCCGTTGTGCGGCGTGACCCGCGAGGCGACGGGCTCCCACAGAAGCGCAGCGAGCGCGCCGAGGATCAGCCCGATCAGCGCGCCGATGACGACCGTGTTACGGCGACTGCGGGCCGTGATCTTGTTCGAGGCGGCCGGGGCGAGGACGTACGGCGACTCGACGGTTTTCGCAAGCAGGAGCAGTTGCGCGTTGGTCGTCTTGTCGAGCTGGTCGCTGCGCAGCGTGGTCTGGAGGATCAGCTTGTCCGTATCGGAAAAGTTCGGACTCGCGAGCGCCGCCTGGATCGACTGGATGTCCTGGTTGTCGAGAGCGATCTGGGCCGTGAGATTCTTGATCTTGGCCGCGGGATAGACGTCGAGCTTCTTCACCACTTCGGCGGCGAGCTCGTTCGCGGCGCAAGCCGCGACCTTGCCCTTCTTCGACTGCACGCTGACCTTGACGAGCGGGCTGACGGTCGACGCCCCGCCCCCCTTCGTCGACGCGCCGCTGGCAACCGCCTGCGTGGAGATCCCCTTCTTGAACAGCGCCGCCGACTGCAGGTGGCAGAGGTTCGCGACCGTGTTGGCCACGGCCTGGTTGTTGACGACCTGCCCGACAGACGAAGGGTTCGTCGCCGGAGTGTTGACCGGGTTGCCGCCGGTGGGCGAGTACGGCTGGCCGAGATAGACGGTGGCCGTGGCCGAGTAGACCTGGTTGCCACCAAGCGCGACGAGGTAGCCGATCACGGCGCCGACGACCACGCCGGCGACGAGCAGCCACCAGCGGGAGCCGAGCAGCCGGACGTAGCGCGCGAAGTCGACTTCCTGCTCGGCCTCGGGATCGAAGCCGCTGCTGAGGGGGAGCAGGCGCGGTCACGAGGGGCGACGATAGCCGACGGCCATGAGGGCAGCCTCTTAAGGAAGCCCGTCAGTGCGCGAGCTGCCGGCGCTTCGAGAGGCGCGGCTCGACCGCGTAGATGCGCGAGAAGCCGTTGAAGAGCAGGCGGCCCCCGTTCCCCGAGACGGGCACGTACTGGCCGTGCGGGAACGTCACGAGCCGCTTCCCGGTGTGGAGGTTCACGCCGATGATGCGATGCGAGAAGCTGCCGACGTAGGCGACGCCGTCCACGATCACGGCCGCTCCCGAGATCGGGCCGCCGGTCGGGATCCGCCACAGAATGCGCCCGGTCGCAGCCGACGAGCCGTAGAACCAGCCGCTGTACGAGCCCCAGCAGACGACGCCGTCCGCCACGGCCGGGGACGAGTACACGTAGTAGCCGGCCGAGTCGCGCCAGAGATAGCGGCCGCTCGTCGTGAAGGCCGTGAGCGAGTTGCCGGTCGACGAGGGGACGAAGACCCTGCCGTGCGCGACCGCCGGCGTCCCGTAGATCTTCCCGTTCACGGTCTTGACCCAGCGGGTCGCGCCGGTCGCCGGCGAGAGCGCCCACAGGCGCCCGGCGTAGTCGCCGACGAAGAGCCGCCCGTCCTCGATCGCCGCGCTGGACGTGACCTTCGCGCCGAGGTACCTGCGCCACTTCAGCTGGTGCGTGTGGAGGTCGAGCGCGTACATCTCTCCGCCCGCGTCGCCGAAGTAGTCGATCCCGTCGATGATGATCGGCGACGGCTCGATCGCGGCGCCGGCATCCCAGCTCCACAGGAGACGGCCGTTGCTGCGGTCGAGGACGTAGACCCAACCGCTCATCGTGTGGTAGACGATCTCGTCCCCGTACACGGCGGGCGAGGAGGCCATCCGCGGCGCGCCCGGCGTGCGGTGGACCCAGACGAAGTTGCCGGAGCGCATCGAGATCGCGTGGACGGTCGCGCCGGCGTTGCCGATGTACGCCGTCCCGTCGACGACGACGGCGGGGAACTCGATCAGTCGGCCGAGACCGCGGCTCCAGACGAGCCGGAACGGCGGGCGCAACCGGATCTGCGCAGGCGCCTGGGTGCGCGCCTCGGTCGCGCCGTAGAGCGGCCATTGGAGGTCCGGCTGGTAGACGTCGACCGTCTGCCAGCGGCTGCCCCGGAAGTCGACGCGGGTGCGGACGGGCGCATAGCCGCGCGCCGAGACGGAGACTGCGAGCCGCGCGCGCGGTGCCCGGATCGTCGTGACGCCGTGGCGGTTGGTGCGTCCGGTCTTTCCCCCGAGGCTCACGCGCGCACCACGGACGCGCACGCGCTTGTCGCCGTCGAGGATCGTGACGACGAGGTTCGTCGGCTTGCCGATCGCCAGGTGCGTGTGCTTCGACTGTGGCTTCGGTTTCGGTTTCGGCTTCGGCTTCGCCTGGGTCGTCGCGGGCGGCGTGGTGGCCGGCTGCTGCCCGCTGCCGCCGCAGCCGGCGAGCAGGACGACGAGCACTGCGACGACGAGGATGCGCGCCGTCACACGTGCTCCCCGACCGCAAGTTCGCGATAGCCGGTGAGGAGAAGCGGAGCGCCGTCGATGTCGCGGAGGATCACGTTGTCGTCCGGGAAGCGCGGCACGGTCTCGCCGATCTCGTCGAGCCGGCCGAGCGTCGCCAGCACCTGGGCCTCCGCCATGTTCGCACCGCCGTCGGCGAGCGCCGAGGTCGCGGCGACGTGGCGGACGTTGATCTCGGTCACCTTGAGCGCGCCCGTGCGGTCCTCGCGCAGGTCGACCGTCAGCAGCCCGTGCGCCTGCTCTCCCGTAAGGCCGGCAACCAGGCGCACCGCCTGCTCGGAGAGCACCCTCGCCCGCTCGTCGTTGAGGAGCCTCCCGCGGTTGATGTTGCCGGTCACTCCCGAGACGGCGAGATGCCCCATGAAGTACTCGAGCCGCTCGTAGCAGCCGGCCTTGAGCAGCTTGTCGTCGTGGAAGAGGAGCGAGCACGCGATGTTCCGTCCCGGCAGGTGCTCGGCGACCATGAAGCTTGCAATCTCCGGATTGAGGTAGGCCCACGCATACGCCTCCTCCGGCTCGGACACCTGGATCGAGCCGACCCCGCTCGACGACGCCTCGGAGTAGTCGCGGAGCCAGATCGGGCCGCCGTCCAAGTCGAGCCCGCGCCGCTCGAGCAGCTCGTCACGGCCGACGATGCGGTAGCGCGGCACCAGGCCCGTCTCGCGCAGTGCCTCGTACAGCTTGCCCTTGCTGATCGCGATCTCGACGAGACCCGGCAGCGGCAAGAGCGTCGGCACCGGGAACTCGCGGCCGCTCCAGAAGAGCACCTCCGCCTCGGGCCCGACGAGCGCCACGTCGATCCGTTCCCGCTCGCAGATCTCCGCGATCAGCTCGGGATAACCGGAATCGCCCGGCTGGGACACGCGGTAGACGCGGTCGTAGAGCCCTTCGTAGAATCCGTACCAGTTGCCGCCGCGGTCGGCTCCGACGAGGGTCGCGTCGGAGAACGCGGGGCCGGCGCGCAGGGAGCGGGCGATGGCTCTCGGCGTGACGCCGCAGGCGCCCGTGACGAGGATGTTCAGCGGCGCCACAGGCTCCGAGGATAGCCCCGGTCCCTCACGACTCCGACTTCCAACCCCCGGTTTCCCCCTTGTACGTGCCGCGGAAGAGGGCGAACGGCGTTCGCGCGAGGATCCCCAGGTCGAGGCGCGCCGAGCGGTGCTCGACGTACCAGAGGTCGAGCTCGATCCGGTCGGCCCAGGGCAGCGAGGCGCGGCCGTTGACCTGCGCCCAGCCGGTGATGCCGGGCTTCACGTCGAGCCGGTGCCGCTGGTGCTCGTCGTACTGCTCGACCTGGTAGCGCAGCGTCGGCCGCGGCCCGATCACGCTCATCTCGCCGCGGACGACGTTCCAGAGCTGCGGCAGCTCGTCGAGCGAGAGCTTGCGCAGCCAGCGGCCGGCGCGCGTGATGCGCGAGTCGCCCTCGTTGACCGACAGGCCGGCGCCCATCGTCTCGGCGCCCACCACCATCGTCCGCAGCTTGAGCAGCTCGAAGTCGACGCCGTCCAGGCCGACGCGCGTCTGCCGGTAGAACACCGGGCCGCCGTCCTCGAGCTTGACCACGAGGGCAGCGAGCGCGAGGACCGGCGAGGCGATGACGAGCGCCGAGCCCGCGAGCGCAACGTCCGCGACCCGGTTCACGCGAGCTCCTCCCGCTGCGGCGCCCACGTCGCGGGGACGCCGCGTCGCAGGTAGTTCCAGAGCGCCACGACCGTCGCCCAGGTGATGAGGACGTAGTAGCGCGCAATCCCGACGCCGACGAGAGCCGCCGCGAACAGTCCGAGCTGCAGGCCGAGGACGACGAGGTAGACGGTGCCGTGGTCGAACAACGCGATCGAGCTGCCGAGCAGGATCAGGTGCAGGATCCCGCTCGCGTACCGGAGATGCCGGTGCGAGACGAGCGCGAGCCAGTAGCCGAGCCGCTGGCCGCGCAGCATCTTTCCGCGCAACACGATCAGCCACGCGTGCTCGAACATCCGCACCTTGCGCCGGTACTCGCTCTCGTTGGTGGGCGTCGGCCGCTCGAAGGCGAGCGCCTCCGGCTCGTAGATCGCCCGCCGCCCGCGCTGCACCATCAGGTAGGGGAGCGAGAGGTCGTGCCCGAAGCGGGGATCGACCTCCGCGTAGTCGGAGCGGCGCAGCGCGTAGATCGAGCCGTTGCCGGCCGTGACCGAGCCGAGCCGCGACTCGCCGTCGCGCGTCACGAGCTCGTAGCGCCAGTAGACGCCTTCCTTGTTCGCGCCGTCCGCCGCCTCGAGCCGCAAGCGTCCGCAGACGTAGGCGACCGCCGGATCGGCGAAGTTGCGAACGAGCTTGCGCAGCGCGTCCGGCGCCCAGGTCGCATTCGCGTCGGAGAAGGCGACGACGTCCGCCTCGGTCGCCCGGACCGCGGCGTCCTGCGCCGCGACCTTGCCGCCGCGCGGGTTCCGGATCACCCGGGCGCCGGCGGCCTCCGCGAGCTCCTCGGTCCGGTCGGTGGACGCGTCGGAGGTGACGACGAGCTCGACCAGTTCGGGCGGATAGTCGAGCGCGCGGAGGTTCTCCAGCCGTCGCTCGATCACGTCCTCCTCGTTGTACGCGGTCACGATCACCGCGACGGACGGGAGGTACCCGTCGTCGAGCGCGACGCGCTTCGTACGGACGCGCGCGGCCAGCGCAACGGTGGCCGGATAGAGCGCGTGCGTCCAGGCGAGCGCGGCAAGCGAGCCCCAGAAGAGGACGACGGCCGCGATCATCGCGAGAGAACGCTAGCGGCGGCGGCGGGCGTAGTCCTGCCCACGGATCCGATGTTCGGGTTTGCGCGGCACCGTGAGCGAGAAGGCGAGGGACTTGCCCGAACCCGTGGCGCACGCGCGGAGCCAGTCCGTGCTTCGTCGCCTTCAACTTGAGACTCGCCTTGAAGATGCCGTACCGTTCGGCGACGAGAGCGACAGTCCGCCAGCGCCACTCTTGCCGTGGCGACGCTGGATGGTCACGACCTCCTTGTCACTCGTCGCCACCCGGCCCCAGACGCTGACCGTCCCCTTTTCAGATACGCGACGAACGGGAACCGGAACGCCGTCGAGTACCGGCTTCGGCCGCGCGTTCGCGAGCGACGCCGAGTGGAAGTAGAGGCCGCTCTGCCACGGGCTCGCCCTTGGGCTAGTCCTCGAGCAGGAACCACGTCACCAGGCGACACGCCCGACAGCCACATCTGATGCAACGACTCCGCCGTCCAGCGAGCGGCGAGACTGAGCGAGCCGCGCCTGCTTTCGCGGCGGGTTCGTATTCCAGCCGAACTCCGTCACCCAGAACTGAACCGGCTGAGACGAGACCACATGGTTGCAGCCGCACACCGGCCGTCAGGACCGTATCGCATCTTCGGCAGGTCGCCGAGCTCGACGTCGTCCACGAGCTTCGCCTTGCCGAACGGGCCCGCCGAAGTGTACGGGTGGTGCGACCAGATATCGAAGTGGATCGGGTCGTCACACGTCGAATGGGGATGCGATCCCTTCGAGACGCACAACAGCGAGCGCATGAAGGCCAGCGGGCGAACCGAGTACCACTCCTGGTTCTTGCTCTTCGTGTGGCCGAACGGGTCGAGTCCGCCGGCGACGACGAGGTTCGAAGGGTCGACCGCGTGTACGGCGTCGGCGACGGCGTTCACCATGGCGCGATACGTGCTTGCAGTCGCCGCGTCCAGGTAGAGACTGAGGTTCGGCTCGTTCCAGACCTCGAAGATGTGCACCGGCCGGCGCTCCGGGGCTCGCCGTCGTAGTGAGTCGCGAGGGCCTGGGCGAAGTCGCCCAGCTCGGCGACGTTCGGCGACCCGCCGTTGACGCCGCTGGGCTGCGTGCCGTACGCCCAGAGAGGCGGTAGCTCGATGTCGAGGATCGGGGTCAGGCCCGCGGCCTCGGCTGGCTCGACAACCGCGTCGATGCCCGCCCACGATTGTACCCCGGAGACGTCGGATCCGTGGCAACGAAGCCGTCGGGACGCGTCGACGGCGCGATGTTGCCCAGGAGACGCTGACGCGAACGTACGTCGCCCGCGCTGCGCGTCACCGCGAAACGCGGCCGCCATCTCACTTCCCCCGAAGAGGACCGGGTCGACTATCGCCGTCCGAGTGGGGCTGTTGCCGGAGTGGTGTACGTCTCGGCTCTGCTCGCGGCGAGTCACCGCCGACGGTCGCGATAGTCCGACGAGCACAAGGAGGGCGCTCACTGGCAAAGGTTCCGCACAGTGCCCAAAGCGAGCCGCACGCTAGCGGCAACGTGCAGGCGATGGCGCCGACTTGCGCACTCATTACAGCCCCAGGGAGCCGATCCGAAGGGCCGCGTCAGGATCAGTTGCCCCAGGGTCCGATGTTCGGATCGTGGGGCATCGTGAGCGAGAAGGCGAGGGACTTGCCCGAACCCGTGGCGCTCGCGCGGAGCCAGTCCGTCTTCGTCGCCTTCAACTTGAGCGTCGCCTTGAAGATGCCGTACCGGTTCGAGCGCATCGAGCGCGACCGTCCGCCACGCGACCACTCTTGCCGTGGCGGCGCTGGACGGTCACGACCTCCTGATCACTCGTCGCCACCCGGCCCCAGACGCTGACCGTCCCCTTTTCCAGATACGCGACGAACGGGAACCTGAACGCCGTCCGGGTCGGCTTCGGCCGCGCGTTCGCGAGCGACGCCGAGTGGAAATAGAGGCCGCTCTGGTACGGACTCGGGCTCGGGTAGTCCTCGAGCAGGAACCACGTCACCAGGGACACGCCCGACAGCCACATCTGATGCAACGACTCCGCCGTCCAGCGAGCGGCGAGACCGAGCGACGCAGCATGCTTTCGCGGCGGGTTCGTGTCCCAGCCGAACTCCGTCACCCAGAACTGAACCGGCTGAGACGAGACGACGTGGTGGAGCTTCACGCCGGCCTTCAGCACCGCCCGCATTCTCGGCAGATCGCCGAGCTCGACGTCATCCGGATTCTTCGCGTGCCCGAACGGGCCGCCGAACGTATACGGGTGGTGCGACCAGACATCGAAGTGCACAGGGTTGTGGCAGGTCGCGTGCGGATGCGGCCCCTTCGAGACGCAGAGCAGGGACCGCATATAGGCAAGGGGCGCGACCGAGTACCACTTCTGCTTCTTGCCTTTCGGGTGGCCGAACGGGTCGAGTGCGCCGGCGACGACGAGGTTGGACGGGTTGACCGCGTGCACCGCGTTCCCAGACGGCATTGACCATGCCCCCGATACGTGCTCGCGCTCACAGGGTTGAGGTCGAGGCTGAGATTCGGCTCGTTCCAGACCTGGAACACGTGCTCGACAGGGAGACCGGGCATGCTGCGTCGTAGTGGGTCGCCAGCGCTGTCGCGAAATCACCGAGGTCGGAGGCGCGCGGCGTCCCGGCGTTCACACCCTTCGGCTTCGTCTTCCACGCCCAAGCGGGCGGCGCCTCGATATCGAGGATGGGCGTCAATCCCGCGGCATCGGCCTCCTCGAGAATCGTGTCCAGCCCCACCCAGTTGTAGCCGGGCGAAGTCGGATCGGTGGCGATGAAACCGACAGGCGGTGTGTCGGGGGCAATCCCCTTCCACGACACGCTCAGCCGCACGTAGGTGGCGCCCGCGGCCGCAGCCATGGGAAAGGCGGTCGTCTGTTGCGGACCTTGGAAGTTCTTGTCGAGGAGCGCGGTGCGGAGCGGGATCGTCCCGCCCGTCGAGATCACGTGCGGCCCCGCGGTCTTCGCCGATGCGGTGGCCGTGGCCGTGACGACTGCGAGGACGAGTGCCGAGGAGACGGCGACCAAGCGTAGAACCCCGCGCACAGACGCGCGACCACCAACTGCCCTGACAAGAAACCCTGCGACCCGCACCGCCGGGGATGGTAGCCGGGGCTTCCACTCACTCGGCGCGAGCCTTACGGATGCTTAACCGGCAAGGCCGTCGGCATTGCGTCTCGGGCTTCCTTCGCCCAGGAGAAGCCGAGGTAGCCAGACGCTATCGTGGGCCGGCGCGCTCGAAGGGACGGAGAGCCAAGCGATGAGCATCCAGTCGGACACCGCAGTCGAGCCGGTGGCACCCCAACGGACGAAGCCTCAGGATGCTCCTGCGAGCGCCCCGACTCCGCGTGCATCCTTGGCCCGCCGGAGGCGGCAGATCGTCGAGTATCTGTTCGGCTTCAGCCGCTGGCGCGCCCCACTCCTCGCGATTCTGTCGGTCTTCGCAGGCCTCACGGAGGCGGCCGTGCTCGCCATCGTGGCTCAGATCGGCGCCGCGCTCGCCACGCGGGGGAACGCCGCCGAGACCCACCTAGGGATCGCCTCGATTAACCTGTCGATCAGGGCGATGCTGGAGCTGGGCGTCGTGATCGCTGCCGGCCGCGTTGTCCTGCTCGTCCCGGCGTCCGTGCTGGCGGCGCGCCTCAGCGCCGACGCCGAGGCGACGTTACGGAGCCGGCTCTTCTACGCCTTTCTTCGCGCGAGCTGGACCGCGAAGGCCAACGACCGCGAGGGGACGCTGCAGGAGTTGATGACGAACCAGATCACCCAGGCGACGACCGGCGTCATCCAGACCACCTGGGTCATCACCTACCTCTTCTCCCTGCTGGCTCTCGTTGCGTCGGCACTGGTTCTGAGCCCGGTCGCCGCCGGTGTAGTCGTCGGCGTCTCCTTGTTCCTGTTCGCGCTGCTTCGCCCGCTCAGCCGCGCCGGGAGCAAGTCTGCGCGTGACCTGTCGGGCGCCCAGCTCGCGCACGCGAGTGGCGTGAGCGAGGCGACGCGCCTCGCGGAGGAGACGCAGGTCTTCGGTGTCGCAGCCGCCCAACGGAGCAGCCTCCAGCAACTGATCGAGCGCGCGCGCTACCTGCTCTACCGCAGCCAGGCCACCGTCCGGCTTGTGCCGAACCTCTACCAGAGCGGCGTCTACCTCATGCTCATGGCCGGGCTCGCTCTCATCTACGCATTCGACAGGAGCGGGCTCGCAGCGCTCGGCGCCGTCGTCCTCTTGCTCGTCCGTGCGGGAACGTACGGCAACCAGGCGCAAACCGCCTACCAGGTCGTCAAGCAGAGCGTCCCGTTCGTCAACCGCGTGCTGACGGCGATCGAGTGTTACGAGGAGGCGGCGACGCCGGAGGGCTCGAAGCCGTTCGACGCGCTGGCGACGCTCGCGTTCCAGAGCGTGTCGTACTCGTACGGGAAGCGCTCCGAGGTGCTGAGCGACTTCACGTTCGACGTCGAGGCCGGCGAGACCATCGGGATCATTGGCCCGTCCGGCGCCGGGAAGTCGACGCTCGCCCAGCTCCTCCTCCGCCTGCGAGAACCCGATGCGGGCGAGTACCTCGTCAACGGTGCACCCGCTTCGTCGCTGCGGTGGACGGACTGGGCGGCGAGGGTCGCCTACGTGCCGCAAACGCCGCAGCTCACCTATGCGTCGGTCGCAGACAACATCCGTTACTTCAGAGAGGTGTCCGCGCAGGACGTCGAGCATGCCGCGCGGCTCGCCGGGATCCACGACGACATCGTCTCGTGGGCCGACGGGTACGACACGCTCGTAGGCCCGCGCGCTGCCGCAGTCTCGGTGGGACAGGCACAGCGGATCTGTCTCGCGCGCGCGCTGGCGCTGCGACCCCAGATCCTCGTGCTCGACGAGCCGACCAGCGCCCTCGACCCGACGTCGGAACGGCTGATCCAGGCCTCGTTGACCGCCCTTCGCGGGAGCCTCACCCTCTTCGTCATCGCTCATCGACTCTCGACGCTCGACATCTGCGACCGTGTAATGGTGATCGTCGGCGGCAGGCTCGACGCTTTCGAGAGCTTCGACGACCTGCAACGACGGAACGCCTACTACCGCAGCGCGACCACCGGCCTTGCCTGAGCTCGAGCGCCCTCTGACGGAGCCGTCGAGCGCGGCCGCCGGGGGTGCGGGACGCGTGATCGGCGAGCCCACGGCGATCGCCCATGACTGGTTCCAGGGGATGCACGGAGCCGAACGGGTGGTCGACGCCCTGCGACGAGGCCTCTTCCGCGACGCACGCGACGTCGACATCTTCACGTTCACTGCCGCGCAGGGTGTCGTGCCGCCCGAGCTCAGTGACCGGATCGTCCGGGAGTCGCGGCTCGCGCGGGTCCCGGGGCTTCGACAGGACGGCCGCAACACCGGCCGATGGCGATACCTACTCCCATACATGCCGCACTACTTCTCGTCACTCGATCTCGAGCGCTACGACGTCGTCATCTCGTCGTCGCACGCGTGCGCAGTGAACGTCCGGCCGCGCGAGGATGCGTTGAACGTCTGCTACTGCCACACGCCGATGCGGTACGCCTGGCTACCTGAGACCGACGTCCGCAGCGAGAACGCGGTCAGCAGGGCCGGTCTCCGGATGCTGCGCGGCAGACTGCGGCGAATCGACCTCGCCGCCTCCCGCCGCCCACATGCGTACGCCGCCAACTCGACCGCCGTCCGCGACCGGATCCGCGCCTTCTACGGCCGCGACGCGACCGTCATCCATCCGCCCGTCGAGGTTGCCGACTTCGATCCGGGCTTGGAAAAGGAGCCCGGTCACTTCCTCTGGGTACACCGGCTCGTTCCGTACAAACATCCGGAGCTGGTGGCGGAAGCCTTCCGTGACCTGCCGTACCGCCTGACGATGGTCGGCGTGGGACCGCTCGAGCGTCGTCTGCGGCGGAACCTGCCGCCGAACGTCGAGCTGCGCGGCTGGGTGACGCGCGAGGACCTCGCGCTGCTGTACGGAAAGGCCTCCGGCTTCATCCACGTCGGCGAGGAGGACTTCGGGATCACGATGGTCGAGGCACTCTCCGCCGGCACTCCTGTTGTGGCGCTCGCCGCGGGCGGGGCGACGGACATCGTTCGGGACGGTGTCGACGGGATGCTCATCGGGGTAGCCGAGCTGGGTGCGCTCCGGGCGGCGATCAGCGCTGTCGCCGACTCGGACTGGGATCCCCGCGATCTGCACGCACGCGCGCTCGAGTTTGCGCCCGAACCGTTTCTCGAGCGGATGCGCACGTGGCTCGACGAAGCGTCCAGCGAAGCACGCGGCCGCAGCGTGCGCTGGGCTCCCGCATAGCCACCATGATGAGGATCGGGATCGACGCCCGAAACGACGGAACCGGCGTCGGCCGCTACACGTTCTCGCTCCTTCGCGGATTCTCGGAGATCGACTACGAGAACGAATACGTCCTCTTCCTGGGCCGCGAGCGGTTCGAGACGTATGTGCCGCCCGCACCGAACTTCCGCGCCGTCGAGGCCGACGTCCCGTGGTTCACGGTCCGCGAACAGCTGCTCTTCCCACGTCTCGTCGCACGCGAGCGGCTCGACCTCGTCCACTACCCGAACGTGACGGTGCCACTGTTGGAGACGACGCCGTTCGTGGTCACAGTCCACGATCTCAACTACCTCGACGGGGCGTCGATCTTCGGGGACGGCGCAGAAAGGCGGTCAGCGCGACGTCACCTGCTGACGGCGGGCTATCGGCTCGAGCTCCGGAAGGTGCTGCGTGCGCGGAGGCTGATCGCAGTCTCGGGCGCGACGCGAGATGCACTCGTCTCCGTGCTCCACGTCGAGCCGGAATCGGTCGTGGTCACGCACGAGGCGGCGGAGCTTCCCGCCGGCGTCGAGCCCGATCGCACGGTGCTCGACCGGCACGGGATAACGAAACCGTTTTTCCTCTATGTCGGCTCGGCCTATCCGTACAAGAACCTGCCCAGGCTGATCGAGGCCTTCGCGCTCGTCCGGGGTGACTTCCAGCTGGTGCTCGCGGGCGACCACGAGCAGTTCGCCGCCGCACTCAGAGCGCAGGCGGCGGAGCAGGGGGTCAAGAGTACGGTCGTCTTCCCCGGGCCGGTGACGGAGGCGGAGCTACTTGCCCTCTATGGGGCGGCGCGCGTCTACGTGTTCGTATCGCTCCGCGAGGGGTTCGGCCTGCCCGGCCTCGAAGCGATGGCGGCAGGCGTGCCCGTTGTTGCCGCCCGCGCAGGCAGTCTCCCGGAGATCTACGCGGACGCCGCCGAGTACTGCGACCCGCGCGACGTCGACTCCATCGCGACCGCACTCACGAACGTCTCCGGCAACGAGACGCTGACAGCGCGCCTCAGCGAGCGGGGCCGTGAGCGTGCTGCCGAGTTCTCGTGGAAGCGGACGGCCGAGCAGACCCTGGCCGTCTATCGCGAGGCCGTTTCGCCGTAGGCCCGCGGCTACTTCGTGCACAACAGGATGCTGTGGTAGCTCGCAGCCAGAACATCGGCCTGCGAGAAGCCGGCTGCGCGTGCCGCGTCGATCATCCAGGCCCGCGTGTACGCGACTGCACTCTCGGGAAAGCGCTGATTCTCGACGTGCGCTGCGCCAACCCGATGCCCGAACGTCCAGCGTCCGCCGAGGTTCCCCTGTTCCTCGAGATCGTCGAGGCAGAACACCGTCGCCATCATGCGGCTCCCGTGACCGAGCATCCGGTGCGCCTCGCGAAGGTAGTGCACGACGTCGTCCTCCAGGAGATGCGAGAGCAGCGACTGCGCGATGACGAGATCTGCGGCGCCGTCCGCGACCGTCAGTGCCGGCGAGATCGCGCTTCCGTCGGGGTTGTAGACGGAGCTGCGAGTGTCGACGTGCTCGAAATGGAATCGGTCCGAGGGGAACGCGTGGGCGCACCACTCGACCATCTCCTCGTCGACGTCGAAGCCGTAGTACTGCCCGGTGAAGCGGCTGCCGAGGTAGTCGAAGTCGCGCAGCGTCAGCGCGGCCTTTCCGATCCCGCTGCCGATGTCGACGATCGTGGAGTCGAGAGTCGCGTACCCGTTTCCCAGGATGAAGGTCCAGAGATCCGCGCCCGCCGTAAGGTAGTAGTAGTGCGGGAAGAACACGTTGTTGCCGACGCCCGTGCGCACGATGTAGCGCAGCGGCGGAAGTCGCTGGGGCGTGACGAGGCGCCACGCGGGTAGCACGATGAGATCGACCCCGCGCGACAGCACGCCGAACGCGGCGGAGTGAGAGAGCAGCGCCGTCGACGGGATGAAGCGGCGCAGGAGCCTGACGACCTCGGGCGACGACACGGCGGCTAGCCTAGCCACGTCGAGGCGCCAGGCCTCGAAGGCACGGCGCGTTGAGCGCTACGATCGCGCAGTTGGAGGGAAAGGCTCTCCAGGCGAGGCCCGAGGCAGAGAGCGCCGGCGCGTTCGCGACTGCCCGCAGCGCACTGCGACGGCTGCCGGCGGTTCCGGCGGTCGTCTTGGCGGCGGCGGCCGTCGCGGTCTCCTATGACGCGTACCGCTATCCGCTGCGCATCAATGACTCTGCGACGTCTCCGACCTACCGCGACACGCCTCTCGCGTACCAGGCCGGGAAGTATGCGATCCTCGGCGCTCTCACCATCGCCGTCCTCGTCGTCGTGGTTCGAAATCGCCGTGACCTGGCCGGGCTCCGCGGCGCCGACCTGCTCCTTCTGGTGCTCGGCTCGTACGCCTTTCTCCGCGGAGGCATCGCAACGGCCCAGACACATTCACAGACCTCGCTCCGCACGATCCTGCCATTCGTCTGCGGAGTCCCCTTCGCCCTCGCGGGCGCGTCCTGGGTTCATGCCAGAGCCGGGCGTTCCACATCCTTCGTCAGGACGGCGGTGGCCTTCGCAGGAGCTGTCGTCGTCCTTCACGCCGCGGTCAACCTCGTGGAGATGGCGCTCTGGGCGACCACCGGCCGACTACCGGCGCTTGCCTACAGCCACGGACTCGTGCGCTTCGGGGGGATCTGGGACGACCCGAACAGCACTGCCGCCTTCAGCGCCCTCTTCATCACGGCCGCTCTCGGAGGCGCGCTCGCCGTGCGGCGACGCCTCGCTCTCGTCGCGCTCGCCGCTGGGCTGTTCAACCTCGTGGTGGCCTGGTCGTTCTCCGGCTGGCTGGTCTTCGTGATCGGCGTGATCGGCGTCGGCGTCCCGCGACTCGGCTGGCGGAAGGTTGCTGCCGGGCTCGCGGCGCTGGTGGTACTGGTCGCCGCAGTAGTCGGTCTGGCAGCGCTGGCCGGCACGAGCGTCGGATCCGCCGCGAGCACGAAGCTGTCGAGCGCCAGAGCGCGGCTCGGACTGGACCACCATTTCGTACACGTTCACAGCGTCACCGCCTGGCTCGCGGGCGGCGCACGACCGTACCGTGTCGAGGACGCCTTCGGCACGTGGCTGTCGGCAACCGGGCTCATCGGGCTTACGCTCCTCATCGCCTGGCTCGTCGTCGCACTCAGATCGGCCGTCGAGGTAGGCCGGGTCTGGCTCCTCGTGGCAAGCCTCGGCCTTCTCGCCGCATCTGTCTTCGTGCCGCTCTTCGTGATCTTCCCGATCGGCTTCCTCTTCGTGATCCTGCTCGCGGGCGGAGTGGATGCGCCGGCGTCAGACGCTGCTGCCGGCCAGGGCTAGAGCAAGCTCTTCCGCAGAGAGGACGCCGGCAGCAAAAGCAGGATCGTGCGGCATCTGCTCGGCCTCGGTGAGTGCCCTGCGTAGGCTCTCCTCGTCGCCGAGCTCGTAGATGCAGATGTTCGCACCGTCGAACCCCATGTGCGACGGCACCACGACCGGGAGCCTGCAGTAGGAGTACTGCATGACCTTGTTTCCGGGCCCGAGCCGCGGATCGCCCGAGGGGAAGAGGAGCAACCCGAACGTCGCGTGCTGCAGGTAGGGAACAACCGACTCGAATGGCATCTCGGCGCGGAAGATCACGTTGGCGGGAGCGTCGCGCTGCGGCGGCCCGAGTACGTGAAAGGCGATATCCGGCCGGACACTCGCGGCCATCGTGAGCGAGTCGTAGTCGAAGAAGTGCGAGACACCGGCGAACACGGCGTTCGGAGCGGAGTCGTACGGCGACTGCGTCGACCGGTCGAAGGCCCGTTTGTCGATGCCGGGCGGGTGGACCTGTACGGCCGCGTAGGGAGCCAACGCGTCGGCGACGAACCGCGTCGGCGCGCTGACGAGATCGAAGCTCGGCAAGGCCTTCTCCTCCGCCCTGACGATGAGGGGATGAACGCCGAGCCCCCGCAGGTCGTCCGAGGCGCGATAGACGAAGCGCGCGTCGGGAGCGATCTTCCGTGTCCGGTCGACGAGGAGCAGAGACGCGTTCGACTCGAAGATGACGACGTCCGCGTCCGCCAGCACCCCGGCGAGCGGGCCGAACGGAGTCCGCGCGTAGCGCGCGAAGAGCGGCGTGGCAAGTCGGTTCGCCAGCGGTGAGCCGAGGTCGCCGGGATGCACCCACGGCATGAGCACGAAGCTCGTCAGCCGTTCCCGCACCCGCACAAGGCGGTTCGCCTCGACGCGCACCGGGTACTCGAAGCGGTAGTCGCCGCGGAACCGGGAAAGCGTGCTGATGGCGGCCGTCACAAAGGTCACGTCCCAGCCGAGGCGCCAGTACGCCTCCGCGAGGTTGTGAAATCCCGCGCGACGCTTCGATCCGAGGTAATGCCCGGAGATCAGGGTGACGCGGCGAGTCCCGGCGGGCATTACCGCAGTATCGTGGAGTGCCGTGCGCGCCAGATGACCACCAGACCTGCGAGAGACGCGCATGCGCGGCCGTTGGTGATTCTCGCCGTGGGAAACGGCCCGCATGCACTGACCCGCTCACAGGCGTTTGCGAGACGGGGACATCGCATGTTCCTTCTCACGGCGACGCCGAGTTCGGCGGAGGTCGAAGGAGTCACGGAACTCGTCGCGCCGCTCGACCACTTCGCCTCCAGACCCCGGCTTCAGGGCCTCTACGCTCAATGTCCTCGGGGCCTCCGCGGCGCTCTCCACTACGCCCTGTCGGCCGCCTTGTTTCTCCGGGTCGTCCGCGCGTGCCGCCCCGACGTCGTCCACATCCACTTCGCGACCAACCGCTACGGCTGGTTTGCGAGCCTCCTCGGTTCCCGGCCGCTCGTCGTCACCGTCATGGGGAGCGACGTGGCGCCCTTCGAGGAACGCGACCGCCCGGAGACGATCGGGGACTGGCTGACCGTCCGCCTGCTCCGCGACGCGGACTACATCACTCCTCCGTCCAACTTCCTCGTCGACGTGATCGACCGGCTGGGCGACCTTCGCGAGAAGACGGAACGCATCATCTGGGGAATCCAGCTGGACAAGTTCACCCGCACCGATGCCTCCGGGCTCCGGCGCCGCCTCGGCCTCGATCCGACGGCCCGCGTGATCGTGAGCCCAAAGACCCTGCAACCCCTCTACCGCATTCACCTGCTGGTCGAGGCGATGGCAATCGTTCGCCGGTCTTGTCCTGACGCCGTTCTCGTGCTGAGCGAGTACGTCCCCGACGAGCAGTACCGGGACGAGATCGTGCGTCGAATCGACGAGCTCGGTCTCGGCAAGCAGGCCGTCTTCAGCGGCCCGATCGAGGAGTCGGAGATGCCGGCCTTCTACAGCATGGCCGACGTCTCGATCGCCATTCCTCCGCGGGACGGCATGCCGTTGGCGTTGTTCGAGAGCCTGGCATGCGGCACCCCACAGATACTGAGCCGGCTCCCGCGCTACGAAGAGATCGTGCAACACGAGGAGAGCGCGTACTTCGTCGACCCGGACCCGGAATCGATCGCGGCCGGAATCGTCCGCCTGCTCGAGGACGACGCGCTGCGTTCGAGGATCGTGCAGCAGGGTCGGCTGGTCGTCGAACAGCAGGCAGACCTGGAGGAGCAGGTTGCACGCGTCGACAGGCGCATCCGCGAGCTCGCCGACAGGATTCGACCGCGGCGGGTGCGGATGTCTGTGCTGTTGTCGTCGGCTGTTGCCGTCCCGACCGCCTACCTGAGGTTCCGCCGGCGCCGCTGAGGCCGCGTCGGAGGCGCCGCTTATGCTTGCGCGGTGTCCACGGCGCAGGCGAACGAACACGACTGGAGTGGCCGGCGCGTACTCGTCACCGGTGCCGGCGGCTTCATCGGCAGCCAGCTCGCCGAGCGGCTCGTGAGTCTCGGCGCAGAGGTGAGGGGCTTCTTCCGGTACACGTCCAGCGGCGACCTCGGCTGGATCGGGCAGGCGAGCGACGAGATCAGGAGCGCGATCGCTCCGGTGCTCGGCGACCTCCGCGACACGGATGCGGTGCAGCGCGCCGTGAGCGGCAGAGAGGTCGTCTTCCATCTCGGTGCGCTGATCGGGATCCCGTATTCGTACGTCCATCCTCGGGAGACGCTCGACACGAACGTCACGGGCACGTTCAACGTCGTCACCGCTGCCCGCGACCACGACGTCTCGCTCGTGGTGCACACGTCGACGAGCGAGACCTATGGCACAGCGAACTACGTACCGATCGATGAAGACCATCCGCTGCAGGCGCAGTCGCCCTACTCCGCGACGAAGATCGCCGCCGACAAGCTGGCCGACAGCTTTCACCACAGCTTCGGCCTGCCGCTGACGACGGTGAGGCCGTTCAACACCTACGGGCCGCGTCAGTCGCCCCGGGCCGTGATTCCCACGATCGCCTCGCAGGCGCTCCGCGGGACGACGGTCACGCTGGGCCACCTCGCCCCGACTCGTGACTTCACCTACGTCTCGGACACGGTGGACGGGTTCATCCGCGCGGCGGCAACGGCAGCAGTCGGACGAACGTTCAATCTCGGCTCGGGACAGGAGATCAGCGTCGGAGCAATCGTCGAGCTCGTCGGAGAGGTCCTCGGCAAGGAGCTGCGCGTCGAGCACGACGCCCGGCGTGATCGGCCGGACTCCAGCGAGGTGGACCGGCTCGTGTCGAACAACACGCGCGCACGGGAGGAGCTCGGCTGGGAGCCGCAGGTCTCGCTGGTCGACGGCCTCCGCCGAACGGTCGAGTGGATCGCCGCGAATCCGGAGCGGTTCTCTCCGCACGTCTACGCGATTTGACCGACGTGCGCGACATCCGGGCGATAGTCCTGGCCGGTGGACGCGGCACCCGGCTCGCGCCGTACACGACAGTTCTGCCGAAGCCGTTGATGCCGGTGGGCGACATGCCCATCCTCGAGATCCTCGTGCGCCAGCTCCGCCGGGCCGGAGTCCGCCGCATCACGCTCGCCGTCGGCCACCTGGCCGCCCTCCTCGAGGCGTACTTCGGAGACGGCGCGCGCTTCGGCGTCTCCCTCGACTACTCGTACGAGGACGAACCGGCCGGCACCGCGGGGCCCCTCGCCCTGATAGAGGGCCTGGACCGGACCTTCCTCGTGATGAACGGCGACCTCCTCACGACCATCGACTTCGACGACCTCCTCCGCGAGCATCGCGAGCGAGGGGCGGCAGTCACGGTCGGCGTGTTCGAGAAGCAGGTGTCCATCGACCTCGGCGTCGTCGACACCGATGCCGGTGGACGAGTCACGAACTACACCGAGAAGCCGACGCTCACGTACGACGTCAGTGTCGGGGTCTATGCGATGGAGCCGTCCGTGCTCGAGCACATCGAGCGCGGGAAGCGGCTCGACCTCCCCGACCTCGTGCTCCGCCTGATCCGCGCGGGTGCCGACGTCCAGGCGTACCGCTTCTCCGGCACATGGTTCGACATCGGTCGCCCGGACGACTACGTCGCCGCCTCTGAGCGCTTCGAACAACGGCGCGGGGAGTTCCTCTCGGATGGAGGCTGAGCGGGCACTCGTCACCGGAGGGACCGGCTTCCTCGGGTCACATCTCGTGCGCGAGCTCGTGCAGAACGGCTTCGAGGTCCACGCCGTCGGCCGCTCGAGCGGCGACGTCATCGACCGGCAGGCCATGAACGGACTCGTCGCCGAAGTTCGGCCGACGCATGTCTTCCATCTCGCCGGGATCCGGGAAGGAGGGCTCGACGAGCTCTTGTGGGTCAATGTCTGCGGGACGGTGAACCTGCTGGAGGCGGTGGCGGACGCGGTCCCGTCGGCCCGAGTCCTCGGCGTGGGCTCCGCAGCGGAGTACGGAGAGACGACGCGTGAACCGGTCGACGAGGACCACCCGCTGCAGCCGCGCACCGATTACGGCATTGCAAAGGCTGCGCAGGAGCTCGCGGCCGCCGCTGTGGCGTCGCGACGCGAGCTCGATCTCATCCGGCTGCGCCTCTTCAACGTCATCGGACCCGGCGAGCCCACGTCGTTCGTTGCCTCGGCCGTCGCCGGCAGGATCGCCGCGATCCGGGCCGGAACCGCCAGTCCCCCGTTGCGGACGGGCGACCTCAGCACGAGGAGGGACTTCGTCGACGTTCGCGACGCGGTCCGGGCGTTCCGCCTGGCCGTCACTCGCGGACGGGCGGGCGCCGTCTACAACGTCTGCTCGGGAACTGCCACCCCAATTCGCACACTCGTCGAGAAGCTCCTGGCCATCGCGGATCTCGATGTGCGTATCGAGTCGACCGCAGAGCCCTTCGGGCTCAACGTTCGCGGGTACGCGGGCAGCCCCGAGCGGCTGAAGGCCGCAACCGGGTGGGCCGCAGAGCGTTCCCTCACCGACAGCCTCTCGGACGTGTTCGCCGCGCACGGCGGCACGCTCGCAGACCGATGTCGGAACTGACCGACGACAACTTCTGGGACGCCTACTGGCAGGAACGCGCCCGGACCCTGCCGCTCGAGGTGCGCCGGGAGACAGCCAGCCTGCAAGCTCAAGCGATTCTCGACGTGATCGACTCCCACTTGCCAGTCGCAGGGTCCTCCGTGCTCGAGGTCGGAGGCGCCCCGGGTCAGTATCTTGCGTACATCCACCGGCGCTGCGCGTGCAGGTGCGCAATCCTCGACTACTCGACCTCGGGATGCGCTCTCGCCAAGGCGAACTTCAACGCGCTGGGCATCGAGCTCACGATCTACGAAGCCGACCTGCTCGCCAGTGAGCTCACCGACCGGTTCGACTTCGTCTACTCGCTCGGTCTGGTCGAGCACTTCCCGGACTACGCCGCAGCAGTCGCAGCACAGGCGAAGCTGGTCAAGACGGGTGGCGTGATGCTCATCGGCATGCCGAACTTCCGAGGCGTGAACGGTTGGTTCGCGCGGCGAATCGACCGTGCGCGCTTCGACAGCCACAACCTCGAGGCGATGAATTTCGCAGGGTGGGACACCTTCGAGGAGGAGCTCGGCCTGCAACGATTGTTCAGGGGCTATGTCGGCGGCTTCGAGCCCGCCGTGTTCGCGACTCCGGCCACATCGTCGGCTGCCGGGGCGCGGCTGCTCGCGTCCACCGCGAGAACGTCCTCCCGCGCACTGACGTATCGCTTCGCGACTCTTCGCCGCTTCAACCGGCCGTGGCTGAGCGGCTATCTGATGGGTGTCTGGCGCGTGCGGGGCGGTGGGCGAGTCTAGTACGCGCCCCGCTTCCCGAACACAGCGGGAAGCGTTATCAGGAGGATCCGGATGTCGCGGGCGAGCGACAGGTTCTCGACGTACTCGCGCTCGACGGCGAGCCGTTCGTCGAACGTCAGCTCGCCGCGACCGTACACCTGCATCGGCCCGGTGATCCCCGGCCTGAGCTGCAGCCGGAACTGGTGCTCGGGTGCGTAGCGCTCCACGAGATCGAGCTGCTCGGGCCGCGGGCCGACGATCGACATCTCCCCGCGCAGCACGTTGACCAGCTGGGGCAGCTCGTCGATGCTCGTCCGGCGCAGGAGTCGCCCGACGCGTGTCACGCGTGGATCGGCCTTGAGCTTGAACATCGGGGCGTCGAGGGCATCGAAGGGCACAAGCTCTGGGAGCCTGGCCTCGGCGTCCTGCACCATCGTCCTGAACTTGAGCATCTGAAACGGTCGTCCGCGCTCGCCGGCACGCGTCTGGCGGAAGAAGATCGGCCGGCCCGAGTCGATGAGCGTGGCCAGTCCCACGAGGAGGAGGAGAGGCGACGCCAGAACGAGCCCGATCACCGCAAGCCCGACGTCGAACGCGCGCTTGAGCGCGAGCGTCGTGCGCGAGATGTCCCACGTGTTGTAGTCGAGGAGCGGCAGATCGGCGATGTGCGTCAGGTGGGTCGCCGTACCGAACATGCCGCGCGTCGGCGGGATGACGGTCAGCTTCATACGCCGCGAACGACAGAAGGGCAGAAGCTTCTCGAGCAAGTCCTCGCTCAGCTCGCTGCAGGCGATCACGATCCGATCGAGACCCGCGCCGAGTTCGCCGAGGCTCTCGTTGAGTTCAGAGCAGCTGTCGATCCGGCCGGTGATCTCCGCATGGATATCCGGGAACAGCTCGAGCTTGCGGACCACGGCCTGCGCGAGAGGACCGTCGCCGACGATGAGCACGCCTTGCGGAGGAGTTACGCGGCGCCAGAGCGCCCGCATTCCCGCGCGGACCGTGAAGCCGAGGCCGAGTACGATCCCCCAGACGAGGAGCCGGTCGTCGGAGCTCAGGTCGAGTGCGGGAAATGGCGCGAGCAATAGCGTTAGGAGCGCGGTGCTGCTCAGCGTCCACACCAGCAACCACGGGAGCTCGTCGACCGTCAGGTGACGCAGCGTCCGATGGTCGCGGTCGTACAAGCCGGCGAATTTCGCCGTGATTATCCAGATCGGAGCCGAGAGGACAAGCAGCAGCCCCGCGGTGGCACCGCTTCCCCAGATCCCGACTATGACGGCGGCCGAAGAGACGGCGAGCACGTCACCGAGGGCGAGCATCCGCCGCAGGAGCGGCTCGGGACCGTACGGCGCCGAAGCACGGTCGGCAACGAGGCTTTCCCCCGAACTGCCGGCGACTGCGCCGGCGGCGATATCGAGCTCACTCAATCCGGCGGCCTCCACTGGGAGAAGGGCAGGACACGCGCGAAAGGGCGTTACACACCGTATCTTCGGCTCGCGACGGCCGCCACCTAAGGGGTCGTCTGGAGAAGTTGGCGGTAATTCGGATTGAGCCGTTGAGCCTCGGCAAGGTCACGCTTCGCGGCAAGGGCATTGCCGCGCTTGGTTTCGATGATCGCGGCACGCAGCCAGAGCTGGTAGTCCCGCCTCGAGTGGCTGATCGCATCGTTCAGCCAACGAGAGGCGACTTTCAGATTCCCCTCGCCCTCGGCGGTGAGCCCGAGCCAGAGGTAGGGAGTTGCCGCCCAGGGCTCGACCTCCCTCGCGGCGAGAAACTCCGAACGCGCCCTCGCCGCGTCGCTGGCATAGAAGGCGTCCTGGCCGTTGCGGAGGTGGCTTCCCGCGGCGAGCACGACGAACTGGGGAATGATCGCCGCCACGGCGAGGACGGCGATCGCCGGGCGGACGATGCCTGCGCGTCCCCAAGCGGTCGCACGTGTCGCCGGGAGCGCGCCGAGGGCGACGCCGAGCATCCCGACGCCTACGACCGCGATTCCGGCGAGCTGCCAGACCCAGTCGTAGGCTGCGGCCACGAAGAACGCCAGGCCGCAGGCGGCCGCTGCTGCGACCTCCGCGCTCGCGAGCGCGAGAGCCGAGCGCACTGCGCCGACGAGAGCCGTCAGCACGGCTGCGGCAATCAGCAGCAGACCGATGATCCCGAGCTCGGCGAGCGACTCGAGGTAGAGCGAGTGCGCAAACTCGCTGGCGATCTTCAGCGAGTTGTGTTGCAGCCACCACGCCTGCCACGATCCCGCGCCGCCGCCGTTCAGCGGATGCGCTCGGAACTCGGAGACCGCAGCGCTCCAGAACTGCCAGCGCCCGCTGCCGGAGCTGTTCAGCAGATGGTTGGTCGTTTCGGTTCCATGCGTGTTCGCGATCGTGGGATTGCTCTTGAATCTGTCGAACTTCGCGATCGGGTGCGACAGGGCGATCGCAGCTACGGCAAGGACGATGAGCACTGCCGCGGTCACCTGTCCGACCCGTCGTGAAGGCGTGGGCAAGCGAGTACCGAGTTCGGCCAGCCCGGCCCACACGACCGCAGTCAGAACACAGGCCGCCCCAAGCCAGAGCGCCGCGTGATGACCCTGCTGCGCACCGAGGGGAGTGTTGACGTCGCCGTTGACGAGCGCCTTCTTCGGCACGAGCACCGCGACGGCGGCGGCACCCGCGACTCCGGCCACCACCACTGCGGCGAGGGCCGGCCACCGCTTCGGAGTGAGCGCGAGGAAAGCGACGATTCCGACGGCCGCGGCTGCGAAGGCTCCACGCGAGGAGGTCAGGTACATCACCGCTGCGAGGAGAGGGAGCGGAAGCGCGGCCAACGCGCTCGCGAGCCGCGAGCGGCGCGAAGTCATGATCGAGAGCAGCAGCGGAAATGCAAGCGCGACCTCGATCCCCAGTCCGTTCCAGTAGCCAAGGGGGAAGCTGAGTCGGTACTTGAGCGGCTGCAGAAACTGCGCCTGCGCCCCAGGTGACACGCCGAAGGTGCTGGGGAAGAACCGGCTGACGAGTGCCACCGCGGCGATCGCGGACAGGGCCAAGGCCACTCCGCCGACGAGAACTCGAGCCTGTAACAGCCGCGCCAACACGATTGCGATCGCAAGCACGGCGACATAGAGCGCGACTTGGTTGAACTGTGCAAATGCACGCTCGGCATCAGAAGCCCAGCCAACCGAGATGAGGATCCAGACCGCGAAGGCCGCAAACAGCCCGAGAGCAACAAGGGCCAGCCGGTTGATCGCCGCCCAGGCCGATGCGAGCCCGATCGCCGCGCCGACTCCCAGCAGCCACCAAGCGGCGATGCCGGCATACGAGCGCGTCGTGGGGAAGTAGCCGCCGTTTGCGTAGGAGAGCGCGAAAACGGCAGCCGCGACCCCGAGACCTGCTGCGGCGTCGCGGAGAATCAGACTTTGCGGGCGCTTTACGTCTACGGACTCCAACGCTCGCTACAGTAACGACCATGTCCGGGGGTTTGAACCGGCGTATCGCTGTCGCCATTGCGGCCGGCACATTGCTCGTCGCCCTTGTCGCACCCTCGGTGGCGGTGGCTTCCTGCAACGGCGGGCCGTCGGCTGCGAATGTCTACAAGGAGTGCCTCGCCGGAGGCGGAGGTGGCAAGCACACCGGAAGCCGTAAGGGCACCGGCCCTAGCTCTTCGAGTCCGACCACCACGCTCGCGCACGTCTCGCCGCAGACTGCGAAGGCGCTCAAGCAGGCCGGGAGGCAGAGGCGAGTCCTGTCCGCCCTTGTTAAGGGCTACGGTGTTTCGCGACTCGCTGAGCCGACGGCGAGCAACGAGGCGAGCACTCCGAGCGCCCTCGGCTCGGCGTTCAATCTCGGCTCAGGCCCGACCGCTCTTCTGCTGGTGCTCGCAGCAGGCACCGCCGTCATCCTTCTCGGCGGTAGCGGGATGCGCGTCTGGCGCAGCCGGCATCGCTCGTAGACCTGGGTCTCGGCCCGCACCTCAGGCCTCGAGCGCGCGGCCGTAGACGCTCGAGCGTGCGCTCGATCACGCCGTCCCAGCCGAAGCGGTCGCGGGCGACGTCGCGAGCCGCCCGGCCCAGCCGCTCGCGCAACTGCGCGTCTCCGAGCAGCCGCTCCACCGCCGCCCGCAGCGCCGGCGCGTCGCGCGGCGGCACGAGCAGCCCCGTCTCTCCGTCGGCGACGAGCTCGAGCAGCGCGCCGCCCGCCGCGGCCACGACCGGCCGCCCGAACGCCATCGCCTCGGCGGCGGCGAGGCCGAAGCCCTCCCGCTCGCAGGGCGCGACGACGACGGCCGCGCGCTCGAGCAGCCGCTCGACCTCCGCGTGCGGGACGGCTCCGAGCGCATTGGGGACGCGGTCGCGCAGCGGCCCGTCGCCCGCGACGACGAGGTTCAGGTCGCCGACCGCCTCGACGAGCGTGTCGATGTTCTTCTCCGGCGAGAGCCTGCCGACGTAGAGCACCTCGGCCGGCTCCGCCGGCGGCCCTACCTCGTCGGGGACGCGCACGCCGTTCGGGATCACCACGGCGTCCACTCCCGTCGCCCGGACCGCCGCGGCGACGGTCTCGGATACGCAGATCACGGCCGCGGCCCGGCCGAGGAGCGAGCGCACGAGACGAGGCTGCCTGCGCGCGAGCTCCTCGTCCGAGAAGCGCCCGGCCGAGCCGGAGCCGTGCAGCGTGACGACGAACGGCCTCCCGCCGAGCCGCGCGACCACCGCCGTGAGCAGCCAGTGCGCGTGGACGAGGTCGCCCGTGTGCGCCGTCCGTCGCAGCGCGCGCCACATCGAGACGAGCAGAAGCGGAGCCAGCCAGGGCCGGCGCCGGACGTTGGCCGCCATGCCGCCGCCGTAGGCGAGCCCGTAGTCGCGGTAGCCGGAGCCGGGTGCGAGCACCTCCACCTCCACCCCGCGCTCGCGCAGCCGCTCGACGGCGTCGGCGACGAAGCGCCCGGCGAACTCCTGCTCCGTCCGCGGCCACGACGTCGTGAGGACGACGACACGCACCTACGCCGGCGGCTGCGCGCGCGCGCGGCCCGCGAACACGACAGGCAGGGCGAGCACGAAGGCCAGGAAGGCGTAGAAGTAATAGAACTGGATCGTCAGGTAGAAGAAGTTCGCCACGATCGTCCCCACGAGCGCCGCCGTCATGCCGTACGCGAGCGGCCGCACCTGCCGGCCTTCCGGGTCGCCGAGCCGGTCGAGCAGCCGTCCGAGCCGCCGCGCCGCCAGCAGTCGCACGAAGACGTAACGCAGGAAGACGATCCACACGACGAGGCCGAGCAGCCCCGACTCCACGATCACGGCGACCCAGTAGGAGTGGGCGCCGAAGTTCGACTTCCCGGTCACGAACTCGTAGTAGACGGCGAAGTTGTTGTTGCCGAGACCGAGCAGCGGGTGCATGTGCAAGACCTTGCCGATGAACGAGTAGACCGCGAAGTGCGCGTTGGCCGAGCTGCCCTGCGTCGAGACCCTCTGGCGCAGGAAGGTCTCGAAGAAGTGCCTGCGCGCGTAGAGCACGCCGAGCAGCACGACCGCGACGGCGCCGAGCGGGTAGAGGAACTGCTTCGAGCGAAAGAGGCGCCGGTACGGCACCACGAGCACGAGCGCGCCCGCGATGAGCCCGACACCGGCGCTGCGCGAGAACGTCGCGATGTCCACGAGCAGCAGGAAGACGAGCGTGAGCGCGAGCGGCCACCTGAGGCGATGCCCGCGCGGCATCCTGAGATAGACGGGCGTCAGCATGAGCAGCGGCATGATCAGCATCACGCCGAGGTGGTTCGGGTCGCCGGTGAGCGCGTTGACGCGGTAGATGCTCTGGCCGCCGATCGCGCCGTAGATGTTGATGCTCGCCGCGCCGCCCGTGAGCGGGTTGAGCAGGAGGTTGTCGAGGCTGTGGCCCGCGAGCTGGGAGCCGAGCTGGAGGATCCCGTAGACGGCGTTCGCGACGAAGCCGGCCGTGAACCAGCCAAGGGACCGCCAGAAGAAGCGCTCGCCGCGCTGCGCGAGGTAGCCGATCGCCGCGACGAGGAAGGCGAAGTGGATGACGAACTTCGCCATCCCCTTCTCGAACTGGGTCAGCCCCTGCTGCGTGTCGATGTTCCAGAAGCCGGCGAGGTAGACGAGCGCGAAGACCGCGAAGAAGCCGAGCACGATCGCGCTCGTCCGCGGCAACGGACGGCGCTCGGTCGCGACGTAGGCGACCACGAACAAGATCGTCGCGAGGTCGTTGAGCCCGATGTTGCCGGCGACGTCCCAGTGCACCTTCTCGAAGGTTGCGACGAAGAGGGAGACGCAGAAGAGCCCCGCCACGATCCGCTCCCGGGTGCGCGGCACGGCCACGGTGCGGCCGGCGGTGAGGGCGGCGGCGGTCACGAGATGTTCCTTAGCAGGTCCGCGAGCTCCTCGACACGCTCGCCGCGCGAGAGCCGCTTGCGCCACTCGTCCGAGAGCGGCGTCCCGTCGAGGGTGCCGGCCTGCCAGCGCCGGTGGAGGTCGAGCAGCGCCTCGCGCAGCGCGTCGACGTCGTCGGGCGGGACGACCACGCCTGCACCCGTGTCGCGCACGAGCCGCGCGGCCGCGCCGTCGGGCGGGACGGCGGCGAAAATCGGCCGCTCGGCCGCCAGGTACTCGAAGATCTTCCCGGTCAGCACGCCCTTGCCGCGACCGCCGGACTCCGGGATCAGGAGGAGCAGCGCCTCGGAGTCGCGCTGCAGCTCGAGCGAGCGACGGCGGGAGACGTCGCCGAGCAGCTCGATGCGGTCGCCGAGGCCGAGGGACTCCGCGTACTCGCGGTCGGCGGCGCGGAAGTCGCCTGCGAAGCGGGCCACGACGTCCTCGAGGCCGGAGTCCGCGAGGGCGCGCAGGAACGGCTTCGGGTCGCGCTTGCCGTGGAAGTGGCCGGCGTGCGTGATCCTGAGGCGGTCGCTGGGGTGGTGCTCGAGGCCTGCGAAGTCGTCGAAGTCGCAGCCGTTGGCGATCGTGACGACCTTGCTCTTCGGCTCGAGCGCGCGCATCTCCTCGGCGATCGCGTCGGAGACGGCGACGATCGCATCGGCCTGCGACGCGACGAGCCTCCCCACGCGGCCGGCGGTCTTCTCCTTGAGCCGCGCAAGCTGCGACTCGTAGCCGCGGCGGTGCGGATGCGAGGTGAGCGGGTCGCGGAGGTCGGCGACCCAGGCCGCGCCGGTCGTCCGCTGTACCGCCGCGCCCAGGAGGTGGAGCGACGGCGGCGGCGAGGTCGTGAGCACGACGTCGATCCCTTCGCGGCGGACGAGCCGAATCGCGACGGGCGTCGCCAGCGTGCTCCAGGGCACGTTCTCGTCGGGAACGAGCAGGCGGCGCCCGAACAGGGCCGCCTGGGTGCCGAGCCGTGAGACCCCCTGCTTGGCGACGAGCTGCTCCGAGGGACGGCCCGCGCGCGGCCCGACGTAGCGGACGCGATGGATCCAGGCCTGCGTCGGCAATTCGAGCTCGGCGTCCTCCGGAACAGGCCCGGGCAGGTCCGGCGCGAGCACGTGCGTCTCGATCCCGAGGGCCGGGAGGTGCGTCGCGAACTTCAGCGGCCGCTGGACGCCGCCTCCACCGCCGGGCGGGAAGTGGCGCGTCACGAGCAGGACCTTCAACGCTGCGGAACCCGGAAGACGACGAACCGGCTGTCCTCGTAGCGCGGCCGCAGCCCGTCGTGCTCGATGACCCCGACCGGCCCCGAGCGCGTGAGGATGAGCCATTGCGCGCCCCACGCCTGCGGCTCCTCGAGGCTCGGATGCGTGAAGAACTTCAGCACGCCCCGCCGCCGCTTGGCGAGCTCGTTCGGCCTCGTGTTCGCGGCGTGCGTCGGCGGCACGGCGACGACGTAGACCGGGGCGTACCCCGTTGCGCGGTAGCTCGTCGCGAGGTCGGAGAAGATCACCGAGCGCGGCGCGACGTCGTGCTGCAGGAAGCGGATCAGCCCGGGCGTCAGCGCGTCCCGGTCGTGCTTGACCGCCGGCGTCCACTGGGAGAGGCCGTGCACGGCCACGGGCAGCACGAGGAAGAGGACGGCGAGGGCCGCGGTGCCCCCACGCGGGCGGGAGACCGCAGGCGGCGGATCCCCGTAGCGCCGCCAGGCGAGGAGGGCACCGGCGACGAGCGCCGCGATTCCCCCGTAGAGCGCGATCCAGACGACGATCGTGGGCTCGGTCCGTGGCGCCCGCAGCCCGAAGTCCCCGGCATAGGCGACCTGGAGCCAGATCCCGCACCCGAGCGCGCCGACGAGCGCGAGCGCCCGCGAGAAGCGGCTGATGATCGCGAAGCCGCCGGCGAGAGCGACCGCGAAGGGGATGAACCCGGACAGGCGCCGCGACTGCGAGAGCGAGACGGCGTTGGAGAAGTGCGGGAAGACGAGCGGCCAGAGCTCGATCCCGAGCACCGCGACGGTGCCACCGAGCGCGAGCGCGGCCCAGCGCCGCCGCCGGGCGAGCAGCGCGAGCGGCACGAACAGGAGGGCGACGATCGTCACCGCCCCGTTCCGGTCGATGCGATTCGGCGCGAGGCTGTAGCGCGCGAGCGAGTGCACGACGAGGTCGGTGCGGTAGTGGTGAAGGTTCTGCGCGAGCTGCGCCGGGTTGGGAGAGACCGGGATCGTCTGCTGGACGACCGGCTCCAGCCACAGGTAGGCGAGCGCCATCGGCAGCCCGAAGACGACGAACGCGAGGACGCCGGTCCGGAAGTCCCTCCCCCACGTGAGCAGCGTGCGCGCGAGCACGAACGCCGCCAGCGGGATCGCGACGAACAGCGCGTACGTCGGATGGACGAGTGCGAGCGAGCCCGAGGTCGCGGCGAGCATCAGCCCGGTCGGCCAGGTCGGCTTGCGCACGAAGTGGAAGAAGAAGGCGACCGCCGCGGGCACGAGCAGCTGGGTGGCGACACTGCCCGGCTCCCAGAGGAAGCGGTAGACGCCGCCGTGTCCCGGCGCGAAGACCTTGAACGCGAGCTGCGCGATGACGACGGCAACCGCGAGCCCGATCGAGCGGAAGATCGCCCAGCCCATCTCGAAGACGAGCACGAGCGCGAGCGGCACGAGGATGCTCGCCTCGTGCGCGGCGACGCTCGTCGGGGCGACGCCTGCTAGCCGCGCCACGAGCGCGAGCCAGGCGTGCCAGAGCGGGAACGCGTAGCCGGGATGCAGCCCACCGTGCCGGAACTCCCCGACGTCGTGCAGCGAGAGCGAGTGGAGCGTCTCGAGCTTCCGGATGCGGCCGAGGTGGAAGAAGACGTCGCCGGTGAAGGCGCCCTGCACGAACCAGATGCCGACGCCGAGCCCGACGCCGGCCAGGGCGACGAGGCCGCGCGCGAGGCGGGCCGCGCCGGGCAGCGGCACGCCTTCCAGCTCCCGGCCGAGCAGCGACCAGACGAGCGCGATCGCTCCGGCGCCGAGGACGAAGGCGAGCGTCACGTCCAGCGAGGCGCCGAGGGCGAACGTCAGCGCAAGGCCGGAGCCGACGAGCGTGACCGACGCGGCGAACGCGGCCGCGGCGCTCCGCTGGCCGAGGCACCGCGCGACGAGCATCCCCGGGAGCAGGACGACGAGCGTCGCCGCCGCCAACCGCACGCAGAGCCCGAACCCCGTATGGGGCAGGAGCCGGGAGAGGCCGAGCAGCGCGACCACCGCGGTGGGCGGGATCAGGCGCCACACGACGTCGTCCCGGGCCCGCAGCACCGCCGGCCGCCGCAGCTCGACGGCCGGATTCGCGGGCCAGTTCATCCCGCCGGTCCCGGGCTTTCGCTGCGCGCCGGTGGCTTTGCCGCCGGCGCTTGCTGCACCGGAACCGCGCGCGTGCGCCGCATGCCTTCCCAGGCGACGATCATGGCCCCCGGCAGCGCAGCCATGACCGTGACGAGGAAGAACAGGAAGCCGGCCGCGAAGGCCTGGTCGGCCGAGACGCCGAGGGCGCCGAGGAAGCTGACGAAGAACGTCTCCCTCACCGCGAGGCCGTTGATCGTGAACGGGATGAGCATGACGAGGAAGAGCAGCGGCCCCATCACGTAGTACGGCCGCGGCGAGAGGTCGACTCCCACGGCCTTGCCGGCACACCAGATCGCCAGCACGCGAGCCGCCTGCACCACGACCGTGAGCGCGAACACCCCGCTCAGCAGCCGCAGTCTCGTCCGGTAGGCGTGAACAGCGAGGTACACGTCACGCAGGACCGCCTCGACCCGCAGGCGCTGCAGCACGGGACGGAGCCGGTGCAGGATCGGGTGCAGCCGCGTGGAGAAGACGACGAACGCGCCGAGGATGCTGAGGAGCACGAAGGCGAGCTCGACCCAGAGGTAGCCGCCGACGGAGTAGTGGCCGAGAGCGAGCAGGAAGCCCACGGCCGCGAGCAGGAGCGTGGCCGCACCGCCGAGGGCCCGTTCGAGCAGGACCGTGCCGGCGACCGGGCCGCGCGAGCCGGGATGGCGGCGCGCGGTCTCGTAGATCCGCGACGCGTCGCCGCCGAGCGAGGTCGGCAGGATCTGGGCGGCCGCGTAGGCCACGAACGTCGTCCGCACGAGCCAGCCGAGCCGCTCGTGCACGCCGCTCGCGGCGAGCAGCTTGCGCCAGCGCCAGGAGAGCGGCCAGACCGAGAGGACCCAGATCCCGAACGACGCGAGCCACCACCCGACGCTCGCGTTCGCCAGGACGTGCGCGGTCGTCCGGAGGTCGACCTTCCAGAGGATGTAGGCGAGGGCGAGGCCGGTGACGACGAGCGTCCCGACTGCACGCCACGTGCGCGGACGCCTCATGCTGAAATCACCGCTTCACCCCGACCGCGAGTGTAGTGGGCGCCCCCGAAGTACCATCGCGCCGTGCCCGACCCTCGCACCCAGATCGTCGCCGACGGTTATGACGCGATGGGCGAGACCTTCGCCGCCTGGCGCGAACAGATCGTCGGCGACCCGCGCGACGAATGGGAGAAGGAGTTCACGTCGCGCCTCGCAGACGGCGCCCGCGTGCTCGAGCTCGGGTGTGGTGGCGGAACGGCGGAGACGCGGCGGCTTGCATCGCGCTTCCGGCTGACCGGCGTCGACATCTCCCCGAAGCAGGTCGAGCGGGCGAGGGCGGCGGTCCCGGAGGCGGAGTTCGTCTGCGCCGACTTCACCGATCTCGAGCTACCGGCCGGCTCGTTCGACGCCGTCTGCTCCTTCTACGTCTTCAACCACGTCCCGCGCGAACTGCTGGCGCCTGTGCTCGCGAGCGCTCACGACTGGCTCGTGCCGGGCGGCCGGCTCCTGGTCGCGTTCGGCACGTCCGATCTGCCGGGCTGGACGGGCGAGTGGCTCGGGGCCGAGACGTTCTTCGCGAGCTTCCTGCCGGAGGTCAATTCGTGCCTGGTCCGCGAGGCGGGCTTCGCGATCGAGCGGGACGAAGTCGTCGAGTTCGAGGAGCCTGAAGGCCCGGCACGGTTCCAATGGGTGCTGGCCCAGACATGACGACGATCCTCGTCACCGCCTGCGGCGCGCCGGGAGCGGCGCGACTACTGCGCGCGCTGAAGGAGAACGGCGAGCGGGAGGTGCGTCTCGTCGGCGTGGACATGTCCGAGCGGGCGATCGGCCGCCACCTGTGCGATGCGTTCCACGTCGTCCCGGCGGGCGCGGATCCGACGTTTCCCGACGCGTTGCTCGCGCTGGTCGAGCAGGAAGGCGTCGACGTCGTCCTGCCGGAGTCGTCGCACGACCTGCGGCACCTGGCGCCGCGGCGCCGAGAGTTCCCGGTGCCGGTGATGATCAGCGGCCCCGACGCCGAACGGCGCTCGAATGACAAAGCCGAGACGTTCGATGCGCTGCAGCGAATCGGCGTCGGTGCCCCCGACTTCCGCCGAGTCACGGGTGCGGCCGGCGTCGAGGCGGCGGCGCGCGAGCTCGGCTACCCGGACCGGCCCGTCTGCTTCAAGCCGGTCTTCTCCTCCGGCTCGCGGGGATTCCGTGTGCTCGACCCGACCGTCGACCGCACGCACCAGCTCCTCAACGAGCGGCCGGGCGCGCTCGCCATGCGCCTCGAGGAGGCGGTCGAGTTGCTGCCCGAGGAAGGTCTCGACCTGCTCGTGATGGAGTTCCTCACCGAGCCAGAGCGCACGGTCGACGGGATCGCGGACGGCCGCAGCATCGTCCTGCAGGCGACGCGCACGCGCGAGTCGGTGCGTTGCGGGCTCGGCATGTACTTCGTCACGCTCGACGCGCCGGAGCTGGTGGCGGCCTCCGAGCGTGTCGTCGCGGAGTTCGGGCTCGAGTGGTTCTTCAGCATCCAGTTCATGGGCGAGAAGGTGATCGAGATCAACCCCCGCATCTCGACGATGATGATCCAGGAGGACTTCAACCTCCCCTGGCTCGCGGTCAAGCGGGCGCTGGGCGAGGCCTCCGACGACGAACTGCGCGCGCTGCAGAGTCGGGTGCGGCCGGGCCACACGGTGCTGCGGTTCTTCGACCAGGTGGAGTTCGATCCGTGACAGTTCGGCACCGCGGCGCCGTACGTTCGGTGGAATGAAAGCTCTGGCTCTCGCGCTGCTCGTGCTCGCGCTCACCGGCTGCGGCAGCGGCATGAATCTCGCCGGAACCAAGCTGACGCTGAAGGCGGTCAATCCCAACGTCGGTCAGGCCGTCTTCCACCTCGACTGCGGCCCGGCGGGCGGCGACGTCTCGGATCCGGCCGCTGCGTGCGCGGCTCTGGCGCACGACCCGACGCTCGTCACCTCGCCGCAGCCCTTCAACTGCATCGGCGGAACGTCTTCCTGGTTCGACGTGACGATCTCGGGCAGCCTGGACGGCAAGCCGGTGCACCGGAAGTTCTCGACGTGCTGGACGCCGCAGATGGCGACGCTCGAGAAGCTCGGCCTCGCGAGCTCGCTCGAGCGCCACGTCCTGCGGCGCAGGCACGGCGTCGTCCAGCCCGGCATCCGGCGCACCTTCGCGCCGGGAACGCTCCGGCCCGGAGACGTCCTCGTCTGCCGGATCCTGCACCACCGCCTGCAGCTGGGCATCCCCGCCGGCTTCGGCCCGATCGGCAGCACCGGCTTCGGAGGCAAGGACGTGGCGAGCGTCACCCTCACCGGCAGACGCAATGCTGTCGGCTCCGTCACGGCGAGCTGCCACCGCGGCAGCGCCTAGACCCGCCGACTCCGCGGCCTCTCCGGCTCTAAGATCGTCTCGACAAACGAAAAGGAGAGAGATCATGTCTGAGCAAGAGACACCCGTTCTCGACCTCGTCGAGACCATGACGGCAGCTTCGCTCGAAGCGACGACACTCGACGCGGACACGGCCATGCTGGTCCGCATCGCCGCCCTCGTCGCCGTCGACGCTCCGCCGGCCTCGTACCTGATGAACCTCGGTGTGGCCGCCGAGATGGGGATCGGCGAGGACGAGGTCCGGGCAGTCCTCGCAGCGATCGCGCCGATCGTCGGCACCCCGAAGGTCGTCTCCGCGACGGGCAACATCCTTCGCGCCCTCGGCTTCGCGCTCGAGATGGCGGAGCTGGAAGCCGAAGAGGACTAGGCCCCGCGCTCGAGCTGCTCGATGCGGCGCTTGACGCGGGCGATCTGCCGCTGCGTGCCCATGCGGCTCCAGCTGAACGGCCGCGCAATGGCCAACTGGCGGTAGAGCTCTTGCAGCTCGCGTCGCGCCGCGTCGAGCTCCGGGTTGGGCGGCCGGCCCACAGCCGCCAACTCTACGGCCGGAGACGGGCACGACGCACGGCGTCGGCGAGCCCGGTTGGGTGTGAGCCGGGTCAAGCAGGACGCAGTGCTCGGCCGATATCTCAGCCATGCAGACTTGAGCCCGCCTTGGCTCCGTCCCCGCGCTGGACGGCGTGCGTGCTGTGGCCGTCTTGTTCGTCGTTGCCTGCCACGCGCTCTCGATGCCCGGCGGCTTTCTCGGGGTCGAGATCTTCTTCGTCCTCAGTGGCTTTCTGATCACGACATTGCTGCTCGAGGAGCGGCAGGCGCAGGGACGGATCGGGCTCAGGAGCCGGACCCTTGCCACGCTCGGGCTCGCATCCCTCGGCTTTCTCGTGATCCTCGCCTATAGCGGCCCCGTCAATACGGATCGCATCAACTACAGGTGGTTGATGCCGATCGTCGACGTGGCAGCGGCTGTGCTTGTTCTCGCCGTCGTCACTGACGGACAGGCGCTCGTTGCGCGGGTGTGCTCGGTCAGCCCGCTGACGTGGTGCGGACGGATTTCTTACAGCCTCTATCTCGTCCACCCGGTCGTGCTCGTCGGAGCGGAATACCACTTCCCGTGGCTCCACTCCTGGCAGCTGGTCACTATTTCCTTCCTGCTGGCAGCCGCCCTCCACCGCCGGGTCGAGCAACCCTCCGGCGTGGCGGGCTTTTCCGTTCGCGCGGGCGTCGGGAAGCGCCGGCTCCAGCCCCGGCCTAGTCGAGGCCCGACGGCCCCGCAGGGAGGGTGCTCGAGGCTTGGCCGGTGTTCCGGAACCGCGCCGAGTCACGCCCGCGACTTGACGTCGTGACGGCTGTGCCGAACACTCAGGCGATGAACAAGCCGAGCGAGCGTCAGCTTCGCCGGGTTGTCGAGGCTCGCGGGCGCGCCCGCTGGGTGAAGCGCCTGTTCGCTGCCGTGGTCTGGCTGGGATGCATGGCCGTCGTGGTGATCGCGTCGGCCGTCGGGGTCGCCGCCCTGAAGCCGTTCGCACTCGGGTTCACCGTGGGCTTCACCGCCGGCACGTTCGCGACCTTCATCTTCCTCGGGCGCCGGGCATTCCCACCGGACCGACGCAAGCTGCGGTGGTGGGCTGTGGCGGCGGTTGCAGTCCTCACCCTCGCCGCGTTCTCCTGGTTACTTGCGTTCCTGTTCGTCGGAATCGCGGAGGCCGCAGTGGCATATCTGGCCGTGTCCAGGGAAGACTGGCTGCCCTTCGACGTTGCCGAGCTCATCCAGACCGAGGAATGCCCGGACTGCGCCGAACCGCGGCTGCACACGGCGCGCGTCTGCCGACGCTGCGGCTATGCGTTCGACGCATCCGCTCAGACAGATATCGCCGGAAGCGGTTGAGCGGGGTCAGAGCGCTAGCTCGAAGAAGAGGACGCCATCGATCGGGTTGTCGTTGTACCGCTCGATCGGCCGGAAGCCCAGCGAGACGTACAGCGACCGCGCCGCGTCCATCGTCGGCAGGGTGTCGAGCCGCATCGTCGCGTAGCCGAGCTCGCGAGCCCGGGTGATCGACGCCTCCACGAGCGCCCGGCCGGCGCCCGTGCCGCGTCCGGACGGGCGCACGTAGAGCCGCTTCATCTCGCACGCTCCGCCCTCGAGCGACCGCACCGCGACGCAGCCGACAATCTCCTCGCGGTCGCGCGCCACGAGGATCACGTCGTAGCCGCCGGGGATCGCGGCCAGCTCGGCCTCAGGATCGATGAACCAGCCGTCGGGGCCGAGCCAAGCGAAGTAATCCCGGAAGATCGCGCGCAGCGCGTCGGCGTCGGCCGCGCCCGCGTCGCAGATCACTGAAGCGCCCGCAGCTCCTCCACGTCCGCGGCGCTCGGCTCCCAGGCACCGGCTGCGACGTTCGCCTGCACCTGCTCCGGCTTCGTCGCGCCGGCGATCACGGAGGACACCGCCGGCATGGCGAGCAGACCGCCGACCGCCACGTCGAGCAGCGAGATCCCGCGCTCGTCCGCGTAACTCTGCAGCGCCTCGGCGCGGTCCCAGCGTGCGTCCGGGATCTCGCGGCCCGCGAGCCTGCCCTCGGTCGCCTCCTCGCCGCGCGTGTACTTCCCGGTGAGCAGGCCGCTCGCGAGCGGGAAGTACGGCAGGAAGCCGATGCCGAGCTTCTCGCACACGGGCAGAACCTCGTCCTCGGCATCGCGCTCGACGAGCGAGTAGTGGTTCTGCGCCGAGACGAAGCGGTGGAAGCCCGCGCCGCGCGAGACCTCCTCGGCAGCTTCGATCTGCTCGGCCGAGAAGTTCGAGGAGCCGATCCAGCGCACCTTGCCGTCGTGGACGAGGTCGTTGAGCGCGCCGAGCGTCTCCTCGATCGGCGTCACCGGATCGGGTTGGTGCATCTGGTAGACGTCGATCACGTCGGTGCGCAGCCGGCGCAGCGAGCCCTCCACGGCCCACCGGATGTAGTCGGGATTGCCGCGCCGCTCCTCCGGCCGCTCCTGCATCTCGCTGCCGAACTTCGTCGCGATCACGAAGCGGTCGCGCCGGCCCTCGAGCGCGCGGCCGATGAACTCCTCGCTCGTCCCCTGGCTGTAGATGTCGGCCGTGTCGATCAGCGTCACGCCGGCCTCCTGCGCGGCGTCGAGCACCGCGAGCGACTGCGCGTAGTCGATCCGGCCGCCGAAGTTGTTCGTACCGAGGCCGACGACCGAGACTTCCGGCCCGCCGTCGCCGAGAGAACGTGTGCGCATGGGCTCGACGCTAGCCGAGAGCGGCCGGACTGGGCGGCAGCGGCACTACGCTTGCGCGCTGTGGAGGGGCACAGGTTCGTCTTCCTCGCCGGCCTGCACCGCAGCGGCACCACGCTGCTCGCGAGGCTGCTCGCGGCGCACCCCGCGGTCAGCGGCTTCTCGGGGACCGGCGTGCCGGCCGACGAAGGCCAGCACCTCCAGAGCGTCTATCCCGCGGCGAGCGTGTACGGCGGGCCGGGGCGGTTCGGCTTCGCGCCCGAGTCGCACCTGACCGAGTCGTCGCCGCTCGCCTCGGAGGAGAGCGCGCAGAAGCTCCTCGAGGAGTGGTCGCCGTACTGGGATCTCTCCCGCCCGTTGCTGCTCGAGAAGTCGCCGCCGAACCTGCTCAAGACACGCTTCCTGCAGGCGCTCTTCCCCGGCTCGGCGTTCGTCGTCATCGTCCGGCATCCCATTCCGGTCTCGATCCCGACCGCGAGATGGCGCGGGACCCGCCGCTACGACCGGATGTTCGAGCACTGGCTCCGCTGCCACGCGCTCTTTGAGGGCGACCGCGAGCAGCTCGAGCGGGTGCACGTGCTCACCTACGAGCAGCTCGTCCGCGACCCCGCCGGCGTGCTCCGCGGGATCTTCGAGTTCCTCGAGCTCGACCCTATCGCGCCGAGCGAGCCCGTCGAAGGCGGCGCGAACGAGAAGTACTTCCGCCAGTGGCAGGCGCTGAAGCGCGACCTGCGGATGCGCGCGTACCTCGACCTCGTCTCGCTCCGGTACGAGCGCGGCGTGCGACGCTACGGCTACAGCCTGCTCTCGCCTGGGCGCTGACCCGCACGGGCGCGCTCCTGCACGTATTCGACGAAGGCGACTGCGCGGTCGACGGATCCGGGCCGCGGCGAGTTGTTCCACGGCACGAACCGGTCGTTTTCCACCTGCTCGATCAGCTCGCGCCATTGGCTCGGTAGCGCCTCCGAAGCCCACCCGAGCGCGGCCCGCTTGGAGATGATCTCGCCCTGTTCGAGCGTGTAGAGCATCCGGCTGCTCGCGGCGACCGCGTATCGCTGCGTCCACGAGATGTCGAAGGACGCCCAGGTTCCCAGATCGACGAGGAAGCTCTCGATCTGGGGCCGCATCGTCTCTTGCAGGACCGCCGACGGGACGTCGCAGGCGAAGGTGCCCGGATCGGTCCCCGCGAGGATGACCGGCCGATTGACCAGAACCCACCGGACGTCCGCCGTGTTGCAGTGCGGAGACCACTCCATCTCACGGCTGCCGCGGTCGACATACAGCCAGGGCTCGCCCAGCTTCGCCAACGTCATGAGGTCGGCCCGCGGCGCATACGAGCCCTCGAAGTTGTACGCCCAGTAGCTGGGCCAATCCGGAATCTCCTCGTGCAGGCCGCGAAGCGCGCGCTCCTCGGCGTCGCCGACGGGCCGGCTGGTCACGGTGAGGAAGTCGCAGTCGCTCGCCGCGTCGCCGCCACCTAGCGCGAAGGAGCCGGTGAGATAGACGCCGGTCAGGTCGGCGCCCAGGATCGAAGAGACCCGAGCAACGAAGCGCGCCAGGAGCTCGTTCAGCTCGGCGAACGGCGTCGCCGTCACCTAGGACGGCGCGGCCAGGCCGTCGGGCAACGGCCGCGCGTGGACGACGACGAGCGTCCTCGTCGGCCGCGTGAGCGCGACGTAGAGCTCGCGCAGCCCGCGGTCGCCGTCGTCGGCGACGGCTGCCGGCTCGACCACTACGACGTGATCGAACTCGAGGCCCTTCGCCTGCCGCGGCGTCAGCACCGGGACCGAGATCTCGTCGAACAGCTCGCCCTGAGGCAGGTTGCCCGCCATGGCGCGCGACACGATCACGGCGAGCAGGCCGTCCAGCTCGGCGAGCGCCGACGCCTCACGCAGCGCGGCCGCCGGCAGTTCCTCCTCGCCGACGTGGACGAGCTTCGGCGGATCGCCACCCTTGCGGTAGGCGAGCGGCGGCTCGACCTCCGGGGCGATCCGGTCGAGCAGCGGCAGCGCGAAGTCCATGATCTCGGCCGGGACGCGGTAGGCGTGGCGCAGCTCCTCGATGTCCATCTCGGCCTCGTCCGGCAGATACGGCTGGAGCTCCTGCCAGCGCCGATAGACGACCGGCCCGGTCGCCTGCGCGACGTCGCCGAGGATCGTGAGCGAGCCGTCGACGGCGCGGCGCGAGATCGCAAGCAGCTGCATCGGCGAGAGGTCCTGCGCCTCGTCGACGATCACGTGTCCGTACGAGCGCGGCGCGCCGGCGAGCAGCGTCCGCGCCTCGTCGAGCAGCGGCACGTCCTGGTCGCTCCAGCGCAGGTCGGACATGCGCCGCGGCCGGTCGCGCAGCAGAAGCTTGCGCTCGTCGGCGTCCAGCACGTCCTCGGACGCGGTCTCGAGCGCGGCCGGCGACGTGAGGAGCCGCGAGACGAGCTTCTCGGGCTGCGGCAGCGGGAGGACGCGTTCGAGCCAGCGCGTGAGGAACCCGCCGCGCCGCAGCGCCTGCTCGAGCTCGTCGAAGCTGCGCAGCGCACGCGGGCCGAACAGCTCGCCGTAGCGCTCGTAGAAGCGGCGGAGCACGGCCATCCGGAACCGCTCGCGCGCGAGGCCGAGCGGCGCGCCGGCCTCCAGCGCAACCTCGAGCAACGCAGCGACGTCCCGCTCCCGCACGCGCACATACGTGCCGTCGACCAGCGTCACGAGCTCCTCCGGCGCCGGCACGACCGCAATCTCGACCGCACGCGCGACGACCTCGCGCAACCGCGGATCGCCCTTGAGCCGCGCCACGTCGGGCTCCTCCTCGCGGACTGCCTCGATCCCGTCGACCAGCTCGGTCACCGCCCGCTGCTCGACCGCCTCCTCGCCGAGCGTCGGCAGAACGTGGGAGACGTAGTCCATGAAGGTCGGGTTCGGCCCGACCACGAGCACGCGTCGCAGGCGCTCGCGGTGCGTGTAGAGGAGCCACGACGCGCGGTGCAGGCCAACCGCCGTCTTGCCGGTGCCGGGGCCGCCCTGCACGACGAGCGCACCTTCGGGCTCGGCCGTGATCAGCCGGTACTGGTCCGACTGGATCGTGGCGACGATGTCGCGCATCCGCACGTCGCGCCGGCGCTCGAGCTCCTCGAGCAGGAAGTCGGAGACGTTCGCGCCCTCGACCACGCTGCCGTCCAGCGACTCGTCGGAGATGTCGGTCAGCCGCCTGCCCTCGGACCGGAAGCGGCGGCGCTGCTGCACGCCGTGCGGCGTCTGCGGCGTCGCGGTGTAGAACGGCCGCGCCGCCGGCGCCTGCCAGTTCACGACCAGCGACCTGTGCTCGTCGTCGTGCACCCAGCGGCGGCCGACGTAGAGCGGGCGCGGGGTGCCGTCGAGCGTGAGGCGTCCGAAGACGAGGCCGCGCTCGGCATCCTCGAACGTGCGCATCCGCCGCTTGACCCACGCCTCCATGTTCAGCGCCGCCCACTCGGTCGCCATCGCCTCCTGCGTGCGCGCGACCGTCGACCGCATGCGGTCGAGTTGGTCGTAGGCGCGGTCGACGTAGGCCTGCTCGGCTGCGAGCTCCGGGTGCGTCACGGGCTGTTGAGCGTAGCGCGGAAGACGGCGAGGTCAACCCGGACGGAGGAGGCCTCCGCCTCGAAGCCCGCAGCGCGCAGCCACGCGAGCTGGTCGTCGACGCTGTCGGGTGTGTCCAGCACCCAGTCGATCTCGATCGGCCCCTCCAGACCCGCCGCCGGAACGACGACGTCGCCGAGCGCGAACACGCCTCCCGGCCGCAGCACCCGGGCCACGCGCGCGAACAGGTCCCGCTTCCCGGCACCGTCGAGGTGGTGCACGGCGAGGGCCGAGACGACGAGGTCGAACGGGCCCGGCGGGAGCTCGTCCTCGAGCCGCGCCGGCCGCAGGTCCGCGTCCGGCAGCCGCTCACGCGCACGCGCGAGCATCGGTTCGCTCGCGTCGATCCCGACCCAGCTCGCCTCGGGATGCCGAGCGCGAACCAGCAGCGCGGTCTCGCCCGTGCCGGTGCCGAGCTCGAGCACGCGCGTGGCGCGGACGTCCGCGGTCGCGGCCAGGACCGCCTCCTGCAGCTCCTCGTAGCCGGGGATCTCGGCGGCCATCTGCGCGAGGTACGTGTCCGGATCCCACTCCCACTCGCTCACCGACGCATCGTAGGATCGTGGCGTGAAGCTCGGCCTCAACCTCGGCTACGCGCCGCCCGGCACGAACCCCGCCGACCTGTTCCCGCTCGTGGAGGAGGCGGAGCGGCTCGGCTTCGACTCGGTCTGGGTCGCCGAGGCCTGGGGCACCGACGCCGTCAGCGTCCTCGGCTGGCTCGCCGCGAAGACCGAGCGGATCAAGCTCGGCTCGGCGATCATGCAGATCCCCGGGCGCACGCCGGCGAACGCGGCGATGACCGCGGCGACGCTCGACCTCCTCTCCGGCGGCCGCTTCCTGCTCGGCCTCGGCACCTCGGGGCCGCAGGTGGTCGAGGGCTGGCATGGGCAGCCGTGGGGCAAGCCGCTCGGCAAGACGCGGGAGTACGTCGGGATCGTCCGCACGGCGCTGCGGCGGGAGGTCGTCGAGCACGACGGCGAGCACTACGGGATCCCGTACGCCGGGCCCGGCGCGACCGGGCTCGGCAAGCCGCTGAAGCTGATGCTGCGCCCGCTGCGCGCCGAGATCCCGATCTACTTGGCGGCGCTCGGCCCGAAGAACGTCGCGCTCGCGGCCGAGATCGCCGACGGCTGGCTCCCGATCTTCGTCGCGCCCGAGCGCTTCGACGAGGCGTTCGGGCCGAGCCTCGCCGCGGCGCCGCCCGGCTTCGAGATCGCGGCGACCGCGAGCGTCTTCGTCGGCGACGACGTCCCCGCGCTCCGCGACGCGCTGCGGCCGTACGTCGCGCTCTACGTCGGCGGCATGGGCGCGAAGGGCCGCAACTTCTACAACTCGCTCGTGCGCCGCTACGGCTGGGAGGAGGAGGCCGAGCGGATCCAGGACCTCTATCTCTCCGGCAAGCAGCGGGAGGCGATCGCGGCGGTGCCCGACGAGCTCGTCGACGCCGTCTCGCTGATCGGCCCGAAGGAGCGCATCGCGGAACGGCTCGAGGCGTGGCGCGAGACGCCGGTCACGACGCTCGTGCTCGGCACGACGCAGCCGGAGGCGTTGCAGACGCTGGCGGAGCTGGTCCTGTGAGCGAGCCGCCCGTGATCGTCCTCGGCGTCGGCCGCTCGGGCACGACGCTGCTGCGCGTGATGCTCGACCGCAGTTCGACGCTCGCGATCCCGTACGAGACGTTCTTCGTCCCGCAGCTCGCCCATCGCCACGGCAGCAGGCCGAAGCTCGACGCCTTCCTCGACGACCTCGGGCGCCTGCGGACGCTCTACGACTGGGGGATCACGCCGGACGACGTCCGCCCGCGCCTGCGCGAGGGGATGACGACGAGCGAGGCAATCGCCGCGATCTTCGAGACGTACGCGGAACGGCAGGGGAAGACGCGCTGGGGCGACAAGACGCCGCTGTACATGCAGCAGCTGCCGTTGCTCGAGCGGCTCTTCCCGGACGCGATCTGGGTGCACCTCGTGCGCGACGGCCGCGACGCGGCGCTCTCGTTCCTCGAGCTGCCGGAGGGCTTCTCGGGCAAGACGTGGGCGCTGCCGCACACGGTCTCCCAGTTCGCGGCGCGCTGGCGGACGGAGATCCTCGCGGCGCGGCGGCTCGGCGAGCACGCGGGCCGCCGCTATCTCGAGCTGCGCTACGAGGATCTCGTCGCAAGCCCCGAGCAGGAGCTGCGCCGGATCTGCGAGCACGCGTCGCTGCCCTGGGAGCCGGGAATGCTCGACCACACGCGCCCGAGCGACACGGCGCACATGCCCGAGCACCGCAACCTCGCCCAGCCGCCGACCCCGGGGCTGCGCGACTGGCGCAGCCAGATGAGCCGCGAGGACGCCCTCGCCTTCGAGGAGGTGGCCGGCGACGTCCTCGCGAGCGCCGGCTACGAGCTCCTCCAGCCGGACCTCCGCTACCCGACCTCGCGGGGCCGGCGCGAGCTCACGCGCTTCGCCGCGCTCAGCCGCAGCTGGAACATGACGGCCGCTGCGTACCAGCGCTCGCCGCTCTGGCGGCGCTCACACCCGCCGTTGGGCTAGCAGGGGCCGGGCTGAGCCGTGCCGCCGGGGCCGAGCTCATGCTCGTTCCCGTCCTGCAGGCAGTACGAGGTCGGTGTGGCGCTCGCGAGGACGACGCCGCTGCCGAGCGGAAGGGTCGCGCCGACGTAGGTGTGGTTGGCGTCGAAGTACGCCTGCAGCCCGGGCACGGCCTGGTTGAAGTTCAAGCCGGCAGTGGCGGACTGCGCCTGCGCGATCTCCTGCTGGCCCGTCGGAGACGTCGGACCCTCGGACTGCATGTCCTTCACAGAGAGGTACGCGCCGATGAGGAGCGCGATGAGCAGCGCCGGCAAACCGATGACGCGAAGCATCCAAGAGATATCGGCCGCAACGGACTACGACTGAAGTCCCCTCTGGCACGCCGGTGGGCGGCCGTCTAGCCTCCTGGGCTAGCTCGATGCCCCGCGTCAGCGTCATCATCCCCGCCTTCAACGCCGAGGAGTACATCGAGCAAGCACTTCGCTCGGTGCTCGACCAGACGTACGACGACTGGGAGATCGTCGTCTGCGACGACTGCTCGACCGACGCAACGGCCGAGCGGGTGCGGAGCTTCGGCGACCGGCTGAGACTCGTCCGCACCGGGGCCAACTCCGGGCCGGCGGCAGCCCGGAACCTCGCGATCGCGCACTCGAGCGGGGAGCTGCTCGCGTTCCTCGACTCCGACGACTACTGGCTGCCGGCCTACCTCGAGCGCCAGGTGGCGCTGTACGACTCGGCCAACGCGCCGACCGGCGACGTGGGAATCGTCGCGTGCAACGCGTCGCTGCTCCGGTCCAACGGCACCCGCCCGGAAACCCACATGGACGTCGTCCGCTTCCCGCGCAAGGTCGGCCTGCCGCGGCTCCTGCGCTCCAACCCCATCTTCGGCAGCGCGCTCGCGCCGCGCCGCGTCGTCGACGAGATCGGGGGCTTCTGCCCCGACCTGTCCCGCGCCCAGGACTTCGACCTCTGGATCAGGATCGTCGAGGCCGGCTACCGGGTGGTGGCGACGCGCGAGGTGCTCGCCGTCCATCGCGTCCGCGCGACGTCGTGGTCGAGCGACGTGGGAGTGATGGCGCGGTACACCCAGAGCACGTACCGCCGGGCGCTGGAGCGCGGCAACCTCTCGGTTCGCGAGCGGCGAATCGCACGGAGAGAGCTGCGCCGGCAGCGTCTGATCGAGCAGATCTCGTTCGAGCGCGGCCTCTCCTACCGCCGGACGCTGCGCTCGTTGCCGCTCCTCCTGCTCGTGGTCGCCGAACACCCGCACACGTGGCGCTCTGTCCCTCGCCTGGTCGGGCGCGGGCGCAAGGCGCTCACCCCGCTGGCCTGACTCGCCTCTCTCTCAGGCGACGACGCGGTAGACCTGGAAGACCTCGGCGTGCTCACGGTTCACGTTGACGCCGTGCATACGGGCGAGGTTGCGGACGTACTCGGCGTTCGCGTAGCGGCGATGGTGCTGCGACGCGTACTTCTCGAGCGCGGCGACCTTCAGGTCGACGTGCCGCTGCTCGAGCGCGACATACCACTGGTACTCGAAATCGAAGTTGTTCCACGGGATCTCGTAGCCGAGGATCGTGGTGCGCTTGAAGGCACGGAGGCCCTCCTCGGCGACCGTGCGGTGGTCCTGGTGGACGTCGTGGAGGCTCGGCTGGAAGACCACGTCCGGCGCCCACTCCTCCCAGAGCGCGACGAGCAGCTCGAGGATGTCCTGCCGCCGCTCGGGGAAGGTGCGGACGTCGAAGTCGTGCACCGTCAGCGACTCGGCGGGGATCCCGAGCTCGGCCGTGGCCTCGGCGACCTCGCGCGCGAGCGTGTCGGGCGGGAAGCCCGGCGGCAGCGAGCGCGTCGCGATCGAGAACGCGACGTAGCGGACGTCGCAGCCTGCCTCGACGAGACGCGCCATCGTCCCGCCGCACCCGAACTCGCCGTCGTCGGTGTGCGGCGCGAGGACGAGCGCCTTCTGCCACTGCTCCATCATCGCCTGATCATCTCAGGCACGGGCTCCGGCGTCTCGGTCGGTTGCGGTTTGGGAGCGCGCAGACGCACCGGCGAGACGAGCCCGACCAGGCCGATCAGCAGCCAGGTGGTCGGATCCTCGAAGAAGTCGTTGTAGGCGAGGGAGTGGACGAAGATCGCGAGCAGCGCGAGCCCGGCCGCGAGCGCGACCCGCCCGTAGGTCCCGTGGTCCCTCCGCCGGAACGCGGCGAGCAGCAGCGCCCCGACGAGCCAGAAGAAGACGAAGAGGCCGGGCACGCCTTCCTCGGCGGCGACCGTCACCGGCGTGTTGTGCGATGCGCTCTTCCTCGCCGTCTTGTGCGTCCGCCTCGAGTACGCACGCTCGAAGCCGCCGAGGCCGACGCCGTGCGACGGATGCGCCTCGGCGATCTTGATGCCGACCGCGATCAAGGTCTCCCGCCCGCTCGTCGCGCTGTTGAGGCCGGAGACCGTGTGATGCCGCAACGCGTGCACGATCTTCGGCTGGGCCACGGCGACGCCGGCGGCCACGACGAGCACAGCGGCGAGCGCGAAGAGCGACTTCCAGCGCCAGACGATCGCGGCGAGCGCGAACACCGCCACGAGCAGCGCAGCGAAGCTCGACTGGGAGAACGAGATCAGCAGCCCGAGCCAGAGGACGGCGAGGCAGGCGAGCGCGGCCAGGGCAGCGCGCAGTGACGGCCGGCCGCGCACGATCAGCACGACGGTCGCGATCATCGCCACGACGAGGAAGCGGCCGTAGATCGACGGGTCGTAGAAGACGGAGTTGACCCGGAACAGCGCGTTGAAGATGTTGATCTGCTTCAGCTTCACGTTCTGGAAGATCGTGCGGGTCTCGTACTGGTAGAAGCCGACGACTGCGAAGGCGAGCGCCAGCGCCGCGAGCTCGCCGTAGAGGATCCGCGCCCGCGACACACGCCATGGCAGACGCGCGATGGAGATCGCGAGGACCGTGAACGGCAGGTAGAAGGCGAGCAGGTCGATCGCCGCGGTGTGGACGTTGACGCTCCACGCGACCGAGAGCCCGATCCAGACGAGGTACAGCGCGAGCGGCCACGAGGCGATGCCGAGCTCGCGCGTCCTCTCGTCGCCGTCGACGAGCTGCCACAGCAGCAGCCCTGCGGCGCCTAGCGCGACCGCGTACAGCGGTACGAGGAGCGAGTGGCCGAGGAAGCCGATGCGGAAGGGGATGAACGCGAGCGTGGCGTACGCGACGAGCCAGGGCTCGCGGCGGAAGAGCCAGGCGAGGAGCGGGCCGAGCACGATCACGCCGGCGGCGGCAACCCCGAGCTCGGCCGCGTCCGAGGGCGCGAGTGCCGCCGCGAGCAGGACGGTGCCGACTCCGGCGTAGCAGAGCCCGGCGATCCGGTTCCGGCGCGTGCGCGCGAGCAGCAGCACCGCGAGGCCGATGCAGGCGATCGGGCCTGCAAGCTCGGCGAGCCCGGTCACTTGTGCACCCGGACCACGGCCGTCGCGCTCTGTCCGCCTTCGCCCACGACCAGGCGATACGTGCCCGGAGTCGACGGCGCCCGCAGCCGCAGCACCCTCCCGCGCCGCTCGCCGTGCCGTTGCCCGAGACGCCACTTGTAGCGCCGCTCCGTCGTCTTGACGTGAACCCTGATCCGCCCGTGGCTGCCGACGGTGATCCGCTCCGGACTGAGCTCGAAGTAGCGGACGTCGACCGTCACCGTCTTGCGCTTCGCGGCCGGTGTCTCGTTGCCGGCGAGGTCTTGCGCGCCGATCTCCAGGACGTGCCTGCCCGCCCGAACCGGCTCGCCGTCGAGCTTCCCGTTCCACTTGATCTTGGCCTGCGGCGCGGTCTTGCGACCGACGATGATCCGCTGTCCGTCGAGGTAAACCAGCGCGTGCGCCTTCTCGCTGAAGCCGTAGCGGATCGCGACCGAGCGGCCCGGCCCGGCGAGCAGGACCGGCTTGAGGGCCTGCGGCGGGGAGAGCACCTGCGGCGGCACCGTGTCGAGGACGATCTTGTTGTTCAGCTGGAACGTGCGGTGCGGGAGCTGGATCCAGGGGTAGTAGACGCCGTCCGGAGCCCGGTGGCCGGCTTCGGTCCGGCCGTCCCACGGGAAGTGCTGCGGGCTATGGGCGCGCGCGAGGACGTTGGGCGCGATGGTCGCGACCTTGTGGCCGTCCGCGTCCACGATGACGACCGTCACACGGCCCGTCTGGCGCAGCTTGAACCGGACGTGCGCCTTCGCCGTCGGGCAGTCACAGACCGGAGACAACACGCTCGAGATCTGTCCGATCGAGACGGGACTCTTCTCGAGCTTCAGGTGCTCGGTGATCGCGAAGGCGGCAGCGGTGGCCACCAGCAGGCCGAGGAGCGTGACCGTCGTGAGAACCCGCTGCAAAGCCCGCCGATTCTACGGGCGACGCGTTAACGAAGTCGAAGAGAGGTCAGGCGCTGCTGGGAGTCGTGCGCGGCTTCTCACTCAGCATCACGCGCACCGTGTAGATCGTGAGCACGACGAGCATCACGAGGAGTCCGCCGCCGAGCACCCAGTTCGCCTCGGGGACGTTGAGGAGTTTGAGCCCGCTGATGATGAGGATCCCGGCGAGGCCGCCCCGGATCGTCATGTCCGGCACCTTCACGGTGTAGCGGCTCGAGATCAGGATCCCCGGCACCGAGCCGAGCAGCAGCCAGGCGGTCGCGTGGAGGTCGACGTCACCGATGATCAGGTGCCCCACGCCTGCGACCCAGAGGAGCGCGGCGGCGTGGAAGATGTCCGTGCCGACGATGCGCGGCATCACGAGCGGGTAGGCCAGCACCATCATCAGGCCGAAGTACGTGCCGCTGCCGACCGACGTGATCCCGACGATGAAGCCGAAGACCGCGCCGGTAGCGAGCGCGAGCAACTTGTCGCGGCGGCTCATGATGAACGGCCCCTCGCTCGGCTGGACTCCCCCCTTCACGAACGACTTGACGAGGAAGCCGGCGCCGCCGAAGATGAGCGCCACGCCGATCGCGTAGCCGAGCAGCGTCTGCGCGTTGCTGATCGAGTTCCGGAGCACGTACGAGACTGCGACGCCGGCGGCGGCGAACGGGCCGGAGCCCGCGAAGAGCCACAACGCCAGATGGCTGTGCACCGTGCCGAGCCGACGGTGGCGCACCGCGCCGAACGACTTGAAGATCGCGCCGTGGAAGATGTCCGTCCCGACCGCGTAGCTCGGCTTGAAGCCGAAGACGATGATCAGGATCGGCGTCATCAGCGAGCCGCCGCCCACGCCGGTGAGGCCGACGATCAGGCCCAGCCCGAGACCGGTCAGCGTGAACTGCCAGGTCACGACGTCGAGAGAACCATCCCGGCGCCGACGGTCTCGTTCGTCGCCTCGTCGATCACCACGAAAGCGCCGGTCGCGCGGTTCTCCTCGTAGGGATCGACGCAGAGCGGCTCGGAGAGCCGGAGCCGCACGACGCCGATGTCGTTGAGCTCGAGCCGCTCCGGCGCTGCCACGTCGTCGAGCGTGTGGACGTCGATGCGCGAGACGAGCTCGTCGGCGACGGCGCGCACCGAGCGGCTCGTCTGCTTCACCGCGACCCGCATCCGCGGCTCGAGCGGCCGCTCGCTCATCCAGCAGATGCGCGCTTCGAGCTCCCGCGCGACCGTCGGAGGATTCGCGGGGTCGGCGAGCATGTCGCCGCGCGAGACGTCGAGGTCGTTCGCAAGCCTGATCGTCACGGACATCGGCGGGATCGCAGCCTCGAGCGGCCCGTCGACGGTCTCCACGGCCGCGACCTGCGTCCGCAGGCCGGTCGGCAGGACGACGACCTCGTCGCCGGCAGCCCACACCCCGCCCGCGACCTGGCCGCCGTAGCCGCGAAAGTCGTGATGCTCGTCCGACATCGGCCGGATCACCCACTGCACGGGGAAGCGCCGGCTGTCGAGGTCGCGGTCGGAGGCGATCTCCACCGTCTCGAGATGGTCGAGCAGGAGCGGCCCGTCGTACCACGGCATGTTCCCGGAGGGCTCGACGACGTTGTCGCCCTGCAGCGCCGAGATCGGGATCACAACGAGATCAGGCAGCCCGAGCTCGTCGAGGTGGGCGGCGATCTCGTCGAACCGCTCCTGCGACCAGTCGACGAGATCCATCTTGTTCACGGCGACGACCGCGTGCGGAACGCGGAGGATCGAGAGGATGTACGCGTGGCGGCGGGTCTGCTCGACCACGCCCTGGCGGGCGTCGACGAGCACGATCCCGAGGTCGGCGGTCGAGGCGCCCGTCACCATGTTGCGCGTGTACTGGACGTGGCCCGGCGCGTCGGCGAGCTGGAAGCGGCGCCGCGGCGTGACGAACGAGCGGTACGCGACGTCGATCGTGATCCCCTGCTCGCGCTCGGCGCGCAGGCCGTCGGTGAGCAGCGCGAGGTCGACGTACTCGTTGCCGCGGCGGCGCGAGACGTCCTCGATGTGCTCGAGCTGGTCGACGAAGATCTGCTTCGTGTCGTAGAGCAGCCGCCCGATCAGCGTCGACTTGCCGTCGTCGACGGAGCCGCACGTGACGAGGCGGAGCAGCTCGGTCGACTGCGCCTGCCTAGAAATAGCCAACGCGCTTCCGGTCCTCCATCGCGGCCTCGCTGAAACGGTCGTCGGCCCGGGTCTCGCCGCGCTCGGTGACGCGGGTCGCGGCGATCTCCTCCACCACCTCGTCGATCGTCGCCGCGTGCGACTCGACGCCGCCGGTGCAGGTCATGTCGCCGACGGTGCGGAAGCGGACCGAGGTCGTGAACGGATCCTCGCCCTCCATCCGCTCGACGTACTCCGAGGCCGCGTAGAGCATCCCGTCGCGGCGGAACACCTCGCGCTCGTGGGCGAAGTAGATGAGCGGCAGCTCGAGCTGCTCGCGCGCGACGTACTGCCAGACGTCGAGCTCGGTCCAGTTCGAGATCGGGAAGGCGCGGACGTGCTCGCCCTTGCGGACGCGCGCGTTGTAGAGGTTCCAGAGCTCGGGCCGCTGCACGCGCGGGTTCCACTGGCCGAAGTCGTCGCGGAAGGAGAAGATCCGCTCCTTGGCGCGGCTGCGCTCCTCGTCGCGCCGGGCGCCGCCGATCGCAGCGTCGAAGCCGTGCTCCTCGATCGCATCGAGCAGCGTAGTCGTCTGCAGCCGGTTGCGCGACGCGCGCGGCCCAGTCTCCTCGACGACGCGGCCCGTGTCGATCGACTCCTGCACCGAGGCGACCACGAGGCGCTCCCCGATCTCCGCGACGCGCCGGTCGCGGAACTCGATCGCCTCCGGGAAGTTGTGCCCGGTGTCGATGTGCATGATCGGGAACGGGAACTTCCCGGGCCGGAACGCCTTCTCGGCAAGCCGCAGCAGCACGATCGAGTCCTTGCCGCCGGAGAAGAGCAGCACCGGCCGCTCGAGCTCGGCAGCGACCTCGCGGAAGATGTGGACGGCCTCCGACTCGAGCTCGTCGAGGTGCGTCACCGTCGGCAGCGCCCGCGACGTGCTCACAACTCGGATTCCACGCGCTCGGAGATGAGGTTGAGCTCCTCGAGCCGGTCGATCACCGTGGCGGCCGACTCGGAGGGCGTGCGGCCGAGGGTCTCCAGCCGCAGCTCCGGCTCGAGCGGCTCCTCGTACGGTGCCGAGACGCCGGTGAACTCGTCGATCTCGCCCGCGAACGCGGCCGCGTAGAGCCCTTTCGGATCGCGCCGCGCACACTCCTCGAGCGACGTGGCGACGTAGACCTCCACGAACGGCGAGTGCTGCTCGACGAGACCACGCGCGTGGCGCCGCAGCTCCTCGTACGGCGAGATGGCCGAGACGACCACGACCGCTCCCGCGCGCGCGAGCCGCGACGCGACCCAGCCGATGCGCGCGATGTTCGTGTCGCGGTCCTCCTTCGAGAAGCCGAGGCCCTTGGAGAGATGGGTGCGGACGATGTCGCCGTCGAGGTGGTCGACGACGAAGCCGCGGCGCTCGAGCTCGGGCTCGACGATGTTCGCGATCGTCGTCTTGCCGGCGCCCGAGAGGCCCGTGAACCAGAGGACGAAGCCGCTCATGTATGCAACCCGCATTCGGTCCGTTCCGTGCCGGCCCAGCGTCCCTCGCGGCCCTGGCCGGGAAGCGTCGAGTGCGTGTCCCCGATCGACTCGTAGCCCCGGTCGTGGAGCTTGTTGTACGGGAGCGCGCGCTCGTTGATGTACGCCCAGCAGTCGTCGTCCGACCAGTCGGCGAGCGGGTTGGCCTTCCAGAGCTCGTGTGCCTCGTCCCAGCCGAGCTTCGGAGCGTCGGCGCGCAGCGGCGCCTGGTCACGGCGGATGCCCGTGATCCAGGCGTCGAGGTCGAGCAAGGCGCGGTTGAGCGGCTCGATCTTGGCGACGGCGAGGTAGAGGTCGGGCTTCGTCTCCCAGAGCCCGTCCTCGACGGAGCCGCCGGCGAACGTCTCGATCTTCGTGTCGTAGCGCTCCTCGACCGCGCGCCAGAGCTCGTACGTCTCCGGGAAGAGATAGTTCGTGTCGATCGCGAAGACCCGTGCCTTCGGCTCGCGCTCCAACAGCATGTCGAGCAGGACCGACTCCTCCTTCTGGAACGAGCACGCGAGCGCGACGCGGCCGGGGAACTCGCCGAGCACGTACTCGACGACCCGCTGCGCGGTCCAGGACTCGACGTCAGCCGGCAGCTGCAGGCTCGCCGCCAAGAAGCACCTCCTTCAGCGTGTCGCCGCGCAGGCCGAGGCGGAGCGTCTCGAGCGGGATCACCTCGTCGGGCGGGATGTTGCCGAGGTTGACGTTCGTGCCGAAGTGCTTGATGAACCAGGCCTGGCTCTCCTTGGTGGGCGCCTCCCAGATCAGGGAGTCGAACGGGACGGAGTGCTCGATCTCGTCGACGAGGCCGGTGCGGAGCTCCCCGCTCGGCCGGTAGATGCCCGCGGTGCCTCCCTCGCGGCCCTCGGCGATGACGCGCCACGCGCCCGCGTCGAGCTCCTCCTGCATCCACTGCGCCCAGAGGTACGGCGCGATGTTCACCTCTGCATCCTTCGAGCCGACCTCCGAGAGGACGGTGAAGTCGCGGGCGAAGTCGGCGATCAGCTCGAGCTTCTGGTCGCGCGGGATCTCGATCGTGCCGTCGGAGATCTCGACGTGCGAGAAGCGGTACTCGGTGAGCCAGCCCTTGAACTCCTCGATCTTGCCGCGGGCGTAGACCGCCTCGAAGAACGTCCCGCCGCAGACGACGGGTGTCTCGAAGTGGCGGTAGAGCGCGATCTTCTTCTCGAGGTTGTTCGTGACGTAGCCGGTGCCCCAGCCGAGCTTGACGATGTCGACGAAGTCACCTGCCGTGTCGAAAAGGCCTTCGATCTCGCGCAGGTTCAGACCCTTGTCCATGACGTGCGTGAGCCCGGAGCTGCGCGGCTTGCCGGGCCGCTCGGGCAGTCCTAAAAATCCGTCTGCAAAGCCGGGCATGAACGCTCCTCCACAGGGTAGTTCTCCGGAACTCGAACGGGATGGTACCTAATCGTTTGCATAGCGATCGCTTATTCGTCGGCCGCCCGGCCATTCGGGGCATGCCGCAAAGAGCCATCTTGATTGTCAGAACTGACAACGCTAGCGTGGCCTCCCTCGCATCCGCCCACGGACTGGAGGTCCACGATGGACGTACGACATGCAGCACGCCCCGCGCTGCTCCTCGCAACACTCGCCCTCGGGCTCGGCTCCGCGGCCGCGGCCCGCGCCGCCGGTGACGGCACGCCCACTCCCCTGTCGCTCGATCAGGCGACCGCCCTCGCCACGGCGACTCCGGCCGTCCCGAGCGGCACGTCGACGAGCATCGTCGACGGGAGCACCGCGCTCGACGCGGCGTCGCAGCCGGGCGCGCAGACCTCGATCGAGTCCGACATCTCACCGCAGGCCGCCGTGGGTCTCGCCCCGTTGAGCGACGCGGACGTCCTCTCGGCAGCCAAGCCGACCTGCTGGGCCAACTACGTGTGGCACCAGTGGGGGACGTGGCCGTACGAGCAGCGCGTCACCGACACGACGTACTGGTGCGCAGTCTTCGCCAACCACATCACCTACCGCACGTCGACGACGACGGCCTCCGGCACGCTCTGCGGCGTCTCCTGGCGGGCCGGCGCCCTGGTCGGCGGCGGCATCGGACGCGGCTTCACCTTCTTCACCAACGAGTCCTCGGCCGGCTTCTCGTGCCAGACCGTCGTGCCCTGGATCACGCTCCACACGACGCATCACCAGGACATCAAGCGCACCGATCGCGGCGCGACGAGCACCGCGAGAACGGGCTAGTAGACGCTGCGCAGGAGCTGCTCGATCTCGTCCGGGCTCGCGGGCTTCGGATTGGCGAGGTTGCCGCCTCGCTGGGCCGCGTCGGCTGCGAGCCCGGGCAGATCGCCTGCGGGGATGCCGAGCTCGCGCAGCCGCGTCGGCCCTGCGAGCGCGGCGAGACTTTCGACCCGGCCGGCGGGATCGGCCGGAGCGCCGGCTGCCTCGCCGAAACGTGCCACGGCGTCAGGAGCGAACGTGGTGTTGAAGCGCAGCGCGGGCGGCAGGCAGATCCCGTTGAGTGTCCCGTGTGGGAGCCCGTAGCGCCCGCCGATCGCCTGGGCCATCGCATGCGCGAGCGCGAGCATCGAGCCCGCGAGCGCGGCACCGCCGTGACAGGCGCCGCGGAGCAGCTCGGTGCGGGATTCGCGGTCGTGTGGAGCGGCTACGACACGCGGCAGCCACTCGGCGATCAGGCGCGCGCCGGCCAGCGCGTGCTCGTCGGCGGCGGGGTTGTGGCCCTGGACGTAGAGCGCCTCGGCGCAGTGGGCGAGCGCGTTCATCGCCGTGCCCACGGTCGTCTCCGGCGGCAGGTCGAGCGTGAGCTCCGGCTCGTAGACGATCGCCGTGGGGTGTGCGCCTCCGCCGCCGCCGCGCATCCGCCGTCCGGGGTCACGGACGCCGAAGTAGCTCGTCCACTCCGCGCCCGCATACGTGGTGGGGACGGAGACAAGCGGCAGCCCGGTCGCGGCGGAGATCGCCTTGCCGAGGTCGATCGCGCTCCCGCCGCCGACGGCGAGCAGGCCGTCCGCCAGCGCTGCGGCGGCCGCCGCCTCGGCGATGCGATCCGACGGCACCTCCGGCCAGCGCGCGACGGGCTCGACGGGCAGCTCGAGCGAGTCCCAGCGCGGGCCGGCCACGAGCAGAGACGACGTAACCCCCGCCTCCGCGCAGGCAGCAGGGAGCGAGCCCAGGCCCCACTCGACGATCACGGCAGCCGTTCTTTGGCGAAGGTCACGAACTCCTGCGCGACGCGCGTCTCGGCGCGTCCGCTCGCGCGGGCGAGCTGGACATCCCGCGCCGGCTCGAGCCCTTCGACGCGCACGATCGCGAGCGTTCCGGCCGCGAGGTCTCCCTCGATTGCGATCCGCGAGATGAACGTGGCGCCGAAGCCGCCGAGCACGGCCGCACGGGCCGACTCCTGCAGGCCGAGCTCGAGCTTCACGTTCAGGTCGCGCAGCCGAAGGCCGAGCTCGCGCAGCTCCTCGTCGATCATCTGCCGGATCCCGGCGCCTTCCTGCATGAGGACGAGCGGCTCGGCCTTGAGCTCGTCGAGCGTCATGCTCTTGCCGGCGCGCTCGTGCCCCGCGGGGACGGCGAGCACGACCTCGTCCCGGTAGAAGGGCTCGAAGGAGACGCCGCGATGGCGGCCGGCAACGCCGACGATCCCGAGCTCCAGCTCGCGCCGCCCGACCTGCTCGACGACCGTATGCGTGTCGCCCACCGTCAGCGCGACGGTCACGAGCGGGTGCAGCTGCTGGAACTCCCCGAGGATGCCGGGCAGGACACTCCCGCCCGGCCCGGTCGAGGCGCCGATCTCGAGGCGGCCCTTGAGCTCGCCCTCGGCCTCCTCGCCGAGGTCCGCGAGCAGCTGCTGCTCGAGCGCGAGCAGCCGCTGCGCGCCGCGATAGAGCCGCAGGCCGGCTTCGGTCGGCTCGACCCGGCGGCCGGAGCGGTCGAGGAGCCGCTGCCCGACGCGCTGCTCGAGCGATCGGATCTGCAGGCTGACCGCGGGCTGCGTGACCCCGAGCTGGTCGGCTGCTTGCGAGAAGCTCGAGCGCTCGACCACCGCGCAAAAGGCCGCTAACTGCTTCGTGTCCATAAGCACACGTTATAGCCGTCCGCCGGCTCGCCCCTGGCCGCTCGCCGCTTTACGATCGGGCGGTGCCTGAACCGACGCGGCTCGAGGACACGCTCGTCCGCGGCTATCGCCAGCTCGCCCTCGACACGCCGGCGCGGCCGCGCGACGTCGTCCTGCGCGGCCTCGACCTGCTCCTCTCGTCCGTCTTCCTGCTCGTCTCGCTGCCGATCTCGCTCCTGATCGCGGCCGCCGTGCTCGTCACGAGCGGGACGCCGATTCTCTACCGCGGCGAGCGCGTCGGCCGCGGGGCGCGCGTCTTCACGATGTACAAGTTCCGCACGCTGCGGCGCGGGGCCGAGAGACGGCTCGGTTCGCATCTCGGCGAGGAGCTCGTCGAGCGCACGCAGGCCGAGTTCACCCCGATCGGGAAGTGGCTCAAGGCGACCCAACTCGACGAGATTCCGCAGTTCGTGAACGTCCTGCGCGGCGACATGAGCCTCGTCGGGCCGCGGCCGATCCGTCCCGTCTTCTTCGAGGAGCTCGCGCACGAGCTGCCCTCCTACTGGCAGCGTCTCGTCGTGCGGCCGGGCCTGACGGGGCTCGCGCAGGTGCGGCGCGGCTACGAGACGTCGATGGGCGAGAAGCTCGCGCACGATCTCGAGTGGATCGCCGATCGGTCGGTCCGGCTCTACCTCCGCACCGTTCTCGCCACCGGCTGGCGCGTGCTGAAGCAGTCGGTCGGAGGACTCGTGCGACGCGGCGCCTAAGGTAGGGCCGTGTGCGGAATCTGCGGGATCGCGACGACGCACGGCGCCGCGGACGTCGCGGCGCTGCGCGCGATGAGCGACCTCCTCGTCCACCGCGGGCCAGACAGCCACGGGGAGCACGTCGACGGCGGCGTCGCGCTCGCCGCGCGGCGCCTCTCGATCATCGACCTCGAGCACGGCGACCAGCCGATCGCGAACGAGGACGGGAGCTGCGTCGTCGTCCAGAATGGCGAGATCTACAACTACCCGGAGCTCCGCCGCGAGCTCGAGCGCGCGGGGCACGTGCTGCGGACGCACTGCGACACCGAGGCGCTCGTCCACCTGTACGAGGAGCACGGCGTCGGCTTCGCGGAGCACCTGCGCGGGATGTTCGCGGTCGCGATCTGGGACGCAGGCCGTAGCCGCCTCGTGCTCGCGCGCGACCCGTACGGGATCAAGCCGCTGTACTACCGGCACGTCGGCGACGAGCTGCGCTTCGCGTCAGAGCTGCGGTCGCTGCCGCGCGGCGAGATCGACCTCGACGCGCTCGAGGCGTTCCTTGCCTTCAACGCGATCCCGGCGCCGTACTCGATCTTCCGCGACGTCCGTAAGCTGCCGGCCGGCCACGTCCTCGTCTGGGAGAACGGCGAGATCTCGCTCGAGCGGTATGCGCGGCCGGGCCCTGCCACCGAGAGCGAGCTGCGCGACGGCGACGACGCGGAGCTGATCGAGGAGCTGCGCGCGCGGTTGCGCGATTCGGTGCGGGCGCATCTCCTCGCGGACGTGCCCGTCGGCGTTCTCCTCTCGGGCGGCGTCGACTCGGCCGCGCTGGCCGCGCTCGCGGCGCAGGAGACGCCCGAGCCGGTGCACACGTTCACGATCGGCTTCGCCGAGCGCAGCTTCGACGAACGCGACGACGCGCGGCTGGTGGCGGAGCGGTACGGGACGGAGCACCACGAGCTGCTCGTCAAGCCCGAGCCGGAGCTGCTCCTGCGCGCGCTCGCGGAGGCGTTCGACGAGCCGTTCGCCGACTCGTCGGCGCTGCCGACCTACCTCGTCTCCCAGCTTGCGGCGGAGCACGTGAAGGTCGCGCTCTCGGGCGAGGGCGGGGACGAGCTCTTCGGCGGCTACTACACGTATGCCGCCGATCTCTGGGCCGACCAACTGGCGCCGATTGCACGGCTGGCACGGCCGCTCGTCGAGGCGCTGCCGGCGTCGACCCGGAAGGCGAGCCTCGACTACAAGGCGAAGCGGTTCGTGCGCGCCGCACACCTACCGCCGCTCGAGCGGCACCACGGCTGGAAGGAGATCTTCTCGCCCGAGGCGCGCGCCGAGCTGACCGGACGCCGCGCCGCCTTCGATCCCGTGGACGTCTACCGCGCGCGCTACAGCGAGACGGCGGAGGCGCCGCAGCTGGCCCGGCTGCAGGACGTCGACTTCGGCGTCTACCTCGTCGACGACCTGCTCGTGAAGACCGACCGCGCCTCGATGGCGCACTCACTCGAGGCGCGCGTCCCGTTCCTCGATCCGCTCGTGACGAACCTCGCCTTCGCGCTGCCGACACGCCTCAAGGTGCGCGGCCTCGCGAAGAAGGTGGCGCTGCGCAAGGCCATGGAGCCGCTGCTGCCGGCTGAGGTCGTGCACGGCCGCAAGCGCGGCTTCTCGATCCCGGCGGCGGCGTGGCTCCGCGGCGAGCTCGAGCCGTTCGCACGCGCGACGCTGTCGCCCGAGAACCTGCGGCGGCAGGGCTTCTTCCAGGCGCCGCCGGTGACGCGGCTGCTCGACGAGCACATGGCCGGCCGGGAAGACTGGAGCCGCCAACTCTGGGGGTTGCTCGCGTTCACGCTCTGGTACGAGCGGCACGTCGAGCAGGAGCCGCCGCGGCTCGAGTCGTCGCGGATGGAGGCGCTGGCGGCATGAAGGTCTGGATCGACATGACCGCGCCGGCCCACGTGCTCGTCTTCCGGCCGCTGATCGAGATCATGCGCGGGCGCGGCGACGAGGTCGAGATCACCGCACGCGACTACGCGCAGACGCTCGAGCTACTGGAGCTGCACGGCCTGAAGCCCGACGAGGTCGTCGGGCGGCACGCCGGACGGTCGCGGGTGCAGAAGGCGCGGCAGATGACGCACCGGCTCGGTGCCCTGCGGAAGTGGGCGCGCGGCCGCAACTTCGACGTCGCGCTCGCACACGGCTCGCACGAGCTGACCATCTCGGCGCGTCGGCTCGGGATCCCGAGCTCGACGACCTTCGACTACGAGTTCGCGACGCTGCAGCACCAGCTCGGCTGCCGCGCGGCGACGCGGGTCGTCGTGCCGGACGCAATCCCGTCAGAGCGGCTCAAGCCGTACGGCGTGCGTCCGCCGAAGCTCGTCCAGTACCCGGGGCTGAAGGAGGAGTACTACCTCTCGGACTTCGAGCCCGACCGGTCGCTGCTCGAACGGTTCGGCGTCGACCCGGCACGCGTGCTCGTCGTCCTGCGGCCGCCGCCCGACGTGTCGCTGTACCACCGCCACTCGAATCCGCTGTTCCCGCAGACGCTCGAGCATCTCGGCCGAGCGGAGGACGTGCAGGCGTTCGTCCTGCCGCGGACGGAGGAGCAGCGCGAGTACGTGCGCGGGCTCGCGTTGCCGTCGGTGATCCTTCCCGAGGGCGCCGTGGACGCGCAGAGCCTGATCGCGCTCGCCGACCTCGTCGTCTCCGCGGGCGGGACGATGAACCGCGAGGCGGCGGCGCTCGGCGTGCCGGTCTACACAACGTACGGCGGGAGGCTCGGCGGCGTGGACGAGGAACTGATCCGGGACGGGCGGCTCAAGCCGCTCACCGATCCGCGGGCGCTCGAGTTGACGAAGCGCGACGAGGCGGCATCGACGCGGGTGCGGCGCGACCCGGCCGAGATGCTGCGGCTGCTGTTGTCCGCCCTCGACGCCTGACCCATCTCACGCGGTCGGAGATCCCGCCGGCGTCGGGTGAGAGAACACTCGCCCAGGCAACCCGGTCGGACCGTCAATACGCGTGCCCGGTGACGAGCTTCGCCACGCCGAGCGCGAGCGTGATCTCGAGGGCGATGAGGAGCGCAAGCCCCACGACGAACATCGGCACGGCGTGCCACGGCACCCCCTCTTCGGGCTCGCCCTCGGCTGCGAGTCCGGTCTCCTCGACCCACTCCTCGGCGCGCTGAAGCAAGCCGTGGTGCGGCTCCGCCTGGTGGCGTTCGTAATCGCGCAGCGGCGTGCGCGTAGACATGAGCCCCTGGTACCCATCCGGCCGCGCCCCTAACGCGGGGCTCAGGGCTCAGGGCTCAGGCGGCCGCGTCGGCGAGCTGCGCGAGCAGCTCGGGGCCGTAGCGCTCGAGCTTCGCGGGCCCGATCCCCGGAACCGCAGCCAGCTCCGCGAGCGTGCGCGGCGTCCGAGCCACGAGCTCCGCGAGCGTCCGGTCGTTGAAGACGACGTACGCCGGCACCTCGTCCGCACGCGCCCGGGCGAGCCGCCACTCCCGCAGAGCTTGGACTGCGGGCGTCTGCGGCAGCGTGGTCTTCTCCGATTTCGGCGGCGCCGGGGCCGCCGCGCGCACGCCGAGCTCGTCGAGGAACCGGCTCGGCTTGCCCTCCCAGGTCACGAGCAGATGCCGCTTCGCCCGCGTCAGCCCGACGTAGAACAGGCGCCGCTCCTCGGCGACGTCGCCACGCCGGACGGGCAGCTCGCTCTCCTCGACGCGCGGCAGGAACACGGCGTCCCACTCGAGCCCCTTTGCGCGATGGAGCGTCAGCAGGTGCACGCCGCGGCCTGCGCTCTCGCCGAAGCGCTCGTGGAGCAGCTCCACGAAGCCGTCGACCTCGCCGTCGAACTCCGCCGCGAGCCGCACGAGCCGCGCGAGGTCGGCCTGCCGCGTCTGCTCCCGTTCGCCGAGCTTCTCCGGCACCTCCGCGAGGAGGCCTTGCGCAACTGCGAGCTCCCGCACGATCTCGGCCGCGGGCCCCTGCCGGCCGCGCAGCGCCTTCAGCAGCTGCCGCGCAGCGTCGCGCGCCAGCAGCGACGCGCCCTGGAACGTGATCAAGGCGTCGTGGAACGCCTCCTCGAACTCGCTCGTGCGCGCGTTCGTCCGCACCAACACGGCCATCTGCTCGAGCGGCAGCCCGTCGGCGTGCAGTTGCCGCACGTGCTCGACGACGCTCAGCCCCGGCCCGACCACCGGCTCCGGTCCGTCCGGAACGGTCGGCGCGAGCGTCTTCGCCGAGCCGCCGAGCCGCGGCACAAGACGGTTCGCCAGCTCGATCACCTGCGCCGTCGAGCGGTAGTTCCGCTCCAGCCGCACGACCCGCGCGTGCGGGAACCGCCGCGGCAACGCGAGCAGCCACCCGGCGCTCGCGCCCGTGAACCCATAGATGGCCTGGTAGTCGTCGCCGACCGCACAGAGATCGTCGCGGTCGCCGAGCCAGAGGTCGAGCAGCGACTGCTGGAGGAGGTTGACGTCCTGGTACTCGTCGACCGTGAACGCGCGCCAGCGGTCGTGCACCGACGACCGCGCCGCGTCGTCGGTCTCCAGCAGCCGCGCCGTGCGCTCGAGCAGGTCCTCGAAGTCGAGCTGTCCCTCGGCGGCCTTGCGCCGCTCGTACTCGCGGAACACCCGCAGCATGAGGTCGGACGGGATCGGCGGCTCGTGGTCGCCGAGCCGGTCGTAGTACGTGTCGGGCGTGAGGCGCCGGTTCTTCGCCCACTCGATCTCGGTGGCGAGGTCGCCGGCGGGACGGAAACGGAACGCGCCCGGGAGCCCGTTGCCGATGCGGCGCAGGAGCAGCGCCTTCGAGGCGAGGATCCGGCCCGGATCTCCCTCGAAATGGCGGAGCAGCGCGAGCGCCGCCGAGTGGAACGTCGAGGCACGCACGCCCTCGACGCCGAGCGCGTGTAGCCGCGCACCGAGCTCTCCCGCCGCCTTGCCCGTGAACGTCACCGCCACGATCTGCTGCGCCGGGAAGGCGCCGCTCGCGACCTGCCACGCGATCCGGCGCGTGATCGTGGTCGTCTTCCCCGTTCCCGCGCCGGCGAGGATGCACAGCGGCCCGCGGACAGCCTCGACGGCAGCGCGCTGCTCGGGGTTCAGCCCTGCGAGGATCCGATCCGTATCCAGGCCGCCGAGGCTAACGATGCGACCGGCCGGGGACCGTCACGCGAAGGTCAGGGATTCGTGTCGGCGTGCGGCTCGAGCTCGAGCACGTAGCTACCCGTGTCCGAGAGGTTCGGCCGCTCGACGCGCTGCGGCTTGTCCACGATGTTCCGCAGCTTCCCGACGACCTCGAGCGTGTCTCCCTCATCGGCGAGGTGCTCGAGCTCGGCGAGCTGCACGGCGAGCCACTCGGGATCGACCGGCGGCCGGCTCAGCCGCATGATCTTCGGGTGCGCCGTCTCGCCGACCGAGTCGTCGTCGCTCCAGAGCTCCTCGTGGATCTTCTCCCCCGGCCGCGAGCCGACGAACGCGATCCGCACGTCGCGCAGGCCCGTGATCGGGTCGTCCGGCAGGCGCGGCTCCTTGCCCGACAGGCGGATCATGTTCTGTGCAAGGTCGACGATCCGCACCGGCTCTCCCATGTCCAGCACGAACACCTGGCCGCGGCCGCCGATCGCGCCCGCCTGCACGACGAGCGAGACCGCCTCCGGGATCGTCATGAAGTAGCGCGTCATCTCGGGATGGGTCACCGTCACCGGCCCGCCCTTCTCGATCTGCTTGCGGAAGATCGGGATCACGCTGCCCGACGAGTTGAGGACGTTGCCGAAGCGCACGGCGACGAAGCGGGTCGCGACGTCGCGCCGGTGCCCGAACGACTCGACGATCCACTCGCAGAGCGCCTTCGACTGGCCCATGACCGTCTTCGGATTGACGGCCTTGTCGGTCGAGATGAAGACGAACCGCTCGACTCCGAACTCCGCCGCGAGCTCGACGAGGATCCGCGTGCCGACGACGTTGTTGCGCACCGACTCGAGCGGATGCGTCTCGAGCATCGCGACGTGCTTGTACGCCGCGGCGTGGAACACGACGGTGGGCTGGTACTTCTCGAACACCTCGCGCCGCATCGCCTTCCGGTCCTTGACGTCGATCAGCTTCGGCAGCGCGGCGGTGAAGTCGCGCTCTGCCACGAGCTCGCGCTCGATCTCGAACAGCGGGCCTTCGGCGTTGTCGACGAGGATCAGCCGCGACGGCCGTACGCGGGCGATCTGGCGGCAGAGCTCCGAGCCGATCGAGCCGCCGGCGCCGGTCACGAGCACGGTGTGGCCCTCGAGGTAGGCGGCGACCTCGTGGAAGTCGACCTCGACCTGCTCCCGGCCGAGCACGTCCTGGACCTGCACGGGGCGAATCTGGCCGGCCAGCCCGAGGTCGCCGGAGATCAGCTCGTAGAGCCCCGGCAGCGTCTTGACCACGATGCGCAGCTGCTGCGCCGTCTCGACGATCCGCCGGCGCACGTCGCCCGAGACGGACGGCATCGCGATCAGCACCTCGTCGGGGCGATGCTCGCGCAGCACGCGCGGTAGCTCGTCGATCGTGCCGAGCACGCGCACACCCATGATCCGCGTGTGCCGCTTGCGCGGGTCGTCGTCCACGAACCCGATCGGCGTGTAGTTGAGCATCCGCGAGCGCTGCATCTCCTGCGCGATCAGGCGGCCCGCGTCGCCGGCGCCCACCACGACGACCTCCTTGCCGCGGGCGACCATGGTGAAGCGGCCGGGGCGCTCCATCGCGGTGCGCGCGAGGAGGCGCGAGCCCATCACGAGCGCCAGCGTGAGCAGGAGATCGGTGGCGGCGATCGACCGCGGCAGGCGGAAGCCGTGCACGGGTGCCGCGAGGTAGACGGTCAGGTCGGCGACGATGCAGGCGACGACGACGCCGCGGGCCGTCGCCCACATGTCCCGGATCGAGACGTACCGCCACCAGCGGTTGTAGAAGCCGAAGGCGATGAAGACGATCAGCTTGATCCCGACGACGACGAGGATCGTGCGGTCGAACAGCAGCGAGTACTTCGGCGGCAGCCCGTGGTCGAAGCGCAGCTCGAACGCGGCCCACCACGAGAAAGCGACGATGATCGCGTCCACGAGCAGTTGCCAGAGCCGGTGCGGAGAGAGGAGCTGGCGCATCAGACGCGACTCGTGACGCCGACGGCCGAGCGGACGACGTCGACGACGCGCTCCTGTGCCTCGGCGGGAATCCCGGGCCAGAGCGGCAGCGAGAAGTTCTCCTGCCCCGCCTGCTCGGTCACCGGCAGCGAGCCCGGCTCGTAGCCGAGGAAGCGCAGCGACGGCTGCAGGTGGAGCGCCGTCGTGTAGTAGGTGGCCGACGCGATGCCCGCCTCCGTGAGCGCGGCCCGGATCGCGTCGCGCTCACGCGAGCGGCAGACGAAGAGGTGGTAGACGTGGCCCGGCTCGTCCTGCGGGATCTCCACGAGCTCGCCCAGGCCGAGCTCGGCGTAGCGCGCAGCCGCGGCGCGGCGACCCTCGTTCCAGCCGGCGAGCTCCGGCAGGAAGATGCGCAGGAACGCGGCCTGCAGCTCGTCGAGCCGCGAGTTGTAGCCGACGAGATCGAAATCCTGTTTGTCGCGCGAGCCGTGGAAGGAGAGAAGCTTCACGCGCTCCGCGAGGTCGTCGTCGTCGGTCGCCACGAGCCCGCCGTCGCCGAGGCAGAAGAGGTTCTTCGTGGGATAGAAGCTGAACGTCGAGATCGCGCCGTGCTGCGCGACTTCCGGCGCGCCGAAGGCCTGCGCCGCGTCCTCGAGCACGGGGACGCCAAGCTCGACAAGCGGCCGCACGTCCAGCATCCGCCCGAACAGATGCACGGGGATGATCGCGCGGGTCCGATCGGTGACCTTGGCGGCGGCGTCCTCGAGGTCGAGATTGAGCGTGACGGGGTCGATCTCGGCGAAGACCGGCGTCGCGTCGCGCCGCGCGACCGACTCGGCCGTTGCGTAGAAGGTGAAGGCGGGGCAGATCACCTCGTCGCCCGGGCCGACGCCGAGCGCCTCGAGGGCGAGCACGAGCGCGTCGGTGCCGTTGGCGACGCCGATCGTGCGCTTCACGCCGAGGTACGCGGCGGCCTCCTCCTGGAACGCCCAGTAGTTCTGGCCGCGGATGAACGCCTTGCCGTCGAGCACCTCGCGGAAGGCGGCCTCGAGCCGGGGGATCAGCGGCTCGTATTCGGCTCGAACGTCAACGAGAGGAATCGTCTGCACGCGTGGCAACTCTAGCCGCAGCCCTCCTGCGATAGACCAAATACGCCGCCCCTACCGCGATTGCGACGACGATCGCGACCTCGACGTAGCGGAATCCGTGCTCGAAGCTCTGGTAGCTCGCACCGAGGCCGTAGCCGATGCCGACGAACACGAACGACCACACGGCCGAGCCGACGAGGGCAAGGCCGAGGAACTGGAGCAGCGGCATCTCGAACAGCCCGGCCGGTATCGCGACGAACGAGCGGACGACGGGCAACAGCGTCCCGATCAGGACACCGGGCCGGCCCCAGCGCCGAAACCACGCGTCGGCCCGGTCGAGCCGCTCCGGCGTGACGTGGAACCAGCGCCCGTGCCGCTCGAGCAGTTCGCGTCCTCCCCAACGTCCGATCAGCCAGCCGACGAGGCAGCCCAGGAGGTAGCCGACTGTCGCCGCCAGTGCGATCGCGAGGTACGCGCCGGCGCCCGAGCCGAAGTTGACGCCGAAGACCGAGACGCCGTTCGATCCCGCGAGGACGCCGGCGGCGACCGCGCCGCCCACGAGCGCGACGAGCTCGCTCCCGACCGGAAGCAGCGCGCCGAGCGCGAGCAGGCCGAAGACGGCGTAGACACCGTGATTCGCGACCGCGGAGGTGAAGCTCGAGGAGACGCTCGCCAGGAGCATTCGGGCGAGTCTAGTGCCGGGCGTGCGCGCGCCATGAGAACGGCGCCGCGAGCGAGCTGGTGCCGACCGAGCTCTTCGCCTGCACGGCCACCTGGTAGCGGCCGTTCGGCGCCCGGTGCCGGTCGATCCGGCCGCGCCAGGTCACGTGCTCCGGCCCGGCAGCGCGCGGCCCCGAGCGAAGCGTGGCCACGGGGACGCCGTTCGACCGCCGGACCTGCACGAGCACGGTCGCGGCGCGTGTGAGCTCGAACGTCGCCGTCGGCAGCCCCTGGCGGCCGGTCCTGACGGCGAGCGACGAGAGCGTGTCGTCGAGCGAGAACGTCCGCTGCGCGCTGCTCGTGACGTCGCGGTCGTCGGTCCCCTGAACACTGAACGTCCACTTGCCTTCGGGCGCGGGCGCGCCTCCGACGGTGCCGTCCCAGCCGAGGGTGTGCAGCCCCGGCGACTCCGTTCCGTTCGCGAGCACGACCTTCGCGCCGCCGGGCCCCGCCAGCGACGCGACGACCTGGGAAGGCCGCGCGACGCGGTAGGAGAACGTCTCGGTGTCGCCGACGCCGTCGTCGTTCGGCGAGAACACAGCGCTCGAGGGCGGCGTGGCGTAGACCCCGCCGTAGGAGAGGACGAGCGCGTCGGAAACCTTCGGCGTGACGCCGTTCCCGGGCCGCGTGAGCAGCTTCCCGTCGAACGCGAGTCCGGAGGCGGCGCCTGCGCCGAGCCCGAACGCGGTCCTCGCTCCGAGCTCGGAGAGCTCGACGGCGAGCTCATAGTTCGACATGCCGATGCTGTAAGCGGGCTTCGTGCCCTCGACGTCGACGAGCACGATGCGCCCGTCGGCGAGCTGGCCAATCGCTCCGCGCGCCTGCCGGTTGTTGAGCTGGCCGGACGAGAACGACTCGCCTGCGTGGAAGATCGGCTTGCCGTTCTTCACGAGCAGCGGCCCGCCGCCGATCGCGCTCGCGAGGCCGCTCCAGTCCGGCGAGAGCGAGAGCAGAGCCTCGACCTGCTGCCCGACCGGCGCCTCCGCCCTGAGCTGGGCGATTGACTGCGTGCCGCGCGCGACGAGCACCGCGCCGCCGGGCGGGATCTTCGTCCGCCCGCTCGTCGTCACCTGCGTGACCGTGCCGTCGAGCGGCGTGTCGAGCTTGGCCGGCGGGAACGTCCCGAGCACGGCCTCGACCACTCCCGACTCCTGCGGCGTCGCCGAGCCGTACACCGGCGTGTAGAGGGAGAACTTCCCCGTCGGCGAGTTCAGGTACAACGGCCGCCGCAGGCCGTTCCCCTGCCAGATCCCCGCGAAGGAGACCCGATCGGTGGTCAGCGTGCCGTCGGCGCCGATCCCGAGGCTCGAACGACCGCCTGCGGGCGCACTCTCGAGGACTCCGTTCTGCATGAGCATCCCGCTCGGCGCGCCGGTGCTGGAGAAGTAGTCGCCGTCGATCGCCACGGTCGTCGCGTTGCCGGCGACCCGCTGCTCGAGGCGCGTGAGCGACTCCTTCCCGCGCAGCTGATCGTTCGAGAGCGCCGGCATGAGCGAGTAGAGCTGCCCGTCCGGCCGCGGTGCCGTCACGACGTCGAGCACCATCGGCCCGCGCGACGTGAAGTCCACCTCGCGTGTGTACGTGACTCCGGGCAGCAGGAGAGAGCTCGTGACCGAGTCCTGGGCGGAGCGTCCGGTCGCAGCGGAGGCGACCACGGACACGCCGATCGCCGCAAGCGCGACGCCGATGAGAAGCTTCCGCAACAAGTACACGACCCGCCGGCCAGAGTAGCGTTGGCCGCGTGGAAGCGTGGGTGATCGAGAACGAGAACGGCCGGGAGCAGCTCTGACCCGGGTCCGCCCGGACGGCAGGGCCTACGCGCGGGCGCCGAACGACGACGGCGACTACGCCGAGTGCCGGGAGAACGACGTCGAACCCTGGCTCGCTGCGGGCTGGACGATCCACCGCCGCGAGGACGAGTACGCCGTGCGGACGATGCCCCTCGCTCCGCATGCCTTCCTCCACCTCGGCGACTCCGACCTCGAGCGACTTCGACTGCTCGACGACGAGCTCCGGCAGGACGTTCCGGGGACCGACGGGTGGCGCTGGGCACAGGAGGACTTCGTGGCCGAGACCTACTCGTCGCCGTCGGTCTACCTCGTGACGCGGGAGTACGACGGCATCTGCCGAGTCTGGCTGCGCGAGCCGTTGCCACGCCTGGGCTTCGTCGGCGTGCGCCGCTCCGCGCGCGGACGTGGGCTCGGGCGTGCGCTCGTCGCCGCGGCGCTCGGCGAGACGAACGCGCTCGGCTATGCCGAGGTGACCACGGAGATCGATGTCGAGAACGCAGCTTCGCAGGCGCTCTTCCGCAGCTTCGGCGCTCGCCGGCTCGGCGGCTGCGTCGAGCTCCGGCGGCCGGGGTAGCCTCGCAGCGGTATGCGCCTCGCGCTCATCTCGGACCAGCACGGGAACGACGTCGCCTTTCGGGCCGCGCTCGAGGACGTGGAGCGGCTCGGCGTGGAAGAGGTCATCTGCCTCGGCGACGTCGTCCAAGGCGGCACACAGCCGGCGCAGACGCTCGACCGCCTTGCGGCTCTCGGCTGCGAGACGGTGCTCGGCAACGCCGATGCGTTCCTGCTCGAGGTGGACGCCGACTCGCCGGAGCCCGTCACCGAGCGGCAGCTCGAAGTGCGCGACTGGACGCTTGCGCAGCTGGACGCGGCGCAGCTCGAGCAGATCCGCTCCTTCGCGCCGGTCGTCCGGCGCGAGCTCGACGGCGTGCCCCTGCTCCTCTTCCACGGCTCACCGCGCTCCTACGACGACGTGCTCCTGCCCGAGCTCGGCGGCGAGGCGCTCGATCCCTACCTCGGCCACGACGCCGCACTGCTCGCGGGCGGGCACACGCACCTGCAGTGGACGCGCCGGATCGGCGACGCCCTCTACGTCAATCCGGGCAGCGTTGGAGTCTCGTACGACCGGCATCCCGACCCGCCCAGCCTGCGCGCGCTCGCCGAGTGGGCGCTCGTCACGGTGGAGGACGGCGCCGTTGCGGTCGAGTTCCGTCAGGTGCCGTATGGGATCGACGACTTCCGAGCTGCGGCGGAGCGGAGCGGCCGACCCTACGCTGCCGAGTTCGTGGCGCAGCTGACCGGCTAGTCCCAGACCTTGACGTCGCGGTACAAAGTGTCGCGCTGCACGGCGGTCTTGCCCATGCTCCTGATCAGATGGACGAGCTCGTCGGCGCTCGTGCGGTGCGTCGTGCCCGCGGCCGAGACGACGTTCTCCTCGATCATCACCGAGCCGAGGTCGTCGGCGCCGAAGCCGAGCGCGACCTGGCCGATCTTCTTCCCCTGCGTGACCCAGGACGAGCCGATGTGCGGCAGGTTGTCGAGGTAGATGCGCGACACGGCCTGCGTGAGCAGGTAATCGAACGAGGTCGGCCGCGCCTCGACCGGGACGAGCGAGACGAGCCGGTTGCCGTCGTCCTGGAACGTCCAGGAGAAGAAGGCGCGGAAGCCGCCGGTCTCGTCCTGCAGCTCGCGGATCCGCCGGAAGTGCTCGACCCGCTCCTCGAGCGTCTCGACGTGGCCGTACATCATCGTGGCCGTCGTCGAGATCCCGAGCCGGTGCGCCTCGCGCATCACGCCGAGCCACTCCTTCGTGTTCACCTTCTTCGGGGCGATGATGTCGCGCACGCGGTCGACGAGGATCTCGGCGCCGCCGCCCGGGATCGAGTCGAGACCGGCGTCGCGCATCCGCGTCAGCGTCTCGGGCACGGTCAGCTTCGAGCGGCGCGCGGCGTGCACGATCTCCGACGGCGACAGCGCGTGCAGGTGGATCGGATAGCGCGCCTTGATCGACGAGAAGAGATCCTCGTAGTACTCGACGCCGAGGTCGGGATGGTGGCCGCCCTGCATCAGCAGGCCTGTGCCGCCGAGCGCGAGCGTCTCCTCGATCTTCTTGAAGATGACCGGCTTCGGCAGGAGATAGCCCTCGCGCTGGTCGCCGGGCCGGCGGTAGAAGGCGCAGAAGTCGCAGTCCGTGACGCAGATGTTCGTGTAGTTGAGGTTGCGGTCGATGATGAACGTGACGCGCTCCGGGTCGTGCAGCCGGTTGCGGATCTCGTTAGCGCCGCGGCCCACGGCGACGAGATCGCGCGAGCGCAGGAGCTCGATCGCGTCCTCGTCCGTGATCCGCTCACCGGAAACCGCGCGCTCGAGGATCTCGGCCACGGGGGCGCGCTCGGCGACGCTCATGCGACGGCCGCGCCCGTGGTCTGGACGAAGCGCAGCTCCGGCACCGTCTCGAGCAGGCCGGCGTCGCGCGCGAGCTCGAGGAACGTGTAGAGGCCGGCGCGCTCGCGGGGACCGAAGCGGTAGCGGAGCTTCTCGAAGTAGCGCGCCAGGAAGCCGGCCGGATAGCCGTAGCGCTCGGCGGCCTCGAACGCGAGCTGCTCGGGCTCGGCGCGGGCGAGCCGCACCGACGAGACGAGCGCGTCCTCGAGCTCCGCGAGCCCTTCCGCGAGCGGTTCCGGGCAGGCCCAGACCGCGAACACCATCGGCAGCCCGGTCCGCTCGAGCCAGAGCCTCCCGAGATCGTGATGCGGCGTCGGATCCTCGAAGGCCGAGCGCAGCGCCGCGTCTCCGATCAGGAGCTTCGCCTCGGCCTCGCCCGCCTCGTACGCCTCGAGCGGCGCCTGCTCGGCGTCGGCCAGCAGCACCTTGGTCAGCGCCACCGACGTCGCCGACTCCGGCGTCACCGCCACGGTGCGCACACGCTCGAGCGGTACGCGCGAGACGAGCTGGATCGAGTCGACCGCTCCCTCCGACGCGACGCAGAGCCGCGGCAGGAGACGGAGCGAGTCCGCGTTGCGCGCGTACTCGATCGAAGAGATCGGAGCGGTGTCGAGCTCGCCGGCGACGAGCATCCGGTTCAGCTCGGTCGGGACGCCGAGCACCTCCTCCACCTCGGCGTCGACGCGGTAGAAGACCGGCGCCATGTTCACGTACGAGATGCGGCCGAGCTTCACCACCGGCGCAGCTCGTTGTAGAGACTGTCGCGCTGCACCGGGGTGCGGCCCGCCTCGCTGACGACGCGGACGAGCTCGGCGACCTTCTGCTCGGTGCCGGCGCTCGCGCCTGCGGCCTGGAAGATCTTCTCCCGCACGACCGTGCCCTGGACGTCGTCGGCGCCGAAGTGGAGCGCGACCTGGGCAAGCGGGAGGCCCATCATGATCCAGTAGGCCTTCACGTGCGGGACGTTGTCGAGCAGGAGCCGCGAGACGGCGATCACCTTCAGGTCGTCGGCGCCGGTCGTGAAGCGGAAGCCGCGCCGCTCGAAGACGGTGTTTTCCGGGTGGAAGGCGAGCGGGATGAAGGAGAGGAAGCCGTTGGTCTTGTCCTGCTGCTCGCGCAGCCGCAACAGGTGGTCGACTCGTTCCTCGTAGGTCTCGACGTGGCCGTAGAGCATCGTGCACTGGGTCGTGATCCCGAGCTTGTGCGCGGTGTCGTGGACGTCGAACCACTCGTCGGGATGCTCCTTGCCCGGCGCGATCAGCGCGCGGACGCGGTCGGCGAAGATCTCGGCGCCACCGCCCGGCATCGAGTCGAGCCCGGCGTCCTTGAGCGTGCGCAGGACCTCCTCGTGCGAGCAGTCCTCGAGCCGCGACATGTGGTGGATCTCGGACGCCGTGTAGAACTTGAGGTGGACGTCCGGCAGCGCCTCCTTCAGCTTGCGCAGGAGCTCCGCGTAGTAGTCGAGCTCGACGTGCGGGTTCTCGCCGTTGACCGTGTGGATCTCGGTGAAGGCGAGGAGCTCGTGCTGCTCGACCGCGTCCTCGACGAACTCGTCGGCGGTCAATGTGAACGCGTCCTCCTGCTTGCGCGTCTTCGCGAAGGCACAGAACTTGCACTTCACGCGGCAGACATTCGTCTGGTACAGGTTGATGTTCTGGACGAAGTAGACCTCGTCGCCGCCGACGCGCTGCCGCCGCGCGAGGTCGGCGAGCTCGCCGAGCGCGAGCAGGTCGTCGGTCTCCATGAGGGCGACGCCGTCGTCGAAATCGAGCCGTTCGCCGGCGAGCACCTTGTCCCGGATCGGGGCGAACGTATCGAGCGTGTCCAGAACAGCCATTGCGGCTACCTCTCCCGGTCGACGACTGCGTGTGTCAGGGCCTCGAGCTCGTCTCTGTGCAGCTCGCCGTCGAGACGGGCTCTGGCCTCCTTAGCGTAGTCCAGCGCCACCTCGCGCGACTCGTCGAGAGCGCCGGTCGCCGCGACACGCACGAGCGCGCCGTCCATAGGACCGCCCGCGAGCGCTGCGCGCACGACCGCGTCCCGCTGCGCGGCGAGCAGGAGAGGGAGCGTCGGCGTGCCGTCGCGGAGGTCGGTGCCGGCGATCTTGCCGGTCTCGATCGTGGCGCCCGAGCAGTCGAGGACGTCGTCCGCGATCTGGAACGCGATCCCGAGCGCGAGGCCGTACTCGCCGGAGCCGCCGCCGAGCCGGCACGCGGCCTCGAACAGCTTCCCGGTCTTGAGCGCGCAGCGCTCGAGGTACGCATCGACCGTCGTCGAGGGGTCCCGGGTCTGCGTCCGTTGCAGCGCCTCGCCACGGGCGAGCGCGAGCGTGGCGTCGGCGAGGATCTCGACGGCCTCGGCGTCTCCCGTCGCGCTCAGCTCGGAGAAGGCGCGCGCAAACAGGTAGTCGCCGGTTGCGCGCGCGGCGGCCGGGCCGTAGACGGACCAGGCGGCGGCCTTGCCGCGGCGGAAGTGGGCCTGGTCGATCAGATCGTCGTGGACGAGCGTCGCCATGTGGACGAGCTCGACCGCGACGCCGGCGGCGAGCGACGGCTCCCGTCCCGGAGGAGCTGCGAGGAAGACGAGCGTCGGCCGCAGCCGCTTGCCGCCCGCCGCCAGCGCCTCGTTCCCCACGGCGGCGACGAGCCCGGGATGCGTGGCGACGCTCCGCGCGAGCCGCTCCTCGAGCGCGTCGAGGTAGTCGTCGAGCCCCGGCACCGACCGGATGTCCGACAGCGATGTCGTCACGAGCCCGCCTCTCCGACGTGCAGCGCCACGATACCCCCCGCGAACAGGCGGAACCGCACGGCCTCGAAGCCGCAGGAGCCAAGCAGCTCGGCGAGCTCCTCGGGCCCCGGGAAGCGGCGCACGCTCGCGGGCAGGTACGTGTACGCGTCGCCGCCGGGCAGGACGCGGCCGAGCAGCGGCACGATGCGGTCGAACCAGAGCCGGTAGAACGGCGCGAGCCGGCCGCGCGGCGTCGTGATCTCGAGGATCCCGAGCCGGCCGCCGGGGCGGAGGACGCGGCGCAGCTCCTTGAGCCCCGCCTCGAGATCGTCGACGTTACGGACGCCGAAGCCGACGACCGCCGACTCGAAGCTCGCATCCTCGAAGGGGAGCGCGAGCACGTCGCCCTGCACGAATTCGAGCCCGGGAGCCTTGCGGCGGGCGCGCTCGAGCATCTGCTCGGAGAAGTCGAGACCGACGACGCTCGCGGCCCCGGCCTTGCTCGCCGCGACGGCGAGGTCGCCGGTGCCGCAGCAGGCGTCGAGCACGTGGTCGCCCGGTCGCACGGCTTCCGCGACCGTCGCCTTGCGCCAGTGCTGGTCGAGCCCGACGGTCATGACCCGGTTCATCACGTCGTAGACGGGCGCGATCCGGTCGAACATCCGCTGCACGCCCTCGGCCGGGAGGCGACCGGATTCCACGGTCACGTTTGTCCCCAGCGGGGGGTGAGCGCGTGGTCGAGCCCGAGCAGGTCGAGGGCGCGCGCGGCCATGAAGTCGACGAGGTTCTCCACGCTCTCGGCGCCGTGGTAGAAGCCCGGCGCCAGGAAGAGGATCGTCGCCCCGGCCTCGCGCAGCGTGAGCATGTTGCGGAGATGGATCGCCGAGAGCGGGGTCTCGCGCGGCATGAGGACGAGCTTCCGCTCCTCCTTCAGCGCGACGGAGGCGGCGCGGTGGATGAGGTTCGACATCGCGCCGGAGGCGATCGTCCCGACCGTCCCCATCGAGCAGGGGCAGATCACGTAGGCGTCGACCTTCGCGGAGCCCGACGCGTATGGGGCGCTCCAGTCCTCGGGGTCGTAGATGCGGGCGGCGCCGTTCGCGTGCTCGAGAAGCCGCGCGAGCGTCTCGTCGCGCGGCAGCGCCGGGTCGCCGAAGAGCTCGGTGCCGAGCACCTCGATCCCGGCGCGCGACGCGCAGATCCCGATCTCGCAGTCCGTCGCTGCGAGCCCCTCGAGCAGCCGCGCCGCATACGCGGCGCCGGAAGCGCCCGTGATCCCGAGAAAAACGTGCACCCCCGGGATTGTCGCTGGTCCCCGTCAGTGAATGCCCTTGGAGGCTTCGAGGAAGACGGCGAGCTCGCGCAGGCGTGACGGTCCGAGCGACCTGGATGGCGGCATCGCCGAGCCCGGGTTCACGCACGCGGGGCACTTGAGGTGGGCGATCTGGAACCGGATGCCGAGATGCCGTCTCCCGATCGCCGTCAGGGCAGGCGCATTGAGGTTGCTGCGCCCCGAACCGGCGTACACGTGACACACAGCGCAACCCGTGCTCTCGAACAACTCGGCGCCCGGAATCGCCGCCTTCGGCAGATGCTCGACCGTGATCCAGCGCGAGACAGGGTCGGACGACGTCGCATGGCTACCGCAGCCCGAGGCGAGCGGAACGAGCAAGGCGAGCAGGAGCAGCCGCCGCATCTCGCCCGTCTCCCGCCGCTAGTGCGTGCCCTTGGAGGCTTCGAGGAAGAGCGCGAGCTGCTTCAGCCGTTCCGGGCCGAGCGACGAGAAGGACGGCATCGGCGAGCCCTGGTTGACGCATGACGGGCACATCAGGTGACTGATCTGGAACTGGACGCCGAGATTCCGCGAGCCGATGTCCGTCAGGTCCGGCGCGCCGAGATTCGAGCCACCGGCGCCGTCGTAGGTGTGACAGGCCGTACAGCCCGCCACGGCGAAGAGATGCACCCCCGGGATCGCGTCCGCCGGCAGGCGCTCCTCCTTGATCCAGCGCGGGATGTTCTCCTTGACCTCGGAGGCGAGCGCCTCCTTCGCGGTCGCGCCCTTCCAGGTCAACACGCCCATGGAGATGATCGTGAGGACGGCAGCGACCATCGCGACCGGCCGCTGCGACGGCTTGCGCACGCGGCGGCGGTCGAGGAACGGCAGGCTGATGAGCAGGATGAGCGCGATCGTCGGCACACCGACGGTGCCGAGGAAGATCGACTCCGGCCACTTGAAGACCCGGAGCAGGTAGAAGAGGAAGTAGAAGTACCAGTCCGGCCTCGGCACGAAGCTCGTCGTGCCGGGATCCGCCGGCGGGTCGGCGTTCGGTCCGAGGATGCCCTTGTGCGTCGGGTCGTGGTGCGGCCCGTAGCCTGAGAAATGCCAGATCGCGGCGAGGCAGATGATCACCACGACGACGACCAGGCTCATGATCGTGTCGTGGAACATCGCGTACGGGAAGAAGGGCTTCCCGCGCGCCTTGACGTCCGACTTGTAGCGGGCGAACTCCGCCCGGGCCTCGTCGACCCGGCTCGGCTTCTCCTTCTTGATCGCGGCCACTAGTCGCGCCCTCCCGCCGGGCGCGCCACCGGCCGCGTCAGGCCCGGCCTCAACTGCAGCTCGTCTGCCTCTTCGGTCTCGCCGCCCGCGGCGTCCTTCGACCATGGCGGCGAGGTGACGCCGAGCCGGATCACGAGGTAGAGATGGAGCGTGATCAGGGCGATGATCGCGCCCGGGATCACGAGCATGTGCAGCGAGTAGAAGCGCGTCAGCGTGGCGCCGCTGATCGCCTGTCCACCCCGGAGGAACTGGGCTAACCACGGGCCTAAGAACGGCGCCGTCCCGTTCAGGTTGATCCCGACGACGGTCGCCCAGTAGGCCGTCTGGTCCCACGGCAGGAGGTAGCCGGTGAAGCCCTCCATCATCCCCATCACGAGGATCAGGACGCCGATGATCCAGTTCAGCTCGCGCGGGTACTTGTAGGCGCCGAACAGGAAGACGCGGCCCATGTGGAGGAACATCAGGATGATGAAGACGCTCGCGCCCCAGCGGTGCATGCCGCGCACGAGCCAGCCGAGCGTGAGGTTGTCCGTGATGTTGAGGATCGAGTCGTACGCCTGCGGATTGCCCGTATGCGGGTCGGTCGCGGCCGACGGCACGTAGTACATCGCGAGGATCACGCCGGTGATCGCCTGCACGAGGAAGGCGGTGAGCGCGGCCGAGCCGAGCGTCTGCATCCAGTTGATGTCCGACGGGACGTTGCGGAAGAGGAAGTACTTGAGGCCGCCGATCAGCCCGGACCGCTCCTCGAGCCAGTCGATCGGATAGAGGGCGGCCGCCTCCATCTTCTGGCGGCGGAGCTCGGCCTTCGTGGGCTTCCGCTTGTAGGTGGACGTCGCCATCAGTGCTGCGGCGGCTGGAGGGGATAGAACCACTGCTCGGGCCCGTCGACGTGCTGGCCGGGACCGGCTTCCTTGTACTTGTGGATCTGGGCCTGCGCCCCGCTGCCCGTCACGTGCGAGACCGAGTACGGGCTGAGCACGATCAGGTGGCCGTTGACGACCTCGAATGCATAACGGTCGAGCGCGCGCGGGGCCGGGCCGGCGATGCGGTTCCCCTCGGGGTCGAACTGGCTGCCGTGGCAGGGGCAGCCGTAGCCGGCCGGGATGACCGACTGGGCCTCGACGGGGCCGCTCAGCGTGTGGTCCTGGAAGGACGCCACGCCGGTGAACTTCTGCCCGATCGGGCCGTTCGCCTGGGTCGGACAGCCGAGATGGGTGCAGCGGTTCGAGATGATCGTGAAGCTCGGCACCTGCTGCTTCGTGGCGGGATCCTCGACGTTGCCGTTGTTGCGGAGGAACACCGTCCTCCGGCTGACGTCTCCCTCGGCCGGATCGGAGATGAAGGTGGTGATGAACCAGTCGTTGAGCGAGAACTTCTCGATCGGCCCGAGGTCGACCTTGTGCTCGTCCTGGCTGAGGAATGACGGCAGGACTGCGAAACCCGCGATCGGCACGACGATCAGGCCCCCGATCACCGCGCCAAGGCCGAGCGTTGCGCCCTCGAGGAAGACGCTCCGCGTCACGGCGGAGTCCGCGGCCGGCACGGCCTCGACCGCTTGCTCGCCGGCCTCCTGAGCTTCCTCGGCCTCGCGCCGCTCGGGCTCGACGGTGACCTCATCCGCGCGCAGCTCGGCCGTTGCGTCGCGCGCCCAGAGAATCGCGAAGACGATCGCGATTGCCGCGCCGATCGAGGAGATCAGGAGCGGGTCGATCACGAGCCCGACGAGGAGGACGACGACTCCGATCGCGAAGCCGATCGGATAGACCGTCGGCGCCGGCAGATGCGCCTCCTCGTGGAGCGGCTCCTGCTCGGCGTCGGGACTCGGCTGCTCGGGCTCCACCAGGTCGAAGTCTTACCGCAAAGGCCGGTCTGAGGGGGCGAGAACTAACCCAGGCCGTACTCGGTCCAGCGGCGCGTGACGAGCTCCTTGACCGCAGAGTCCATCTCGATCTCGTCGGGCCAGGGGCGCGCGCCCTCCTCCGGCCATTTCGCGGTGGCGTCGATGCCGAGCTTGCCGCCGAAGAACTGGCGCTCCGGCGCGTGGTCGAGATGGTCGAGCGGGCCCTCCGAGAGGATCACGTCGCGCTTCGGGTCGACGTTCGCGCCCGCGTAGAACAGCACCTGCTCGTAGTCGTGCACGTCGACGTCCGCGTCCACGACGACGACGCACTTCGTGAGGCTCAGCATCCCGAGCCCCCAGAGCGCGTGCATCACCTTCGCAGCGTGGCCGGGGAACTGCTTGCGGATCGAGACGATGCAGCAGTTGTGGAAGGCGCCGGCGATCGGGAGGTCGTAGTCGACGATCTCCGGCAAGGTCGTGCGCACAGCCGGCAGGAAGATCCGCTCCGTCGCCTTGCCGAGCCACGCGTCCTCCTGCGGCGGCTTGCCCACGACGATCGAGGGGTAGATCGCGTCACGCCGCATGGTCAGGGCGGTGACGTGGAAGACCGGGAACGGCTCGGCTGCGGTGTAGTAGCCCGTGTGATCGCCGAACGGCCCCTCCTCGCCGACCTCGTCCTTGTCGATGTAGCCCTCGAGGACGATCTCCGCGTTCGCCGGCACCTCGACGCCGACGCTGACGCCCTTCACCAATTCGACGGGCTCGCCGCGCAGGAAGCCGGCCATCATGAACTCGTCGACGTGCTTCGGCAACGGTGCGCTCGCCGAGTACGCGGTGATCGGGTCGAGGCCGAGCGCGACGGCGACCTCGATGCGGCCGTCGGTCGCGAGGTAGTCGGCGCGGCCGTCCTTGTGGATCTGCCAGTGCATGAAGGTCGTGTTCCGGTCGACGACCTGCATCCGGTACATCCCGACGTTGCGCCCGCCAGTCTGCGGGTCGTGCGTGATCACGGCCGGGAGCGTGATGAACGGCGCGGGGTCTCCAGGCCAGCAGCGCTGGACCGGCAGCAGGCCGAGATCGACGTCGTCGCCGCGCAGGACGATCTCCTGGCACGCGCCCTTGCCGACCGTCTTCGGGCGCGAGTCGGCGATCGACTTGAGCTTCAGGAGGCCGCGGACCTTCTCGATCAGCCCGTCCGGCGGCTGCATCTCGAGCACGTCGGCGACCCGCTGCGCGACGTCGTCGAGGCGCTCCACGCCGAACGCGAGGCACATCCGCCGCTCGGTGCCGAACTGGTTGATCAGCAGCGGATGCTCGGATCCCTTCGGGTTCTCGAACAGGAGCGCCGGCCCGCCGGACTTGACCGTGCGGTCGACGATCTCGGTGATCTCGAGGTCGGGATCCACCTCGGCCGAGACGCGGACGAGCTCGCCCTCGTGCTCGAGCAGCGCGATCCAGTCGCGGAAATCCTTCGCAGGCACGTGGCCGAGTCTACGGCGGTGGCCAGGACTGGAGCGCCAGGACTCTCAGCGGAACAAGTATGAGTCGAAGCGCCCGGCAACGACCGGAGAAAGGTACGCGAGCAGCCGCAGAGGGTTACGGCAGTACGGCATGGCCACTGCACCGCGAGCCGACGTGGTTGAACCAGGGGGAATGGCAAATGCCCGCGCTGTGGGAAGCGGGAATCCACACGCCTGCTCGAGGCCCGTTCCGTCGTCCTGGTATGCGTGGAAGGAGGCTGCACCACCTGGGCTCAGGAGAACGGCGCGCACCGGGAGAATATGCCTCGAGGTCGCGTTCCGAATGTGGCCGACGTGAGCCGCGACCCGCCGCCCGTTGGACAGAACGACATCGAACACCGGCCAACCCCGCAGCGTGCAGCTGCGCGAGGAGGTGTTAGTAAACGACATGCTCTCCATCACGTGGCCGGTGCCGGCACCGTCAAAGCGGGGCTGATCCAGGCGGAGCTGTTCGGCAGTACAGCGCGGAACCGGAGAAATCCCGTTGGGCCGGCCTTGCCTCTCGCGCGCACCAGATTGGCCCGAGAAGACCGCGGCCCCGGATAACACCACTACGGCGGCGATGGCCGTTAGGGCGACAGCGAGAAACCAGCGCTTCCGCTGGCGCGAGCGCGCCTCGCGGATCAGGGCCTCGAGCTCGTCCTGCTCGGGCGGAAGGACCGGCGGCCGTTCGACCACGCTCATCCCGCTAGTTGTACTAGCACCAGTTGCCCGACGTCAAGACGTTCCGGGCGGGAGGCTTCGGCCTTAGTCCTCCCGGCTGCTGCGCCGCTGCTTCGCGACCCAGTGCGAGAGCTCGCCGAGCGCGATCACGCAGAGGAACACGAGGCCCGTGCCCAGCATGATCTCCACGACCTTGCTGCCCTCCTGTGCGGCCGTCTCCTCGACGAACAGCAAGTGGAAGAACGCAGCGAGCACGGGCGGAATCTAGCTCACTCGCCGGGCCGCGTGCGCCGCGAGCGCCGCGTCGACCGCTTCGTCGTCCACCGCCGACCGCGCTGCCGCCTCGAGTGGCTGCGCGTCGGCGTGGAGCCGGAGCGCCGTCCGCGCCTCGTCGAGCTCGCCGCGGCCGAGCAGCGCCGCCGTGGCAGCCCAGAGTGCTCCGTCCCCATCCGTCTCCTCCGCCCGTACCTGGCTGCAGAGCGAGATCAGCTCGGCGAGGTCGGCAACCGCAGCGACGTCGTGCAGCGCCGAGATGCGCGCGACGCCGTGCGCGTAGAGGTAGTCGCCGAGCAGGAGCGCCGTGTCGTCGTCGGGCGGCGCGAACAGGCGGGACTGGCCGTAGTGGACGAGGTAGCCCTCGTAGATCGTCTCGAGCCCGAGCGCGTAGCGCGCCTCGCCGAGCGGCGAGAAGACGGGGCTGAGATCGCGCTCCGGCTCCGGCCGCAGGCACTCGCCCCAGAGCGAGCTCTCGGCGGCTGCATCGCCGACCATCGTCTCCCAGACGTCAGCGACCAAAGGACTCCAGGGCCACGATCGTCCGCTCGATCTCGTCCTCGCCGTGCGCAGTCGAGGGGAAGAGCGCCTCGAACTGCGACGGCGGGAAGTAGACGCCCTGCTCGAGCAGGTGCCGGAAGAGCGCGCCGTAGCGCTCGGTGTCGCACGCCTGCGCGTCGTCGAAGTTGCGCACCGGCCCGTCCGTCTGGAAGAGCGTGAGCAGCGCGCCGGCCCGCTGTACGTGGCCGAACGGCGCGAGGCACTCCTCGAGAACGGCCGCGTGCCGCTCGAGCTCGGCGTAGACGGCGGGATCGCGCAACCGGCGGAGCACCGACAGGCCGGCAGCCGTCGCGAGTGGATTCCCGGCGAGAGTTCCGGCCTGGTAGACAGGCCCGCTCGGCGCGAGCAGATCCATCACCTCGGCCCGGCCGCCGAACGCGGCGAGCGGCAGACCGCCGCCGACGATCTTCCCGAGCACCGTCAGGTCTGGGAGTACGCCGTAGCGCTCCTGCGCGCCGCCGCGAGCGACGCGGAAGCCCGTGATCACCTCGTCGAAGACGAGCAGCGCCCCCGACACGTCGCAGAGCCGGCGCAGAGTCTCGAGATAGCCCGGCTCCGGCGGGACGACGCCCATGTTCGCCGCGACCGGCTCGACGACGATCGCCGCGAGACCCTCCCCGTGGTGCATCACCGCCTCCGCCACCGCGTCGAGGTCGTTGTAGGGGACGACGATCGTGTCGGCTGCGGCTCCGCTGGGCACGCCGGGCGAGGCCGGGATACCCAGCGTTGCAAGACCTGACCCCGCGCTCGCGAGCAGCGCGTCGGCATGGCCGTGGTAGCCGCCCGCCGTCTTGAGGATCCGGTCGCGCTTCGTGAACGCGCGCGCGAGCCGCAGCGCGCTCATCGCGGCCTCCGTCCCCGACGAGACGAGCCGCACCTTCTCCACCGACGGCACCGCGTCGGCGATCTCCGCCGCGAGCTCGACCTCGGCCTCGGTCGCGGCGCCGAAGGTCGTGCCGCGCGACGCGGCGTCGCGCACTGCGTCCAGCGTCTCGGGATCGGCGTGGCCGAAGAGGAGCGGCCCCCACGACATGACCCAGTCGAGCAGCCGGCGTCCGTCCTCGGTCTCGACATACGCGCCGTCGCCGCTGCGGACGAAGAGCGGCTCGTCGAGGCCGACCGCGCGCATCGCCCGCACGGGCGAGTTCACGCCGCCGGGGATCAGCTCGAGCGCGCGCCTGTAGAGCTGCGAGCGCTCCGTCAGGAGTTCGTCAGGTGCCACTGCGCGCTCCACACCGCGCGAAAAGCGAGCGAGGCAAGGACGCAGGGAGCGTCGATAGCGGTGTTCTATCGGCGCGACCGAAGACGCCGTAGCCGGCAGAGCCGGCCGACGAGCGGAGCGAGGAGTCGCGACGCTTTGCAGCCGGCGGGGAGCACGCGGGTGGTGCCTGATGGACTCCTAGAGCCACGCGGGGAGCTCGCGCGTCCAGTAGCTGACGATCAGGTCGGCGCCGGCGCGCTTGATCGCCGTCAGGGACTCGAGCGCCGCCGCCTGCTCGTCGAGCCAACCGGCGCGCGCGGCCGCCTTGACCATCGCGTACTCGCCCGAGACGTTGTAGGCCGCGAGCGGCACCTGGAACGCCTCACGCGCCGCGCGGATCACGTCGAGATAGGGCAGCGCCGGCTTGATCATGATCGCGTCCGCTCCCTCCGCGAGATCGAACTCGCACTCGCGCAAGGCCTCGCGGACGTTCGCCGGATCCATCTGATACCCGCGCCGGTCGCCGAACGAGGGCGCGCTGTCCGCCGCCTCGCGAAACGGGCCGTAGAAGGCGGAGGCGTACTTCGCGGAGTAGGCGAGGATCGGCGTCGTCTCGAGGCCGTGGTCGTCGAGCGCCTCGCGGATCGCGCCGACACGGCCGTCCATCATGTCGCTCGGCGCCACGACGTCGGCTCCGGCCTCCACGTGACTGACCGCGGTGCGGGCGAGCAGCTCGAGGCTCTGGTCGTTGTCGACCTCGCCGTCGACCACCACGCCGCAGTGGCCGTGCGAGGTGTACTCGCAGAGGCAGACGTCCGTGAACAGGACGAGGTCGGGGAAGCGCGGCCGCAGCGCCCGCAGCGCGATCTGGACGATGCCGTCCTCTGCCCACGCGCCGGTCGCCTCCTCGTCCTTCACCTCCGGGACGCCGAAGAGCATGACGGCGCCGACGCCGGCCGCCGCGAGCGCCTCGACCTCGTGCAGCAGCCCCTCGATGTCGAAGCGCGCCATGCCCGGCAGCTCCTCGTTCGCGAGCGGCTCGGGCGCGACGAAGAGCGGCATCACGAACTGGTCGAGCGAGAGCCGCGTCTCGCGCACGAGCCCGCGCAGCGGAGCCGTGCGGCGAAAGCGTCGGAGCCGGGTGACCGGGAACGAGCTCACGCCGGGATGGTACGCCGAAACGGCCCCGTAGAATTCAGGCGCCGTGGCCCGAGCCGCCGCAGCAGCAGCCGCGATCCTCCTGGCCGCCGTCCTCGCGGCCTCGGGCACGAGCGCGGCCGCGAAGCCGGTGCGCCCGTTCTTCGTCTGGCTCCACATGACGAGCGCAAAGGACGGCTATGCGCTCAGCGGCAAGGACTATCTCCACTATCGGCTTCTGCGCACGACGGACGGCGGCCGCGTCTGGCACGACATCTCGACGATCCATCCGAGCGGGCCACCGGACGTCCAAGGCTCGACGATCCTGTTCTCTCGCGGCGTCAGCCGCCATGGCTTCGCCGTCGAGCGCAGCGACGACGGAGGCCGCACCTGGACGGAGTCGGTCCCTGTCCACAGCTCGCGCGTCCTCGGTGCAGGCACGCCGCGGTTCGTCGACCGCGAGCATCTCTACGTCGATGTCCCCGAGGGAGCCGCAGCCGGCTCCGAGGGAGAAGCGCTGTACGCGAGCAGCGACGGCGGCCGGCGTTGGCGTCTCGTGACCCAGACCAACGTGAACGGGACGCCGCCGGGAGGGCTTCCGTTCGGGTGCGACAAGAGTGGCTTCGGATTCGTCACGCCGAGCCGGGGCTGGGCGGCCGGTTACTGCGCGGGCGGCTTCCCCTTCTTCCTGCGGACGAATGACGGCGGCCGGCACTGGCACCGGCAGACGCTTCCGGGCGCACCGAGGAACTGCTCCTGCGAGACCTCGGCTCCCGTTTTCTTCAGCACCCGGGTCGGCGTGGTCTGGGTCAGCGGCCAAGAGAACAACGGTGCCGGCGGGTGGTTAGCTCGCGTCTACTGGACGGCGGACGGCGGCGACCACTGGCGCGGCAGCAACCCGACGAGCGGCCGCACAGGATCGGTGGACGTCGCGAGCCGAGACGTCGTCTGGCTCTTCGGCCGGCTCGCCGGCGACGCGCCGCGATTCCCGCGCCTCTTCCGCACCGCGGACGCGGGGCGAAGCTGGCACTCGCTCCACGTGCCTGTGTCGGTCAGCGCCGACGATCAGCTGGACGCGGTCGACGCGACGCTCGGCTTCGCGGCAGCGGGAGCCGAACTCTGGCGCACGGCCGACGGCGGCCGGCACTGGACCAGGATCCGCGCCGCCATCGCGCACACCTGAGGCGAGCGGCGCTCAGGCGGTTGGCGCCGGAGGCGGCTGCGGAGCCGGCGGCGTCCCCGGCTCGACCCCGATCTCGGTCAGCGGCGCATCCGCCGACCACGTCTGGAACTCGAGCCGCTCGGCGAAGAACTCCCACGCGGCACGCCCCGCGGCAAGCAGCGGCAGCGCGACGAGGATCCCCGCGAAACCGTAGATCTCGCCGCCGGCGAGCAGGCCGAAGATCACGAGCAGCGGATGGAGGCGCAGCGAGTGTCCCATCACCTTCGGCACGACGACGTGGCCCTCGAGCTGCTGGATGCCGAGGAAGAGGAGCGCCACCCAGAGCGCCGCCAGGGGATCCTGGACGAGCGCGTACAGCACCGGCGGGATCGCGCCGAGCCACGGCCCGATGTACGGGATCAGCTCCGTGACGGCCGCCCACGCGCCGAACGCGGCCGCGTACTTGTCGCCGTTGGGCACTGCGCCGACCGTCCCGAGGATCCAGAGCCCGAGCCCGACACTCACGCCGATGATCAGTGAGAGCAGGAACTGGCCCTTGACGTAGCTAGCGACCGCCTGCTCCATCCGCACGATCAGCCCGCCGCGCCCGTACGGCGGGAAGCGCCGGTCGACGGCCTCCGTCAGCCGCTGCATGTCGAGCAGGATGTAGATCGAGACGACGACCAGCAGGACGGCGTCGAAGAGCAGCGTCACGACCGTCAGCCCGGCTCCCTCCGCCCAGCTCAGAGCCTTGGAGGTGTACTTCTGGACGTCGCTGGTCCCGACCTGGTCGAGGAACTTCCGGCCGTCGCGCTCCACGTGGATGCTGCCCAAGTGGTTGTGGTCGAGCCAGCCCTGGAACCGCGCGAGATCCTGCTCGGCGCCCGTCCGCGACGGGTGTCCGGAAACGGTCGTAAAGTAGTTGTCTACCCGGTGGGCTGCCGTGCGTGTCTGCTGCACGACCACCGTGGCGAGAGCGAGGATCGCCAGTGCGACGACTGCTGCGAAGGCGAGATAGACGAGCCCCACCGCGGCTCCGCGTGGGACCCTGGCCCGGCCCAGCCCGCGGACGAGCGGATTGAGGAGCAGGGCGATGAGCAGCGCCACGAGGAAGAGGAAGAGGACGTGACGCACCGCTCCCGCCACCGTCCAGAGCAGCAGCAGCAGGATCGGCAGCAGCACGAGCTGCGTCCAGCGCGGGATCTCGATCCGGACCGGCGCGGGCGGCGGCATGCCAGCGATGGTAGGCGGGGCGTCGGAACACGCCGGACGGCCCGAGAGCCCGACATCCGGGGAAATTTGGCGTTCGACCTCTGGGAAGAGCCACCGCAGTGCGGTAAGGTGCCGCGCGACATGCCGTCCTCACGCCCCACTCGGAGGCGGCGGGTCGAACGCCGGAAGGCGCGCCATGTGCGCCGGGCGCGTTTGGTCGCCCTCCTCGTCTTCCTGGCCGCGGTCTTCCTCGTGGCCCTCGGACTGACCGCCTTCGCGGGCAACGCGACGACGCCGACGTCGGACATCGTCCCGGGCCAGAACCAGGCCACCGTCCCGCAGAACCGGCCGACGACCGAGATCGTCGCGCTGCGCGGGCCGGTTCGCCTGCAGCTTCCGGTCTCGCAGAGCCGCCTGACCGCGATCGGCTACCACGCGGCCGGCGACGGCGCTCTCTCGCTCCATCCGGTCGGTCACCAGGCGAACGAAGGGCTCCTGCGGCGGGTCGTGCACGGGATCTTCGGCGGCGGCGGCGGCTCGCCGAAGTGGTACCAGCTCGGCGGCGGCGGCAGCTCGGCGCTCGACGTCGGCGCGCCGATCGGCAGCGACGTCTACTCGCCGGTGGACGGGACGGTCGTCGCCATCCGGCCGTTCGTCGTCGAGGGCAAGACGTACGGCTCCGAGATCGACATCCAGCCGCAGACCGCGCCGTCCGTCGTCGTGGCGGTGACGCAGCTCGTCGCCGACCCGGCGCTCTCGGTCGGCACCGCCGTCGTCAGCGCCGCGACGAAGCTCGGCCGGGTCGCCGACCTCGCGGCGGTCGAGCAGCAGGCTCTTGCGCGCTACACGAACGACGCCGGGAACCACGTGACCCTCGAAGTGCGCTCGGCCCCGGTCCTCGCGACCGGCTAGAAAGGCACTCCCTCCTGAAGATCCTCTTTCTCGCAGACGTGTTCGGCGTCCCCGGTCGCCGCGCCGTGGAGGACCACCTGCCGGCGCTGCGCGAGCGGTACGACGCCGACCTCGCGATCGTCAACGGCGAGAACGCCGCCGACGGAGCCGGCATCACGCCGAAGCTCGCCGACAAGCTCCTCGCGGCCGGAGCAGACGTGGTCACGCTCGGCAACCACACCTACCGCCGCGGCGGAATCGCGTCCTACCTCGCTGCCAGCGAGCGGGTGATCCGGCCGGCGAACTCGGGCTCGGAGGCGCCGGGCCGCGGGCTCGCCGTCGTCGAGGCGCGGAACGGCGTCTCCGTCGCCGTGATCAACCTGCTCGGCCAGCTCTTCCTGCCGACGCCGGTCTCCCCGTGGGAGATCGTCGACGCGCTCGTCGAGGAGGCGCAGGCCGCGGCACCGGTCGTCTTCGTCGACTTCCATGCCGAGGCGACGAGCGAGAAGGTCGCGCTCGCGACCTGGCTCGCCGGCCGCGTCACCGCCGTGATCGGCACGCACACGCACATCCAGACGAACGATGCGCGCATCCTCCTCGGCGGCACCGCGGCCCTCAGCGACGCCGGGATGACCGGGCCGCACGACTCGGTGATCGGCGTGAAGTCCGAGCTCGCGATCGCCCGGATGCGGACCCAGCTACCCGTCCGGTTCGAGCCCGCCGAAGGCGACGTGCGGCTGGAGGGCGCCCTCGTCACGTGCACCGACTCCGGACAGGCTCAGGCGATCGAGCTCGTCCGCGTCTCGGCCTAGAAGTACTGGCTCGTGCACGCAGACGACGAGTAGTACGTCACGGACCGCTTCGGCGACCACTGCACGTATCCGATTCGCTTGCTCTTCGGTGTCTTCCCGTTGCGCGCCTTGGGCTGTGTCAGGACCTCGATCGTCGCGGCCACCGGTTCTCCCGAGGCGCTGTACGAGATGAAGAGGCGTAAGAGGACACGTCGCGTCGCCGCGCAGTAGACAGCCGGGGATCGGATCTTGCCCGCGTGCACCGCGCCGGCGGACGTGAGCCCGCGACGGCTCAGGACGACGTGCTTCACCACGGAGTGGCAGCGGTCGACCAGTCCGTAGTGCGTCAGCTGGCTGCTCACCCCCAGGAGGCTGGTGGAACTGCTCGGGTTGCCGGTGCCGATCGTGATGTTCGCGGACCCGATCGGGATCCCGACTCCATACCGCGGCCGCATGTGTACCGAATCTAGAACCGAAGACAGCCTCAGTCCACTGCGGCTAGAACGTCGGGCCGGGGACGACGATCTCTCGGTCCGCGTACGTCTCGTCGGCGAGCGGCGCCGTAGGCTCCCCGCGCTCTTGGGCGACGAGCCTCCGGAGCGGCACCGCAGGCGCGAGGAGCGCCAGTGCGGCGAAGGGGTAGAACCACGGGATGTACGTGTAGAGCCAGTACGTCACGACCAGCTCGAAGCCGGCCAGGAGCACGGCCGTGAACGCCGCGAGCTGCAGCGGCGACTTGCGGCTCGGCAGGAACGCCACGACGACCGCGCCGGCGATCAGCATCCCCTGCAGGAGGTGCTGGACGATGTGGAGGTCGGGTAGCCCGCGCGCGTGGTACTGGCCCCAGTCCCAGAGCGACCACGGCGCCGCGCGTCCGATCTGGAAGCCGACCGTCCGCGTCCAGAAGACGTGCGCCTCGTGCAGGGGGTGCGGCGACAGGAGCAGGATCGAGAAGGCGGCGAGCGTGGCGCCGGCGAAGCCGAGCGCGAAGCGCCAACTCGGCCGCCGGCCCGGATAGGTGAGCCACAGCGGCACGACGAGCAGCGAGGCGAACTTCGTCCAGCCCGCGAGCGCCGCCAGCACGCCGCGGGCCGCCGGTTTCGAGACGAGCCAGAAGCCCCAGACGAGGAAGCAGGGCATGATCGCGTCGTTCGTGTTCGAGTTCGAGACGTACTGGGTGAAGGGATACGCAGCCCAGGCGAACGCGAGCACGGCCCCGAGCCGCTGGCCGCCGAAGCGCAGGCCGACGAGGAAGAGACCGAGCAGCGTGAGCAGGTCGAAGGCGATCGAGGTGAAGTGCGCCGCCGGCAGGTCGTCCCACTTCCCGGTCCAGCCGAGGATCGCGTAGCCGGGGATGTACGACTCGTACGCGACCGGCCCGTACGTGTCGCCGTCCGGGTTCGCGGCTTCACAGCGGCCGTTCGTCTGGACCCAGTCGCGGATCTCGCCGGAGGAGTCCGCCGGGCCGCACGACTTCTTCGTGTTCTCCACGGGAAAGTTCCCCCACGGCGCCTGTCCCTTCACGATCCGCTCCGCCCCGATCACGCCGGAGTAGCCGACGTCGATCACGTTCGAGCGCTGGACGTTGAGCCCGACCCGAAAGCCGCAGAGGAAGATCGTGGCGCCCAGCAGCGCCCAGACCGGCCAGCGTGGCGCGCCCTCTGTGCCCCGGTTGCGCACCCCGATCCACGTCCCGCGCAGGATCACCCAGAGGAGCAGCGGATAGAAGAGCGGCACCGCCGTGAACACGTCTCCGTGGTTGAAGTACCAGAGCGAAGCGGTCGGCGAGAGCAGGAAGAGTAGGTCGAGGTTGCGGAGCGAGAACGGCCGCTTCCAGTCGCCGAGCCCGACGAGGAAGACGACGCAGAACGTCCCCCAGACCCACGGGTTGTTGATCGCGGTGCCGCCGAACGCGCCGGGCGAGCCGCGCGCCATCCCCCACGCCACCTGGGGGCCTGTCCACGCCTCCGTCACCTCGCCGGTCGCGTCGACCACCGTGCCCTCGGCGATCTCGCCGGCGTTCCCCCACCAGATCTTGATCGTCCACTCGTTCGTCTTCGGGTCGTACGTCGCGTCATGGCTGCGGCCCTTCTGCGGATAGCGCGAGAGCCAGGCCGCGACCTTCGGGTAGCGCTCGAAGTCCCGCAGCGCGTGCTTCTGCGTGAGCTGCGCCCGCGGCTGCGGCTGCGTCGGGATGAGCGGCGACTGGACGAGATGGCCCTTGCCGTCGAAGACCGGCCCCGTGGAGGTGGTGCCCGTCGACGCGAACGCCGCAGGAGCGAGCACGGCGACCGCGAGGGCGGCGAGGGCAGCGGCGAGGAGACCCCTCACCGACCGAAGGCTACTGAGAGCTCCGACGGAAGGACCAGAGCTTGTTTCCGACGAAGTTGAGCGGCGTCACGAGCACGATCGCGACGGCCTGCGCGGCGAGCCTGCCGAGGCCGCCGTCGGCGACCAGCAGGTGGAGCACGACGAGGTTCGCCCCGAGCGCGGCCAGCGAGACGAGGAAGAACCGCAGCCCCTGCACGCCGACGTGCCCGCGCTGCGCACGGAACGTCCAGAGCCGGTTCCAGGTGTAGTTGCTCGTCACGGCCACGAGGAACGAGCACGTCGCGGCGAGGAGGTAGTGGAGCCCCGCGTGCAGCAGTGCGTCGTACACCGCGAGGTTGATGAGATAGCCGACCGCGCCGACCGCGCAGAACTTGCCGAGCTGCTGCCAGTTGCGGACGGACAGGAGCGACGCGACCAGACGCCGCCGCGGAGGCTGAAGAGTGGCGGCCGGGCGTCCCACGGTCGCCAGCGAGGGTAGCTCCTAGAGCCCCGCCACCAGCGGCACGAAACGGCAGGGAACGGTGCGCAGTGCGGCCGGCCCTTCGGGCGTCCGCACAACGACCTCGAGCCACTGACCGCTCGAGCCGCCGACCGGGACGACGAGACGGCCGCGCGGCTCGAGCTGCTCGTAGAGCGCGGGCGGGGCCTCGAGCGCAGCGGCGGCAACGGCGATCCCAGCGAACGGCGCCCACTCCGGTACACCCCGCGTCCCGTCGCCGAGGTGGAGCCGGACGCGGTCGGCGTAACCGGCCGCGGCGAGATTCGCGCGCGCCCCTTCCGCAAGCTCGGGAATCCGTTCGATGGTGTGGACCTCGCCGGCGAGCTCGGCAAGTACCGCGGCCTGGTAGCCCGAGCCCGTGCCGACGTCGAGCACGCGCTCGCCGCCCTGCAGGGCGAGGTGCTCGCAGATGAGCGCGACCATGTACGGCTGGGAGATCGTCTGGTCGCCGCCGATCGGCAACGCGGCGTCCGCGTAGGCGTCGTCTCGCAGCTCCGGCGGGAGAAAGAGCTCGCGCGGGACGCGTCCCATCGCCGCGAGCACGCGCTCGTCACCGATGCCGCGCCGGCGGAGCTGCGACTCCACCATCCGCGCGCGCTCGTCAGCCGACACCGGTCGGCGCCTCCATCGACTCGGGCACCGCCACGCCGAAGTGCGCGAGGACCGCGGGAGCCACGTCCGTGATGCGGCGCACCTCCGCGCGGAGCCCGACGGTCACAACCGGCGCCAACGAGTCCCCGGCGACGAGTGAGCCGTGGCTGCCGCCGCCCGCGTGATGGCGCCCGCCGAGGTCGGCGAGCTCCCAGCCCTCCGCCGCGGACACGAGCAGCTCGCCGGCGTTCGGGTTCGAGAGCGCCGAGCGGGCGCGCCAGGCGGCGTCGGGATGCTCCAGCTGCTCGACCGGGGCGTCCGCGCCGTCGCGCCGGGCGACGACCTCGCCGCCTTCGAGGCGGAGCGTGACGTCCACCGCCGGAAAGCCGTCCAGGCGCCGGGCGAGCCCGGCCGCGTCCACGCGCGCGCCCGGCAGCAGGTAGACCTGCCCGGCCCGGTTCGACGCCGTCACCAGCACCCCGTCCGCAAGATCCGCGAACGGCTCCTCCAGACGCGCGACCTGCTCGACCTTCGTCTGACCGTGGTCGGAGAGGAGCACGACGGCGTAGCGCTCGAGGAACTCGTCCGGCCCGCCCGCGGCGTCGAGCAGCGCGCCGATCGCCGCGTCTGCCTGCTCGAGCGCGTGGTCGGCCGCGGCGCCGTCCGGGCCGGCCGCGTGGGAGGCGAAGTCGTAGCCGGAGAGGTAGTAGGCGAGGAAGTCGAAGCCGTCGCGCGTGACGAGCCAGCGCCCGACGGCGGCCGCGTACGCGTCGACCGAGCCGGTACGTCGGCTGCGCACCGCGAACGGCGCTCCGGTCCGGTCCGACTCGAACAGGCCGTAGAAGAAGAAGCGGCGCGGCCCGTAGGCGGCGCGGCCCGTACCGGGAACGGTCGGGAGATAGCGATGCCGACCGCGGTAACAGGTGATGTTCACCGCGCCCGAGACGAGGCCGGCGCCCTCGAGCGCCTCGTAGATCGTCACTGCGTCGGGCGAGAGGTGGCGGGCGTTCATGTTGAGGATGGTGTCGAGGAGCCCCCGCGAGAACCCGGCCTTGCGGAGAGCCGCGAAGGAGGACCCGTACTCGACGATCCGGCGCTCCTGCCCGTTCCACCAGACCAGCGAGGGGATGTGGTGCACGCCCGGGCCTGCGCCCGTCGCGATCGACGTGAGGCAGACCGGCGTGAGCGACGGGAAGACCGAGGTCGCCTGCCGGTAGTCGCCGTGCTCGGCGAGGAAGGCGAGGGCCGGTGCGCGGCCGCTCTCGACCGCACGCTCGAAGGCCGCCGGGGTCATCCCGTCCACGACGGCTAGCACGACCTTCCGAGGCACGTCCCGGCCCGGCTTACTCGTCCCGCGCGAGCGTCCGCAAGCCGGCGTACCGCTCGGGCCGCCGGCGCCTCAGCAGCGGGATGAGAGCCAGCAGCGTCAGCGCGATGAGGTACCCGGCTGCCGGGATCCACGCGAGTGCGGCGACGACGATCGCGCCGGCGGTGACGAGCACCCCCGTGGCGACGCGCGTGCCGCCGCGCCTGAGCGCGCCGCTCACCGTCTGCGTCGCGCAGAGCGCTCCCGCGACGCCGCCGACGATTCCTGCAGCGCGGTCGCCCCAGCCACCCGACTGCCAGCTCGCGACCTCGAAGCCGATCCCGGCACCCACGGCGCCGGCCAGCAGGATGGCGGCGATCCGCGATCCGCGTCCGGTGCCGGCGACCCCGCCGAAGAGGACGCCGACCGCCGCGCCGAGCCCGGCGCTCACACCGATCCAGTACCAGGAGCCCACAGGGGAACCGTAACGCCCGGGTCTAGCTCTCCAGCCGGGAGATCACCGCGAGCCCGAACTCGGCGGCGCGCTTGCCGTCGATCACGCGATGGTCGAAGGTGACCGAGATGTTCCCCATCGTGCGGACAACGACCTCGCCGTCGCGCACGACCGGGCGCGGCTCGATCCGATGGATGCCGAGGATCGCCACCTCGGGATGGTTGACGAGCGGGGTCACGAACAGGCCCGCCGCCTTGCCGGCGCTCGTGATCGTGAAGGTTCCGCCGCGCAGCTCCTCGGGCTTGAGCGTCCCGGCGTTCGCGCTCTCCGCGAGGCGCCGCACCTCGGCATCGAGCTCGTCGAGCTCGAGCTGGTGGGTGCCATGGACGACCGGGACGACGAGCCCCTGCTCGGTTTGGACGGCGACGCCGATGTCGCAGCGCTCGAGCAGCACGAGCTCTCCGTCCTCGACACGCGCGTTCAGCTCCGGGAACTCGCGGAGCGACTCGGCGACGGCGTGGAGGACGAGCGGGACGAGGCGCTTCAGGTCGACCTCCGAGAAGTCGCACTCCTCGACCCACGTCACGGCCGGGATCTCGTGCGCACGCGTCAGGTGCTCGAACATCTGGCGACGCACCCCGCGCAGCGGCACGTGTGTCCCTCCGGGACCTGTCTCGGTGTCTGACACCCGGACAGGGCCGGAAGAGCCGGCGGCCGCGCGAACGTCCTCCTCGGTGATTCGCCCCTGCGGGCCCGTGCCGGACACCGAGTCGAGGTCCACTCCCAGTTCCTGAGCCACTTTGCGCACCAGCGGCGTGGCCCGCACCTTGGCCGTGTCGTCGCGGCAGGTCGGCGCCGGTGTCTGCTTCGGGCCTGTCTCGGTGTCTGACACCTGGACCGGTCCCGCGGGGCCGTCGCCGCCGATCACGACGAGGACCGTGCCGACCGGGACGACCTCGCCCTCCGCGACGAGGATCCGGGACACGGTGCCGGCTGCCGGGGAGGGGATCTCGACCGTCGTCTTGTCGGTCGCGATCTCGACGAGCGGCGCGTCCTCGCCGATCTCCTGGCCCTCCGCGACGAGCCAGCGGGCGATCTCGCCTTCGGTCAGGCCCTCGCCGAGGTCGGGCAGCTTGAACTCGTAGGCCACGGCCGATTCCTACCTGATCGCGCCGTCGCGAAGCACCGCGTGGACGCCCTTTACCTCGTTGACCACCTGCGTGACGTGGAGGTCGACCGCGACGCTCGCAAGTGCACGAGCCTTCTCGCGGTCCTCGATCAACCCGAGCTCATTCTGCATCAGGTCGAGCATGTTCTCGATCGCCTTTTCGGCTGCGACGTCGAGATCCTCGTCGAAGCCGAACGCAAGCCACGCATCGGCGATGCGCGCGCGCGGCGCGCGGAACCAGCGGTCGACGACGTCGAGCGTCAGTGTCGCGCGCTCGAGCGGGCACTCGATCGCTGTGCCGGAGACCTCGCCGTCGCCCTGCGCCCCGTGTCCGTCGCCGACCATGAGCCACGCGCCGTCGACTGCAATCGGGAGGTAGAGCGTCGTTCCCGCGACGAGCTCCTTGCAGTCGATGTTGCCACCCCACTGGCGGGGTGGCGTCGTCGAGTGCTCGCCGGACTCGGGCGGCGGCATTCCGATCACGCCAAGGAATGGAGCAGACGCGACCTCGTGGCCGCCCAGCCGCCAGGCGGGGCCGTCGAGCATCCGCCACGTGTCGCCGTTGAGCTCCCAAGTGAACGTCTCGCCGTCGGCCCACGTCCGGCCCCAGGCGCGCGGCACGACCTCGTCGATGTGGACGACGAGCGTGCTGTCCCAGGCGCGCGCCCCGCGTACCTCAATCGGCCCGTAGAGCGCGTGGCCCGCACCTTCCGGCCGCTCCGGCTCGACATCGGCGTCCCAGAACCAGCCGGCATTCGGCACCTGGAACGAGACGGACCCGCCGGGCTCGACCGTCTCGACCGGCTCGTAGTCGCGGGAGAACCAGCCCCTCATGCGCGCGGCTCCTGGATCCAGGCGTCCGCGGGCGCAACGAGGACTCGCAGCCCGATGCGGCTCCTGTCTGCGCCTCGGAACTCCCACAGCGAGACGGCCTGCTCGTCGCCGTGCAACTCGGGTGCGGCCTCGGCCGGGACGTAGCCCGCCTGCAGGCGCCGCTCCGCATCCCAGACCGCGACCGCGTTCGGGTCGTGCTCGTTCTCCGGCTCCGGCACGAGCGCGAGCCGCCGGCCGGGCGCGAACGCCTCGTCCTGCAGCGCGTCGGCGCGGTACGACGCGCCTGCGAGCTTGACCACCCGCACCCGCGGGTCGTCCCACTTCATCGCGTCCCCGGTCGCCGCGTCCCGCAACCAGTAGCCCGACTCGCCGCGCTCGAGCCAGATCCGGAGACGGCCGCCGGCCTCAGAACTCGAGGAGCTTTCGGGCGGCACCGGCGACGCGCTCCACCGACGGCATGTAGCGATCCTCGATCTTCCAGTACGGATACGGCACGTCGAAGCCGGTCACGCGCAGCACCGGCCCGCGCAGATCGAGAATCGCCTTCTCGGCGAGGATGGCCGAGATCTCGGCGCCGAAGCCAGCCGTGCGCGGCGCCTCCTGCACGACCACGACGCGGCCGGTCTTGGCGGCGGACGCGAGCAGCGCGTCCTCGTCGAGCGGCCGCAGCGAGCGGAGGTCGAGCACCTCGACGGAGGCCTCGCCCTCGAGCGCGTCCGCCGCGCGCTCGCACACCGGCACCATCGCGCCGTAGGCGACGAGCGTCACGTCGGTCCCCTCCCGCGCGAGCCGGGCCACGCCCAGCGGCACGACGTGCTCGCCCTCGGGCACCTCGTGCTTCTCGCCGCGGTAGATCAGCTTCGGCTCGAGCACGACCACGGGATCGGGATCGCGGATCGCCGCCGCCAAGAGCCCCTTCGCGTCCGCCGGCGTGGATGGGATCGCGACCTTCACGCCCGGCGTGTGGACGTAGTACGCCTCGGGCGAGTCGTCGTGCAGCTCGGGCGCGCGCACGCCGCCGCCGTACGGCATCCGCACGACGAGCGGGAACTCCATCTTCCCGCCGGTGCGCCAGCGGTAGCGGCCGACGTGGGTGATCAGCTGGTCGAGACACGGATACGAGAACGCGTCGTACTGCATCTCGCAGACGGGCTTCCAGCCGGCCATACACAGGCCGACCGCGCTGCCGAGGATCGCGGCCTCGGCGAGCGGCGTGTCGACGCAGCGGTTCTCGCCGAAGCGGTCGCGCAGCCCGGCGGTCGCCCGAAAGACGCCGCCGGCGCGCCCGACGTCCTCGCCCATGACTATCACCGTGTCGTCGCGGGCAAGCTCGACGTGGAGCGCGTCGTTCACGGCCTCGACCAGGAACAGCTCAGCCATCCCAGCCCTCCCGGAGGTTCGGCGGCGGCAGGACGTACGCGTTGTCGAAGACGAGCTCGGGATCCGGCTCCGGCTCGGCCTCGGCCGCCGCGATGCCCTCGCGCATCGCCTCGAGCGCCTCGTTCTTGATCTCCTCGGCAGTCGCGTCGTCGAGCACGCCGAGCCGCCGGAGATAGGCCTCGTAGCGGCCGACGCACTCGTTGCGCTTCTCCTCCTCGACCCGGTCGAGGTCGATGTAGACGCGCGGGTCGTCCGCGGTCGCGTGCGGCGCGGCGCGATAGGTCACGGCCTCGATGAACGTCGGCCCGCCTCCCCCCCGCGCGCGCTCGACCGCCTCGCGCGTCGCCTCGTAGACCGCGAGCACGTCGCCGCCGTCGACCCGCACGCCCGGCATGCCGTAGCCGACAGCCTTGTCCGCGAGCGTCTCGGCGCGCGTCTGCGCCTCGAGCGGCGTCGAGATCGCCCACTGGTTGTTGTTGCAGAAGAGGATCAGCGGCGCCTGCATCACCGCCGCGAGGTTGGCGCCCTCGTGAAAGGAGCCCTCGCTCGTCGCGCCGTCGCCGAAGTACGCGATCGCGACGGTCGAGTTGCCCTTCAGCTTCTCGCCCCAGGCGAGGCCGGCCGCGTGCGAGACGTGCGTCGCGATCGGTACGCAGATCGACGCGACGCGGTACTCGGCCGGATTCCACCAGCCGGCCGGATGGCCGCGCCACCAGTGGAGGACGGTGCTCGGCTGCAGCCCGCGCAGCAGTCCGATCGCCGACTCGCGATAGCTCGGGAAGATCCAGTCCTCGGCCGCGAGCGCGTGCACCGAGCCGGCCTGCATCGCCTCGTGGTTCCAGAAGATCGCGTATGTCCCGATCCGGCCCTGCCGGTGATAGACGACCGAGCGCTCGTCGTACGTGCGCAGCAGGATCAGCGAGCGGTAGATCGCGAGAAGCTCGTCGGCGCCGAGACCGTCGAGCTCGCGCTCCTCGTCGATCACGCGCCGCAACTCGTGTTCTTCCGGAGCCACCTTGGCCACGGCGCGGAGTGTATGCGCGGCGCCCGGAGGCGCCTAGTTCACCGTCAGAGTCGCGGTCGCCGCCACCGGCCCCGAAGCGTCGGACGCCCGCAGCGTGACCGCGTACGTCCCCTTCGGCGTGTTCTTCAGCACGACGAACGGAAGCGTGACGGCGAGCGTCTTCCCGGCTGCGAGGTTGAACGTCACCGGCGGCGTGTTGACGACGAACTTCGTGCCGAAGCCGAAGGTCGCGCTGAGAGTCACGCTTTCCGTCGTGCTCGACGTGTTCGTGAGCGACGCCTTCGCGACGACTGCCGCCCCGGCATGCGCCGTCGAGGGCGAGATGCTCAACGTGAGTGCGAGGTCACCGACCGAGTACGTCCGCTGCAGAGTCGTGACGTTCCCGTCCCCGTCGGTTGCGGTGACGAGGAAGGTGTGCTTCCCCGGGCTCGTGTCGATCGGCGAGCCGCTCGGGACGGTGCCGACGCAGCTCACCGCGCCCGGGCAGGTGTAGGTGGCGATCACGTTTGCGTGCGCGCCGTACGGGCCGACCGGCGAGGCGATCAGGATCTGCGCGCCGGCGGGAGGCGCGCTGTTCGTCGACGTGAAGTTCTCGCCCTTGTTCGCGCTGTAGGAGACATTGATCCCATCGGTCGCCTCGACGAACACCTCCGGGTCCTCCGCGACGGAGATCGTCCCGGTCCAGAGGGTCGGATCCTGCGACGACTGCGAGAGCTGGAGGTAGTGCCAGTGCCCGTCGTTGACGAGCGCAGCCACCTCGGCGACGGGGCTCGAGCTGTCGTTCACACGTGTGGAGATCGTCGCGACGCCGCCGGTCGTGGAGACGTTCACCTCCGGGATCAGCGGCGCCACCGGGTCCGAGCTCTGCGAGTAGAAGACTTCGAACGTCCCGCTGTTGAAGTGCCGCTGAACTCCGGCGTCTCCAGGGCCTGTGGGCCGGAACTGATCGCTGACGTTGAGGTAGTCGCGCTCGCTCCCGAACGCCAGCGAGTGCTCCAGGGTGAACGGGCTCGCCGGGAAGAAGATCGGAGAGATGGGGGGCGCCTGCTCGTGCGCCGTCGAGTCGATCGTCGGGTAGCCGATGGTCGCGTTCGTGTTGGCGTCGGCGGAGGTGAGGCTCTTGATCCAGACACCACGGGCCGGCAGGGACGAGGTCACCTGCTGGCTCGTGATCGGCAGGGTCGGCCGGTAGAGGCCGAACTGGCTCTGCGTGGTGTCGCCCACGGCCGGGAAGGTGACCGTCGCGCTCTGGGTGCCGGTGATCGGGTCGGTGGTCGTGGTCAGCGGCGTGAAGCTCGGGCTCGAGCCCGCCGTGGAGAAGTGCCAGAAGGGCAGTCCGTAGAAGGTCGTCTCCTCCATCACCTTCTGGTCGTAGACGTCATAGGCGCCCGCGGTCGCGAAGTACTGCTGGAGGGCGTCCACCCACTCTTCTCCAACCGACCCCGAGTCGGAGTGGAGGTTCTTGGCGAAGAGCGCGAGCAGGCGCTCCGAGAGGGCGACCGAGTCGCTGTCGCCGTAGCCGTAGCCCGTGTTCGCGATGTACATCGCCGCCTGCTTCTCGGCGTAGAGCTCCGGCCAGTCGAGGTACTTGTTCGGCGCAGCCGTCGGCGAACCGAGTGTGTCCGCGATGTTGAGGCCGCCGTGGCAGCCCATGGTGAAGAGGATGCGGTCAGCGAGGTTCGTGCTCGTGGCCTGGCCGCTGTTCGCGAGATCGCCGGCCGCGGACTCGAGCTCGAACTGGTTGTAGTGCGCGTCCAGCGAGATGATCGACGGCGGGTTGGTCGACTGGAGCGCGTTCGCGACCACGTCGTTCGCGGTCCACGGGCTCGGGAAGCCGGGAAAGTTGATCGCCGGGTTCCCGGACGGGAACGAGTCGAGCGTCGAGAGCGCGGAGAAGTTCGCCTTGAGGTTGTCGTGAACCGCCTTCGCCCCGTCCGCGAGGAAGTCGTAGCCGGTGACGAGTGCAGAGGTGGGATTGAGCGTCCCGGCGGCGGTCTGCGGTGCGCTGATCCCGTTGTTGCCGAGGTAGCGGTTGATCTGGCCGATGATGTCCGTCGGCGTCTCGACGAGGCGCGAGATCGAGATCTGCGGCAGGAGCAGGTTGCTTCCCAGCCACGGAATGGCCGTGAAGGCTCCGTAGGCGCCGTCGGTGAGGATGTTGTTCTGGGCCGCCGAGGCGTAGAGAGCGTTCCCCTTCGTCAGGCCGTTGGTCGTGAACGCGAGGTCGGCCGCCTCGTTCTCCTCCGGCGACAGCGTCACCGGATCCGGGACGTCGGCCATCGGCGTCGCCTCGTCGGAGCCGACGAGGACGATGTAGTGGAGGTTGGGAAGCCCGGCGGCCGAGTTGCGGTACGAGGCGACCACGTTGTTGATCGCGGTGACCACGTTGTTGCGCGCCGTGGTGCTGCAGGGGGTCGCATCCCAGGCGGAATAGGCGCTCCGCACGGCCGCGTTCCCGTCGACCGGGAGAACGGTGCCGGCGACCTCGGAACGGGCGGCGAGCGTGTTGAGCGAGTTGAGGAGATTGGTGACCGCGGTCGCTCCGTACAGGGCGGTGAGCCGCTGCTTGTCGACGATGAACAGTGTCTTCCTGGAGGTCGCGATCGAGGTCGGGAGCGTCCCCGGCGTGAAGCTCGAGGGAGAGCCGTTGGGGAACGTGCGCGCCGGACACGCCGGCAGCGCCGGCGGCGGCGTCTCCTGCACACGCAGCACGAACGGCTTCTTGCTGGTCGCGCCGTTGTAGCCGCTGACACCGATCGTCGCGAAGCCGCTCTGGCCGCTCGTGATGATCATGCCGCCCTCGTTCACGCCGTCACCGCGGGCGTCCGATGTGCTGCCGACCGGCGTCGAACCGACCGGAGTGGAGCCCACGGGAGTTGAGCCGACGGGTACATCCTGGAGCGTGTCCGGCGACAACCCCTGGCCGAGCCCGGCGAAGCCGACGCCGTTGTCCTCGATCGGGGTCGAACCGACCGGCGTCGAGCCGACCGGCGTGGAGAAGAACGACGGTGCGGCGGGAGCGCTGATCGTAAGGTCGAGGTCGGCGTCCCGGGGCACGCTGAGGAAGGCCTGCAGGCGCGTCCCCTGCGGCAGGTTGCCGATGTTCACCTTGTAGAAGGCCTGGGCGCCGCTGGATGCGATGTGGCCGACGACGAGCGTGTTCGGCTGGATCGCGGTCGCGGTCAAGGGATCGCCGGCCTCGGCGTTCTGATGGACGGTGACGGGCGCTCCGGTCGCGCCGATCGTGGCAGTACCGGTTGACTCGTCGACGTGGGTGGTGGACGTGTCGAGGTCCAGCCCGACCCACGAGTCGAACTTGAATGTCGCGGTCTCGAGGTTGGTGTCACCCCCAGGGCAGTCGACCGTCCACCGATAGGCGTTCTGCTTCTGCGCAGATGCCAGGTTTTGGCCCAGCACGTTCGCTGTTCCTGCAGGCTGCAGCGGGTGGTTGCCGACGGAGAACTGTGCGGATCCGTCAACCGGGAAGAACCCCGCCGGAAGCTGAGCAGTGACCGTGAATTCCGGCGCGAGCGAACAGTCGACACTGCTGGTGAGCGTGTAGGTGACCTTCGAAGGAGTGGCCGAATACGGCTGCAGCCCCTGAATCGGTAGCTGCTCCCACGGGAAGCCGGCCGCGCCGATGATCGCGACGACGAGATCGTTGATCGTGATGTTGTCGGCCGCCATCGCGGACTGGATGTTCGAGAACGTCGCCGTCGGCAGGATCGCGTCGGCGGTGTAGGCGTCGCCGAGCGTGCCGGTCGAACAGTTGACCTTCGTGCAGTCGACGACGCTCGAGAGGTCGTGGTCGTCGTTCGCGATGTCGGAGAGCGGGATGTTCGCCAGCAGCGAGGCTGAGACATCGGTCGAGCCAACCGGCGTAGACCCGACCGGGGTCGATCCCACCAGGGTCGACCCCACCGGCGTCGACCCGACCGGCGCTGAGCCGAGCTGGCCGGCGACGTCCATCTGGAGCACGGTCGTCGTCGGGCCGGCGTTGGTGCAGTCGCCGCCGGCGGACGGGATATTGCCGTTCGTTCCGCACCAGGCGTCGAAGCCGCCCGGCAGCGCGGACAGAGGCGTGTTGCCCATCAACAGCGTCGCCCAGTGGACCGACCGGAGCAGCGTCGTCGTCAGATCGACCTGCCGCATCGTCAGAGCCTTGAAGTGCAGCAGCGACGTCTTGCCGTCGGTGCACGTCTCGGTATTCGTCTTCAGGTCCTGCAGCGTGATCGCGGTCAGCGGCTTGGTGGCGAGCGAGCCGCAGAGGATCTGGTCCCAGGTGACGCCGTGGAGCTGAACCTGCGAGAGCAGCACGGACGAGAGCGCCGTCGAGCCAGGAGTGGAGCCGACGGGCAGGTCGAACAGGCCGGTGGACCCGACCGGCGTCGAGCCGACGGGGGTGGAGCCGACCGGGGTCGATCCCACCGGAGTCGAGCCGACCGGCGTCGATCCGACCGGCGTCGAGCCGACCGGAGTCGAGCCGACCGGAGTGGAGCCGACGGGAGTCGAGCCGACCGGGGTCGAGCTGGTGGATCCTGCGAAGAACGAGAGCCAGGCGTTGGGAATCGTGGAGATCGGAACCTGGTCGATGCCCGCCCCGGCGCTCGACGGCGTCGCGTTCACGGTCAGGTTCGACAGTCCGGCGGAGAGAGCAGCGCCGTAGATGGCGACGTCATCGCAGCCGCTGACAGCCGGTGTTCGAGCGCGGACTCCGTCCACGTGACCGTCAGGGTCTGTACCGTCTCGACGCCGCCTTGTAGTCGAGCGTGAAGACCGCAGGAGGTTGTTGCTCGGGTCCGGGGGATGCCCTGCGCCGCGTCGATGGTCTGCGAGTAGTCCGGAGCGCTCCCGTCGGACAGGTGAGCGGTTAGCGTCCCATCCGCATAGTGCGCAGACGTCCAGATCGTGAGCTTCCGCATCGACGTGTCCGCCGGCACCGTGAACGACAGGCCTTGCCCGAGCGCGGGAGCTGCGAGGCCGCCGTGGGCGCCGGAGACGGCCCTCCGGGGCGCCGTCCGTCCAGTCGAAATTGAAGGGAACGAGGTTGTCGGCAAAGCCGCCGAAGCCCCGCGTGGGCGTGCCGTCGCTGTTGACGATGCTCAGATCGCTGATCTTCCGGCCCCCGCCCGCCTTCGTTTCGGTCGGCGTCAGGGCCGACGGAACCGCCGCGCTGTTGTTGCCCCAAAGAGCCCAGTCGGAGGTGCCGGCCGCAGTCAGGTCGACCGGGTTGACTTCCGACTGGACAACGCTGCCCACGATCTGAGCCCCGGCCGGGGGCGGGTCGGCAGGCGCGCTGGCCGGAAGTGCCAGCAGCGCAAGCGCAGCCAGGCTCGGCAGCAGGATCAGAAGTCCTCGGTTCAGCTTCGCTCTCGGCTCGCTCGGGCGCGCGCGCGCCAACACATTGCCCTCCCCCTTGCCGCAGACCGGCACCGGCCCGCCACGGGGAGCATGCGCCCCTTCACGTTTCTTGTCAATGGCGGCACAATCGACCTCGTGGGGGTGCCGCAGGACGAGACTCGGGCCGGGGCGGGCAGTGCCGCAGTCGTCCCTTATCTGCCTCGCATCACGCTCGACTGGCTGCGCGCCGCGCCGGACGAGCGCCATCGTGCGCTGAACGGGACGATGGCCTTCGTCGACGTCTCCGGTTTCACCGCGATGTCGGAGCGCCTCGCGCCCAAGGGCCGGCTCGGTGCAGAGGAGGTCACCGACGTGATGAGCGCCACGTTCGGCCGTCTCCTCGCGGTCGCCTACGAGCTCGGCGGCGGGCTCGTCAAGCTCGGCGGCGACGCGCTCCTCCTGTTCTTCGACGGCGACGGCCATGCCGACCGGGCGTGCGCCGCCGCCTGGGGGATGCGCGACTCGCTCGCCGCGCTGGGGCCGCTCGAGACCTCGGTCGGTCCCGTCCAGCTGAGGATGCACGTCGGGATCCACAGCGGCGACTTCGATTTCTTCCTCGTCGGCGGCCGCCACCGCGAGCTGATCGTCGCCGGCCCCGACGCCGTAGTCACAGTGGAGATGGAGGACACGGCCGAGGCCGGTGAGATCGCCGTGAGCGACGCGACCGCAGCCGAGCTCGACGCCGCATCGCTCGGCGACCGCAAGGGAGCCGGGACGCTGCTCGCCCGCCCACCTGCGGTCGCGTTCACCGGGATCGCCGCGCTGCCGGACACGGCCGGGCTGGACGTCCTCGGCTGCATCCCCGAGGCGCTGCGCGCGCATCTCGTCGCGGAGCCGGTCGAGAGCGAGCACCGGCAGGCCGCGGTCGCCTTCGTCCGCTTCGGCGGAGCCGGCGACGAGCTCGACACCGATGCGGTCGAGGAGGTCGTCGACGCCCTGGAGGACGCGGCCGCCGCACACGGCGTCTGCTTCCTCGAGAGCGACATCGATGCGGTCGGCGGGCGGATCATCCTCGTCGCGGGCGTGCCGACGACCGCCGGCGGCGACGAGGAGCGCCTGCTGCGCACGGTGCGCGCCGCGGTCGACGCCGAGACGAGGCTGCCGCTGCACGTCGGCGTCGCCACGGGAAACGTGTTCGCCGGCCGCGTCGGACCGCCGTACCGGCAGGCGTTCACGATCCTCGGTGGCACCGCCGCGCTCGCCGCGCGGCTGATGGCCAAGGCGGCGGCCCGCTCGATCTGGACTACTCCCGACCTCGTCGAGCGCTCGCGCACCGCCTTCGCCACGGAGCCGGTCGGCGCGCTGACGCTCAAGGGAAAGGCGGAACCGGTCGACGCGGTCGCGGTCGGCGAGGTGACGGGCACGCGGGAGCGCGAGTCGCCGAAGAGGCTGCCGCTCGTCGACCGCCAGCGCGAGCTGCCCGTCCTCGACGCCGCGCTCGTGCCGGTCCGCATGGGCTTCGGCAGCTTCGTCGAGCTGGTCGGGGACGCCGGCATCGGCAAGTCGCGGATCCTCGAGGAGCTCTGCGACCGGGCGGAAGGGCTGACGCTCGTCTCCGCCGCGTGCGAGCAGTACGAGGCCACGACGCCGTACCACCCGTTCCGCAGGCTGCTGCGGGGGCTGCTCGACGTCGCGCTCGACGGGGATCCCGAGGCGAACTCGGTCGCGCTCTCGGGCCGGCTCGAGCAGATCGACGGCGAGCTCGTGCCGTGGACGCCGCTCGTCGCCGACGTGATCGACGCGCCGGTGCGCTCGACGCAGGAGGCGGACGACCTGCAGCCGGCCTTCCGCCGCGCCCGTCTGCACGGCGTGGTCGAGACGGTGCTCGGCGAGCTGCTCGAGCCGCCGACGCTCCTCCTCTTCGAAGACGTGCACTGGATGGACGAGGCATCGTCGGACCTGCTGCGGCACCTCGGCAGCCGGGTCGCGAGCAAGCCCTGGCTCGTCTGTTCGACGCGCCGCCCGGGGAGCGCAGGCTTCGTCGCGGCCGAGGGCAACCCGCCCGTGCCGGCGATGTCGCTGCGGCTCGATCCGCTGCCCGAGGCCGACGCGCACGAGCTCGCGCTCGCCGCCGCGGCGGAGGAGCTTCCGCCGGACGAGCTGGCCGCGATCACCGAGCGTGCGGGAGGGAACCCGCTCTTCGTGCAAGAGCTCGTCGCGGCCACGCGGGTCTCGGAGCAAGGCCTCGAGGCGCTGCCCGAGAGTGTCGAGGGCGTGGTCACGAGCCGGATCGACAACCTCGCTCCGGCCGACCGGGCGCTGCTGCGCTGGGCGTCCGTCCTGGGCGCGAGCTTCTCGAGCGACCTCGTCGCACGCGTGCTCGAGGACGATCCGGACGCCGCGCTCGACTCCGAGTCCTGGGATCGCCTCGCGGAGTTCGTCGAGCGTGACCCGTACGCCGCCGGCACTTTCCACTTCCGGCACGCCCTGATCCGCGACGCCGCGTACGCGGGCCTCTCGTTCCGCCGCCGGCGGGAGCTGCACGCACGCGTCGCGGAGGTGATCGGCGAGACGGCGGGCGACGAGGAGGAGGTCGCCGAGACGCTGTCCCTCCACTTCTCGCTGTCGGAGCGGCACGAGGAGACGTGGCGCTTCTCGCTGCTCGCGGCCGAGCGGGCGCGGGCGAAGTTCGCCAACGCCGACGCGGCCGAGCTCTACCGTCGCGCGCTCGCGGCCGCTCCCTCGGTGGAGTCGCTCACGCCCGCGGAGGTCGGCCGCACGTGGGAGGCGCTCGCCGACGTGCTGGAGCTCGGCGGCGACTACGGAGGAGCTCGCCTCGCCTATCGCCAGGCGCGGGCGCGGCTCCGCTCCGATCCGGACGCGCTCGCAGGCCTCTGTCTCAAGGAAGGCCGGCTCCGCGAGAACGAGGGTCACTACACCGAGGCGCTCCGCTGGTACGAGCGCGGCCTCCGCCGGGCGGACGAGCTCGACGGCGAGGCCCGGGTCCTCCACCGGCTCCGGCTCTCGCTCGGCTACGCGGCGGCCCGCTTCCGCCAGGGCGCATACGACGAGTGCGTCGAGTGGGTCGAGCGCGTGATCGAGGACGCGCGCGCCGCGGGAGCGCGCGAGGAGCTGGCCCACGCCTACTACCTCGTCCACCTCGCGTACACGTCGCTCGGCAGCCCGAAGCGGAACGAGGTGCGCGACCTCGCGCTCCCGATCTACGAGGAGCTCGGCGACCTGCTCGGCCAGGCGAACGCGCTCAACAACCTCGGGATCGACGCCTACTACGAGGGCCGCTGGGACGAGGCGCTCGGCTTCTACGGCCGCAGCCGGGCGGCGCGCGAGCGGATCGGCGACGTGGTGGGGGCCGCGACGATCGCGAACAACATCGCCGAGATCCTCTCCGACCAGGGCCGGATCGACGAGGCCGAGACAGAGCTGCGCGAGGTGCGCGCGGTCTGCGAGGCGGCGGGCTCGCGGTTGATGATCGCGGTCGCGGACGCGAACCTGGGCCGCGCCGCCGCCCGGGCCGGCCGTGGGGACGAGGCGCGCGACCTCCTGAGTACGGCGGTCTCGGCGCTGCGCGAGATCGACGCGGGCAGCTTCGTGGTCGAGGTGCAGGCGCGCCTCGCCGAGGCGGCGCTCTTCGCCGGCGACGCCGAGCTCGCGCTCGCGACCGCCGACGAGACCGAGGCGATCACCGGCACGTCGGCCCCGCCGGCGGTGCGGGCCCTGCTCCATCGAGTGCGCGGGCACGCGCTGCGCCAGCTCGACCGGCCGGAGGAAGCGGGGCGCGAGCTCGAAGACAGCCTCCGCATCGCACGCGAGGGCGGGATGCAGTACGAGGAGGCGCTGACCCTGCACGCCCGGGCGCAGCTCACGGGAGCGGCCGACGACGCGGCGCAGGCGCAGCGGATCCTCGACGCGCTCGACGTCATCCGCGTGCCCGAGGTTCGGTAGCTACACGAGCACCGACACGGCGTCGCGCTCGGCCTCGAAGACCGCGCGCTCGACGTCCCCGAGATCCTCGCCGTCCGCGTGGAGCGGCAGCGGGGCGTCGCACCTGATCTCGATCCGGTCGAGGTCGTGGCCGAGCAGGACCTCGGCCGCCCGCGGGTGGCCCCGGAGCAGCGCGTAGGCGGTCCAGAGGACCGAGCGGCGGCGGATGCGAACGGGAGCGACGATGTCGAGCCCGAGCTCGAAGTCGGCGTCCGGGACGAGCTGCACCGGAATGCTTCTCACATACGTGTAGGGCGAGCCGTTCGCGACGAAGGCGAAGGCGGCACGCCCCAGGCCGGCAACCTCGAGCGCCGGGTCGAGGTGGCCGCGATTCGTGGCGACCGCGGCGACGACGGCGCGCGCGAACGCGAGATCGCCGGGGCGGCGGCCGTCGGAGCTCCTCCCCATCTCGTCCACCCGCCGCACCGCCTCGGCGTCGAGGCCCACGCCGGCGGCAAACCCGAAGCGGCGGCCGTTGACGGTGCCGAGCGTGATCCGCCGCATCCGGCGCAGGCGAATGCTGTCGCCGACCCGCGCCGCCGCCGCGGCCAGGTCGCGCGGAAGACCGAGTGCGCGCGGCAGCACGCTCGCCCCGCCGCCCGGCACGAAGCCGATGGGCACGTCGGCGTGCAGCCCGTTCAGGGCCTCGTTGAAACCGCCGTCACCCGAGAAGACGACGATCGCCTCGGAGCGCCTGCGGCACGCAGCGGTCACGAGCTCCGTCGCGTGACCGGGCCGCTCCGTGCGGAACGTCTCGACCTCGCCCGCGCGTCTCAGCTCCTCCTCGACGCGTGCGATACCCTCGTCGGTGACCTGCGTCGCGAACGGGTTGGCGACCAGGACGATGGTCATCGGCTCGCGTACCCGCGCATCCCGTCGAGCAGCAGCGTCGTGAAGCGGTCGGCGAGCACGGTCGTGTCCGCGCCCGGACGCAGCCAGGTGAACGCCCAGTTCGCGGCCGACAGAGCGAGCAGCGCGGCGGTCGCGTCGTCGAGATCGGTGCGCAGCTCGCCGAGCTCGCGGCCCTCGCGGAAGAGCGCGCGGAAGCGCTCCTCGTAGCGGCGGCGCTCGGCGACGAACTCCTCCCTGCGCTCGCCTTCGAGGTAACGCCACTCCCGCACGAAGACGGTCGCGACGTCGAGCTGCTCGGCCACGACCCGGAGGTGAGCGCGGAGCGCGGCCCGGATCCGCTCGACCACCGGCCCCTCGTCGGGAACCGAGTCGAGCGCGGCGTGGAAGGCGGCGCCGCCCTCGCGCGCGACCTCCCACAGCAGGTCGGCCTTCGACTCGATGTGCGCGTACAGCGAGCCCTTCTGGACGCCCATCGCCTCGGCCAGATCGCCGATGGACGTGCCGTGGTAGCCCTTCTCGGCGAAGAGGCGGGCGGCGGTACGGGTGAGCTCGGTACGGCGCGCGGACATGCGTCTAGACTACGAAACCTAACGATCGTTCGGAAGGTGGTGCAGGGTGGCGGCAGTCGCGATTCCCCGGGATGAGCAGGCATTTCTTGAGTACGTCCAGTCCGGCGGACAGGTCGAGACGACCGACTGGATGCCGGACGACTACCGGGCCAAGCTGATCAAGTTCATCGAGATGCACGGCAACTCCGAGCTCATGGGCGTCCTGCCCGAGCGCGAATGGATCCTCCGCGCTCCGACGCTCCAGCGCAAGCTCGCGTTGACGGCGAAGGTGCAGGACGAGGTCGGGCACGCCCAGCTCATCTACCGCGTGGTCGAGGACCTCGGCAAGCCGCGCGAGCAGTGCCTCGCCGACCTCGTGGACGGGAAGGCGAAGTTCCACAACGTCTTCCATTACCCGACCGAGACCTGGGGAGACGTCGGCGTCATCGCCTGGCTCGTCGACGCGGCCGCGATCATCAGCCAGAAGGCGCTCCTCAAGTGCTCGTACGCGCCGTACGCGCGGATCATGAAGAAGATCTGCTGGGAGGAGTCGTTCCACATCCTGCACGGCCGCGACGTGATCCTCGCCATGGTCACAGGCACGCCCGAGCAGTTCGGGCTCGTCCAGGAGGCGCTCGACCGCTGGTGGGGTCCGCTGATGCAGTTCCACGGGAACCCGATCCCGCCGGACGAGGACCCCATGTACCTCTGGCGGATCAAGTCGCAGTCGAACGAGTCGGCGCGGCAGCAGTTCCTCGACGGCTACGTGCCGCAGATCTGGGAGCTGGGCCTGACCGTTCCCGACCCGAAGCTGCGCAAGCGCGACGACGGCGTCTGGGAGTACACGGAGCCCGACTGGGCCGAGCTCAAGCACGTCGTCACCGGCCACGGCCCGAAGACCCAGGAGCGGCTCGCCTTCCGCCGCGGCTTCCTCGAGCGGGAGCAGTGGGTGCGGGACATCGTCCTCGCCGCATGAGCCACCCGGTCTGGGAGGTGTTCCGGCAGGAGCGGCGCGGCCAGCCGTTCGAGCACGCGGGCTCGGTCGTCGCTCCGGACGCGGACTTCGCCGAGGCCTGGGCGCGCGAGCAGTACGGCCGGCGCGGCGAGTCGGTCGCGCTCTGGCTCGTCCCCCGCGACGCGATCCGCGACGTCGAGGACTGGGTCGACGAGTTCGACCTCAAGTACCGGCGGGTGGACGGCTACTCGATCAAGGCACGTCTGAAGGAGGCGCGTGAACGAGCAGGCACTGCTGAGCCTGGCTGACGACGAGCTCGTCCTCGGCTGGCGCGAGTCCGAGTGGACGGGCATCGCTCCCCTGCTCGAAGAGGACGTCGCGTTCTCCTCGATCGCGCAGAACGAGATCGGGCACGCACGCGCCGTCTACGAGCTGCTGGTCGGCCCGGACGGCGACGCCGACGCCCTCGCCTTCGACCGCAAGCTGGAGGAGTACCGCTGCGCGCCGCTCGTCGAGCTCCGCCTGCTGGAGTGGGCGCACACGATCGCGCGGCGCTGGCTGTATGAGGTCGCCGACGAGATCCGGATCACGGAGCTCAAGGACGACTCCGATCCCGCGGTGGCGGGCCTTGCGGCGAAGATCGACCGCGAGGAGGCGTACCACCGCCTGCACGCCGAGATGTGGCACGACCGGCTGCGCGACGAGCCGCGCTTCCAGGCCGCGGTCGAGGAGCTGTGGCCGTACGCTCTCGGCGTCCTCCCGCCGGAGCTGCGCGGCGAGCTCGTGACCCGCGTCGGCCTCGACGACGTCGGGCCGGTCGAGCGCGGGACGCATACCGACGACCTCGCGCCTTTGTGGGACGAGATGACGAGCGTGCGCCGCTCGGCGCCGGCGGGGGCGCAGTGGTAGCGGAAGCCGAGGTCTGGGAGGCGCTCGAGGAGATACCCGATCCGGAGATCCCCGTCGTCTCGCTCGTCGAGCTCGGAGTCATCCGTTCGGTCGATGTCGAGAGCGGACATGTCCGGATCGAGTTCACGCCGACCTTCCTCGGCTGCCCCGCGCTCGAGTTCATGAAGCGCGCGATCGAGGAGAAGGTCCCGGGCGCCGAGGTCGCCGTCATCACCGACGACTCGTGGTCGACGGACAAGATCACCCCGGCCGGGCGCGAGAAGCTACGCGCCGCCGGCTTCGCCCCGCCGGCGCCGCGGGAAGCGAGCGCACCGAAGCTCGTGCAGCTGCAGTCGCAGGTCCACAAATGCCCCTACTGCGGCTCGACCGAGACGCGACTCGAGAACCTCTTCGGCCCGACGCCGTGCCGGTCGCTCCGCTACTGCGAGAGCTGCCGCCAGCCGTTCGAGCAGTTCAAGACGATCTGACCGTTCTACGCCTCGATCCCGTGGTCTGAGCCTGGTCGCCGTGTCGGCCGCGACGTCTCCTCGACGAGGTCGCGTTGGACAAGCGTGAACAACAACCCGATTGCCGGTAACACCACGACGACGGCGACACCGAAGACCACGAGCACGCCGGTGAGGGTCGCGTCAGGCGCGGCAGCGTCGCTGATGGTCAGCTTCTCCGGCAGGAGGTAGGGCCATTGGGCGACGCCCCAGCCCGCGATCACGGCGCCGACCGCACCGACCGCGAGCGGGCGAGCTCCACGCCGGGCGCCACGGTGAAGCAGCACCAGCACCCCGATCCCGCAGGCCGCCGAAAGGATCACGAGCGGTAGGCCGTCACCGGTGAGCCCGTCGAAGATGTAGCGGGCATCACGGTGCAGGAAGACGAGGCCGACGACGGCGAGCGCCCCGGTCACGACCGCGGTCACGAGCGCGCGGGTGGAGAAGTACCGCTCTAGATCGGGAGCGCCGGCGCGCCGGGCGTCACTGACCAGGAACACGGACGCGAGATAGGCGCCGGTCGCCACGAAGAGCGCCCCGACCACGAGGGAAAGTGGATTGAGCCAGCTCGCCCACATGTCGCCCGTTGCGTTGCCTACCGGTACACGACCTCCGGCGATCGCGCCGACCACCGTACCGAGGAAGAAAGGCGTCAGTAGCGACGCCAGCCCGAACACGGTTTCCGCCAGCGCACGGCCACGGGCACGGCGCGCGTTGTGGTGGAAGGCGAATCCTGCTCCACGAAACACGACACCGAGTGCGGCGAGGCTCAGCGGGATGAAGAGCGTCGAGAAGACCGCCTCGAACGCCGACGAGAAGCCCGTCCAGAGCACGACCAGCACGAAGATCAGCCACACGTGGTTGGCCTCCCAGACCGGTCCGATCGCCCAGTCGATCAACTCGCGTGGACGCCGGCCGCGGTCGCCGCCGCCTGCGAGCAAGCTCCACAGGCCGGCCCCGAAGTCCGCGCCGCCGAAAACCGCGTAGAACGCGATCCCGATCATGAGGATGGCCGCGACGGCGTCGGCCCGGCTCACGGGGACGCTCCCTGCGCGAGGTCGGTCGGCGGCCCGGCGTTCGGGCCGTACGGGCCCTCCACGGCTTCCTCGTCCGCCTCGCGCCAGCGCCGCGACATCGTCCGCAGCGTGAGGACCAGCGCCACGCCGAGCCCGACGTAGAGACCTACGATCAGGCCGAAGGTCACCCAGACTCCGCTTGCGTGGGTGACCGCGTCCGCCGTCCGCATGACGTTGTAGACGATCCACGGCTGGCGTCCGACCTCGGTCACGATCCAGCCGCACTCCAGCGCGACGATTGAGGCAACCCCGGAGACGGCGACCGCGCGGAGGAACCAGCGCGATTTCGGGAAGTCCCGCCTCCGCCACCAGCCGCTGCCATACCACAGCCCGAGACCGATCAGCAGCGTGCAGATCCCGACCATGGTGTCGAAGCACCAGTGCAGCATGGTGTTGGCCGGAGGGCGGTCGTCGGATGGCACGGAGTCGAGCCCGGTCACCTGCGTGCTCGTGCTCCAACCGACCAGGAGCGAGTCGAACCCGGGGATCCCGATCCCCCCCTTCACCCCGTCGGCGGTGCACCGCCCGAAGAGGTACTCCGTCACGTCGGTGGACGTCGTCTGGACGCATTCCATCGCCGCGAACTTGACCGGCTGGTTGTTCGCGATCGCGCGCGCGGCCGTGTCGCCCACTGCGAACTGGATCGGCGTGGCGATGCACGCGACCGTGAGCGGGATCAGCAGCCCCAGGCGATGGAGGCGGTCGCGTCGGCCTCGGAGCATCCCGACCGCGTAGATCGAGGCGACCAGGAACCCGGTGACCAGATACGCCGCCAGGATCATGTGCGGAACCTCATAGGGCACCGCCGGGTTGAAGATCACCCTCGACACATCGACCGAGGTGACGTCGCCCGTCGCCGGCGAGTATCCCTGAGGCTGGTTCATCCACGAGTTCACCGCGACGACCGAGAACGCGCCGCCGAGGCCCGCGATCACGACCGGCACCCCCGTCCAGAAGTGGGCCCAGGGCGAGAGCCGCTTCCAGCCGAAGATGTAGATCGCGATGAAGATCGCCTCGAGGAAGAAGAAGAGCCCCTCGATCGCGAACAGCACGCCGAACACCTCGCCGAAGCGCCCCGTGAACGCCGGCCAGAGCAGCCCGAACTCGAAGGAGAGGACGGTGCCGGTCACGGCGCCGACAGCGAAGGTGACAGCCGTGGCCTTCGACCAGCGCTGCGCGAGCCTCAACGCGTCGCGGTCAGCACGGCGCAGGCCCCGGTAGTTGGCGATCAGCATCATCGCCGGCAGAGCCACGCCCAAAGACGCCAGGACGATGTGGAAGCCGAGCGTGAACGCCATCTGGCTCCTGGCCGCCGAGAGAGTCGACGCGACCATCACGAGCGGGATCCCTGACCGGTCACTCGCAAACTCCGCGAGGAACGTCCCACATGGCGATAGCGTACGTCGCGCGCTCGACCTTCCGGCGTCCCTTCCCGCGAGCCCGAGGAGACTGCGATGACACGCCCGATCGGCCCCGAGGACCTGTTTCGCTTTCGCTTCATCGTCGCTGCCGACCTGTCACCGGACGGCACTCATGCCGTCTTCGCGCAGACGCGGATCGAGCCGGGCGAGAAGGAGGACGACGACGAGGTCGAGCACAGCGACCTCCATCTCGTCGAGGTCGAGGGCGGCGAGGTTCGGCGGCTGACGTTCAACGACTCGACGAACTCGGCGCCGGCGATCTCGCCCGACGGGAAGACGGTGGCGTTCCTGTCGACGCGCACGGAGAAGTCGCAGCTCTGGCTGCTCCCACTCGACGGCGGCGAGCCGCGCAAGCTGACGGACCTCGCCCAGGGCGTGGGCAGCGGCGCCGTCTGGTCTCCCGATGGGAGCACGATCGCGTTCACGGCCGGCCCACCGGAGGAGCGCAAGCCCGAGCGCCCGTACCGCGTCGACCGAACCGTATGGCGCTTCGACGGGATGGGGCTGCTCGACGACGCCATCCAGGACGTCTACGTCCTCGATGTCGCCGACGCCGCTGCCGAACCGCAACGCCTGACAGAAGACCGCTTCATGAACTCCGCGCCGAAGTGGAGTGCCGACGGGCGGTCGCTCGTCTACGTCGCGTCGCACGACCCGGACTCGTACCTGCTGGCGGCGAGACTGCGGCGCGTCGACCTCGAGGGCGCGGTCACCGACCTCACGGAACCCGTCGGCTTCGTCGCCTCCCACGCGCCGCTGAGCGACGGACGCGTCGCCTATGTCCTCGACTTCGAGCAGGACACGGTGATCGGTACCCGGGCGTCGCTCTACGTCCTCGACCCGGCGACCGGGACGAGCACCCGGCGGGGCGCGGACATCGAGGGTCACATCGAGGGCGGCATCCAGGCGGACGACCCCGCTTCGAGGATCGGCCTGGGCCAGCTGCTCCTGACCGACGGAGGCGACGCCATCGTGCCCGTGCAGACGGGCGGGGAGAAGGCGCTCGTGCGGGTCGCGCTCGACGGCGACGCGTCGCACACGGTCGTGGCCGGCGGCACGCGGGTCTGCCTGCCGGTTGCGGCCCACGGCCGGCACATCCTCTTCGCCGGGTTCGGCTTCACCGAGCCGGGAGACCTCTACCTCGCCGACCTCGACACCGGCGAGGAGCGCCGCCTGACCCACGCCAACGCTGAGCTGCTCGCGGAGCTCGCCCTGCCGACCGTGATCCCGCTTCACTTCCCGAGCGTTGACGGAACCCAGGTCGAAGGCTGGTTCCTGCAGCCGGCCGGGGCGCACGCGCCGCTGCCGACGATCCTCAACATCCACGGCGGCCCGCACGCGGCGTGGGGCGCGCACTTCAACTTCGACGATCTGATGTTCGGCGGCGCGGGCTACGGCGTGCTGCTCGTCAACCATCGCGCGTCGACCGGCTACGGCGACGAGTTCGCCACCGCGATCCTGGCCGACTGGGGCAAGCTCGACTATGCCGACCTGATGGCGGGCGTCGACCACGCGATCGAGGAGGGGCTGGCCGACCCGGACCGGCTCGGCGTCTGCGGCATCTCCGGCGGCGGCAACCTCACGGGCTGGATCATCGGGCAGACCGACCGCTTCAAGGCCGCCTGCCCGGAGAACCCGGTCTTCAACTGGTTCTCGATGTACGGCACGAGCGACGTGGGCGCCGACTTCAGCGTCCGCGAGCTCGGCGGCACCCCCTACGAAGCCGAGGAGGTCTACCGGCGCTGCTCGCCGATCACGTACGCCGACCGGTGCACCACTCCGACGCTGTTCCTGCAGCACGAGAACGACAACCGCTGTCCGGCGGAGCAGACGGAGCAGTTCTTCACCGTGCTCCGCGTGAACGGCGTGCCGGCGGAGATGCTCCGCTTCCCGGGCACGCCGCACGGCGGCTCCATCATCGGGCCGCCCGGCCACCGGCGCGCCCAGAACGAGGCGCTGCTCGACTGGCTGAACCGCTACGTGCTCGGCGTCACGGCCGAGGCGGATCAGGAGGAGGCGACCGCGGTTCCGGCCTAGGAGCTCGCCTGGCCGAGGCGTTCGGCGAAGCCGGCGTCTTCGGCGCAGAGCCGGTCGACCTCCGCCCGCTCGACGGCGAGCACCTTGCCGTAGGTGAGCGCGCGAACCCGTGCGGTGCGCGTTCCGTCCTCCGAGAGGAGAGCCCGCTCGCCGACCACCGAGCCGGGACCGAGATCGCGTGTCCCCTCGGGCGCCTCAACCACGATGTGGCCCTCGACCACGACGAAGAGGCCGGTGCCCGGCTTGCCGCGCTCGATCAGCACCTGTCCGGCGCCGAACGAGAGCTCCGAGCCCACCGCCTCGAGCTTCTCGAGATCGTCCTCGTCCACGTCGCCGAGTATCGCACCCCACGTAGCTCGCCCAGCCTGGAGGTGACGATGCGGTGACGAGGGGTAGAAGCGCCCGTGCGCGGCGGATAGGGTCAGCCGCTATGCAGGCCGCCACCGCAGACGATCTCGCCGTCGCCCCGGTCTTCGGCTCCCTCGGGCCGGACGAGCTCGCCGCGGTCGCGCCGTGGTTCGAGCTTCAGGAGGTCAGCCCCGGTGTGAACCTGACGGGCGAAGGCGCGTCCGGCTACTCGTTCTTCGTCCTCCGCGACGGCACCGCGACCGTCGCGATCGACGGCAGCGAGGTGCGAACGCTCGGCGCCGGCGACTTCTTCGGCGAGCTCGCGATCCTCGGCGACGGTCGGCGCACCGCGACGGTCACGACCACGTCGCCATCGCACGTGCTCGTGCTCTTCGGGACGGAGTTCCGGCGGCTGCAGCAAGACTATCCCGAGATCGCAGCGCAGATCGAGACGGCTCTCCGCGAGACCGCGCAAGCCGCATAGCGCCGTGACGCCTCGCTAGGCTCCTGCCGTGGGAGTCGAGATCCTCTACTGCCCGACCTGAAGCGGCTACGAGCCCCGGGCCGCGAGTCTCGTGGCCATGCTTCGCGAACGGGGAGTCGAAGCGAGTGCGGCACCGGGCGGCAAGGGCCAGTTCGACGTGATCAGCAACGGCGAGCTCGTCTTCTCGAAGCACGACGTCGGCCGGTTCCCCGGCGAGGGCGAGGTCGCCCGCCTCGTCGGCGCGTCTGGCTAGCGACCGCGGAACTCGGGCGGGCGCTTCTCGCCGAAGGCGGCGACGCCCTCGCGGAAGTCCTCGGTCTGCGTCGCCTCGGCCTGCGCCACGGCCTCCCGCTGCAGCTGGTCCTCGAGCGTCGAGGTCGCCGCGTCGTCGTAGAGCCGCTTCGTCATCGCGATCGCCCGGGTCGGCGCCGCGGCGAGCCCCGCGGCGTAATCCGCCACCCGCGCGGCGAACGAGTCCGCCTCCACGACCTCGGAGACGAGCCCCCAGTCGAGCGCCTCCGCCGCCGTCAGCCGCCGGTTCGAGGTCATCCACTCGAACGCGCGCGGCGTCCCGAGCAACCGCTGGATGAAGTACGAGCCGCCGGAGTCGGGGATCAGGCCGATCCCGACGAAGCCGGGCACGAAGAAGGCGCCGTCGGACGCGATCCGGATGTCGCACGCGCAGGCGAGCGAGAGGCCCGCTCCCGCACAGACGCCGTTGACCGCCGCGATCACGGGCTTCTCGAGCGCCTGGATCGCGAGCACGGTGACGTGATAGGTCGCGCGCAGCATCTCCGCGACGTCGCCTCCCTCGCCGAACGCCGTCAGGTCCTGCCCGGCCGAGAAGCCGCGGCCCGCGCCCGTGATGACGACCGCGCGCACCGCCGGATCGCGCGCCTCGTCGAGCGCCGCGTGCAGCCCCTCGTGCACGCCGAGCGTGAACGCGTTCAACTTGTCGGGCCGGTTGAGCGTGATCGTCTGCACGCTCCCGTCGCGGGTCACCTCGACGTCGGACATCGCGTGGACCCTACTGCTGCCGTACGCTCACAGGCGTGGAGCTCGAACGCCACGAGCAGGACGGCACCCGCTGGGAGGTGGCGCGCAGGCTGCCCGCGCCGGCGCTGCGTCCGCTACTCGGCCGGGCGCTCGAAGGGTGGACGCTCGAGGGGCCGGGCGGCGTGAGCTTCCACGAGCTGCCGTTCCCGGGAATCCCGCTGATCCTCAACCTCGGCTCGCCCTGGCTCGTCGACGGCGCGAGGCGCGACAGCTTCCTCGCAGGCCTGCACACCCGGCCGAGTGCGGTCACGGGCGAGCGCGCCTTCTCCTGCCTGGAGCTGCGCCTGAGGCCGCTCGGCACGCGACGGCTGCTCGGGCTGCCGTTGCACGAGCTCGCCAACCGCACGCACGCCCTCGAGGAGTTGCTACCGGGCGCCGGCGAGCTCACGGAGCGCGTGCGGGAGGCGCGGGCCTGGGACGAGCGCTTCGATCTCCTGGAGGCCTTCCTCGGCAGGCGACTGGCCGACACGCCGCCGGCGCCACGTGAGCTCGACTGGGCATGGCGGCAGCTCGTGCGCACTGGTGGACGCGTCCGCATCCGAGAGCTCGCGGCGGAGCTGGGCTGGAGCCCGCGACGCCTGATCGACCGCTTCCGCGACCACGTCGGGTTGCCGCCGAAGGCCGCCGCCCGCGTGATCCGGCTCGACCGCGCGGTTTCCGCACTCCGCACCGGAGCACCGCGGATCGCGGAGGTGGCGGCAGCCTGCGGCTACGCCGACCAGGCGCACCTCGCCCGGGAGCTCCGCGAGCTCGGCGGCGTCACGCCGGGTCAGCTCGCCGGCGGCAATTTCGTTCAAGACGCGGCCGCCGCCACGGCCTAGGCTCGTCCCGTCTTCGACGAGAGGAGCACCATGAACGAGCATCCCACGGTCTTCCCGACCATGAGCTACCACGACGCCGACGCCGCGATCGAGTTCCTGCAACAGGCCTTCGGCGCAGAGCCGCACGCGGTCTACCGCGCCGACGACGGTCGCGTCCGCCACGCCGAGCTTTGCCTCGGCAACGGCATGGTGATGCTGGGGCCGGCGGAGTCGGCCCAGGGCGGCGGGGTCTACGTCGTCGTGGCGGACCCCGACGGGCACTGCGCGCGGGCACGCGAGGCCGGCGCCGAGATCGTGCGCGAGCCGAACGACACCGACTACGGCTCGCGCGAGTACGGGGCCCGCGACCCCGAAGGGCTCATGTGGCATTTCGGCACGTACCAGCCCTTCGCGGTCGCCCCGCCGGCCCCCTGAGCCCGACGGCTACGCCAGCTCGACGAACTCGACGGACTGCAACTTCCAGCCGCGCTCCATCACGTCGCGACCCGCTCCCTGGAACTGCTCGCTGCGCACGAAGTCGTCGAACGCCTGCTTGTCGGCGAACTCGAACTCGGCGTAGTACGCGTGTGCCGGCTCGCCGATCGCTGCGCCGGTGACCTTGCCGTGCCGAAAGGCACCGTTCGGCGCCTGGCAGAAGCGCTCGACGTGGTCTGCGTACCCCTCGAAGTCGGGCGCCTCTTCGTACAGAATGACAATCCGATACACGGTTCCCTCCCAATCGTTGGCGGAGGGACGATATCCCGGCAACGAGGAGGAGCGATGGCAGGCAAGCTCGTGCACGTCGAGATAGACGCGGCGGACGCCGACCGCGCGCAGGGATTCTGGAGCGGCGTGTTCGGCTGGGAGGTCGGCCCTCCGATGTCGCCGGAGATGGACTACCGGATGTTCCAGACCGCCGAGGACCAGGGCGGCGCAATCGTCGCGTCGGACGAGGTCGGCCCGCTTCGCCTCTACTTCGACACCGACGACATCGACGCGTCACTCGCCAAGGTGCGCGAGCTCGGCGGCGAGGCGGGCGACAAGATGCCGGTGCCGGGCCACGGCTGGTTCGCCGGCTGCCGCGACACCGAGGGCAACGCCTTCAGCCTCTGGCAGGTCGACGCAGCCGCCGCTTAGCCGCGCTCGTCGACAACCCGTAGCGCCTTCCCCTCGCTGCGGGGAACGCTGCCCGGCGGGCCGAGCCGCACCCGGGCAGCCAGCCCGAGCGCACGACCGAGCCGTTCCGCGACGAACGCCTCGAGCTTCTCCCCGCCCGGCTCGTGCTCGCGCACCTCTGCCTGCACCGTCAGTTCGTCGAGGTGGCCCGGGCGCTCGACCACGAGCTGGTAGTGCGGCGCGAGCTCCGGGATCGCGAGCAGCGCGCGCTCGATCTCGCTCGGGAAGACGTTGACGCCGCGAATGATCAGCATGTCGTCGGTGCGCCCGAGAACGCGCGACATCCGGGCGAACGTGCGGCCGCAGGCGCACGGCTCGCGCGTGACCGAGGCGAGGTCGCCCGTGCGGTAGCGCAGCAGCGGCAGCGCCTCCTTCGTCAGCGTCGAGAAGACGAGCTCGCCGACCGTACCGTCCGGCACGGGCGCGCCCGACTGCGGGTCCACGACCTCCACGAGAAAGTGGTCCTCGTTGACGTGCGCGCCGTCGCGCCCCTCGACGCACTCCGCGGAGACGCCCGGCCCCATCACCTCCGAGAGGCCGTAGATGTCGACCGCCGTCAGCTCGAGCGCGCCCTCGATCGCCTCGCGCAGCCCCTCGGTCCACGGCTCGGCGCCGAAGACGCCGGCGCGCAGATTGAGCCGTGCGGGCTCGGAGACGTGGTCGGCGATCGCGAGCGCGTAGCTCGGCGTGCAGCAGAGGATCTCGGCGCCGAGGTCCTCGAGCAGCTGCGCCTGCCGCGGCGTGTTGCCGCCGGACGCGGGGACGACGGTGCAGCCGAGCCGCTCGGCGCCGTAGTGGAGGCCGAGGCCGCCGGTGAAGAGGCCGTAGCCATAGGCGATGTGGACGATCGTGCCCGGCCCGGCGCCGGCCGCCGCCAGCGCGCGGGCGCAGCAGTCGGCCCAGGCCGCGAGGTCGTTCCGCGTGTACGCGACGATCGTCGCCTTGCCGCGGGTCCCCGACGAGGCGTGGATCCGCACGCACTCCTCGAGCGGCACCTGCAGGAGCCCGAACGGATAGGCGTCCCTGAGGTCCGACTTGACGCGGAAGGGCTGCTCTGGCAGCTCCTCCGGCTCGACGCCGAACCGCTCGCGTAGCCGCTCGTGCTGGAGCCGCTCGAGCTCCGGCCGCGGCCGCGTCTCGAGCTCGGGTTGGAAGATCGGCATCGCGCCGACTATTCTCCTCCTGCCGGCGCCAAGTCAGCGAGCCCAAGGAGAAGCGGCGTGCGCGAACCGTTCATTGCCATCGAGAAGGCCTTGATGACCTACTTGAAGGGATGGACCTTTGCTTCGCAGAACGCTCAACCTTGGGATCCTGGCGCATGTAGACGCCGGTAAGACGACTCTCACCGAACGTCTCCTCTACGCCGCGGGCGTGATCCGCGACGTCGGCAGCGTCGACAAGGGGACGACGCAGACGGACTCGCTCGCGCTCGAGCAGCAGCGTGGCATCACGATCAAGTCGGCCGTCGTCTCGTTTCCGATCGACGACGTGGCCGTGAACCTGATCGACACACCCGGCCACCCCGACTTCATCGCCGAGGTGGAGCGGGTCCTGAGCGTGCTCGACGGCTGCGTGGTCGTGGTCTCGGCCGTCGAAGGAGTGCAGCCGCAGACGCGGATCCTGATGCGCGCGCTACAGCGCCTGGAGGTGCCGACGCTGCTGTTCGTGAACAAGATCGACCGCATGGGCGCCGACCCGGAACGGGTACTCGACGAGATCGAGCAGCGCCTGACACCGGACGTCGTGCCGATGGGCTCGGCAGACGGGCTCGGCACGCGCACCGCGGAATTCGCGCCGTTCGGGCCTGCCGACGGCGACCTCGTCGCGCGGGCCAGAGCGGGGACGCTCCATCCCGTCTTCTTCGGCTCGGCGCTCACCGGCGCGGGCATCGAAGAAGCGATGGGCGGAATCGCGCGGCTCCTCCCGGCGCGTGAGGGTGACGGCGAGGGGCCGCTCTCGGCCCGCGTGTTCAAGATCGAGCGCGACCAGGACGGTCACCGGATCGCGTTCACGCGCGTCTTCTCCGGGAGCGTGTCGGTGCGCGACCGCTTCGACGCGGGCAAGGTGACGGCGGTACGCGTCTTCGCAGACGGCGGAGCGGTGCAGCGGGACGCGGTGCAGGCGGGCGAGATCGCGAGGCTGTCGGGCCTGGCGGAGATCCGGATCGGCGACTGGCTCGGAGAGCCGCGCCGGGACGTCGAGCACCACTTCGCACCGCCGACGTTCGAGTCGGTCGTCGAGCCCGCCGATCCCGCCGACGGCCGGCGGCTGCGCGTCGCCCTCGGACAGCTCGCCGAGCAAGACCCGCTGATCGACGTCAGGCAGGACGACACCCGGTCTGAGATCTCGGTCTCGCTCTACGGCGAGGTGCAGCGGGAGGTGATCGAGGCGACGCTCGCGGACGAGTACGGCCTCGAGGTCTCGTTCCGCGAGACGACGACGATCTGCATCGAGCGGCCGACGGGGAGCGGCGAGGCGGTCGAGATCCTCAACACGCCGAGCAATCCGTTCCACGCCGACCTCGGGCTGCGCGTCGAGCGAGCCGCGCCGGGCTCGGGCGTGAAGCTGGTCGTCGACGACGGCCTCGACCGGCGCGACGCACCCCTCTACACGTTCAAGACCTTCGCGGCCTTCGTGGAGCACCTCGACGCGTACGTGCGGCTCGCCCTCGGAGAAGGCCTGCGCGGGTGGCAGGTCACCGACTGCGTGGTGACCGTGACGAAGATCGGCTACAGCCTCGCCGACGGCCCGCCCTCACGGCGCGGCCCGATGCCGACCACCCGCGACGTGAGGCGGCTGGTGCCGCTCGTCCTCATGCAGGCCCTCGAGCAGGCGTGCACGGCGGTCTGTGAGCCCGTGTTCCGGATCGCCGCCGAGGTGCCGACTCACGCCGTCGGCCCGCTGCTCGCCGCCCTGGGCAGCCTCGGCGTCGGAGCGACGACGCCCTCGGCTCGCGGCGAGCTCTCGGTGCTGGAGGCGACCCTGCCCGCGTCGCAGGTCCAGGAGCTTCGCCGCCGGCTCCCGGGGCTGACCGGCGGCGAGGGCGTGCTCGACTCCGAGTTCGCGGGCTACGAGCCGGTGACCGGAGAGCCTCCGGTCCGGAGACGGTTGACGCCCGACCCGCGCAAGTTGGAGGCGTACCTCCGGCAGGTCGGGCGCTGACCGTCAGGCGGCTTCGGCGAGCGCCGGCTCCTTGTCGAGTCCGCCGAGGCGAGCACTAGGGTTTCGGCCGTGTCCGGGAACGCGCTCGCGACGGGGCTGGCCGTTGCGGCCGGCCTCGCCGGTTCCATCCAGGTCGCCCTCATGTCGCGGCTCGGCGAGCGCATCAGCGTGCTAGGAGCGCTGGCTTTCTCGACCGCCCTGACGGCGGCGATCGCCGTCGTGATCCTCGTCGTCGCGCACGGCAGCCTCAGCGCGTTCCCCCAGGCCTTCCATCAGCCGTGGTGGATGCTCCTCGGCGGGGTGATGGGACTGCTGATCGTCTTCACCATCACCTACGCCGGCCCGCGGATCGGCGTCGCGGCCACCGTCGGGATCCTCATCGCCGGCCAGCTCGTGATGGGAGCCGCGATCGACCGCTGGGGGCTGTTCGGATCGGACCGGATCGCTTTGCACTGGCCCCGCGTGCTCGGCATCGTGCTCCTCGCCGCGGGCGCCGCGCTCTCGTTGCGCAAGTGAATCCGTTCGGCCACACGATTCGCGAGTCGCAGACCTCGCCACGGCCGAGCCGTTCTACGACGCTCTCCTAACCCTCGGTTTCACGGAGCGGTACCACGGCGAGACCTGGAGAGTCTGGGCTACGACCGAGCGACTGCCGGGAACGGCGTATTTCGGAGTCACCGAGAACGCGGGCCACGCCGCGAACGAGAACCGGATCGCCTTCTCTCGATGGCGAGCCGGACGGACCTCGAACGCGTGGCGGCCGTCGCCGAGGACCGCAGGCGCCCTCGAGCTGAGCAGCCCGCAGGAGATGCCGCACGGCCCCGACTACTACGCGGTCTTCTTCGCGGACCCCTCCGGCAACCGGCTGGAGATCTGTGTGCGGCCGCCCGGGGACTAGAGCGCCTCGATCAGGTCGGCCGCGAGCTCCGTTCCCGGCTGCCGGCGAAGCCGCTCGCCCGCAGCGGCGCACCGAGCGCGGAGCCGCTCGTCGGAGAGCACGCGATCGAGAGCCGCCGCGAGCTCCCCGGCGTTCCGGTCGTAGGTCGAGACCCGGACGCCGTAGCCGGTTTCGCCGACCCGCTGCGCGTTGTCGTGCTGGTCCCAGAAGATCGGCAGGACGAGCATCGGCTTGCCGAACCACATGCACTCGGTCGTGGTGTTGTTGCCGCCATGCGTGATCGCAGCGTCGACATGTGGGAGCACCGACGTCTGCGGCAGGAACTCCGAGCCGACCATGTTCTCCGCGAGCTCGTACTCGGCGTACTGCGGCCCCTTGCTCACGATGTACCGGTGCGGCGTCGCGGCGAGTTCGGCCACGAGCTGCTTCATGAGCGCGACGTCGGCCGAGCCGAGCGACCCGAGGCTGAGGTAGACGAGCGCGCGGCCGTCCGGCTCCGGCGGAGTCCAGGGCTCGTCCGTCGCGCGCACGCTCGTCTGCAGGTTGTGCCAACGCTCGCCGAGCCCGAGGCTGCGCGGGTAGTCCAGCTCGTCGGGATAAAGCATCAGGTTCAGCCACGGCGACTCGTGGATCAGCTCGATCCCCGGGAGCGGCGGCGCGCCACGCTCGACGCAGAAGTCCGAGAACCTCTCCTGGAGCTCGCCAACCTGTCTCCCGTACTCCAAGCGGAAGTCGTCCCACTCGCCCGGATCGTCGAGAGGCAGCCCGGAAAACGTGGGCGGCAGCGCGGGATCCTTCACCTCGAGCGGGTTGCAGGAGACGATCCTCACCCACGGCCGGCCGCTCGCCGGGATCGCCGGGAACCCGACGACGTTGTCCTCGACGACCACGTCCGGATCGACCCCGGCGAGGATCTCGACGAGCCGGTCGTCCACGTAGCGGGCGCCGTCGACGAGCGCCTCCCACGTCGGGAGGATGAACTCGCCGAGCTGGTCGAACGTGCTCTTGCGGAAGACGGGCGCCGTGTCGCGGATGAAGTCCTTCCAGAACTGGCCCGGCTCCTCGGGCTCGGCCGGCGGCGGTGCGAGCCGCATCGTCCGTTCCTCGAAGCCCTTCGCCTCGAGCGTGCCCGCGAACGACTCCTCGACGATGAAGACGATCCGGTGCCCGCGCCGGCGCAACACGTCGCCGATTCCGACACAGTTGTTCGTCGGGCCGAATGCGCCCTCGGGGAAGAAGACGATCGTCCGGCCGGAGGTGCTCAGAGGCCGAAGGGATTGAAGGGCTTCGGGCTCGTGGAGAAGAGCACGCCCTTCGTCTCGAGATAGAGGTCGAGCGTGTCGATCGAGAGCTCGCGGCCGAAGCCCGATTGCTTGTAGCCGCCGAACGGAATGCCGGGGAAGGCGGTGAACGGCATGTTGATCCCGACCATCCCGGACTTGATCGCGCGGGCGACGCGGTGGCCGCGCGCAGGGTCGCCCGTCCAGACCGTGGCGAAGAGCCCGTACCGCACGTCGTTGGCGATCCTGATCGCGTCCTTCTCGTCCTCGAACGGGATCACGGTCACGACCGGCCCGAAGATCTCCTCCTGCGCGACGGTCATCGAGCTGTCGACTCCCGCGAGCACGGTCGGGAGGTAGAACGCGCCGGCGCCGTCGCCGGTCTCACCACCGAGCACCACCTCGGCTCCCTCCTCGCGGCCCTGCTCGACGTAGCCGTGCACGCGGTCGCGATGGGCAGTCGAGATGAGCGAGCCGACCTGCGTCTCGGCGTCCAACGGGTCGCCGACCTTGAGCTGCTTCGCGGCCTCGGCGAAGCGCGCCACGAAGTCCTCGTAGATCGAGGCCTCGACGAGCACGCGCGACCGCGCCTCGCAGCTCTGACCCGCCGCGTAGTAAATCGACCAGACGGAGCTCGGGATCGCGTCGTCGAGGTTCGCGTCGGCGAAGACGACGGCCGGGCTCTTGCCGCCGAGCTCGAGCGTGAGCCGCTTGATCGGCTCTGAGCAGAGCCGCATGATCTCGCTCCCGGTGCGGGTCGAGCCGGTGAAGGCGACCTTGTCGACGGCCGGATGCTTGACGAGGTAGGAGCCGGTCGTCGGGCCGTCCGCCGGGACGATGTTGATCGCGCCGGCCGGGAAGCCGACCTCGGCCGCGAGCTCTGCGATCCGCAGCACGCTGAGCGGCGTCTGCGGGTCCGGCTTGAGGACGGCGGCGCAGCCGGCCGCGAGCGCCGGCGAGAGCTTCCAGACCGACATCAGGAGCGGGTAGTTCCACGGGACGATCTGCGCGCAGACGCCGACCGGCTCCTTCAGCGTGTAGCTGAGCAGCGAGCCGCCAATCGGGTTCGAGCGGCCGGCGATCGAGCCGACGACCGAGCCGAAGTAGCGAAAATTCTCGGCGGCGCCTGCGACCTCGGCCTTCACCGAGGAGATGGCCTTGCCGACGTTGCGCGACTCGAGCTCCGCGAGTTCCTTGCGGTTCGCAACGATCGCGTCGGCCAGCGCGTGCAGGAGCCGGGCGCGCTCGTTCGGCGGCGTCTTGCCCCACGGGCCGTCGAGCGCGGCACGGGCTGCGTCGACGGCACGGTCGATATCCGCCTCGCCGGCCATCGCGGCGCGGGCCAGCGGCTCGCCGGTCGCCGGCTCGTGCAGGTCGCGAATCTCGCCCGAGGCGGGCTCCACGACCTCGCCGCCGATGAAGAGCCCGTACTCCTGTCCCGCCGTCACGGCCATCCGGCGGAACTTAGCGCGTTTGTCTCTCCGGCCGACGAGGTAGATTTCGGATCCGAAACCTACGAGAGGAGACGAGATGGCGAACACCGTCCGGGTCCAGGCAGCGCGCATCCCCGACCGCAACCGATTGCTCGATGCGTTGCGAGACGAGGGCCTCGACGCGCAGCCGGAGGACGAGGTCGGCATCGTCGTCCCTGTCGGCGAAGGCGGCAACGAGCTCTTCCACCAGGTGGAAGGCGTCGTCCTCAGCGTCGGCGCGCCCTTCGTGCCGACTCAGCACGAGGGCGTGATCTACATCCGCCCGCCGGTCGGCTAGCGCTTTTTCGCTTTCGGCCGCTTCCCGCGACTGAGCACGAGCTTCACGACCGGCTTATGCGCGCTCGTCAGCTGGGCGAGCGTCCGCGCCCGTGGGAGCTGGGAGATCACATGGCCGCGCTTGACGCCAGGCGAGTAGCTGCGACGTGTGACCTTCGCCACCAGTTGCCGAACGGCAAGCTTGGCCTTTGCGGCGTGATAGCCCAGCGACTTCACGTTCGGAACCGGCGCCTGGGTCGGCGCTACAGGCGCTAGCGGTCCACCGCCACCATCCTGCGGCACGAACAAACCAGGGACGCCCAGACCCAGATCGAGCGGCGCCAGGAATACCTCATGCTGGTTCGTCCCGTCGCGACCGATCACGTAGGTGTACGAGCCGGCGCCTGAAGCTGCGTTGTCGCCGAAATTGGTCTGGAACATGATCTGCGAACCGTCGGGGCTGAACTCCGGATCCCAGGCCGGGTTGTCGGGGTCTGTCTGATCTGTGAGCCGCCGGCTCGGCTGGCCGCCCATGAACAGGTCGCTTCCATCGGTGCGGTAGAGGTAGATCTGGCCGCCGTGCCCTTCCGTAGCCAGCCACTGCCCGTCCGGCGACCAGGAAATGTTCTCGCCGGCCTGGTTCACAATCTCCCGCTGGTCGCTGCCGTCCGCGTTCATGAGCATCAGTCCGCCTGCACGGAACGTCCCGTCGAACAGCGGGCCGCAGAATTCATTGTTCTCGGTGTACGACTTGTCGATTGAACTGCAGTCGTACGCGATCGCTCGGCCGTCGGGCGATAACGTCGGGTTCGACAAGTACATGTGGTTCGTCCCCGTGCCCGAGGCAACGAGTTTCAGATCCGAGCCGTCGGCGTCGATGGTGTAGATATCCGAACCTCCGGTGGCCGGGTCATAGCGCGCAAACGAGACCCGCAATCCGTCGTAGCTGATCGAAGGCTCGAAGTCGTAGACAGAAGGATCGAGCTCCACCGGCGCCGTATTCGGACGGCTCAGCCAGATCGGCCCCTCCGCGCCTGCCGGGCCGGCGCTCAGATCGCTGTAGACGACCGAGTCGTCGGAGGCGACCGCGATGCTCGTGTTCGAGTAGAAGCCGGCACGACCATGGCCCGGAACGCATGAACTGAAGGCGCCGGCCGCCGTCTCGACCAGATACCCCCTGCACGCGGTTATCCAGCTCGGAACGAGCACCGGGCCGTCGGGCGCGGGCAAGGGCTGGGTCACGCTCACGGTCGGGGGCGGGCCGCCTCCGGTCGCCGGCGGCACCACTGCGAATTGTCCCAGAGACGACAGGGAAAGCTGCTGCTCTCCCGTCCCATCGGAATTCACGGTGAAGAAGACCCACTGATTGTCGACGACCTTCTCGAAGATGATCTGTGTGCCGTCGAGACTGAAGCGCGGAAAGTACAAGCTGTCCGCGTCATGCGTGACCTGGCGGCTCGGGTCGGCGTAGTCGAGGAGGTCGCTGCCGTCGGTGTGGTAGACGAAGACGTTCGACGGCCCGCCTAGATCGGGGAACGCCGTCAACGCGATCGACCGACCGTCGGGAGACCACGAGAGAGAATCGCCCTGGGTGCCGGTGATGTACTCGAGGATCATGCGGTCGTCATTTCCGTCGGCGTTCACGAGCATGACGCCGCCCTCGGCGTATGTTCCTCCCGCGGTTGGCCCGCAACCGATGCCGGTGCCGGGTGCATAGTTTCCTGTCCGACACTCGTAGGCGATCGTGCTTCCGTCAGGAGAGAAGCTCGGGACAGACAGGTTGTTGTTCCCGTCGCCCGACGCGAGGAGCGTCAGGTTCGAGCCGTCGGCGTCGACGAGGTAGATGTCCGAGGTGTCTGTTGTCGTGTCGACCCGGGTGAAAGCCACCTTCGAGCCGTCGGGGCTGATCGCAACGTCCGAGTCCTGTGGGGACGAGTCGAGCTCGACCGGGGCCTGGCCCGGATTGACGAGCCAGACGCCGCCCACACCGCTGCTGTCGGCGTACGCAATCGAGCCGTTGGCCGCAGCGGAGAAGGTGCCCGGTTCGGTGCCGCCAGCGATCCCCACTGACCCGGTGACCGTGCCATCCAGCGTCTCGACGAGAAATCCGGAACCGCCTTGCACGACGATCTGGGTCTCGTCGGCACCACTCGCGACCGCCGGACCAACGGCGAGCACCAGTGCGCCGACCAGCCCGAGGAGAAAGAAACGCAGTCGGTTCCTCACGAACGGACGTTAACCGGACTAGCGGCGATCGACAAGCCGTTCAGCGCTCGAACAGCGCCGCCTGGCCCTGGCCGACGCCGACGCAGAGCGTCGCGAGGCCGTACCGGCCGTCGCGGCGGCGCAGCTCGTGCAGGAGCGAGACGACCAGGCGCGCACCGCTCATCCCGAGCGGATGGCCGAGCGCGATCGCGCCGCCGTTGACGTTCACCTTCGCCGGGTCGAGGCCGAGGTCGCGGATCACGGCGAGGCTCTGCGACGCGAACGCTTCATTCAGCTCGACGAGGTCGATCGCGTCGAGCGAGACGCCGCTGCGCTCGAGCAGCTTGCGCACGGCCGGGATCGGGCCGACTCCCATCACGCGCGGGTCGACGCCGGCGACCGCGCTGCCCACGAACGCGCCGAGCGGCTCCACGCCGAGCTCGCGCGCCTTCTCCTCCGACGCGATCACCAGCGCCGCCGCACCGTCGTTGATCCCGGACGCGTTGCCGGCGGTGACCGAGCCACCTTCGCGGAAGGCGGGCTTGAGCGCCGCGAGCTTGTCGGTCGTGGTGTCGGGCCGAGGGTGCTCGTCGCGGGTCACGTCGCCGACCGGGACGAGCTCGTCGGCGAAGCGGCCGGCCTCGTCGGCGGCGGCCCAGCGCTGCTGCGACTCGAGCGCGAACGCGTCCTGATCCTCCCGGCTCACGCTCCACCGCTCGGCGACGTTCTCGCCCGTCTCGCCCATCGACTCGGGCGGGAAGAGCTCGACGAGCTTCGGGTTCGTGAACCGCCAGCCGAGCGTCGTGTCGTAGAGCGGCCGGTCGCCGCGCTCGAACGGCTTCTCGGCCTTCGGCGTGACGAACGGCGCGCGGCTCATCGACTCCTCGCCACCGGCGACGAAGAGGTCGCCGTCGCCCGCGATCACGGCGTGGCAGGCGCCGACGACGGCCGCGAGCCCGGAGGCGCAGAGGCGGTTGACCGTGACGCCGGCCGCGGATTCCGGGAGCCCAGCGAGCAGCGCGGCCATGCGCGCGACGTTGCGGTTGTCCTCGCCGGCCTGGTTGGCGGCGCCGAACCACACGTCCTCGATCTGCTCCGCCGGCACACCGGCCCGCCGGACGGCCTCGCGGATGACGAGCGCCGCGAGGCCGTCGGGGCGCACGCCCGAGAGCGCGCCCCCGTAGCGGCCGATCGGCGTGCGGACGGCGGAGAGGACGACGGCCCGGCTCATCCGCTGAGTCTAGGCAGCGGCGGCGGCACGACCGAGCAACCGGTCGACCGCGACCATCCCCTCGTCCCCGATGTCGATGCTGTGCTCGTTCACGTAGAGCTCGATGTGCGCCGCGCAGACCTCGTCCGACATCTCGTGCGAGAGCGAGCGGACGTAGTCGCGGCCGGCCTCGGGACTCGCGAAGGCGTACTCGACCGAAGCGCGGATCGCTGCCTCGGCGGCCTCCACGAGCTCCGGCTCGAGGTCGCTCCGCGCGAAGATCCCGGCGAGCGGCACCGGCAGACCGGTGTCGGCCTCCCACCACTCGCCGAGGTCGGCGACCGCCACGAGCCCGTGCTCGCCGTAGGTGAAGCGGCTCTCGTGGATGATCAGGCCGGCGTCGACCTCGCCCGTGACAACCGCGTCGAGGATCCGGTCGTACCGGAGCTCGACCGCGTCGCCGAGCGCCGGCGCCGCGAGCCGGAGGAGCAGGAACGCGGTCGTCTCGCGGCCCGGGACGGCGATGCGCCCGGCGGCCGCGTGCTCCAGCGAGCCCGGTTCGCGCGCGACGACGAGTGGGCCGACGCCGTGACCGAGGGCCGCGCCGCTGCGGAGCAACCGGTAGCGGTCACCGGCGGCCGCCGCCGCGCCGAAGCTGAGCTTCGAGAGCTCGAGCTCGGCGCCCGCCGCTCGCCGGTTCAGCTCCTCGATGTCGAGCAGCACCGGCTCGACCTCGAACGGCGCGGGGACGAGCCCGTGCACGAGCGCGTGAAACGCAAACGCGTCGTTCGGGCAGGGGGTGAAGCCGAAGGCGAGCTTCACGACCGTCCGAAGAACCAGTCCTCGAGCGGCTTGAGGATCTCGTCGCGCGTGAACGGCCGGACGGGCTCGTCGTGGCCGTCCCGCTCCGAGACCGTGAAGTCGTCCTCGAGCGTCTCGTTCGCCTCCTGGAGCGCGTCCCCGAGCTCGTAGCCCTCGAAGACGTAGTCCTCGGGCCTCGGCTCCTTCGCGTCGCGCTGCTGAGGATTGACCGCGCGGCCGACGGCCCAGACGCCGCCGTCCTTGCGCTCGATCCAGATGACGACCGTCTCGGCCTCGCCGGTCGAGTCGACGCCGTGGAGCACCCGCTCCGCGAACCGGCCGCGGTCATCGGACGCCTTCACGCCGAGGACTATGCCACCTCGCGACCGGCGCCTGCCGCCCGCGCCCGCTCGACGGCCATGGCCGCGACCGCCACGTCCCAGGCGGCGAGGCCGTTGGACTTGAAGACCACGATGTCCTCGTCCGACTGGCGACCCGTCACCTCTTGTGCGACGACCTCCTGCAGCTCGTGCACCTCGAGCCAGTCGAGGACGCCCGACTCGATCGGCTCGATCAGGTCGGCCGACTCGAGCTTCGCGTCGTCGACCGAGTCGCAGCAGACGAAGGCGGAGCGCTCGAGGACGACGTTGTCGAGCTCGCGGCGGCGGCCGTCGTTCGCGCCGACCGCGCAGACGAGCGAGCCGGCGCGCAGCCACTCGCCGCGCAGCACCGGGTCGCGGGACGAAGTGACGGTGACGACGACATCGCAGGCTGCGGGATCCTGGTGGCTCTCGCCCGGCTCGGCGCCGTGCTCCTCGCAGAAGACGCGCAGCCGCTCCTCGGTCCGGCAGTAGGCGACGACGCGCTCGAGCTGCGGCAGCGCGGCGCGAATGCACGCGACCTGCGACTCGGCCTGCCAGCCGCAGCCGATCACGCCGAGGCTCCTCGCACCGCTCGCGGCGAGATGCTTCGCCGCGACGCCGCTCGCGGCACCGGTGCGCAGCTGGCCGAGCTTGTCCGCCTCGAGCACAGCGACGAGCTCGGGCGAGTCGGCGCGGAAGAGGAGCACCGCGAAGCGGGCTCCTTCGCGGAAGCCGGCGTAGACCTTCGCGCCGGCATAGCCGAGCTCGAGGTCGGCGGCGGCCATGACCGCGAGCGCTCCCTCCTCGAGCCCGAGCCGGTAGCGCGGTCGGTTCTCGACGCTCCCCGCGGCCATGCGGCGGAAGCACGCCTCGATCGCCTCCACGGCATCGGCCGGCGTGAGGAGCCCCGCAACGTCCTGCTCGGTCAGATAGAGGGGCATCCCCGGATTCTCGCCGCAGGCACGATGAAATGCGCCCGGCATGATTCGAACATGCGACCTCTGCCTCCGCAGGGCAGCGCTCTATCCCCTGAGCTACGGGCGCGGGGGAGGGTCAGTGTAGCGAGGCCCTAGCCGCGGCCCAGCAGGCGCGCGAACAGTCCCGGGCGCTGCGGACGGCCCGGAAGACTTGCTGCCGCGACACACTCGAGATGTGCGTGACGGCGGCGGCTCGTGTCTCCCTCGGGCGCGACGAGGACGTGGTCGCTCATCGCATGGAGGTGGTAACCGCAGAGCGGGCACGTGTACGTCGCCGGCTTCATGCTCCGCACCGGCCGGATGCTGTACCAGTCAGCCGGCTCGAGCCGCGAGCGCGAGCGGCGCGTCATCCGGCACCTCCGTCCGCACGTAGGCGAGCGCGACGACTGTCCCGTCCCCGCGGGGCGCGGCGCTCGTGACCCGGCCGACCTCCCGCCCGTCGTGGAGGAGCGCCGCGTCCCGCTCCGGCAGCTCGCCCAGCTCGAGCACGCGCAGCCCGCGGTTCGGATGCCCGCGGAAGTGCAGGCGCGCCACCGGCTCCTGTCCCGGATAGCAGCCCTTCGAGAACGAGACGTGAGTCGCGTCCAGACCTGCCTCCGCCGGGAGGATCCGGTCGTCGATCTCGTGCTCCCAGCGCGGCACGCCGCTCTCGATCCGGCGCAGCTCGAGCTCGTCCTCGGAGAGCGTCGGCTCGAGGCCGGTGTCGAGCGCCTCGCGGGCGCCGGGCCAGTCGGTCGCGAAACCGTCCCCTCCGCCGAAGACGAGCACCGACTCGTGCAGCTCGGGCTCGATCTCGCACTGCGCGCGCAGGCGCATGCGCGTCAGCTGCGTGCGCACGAGCTCGCCCAGGCCGGGCTCGGTGAGCAGCAGGAAGTCGTCGCCGGCCCGCCGCAGGACGACGAGCGGCGCGATCACCCGGGCCTTGGCGGTGAGCAGGAGCGCGGGGCAGGCCTCGCCCTGCGCGAGCGCCTCCACGTCGTTCGAGACCATCCGCTGCAGGTAGTCGGCCGCGTCGGGCCCGGCGACACGGACGAACTCCCGCGTTCTCGCAGCCACGTCCATGCCGTCTAGTGTGCCGGGCGATGCCGCTCTTCCGCTCGAAGGCAGAGGACAAGGTGCGCGCCGCCGGCTACGACCCGGCGCGCCTGCCGCCCGGCCAGTACCTGACCGAGAAGTGGCCCGTGCTCCACGCGGGGGATGTCGCACACGTCGATCCCGCGACCTGGACGATGCGGATCTTCGGCGAGGTCGAGGAGGAGGTCACGCTCGACTACGAGCAGCTGCGGGCGCTGCCGGTGACCGAGGTCACGACCGACATCCACTGTGTCACGCGCTGGAGCCGCTTCGACGCGGGCTTCCGCGGCGTCCACTGGCGGGAGCTCGCCGAGCTCTGCCGGCCGAAGCCGACAGCGCACTTCGCGATCGCGCACGCCGAGGCCGGCTACACCGAGAACCTCCCGCTCAGCGCGCTCGACGAGGAGAACGCTCTCGTCGTCTACGAGGCCGACGGCGAGCCGCTGACCGAGGAGCACGGCGGCCCGGTGCGCCTCGTCGTCCCGTCCCGTTACTTCTGGAAGAGCGCGAAGTGGCTGAACGGGATCGAGCTCGCCTCGATCGACCGGCCGGGCTTCTGGGAGCGCTACGGGTACCACAACGACGCCGACCCCTGGAAGGAAGAGAGATACGGCTTCTGACCGGCTTCCACGTCACCCACGGTGGGTATGCGTTCTCCCCTCGAATGGGGTAAAGCCTGGGTGACTTGTTGCCGATACGGACAAGCGAACCACCTCCCCCTACGAGAAACGGCGCCCCGCAAGGGCGCCGTTTCTCGTTCAGAACGAAGCCCGAAGGCTCGTTACATCATCCCGCCCATGTCCGGCATGCCTCCGCCGACGCCCACGGGATTCTTCTCCGGGGCCTCGGCGACGATCGCCTCGGTGGTGAGGATGTTCTTCGCGATCGACGCGGCGTTCTGCAGCGCCGAACGAGTGACCATGGTGGGGTCGCCGATCCCGCTCTTGAGCAGGTCCTCGACCTCGCCGGTCTCGACGTTCAGGCCGAAGCCCTTCTCGGCGCCACGCACCTGCTGGACGACGACCGAGCCCTCGAGGCCCGCGTTGGATGCGAGCTGCCGAAGGGGCTCCTCGAGCGCGCGGATGATGATCTGCGCGCCCGTCTTCTCGTCGCCCTCGAGCTTGCCGACGGCGTCATCGCGGACCGCCTCCGCCGCGTTGATGAGCGCGACGCCGCCACCCGGCACCTGACCCTCTTCGAGGGCGGCACGGGCAGCCTGCAACGCGTCCTCGACGCGGTGCTTCTTCTCCTTCATCTCGGTCTCGGTCGACGCGCCGACCTTGACGACCGCGACACCGCCGGACAGCTTCGCCAGGCGCTCCTGGAGCTTCTCGCGGTCGAAGTCGGAGTCGGTGTTCTCGATCTCGGACTTCAGCTGCTTGATCCGGCCCTTGATGGCGTCGCTCTCGCCGGCACCGTCGATGATCGTCGTCGTGTCCTTGTCGATCACGACGCGACGGGCATGGCCGAGCTGCGAGACCTTCGTGTTCTCGAGCTTGAGGCCGAGCTCCTCGGTGATCACCTCGCCGCCTGTGAGGATCGCGATGTCCTCGAGCATCCGCTTGCGGCGATCGCCGAAGCCGGGCGCCTTGACGGCGACGGCCTGGAACGTGCCGCGGAGCTTGTTGACGACGATCGTGGCGAGCGACTCGCCCTCGACGTCCTCCGCGACGATCAGCAGCGGCTTGCCGGACTGGATGACCTGCTCGAGCACCGGCAGGAGATCCTTGACCGCACCGATCTTGGAGTTGGCAATGAGGATGAACGGATCCTCGAGCACCGCCTCCATCCGCTCGGGGTCGGTGATCATGTACGGCGAGAGGTAGCCCTTGTCGAACTGCATGCCCTCGGTGAACTCGAGCTCGAGCCCCAGAGTCTGGCCCTCCTCGACGTTGACGACGCCGTCCTTGCCGACCTTCTCGATCGCGTCGGCGATCACGTCGCCGATCTCACGCTCGCGGGAGGAGACGGTCGCGATGCGCGCGATGTCCTCGCGGCCGGAGACGTCCTTCGACTGCTCCTTGAGGTTCTCGACCACTGCGTCGACGGCGACCTCGATGCCCCGCTTGAGACCCATCGGGTTCGCGCCCGCCGCGACGTTCTTCATGCCCTCGTGGACGATCGCCTGCGCGAGGACGGTCGCGGTAGTCGTGCCGTCGCCGGCGACGTCGTTGGTCGCCGTCGCGACCTCGCGCACGAGCTGTGCGCCCTGGTTCTCGAAGACGTCCTCGAGCTCGATCTCACGTGCGATCGTGACACCGTCGTTGGTGATGGTCGGAGCGCCGAACTTCTTGTCGAGCACGACGTAGCGCCCCTTCGGGCCAAGAGTGACCTTGACCGCGTCGGCGAGGACATTGACACCGCGCTCGAGCGAGCGCCGCGCATCCTCGTTGAACTTCAGCTCCTTGTGAGCCATATCTTCTTCTAACCTCCGTTGTTCTCTCTAGGCGGTGGCGCCGGCCGGCTCACGGTCGCCCGTGACCTTGGCGAGCACGTCCGACTCACGCAGGATCAGGTAGTCGTCGGTGCCGACCCTGATCTCGGTCCCGCCGTACTTGGAGAAGACGATCTCGTCGCCCTCCGCCAGGTCCATCGGGATGAACTTTCCGTTGTCGTCCCGGGAGCCGGGACCGACTGCGAGGACGCGGCCGCGCTGCGGCTTCTCCTTCGCGGTGTCCGGAAGCACGATGCCGCTCACCGTCGACTCTTCCTCTTCGAGGACTTCGACGATGATGCGGTCACCAAGCGGCTTCAGGTTCATACAGGGCCTCCTGACTGCTCTCAGTGACAGTTCCTGGCACTCTCCCCACGAGAGTGCCGAGGTCATTCTACGCTTGGCACTCTAGCTGAGCAAGTGCCAGCTGGTAGAACCGAACCGTGGAGCGCGAGTTCTCGGCAGGCGGGGTGCTCGTGCGGACGGTCCGCGGCCGGACGATGGTCGCGGCGATCCGTCCGCGCGGCAAGAAGCGCATCTGGGCGCTGCCGAAGGGCCACATCGACGAGGGCGAGTCTGCGGCCGAGACGGCGCTGCGCGAGGTGCACGAGGAGACCGGCGTCGAGGGGCGACTCGTCGAGAAGCTCGGCGACATCCGCTACGTCTACACGGCCACGTGGGACGAGCGGAAAGGCGAGCGGATCTTCAAGGTCGTGAGCTTCTTCCTGCTCCGCGCCGGCCGCGGGCGAATCGGCGACATCGACGAGTCGATGCGCGTCGAGGTCGCCGAGGCGCGGTGGCTGCCGCTCGACGAGGCGCCGCGGCTTCTCTCCTACGACGGCGAGCGCAAGATGGCGGCGAAGGCGCTGGAGCGGCTCGAGGCGTGACCGTCGTCGGTGTCCTCCACCCGGGCGAGATGGGAGCCGTCGTCGCAGCTGCGCTAAGCGGGCGCGGCGAGACCGTCCTCTGGGCCTCGGCCGGACGAAGCCCCGCGACGGCCGAGCGCGCACGGGCAGCCGGGCTCGAGGACGCAGGCGACGTCGCCGAGCTCTGCCGCCGGTGCGACGTCCTGCTCTCGATCTGCCCGCCGCACGCCGCGGTCGACGTCGCGCGCGCCACGGCCGGCTTCACGGGCCTCTACGTCGACGCGAATGCGATCGCGCCCAACACCGCCCGGGTTGTCGCAGAGTTCCAGCCGCGATTCGTCGACGGCGGCATCGTCGGGCCGCCTCCACACCAGCCGGGCACGACGCGGCTCTACCTCTCCGGCGGTGAGGCAAACGAGGTCGCCACACTCTTCGCCGGGACGAACGTGGACGCGAGAGTCCTCTCCGGCGGGCCGGGCGCGGCGTCGGCGCTGAAGGCGGCATACGCAGGCTGGACGAAGGGCAGCGCGGCGCTGCTCCTCGCGGTGCGGGAGCTCGCGCGAGCCGAAGGAGTCGAGGACGCGCTGCTCGCGGAGTGGCGGCTCTCGATCCCGGGGCTCGAGGAGCGGCTCGCCGGCGCCGAACGCTCCGCGCGCCGCAAGGGCTGGCGTTGGATCGGCGAGATGGAGGAGATTGCCCACAGCATGGCCGCCCAGGATCTGCCCACCGGGTTCCACGAGGCCTCGGCCGAGGTCTTCCGCCACACCGCGGAGGAATCGCCGTGACCGAACCCCTGTCCGTCGCCGACTACGAGCGGCTCGCCGAGGAGCGGCTCGAGCCGGGGCCGTGGGCCTACCTCGCGGGCGGCTCGGGCGACGAGTGGACGCTGCGCGAGAACCGCGCCGCCTTCGCGCGCTGGACGTTCCGGCCGCGCGTCCTCTGCGACGTGTCCGAGATCTCGACCGCAACCACGGTGCTCGGCACGCCCGTCGCGCTTCCCGTAGTCGTCGGGCCCGTGGCGTACCAGGAGCTCTTCCACCCGGACGGCGAGTGCGCGACCGCGCGCGGCGCCGCCGCGGCGGGCACCGGCATCGCCGTCTCGACGTTCTGCACGCGTTCGCACGAGGAGATCGCGGCCGCCGCCCCCGGGCTGATGCAGTGGTGCCAGCTGTACGTCTTCCAGGACCGGGACGTCACCCGCGAACACCTCACAGACGCGGCGGACGCCGGCTGCAGCGCCGTCGTTCTCACCGTGGACACGCCGCGGCTCGCGCAGCGGGAGCGCGACCTGCGCGTCGGCTTCGAGATCCCTCCCGGCCTACCGCTTCCGTATGCGCGCTCCGCGGTCGGCGAAGCGGCGCACAATCCCGCCGACCAGTTCGCGCTGCTCGACGCCTCGGTGTCCTGGCGCGATCTCGAGTGGATCGCGGGCGAGGGACGGTTGCCCGTGATCCTCAAGGGCATCGTCACTGCCGAGGACGCCGAGCTCGCTGTCGAACACGGAGCGGCGGCGATCGTCGTCTCGAACCACGGCGGCCGCCAGCTCGACGGCGCTCCCGCCACGCTCGACGCGTTGCCCGAGGTGGTGGCGGCCGTCGCCGGACGGGTCGAGGTCTACCTCGACAGCGGCGTCCGCCGCGGCAGCGACGTTGCGAAGGCGCTCGCGCTCGGGGCACGCGCGGTGCTCGTCGGCCGCACGCCGGTCTTCGGCCTCGCCGTCGCGGGCGAGGACGGCGTGCGTCACGTCCTCGAACTGCTGCGCGACGAGCTGGCGCTGGCGCTGTGCCTGCTCGGCTGCACCTCGCCGGAGCAACTCACGCACACGCACGTCCAACGAGCTGCCGTGTAGCTGGCAGACTCTCCGCGACGATGTACGCGCTCAACTTCTACTCGCCGCTCGTCGCCGACCAGCTCCGGTCGGGTCGGAAGTCGGCCACGATCCGGCTCGGCGACAAGTCGGGCAAGTACAAGAAGGGGATGGTGGTGCGCGTGCTGTGCGGCGTCCGCTTCAGCCCGCGCGAGCACGTCTTCGACGCGGTGATCGACAAGGTCGAGGTCAAGACACTCGGCGAGCTTTCACCGCGGGAGATCGAGCACGACAACCCGGAGATCCGCCGCACCGACGAGATGGCGAACTTCCTCGGCCAGCTCTACAACCGCCCGGTCGAGCCCGACGACGTCGTCACGGTCATCCGCTTCTCGCAGATCATGCACGGGCCGGTCGTGCCCGGCTTCCGCGAGAACGAGATCTTCTAGCGGGCGTCCAGGCCGACGCCGGCCGTCATCTGGTCCTGCAGGCGATCGGCGCCGGGCAAGGTGGCCACGGCGACAGCCGTCGCGGCGACAAGCGTCACGGCGACGAGCCCGAGCCGCAGCGCCAGGCCTGGATAGCGGCCGCGCAGCCCGCGCCACATCCGCGCAAGCCGGGCGAGGACGTGGATCGAGGTCGAGACGAACCAGACGACGAAGCTCGCCTTGTGCAGACCAACGGCGGTGCCGTGGGTCTCGTGGACGGCGAGGAGGTAGACACCCGTCCCGAAGAGGACGGCCGTCGATGCGACCACGAGCGGCGCGATGACGACGCGTAGCGAAAAGGCGGGCGGGCCGCGGCGGACGTACTCCTCCCGGCCGAGGTAGTAGCTCGCCATCCGCCAGCTCGTGCTGCCCAGCTTCAGCGCGACGATCGGCAGCAGGAACATGCCGACGAAGGCGTGGACGGTGAGCAGCGCGTGGAGATTCAGCAGCGTCGCTCCTTCGATCGCGAGAAAGACGACGAGTAGGACTCCCGCAAGAGCGGTCAGCTGCTCGTTGCCTCCCGGATTCGCCTTCATCGTGCGCGACGGATCTTCGAGCCGAAGAGCTCGTTCGGCCGGACGGGCTCGCCGCATTCCTCGCAGTCGACGACCGCGAGCGAGGAGAAGGGCGTGCCGCACGAGCGGCAGCGGCGCAGCAGCTCGCCGCCGCATTGCGGGCAGGTCTCGGGCAGCTCCGCCTCGAACTCCTCGAACCAGCGGCGCGCAGCGCCGCAGCCGAGACAGAATGCAACCCAGTCTCCGAGGACCTTCCGACGCTCCTCCCGCAACCAATCCGCCGCTTTCGCCACCTCCTGACCTTAGCCGTGGTCGCCCTGCTGGCCGTCGCGGTCTACATCGTCGTCCGCGACCTGATCCGCGGCTACTGGACGACGCGCGGCGCCCGCATCGAGCACTACACGCTGCACAGCCGGTTCGTGCCCGGCGACCTGCACGAGATCCGCGTCGTGCCGGCGAAGCACGGCAACTGGACGCTCGTGCTGCTCCACGGACGCGGCGGCGGGCCGTCCGGGATGCTCAGCCAGTCGCTGTTCGACGCGCTCCACGACCTCGGCTCGCGTGCGCCGGTCGTCCTCCTCCCTGACGGCGGCGACCACAGTTACTGGCACAACCGCGCCGGCGGCAGGTGGGGCTCCATGGTGCTGCGCGAGATCGTCCCGGGGCACGGCCGCGTCGCGATCGGCGGGATCTCGATGGGCGGCTACGGCGCGCTCCTCCTCGGAGCTGAGAGACGCTTCTGCGCGGTCGGCGGCCACTCGCCGGCGCTCTGGTTCAGCGGTGCGGACAGCGCCGCGGGGGCCTTCGACGACGCCGAGGACTACGCGCGCCACGACATCGTCAACCACCCGCCGCACTACTCCGCGCCGGTCTGGGTCGATGTCGGCACCGAGGATCCGTTCCACAACGCGGCCGTCTTCTACGCGCACGAGATCCACGCCCAGCTGCACGTCTGGCCGGGCGGGCACGACAGCAGCTACTGGCACTCGCACATGCGCCAGTACCTTGCGTTCTATGCCCGGCACTGCGCCTGACCCGAAGATCGAGCTGCACGTCCACCTCGAGGGGACGGTGCGGGCCGACACGCTGCGCGAGATCGCGAAGCGGAACGACTATGCGCTGCCCGACGACCTCGAGTCGCTCTATCGGTTCCGCGACTTCGCCCACTTCATCGAGGTCTGGATCCTCACCACCAACGCGCTCCGCACGGCGGAGGACTTCCGCCAGGTCGTGACCGGCTACGCCGCCGAGGCCGCGTCGCACGGGGCCGTCTACCTCGAGGCGATCTTCTCGCCGGCCGAGCGCGTGGTGCGGGGCGTCGCCTGGGACGAGATCTTCAGCGGCTACTGCGACGGCGCCGTGGAGGCGCGCGAGCTGTACGGCGTCGAGGTGCGACTCACACCGGACATCTTCCGCGGCGCCACGGCCGAGCAGGCCGAGCAGGTCGTCCGCTACTCCGCGAAATACCGCGACCGGGGAGTGCTCGGAGTGGGGCTCGGCGGGCTCGAGGCGCAGTTCCCGCCGGAGCCGTACGAGCCGGCCTTCACGCTCGCGAAGTCGCTCGGCCTCGCCTCGGTGCCGCATGCCGGCGAAGTCGCCGGGCCGCCCTCGGTGCGCGGCGCCCTCGAGGCGCTCGGCGCGGACCGGCTGCGCCACGGGATCCGCGCCGTGGAGGATCCCGGCCTGGTGGCCGAGCTCGCGGGCCGCGGCACGGTTCTCGACGTCTGCCCGCTCTCGAACCTCCGCACGGGCGCGGTCGGTTCGCTCGAGCAACATCCGCTGCCGCAGCTCGTCGCCGCCGGCGTGCGCTGCTCGATCTCGACGGATGATCCGGCGATGTTCGACACCGACCTGACACGCGACTACGAGGCCGCAGCGGCGCTCGGTCTCTCGCCGCGCGCCGCGTACGAAGCAGGGGTCGCCGGGGCACTTTGCGACGACGAAACACGAGGGCGTCTACAGCAGGTCGGCGATGCCTTCGCGTGGGATCGTTAGATTTCGGGCAATGGCGATCGCAAGAGAGGCAGGGCCGGTCGGGTCGCTCCACGAGGTGCGCGAAGCAGGCCTCGACCGGGAGGACCTGCTCGGCATCTATCGCAGCATGCTCGTGACGCGCGGTGTCGAGGAGCGCGGGCACATCCTGTATCGCCAGGGCAAGATCCCCGGCTCCTTCTACACGGGTCGCGGCAACGAGGCGGCAGCCGTCGGCGTGGCGACCGCGATGGGGCCGGACGACGTCGGCACGCCGCTCCACCGCGACATGGGCGTGCACATCGTGCGCGGCGTCGATCCGTGGCGGATCTTCGCGCAGTACATGGGCCGCCAGGACGGCCCGACGCACGGCCGCGACGGCAACGTCCACATGGCCGACTCGCAGCTCGGGCTGATCGCGATGGTCAGCCACCTGCCGGCGATGCTCCCGGTCGCAACCGGAGCGGCGCTCGCCTTCCGGATTCGCGACGAGTCGCGGGTCGCGGTCGGCTGGTTCGGCGAGGGAGCCTCTGCGCGCGGCGATGTGCACGAGTCGATGACGTTCGCCGGCACGCGCAAGCTGCCGGTCGTGTTCGTCTGCGACAACAACCAGTTCGCGTACTCAACCCCGTCCTACCTCGAGTTCGCCACCGAGCACGTCGCCGACCGCGCCGAGGCGTACGGCTTCGAGGGAGTGGTGGTCGACGGCACCGACGTCCTCGCCGTCTACCGCGAGGCGAAGCGCGCGATCGACAAGGCGCGCGCGGGCGGCGGGCCGACGCTGCTCGAGTGCCTCACGCTGCGGATGGAGGGCCACGCCGTCCACGACGACGCCTTCTACGTCCCGAAGACGATGCTCGAGACGTGGGCCGCGTCCGACCCGATCGAGCGTTTCCGCACCTGGCTGCGCAACAACGCCGACCTCACCGACGAGGAGGAGGATGAGATCGCGAGCGGCATCAAGCGTCAGCTCGCGGCCGCGCTCGAGCGCGCCGAGGAGTCGCCCCAGCCGGACCCGTCCAGCCTCACTCACGGCGTCTACGCCGCGCCTGAGGACCTCGACACGCCGCATCACAAATAATGGCCGAACTCACCTATTTGCAGGCAATTTCTGACGGGCTCCGCACCGAGATGCGACGTGACAAGCGCGTCTTCCTGATCGGCGAGGACGTCGGCGTCTACGGCGGCGCCTTCAAGGTCTCGCTCGGCTTCCAGGAGGAGTTCGGGCCCTGGCGCGTGATCGACGCGCCGCTCGCCGAGACCGCGATCGTCGGCGGCTGCACCGGCGCCGCGATCATGGGCCTGCGGCCCGTCGCGGAGATGCAGTTCGCCGACTTCATCTCCTGCGCCTGGGACCATCTCGTCACCGTCGCAGCGAAGCAGCGCTGGCGCGCCGGCACGCCGGTGCCGATGGTCGTGCGCCTGCCGTCGGGCGGCGGCTTCTCGGGCGGACCGTTCCACTCGCAGAATCCCGAGTCGTCGTTCGCGCACATCCCCGGCCTGAAATGCGTCTGCCCCGCGACACCGGAGGACGCGAAGGGCCTGCTGATCAGCGCGATCGAGGATCCGAACCCGGTCCTCTACTTCGAGCACAAGCACCTCTACCGGCGCATCAAGGGCGAGGTGCCGGAGGAGCGCTACACGACGCCCCTCGGCAAGGCACGCACCCACCGCGAAGGCAGCGACCTCTCGGTGATCACGTGGGGCGCCATGGTCTACACGGCCGAAGAGGCGGCACAGCAGCTCGACTCCGACGGGGTCTCGGTCGAGGTCATCGACCTGCGCACGGTCATGCCCTGGGACAAGGCCGCGGTGCTCGAGTCGGTGCGCAAGACGTCGAAGGTGCTCGTCCTGCACGAGGACACGCGCAGCGGCGGCTTCGGCGGCGAGATTGCGGCGACCATCGCCGAGGAGGCGTTCGAGGATCTCGACGCTCCCGTCAAGCGGCTCGCGGCTCCTGACACGCCCGTCCCGTTCTCGCCGGTGCTCGAAAAGGCATACATCCCGCAGGTCGAGGACGTCGTCGGCGCCCTCCGTGAGCTCGCGGAGTACTAAAAGGAGAGGTATGGCCACCGAGACCGCAGTCGACGTCGTAATGCCGCAGATGGGCGTGTCCGTCTCGGAGGGGACAGTCACGCGCTGGCTGAAGCAGGAGGGCGAACACATCGAGGCGGACGAGCCGCTGCTCGAGATCTCCACCGACAAGGTCGACACCGAGGTGCCGAGCCCGGCCTCCGGCACGGTCACACAGATCCTCGTCCAGGAGGGCGAGACGGTCGACGTCGGGACCAAGCTCGGCCAAATCGGCGGAACAGAGCTCGGCGGCGGCGCAGCGGCCGAGGCTCCCGCTCCCGCAGCGCCCGAGCCCGAGGCCCCGGCGCCCGCAGCCGAAGCAACTCCCGAGCAGGAGACTCCTGCGCCCGCAGCACCCGAGCCCGCAGCCACACCGGCCGCAGCCACACCGGCCGCGTCGGGCAACGGCAAGGCGTTCGTCTCCCCGGTCGTCGCACGGATCGCGTCAGAGCATGGGGTCGATCCGGCCCAGGTTCCGGGCACCGGCTCGGGCGGCCGCGTCACGAAGAAGGACATTCTCGCCTTCGTCGAGTCCGGCGGCGCCCAGCAGCAGCCGGAACCGCAGGGGGCTCCGGCACCCGAGCCGGCGCAGGCCGAGGCTCCGGCCGCCGCACCAGCCGAGGCTCCCGCGCCCGCCGCATCGCCCGCCCAGGCGCCGCCTCCTCCGCCGAAGCCTCCCGCGCCGGCACCCGTCGCCGCGGGCGAGACTCAGCCCGGTGAGACCGTCGAACCGATCACCGCCATGCGGCGCGGGATCGCCGAGCACATGCGCCGCTCGCTCGACACCGCCGCCCACGTCACGAGCGCGATCGAGGTCGACTTCTCGCGGATCGTCGCCGTGCGCAACCAGCTGAAGAAGGAGTATCAGGCCGCCTACGGCGTCAACCCGACCTACCTCGCGTTCGTCGCGAAGGCGTCGGTCGAGACGCTGCGCGACTACCCGTACGTGAACGCGGAGATGCGCGGCGACTCGATCGTCACGCGCAACTTCGTCAACCTCGGAATCGCCGTCGAGCTCGCCGAGGGCAAGGGCCTGATCGTCCCCGTGATCCGCAACGCCGAGGGTCTGAACCTGCTCGGCCTCGCGCGCGGCATCGCGGAGATCGCGAACAAGGCGCGGAACAAGCAGCTCGTCCCGGACGACGTCCAGGGCGGCACGTTCACGATCACCAACCCAGGCGGCTACGGCACCTTCCACGGCACGCCCGTGATCAGCCAGCCGCAGTCGGCGATCCTCGGCACCTACGCGCTCGTGAAGCGGCCGTGGGTGGTCGAGGACGAGCTCGGCCAGGACGTGATCGCGATCCGGCCGCTGATGAACATCACGCTCACGTACGACCACCGGCTCGTCGACGGCGCGCTCGCGGGCCGCTTCCTCCGCGACCTGCGCGAGCGGCTCGAGGGCTGGGAGGGCGACGGCGAGTAGTGGCGCAGCGGCTCGTTCCGTTCCTCGGCTATGAGGAATCGCCAGAGCTGCGAGATCGAGCGTCGGATGCACGAGAATCCATGGGTGATCGACGGCCTCTTCGTCGACGTGGACGACATGGCGCGAGCCCGACGAACCGGGCATCGGCCTCCGCATCTACACGGTCGAGGATCTCGAGGGACACCGCTGGATGTTCGGCCAACGCACCGCAGCTGACCGACGCCGGTCAGCTGCGGACGTAGGCGAGCGCGGCGGCGATGTCCTCGGCGATCATCTGCCGCTTGCTCTTCTCGATGAAGAAGGCCGGCCCAACGTGGAGGTACGAGGGAATGACGCGCATCCCGCGGAAGCGGTAGTCGCCGCCTCGGATGCGGTAGGTGGCGCCGGCCGGAACGGGCCGTGGCTCGCGGTTACGCTTCGCGATCACATTCACGGCCTTGATCGCGGTGTCGCCCATCAGCATCAGCACGCACGCGAGCGGGAAGAGGTCGAGCTCCTGTTCGAGCAGGCGCGAGCATGCCTCGATGCTGCCCGGCGACACGGCGTAACCGGTCTTGCCGCACTTGAGCGCAGTCGTGAGGTAGACGCCCAGCGCGCGAACGTCGTCGAGGCTCTCGACCTTCTCGCCCGCGTCACGGAAGGCGTCGACTGTCGACAGCCAGTCGGCCGGATCGGGTGGAACCGCCTCGGCCACCATCAGGATCGTCACGTCGTCCGGATTCATCGAGCCCGACGGAACCGCGTGGCGCTCGTGCACGACGTCCGCACACTCAAACGTGTCGCACCGGACCAGCTCGGCGACGTTCACTCTTCGATCCTCTCGGTGCGCGCGCAGCGCGTCATCCGTACTTATCCGACGGCTGCCAGGACTCCGGCGAGCGGCTGCGGAACCCGCGCCGGCTCGACCGCCTCGATCAGCAGCGGCGGATAGCGCTTGTTCCGCCGGTGGGCCGCCCGGAGCCAGCGGTGGAGCTGGCGGTCGACAGGGCGCCCGCGCCACGCGACCTGGTTCTGGAAGTTGCGGAAGTTCTCGAGCTCGCCCTGAGCGGCTATGACGTCCTCCACGCCGGCAGGCCCGAGCGCCCGAATCAGCTCGTCCTCCAGGTCCTCGACGCAGACGTAGGTCATGTCCCCGAGCACCCGCCGGAACCAGCGCTCCTCGCCGGCGTCGCACAGACCGACCACGCGTTCTTCCTCATACAGCGCCGCCGCGCGACGGATGGCCTGGGCGCCGCCGATCGGGACGATCTCGACTCCCTCGGCGACCAGGTCGAGGCCGAGCTTCGCCGCAGCCGCCTCGAGCGCGATCCGGTCGGTGATCCCTTCGACGAGCACGACGGCCATCGCCCGAGGCTAGCCTCCGTGGCCTAGAACGCCGGGAGCAGCCGCGCCGCGAGCGCGAGCGCCGAATCCGTCCTCTCTCTGTCGCCGGTGGCGAGGCGGTCGAGCAGAAGGCCGCGTACGACCGCGATCAGCAGCGTGGCGGTCACCTCGTCCACCCGGCTCGAGAGGAACGCGAGCCAATCCTCGACCAAGGCGCTCGCCTCGCCGCGCTTCAGCGCCTGGACGTAGACCTCGAAGAAGAGCCGCAGGAACGGCTCGCGCTCGGACGCGGAGATCCAGCCCCAGACGTCCTCGAGCGTGCTGACCTCGGCGTCGAGCAGCCGCTCCTCCCGGCGGCGGATCTCGGCAAGGACATCGGCCACGAGCCGCTGCTTGCTGCCGAAGTCGTAGAGGAGCATCCGGGGACTCGTGCCAAGCGCCGTTGCGAGCGGTCGCAGGCTGAGACCGGCAAGCCCATGCTCGAGCACGTATTCGGCAGCGCGGTCAAGCGTCTCGGGCCTGCGGTTGGGGTTGACGGGGCGGGCCATTCTTTCTACAGTCGTTTCATAAACTACCAGGAGGCCACGATGGAGGCTCGGACGGTGATCAGGGTCGATGCCGCAGTCGAGATCGCGCTCGGACTCGTGCTGCTCGTCGGCTTCGGGTCGAGCGACTTCCCACACCCCGTCGGTCGCGTGGTCGTGCTTACAGTCGGCGCCGTGCTTCTCCTGTTCGGCGTGATCCTGTGGCGCGCACCCGTCGACCTGAGGACGCTCGCAGCGGGCAATGTCGTCACCGCCGCCGCAGCGGTCGTCTGGCTGGCCGCCGCGACCCACTTCTCGGCCGCCGGCGCCGCTCTCGTCGCCGCCACGGCAGCCGCGCTCATCGTCCTCGCAATCTTGCAGGCGGCTACGCTCCGGCGGTGACGCGAGGCGGATACGTTCTTCAGCTCGGCGAGGTGCCGTACCTCGAGGCGTGGGAGCTGCAGCGGTCGCTCGCCGGCGCGGTCTCGCAGGGCGCGATCCCCGACACGATCGTCCTGCTCGAGCATCCGCCCGTCGTGACGCTGGGCCGGCGCACCGACGAGACCGCGGAGCTGCACGTGCCCGAGGATGCCGAGATCGAGGTGGTCGAGACCGACCGCGGTGGGAAGTCGACCTTTCACGGCCCGGGCCAGCTCGTCTGCTATCCGATCCTCGACCTGAAGCGGCACGGCCGCGACGTGAAGCAGTACGTCCTCGACCTCGAGGAGGCGCTGATCGGCACGCTCGCCGCGCTCGGTGTCGAGGGAGCCCGGCTCGAGGGCCTGACCGGCGTCTGGCTCGAGCGGCCGCCGCGCAAGATCGCCTCGATCGGGGTGCACGTCTCGCGCTGGGTCACGACACACGGCTACGCGCTCAACGTCGACCTCGATCCCGCTCCGTTCACCGACTGGATCACGGCCTGCGGACTCGAGGACGCGATGTTCACGACGATCGCGCGCGAGCTCGGCCGGCCGGTGACCGTCGATGAGGTGCGGCCGCACGCGGTCGCGGCGCTCGAGGAGGTCTTCGGGCTCGAGCTCGATGAGCTACCGGCCGAAGACGGGGCCGGGCTCTGGGCCCAGCCCGTCCACGAGCAGCTCGCGACGCGCTAGCCCGGCAGCCAGTCCTCCCGGAACTCGCCCTCCGTGCGGCGCGGGAAACGCGCGTAGGCGACCTCTTGCTCAGTGGTGTCCTCCTCCGCCGAAGCGTCGTGCTTCATCGCAATCTCGGAGTACGGATATCCGCCCCAGTCTCCGTGCGCGTGCGCCCTCGCCCCGATGGCGAGGATGGCAGCCGGCCCCGAGCCGACGCCGACGCTCGTGTGCGGAACGTTCGGCGGGCAGTGGAAGTAGTCCCACGCGCGCAGCGGCCGCTCTTCGTCCTCGACGATGAGCAGCGCCTCCCCGGACAGGACGAGGAACCCTTCCTGGTCGGCTTCCCAGTGGTACATCGACATCGGCTGGCCGGGCCCGAGGACGAAGAGGTTCACGCCGACCTGCGGGTCGTCGTCGACGACGAAGACGGACGCGAAGCCGGCCGGGCCGTAGTCCCACCACTTCATGTCCCGCACGCTCCGGACGTACCAGCTCATGCGCGGGATTCTAGGCGCGCAGACCGTCCAGCACGACGTCGAGGTGGCTGCGCCAGTGGTCAGGCGCGGCGGCGACCAGCGCGGCGCGGACGAGCGGCCCGACCTCGTTCGGCTCGATGTCGCGCCGCACCGCGCCTGCCCGCTGCGCGCGCGTGACCAACTTGCCGCCGAGCTCCTCGAGCTCGGCGGCACCGGGCTTCTCGCCACAGCGGACGACGCAGCCGTGGATGCCGGGGGTGGTCATGCCGAGCTCGGCGGCGCGGCGGGCGAAGTCGAAGAAGGCCGCCCCCGGGTCGTCCGACTCCAACGCCTCCTCGGCGAGCGCCCGAATCCGCGCGACATGCCGCTCGACGACCGCGTACATCAGGTCGTCCTTGGTCGGGAAGCGGCGGAACACCGTCCCGTGGCCGACTCCGGCAAGCTGGGCAATCTCGTCGATGCTCGCATCGGGGCCCGACGCGCCGAAGGCCTGCTCCGCCGCGTCGAGCACCCGTTCGAGATTGCGCCGCGCGTCGGCGCGCAGCTCGGTCATCAGCTGGCGAACACCGGCTCGTCGTCGGTCCTGGCCTCGGCCTCGATCCGGGCCACGTCGCGCTTGCGCAGGAGCGCGAGCAGGACGACGAGGCTCAGGGTGACAAAGACGGCCGCGCCGCCGAAGGCGTACTGCCAGCCGTGCACGATCGAAGGGAGCGAATCCGGGTTGAGTGGGTCCGCGAGCGCAGCCGCGCTCGTGTGGTTGACGGCAATCGTGGAGAGAACCGCCAGCCCGAGCGCCCCGCCGACCTGCTGCGACGTGTTGAAGAGCCCGGACGCAAGTCCCTGGTCCTCGTTCTTGAGGCCCGTCGTTGCCACGAGGGTAAGCGGCATGAAGATCGCGCCCATCCCGAGGGAGGCCAGGATCATCCCGGGTAGGACGTCGGCGGCGTACGAGCCGTTCACCGGCATCCGGGCGAAGAGGAGCAAACCGAGAATCGTCAGCACCATGCCGGCGGCAGTCACCGGCTTGACGCCGATCCGCGGGGCGAGCGCCGAGGCGAGGCCGGCGGAAACCATGATCCCCAGCGTGAAGGGTAGGAACGCGACTCCCGCCTTGAGCGGTCCGAAGCCGAGCGCGCGTTGGATGTACTGCGTATTGAAGAAGAACATCGCGAACATCCCGGAGAAGGCGAGGAACATCGACAGGTTCGCCGTCGTGAGCGAGCGGATGCGGAAAATCGAGAGCCGGACGAGCGGCTCCGCCGAGCGCTGCTCGATCACGACGAATCCCACGAGCAATGCCGCAGCTGCGACGAAGGAGACGATCGACACCGTCGAGCTCCAGCCGTGCTGCGCCGAGTTGACGAGCCCGTACACGAGCAGCATCAGGCCGCCGGTGACAGCAACCGCGCCGCCGAGGTCGTAACCCTTGTGCGCGTGCTCGTCCTTCGACTCCGGCACGAGCCGCAGCGCGGCGAAGAAGGCGAAGATGCCGACCGGGACGTTGACGAAGAAGATCCAGCGCCACGAGAACGCCTGCGTGAGCGCGCCGCCGAGAACGAGCCCGACCGCCGAGCCACCGATCGCGATCGCGGCCCAGACAGCCAGCGCCCGCGCGCGCTCCTTGCCCTCGTCGAAGGTCGTCGAGATGATCGAGAGCGCGGCCGGCGAGATGAGCGCCGCGCCGAGGCCCTGCAGCGCACGGAAGCCGATCAGCATCCCCGAGGTGCTAGCGATCCCGTTCAGGAACGACGCCACGGTGAAGATGACGAGGCCGATCAGGAACAGCCGCTTCCGTCCCAGGAGGTCGCCCGCGCGCCCGCCGAGCAGCAGGAAGCCTGCGAAGACGAGCGTGTACGCGTTGATCACCCATTGCAGGCTCGCCTCGCTGAAGCCGAGCGCGATCTGGATGTGCGGCAGCGCGACGTTCACGATCGTCGCATCGAGGATGACCATGAACTGCGCAAGGCAGATGATGACGAGTACGACCCAGGGATTCGTGGAATGGCGGCTCATTCGGCTCCTTACGTAAGCGGACTCTCGAGTCCGTTTCAGGCTAGCAGCGCTCTGTCCCCCTACGCCACCTAGACTGGAACGAGTCCATGGAGTCATCGCTTCCCGTCGCCGAGAGGCCTCGCCGGCCCGAGTGGATGAAGGTGCGCGCGCCGTCGAAGGACGGTTCGTACTTCGACGTCCAAAAGCTCGTGCACGGGCTTTCGCTGCACACGATCTGCGAGGAGGCGCGCTGCCCGAACATCTCCGAGTGCTGGGGCCGGGGCACTGCGACGTTCCAGATCCTCGGCGACACGTGCACTCGCGCGTGCCGTTACTGCTACGTCCACTCGGGCAAGCCCGAGTCGCCGCCGGACCCGCTCGAGCCGCTACGGCTCGCCCAGGCCGCGGCGCAGATGCAGCTCAAGCACGTCGTCGTCACCTCGGTCGACCGCGACGACGTCCCCGACCGCGGCGCGAGCCACTACGCGGCGACGATCCGCGCGCTGAAGGCGAAGGTGCCCGAGGCTTCGGTCGAGGTGCTGACGCCCGACTTCCTCGGCGTCGAGGAAGAGGCGCTGCAGACGGTGCTCGCCGCGCGGCCCGAGGTCTTCAACCACAACATCGAGACGGTGCGGCGGCTGCACGCGCGGATGCGCGGCGCGAAGGCGAGCTACGACGGCGCGCTCTGGCTGCTGCGGCGTGCGAAGGAGATCGCCGACTACCCCGTCCTGACGAAGTCGGGGATCATCATCGGGCTCGGTGAGACGAACGACGAGGTCGTCGAGACGATGCGCGACCTACGGGCGAACGGCGTCGACGTCGTCACGATCGGCCAGTATCTCCAGCCGAGCGCGAAGCACGCGCCGATCGACCGTTGGGTGCATCCCGACGAGTTCCGCTGGTTGCGCGAGCAGGGTGAGGCGCTGGGCTTCGGGTCGGTCTTCTCGGGCCCGCTCGTGCGCTCGAGCTACCGCGCCGACGAGCAGAAGCACGCAGCCGCTACGGGCCGCGGCGCAGTCGCCTACTAGAGACGAGAGGCCCGCCGGAGCGGGCCTCTCGTCGTGCGATCTGCTGTGGTGACTCAGTGACCGCCGGTGAGCGCGAGAGCCGGAACGAGGTTCTGCGCCTTCGGCGTGCCGAGCCCGCTGACTGCGTCGTTGAACAGCGAGTGGTACACCTTCGGCAGGAGCGCGAGGGCGTACAGGTTGTCGTTGATGGCGCCCAGGTCGTGATGTGCCACCTGGTCCGCGTCCGCCGCAAGCGCTGACCACTGCGGCGAGCCGGCGCTCGTCCCACCGAAGATGAAGAAGGCGGGAGTGCTCGGATCGAGGCCGTAGTACGCCGCGAGCAGGACGCCCGAGTGGATCAGCAGGCCACCGTTGACACCCGCGTCGTACGAGACATCGGGCACGCCGCGTGCGTGACCGTGGACCGCGAGCAGCTGATAGAGCGGGCGGCCGAAGACCGAGCTGTAACCGCCGCCGCTGCAATTGATGTCGTCGCCATCGGGCGGATTGCACCCGTAGAGCGGCTCCGTCCACGACGTCTCGCCGAGATACGTGCCCGACGGCATCGTCGCCGTGCCCGTGGGGTCGTCGGTCGCGTTGAGCGTCGTACCGCCGACGCCGGTGTCGTTCGGATCGACTGCCGGCCAGCTCGCCGACAGGGTCGAGGTGGTGCCGGTGCAATCGAACTGGGAGGCGCCGCTGTCGCCCGACGAGGCGAACACCGTCCAGCCAGAGCGTTGCTGGCCTGACGGAAGAGATCGTGCCACTTCCCGAGGTAGGCCGGATCGACGCAGCTGTCGGCCCCACCGAAGCTCTGCGACATCACGTCGCCGACGTGGTGGTCGACGGCCCACTTCTCCGCCGCGTAGAGGTCGGAGTCGTTCGCGGTCGCGCCCTCGACGAGAACGATCTTCGCGCCCGGCGCCATCGCATGCGCGGAGAGAACATCGAGCGAGATCTCCGATGCCCAGCCGACCTGGCGGTGTGACGCCGGCGGTCGGCGGGATCACCCTCACCTGACGGTGACGGTTGGACCACACAGAGGCATGACCTGCAACGTGGACGGGCCCGGCTCTCCGACGCTTTCGTTCACGCCCGCGGCGGGACCGGCAAACCCCGCCCGGGCAGGCCGCTATCCCTTCAAGGGAACGCACGGAAAGCGTGCGTTCGCGGCCAGGCTGGCGATCAAACCCGCGGCCTAGCCGTTCGGCTTCGCCATCTTGCGGTAGTCGAGCGCCTCGTCGAGCACCGACTCCTCGACGCCCTGCTCCCGCGCCACCTCGCGCAACGAGCGGCCGGAGGCGGCGGCCTCCTTCACAATCTCCGTCGCGCGGTCGTAGCCGATGTACGGGTTGAGCGCCGTCGCGGCCGCCAGGGTCAGCTCGGCGTAACGCTCGCAGGTGTCGCGGTTGGCCTCGATCCCGTCGACGCACTTCTCGGCGAAGAGCCGGCACGCGCTCGCGAGCAGCTTCACCGACTCGAGGATGTTGCGTGCGAGCAGCGGCACGAAGACGTTGAGCTCGAAGTGCCCCTGCAGGCCGCCGATCGCGATCGCCGCGTCGTTGCCGATCACCTGCGCCGCGACCTGCGTCACGACCTCCGGCATCACCGGGTTCACCTTGCCCGGCATGATCGAGCTCCCCTTCTGGAGCTCCGGCAGCGTGATCTCGGCGAGCCCGGCGCGCGGGCCGGAGCCGAGGAAGCGGATGTCGTTCGCGATCTTCGTGAGCGAGACCGCGACGGTCTTCAGCGCGCCGGACACCTCGACGATCCCGTCGCGCGCAGCCTGCGCCTCGAAGGGATCCGCCGGCGCCGAGATCTGGAGCCCGGTCTCGTTCACGAGCAGCTCGCGCACACGCGCCGCGAACTCCGGATGCGTGTTGAGGCCGGTGCCGGTCGCAGTGCCGCCGAGCGGGATCTGCCCGAGCCGCGGCAGCGTGTCACGGACGCGCCCGATGCCCTGCCGCACCTGGGCGGCGTAGCCCCCGAACTCCTGGCCGAGCGTGACAGGCACGGCGTCCATCCAGTGTGTCCGCCCGGACTTGATCACGTCGGCGAAGTCCTGCGCCTTCGCCTCGAGCGAGGCCGCGAGGCGATCCATGGCCGGCAGCACGTCGTTCGTGATCTCGTCGAGCGCCGCGAGGTGCACGGCCGACGGGAAGACGTCGTTCGAGGACTGTCCCATGTTGACGTCGTCGTTGGCGTGAACGTCCTCGCCGGCGAGCGTCGCGATCACCTCGTTCGCGTTCATGTTCGAGGAGGTGCCCGACCCGGTCTGGAAGACGTCGATCGGAAACTGGTCGTCGAGCTCGCCCTCGGCGATCCGAGTCGCGGCGGCCGAGATCCGTTCCGCCTTGTCGGCGTCGAGGAGGCCGAGACCGGCGTTCGCGCGCGCCGCGGCGCCTTTGATCCGGCCGAGCCAGCGCGCGACCGGCGCCGGGATCGGCTCACCCGAGACGGGGAAGTTGGCGACCGCCTTGGTCGTCTCGCCGCCCCAGAGCTCCCGCTGCTCCCCCATCTTCGCCACAAAGCGAGTGTAGGGAAGGACGGACGAGTGCCGACGCGTGAACTACGCGACCGACGCGCGCCGGTGCTCGGCGACCCGCCGTACGCGCGGCGCCGGACGCTCGGCCTCGGTCACCTCGAGCACGGGCGTCCAGCCGAGGTAGCCGCACTCGGGGCACTCGGGCGACTCGAAGTGCTTGAAGCGGTCACGCCGTGCCACGCGGGTCGTACCGCACTGGAGGCATTCCACGACGAGGGGATCCACCCGCGGTCCATCGGCCTGCCCGGGTGAGCTGATGTCCCCCGATCGGGGGGATCGTGTCGACCGAGTAGTAGGTCGACGCGATCGGCGCGTCATGCGCCGTTGCGGTGAGCGTCACCGTCGGTGCCGTCGTGTACCACCCCCTGAGGCCGTTCGGCGACGGCGGCGCGACGGCTGCCGTCGTGGTCGGCCCGTTGCGGGCGATCATGATGTCGCCCTGGACACCGAGACCGATCATGCAGCGGATCGAGGTGCAGAACGCCCCGTTTCAACGCGATGCTCGTCGCATCGAGCGCCGACGTCGGACCACTCAGCGACCGGCGGCCATGCGTTCAGCTGCAGCGAGCAGCTCGTCCCACGAACAGAGCTTCACCCGCGGCCGGCCGGATTTCTCGCCGGCGGCTCGCTCGGCCTCGTCGATCGCCGTCCAACCGTCGTACTCGACGACCCGCACGCCACGTTCGGCGAGCAGCGCGTCGACCGCGTCCGCGTCCGGCTTCGGCTGGAGCCTGCCGGCCGCGGCGTCTGCGAGCACGGCTTCGACCGTCTCGGCCGCGTCCTTCTTGTTCGTGCCGATCACGCCGGTCGGGCCTCGCTTGATCCAGCCTGCGCAGTACACGCCCGGCACCAGGTTGCCCAGGTGATCGACGACACGGCCGCCCTTGTTCGGGATCGTGCCGCTCTTCGCGTCGAAGATCATGCCCGGCAGCTCGACGCCGCGGTAGCCGACGCTGCGGAAGACGAGGCCGCACGGCAGCGTCTCGCGCTGCTCCGTCGGCACCGCACGCTCGTTCGCATCGAGCTCGTTGTGCACCAGCTCGATCGCCTCGACGCGGTCCTCGCCGAGGATCGCCACGGGCGACTCGAAGAAGCGGAAGACGACCCGGCGCTGCTTGCCCTCGGGCTTGCGCGCCGCGAAATCCTGCAGGACGGCGAGGTTCCGCTCGGCGTTCGTGCTCTTCGGCTCCGCACCCTCGAGGTCGGCCGGACCGACCAGCACGTCGGCTCCGGCGAGCTCTCCCATCTCCTGCAGCTCGGGCGTCGTGAACGCGGCCTGCGCCGGTCCGCGCCGGCCGACCACGACGATCTCCTCGATCGGCGAGCTCTCGATGGCCGCAATCGACGCATCGGTCGCGTCGGTCGGCGCGAGCTCCTCATGGGTGAGCGCGAGCATCCGCGCCAGGTCGAGAGCGACGTTCCCGACCCCGATCACGACGGCGCGCTCGACGGAGAGGTCGAACTCGAGCTGCTGGAAGTCGGGATGGCCGTTGTACCAGGCGACGAACTCGGTGGCCGGCCAGGAGCCGGGGAGGTCCTCGCCGGGGATGCCGAGGCGGCGGTCGCTCTGGGCGCCGACCGCGTAGATGACGGCGTCGTACAGGCGCACGAGGTCGTCGTGATGGAGGTCGCGACCGACCTCGACGTTGCCGAGGAAGCGGAAGCCGGGCTGGTCGGCGATGCGCTCGAAGGCACGCGACACCGTCTTGAGCTTCGGGTGGTCCGGCGCGACCCCGAGCCGGACGAGCCCCCACGGCGTCGGCAGGCGCTCGATCATGTCCACCTCGACCGGCGGATCCGCGGACAGCAGCGCACCGGCGGCATAGAAGCCCGCCGGGCCCGATCCGACAACGGCGACGCGCATGACTGCGCCGACTCTAATCGCGCTCTAGCGCGTCAGTGCGAGCAAGCAGAGCCGCAGCCGGCTCCGTCCTCGGGCGCCTCGCCCTCGGCCACCTGGAACGAGTGGCCGCAGCCGCACGAGGCGACGGCGTTCGGGTTCTCGATCTTGAACCCGGCCTCCTGGATCGTCTCGAGGTAGTCGACCTGGGCGCCGGACAGGTAGGGCGCGCTGAACGGGTCGACGACGACGGTGACGCCCTCGCACTCGAACTCGTGGTCGCCCTCCTGGGCGCCGCGGTCGAAGCCGAGGCCGTACTGGAAACCCGAGCACCCGCCGCCCTCGATCGCGACGCGCAGCACCGACACGTCCGTCTCGGTGGCCATCAGGTCGCGGATCTTCGCCGCCGCCGCCGGTGTCAGCGAGACGATGCTCTCGGTGCGCTCCTGGATCTCCATCTCCGTCGCATCGTAGCAACGTGCCCCCTGCTCACCATGCCGCGAGAGGGGGAAACAAGCCCAACTTTGTGACACTCGCTGCAGGCTCCACCACAGCGTTTCGGTACCCCCAAGTGCAGGCGCTGTGACATTGGTAACGTCACCGATTCGGTGAGTGCCTCGGTCAGCGCGAACGAGTAGGGGGAGGCGAGCGAAGTAGATGCTCGACAGCTGGCTGCCATTCCTGATCTACGGGATCCTCGCGCTCCTCATCCCGGCCTCGATGATGTGGATGTCGTTCAAGTTCTCGCAGAGGCCTGCGCGGCGGACCCGCGCGCGCACGGTGCCGTTCGAGTCGGGCGTCTCGACGGGGCCGCTCCCGCGCCAGCGGTTCGGCGTGAGCTTCTACCTGACGGCGATGCTCTTCATCGTCTTCGACATCGAGATCGTGTTTCTCTATCCGCTGGCCGTGCAGCTCCATGCGCTCGGCTGGTTCGGCTTCGCGGAGCTCGCCTTCTTCGTCGTGATCCTGCTTGTGGCCTACGTCTACATCTGGCGGAAGGGCGCGCTGAACTGGTGACCGACTCCCCTGGCCGCGTGCCGCGGGCTGACGAGCCGACGCGCCTGCGCGATTACGGGCTCCAGTCGGAGCGGCTGCTCTGGCCCACCAAGGGGCCGTCGCGCTTCGAGGAGGAGCTCGGGCTCGAGGAGATGGAGCGCGCGCTCGGGCTGACGACGCTCGAGAAGGCCGTGCGCTGGGCGCAGACCAAGTCGATGTGGCCCGACACGTTCGGGCTCGCGTGCTGCGCGATCGAGATGATGTCGATCGTCTCGGCGCGCTACGACATCGCGCGCTTCGGGATGGAGGCGTTCCGTTCCTCGCCGCGCCAGGCGGACCTGCTGATCGTCTCGGGCCGCGTCGCGCACAAGATGGCGGAGCCGCTGCGCCAGATCTACGACCAGATGCTCGAGCCGAAGTGGGTGATCGCGATGGGCGTCTGTGCGAGCTCCGGCGGGATGTTCAACAACTACACGATCCTGCAGGGCGTCGACCGGATCGTGCCGGTCGACATCTACGTCCCCTTCTGCCCGCCGCGGCCGGAGGCGCTGATGGAGGGGATCATCCGCCTGCACGAGGCGCACCAGGCCGGCGTGCCGCCCGCGTACGAGCGGGGCGGAGTCGCCCAGTGACCGACTGGACGCAGGTGCCCGGCTACGTCTCGCACCGTGACGGCCCCGAGATGCCGACGGTGACGATCGAGACGGTCCGGATCCGCGAGGCCTGCGCGCACGCGCGCGAGGAGCTCGGCTTCGACGTCTGCGTCGACCTCGTCGCCACCGACTACCTCGGCTGGGGCGACAAGGGCGTGTCCGGCTACATCGGCACGGCGAGCGGCCGCGACCTCATGCATCCGATGACGCAGGGGCTCCAGGCGCTGCCCGCGCCCAAGCCGAAGCGCTTCTCCGTCAGCTACCACCTGCTCGCGCTGCAGCAGGGCGCGCCGCGCGCGCGGCTCCAGTGCTGGGTCGACGAGGGTGAGCGGGTGCCGAGCGTCGTCTCGGTCTGGCCGACGTGCGACTGGCACGAGCGCGAGCAGTTCGACCTGATGGGGATCGTCTTCGACGGCCACCCGAACCTCGAGCGGCTGCTGATGCCCGAGGACTGGGAGGGCCACCCGCTGCGCAAGGACTACCCGATCGGCGGCGAGCCCGTCCGCTTCAGTGACGAGCAATGAGCGCAGGCTTGACGGAGCTCATCAGAGAGCGAAGGTGCCGGCTTCGCCGGCGACGGGAGCGGGTGCGTTGAGCGCGACGGCCACCCCACCGGGCACGCGCCGCTGGCCGATCGTCTCCGACGACCAATACGCGGGCTCGCGCATCCCCGCGCGGGTCCCGACCATGCTCGCCGTCCCCGAGGAGCTGCGGGACAGCGAAGACGTGCTGCAGGTCAACTTCGGGCCGAACCACCCGTCGACGCACGGCGTCCTGCGCCTGATCGTCGACCTGCACGGCGAGGAGGTAGTGGGCGTCTCGGCCGTGATCGGCTACCTCCACACCGGCTTCGAGAAGTCGATGGAGTCGAAGACGTACTGGAAGGACGTCACCTTCCCCGAGCGGATCGACTACGTCGGCTACCAGAACAACGAGCTCGTGTTCGTGCTCGCGGTCGAGCAACTACTCGAGCTGGAGGTGCCCACCAAGGCCAAGTGGATGCGGATGCTCCTCTGCGAGCTCAACCGGATCCACTCGCATCTCGTCTTCCTCGGCACCTCGGCGCTCGAGCTCGGGGCCATTTCGATGTTTTGGTATTGCTTCCGCGAGCGGGAAACGATCCTCGACCTGTTCGAGCTCGTCACGGGGCAGCGGATGCACACCCGCTACTTCCAGATCGGCGGGCTCGCCGAGGACATCCCGCAGGGCTTCTATCCGGAGTGCCGCAAGTTCGTCGAGTGGATGCCGCACGCGCTCGACGACTACAAGGGCATGCTCGACCGGAACGAGATCTGGCTCGAGCGGACAAAGGGCATCGGCGTCCTCTCGGCGCACGACGCGATCGCGCTCGGCCAGACAGGCCCGAACCTGCGCGCCTCCGGCGTCGACTGGGATCTCCGCCGCGACCAGCCGTATCTCCACTACGAGCAGGTCGACTTCCGAGTGCCGGTGTACGCGGAAGGCGACGTCTACGCCCGCTACCGCGTGCGGCTGGAGGAGATGGCGGAGTCGACGAAGATCGTACGCCAGTGCCTCGACAAGCTCGAGCGCATGGACGGGATGCCGTGGATCGCGGACGATCGCAAGGTCGTGCTGCCGCCGCGCGAGGAGCTCCACACCTCGATGGAATCCCTGATCCACCACTTCAAGATCGTGACCGAGGGGTTCCGCGTGCCCGAGGGCGAGATCTACGTCGCGGTCGAATCGCCGCGCGGCGAGTCGGGCTGCTACCTCGTCTCGGACGGCGGCCCGAAGCCGTGGCGCATCCACTTCCGCGCCCCGTCCTTCGTCGCGCTCGAGGCGACTGCGACCTGCCTCGAGAACGCCCTCGTCGCCGACCTGATCGCGGTCGTCGGCTCGCTCGACGCGGTCATGGGGGACACCGACCGGTGACGGCCTTCTACGAGGCGGTGCAAGGGATCCGGGCGCGCTATCCGGAGGGGTCGGACTCGGCGGTGCTGCCGGCGCTGCGGCTCGCGCAGGAGCAGCACGGCTGGCTGTCGCGCGCGGCGCTCGAGGAGACGGCCGACGCGCTCGAGGTGACCCCGGCCTACTGCTACTCCGTGGCGAGCTTCTACGACCTGTTCCAGTTCGAGCCGACGGGCCGGCATACGATCGAGGTCTGCACGAACGTCTGCTGCGGGCTCGTCAACGCGCAGGCCGTGCTCGACGCGTTCGAGCGCGAGCTCGGCGTCGGCCCCGGCCAGACGACACCGGACGGCCAGGTGACGCTCCGCGCCGTCGAGTGCCTCGGCGGCTGCTCGACGCCGACCATCGTCGCGGTCGACCACGTCTACCGCCAGTCGGTGACACCGGAAGACGTCCCGGTGATCCTCGCGGAGCTCGCCGATGAGTGAGACGACGGTCCGCGTAGCCGAAGGGCCGGCGCTCGTCCTGGCCGGCTACGACGGCGAGCCGCTCCGTAGCCTCGAGTCGTACCGCGCGGTCGGCGGCTACCAGCAGCTCGAGCAGGCGCGGACGGAGGATCCGCAGGCCGTGATCCAGCAGATCGTCGAGTCGAACCTGCGCGGCCGCGGCGGCGCCTTCTTCCCGACCGGCCGCAAGGCGAGCTTCATCCCGACGCCCGACAAGATCGCGCGGCCGATCTACATCACGGTCAACGCCGACGAGTCTGAGCCGGGGACGTTCAAGGACCGCGAGATCATGCTCAAGGTCCCGCACCGGCTGCTCGAGGGCTGCCTGATCGCCGCGCATGCGATCCAGTCGAAGCAGGTCTTCATCTACGTCCGCGGCGAGTACCTCGAGGAGTACGAGTCGCTGCAGGGCGCGCTCGACGAGGCGCGCGCGGCGGGGATCCTCGGCACCGTCGACATCGTGATCCACCGCGGCGCGGGTGCCTATATCTGCGGGGAAGAGACCGCGTTGCTCGAGTCGCTCGAGGGGAAGCGCGGCCAGCCGCGCTCGAAGCCCCCGTTCCCGGCCATCTCCGGTGTCTACGCCTCGCCGACGCTGATCAACAACGTCGAGTCGATCACGACGATCCCGGCCGTCCTCGCGGTCGGCCCGGCGGAGTACGCGACGATCGGCGCACCGCCCGACTCGACCGGCACGCGCCTCTTCTGCCTCTCGGGCAACGTCGAGCGGCCCGGCGTCTACGAAGCGCCGCACGGGATCACGGCGCGGCACCTGATCTACGAGATCGGCGGCGGCGTGCCCGGCGGCCACACGCTCAAGGCCGTGATGATGGGCGGCTCGTCGTTCCCGGTCATGACGCCGGACGACCTTGACACGGCGCTCGACGCCGACTCGCTCGGCAAGAAGGGCTATTTCATCGGCTCGGGCGTCGTCAGCGTCATCGACGAGCGGACGTGCATCGTCCAGTTCGCGCTCCGGGTCGCGCAGTTCTACATGCACGAGTCGTGCGGCAAGTGCACGCCGTGCCGCGTCGGCACGCGCTGGCTCGTCCAGCTACTGCGCGCGGTCGAGGACGGGACCGCATCCGAGCGCGACCTCGACCTCACGCTCGACGTCTGCGACCGGATCATCGGCAAGTGCCTCTGCGTGCTCGGCGACTCGGCCGCGATGCCGGTCGCGAGTTGCGTGACGAAGTTCCGCGACGAGTTCCGGGCCCACCTCGAGCACGGCGGCTGCCCGTTCGGCGCCGACTCGCAGCTCGCCGGGCTGTTCGCGCCGGTCGACCAGCACGCGCACGCGGAGGCCTTCGTATGAGCGCACCCGAGCTCGTTCGCGTCCGGATCGACGAACGCGAGGTCCACGTCCCGAAGGGGACCGGGCTGGTCGAGACGGCGCTCGCCGCGGGCGTCGAAATCCCGGTCTTCTGTTACGAGCCGCGCCTCGGAGAGCCGGTCGGTGCCTGCCGCATGTGCCTCGTCGAGGTCGAGGGGATGCCGCCGAAACCGCAGGCGGCCTGCACGCTGACCGCGACGGACGGGATGGTCGTGAAGACGGCGCGCACCTCTCAGATGGCTGCGGAGGCCCAGAACGCGACGCTCGAGTTCATCCTCGTCAACCACCCGCTCGACTGTCCGGTCTGCGACAAGGGCGGCGAGTGCCCGCTGCAAGACCTCACCTTCCGCTACGGGCCGGGCAACACGCGGATGAGCTTCGAGAAGCTGACCTTCGAGAAGCCGATCCCGATCTCGCCCACGATCTCACTCGACCGCGAGCGCTGCATCCTCTGTTATCGCTGCACGCGCTTCAGCGAGAGCGTCGCGGAGGACGGCCAGCTCGTGGCGGCCGCCCGGGGCGCGAACTCGGTGATCACGACCTTCGAGGACCTGCCCTACACGGGCGCGTTCACCGGCAACGTGACCGAGCTCTGCCCGGTCGGCGCGCTATTACCGACGCAGTACCGCTTCGAGGGGCGGCCGTGGGAGATCGTCGACGTACCGACCGTCTGCGGGCTCTGTCCCGTCGGCTGCAACATCCACGCGACCGTGCGCGAGGGGAAGGTCAAGCGGATCCTCTCCCGCAACCACCCCGAGATCGACGAGGGCTGGATCTGCGACAAGGGCCGCTTCGCGTACACGCACCTGCGCGCCGACGACCGGGTGACGGAGCCTCTGCAGCGCCGGCGCGGGCACGGTCTCGAGCCGGTGTCGTGGGAGCAGGCGCTCGAGGAGGCCGAGCGGATCCTGGGCGAGGCGCGCGGGCGCATCGTCACGGTGCTCTCGGGCTCCGAGACGGTCGAGCAGGCGTACGCGCTCGGCAAGCTGCTGCGCGGCGGGCTCGGCTCCCATCAGGCGACGCTGCCTGAGGAGGTCTCCTGGGCGCTCGACGGCTACCGGCTCCCGCTCTCGGCGATCCGCGACGCCGACGTGGTCGTCGTGCTCGGCGACGTGCCGGTGGTCGAGCGCGCACCCGTCGTCGACCTCTGGATCAAGTCTGCGCGACGCAACGGCGCCCGGATCGTCGCCGACGCAAACGACCCGGCCGTCGCCGAGGCGGACCGCGTCGTCCTCGTCTGGTCCGGCCCGGGCGGCCGCGGCGGTGCGACCGTCGCCAAGCTCGCGGAGAAGCTCGGCCTCGCCGAGCGCGACGGCTGCGGCGCCTTCTATCTCCCCGAGACCCCCAACGGCCGCGGCGTCGCCGACGCCTGGGCGGCCTGCTGCGACGAGGAGGGCGAGCCGGCGGATTCGATCGGCCTGCTCGTCGTCTCGGGTGACGAAGCCGCGGCCGACGACAACGTCCGCGCGCTCGCCGAGCAGGCGGAGGAAACGATCGTGATCTCGATGTTCGGCGGGCTCGTCGCCGGCTGGGCCGATCTGATCCTGCCCGGGACGAGCTACCTCGAGCGCGACGGCACGTTCGTCAACCTCGAAGGGCGCCTGCAACGGCTGCGCCGCACGGTCGAGGCGCCGTGCCCCGACGAGCTCGAGTGGATCTCGCAGCTCGCGGCGCGGTTCGGGGTCGACGTCGCGCCCTACGCCGCGGGCGTCTTCGCCGAGGTCTCGGAGCGTGTCTACGGTGGGCTCACGTTCGGTGAGGTCGGCGAGCGGGCGCCGCTGCGGGTCTACCCCGATGCGCCGGAGCACGTCGAGCGTGAGCCGCTGCCCGAGCCGCAGCAGAAGGCGAAGCGGGGCGAGATCCGGCTCGTCGCCTACAAGCCGCTCTTCTCCGGCGCGGCCGTCGAGCGCGTCACGGAGCTCCAGTTCCAGCGCCCCCCGGCCGAGCTGGAGCTCTCGGCCGACGATGCCCGCCGGCGCAGAATCGCGACCGGCGACCTCGTCACCGTCGGCTCGAACGGCAACGCGATCACGCTGCAGGCCCGCGTCAACCGGCACCTGCGCGCAGGCATCGCGCGCGTCCCGCTCGAGCACGCGGAGGGTCTCGGCGGCATCGTCGAGGTCGCGAAGGCCGAGGAGGTGGTCGGCGCATGAACGAGCCGTGGTGGATCGCGATCATCGAGGCACTCGTCATCGTCAACATCCTGCTCGGCCTCTTCGCCTACCTGACGCTGGTCGAGCGGAAGCTGATGGGCCGGATGCAGCTGCGCTACGGGCCGAACCGCGCGGGCAAGTTCGGGCTCCTGCAGCCGATCGCGGACCTCGTGAAGCTCGTCCGCAAGGAGGCGTTCGCACCGTCGGGCGCAATCGAGCTCCCCTACATCCTCGCGCCGGTCGTCTCGGCCTTCACCGCGATCGCCGCCTTCGCCTTCATCCCGTTCGGCCCGGGCTGGACGGTGAACGGCTGGCACATCAACGGCGAGGTCGCGAACGTGTCGATCGGCCTGATCGCGATCTTCGCGCTCGGCTCGATCGGGATCTACGGCTTCATCGTCGGCGGCTGGGCGTCGGAGTCGAAGTACTCGATCCTCGGCTCGATGCGCACGTGCGCGCAGCTCGTCTCGTACGAGGTCTCGCTCGCGCTCAGCGTGCTCGGCGTCGTGATCCTCGGCCGCTCGCTCAACCTGCCCGAGATCGTGGCGCGCCAGGGCTCGCTCCTCCCGTTCGCGGCGCCGCAATTCGTCGGCCTGATCGTCTTCTTCTTCGCCGGGATCGCGGAGACGAGCCGTGCGCCGTTCGACCTGCCCGAGGCCGAGCAGGAGCTCGTCGCCGGCTACCACACCGAGTACTCGGGGATGCGCTGGGGCCTGTTCCAGATGGCCGAGTACATCAACCTGATCACGATCTCCGGCCTGATGGTGACGCTCTTCTTCGCCGGCTGGCACGGGCCGTGGGACATCGGGCCGATCTGGTTCCTGCTCAAGACGATGGCGGTGCTCTTCGCCTTCATCTGGTTGCGCACCACGCTGCCGCGCCTGCGCTACGACCAGCTGATGCGGTTCGGCTGGAAGGTGCTGCTGCCGATTGCGACGGTCAACGCGGTCATCACGGCCGCGCTGGTGGTGGCGTTCCAGTGAGTCCCCAGCCGCTCGAGACGTTCAAGGGCTTCGCGGTCACGTTCAAGCAGATCTTCAAGAAGCCGATCACGCAGCAGTATCCGGAGTACAAGCGGCCGGTCTATCCCCGGTTCCGCGGCCGGCACCGCCTCTGGAAGCACGAGAACGGGCTGGAGAAGTGCGTCGGCTGCTCGCTCTGCGCGGCGGCCTGCCCGGCGGACTGCATTCGGGTCGTGGCGGCCGAGAACACGCCGGACAACCGCGTCTCGGCCGGCGAGCGCTACGCGCGGATCTACGAGATCAACCTCAGCCGCTGCATCTTCTGCGGCTACTGCGAGCTCGCGTGCCCGTTCGACGCGATCACGCTCGGCAACGAGTTCGAGATCTCCGAGCACAACCGCGACGACCAGATCTACACGAAGGACATGCTCCTCGCGCCGCCGGTGAAGGAGTGGCCCGTCGCCGACCGGGACCTGTTCGACACGCCGATCCCCTTCTACAAGTCGGATTCATGATCCTCGCCTCGGCCGGCAATGCCCTTGTGTGGATCGTCTGGTTTGTCGCCGCGTTCTCGTGCCTCGGCTCTGCCGTTGCCGTCGTCTCGTTCACGAACCCGTTCTATTCGGCCCTGTCGCTGATCGGGAACCTCGCCTCGCTGGCGGTCATGTACCTGCTGCTGTCGGCGGAGTTCGTCGCGGCCGCGCAGGTGCTCGTGTACGCAGGCGCGGTCGTCGTGATGTTCCTGTTCGTGATCGCCTACGTCGGGCCGAGGCACGAGACGCCGTGGTCGGGCGGGCCGAGCTGGCAGACCTTCGGCGGCGTCGCGGCCGCGGGCGCGCTGCTCGTCGAGATCGTCGTCGCCGTCGGGATGCAGGCGAGCGGCGGCCTCTCGCACGCGGGCGCAGTCGGCGCGGACTTCGGCACGCCCGCCTGGATCGGCCGCGTCTTCCTCACCGACCAGCTGCTCGCATTCGAGATCACCTCGGTCGTCCTGCTCGTGGCCGCGGTGGGCGGCGTGATCCTCGGCTCGCACACAAGGAGAGCCGTCTGATGGACGGACCGAGCGTCGCCTGGTACGTCGCGCTCGCCGCCTTCCTGTTCGGGATCGGCGCGCTCGGCGTCCTGATCCGGCGCAACACGCTCGTCGTGCTGCTGTCGCTCGAGCTGATGCTGAACGCCGGCAACCTCGCCCTGATCGCGCTCTCGCGCCAGTGGCACAACGGCGCGGGCCAGATCTTCGCGCTCACGGTGATGGCGATCGCCGCCTCGGAGGTCTGCGTCGGGCTCGGGCTCGTGGTGGCGCTCAACCGGCGAAACCTCTCGCTCGACGTCGACACGCTCTCGGAGCTGCGCGGATGACCGCCATGACATACGGCGCCTGGCTCTGCCTGCTCGCGCCGCTCGTCGGCTCGATCCTGATCCTGCTCGGCGGGTCGTGGCTGCCGCGAGCCGCAGCCGCCTGGATCGCGACGACGAGCGTCTTCGTCGCCTTCGGCGGCGCGATCTGGGCCTTCCTCGGCGTGCACAACCAGCACTACACCGGCTGCCTCAATGGGCCAAATGGGACGTGCCGCGGCGAGCTGACGACCGCGTGGACGTGGGTGGCCGCCGGGCACTTCAGCGTGCCCCTGCAGCTGCTGGTAGATCCGCTGAGCACGATGATGATGCTGATCGTCAGTGGCGTCGGCGGCCTGATCGTCCTCTACTCGATCGGCTACATGGACGGCGACGAGGAGGAACGCCGCTACTTCGCCTACATCGCCTTCTTCGTCTTCTCGATGCTGCTGCTCGTCGAGGGCGGGAACCTGCTACTGCTCCTCGTCGGCTGGGGGCTCGTCGGCCTGTCGTCCTATCTCTTGATCGGCTTCTGGCACGAGCGGCCGACCGCAGTACGGGCAGCGAAGAAGGCTTTCATCATGAACGCGTTCGGCGACGCGACGATGGCGCTCGCCTTCTTCATCCTGATCGCGCACACGAACTCGCTCTCGTTCTCGGTCCTCGACACCCATCTCTCCTCGACGCAGGCGAACCTCGTCGCCCTCGGCCTCCTCGGCGGCGCGGTCGCGAAGTCGGCCCAGATCCCGCTCCAGACCTGGTTGCCGGACGCGATGGAAGGCCCGACCCCGGTCAGCGCCCTCATCCACGCGGCCACCATGGTGACGGCGGGCGTCTACCTGATCGCGCGCACGCATCCCATCTTCGAGCAGGCGCGCACGATCGAGCTGATCGCCGCCGGGATCGGCGCGCTCACGCTGCTCGTGGCGGGCCTCATCGCGCTCGTCCAGACCGACATCAAGCGCGTGATCGCCTACTCGACGATGTCGCAGATCGGCTACATGTTCGTCGGCGTCGGAGTGGGCGGCTACGCGAACGGGATGTTCCACCTCATGACGCACGCCTTCTTCAAGGCGCTGCTCTTCATGACGGCCGGCCTCGCGATCCACGCGCTCGCGAACGAGCAGGACATCCGCAAGATGGGCGGGCTCGGGAAGGTGATGCCGTTCACGAAGTGGTGCTTCCTCGCCGGTGCGCTCGCGCTGGTCGGGATCCCGCCGTTCGCCGGCTTCTTCTCGAAGGACCCGATCATCGCGTCGACCCTCAACATCGGCTGGTACGGCTACGTCTTCTACGCCTGCGGGATCGCCGGCGCATTCCTCACGGGCCTCTACACCTTCCGGCTCTGGTTCCTCGTCTTCCCCGGCGACCCGAGCCCGTTCGTGCGCGAGCACTACCACGACCACCACGGCCGGGAGGGCGCGTGGACGATGCTCGTGCCCGTCGGGATCCTCGCCGTGCTCGCGACCGTCGGCGGCTGGATCCAGTTCCCGCCGCACTGGGACCCGATCACGAAGTGGCTGGCGCCGGTCGCGCCGTCGCTGCCGGACGCGGTGGCCAGCTCCACACAGGAAACGGTCACCTCGATTGTCTCCGTGCTCGTGGGCCTGGCGGGAATCGCCGTCGCGTGGGCGGTCTACTCCGAGCGGAAGATCGCGATTCCGGGCGTACCGGGCGTACGGCGCATGCTCGAGAACAAGTTCTACTTCGACTGGCTCTACGACCGGATCTTCTACGCGCCCGCCGTCGCCACCGCGCACTTCCTCCGCCGCGAGTTCGAGGAGCCCGTCGTGCTCCAGACCGGTCCCGACCTGGGTGAGACGACGCTCGCCACCGGGGGCCTGATCCGCAGGATCCAGACCGGCCTGCTCCGCACATACGTCCTGTTCCTCGCCGCCGGCGCGGCCATCGTCGTCCTCGCCTTCCTGATCGCCAAGTGAACGCCTCCGCCTACACCTCGATCCTGATCTGGCTGCCGGTCGCGGCCGCGGTCCTGATCTGGTTCCTGCCGCTCTCCGGCTACACGACCGGCGCGCTGGCGCTGCTCGTCTCCTTCGCCGAGGTCGGGCTCTGGATCAAGCAGGCGGTGCACTTCGACTTCTCGCAGCCGGGTCTCCAGATGTCGGAGCGCGCGAACTGGTTCGGCGACCTCGGCGTCTCGTACCACGTCGGCGTCTACGGTTTCTCGCTCTGGCTCGTCGGCCTCACCGTGGTGGGAATGGCGGCGTGTACCGCCTACGGCTTCTGGGTCGGGCGCGACCGGCCGCGCGCGTACTTCGGGCTGATGCTCCTGCTCACCGGTGCCACGGTCGGCGTGTTCGAGGCGCAGGACCTACTGCTCTTCTACGCCTTCTTCGAGGCGATGCTGATCCCGCTCTACATCCTGATCGGTGTCTGGGGCGGCGCGCGCCGAATGGAGGCGACGGTCAAGTTCGTCCTCTACACGATGGCCGGCTCGCTGCTGATGCTCGCGGCGATCGTGGCCTACGGCCTCAAGGCGGGGACGTTCGACCTCGTAGACGGCCCGACGAGCACGAGCCGCTGGCTCTTCCTCGGCTTCATGCTGGCCTTCGTCATCAAGGCGCCGCTGTTCCCGTTCCACGGCTGGCTGCCCGACGCGTACCGCCAGGCGCCGCCGGAGATAGCCGCCGTCCTCTCGGGCGTGATCGCGAAGGCGGGCCTGTACGGGATGCTGCGGATCGCGATCACGAAGTTCCCGGAGCCGACGAGCTTCTACCGGACGGCGGTGCTCGTGCTCGCGGCTGCGGCCCTGATCTATGGCTCGCTGCTCGCCTTCCGCGCGCCCGACTTCCGAGGGGTCGTCGCGTACTCCTCGCTCGCGCAGTCGGGGCTGATCGCGCTCGGCCTCTTCGCCGGCACCGACCTCGGCTACGCCGGCGCCGTGCTCCTGATGGTCGCGCACGGGCTGATCTCGATCTCGCTCTTCCTGATCGCGGGCACCGTCGAACGGAGGACGACGACCGGCGAGTTCCGGCTGCTCGGCGGGATGGCGCGAGGGAGACCCGCGCTCGCGACGCTGCTGATTACCGTCGGGGTGATCTCGCTCGCCGTGCCCGGCTCGGCCTCGTTCGCCGGTGAGTTCCTGATCCTCGCGGGCGTCTTCCAGCGCGCCTGGTGGTGGGCGGCGATCGGCGCCGGCGCGATCGTGCTCGCCGCGATGTACATGCTGCGCCTGATCTCGGCCGTGCTGCACGAGGCGCGCGGCTCGACGGTCTCGGACGCGGCGCTCGACCTGCGGCCGGGCGAGCTCGCGCTCGTCGTGCCGCTCGTGGCCGGCTTGCTGTTCCTCTCCGCCTGGCCGGCGGCCATCAGCAACCACTCCTTCTTCGGCCCGAGCCCGACGGCCGCCGTCAAGAGCGGGTTCAAGTGATCAACACGCCGTCCATCGACTGGTTCGGCCTGAGCCCGATCCTCACGCTGATCGGCGCGTCGTTCGTCGCTCTCCTCTGCGCCGTGCTCGTGCCGCGCGCCGCCCGGCGCGTCGTGACGGCCTCGATCTCGGTCGCCGGTTTCGTCGCCGGGATCGTCCTCGCGGTCTGGCTCTACGTCGACAGCGCCGACGGCCACACGATCGCCGCCGATGCCTACTACCGCGACCGCTGGACGTCGCTCGGCCAGGTCATCATCTTCGCGGTCGGCCTCGCCACGACGCTCCTCGCGGCCGAGCACATGCCGGGCTGGGGACGCGACGCCGACCCGAGCCGCCGCGACGACCACGTGGCGGAGTTCTTCGCGCTCCTGCTCGCATCGGCGGCCGGGATGGCCTTCTTCGTCGGTGCCGCGAATCTGATCGTGCTCTTCCTCTCGCTCGAGTGGTTCTCGATCACGCTCTACGTGCTGTGCGCGATCGACTACGACCGCGAAGGCTCGCTCGAGGCCGGGCTCAAGTACCTCGTGATCGGCTCGTTCGGAGCCGCGGCGCTGTTGTTCGGCTCGGCGCTCGTCTACGGCGCGACGGGGCAGGTCTCGTTCAGCGGCATCGCCACCGCGATCTCCTCGCAGGGGCTGACGGGAGACACGTTCGTCGTCGTCGGGATCGCGCTGATGATCGTGGGGCTCGGCTTCAAGATGTCGGCGGCGCCGTTCCACATGTGGACACCGGACGTCTACCAGGGCGCGCCGACGACCGTGACTGCCTGGATGTCGTCCGCCACCAAGGTCGCGGCGCTGCTCCTCACGTTCCGCGTGATGACGACGGCGTTCCCGGACAACCAGCACCTCTGGGGCTGGGCCTTCGCGATCATCGCCACGATCTCGCTGGTGATCGGCAACTTCGCCGCGCTCGTGCAGCAGAACGTGAAGCGGATCCTCGCCTACTCCGCGATCGCCCAGGCCGGCTTCATGCTGATCGGCCTCAGCACCGGGAGCGCGCTGGGCGAACGGGCCGTCATGTTCTATCTCATCCCCTATTCGGCAGCTGCATTCGGGTCGTTCGCGATCGTCGCGGCGCGCGAGCGGGAGCTCGGAGTACCCGTCACGCTCGACAACCTCGCCGGCTTCGGCTGGGAGCGGCCCTTCCTCGGCGTCGCGATGTGGTTCTTCGTCTTCGGTTTCGCGGGCCTGCCGCTCACCGGCGGCTTCGTCGGCAAGTTCTACGTCTTCGCCGCCGCGTACGACCACGGCTGGGCCTGGCTCGTGATCGTCGGCGTGCTCGCGACGCTCGTCAGCCTCTACTACTACCTCGCGATCGTCCGGGCGATGTACATGCGCCCGTCGGCCGAGCTCGCCATCGCGGGCGGCTCACCGCCGCGCGAACGGCTCCTGCATCTCGCGGTCGGCACCGCGCTGGTCGTCGCGGTCGGCTCGCTCTTCGCGGTGCAGCCGCTGATCGACCTCGCCGAGCACGCTGCGTCGTCGCTGCCGCTCTAGGCGGCGCGAGAGAGAAGCTCGTCTACCTCTGCAGAGCGGAGGCTGCGCTGCGGGCGCGGCGTGCTCGGGACGCGCACCGGCTGCAGCACCCACGCGACCAGCGGAATCCCGTAGACGAGGAGCGCAAGGAGCAGCGCCCACGTCGCGAGCGGCGACAACGCACCGCCCGTCGGGGTGTTCTCCCGGGCGGCCGAGGCAAGGACGACCAGACCGAGCGCGCAGGAGCACGTCACAGCCCGGAGCAGGGCGGCCGAACGTCCCTCGAGCGTGTCGCTCACCGCCACGAAGGCCACGGCCGCGGCCGCGGGAACTGCGAGGAGGCCGAGCCAGAGCGCGAGCCCGCCGAGACCTACGGCCCCGGCCGCCAGCGCAGCCGTCGCGAGCACCAGGGGCAGGAGCCGCGAACCCACGACCCGTAGGTTCGTGTCCGCATCGGACGGTCCTTCCTCAGTAGGCTCGCGGCGTCCACTCCAAGGAGCTCACGCATGCCCGAAACGACCTTGACCTGGCTCGGCCACGCGACCTTCCGCTTCGACACCCCCGGTGGGAAGCGCGTCTACATCGACCCCTTCCTGCACGGGAATCCCACGTGCCCCGAGTCGGAGCTGGAGCCGGAGCGGGTCGACGTGATCGCTCTCACCCACGCCCACGGCGACCACCTCGGCGACACGATCGACCTCGCCAAGAAGCACGGCTGCACGGTGATCGGCGCCGTCGAGCTCGCCTGGTGGCTGCAGGGCAAGCAGGGCGTCGAGAACGTGCTCGACCCGAACAAGGGCGGCACGGTCGAGGCCGCCGGAATCAAGTTCACCCTCACGGACGCGCACCACTCGAGCTCCAATCCCGACGGCGACTATATGGGGGAGCCGTGCGGCATCGTCGTCGAGGTCGAGAACGGGACGAAGCTCTACTTCGCGGGCGACACGTGCGTCTTCGGCGACATGGCGCTCATCCGCCGCCTCTACGCGCCGGACGTGGCGATCCTCCCGATCGGCGGGCACTACACGATGGATCCGCAGGGAGCAGCCGTCGCGCTCGAGCTGCTCGGCACGAAGCGCTGCGTGCCCTGTCACTACGGCACCTTCCCGGCGCTCACCGGCACGCCGGCACAGCTGCGCGAGCTCGCGCCGGACGTCGAGGTGGACGAGCTGGAGCCCGGCGACTCGGTCACCCTATGAGGGAGCGCTGGTGGGGCGGAAGCGGCCGGCGCGTGCCGGAGCTCGCGGTCGAGGGAGATCCCGCCGTGCCGCTGGAGGACGCGCTCGTGCTCGACGGCGTCGGCGACCTGCAGCCGCTCGCGGAAGCATTCCTCGCGGGCCGTCCCGTCGTCGTGCGCGCGTCGTCGCCGCAGGAGGTGCGCACGGCCCTCGCCCGGCCCGAGGTCGCGGCGGTCCTCGTGCCGGAGGAGCAGCGCGACCTGCTCGAGCTCGACCTGACGGAGCTCACGTATGGGTGATCCGCTCGTCGCGACCTACTCGATCGCGGCCTGCGACCTCGAAGCGCGGCAGTGGGGCGTCGCCGTCCAGTCGAAGTTCCTCGCCGTCGGCTCCGTCGTCCCGTGGGCCGAGCCGGAGGTCGGGGCGATCGCGACCCAGGCCTACGCGAACCCGAGCTACGGCCCGAATGGGCTCGCGCTCCTACGCGACGGCCTCGGCGCGGGCGAGGTCGTAGAGCGGCTGATCGCAGCGGACGAGGGGCGCGACGAGCGCCAGCTCGGCGTCGTCGACGCGCAGGGAGCCACCGCAAGCTGGACGGGACCGGACTGCAACGACTGGGCCGGGCACCGCACCGGCCCGGGCTATGCGGCCCAAGGCAACATCCTCGTGGGTGAGGAGACCCTGACGGCGCTCGCGACGGCGTTCGAGGCGAACGCGCACCTGCCGCTCGCGCACCGCCTGATCGAGTGTCTCGCGGCCGCGCAGGATGCCGGGGGCGACAGCCGCGGCCAGCAGTCCGCTGCGCTGCTCGTGGTACAGAAGGACGGCGGCTACGCGGCCCTGTCCGACACCCTCGTCGACCTTCGCGTCGACGACCACGAGCGGCCGATCGAGGAGCTGCGCCGCATCTTCGAGCTCCACCACCGCCTGTTCGGGCGGAGCCCGCGCGCCGACTGGCTGGCGCTCGAGGGCGAGCTGAGCGCGGAGGTCGACGAACGGCTCGCGCGGCTCGGCTACGACTCGCTCGACGCGTGGGCCGGCGTCGAGAACCTCGAGGAGCGCGTGGACGGCGAAGAAGCGATCGATCCCGTCGTACTCGAAGCGCTGCGCGAGGCGAGCGGGTGAAAACCCTCCGCATCGACGACGTCGAGGGGCTGCCGGTCCTCGGGACGCTCAGGTGGCAGCCGACCCGGCGGCCACTCGGCATCACCGCCTTCGGCATCAACGCCTAGACGGCGGCCAACGCCGGCGACGAAGTCGTCGAGGAGCACACGGAGCAGACCCACGAGGAGGCGTACATCGTCATCCGGGGCCACGCGACGTTCACGGTCGACGGCGAGGAGATCGACGCGCCCTGGGGGACGATCGTCTTCCTCGACGACCCGAACCAGCGGCGGCACGCGGTCGCGAAGGAGGCCGGGACGACGGTGCTCGCGGTCGGCGGCGAGCCCGGGACGCACACCATCTCGTCCTGGGAGTACATCTTCCCGTCGCTGCCGGCGCGCAACACCGGCGACTGGGACACGGCCCGGACGATCCTCGAAGAGGCGCTCGCCGAGCGGGACATCCCGGCGATTCGCTACCACCTCGCCCGCGTCGAAGCGCGCGCCGGGAACGCCGACCGTGCCCTAGAGGAGCTGCGGATCGCCTGCGAGGCGCGTCCCGACTACGTCCCTCTCGCCGGCCAGGAGGACGACCTCGCCTCCCTGCGGGGCGACCCCCGCTTCCCCTCCTAGCTAGCTGTCGCCGGGGAGGCGGACGCCGGCGGCGAGGTCCCGCAGCGCCGGCACCGGATCGGCCTCGGGCCGGGCGACGAGCAGGACGGCGCCGTGCCCCTCGTCGCGCACGAGCGAGTCGACGAGCAGCTGTAGGCCGAGGGCGAGCGCGAACGCCTTGTGGGCCTGCTCCCCGCCGAAGGGGACGAGCTCGTCCGCCTGCTTGAGCCCCGCGACGACGTCGCCCCAGGTGATCGCACCCATCGAGACGTCGACAACGACCGGATCGCGGCTACCGCTCGGAATCCCGATCGCCAGCGGGTTCGTGCCGGCGAGCTTCGGTCCGCCCTCCGGGTGGCCCAGCCGCGCCGGTGAGGTCGCCGTCAGCGCGCCCACCAGGCCTCCCTCGGCGAGCCTGCGTACGTGGTGCCCGAGCATCCCGGTCGGGAAGGTGCGCTCGCAGACGACGAGCCGCGCCCGCGGCGGCGGCGAGTCGAGCTGCGCGCGGACGATCCGTCCGAGCACGAGGTAGCCGATCGCGCCGCGTCCGTGCCAGCGCTGGAAGCCGTCCTGCTCCTCGACCAGCTCCGGCTCGGCCGACGGGTCATAGCCCTCGAGCCCCTCGAGCCACGGGATCCGGGCGTGGCCGTGCCCCTGCTTGCTGCGGCGCTCGGCCGTGTCGAAGTGCGCCCAGAGCTCTTGCGCGTCGGCCTCACCGAAGCCGAGCGCGCGCAGCCGGCCGAGACCCTCGTCAGCGTCCACGAGACCTCGTGGCGAGCACGGCCGCGAGACCCACCGCGCCCGCCGCGACCAGCACGGGCGAGACGCGCCGGCGCGCATGCGGGTACGCGCGGCCGCTGAACTCGAGCACGGGCCACCCGCGCTCCCGGGCCACCCGCCGCAGCGCACGATCGGGATTGACCGCGACCGAATGCCCGACGGCCTCGAGGAACGGCAGGTCGGTGTGGCTGTCGGAGTAGGCGGTGCACGCGGAGAGGTCGAAGCCTTCGCGCGCGGCCAGCTCCCGCACGGCCTCGGCCTTGGCTTCGGCGTGCAGCGCCCGCAGAGCCCGGCCGGTGTAGCGACCGTCCCGCACCTCGCAGGTCGTGCCGAGCGCGCCGTCGAAGCCGAGGTCGGCGGCGATCGCCTGCACGATCTCCTGCAACGTGGCCGAGACGACGTAGACCTGCTCGCCCCGTTCGCGGTGTCGCTCGACGAGCCGCAGCGGCTCGGCGTAGACGAGCGGACGCAGCAACGGCTCCAGCGCGTCGACTACGAGCTGGCGCAGGTCCTCGGGCCGATAGCCGGCGAGGATGTGCAGTCCGTCCTCGGCGCCGCGGCGTACCGCCTCGTGGCTCGCGCCGCGCGCGACGAAGAGGAGCTGCCAGAACGCCGCCTGCAGGAGCTGGCGGCGCGAGATCAGACCGCGCTCGCGGAACGAGCCGGCGAGCGCGAGGGCGGACGACCGGCGCAGCAGCGTCCGGTCGAGGTCGAAGAAGGCGGCAGCGGGCACCCGCCTCAGGGCGTGAGGCCCGCAGCGGTCATCGCCGCCTCACGGCTCGGGTAATCCTGGATCCGGACGATCTTCCCGCTGCGCACCTCGACGACCTGGAACAGCGTCGGGATGAAGCCCCTGGCTCCAAGCCGATCGAGCCGCTTGCCCTTCATCTTGATCACCGCACGGTCACCGAGATCGATCGTCTGACCGGGCCGCAGCTTGTTCGCACTCCCCGATCGCCACAGCATCGTCTGCAGGATGGTGTCGCCGTCGCGGCACGGATTCCACGCACCTTCGCGGACCGGCAGCCACGTCGCGTCGTCGGCGATCAGCTCCCGCAGCTGGCGGCGGTCACCCTTACGGGCGAAGCCGTAGGCCTGCTGGACGATCTCCTGGGTCGAGCTCATCCGACAAGCGGGAGGGACTTGACGATTCCCGGCCCCGCCGGCTCGCGGCGCAGCGCCTCGATCTCGCCCGCGATCGCGACGATCGCCTGCGCCGACTCGGCCTCCGGCTGCGCCGAGACGACGGGAACGCCCGCGTCGCCCTGTTCCCGCAGCGCGGAGTCGAGCGGCACCGTGCCGAGCAGCGGCACGCCGAGCTCGCCTGCGAGATCCTCGCCGCCGCCGCTCCCGAAGACGTCGCCGGACATGTTCTCGATCACGCCGAGCAGGCGCATGTTCGTCTTCTGCGCCATCGCAGCGGCGCGCGCGGCGACGTCCTGCGCGAGCTTCTGCGGCGTCGTCACGACCACGACCTCGGCGCGAGGGAGGAGCTGGCCGAGCGAGATCGAGACGTCCCCGGTTCCGGGCGGCATGTCCACGACGAGCACGTCGATCTCGCCCCAGTGGACGTCGGTCAGGAACTGCTCGAGGGCACGATGGAGCATCGGCCCGCGCCACATGACAGGCTCGCTGCTGGTCTCGAGGAAGAAGCCGATCGACATCAGCTTCAGGTCGTCCTTCACCGGCGGCACGATCAGCTCGTCGACCGCGACCGGCCGCTGGCGGATGCCGAGGATGTGCGGAATCGAATGGCCGTAGATGTCCGCGTCGAGCACGCCGACGCTGTGACCGGAATGTGAGAGGGCAACCGCGAGATTCGCGGCGAGCGACGACTTTCCCACGCCTCCCTTGCCGCTCGCGACCGCGAGTACGCGGCAGTCGCGCGGCAGCCGGATCACGCCCTCGCGGTCCGGCACACCGCCGCGCAGCTTCTGGGTCAGCGCCTGCCGCTCCTCCGGTGTCATCACGGCGAAGGAAAGCTCGACTCCCCGCACTCCGACGATGCCGGCGAGCGCCTGCTCCACCTGCTGCTCGAACGAGTCGCGCAGCGGGCAGCCCGCGACCGTGAGAACGATCGTGAGCGCGACGATCCCGTCGTGCAGCTCGAGGTCGCGCACCATGTCGAGCTCGGTGACCGGACGCTTCAGCTCCGGGTCGATCACCTGGTCGAGAGCCTTCAGGACCTCGTCGCGGTCAATCTCCACGGGGCGAGCGTAGCGTCTCGGTGTCCGGCTCAGGTGGCTCGACCCCGCCGCGAGGCCGTGACCCAAGCGGGCTAAAAGTCCGCTGACGGCCACCGGGTCCTGTCCGGTTCCGGCACTCTGTCAGCGATATGAGCGGAGTGGCAACGCGCCTGACGAGGATCCTGCTGCTCGCGGGGCTCGCGGTCGCCGTCACAGCCTCGAGCCGTGCCGCCGCGAGCCCGGCTCGCGCGCCGGTCCTGGGCGTCGTGGCGCACAGGAGCCAGCCGGCTCGAGCGGCGCGCTCGCTGGCGGCGGAGCCCAACAGGGTCTCGAACTCCGGCCCCCTTTCCTTCGACTCGGGCTACGAGAGCCTGATCGACAGGTACTTCACCGACGTCGCCCACGACAGCGGCAGCAGCACCAACGTCTACTCGGCCGCGACGCAGTACTCGGACGGATACGGGGCGATCCGGTACCAGGCGACGTTCGGCGGCTCGTATGTCGACCACGACCCGCTGCCGGCGAAGACCTGTGACGACGGCCAGAACTCCTCATGCTTCATCGACACGCAGCTGAGAACCGAGATCCAGCGCGTACTCACGAGGAAGGGCTGGCACGGAGGCACCGACAACCTCTTCTTCGTGATGACGCCGGACGGAGTCGGGTCGTGCCTCGACAGCCTGGGTGGGCAGTGCGCGAGCAACTACTACTGCGCCTACCACAACGACTTCACCGACTCGAGCTCCGAGCCGGTGCTCTACGCGAACGAGCCGTACCAGGCGACCATCTCCGGCTGTGACTCCGAGTCGGCCCCCAACGGCGGCGACGCCGACACGACGATCAACACGATCAGCCACGAGCAGAACGAGGCGGTCACCGACCCGTTCGGCGACGCCTGGTGGGCGAACGACGGGAGCGAGGACGAGGAAGCCGACCTCTGCGCCTGGAGCTTCGGCGCCGCGCTCGGCGGCAGCGGGGACACGGCGTACAACCAGGTGATCAACGGGGACCACTACTGGCTCCAGCAGGAGTACAGCAACGCGGACGGCGGCTGTGTCCAGCACCTCGGCGGCACGCCTTCGCCGCCCCCGGTCGGCGCCGGGCCGCTCGCGTATCACGGCGGCCAGGTCGTGCATACGCACACGGACTATGCGATCTACTGGCTCCCGAAGCCGGGCATCACCACCCGGCCGGCCCTCTCCGGCAAGGCGGTGATCAAGCGGACGCTCACGTCATCACGAGGTGCGTGGAACGGGTCACCCTCCGGTTACGCGTATCGGTGGCAGCGCTGCTCCGCACCCAGCAAGGGGTGCCTCAACATCCCGCGCGCGACCCACCCGAAGTACAGGCTGACCGCGGCGGACAAGGGCAAGTACGTCCGCTCGACCGTCAGAGCCAGGAACGTCAACGGCAATTCCGGATACGTGCCGTCCTCGGTCAAGCGCGTCTCCGCGGCCAAGCACTAGCCCCGCAGCGCAGCGGCGATCCGGCCGCAGGTGGCCCCGGACCCGGCCGCGACGACACGCGAACGTCCCTCGAGGTCGAGCGGAGCGGCCCCGAACGGCTCCTCGACGTCGAAGAGGTCGACCGCGAGCCCAACCTCGCGGCAGAGGAGCTGCGCCGCGGCGATATCGACCGAACGCGCCGGCTTGAGCGAGCAGACGGCGTCGACGCGGCCGGCCGCGAGGTGGCAGAACGAGAGGGCGAGCGAGCCCATGATCCGCAGCCGGTGCGCGAGGCCGGCGACCTTCTGGGCGTCCCGTGCGACGAGCGAGGTCAGCGTCGCCTCGAAGGAGAGGATCTCGACCTCGTCCTTCGGCCGCACCGCCCCGAGCGGCTCGCCGTCCAGCCACGCGCCCTCGCCACGGCGCGCGGTCCATTCCTCGCGCGAGCCGAAGTCGTGGACGAAGCCGAAGACGACGTCGTCCATCGTCTCCCCCTCCGCGACCGCGATCGAGAGCGAGAAGAACGGGATCCCGCGCTTGGCGTTGAGGGAACCGTCGATCGGGTCGACGACGACGAGCGGCAGGCCGGCGCCTCCCACGCGGCCGACCTCCTCCGAGACGACGGCCCCGGCGGCCTCCTGCACCCGCGCGAGGATCGCCTCCTCCGCGGCCCGGTCGATCGCCGTGGTCTCGTCGCCGCCGAGCCCGGCCCCGACCACCGGCTCGCGCTCTGCCCGGGTGGGCAGGCGCTCGAGCACCGCGTCGACGTCAGCGACAGCGGCCCGGCACAGCTCCAGCCAGTCAGTCAAGAGGAAGGAACAGCAGTCCGGAGGTGAGCTTGGGATAGAAGAACGTGCTCTTCTGCGGCATCACGTCGCCGCGCCGCGCCAGGGCCCAGACGTCCTCGATCCGCGTGGGTCGCAGCAGGAAGGCCGCCTCCGCCTCGCCGCGATCGACCGTGGCGACCGCCTCCTCACGCTGCGGTGTGTAGCTGACCCCGCTCGGTGCGAACCGGTCGACGACCTCCGGGTCGAGGAAGCCGTTGCCGGCGAGGAGCTCGTAGCGTCCCGCGCGATAGAGCACAGGGCCGGGAAGGTGCTCGCGCGGCGGGTCGATCGGCTTGCCCGAGGCGTCGCCGGCGCTCTGGGCGACCCGGTGCGTGGGGAAGATCGTCAGTCCCTCCTGCCCGGTGGGGACGATCACCGCGAGCAGCCAGGCCGACGCCTCGCCCCTGTCCTCCTCGTGAAAGGCGAGCGCCGTTTCGTAGCGGTGATGGCCGTCGGCGATCAGCAGCTGGGCGTCGGCAAGCTCCTCCACGAGCGCGGCCGAGAACTCGGCGTCGAGCCGCCAGAGCCACGAGACGACGCCGTCCTCTCCCAGCACCTCCAGCTCGGGCTCGCCGAGGCCGTCGACCTCGATGGTTCCGTCCCAGAGGAAGAAGAGCGGCTCGAGCTGCATGCGCGTGGCCCGGAGCAGGCGGAGGCGGCCCTCCTTCGGCCCCGCGTGCGTGCGCTCGTGTGGCAGAACCACGCGATTCTCGTACGGCTCGAGCCGCAGCGCCGCGACGAAACCCGCCCGGAGCCGGGCGACGCCGTCCGGGCCGACGTAGCTCTGCGCGAGCCACCAGCACGCGGGATCATGCTCCCGCACGAGCACGCCGCGCTCCTGCCAGTCGGCGAGGCTCGCGGCCGCCTCCTCCTCGGAGTCGGGCAGCGTCAGGTGGACGACGTTGTACGGGCTCCGGCCGCGGAGCTCGTCCCGCTGCTCCGGCCCGATGACGTCGTACGGGGGCGCGACGACCGAGTCGAGCGGGCCGCCGACAGCCGGGTCGTAACGGAGCGCGCGGAACGGCCGTACGACTGCCACGGCACTGACCGTACCAACACCCCGCCGTGCGAAACTCGGGCTGATGACCGCCATCGCCGAGCTCGAGGAGAACCGCACCGTCGAGGGCGTCTACGCGGTGGCGCGCAAGGAGCGGCTACGGACGCGGAGCGGCTCGAGCTATCTCGCACTCGAGCTCGTGGACCCGAGCGGCCGGATCAGCGCGCGTGTGTGGAACGACGTCGACCTGCTCGACGGGCGCTTCGAGCCGGGCGACGCGGTGCGCGTGCTCGGCCGCGTCGAGCGGTTTCGCAACGAGCTTCAGGTCGAGGTGCGAACGCTCGAGCCGGCCGACGGCGTCGATCCCGCGGGATTGACGCCGGGCCTGCGGCGCGATGCGAACGAGCTCGAGGGCTTTCTCGAGTTCCTGGTCGGCGAGGTCCACGACGAGATGCTGCGCGGCATCGTGACGCGGGCGCTCGCGGAGGCGCCGCTGCGCGCGTATCCGGCGACCCCGGAGGGCCACCACTCGTATGCGGGCGGCCTGCTCGAGCACACCGTCGGCGTCGCAACGCTTTGCCGTGAGCTCTCCCAGATCCATCCCCGCCTGCGCGCCGACCTGCTGCTCGCCGCCGCTCTCGTCCACGACATCGGCCGCACGCGCGAGCTCGGCCCGCCCCCCGTCTTCGCGCCGACCGACGAGGGCCGACTGCTCGGCCACGTCCACCTCGGGCTGCGGATGCTCGAGGCGCTCGACGCTCCCGCGGAGCTGCTGCACGCGGTCGCCTGCCACCACGACGTGCGCGCCGCCCGCACCGCCGAGGCGGCCGTGCTCTACCACGCGAACCAGCTCGACGCCGTCGCCGCCACGCGGCCGGTGCCCGGCTAGCTTGGCCGCGCTGCTGGCGCTCGGCGCCAGCCTCAGCTGGGGCGTCGGAGACTTTCTCGGCGGCGTCAAGGCACGTGTCCTGCCCGCACTGACGGTGCTCGCCGTGTCGCAGCCGTTCGGCCTCGCGGCGCTCGGCATCGCGATCGTCATCCGCGGCACCGGGATTCCCGGCGACGAGGTGGCGTGGTCGGCGCTCTCGGCCGTGCTGGGGACGGTCGGGCTGTTCGCGTTCTACCGAGGCATGGCGGCGGGCGCGATCAGCGTCGTGGCCCCGATCGCGGCGCTCTCGGCCGGCATCCCCGTGATCTGGGGCGTCGCCGTCAACGGCGACCACATCGACGGCCTCCAGGCGTTCGGCTTCGTCGCGGCGATCGGGGGCAGCGTGGCCGCTTCCCTCGAGCTCCGGACTGGGCGCGCCCAGATCGCCGCCGGAGTCGGCTGGGCCGTGCTCGCGATGCTCGCGTTCGGGGCCTACTACGTGCCGATGCACGCCGCCTCGACGCAGGACTGGCTGTGGCCGGCCTTCCTCTTCCGCTGTACCTCGGTGACGCTCGTCTGGTCCGTCGTGCTGATTCGGAGGCTCCGCCCGACCGGTCTCCATGGGCACTGGTGGGGACTGCTCGCGATCGGGCTCCTCGACACCGGCGGGAACGCACTCTTCGCGGCCGCGTCGTCCGCGCACGGCCTGCTCAGCGTCGTCTCGGTGCTCGCGTCGCTCTACCCTGTGGTGACGGTGCTGCTCGCGCGGGTCATGCTCGGGGAACGCGTGCAGCGGACGCAGGACGCCGGCGTGCTGCTCGTGCTCGTCGGGGTCGTCCTGATCACAACGGGAGGCTAGAGGGCCTTCAGCCGCCGAGCGTGTGCCGCAGCTCGCGCACCGCCTCGGGCACGAGCCGGTAATACGCCCAGGTTCCGCGGCGGGACGACTCGACGAGCCCCGCGTCGCGCAGCACCTTCAGGTGATGGGAGACCGTAGGCTGCGAGAGCTCGAACGCCGCGGTGAGGTCGCAGACGCAGCACTCCTCGGTCGAGGCGAGCCGGTTCACGATCGCGACGCGAGTCGGATCGGAGAGCGCGCGGAAGCGGGCCGCGAGCGTCTCGCTCGCGTTCGCGTCGAGCGGCTCGGTGGCGGGACCGCAGCAGAGAACAGGAAGCGTCTTCATCGATCGCTCTCAATATACTGTATCGACTCCCATCGATGAAAGGAGGCCAAGATGGCTGGCACCTGCACACCGGGCAGCGACTGTTGCGACGGCGACGACTGCTGCTGAGCAGCCACGCCGGCGGGGCGTACGACCCGCCGGCGCCTACGTGTCCGACGCCGCAACTAGCTTCCATCGCCTGAAGGTCGAGTTCGGCACGCTCCTGCGCGACGTGTAGCTCACGACGCTGGCGCTCGCGATCGGTTTCGGTCTGGCGCTGCTCCAGACGGCCGAGGGTTCGACGGTCACCTCTTCTCGTTCGGCCAGCTCGTCATCGGGCTGATCGAGCTCGGTGTCGTCTCCTGGCCGCGCTGCTCGTGCGTCGGCGTGCGCAAGCGGACCCGTCGCCCGCCGGCGCCGCGTAGCGCTCAGACGTTGAAGCGGATGTTGAGGACGTCGCCGTCCTCGACGACGTAGGGCTTGCTCTCGAGACGCTGGTTGCCCGCCCGGGCAGCTTCTGCATGCCCGCCCGCCGCGACGAGATCGTCCCAGCGCACGACCTCGCAGCGGATGAAGCCGCGCGCGATGTCGGAGTGGATCGTCTCGGCGGCGTCGAGCGCCGTCTCGCCGCGCCGCAGCGTCCAAGCCCGGGTCTCCTTCTCTCCGGCCGTGAAGAACGTGATCAGGTCGAGCGTCTCGGCCAGCCGGCGCACGACCTCCCCGAGCGCGGACTCGCCGCCACCCCGGAACTCCGCAGCCTCCTCCGGCGAGAGCTCGGCGAGCTCCGACTCCAACTGCAGGTCGATGCCTTCGGCCCCGTTGACGAGTTCGAGCAGCGGCTTCGTCGTCAGCGGCTCGAGCTCCGGCGGCAGCTCGCCCTCCCACTCCGCCAGCGAGAGGCCCGCGTCGAGATGCGCGAGCAGCCGCTCGAGGTCGGCCGCCTCCGCCTTGAGGCGCGCGTCCCCGGACTTCGCCTGCTTCGCCACCCGCTCGAGGCGCCGCTCGACGTGGTCGCGGTCGGCGACGAGGAGCTCGAGCTTCAGCGTTTCGAGGTCGTCGGCGGGAACGCGCGTGCCGGAGAACCCGTCGAGAACGACGAGCAGCGCGTCGACCTGCCGCAGGTTGCCGAGCAGCTGCGGGCCGGTGCCGGGGACGTCGACGACCCGCACGGCCGCCGGCGTCACCTTCCGCGCGCCGACCGTTTCGGCGAGCCGGTCGAGCCGCTCGTCGGGGATCTGCGCCATCCCGACGTGCTCCGTGCCGGAGCCGTGCGCCTCCGCGTGTGTGAGCGCGCGAAACAGCGTCGTCTTACCCGAGCTCGGCAGCCCGACGATCCCGACCTCCAACGCCACGCGCGGAGGCTAGCCGGAGCCGAAGCCGACGCGGCCCGCGCGAACGATCCGCTTGTAGTACGCGACGTGCGCGACGACCACGTGCAGCGGGCCGTCCTCGGTGTCGAGCACGACCACGGGCTTCCCGGCCCCGGTCGAGCCGAGCGCCGCCTCAAGCTCGTCGGCCGAGTGCGCCTCGACGAAGCTGCCGACGATCTGGCCGCCGGCGAAGCCGAGCTCGACCCGGACGCGATCGTCAGCCACCGGCGCACACCACCTCGGAGAGCACGCCGTGGACGGAGTCGGGGTGGACGAAGGCGACCTCGAGACCGAACATACCCCGGCGTGGCGCCTCGTCGATCAACTCGGCGCCGGCGTCGGTGAGGTGCGTCAGGGCGGCGCGGAGGTCGTCGACCTCGTAGGCGACGTGGTGCATCCCCGGGCCGCGCTTCGCCAGGAAGCGGCCGACGGGCGTGTCCTCGCCGAGCGCTCCCAGCAGCTCGAGCCGGCTCTCGCCGACCCGGATGAACGCCGCCTCGACACCCTGCTCCTCCACGAGCGAGCGCTGCTCGACCCGGGCGCCGAAGAGGCGCTCGTACGTGTCGAGCGCACCGTCGAGATCCTCGACCGCGAGACCGACGTGATGTACCGAGCTGGGCGCGTCCACCCCGCGATCGTACCGGGACTACGCGGGCAGCTCGCCGGGCTCGGCGGCAACGACGCGCGGCACGCCGACCGACTCCGAGGCGCTCGACTCGGGCCCGACGTCGGCGAACAGCTCCTGGACCTCGTCGCGGACGAGCGTCTCCTTCTCGAGCAGCGCGATTGCGATCCGGTCGAGCGACACCCGGTGCTTGCGCAGCAGACGCACAGCCTCCTCGTACGCGCCGTCCGTCAGATGGGACTGCTCGTCGTCGCGTACCCGCTTCGTCGCCTCCGAGAGTGCGTAGTTGTCGGCGCGCATCGTGCGCGAGCTGACCGTGTCGGACATGCCCCACTCGAACACCATCGAGCGAGCGATCTCCGTCACCTTCTCGAGGTCGTTCGCGGCGCCGTTCGTGACGCGGCCGAAGACGACCTCCTCGGCGGCGCGGCCGGCGAGGGCGACGATCATGACGTCGATGAGCTCTTCCTTCGTGTGAAGGTAGCGGTCCTCCTCGGGGAGATAGAAGGCATAGCCGAGCGCGTTCCCGCTGGACACGATTGTCACCTTCTGCAGCTCGAGCGCGGTGCCCATGAGGTGGGCCATCAGCGCGTGCCCGCCCTCGTGGTAGGCGAGGATCCGGCGCTCCTTCTCGGTCAGCACCTTGCGCTGCTGGAGGCCGGCGACCACGCGCTCGAGCGCCCAGTCGAAGTCCGACTGCGTGATCGCGGACGCATCGCGGCGTCCCGCCTTGATGGCCGCCTCGTTGCAGATGTTCGCGAGCTCGGCACCCGTCAGCCCGGCCGTCTGCCGGGCGACCTGTGCGAGGTCGACTTCGCTGAGGTTGAGGGGCTTGCCGCGAGTGTGCACCTTGAGGATCGCCTCGCGCCCGGCGAGGTCCGGCGGCGGCACGAGCATCGACCGGTCGAAGCGGCCGGGGCGCAGCAGCGCGGGATCGAGATCCTGGATCCGGTTCGAGGCACCCATGACGACGACCTGGCGCGCGTTCTCGAAGCCGTCGAGCTCGACGAGCAGCTGGTTCAGGGTCTGATCCTGTTCGCGGTTGAAGCCGTGACCGCTGCGCGTCGCGCCGACGGCGTCGAGCTCGTCGATGAAGACGATCGCGGGCGCGTTCTTGCGCGCCTCGCTGAAGAGCTTGCGGATCCTCGCTGCGCCGAGACCGGCGAACATCTCGACGAACGACGAGGCCGACGCGCTGTAGAAGTTCGCGCCCGACTCGTGGGCGACGGCCTTGGCGAGCAGCGTCTTGCCGGTGCCGGGCGGGCCGTAGAGGAGGATGCCCTTCGGCACCTTCGCTCCGAGCCGCTCGAAGCGCTTCGGCTCGCGCATGAACTCGACGACCTCCATCAGCTCGCCGCGTACCTCCTCGACCCCGGCGACGTCGGCCCAGCTCGTCGTCGTCTTGGCGCCGGTGACCATGTTGGCCGGCTTGACCTTCGGCATCATCCCCGCGGTCTTCCACAGCAGCCACGCGGTCAGGCCGATGACGACGAAGAACGCAAGCGGGAGCCAGGTCGTGGCGAAGTCCGCAGCCTGATGGAACCATTGCCCGACCATCTGTCCCTCTCATCGGCAGGGAGAGACGCATCCCTTAGCCGAGGGACGAGCGAGATCTCAGCGCAGCGCCCGCAACGCGGGCTCGAGGCGCTGCCGCGTGGTGAGCACGCCGGCGAAGAGGTCGCCGTGCCGGCGGACCCGGTCGAGCACGACGTCCATCGTGAAGGCGCTCGCGTCGAGGGACTCGTCGACCTCCTCCCAACGCAGCGGGGTCGAGACGGGCGCACCCGGACGCGGCCGCACCGAGTAGACCGAGGCGATCGTCTTCCCCTCGCCGTTCTGGTTCGCGTCGATCAGGACGCCGCGCCGCTTCGCCTTCGACCACTCCGTCGTCACGAGCCCGCGCTGGGTGCGCGCGAGCGCACCCGCCACGATCTCGCAGAACTCGCGCGTCTGCGCGTAGGTGTAGCGCCGCTCCACCGGGACGAGCACGTGCATCCCGTCGGCGCTCGACGTCTTGGGGAAGGAGACGAGCCCGAGCGCGTCGAGCGCCTGCTTGACGGCGAGCGCGACCTGCACGACCTCGCGAAAGCCGACGTCGGGCGACGGGTCGAGGTCGAAGAGGACGAAGTCGGGGCGGTCGGGGCGGTCGATCCGCGAGTACCACGCGTTGAGATCGATGCAGCCCATGTTCACCACCCAGGTCAGCGCGTCCTGGTCGTTCACGACCGGCGCGTCGATCCAGCGCTGCTTTGGCGGCCGCTCGCGCGTCGAGACCTCGACGCGGAAGCGGGGGATCCACTCCGGCATGCCCTTCGGCGCGTCCTTCTGGAAGAAGGCCTTGCCGAACGCACCGTCGGGGTAGCGGCGCATCGTGAACGGCCGGCCCTTGAGGTGCGGGACGAGCACCGGGCCGACCGCACGGTAGTAGTCGAGCAGGTCGCCCTTGGTGATCCCCTCATCGGGCCAGAAGATCTTCGCGAGATTGGAGAGCTTGACCTTGCCCTCCTGCGTCTGGGCCGGGCGCTCACGCCTCACGTCGAGCGCCGGCTTATCGTCGCGGAGCCCCTGGAAGGACGGCGCGCGCAGATGTCCGTCGTGCGTCCACTCCGCGAACTCGATCTCGGCGACGAGCCGCGGCTCGACCCAGACGATGTCGCCCTTCTTCACCCTGGGCATCTTCGGCACGACCGCGAACGGCGACTCGTCGCGGCGCAGCGGCTCGAGCTGATCGAGCAGCTCCCGGATCTCGCGCTCGCCGAAACCGGTACCGACGTTCCCGACCCACTCCCACTCCGCGCCGCGATGGACGCCGAGCACGAGCGCGCCGAAGCTGCCGCTGCGCCGGCCCTGACCCTTCGTGTAGCCGCAGATCACGAACTCCTGCCGGCCGTGCGTCTTGATCTTCAGCCAGTCGCGGCCCCGCCCGCCCTCCGAGTAGCGCGACGACACGCGCTTGGCCATCACGCCCTCGAGCCCCTGTTCGGTCGCCGCCTCGAACAGCGCCTCGCCGTCCTCGAACGAGCCGGAGAGCTGGACGACCGGGTTCCGCGCGAGCAGCTTCTCGAGCCGGGCGCGCCGCTCGGTCAACGGAAGGTCGACCACCGGCTCGCCGTCGATCTCGAGCACGTCGAACACCTCGTACGCGAGCCGGGTGCTGCCCTGCTGCATCGCCGAGAAGCTCGCCTTGCCGCTCGCGTCGAGCGCAACGACCTCGCCGTCGACGACCGCGTCCGGCGTGCGGAGCGCCTGTACGAGCTCCTTCGCCACGGGCGCGAACCGCGCGGTCAGGTCGTTGCCCCGGCGCGAGACGAGCTTCGCCTCGCCGCCGCGGACGTAGCCGAGGGCGCGGTACCCGTCCCACTTCGGCTCGAACTCCCAGCCGTCACCGCGAGGTAGCTGCTCGGTCAGCGTCGCGAGCATCGGCTTGTACACGCGACGGCTCGGCGCCGGGCCGGCGTCGCGCTTGCGGAGGATGAGCCAGTTCTTCTCGTCGCCGGAGAGGTGGGCCGGCACGAGCGTCCAGATCCCGTCGAGCCGCTCACCGTGCAGCCGGACCGTGAGGCCGCCGTCCTTTTTCTCCTCGACGAGCTCGTACGTGCCGCGGTCCCAGATCTCGACGGTGCCGGCACCGTAGTTGCCCTGCGGGATCTCGCCCTCGAAGCTCCCGTACTCCAGAGGATGGTCCTCGACGTGGACGGCGAGATGCTGCTCGCCCGGCTCGAGCGGGACGCCTTTCGGCACCGCCCACGAGGCGAGAACGCCGTCGCGCTCGAGGCGGAAGTCGTAGTGCAAGCGCCGCGCGTCGTGCCGCTGGACGACGAAGATCGGCGCCGTCGACCGGCCGCGCTCGCCCTCGAACGGCTCGGGCGTTTGCGTGCGATTTCGCTTCCGCTCGTACTCCGAGAGCTTCTTGCTCACCCCGGTTTTCCCGGTTCCGAGTTGTATGCCTGCCGTTTACAGAACGAATACATGGCGGGGATAAGCCTGTGGACGGTGTGGACAGCGTCCCCTCTCGAACCGTAGAAAACTTCTGAAAACTCCCACAACCTGCTCAGGCGAACACGCCGAGCGACCGGAAGCGCGCGCGGCGCCGGCGGCGTAGATCGTCGCCCGGAATCCCCTCGAGCTCGGTGAGCGCGTCCCGCAGCGCCTGCCCGAGCAGCCGCGCGGCCATGTCCGGATCGATATGAGCCCCGCCGACCGGCTCCGGAACGATCTCGTCGACCACACCAAGCTCGAGACAGTGGGTCGCGTCGGGCCGGAACGCGGCCGCGGCTTTCTTCGCCTGGCCGGCGTCGCGCCAGAGGATCGCCGCACAGCCCTCCGGCGAGATGACGGAGTAGATGGCGTTCTCCTGCATCAGCACCTTGTCGGCGAGCGCAATCGCGATCGCTCCGCCCGAGCCGCCTTCGCCGATCACGCAGGTCACCGTCGGCACCGTCAAGCGCGCCATGACCGACTGAGAGTGCGCGATCGCCGCGCCCTGGCCGTGCTGCTCGGCGACGACCCCCGGGTACGCGCCCGGCGTGTCCACGAGCGTGATGACCGGGAACCCGTGGCGGTCGGCGATCTCCATCGCGTGCCACGCCTTGCGGTACCCCTCCGGGTTCGGCATTCCGAACCGCCGGCTCGCGCGCTCGTGGATGTCACGCCCCTTCTGCTGGCCGACGAGGACGACCGTGCGGCCGTCGAGCTTGCCGAGGCCGGCGATCATCGCGCCGTCGTCACCGAGCGCGCGGTCGCCGTGCAGCTCGAACCAGTCCTCGAGGAGGCGCTCGACGTAGTCGAGCGTGTACGGCCGCTCGTCGTGACGCGCGAGCTCGACCTTGCGCCAGACCTCCTCGTCGGTCGCCTCCTCGCCGATCCGGGAGATCTGCCGCTGCAGCCGGTCGAGCTCGCCGGAGATCTTCGCCCCGCCGAGCAGCGGCAGGTGCCGCAGCCGCCCGAGCCGCTCGCGCAGCCTCAGCTCGTGCTCAGTCGGGGGCATTGAACAACCTCAGGAGTCGGGACAGGGTCGGGCGCAGCTCGCCGCGCGGCACGATCGCGTCGATCTGGCCGTAGCGGAGGTTCTGCTCGGCCCGGCCGAAGTCGGCGGGCAGCTTCTCGCGGGTGATCTCCTGCACGACGCGCGGTCCGGCGAACGACATGAGCGCATTCGGCTCGGCGAGCACGACGTCGCCGAGCGTCGCGAAGCTCGCGAGCACACCGCCCGTCGTCGGATGCGCCATCACGCAGAAGAGCGCCTGCCCCGAGTCGCGGAGGTCCTCGACCGCCGCCACGGTCTTCGGCAGCTGCATGAGGGCGAGGATCCCCTCCTGCATACGCGCGCCGCCCGAGCTGGTGACGCTGACAAGCGGCATTCCGGCCTCGGCCGCCGCGTCGCACGCGCGCGAGAACTTCTCGCCGACGACGCTGCCCATGGAGCCGCCCATGAAGGCGAAGTCCATGACCGCGATCTCGCAACGGCGCCCGTCGATCGCGGCGCGGCCGATCACCATCGCGTCGGCGAGCCCGGTCTTCATCTCGGCCTGGGCGAGCCGCTCGGTGTACGGACGGAGGTCGAAGAACTTGAGCGGATCCTCGGAGTGCAGCTCCGTCGCCTCCTCCGTGAACGAGCCGGCGTCGGTCAGCGACGCGATCCGGGCGTGCGCCCGCATCGGGAAGTGGTGACCGCACTGCTCACAGACCCAGAGACTTCGCTCGAGCTCGTCGTCGCGGTAGTGCGAGTGACAGCTCGGGCAGGTGTTCGGGTCGGTCGGCGGAGGGCTCGGCTGGTCGTCGGTCTCGACCGAAACGTCGATTTTGGACACGTTCCAGCTTAGACCTACGGCCCGAAAGGGAGGTTGCGGAGCCGCTCAGTACCCGAGCGCCGCGGTGAGCTGCTCCAGCTTCTCGACGTTCGCGGGATCGGGCGCGAGGCCCGTGAAGCCGACCCCGACGAGCTTGCCGCTCTCCCGCACCCGCTCCAACAGCCGCTCGACCTCGCCGAGCGAAGGACCGCCGGGCTCGGGCATGAAGACGGCGAGCTCGCCCGGATCGAGCACGTCGCAGTCGAGGGCAACGTAGACGGCAGCCGCGCGGTCGAGCAGCGCGGCCGGGTCGTCGTCGATGCCGGCCGCCGCGATGTACTCCTCCTCGGGCGGATCGAGGTTGCGCGCGCCCCAGAGGACGACGTCGGCGGCGGCGAGGGTGCCCCGGTCGAGCAGCATCCGCAGCGGCATCCCCCAGTCGTTGCCGGACGGCGACGTCCCGGGCGTGTTGAGATCGCCGTGCGCGTCGAGCCACAGGACCGCGAGCTGCCCGTGGCGGGCGGCGAGGCCCTCGACCACGCCGATGTGCGAGCAGCAGCAACCGCCGAGCACGAGCGGCCGCACCGGCAGGTCCGAGGCGACCGCGAGCGTCTGCATCGCCAGCGTCTCCTCCTCGACGACCGCCACTTCCGGATAGTCGAGGGCGAGCGAGGCAGCCTCGACCATCGGTTCGCCACCCTCGCCCCACGCGCGCGGCACGCGGACGAGTCCGGCGCCAAAGGTGCGGCCGCAGCTGTGGCACTCGTAGCCATCGTCCACCGCGACGGCGGTGAGCGTCCGGCAGTCCGGGCAACGGGCGCGCAGCAGGCTCATGCGCTCGCCTTCTCGAAGGCCACGCCGCAGGCTTCGACGTGCATGCCGACGCGCTCGTAGAGCGCCACGGCTCCGGTCGCGTTCTGCGAATCGACGTCGAGAGCCACGCGCGTGGTCCCACGACGCCAGAACTCAAGGAACGTCCGCTGCAGCAGCGCCTTCGCCAGTCCCTTGCCCCGCCACGCGGGCCGCACTCCGATCGCGCCGACATAGCCGCCGCCGGCGACGCTCAGGTCGTTGCGCGTGACTGCGGCGAGGTCGTCCCCGTCCCGCACGACGAACCAGATCGGGCCGGTCTCGTCGCGGTGCTGGCCCTGCCGGCGCTCGAGCCACGCGTCGAACGGCTCCGGATGCCACTCCCAGTGCTCCGCGAACGCCTCGTTCAGCGCCTCGTAGAACGCCTCGTACTCGTCCTCTCTCAACTCGTCCAAGACGAGCCCGGCCGACAGGACCGGCTCGGGCGGCTCGTCGGTCAGCTCGATCGCCATCTCGTAGAAGCGGCGCACCTCGCGGTAGCCGCGCGACTCGAAGAGGCCACGCGCGGCGGCATCGGGCTCGGCCGCCGCGGTGATGATCTTCTCCGCTCCCTCCGCGCTCGCAAACGCCTCGCCGCGCTCGAGTATCTCCGTCCCGAGGCCTTGGCCCTTGGCGGCGACGAAGCCGCGGATCTGCGCCGCACCGCCGTGCACGCCGAAGGTCGCGCTCGCGGCGATCCGGCCGTCCTCCTCCCAAACCCAGGCCTCCTTGCCGTAGCCCCGGAACATGAGGATGTCGGCGCCGGTCACCCTGCCCGGACGACCGTAGAGGCGCTCCTCCTCGGCCGAGACGAGCGCAGCGACGGCGGGCGCGTCGTCGTCGGTGAACGGACGGAGGTTCATCTGAGCAGCTTCTCCCATACGACCTGCTCCGAGTCGACGACCATGCCGACGCTTTCGTAGAGCTTCGTCGCGCCGGTCGCGTTCTCGGCGTCGACCCCCAGCCCGATCCGCTGCTGCCCCCGCCGCTCGAACTCGCGGAAGCTGTGCAAGAGGAGGGCCTTCGCGAGACCGCGGCCTCGCCAAGCGGGACGAACGCCGAGCGCGCCGATCCACCCGCCGCCCGATCGCTCGGGGTCGTTCCGGGTGGCCGCCGCAACCTCGTCGCCGGTGCGCACGAGGAACCACAGCGACGGATCGTGATCCGGCTGGGCGATCTGCCGTTTCCACCACTCCTCGAACGACGTCGGCTGGAACTCCCAGTGCTCCGCGAACGCCTCTTCGAGCGCACCGTGAAACGCGCGGTCGAACTCCGACGAGAACGGCTCGATCCAGAAGCCTTCCGGAAGCTCCGGCTCGGGCGGCGGATCGGCCCCGAGCTCGATCGTCATCTCCCAGAAGCGGCGCACCTCGCGATAGCCACGGCCGGTCAGCAACGGTTCAGCAGCGACGTCCGGCGCCAGGCTCACCGCATGGATTCGGTCGACGCCGAGCGCCCGCGCCCGCGCCTCGCTGCGATCGAGTAGCTCCGACCCGAGACCCCGGCCTCGGCGGTCGCGATGGACGGCGCCGACTGCAATGCCCGTGTCGCGGTGCTTCTCGACCCAGCCGAGCGCAACGATCTCGCCGTCCTCCTCGCCGAGCCAGCTGTCGCTCTCGAGCTCGGGCCCGGTCAGCCAAGCCGTGATGTCCGCCACGCCCAGGCGCGACGGTCGGCCGAAGAGATGCGTCTCGTCCTCGGCGAGAAATGCCGCCACGGCGGCGAAGTCGTCGGGGTTGATCGGCCGGACGTCCATGGGGCGCGAGCCTATCGACGCCCGGAGGACGGCCCGGCGAGCCGAGGGTCAAACACCACAGGCCCGCCGAGCCGGTCCGCCGCTGCTAGTAGGTCGTGACGCCGGCGGGACCGGCCCACGACGACCAGAAGACGAGCGAGAGCGCCGTGGCCACGTTGACGGCCCGGATCAGAATCGCGCCTGCAGCCGTCATCAAGAGTCCGATGCCGAAGCCCACGGTTACCACCCCGTCCCGCGCGCACGACCGCGCGTCATGAAGAGGCTGATGAGCCATAGCAACGCAGCGATCAAGGCCACGATGAACAGCCAGTGGATCGTGAACCCGACGCCGAAAGCGATGATCGCCACCAGCGCGAGCAGAATCAGTACCAGCATGGTTGCTCCTTCCGTTCGCGGGTCCGGAGCGAGATACAAGACGTCGGAGCCGCCGAACGGCTCCCCTCGTCCCCCAGACCACTGCCGGTCCCGGCTCGGTACGAGCAGGACCGGTCACACGCCAACGACCCTACCCGAGGATGTGCGCGATCTCGCCGGGCGCGGGTAAAGCCTCTGCAAAGAAACGACGAACTGTCAGTTCGTGGCCCGACGCACGTTCGCCTCGGCACGGCCGGTCACAGTCAGGTCCGGAAGCCGTGGCATGCGGAGGGACGTCTCCTCATGGCCGGGGCGTTCCTCGACCGGCCGGGAGAGCCGCCGCAGACGATGGGCGTCACCCGGACCCGTGCGGATGCCGGAAGCTCAGTCCTCGAAGCGCCTGAAGACGACGCAGGCGTTGTGCCCCCCGAAGCCGAAGCTGTTCGAGACGGCCACCTTCACGTCGGCGTCGCGTGCCTCGTTCGGCACGTAGTCGAGATCGCATGTCGGATCCTCGACCTCGTAGTTGATCGTCGGCGGCAGCTTGCCGTCGCGGATCGCGAGGACCGTGAACGTCGCCTCGATCGCGCCCGCGGCGCCGAGGCAGTGACCCGTGGCCCCCTTGGTGCCCGAGACCGGCGTCTTGTAGGCGTTCTCCTCGCCGAGCGCGTACTTGAGCATCTGCGTCTCGGACGAGTCGCCGACCGGGGTCGAGGTTGCGTGCGCGTTGATGTAGTCGACCTCGTCGGCGCCGACGCCCGCGTCGCCGAGCGCCATCTTGAGCGCGGTCACGGGCCCGGTCGGATCGGGGTCGGTGATGTGTTTTGCGTCGGAGGAGACGCCGTAGCCGGCGACCTCCGCGTAGATCGTCGCACCGCGCGCCTTCGCGTGCTCGAGCTCCTCGAGCACGAGCATCGCGCCGGCCTCGCCCATCACGAAGCCGTCGCGCTCGCCGTCGAAGGGCCGGGATGCGCGTGCTGGGTCGTCGTTGCGGCGCGAGAGCGCGCGCATCGCGCCGAAGCCGGCGATTCCCACCTCGCAAACCGCGGCTTCCGTCCCGCCGCAGAGCATCACGTCGGCGCGGCCCAGCCGGATTGCGTCCGTGCCGTCGCCGATCGCCATGTTCGAGGCGGCGCACGCCGTGCACTCCGACAGCAGCGGGCCGCGCGTGCCGAGCTCGATCGAGACCCAGCCCGCGCCGAGGTTCGGGATGATCGCCGGGATCGAGAACGGGTTGACGCGGTCCGGCCCGCGATCGACGAGCACGGAGTGGCATTCCTGGAACGACCGCAAACCGCCGATGCCGGTCGCGACCGCGGCGCCGATCCGCTCGGGCTCCCGCTCGATCACGATGCCGGAGTCGGAGACCGCCTGCCGGGCCGCCGCGAGGATCAGGTGCGTGAAGCGGTCCATCCGCCGCGCCTGCTTGCGATCGATCCAGTCGGTCGGGTCGAAGTCCTTCACCTCGCAGGCGAAGTGGACGGCGTAGTCGGTGTGATCGAACTGCGTGATCTCGCCCGCGCCCGACTCGCCCGCGAGCAGGCGCGACCACGTGGACTCGACGTCGAGCCCGAGTGGAGTCACCGCGCCCAGCCCGGTGACGACGACGCGTCTGCGTCCGTTGAGAGAACCGTTGGATGCGCTCACTACATTCCGAGTCCGCCGTCGACGAGCAGCACGTCCCCTGTGATGAACGATGCTTCGTCGGAGCAGAGGAAGCGTACCGCGCCCGCCACGTCGTGCGGCTCCCCCAGCCGTCCGAGGGGCGTGTTGCCGAGCATCGCGGAGGTCGCCTCCTCGGGCAGGACGTCGGTGAGCTGCGTGCGCACGTACCCCGGCGCGACGACGTTGGCGCGCACGCCGCGGCTGCCGAGCTCGCGCGCGAGCGACTTCGTGAAGCCGATGATCCCGGCCTTCGACGCGGCGTAGTTCGTCTGACCCCAGTTGCCGTGCACGCCCACGATCGAGGAGATGTTGACGATCGAGCCGGCGCGTTTCTTCATCATCGGCCGGCAGACGGCGCGGCACGTGTAGAAGACGGACGAGAGGTTCGTCTCGATCACGGTGCGCCAGTCGTCGTCGGACATGCGGGCGAGCAGGCCGTCGCGCGTCAGGCCCGCGTTGTTGACAAGGATGTCGAGGTCGCCGGCGTCCGCGACGAGCCGGGCCGCGTCCTCGGGACTCGAGACGTCGGCCTGGACTGCGCGTCCCCCGATCTCGCGCGCCAGAGCCTCCGCCTCCTCGGCGCCGGTGCGGTAGCCGACGACGACGTCGGCGCCCGCGCGGGCCAGCTCCTCCGCGATGGCGCAGCCGATCCCCTTCGACGCACCCGTGACGAGAGCCCGCTTGCCCTCGAGCGCGCAGAACGCCGCAGCCACTAGGACTCGGCGAGCAGCTCGGGAAGCCGCTCGAGCGCCTCGATGCTGTTGACCGAGACGGCTTTGACGCTGCGGTCGATCCGCTTGACAAGGCCGGTGAGCACATTGCCCGGCCCGACTTCGACGAACGTGCGAACACCTTCGCGCATGAGCTCCGTCGCCGACTGCGTGAACCGCACCGGCGCAGTGAGCTGGTCGACGAGGAGCGGGCCAATTCGCTGCGCCGACTCGACGCGGGCGGTCACCGTCGACATGAACGGCGCCACGGGCTCCTGGAAGCGGACTTTCTCGATCGCGGGCCGCAGCCGGTCGGCGGCGCGCGCAACGAGCGGTGAGTGGAAGGCGCCCGAGACCTTGAGCTTGACCGCACGGCGGGCCCCCTCGCTCTGCGCCTGCTCGATGCACTCGTCGACAGCGAGGTGCTCGCCGGAGACGACGATCTGCCCGGGACAGTTGTAGTTCGCAGGCCAGACTCCGAGGATCCGCCGGCAGAGAGCTTCCACAATGTCGTCGCTGAGGCCGAGGATCGCCGCCATCGAGCCGGGGTTGCGCGCTGCGGCCTCGGCCATGGCCAGGCCACGCTCGCGTACGAGCGCCATCGCCTCCTCCAGCGTCATCGCCTCGGCCGCCGCCAGCGCGGCGAACTCCCCGACCGAATGGCCGATCACGAAGTCCGCCTTGATCCCGCGGTCATGCAGAGCGGCAAGCATCGCGAGCGACGTGGCGACGAGCGCCGGCTGCTGCACCGCCGTGTCCACGAGCTCCTCCGCCTCGGCGTGGAAGCAGAGGCGCTCGAGATCGAGGCCGCTCGCCACGCTGCCGCGCCGAAAGACCTCCATCGCCGCCGGCACCGCCTCGGCGAAGTCCCGCCCCATGCCCGCCTCGACCGAGCCCTGGCCCGGGAAGCAGAACGCGATCTTGTTCACGACGCGTCCAGTCGCTGCGTCCAGCGCATCAATGCGCTTCCCCAGGTGAGGCCGGCACCCATTCCTGTCATGAGTACGAGATTGCCGGGCCGAAGCCTTCCGTCGGCCTGCGCATCCGCGAGCGCGAGCGGAATCGAGCCCGAGGACGTGTTGCCATAGCGGTCGACATTGATCACCACCCGATCCGACGGTATCCCAAGCTTCTTGGTTGCGTGATCGATGATACGAACGTTCGCCTGATGCGGGACGTAGACGTCGACGTCGTCGATGCTCATGTCGCATCGCTCCAGCACCGCCTCGGCGGACGAGACGAGAACGCGCGTCGCGAACTTGAAGACCTCGCGCCCGTTCATCTTCACGTGCTTGTCGGGATCGTCGAACCGGCGCGAGCCGCTGCCCGGCAGCCAGAGGTGCTCGCCACCCGCACCGTCGGCACCGAGCTCGAACGCGAGGAAGCCCGCGTCGTCGGACGGCTCGACCACAACTGCGCCGGCACCGTCTCCGAAGAGGACGACGGTGGAGCGGTCGCTCCAGTCGAGGATGCGGGACAGCAGGTCGCCGCCGACGACGAGCGCGCGCCGCGACAGGCCCGCGGCCACCATCCCGTAGGCCTGCACGAGCGCGTACATGAAGCCGGTGCAGCCCGCGGACAGGTCGTAGGCGGCCGCATCCTTCGCGCCCAGCTGGTCGGCGAGGATCGCGGAGGTCGAGGGAAACATCATGTCGGGTGTCACGGTGGCGACGATCAGAAGGTCGACGTCCGCCCCGTCGCTGCCGGCCTGCTCGAGCGCCCGGCGGGCCGCCGGTAGCGAGAGGTCCGAGAGCGCCTGCGAGTCGGCGGCGATCCGGCGCTCGCGGATGCCCGTGCGCTCCATGATCCACTCGTCCGACGTGTCGACGAGCTGAGAGAGGTCGTCGTTCGTGACCACGCGCTCGGGCGCGTAAGCGCCGAGGCCGGTGATCGTGACGTTCGCGCCGGCGTCACCGATCATCCGCTCTCGCTCCCGACGAAGACGGTCAGCATGGCCTCGACGGCCACCTCGCCGTCCACGGACGCGCGGCCCTGACCCTTCGCGATCGGCCCGCGCACGCGCAGGAACTCACACTCGAGATCGAGGACGTCCCCCGGCTCGACGATCCGCTTGAAACGGCAGTCGTCGATCCCCGCGAAGAACGGGATCTTGCCCGTGTTCGCCTCGGCCGCGAGCACGGCGACGGCGCCGCACTGGGCGATCGCCTCGATCGTCAGCACGCCGGGCATCACGGGACGGTCGGGAAAGTGGCCCGGGAACCACCAGCCGTCCTCGGGCACGCGAAACCGTCCGACGACCTTCCGGCCCGGCTCGAGCTCCAGCACCTCGTCGACGAGCAGGAACGGAGGGCGGTGGGGGATGATCGACTCGATCGTCTCCCGCCCGAAGGGAGCTGCCGGAACGCTCATGCGACGTCGCGCTGCTCGAGCCGCTCCCGCAGGCGGTTCCGGCCCCGGTGCGCGTGGCACTTGGCCGTTCCGACCGGCATTCCGGCCGCCGCCGCGATCTCCTCGAACGTGTAGCCGAGCGCGTCCTTGAGCACGATCACCTGCGCCTGCTCGGGCGAGATGCCGGCGAGCGAGTCGCAGAGCTCTCGCCGCAGCTCGGTCATGCGCACACCGAGAGTCGGGTCGTACTCGACATCGGGGCCGAGCTCGTCGGGCAGCGGGTCGTGAGCGCGCGTCCGCTGCCGCTCGGCCACGTCGCGACACGTATTCACCACGAGCCGGTGCAGCCAGGTCGTGAACTGGGCGTCGCCGCGGAACTGCTTGAGCCGGACGCAGAGCTTCGCCAGCGCCTCCTGCGTCGCATCGCGCGCGTCCTCGGGGTCGCGCAGGAGGCGGCGAGCGAGCCGCTCGACCCGCGGCGAGTGCCGGACGCAGAGCGCTTCGAGGGCCCGGCCGTCACCGGCCTTCGCGCGCGTCACGAGAATCGGGTCGCTGAGGCTTGTGTAGTCGAGGCTGCGCTCGCGCAGCGGCTGGCTGATGCTCCCCACGGCCGAGTTAGTCTAAATGCGAGTGCCGGATCTCTCCTCCGCCTCCGTCGAACCTCTGCTGCAGGGGCGACTCGGCCGGCCGTACCGGTTCGTCGAGGAATGCACGTCGACCCAGCGGCTGCTCGACCCGGACGAGCCCGAGGGGGCGACCGTCGCCACGAACCTGCAGACCCAGGGCCGGGGCCGGCTCGGGCGGACGTGGGAGACACCGCCGGGGAGAGCGCTTCTCTTCTCGGTCCTCCTCCATCCGAGACCGCCGATGGCGCTCTGGCCGGAGCTCTCGCTGGTCGCCGGCGACGCCGTCGCCGCAGCGTTGCGCGAGCAGACGGGAGTCGCGGCGGGGCTGAGCCATCCCAACGACGTCCTGACCGAGGGCCGTAAGCTCGCGGGAATCCTGGCCGAGGCGAGCGTCGGGCGAGTCGTGCTCGGGATCGGCGTCAACGTCAACCAGACGGAGGATGACCTGCCCGCGGACACGCCCAAGCCGGCGACGTCGCTTCGCCTCGAAACGGATCGCGACTGGCCGCGGGCGCCGCTGCTCACGGCGATCCTGCTGGAGCTCGGGCAGCGCTACGACGACTGGCAGCGCCTGCACACGAACCGCTGAGCCCTCGCGGGCTAGTGCTCGTCGGGGTGCTGCTCGCGGAACGTCCGGGCTGCATCGATCGCAGCACCGAGGTTGAGGCCCTTGTCCTTCGCCTGCTTGATCAGCATCACGGTCTCGAGGGCGTCGATGTCGTAGATCCGCTGTTTCTTGCCCTTGGTCGGGATGTGCGCCTTGTTCGTCCAGTAGTCGAGCTGCATCTTCGAGATGCCCGCGATCTGACAGACCTGGCCGAGGTAGAGCTCGACCTTGTCGAGATGCTCCGCCAGATTGATGGGTTCGAGAAGATCGACCTGCCGACTGACCGCCACTTACGTCCTCACCGCCTCGGGTGCTGACCCCGTTCGAGAGTTATAGAGATCGAGCGCGGATTTTGGAAGAGGGCGCTGCGGTGACTAAGCGGTCGGTTGCCCCTCGGCCGGCGCAGCGTCGCCCGGCTCGTCGTCGCCGTTCGTCTCGTCGGACTCGACGACGGGAGCGAGCGCCGAGACCGTCTCGTCGTCGCCGCGGAGCCGCATGACGATCACGCCCTGCGTCGAGCGGCCGAGCCGCTTGACGTCCTCGACCGGGACCTTGATCACAGTGCCGGCCGTCGAGATGAGCATCACCTGGTAGCCGTCGCGGACGACGCGCGAGCCGACGAGATGGCCGCGCGCCTCGGTCAGCTGCACGGTCTTGACGCCCATGCCGCCGCGGCCCTTGACCGGGTACTCGCTGACGCGGGTGCGCTTGCCGTAGCCGTTCTCGGTCACGATGAGCAGGTCGGCGTCGTCCTCGGCGATGTTGATCGAGATCACCTCGTCGCCCTTGCGCAGCTTCATGCCGGCGACGCCGGACGTGTCGCGGCCCATCGGCCGAGCGTCGGTCTCGTGGAACCGGATCGCCTGCCCCTTCGCCGACACCATGAGGATGTCGTCCTGGCCGGTGGAGTGACGGACGCCGACGAGCTCGTCGCCCTCGCGCATCTTGATCGCGATGATCCCGTCGGCCTTGAGCGGCGTGTTGTACGCGGCGAGCTCTGTCTTCTTGACGACGCCGTTCTTCGTCGCGAAGACGAGGTACTTCGCCTCCTCGAAGTCGCGCGTCTGGATCACGGCCCGCACCTGCTCCTCCTGCCGGAACGGGAGGAGGTTGACGATCGCGCGGCCCTTCGACTGCCGGGAGCCGAGCGGCAGCTCGTGCACCTTGAGCCGGTAGACCTTGCCGACGTTCGTGAAGAAGAGGATGTAGTCGTGCGTCGAGGCGACGAACAGATGCTCGATGTAGTCGTCCTCCTTGAGCTCCATCCCCATCACGCCGATGCCGCCACGCCGCTGCTCGCGGTAGGTGGTCACCGGTAACCGCTTGATGTAGCCGGAGCGCGTGATCGCGATGACCATGTCCTCTTCCGCGATCAGGTCCTCGAGCTCGAGCTCCTCCTCGGCGGCGACGATCTCGGTGCGCCGGTCGTCGTTGCGGCCGTAGATCGCCTTGATCTCGAGCAGCTCGTCGCGGATGAGGCCGTCGACCCTCGCCGGGTCGCCGAGGATCTCGCGCAGCTCTGCGATCCGCTCCTTGAGGTCCTTGTGCTCGGCCTCGACCTCCTTGCGCGCGAGCCCGGTGAGCCGCGAGAGCCGCATCTCGAGAATCGCCTCGGCCTGGATCTCGGAGAGCTCGAACCGCGCCATGAGCTGCTCCCGCGCCTCGTCGCGGTCGGCCGCGGCCCGGATGAGCGCGACGATCGCATCGATGTTGTCGAGCGCGATGAGGTAGCCCTGGAGGACGTGCGCGCGGGCCTCGGCCTTGCGCAGCTCGTCCTTCGAGCGGCGGGTGACGACTTCGCGCTGGAAGTCGAGGTAGTGCGTGACGAGCTCGAGGAGCGAAAGCGTGCGCGGCACGCCGTCGACGAGCGCGACGGCGTTGTAGCCGAAGGTCGACTGCAGCTGCGTGTGCTTGAACAGCTTGTTGAGGACGACCTGCGGCACCGCGTCGCGCTTGAGCTCGATCTGGATCCGCATCCCTGTGCGGTCGGAGTGGTCTTCGAGGTTCGAGATCTCCGTGAACGTCTTGTCTCGGACTTGCTCGGCGAGCCTTCCGATCACGCCGGACTCGCAGTTCTTCTTGACGCCGTAGGGAAGCTCCGTCACGACGATGGCCGTCCTGCCGCCACGCAGCTCCTCGATGTGGGCTCGGGCGCGCATGACGATGCGGCCGCGCCCGGTGCGATACGCGTCGCGGATACCGCTGCGCCCGACGACGATCGCGCCGGTCGGGAAGTCCGGGCCCTTGACGTGCTTCATCAGGCCGTCGACGTTGATCTCGGGGTCGTCGATCATCGCGAGGACCGCGTCGACGGTCTCGCCGAGGTGGTGGGGCGGCATGTTCGTCGCCATCCCGACTGCGATCCCCGTGGAGCCGTTGACCAGAAGGTTCGGGAAGCGCGAAGGCAGAACGGACGGCTGCCGGCGCGACTCGTCGTAGTTCGGCTCGAAGTCGACCGTGTTCGCGTCGATGTCGCGTAGGAGCTCGGTCGCCATCCGCGCGAGCCGCGCTTCCGTGTAGCGCATGGCCGCCGCGGGATCGTCGTCGATCGAGCCGTAGTTGCCCTGTCCGTCGACTAGCGGGTAGCGCAGCGAGAAGGGCTGCGCCATCCGGACGAGCGTGTCGTAGATCGCCTGGTCCCCGTGTGGGTGGTAGTTCGCCATCACGGCGCCGACCGTGGAGGCCGACTTCTTGTACGGCCGGTTCGGCTGCAGGCCTGCTTCGTGCATCCCGTACAGGACGCGCCGATGCACCGGCTTGAGCCCGTCACGCACGTCGGGCAGCGCGCGCGACACAATCACGCTCATCGCGTAGTCGAGGAAGCTCGAGCGCATCTCCTGCTCGAGCTCGCGCGGCTCGATCCGGCCGCGTCCGAGTGCGCCCGTCTCTACCTCAGACATCGAGGAACGTGACGTCCTTCGCGTTTTCCTCGATGAAGAGGCGGCGCGGCTCGACCTGGTCGCCCATCAGCATCGAGAAGAGCTGGTCGGCGGCGCTCGCGTCCTCGACGTCCACCCGGACGAGCAACCGCTTCATGGGATCCATCGTCGTCTCCCACAGCTGATCGGCGTTCATCTCGCCGAGACCCTTGTAGCGCGAGAGCTGGATTCCGGTGCCCCTGGCGAGCTCGAGTGCCTCGTGCCGCAGCTCCGAGAAACCCTCCGCCTCGGCCCGGCCCTTCCCGAGCGCGAGCGCGAACGGCGGCGGCCCGACGATGTCCAGCAGCTTGCCGTAGGCGCGGCGCAGATTCGCGTAGATCGGCGAGGAGAGCAGCTCGGCGGTGACGCCGATGGTCTGCGCCGCGGACGTCTCCTCCTCGACGACCTTCACCTGGAGGCCGTGCTCGTCGCGGTCGAGCACCGAGAGCTTGTAGCCGTTGGGAGGCAGCGCACCGATCGCCTGCTCGAGCTCCGCCGGTGTCGTCGCCGCGAGCTCGACCAGCCGGTGCGAGACCGCAAGCTCCGCGGCGTGGTGGCCGTAGTCCGCACGCAGGCGAGCCGACCAGCCCTCGAACTCCGCCAGCGCACCGGTGAACTTCTTCCAGCGCGCCTCCGTCAGCTTCACCTCGGTGCCGTCGCGGCCGCGAACGTCGAGGTCGGCGAAGCGCTCGCGCACGAGCAGATCCTCGAGCTGGGAGTCCTTCTCGAAGTAGAACTCCTGGTTGCCGAGCTTCACCTTGTAGAGCGGCGGCACGGCGATGTAGATGTGGCCGTACTCGAAGAGCTCGCGCATGTGCCGGTAGAGGAACGTGAGGACGAGCGTGCGGATGTGCGAGCCGTCGACATCGGCGTCGGTCATGACGATGACCCGGTGGTAACGCAGGCTGGAGATGTCGAACTCGTCGCCGATGCCGGTGCCGATCGCGGTGATCATCGCCTGGATCTCCGTGTTCGAGAGCACCTTGTTGATCCGGTTCTTCTCGCTGTTGATGATCTTCCCGCGCAGCGGCAGGATCGCCTGGTACGTGCGGTCGCGGCCGCTCTTCGCCGAGCCGCCGGCGGAATCGCCCTCGACGATGAAGAGCTCGGCGGCGGCCGGGTCGCGAATCGAGCAGTCGGCGAGCTTGCCCGGCAGGAAGGTGCCGTCGAGCGCCGACTTGCGCCGCGTCAGCTCGCGCGCCTGCCGGGCCGCGAGCCGCGCGCGCATCGCCGCGATCGCCTTGTTGCAGATCGCGCGAGCGTCTTGCGGGTTCTCCTCGAGGAAGCGCGAGAGGGAAGAGTTGACAGTCGTCTGGACGAGACCCTCGATGCCCGGATTCCCGAGCTTCGTCTTCGTCTGCCCCTCGAACTGCGGGTTGCGCAGCTTGACCGAGACCACGGCGGCGAGCCCTTCGCGGACGTCCTCGCCGTCGAGGCTCTCCTTCTCCTTCAGGAGCTTGAGCTCTGTCGCCTTCGCGTTCAGGGTGCGGGTCAGCGCGCTGCGGAAGCCGGAGAGATGAGTGCCGCCCTCGCCCGTGTTGATGTTGTTGGCGAAGGTGAAAACCGACTCCTGGTAGGAGGAGTTCCACTGCATCGCCACCTCGACGGAGCCCTGCTCGGTTTCGCCCTCGAAGTAGACGAGGTGCTTGTGGATCGCGTCCTTCGCCTCGTTGATGTAGGCCACGAAGTCGCGGATGCCACCCTCATAGTGGAACTCGACGGTCTTGCCATCGGCTCGCTCGTCGACGAGCTTGATGTGGAGGCCTCTCGTGAGGAACGCCGTCTCACGCAGTCGCTGCGTGATCGTCGCTGCGTCGACGTCGAGCTCCTCGAAGATCTCGGAGTCGGGCAGGAAGGTGATGGTCGTCCCGCTCGGCTCGCCCTGCAACATCTCCCCGACGAGCTCCATGTCGCCGGTCGGCTCGCCACGCTCGAACTCCTGCCGATGGACGGTGCCGTCGCGGCGAACCTCGGCGACGAGCCGTTCCGAGAGCGCGTTGACGACCGAGACGCCCACGCCGTGCAGGCCGCCCGAGACCTTGTAGCCGTCGCCGCCGAACTTGCCGCCGGCGTGGAGCTTCGTGAGGACGACCGTCAGCGCGGGCAGTCCCTGTTCCTTCATCACGTCGACGGGGATCCCGGAGCCCCAGTCCTGGACCGTGATCGAGTGGTCGGGATGCAGCGTGACCTCGATCCGCTCGTTGCGTCCCTGGAGGGCCTCGTCGACCGAGTTGTCGACGACCTCGTAGATGAGGTGATGGAGCCCCCGGAGGCCCGTCGAGCCGATGTACATGCCCGGCCGGAGCCGGACCGGCTCGAGCCCTTCGAGGACGGTGATGTCCCTAGCGGTGTAGTCTGTTTCAGTCATGAAAAAAGCCCTGCAAATTACGCATTTGCGGGCAGAAGTAAGTGTATCAGACGGGGCGGTCGTCCGGGGCGCGGGCCAGCGACGCTTTTATGGCTTTCGCAACAGATTCGCGCAGCTTCGGATCCACGATTCCGGCGGCGAGCTCGTCCGCTTCCCGTACCTGCTCCGGGGTGGCCTCGACCGGAAGCGGGGGCGGCGGCGCGGGACCCGTTTCCGGTAGCGGTCCCAGCGTGAAACGGAGCCGTGGGCGGCCCGGCAGTCGCTCCGCGATCTCGGCTGCACGCTGGGTCAGCTCGAAGCCCCAGATCGCGTCCCGGACGTGAACGACGAGCGTGCCGTCGGGCTGCGTCTTCGCGGGCCACGCGTGACGCGCGATCTCCTCTCCGACGGCCGCGGGCCACGCCGTGACCGCGTCGCCGGGACCGCGGTCGGCACCTAGACGGCTCAGCTCGGCCCGGATCTGCTCAGCGATCTGATCCAGCGGCGGCTCCATCAGGCGGCCACTTCCAGCACGGTGCCCGGCGCGACTTCGAGCAGCTGATCCGGCTCCGCCGGCAGCATCGCGGCGTCGGTAGCGGTAACGAGCGACTGCCCGACGCTGCGCACGCGGGCGGCGAGGATCCTGCGCCGGTCAGGGTCGAGCTCCGAGAGGACGTCGTCTAGCAGGAGCAGCGGCGGCACACCCGTCCGGTCGGCGATCGTCTCGGCTTCGGCGAGGAGCAGGGCGAGCAGAGCGAGCCGCTGCTCTCCCTGCGAGCCGAAGCTGCGGAGATCGCGGTCGCCGGCCGAGATCACCACGTCGTCGAGATGCGGCCCGAGCGAGGTCACGCCGCGCTCGAGGTCGCGCGCGAGCACGGCGGCCAGCGCGTCCTCCGTCGGCGGCTCGCCGTCGTACGTGAGCGACACCGCGCCCAGGCCGAACTCGTCCGCGCGGGCGGCGAACGCCGGCTCCAGCAGCGCGAGCGTCTCGAGACGGCTCGCCACGAGCTCGGCCCCGAGTGCCGCGACACGCTCACTCCAGGGCTCGATCGCATCCCGGCCGGAGAGACCCGACGCCGCTCGCCGGAGCGCCGCATTCCTCTGCGCGACCGCCGCGCCGTACTCGGCGGGCAGCGCAGCACGCGCGGGCGCGAAGCGGCCGAGCACGCGGTCGAAGTACGCGCGGCGGGAAGCGGGCGGCCCCTTGACCACACCGAGCCGGTCGGGTGTGAAGACGAGCGTCGACGTCAGACTCCGCAGCTGCTCGGCCGCTCGCAACGGCGCCCCGTTCAGCTGCGCGCGCTTGCCCTCACCCCGGCGCACCGTCACCTCGAGCTCCAGCCCCACTTCCCCTCGTCGGCCGGAGACGGCCGCGCGGGCGCCGTCCGCACCGAAGCGCACGACCTGGGAATCGGTGCGGGTCCGGGGAGAGAATCCCTGGGTCGCAACGTGCATCGCCTCGAGTAGGTTCGTCTTGCCCACTCCGTTCGCACCCACGACGAGCACGAGCCCCGGCTGCAGCGCCAACTCGAGCCGCTCGTAGGAGCGGAAGTCGCGGAGCGAAGCGGCTTCGACGATCAGCCGGGTAGGCGGATCGGCATGACGAGATAGGTGAAGTCGTCGGTCTCGTCGGTGAGGATCGCCGGCCGCAGAGGGCTGATCAGCTTCAGCTTCACGTCCTCGCCCTCGACCGACTCGAGCCCTTCCTTCAGGAACTCCGCGTTGAAACCGATGTCGAGCGGTTCGCCGCTGTAGGCGACGGGCATCGACTCCTTCGACTCGCCGACCTCGTGCGTCCGGGCGATGACCGTGACCTCCCCGTCGGCAAAGCGCAGCTGCAGCGGAGTTGCGCGCTGGATCATCACCGCGGCGCGGCGCACGACGTCGAGAAGTTCGGCCCGCGAGATCGTCAGCTCGTGCTCGAAGGCTTCCGGGAGGAGCTGCCGGTAGTTCGGGAACTGGCCGTCGATACGGCGCGTCGTGAGCCACACGCCGCCCGTCGAGAACAGGACCTGGTTCTCCTGTACGCCCACTGCGATCTCGTCGCTGTCGCTCGGGATCCGCGACAGCTCTTGCAGAGCGCGGCTGGGCACGATCGCCTCGAGCTCGGGCGCAGACGACGAGAGTGCCGTCTCCTTCACGGCGAGCCGGTAGGAGTCTGTCGCAGCCATCACGAGCTTGTCGCTCGCGAACTGGACGAGGACGCCCGTGAGTACGGGGCGCGCCTCGTCACGCGAAGCCGCGCGCGCGACCCGGCCGATCGTCTCGAGCAGCGGTTCGCGGGCGACGGTGAACGTCTCGGCCTCCGTCAGCTCCGGGAGACGGGGGAAGTCCTCGGCGTTGTACGTGTGGAGTGTGTAGCTCGCGCTCCCCGAATCGACGTGGACGACGGACTCGGCCGCCTTGTGCTCGATCGTGACGTCCTCGCCCGGAAGCAGCCGCGCGATGTCGACGAGCGTCCGGCCTGGGAGCACGACCGCGCCGTCTCCCTCGACCTGCGCCGGCAGCGTGGCGCGCAGCGAGAGCTCCATGTCGGTCGCCGCCAGGTGCAGCTCGCCCTCGCGGGCCTCGAGCAGGATCCCCGACAGGATCTGGATCGCCGTGCGGCTCGAGACGGCACGGCCGACGAGTGCGAGGCCCTGCACGAGTTCGTCCTTCGAACAGGTGATCCTCAACCCGGCACCAACTGCGATGTCACTCTCGATCATCTAAGGATCCTCGTAGAAGTCATAGGGAGTGTGGACGACGGGGAAGACGTGCCCGAGCCCGCTTGCTGCCTGCGGATCGGGTGTGGAGCTTCATTGTGGACGATCCGGTGGGTCCCACAGGAGACAAGCGTCAGCGCACCTGCTTCACACGGACGGTGAGCTCCTGCACGAGGTTGTACACAGACCTGTCCTCACGGATCAAGCGGGAGATCTTCGAGGTCGCGTGGATGACCGTCGTGTGGTCGCGGCCGCCGAACTCCTTGCCGATCTTGGGTAGCGACGAGTCGGTGAGCTCGCGCGAGAGGTACATCGCAACCTGGCGCGGGTAGACGATGTTCTGGGAGCGCTTCTCGCCGCAGAGCTCTTCGAGCGAGAGACTGAACCGCTCGGCGACGAGGTCCTGGATCCGCTTGATCGAGACCTCGGCGGCCTCGCCCTGCGGGAAGACGTCGCGCAGCACGTCCTGGGACAGCTCGACCGTCATCGGCCGGCCGGTCAGGGACGAGAAGGCGACGACGCGGGTCAACGCGCCCTCGAGCTCGCGGATGTTCGTCGACACCCGCCCGGCGATGAACGTCAGCACCTGCTCGTCGTGGACGTGAATTCCGTCGACCTTCACCTTCTTGCGCAGGATCGCGATGCGGGTCTCGAGGTCCGGCGGCTGGATGTCGGTGATCAGCCCCCACTCGAAGCGGCTGCGCAGGCGCTCCTCGAGCGTCGCGATGTCGCGCGGCGGCCGGTCCGAGGAGAGCACGATCTGGGAGCCGGCCTCGTACAGCGAGTTGAAGGTGTGGAAGAACTCCTCCTGGAAGCGCTCCTTGCCCTCGAAAAACTGGACGTCGTCGATGAGCAGGACGTCGTAGGTGCGGTAGCGCTGCTTGAAACCCTCGATGCGCTTATCGCGGAGCGAGTTGATGAAGTCGTTGACGAAGGCCTCGCTCGTCACGTAGCGCACGGTCAGCGCGCCGGAGTGCTCGGCGACGTACTGCGCGACGGCCTGGAGGAGGTGCGTCTTGCCGAGGCCGGTGCTGCCGTAGATAAAGAGCGGGTTGTACGCCTGCGCCGGCGCTTCGGCGACGGCCAGCGCGGCCGCGTGCGCGAAGCGGTTCGACGAGCCGATCACGAACGAGTCGAAGGTGTACTTCACGTTGAAGCCACCACTTTCGGGGCGACCGGCGCCTCGCTGGACCAGGGGAAGGACACCCTCGGAGCCCGCGCGACCCTCCGTCGATTGCCCTGCGCCGGCCGCGACCCGGAGTTCGATCGGGCGCTCGACGCCGACGATGTCGCGCACCGCGGCGCCGATCAAGCCGAGGAAGTGGCCCTCGATCCAGTCGCGGGTGAACTCGCTCGGAACCGTGAGCACGAGCGCATCCCCGTTGTCGGCGAGGTCGCGGACGTCACCGAACCACTTGCTGTAGGTGCCGTCGCTGAGCGCCTCTTTGAGCCGCCCCGAGATCTCCTCCCAAAGGTTCTCTGCAGACAGCTCGACTTGGTGTTCCACCGACGCCCTGATCCTCCCCGTCTCCGGCCCGGCGGCCAGCATAACAGTGGCTTGGACAAGGGCAAAATAGCCTTACTTGCAGGCACTTTCCGGCCGCCCCCAATCCCTCCACAGGTGTGGACAGACGTGGGGGCAACTCCCTCCGCCCGCATCCCTGCACCGTCGGCGCCTGTGGACAAGACGGTGGACGGAGCATGGCTATACTGACCGCCGCGCCCCGCCCACGGCGGGGATTTTTCTGGCAAAGACGAGCCTTTACGCATCATGAAGCGCACCTACCAGCCCAACGTCCGCCGCCGCAAGCGCAAGCACGGGTTCCGTGCGCGCATGTCCACGAAGGCCGGCCGGGCGATCCTGAAGCGTCGCCGCGGCAAGGGCCGGGCTCGCCTCTCGGCGTAGCTGCGCCCGGCACTAAGCTGCACCCGTGAAGCGCGCCAACCGCCTGTCCCGCTCCCGGGACTTCGACGCGGTGCATCGCCGCGGCCGCTCGGTCTCGTCCCGCTTCCTGGTCCTCTACTGGCTGCCGCAGGAGGAGCCGGCGGAGCCGCGCATCGGGTTCGCCGTGCCGCGCGCGGCCGGCGGAGCGGTCGAGCGGAACCGGATCAAGCGGCGCCTGCGCGAGGTCTGGAACGAGCGGCTGGATCACGTTCCCGCAGGCCACGACTATGTGCTGATCGTGCGTGCGGGCCTGGTGGAGGCGGCCGAGTCGAACGGCTTCGCCTGGCTCGGCGAGCGCGTCGACGAGCTGCTGGAGCAGACTGGAGTACTCGCCGCGTGAGTGCCCTGCTGCGTCTCCCGGCGCTGCTCGGCGTCGGCCTGGTCTGGCTTTATCGCCTCACGTTCGGCGCGGTCTTCCCGACGACCTGCAAGTACCACCCGTCTTGCTCGGAGTACGCGGTGCAGGCGCTGCGGCGGCACGGCCTCGTGAAGGGGAGCATCCTCGCCGGCTGGCGGCTGCTCCGGTGCAACCCGTGGAGCCACGGAGGCTTCGACCCCGTCCGATGATCCTCTACGCGATCCCGATCCTCAGCCAGCTCGAGGCCATCATGCGGCACGTCCTGAGCTGGTTCCACAACACGCTCAACCTGCCCTGGGCGTGGGCGATCGTCGCCACGACGGTCCTCGTCCGGATGATCCTCGTCCCGCTGACGATCAAGCAGATCCACTCGATGCAGAACCTGCAGCGCTACGCGCCGCAGATGAAGGAGATCCAGAAGAAGTACAAGGGCGACAAGCAGAAGCAGAACGAAGAGCTGATGAAGTTCTACCGGGAGAACCAGATCAACCCGGCCGCCTCGTGTCTGCCGATGCTCCTGCAGCTGCCGGTCTTCATCGCCCTCTACTACACGCTCAAGCACTTCGACACGAACTTCCACCCCGGGCCGCACGAGAACCTCTCGTTCCTCCACATCATCCCGGACATCACGCAGCCGACGACCGCGGTCTGGGGGGGCTACCTGCTGCTCGTCGTCTACGTGGCGAGCCAGATGGCCTCGACGTTCTTCATGGCGGCGACGGCCGACAAGACGCAGCGGATCCTGTTCATGGGCATGCCGCTGATCTTCGTGTTCGTGATCGCGCACTTCCCGGCCGGCCTCGTCATCTACTGGGTCACGACGAACCTCTGGACGGTGGGGCAGGGCCTGATCACGCGGCGGCTGATCTCGAAGACGCCGGCGCCGGCACCCGAGCGCCGCAGTTCGCGGACGCCACCGAAGGACGACGGCTCGAGCGGGAACGGTGCAGGCTCCGAGGCTTCCACGCCGACGCCGGCTCTGGCCGCCGCGCAGCAGCCGCGCCAGGTGCGGCGCAAGAAGAAGCGCGCGAGCCGGCGATGAACGAGACCGCGGGCCTCACGGCCGAGGCGACGGGGGAGACCGTCGGTGAGGCCAAGTGGGCTGCGCTGCGCGAGCTCGAGCGGCGGCATCCCGGCCTCGACAAGGCGGCCGTGCAGTTCGAGGTCGTTGGCGAAGGGGAGCGTGGGATCCTCGGCGTCGGCTACGAGCCGGCCCGCGTCGTCGCTCATCTGCCCGCCGAGGCCGCCGAGGCCGCGGAGGCAGCGGCTGCAGCCGAGCCCGCGATCGAGGAGGGTGGCCAGGCCGGCGAGGCGCGTGCGCTCGTGGCGCAGATCGTCGAGACGCTCGGCGTCGACGCGGACGTGGTGGCGCGCGACGAGGCGGAAGCGATCGTCGTCACCTGCTCCGGCCCCGACGTCGGCCTGCTGATCGGCCGCCACGGCCAGACGATCGACTCGATCCAGTACCTGCTCAACGTGATCGCCTACCGCGCTCACGGCGAGGAGAAGAAGGACGTCGTCGTGGACGCGGCCGGGTACCGCGCGCGCCGGCAGGCGACGCTCGAGACTCTCGCCCTGCGGGTCGCCGACCGGGTGCGCGAGTCCGGCGAGCCCGAAGAGCTCGAGCCGATGACGGCCGTCGAGCGCAAGGTCGTCCACCTGCACCTCAAGGGTGTGGCAGGCGTCGGCACGACCTCCGAGGGGACGGAGCCGAACCGCTACGTCGTCGTCACTCCTGAGTGACGCCTGGCTCGCTGCTGTTCTCGCGACGCCGGGACTGACGGCGCTTCGCGATCCGGCGCGGGCGCGCGAGATGCTGCTCGAAGACGCGTTGCGCGCGGTGCCGTTGCTCGAGCGTTACGACGGAACTGTGATCGACGTCGGCTCCGGCGGCGGCTCTCCGGGGATCCCCCTTGCGGCCGCGCTGGCCGACCGCGACGTGGCCTTGCTCGACGCGGAGCAGCGCAAGTGCGACTTCCTCCGTCGCTGGGCTCCGCCGAATGCCCTGGTCGTCTGGGGACGCGCGGAGGAGCAAACGCCCGAGCACTGGGACGTGGCGCTGGCGAAGGCGCTCGCCCTGCCGCCCGTCGCGGCCGAGCTCTGCCTGCCGCTTGTTCGGGTGGGCGGCGCGGTGCTCCTCTGGCTCGGCGAGCGGGCGGATCTCGAGCGCCTCGCGGCGGCGTCGGAACAGCTCGGCGGCGGCCGTCCCGAGCTGCACGACGGTCTCGCGGTGCTGCCGAAGATCGCGCCGACGCCACCCGGCTTCCCGCGCCGCGTCGGCGTCGCGAAGAAGCGTCCGCTGGCCTAGCGACAATGGCTGCGGCCATGAGCCGCGTCTACGCCCTTGCGAATCAGAAAGGCGGTGTCGGCAAGACGACGACCGCCGTCAACCTCGCCGCCTGCCTTGCGGAGGCCGGCCAGCGGGCGCTCGTGATCGACCTCGATCCGCAGGCGAACGCGACCTCGGGCCTCGGGATGCGCGCGAACGGCACCTCGAGCTACGACCTGCTCGACGGCGCGCCGCTCGCCGAGCTCGTCCACCCCACCGCCTTCGCGAACCTCGATCTCGTGCCGGCCAAGCCGGACCTCGCCGGGGCGGTGGTCGAGCTTTCGGGCCGCTCCGACGGCGAGCTCTATCTCTCGCAGGCGCTTGCCTCGGGCAGCGACCGCTACGACTTCGTCTTCCTCGACTGCCCGCCCTCGCTCGGCCCGCTCACGGTCAACGCGCTCGCCGCGGCCGACCGCGTGCTCGTGCCCGTGCAGGCGGAGTACTACGCGCTCGAGGGCCTGACGCAGCTCCTTCATTCTGTCGAGCTGATCCGGCGTCGGCTCAACCCGAACCTCGGCATCGGCGGCCTCCTCCTCACGATGGTCGACGGCCGGACACGCCTCGCCGCGCAGGTCGAGGAGGAAGTCCGGCGGCACTTCGGCGAGCTCGTCTTCCGCACCTCCGTCCCGCGCTCGGTGCGCCTCGCCGAGGCTCCGAGCCACGGACTGCCCGCGATTGCCTACGACCGTCGCTCCGCCGGAGCCGACGCCTACTGGAAGGTGGCGATGGAGCTTGTCGAGCGCGCCTGAGTCCTCTCCTCAACGCCGTGGTCTCGGCCGCGGTCTCGAGGTCCTGATCGGCGGGCATCCAATCCCGAGCGAGCTGCTCGAGATCCCCGTCGACGCGATACACCCGAACCCGCGCCAGCCGCGACGCCGCTTCGAGCCGGAGGCGGCTTCTGGGCTCGCGGAGTCGGTGCGCCGGCAGGGTGTGATCCAGCCGCTGCTCGTCCGGCCGCGCGGTGTGGGCGGCTACGAGATCGTCGCCGGCGAGCGCCGCTGGCGGGCCGCGCGGGAGGCGGGCCGCGCGACCGTTCCGGCCGTCGTGCGGACGGCCGACGACCGCGAGACGCTGCTGCTCGGGCTCGTCGAGAACGTCGCCCGCGAGCAACTGACGCCGATCGAGGAGGCGCGCGCGTACGCCGTCCTGATCGACGAGTTCTCGCTCTCGCTCGGGGAGGTCGCCGAGCGGGTCGGCCGCTCCAAGCCGTCCGTCTCGAACCGGATACGCCTGCTCGAGCTGCCCGACGACGTACTCGGGATGGTCGAGCGTGGACAGCTGACCGAGGGGCACGCCAGGGCCGTCCTCGCCGTCCCCGACCACGAAGGCCGGCGCCGGCTCGCGCGCGAGATCGTGCGGCGCGGGCTCTCGGTGCGCGCCGCCGAGCAGCGGGCGAAGTGGGCCGGCGCGCGGCAGCGGCCGAGGACGCGGTCGGCCCCGGTCGACCCGGCGCTCGCCGATCGCGTGCGCGGTGCGGTTGCGCAGCTCACCGGCCGCCCGGCGCGCGTCCTGCCGGGGCGCGTCGAGTTGCCCTTTGCCGACGAGCACGACCTCGCCGAGCTGGCCGAAGCCCTCGAGAGCGCGGCGGCTACAATCGACCACCGCGCGGGCGATTAGCTCAGCTGGTTAGAGCGCCGCTCTGATAAGGCGGAGGTCCCTGGTTCGAATCCAGGATCGCCCATATCTCCGCGCTTACTCGCGGGGTTTCGGCCGCGGGGCCTGAGCTATATTCGGGTCGAGGTGGCCGAGATGCAGGAGATGCTCATCTACGGGGTCAGCTTCGATCTGGTCGGCAAGCAGCCGATCGTCCTACTGAAGACCGCCGACGGAAACAAGTTCCTGCCGATCTGGATCGGGCACCCGGAGGCGACCGCGATCCTCCAAAAGCTTCAGAGCCAGCCGCCGGTGCGGCCGATGACGCACGACCTCGTGAGTGACATGCTCGAGCAGCTCGGCGCGTCGATCAGCCGCATCACCGTCACCGAGCTGCGCGAGAACACTTTCTACGCGCAGATCACGGTGATCCAGGACGGCCAGGAGATCGAGGTCGATTCCCGCCCCTCCGACGCGATCGCGCTCGCGATTCGCGCCGAGGCGCCGATCTTCGCCGCCGCCGACGTGATCGCGGAGTCGGCGATCGAGTTCGAGGGCGAGGTCGACGAGGAGGAGCTCGAAGCCGAGGTGCTGAAGTTCCGTAGCTTCCTCGAGGACGTCACACCCGACCAGTTCGTGGTCGAGAACGGCGACGAGGACAACTAGCTAGCGCAGCACGATCGTGACGAGCGCGGCCGCGTTGAAGAGGCCGTGCACGAACATCCCGGGCACGACGCTCGTCGTGCGGTCGCGCAGCCAGGCCAGCGCGATGCCGAACGGCACGAGGACGAGCAGCGCCTCGACGAGCCCGTGCGCGAGGCCGAAGGCGACTCCGACGAGGACGATCGACGGCCAGCGGCCCAGGAAGCGCAGCAGCGACTGGCCCGAGCCGCGGAACGTCAGCTCCTCGACGAACGGCGCGATCACCGCGAAGAGGACGAGGTTGGCGGCGAACGCCGCGGCGTGCTTCGGCTCCCAGTGCACGTCCGTGATGCCCTGCTCCTTCCCCGGGCTCTCCGGCAGCGGCAGCGCCGAGACGACGATCTCCCAGACGAAGATCGCGACGACCACATAGAGGTCGAGCACGAGCGCTCGTCCCCAGCTCAGCGGCCGCCGCAACGCGAGCAGGTCGTAGCGGTTGATGCAGATCAGGAGCACGACTCCGAGCCAGAGCGCGTAGAAGATCGTCCCGCCGGCGAACGTGGCGTACGAGTAGACACTGAGCCGCGCGGCGCTCTTGCCGCTGCCGCCTCCGCCGGAGAAGCGCTCGGCGTAGTTGACCGCGGCGAGCAGGCCCACGAAGACGGTCCAGACGGCGAGGCGGGTATAGAGCGGCTGTGGACGGGACTGAGCGGCAGCGGCGTCCACGACGACCCAGCATAGGCTTCGTCCATGCGTCACTTCACCGCGGAGGAGGCGAACGCCGAGCTCGAGCACGTGCGGCCGCTCGTGGAGCTGCTCGTGGCAACCCGGCAGGAGCACGCCGCCGCGCTCGAGCGCCAGGAGGAGCTCGAGCGGAAGATCCGCGGCAACGGCGGCGGCATCCCGCCGGCCGAGCTGGCCGAGGCCACCGCCGAGGTCGAGGGCGTCGGGCGGCGACTGGCACGCGCCGTCGAAGAGATCACGAGCCACGGCGCCCAGGTGAAGGACCTCGACAGCGGCCTGATCGACTTCCCCGCACTCCACCACGGCGAGACGGTCCTCCTCTGCTGGCAGCTCGGCGAGGACGAGATCGCCTGGTGGCATCGGGTCGACGACGGCTTCGCCGGGCGGCGCCCGCTGCCGCTCGACTGAGGAAACGCCGCCCCCGCGGCGAATCCGGCGGCGATGCCCTTCTGGCACCGAATAGTGATCGCTGCTGCCGTCGTGCTCGCCGTCATGCTCGTGGCGCGCCTGGTCGACTGGTGGCTCGCGCGGAAGACGGTCGCGCCCGAGATCGAGACGCGCTACCGCGTGCTGCGCCGCGCGATCACCGTGGTGATCGTCACCGTCGGCCTGTTCTCGGCCCTGCTCGTGATTCCCCAGGTACGTGCCGTCGCCGGCGGGTTGCTCGCCTCGACGGCCATCCTCGGCGTGATCATCGGCCTCGCGTCGCAGCAGACCCTCGGGAACTTCATCGCGGGCATCCTCATCGCGACGACCCAGCCCGTCCGGATCGGCGACCTGGTGAGCTACGCAGGCGAGACCGGCGTGGTGGAGGAGATCGGCCTCACCTACACGTTCATCCTCACGGCGGACCGGCGGCGGCTCGTCGTCCCGAACAGCAAGCTTGCGTCGGACACGATCGTGAACGCGTCGATCCGGAGCCGCGAGACGTACGCGGAGGTGTCGGTTCCGCTCCCGCTCGCCGCCGATCTCGACGGCGCGGTCGATGCGCTGCGCGCGGACGTGGCGGATGAGTCCCACGCCGACGTGTACGTGAGCTCGCTCGACGGCACCGCGACCGTCACAGTCCGCGCCGCCGCCACTGACGAGGTGGCGGCCGAGCGGCTCGAACAGGAACTGCGGCTGCGCGCCCACCGGCGGCTCCGCGCGCTCGGCGTCTGGGCGTGAGCGCCAAGCGCACGTCCAAGCCGAAGTCGAAGCAGCGACCGAGGCGGCGGAGGCGGCGGACGCTCGTCGCCCTTGCGATCGCCATCCCGCTCGCGGTGCTCGCGGCCACCGCGGCCGGCGGCGCTGTCTACTTCAGCTCGAGCTGTGACCTGAGCACGCTGCATCCGGTGCACCAGGCCGACAACTCGCTCGTCTACGGCGCAAACGGGAGCCTGATCGGCGTCCTGCCCGGCGTCGAGAACCGAACGGCGGTCACACCGTCGGCGATGAGCGTGTGGATGCCGAAGGCGACGGTCGCGATCGAGGACCGGCGCTTCTACCGGCACGGCGGCGTCGACCCGGTCGGGACCCTCCGCGCCTTCGTCGCCGACGTGAGCGCCGGCCACATCGTCGAGGGCGGCTCCACCATCACGCAGGAGCTCGTCCGCAACCTCTACCTCTCGCAGCAGCAAACCCTGCAGCGGAAGGTCGTCGAGGCCTGTCTCGCGATCAAGCTCGCACGCGCCTGGCCGAAGACCAGGATCCTCACCGCCTACCTCAACGACGTCTATTACGGCAACCACGCCTACGGGATCGAGGCGGCGGCCGAGACGTACTTCTCCGTTCCCGCGAGTCGGCTGACGCTCGAGCAGGCCGCGCTCCTGGCGGGGCTGCCGCAGGCTCCTTCCTACTACGACCCGCTCCACAACTCGTCGGCCGCGCGCGCGCGCCGCGACGAGGTCCTGCAGGCGCTGCTCCGCAGCGGGGATGTCACGCGGGCCCAGTACACGAGGGCGTCACGCGATCGCAGCCTGCACCTGCGTCCGAGCCTTGCGTATGCGAGCGGCGAGCCGTACTTCGTCGGTTACGTCGAGGATCTGCTGGAGCAGGCGTACGGCTCGGCGACCGTCCGGGCCGGCGGGCTGAAGATCTACACGACGATCCAGCCGCGCTTGCAGCGCGCCGCGGTGCAGGCGCTGTCGCGGGAGCTGCACGGCCGGCACGACCCCGCCGGCACCATCGTCTCGCTCGACCCCGCGACCGGCGCGATCCGGGCGATGGCGGGAGTGACGCCCGGCAGGCCCGGGAACGAGTTCAACCTCGCGACCACCGCCGAGCGTCAGGCGGGCTCGACGTTCAAGCCGATCGTCCTCGCCGCCGCGGTGGCCGACGGGCTGAATCCCTGGGCGACGCGTTACCTCTCGGCCCCGTTCTACGACGCGCCGCTCAAGTGGCGTGTCAGCACGTACGACGGCACCTACGCCGGGCCCGAGACGGTCGCGGCGGCGACGCTCCAGTCGGACAACACGGTCTACGCGCGCCTCGCGCTCGACGTCGGGCCCGACGCGATCGTCGCGATGGCCCAGAAGCTCGGCGTGCAGACGCAGCTGCGGCCCACGCCGGCGCTCGCCCTCGGTACCGGTGCGGTGACCCCACTCGACATGGCCTCGGTGTACGCGACCCTGGCCGCAGGCGGCGTGTACTCCAAGCCGCTCGCGATCCGCCGCGTCGTCTTCCGGGACGGCCAGGCCGGCGGCGGCTGGGGACAGTCGCAGCAGACGCGGGTCGTTCCTGACTGGGTCGCGGCGACGGTCACGCGCGTCCTCGAGGAGAACATGCTGCACGGGACCGGAGTCGGGGCGCACGTCCCGGGACGCACCGACGCCGGCAAGACGGGGACGACCGACGACTACGCCGACGCGTGGTTCTGCGGCTACACGCCCACGCTCGAGTCCACTGTCTGGATCGGTTACCCGAGAGGCGAGATCCCGATGCTCGACGTGCACGGCGCCGCAGTCTCGGGGCCGACGCTGCCCGCGACGGCGTGGCGGCTGTTCATGGAGCGCGCACTGGCGGGCTCCCCGAACGCAGCGTTCGCCGCCCCGGTCACGCCGGCGCAGTTCACTCGCTGGGCCGGTCGGTCCGCCTACCGGGCGGTGGGCGGCTAGCCCGCTTCCGCGCGACTACGGTATTCGCACCGTGGTCGCACCACTCACTCTCGAGGAGGCGCAGGAGCGGGTGCTGAAACGCGCCTGTCCGCTCGCGGCCGAGGTCGTGCTGATCGCCGCGGCGAGTGGTCGCGTGACCGCGGAGGACGTGCACGCGCGCATCGACCTCCCGCCGTTTGCGAGCTCCGCGATGGACGGCTTCGCTCTGCGCGCCGCCGACCTGCCGGGGACGCTGCGGATCGTCGGCGAGTCCGCCGCCGGACGGTCGTTCGACGCGCGGCTCGACCCGGGTTGCGCCGTGGCCATCTCGACCGGGGCCGTCGTCCCGGCAGGCGCCGACGCCGTTGTCCCAGTCGAAAACGTTGTCCGACGCGACAACATGGTGGAGATTGCGCAGTCTGCCGAGCCAGGCGCGCACATCCGTCCCGAGGGCGGCGACGTTGCCGCAGGCGAGCGGGTGGCTCCCGCCGGCGCGACGCTCACCCCGGGACGCCTCGCTGCTGTCGCGGCCTCGGGGATCGCCGAGCTCCGGTGCGCACGCCGGCCGCGCGTCGCCGTGCTTGCAACCGGGACCGAGCTTGTCGACCCCGGCGGCGTGCTGAGCCCGGGCCAGATCTACGAGACGAACGGCCTCATGCTCTCCGCCGCGCTGACGGCCGCCGGCGCCGAGGTTCTGGCCGATCCGCCTGCAGCGGACGACGAAGAGGTCTTGCGTGCGGCGCTCGAGCGGGGGCTCGGGGCGGATGTCCTCGTGACGTCGGGCGGTGTCTCGGTCGGCGAGCACGACCTCGTCCGTGCGGTCGAGTGCGAGCTCGGCGTCGAGGAGATCTTCTGGCGCGTGGCGATCAAGCCGGGCAAGCCCGTCTCCTTCGGCGTTCGAGGAGAGACGCTCGTGTTCGGGTTGCCCGGAAACCCGGTGTCTGCGCTCGTCGGGTGCGAATTGTTCGTCAAGCCGGCGCTGCGGGCGTTGCAGGGCCTGGCTGACCCGTTGCCCCGGTTCGAGCCGGGACGGCTGGCCGTCGGCTGCCGCCGCAACGAGGAGCGCGACGAGTTCGTGCGCGCCCGCTCACGCGTTGACGGCGATGCGCTTGTGCTCGAGCCGATCATCGGCCAGGAGTCGCACATGATCGTCCAGTCGGCCGGGGCGGACGCGCTCGTCCACATTCCACGTGGAAACGGCGACCTCGCGGCCGGGTCGACCGTTCGCTGGCTCCGTCTCGCTACTCGTTGACCGGACGGTGCGCCTTGTTCACCGCGGCGCGGCGGCGCGGTACGAAGACGAGCGTGCGGATCAGCTCGCGCACCGGCCCGCGGCGCGGACGTTCTCCCGGTGCCGGGTACGGCGCGTAGCGGTTCGCGGCGAGCGCGGCGACCTGGCCCGCTGCGGCGAGCCAGACGATGCCGATCACGAACAGCGGCAACGGCGCGTAGCCGACGGCGAAGAGCTTGACGATGTACCACGGCGCGTCCCAGCCCAACCCGTAGTGGTCGGCGAACGACCATGCGAGATAGGCGATCCCGCTGAAACCGACCAGGAGTACGGCGGCCCGCGCTGACGGCCGGCGGCTCTGCACCTGCGGCAGCCAGAGCCAGGCGTGGAGCGAGGGGAGGACGAAGATCAGCGCAAACGGATTCGTCGCCGCGAGCAGCAGCCCGACGACGGCTAGCGCGAGCAGCGCGCCGCTGTAACCCGCGAGCCGCTCCTGCGGCTGGATCGGCCGAGTCGGCCAGAGGCGGCTGCGGGCGACGAGCCAACCGGCTCCCGCCAGGAGGGCGAGCGCCGCGATCGTGCCGAGCGGCCAGGAGACCGCGCCGAGCGGCGGCGCGTGCCCGTCCTCGCCACCCCAGAGGCCGATCGCCCGGAAGAAGAGGAAGATTGCCCCGACCCAGGCCCAGAAACCGAGCCGGCTGCGGTAGCTGCGGAGCGCGGGTGCGATGCGGATCCGCCGGCGTCGACAGCGGGCGAAAAGGTCTACGGCGGCCGCGAGGAACGGCAACAGCATTGCGACGAGCACGATCTCGAGCGCCCAGCCGCGGATCAGCCGCGAGCCGAGGAAGATGTAGCTGGCCGGGCCCTGGGCGAGCGAGACGCCCTGCTCCAGCGAGTCCACGGTGTCCTCCGCCGCGAGGCCGATCACTCCGAGATGCGCGACGTCGAGCCGGGTTCCGCGCCCGTGCCCGTTGGGAGGTCGCGCGCCGGCGGTCGTCATGGTCACCGCCGGGATCCCGCGGCTCACGAACGGAGCCTGCTCGTACGGGTCGAAGGGGAAGCCGAGGCTGACGAGCTGCTGCAGAGCGCTCGGGCGCGCCGGCTCGCCGTTGCCCCGGTGCGCGAGCGCGGCGCGGAGCGTCTCGAGGAGCCCGGGCGCCGGGGAGCGTGACGTGTCGGCGCCGAAGACGAGCCGCGGCCGGCCGTGACCGGCGATGGAGTCGAGGTTGACGACGCCGAGGATCTTCGCGTTTCCCTCCTGCTCCGTCGCGAACTGGGCAGCGCCCCACGCGCCGTCGACCGCGCCGTCGGTCGAGAGGAAGACGAGCGTGTACGGGACCTTGACGCGCTGGGCGGCCGCAGTCGGCGCATAGGAGCGCGCCAGCTCGATCAGCGCCGCCGTGCCCGAGGCGTTGTCGTTCAGCCCGTTCCCGGTGCCGCTGTCGTCGCGATGGGCCATGACGATGATCTCGGGCGGCGAGATGCCGATGCCGCGCTTCGCGGTGACGAGGTTGACGAGCGTCGTGCGGCGGCCGTTGATCGTCGTCGCGAACGGCTCGCGTCGTACCTTGAAGCCGTACGGCTCGAGTTGGCGGCGGAACCACGCCGCTGCGCCCTTGGCATCCGGCGTGCCCGGCCTCCGGTCGGGATAGGTGGTGGCGAGGTCCCTGGCGATGGCTGCAGCCTGCGACGCGTCGAAGGCCGGCGGCAGGCTCTTCAGCGAGTGCAGCGCCGGAGGATGCGCGACGCCGAACGCGAGCAGCAGGAGCGGCAGACCGACGAGGAGCCAGGTTCCGCGGTAGAGGCGCCCGTTGATGGGACGTTCGAGCGACCCCGGCCGCGAACGGCGGCGCTCGGGTGGCGGGGCGGCCGTCACGGTCGTCCAGTCTAGGGCGGGACTCGGCGCGCCGTTTTCCCGTGGAAACGCCCGGGGTTACCTCTCCCGGCCCGCGGGGAAGGCCGAACTCGACGGCCGGCAGCAGGGGGGCGAAGCCCGCGGACGTTACTGGTAGAAATCGGCGGGTTTAGATTCCGGAATCTACGGGAAACACCGAGGGGCACGGATGGACGCGGCGGCACTGATCGAGACGGCGGGCGAGGCGCGCGAAGGGACGTGCACCGTCCGGCTGCGAGTGCCAGCGCGCGCGGAGTACATCGCCCTGGCCCGCCTCGCGCTCACCGGCCTCGCCGACATCGTCGCTCTGCCCGACGAGCTGCTCGCCGACCTCAAGCTCGCGCTGACCGAGGCCGTGTCGAACTCGGTCCGGCACGCCTACCCGGACGGCACCGGCTCCGTCTCGATCGCGTACGAGCTGACCGGCCAGACGCTTGCCGTCGAGGTCGCCGACGACGGGACAGGCTTCGACCCTGACCAGCCGTCGCCGCTCGCGGGCGAGGAGCTCACGGAGGGCGGCCTCGGCATCCCGGTCATCCGCACGATCGCCGACGAGTTCGAGTTGTGCTCCGAGCCGGGTGTCCGCGGCTCGCGCCTGCGCTTCGTGAAGCGGCTGCGCCGGCCGGCCTGACGTTGTCGGCACAGACAACCGACCGGCGGAAGCTCCTCGTCGTCTTCAACCGTGCGCCGATCTCGTACGTGCGTGACGCGGAAGGAGATCGGGTGGCGCGGCGCGGCGGCGGCGGTGTGGTCACGGCGCTCGGCGGCCTGCTCGCCCATCACGACGTGACCTGGGTGGCGAGCGCGATGACCGAAGAGGACCGGGCGGTGGCAGCCGAGCACGACGGCTCGTTCGTCGAGGAGACGGCGGACGGAGCCTCCTATCGGCTGCGGCTCGTCGCGCACGATCCTGCTGCATACGAGCGGTTTTACAACGAGCTGGCCAACCCGACGCTCTGGTTCCTGCAGCACTACCTCTGGGGCCTGGGCTCAGCGCCCGACTTCGGTCCGGAGCTGCACGAGGCCTGGAGCGGCGGCTACGTGCCGGTCAACGAGGCTCTCGCCGCGGCGACGCTCGCGGAGCTCGACCGGGAGCCCGACGCGGCCGTGCTCTTCCACGATTACCACCTCTATCTCGCGCCGCGACTGGTACGGGAAGCGCGACCCGGCGTCATGACGTCGCACTTCGTCCACATCCCGTGGCCTGAGCCGGACTACTGGCACGCGCTTCCCCCGGAGCTGCGGGTTGCTGTGCACGAGGGGCTGCTCGCGAACGACGTGGTCGGCTTTCACACCGAGCGCTGGCGGCGGGCGTTCCTGCTTTCGGCCGAGCGGCTGCTGGGCGCGCGTGTCGACCCGGGCGCCGGCACGGTCGAGCACGGCGGCCACACCACGCGGGTCGTCGCGCGCCCGATCAGCGTCGACGCGGTGGAGTTCGACCGGCTCCGCGACGATCCCGCGGTGCTCGAACGCGAGGCTGCCCTGGTAGCTCGGCGGCCGGAGCAGCTCGTCCTGCGCGTCGACAGGACGGATCCGTCGAAGAACATCGTGCGCGGTTTCCACGCCTTCGGCCTGCTCCTCGAGCGCCATCCCGAGTTGCACGGACGCGTCGGGATGCTCGCGCTGCTCGCGCCCTCGCGGCAGGACATCGCCGTCTACGCCGAGTACGTCCGCGAGGTCGAGGCGGCGGCCCGGGCGGTGAACGAGCGTTTCGGCCGTGAAGGCTGGCAGCCGGTGAAGCTGGACGTCGCCGACGACTTCCCGCGCTCGGTCGCGGGCTACAAGCAGTTCGACGTCTTGCTCGTGAACCCGGTCTTCGACGGGCTCAACCTCGTCGCCAAGGAGGCCTTCCTCGTCAACGAGCACGATGGTGCGCTGGTCCTGTCCGAGAACGCCGGCGCGCACGAGGAGCTCGCGGAGTGGGCGCTGACGGTGAATCCGATCGACGTCTCGGGGCAGGCGGACGCGCTGTACGAGGCGCTCACGCTGGAGCCCGCCGAGCGGCGGCGCCGGGCCGGCGCGATCCGCGAGCACGTTCGGACGCACGACATCCGGGAGTGGGTCGACGCGCAGCTGGCCGACCTGGAGCTCCCAGCGAAGTGACGCACCGGCCGCCTGACCCCGCTGTGCGGCGCGCCATCGCGCCCAGACAGCGCGTGGTCACTCCGTCAGAAGCTCTTCGACGCCGTACGATCCGTCTGATGGACGACCTGTCGCACGTCGATGAGTCGGGCGCCGTGCGGATGGTCGACGTCGGCGGCAAGGTTCCCATGCGCCGTCGCGCCGTCGCCCGGGCCGAGGTCCGGATGGCCGCCGCGACCGCCCGGATTCTGCGCGAGCTCCCCAAGGGCGACGCGCTTGCGACGGCCCAGGTCGCCGGGATCATGGCCGCCAAGCGGACGAGCGAGCTCATCCCGCTCTGTCACCCGCTGCCGCTCGCGCACGTCGAGGTGACACTGGAGGTCGGTGAGGCGTCGGTGGAGATCGTTGCGGCGGCCGAGACCACGGCTCAGACGGGCGTCGAGATGGAGGCGCTCACGGCCGCGTCGGTCGCGGCGCTCACCGTCTACGACATGGCCAAGGCGGTCGACAAGCAGCTGCGGATCACCGACGTCGTCCTCGTCGAGAAGACGAAGGAGCCTGTCGTCTGAAAGCCGCGGTGCTGACGGTGTCGGACGGAGTCGCGGCCGGGACGCGCGAGGATCGCAGCGGCGACACCCTCGACGAGCTGCTGCGCGCCGACGGCTACGAGGTCGAGCGGCGGCTGGTGCCCGACGAGCGCGACGAGATCGCGGCCGCGATCCGGGAGCTGGCGGCCAGGGCGCGGCTCGTGCTGACGACCGGCGGCACCGGTCTCGCGCCGCGGGACGTGACTCCAGAGGCCACGCGCGACGTGCTCGAGCGCGAGGCCCCCGGCATCGCGCAGGCCGTGCGGGCGGACTCGATCGCGAAGACGCCGCACGGCCTCCTGTCGCGGGGCGCGGCCGGCGTGCTGGGCTCAACGCTCGTCGTCAACCTGCCCGGTTCGACGGGAGGTTGCCGCGACGGGTTCGCAGTCCTCCGGCCCGCGCTCGGGCACGCGCTCGAGCTGCTCGCCGACGCTCCGACGGCCCACGAGCAGACGTGACGGCCACCTCCACTCCGGCGCCGCTGCCCGCGCGGTTCGCACGGCTCGTCAAGATCGAGCACACGGTCTTCGCGCTCCCGTTCGCCTACGTCGGCGCTTTTCTCGCGGTCGACGGGACGCCGAGCGCACACGACCTGCTCTGGATCACGCTCGCGATGGTCGGCGCCCGCTCGCTCGCGATGGCGCTCAACCGCCTGATCGACGCCGGAATCGACGCGCGCAACCCACGCACGGCCGGCCGCGAGATCCCGAGCGGCCAGCTCTCGGTCGCCCAGGTCGTCGTCTTCTGCATCGCGTCGCTCGCGCTCTTCCTCGTGGCCGTCTGGCAGCTCGACCCGATCGTTCGCTGGCTCTGGCCGATCCCGATCGTCGGCTTCGTCGTCTACCCGTACCTCAAGCGCATCACCTGGCTCTGCCACTTTTGGCTCGGTGCGGTCGACGGCCTCGCGCCCGTCGGTGCCTGGGTCGCGATCACGGGGAAGCTGCCGTGGCAGTCGTGGCTGCTCGGCGTCGCAGTCGCGTTCTGGATCGCCGGTTTCGACTTTTTTTACGCGCTCTTCGACGAGGAGATCGACCGTCGCGAGGGGCTGCACTCGATCGTCACGCGCTTCGGCGTGCGCGGCGCCTTCGTCGGCGCCCGGCTCGCGCACGTGGCGACGATCGTCTGCCTCGTCGCGGTCGGGCTCGGGCTGCCGGTCGGCGTCCTCTACTGGCTCGGGGTTGCCGCGGTCGCGCTGCTGCTGGCGTACGAGCACTCGCTCGTGCGGCCCGGCGACCTGCGGCGGCTCGACACGGCCTTCTTCACGATGAACGGCGTGATCAGCGTCGTCTTCGCCGCGTTCGTGATTCTCGACGCCGTCAGCTGACGAACCACCAGGGCGCCGTGCGCACGGCGCCCCGGGCGGTTCCTCCTCGTCAGCTCGTCGGCCAGTTCGGGGGCGCGCACCAGCGACCCGAGCGGATGAATCCCGCTCCGGCCGTCGGGCCGCCCAGCGAGCCCATCGAGAAGCCTGCGTTCGGATCGAACGCGCTACCCATCGAGGCGACGATCCGCCCCCAGTTGTGCCGCACGTAGCCGCGGGCGATTCCGGATGCCTCTCCGTTCGCGATCGCCCCGTTCAGCGTGCCGTGCGCCTGAGTTCCGGGACCCTTGATCCGGAAGTTGCCGAACACGTGGCCGACGCCGTTCGTGGTGTCCACGAGGCTCCAGGCGCGGATCGTGAGCGCCCCGGCCAGTCGCGAGTCCGAGCTCACCGACGTGCCCTTGTAGGTCGCCTTCGTCGCCTGGAACGTGTCGCCGCCGGTCACCGAGCACGTGACCTGGGACTTGTTGGAGACGGTTGACGCATCGAACGTTGCGCTTGCCGCCTGGACGGAAGTTGGCTTACGTGCCGCGGCTACGCCGACGACCGAGAGCGCCGCGACAACGACCAACCCCACTAGCGCGAGTCGCTTCCTTGACATGGTGTCCTCCTCATCGATTGATCTCTCTGGCCGTAGACCGAATAAGGCCTCAGCCGGGCACGGCTCCGAGCAATGGCGCTGTAAAACAGCGGTAAATCGCGGTCGGCGGCCTATGCTGCGCGCGTGCGTAGGCTCGACGGAGCACGCCAAGTAGCGGAGGCGCCGGCATGTACGGCGCCGGAGCGGTAATGCTCACGGCCCGCCGGCTCGGCAAGCGCTACGGGGAGAAACGCGTCCTGCGGGGGATCGACCTCGCGCTGCCGCGCGGCGGCTTTCTCGTCGTGACCGGCCCGAACGGTGCTGGGAAGACGACGCTGTTGCGGATCTGCGCCGGCCTCGCGCGGCCGACCGAGGGCACCATCGAACGGAGCGCGACGCGGGCGCAGGTCGGCTATCTCGGCCACGAGCCGCTCGTCTATCGCGAGCTGACCGCGCTCGAGAACCTCGAGCTGTACGGGCGCCTGTATCGCGTGCCCGAGCGGCGCGAGCGGATCGGGATGCTGCTCGAGCGGTTCGGGCTCTGGGAGGCGCGGCACGAGCGGGTCGCCTCGTACTCCCGCGGCATGACCCAGCGCCTTGCTCTTTGCCGCGTCCTGCTCCACGAGCCGGAGCTGCTCGTGCTCGACGAGCCGTACAGCGCGCTCGACGAGGCCGGCGCCGAGCTGCTCGACGCGCAGCTCGCCGAGCTTCGCGGGGAGCGCACGTTCCTCGTCTCGACGCACGATCCGGCCCGCGTCGAGCCGCTCGCGACCGGCGGGCTCGCGCTCGCGTCATGAGCTACTTCCGTGACGTCGGCGCGCTGGCGCGCAAGGACCTCCTGCTCGAGCTGCGCGCCCGCGACACGCTGCCGGCGATGCTGCTCTTCGTCGCCGCGATCTTCGTCGTCTTCCACTTCACCTTGCCGGGGACGCCGTCGCGGCTGGAGACGATCGGCCTGCTCTGGGTCGCGATCCTGTTCACCGCGCTGCTCGGGCTCGGCCGCGCGTTCGTGCCGGAGCGCGAGCAGCAGACGATGGACGGGCTCGTGCTCGCGCCGTGCGACCGGAGCGCGATCTGGCTCGCGAAGTCGCTGGCGACGCTCGCCTTCCTGCTGGCTGCGGAGGTGGTGGCGCTGCCGCTCTACGCGCTCTTCTTCCACCGCGTCGGGGCCGCGACGGTGGCCGCGGTTCTGCTCGCCGACCTCGGGATCTGCGGGGTCGGGACGTTCCTCGGGGCGATGGCCGTGGCGACACGCTCCCGCGAACTTCTGCTGCCGCTGCTCTTCCTGCCGCTCGCCATGCCGATCGTCGTGGGCGCGGTCGGCGCGAGCGTCGTCGCCTCGCCCGGCCGCTACCTCGCGTTCCTCGCGCTCTACGACCTGCTCTTCGCGGTGATCTGCTGGGCGTCGTTCGAGTATGTCGTCGCCGAGTAGCCCGCCTGCTGCGACAATCCCTGCCGTGGGTCGCCTGCGCAGCATCCCCCTGCCCGCGCTCGCGGTGAGCTCGCTCGTGCTCGTCACGACGGCGCTCGCGTTCGTCTTCTTCGTCGCGCCGAACGACGCGAACCAGGGCTTCTCGCAGCGGATCTTCTACTTCCACGTCTCGATCGCGTTCACCGCCTACGCGTGCTTCATCTGCGGCGCATGGCAGGCGCTGCGGCACCTGTGGAAGCGCGACCCGCGGGCCGACCTCGCGAGCTACGTCTGCGTCCACCAGGGGCTGATCTTCGGGACGCTCGTCCTGATCACCGGCTCGATCTGGGCGAAGATCGCCTGGGGTCACTGGTGGCTGTGGAGTGAGGACGAGCTCGTGCTCTTCCTCGTTCTCTACCTCTTCTACTGCGCGTACTTCATGCTCCGCTTCTCGGTCGAGGACGGCCCGCAGCGCGCCAATCTGAGCGCGGTGTACGCGCTGTTCGGCGTCGTCCTGATCCCGGTCAGCTTCGCCGCGATCCGGCTCGCGAAGACGTTCATCCACCCCGAGGTCTTCACGCTCCACGGCCCGAACTTCGGCGGCTGGATCCTCGTCACGTACTGCATCTCGCAGGCCGCGCTGCTCGTCCTCGCCTACACGCTCTACCGGCTCGAGCTCGGCTCCAAGCGGCTTGACGTGCGGCTGCGCCGCCTGAAGGAGGCGCTCGCGTGACCACCGCGGAGAAGTACGTCACGGCCGCGTACTGCGTCGTGTTCGCCGGGGTGCTCGCCTATGTCCTGATCATGGCGCTCAAGCTGCAGCGGCTCGAGCGTGACGTGGACGAGCTCGCGAGCCGCGTGCCGGACGAGGACGCGGAAGCGGCAGAGCGGGAGCCGGCGAGCGTTGGCTGAGCTCCTCTTCTGGCCCGCGCTGCTCCTCTACGGCGAGGCGGCCGTCGGCTACTTCGGGGATGTGCGGCATCCGGGCCGGGCCGGGGGCGCCGCCACCTGGGGCGTCCGCCTCGGCTGGCTCGCGCAGACTGCGTTCCTCATCGTGCAGGCGACGCGCGATGACGGCTTCCCGTGGGGCACGTGGGCCTCGTCGCTCTCCCTGTTCGTGTGGCTCGTGGTCTCGGCGTACCTCATCTGGGGCTGCCGCAAGCCGTACCGGCTGCTCGGTCTCGTCGTGATGCCGCTCGCGGTCGCGCTGCTCGTGGTGGCGCGCGCCGGCGGCGGGACGGGGACGGGGAACGTGAGCCACTACTCGAACCTCTTTCTCGTCGTCCACGTCGGTCTCGTCCTCGCCGCCTTCGCCGGGTTCACGCTCGCGGCGGCGCTCTCCGGGCTGTACATCTGGGAGGAGCGGCGGCTGCGGACGCGTCCGGCGACGATATTGCGCCGGCAGATGCCGTCGCTGGCGACGCTCGACTCGCTCGCCCTGCGGACGGTTGCGTGGTCGGTGCCGCTGCTGACGCTCGGCGCCGCCGTCGGGCTCGTCCGGCTGCTCACCCAGGACGACCGGCTGGACGCGCTGATCGCGGTCACGGCCCTGACCTGGCTCGTCTGGTGCGCGTATCTCGGCCTGCGCCTCCTCGCCGGCTGGACGGGACGGCGCGCCGCGTATCTCGCTCTGGCCGGCTTTGCGCTCGTCGTCGTCGTCCGGCTTGCCCTCCCCGCAACCCACTTCGCCTGATGCTGCGCCTCGTTCTCGTCGGTACCTCGCACCATCACGCGCCGATCGAGCTGCGCGAGCAGGTCGCGCTCGACCACGACGCCGCGCAGGCGCTGGCGGCCCGGCTGGCCGGCGAGGAGCGCGAGGCGGTCTGCGTCTCGACCTGCAACCGCACCGAGCTGTACGTCGTGGCCGCGGACGCAGAGCGGGCCGAACAGGATGCGGCGGCGGCGCTCGCCTCGCTCGGCCCGGACGTCGAGCCCGCGCTCTACCGACTGCAGGATCGCGCCGCGGCGCATCACCTCTTCCGGGTTGCCGCGGGCTTGGACTCGCTCGTGCCCGGCGAGGGCGAGATCCTCGGCCAGGTTCGGGTCGCGCACGAGCTCGGGACGACCGGGCCGGTGCTCGACCGGGTCTTCCGGCAGGCGCTCCACTCCGGTCGGAAGGTGCGCGCCGAGACCGCGATCGGCCAGAGCCCTGCCTCGGTTTCGGCCGCGGCGGCCGCACTCGCGGAGCAGGTCTTCGGCAGCCTGGCGGGACGCTCGATCCTCCTCCTTGGGGCCGGCAAGGTGAGCGAGCAGGCCGCCCGCAACCTCCGCAGCCGTGGCGCCGAGATCGCGCTCGTTGCGAACAGCAAGACGGAGCGCGAGCGCATCGGCGAGGAGCTCGGGCAGGTCGACGTCGTGATCGCCTCGACGAGCGCGCCCGGCCTCGTTCTCGAGGCCGCGGCCGTGGCGGAGGTGCTGCGGGGCCGCAAGGGCCGCCGGCTGGTGCTCATCGATCTGGCGGTTCCCCGCGATCTCGATCCTGCGATCCGGGACCTCGACGGCTGCTACCTCTACGACATCGACGACCTCGAGGGCATCGTGACCGAGACGCTGTCGCTGCGGCGCCGCGAGGCCGAGCGGGCCGAGTCGATCGTCGCGGCCGAGGCGGAGAAGTTCCACGAGTGGCACGCATCGCTCGACGTCGTGCCCGCGATCGCGTCGCTGCGGGCACGCGCCGAGGAGATCCGCGAGGCCGAGCTGCAGAAGGCGGAGGCCCTGCTCGGCAAGCTCGACGAGAGCCAACGCCGGGCGGTCGAGGCGGTCACCTCCCAGATCGTGAACAAGCTTCTCCACCTGCCGACCGTGCGCCTGAAACAGGCCGCCGCGGCAGCCGATGGGGTCCTCTATGCTGAGGCCGTGCGGCACCTCTTCGGTCTCGGCGAGGACGAGCGCTGAACGTCAGGCCAGCGACGGGGCGTCCCCTGCCGCTCCAGGCGCCGACGGCCTTCATCCGAGTCCGGCCGCGCGGCGTCGGGTGCGCGCCGCCGGTACGGAGGCGACCGGCCTGTGCTCGTCCGCGTCGGCAGTCGCGGCAGTAGGCTCGCGCTCACCCAGGCGGAGCGCGCCCTCTCCTCCTTGCGGGCGCCCGGCATCGAGCTTGCGCTCGTGCCGATCACGACCGCCGGTGACCGCGACCGCTCACGGCCCTTCGGCGAGATCGGCTCGCGCGGCGTCTTCGTGAAGGAGCTCGAGCAGGCGCTGCTGGAGCGGCGGATCGACGTCGCCGTCCACTCCGCCAAGGACCTGACCGCCGACGACCCGGACGGGCTGGCGATCGGGGCGTATCTCCGGCGGGACGATCCTCGTGACGCGCTCTGCGGGGCCGCCGAGGTGCGGCCCGGGATGCGGATCGGCACGGCCTCGGTGCGCCGCAAGGCGCAGCTGCTCGCGCTCGAGCCGACGCTCTCGATCGAGCCGTTGCGCGGGAACGTCGACACGCGGCTGCGCAAGCGGGGCGAGCGACGCCTCGACGCGATCGTGCTCGCCGCCTGCGGGCTGGACCGGCTCGGGCTGGGCCGCGAGATCGGTCAACGGTTCGAGCCGGAGACGATGCTGCCCGAGGCGGGGCAGGGTGCGCTCGCGCTGCAGGTGCGGGTGGGCGACGAGCACCTCGTGGGGGCGGCCGACGACGCCCAGACCCGCGAGCGGGTCGAGGCGGAGCGCGCGGTCATCGCCGCGGTCGGCGGCGGCTGCCTCGCTCCCGTCGCGGCGTATCACGACGGCGCCACGCTGACTGGGCTCGTCGCGGCCGAGGACGGATCGTGGATCGAGCGGTACACGGGCGACGACCCGGCGGCGCTCGGAGCGGAGCTGGCCGGTGCGAGTACTCGTCACGCGTGAGGAGCTCGTCGCCCGCGTCGAGTCGCTCGGGCACGACACGGTCTACTGCGAGCTGATCCGCGTCGAGTCGCTCGGCGACGAGGCGGTCGATGCCGGCGCGTACGACTGGCTCGTGGTCACGAGCCGGAACGGCGCGCACGAGCTCGCGCGGCGGGGCGTCACTGCGAACCGCATCGCGGCAATCGGCCCGGCGACCGCCGAGGCGCTGCGAGGGCATGGGCTGCGCGTCGATCTCGTCGCGGGGACGCATACGCAGGAGGGCCTGCGCGACGAGTTGCCGGCGGGGACGGTGCTGCTCGCGGCGGCGGAGGGCGCGCGGCAGGACGTCCTCGACGCCGACTTCCTGCCGCTGTATCGGACGGTCGAGCTGCGGCCCGACGTGCCCGCGGCCGAGGTCGCGCTGCTCATGTCCGGCTCCGCCGCCCGGGCGCTCGCCGCGACCGGCGTGCGCATGCCGGTCGTCGCCATCGGCCCGCAGACTGCAGCCGAGGCGCGGGCAGCCGGGCTCGACGTGGTCGCCGTGGCTGCCACTCACGACCTCGACGGCCTCGTCGAAGCAGTACGTTCCGCCTCGTGGTCATCACCTTCCTGACCGACTTTGGGCTGCAGGATGACTTCGTCGGCACCTGTCACGGCGTGATCGCCACGATCGCGCCCACCGCGCGTGTGGTCGACGTCACGCACGGGATTCGCCCGGGACACGTGCTCCAGGGCGCGCTCGCGCTTGCGAACACGCTTCCGTACATGCCCGCGGGGGTGCACCTCGCCGTCGTCGATCCCGGCGTGGGGAGCAGCCGGCGCGCGCTCGCCCTCCGCGACCACGAGGGACGGTTGTACGTAGGCCCCGACAACGGGCTCCTCCTGCCGGCCGCCGACCGCTTCGGCGGTGTGGCCGAGGCGCACGAGCTCGTCAATGCTGAGTACTCGCTGCAGCCGGTGTCCCGCACGTTCCACGGCCGGGACCTGTTCGCGCCGGCCGCCGCGCACCTCGCCACCGGAGTCGCGCTCGGGGAGCTCGGCCCGCCCCTCGACCCCGACGAGCTCGTACGGCTCGACCTTCCGCAGCCCGAGGTGGGACAGAATCGCATCCGGGCGGTCGCGCTCGTGGTCGACCGGTTCGGCAACGTCGCGCTCAACCTCCGACGCGAGCACCTCGAGCAGGTCGAGCTCACCCCCGGCACGCGGATCGAGGTCCTCTGCCGTGCAGAGCGGTTCTACGCCGTCTCGGCGCGCACGTTCGGGGACGCTCCGCGCGGCTCGCTGATCCTCTACGAGGACAGTCACGGCAGCCTCGCCCTCGCAGTGTCGCGGGGCAGCGCCGCGCAGCTGCTCGGTGTGGAGGAGGGCGGCGAGATCGTGCTCGACCTCGCGGCGCGGTGATCGACGGCCAGCGTTTCGCCCGCCTGGTCACGGACGCCGTGGTGCGGCGGCCACAGCTCTGGCGGATCTTCCGGGGGCGCCTGCGCGGCATGTTCGACGAGCTCGCTCCGACCTGGGAGACGCGGATCGGCCCGCATCACCTCTGGGCGCTCGACCTGGCACTCGAGGACGTGCCGCCGCCCGGCCGCGCCCTCGATCTCGGCACCGGTACGGGCGTCGTGGCACTCGCGCTCGCCGAGCGCTATCCGGAGGCCGAGGTCGTCGGCATCGATCTCAGCCCGGGCATGATCGAGGAGGCTCGCGCGAAGCTCTCACCCGAGCTCGCCGGCCGCGTTCGCTTCGACGTCGGTGACGCCTCCGCCCTCACGTGCCCGGACGGCGACTTCGAGCTCGTCGTCCTCTCCAACATGATTCCGTTCCCCGACGAGCTCGCCCGCGTCACGGCCCCGGGAGGCACGCTCGTGCTCTCGTTTTCTCGGGGCGCCGAGACTCCGATCTATGTCGCGCCCGACCGGCTGCGGCGCGAGCTCGGCCGTCAGGGCTTCGCGGAATTTGCGGAGTTTTCGGCCGACCCGGCGACGGCGTTTCGGACCAAGAGGCAGTAGGGTCGGAGCAACGGTCGTCCGCGACACGGTCACACCGGTCCGCACGGTCGGAGGCCTCCGAGAACGCGCAAGCGTGCCCGGGGGCCTCTCTTTCGCTAGGGCCCTAGCCGGGTGCGTCGACGGATGCCGAGGCGTTTCTGGACAGCCCGGTCTTCCTCGCCGTCCTTCTTGGCTGCCCAGATGAATGCCGCAACGACGACCGCGAGCGTGAACACGCTGACGGCGGCGATCAGTACCTCGAGGAAGGTGCTCACGGCAGCAGCTTACGACCGCCGGGGACGACGACAGTCGGCCGGGCGAGTGTTTCGGAGTGGCCCCTGAGGAGGCACGGGCCGCGCATCTTAGGGCGTGAAAGGATTGCCTGGTGAAGGCGGTGCGCGTCGGTTTCCTCGGTGTCCGCACGAACCGCGTTGCCGAAACGACGGCGTTCTTCCGCGACGTCGTCGGTCTTGCATCGGTTGCGACGAGCGAGACCCGGACGGTGACGCAGCTGCCCACGGGAAGGTGGGACTTCGTCGAGGTATTCGGCACCGGCTTTGGCGACGAGCGAATGATTCGCGAGGAGGTCGATGGCGTCTTCGTCGCCATCGTCGTGGAGGACATCGAGGAAGCGCGGCGCGATTGTCTGGCGGCAGGCGTGGAGATCCTCGGTGAGACGATCTGGGCAGAAAAGGCGTTTGGCAATCCGGACTATTCCCACCTTGCCTGGTTCTTCGTCCGCGCACCGGACGGAAACATCTACGTGTTCCAACAGGTGCCGGACTAGCAGCAGCTCGCCAGGGGTCAGCAGACTGGCATGGGCCTGTGTTCCGGAATGACCCCCGAGTCGGGGTCTAGTCCGGCGCTCTGGGCTATCTAGGGATTCTCACTCCGTCCGCGGCGCATGCCTGACAAGCCCTGAGCCAAGCGTTTCGACCATTCCCGTCGCTTGCTGCACCGTTGACACCTGACGACGGGATAGCTCTCTTTCGAGTCCGGATCGGGCTTCCAGCGGTGCCCGGCGACCATGCAAACGAATCACTTCAACTGGGCTAGTTTCCCACGTCAAGATCCGAGCCGCACGGCTAGGGCGGAGTGGCACAGCCTGCGCTGGGCGGTTGCTGTACCGGACGACTAGCGCCCTTGGGCGAGGGCCCGTCACTTTCACGGTGGAGACGATGCCGACACCGGGTCTCGCGGCTCGGAGTAGTGGTGGGCGGATAGTCGCGGTACGCTGAACCATGCCCTCCGACGAGGCGGCACCGGCCCCAGAGGAGCCACGCTCACTCGACCGGAGCCTGCTCACTGGCCTGGTCGGCTTCGAGGCCATTCTCTATGTCGCAGTCGCGATCCTCCTCGCCGCTGCAGCTGTACTTGTCCTGGTCGGCACCGTGCACGAACTCGCCCATGCGGTCTCAACCAGCGCAGGCGCGGTTGACACCGCCGTCACCGTGCTCGATCGGATCCTGCTTCTCCTCATCATCGCCGAGCTCGCCTACACCCTCCGCTTCGTGCTCCGTACGCACAAGATCGCGGTCGAGCCGTTCCTCTTCATCGGCCTGATCGCGGTCGTGCGGCGAATCCTCATCGTCACCGCCCAGTTCGAACGCCTCCCCTCTGGGGGCCGCATCCTGACGAACTTCTTGCTTGAGCTCGGCCTGCTCGGTTTCCTCGCCCTCACTCTTGCCGTCGCCGTCAGGCTCATCCGGCGCCCCGAATCATCTGCGGACTGAACTGCCCGCCAAGACGAACGTCAGGAGACGGCGCGCTCGCCTGGGCCAGTGTTCCGGAATGACCCCTGAGGAATGTGCGATCTCGTTAGCGCTCGACCGATGAGGTTTGCGTCGCCGAGCGGTCAAAGTCTCAGAGCAACATCAGCGACGAGGCAAGGGGAGCAGGGAATGCCTGAATGGGAGAAGAAGATCGGCGCCATCAATCTGGTCGTCGGCGACCTGGAGCGCTCGAAGGCGTTCTACCGCGATGTCTTTGGACTGCACCTGCAGCATGAGGATGAGGACACGGCGATGTTCCGCTTTCAAGACACGTATGTCTTCTTGCAGCGCGGAGCGGCTCACGACGACGGCCCGTCAGGCGACGTACTCACCCTGGCGCAGAAGGGCGTCGGACAGTTCGTCATCTTCGTCGAGGACGTGGACGCAGTGCGCGGCGAGCTGGATCAGCATCAGGTGGCGGTACTCAGCGGCCCTGCGGACCGTGACTGGGGTATGCGCACACTCACCTTCGCCGATCCCGGCGGCTACACCTGGGAGATAACGCACGAAATGCCCAGCTCTTCGTAGTGCGGGACGGTCGGCTGGGCCAGTGTTCCGGAATGACCCCCGACGATGTGACGGTTTGCGACGCGGCGACGTATCTTGTGCGTGATGAGACGCTTGGCGCTGTTCGTGCTGGTCATATCGTCGACTGTGGCTGTCGTGTCACTTGGCACGGCGTCGGGCTCGGGAGCGCGCCGACCTTATTCCGTCGCGGCCGTGAAGGCTGCGTTCAAGGCGGAGGGTGTCGGTCTTCGCCCCTTCCCGTGTTCTGGTGGTAAGCGGGTGTGTGCTAAGTGGGTGACTCTGATCGGGAAGTGGCCTCACGCCATCCACGTGAACGTCCGACGTGGACCCCTCACCGGCATCTATAAGCGCGTCACCGACCAGCCTTCTGCGGTCGGGTCAACGAATACCCAATACCGGAACGTCCTCGTCGGGTGGCGCCCAAGGGACCGCGCGGTTGTTTGGGCAGCGCTGCACCGCTTGAAGTAGGCCGGACGATTGCGCTCGCCTGGGCCAGTGTTCCGGAATGATCCCTGAGCACTCGCGCCTGGAAGGGTTCGGGTCTAGTCCGACGCCTGCGGCGGCAAGGCTCCGCTGTCACCAAGGCGGACGACGCGGCCGCCTGTCTGGACGGCGAAGTGCCAGGAGTGGTGCAAGGTGCCTTGCGGCGGGCCGTGGGTGCGGAACTTTTTGGCGGGCCAGGACTCAGTGAAGGTCACGAGTGCGTTGGCCCTGAGGCTCCGTACGAGCATGACTCGCGTTTGGCATGTCCCTTCGATCCCCTGGCCGCCGGGACCCGGAATGCGGCACCCGATACGGGTTTGGCCGTTCGGGAAGAACTGGAATCCCTTGCCCCAGAAAGACGACTGCACGTGTGCGATGTCGATGTCGCCAGCAGTCGAAGGAACAGACACGGGCATAGGTGGCTGGGTGGCGTGGTGGCTGCTCGCGCAGGCCGACGCGACAAGCACGAGACAGACAACCAGAGGCGCCACCTTGAAAACGTTCATTGGCTTGAAAGATACGACGCCGAACGCGGAAGTGTCACGTCGGGTTACAGCAACCTCGCTTGGGCCAGTGTTCCGGAATGACCCCTGAGCCGTTCGGCTCTAGCGCGGTGCCTTGCTCCAGGCGGAGCCGTTCCAGTGGAGAATCTGATCCCGCTGGACGCCTGCTGCGGAGTCGAGTACTGCCCTACGGCCCAGCAGTCGCTGGCCGAGGTGCAGGAGATGGCGTGGAGTTGCTGGCCGCCGTTGACGGTTCCGCTGGGGTTGGGGACGTTGGCCTGCTGCCAGGCGGTGCCGTCCCATACGAGCACGTCGTTCGACTCGCTCTCGGATGAGTTGTTGTTCTCGACGTAGCCGACGGCGAGGCACCTGGACGCGGTCGGGCAGGCGACGGCAGCGAGCTCGTTGTCGTCTGTCCCGGCCGGGTTCGGGGCCGACGTGGTCGTCCAGTGGCTTCCCTGCCACCGGAGCGTGTCGTTGAGTGCGGTTCCCGAGTCGGGGTCGTCGTAATAGCCGGTTGCCACGCAGGAACTCGCGGACGCGCAGGCGACTCCGTTGAGGATGTTCTCCGCGGCGCGGGACGATCCGCTCGGGTTCGGCGTCGAGACGTAGCGCCAGTGCATTCCGTCCCAGTGCAACGCCTGATTCAAGGGGCCAGAGTGCGCGCCTGAGTAACTACCAACGGCCCAGCAGTTGGTGGACGACGTGCAGTCGAGCCCGTTGAGGAAGCTCTCCTCACGGTCACCTTTCGTGCCGCCCGGGTTCGGCGCGGACTGTCGCCTCCATGCACGCCCGTCCCAATGCAGGACCTCGTTGGCGACGGCTCCGTCGGCCAGCGTGTACGAGCCGACCGCGAAACAGCTTCGAGCCCCGGCGCACGCGACGCCGTTCAGCGCGTCCACACCTGTCCCGAGCTTCGGCACCTGCGCCACGGCCCACCGTGCGCCGTTCCAATGAAGGGCGAGATTCCCGGAGTACCCGTGCAGCCGATGATGACCGTCATACGACCCCACAGCCCAACAGTCCCGCTTGGAGACGCACGCCACATCCGCGAGGACGCTCGACCGGCCGCCTCTCCCCGTCCCGCCCGGGTTCGGCGTCCGAACCACTCGCCACGCCGACCCGTTCCAGTTCAGCGCCTCAGTCAGAGTCGTGCCGTTTCGAGTCGGATCGGAGCCAACCGTCCAACAGTCGTTGGCCGACACGCACGCGACTCCCGATAGAACACCTTTGTGGCCAGTCGTGTTCGTGGTCGATGCCGAAGCAGCGCCTGCGGCCACCGCCAGACCCGCGCAGACGATTCCGGCCAACGCCAAGTTACGGAGGCACCAGACCACGAGAACACTGTAGGGCGACCAGGGCCGCAGCATCTGCCGCGAATGGATCAACTTTGAGCGAGATCGAGCTTCGGCTTGCCGGTCTGGGTTATGACGCCAGGCGAGAGGACGCACGGCTGGGCCAGTGTTCCGGAATGACGCCCGAGGAAAGCAGCGGTAGTGAGTCAGTTCGATGACGCGCAGGAGACCGTGACCGACCCGTTCTGGAGATGCGTTAGCTGAATCTCCCTTGACGGCGTAGTCGGCGGTGGGGTTCCGACCGGGCTGAGCTTGTCTTCGCCTGCGGCTACCGCTGCCCCACGACGCGGAACCTTCGCGCTTGGGCCGCCCTTGCAGTGGATGAGGGTTCCGGTCGCAACGTTCGGAACGGTCGTCGTGCCCGTGACGGTGATTGGACTGGAGCGCATCGCCTGACCGTCGTGGTAGACGACGGTCTTCTTCTTCGTTGCCCCGCAGCCGGTGGCGGCGAAGGCGAGAACGGCGAGCAGCGCCAGTGCGGTGAGTGTCTTCATTGGTGCTCTCATATGCGCTAGTCCCGCGGGCGTCAAGGCGACAGGACCGTCGGCTGGGCCAGCGTCCTTACGCCTGAGCTCTTCGGTGCGGTTTGTACCTCCCGATGCCGCAACTCGCTCACGGCTCCTGAGACGCTGCCGCGCCGCGGAGCAGCTCGAGTACTAATGGCGAGGGCCGGACTCGAACCGGCGACACCCCGGTTTTCAGCCGAGTGCTCTACCAGCTGAGCTACCTCGCCGCGGCTGGGCGGCGGTCAGTGTAGCCCGGGCGCGACCGCAGGTGGCCGCGTTAGCCTCCGCGGTTGTGAGCGTTGAGCACCCCGTCCGCGAGGTCGACGTGATCGGCGCTCCGCTCGATCTCGGCGCCGGCCGGCGCGGCGTCGACATGGGGCCGTCCGCGATTCGCTACGCGGGCCTCGACCAGCAACTCGCGGAGAAGCTCGGCGTCCAGGTCAACGACGCGGGCAACGTCATCTCGCCTGTCGTGGAGACGACGGATATGGGCGACGCGCACGCCCGCTACCTTGCGCAGATTCTCGACCTCTGCGACCGGCTGTCCGGGCTCGTGGCGGATTCGGCCGAACGCGGGGCGCTGCCGCTCGTCCTCGGCGGCGACCACTCGGTCGCGCTCGGCTCGCTGGTGGGGATGGCGAAGGTGCGCGGCTCCGGCGGCGTTGTCTGGATCGACGCGCATGGCGACCTCAACACTCCCGCGACGTCGCCGACCGGCAATGTGCACGGGATGGTCCTCGCGGCGGCGCTCGGGCTCGCGGGCGACTCGTTCCGACGTGGCGGCTGGGTGCTGCCGGCGGTGGAGCCGGGCAAGCTCGCGCTCGTCGGCGTCCGTTCGCTCGACGACGGCGAGCGGAGGCTGCTGAACGGGATGGACGTGAAGGTCTTCACGATGAGCGAGATCGACCGGATCGGGATCGAGCCCTGCATGCGCGAGGCGCTCGCGCACGCGGCCGGGGCGGCGTTTCTCCACGTCTCGCTCGACATGGACGTCGTCGATCCCGACTACGCGCCCGGCGTCGGCACGCCGGTGCGCGGCGGCCTCTCGTACCGCGAGGCGCACCTCGCGATGGAGACGGTCGCGGAGTCCGCGCTGATCGACTCGCTCGACGTCGTCGAGGTGAACCCGATCCTCGACCGCGAGAACGCGACGGGGCAGCTCGCGGTCGAGCTCGTGGCCTCGGCGCTCGGCGCGCGCATCCTCTGACGTGCACCTCGAGGTCCGCGAGGGGGACATCGCCGCCGTCGAGGCGGACGCGATAGCGAACGCCGCCAATGACGAGCTCTGGATGGGCGCCGGTGTCGCGGGCGCCTTGAAGCGGGCCGGCGGCGAGGAGATCGAGCAGGAGGCGCGGGCGATCGGCGGGATTCCGGTTGGCACGGCCGTCGCGACGACCGCCGGGCGTCTCCCGGCGCGCTGGGTGATCCACGGGGCCGCGATGGGACAGGACTTGCGCACCGACGCCGAGCTCATCGCTCGCACGACGCGCTCCTGCCTCGAGGTCGCGGACGACCTCGGCTGCCGCTCGCTCGCGCTGCCCGCCTTCGGCACCGGAGTCGGCGGCTTTTCGCTGGCCGACTGCGGCCGGATCATGGTCGCGGAGGCACGGATCTTCCCCGCTCGGTCGCTCGAGCGCGTCATCTTCGCCGTCTACGGCCGCGACGCCTACGAGGCGTTCTCGTCGGCGCTCTCTTCGCCCGACCCCGCCGGCTCGTAGTACTTCCGGCCCTCGAGCCCCTGCGGCAGGTAGCGCGTCTCGAAGCCGGCCGGGTCTTCGTGGGGATAGACGTAGCCCTGGCCGTGCCCGAGCCGACGTCCGTACCAGGAGCCGTCGCGCAACGCCTTCGGCGGCCGCGCGGCGCCGTGCTCCTGCACCTCCGCCGTCGCGCGGTTGATCGCCACGTAGCTCGCGTTCGACTTCGGCGCGCGGGCGAGGTAGATCGCAGCCTGAGAGAGGTTGAGGCGTGCCTCGGGCAGGCCGACGTGCTCCACGGCCTGGGCGGCCGCGACGGCGACGAGGAGCGCGCGCGGGTCGGCGTTGCCGATGTCCTCGGAGGCGAGCACGATCATCCGCCGCGCGATGAAGCGTGCATCCTCGCCGGCTTCGAGCATCGCTGCGAGGTAGTAGACGGCGGCGTCCGGGTCGCTGCCGCGCATCGACTTGATGAACGCCGAGGTGAAGTCGTAGTGCTGGTTGCCCGCCTTGTCGTACAGGAGCGGTGGCTTGCGGGCGGCGTCCTCGACGTTCTCCGCGGTGATGGGGCCGGCGGCGGTCAGGCTCGCCAGCTCGACGATGTTGAGCGCGGTGCGCGCGTCGCCGCCGGAACGGTGCGCGATCAGCTCCACGACCTCGTCGGACGCCTCGCCGCCGACTTCGCCGAGCCCGCGGCGGACGACGACGGCCATCTCCTCCGGGGTCAGCGCCTCGAGCTCGTACACCTGCGCGCGGGAGATGAGCGCCGAGTTGACCTCGTAGTACGGGTTCTCGGTCGTCGCACCGATCAGCGTCACGAGCCCCGACTCGACGCCCGGCAGCAGCGCGTCCTGCTGCGCCTTGTTGAAGCGGTGGATCTCGTCGAGGAAGAGGATCGTGCGCCTGCCGGTTGTGCCGAGCCGCTCGCGCGCCCGCGCGAGCACCTCCCGCACGTCCTTCACCGTCGCCGAGACGGCCGACAGCTCCTCGAACGCCGCTCCGGTCGAGGCCGCGACGATCCGCGCGAGCGTCGTCTTGCCGCTGCCCGGCGGGCCGTAGAGGATCGAGGAGTGGACGCGGTCCTCCTCGATCGCGCGCCGCAGCGCCGAGCCCTCGCCCAGCACGTGCGCCTGGCCGACGAACTCGCCGAGGGTCGCGGGGCGCAGCCGCTGCGCGAGCGGCGCGACCTCGCTCGCGTGGCGGTCGGCAGCGTCGGAGAAGAGGTCTCCCATGACGGCAGTATGCTCCGGCCCGTGACCGGGACCCGGTCTGCGGCCGACTTCTGGAGCGGCTCGAGCTACGAGCGCATCGCCGAGACGTACGCCCCGATCCATGACCGGGTCGTCGCGGCTCTGACGCTCGAGCGGGGCGCGCTTGCCCTCGACGTCGCCTGCGGAACCGGCGGCGTGGCCCTGCGAGCTGCGCGCGCCGGCGCGGAAGTGGCCGCCGTGGACATCTCCCTGGACCAGCTCGCGAAGGCGCGCGGCGCGGCGGCGGACGAGGGGCTTGCGATCCGGTTCGACGAAGGCGACTGCGAGGCGCTTCCGTACGGCGACGGTGAGTTCGATGCAGTCGCGTCCGCCTTCGGCGCGATCTTCGCCCCCGACCACCGGCGCACCGCCGCCGAGCTGGCCCGCGTCTGCCGGCCGTGCGGCAGGCTCGCACTCACGGCGTGGCCGCACGACGAGTGGCTGGAGGTGGGCGAGCGGGCCGGACGGCCGTTCCCGGTCGGCCCCGATGCAACCGACTGGGCGCGGGAGGATCACCCTCGCGCTCTGCTCGGCGACGCCTTCGACCTCGAGCTCCAGTGCGGCTTGTGGCGCATCGAGGCGGATTCCGGCGAGGACCTCTGGCAGCTCGTGTCCACGTCGATGCCGCCGCTGCGCAATTGGCTCATGGAGCAGAACGACGAGGTACGGGCCCGAGCGGAGCACGTCTACCGCGAGTACCTGGCGCCGGGCGTGCTCGAGCGCGAGTACGTTCTCGTCATGGGGGTGCGCCGATGAGCTCGACGACCACGCTCCGCGAGGAGGTCACCGACCTTCTCCAGCAGCTGATCCGCATCGACACGACGAACCCGCCGGGCAACGAGACGGCTGCGGCGGAGTTCCTGCGCGAGTACCTCGAGGCGAACGGGATCGCGTGTGAGCTGATCGCAAAGGTTCCCGAGCGGGCGAACCTCGTGGCGCGGATCCCGGGCGGTGACGGCCCTTCGCTCCTGTTCCTCGGGCACACGGACGTCGTGCTCGCCGACCCGGCGGAGTGGTCGGTGCCGCCGTTCTCGGGCGAGCTGCGCGACGGGATGGTCTGGGGCCGCGGCGCGCTCGACATGAAGAGTGAGGTGGCGGCGAACGCGGTTGCCATGGCGTCACTCGCGCGCGAGGGATTCAAGCCGAGCGGCGACCTGATCTTCGCGGCGACCGCCGACGAAGAGGCCGGCTTCGGCTTCGGCCTTGATTGGCTGTGCGAGGCGCATCCGGACGCCGTTCGCTGCGACCTTGCGATCAACGAGGGCGGCGGCGACCGACTCGAGCTCGAGGACGGCCGGCCGATCTACACGCCGACTGTCGCGGAGAAGATGACCGCCCCGTTCCGCCTGATCGTGCACGGGCGTTCCGGTCACGCGTCGATGCCACGCATCGCCGACAACGCGCTCGTCAACGCAACGGCGCTCATCGAGCGTATCGCCGCCTACCGGCCGGAGCCGCAGCTCGGCCCGGAGGTCGAGCGCTTTCTCCAGGTTGTGCTCGACGAGGTACCGCCTGCGAGTGAGGCCGCCGAGCGGATGGCGGGCATCTCGCCGATTGCCGCCGTGGTCATCGACGCCCTCCTCGGGCCGACCTTCTCGCCAACGATCATCTCCGCCTCGCAGAAGCGGAACGTCATTCCTGCGCTCTGCGAGATCGAGGTCGACTGCCGGCTCCTGCCGGGCCAGCACCCGGAGCATGTCGAGCCGCTGATCCGTGCCGTGTTGGGCGGCGACGTCGACTACGAGTTCGAGTGGATCGAGGCGCGAGGAGGAACTCGCTCGCCGCTCGACACGCCTCTCTGGCAGGCGCTCGAGGAGTGGGTGGCCGAGGCCGAGCCCGGGGCATCGGTGGCTCCGCTCGCGTGTGTCGGCTTCACCGACAGTCATTGGCTACGCGAGGCGTTCGGCACCGTCGCCTACGGATTCTTCCCCTCGACGGGCGAGCTACCGCCCGAAGTCGCTGCAGGACTCATCCATTCGGCCGATGAGCGGATCCCGGTCGCCGATCTCGAGTTCGGCGTCAGCTGGTTGCGCCACGCGGCGCGCGCGGTTCTCGGGTAGGCGTCGGCGACTACCCTTCGCGGCGATGGTGGACGAGAAGATCAGGCTCGGGGGCATGGCTCTGCCGAACGGCGTGTTGGTGCACGGCCCGCACGCGTGGGCGTGCGCGATCCGGCACGAGGACGGGCGGATCGAGGTCGCCTCGGCGCGGAAGCGTCTCCAGGCCTCGCGAATCCAGAGCCCGTTCCTGCGCGGCCCCGCCCGCCTCGCCGAGGCTCTGCTCCTGCTCCCGCAGGTCAAGGCGAAGCTGCCGGCGGCGAGGCTGCCGCTGGAGGGCCGGCGCACGCTCGGCTCGATGCTTGCCGCGTCGGCGGTCATCCGCGGCCTCCGGGAGTCGAAGCTGCGGCCGGTTCCACGGGAGCTCATCTCTGCCCTCGTCTCGTTCGCGCCGGCGGTGCTTGCGCTGCGGTCGGGTGAGCTAGCGGCGTACCACGGCGCGGAGCACATCTCGATCGGCACCTACGAGCACGGCAAGCGCGCGGAGCGCGAGCACGAGCGCTGCGGCGGGCATCTCGTCGGGCCGCTCCTCGTCACGTCCGTCGCCGGCAACGTCCTCGCGGGGCTCGCGCCGGAGCGGCACCGCCGTCAGGCGCAGGCGGTCGCCCAGATCGGCTCGATCGCCGCAGCCACCGAGCTCTTCGGCTGGATGACTCGCCATCCGGAGCATCCGCTCGCGCGCGCTCTCTCGAAGCCGGGCCACGAGCTCCAGCACCGCTTCTCGACGGCCGAGCCGAGCGACGAGCAGCTCGAGGTGGCCGAGGCGGCGCTCGAGGCGTGCCTCGAGCTCGAGCATGCCGCCGCCAGATAGGCCGCGGCGGCTCGAGCGCGTGGAGTGACCGTCAGCGCGAGTAGAGCTGCGCGCTCAGGCGTGGCGGGAAGTAGCTCTGGCAATCGCGGCGGTTGAACCTCGCGAGCACGCGCGCGCGTAGGGTGCCGGGCTCCGTGGCCTGCACGAAGGAGAGCCGCTGCGAGCGTTCTCGCCGAAACGGGAACCAGATCGTCGGCCCGTCAGGCTGGGCCGTCCGTCGACGCGCGAGCCGGCCGTCCCGGTAGATGACCCCCGTCGTGGCCGAGTCCCGAAACACGTGGATCCCGAGCGACCACTCCGGAGCGCGGTAGTGGACGCAGTCGTAGCGCCAGTAGACGGTGCCGACATCCGCAAGTGCCGTCAGGACGTACGACTTCTGCCGCCCGCTCGCGGCCGAGCTGGGAAGAAGCACCACGCCTGCGACAATGGCGCCGAGGAGGATCGCTGCTCTCACGCAGGAGATACGCCGGCGAGCGGCCGGCAGGTCCATCAGCCCAGGTTCTCGGGATGCCCGAGCTGGCCGAGCTCCACGACGTCCCGCCGGAAAAAGAGGGCCACCGTCCAGTCGACGACGACCCGGAACTTCCGCGACGCCAGCGGCAGCTGGTACAGGTGATACGACCGCGTCACGAACCAGCCGAGGAAGCCGTGCAGCCGCAGGCCGAGAACCTGCGCGATCCCCTTGTGCCGGCCGAGCGTCGCGACCTGGCCCATCATCCGGTAGCCGTACGGCCCGGGCGTCCCGGTGAGGTTTTTCGCGAGGCGCCGCGCCTGGCGGAGCGCGTGCTGGCAGGTCGGCGGATCGGGCCGATCGCTGCGCGTGTTCGGGACGAGGGCGCAGTCGCCGAGCGCCCACACGTGTTCATGGTCGCGCACGCGGAGGAACGCGTCCACCTCGACGCGGCCCTTCTCGTCGAGCGGCAGCGACCACTCGCGCAGGAGCGGGTTCGGCGCGACGCCCGCCGTCCAGACGAGCGTGTGCGTCGGGATGCGGGTTCCGTCGCCGAGCACCGCTTCCTCGGCGGAGACCGAGGCGAGCGTCGTCTCGACGTGGATCTCCATCCCGCGCTTGCTCAGCTCGGCGGCGGCGTAGTGGCCGAGCGGCGGCGGGATGTCGGGCAGGATGCGCGGCGCCCCGTCGACGAGCACCCAGCGGCGCGGCGCCGACTGCAGGCGCGGGTAGTAGCGAAGCGCGTCCTCGGCGAGGTCGGACAGCTCCGCGAGCGCCTCGACTCCCGCGTAGCCGGCGCCGACGAAGACGAAGGTCAGCCGCCGCGACCGTTCCTCTTCGTCGAGCGCACCGTCGGCGAGCTCGAGCTGCTGGAGGACGTGGTTGCGCAGCTGGATCGCATCCGCCAGCGACTTGAAGGCGAGCCCGTGCTCGGACAGGCCCGGGATCGGCAGCGTTCGCGGCACGGCGCCGAGCGCGACGACGAGGTCGCGCCAGCGCAGCGTTCGGCCCTCGGCCGTCGCGGTGCGCGCCTGGAGATCGAGACTCTTCACCCGCCCGAGCAGCAGCTCGGCATGAGGGCACATCACGCGCAGCGGGACGACGGTGTGCCGCGGCTCGAGCGTGCCCGACGCGGCCTCTGGCAGCAGCGGCGTGTAGAGCATGAAGTTCTCCGGGCTGACGATCGTCGCCCGGCGACCGCGCAGGAGCCGCGCGACGTACGCGCCCGCGAAGCCGCCGCCGAGGATGAGCACGTCACGCTCTTCTAGGCTCTGCCGCATGGTGCAAGTCTCCGTGATCGGCAGCGGTGCGGAGCACGAGGAGCGCGCCGAGGAGGTCGGGCGGCTCCTGGCCAAGCACGAGGCGACCGTCGTGACCGGCGGCCTCGGCGAGGTCATGGCCGCCGCGTCACGCGGTGCGAAGAGCGCCGGCGGGACGACGATCGGGATCCTCCCCGGCGAGACGCGCACCGCCGCGAACCCGTGGCTCGACCACGTCGTCGTGACGGGCATCGGCCACGGCCGAAACCTCGCAGTTGTGGCGTCGGGCGACGCCGTGATCGCGGTCGGCGGCCGCTACGGCACGCTCGCGGAGATCGGCTTCGCGCTCACGCTCGGCCGGCCGGTCGTCGTGCTCGAGCCGGGCTGGGACGTCGAAGGAACGCAGCGCGCGCAGACGCCGACCGAGGCTGTCGAGCTTGCGCTGGCGGCAGCCGGATCGGACTAAGCCGTCTTCGCCGCGTGGCGGTGGCGGAAGTTGCGCGCCTTCTCGCGGTTGCCGCAGACCTCCATCGAGCACCAGGCCCGCGAGCGGTTGCGCGACTGGTCGTAGAAGGCGACGCGGCAGTGCTCGTCACGGCAGGTCTTCAGCCGCTTCCACTCGTCGGTCGGCGCGAGCTCGGCGACCGTCGCGACGATGCGGCCGAGCGCGCCGTAGGCTCCGTCGTCCTCGGGAGCGAGGACGGGGCGGCCGTCCACGAACCGAACACCGAGGTGCGCCTTGCGCCCGGCGTCCTCGAGCGTCTTCGAAGCCCCGTCGGCGTCCACCTCGACGCCGTTGTGTACGAGGAGGAGTTCCCGGATCGCCTCGCGCACAGCGAGTGCGTCCGCGAGCTCCTGCTCGGTCGGCTCGACGAGATCGTCCACGAGTCCCTGCTCGGAGAACCACATCGCCAGCTCGTCCGGCGTCGCGATCCGGTCGATGCCGGTTTCGAAATCGAGCGTGTTGACGAAGTCGCCGACGAGATCCAGTTGCGTATGTAAATTCGTAACCATTGTAGTTGCGTCGGAGGTTACGTAACTGGTAATCTCCGAACAGTGGTTAGGGTAGCACGCCGAAGAGGAGGAGAGAAGATGCATCCCGAGCTGACTCACCAGATCGTGCTCGACCGGATGGCCGGCTTCGAGCGGGACGCGCGCCGCTACCGCCGGGCGCGGGAGGCGCACACGCGTCCGCCGCAGCCCGTGCGGACGGCGATCCAGCTGAGGCTGAGCGCCTGCCGCGACGAGATCGAGCGCCTGGCACAGCTGAGCGAGCGGCCGCTGCACGAGGGCGACTGGCTCGTGGCGGACGTCGACGGAGTGCCGGTGGCGGCGGTCTCGGTCGAAGACGGGACGACGGTCTACGACCCGTTCCGGCCGACCACCCAGGCCGTCTCGCTGCTGAAGCTCCGGCGCAAGCAGGTGCTCGCGGCCGCGTACTAGGCCTCGGCGGCGGCGAGGCGGCCCCGGAGGAACGTGCGCTCGGTCTCGCTCGGGGCGAGCTCGAGCGCACGCGAGTAGGCGGCCGCGGCCTCCTCGTCCCGACCGAGCCTGTGCAGGAGCTCGGCGCGGCTCGAGTGCCAGAGGTGGTACTGCTCCAGCCCGGTCAGCCCGTCGACGATCTCGAGCCCGGGCTCCGGCCCGTCGGCCATGGCGACGGCGACCGCGCGGTTCAGCTCCACGACAGGCGACGGGCTCAGCGCCGCGAGCCTGCCGTAGAGGAGCGCGATCTGCGCCCAGTCCGCCGGCTCGTCGTAGTGGAGGGAGGCGATTGCCGCCTGCAGCTGGTAGGAACCGGAGCGGCGCAGGGGCAGGGCTCGCTCGAGCGCGCGGCGGCCTTGCTCGATCTCGGCTGCGTCCCAGAGACTCCGGTCCTGCTCCTCGAACAGGACGAGCTCGCCGGCGGGTGAGACGCGGGCGTCGCGGCGCGCGTCCTGCAGCAGAAGGAGCGCGTGCAGGCCGTGCGCCTCGGGCTCGTCCGGCATCAGCGTCGCGAGGACGGCGGCGAGCCGGATCGCCTCTCCGCACAGCTCGCGCCGGACGGGCGGGCCATAGCCGGCGTTGAAGACGAGGTAGATCGTCGTGAGCACGATCCGCAGCCGTTCCGGCAGCAGGTGCTCGGCCGGCACCCGCAGCGGGATGCCGGCGTCGCGGATCTTCCGCTTCGCGCGCACGAGCCGCTGCGCGAGCGTGGCCTCCGGGACGAGGAAGGCACGAGCGATCTCGGGCGTCTCGAGGCCGCCGACGAGGCTCAGCGTCAGCGCGACCTGGACCTCCGCCGCGAGCGCCGGGTGACAGCACGCGAAGATCAGCTCGAGCCGCTCGTCGGGAATCACAGCCTCCTCGTCGTCCGGGAGCTCCTCGGCCCGCGCAAGCAGCTCCGTCTTGCGTGCCAGTGTCTGCTCGCGGCGGATCCGGTCGATCGCCGCGTTGCGGGCCGTCGTCACGATCCAGGCGCCGGGATTGCGCGGCACGCCCTCGGCCGGCCAGCGCTCGGCCGCGCGGACGAAAGCGTCCTGTACCGCGTCCTCGGCGAGGTCGAGATCACCGAGGACGCGGCCGAGGATCGCGATCGAGCGGGCGCGCTCGTCGCGGTAAGCGCGTGCGAGATCCTCTACGACGCGACCTCTGCCTCGCGCATGACGATCGGGCGCACCTCGATGTGGCCGTAGCGCGCGGACGGGATCCTCGCGGCCCACTCGAGCGCCTCGTCGAGCGTGTCGACGTCGATCAGGTAGTAGCCGCCGAGCACTTCCTTCGTCTCCGCGAACGGCCCGTCGGTGGTGAACGTCTCGCCGTCCCGGATGTGCACGACCGTCGCGGTGTCGCCGGGCTGGAGCTGGTTCGCGCCGACGAGGATCCCGCGGCTCTGCAGCTCCTCGGTGTACGTCCCGTACTCGGCGTAGATCGCGTTGCGCTCGTCCTCGGGCATGCCGCCCCAGTGCGCCTCGTCGTCGTTGATCAGGAGCAGGTACTGCATGGAGTCCCTCCTTCGGGAGATCGTTGACGTCTCTACGACGAACGGGTCGCCGGGAAATCGACAGGCCCAAAATCGAGCGGCAAAGTGAGGCAGGTCGGGCCGCCGTCGCCCTTGCGCGAGATCTCGTCGCCGTCGTACTCCACGACCTCGACGCCCGCGGTCTCGAGGCGCTGCCGGGTCACGCGGTTGCCGGCGAGCGCGAGGGCGCGGCCGCCCGGCAGGCCGAGGACGTTCGGGCCCATCGTCTCGAACTCCTCGTCCGGCACTTCGACGACGCCGACGCCGCGCTCCTCCAGCAGCTCCACGAGCGCCACGGGCAGGAGCGGTGGATATGCGACCGCGAGCTCCGGCGCGACCGGATTGAGCAGCGACCGGAGGTGCAGCACCTCGCCGCGGCCGTGGAAGTGCGGCAGGTGGAACGCGAGCACGTCGGCGTCGGGCAGGAGACGGCGGAGCGCCTCGATCCCGGCGGGGTTCGTCCGGTAGGTCTGGCCGACGAGCAGCGTGCGTTCGTCGAGCCAGACGGTGTCGCCGCCCTCGGCGTTCTCGTCTCCGTCGAGCTGGCCGAGCACCGGCAGCGGCAGGTCGGGTGCGAGAGCGTCGGGCTCGGCGCGGCGTGCGACCTTCCCGGGCTGGAGCAGGATCGCGCCGTGCGGCGTCACGAGGACGGGGTCGTAGACGTAGATCGAGTCGAGGTTCCCCGGCTCGCCGTGCGCCTCGATCACCTCGACCCCTGCGTCGGTGAGCGCGGCGCGGAACCGCGCGTGCTCGTTCGCGAGCCGCGCCGGGTCGGGCTCGGAGCGCCAGCCGAGCTCCTGCCACGACCGGACGTCTTCGGCGGCCGGCGGCCGGACGAGGATCCTCGTCACGACCCGAGCATACGGCCGAGCAGCGTGAGCGCACCCGCTTTGTCGAGAAACTCGTTCAGGTTGCCGCATTTCGGGCTCTGGACGCAGGACGGGCAGCCGCGCTCGCAGGGGCAGCCCTCCAGCAGCCGGACGGTGTCGGCGACCCAGCCTTCGAACTGCACGAAGCCGCGTTCCGCGATCCCGACGCCGCCGGCATGCCCGTCGTAGACGAAGACGGTCGGCGCGCCCGTGTCGAGGTGGAGGTTCGTCGAGAGGCCGCCGATGTCCCAGCGGTCGCACATCGCCCACAGCGGCAGCAGCGCGATCAGCGAGTGCTCTGCTGCATGGAGGGACGAGAGCAGGAGCGGCATCGCCTCGAGACCGTCGAGCTGGTGCGGGTGCGGCACGAACCAGACCGCCTCCGTGTCGAAGGTGGTCGGCGGCAGGTCGAGCGGGACGGTGTCGAGCGCCGAGCCGTCGGCCACGGACTTCTTCTGGTACGCGACCACCCGTTCGGTCACCGACACGCGGCCGAAGGAGAGCTCGAGCCCGAGCCGCCGCTCGACACGCAGCGCCTCCTCGATCGACGTCTCCGTCTCCTTCTTCGCCTGCGTGTACCAGTCGCCGTCGAACGGCTCGACGAGGGCGCGGCGCGCGCCGAGGTCGAGCTCGCGCACGAGGTACTGGCGGCCGAGGTGGAGGTAGACCGCGCCCTCGTGCACGGTGGAGTAGGCCCGCTCGAGCTCGGCCAGCCCGAGCACGTCTCCGCTCGAGGCGTCGACGACGAGGAACGCGTCGGGCGAGGTGGAGCGGAGCGGCGTGCGCGCGGCGGGCGCGTCCTTCCCGGCCCAGACCCAGCCGCTCTGCGTCTTGCGCAGCTCCGGGACGTGTGGCGCCCGCTCGAGCGCCTCCGGGCCGAGCGTCGCGGTGTCACCCTCGTCGAGCGGCGCCTCGAACGCGGCCGCGGCGACGTGGCCGTCGAGCACGCGTGGGTTGGTGTGGTCGAGGATCGCTGCCTCGACGCGCCGCTCGAGCAGCGCCGGCGGCTCGCGCATGAAGTACTGGTCGAGCGCGTCCTCGGAGGCGACGAGGATCGCGAGCCCGTGCTCGCGCCGCCCCGCCCGTCCCCACTGCTGGCGGAGGCTGGCCACCGTGCCCGGGAAGCCGACCGAGATCGCGCAGTCGAGGTCGCCGATGTCGATGCCGAGCTCGAGCGCGTCGGTGGAGGTCACGCCGAGCAGCTCGCCCTCGACGAGCCGCCGCTCGATCTCCCGCCGCTGCTGCGGCGTGTAGCCGGCGCGGTACGGAGCGAGCCGCCGGGCGGTCTCCGCGTCGAGCCGGTCGCTTGCGAAGCGGTGGATCAGCTCGGCCGACTTGCGGCTCTTGGCGAAGCAGATGGTGCGCAGGCCGCGGCCGGCGAGCCCGGCGAGCAGCCGGGACGCCTCGCCGAGTGTGCTCGCGCGCAGCCCGAGCTCGGCGTCGAGGAGCGGCGGGTTCCAGAGCGCGATCGTCCGCTCGGCGCGCGGCGCGCCGTCGTCCTCCACCACGGTCGCGTCCTCGCCCGTGAGCGCCTGCGCGAGCTCGCCGGCGTTCGCGATCGTGGCGGACGCGAGCAGGAACTGCGGCTCGGCGCCGTAGATCCGGGCCAGTCGCCGCAGCCGCCGCAGGACGTTCGCGACGTGAGAGCCGAACACGCCGCGGTAGACGTGCGCCTCGTCCACCACCACGAAGCGGAGGTTGTGCAGGAAGTCGCCCCAGAGGTCGTGTCGCGGCAGGACGCCGATGTGGAGCATGTCCGGGTTCGTGAGTACGAGGTTCGCCCAGCCGCGGATCTGGCGCCGCCGCTCGGTCGGCGTGTCTCCGTCATAGATCGCCGCGCGGACACCGGCCAAGCCGAGCTCGCCGAGCGAGCGCGCCTGATCCTGGGCGAGCGCCTTCGTCGGGTAGAGGTAGAGGGCGCGCGCGTGCCGGTCGGCGGCGAGCGCGTCGAGCACCGGCAGGTTGAACGCGAGCGTCTTCCCGGAGGCCGTTCCCGTCGTGACGATCAGGTTGCCGCCCGCTTGCGCGGCCGCGTACGCCTCGCCCTGGTGCGCGTACAGCTCCTCGATCCCGCGCTGCGCGAGCGCCTTCCGCACGGCCGGCTGGAGGGCGTCGGGCAGCGGTGCCGTCCGCGAGTCGCGCGCCGGCTCGGTCGCGAGGTGTGCGAGCTCGTCGCCCGCGAGCAGCTCGTCCCAGGCGGCGACGCTCGTCACGTCACCATTCAAGCGGTCTACGGCTCGCTGAACAGTGTCAGCTGCGTCCCGTCCGGCGCGCGCAGCCTGACTCGTGGACGGATCCATCCGGCTCGACGAGGAGGACGCGCGTGGCGTCGATGCCGGCGAGATCGGCTCCGCTCTGAGCAATGACCGCGTCGAAATGCCCCTCGGGTGCGTCCGCGACGTGGTCGCTGCGCGCGCGGGCGCGGTCGGCGTACGCCGGATCCGGCTCCACGACGACGACCTCCCAGCCCGAAAGCTCCAGGAGCGCCGCATGGATGCCCGCGAAGCCGAGCTCGAGCACACGCCCGGGGCCGTCCCCCAGCAGCTCGAGGATCCGTGGCGTCGCGGTGGCGGCGAGAGCGGGCGGTAGGCGGTGCATCGGTACGCTCGATACATGACAAGGCAACCAACGGGCAAGTTCCTCGGCATCCCGTACGACTGGAGCCGGCCGACCTGGGAGCGCTACAAGTCGCGCCTGTGGGACACGAAGGACCGGCGGATCGTGCTGCCGCGGGCGTTCGGTTGGGGGTACGACTTCAACCTCGCCGAGATCGCGCGCCGCTTGCATCTGCGGGGGTAGGGTTCCGCCACCGGGGTGCCTCGCGGAGAGGCTGAGATCACACCCGTCGAACCTGATCCGGGTCATGCCGGCGAAGGGAGAGCGTTGGTTCCACGCTGCATCACGATTGCGGGCTCCGATTCCGGGGGCGGAGCCGGGATCCAGGCGGACCTGAAGGCGTTCGCCGCGGCGGGGGCCCACGGCATGTCGGCGATCGTCGCGCTGACGGCGCAGAACACGCGCGCGGTCACCGCCGTCCACGAGGTGCCGTCCTGGTTCGTCCGCGCGCAGCTCGACGCGGTCGCCGGGGACATCGGGATCGACGCGGCGAAGACCGGGATGCTCTTCTCCCGCCCGATCATCCAGACCGCGGCCGACTGGCTCGAGGAGCACCCGCTGCCCCTCGTCGTCGATCCGGTGATGGTGGCGAGCTCGGGCGCGCGGCTGCTGGAGGACGACGCCGTTGACGTGCTCGTCGGCCGCCTGTTTCCCCTGGCGACCGTGGTCACGCCGAATCTGCTCGAGGCCCGGGCGCTCACAGGGTTGGACGCGCCGCCGGCAGAGCTCGCGGAGGCGCTCGTCGGGCTCGGCGCGCCGGGTGCGCTCGTCACCGGCGGCCACCGCGACGAGCCGGTCGACCACCTCTTCGACGGGAGCGAGCACGTCGAGATTCCCTTCGAGCGCCGCGACGTTCCGGCCACCCATGGCGCCGGCTGCACGCACTCCGCCACGCTCGCCGCGTTGCTTGCCCGCGGGCTTTCGCTCGCCGAGGCCGCGCGCGGTGCCGCCGCAGCGGCTTCTCGCGCCGTGGCACAGGGTCTCGTCGAGATCGGCGGCGGCGACGGCCCCGTGGACGTCCTGGGAGTGGCGGCGCGATGAGCATCTCTCCCGGCACGACTTTGCGCGAGCTGCGCGAGCAGAAGCCGCTCGTCCACCAGATCACGAACTACGTCGTCATGAACGAGACCGCCAACGCGACGCTCGCGCTCGGCGCCCTGCCCGTGATGGCGCACGCGCCGCAGGAGGTCGAGGAGATGGTCGGACTCGCGTCTGCGCTCGTGCTGAACATCGGCACGCTGTCGGAGCACTGGATCGAGGCGATGCTGATCGCCGGTCGCGCCGCGAGTGCCCGTGGGATCCCGGTTGTGCTCGATCCGGTCGGCGCCGGCGCGACCGTGTACCGCACCGACACGGCGCGGCGGATCCTCGAACAGGTCGACGTGACCGTCTTGCGCGGCAACGCCGGAGAGGTGGCGACTCTCGTCGGCGCGGAGGCCGAGGTGCGCGGCGTCGAGTCGATCACGGCCGGGCTCGAGCCCGCGCAGCTCGCGGTGGAGGCCGGCCGCCGGCTCGGGCTCGTCGCTTCCGTCACCGGCCCCGTAGACCACCTCTCCGACGGAGAGCGGACGCTGGCGGTGGCTAACGGCCATCCGCTGCTCGCTTCCGTCACGGGCACCGGTTGCATCTCGTCGGCCCTCACCGGCTGCTTTCTCGCCGTCAAGCCGGGAGAGCCGCTCGAAGCCGCGGCCGAAGCGCTCACTGCGCTCGGCGTCGCTGCCGAGGACGCGGCCGACGGCGCGGCCGGCCCCGGCACGTTCCACGCGCTGCTCTACGACGCACTCGCGGCGCTCGACCCCGAGACGCTCGACGGGCGGGCGCGCATCTCCGAGCTGTGACGACGCTCGCGGAGCTCGGCGAGTTCGGGCTGCTTGCGGAGCTCGAGCGGCGGCGGCTGGCCGAGGGCATCGAGCACGACGCCGCGGTTGTCGACGGGCTCGTCGTAACGCAGGACGCGCTCGTCGAGGGAGTCCACTTCCGCTTCGACCTGCTGGGTTGGCGTGAGCTCGGCGCGCGGGCCGCCGCCGTCAACATCAGCGACCTCGCAGCGTCCGGGGCCGATCCTACGGCGCTGTTCGTCTCGCTCGGGCTGCCGCCGGACACCGAGCTCGACGACGTGCTCGAGCTCTACGCCGGGCTGAACGAGCGCGGCGTGCCGGTGCGAGGCGGCGACACGACCCGCGCCGAACGCGTTCTCCTATCCGTGACCGCGCTCGGCCGCTCGGAGCGGGTGCCGGGCCGCGCAGGAGCTCGGCCCGGGGACTTCGTCGTCGTGACCGGGCCGCTCGGCGCTGCAGGCCTCGCATTCCGCAACGGCTCGCTCCCGTCGGTGCCGGATCGCGTCGAGGAGGGGAAGCGGTTGGCGCGCGTCGCCACCGCGATGCTCGACCTCTCCGACGGGCTCGCGCCGGATGCGGGCCACATCGCCGGGCGCTCCGGCGTCCGCATCGCGATCGAGCTCGAGCGCGTTCCCCTCACCGGGGGCGCGGAGCTCGACGACATCGGCTTCGGCGAGGACTACGAGCTGCTCGCGACCACGCCTGATGCGCTCGGCTTCCCGGTGATCGGCCGCGTCGAGGAGGGCGCAGGAGTCGAGCTCACGCTCGGCGGCGAGCCGTACTCACTCGCTGGCTGGGAGCACTTCCGCTAGCCACTGCTCGAAGTGCGCCTTGGGGCGCACACCCACAACGGAGCCGCGAGCCTCTCCGCCCGAGAACAGGATCACCGTCGGAATCGACAGCACGTCGTAGCGGGACGCGATCCCGATCTCCTCGTCGATGTTGACCCGCGCGACTTCGACGGGAAGCTCATCCAGGATCGGCTCGATCGCCTTGCACGGCCGGCACCAGGGCGCCCAGAAGTCGACGAGCAGCGGCCCGCCCGCGATCGCCTCGTCGAACGTCGCCTCGCCGAGCTCGGTCACAGCCGCCGCCTCAACGCGGCCAACCGTAGCGCCGGCACCTTCCAGACGGCCTCGAGCACGATCGCGCGGCTCATCTTCGACTGGCCCGCGGTACGGTCGGCGAAGCGGATCGGCACCTCGACGACGTGGAACCCCTTGCGCAGGGTGCGGTACGTCGTCTCGATCTGGAAGACGTAGCCCGCGGCGTCGATCGTCTCCAGGTCGATCGACTCGAGGACGCGCCGGCGGAAGCACTTGAAGCCTCCCGTCGAGTCGTGGATCGGCATCAGGAGGACGCGCGTGTAAATCGAGGCGCAGCGCGAGATCAGCCGCCGCACGAGCCCCCAGTTCTCGGTGCCGCCGCCCGCGACGTAGCGTGAGCCGAGCGCGAGATCGGCACCCTCATCGACAGCGGCGATCAGCCTCGGTACGTCCGCCGGGTCGTGCGAGAAGTCGCAGTCCATCTCGAGCACGAGCTCGGTGTTGCCCGCGAGCACGTGCCGAAACCCGTCGACATACGCGCGCCCCAGTCCCTCCTTGCGCGGCCGGTGCAGCACTTCGACCCACGGCAGCTCGGCCGCGAGCCGGTCGGCGATCTCGCCCGTCCCGTCGGGTGAGCTGTCGTCGATCACGAGGACGTTCACGCCGTGGTCCGCCAGCGCGCGCACCATCCGCTCGAGGTTCTCGCGCTCGTTGTAGGTGGGGAGGCAGACGACGGGTCTGGGCACGCTCATATCATCGCGAGAGTGCCGGAGCTACCTAAGAACTCCGAGATCGCGGACCAGATCGAGCTGCTCGGCGACCTGCTCGAGCTCGAGGGGAAGGACACGTTCCGCGTCGTCGCCTACCGCCGTGCCGCCGCGCGTGTGCGCGAGACGTCGGGCTCTGTCGCCCAGCTCGCGCTCGACGGCCGCGCGAAGGAGCTGCAGGGCATCGGCAAGACGATCGAGGAAAAGATCGTCGAGATCGTCGAGGTCGGCGAGATCCAGGCGCTGACGAAGAAGAAGGCCGGAGTCCCGCCCGAGGTCGTCCTCTTCATGAAGCTGCCGGGTCTCGGCCCGAAGACGGCGGCCCGCATCTGGCGCGAGCTCGGCGTCACGACGCTCGACGAGCTCAAGGCGGCGGCCGAGTCGGAGCGGCTGCGCACCCTCGCCGGACTGGGGCCGAAGAGCGAGGAGAAGATCCTCGCGGCGCTCGCCTACCAGGCCGAGAGCCCGGAGACCGACCGCTACCTCCTGGGCAGAGGCCTGCCCGAGGTGCAGAGGGTGGTCGCCGCGCTACGTGAGCTGCCGGGGGCGCTCGCGGTTTCCGAGGCCGGGTCGGTGCGGCGGCGGAAGGAGACGTTCCGCGACCTCGACATCATCGCGAGCGCGACGAACCCGGCCGAACTGACGGGCCACTTCGCCGAGCTGAGCTGGGTTGCCGACGTCGCCGCGCACGGCGACACGAAGGCGACGGTCGTGTCGCGGGAGGGCCTCCGCTTCGACCTGCGCGTCGTCCCGCCCGAGTCGTTCGGCAACCTCCTGCAGCACTTCACCGGCTCGAAGGACCACAACGTCGCGATGCGCGAGGACGCGGTGCGGCGCGGGCTTTCGATCTCGGAGTACGGCGTGACCAACGTCGAGACCGGCGACATCTTCAAGAGCGCCGACGAGGACGACGTGTACGAGTTCCTCGGCTACGAGCCGATCCCGCCCGAGCTGCGCGAGAACGCGGGCGAGCTGGAGGCTGCGCGGCGCGGCGAGCTGCCGAAGCTCGTCGAGCTGCGCGACGTCCGCGGCGACCTGCACACGCACTCGCACTGGTCGGCCGACGGCAAGAGCACGCTCGCGGAGATGCTCGTGGGCGCGGTGGCGCGCGGCTACTCCTACTACGCCGTCACCGACCACTCGCACTACCTCCGCGAGGGACGGCTGCAGGCGCAGCTCGAGGAGATCGACGCGCTGCGGGCGCGGTTCCCTCAGCTCACGATCCTTGCCGGTGTGGAGGCGAACATCCGCTCCAACGGCGAGGTCGACGTCGCGGACGAGGATCTGGCGCTGCTCGACTGGGTCGTCGCGTCGGTCCACAACGCGCCCGACTCGCGTCCGACCGAGCGGGTCCTCGAGGCGATGCAGAACCCGTATGTCGATGCGATCGGCCATCTCACCGGCCGGCGGATCGGGAAGCGGCCGCCGCGCGATGTCGACGTCGCGCGCGTGATCGACGGCGCGCTCGAGACGGGCACGCTGCTCGAGATCAACGGCCAGCCCGACCGGCTCGACCTGCGCGACGTCCATGCCCGCGCCGCCAAGGAGGCGGGGCTGCGGCTGATCGTCACCTCCGACGGGCACGAAGTCCGCTCGCAGGCCTATCTCGAGCTGGCGGTGGCGCAGGCCCGGCGCGGCTGGCTGACGAAGGCCGACATCGCCAACACACATACCTGGAAGCAGCTCGACAAGCTGCGGAAGAAGCGGCCGTGAGCGACTTCCGGGAAGACGGCGCCGAGGCCGTCGAGTGGGTGGCGAGCTATCTGGAGCGGGTCGGCGAGCTGCCGGTGCTAGCGCAGGTGAAGCCGGGAGAGCTCTCGGCGCAGCTGCCCGCGGTCGCGCCGGAGCAGCCCGAGCCGTTCTCCGCGGTGCTGCGCGACCTCGACGAACTGCTCCTGCCTGCAATCACGCACTGGCAGAGCCCGCGCTTCTTCTCCTACTTCGCCGTGACCTCGTCGGAGCCCGCGATCCTCGCGGAGCTGCTTGCGGCTGCGCTGAACCAGGTTGCGCTCGTCTGGCGCGCGTCTCCGGCTTCGACGGAGCTCGAGCTGCGCGTGGCCGACTGGGTGCGGCAGCTGCTCGGCCTGCCCGAGGGCTGGCATGGCCACATCGAGGACACGGCTTCGACCTCGACGCTTGCGGCGCTCATCGCCGCCCGCCACGTGACCGGTCGCAACGTCGTCGTCTGCTCCGAGCATGCGCATTCCTCGGTGGAGAAGGACGCGCGGATGCTCGGGATGGAACTGCGCAAGGTGCCGGCCGACGACGAGCTGCGGATGCGCGTCGACGGCTACGACCTCGCCGACGTTGCGTGCGTGGTGGCGACGGTGGGGACGACGTCGTTCGCCTCGGTCGATCCGGTGCGGGAGCTAGCTGCGCGGACGCACGCGGCCGGCGCGTGGCTCCATGTCGACGCCGCGTACGCAGGCTCCTCGTGGATCTGCGAGGAGGAGCGCTGGTCGCAGGACGGCGTCGAGCTCGCCGACAGCCTCGTCGTGAACCCGCACAAATGGATGCTGGTCCCTACCGATTGCTCGCTCGTCTGGACCGCGCGGCCGGACGAGTGGCGCGAGGCGTTCACGCTGACGCCGGAGTACCTGCGCACCGACGACGAGGCGCTCTCGCTTGCGGATTACGGTCCGCCGCTCGGCCGGCGCTTCCGGTCGCTCAAGCTGTGGGCGGTACTGCGCTGCTACGGCGCGGAGGGCCTGCGGGCCATCCAGCGCGAGCATGTCCGGCTCGCCGAGCTCTTCGCCGGCTGGGTCGAGGACGGCGACGACTGGGAGCTCGTCGCGCCGCAGCGCTTCTCGCTCGTCGTCTTCCGACGCAAGGGCTCGGACGAGGTGAACGCACAGATCGAGGCGCGGGTGAACGCGTCGGGTGAGATCTTCATCACGCACACGAAGCTCGACGGCCGCTACGTCCTGCGGCTCGCGATCGGCAACGCGCGAACGACGGAGGACGACGTGCGGCGGGCGTGGGACGTGCTCAACAGGGAGGCACAACGATGATCGTGACGACGATGAACGACATTCCCGGCTATCAGGTCGACGAGGTGTTCGGCGAGGTGATGGGCCTGACGGTGCGTTCGCGCAACATCGGCTCTCAGATCGGCGCCGGCCTCAAGTCATTCGTCGGCGGGGAGCTGAAGGGGATGACGACTGCGCTCATCGACAGCCGGAAGCAGGTGATGGAGCGGATGATCGAGGAAGCGGAGGCGAAGGGCGCGAACGCGATCATCGCGATGCGTTTCGACACGTCCGACATGGGCGGCAACTGGACCGAGATCTGCGCCTACGGCACCGCTGTGAAGGTGCACAAAGTCTGAGTCGCACCTGACCGCTCGGAACATGTCCGGTGTCTGACACCGTCCGGGCGCCGCGGACAGTGTCCTCCTAGGGCATCGGTCGCATCAACTGGCCCTCATCTTGCTCCAAACGGACCTGTTAGGTGTCTGACACCGGGACATGGCCCGTTTGGGTCGCGTCGGCCGCGGCCGGCGTGTCACAAAGTCGGCCTACAGCCTCCGCAAGAGGGCGAGGAACTCGCTGGTCGAGTCGACGACGAGGTCGGCGGCTTCGAGCAACGCGCTCGGTGCCTCCGGCGACGCGACGGCGACGCGGACCGCGACCTCGAGGCCGTCGAGGGCGGCGAAGGAGTCGAGGTCGGTCGTGTCGTCGCCGGCCGCGAGCGCGCGGCGCAGTTCTCGCTTCCCGACGAGATGTCGCACCGCTGTCCCTTTGTGCGATCCGAGCGGCGGTAGCACCTCTAGGACCTTGCGTCCGTAGCGCGCGACGAGCCCTGCCTCCCGAGCCGACTCCGCGATCGTGTCGAGCACACGCACGGCCTCTTTCTCGTCGTCAGAGCTGCGGAAGTGGAACGCGACCGCGAGGCCCTTCACCTCGGTCTCCCCCGCCGGCCACGGCGCGGCCGCGGCGAACGCCGCGAGCGGCTGCTGCCAGCGTTTGCCCTCCGCCGCGAGCTCGAGCCCGTGCGAGCCGACACATACGACGCCGTCCACCGCGACGCGAGCCTGCACGTCCTCGCCCGACCGGCCGCTCACGACCGCGACGAGGGCATAGCGCCCGACCAACCGCTCGAGCTCGGCGCGCGTCTCCGGAGGCGGCGCGGCATCCTCGGGCCGCGCGACGATCGGCGCCAGCACCCCGTCGAAGTCGAGGAACAGACCCGCCTCGTTCGGGGCCGTCGCCAGCCGCGCGAGGAGATCGTCTGCGCCGGCCACGGAGGCCTACGCTACTTCCCGCCGGCGCCGGACGAGCGCGCGCACGACCGCTCCCACGCCCTCGCGTGTGAGCACCTCGAGTGCACCCGCCCTTCGCGACTAGGCCGCGGTCTTGCTGCCGTTCCCCTGGTAGACGAAGTCGTCCCCGCTGCCGAACAGCTTGCGGCCGAGTGCGCGCCGCAGCGCCGGGCCCGTGATCGGGTTCAGCAGGAGGCCGACCAGGATCCCGAACACCAGGAGCAAGCTGTGCTTGGCGGTGTGTGCGGGCTCCGGTGCGGCCTCCTTCGCGTCCTTCACGCGCCGGGACGCGTTCCGGAGCTCGTCGATCGCGCTCCGGATCTCATCCTGGAGATCCTTGTCGCCGGCGAGCTGCGACGCAGCGTCGGACACCCGGCGACGGGAGGAGAGCTCCTCGTAGACCGCACGGGCGGAGGTGAATGCGTTGCGGATGTTGTCGCGCAGCTCCTCGTCGCGGAGCGCACGCTCGACAAAAGGCCTCGCGCTGGCGGCTGCCGCCGCGGCCCGTTCCTTCGTGTACGTCATCTTCCCTCGTCCTTTCCTCGTGGGCTGAAGATCGGTCCTATCTTCCCGCAGCCGCCGCTCGCATGCGACCCTGCGTTTCGGACCTGCCTTGAAAGTACCCTCTGGGACATGGTGGCACGCATCGCCGCGGTCCTCGGCTTGGCCGTGGCCGGTATCGCCGGGCTTCTGCACCTGTGGTACCGCGGGGCGCTGGCCGCCCCCGAGGTGAAGCGGCGCAAGGCCGCTAGGAGAGCAGCTCGGCGCGCCTGAGCACGGCCTCCGCGAGCTTGCGGGAGGCCTCGTCCACGAGCTCGCCCTCGAAGCGGGCCGCACCCCCGAACGCGTCGAGGATCCGGCGCGCACGGTCGAGGTCGGCAGCCGACGGGGTGAAGATGTTGTTCACGGGCTCGATCTGGGTCGGGTGGATCACCCACTTGCCGTCGTAGCCGTGCTCGAGCGCGCGTCGCGCCGAGAGGACGAGCCCGAGATCGTCGCCGAGCCGCGCGTGCGGTCCGTCGACCACCTGCAGGCCCGAGGCGCGGGCCGCCGAGACGACGCGCGCGAGGGCGTAGTCGGAGCTGCCCGTGCCGATCGTGAGCACCGGCACGCCGAGCGAGGCGGCGAGGTCGGCCGGGCCGAAGACGAGCGCCTCGAGCCCGTGCCCCGCGGCGGCGATCCGCTCAGCCTCGACGAGCCCGCGCGCCGTCTCGATCTGGGCCTCGAGGCCGACTCCGTCCGGGAGCAGGTCGGCCGCGCCAGACACGTCCTCGACGGACTCGACCTTGGGGAGTACGACGACGTCGGGACGCGCCCTCGCGGCCGCGCGAAGGTCGTCCTCCCACCACGGCGTCGAGCGTCCGTTGACCCGGAGCGCCGTCGTCCGCCCGAGCGGGCCGCGCCCCAGCGCGGCGACCGCGATCCCGCGTGCCCGCTCCTTGTCCTCGGCCGCGACCGCGTCCTCGAGATCGACGATCACCTCGTCGGCGGCGAGCGACGGCGCCTTCGCGAGCATCCGCTCGCTCGAAGCGGGAACGGTCAGGCAGGAACGACGCGGGCGGGCAGGCACGCGCGAAACGCTAACGCCGCCGCACGAAGAAGGCGTAACGGCGCTCCTCGAACGTCGTCTCGCCTTCCGGGACGAACTCGAGCTTCGCCAGGACGTGGAGGGCCACCGCGTTGTCCGGCAGGCTCAGCGCCGTCACGCGCTCGAAGCCCGCTGCGAACGCTGCCTGCACGACCGCCTCGGAGGCCTCCGTGCCGAATCCGCGTAGCTGCGCGTGGGCCGCGACCACGCAGCCGAGATCGAGCTCACGGCTCCCGTCGATCTGCTCCCACTGCAGGCCGGCGAGCGCGACCGCGCGGCCGCTGTCGCGATCGGTGGCGGCCCAGAGAGACATCCCGCCGTCGCGCTCGAAGCGCTCGATCTTCTCCCGGACCCACTCCAGGGACTCAGCGAGGTCCTCGGCGTCCGTGAGCTCGAGCGGGCGGATGACGAGCCGCTCGGTCTCGATCGGCAGCTCGATTCTCAACCCTTCTCCCAGACCGACACGTGCTTCGTGCTGTCCGCGGTGAACGGCGCGCGGTCCCAGTCGGCCCAGCGCTCGCGCAGCCTCATGCCGGCCAGCCGCGCCATCAGGTCGAGTTCGGCCGGCGAGACCGAGCGGAACGGAACCGAGATCCGCCGCCACTCGCCGTCCACGAGCGAGAAATGATGAGAGACGAGTCGCTGCGTCGCGAAGTCGAGCTCGTCGACGCCGACGTGCTTGTCGCTCAGGTCGAACACCTCGAGCCGCTGCCGGTTGTGGACTCCGACCTCCACGACAAAGCAACCGCCGGGTGCGAGGTGCCTCGCTGCGTTCGCGAACACGCCCACCTGACCGTCCTGCGTCGTGACGTTGTTGATCGAGTTGAAGCCGACGTAGACCAGCGAGAACGGGCCGTCGACCCGCGTGGCCGCCATGTCGCCGATCTCGACCTGGATCGCGTCCGTCTTGCGCCGCAGCACTGCGACCATGTCCGGCGAGAGGTCGATGCCCGCGACGCGAACGCCGCGCCCCGCGAGCGGCACGGCGATCCGCCCCGTCCCGATCGCGAGCTCCAGCGCGCCGCCGCCCGCGAACGGGAGCAGGAAGTCGACGACCGGCTCGACCGGCATGCCGGTCGTCGACGAGTCGTACCGCTTCGCGACGTCTCCTGCGAACCAGTCGGTCATCCCGCCCTCTTCAGCTTCCCGTGCCGCTTCGCGTGCCGCTCGCCCACGCGGAAAACCGCGAGGCCGATCGGCGTCGCCAGCACGGCGATGATCAGCAGCGGCCAGACGTCGGCCCAGACCAGGCCGGTGCCGTGGATGATCGAGTCGCGGCAGCCGCGGATCGCGTAGGTCGCCGGCGAGATCTTCGAGAGCCACTGCATCCACTCCGGCATGACGCTGACCGGGTAGTAGATGCCCGAGACCACGAGCATCAGGCCCTGGCAGACGAAGCCGAGTTGCGCACCCTTCTCCGGCGAGATCAGCGGCAGCACCGAGGTCATGATCCCGACGCCGATGAACGAGAGCGAGGCGAGCGCGAGCAGCGAGAGCGCCGCCGCGTAGTTCGCCTGCGGCGCGTGGATGCCGATGAACGCGGCGACGGCGAAGAAGAGGATCGTCGCCCGGATCAGCCCGTACAGCACCGCGTACGCGCCCTGCCCGAACAGGTGGACGAGACGCGACAACGGCGCCATGAACGTGTACTCGATCGTCCCCTCCCAGCGCTCCCAGGCGACGGTCTCGGTCATGAACTCGAAGATGATCCCGAGGAAGGCCCAGATCGTCGCGCCGACGAGCAGTGCCGTCGCCGCGGTGTTCTCCTGCGCCGGCGTGATGCCGGGTATCGCGCGGGCGATGAAGACGATCGTGAGCGTGTTCGCGATCGTCCAGACCATGAACGCGATGTCCCACAGGAAGTAGCGTTTCGTGAGGTAGACGTTCCGCTCGACGATCCCGAACAGGCCGACGAGCTGGTTTCTCGTCTCCAATGCGAACTCGCTCATGCGAACACCTCCCTGTACTCGTCGTCTTCGTCCGAGCCCTCGTTCTCGAACTCGCGTCCGGTCGCGGCGAGGAACGCCTGCTCCAGCGTCTCGACGCCGAACCGCCGCTTCACGTCCGCGACCGGTTCGAGGAAGAGCAGCCGGCCGCGGTCGAGGATCCCGACCCGGTCCGAGAGCGCCTCCGCCTCGGCCATGTCGTGCGTGCAGAGCAGGATCGTCGCGTCGTTCTCCGTCCGGACCTGCCGGATGAACTCCTGCACCTCGAGCTTCGAACGCGGGTCGAGCCCGGTCGTCGGCTCGTCGAGCAGGAGCAGGACGGGCGACGTCAGCAGCGCCCGTGCGAGGGCGACCTTCTGTTGCATGCCGCGCGAGAGGTTCTCCATCGCCTCGTTGCGCCGCTCGGGCGGGAAGCCGACCCGGGTGAGGATCTCCGGGATGGCCGTGCGCGTCTGGTGCGGCGTCATGCCGTAGAAGCGCGCCGCGTACGAGAGGTTCTCGGCCGCGGACATCTTCTTGAAGAAGCTCGCCTCGACGGAGACGCGGTTGACGAGCCGGCGGATCGTCGACGCCTCACGATCTACGTCGTGCCCGAACACGCGCGCCTCGCCGCCGTCGCTGATCAGCAGCGTCGAGAGCAGGCGGACGAGCGTCGACTTCCCCGAGCCGTTCTGGCCGAGGATGGTGACGCACTCGCCGCGGGCCATCGTGAAGGTGACGTCGTCGAGCGCCGGCCACGGACGCTTGCGCGCGAAGCGGCCTGCGCTGCGGTCTTTGCGGCGGAACGTCTTCCGCAGGTCGCGCACCTCGACGGCGGGCGCCCCGCGGCCTGGACGTTCAGCCAGATCGATTGTGGATGGTGCAAAGGTGGACATGCTGCTCCTTCGAGAGAAGAGGGAACGGAGGACGGAAAGCCGCCGGAGAGGCGGCGCGCGGACCTAAAGGGCGCCGCGTGGTCCGGCGAGCCGCACAGTGGCGTCTCCCCGGGTCCGGTCCATCACGTTCGCGAGCAACATGGCGGTGGCAGGGTAGGTGCTCCGCCCGCCGGCGTCAAATGTCGCGCCTGAGCACGTTCTTTGCGCCCGTGTAGCGTGCGGCCATGCCTTCCTCGTCCACCTACGCGCTGTTCCTGGCGACCGCGATCGTGCTGCTCCTGATCCCCGGTCCCGCCGTGCTGTACGTCGTGACGCGCAGTATCGAGATGGGCCGGAGCGGCGGCATCGCGTCGGTCGCCGGCATCACGACGGGGACGGTTGCGTACGTCGTGCTCGCGACCCTTGGTCTCTCGTCGCTGATCCTCGCCTCGACCGTCGCCTTCGACGCGGTCAAGTACGTCGGCGCGGCGTATCTCTTCCTGCTCGGCGTGCGTCGCCTCCTCGGTCGCGGTCTCGAGCAGCCGGACGAGGACGCGGTGCCACGCACGCGCCTCCGCGCCTATACGCAGGGCATCTTCGTCAACCTCACGAATCCGAAGACGATCGTCTTCATCTTCGCGTTCATCCCCCAGTTCGTCGATCCGAACGCGCAGGATCCGGGGCTGCAGGTGCTCGCGCTCGGCCTCACGTTTGCGCTGCTCGGCTTCCTCAGCGACAGCATGTGGGCGCTCGCGGCCGGGACCGTCGCCGATCGCCTGCGCGGCTCGGCCGGGATCGCGTGGGTGCAGCGCTGGGTCGGTGGCGGCGTCCTCGTCGGCCTCGGGATCCTCGCTGCGGTCTGGACGCCGAGCCGCACCTCGTGACCCTCCGCGACCTGCGGCCGGACGACTGGCCGGCAGTGCGCGCGATCTACGAGGAGGGGATCCGCGGCGGCGATGCGACCTTCGAGACCGAGACGCCGTCGTGGGAGCGCTGGGACGAGGCCCATCCCCGGCTCCGGCTCGTGGCCGAACGCGCCGGCGTGGTCGTCGGCTGGGCCGCGCTCTCGCCCGCGTCCGCGCGCCGGTGCTATCGCGGCGTCGGCGAGGTGAGCGTCTACGTCGCCGGCGCGGCGCGCGGCGCCGGTCTCGGCCGCGAGTTGCTCGAGCGGCTCGTCGAGCTGTCCGAGCAGGCGGGCTACTGGACGCTGACGGCCGGTGTGTTCCCCGAGAACGAGGCGTCAGTCCGACTACACAAGGCGTGCGGCTTCCGTGAGATCGGTGTCCGCGCACGCCTCGGCGAGCTGCGCGGCGTCTGGCGCGACGTCGTCCTCCTCGAGCGGCGCTCTACGGTGGTCGGCGGATGAGATACCAGTTCGTCGATTGCCGCTGGGAGCTCGGGAATCCCGCTCGAGGCCGCGACCTCCACCTCGCCGGGCACATCCCGGGCGCCTCGTTCCTCGACGTCGACGCCGACCTCTCGGATCTCGCGGTTCCGAACGCAGGTCGTCATCCGTTGCCGTCCGCGCAGCAGTTCGCGGCTGCGGCCGGTCGTGCGGGGATCGGCGAGGGCGTCTATGTCGTCGCCTACGGGAGCGGCGGCGGCGCGGAGCGGCTCTGGTGGCTGCTGCGCCACTTCGGGCACGACGACTGCGCCGTCCTGCTCGGCGGGATCGACGCGTGGAGAGGTGAACTGCGCGCGGGCGAGGAGGAGATCGAGCCGCTCGAGTTCGTCGTGCGGGAGCGGAGCGGCGACACGATCGCGGCGGAGGAGATCGCGCGCCGCCTCGCCGACCCGTCGCTCGCGCTCGTCGACGCCCGGCTCGCGAGCCGCTGGCGCGGCGAGCCGAACGAGATCGACGACCCTCCGGGCCGGATCCCCGGTGCCGCGAACGCACCGTGGAATGAGCCGCTGCCGGAGCTTCCCGACGGCGAGCTCGTCGCCTACTGCGGCTCGGGCGTCACCGCGTGCGTCACGCTCCACCGCGCCCGGCTGGCGGGCCGCGACGGTCGCCTCTACCCGGGCGGGTGGAGCGAGTGGTCGCACCGTGGTCTCCCGCTCGAGCGCGGCTAGCGGCGCGACAGCCCGGCACTCGCGGCCGTCAGCGCGAACTTCGTCAACGACGGCATCCGCTGCGCGCCCTTGATCGTCGCGCGGAGCGCGGCGGCGAACTCCTCGACGTCCTCGTCCGTGACGACGAGCGGCGGCAGGATCCGGATCACCGCCATGTCGTGGCCCGCGACCTGGGTCAGGATGTGGCGCTTCGTGAAGAGCGGCACGACGACGAGCTGCGCGAAGAGGCCGCGTTGCGCGCGCTCGATCATCCGGTACGTGGTGCGCCCACCGCCCTGCGGCTCGGCGAACTCGATCGCCCACGCGAGCCCGAGCCCGCGGACGTCGCTCACGACCTCGAACTCGTCCACGAGCGGCCGCGTCAGCTCGAGCAGCCGCTCGCCGAGCCGGGCGCTCTGCTCCACGAGCTTCCGCTCGCGCAGCTCGTGGAGCGTCGCGAGCCCGGCTGCCATCGCGAGCTCGTTCGGCGCGAAGGTCGAGCCGTGTGACATCGCATGCGGCATCGAGTCGAAGACCGCCTCGTGCACGGAGCGCGCCATCAGCAGCGCGCCCGACGGGACGTAGCCGCCGGACAGCGTCTTGGCCACGGTCACGAGGTCGGGCTCGAGCCCCCAGTGCTGGAACGCGAACATGCGGGCGGTCCGCCCGAAGCCGGTCATCACCTCGTCGACGCAGAAGAGCGTCCCGTGGCGGCGGCACAGCTCCTGCGCCCCCTCGAGGTAGCCGTTCGGCGGGAGGTGGATCCCCTTGCCCTGCACCGGCTCGACGAGGAAGAGCGCGACGTCCTCGCGCTGCAGCTCCGCCTCGAGCGCGTCGAGGTCGCCGAACGGCACCTGCCCAAAGCCCGGCAGCAGCGGCTGGAAGCGCGCCGTGAACTCCTCGTTGCCGTTGGCCGAGAGCGAGCCGAGCGTCAGGCCGTGGAAGCCGTGCTCGGCGGAGAGAACGCGCTCCCGGCCCGTCGCCGCCCGCCCGAGCTTGAGCGCCGACTCGACCGCCTCGGTGCCGGAGCTCGTGAACAGACAGCGCTCGATTCGCCCGCCGGCCAGGCCGATCAAGGCCTCGGCGAGCAGGCCGGGCAGGAGCGTCGTCCCCATCGCGAGCATCCCGGGCGTCTCGAGCTCGAGCGCATCGACGAGCGCGGCGCGAACCCGCGGGTTGTTGCGCCCGACGCCGTACATCCCGAACCCGCCGAGTAGGTCGAGGTAGCGCGTTCCGTCGGCGTCGTAGAGGTACGCGCCCTCGGCGCGCGCCCACGTGCGGTCGAAGCCGATCGTCCGCAGCACCCGCACGAACTGCGGGTTGATCGTGCGCGCCCAGAGGTCGAGATCCTCACCGCGCCGCGACTCGAGCAGCGCCTCGAGGCTGAAGTCGCTCATCGCCTCCGGACTGTAGCTAGGCGGCGCCGAAGCGCTCGATCAGACGCTCGGCGTACCAGTCCTCCCACCGCTGCTCGTGCGGCTCGAGGGTGTAATCGCGGTCGAGCTGGACGAGTTCCAAGACGAGGTGGCTGCGAACCGGCGTCGCGCCGAGCAGCTGCCCCAGCTCGGAGAGCGTGAGCAGCCAGTCGGCGTACCACGACGCCCAGTCGGGATCGTCGCCGTCCACAATCCGGTAGACGACGTGATGAGTCTCGGCGGCCTCGTGCAGGAGGTCGGCGACTGCGCTCGGGTTGGTCATGCGCGGATCTTGGCAGGATCGAGGGGGAACGGCGGCCGCGCGCGGCACAATGTCCCGCGGCCCCCGTAGCTCAGTGGATAGAGCAGCGGTTTCCTAAACCGCGTGCGCATGTTCGATTCATGCCGGGGGCATCAAGGAAGTGCCCGCACAGCTTGCCCAGCGGGCGTGCCGATCGCCCTGCCACACCGAGACGGCCTAGAATCGTCTCTGATGCGGAGTTACGAGACCGACATCAAGCCGCTCTTTCGGGAGCGCGACCGTGGCTCGATGCTCAGTCATTTCGACCTCTGGGCATACGAGGACGTCGTGCAGAACAAAGACGCCATCCTCGGTTCGCTTTCTGCGGGAGACATGCCGTGCGACGGTCCTTGGCCGGCCGAGCAGGTCGAGCTCTTACAGGCCTGGGTCACCGCCGGAACCCCCAGGTAGCCCGGACCGCGACGTGGGCGCGGCACGCACCAGCATCGGCTTCGTCGGCCTCGGGAACATGGGAGGGAACATGGCGGCGCGGCTCCTCGCCTCCGGGCACCCGGTCTCGGGCTGGCAGCGAAGCCGTGAACGCGCCCAGCACCTGATCGAGCAAGGGCTCCAGTGGCGCGAGACGCCCCGTGCGGTCGCGGAGGGAGCCGAGGTCGTCGTCACCTCCCTTCCCGACGACGCCGTGCTCGACGAGGTCGCTACTGCCGCCGACGGGATCCTGGCCGGGCTCGGCGAGGACGGGATCTGGATCGACATGAGCACCGTCAGCCCCCAAAAGAGCAGGGAGCTCGCGACCCGGGTACGTGCAGAGGGCGCCTGGATGCTCGACGCACCCGTGTCGGGGAGCGTCCCGCAGGTGCAAGCCGGGACGTTGACGATCATGGTCGGCGGCGACGAGGACGCCTATCGGCGCGTCGAGCCTCTGCTTCGGGAGCTCGGGACGCCGAACTACATCGGTGACAACGGGCAGGGCCTCGTGCTCAAGCTCGCGATCAACATCAGCCTGGCGGTGCAGATGCTGGCGTTCGCCGAGGGGCTGCTCCTGGCCGAGCGCTCCGGCATCGACCGGCAACGGGCGCTCGATGTCATGGAGGAGAGCCCGATCGGCTCCCCGATGCTGCGAGCACGTGCCTCGATCATCCTCGACCCACCCGACGATGCGTGGTTCGACCTTCGCTTCATGCACAAGGACATCGAGCTCGCGCTCGACGCGGCGCGAAGGCTCGGGATCCCGCTTCCGGCCGCCTCGCGCGCCGACGAGGTGCTCGAGCAGGCGGTCGCGCTCGGCTACGAGCGGCGCGACCTCGCCGTCCTGTTCCAGGCGCTCGAGGACATCGCCGCCGGCGACACATAGATCGGATGTCCGCATGGCGAGACATCAGGGAGACGCTCTGGCCACCTGCGGCCGCGAAGGAGGACGGGCTGCCGCCACTCCTGATCGCGCTCACGATCGTCACCGGCGTCGTCGACGCGCTCGCCTACCTGAGGCTGGGCCACGTCTTCGTCGCCAACATGACCGGGAACGTCGTCTTCCTCGGCTTTTCCGCCGCCGGGGCAGGCGGTCTCTCGGTGCCCGGATCGCTGCTCGCGCTCGCCTTCTTCCTGGGCGGCGGCCTTGCGGCCGGACGACTTGCCGGCCGCCTCGGCGACGACCGGCGGCGAGGGCTACGAGCCGCCGTTACGGTTGAGCTCGTCTTGTCCGCGGTGGCCGCAGGCGTCGCAGCGTTCGCCGGCCAGCACCTTGGTAGCGGCAGCCGCTACGCCCTGATCGGTCTCCTGGCGCTGGCGATGGGCGTGCAGAACGCGACCGCCCGCCGCCTCGCGGTCGCCGAGCTGACCACCACCGTCCTCACGCTGACCCTGACCGGGATCGCCGCAGACTCGTGGCTCGGCGGCGGCAGCGGTGCGCGGACCGTCCGCCGCGTTCTCGCGGTCGTGGCGATGCTGCTCGGCGCAATCCTCGGCGCCCTACTCCTGCTCCGCGTCGCCCCGGTCGCGCCGCTCGTGCTCGGCCTTGCCCTGCTCGCACTCGTGGCCGGCGCCGCTCGACCGACCGGCGCAGCGGTCAGGTGACGGGCGGCGGGTCGCCTCCTACGCTCGCTGCGAGTCCGGGGTTCCAGCCGCAGACCCGGCAGCCGTGCTCGACCGCCGAGCGGGCGAAGCTCAGCGCAGCCTCGTAGGAATCCGGGCAGGCCCGGACGTCGTCCCAGTCGAGGATGAACTCGCCGAGCGTCTCGTCCCAGCGTGCGCTCGGGGGTGAGAGTGTCCCCCCGGCAAAGCCTTCCTGCGCCGGATACGCGTAGGCGTAGAAGGCGGCGCCGGGGTAGCGGTGATCACCCGGCCACCAGCCGACCTCGATCTGCTGGGCGTCACCCGAGTTGCGCACGAAGAAGTCGTGCGACGGTGGGTTCACCGGCTCGCCGGAGAAGAGGCTGACCGCGAGATCGAACGATCCCCACCAGGCATTGACCGGTGTCGAGCGGCCGCGGTACGGGGCGCACAGGGCCGCGAGCACGAGTGCGGCGTGTGTGGCGGCTGCGAAGTAGGTGGCGACCTGGGCCGGGTTGTAGGTGGCGTGCTCGGTGTCCTCGTCGAGCGGGGTCGTCCACGGCGTTTCCTGCGGGGTGGTGTTGATCTCGACGGGACCGATGAGGGCTTGCACCGCGGCGAGCACTTCGCGTGTGACCTCGCCGACCGGCCGATCCGGCGCGAGCGCGACCCGCAGGACTCGGCCGTCGCTGTGCTCGACCACCGTGTCGTGGCTGCGCAGATCGAGCGCGGCCACCAGCGCGCCCGAGCCGTCGGGAGCGGGCAGCGGCAGCGTCTCCCACCCACGCGCGCTCAACCGTAGAGCCGCATGCTGAAGCTGCGGCTCCGGCGGAGCGAGCGCCACCGCCAGCTTGCCAAGCACCTGCGTGTGCGCGTGCAGCGTGTCGCACGTCGCGCGCCAGGCCTCGAGAGGAAGCGCGGGCCAGTTCATCGCACAACCGCGACAGCCATTCGGCTCACCGTACCCGTCTCGGGCGCGCCCACAAGGAAAGTCGGCGGTCGATACCGCTCCGGTCACGATGGACGATCCGCAGATCCACGGGACGATCGAACAGCTCGTCGCGGAGGAGCACGAACTGTGGCAGCGGGAGTCGGCCGGCAGCACGAGCGAAGCCGACCGGCAGCGCCTCGATCAGATCAAGGTGTCGCTCGACCAGTGCTGGGAATTGCTCCGCCGGCGACGTAAGGCGACCAGAGGTCGTCGAGCGCTACCAGCAGTAGCGAGCGACCGACTCTCCATCTCGCCGCCGAGCTCACGAGAAGGAATACTTGTGTGCGCAATCTGCGTTTGAGCGTTCGATGGACCTCGGGCTAGTCACCTTCGCCGACCTCCACCCCGGGCTCAGTCCCGCGGAGCGCATGCGCGACCTCTTGGACGAGGCCAGGCTCGCGGACGAGCTCGGCCTGAAGGTCTTCGCAGTCGGCGAGCATCACCGCCCCGACTACCTCGTCTCGTCACCGACGACCGTGCTGGCCGCCATCGCCGCCGTCACGAAGCAGATCCGGCTCTCGAGTGCCGTGAGCGTGCTCTCCTCCGACGACCCGGTCCGGGTCTTCGAGCAGTTCGCGCACGTCGACCTGATCTCGAACGGCCGAGCCGAGATCATGGCGGGGCGTGGCTCGTTCATCGAGTCGTTCCCCCTCTTCGGCTACGACCTCCGCGACTACGACGAGCTGTTCACCGAGAAGCTCGAGCTGCTGCTCGCGATCCGCGACAACGAGCGCGTCACCTGGCACGGGAAGCATCGGGCGCCGCTCGACGACACGGTCGTCTGGCCGCGCCCCGTCCAGGATCGGCTTCCCATCTGGGTCGCCGTCGGCGGCAGTCCCGAGTCCGTCGTGCGGGCGGCAAGCCTCGGTCTACCGCTGGCGCTCGCGATCATCGGTGGCCAGACAGCCCGCTTCAAGCCGTTCGTCGACCTCTACCGGCACGCCTGGGCGGAAACCGGCCAGGTCGGCGAACCACGCATCGCAATCAACACCCACGCGTTCGTCGCAGACTCGCGCCAACAGGTCGACTCGGCCTTCGCCGTGCCATACCTCGACGTGATGAACCGGATCGGCCGCGAGCGTGGCTGGCCCCCGTCGGGACGTGCCGAGCTCGAGGCGCTCGCGGCTCCCTCCGGCCCACTCGTACTCGGCTCGCCCGAGGAAGTCGCCGAGAAGATCATCTCGTTCCACGACACCTTCGAGCCCGAGCGCTACCTCGCCCACATCGGCATCGGCGCCGTCTCGCACGCGGACGTCATGCGGGCGATCGAGCTCTTCGGAACCACGGTCGCGCCGCTCGTCGAGTCCGCGACGAGCCTTGTGGCGGAGGCGGATGAGGCTGCCGGGGCTGGCTAGCTGAACGCCGTCGCGCTTCCCACCTCGCCCCGGCAGACTGACGCTAACCGTTTGCTTACTTTCTCTTAGGACTCATTTAGGTCATTTCGCCATGCCAGTTGGCCGATCCTCGCCTTGTAGGGTGATAGACGGCATGAAAAGAGTGGTGCTGAGCGTCACTGTCGCTGCTGGCCCCGCCACACGCGTAACGACTATCTCTATGAGAGAGCGGTGCTGGTGAAGCAAAAGGAGTAGGCGACACTCCCCTGCTCCGTCACGATCAGCCCCCAGATCTACCCGCGGCGCCAAGGTCGGCCTCGTGGCTAGCCGGCGCTCTCGCGTCCTGGGCTGTGCCGTACGTTCGGACAGAGTCTGAAATCGGTGGTTTCGTGGTCTGCGGGGGCGGTGACGGCGATCGCTCTCGTGCCGGTCGCTCCGCTTCCGGCGGCGGCGTCCAACGCGGCGTCCAACGCCCCTCAGTTCAGCTCGGCTACATGGGCTTGGAGCAGTCGCACGCCGTCCCGGCGGGGTGACCGCCGTGAGTCCCAGCACGACTTTGCCGGCCACTGAAGGGGGCTACGTGGACTTGGCGACCTCGAGGGCTATCGCTCCCCAGACGCTGGCTGTCCCGAGAGTGACCGTGCCGCTGGCGACGCTGGTGCCGAAGAAGCTGCCGTCGTTCGCGCCGGTGGCGCCGGCGAGCTGCGCCCAGAACAGCTTCGTGGCCCAGCTCGCAGAGGACATCGCCGTCGCGGTCGCCTTGGCCTCGCCGACGAGGACGATCTCCTTGCTGCCGCTCGACAGCGAGCTGCTCAGGGTGACCGTCGCGGTTGTCGTGCAGCCGGTCGTGCACTTGTTCGTGTTGTTGCTCTGGGCGATCGGAGTCTTCGTGTTCTCGCCGGAGAGGACGACCACCTGGACGAGCGTGGCGATGTTGTCGCTCTTGCCGAACGTCACCGTCACGGCCGGGCTGGTGGTCGTTCCGGTTCCCTGCGCCCGGTAGACCCACAGGTTCGTGAAGGCCGCGGCGTTGGTCGACAGGTTGTTGGCATTGGAGCTGACCAGCGTGGCGCCGCTGATCGCGCTCCCCGTTACGCCGGAGACGGTATCGCCGGTCTGCGAACCGTCGCGCGCGATCAGAATCAGGACTGTCGAGCCGGAGGGCGGCGTGTTTCCCGCCGAGAGCGAGGCGGTGCTCGAACTGGTCCCGGCTGTCGTGTTCGTGAACGCGGTCGCACTGGTCAGATTCGTCTCGCAAACCGCGGCCGCAGCGCAGCTCTGCGAGAGGGTGATCGCGCTCTCGACGTTCGAGGCCGAGGCATACGAGTAGCCGCTCAGGCTGAGGCTGGAAACGGTCCAGGTCTCGGTGAGCTGTCCACTCGGGAACGAGCCGGCCGCGGGAGTGACCGTGCACTGGCCCGACGAGTTCGTCGTGCAGCCGCTGGGAGAAGCGGCCGACGTCGGGCTCCAGGCACCGGTCACCGAGACGCCGTTGACGGCTGCGCCCGAGGCATCCTTGACCGTGACGGTGATGGATCCGGTCCAGGTCGTCGTCCCGCTGGTCGTCCCTGTGACGAGTGAGCTGACGTGGAGCAAGCCGATGTTCGTCTCGCTGTAGTTCACGGAAGGGTTCGAGCCGCCGCCGGCAGTGGCGCTGATGTTGTAGGTGCCCCGGGTGGCGTTGGCGGTGAAGATCGAGGACGTGGCGACTCCGCTGCTGTTGGTGCTCGCCACGCATTGGTAGATCTGCGGGTTACTGGTGCAGTTGCCGCCGGAGGCGAGGGTCGCGCTCGCCCCGCTCGCGGGTGCGCTGAAGGTCACGGACACGCCGGATTTGGGATTGCCGTAGGTGTCGGTGACGGTCGCGGACAGCGGGTTGGTGAATGCAGTGCTGACCGTGGCGGACTGGCCGCCGCCGCTCGTCGGCGCAATCCCGGCGACCGCAGCGGCGCTCACCGTGAACGAGAGGCTGCCCGTGTGCGTGCCGTCGCTGACGGTCACGCTGGCGGTCTCCGCCTTGTACAGGGTCATCACGCCGTTGCTCGCGCCGGACACGCTTGCGACGCCGTTCGTGAAGTTGATCGTCTCCGCTGTGCCGAAGGCGACCGCGGCGCCGGTCTTGGAGGTAACCGTCGGCTGGTTGGCGCCAATGGTGCTCGCGCCGCTGAAGGTCAACGCCTGGTCGCCGCCGTAGGCCGTGACCGTGTTGCCGGCGATGTCCTTGGCCGTGATCGTGAGGTTGTCGCCCGCACCCGTAGTCGGTGTTGTGGTGGTCGCTGCGAGGGAGAAGTGGTCGAGCGCGCCCGACGCGAGGGTGACGGCTGTCGAGGTGCTCGTCTCCGACCAGCTGCGCCAGACCGCCGTCACCGTGTAGTGGTAGGTGCCTGCCGAGAGTCCCGAGTCGGCGCAGCTGGTGACCGTCGAGGGCGCGGCTTGCGTCGGGCAGGTGCCGCCCGCATTCCCGCCGTCCCGCTGGACGTAGTAGGTGACCCCGCCCACCCCGACCGGCGGCGAAACGGCCGACCAGCTCAGGGCCACCGTGCCCGCTCCGGGTATTGCAGTCGGCGCTGCTGGTGCCGTCAGGGTGCCGACGCTTCCAGGGGCGTTCCCCGAGCCGCCCCCGGAGAAGAAGGCAGACGCCGTCGTGACGCCGAGGGCGAGCGTCAGGGCGACGCACGCCGGGATTGTCAGGAGCCGCTTCATGAGAATCCGACTGGGAGCTGTCGTCTCCAGACGCGGAGGCGCTACCCGCCGGGTTGCGCCTCCGCGACTGTCGTCTTGTTCCCTAGCTGGTGAGCTGCAGGAAGAGGTTGGCGTTCTTGCAGCTGTCCTGCGCCGAGCTGAGGTTGTTCATCTTCAGCGTGCCGGAGTTCGTGGCCGCCACGCCGCTCGTGCTGCCGGCGATGTCCTGGTTCTCGGTCACGTCGGCCATGTAGAAGTTTGCGGTGTTGGTGTCGCTGGCGCCGGTCTCGACCGACTCGCAGCCGGTCGCCTCGGTGCCGCCGGCCGAGCAGATGGTCCCGTTCCAGCTCGAGCCCGTGCCGACGCAGGCCTTCACGCTGGCGAGGTGGATGGTGCCGAGCTGCTGATGGCCGGTCGAAGGGTTGTCCACCGTGAACGTGATCGACGAGGTCGTGCCGGGGTACAGCGTTGTGCCTGCGGCGCCGTGGAGCGCGAGGGTTGAGCTCGTGCCGACGGCCGCCGTACCGCTACCGGTGCCGTTGGTCGTGAAATACGCCCAGCCGCCGATCGCCGCGATCAAGGCGATGAGCAGCACGGCCAGAACCGTGATCCGTCTCTTGGGGAAGAACTTCATTCAGATGCCGCCTTCGGTTGAGTGAGCCCATCAGGGCCGAGGGTCGTCGTGATCCCGCAGCGCGACCTTCGGCCTTCTCGGCGCTGGGAAACGTTCTGAGCTCAACTTCGTCGCGGCAGGGCGCGCAGACATGCCCCATCTGGGGATCCGTGGATCCCCGGAAGGGGGGGATTCCGGAGGCGTGCGCTCACGGTCGTGCGGTCGTGCGGTCCTTGTCGACTCCAGGATCGGCACGACGTCGAGCGCGCCGCGTCCCCAGAACGAGTGTTTTTCACACCGAAATCCAACCGTTTTCCTACGGCGCGCCGAGGACGGTCAGGTGCGGCACTTCGGGTCGCCCCAGCTCCGCTCCTGGGCTTGCATCTGATCCTGTATGGCCCTGTTGAAGGGACCGGCGTCGTTCGCCGCCCACATCACGTCGGGCGTCACTCCCGGACCTTCCGCGGTCGCGCGGTACTTGGCGCCCTTGCCGGGCGGATGCCCGAAGTGCGGGAAGAAGCCGTAACAGAAGTCGCCCAGCGTCTTGCCCCGATGGTGCGTGAGGAAGCCGTTCTCGCGATGCCAGCCTCTTCCGTAACGGGAGTCGAAGGTGTCGACGTAGACGTTGCGGCCGTAGCTGTCGAGCGGGGCGCCTCTTCCGGTGGCCGTGAACCCGTAGACGCCGACACCGTTGTACGTGAGCCGGCCGAACAGGTGGCGGTATCTCCGCTCGGCCCAGTTCTGGTAGACGGTCAGCACGGCGAGCGGGCCGCGCCAGTGGGAGAGATGGAGCTCTTCGGCCCCTGTCGTTCCGCCGTAGTTGCGTTTCAGCCGCACCCACGATTGGAGTGCCCAGTAGCTGCCGTCCGGAGCCTTGCAGGCCTTGAGCAGCCAGGCGAGCGGCGGGCCGTCGTACGGAAGGCAGATGCCCTTGCCCCGGACTCCATAGTGGAATCGGAACTTGACCTGTTGATGGGCGGTGCTCGGTGCGCGGGCATTGATCGCGCCCCAGGCAACCACGTACCTCTCCTGCCCACCGCTGCGGTAGCTCACGTGAGCGCGCTCCTGCCGGTCGATCGACAGGGTCGCGCCCGTGACATCGCGGCCGATGATCGCGCTGCCGAAGGCCGGGGGCGCGGCGACGACGGCGATCAGGAGCAGGCTGAGGACAACAAGACTCCGCTGCACCGAACGACGGAGTTTATCGGCCGAAAGCGGTAAACCGATGTCCATCTGCGATACATCGGCCTACCGGGCGGCGGGCGTGAGCGCGTAGATCCGGCCGAGGCCGACGAGGTAGAGGCGGCCGTTGCCGGCCACCGCGGGGGAGTACTCGCCGTCCGGCCACTCCGCGCGGAGGTGGCCGCTCGCGGCGGTGAGCGCATACGTCCGGTGGTCGAAGCTCGAGAAGTAGACGAGGCCGTCGACGACCGACGCGGCACCGGAGATCGGAGCCCGGGCGTGATACGTCCAGCGGAGCGAGCCGGTGCCGCCCGCGAGCGCGTAGAAGTCGTGGTCGTAGGAGCCGACGAGGACGAGGCCGTTCCAGTCGGCAGGCGAGGCGTAGACGTAGCTTCCCGTCCCGAAGCTCCAGAGGATGTCGCCGTTGCTGGCCGAGAACGCATAGACGTGGCCGTCGAGCGAGCCGACGTAGACGTGGCCGGCGTTGACGGCGGCGGTGGAGTAGAAGTTGCCGTACCCGCCGCTTTGCCAGATCGGCCGGCCCGTGCGTGCGGCGAGCGCGAACATCTCGCCGGCGTAGTTGCCGACGTAGATCCGCCCGTAGGCGAACGAGGGCGATGCCTTGATCGGCGCGCCGGTGTCGAAGCGCCACAGCAGGCGCCCGGTGCGGGCGGCGAAGGCGTAGACGTAGCCGTCCTGGTCGGCGACGTAGAGGGTGCCGTCCTCGACGAGCGGGGACGACTCCGACGGGCCGATCGTGCGCCGCCAGCGGACGCGACCGGTGTCGGGGACCAACGCGACGAGCTCGCCGCCCGAACGCGTCGCCTTGCACTCCTGGTTCCCGATGAAGGTCGCGAAGAGGAGATGTTCGGCGAGCGCCGGCGACGACCAGCCGCAGCGGTGGGCGGTGTAGCTCCAACGCACGCGGCCGCTCGCCGGGTCGATCGAGTAGAGGCGGCCGTCGAACGCCTCCTCGAAGACACTCCCGTAGCCGACGACGGGTGGGAACTCGAGCAGGGCGTGGCCGTGGAACGTCCAGAGCCGCCGGAACGGCGGCCGAAGCCCCGGCGCGGTGACTGCGCGGAGGCGGGCGTTGTCGGCACCGTAGGTCGGCCACGGCACCGCGGCGTTCGCGGGCGGCAGTGCCGTCGTCGTGGTCGGGACGGGCGGCGGCGCCGCCGTCGTCGTCTGCGCACGCGGCCGCGCGCCCCCGCACGAGGCGAGAGCGGCGGCCGCGGCGATCGCGCCGAGCACCGCGAGGGCTCTAGTTATCGCTGCTCTCTCCGCTGAGATGGCTCCATAGGTTGGAGAAGAAGCGTGACAGCGCGGGCCAGTGCGCGCTGGCTTCGAAGTTGATGGCTCCGGCGTCGAACACGGTCGAGCGGCCGCGCGTGTAGATCGTCATCTCGGCCGGCTTGCCGGGCCCGAGCTCGTTCGGGATCTCCGCGAGCACGTGCGTGTGCGGCGGCGAGGCGGCGTTCGGCTCGTCCACCTCGATCCCGTACCTGCCGACGATGCTGCCGTCGTGGAGGCCCGTGCCCGCGAACAGCCACGGCGCGGCCGCGGTGTCGGTGATGTGGTACGGCCGGTTCGGGTAGTTGCCCTCGTCCCAGCCGGCGTACTGCGCGCCGATGAGCGCCGCCTCGGGCCGCCCGAGGTTCCGCCAGGGCGTGCGGCCGGTCATCGTGTTCCCGGAGACCTTGACCCTGTAGAAGAAGTTGTTGGCCGACAGGAACGCGAGGTTGCCGCCGGCGTTGCGGTAGCGGGTGATCAGGTCGAAGGTGTGGGACGTGACGTACTCCTCGTGCCCCGCGAAGACGATCAGCCGGTAGCGACCGAGCTGCCGGGCGCTCGAGATCCGCTCGAGATCGTCGTCGGAGATGAAGTCGGCCCGGTAGCCGCTGTGCCAGTACCAGCGCAGGAAGCCGACGTCGAAGCGCTCGAACTGCTCCGGCAGCCCCGCGGGCACCGACTGGCCGTTCACGCGTGAGCTCGCGAAGGGATGAGTCAGGTCGATGCGGTGGACGGCCGGGTTGAGGTACCAGCTGTCGCCGTCGACGTCGTCATAGGCGTGCCAGGTGTTCGTCGGCTCCACGACGAGGACGGGTGCGGTGCCCAGCCGGCTCGGGCGCAGGACGAACGGCGCGTAGTCGGTGTGCGTCCCCCAGGTCAGGCGCGCGACGTAGTCGCCGCTCGGCCAGTCCGGGTCGAGGGGGATGTGCACGAGCCAGCGCCCGGTCCCCGCGGGGCGGGACAGCTGCTGCGGTGCCGTGACCGGCTTGCCGAACGTGTGCTTGTCCCAGCCGGGGGCGGCTGCCGGGCCGGGCGTCCCGGACGCGCCGGCCTGGAAGATCTGGAGCGTGGCGTGGTTCGTGTCGCCGCCGATGGCGAGCACGGCGGCCTGGCCTGGCGTATAGCTGCGGGCCTCGAAGCCTGCGAGCAGTGGTGAGGTGCCGGCGCGGCCCGAGCCGAGCACGAACGTGAAGAGGACTACGAGGGCGGCGACCGCGGCCACGCCGAAGACGGCGCTGGCAGTCGCGGCCCGCTGCCGCCGAAACCGCGGCGAGCGCGGAATCCGGCGTTCACGGAGGTGGTGCGGCGCGATGTTCATGACGCCACGGTCGGCGGCGGCGCCAACCGCGCCCTAACGGCCGGCTAACGGGCCATAGGGAGCGCTCCTGCCGGGGTGCTACAACCTGCGCGCGGTGGTCGAATTCGCCATCCTCGGTCCGCTCGAGGCTCGCTCAGGCGGCGAGCCGATCGCGCTTGGCGGCCCGAAGCAGCGTGTGCTCCTCGCGATGCTCCTGCTCGAGGCGGGACGGGTCGTCTCGCTCGACCGGCTCGTCGAGGCGCTATGGGAGGGCAACCCGCCGGCCACGGCGGTGGCCTCGCTCCAGAACTTCGTCGCACAGCTGCGCAAGGCGCTCGGCCCGGACGTCATCGAGACGCGCACGCCTGGGTACCTCGTGCGGCTCGACCCCGAGCAGCTCGACCTGGCCCGTGTCCGGAGCCTCGTCGACGCGGCGCGGGCGAGCGAGCCGGCGCGGCGCGCCGGGCTGCTCGACGACGCGCTCGCGCTGTGGCGAGGCGAGCCGCTGGCCGAGTTCCGCTACGAGGCGTTCGCGCGGGAGGAGATCGCGCGGCTCGAGGAGTTCCACCTCACGCTCGTCGAGGAACGTGCCGAGGCGAAGCTCGCGATCGGCGCACACGCAGAGGTCGTCGCCGAGCTCGAGACGCTCGTCCACACTCATCCGCTGCGCGAGCGGCTGCGCGCCCAGCTCATGCTCGCCCTCTACCGCTCGGGCCGACAGGCGCAGGCGCTCGAGACCTACCGCGAGGGCCGCGAGCTGCTCGTCGCCGAGCTGGGCCTCGAGCCGAGCCCGCTCCTGCGCGGCGTGCACGCTTCGATCCTCCGCCAGGAGACGTTCGCCGCCGGCCGCGGTGCGATCCCCGAGGTCGAGCACTTCGAGGAGGTGGCAGCGGCGTTGCTCGCCGGCAAGGTCACCGTCATCGTCGGCTCCGACTCGGAGCCGCTCGCCTCGGAGCTCGCACGGCGCTTCGGCGTCGACGCGGAGACCCGGGAGCTAGCGCGCGTCTCCCAGGCCGTCGCCGTCCTCAACGGCTCGGGCCCGCTGTACGACACGCTGCACACGCTCGTCGAGGGAGACGGCGAGCCGTCGGCCGTCCATCGCTTCCTCGCGCGGCTGCCCGCGCTGCTGCGCGAGCGCGACACCGGCCAGCCGCTGCTGGTCACGACCGGCTACGGGCTCGCGCTCGAGCGGGCGCTCGAGGAGGTCGAGGAGCCGTACGAGACGGTTTGCTACCTCGCCGCGGGACAGATGCGCGGCAGCTTCTGCCACATCACCCCCGGCGGAGTGGCAAGCGTGATCGAGCGGCCGAACGCGTACACCGGCGAGCTCGCGCTCGACGAGCGCACGGTGCTTCTCCACCTGCAGGGGCGGGTCGACGGGTCGGCCGAGCGCGCCTGGGAGAGCTTCGCCGTGACCGAGGACGACTTCATCCACTACGGCGACGTCGCGCGGCGGCTGCCCGTCTCACTCGCCGCGCGCCTGCGCCGTACCCACCTGCTGCTGCTCGGCTACACGCTTTCGACCTGGACGCTGCGCGTCGTCCTCGAGCGCTTCTGGGGGAGCGAGCCGCTCCCGTATCGCTCGTGGTCGGTGCATCCCGGCCCGCAGCCGCTCGAGCGGGAGTTCTGGCGGCGGCGTGACGTCGACGTGATCGACATGGCGCCTGCGGCGTACGTCGCCGAGCTGGAGCGTGCGCTGGAGAAGGCGGCTGGGTCGTGACCCGCGTCCCGGAGAGCCCGTACAAGGGCCTCGCGTCGTTCGAGGACTCGGCGCTCGACGCGCTCCTCTTCTTCGGGCGCGAGCGCGAGATCGCCGCGGTGGCGGCCAACGTGCTCGCCAACCGGCTGACCGTCCTCTACGGGCCGAGCGGCGTGGGCAAGAGCTCGCTCCTCGGGGCCGGCGTCGCGCGCCGGCTGCGCGAGTCGAGCGGCGCGCCGGTGGTCGTGCACAGCGCGTGGGCGGAGGATCCCGAGTCTCGCCTGGTCGCCTCGGTGCACGCGGAATGCGCTGAGCTCGGCGCCACGGCCGGGCTTGTCGACACGGTCGCCGCGGCCGCCCAGCAGAGCGGGGAGCTGCATCTGCTGCTCGACAACTTCGAGGAGTACATGCTCTACCACGGTCTCGAAGGCCCGCTGAGCGCGGCGCTGCCGGAGCTCCTGCGCCGGCCCGGGTTGCGCGTCAACGTCCTGCTCGCGGTGCGCGACGATGCGCTGGCCGAGCTCGACGAGTTCGCCGACCGGATCCCCGAGCTGTTCTCGAACCTCCTGCGGCTCGACCGCCTCGACGGCGAGGCCGGGCGTGCCGCGATCCTCGGGCCGCTCGGCCGCTACAGCGAGCTGGCCGGGGAGACGTTCACCGCGGAGGACGCGCTGGTCGAGGCGGTGCTCGACGAGGCGTCGACGGAGGCCGGCGTCGAGGCGCCATACCTCCAGCTCGTGCTCGAGCGGCTGTGGGAGCGCGAGCGGGAGGAAGGGTCGCGCGAGCTGCGTCTCGCGACGTTCCGCGCGATCGGCGGCGCGCGCGCGGTCGTCCGCGAGCATGTCCGCGGAGCGCTCGACGCCTTGCCGCTCGCGGAGCAGGACGCGGCAGCGCGTGTCGTGCGCCAGCTCGTCACGCCGTCGGGGCGGAAGGTCTCGCACGAACCGTCCGACCTCGCCGAGTACGCGCACGTCCAGGACGCCGAGCTGCGGCGCCTGCTCGAAACGCTCGGGCGGGAGCGGATCGTGCGCGGCGTCAACGGGATGCAGGGCGCGCCGACGCGCTACGAGATCTTCCACGACGTCCTCGGGCCGCCGATCCTGGCGTGGCAGGCCGAGCACCAGCTGCGGAGCGAGCGGATCCGGGCCCACCGCCAGCGTCGCCGGTTGCTCGTGGTCATCGGGACGAGTCTCGTCGCGCTTGCGATCGTCGCCGCCATTGCGGTGTACGCCCTCGTCCAGCGGAGCGATGCACGCACCCAGGCGCGGCATGCCCACGGCGGCGAGCTCGCGGGCCGCGCGCTCGCGAACATCCCGACCAATCCGCAGGTCAGTGTCAACCTTGCGTTGCGGGCCGCCGAGCTCAGCCCCGGCCGCCAAACCGCCGACGTCCTGCGCTCGAGCCTCGCCGCGATGCGGGAGACCGCGATCCTGCGGCTCGGCGGGAACGTCGTCTTCGCGGCGTTCGCCCCGCGCAACGGCGAGAAGCTCCTCGTGGCGAGCAGCAACGGACGGGTCGGGCTCTACAACCGCGTCGCCCGTCCACAGGCCCTGCTCCAGCGACAGCGCCGGCTGACCACCGCGGCCTGGAGCCCCGACGGCAAGACCTTTGCGACCGGCTCCTTCAGCGGGCGCGTCGCGGTCTGGCAGGTCGGGCATGACTTCCCCGTGCGCACGATCGTCACGCCGTCTCCGGTCACGGCGCTCTCGTTCGATCAGACGACGCTGCTGGTCGGCAGCGGCACCCACGTCCGCCTCGTCGGCCTCGCAAGCGGCCGGACGAAGACGATTGCGCTCCCCGCTGGTGTCGTGACCGCGGGCCTCGACCCGACCGGCCAGGTCTTCGCCGTCGCCACCCGCTCGGGCAAGTCGACCGCCGCGGCGATCTACAGTGCGCGCAGCGGCCACCTGATCAGGCAGCTGCCCGAGAGCGGGATCCGCTCGTTCGCCTTCAGCCCGAACGGAAAGCTGCTGGCCAGCGGCAGCTACGACCGCACGGCGCGGATCTGGGATGCCGGCACCGGGAGGCTGCTGCACGTCCTTCCGCATCAGGGGTACGTCCTGGCCGAGCAGTTCTCGGCCGACGGAAGCTCGCTCGTGACTTCGAGCCAGGACGGTGCCGCCTACGTCTGGAACGTCGCCAACGGGCAGCGCGAGCTTCTGCTCGTCGGCGCGACGGGCGCGACGACCGGGGCCGCCTTCAGCCCGGACGGAAGCGAGATCGCGACTGCGTCGGCCGACCGACTCGGCCGCATCTACTACAGCCAGGACGGCCGGCTGCTGGGCCCGCTTGCGGGCCACGTCGACGCCCTGACGAGCATCGGCTTCGACCCGAGCGGACGGACGGTCGTGACCGCCTCGAGCGACGGGAGCGCCCGGCTCTGGGACGCCCTGCCCCAGGGGACGCTTACGCCGATCGTCGAGAGCAGGCAGCCCGCGCACACGCTCTTCGTCGGTCGGCACGCGGTTGTCCTCTCGGGCCGGCGCGCGCACGTTCTCACCACCGCAGGGCGTTTGCTCACGACGATCACGATGCGCGTGCCGGTGGTGGCCGCAGCGGGAGAGGGCAGCATGGTTGCCGCCATTGATGCACGGGGGGACCTCGCGACCTCCTCCGTGAACGGTTTGCGCACGGAACGCGAGAACGGGCTCGGCGCGACGGCGCTCGCCTCTGCGAGCGGCGGGCGGCTCCTCGTCGGCACGGCACATGGAACGGTCTGGGGGGAGAGAGATACCGGCTCGGGAGGTCAGAGCAGCCCGTTCGTCCGTGTCCCCGGGCGGGTCCTCGGCCTCTCTGCGGGCGGCGGCCGCTTCCTCGTGCGGCTGCCGAACGAGCTTCGCGTCTACACCGACTCGGGGAAGCTGGTGAGCACGATCGACACCAGCACGCAGCACGCCGTCCTCTCGCCGGGCGGTCTCGGCGTGGCGACGACGAAAGGCAAGATCGCCCAGCTCTGGTCTGCCTCGACCGGCAAGCTCCTCCACACGCTGATCGGCCACTCCGAGCTCGTCAACGATGCGGAGTACTCGCCGAACGGCCTCGAGCTAGTGACGGTCAGCTCCGACCACACGGGACGCATCTGGAGCACCCGCACCGGCCGTCTCCTGCACGTCCTCGTCGGCCACTTCTTCGCCGTCAACACGGGAAGCTTCAGCCCGGACGGCCACTGGATCGTGACGACGAGCCAGTTCACCGCCGGCCTCTGGAACGCGGCTACCGGCCAGCTCCTCTTCTACCTCGGCCGCGACACCAAGCCGCTGACGAGCGGGAGCTTCAGCCCGAGCGGCAACTGGATCCTCACCGGCAGCGAGGACGGCACCGCGAGCGTCTACCACTGCGTGATCTGCCAGCCGCTCGCCGGGCTGGAGGCGACGGCGAAAGCTCGGCTCCGGGCGCTGCGCTAGGCGCTGACCGACGGTGGAGCGCAGCGCGGCTCGTGCCGCTCCGCGAGCACGAGCAGTAGCGCATGCAGCTGCTCACGCTGCTCCGCGTCGAGCGGCGCGAGGAACTCGTCCTCGAGGCGCTTCGACAGCGCGCGGAGCTTGCCGAGCGTGCGCTTGCCGTCAGGTGTGATCCGGACGAGTTGCCGGCGGCGATCGTCCGGGTCGCGCTTGCGTTCGACGAGCTTCTGCTCCTCGAGCTCGTCGAGCAGCCCGACCATCGTGCCGCGGTCGTAGCCGAGTGCGTCCGCGATCTCCGCTTGCGTCTCGGGAGCGCTCCCCTCGAGCAGGGCGAGGATCGCGTGGTGGTACGGGTTGAGCCCGAGGCGCTCGTATTCGGTCAGCGAGCGCTGCTTCGCCGTCATGCCGAGCCGCTTGAGCAGGAACAGGGTCGAGGCGACGAGCTCGGGGGGCAAGCCGGCCTGTGTCTTCAGAACAGCTTTCATCTCAGTTCCCATTTCTCGGAATAGTGTAGCGCGACCAAGCGTTCCCCTCATGTATAGTTGGAGATACCAACGATTGGAGGAACTGCTTGATTCCCACGCTTCATCCTGTTTCTTCGCGGCGGCGCTGGAGCGCACTGGCTCTCATCGTCACCGCTCAGTTCATGGTCATTCTCGATGTGGCCATCGTGAACGTTGCACTCCCGTCGATCAAGTCGGACCTCGGTTTCTCGGCGACGGGGCTCCAGTGGGTGATCACCGCCTACGCCATCTTCTTCGGCGGGACGCTGCTGCTCGGCGGCCGGCTCGCCGACCTGCTCGGCCGGCGGCGCATGTTCGTCGCGGGTCTCGCCCTCTTCGCCACGAGTTCGCTGCTCTCCGGCTTCGCCTGGTCGTCGGCCTCGCTCGTCGGCTTCCGTGCCCTGCAGGGGCTGGGAGGCGCGCTGCTCGCTCCGGCTGCGCTCTCGCTCCTGATGACGACGTTCGCCGAGGGACGCGAGCGCAACCGCGCGCTCGGGATCTACGGCGCCGCCTCGGGTAGCGGCGCGGCCGCGGGCGTCCTGCTCGGCGGCGTGATCACCTCGTACCTCGGCTGGTCGTGGATCTTCTTCGTCAACGTTCCGGTAGCCGTCGCCGCCATCGCGCTCACGCCGTTCCTGCTGCGGGAGAGCCGCGCGGACCTGCAGCACCGCCACTTCGACCTGGCCGGCGCCGCGTCGGTCACGAGCGGGCTGATGCTGCTCGTCTACGGGCTGACGCGGGCGACGACCGACGGCTGGGGCTCCCCCGTCACGCTCGGGCTGCTCGGCGGCGCCGCGGCGCTCATCGCGGCGTTCGTCTGGATCGAGTCCCGCTCGCGCTCGCCGCTCCTGCCGCTGCGGATCTTCCGGCTGCGGGCCTTGTCGGCAGCGAACGTGACGATGGCGCTGGTCGGTGCCGTCACCTTCTCGGAGTTCTTCGTCCTCACGCTCTACGTGCAGGACGTCCTCGGCTACTCGGCCGTGCAGAGCGGCGTGGCGTTCGTCGCGTTCGCCCTGTCCGTGGTCGTCGCCTCGAACCTGGCGCAAGTCGTGATCGGGCGGATCGGCGTCCGCGCGACGCTCATGATGGGCCTCGCGCTCGCCACGATCTCGCTCGGTCTGCTCACGCAGGTGCCGGTGGACGGCCACTACTTCTGGGACCTCTTCCCGGCCTTCGTGCTCGGTGGAACCGGGCTCGGCTTCTCGTTCGTGCCGGTCACGATCGCGAGCCTGGCGGGAGTGGAGCGCGCCGACGCCGGCGTCGCCTCCGGGCTCGTGAACACGAGCCGGCAGATCGGCGGCGCGATCGGGCTCGCGGCGATCAGCACCATCGCGGCGAGCGCGGCGGCGAGCTACGCGCACGCGCACGGCGTCTCCGTCGGGAGCCCGGTCGCCACCGTCAGCGGCTTCCAGACGGCCTTCGTCGTCCTCGGCGGGCTGCTCGTCGCGGGGTTCGTCGTGGCCGCCGTCTTCCTCCGCCCCGCGCGCGAGCGCGTCGAGGAGGTCGAGACGGCGCTCCTGGAGGAGGCAGCTTGAGCGCGCCGGAGGACCGGGCCGGGCACCGGCAGCGCATCGACGATCTGCTCAGCCAGATCGACGCCCAGCGTCGGCAGCAACTTCTGCTCGAGGCCGCTGGGGCGTACGCGCCCGGCCTCGAGCAGGAGGCCACCCAGACCCGGGAGCAGCTGGCAGAGCTCGTCCGCTAGCCCTATCGTGAGCTCATGCGGGCACCACGTCAGCGTGAGCTCACGCTCCACGCTCCGACCGGCTTCAGGCTGCCGGCGCTCGGCGGCCAGCCGCTCGAGGCGCGCGTCTTCACCTCCGTCTACTACGACGTGCCGGACGGCTCGCTCGCGGCGGCCGGGATCACGCTCCTGCGCCGCACCGAGGGCGGCCGGAGCGCCTGGCAGCTGAGGCTCCCCGCCGAGGACTCGCGCCTCGAGCTCGAGGAAGACCGCGACCCGGGTCAGCCGCCGAGCGCGGTGCTGAAGCTTCTCCAGGCCCATCTGCGGCACGGGCCGCTCGAGCGCATCGCCGAGCTACGCACGCGGCGGAGCGGCGAGCTCGTCGAGCGCGACGGGACGACCGCGGAGGTGACCGTGGAAGAGGTTGCGGTGCTCGACGAGCACCGTGTGCGCGATCGCTTCGTCGAGGTGGAGCTCGAGCTTCGCTCGGGGAGCGCGGCTCATCTCGACCTCCTCGCGCGAGAGCTGGCTGCCGCCGGCGCGGAGCCGCAGGAGGACCCTCCCGAGCAGACGACGGCCGACCTCTCGGACTCGCCGATCGAGGCTCTGCGCAGCCTCCTGCGCGAGCAGCTACGCGAGATCGAGCGGCACGACCCAGGGACGCGGCTCGGCCGCGACCCCGAGAGCCTGCACGACATGCGCGTCGCCGTTCGCCGCACGCGGGCGTTGCTGCGCGCGGGGAAGAAGCTGATCGCCGCGGACATGTCCGGGCTCGACGGGGGCCTGAAGGAGCTGGGGGCCGTGCTCGGCGAGGTGCGCGACCTCGACGTCCTCCTTGCGCGGCTCGAGGACGAGGCCGTCGAGCTGGGAGGCGAGGACGCGAGGCAGGCGCGGTCGCTCCTGGCGGGTCTTCGCACCGAGCGCTCCTGCAGTCGCGCGCGCCTGCTCGCGGCGCTTCGCTCGCAGCAGTACCTCTGGCTGCTCGACGACGCGGCCGAGGCGATCGAAGACCTCGAGCCGAGCGGGGCTGCCGTGACGCTCGACGATGTCGCCGACCGGGCATTCGCCAAGGCGCGCAAGGCCGTCCACGCCCTGCCCGACGAACCGTCCGATGCGGAGCTCCATCGCGTGCGCAAGCTCGGCAAGCGCGCGCGCTATGCGGGCGAGCTCGTAGGCCGGAAGGAGTTCGTGCGGCAGGCGAAGGCATTGCAGGACGTCCTCGGGGAGCACCAGGATGCGGTGGTCGCCGCGGGGCGGCTCCGCGACCTAGCCGCCGGAGCGTCGCCCGGGCAGGCGGTCGCGGCCGGCCGTCTCGTCGAACGAGAGCTGGAGCGCCGCGCAGTCGCGCGGGCGACCTGGCGAGAGGCGTGGCAGAGGCTCCGCAAGACGGTCTGACGGTCGTCCGCGCGGCCGGTGGTCTCGTCGTATGCGACGGGAAGGTGCTGCTCGTGCACCGGCCGAAGTACGACGACTGGAGCTTCCCCAAGGGTAAGTGCGACCGCGGCGAGTCCGACGAGTCGTGCGCCCTGCGCGAGGTCGAGGAGGAGACCGGTCTCCGCTGCGAGCTCCTGGAGGAGATCGGCGAGACGAGCTACGTGGACGCGAGAGGCCGGCCGAAGGTCGTCCGCTACTGGCGCATGCGCGCACTCGACGGAGCGTTCGCACCGCACGGCGAGGTCGACGAGATCCGCTGGGAGACGCGCGTGGCCGCGGCCGGCATCCTCAGCTGGTCGCGCGACCTGCCGCTGCTGGAGAGGCTGTGACGAACGTCCTGCTCCGGCACGCGGCGGCCGGCGACCGCGAGCACTGGGACGGTGACGACTTCCACCGCCCGCTCGACGCCAAGGGCCGCCGGCAGGCTGAGGCACTCGTCGAGGCTCTGCGCCCGTTGGGAGTGCTTCGCGTCGTCTCGAGCCCGTACGTCCGCTGCGTCCAGACCGTCGAGCCGCTCGCCGCCGCGCTCGGCCTGCCGTTGGAGCAGGACGACCGGCTCGCCGAGGGCGAAGGCGCAGCCGCGGCTGGGCTGCTGCGGGCGGACGGCGTCGTCTGCTGCACGCACGGAGACATCCTCGACGCGCTCGTCGGCCGCGGGCTGAAGAAGGCTGCCGCGCTGGTGGTCGAGGACGGCGCGATCGTGCGCGAGATCCCGCCGCCGCGGGTCTAGGCCGCGAGCGTCTCGAGCGAAGCGAGGACGGCGCCCTCGCGGATGCCGCCGCCGCAGACGTGCAGCGTGACGTCGAGCTTCCGCTGTACCTCGGCGAGCAGAAGGACGCCGGCGGGCAGGATCTCGGCGCGCGCGCGGTCGACGCCGAAACGGCGGGCGACGTCGCGCGGCGATGTCGTCTCGACGATCCGCAGCGCTTCGGCCAGCTCTGTCTCGCCGAGCTCCGCGCCGACGAGCCGGCACGTGGCGCGGGCGCTCCCGCCGACGGCGAGGGCCGCTTCGACCGACGGCGGCACGAGGTGCACGAACGCATCCTCGGCCTCGGCGTGCATGTCGGCGGCGCGAGTCGTGAGCCGCACGGACCCGAGATCGACAGACTCGATCCAGTCCGGATCGCGATCCGGATTCCCGACGGCGATCTCGGTCGAGGCGCCGCCGATGTCGCAGACGGCGATCCGCGAGGGCAGGGTGAGCCCGGCGGTGAGGATCGCGCCGCGGTAGGCGAGCGTGCCCTCCTCCTCCTTCGTGAGCACCCGGGCCGGCACGCCGGCGGCCCGCGACAGAGCCGCGACGAGCGCGGCCGAGTTCGTCGCCTGGCGGCCGGGAGCGGTGAGGAAGACGTCGAGCGAGGCGACGCGTCTGCGGCGTGCGGCAACCGCCATGCCGCGCACCGCTTTCGCCGAGGCCGCGACGTGGACGGCAGAAACCGCGCCGTGCCGCTCGATCTCCTCGCCCAGCGAGAGCCGCACCTTCTGCGACTCGAGTGGCTCGAGACCGCCCGGCTCCGCGCTCGCGATCAGCAGCCGCGTCGTGTTCGAACCGACGTCGATGACTCCGACTCGCATCTCCACCCATCGTAGGTCCGCGATCGGAGGGCGGGTAGGCGTTCAGGTGACGGTCCGGTTACGTACCGGAAACGGACCGGTCAGCGGCCGCGGGCGAGCGAGTGGCGACGCCGTGCGCGCCGCATCAGCGTCTGCTGGCCCGAGCGCAGCCGTTCGTCCTTCTTCGCCTGCACGCGGCTCCAGTTCCCACTCGTGTCGAGCTCGAATGAGGTGGCGGTATCGCGCCAGAGGGCCTCGAAGGTGGAGGAGAGCTCCGCCTGGAGCGCGACGTCCTCGATCGGGGTCACGACCTCCACGCGGTGGTCGAGGTTGCGCGGCATCAGGTCCGCGCTGCCCATGAAGCAGGCGCTGTGGTCGTCGGCATCGAAGAAGAAGAGCCGGCTGTGCTCAAGAAAACGGCCGATCACGCTGCGTACGCGGATGTTCTCGCTCAGCTCCGGCACGCCCGGCCGCAGCGAGCAGACGCCGCGCACGAGGAGCTCGATCTTCGCCCCTGCCGCGGAGGCGGCATACAGCTCGTCGATCACCTGCGGGTGCGTCAGGCCGTTGACCTTGATCCGGATCCGCGCCTTCTTGCCTGCCTCGGCCGCCTCCGCGACCAGCCGGATCTCCTCGATCAGCCGTTCGCGCAGCGTGAACGGGGCCACCAGCAACTTGCGGAAGTGGCCCGGCCGCCCGAATCCGGTCAGGTGGTTGAAGAGGTCGGCGACGTCGGCGGCAATGTCCTCGTCGGCGGTGAAGAGCCCGTAGTCCTCGTAGCTGCGTGCGGTGACGGCGTTGTAGTTGCCGGTTCCCAGGTGGACGTAGCGGCGGAGCCCGCCGGCCTCGCGGCGCACCACGAGCGTCGTCTTCGCGTGGATCTTGAGGCCCGGGAAGCCGTAGACGATGTGGACGCCCGCCTGCTCGAGCGAGCGCGACCACTCGATGTTGCGGCGCTCGTCGCCGCGCGCCTTGATCTCGACGAGGCAGACGGTCTGTTTGCCGCGCTCCGAGGCGTCGATCAGTGCCGGCACCAGCGGCGTGTCGTCGCTCGTCCGGTACACGGTCGACTTGATCGCGATCACCTCGGGGTCGATCGCCGCGCGGTCCACGTACGACTCGAAGCTCGCCGCGAACGAGTCGTAGGGGTGGTGGACGAGGAGATCGCCCGCACGGATCGCGGCGAACTGCTCGGGGGCGGACTCGAAGGAGTTCCACGGTGGCCTGGCCACCGGCACCCACGGATCGTTCTTGAGGTCGGGCCGGTCGAGCCGGTAGAGCTGGCCGAGATCCGCGAGGTCGAGCATCCCGTGCAGCGGATAGACGAGCTCGTCACGGACGCGCAGCCCCTCTTGCAGCTGCTCCAGCATGGCCTGTGACATCGACCCCGACACCTCGAGCCGCGTCACCTCGCCGAAGCGCGCGCGGAGGAGCTGGAGCTCGACGGCCTCGAGCAGGTCGTCGGCCTCGTCGGCCACCTCGAGGTCGCCGTCGCGCGTCACCCGGAAGAGCGACCGCTCGAGCACCTCCATCCCCGGGAAGAGCTCGGGCAGGTAGTGGGAGAGGACCTGCTCCAGCGGGATGAAGCGGCCCCTGCGCCCGACCGGGAAGAAGCGTGGCAGGCCCTCGGGCACCTTGACCCTGGCGAAGCGTTCCTCGCCGGTCTCGGGGTCGGCCACGAACAGGCCGAGGCTGATCGACAGCGCGGAGATGTAGGGAAACGGCTGGCCGGGGCCTACTGCGAGCGGCGTCAGCACCGGGAAGATCTCGCGCTCGAAGCGGTCGTCGAGCTCGGTGAGCTCCGCCGGCTCGAGATCCTCGACGCTCGAGACGACGATCCGCTCCTCGGCGAGCGCCGGCCGAAGCTGGTCCTGCCACAGCGCCGCCTGGCTGGCGTACACCTCGAGGACGCGCTCGCGGGCGTCGTCGAGCGTCTGCTGCGGCGTTCGGCCGTCCGGCGAGCGCCGACTCACGCCGGCTTCGGTCTGGCCGGTCAGCCCGGCGATTCGGATCATGAAGAACTCATCCAGCATCTCGGCCGAGACCTTGAGGAAGAAGACGCGCTCGAGCAGCTGGAGCGTCTCGTCGCGCGCCAGGCTGAGCAGGCGCGCGTCGTAGTCGAGGAACGAGAGCTCGCGGTTGATCAGCCGCTCGGCGGCTGCAGTGGTCCGTTTGCGAGTTCGAGCGGTGGTTGCCACCGTCTGACCTTACTCACGATTCGGCCAGGTGTGACACCCATTCGGGATCCCAGAGGCGAAAGCCGCCCAGGAAGGCGTTCCCGTTCGCACCGCGCCGGCAGCCCTCTGGCAGCTCCTCGAGCTCCTCGACGCCGCCGCCGCCGAGCACGATCTCGTCGGGCTCCATCGCCGCCGAGAGGTGCGCGACGGTGGCGAACACGTCCTTCGTCCACTTCTTCTTGCCGCGCTTCTCGAGGCTTCGCTCGCCGACGTAGTCCTCGAACGTCCCCTTGCGGTACGGGAGATGACCGAGCTCGAGCGGCTCGATCACGCCGTCGACGATCATCGCCGACCCCAGGCCCGTGCCGAGGCCGAGGAACAGCATGCGGCCGCCCTGGTAGCCCCCGACCGCCTGCATGACCGCGTCGTTCACGACCTGCGTCGGCTTCCCGAAGGCTGCCTCGTAGTCGAACCCGACCCAGCCCTTGCCCAGGTTCGCCGGCTCGGCGAGCACCTTGCCTCCGCGGACCGGCGCGGGTATCCCGACGGTGACGCGGCTCCACGTCCAGCCGGCAACCGCCGCCAGCGTTCCGGCGACCATCTCCTCCGGCGTCAGGGAGCGGCCGGACACGAACCGCCGTCGCTCGCGGCGGTTCGACGTGAGCGCCTTCACGTGCGAGCCGCCGACGTCGACGGCGAGAACGACTCGCCTGGCCACAAGCGTTGCGGTCAGGCGGGCTGCAACTGCCCGCGGCGCCGCGCCCGCTCGAGCAGGAGGGCGTCGAGCCTGGGTCCGCGATGGCGAGGCTCCGCCGCCGCGATCGTCACCTCGACCTCGAGCTCGTCGTCGCTGAGCTCCTCGATGGAGTCGCGGCCGTCGACCAGTGGCCGTCCGGTGCGTACGTCGTGCTCGCGTCTCATCTGGCCCTCCCTCACGATGACGATGCCGGTTCGGTGGAACTGTTACACGCCACGAGCTAGTCCGCGAGGTTCTGGGCGCGCAACTCTCCCAGCGCCTGCTCGGATTTGCCCAGCTCCAGGCCCATCCCGGCGAGGATGCGCTCGGCCTTCGTGAACTGGATCTCGTCGTACTGCACGATCTGGACGCGGTTTCCGCTCGGGTCGCGGATGTCGAAGAAGCGGCCCGGCAGGATCTCGACCCCGGCCTCCTCGAACGCGCGGCGGGCAGCTTCGTTGTCGTCGACGACGAGCCCGAAATGCGGCTCCTCCGAGCGGGGCCCGCGCTGGAACAGGGCGAGGAACTGGTCGCCCATGCGGATGAACGCGGCACCGGGGATGCGGCTCACCGACGTGGGCTGGAAGAGGTCGGTGTAGAAGGCGACCGCCTCCTCGATGTCGTCGACCTGCAGCGCGACGTGATTGACCCCGACGAGACGTGGCTTCATGCAGGCCAGAAACGACGGAGCAAAGCACCGCATGCCCGGCCGGCCGCGCCCCGCCCCAGACTGACAGCGCGCGAGTAGGCTCGCCTCGTGGAAAACCCGACCGATCCCTCTCTCTCCGCTTCGCAGCTCGCGTCGCTCGGCGCGGTCGGCGAGGAGCGGACGGCGCGGGTCGGCGACGTGCTGTTCAGCGTCGGGGACACGAGTTACCAGTTCGTCGCGATCGTGGAGGGCGAGGTCGCGATCTTCGACGGCGGCGGCAACGAGATCATCCGCTGCGGCCCCTCGAAGTTCCTCGGCGAGCTGAACCTGCTCTCCGGCCAGACGGTTTTCCTGACCGCGGTCGTGACGCAGCCCCTGCGCTACGTCGTGGTCGAGCCGGAAGCGCTGCGCGGGTTGCTGTTCGAGAACGGCCAGCTGAGCGACCTCCTGCTCTCCACGTTCATCGCGCGGCGCGAAGCGCTGCAGCGCGTTCAGGGAATTGGCGTGGAGATCGTGGGGCCGCGTTCCTCCGAGGCGACGATGCAGCTGCTGAGCTTCCTCAGGGCGAACCACCTCCCGTACTCGTGGCACGACGAGTCGCCGCCGAGCGGCCAGGAGCCTCCCTTGGTGCGACTTCCGGGCGGCGGCGAACTGAGCCACCCGTCGAACGGCGACGTCCTCCGCGCGCTCGGGGTGGGCCGCGAGCTCGAGCGCCGTGAGGAAGTCGATCTGCTGGTCGTGGGCGCCGGCCCGGCGGGGCTCGCCGCCGCCGTCTACGGAGCGTCCGAAGGCCTCGACACGCTGATGGTCGAGAGCACCGCACTCGGCGGCCAGGCCGGATCCTCCCGCCGGATCGAGAACTACCTGGGTTTTCCGGCCGGGCTCACCGGTGCCGAGCTGACCGGCCGGGCGGTGACGCAGGTGCGGAAGTTCGGAGCGAGGCCCGCAACCCCGTACCGCGCCGTCGGGCTCCAGGCCGGGAACGGCCGCCACGTCGTCCAGCTCGAGGAGGGACACGAGATCGCCGCTCGTGCCGTCATCCTGGCCACCGGTGCCGAGTACCGGCGGCTGCCGCTCGAGAACCTCTCCGACTACGAGGGCACGAGCGTCTTCTACGCGGCCGGCCCGCCCGAGGCGCAGCTCTGCGGGGCTGCTCGGGTGGCCGTGGTCGGAGGGGGCAACTCCGCCGGGCAGGCCGCGGTCTGGCTGGCCAAAGGCGGTGCGCTCGTCACGCTTCTTCACCGGCGCGCCGACCTCCGCGAGACGATGTCCGACTACCTCATCCACGAGCTCGAGCGGTACGGGGTCGTCATCCGCGACCGCAGCGAGATCGCCGAGCTGCACGGATCCGACGGGCGCCTAGACGCGGTCACGCTCACCGACGGCGATTGGCTCCAGTTCTCGTTCCTCTTCCTCTTCCTCGGCGCGCGGCCGTGCACCGAATGGCTCGGCGAGGCCGTCGCGCGGCACGAGGACGGCTTTCTCCTCACCGGTGACGCGGCAGGCGCGGCCAGCCTGCTCGAGACGAGCGTCCCGGGCGTCTTCGCCGCCGGCGACGTGCGCTCGGGCTCGACCAAGCGGTGCGCGGCTGCCGTCGGCGAGGGCTCGATGGCGGTGCAGTTCGTGCACGCACACCTCGCCGCTCAGCCCGCGGGAGTGCGATGAGCCGGCCCGCCTGCACGCATCTCGATCAGGTTGAGGTGCTCGAGCTCCCCGCCCAGGTCGACGGCTGCGAGGACTGCCTGCGCATGGGCGGCAAGTGGCTCCACCTCCGCATCTGCCTGACCTGCGGCCACGTCGGCTGCTGTGACGACTCCCCGAACCGCCACGCGACCGCCCACAGCCGTGAGACGTCGCATCCGCTCATCCGCTCGCTCGAGCCGGGCGAGGACTGGTGCTGGTGCTACGCCGACGAGCTCGCGCTCCTGATCGACGAGGTCAAAGGCGAGACTCGCATCCCGCCGTCGCCGCTCTTGCAGTGAGCGAGGCCCTCTACACCGGGCACTGCCTGTGCGGCGGCGTGCGCTTCGAGATCACGGAGGAGCCGGAGAGCGCCGGCTACTGCCACTGCACGCGCTGCCAGCGTCGGACCGGCACCGCGGCCTCCGCGCAGGCACGGCTTGCTCCGGGCTCGTTCCGCCTGCTCGCCGGCGAGGAGCTCGTCCGCGAGTACGCGCCCGGGGACGGCTGGCCGAAGTGCTTCTGCTCGGTCTGCGGCAGCGCGCTCTGGAGCAAGTACCCGGCCACGGGTGAGGTCGGGAGCGTGCGGCTGGGGCTGTTCGACCCGGGCCACGGGATCCGGCCGCAATGGCACTCGTTCGTCGACTACGCGTGCGAGTGGGAGCCGATCCCCGACGACGGCCTCGAGCGCTATTCGGAAGGGAAGCCCCGCTAGCCGAGATCGAGGTCACGTTGTGCCGGATGTGACGGCCGGCCGAAGTAGAACCCCTGCGCCTGGTGGCAGCCGAGCTGACGCACGATCGTGTGCTGCTCGGGCGTCTCGATCCCTTCCGCGACGAGGTTGAGCTCGAGCGCGTGCCCTAGGTCGATGATGCCCTTGAGCAGGACGAGGTCGCCGTTCTGGCTGTCGGCGTGGGCCGTGAAGCTCCGGTCGATCTTGACGACGTCGATCGGGAATTGCCGCAAGTAGGAGAGCGACGCATAGCCCGTCCCGAAGTCGTCGAGAGCTAGCACGACCCCGAGATCCTTGATCTTCTGGAGCGTGCGGGCGACGCGCTCGTCGGAGGCGAGCAGCGTGGTCTCCGTCAGCTCGAGCGTGAGCAGGCTCGGCAGCAGCGCCGACGAGTCGAGCGCACGGCTGACGTGGCGGAAGAAGTCCGGATGATGGAGCTGCCGCGCCGAGACGTTCACCGACATGTGCATCGTCCGACCGTGCAGCTGGAAGAGGCGGACCGCCTCCGTACACGCTTCCGTCAGCACCCACTCGCCGAGCCCGACGATCAGGCCGGTCTCCTCGGCCAGCGGGATGAACTCGCCGGGCGGGAGCTCGCCGGCGGTCGGATGCTCCCAGCGGACGAGCGCCTCGTAGCCGATGATCTCGTTGCGGTCGAGGTCGACGACGGCCTGATAGTCGAGCCGGAACTCCTCGCGGACGATCCCCTCGCGCAGCTCGACGATCCGCTGCGACCGCTCGACGGCGGCGCGGTCGAGCTCGGAGTCGAAGAAGGCGTAGCGGTTCTCGGCATGGCCCTTCGCGCGGTACATGGCGATGTCGGCCTCCCGGAGCAGCGCCTCGTCGTCGCTGCCGAATGCGATGCCGATGCTGGCCGTCGTGGAGAGAGGCCCAGAGCCGCTCTCGAGCGGCCGGCTGATCTCGGCGAGCAGCCGCTCGGCGACGGACACGGCCTCGTCCGGCGTCAGCGGTTCCGTCAGGACGATCGCGAACTCGTCGCCGCCGAGCCGGGCCGCGGTGTCGCCGGGACGCACCGCTCCCTGGATCCGCCTGCCGATCTCGTGCAGCACCTCGTCGCCGAGGTCGTGGCCCCAACGGTCGTTGATCCCTTTGAAGTCGTCGAGATCGATGTAGAGCAGCCCCGTCGCGTGGCCCGCGGCGTGCCGCAGCTTGATCGCGTGCTTCAGCCGCTCGTGGAAGGAGGCACGGTTCGCGAGGCCGGTCAGGGGGTCGTAGAGGGCGAGCTGTCGCAGCTGCTGCTCGGCCTCGCGCTCGCGCGTGATGTCGAGGAGGTAGCCCTGGAGGTAGAGCGGCTTGCCGTGCTCGTCGAACACGACGACGCCCTCGTCGCGGAGATGGACGATGCGTCCGTCGCGGGAGACGAGGCGGTAGTCGAGGCTCAGCGGCTCGTGTGTCTCGTGCGTATGCACATGGGCGGCGAGCACGCGCTCGCGGTCCTCGGGGTGCAGCAGCCGGCTGAACAGCTGCGGATCCGCGGCCCACTCGTCGACGCTGTAACCGAGCATCGGCTCGATCTGGCGGCTCGTGAAGATGTTCGAGCTGATCGAGTTCAGCTCGTCGACGTAGACGACGAGCGGGAGCTGCTCGATGAGGGTGCGATAGCGGCGGCCGACCTCGTCCGCGGACAGGTTTTCGTCATCGTGCTCGCGAAAAGAGACCGGCGCCGCAGACACGCACACAGAATCGGCGACTTTGCGGGAGCGAGGCTCCCCCGGACGGGGTAACGGGCTCGGCGAAAGCCGGCGCCAACGAGAGCGGCGCCGGCTCTGCCGCAGAGAATCAGGTGCCGGCGGGCACCTTCGAGGGGTCGGGGACGATCCGGATGTACGGCTTCGGCTCCTCCCACTCCCCGAACAGCTCCTTCGCCTCGTCGTTCGAGACGGAGCCGGCGATGATCACGTCGTCGCCCGGCTGCCACTGGGCCGGCGTCGAGACCTTGTAGCCGGCCGTGAGCTGGAGCGAGTCGATCACCCGCAGCACCTCGTCGAAGTTGCGGCCGGTCGTCATCGGGTAGACGAGGATCAGCTTGATCTTCTTGTCCGGACCGATCACGAAGACGTTGCGCACGGTCTGGTTGTCGGCCGGCGTGCGCCCCTGCGCCTCGCCCTCGAGGCCCGCCGGGAGCATCTCGTAGAGCTTCGCGATCGTGAGATGCGGGTCGCCGATCAACGGGTAGTTGGGCGCCGTGCCCTGCGTCTCCTCGATGTCCTTCGCCCACCGCTCGTGGTCCTCGGCTGCATCGACCGAGAGGCCGATGATCTTGACGTTGCGCTGGTCGAACTCCGGCTTGATGCTCGCCATGTAGCCGAGCTCGGTCGTGCACACCGGAGTGAAGTCCTTCGGGTGGGAGAAGAGCACCACCCACGAGTCGCCGATCCAGTCGTGGAAGTGAATCGGTCCCTCGGTTGTCTGCGCCTCGAAGTCAGGCGCGGTGTCACCAATCGTCAGTGTCATGTACTGCCTCCTTTGCAGCGACCCTATCGGCCACGTCGAAGGCATCGCAAACAGCGGTGCGACTCAGGTGGCGACGGCCGCGAGAGCGCGGTCGGATTCGAGGCGGAGCCCGGTCTCCGGATCGAAGTAGTGGAAGCGCGAGGGGTCGATTGCGAGTTGAAGCGTGGCGCCCGGCCTCGCAGCCGTCGCTGGGTCGACGCGAGCCGTGAAGAGCGATCCCTCGACCGTTCCGAGCGTCGCGTCCTCGTCGCCTGTGGCGGCGCGCACCTCGCCCACCTCGAGCCGCGGTTCGGCGACGGAGAACAGCACGTGCGTGTCCGCGCCGAGCTCCTCGACGACCTCGACCTTCACGTCCAGGCGGGGCAGCGACGGCTCAGCGAAGGCGCTGTCCTCGAACGCCTCGGGACGGATGCCCACGACGACCCGTCCGTCAGGCGTCGGGTCCCCCGCAGGAAGCGGGATCGCGTATCCGCCGAACCGGACCTGGCCGTGAGCGACGTCAGCTTCGACGAGGTTCATGGCCGGCGAGCCGATGAAGGCTGCGACGTAGAGATTGGCCGGGCGCGCGTAGAGCTCCTGCGGCGTGTCGACCTGCTGGATCCGGCCGTCGCGCATCACAGCGACCCGTTGGCCGAGCGTCATCGCCTCGATCTGGTCGTGCGTGACGTAGATCGTCGTGGTCGACAGGCGCCCGTGCAGCGCGCCGAGCTGGGCGCGCATGCTCACGCGGAGCTTCGCGTCGAGGTTCGAGAGCGGCTCGTCCATCAGGAACGCCTTCGGCTCGCGCACGATCGCGCGCCCCATCGCGACCCGCTGGCGCTGTCCGCCCGAGAGCGCGGCGGGCTTTCGCTCGAGGAGCTCGTCGAGGCCGAGCAGCTCGGCGGCGCGTGCCACCCGCTCGGCGATCTCGTGCTTCGGCGTCTTGCGCACCTTGAGGCCGTAGCCGAGGTTCTGGCGCACGGTCATGTGCGGGTAGAGGGCGTAGCTCTGGAAGACCATCGCGACGTCCCGGTTGCGCGGCTGCAGCTCGGTCACGTCGTGCTCGCCGATCGAGATCGTCCCCGCCGTGACCTCCTCGAGGCCGGCGATCATCCGCAGCAGCGTCGACTTCCCGCAGCCGGAGGGGCCAACGAGGACGAGGAACTCGCCGCTGCCGATAGTCAGGGACACGCCGTCCACGGCGACCACTCCGCCGGAGAAGACCTTGCTGACGTTGTCGAGGACGATTTCAGCCATCGAAACGATCGTGGAGTCTATACCGCATCCGGCGCTTGATGGCAATGGCATTGACCACTTCGTTCGATAGCTCTATAGTCGCCTGCAGGATGGACACGGTTGGAGCTCAGCCGAAGATGACGAAGCAGAGTGCGGCGCGGCAGCAGGTGCTCGAGCTGATCGAGCGGCTCGGTGTCGGCACCGCGATCCCCTCCGAGCGGCAGCTCAGCACCGATCTCGGCGTCTCGCGCCTCACCGTCCGTGCCGCGCTCGACGACCTCGCCCGCGAGGGCTACCTCGTGCGACGGCGCGGCAGCGGCACCTACGTCCAGCAGCCGAAGATCTCCCAGCAGCTGACCATGACCTCGTTCAGCGAGGACATGCGCCGGCGCGGGATGGCGCCGAGCAGCACGACGCTCTCGCTCACGCGCCAGCTCGCCGGACCACGCCTCGGACGGTTCCTCAATGTCTCTCCAGGAGACGATGTCGTGGTCGTCAAGCGGCTGCGGCTGGCGGACGGCGTCTCGATGGCCATCGAGACGCTGCACATTCCGGCCAACGTCGTGCCGGGTGTCGAGCCGCGTGATCTCGAAGGCTCGTTCTACGAGCTCCTGCAGATGCGCTACGGAATCGAGATCGCGACGGCGACGCAGACCATCGAGCCGACGGTGACCAACGAGGAGGAGTCGGCCGCGCTCGAGGTGCCGCTCCATTCGCCCGCCTTCCTCTTCGAGCGCACGAGCCACGACCAGAGCGGTCGAACCCTCGAGTTCGTCCACTCGATCTACCGCGGCGACCGCTACCAGATCGTCTCCGAGCTGAAGCCGTCGTAACCGCTCCGACACCGGACCTTGACAAGAGTGGTCTGGTGTGGAAGATTCCGCGCGTGGCCGATTGGTATAGACCACTCGACGCACCGCTGGATGTTTTTCGTCTTCCGGCCACGGACGTTTTGGACGCCCCGCTCACGCGTCGACGCCTCGAGGGAGATTTGGCATGAGATACCGGGTACTTGCGGTGGTCGCCGCCGCGATCGCGCTCTCGGTCGTCGCCGCGACGGCCACGGCCAGCCGTGGCCACACGTCGGCCTCCAACACACTCACCGTCTGGCTCCAGGTGGATGCCCAGAACGGTTGGCCGCAGGTCGTCGCGGCCGCTAACCAGGCGTTCGAAAGCTCGCACTCGGGCTGGAACGTCAACGTTCAGTACCAGAGCTGGGGCGATCACCTCCAGAAGTTCGACGCGACGATCGCGGCGAACGACACGCCTGACGTCATCGAGATGGGCAACACCGAGATGACGAAGTACATGGCGGCGGGCGCGTTCGAGAACATCAGCTCCTACAAGGGCTCGTTCGACAACTCGAGCCACTGGCTCGCCGGCCTGACGAAGTCGTCGATGTTCAACGGCAAGCTCTACGGAGTCCCGTACTACGCGGGCTCCCGGCTCGTCACCTACCGCACCGACCTCTTCAAGAAGGCCGGCCTCAAGAAGGCCCCGAAGAGCCTGAAGCAGTTCGAGTCCGACCTCGCGAAGGTCAAGGCGAAGAACCACACCAAGGGATTCACGCCGTTCTACATGGCGGGAACCGATTGGTACAGCGCTCTGAGCTTCGTCTACGACTACGGCGGATCGATCGCCGCGTTCTCGCACGGCAAGTGGCACGGGACGCTGGCCTCGAAGAAGTCGATCGCAGGGCTCAACGCCTACAAGAAGTTCTACCGGGCGACGTCGCCGAAGTCGGCGGAGAAGCTCAACGAGGCGAACCCCGCCCCGTACACGGTCTTCTCGCAGAACCGGACGTCGGCGATCTTCGGGCCGGGCTGGTTCAGCTGCTGCACCGGCAAGAAGTACGCGAAGGTCACCGGCCAGTTCGTGATGCCGAGCCACAAGTCCGGCGCGTCGATGCCGGGCTTCCTCGGCGGCTCCGACCTCGCCGTCCCCGGCCAGAGCAACTCGCAGGCGCAGGCACGCGCCTGGATCGCCGACTTCACGAACACGGCCAACGAGAAGGCGCTGCAGGCGGTCGGGAACATTCCGAACGCCACGAACCTGCTCAACGGAACGGTGAACGACCGAGCTGCGAAGGCGAGCTGGTTCGTCCCGACGGCGAAGCACTGGGTCGACGTCGAGAACGGCAACATCCTGCGCACGATGCTCGGGCAGATCCTGTCCGGCCAGCTTTCGGTGAAGAAGGCCGCTCAGACGGCGGACTCGAACATCGCGTACACCCTCAACCAGTCGTAACCAACTGAGCGGAAGGGCCCCCACAGCGTTGGGAGCCACCGCCGAGGCCGCCAGCGGGCGGCCTCGGCGGCGTCCGCTCGTCTGGCGCCGGGTCGCCGGCGGCTCGGTGCCCTACCTCCTCGTCTCGCCGGTCGTCCTCGTGCTCGGGGCGGTCCTGGCCTACCCGATCTACTACCTCGTCCGGATCTCGCTCGAGAACTTCGACCTGTTCGCACTGGTCCACGGAGCCGGCCCCTACATCGGGCTCGCCAACTTCAGCAGCGTCCTGCACGACCAGATCTTCTGGCACACACTGCTCCGCACGGTTGTCTTCACCGCGGCCAACGTCACCCTGACGATCGTCGGCGGAACGCTGATCGCACTGCTCCTCACGCGCCTCTGGACGGCGATCCGCATCCTTGTCACGGTCGGCCTGATCCTCGTCTGGGCGATGCCCCCGGTCGTTGCGGTCCAGGTCTGGATCTGGATGACGAACGTCCAGAACGGAGTGCTCAACTACATCCTCACCCAGTTGCACGTCGGCAACTACGACGGCCACAACTGGTTCGGCAGCCCGATCTCGAGCCTCGGCATGGCGATGACCCTCATCGTCTGGGGCGCGCTGCCCTTCGTCGTGATCACCGTCTACGCGGCGCTCTCGCAGGTGCCGCACGAGCTCGTCGAGGCCGCGCAGATCGACGGCGCGCCGGCCTGGCGCGTGTTTAAGGACGTGAGGATGCCGGTGATCGCGCCGATCCTCTACCTCCTCACGTGCCTGTCGATTCTCTGGGACTTCGGGGTCTTCACGCAGGTCTACCTGCTGCTCGGGCAGCCCGCCATCGTCCCCGGCAACTACGTGATGGGGGTCTATCTCTGGGAGCAGGCGGAAGTCTTGGACCTCTACGGTCGCGGCGCCGCGATCTCGATCCTGATGCTCGTGATCGTCGCCGCGCTCAGCATCTTCTACGTGCGCCGGATGGTGCGGACGGCGGAGGTCGCATGAGCCGTCGCTTTACGCACAAGCTCGGCTGGAACGCGCTGGGCCTCGCCATCTTCGTGGTGATGGTCTTTCCCGTCTTCTGGATGATCTCGACGTCCTTCAGGACGAACGACGAGATCAACAGCAGCGTGACGCCGACGTGGCTCCCCCGGCACCCGACGCTGCAGAACTTCGATCACGTCATCCACAAGCAGTACTTCTGGACGGACGTGAAGAACACCGTGATCGTCGTGCTCGTGGCGATCTCCATCGCGGTCGTGTTCGCGTTTCTCGCGGCAGTCGCGCTCGAGAAGTACCGCTTCACCGGCCGTAAGGCCTTCCTCGTGCTCCTGATCGGGATTCAGATGCTGCCGGGCATCGGGCTGATCATCCCGCTCTACGTCGTGCTGGCGCACGTCCCGCTCCTCCATCTCAACCTGGTCAATCACCTCGCCGGACTGATCGTCGTCTACATCAGCGCCGTGCTGCCGTTCTCGGTCTGGACTCTGCGCGGCTTCCTGATGGGCATCCCGAAGGACCTCGAAGAAGCGGCGATGGTCGACGGCTCGAGCCGGCTGGGCGCCTTCGTCCGGATCCTGCTGCCGCTCGTCGCGCCCGGACTCGTCGCCGTCTCGGTCTTTGCGTTCATCGTGAGCTGGAACGAATACGTCTTCGCACGCCTGCTCCTGAACGACGGGTCCACGCAGACGATCACGGTCTGGCTTGCGAACTACATCGGAGGGGAGAAGGCGCCGGACTGGGGCGGGCTGATGGCCGCGTCGACGCTGATCGCTCTCCCGGTGGTCGGCTTCTTCCTGCTCGTGCAACGCAAGATCGCGTTCGGGCTGACTGCCGGGGCCGTGAGAGGATGAGGTGGTCATGACCACTTCTGCTGCCCGCGCCGGCTGTTCCTACTTCGGAGTCCGGATCCCGCGCCACGTGCGCCGGGACATGGTCGACCTCGCGGAGCGCGGTTACACGGGCGTCCTGCACACGTTCTCCGAGAACGACTTCGCCTACTACCGCGACACGCTGGCCGAGATCGTCGCGATCTCGCACGCCGCGGGCCTGTCCGTCCAGGCGAGCCCGTGGGGGCTCGGCCGCACGTTCGGCGGCGAGGCCGAGAGCCGCTGGGTCGCGTTCCATCCCGAGGAGTGCCAGGTGCTCGACGACGGGCGCCGCGTCGCCGCCGCCTGCCTCAACAGCGCCGCCTATCGCGACTTCTGCAAGGAGTGGGCCGACTGGGTGCTCGAGTGCGGGGTCGACTCGGTCTTCTGGGACGAGCCCGCGTGGGTGGTCCCGGTGCACGTCGGCGTCGACGACGCGTCGCGCTGGACGTGCCGCTGCGAGCGGTGCGCCGAGCGCTTCGGCGGCCCGATCCCGGCAGAGCGGTCGGAGGTGCAGGCCTTCCGGGAGGCGTCGGTCGTCGACTTCCTCCGCGAGATGCTCGCGCACGTCGCCGCGCGCGGGGGCTCGAACGCGATCTGCCTCCTGCCCTCGACCGAGGGCACGCAGGGGCTCGCCGACTGGAACGAGGTCGCGGCGCTTCCGGGCCTGGACACCCTCGTCACCGATCCGTACTGGAAGCACTGGGACGGCTCGGCCGAGGAGTTCGTGCGGCGCTTCGCCCGCCTGCTGCGCGAGACCGCCGACCGGCACGGGGTCGCGGCGCAGCTGTGGGTGCCGAGCTTCGGGCTGACGCGCGGGGACGTCCCCGACCTCGAAGCGGCCATCACGGCCTCGCGCGAGGAAGGCGTCGACGACCTCTGGACCTGGGGCTACGAGGCCTGCCGCCACATGACGCATCTCGCCACGCCCGACTCGCCGCTCGTCTGGGAGGCGGTGAGCGCCGCGCTCACGGGTCGGCCGCAGACCGCGACGACGGAGGTGGCGCGGGCGGATCTCGCCGATCTCGACCTCCGTTCGACGCGCGACCTCGTGCGGGTGCTCAACGAGGAGGACGCGACCGTTCCGGCCGCCGTCGCAGAGGCGGGCGACGCGCTCGCCGCCGCGATCGACGCGATCGTCGAGCGGATGCGCCGCGGCGGACGCCTGATCTACGCCGGCGCCGGCACGTCGGGAGCCCTCGCGGCGCTCGATGCGGCCGAGTGCGGCCCCACGTTCGGCTCGCCACCCGGCGAGGTCCTCGCCGTCGTCACCGACCAGGACGCTGACGAGGACGATCGTGCTGCGGCGACGAACGCATTGCACGGGTTAGCCCTCCGGCCCGAGGACTGCGTCGTCGCCGTCAGCGCGAGCGGCTCCACGCCCTTCGTCCTCGCCGCGCTCGACGCCGCGCGCGAGGCGGGTGCGCTCGGCGTCGCCGTCGCCAGTGCCCGCGACAGCAAGTCCGCAGCGCTGGCCGATCACGAGATCGCCGCCGTCGTCGGGCCCGAGGTGGTCGCCGGCTCGACCAGGCTCAAGGCCGGCACCGCGCAGAAGCTCGTCCTCAACACGATCTCGACCGTGACGATGATCCGCCTCGGCCGCACGTACGGGGGCCTGATGGTGAGCGTGACGCCCGCGAACGACAAGCTCCGTCAGCGGGCGCGCCGCAACATCGTGCTCGCCAGCGGCGAGTCGGAGGAGCGGGTGGACGAGGCGCTGCAGGCCGCTGAGGGTGATGCGCGCGTCGCGCTCGTCTCGCTGCTGGCCGGGGTCGACCCGGACGACGCCCGCTCGCGCCTCGAAGCCTCCGACGGCTCGGTGCGGAAGGCGAGCAGGCAGTGAAGCTTGGCGTCGAAGCGGCGCTCGTCCGCGGCGAGCTCATCCCGGGCGACGTCGAGATCGAGGATGGACGCATCGTCGCGGTCGGGCTCGCGCGCGGCCCGCGCGGCCGGGTCGCGATCCCGGGCTTCGTCGACCTCCAGGTGAACGGCTACGGCGGCGTCGACTTCCTCTCCGCTTCGACCGAGGACTACTGCCGCGCGGGAGAGGCTCTGCTCCTCGCCGGTGTGACGTCCTACCAGCCGACGTTCATCACCTCCGCGGAGGAGTCCACGGCCGAGGCCCTGCGGGCGATGCCGCTGGACGCCTCGGGCCCGCGCATCCTCGGCGCGCACCTCGAGGGGCCGTTCCTCTCGCCCGACCGCCCGGGCACGCACCCGCTCTCCCATCTGCGGGCGCCCGACCTCGTCCTGCTCGACCGCCTGCTCGACGCCGGCCGCGTGACCCAGATGACGCTCGCACCCGAGGTGCCCGGCGCCGACGCGCTCATCGAGCGGCTGCGCGAGCGCGGCGTCGCGGTGGCGGCGGGCCATACGAACGCGACGGCGGGAGAGGCTCACCACGCCTTCGACCTCGGGGTTGCCGCCGTCACGCACGTCTTCAACGCGATGCGCCCGTTCCGTTCCCGTGATCCCGGAATCGCCGGAGCTGCCCTCACGCGACCCCCGGTCGTTGTCTGCATGGTGGTGGACGGCCATCACCTCGCCGACGAGACGGTGCGACTCGTCTGGTCGTGCGCCGGCGGACGTGTCGCGCTCGTCACCGACGCGATGGCGGCTGCCGGGACCGGCGACAACGGCGGGACCTACCAGCTCGGCGACGTCGAGGTCGCGGTCGAGGACGGCGCTGCGCCGATGCGGGAGGACGGGACGCTCGCCGGCTCGGTGCTGACGATGATCGACGCGGTGCGGAACCTGCACGCGCTCGGCGTCTCGTTCGAGCAGGCGGTCGGTGCGGCGACCGAGGTGCCGGCGCGCTTCCTCGCCCGCGGCGACGTCGGCTTCCTCGAGCCGGGTGCGCCCGCAGACGTCGTCGTGCTCGACGACCGGCTCGAGATTCAGGCCGTCCTCTGCGCGGGACGCAGCGATGTCGTGGCTCGAGACTGAGCTGCGCGAGCAGCCGCAGGCGCTGGCGCGCCTGCTCGAGCGCCAGGCCGACTCGGCGCAGGCCGCCGCGCGACTCTTCCAGCGGCGCGACATCCGCTACCTGCTGATCGCCTCCCGCGGCAGCTCCTCGAACGTCGCGCGCTACGCCCAGTACCTCCTCGGCCGCGCGCACCGCGTGCCGGTCATGTTCGCCACGCCGTCGCTGTACACGATCTACGGGCAGCCGCCGCGGCTCGACGGCGCGCTCGTGATCGGGATCTCGCAGTCGGGCGCCTCACCCGATGTCGTCGCCGTGCTCGCCGAGGCGCGGGAGCAGGGACGTCCGACGCTCGCACTGACGAACGACGTCGCGTCGCCGCTCGCCCAGACGGCGGAGGCCGTCCTGCCGCTCGAGGCGGGCGAGGAGCACGCCGTCGCCGCAACGAAGACGTACCTCAACTCGCTCGGCGCGGTCGCCCTGCTGTTCGCGGAGATCGGAGACGATGCGGCGGCCCGGGCGGAGCTGGCGCGGATGCCGGACGCACTCGCCGCGCAGATCGACCTCTCGCTGGATCAGACGCCGTCGCTCGAGGAGTATCGGGACGCCGTGGGGTTGACGGTGGTCGCGCGTGGTGTCAACTACGGCACCGGCTTCGAGATCGCGCTCAAGATCCGGGAGTTGTCGGGGCTGGTCACCGAGGCGTACTCGCCCGCCGACTTGATGCACGGCCCCATCGCGGCGATCCAACCGGGCTGGCCCGTCGTGGTCGTTGCGCCCAGCGGGCCAGCGCGGCCGAGCGTGGAGGAGATCGTGCCGCCGCTCCGCGCGCGCGGAGCACGGCTCGTCGCGGTGTCCGACGTTCGCGCGGTGCTCCGCCGTGCGCAGACCAGGCTCGAGCTCGCGCCGGGGGTGCCCGAATGGTTGAGCCCACTCACCGCCGTGGTGCCGGGGCAGGTCGCCGCCATGCGCCTCACGAGCCTGCGGGGTCTCGACGTCGACAGCCCCGTCGGCCTCCGCAAGATCACGCTCACCCGCTAGGCGCAGGAACGACGAAGCGGCCGCGCCCCCGATCGCGGCCGCCTCGGGTCGTCCTCTTCGACTACGAAGTCAGGTTCTTCAGGACCAGGACGTGGATCCGCTTGGCCAGGCCAGGAAGCGTCGTCACGGGGTCGCCGGTGACCTTCCTCGGCGCGCGGAACGCGATCGCGCCTCTGGCGGTCGCCGTGCCGTCTGCGAGGCTCGACCCGTGCAGGAACCGGACCTTCGAGCTCGCGTCGAGCGCAAAGGTGAGGGTCTGGCTCTTGAGCAGCCGGCCGTGGTAGCTCGCGTGCTTGACGGCGATCGTGATCGACCCGTTCGTGCTCGTCGATGAATCGAACGCCGTGTAGGCCGACAGTGTCCCTCTCAGGACGTACTCGACCTTGTGGCCCGGCCTGCCGTGTCGCGGGGAATGGGGCCCCTTGGCGAACGCGACGCTGGTGGGGATCGCCAGGGCCACCGCCAGGAAAACGATTGCCTTCTTCATCTGAGTGGGTCTCCGATCGCTCGCTCGTTTGATCTTCGGCAGGCGCATCGTCTGCGACTCGTGTCAGCTCCGGCGCAACCCGCCGTAAGCTCCACGTAAAGCGGCTGTCCTAGGCAGGCTCGGGCGGCGCCGAGGCAAAGCGGCGGAGGAAGGGAATGGCGACGAGTCCGATGACGAGCGTCGGGATCACGATCACGCCGCGGTAGAGGAGCACGGCGGCCACGACATGCGAGTGCGAGGCGCCGAAGCCGACGAGCGTGCCGATCATCCCCAGCTCCACGACTCCGATTCCCCCCGGTGTGAGCGGCAAGGAGCTGAGCACGCGCCCGATGGCCCACGCGAGGAACGCCTCGCTCGGCGGGAGGCTGGCGGCTGAGATCCCCACCGCCCGCAGGGAGAGCTCGAACACGAGGTACGCAGTCAGCTGGTTGCCGAGCGTGGCAGCGGTCAGCTGCGGCCAGCGCCGGCGAAGCACCACGAGCCACTCCGCCCTCAGTCTCGCGAGTGCCTCTCCGCTCCAGCCCGGACCGGCTCGGTGAAAGAGGCCGGCGACCCAGGCCCCGACCCGGGCCGCGAGGTCGCCGAGCCAGCGGGCCGCTCCCTCGCTGCGCAGCGCCGCCACCGTCAGTCCGATGATGAGCGCGCCGCCTGCGGCGCTGACGGCGGCGATCACAGCTGTCGAGGTCGACAAATTGCCGGTGGCGAAGACGAGGATGGCTCCGACGAGCGGGTAGACGAGGATCATCACCTGACTCCAGATGCCGGTCACGGCGACCGCGAAGGCGGCGGATGCTCGATCCACACGCAGCCTGCGGAGAAAGCCGAAGGACAGCGCCATCCCGAGCGGCGCGCCGCCGGGAAGCACGGTCGTGAGCGCCGTCGAGGCCTGCGTGAAGGCAAGCGCTCCGGGGAACGACAGTTGCGGGAGAACTGCCATCCACGGTAGGGCGGTGGTCACGATGTCGAGCAGCGACCCCACGGCGAGCGCCGCGATCCACGGCGCCGAGATGGTTCCCAGCCGGTGCGCGACGCTGCCGTAGCTGGCGATGCGCGGCAGGATCTCGACGAAGACGGCGACCGCGAGCGCGATACCGAGCGCGAAGCGGAGGACGGCCCGGCGGCTACTCCGCATGTGGGCAGTCTAGGAAGCGGCCCTGCGCGCCTGCACTGCTAGCCTCCAGCCCCGATGCGCGTCCTGATCACGGGCGGAGCCGGTTTCATCGGCTCGCACCTGGCCGACCGGCTTCTCGCAGAGGGGCACGATGTGCGGGCGCTCGACAATCTCGATCCGCAGGTGCACGCGGGAGGGCAGCGCCCTGAGTACCTCGACGCGGCGGTCGAGTTGTTGGTCGGAGATGTCCGCGACCACGAGGCCGTCGGCCGGGCTCTCAAGGGGATCGACGCCGTCTACCACTTCGCGGCCGCCGTCGGGGTCGGCCAGTCGATGTACGAGATCGAGCGGTATACCTCGGTCAACGCGATCGGCGCCGCGGTCGTTCTCGAGGAGGTCGTCGAGCGCCGTGACGCGATCCGCAAGGTCGTCGTCGCCTCGTCGATGTCGATCTACGGCGAAGGGCAGTACCGGAACCCGCGCACGGGCGAGGCCGGAATCGCGCCCGGGATCCGGCCCGAAAGCCAACTGGCGGCGAAGCAGTGGGAGCTGTCGGCCGACGACGGCGGGCCACTGGAGCCCGAGCCGACGGCCGAGACGAAGCCTCTGCATCCGACCTCCGTCTACGCCGTGAACAAGCGCGACCACGAGGAGCTGTTCCTCTCCGTCGGCGCCGCGTACGGCATCCCGGCGGTCGCACTTCGCTTCTTCAACGTCTACGGCGAGCGTCAGGCGCTCTCGAACCCGTACACCGGCGTGGCTGCGATCTTCTCCTCGCGGCTCCTCAACGACCACCGGCCGGTCGTGTTCGAGGACGGCGGTCAGACGCGGGACTTCATCGATGTTCGCGATCTCGTGCGCGGCTGCGCGCTCCCGCTGGCCACGGACGGCGCCGACGGCAGCACCCTGAACCTCGGCACAGGCCGCGCGACGTCGATCGTCGAGGTGGCGCGCACGATTGCCGCCGGGCTGGACAAGGAGATCGAGCCCGAGGTCGTCGAGCAGTACCGCGCCGGGGACATTCGGCACTGCTTCGCCGACACGTCGCAGGCTCAGGAGCGGCTCGGGTTCCGCTCGGAGATCGTGTTCGAGGACGGGATGCGGGACCTGCTCGCCTGGCTCGAAGGGCAGGAAGCGGTGGACGCAGTGGACGCCGCCCGCGAGGCACTCGTGGCGCGCGGCCTCGCGCGTTGAGCTCCACCGCGGACGTCGCCGTCTCCCTCGTCAACACGAACTCGCGCGAGCTTCTGCTCGCTTGCCTCGAGTCGCTTCAGAGGGCCGACGTCGAGATTGTCGTCCTCGACAACGCGTCGGAGGACGGGTCGGCGGCTGCCGTCCGGGAGCGCTTCCCCGACGTTCGGCTGATCGAGCAGCGCCACCGGGCGGGGTTCGGCGCCAACCACAACACGGTGATCCGCGCCACGACCGGCCGCTACGTCTTCGTCGTCAACGAGGACACGACGAGCGATGACTGGGGCTTCGAGCGGATGGTCGCCCACCTCGACGCGAACCAGCGGGTCGCTGCGCTCGGGCCGAGGCTCGTCTATCCCGACGGCCGTCCGCAGTCCTCGGCGTGGCGCTTCCCGTCGCCCGAGACCGCCGCGCTCGGCCTGCTCACGCTCGGCCGCGCGGGCATCCTCCAGTCGGGGGGAGCCGAGACGCGCGACGTCGACTGGGCCATGGCCGCCGCGCTTCTCCTCCGTCGCGAGGCGCTCGACGAGGTCGGCCTCTTCGACGAGGAGTTCTTCATCTACTCCGAGGAGACGGACCTGGCGCGGCGGCTGCGCAATGCGGGCTGGCGGACGCAGTACTTCCCGCAGGTCACGGTCGTGCACCACGAGTCGCAGTTCAGCGTGGGGATCCCCGAGCGGCGGATCAACGAGATGTGGCGTGGCCGTCACCGCTACTGGCGCAAGCACCACTCCGCGGTCGGCGCCGGCACCGCGGCGGTCCTGACCGGCGGGCAGTACGCCGCGCGCGCTCTGCTCCGGGCGCGCGACCGTGACTTCGCGGGTCGGATGCGGCTGCACGCGCGCGACGCGATCCGGGTTCACGGGCCCGGCCTGCGCGAGCTGGCGGAGGACTGGAACCGCGAGCACGACGCCGCGGCTTAGCCAGATCTCACTTCGCGCGGCAAACTTAGAGCCGAGATGTTGGTTCTCGTGGCAGACGACGACCGCGCGGTGCGCGAGGCGCTCGAGCGTGCGCTGCAGCTGCACGGGTACGAGGTCGCGCTCGCGACCGACGGCGATACGGCGCTGACCGCCGTCGAGTCGCGCACGCCCGACGCCATCGTCCTCGACGTGATGATGCCCGGGCTCGACGGGCTCGACGTGACCCGCCGCCTGCGCCGCCAGGGGAACCGCATTCCGATCCTCCTGCTCACGGCGCGCGACGCCATCGGCGACCGGGTGGAAGGGCTCGACGCCGGCGCCGACGACTATCTCCCGAAGCCGTACGACCTCGAGGAGCTCCTCGCGCGGCTGCGTGCGCTCCTGCGGCGCTCGAAGCCCGAGGAGCCGGGCGCGGTGCTCCGCTTCGCCGACCTGAGCCTCGACCTCGGCTCGATGGACGCGCGCCGCGGCGGCCGCCGCTTCGAGCTCACCACGACCGAGGCGCATCTGCTCGAGCTGTTCATGCGGAACCCGCGCCAGGTGCTGCCGCGCTCGCTGATCTACGAGCGCGTCTGGGGCTACGACTTCAGCCACTCCTCGAACGCGCTCGACGTCTACGTCGGCTATCTCCGCCGCAAGACCGAGTCCGAGGACGACTCGCGCCTGCTCCACACCGTTCGCGGCACGGGCTACGTGCTGCGCGAGCCGTGACCCTCCGCACGCGCCTGACGCTCGTTGCGGCCGGCGTCGTCGCGGTGGTGGTCGCGCTCGCCTGCGTGACGACGTACTTCGTGATGCGGCACGAGCTGCAGGCGCAGCTCGACGGCTCGCTGCACGGCACGGCCGTGACGGTCGAGAAAACCGGCCAGATCGCCAACGAGGACTACAGCGGCAACCGCGTGGAGCTGATCGACAACCAGGGCGGCATCCTCGGCCCGACGTTGCGCCGGCCCCTGCAGCCGGATGCGCACGCCATCGCCGTGGCCCAGGGTCGCGCGCGGAGCTACTACCGCGACATCACGATCCGCGGCTTCCACCTACGGGAGTACGTCGCGCCGGCCGCCGACAACACGCTGGGGCTCGTGGACGAGGCGGTGATCGTCGTGCGCAGCCTGCAGGAGACGGACCGGGCGCTCGAACGGCTGCGGTTCATCCTCATCCTCGTCTCGCTCGGGGCGATCGCCGCCGCCGCAGTCGGAGGAGCCGTCGTCTCGGGCGCGACCCTCGCCCCGGTGCGTCGGCTGACGGCGGCCGCCGAGCGAATCGCCGAGACCGGCGAGCCGAGCGAGCGCGTCCCGGAGGGCGGGCACGACGAGCTCGCAGCCCTGGGCGCGTCGTTCAACACGATGCTCGCGGCGCTCGAGGAGTCGCTCGAGACGCAGCGGCGCTTCGTGGCCGATGCGTCGCACGAGCTGCGTACGCCGCTGACGAGCCTGCAGACGAACATCGACGTCCTGCGCGGCGACATCGCTCTCGATCCCGAGCAGCGCAGGCGCCTGCTCGACGATCTCCACCGCGAGTCGCAGGAGATGCGTTCCCTCATCGCCGGCCTGCTCGAGCTCGCGCGCGGCGGCGCGCAGGTCGAGAAGGAGACGTTCCAGTTCGACGAGCTCGTCGAGGACTCACTCGAGCGGGCGCGGTCGCAGTTCCCCGCGGTCGAGTGGGAGGCCGACGGGCTCGAGCCGACCGTCGTCGACGGCTACCGCGACCGGATGGAGCGAGCCGTCTGGAACCTGCTGGAGAACGCCGGCAAGTGGAGCGGCGACGAAAGCTCGGTCGAGGTCTCGCTCGCCGGCGGCGAGCTGCGCGTGCGCGACCACGGCCCGGGATTCGCCGACGAGGACCGGCCGCTCGTCTTCGAGCGCTTCTACCGCTCGGCGGCCGCCCGCTCGATGCCCGGCGCCGGGCTCGGGCTGGCGATCGTCCGCGAGGTGGCCGAGGCGCACGGCGGCATGGTCGCCGCCGAGAACGCCCAGGACGGCGGTGCAGTCGTCCGGTTGAGCCTCAACGGCGCCGCGCATCGTTCTTAGGTGCTTTTCATGAAGCCGTGGTTCGATTCGAACCGCATCGAACCCCTCCCGGCTTGGCTTCTTCGGCGAGCCGCGGCCAGCCCGGCCCGGTGTCTTCCCGGATCCCCTGCGGTGAAGGCGCCGGGCTGAGCGGCTGGTAGGGGCCTATTCGGAGCGCCAGCTCTGCAGGATCCCGAGCGCGTCGTCGAGCGAGTCGACGACGTCGCCGCCGCCGGCCTCGATGCAGCCGCGCACGAAGAGGTTCAGCGCGTGCTCGCCCTGCCGCTCGGCGCGGAGGTCGGTGAGCAGGCCGACCACTCCTTTGCGCTGCGGGTCTCCCTGCTTCAGCCCGTGGAAGAGGCCGATCTCGCACGCGGTGCCGTCGTCGATCGACGGCCCGTCGAGGACGGCGAGGACGGCGTCCGCCGACTGGACGCCTGCGGCGTCCACGGCGAAGATTCTCTCGGCAGTCGCGTCGCGCCCGGAGAGCCCTTGTTCGTGCGGCACGAAGACCTCGAAGCCCTCGCTTCGCAGCCTCTCGGCGCAGTCGGCGAGGAACGTTCGCTCATACGGCGTGAACATCGGGCCGGCCAGGTAGATGCGCATCGGCCTAGTCTCGCCGAAGCAAGGTGAGGGAGTGGGCGTCCACCGTGAGGAGCGCCCGCGCCTCGAGCGGCTTCTCGGGCGCGTCGCCCGTCGCCAGCTCGACCCGCCAGCGCCTGCCAAAGCGTCGGGTCGGCAGGGTGAACTCGACCGGTTCGGAGCGCGCGTTGAAGACGAGCAGGAACGAGTCGCCGAAGATCGGCTCGCCGTGCGGCGTCCGCTCGCGGATCTCCCGGCCGTTGAGGAAGACGCCGAGCGTCCGCGTCTCGGCGCTCGTCCAGTCGCGCTGCGTCATCCGCCGCCCATCGGGCCGGAACCACCACGCATCGGGCAGCCCACTCTCGCCGGCCTTGCCGCTGAGGAACGACGTCCGCCGGAACACCGGATGCGCGCGCCGCAGCGCGAGCGCCCGGCGCGTGAACTCGCGCAGCTCGTCGTCGGCCGTCTCCCAGTCGAACCAGGAGACCTCGTTGTCCTGGCACCACGCGTTGTTGTTGCCGCCTTGCGTCCGCCCGAGCTCGTCGCCGCCGAGCAGCATCGGCACGCCCTGCGAGAGCAGCAGCGTCGCGAGGAAGTTCCGCTGCTGACGCGCGCGCAGCGCCAGCACGGCCGGGTCGTCCGTCGGCCCTTCGGCGCCGAGGTTCCACGAGCGGTTGTCGTCGGTGCCGTCGTGGTTGTCCTCGAGGTTCGCCTCGTTGTGCTTGGAGTTGTAGGAGACGAGGTCGCGCAGTGTGAAGCCGTCGTGGGCGGTGACGAAGTTGATCGAGGCTGACGGAGTGCGGCCGTCGTCGCCGTACAGGTCGGAGGAGCCCGTGAAGCGTCGCGCGAACTCGCCGACGTTGCCCTCGCCGCGCCAGAAGTCGCGCACCGAATCGCGGTACCTCCCGTTCCATTCGCCCCAGAGCACCGGGAAGTTGCCGACCTGGTAGCCGCCCGGCCCGACGTCCCACGGCTCGGCGATCAGCTTCACCTGCGAGAGCACCGGATCCTGGTGGATCGTGTCGAAGAAGGCCGAGAGGCGGTCGACGTCGTAGAACTCGCGCGCGAGTGCCGACGCGAGGTCGAAGCGGAAACCGTCGACGTGGCACTCGAGCACCCAGTAGCGCAGCGAGTCCATGATCAGGCGCAATACCGAGGGGTGCACCGGGTTGAGCGAGTTGCCGGTACCCGTGAAGTCCATGTAGAAGCGCAGGTCCTCGGGCATCAGCCGGTAGTAGCTCCGGTTGTCGAGGCCGCGGAAGGAGAGCATCGGCCCGAGGTGGTTCCCCTCCGCGGTGTGGTTGTAGACGACGTCGAGGATCACCTCGAACCCGGCCCCGTGCAGCGCCTTCACCATCCCCTTGAACTCGCGCACCTGCTCGCCCGCCGCGCCGGTCGCCGCGTACAGCGCGTGCGGCGCGAGGTAGCCGATGGAGGAGTAGCCCCAGTAGTTCGACAGCCCGCGGTCGCGCAGGAACTCCTCGTCGGCGATGTGATGGATGGGGAGCAGTTCGACGGCCGTGACCCCGAGCTCGCGGAAGTACGCGAGCGCCTGCTCCGACGCGAGGGCCGCGTACGTGCCGCGCAGGTCGCCCCGGATCTCCGGGTGGCACCTCGTGAATCCCTTCACGTGCACCTCGTAGATCACGGTGTCCGTCCAGGGCGTCTCGGGCGGCCGGTCGCCCTCCCAGTCGAAAGCGGGGTCGGCCACGACGCACTTCGGAATCGCCTCGGCGTCGTCCTCGTCGTCGAGCTCGAGATCGGCGTCCTCGGCGGGGCCGGGCACGTATGGGAGGACGTTGGCCAGCTCCCACCGGACGGCCCCCTCGATCGCTTTCGCGTACGGGTCGACCAGGAGCTTGTTCGGGTTGAAGCGGTGCCCTGAGGCCGGGTCGTACGGCCCGTGGACGCGGTAGCCGTACCGCTGTCCGGGCGCGACGCCGGGGAGGTAGCAGTGCCAGTTGTGCCCCGTGACGTCCTGCAGTTCGAGCCGCGTCTCGCGCTCGCCGTCGAACAGGCAGAGCTCAACGCGCTCGGCGTGCTCGGAGAAGACGGAGAAGTTCGTCCCCTCGCCGTCCCACGTCGCACCGAGCGGGAACGGCCGTCCCGGCCAGACCTCCACCGCGGTTCCCCTTACTCCGGCACGAGCCAGACGGCGCCGAGTGGGGGCAGCGTCAGGGTCGCCGAGAACGGCTGCTCGTGCCACGGCACCGCCTCCGCCTCGACGCCGCCGAGGTTGCCGCTGCCGCTGCCGCCGTAGAAGGCCGAGTCGGTGTTCAGCACCTCGCGCCACCGGCAGCAGACGGGCATCCCGACGCGGTAGTCGTGTCGCGGTACCGCCGAGAGGTTGAGGACGCAGACGAGCGGCGGCGCGTCGCCCTCCCCGAGCCGCGCGAACGCGAGGACGTTGTTGGCGGCGTCGTTCGCCTCGAGCCAGCGGAAGCCCGCCGGGTCGAAGTCGAGCTCCCAGAGCGCCGGCGTCTGCCGGTAGGCGCGGTTGAGGTCGCGCACCAGCGCGTGGATCCCCGCGTGCTCCGCGTAGCCGAGCAGGTTCCAGTGGAGCGAGCCCTCGGCGTTCCACTCCTCCCACTCGCCGAGCTCGCCGCCCATGAAGAGGAGCTTCTTGCCGGGATGCGCCCACATGTACGCGTAGAGCGCGCGGAGGTTGGCGAACTTCTGCCACCGGTCGCCGGGCATCTTGGCGAGCAGTGACTTCTTCCCGTGCACGACCTCGTCGTGCGACAGCGGCAGGACGAAGTTCTCGCTGAACGCGTACATGAGCGACAAGGTCAGCGTGTGCTGGTGGAAGCGGCGGTAGACCGGGTCCTGCTGGAAGTACGTGAGGGTGTCGTGCATCCAGCCCATGTTCCACTTGAGGCCGAAACCGAGGCCGCCCACGTACGTCGGGCGTGAGACGCCGGGCCACGCGGTCGACTCCTCCGCCGTCGAGATCACACTGGCGTCGCGCGCGTACAGCGTCTCGTTCAGCTCCTTGAGGAACGCGACCGAGTCGAGGTCCTCGTTGCCGCCGAACTCGTTCGGCACCCACTGGCCGGTCTTGCGCGAGTAGTCGAGGTAGAGCATCGAGGCGACGGCGTCGACGCGAATCCCGTCGGCGTGGTGCTCGCGGAGCCAGTAGAGCGCGTTCGCGAGCAGGAAGTTCCGCACCTCCGCCCGGCCGAGGTTGAAGACGAGCGTGCCCCAGTCGGGATGTGCGCCGCGCCGCGGATCGGAGTGCTCGTACAGGTGGGTCCCGTCGAAGGTCGCGAGCGCCCAGTCGTCGCGCGGGAAGTGGGCCGGAACCCAGTCGAGGATCACGCCGATACCGCGCTGATGCAGGCGGTCGACGAGGTGGCGGAACTCGTCCGGCGTCCCGAAGCGCGAGGTCGGCGCGTAGTAGCCGGTCACCTGGTAGCCCCACGAGCCGGAGAAGGGGTGCTCCATCACCGGCAGCAACTCGACGTGCGTGAAGCCGAGGTCGGAGACGTAGTCGGCCAGCTCGTCCGCGAGCTCGCGGTACGTCAGCGGGCGGTTCTCCTCGAGCGGGTTGCGCCGCCACGAGCCGAGGTGGACCTCGTAGATCGAGAGCGGGCCGCGCAGCGGGTCGGAGGCGGCGCGGCGCTCGAGCCACTCCGCGTCGCGCCAGACGTGCTTCGCCTCCGAGACGACGGACGCGTTCGCCGGCGGCACCTCGGTGTGGAAGGCGAGGGGGTCGCTCTTCAGCCGCAGGCGGCCGTTCTGCGTCCGGACCTCGAACTTGTACTTCGTCCCCTCGCCGACGCCGGGGACGAACAACTCCCAGATCCCGGACGCGCCGAGCGAGCGCATCGGGTGCAGGCGCCCGTCCCAGGAGTTGAAGTCGCCCACGACCGAGACCGAGCGCGCGTTCGGCGCCCAGAGGGCGAAGGCGGTACCGACGACGCCGTCGAGCTCGCGGACGTGCGCGCCGAGCCGTTGGTAGAGCTCCTCGTGACGCCCTTCCATGGCGAGGTGGAGATCGAGCTCGCCGAGCGTCGGCAGGAACGAGTACGGGTCGCGGACGGTGAACGTGTTCCCGTCCGGGTACTCCACCTCGAGCTCGTACTCGAGCGGTAGTCGCGCCTTGGGCAGCAGCGCCTCCCAGAGGCCGTCCGGGTCCTTCAGCTCGGCCTCGACGCCCGCAGGCTGGACGCGCACCGCCTGCGCCTCGGGCCGCAGCGTGCGCACGACGACCCCGCCGTCCTCGGCCTCGTGGGCGCCGAGGACGCTGTGCGGGTCGGCGCCGAGGTCGACGGTCACAGCGCTTCCGCGGCCTGGCGCATGAGCCGGTCGATGCCCGCGACCGGGATACCGACCCAGTCGGGCCGGTTGTCCAGCTCGTAGCGGAGTTCGTAGACCGCCTTCTCGAGCTCGAAGACTGCGAGTAGGCGCTCGATTGCGGCGTCGCCGGGTGGCAGCAGCGTCGCGTCGACCGTCTCGAGATACCTCTCGAGGAACCGCTCGCGCGCCCGCTCCTCCCAGTCCCCGGGCACGTCGGCCCCGCGCGTGAGCTCGGCGGCCGTCGCCGCGTAGGCAAAGGAGCGGAGCATCCCGGCGACGTCCCGCAGCGGCGAGCGCTTGCGCCGGCGCTCGACGAGCGTTCGCGCGGGCTCCCCCTCGAAGTCGAGGACGATCCAGTCCTGGTCGCGCCAGAGGGTCTGGCCGAGGTGGTAGTCGCCGTGGGTGCGGATCACGCGGCCGCTGGAGCCGGCATGCGTGAGGAGGCGCAGTTGCTCGCGCACCTCCTCGCCGCGGCCGAGAATCGGCGCGAGCCGCTCGTCGTCGGCTGGCAGCGAGAGGAAGACGCGCGCGATCTCCTCGTCCACCGTGGCGGTGAGGAGGCCGAGCGACTCGACGCTCGGCCTCTCGGCCGCGAACGCCGGGTCGTCGGGATCGGCGCCGAGCGCGGTGTGCATGTGCGCGGTCACCTCTCCGAGCCGTCCCAGCCGGTCGAGGAGGCTCTCGGGCGCGGACGCGATCTCGCCGAGAGCCAGCTCCCAGCCCCCGATTGCGCCGGCGACGTACTCCTGCAGCAGGCCGAGCGTCGCGGTGAGCGGCCCGCCGGAGTAGCCGTACCAGCCGCCGAGCGCCGGGATGTTGCGGAAGCCCTGTGCGGTGAGGAAGCGCAGCATCTCGAGCTCCGGGTTGATCCCGGCCTCGACGCGGCGGAAGACCTTGAGGATCAGCGCGTCGTCGAACACGACGGAGCTGTTCGACTGCTCGGACGAGACGAGCCGCACCGCCCCGAGCTCGCGGCCGAGGGCGGAGAAGTCTTCCGCCGGGCTGAACTCGGCCAAGCCCTCCGCGCCCTGGAGCGTCACGCCGGCCCGCATCGCGCTGACGATCTCCCGCGCGATCCCCGTGTCCTCTGCGAGGCCGTCGAAGGGGGCCCCTTCGTCGTTGCTCGAGACGAGTAGCTGGTAGACGTCATGCGTCCCCGTGTCGAAGCGCATCTCGACGAGGGCGAGCGCCAGCTGCGGCTCGGCCTGCCGGATCGTGACGGTGTCGAGCACCTGCGAGTGCGAGACCGTCCGCGACTTCGCCCCGTACCACCGCTGCCGGGTCACGTAGTCGATCAGTGACCGCTCGTCCATCATTCCACCTCCTCTTCGGGCCTGAGCTGGAACCAGAAGAATCCGCGCGGGGCGAGGGTCAGGAGGTAGGGCAGGTCCCCGATCGGCGGGAACGCGGTGCGACCGAGCATCTCCACGGGAACCATTCCCGCGTAGGCCGAGAGGTCGAGCTGCACGGCCTGCGCCGAGCGTGCGAGGTTGTGTACGCAGAGGACTATGTCGTCCTCCCACGCGCGGATGTGGGCGAAGATCCGCGTGTTCTCGGCGCGCAGCGGCTCGTACGAGCCCAGCCCGAACACGGGATGCTCCTTGCGCAGCGCGATGAAGCGCTGCATCCAGCGCAGGAGCGAGTTCGGTGTCCGCAGCTGCGCCTCGACGTTGACCGCCTGGAAGCCGTAGACGGGATCCATGAGCGGCTGGAGGTAGAGCTGCGCCCAGTCGGCGCGCGAGAAGCCGGCGTTGCGGTCGCCCGACCACTGCATCGGGGTGCGCACGCCGTCGCGGTCGCCGAGGTAGACGTTGTCGCCCATCCCGATCTCGTCCCCGTAATAGAGGACCGGCGAACCTGGGAGCGAGAAGAGGATCGCGTGCAGCAGCTCCCCCTCGTCGCGGCCGGCGTCGAGCAGCGGCGCCAGCCGGCGGCGGATCCCGAGGTTGAGCTTCATCCGCGGGTCCTTCGCGTACTCGGAGTACATGTAGTCGCGCTCCTCGTCCGTGACCATCTCGAGGGTCAGCTCGTCGTGGTTGCGGAGGAAGAGGCCCCACTGGCAGTTGTGGGGGATCTTCGGCGTGCGATCGAGGATCTCGTAGATCGGCGTCGCGTCCTCGCGTCGCAGCGACATGAACATCCGCGGCATGACCGGGAAGTGGAAGCACATCTGGCATTCGTCGCCGTCGCCGAAGTAGTCGACGACGTCCTCCGGCCACTGGTTCGCCTCGGCGAGCAGCAAGCGGTCGGGATAGCGCGCGTCGACCTCGGCGCGAACGCGTTTCAGGTACGCGTGCGACTCGGGGAGGTTCTCGCCGTTCGTCCCGTCCCGCTCGAAGAGGTAGGGCACGGCGTCGAGCCGGAAGCCGTCGATGCCGAGGTCGAGCCAGAAGCGCAGCACCTCGAGCATCGCCTCCTGCACCGCCGGGTTGTCGTAGTTGAGATCCGGCTGGTGGTGGAAGAAGCGGTGCCAGTAGTACTCGCCCCGCAGCGGGTCGAACGTCCAGTTCGAGGGCTCGGCGTCGATGAAGATGATCCGCGCCTCGGGATAACGCTCGTCGGTTTCCGACCAGACGTACCAGTCGTGCTTCGGGTTGGTCTGATCCGTCCGCGACTCCTGGAACCACGGATGGTCGGCGGAGGTGTGGTTCATGACGAGATCGGCGATCACGCGCATGCCGCGCTGGTGCGCCTGCTCGACGAACTCGCGGAAGTCGTCCACCGAGCCGTAGTCCGGGTGGAGCGCGAAGAAGTTCGAGATGTCGTAGCCGCCGTCGCGCAGCGGCGACTCGTACATCGGCAGCAGCCAGAGGCAGTCGATGCCGAGCCACTCGAGATAGTCGAGCTTGTCGATCAGGCCGCGGAAGTCGCCCGAGCCGTCGTCGTTCCCGTCGAAGAACCCGCGGATGTGGATCTCGTAGAAGACGGCCCGCTTGAACCAGAGCGGATCCCGCTCGAACCACTGCTCAGACATAGCCCCTCCAGACCTGGCCCGGTGTCAGACACCTAGACAGGTCTCGCGGGGACACGGCTGCGCCCCGAAGCGGCTCGGTGTCGGGCGCGCTGGGACTGGGCCGCCGTTCAGACATGACTCCCCCGGGCACGGCCGGTGTCAGACACCGGGCATGGCTCGAAGGGACGGGTCGTGGGGGTCATCCGCCGATCCTTAGCAGGTGGCTCTGGCCCGGGGCGAGCTTGACGTAGTTGCGGCCGATCCGCCACGTCCACTTCTCATCCGACAGGAGGTCGCGCACCGGGTAGGCCGGCGGCAGCCCGGTCGAGACCGGCATGACGCAGACGCCGACCTGGGTCGCCGCCGCGTCGAGGTTCACGACCGTGACCACGGTGTTCTCGCCGTGCCGCTTGAGGAACGCGAAGAGCCGCTCGTTCTCGGTCTCGAGGATAGTGAGCCGATCGAGCCACTGGAGCGCCGGGTTCTCGCGGCGCACGGCGTTGAGCGTCGCAGCCAACGACAGCAGCGGCCCGTCGAGCTTCCGCTGCTTCAGCTCGTACTTCTCCGAGTTGAGGTACTCCTCGGACCCCGGCCGCACCGGCACGTTCTCGCAGTGCTCGAACCCGGAGTAGATCCCGTAGGAGGGCGAAAGCGTCGCGGCGAGCACGAGCCGCGCCTCGAACGCCGCCTGCCCGCCCATCTGGAGGTACTCGTGCAGGATGTCCGGTGTGTTCGCGAAGCAGTTCGGCCGGTAGAACTCACGCCAGTCGAGCAGCTGGCCGAGGAACTCGACCAGCTCCCAGCGCGTGTTCTTCCACGTGAAGTAGGTGTAGCTCTGCGCGAAGCCGGCCTTGGCGAGCGCCGTCATCGGCGCGGGCCGCGTAAAGGCCTCGGAGAGGAAGATCACGTCCGGATGCTCGCGCCGCACCTCGCCGATCAGCCACTCCCAGAACGGCAGCGGCTTCGTGTGCGGGTTGTCTACGCGGAAGACGGTGATACCGCACCCGACCCAGTGGAGCACGACGTCATGGAGCGCCTGCCAGAGGCCGCGCCAGTCCTCGCTGCCGAAATCGACGTTGTAGATGTCCTGGTAGCGCTTCGGCGGGTTCTCGGCGTACTTCAGCGTCCCGTCGGGGCGGCGGTGGAACCACTCTGGATGCTCCTGCAGCCAGGGATGGTCGGGAGAGCACTGGATCGCGAGGTCGAGCGCGATCTCGATCCCCAGCTTCCTCGCGTCGGCGACGAGGGCACGAAGCTCCTTCTCGGTGCCGAGAGCAGGGTCGATGGCCTCGTGCCCGCCGTCCTCCGAGCCGATCGCCCACGGGCTGCCGACGTCGCCGGGCTTCGCGGTCTCGGCGTTGTTCCGTCCCTTGCGGTTCGTGTGCCCGATCGGGTGGATCGGCGGCAGGTAGAGGACGTCGAAGCCGAGCTCGGCGAAGCGCGGCAGCAGCTCGCGGACGCCGGCGAAGCCACCCCACGAGCGCGGGAACAGCTCGTACCAGGAGCCGAAGCGGGCGAGCACACGGTCGACGTCCACCGAGTACGTGGCCGACCAGGCCTTCTCGGAGCGCGCGCCCGCCTGCGCCGCGAGCGCCTGCTCCACCGTCAGCTCCTCCTCGCCGAGGCGTGCCGCCGCTTCCGACAGCTCGCCCGTGAGGTCCGCCTGGCCCGCTGCGACCTTGCGCCGTAGCTCCTCCTGGAACGAGGCGACCCTGTCGACCCAGGCCTCGATCCGGAAGCTCCAGAGCCCCGGCCGGTCGACCTCGAACGAGCCGGCCCAGACGTCGTTGCCGCGCGGCTCGAGCGGCGTCTCGCTCCAGCGCGTCGGGCCCGGGCCTTTGTGGCGAACCGCCGCGCCGAGTGTCTCGTGCCCATCGCGGAAGATCCGCGCGGTCACCTCGACCACGTCGCCGGCGGTGCGCTTGACCGGATAGCGGCCGCAGTCGACCTGCGGCGTCACCTCCAGGATCTGGATCCGTGCAGGGGTCGTCTTCGGGATCGGCACGCCCCCAGTCTCACTGATGAGGAAGGATCAACACGTGGAGCTCTCGCGTTCGGCCGGCATCCTCCTCCATCCGACCTCGCTCCCGTCCGGAAAGGTCGACCGGGAGGCATACCGGTTCGTCGACTGGCTCGCGGCCGCCGGCCAGTCGTGGTGGCAGGTGCTGCCGCTCGGGCCGACCGACGAGTTCGGCTCGCCGTACCGGTCGCCGTCTGCCTTCGCGGCCTCCCCGCAGCTCCTCGCGCGGCCGACGGCGCGGGTCACGGCGGGCGAGGTCGAGGACTTCGTCGCGCGGCACCCGTTCTGGACCGGCGGCTGGGCGGGCTTCGCGGGCACGGAGGCGCTCGCCGACGAGGTGCGCTTCGAGCGGGAATGGGGTGCGCTGCGCACGTACGCGGCCGAGCGCGGCGTCCGGCTGATCGGTGACGTCCCGATCTACGTCTCAGACGGCGGCGCCGATCACGCCTGCTGGCCGGAGCTGTTCGCGCGCGGCGAGGTCGCCGGCGCGCCGCCCGACGCGCTCAGCGCGAGCGGCCAGCGCTGGGGGAACCCGCTCTACGACTGGCCCGTGCACCGCGCAACCGGCTTCCACTGGTGGCGGGAGCGGTTTCGGCGCACGTTCGAGCTCGTCGACCTCGCCCGGATCGACCACTTCCGCGGCTTCGTCTCCTACTGGGCCATTCCGGCGCGGAACGCGACCGCGAGAAGCGGACGGTGGCGGCCGGGACCCGGCGGCGAGCTCTTCCGCGCTGTCGCGCGCGAGCTCGGCGACTTGCCATTGATTGCCGAAGACCTCGGACACATCACGCCGCCGGTCTACGCGCTCCGCGACGAGCTCGGCCTGCCCGGGATCGTCGTGCTCCTCTGGGCGTTCCGCCGCCGCAAGCGCAACCCGCACGACCCTGCGAACTTCCGGCGCAACTCGGTCGCGTACACGAGCACGCACGACACCGACACGGCCGCGGGCTGGTTCGCCGCGCTCACGCCGCGAGAGCGGGACGCCACCGGCCTCGATCCAGGCGACCCGAGTTGGGGCCTGATCGAGCTCGCCTACGCGTCCCGCTCGGAGTTGGCGATCGTCCCGGCACAGGACGTGCTCGGCCTCGGCAGCGAGGCGCGGATGAACCGGCCGGGCCGGACGGAGGGCAACTGGCGCTGGCAGCTCGAGCGAGGCGCGTTGACCCCGGCGCTCGGGCGGCGTCTGCGCGGCCTCGCCGAGCAGCACGGCCGCGTCTAGGTCACCGCGAAATAGATCGCGCAAGCCGTCCCGGCGCAGAGGCAGTAGACCGCGAACGGGATCAGCGTCCGCGTCTCGAAGTACTTCATCAGGAAGCGCACCGAGAGGTAGGCGGTGAGCGCCGAGCAGAGAGCGCCCACGAGTGCCGGCCCGCGCACGCCGTCCCCTTGGGAGCCTGCGAGCTCGGGCAGCTTGAGCACGGCGGCGGCGAGGATGATCGGCGTGGCGAGCAGGAAGGCGAAGCGCGCCGCGTCCTTGTGCGAGAGGCCGACGAGCAGCCCGCCGCCCATCGCCGCGCCCGAGCGCGAGAAGCCGGGGATGAGCGCGATCGACTGGGCGGCGCCGACCGAGGCCGCCTGGCCCCAGCCGACCGTCTTGGCGATCTGCTCGTCGTCGTCTTCGGCGACGACGGGAGCGCGGCGCCGCAGCGCCTCGGCGCCGAACAGCAGCAGGCCGTTGCACGCGAGGAAGATCGAGGCGTACTCCGGGGACGCGAACAGCTTGCGGAGCGAGTCCTGCAGCAGGAGCCCGAGGATCCCCGCCGGGATCGTGCCGAGGATCAGCAGCCAGCCGAGCTTCGCGTCGGGATCGGCGATCTCACGGTCGCGCAGCGAGCGGCCCAGCCCCTTGACGATCCGCACCCAGTCCTGCCAGAAGAAGCCGAGCAGGACGAGCGCTGTCGCCAGGTGGAGCGCCACGAGAAAGGTGAGGAAGTACTGCTGGTTCTGGTGGATGTTCCAGCCGAGCAGGCTCGGGAGGATGACGCTGTGCCCGAGGCTCGAGATCGGGAAGAGCTCCGAGACGCCCTGCAGCAGCCCGAGGATCGCGCCCTGGAAGTAGGTGATCGGAGCCACTCAGCCGGCGTCGGTCGTGTCGGCGCCGTGCTTCTGCGGGCCGGAGTTGAACCAGGCGAAGGCGATGCACGCCAGTCCGAGCAGGAAGGCCGCGATGCCGTGCTTCACGTGGTGGTGGCTCGATCCGGCTTCGTGCCCCGGGAAGAACGACGGCAATGAGCCGGCCGGCTCGACCCAGTAGACCACCGAGATGACGATGAGGACGACGCCGAGCACCAGGGCAAGCGCGACGAGCCACCTCCGGTTGCGCGCGAACGCCTCGTTACCGGCCATCGCCGGAGAGTATTAGCTGACCGGATGTGAGGCGTCGGTGAACTCGCGGAACTGGGCCGTCAGCAGATAGGCGGTCTGCTCGCCGATGTCGACGGCGCGGTCGCCGATCCGTTCGATCGTCCTGGCGACGACGACCATCCGCAGGCCCCACTCGCGGAACTCCGGCTCGGCCATCACGTCGACGAGACGCTCGACGAAGCGGCGGTTCGCCCGGTCGATCAGCTCGTCGAGCTCGACGAGGCTCTCAGCGCCGGGAAGGTCGCGGCTGCTGAACGAGTCGAGCGCCACGCGCACCATCTCTTCCGCGCGCTCGCCCATCTCGGTGAGGACGTCGACGAGGGCCGGATCCGGTTCCACGTCGGCGACGAGCTTCGACAGCTTGGCGATCGTGACGCAGCCGTCCGCGCTGCGCTCGAGCAGGAGATTGATGTGGATCATCGCGAGCAGCAGCCGCAGGTCGCGGGCGACTGGCGTCTGCAGCGCGAGCAGCGCCTGGATCGAATGCTCGATGCCGAGGAAGTGGTTGTCCACCTCGTCGTCGAACGCGATCACCTCGTCGGCGAGCTCCCGGTCGCGTTCCTCGAGGGCGCGCATCGCGCCGTGGACGGCGCTCAGAACGCGCTGGCCCATCTCCTGGAGCTGCGCTTCGATCTGCTGGAGCGCGGTGTCGATCGACATCGGAACCAGCGTACTAGCTGGTCTGCGGCCCCGCGCGCCAGGCCGCGTCACCACTTCGTCTCCACCTCGCAACGCCGGGTTATCCCACCCTCCGCAGGACCGGTCGTACCTTGCCCGCGAACCCCTGAGGAGGAGGAAAAATCAGATGCCGAGAAACGGCAAGCTCGTTCGCATCACCCTTGCTCTCGCTGCCGCAGGCCTCGTCGCAGCTCTGGCTGTCGTCATGGCCGGAACGGCGTCCGCCAAGAGCAGCAGCGCGACCTTGAACGGCGCCGGCAGCACGTTCGTCGCGCCGCTCGTGCAGTCCTGGGTCGCTCCGGTCGATTCGGCGCTCGGGATAACCCTCAACTACAGCTCGGTTGGTTCCGGTGCCGGCATCGCGGCGATCACCGGGCGTACCGTCGACTTCGGCGCGAGCGACGCTCCGCTGACACCGGATCAGTTCACTGCGTGCAAGGGATGCCTGCAGATCCCGTGGGCGCTCGCATCGACCGCGGTCTTCTACAACTACTCGGCCGGCGGCAACTTTCTGCGTATGAGCGGCCCGGTGCTCGCCAAGATCTACCTCGGCAAGATCACGAACTGGGACGACCCTGCGATCAAGAAGCTCAACCCGGGCAAAAACCTGCCCAGCGAGAACATCACCGTCGTCCACCGCTCCGACGGCTCCGGGACGACGTACAACTTCACCGACTACCTCTCCCACGTCAGCTCGACCTGGAAGAAGCAGGTCGGCACGGGCACCGCGGTGAACTGGCCCACCGGCACCGGTGCTCCGCACAGCTCCGGCGTTGCCAACGTCGTCAAGCAGACTCCCGGCGCCATCGGCTACGCCGAGACCTCGTATCCGGTCCACAACCACCTGACGTACTTCAGGATGGAAAATCGGTCGGGGCACTTCGTCCTGCCGAAGCTGGCGGGCGTCAAGGCGGCGGCTCAGCTCGATACCCATCCCGCGAAGGACGGCTCGCTCTCGATCGTCAATCCGCCGAAGAGCAAGAAGTATCGGAACGCCTATCCGATCTCCACCTACACGTACATCATGGTGGCGAAGTCGAGCAATCAAGCTGCGGCGCTCAAGCAGCTGATTGGCTGGGCGATCACGAAGGGTCAGAAGTTCGGGCCGAAGCTGTTCTTCTCGCCGCTTCCCGCCCCAGTAGTGAAGTTCGACAAGAAGTCGATCCAGAAGATCCACTCGTAGGAGCGAGCTAGGAGAGAATCCTCCGGATCGTGAGCACGCTCGATACGACCACTGACGTAGCCCGCCGTCCCTTCTCGGGGCGGCGGGCTCGTTTGGGCGATCTGCTCCTGCAAGGGGTCGCCGGTGTTGCCGCGCTCGGCGCGACGGTTCTCGTCGGCCTGATCGCCTGGCAGCTCATCAAGGGTGCTCGGCTCTCGTTCTCGACCTTCGGGCTCGGGTTTGTCACGGACGTCGGCTGGGACCCGGTCCACCTTCACTTCGGTGCCGCCACCTTCCTCTTCGGCACGGCCGTCACGTCGTTCGGCGCGCTGCTCATCGCGACACCGCTCGCGCTCGGGATCGCGCTCTTCCTCACCGAGCTGTCGCCCCGCTGGCTGCGGGGCCCGGTGACGGCGCTCGTGGAGACGCTCGCGGCGGTCCCCAGCGTCATCATCGGCCTCTGGGGCATTCTCGTCCTCGCCCCCATCCTGCGCGACCATGTCGAGCCGGCTCTCCACTCGGCGCTCGGTTTCATCCCGCTCTTCGGGCCGCCGAACTCCGTCGGTACCGGCTACTTCACGGCGATCATCGTCCTGACGATCATGATCGTCCCGATCATCTCGAGCATCTCCCGGGAGCTCTTCCTCGGCGTTCCCCACGAATTGAAAGAAGGGGCCTTCGCGGTCGGCGCGACGCGGTGGGAGATGGTGCGCGGCGTCGTCCTCCCCTACACACGCGGCGGCGTCGCGGCGGCGACCATCCTGGGCCTAGGCCGCGCCCTCGGCGAGGCGATCGCGGTGGCGTCGGTGATCGGCGCTTACAACAACTCCATCAGCAGCAACATCTTCGCCAACGGCAACACGATCGGGGCCTGGATCGTGGTCCAGTTCCTGAACGCGGCCTCGAGCATCGAGAAATCCTCGCTCGTGTACCTGGGTCTGATCCTGCTCGTCCTTTCAATCGTCGTCAATCTGATCGCGCAGGCCATCGTTCGCAGGTCTGCACGACGGCTCGGGGGCACGCCGGCATGAGCGCGCCGGAACTCGGCGTGTTTCGGCGGCCGAACGACCGGCTCCGCCGTCGTCGTGCGGTCACTGTCGGCATGGAGCTCCTCGGGTGGCTCGCCGCTGCTGTCGGCGTCGCGCTCCTCGCGATCCTCCTCTGGTCGGTCGCCAGCCGGGGCTGGAGCAAGCTGAGCCTCGATCTCTTCACCCAACCCTATGTCCCGTACGCGAGCACGGGCGTAAGCGAGGGTCTCGCGAATGCCTTCGTGGGCTCGCTCGTCATCGTCGGCATCGCGACCGCCATAGCGCTGCCGTTCGGGATTCTCGTCGCGATCTACGTGAACGAGTTCGCACCGAGAGCCATCCGGAACGGGGTCGGGCTCGTGCTCGACGTGCTCAACGGCATCCCGGCCATCGTCATCGGCGTTTTCATCTACGGCCTGATCGTCCTGGGGCGCGGCCAGAGCGGGTTCGCGGGGTCCTGCGCGCTTGCCGTGATCATGCTCCCGCTCGTCGCGCGTTCGACGATCGAGGTCCTGGCGCTCGTTCCGAACTCGCTACGCGAGGCAGCGCTCGGCCTGGGCTCGCCTCGCTGGCGTGCGACGCTCGGGATCGTCGTGCCCCAGGCCGTCGGGGGGATCTTGACCGGCGCAACGCTCGCCGTCGCGCGGGTCGCAGGCGAGACGGCGCCGCTGCTCCTCTGCTCGTCGATCGTCGGTCAGGGAGTCCAGTGGAACCCGCGGGTTGCGCTGGAGAGCGTGCCGGTCGCAATTTACGAGCTAACCGATTCTCCAATTCCGAGTGACCACGAGCTCGCCTGGGCCGGCGCGTTCGTTCTGATCATGTTCATTCTCATCACCAGCATGACCGCCCGGTGGCTCGCGACCCGAAGTCGCCGCAAGCTCGCGAGCGCAACCAGATGAAGGAGGCCGTGTCCGTGTCGAGTACGATCGAACACGCCGTGCGCGTCGAGACGAAGCGTCAACCGCTGCCGCCGCGCGAGCGGCTCGAGCAGGTCTTCGACATCCAGGACCTGACTGCCATCTACGGCTCGAAGCCGGCCCTCAAGGACGTCTCGATGGAGGTCTACGAGAACCTCGTCACGGCAGTCATCGGCCCCTCGGGTTGCGGCAAGAGCACGTTCATCCGCTGCCTGAACCGGATGAACGACCTCGTGCCCAGCTTCAGCCAGACGGGCACGATCCGCTACCAGGGTCAGGACATCGCGGCCGGCGACGTCGACCCGGTCGCGGTGCGGCGCACGATCGGCATGGTCTTCCAGCGCCCGAACCCGTTTCCGAAGTCGATTCAGGACAACGTCGCCTGGGGGCTGAAGGTGCTCGGCATGAAGGACAACCTTTCCGAGCGCGTCGAGCGTGCCCTAACCCAGGCTGCTCTCTGGGACGAGGTCAAGGACCGGCTGAAGGCGAGCGCGCTCGGCCTCTCCGGCGGGCAGCAGCAGCGGCTCTGCATCGCCCGCGCCATCGCGGTCGAGCCGGACGTCGTCCTCATGGACGAGCCCGCGTCGGCCCTCGACCCGATCGCGACGCAGAAGATCGAGCAGCTCCTGCACGAGCTCAAGCAGGAGTACACCTTCGTGATCGTGACCCACAACATGCAGCAGGCCGCGCGCGTGGCCGACATGACCGCCTTCTTCTCGATCTCGCGCGGCGAGGAGGGCCAGCGCTGGGGCGAGCTCGTCGAGTACGACGAGACCGAGAAGATCTTCACGGCCCCGTCCGACAAACGGACGGAGGACTACGTCACCGGCCGCTTCGGCTAGCCGCGCGGGAAGCGGGCGCGGATCTCGAGGCCCTGCCCCGGCTCGCTCGTCGCCTCCACCTCGCCGCCCGCCGACGTGACGATGTGCTTCACGATTGCGAGGCCGAGCCCCGTGCCGCGGCTCGTGCGCGCCTGGTCGCCCCGGTAGAAGCGCTCGAACAGGCGCGGCAGGTCGGCGGGGCCGACTCCCTTGCCGTTGTCCGAGACCGTGAGCATCGGCCCCTCGGCGGGATTCGTCAGCTCGACAGTGCAGGTGCTGCCCGGCCCTGCGTAGCGAAGCGCGTTCGCCAGCAGGTTCTCGACCACGACCCGGAGCATCCGCGGCCGCAGAGGTAAGTCGACGCGGCCGTCGGCCCGGACCTCGAGCGCGACCTCGGCGTGATTCGCGCGCTCCCGGAACGAGGCGACGACCTCCTCCACGATCGTCTTGCCGCGCGTGTGGCCGAGGGAGACGACTTCGCGGCCGGTCTCGAGCTCGCCGAGGAAGAGGACGTCGTCGATCAGCTCACGCGCCTGCTCGACCTCCTGACGCGCCTGCTCCGTCAGCTCTTCGACGTCGGCGCCGGGCAGCGTCGCGCTCTCGAGCAGCACGAGCAGCCGGGCCAGCGGAGTGCGGAGCTCGTGCGAGACCGCGGCGGTGAACCCCTGCCGCAGCTCCTGGTAGGCGGACAACTCGGGTGGCGACTCGAGAAAGAGGACGAGCAAGCCGGGGTGCGCGGCCGCCTGCTCCTCGCCGAGCCGGCGGCCCGGCTCGAGCCCGCCGACGGCCTGGGCCGCCTGTCGGTTCGCGGCCACGACCCGTCGCTCGCTGTCGAGCACGACGACCGGCTCGCTGCTGTTCGCCACGACGGCCCTGACGCGTTTTTCGTTCACCACTCCTTCACCATTCCTTTACCCTTCGCCTACCGTGTTGCTGCCGATAATGAGTGAACCATGCCGAAGGTTCTGATCGTCGAGGACGACGAGGTCATTGCGCAGGGGATGGCGCGCCATCTCGGCGCCGCCGGCTTCGATCCTGTGCAGGTCGGCAACGGCACCCAGGGGCTCGCCCGGCTTCGCTACGAGAAGCCCGACGTCTGCGTGCTCGACCTGATGCTGCCGGGCGTCGACGGCTGGAAGCTGATCGAGACGGCCCGGAACGAGGGGATCGGCACGCCGATCGTCGTCGTCTCCGCCCGCGGCACCGAGCACGATCGCGTGCACGCGCTCGAGATCGGGGCCGACGACTATCTCGTCAAGCCGTTCTCGATGAAGGAGCTCGTGGCGCGTGTGCGGGCAGCGTCGCGGCGGGCGATCCGCCGTGAGGAGACACCGCGCGGCGAGCCGATCGAGATCGAGGAGCTCCGGATCGACCCGCTCGAGGTCCAGGCGTACGTCGACGACCAGAGCGCCGAGCTGACACCCACCGAGTTCCGGCTCCTCTACCAGCTCGCGCTCGACCGCGGCCGCGTCGTCACCCGCGACGAGCTTCTGCAGAAGCTGTGGGGCCGCCGCGAGTCGCACCGTGACCGAACGGTGGACGTCTTTGTCCGCCGCCTGCGCGAGAAGGTCGACCGCCGGTCGTCCACGCATACGTTCATCCAGACGCGTTACGGCGTCGGCTACCGGCTCGAGCCGGTTCCCAAAGCGGCCGAGGCCGCTGCGGTTCAGTAGCGATCCTGACACCAGCGCGTCACCGGATGGCGCCCCACCTCCGGCGGTTTCGTCCGCACGATCTCGGCATGAAGTTCGCCGTCGTCGCCCATCGGCGCAGCGCGACGAACGAGGCGCTTGTCGCCTCGGCGCGCGCCTGGGGTCTCGACTCCGAGCTGCTCGACCCGCACACGGCGCTGATGTCCCTCGACCCGGGGGACGTCGCGCTGGCCAGGCTCGACGTGCGTGAGAGCCTCGACGGCATCGAGAGCGGCACCGGCGAGCTCGAGCGGCTCGCGGCCGGCGGCGTGGAAGTACGGAATCCTCCCGGATCCCTCATCGTCGCCCACGACAAACTGCTGACCGCTCGCACGCTTCGGCTCGCCGGACTGCCGCACCCGCACACCACCCTCCTCAGCCCGTCGCTGCCGGCCGCCGTCCCGGAGCTCCCGGTCGTGCTGAAGCCGCGGTTCGGCAGCTGGGGACGTGACGTCGAGCGGTGCACCACGGCGGAGGAGCTGGACGCGGCGCTCGTCCGGCTCCAGCAGAAGCCGTGGTTCCGCGAGCACGGAGCGCTCGCCCAGGAGCTCGTGGAGCCGCGAGGCTGGGACCTGCGTCTCGTGGTGGCCGGAGGCCGCGTCGTCGGGGCCGCGTGCCGCATCGCGCGGGGCGGAGAGTGGCGGACGAACGCAGCGCTCGGTGCCCAGGTCACGCCGGTCGAGCCGCCGCCGATCGCGCAGGCGCTGGCCCTCGCGGTGGCGCGGGCCGCCAGGGTGGACCTCGCCGGCGTCGACCTCCTGCCGACCGCGAGCGGCGGCTTCCTCGTGCTCGAGCTGAACGGCGCGGTCGACTTCCGCCCGGTGTACGCGCCGGGACGCAACGTGTTCTCGGATGTCGTGGCTGCGCTGCTCGACGACGGAGTGCAGCGTCCCGAGCTCGCTGCGGCCTCAGTCTGAGTCGTAGGGCTGCGGCTGCAGCCCCGTCTCGACCTCGCGGCGCCCGTCGGCCTCGTAGGCGACGTCGACCGCCTCGTGCTTGCGGTAGGTGCCCGCGATCCCGAGCCACATCGACGCCCAGCGCCAGAAGCCGAGCCGGCCCTCCTGCTCGACCGGGCGGGAGAAGACGAGCGACCGTCCGTCCACTTCGAAGTCCCGTCCGGGCACTTGGCGGACGCCGCCGACGTAGACCTCGAAGACGGAAGGCACGTGGTCCGGCAGTTCGATCCGCGAGCGCTGGGACACCTTCATAGAATGCCGGGCGGGTGCGCCGCAAGCTGCCGACCCTTGTTCTCGCCGTGCTTGTCGCGCTCGCGACGGCCGGCATTGCCACAGCTGGAAACGGTGGCTTCGCACCCGTCGCGCCGGCGTCGCCGAACGCCGTCCACATCCAGCACGCCTATTTCCTCATTCTCGGCCTCACGGCGGCGATCTTGATCCTCGTCGAGTCGGTGCTCGTCATCTTCATCGTGAAGTACCGCAGCCGCGGCCGGCCTCGTACGGTCGAGGGCGCGCAGGTGCACGGGCACACGCGGCTCGAGCTGATCTGGACGGTCTTCCCGGCCGTGATCCTCGCGATCGTCGCGGGCTTCGTCTTCTACGAGTTGCCGAAGATCGACTCGGCGCCTGCCGCTGCCAACCCGATCCACGTCACGATCGAGGGCCACCAGTACTACTGGCAGTACGACTACACGGACTCCAAGGACCGCGCCCGCTCGATCGGGACGCTCCACGTGCCGGCCGGGTCCGTGGTCGACCTCAAGGTCGTATCGCCGGACGTGATCCACAGCTGGTGGATCCCGGCACTCGGCGGCAAGATCCAGGCGATCCCCGGGCGGATCAACCACACGTGGTTCCAGGCGAAGCCGGGCGTGTACACCGGCCAGTGCGCGCAGCTCTGCGGGGTCTTCCACGCGTCGATGGGAGCGGTCGTCCAGGCCGGGACGCAGCGGCAGTACCGGCATTACCTCGCGACCTGGCACGAGACGATCGGCAAGCAGATCTGGAACGGCGTGTGCGCCACCTGCCACGGGAACCTCGGACAGGGCGGCTACGGGCCCGCGATTGCGAACAACTCGCTGCTGATCCAGCCGAACGCGCTCGCCGGGATCGTGCACAACGGCTTCACCGGTTCGCAGGGCGCGATGCCGCCGGTCGGTGATACCTGGACCGCCGCGGAGTTCAACGCGCTGGCCGCCTACGTGAAGAAGAACATCTACAAGTCCGCACCCGTCGGAGCGTCGAGTGGCGGTTAGGTCCGAAACCGCCTATCCCGTCGGCTGGAAGAACGGCCGCGTCGCGAGCTGGCTCGTCACAGTCGACCACAAGCGGATCGGGATCATGTACATCGTCACGTCGCTCGCGTGGTTCGTCGCGGCCGGGATCCTCGCGCTCCTCATGCGCTCGCAGCTCGCGACCCCGAACGAGACCCTCCTGACGAAGAACTCGTACAACGAGGTCGTGACGATGCACGGGACGACGATGATCTTTCTCGTCGTCGTGCCGATCATGGCCGGCTTCGCCAACTTCCTGGTGCCGCTGATGATCGGCGCCCGGGACATGGCGTTCCCGCGCCTCAACGCGCTCTCGTACTGGCTCTACCTGCTCGGCGGGATCGTCCTCTGGGGCAGCTGGTTCTCGAAGGGCGGCGCGCCGCACGCCGGCTGGTGGTCGTACCCGACGCTCTCGGAGAACTTCCCCTGGGCGAGCCCGGGCCACGGCCAGGACTACTGGATCCTCAGCATCCACATCCTCACGCTCTCGTCGCTGCTCGGGGCGATCAACTTCATCGTCACGATCGTCAACATGCGCGCGCCCGGCATGACGTGGATGCGCATGCCGCTGTTCGTCTGGGCGATCGTGACCTACGCGACCCTGCTGCTCGTCGCGCTGCCGGCGCTGTCAGCGGCGATCACGTTGCTGCTGCTCGACCGCACCGTCGGGACGCACTTCTTCATACCCTCCCAAGGCGGGAACCTCGTGCTCTACCAGCACATGTTCTGGTTCTTCGGGCACCCCGAGGTCTACATCATGGTGCTGCCCGTCTTCGGGATGATCTCCGAGATTCTGCCCGTCTTCTCGCGCAAGCCGATCTTCGGCTACAAGGCGGTCGCGTTCTCGACTCTCGCCATCGCGTTCTTCTCGATGCTCGTGTGGGCCCACCACATGTTCACGGCCGGGTTGTCCACCGGGCTCGACTCGTTCTTCATGATCTCGTCGATGGTGATCGCGATCCCGACCGGGGTCAAGATCTTCAACTGGCTGGCGACGACCTGGCGCGGCAATCTCATCTTCGACACGCCGATGCTATTTGCGGTCGGCTTCCTCGCCCTGTTCACGATCGGGGGCCTGTCGGGACTCTTCCTCGCCGCGTTCCCGGTCGACTGGCAGCTGAACAACTCGTACTTCATCATCGCCCACTTCCACTACGTCGCCTTCGGCGGGATCGTCTTCGGCCTCTTCGGCGGCCTCTACTACTGGTGGCCGAAGATGTTCGGGCGCCTGCTCGACGAGCGCCTCGGCAAGTGGAACTTCTGGCTGATGTTCGTCGGGTTCAACGTCACCTTCATGCCGCAGCACATGCTCGGGTTGCTCGGCATGGCTCGCTGGGTCTACACGTACCACCAGGGCGGGCTCTGGGAGGCGTACAACTTGACGTCCTCGATCGGCTCCGGGATCCTGGCGGTCGGAGTGGCGGTGTTCGTCGCCAACGTCTGGATCACGCACGGGCTGCGCAAGGGCGTCCGCGCGGGGAACGACCCGTGGCTCGCCGACACGCTCGAGTGGTACACGACCTCGCCGCCGCCTCCGCACAACTTCGACAGCGTCCCCTACGTGACGAGCCCGCGGCCGCTACGCGACCTGCGGCGGCGCCTCGCGGAGCAGCCGCAGTGAAGACCGAGCTGGCGCCGGGCCCCTGGCTGCGCCTGTCGGCGCTCGTCGCCGCGGGCGGGACGCTGCTTGCGGTGATCTCCGGCGCCGAGAACCTCGGGACTGCGCACAAGCTGCTGGCGGCGCTCGTGGCTCCGCCGCTCGCCGCGCTCGTCGTCTCGGCCTGGTACGCGCACCGGCGGCTCGTCCCGGCGGTGCTCGCCGCGTCGGCGCTCTTTGCCGCCGCCGCCCTGGTTCCCGCGCCGCACGCGCACTCCGGGCTCGCCGCCTTCGCGTTGGCGGCGCTGGTGGTCGTGGTCGCCGAGAGCTTCCGCGGCCGGCGGGTTCCGTGGGGAGGGTGGCGCGACTACGTGGCGCTGACGAAGCCGCGGATCATGTCGCTGCTGCTGATCACCGGCTTCTGCGGGATGATCGCCGGCGCGCGCGGCTGGCCGGGAACCGGTCTCGCGGTGGCGGCGATGGCCGGGCTCGCGCTTGCCTGCGGCGGCGCGTCGGCGCTCAACCATGTCCTCGACCGCGACATCGACCCGCTGATGGGGAAGCGAACGAGTGCGCGCCCCGTGGCGTCGGGCCGCGTTGCGCCGAGTCGCGCCCTCGAGTTCGGGCTGGCGCTGCTGGCGTTCTCCTTCGTCCTCCTCGCGAGCGCGGTGAACGTCCTCACGGCCGTCCTCGCCCTGGTCGGTGGCCTCTTTTACGTCATCGTCTATACGCGCTGGCTGAAGCGCTCGACCTCGCAGAACATCGTGATCGGCGGAGCCGCCGGGGCCGTGCCGCCGCTCGTCGGCTGGGCCGCGGCCACCGGACAGGTGGGGATCGCGGCGCTGCTCCTCTTCGCGATCGTCTTCATCTGGACGCCGCCGCACTTCTGGGCGCTTGCGCTGCTGATCAAGGACAACTACGCGAACGCAGGGGTGCCGATGCTGCCGGTCGTGCGCGGCGATCGCGCGACCGCGCGCCAGATCGTCCTCTACTCGCTCGTACTCGTGGCGGCGACGCTGCTTCCGTGGGCCTGGGGAGGAGCCGGGCCGCTCTACGTCGTCTGCGCCCTCGCGCTCGGCGCCGTCTTCGTCTGGCTTGCCGAGCGGCTGCGGCGCGACACGACGCCGCGCCGCGCGATGCTCCTCTTCCACTACTCGCTGCTGTACCTCGCGCTGCTCTTTGCCGCCCTCGCCGTGGACGCGGTGATCTGATGGATCCCGAGCTCGCGCGGAAGAACATCCGCCTCGCCTGGCTCCTGTTCGGGATCTTCGTGCTGCTGTTCGCCGGGTGCATCGGGATCGCGCTGCTCTACCTCCACTTCCAGTAGTGGACGGGATCTGGCTGGCGCGGCCGGAGGAACCGGGTGGCGGCGAGCCGGTGGCGGTCAAGGACCTGCTCGACACGGCGGGGCTGACGACGACCTACGGCTCCGCGCTCTTCGTCGACCACCTTCCCGCCGTCAGCGCCGACGCGGTGCGGCTGGTCGAGGCCGCCGGCTTCGCGGTCGCCGGCAAGACGAACCTACACGAGTTCGCCTACGGCATTTCCTCGCAGAACCCGCACTACGGCACGGTTCCGAACCCGTCCGCGCCGGGACGGCTGGCGGGAGGATCGAGCGGGGGATCGGCCGCTGCGATCGCCGCGGGCGACGTCGAGCTCGCGCTCGGTACCGACTCCGCGGGGTCGATCCGGATCCCGGCCGCGTGGTGCGGCGTCGTCGGGTTCAAGCCGACCCATGGGCTTGTCTCCGTCGACGGTTGCTTCCCGCTCGCGCCGAGCTACGACGTGGTCGGGCCGCTGGCGTCCTCGGTGGAGGGCTGCGAGCGGCTGCTGTGGGCTCTCCAGCCCGGGTTCCAGCCGGTCGAGCTCGAGTCGCTCGAGGAGCTCGAGGTCGGCGTCGCGTGGCTCGATCAGGCGGAGCCGCTCGTGCGCGAACGCGTCGCGGAGGCGGCCTCGCTCTTCCCGCGCCGCCGCGAGCTCGACCTTCCGCTCGCGCCGGCCAACCGCGCCGACTTCATGCGTGAGGCCGCCGACGTCCATCGCGTGCTCTTCCTCGAGAACGAGGAGCTGTACGGCGACAACGTTCGCGGCAAGGTCGAGCAGTGCCTGCGCGTGACCGACGCCGAGGCGGCTGCCGCCGAGCGGGACCGGCGCGAGTACCGGGAGCGCATGGCCGAGGCGCTCGACGGGCTCGATCTCGTCGTGACGCCCACGGTCCCGTTCGTCGCACCGCCCGCGGACGTCGACGAGCTCGAGATCCGCGCCGGCGGGATCTCGCTCACGTACCCGTTCAGCTCGCTCGGCTGGCCGGCGCTCGCGCTCCCGTGCTACCCGGCGGAGGACGGGTTGCCCGCCTCGGTGCAGCTCGTCGGGCGCGCGGGCGAGGATGGCCGCATCCTCGCCGCGGGCCGGTTGCTGGAGTTGCTCCTAGCCGGTCGCAGCTAGGACCGCGGCCTCGTACACGGGGTTGCGCGTGAAGCGTTCGAGCTCGTCGGAGAGGACGTCGCTCGGCGCCGGGGGATCGCCGGGCGGAAGTGGCACGGCCTCGCCGTCGAGCGTCACGCCTTCGAGCTTGTCCGCCGGATCGTGCTCGAGCGCGATCTCGGCGCGGTCGAGACGCGAGCGCAGCCAGCCGCAGAGGAGCCACGCCTGCGCCGCCGTGCCGCGCACGCGAATCGTCTGCACGTCTGCGATCCCGGGCCACAGGGTCGCGAGATGGGAGCGCCAGCGCGACGTCCTCGCCCACGCGATGTCCGAGGCGGCGCAGCGCGGGAAGAGCTCCGCCAGCCGTGGGTACGCGCCGGGCACGTCGCCCCACTCGGTCGAGTCCACGATCAGCCGGTCGATGACCCCGACGAGCTGCTCGAGCTCCGGCGCACCCCACGGCGGCTCGCCGCGCCAGCGCAGGAAGACCGGCAGGTCGGAGATGAGGAGCGGCTCGACGATGCTCGCCGGCGCCTGCGCGCGCGAGCCACGGAGCGTGAGCTCGACGACCTCGGTCACGAGCCCACGGTCGGTGTCCGGTACCTCCCACCGCTCGACCTCGGCCCCCGCATCGATCCGGTTGTCCTGCGCGGCCGGCTCGGGCAGGAGGAGGATCGTCCGCGACGGGTGCAGCTCGGCCATCCCCTCGAGTGCGGCGCGCGCCGGCTCGAGCCATTCCGCCGGCACCCACGCGAGGTGGGTCATCACCGAGGTGCGCATGCTCGGCGCCTCGGCCGCCGCCTGGGCCCGCAGCCGCGCGAGCGCGGTGTCCACGTCGGCGAGGGAGACGTCCTCGCCGAACCAGTCCAGCCTGTTCAGGGCCGTCGCCACGAGCGGCCGTCCCGGTGGAGGAGCTCGTCGGCGCTCGGCGGCCCCCACGAGCCCGCGGGATAGTTCGGGAACGCCGGCTTGTCGCGCTGCCAGGCCGCGACGATCGAGTCCACGAGCAGCCACTGCTCCTCGACCTCGTCCGTCCGCGTGAACAGCGTCGAGTCGCCGAGCAGCGCGTCGAGGATGAGGCGCTCGTACGCCTCCGGCATTCCTGTGCGGAACGCACCGCCGTAGAGGAAATCCATGTGGACGGTGCGGATCGACATCCCCTGGCCCGGCACCTTCGCGCCGATCGCGAGCGAGACCCCCTCGTCAGGCTGCACGTGGACGACGAGGACGTTCGGCCGCAGCCCCTCGGCGGCGGTCTCCTCGAAGGGCGGGTGCGGAGCCTGCTTGAACTGGATCGCGATCGTCGTCTCGTGGCGCGCCAGCCGCTTGCCCATCCGCACGTAGAACGGCGTGTCGGCCCAGCGCCAGTTGTCGACGAAGAGCTTCGCCGCGACGAAGGTGTCGGTCATCGAGTCGGGCGCGACTCCCGCTTCCTCGCGGTATGCGACGACCTCCTCGCCGTCGACGAAACCGCGTCCGTACTGGCCGCGTACGACCGACCTCGGCGCCGGTGTGTGCAGCCCCCGCAGCACCTTGACCTTCTCGTTGTGCACCGAGTCGGAGGTGAAGTCGATCGGCGGCTCCATCGCCGTGAGCGCGAGCAGCTGGAGCAGATGGTTCTGGAAGATGTCGCGGATCGCCCCGGCGTGCTCGTAGTAGCCGGCGCGGGCCTCGATCCCGATCGACTCGGCCACGGTGATCTGGACGTGGTCGACGAACTGGCGGTTCCAGATCGGCTCGAAGATCCCGTTCGCGAAGCGGAGCGCGAGCATGTTCTGGACCGTCTCCTTGCCGAGGTAGTGGTCGATCCGGAAGATCTCGTCCTCCTTGAAGTACTCGAACAGCGTCGCGGTCAGCTGCTTCGCCGACTCGAGGTCGTGGCCGAACGGCTTCTCGACCACGAGCCGCGTCCAGCCGCGGTCGTCGCGCCGCTTGCCGAGCGCTTCGACGATCGTGGCGAAGGCCGGGGGCGGGACCGCGAGATAGAAGAGGCGGTTGCCGCCGAGCTGCTGCTCCTCGTCGAGCTTGCCGAGCAGGTCGTGCAGCTTGTCCTCGCCGCCGGCATCGGCGAAATCGGTCGAGATGTAGTGGAGCTGGGGGGCGAGTTCGTCCCAGGTCTCCTGCCGGAACGGGTCGCGCGCATGTTGCTTCACGGCGGCCTCCATGTCCTTCCGGTAGGAGTCGTCGTCGACGTCGCCGGTGCGCGCGACGCCGACGATCGCGAAGCGTGGCGGCAGCAGGCGGCGGACGTGGAGCGCGTAAAGCGCCGGCATGATCTTCTTGTGCGCCAGATCGCCCGAGGCGCCGAAGATGACGAGCGCGCACGGATCCGGCGTCTTGCGCAGGGCCAGGCCCTCGGCGAGCGGGTTCTCCTGCTGGGTCGCCGTCGGTTCCGCGGTCTCGGTCACTGCTCGGGACTCTTCTCGAGATGGCCGCCGAAGGCGTGCCGCATCGCCGAGAGGACGCGGTCGCCGAAGTCGGCCTCGCCGCGGGAGGCGAAGCGGTTGAACAGCGAGGCAGCGAGGACCGGCGCCGGCACACCCTCCTCGACCGCGGCCTGCACCGTCCAGCGACCCTCGCCCGAGTCGCTCACGTGGCCGGCGTACTCGTCGAGCTCGGGCGTCTCGTGCAACGCCTGCGCAGTCAGGTCGAGCAGCCACGAGGAGATCACGGAACCGCGCCGCCAGAGCTCGGTGACGGCCGCGATGTCGAGCTCGTACTTGTAGAGCTCGGGATCGCGCAGCGGCGTCGTCTCGGCGTCCGTCTCCTGCGCGCGGAGGCCGACGTCGGCGTGCTTGAGGACGTTCAGGCCCTCGGCGTAGGCCTGCATCAGCCCGTACTCGATGCCGTTGTGGACCATCTTCACGAAATGGCCCGCACCCGACGGGCCGCAGTGCAGCCAGCCCTGCTCGTCGGGTGAGGCATCACCTGAGCGACCGGGTGTGCGGGGGGCGGCGTCGAGTCCCGGCGCGAGCGCCTCCAGCACCGGCGTGAGCCGGCCGACGGCCTCGTCGTCGCCGCCGACCATCAGGCAGTACCCGCGCTCGCGGCCCCAGACGCCGCCGCTGACACCGACGTCGACGTAGTGGAGCCCCTTGCCGCCGAGCTCGCCCGAGCGGCGCAGGTCGTCGACGTAGTAGGAGTTCCCGCCGTCGATGATCGTGTCGCCGTCGGCCAGGTGTGGCGCGAGCTCGCCCAGGACGGAGTCGACGATCCCGGCCGGCACCATCAGCCAGACCGACCGCGGCGCGTCGAGCTGCTGCACGAGCTGCTCGAGCGACGATGCCGTCCCTTCGACGTTCGGGTCGAACGTCTTGACGTCGTGCCCGGCCGCGCGCAGGCGTTCCATCATGTTCGCGCCCATCCGGCCGAGGCCGACCATGCCGAGTTGCACTAGAGGTCCTCCATTCGTACGCGCGCGACGCGTCGGCCGCGCTCCTTCAACGTCTCGAGATCTCCCGCTGCCTGGGCCATGATCAGCCGCCGGAAGCCGAAGGGCTTGCCGGGGATCGGCAGCTCGTCGCCCGGGTCGTCGATCACCTGCAGGAACAGGCCCGTGTTCGGGCCGCCCTTGTGGAGCTGGCCGGTCGAGTGCATGTAGCGCGGCCCGTAGCCGTGCGTGACGACGAGGCCGCTCTCGCGGCGCAGCCGGGCGACGAGAGGATCCAGATCGGTCGCCGGGTCGACGAAGGCCTGGACGCAGACGTAGTCGCCCTCCTTGGCCTGCGCGAGCAGCTCCTCGACCGAGCCTTCCGGCTCGAGCTCGGGCTCCTCGCCCGTCGCGAGGACCTCGTTCGTCTTGTCCTTCGCCGCCTGCACGTCGGGCTGGTCGAACGGGTTGATCTCGAGGTACGCGCCTGCGACGGCGATCGCGAACTCCCAGCGGAAGAACTCCGCCCCGAGCGCGTAGGGATCGGGCAGCTCCGGCTCGGCGGCCTGCCGGTCGAAGGCTGGAAGCATCGTCGGCGGAGCCGACGACGCCGGGCCGGAGACCCCGGCGCCTTCGGCGGCCGGTGGGCCGGCGGGCGACTCGCCGGGCGCGGGGACGAGCCCCTTCCCGTGCTTGCCCGTCGACTCGGCGATCAGCTGCTCGGCCCACAGCCCGAAGGCTCCCGGGACCTCGGCGATGCAGATCTTGTCGCGGCCCTCCTGCCAGCCCGCTCCGAAGGCGCTCCCGAGCGCGTAGCCGGGATTGCCCTCGCCGGAGCGGCACGCGTCGCGCATCTCCTGGGCGCGCTCGAGCAGGCGCGAGGCGTCGACGCCCATCAGCACCGCCGGCACGATCCCGAACGGCGACAGCGCCGAGTAGCGCCCGCCGATCGACGGCTCGCCGAGGAAGACGGCGGCGAAGTCGCGTTCCTCGGCGAGACGCTCGAGCTCGGAGCCGGGGTCGGTGATCGTGGCGAAGAGGTCGCCGCGACCGCCGTTCTGCTGCCAGAAGTAGTCCGTGTGCGATCGCGTCTCGAGCGTCGAGCCGGACTTCGAGGACGAGACGAAGAGCGTCCGCTCGAGGTCGAGCTTCGCCTCGAGCGCGCGGATCGCCTGCGGGTGCGTCGTGTCGAGGACGTGGAACCAGTCGACCTCGAAGCTGCGCCGCAGCACCTCCGGCGCGAGCGACGAGCCGCCCATCCCGCAGAGGACGATGTCGTCGACCGTGTCGTGCAGGGTCTCGGCGAAGCGGCGCACGGCGTCGATCCCCTGCTCGATGCGCGTCGGCTCGTCGAGCCAGCCGAGCCACCGCGCCTCGTCGCCGCCGGTCCACGTCGTGGCATCCCGCTCCCAGATCCCTTCGATCAGGCGTTCGCGGTTCACCGCTACGCGGTCACGGCCTCGCACTTCGCCCGCACGCCGGCGAGCAATTCGGCGAAGGAGTCGGAGAACTTCGCCACGCCCTCCTTCTCCAGCGTCGCCACGACGTCGTCGTAGTCGATGCCGACCGCCGCGAGTTGCTCGAGCAGCCGGTGGGCCTCGTCGACGCCGTCGAGCACCGTGTCGCCGTGCACCTCGCCGTGATCCTCGAAGGCCTGGATCGTCTCCTCGGGCATCGTGTTCACCGTGTGCGGGCCGATCAGGTCCTCGACGTAGAGGACGTCGCGGTACGCGGGGTTCTTGGTGGACGTCGAGGCCCAGAGGCAGCGCTGCGGGAACGCCCCCTTGGCTGCGAGCGCCTCCCAGCGCGGGCCTGAGAACGCCTGCTGGTAGTGCTGGTACGCGATCTTCGCGTTCGCGATCGCGAGCTTGCCGCGCAGCGCGAGCGCCTCCTCCGTCCCGATCGCGTCGAGCCGCTTGTCGGTCTCGGTGTCGACGCGCGAGACGAAGAAGCTCGCCACCGACCGCACCGTCGCCGGGTCGCCTCCGTCCTCGACGAAGCGCTCGAGCCCACAGACGTAGGCCTCGATCGACTCGCTGTGCATCTCCAGCGAGAACAGGAGCGTGACGTTGATGCTGCGGCCGGCGGCGATGCACTCCTCGATCGCCTCGAGGCCCGGCTTCGTGCCGGGAATCTTGACGTAGAGGTTGGGCCGGCGGATCCACTCGTGCAGCCGGAGCGCCTCGTCGAAGGTCGCCTTCGCGTCGTAGGCGAACGTGGGGTCGACCTCGATCGAGACGTAGCCGTCCTCCGGGTTCCGCTCGTGCACGGGCGCGAGCAGGTCGAGGGCGTTCTCGACGTCGCGCACGGCGAGGTGCAGGAAGATCTCCTTCGCGTCGCCCGTCTGCTCGAGCTCCTTCAGCTGCTCGTCGTAGGCGTCGCCCTGCGAGAGCGCCTTTTGGAAGATCGTCGGGTTCGACGTCACGCCGACCACGGCGTCCTCTTCCATCATCCGCTTCAGCTCGCCGGACTGGAGCAGATCGCGCGAGAGGTAGTCGATCCAGACCGACTGCCCGCGCGCGCTCAACTGCTGGAGTCTCGATTCAGCCATTCCCTATCCCTTCTTCCATGCGTCGGATCATCTCCAGTCTGGCGGCATGACGCTCCTCTCCGTCGAACCTGGCGGCGAGGAACGTGCGCACGAGGTCCGTGGCGAGGCTCGGCCCGACCACCTCGGAGCCGAGGCAGAGGACGTTCATGTCGTCGTGCTCGACTCCCTGGTGCGCGGAGTAGACGTCATGGCAGATGGCTGCCCGGATGCCGGCGATCTTGCACGCGGCGACCGAAGCGCCGACGCCGGAGCCGCAGACGAGGACACCGCGCTCGGCCTGTCCGTCCTTGATCGCCGCGCCGAGCTCGGCCGACTTCACGGGATAGTCGATCCGCACCGCGTCGGTGTCGGTGCCGAGGTCGACGACCTCGTGTCCCTCCGCGCGCAGCGCCTCGAGAATCGGCTCGCGCAGATGCACGCCTCGGTGGTCGAACGCCACTGCCACTTTCACGCGGCGGACCGTACATAGAATCGACGCGATGAACGATGTCGAGCTCTGGCGCGAGCTGGGACAGCAGCTCCGGGTCGATGCCATCCGGCCGGCGGCGAAGGCCGGCTCGGGCCACCCCACCTCGGGGATGTCCGCGGCCGACCTGATGGCCGTGCTCCTCGCGAAGTACCTCCGCTATGACTTCGACAACCCGCACGACCCGCACAACGACCGGCTCGTCTTCTCGAAGGGCCACGCCTCGACGCTGCTCTACGCGATGTTCCGCGCCGCCGGCGCGATCTCGGAGGAGCAGTTGCTGACCTACCGGCAGTTCGACTCGATCTTCGAGGGCCACCCGACGCCGCGGATCCCGTGGGTCGACGTCGCGACCGGCTCGCTCGGGCAAGGGTTGCCGTACGCGGTCGGTATGGCGCTCGCGGGCAAGAAGCTCGACCGGCTCCCGTTTCGCGTCTGGACGCTCTGCGGCGACAGCGAGATCGCCGAAGGCTCGCAGTGGGAGGCGCTCGAGCATGCGGCGCACTTCGAGCTCGACAACCTCGTCGCGATCATCGACGTCAACCGGCTCGGCCAACGGGGCGAGACGATGCACGGCTGGGATCTCGACTCGTACGCCAAGCGCGCGCAGGCGTTCGGCTGCCACACGATCGAGATCGACGGCCATGACGTCGAGGCGATCGACCGGGCGTACGCCGAGGCGACCGACATCTCAGGCCAGCCCGTCGTGATCGTCGCGAAGACGATCAAGGGCAAGGGCGATCCCGACGTCGAGGACCGGAACGGCTTCCACGGCAAGCCGCTCGACCACTCCGACGAGGTGATCGCCGCGCTCGGCGGCGTCCGCAACCTGAAGATCGAGGTGGCGAAGCCGCAGACGGGTGCCGCGAGGCACGAGTTCCCGGTCGTGCCACTCGAGCTACCGCAGTACGAGCTCGGCTCGGAGGTCGCGACGCGGAAGGCGTACGGCGACGCGCTCGCAGCGCTCGGCAAGGCGCGCGGCGACGTCGTCGCGCTCGACGGCGAGGTCTCGAACTCGACCTTCGCCGAGGAGTTCCGCGACGCGATCCCCGAGCGCTTCTTCGAGATGTACATCGCCGAGCAGCAGCTGGTCGCCACCGCGGTCGGGATGCAGGCGCTCGGCTGGCGGCCCTTTGCCTCGACCTTTGCCGCGTTCTTCTCGCGCGCCTACGACTTCGTCCGAATGTCGGCGATCAGCCGCGCGAGCTACTGCCTCTGCGGCTCGCATGCGGGCATCTCGATCGGCGAGGACGGGCCGTCGCAGATGGCGCTCGAGGACATCGCCTCGCTGCGCGCCGTCCACGGCTCGACGGTCCTCCATCCGTGCGATGCGAACCAGACCGCGAAGCTCGTCGTGCTGATGGCCGACCTCGAGGGCATCTCGTATCTCCGCACGCTGCGGCCCAACACGCCCGTCATCTACGGGCCGGACGAGGAGTTCGAGATCGGCGGGTCGCGGACGGTGCGCCAGGGCGACGACGTCGCGATCGTCGGGGCGGGCATCACCGTCCACGAGGCGCTCAAGGCCGCGGACACGCTCGCGCAGGAGGGCATCGAGGCGCGCGTGATCGACCTCTACTCGATCAAGCCGCTCGACGCCGGGACGCTGCGCTCGCTGACGTGCCCGATCGTCACGGCGGAGGATCACTGGCCGGAGGGCGGGCTCGGCGAGGCGGTGCTCGGCGCACTCGGAGACGCCCAGGATCGTCCGCCGGTCGTGCGCCTCGCGGTGCACGAGCTGCCCCACTCGGGCAAGCCGGCGGAGCTGCTCGCGGAGGCGGGGATCGACGCCGCCGGCATCGCGGCTGCCGCGCGCAGCCTGGTCCAAGCCGCCGCCGCCGCGCGCTAGCTCAGGCGAGAGGACGCTGGCACATGCGAGTGTTCGTGTATGTTCCCTGAATGGCTGTCGGGGTTGTACGGACGGGCGTGTATGCGCGGATCTCGTCGGATCGTGAGGCGGACGGTTTGGGCGTCGCGCGGCAGATCGCAGACTGCGAGCGCCTGGCGGAGCGGAAGGGCTGGCGGGTAGCCGCGCTGTACGTCGACGACGACGTGAGCGCGTGGAGCGGCAGGCGCCGCCCGGAGTACGCGCGCATGCTGGCCGACCTGGAGACGGACACGATCAACGGCCTGCTGGTCTATGACCTCGATCGGTTGCACCGGCAGCCGAGCGAGTTGGAGGCGTTCATCGACCTTTGCCAGCGGCTGGGCTTGACCAACGTGGCCTCGGTCAGCGGCGACATCGACCTGACCACCGCCGAGGGTCAGTTTCAAGCTCGTATCCTCGGTGCGGTGGCGAAGAAGGAAAGCGACGACAAGAGCCGCCGCATCCGGCGCAAGCACTTGGAGATCGCGGCCGAGGGTCGCGTGTCCGGCGGCGGGAGCCGCCCCTACGGGTATGAGCCAGACAAGGTGACGATCCGGCCCGCCGAGGCTGCCGTGGTCGCGGAGTGTGCGCAGCGGTTGCTGGCGGGGGAGCCGGTGCGCTCGATCGCACAGGATTTGAACGCGCGAGCGATTCCGACCTCGACCGGCGGCCAGTGGTCGCCGCAGAGCCTGCGCCGCATGCTGGCGTCGGCCCGGATCGCTGGGCAGCGCGAGCACCGAGGCGAGATCGCGGCGACCGCCGAGTGGCCGGGGATCATCAGCGCGGACGACGGAGCGCGCATCCGAGCGCTGCTGGCGAACCCGGAGCGGCGCACCAACAAGGCAGCCCGCCGTTACCTGCTGGGCGGCCTGCTCGTTTGCAGCCACTGCGGGGAACGCTTGGTGGCCCGCCCGCGCACGGGTGGGAAGCGCCGTTACGCCTGCGCCAAGGGCGTCGGCTTTTCCGGGTGCGGCAAGACGTACATCAACGCGGACGAGGTGGAGCAGTTCGTTACCGAGGCCGTGCTGCACCGCGTCGATTCGCGCGACTTGCAGCGGGCGATGGAGCGGCGCCAGCAGCGCGCGCCGGAGGCGGAGCGGTGGTGGAAGGAGGCCGAAGCCGCCAACGAGCAGCTCGAGGAGCTCGCCGCAGAGTACGGGCAGCGCGCGATCACGATTGGCGAGTGGAAGGCAGGCCGCAAGCCGATCGAGCAACGGCTGAGCGCCGCCCGCAAGCAGCTCGCCAAGGTGACCCACGGCAGCCTGCTGGACTCCTACGTCGGCCACAGCGACCGTCTCCGCGCTGATTGGGACTCGCTCGACTTGAGCCAGCAGCACGCGCTCGTCGCCGCCGTGCTCGATTCGATCCGGGTCGGCCCCGCGCGCAAGGGTTACAACCGCTTTGACGAGTCGCGGCTAGAGCCGGTCTTGCGGCCTTGACTCAGCAGCTCGGCCACGCGATCCAGGGCGAGCGGGTCGGAGAGTTTGACCGGGACGTTTTGGTCCGCGCAGGCTTGCTCGACCCACGCGATCGCGCGGGCCTTTAGATCGTCAGTCCCACTGCGCCCAGCAGGCGGGCGGCCCACGCCACCCCTCCACCGACGAGGACACCCAGACCCGCTCTGCTGGCGACCCCATGACGCCCGAGGCCCGCTCGATCACGTCCTCGGCGGAGCTGCCGTAGCAGAGGATCTTGTCCGGCTGGAATCCCTGCGCGACCTCGTAACGATGCAACCCCGCCGGCCGCCGCTCGTCGCCGAGATCGCGGCCCGCGTAGCCGGCCAGATAGCGGGCCGCCAGTCGCGCCTCCGCCAGCTGGCCGGAGCCGACCGGCAGCCCGTCGAGCAGCTTGATGTGCACGAAGCCGTGCCCCCACGATCGCTCGATCAGGCCGCGCGGCACGAAGCGCCCGACCGCGAAGTGCGCGTGCAAGCCGTGGCCGCCCGGATGCCACTGCGGCACCCACACATACGGCAATGGCCCCGCCCCCAGCTCGTCGCGCAGCTCACGGAAGAACGCGCCGAGATCCGAGCGCAGCGCCCCCGGATCGTGGCAGCCCTCGCCGCGGTAGGTCAGTGTGCCGAGCCGGTTGAGCCGGTTCGCGGCCCCGTAGCGGCGGACCTTGGCCCGCGCCCGTCGCGCCGCCTCCTCCTGCGCGCGCTCGACGTTCGGCGGCCGATCCGACGCCGCGACCACCGACCGCCGCACCGACAGACAGCCACCGCCCTCCGCGGCTTCCGGGTAGAGCGAGAACGCCCACAACGACTCAACCCCTAGTCTCACATCCAAGAGACTATGCCGAGCACGGTCGGACGGAGTCTCAGCTCTGCGACTTCGCCTTGGCCCTTCTTCATCGCCGCCCAGCCCTCACGATGCGCCCCGAGATCGAGCTTGATCCCCGGCAGCACGAACTCGTCCGGGTGCGCCCCGAACGCCATGCGAAAGAGCTTGATCCGCCGATAGATGCTGGCCCGGCTCATCCCCATCGCCAGCAGCCCCTCGAACCCGCCCTCCAGATGCCAGACCACCCAGAAGCCGTACAGATCCACGATGCTCCCCGCGGCGTAGCGCTGCACCAGCGGGCGAAGCGCCGGGGTCGTAACCTTGCGCACCCCGCCCACGTACGCCTCCCAGGCCCGCCGCGCCACACCGCGGCCCTCCGGAGACTCCATCCGATCCGAACGGAAGTCCACCACCTAGTCTCAGCCTAGCGACTACAGCGGACGGCGGGTGCAGGCGCGAGCCAATCAGAACCGGCTTTGACTGGGCGATACAGAACAACCCCTAACAGCCGCCCTTCTGTGTTGTCTGAAGTGCAAATATGCACCCTTTGCAGGGACTCTGCACCCCAATACCCCCAGATTGCACTTCAGCCAACATCCCCCCAACCCACACCCGAGTTACGTTGCACATTCAAGTGAAGAAACCCACCCCACAACAAAGCGCAGCGCGGCCGCGCGGGGGCACCCTGCCGGGTGCCTCCCTGCGCCAGCCGCGGCCACACCAGCGCCAGGCGTCAAAGCGCACACTGGCCCAGCCGAGAGACCCACACCCTGAGCGGCCTAGACTGGCCACGTGATCCCGCGTCGGAACCTCATCACAGCGGGCGTGCTCTTACTCCTCGCAATCATCTGGACGATCGCGACGCACGACTACACCGTTGGGCTTGTGTGGGCCGTCATCTTCGCGGGAGGTCTCCTGTTCCTGTGGCAGAGGATTCGCCGCGGCGGCCGAAAAGGCTGACTCCAGCTAGCGCCACCGGGCGTCATTCCGGAACACTGGCCCAAGGCAGTCTCCTTCCACTTGGATGGTCCTAGCCGAAGCTTGCTTCAGACCATGCCCTGCCGTACCCTTCGTTCGGATCGAAGGAGGTAGAGCGCGTGTCGTACACATGGTTTGATCTGGTTCCCTTGGCTCTTGTCGTCCTGGTGATCGGAATCCCGACGTGGCTTCTGTTGAGGCAACGTCGAAACGGAGAAGCCAGAGGCTCCTAGCGCCGTTCGTTCAGGGGTCATTCCGGAACACTGGCCCAGGCGAGCGACTCGTCACCCGAAGGCCGTTCGAGGCACACTTGCGGCGGTGGAACTTGTAGCCGCCTACGCTCTCTTCATCGCGCTCGGGCTGGCGGCCGGTTTCTGGGAGGTGTCTCGTCTCCGTCGGCGTTATCCGGAGTCGAAGGTCAAACGGTGGCCACTTTGGGCCGTGCTCACATTCGTAGTCGGCGGCGGGGGTGCCTTCCTGCTCCTGTCGTGGGTCTTCGGTGATGACGGCCTGTTCCTCTCCGCAGGTGCGGGGTTTGTTGCGGCCGTGCTAATCGGGCATGTCCTCTGGCCCACGTTCCGACCCTCCAACTGACCCTGCGTTCAGGGGTCATTCCGGAACACTGGCCCAGGCGAGTGCCCTACCATCTGGTTGTCATGTTCAGCCCGGTGGCACGCATCGTCGCAGCGCTCCTCACGGTTGCTGCAGCAGTAATCATCGCCGCAGCCATCGGCACTCACGACAGCCTTGCCGGCGTGGCGGTCGGAGTGGTCGCCCTGTCTTACATCGTCGCGATGGCGGTGCTCCTCATCTGCGACTTCGTGGTGATGTCGCTCCGCCGGTCACGCGTCGCGGTTCGCCAAGCGGATCACATCAACCGCTAGTCGATCAGCGCTCGGGGGGCATTCCCGAACGCTGGCCCAGCCCAACGTCCTCCGCCTCGATCTGTGACGGAACAGCGCGCCGTGCCGTATAACGGAGGACGTGAAGCGGTTCGCCGTGCCTCTGCTGCTCGTGGTTCTCCTGACTGGGTGCGCTGGGAGCGGCGGTAAGCGCGCAGCGGCGCGAACAGCGTCGAAGGCTCAGGTCGGAGCGCTGAGCAACCTCAGTCGCAGCGTCCTCTCACCCCTCCTTGTCTCCGCGAAGCATGTGCATCTTGGCGGCCGCCAAGCGCGGCTGCTCTCACCGACCCGTCTCGCTATCTCCACCATCGGAAGCACCGGTTGTCCGACAGTGCCAGAGCGCCTCATGGTCCAGAGTCCGGACGTGATCCAGGTCCGTCTCAGAGTCAAGACCCCGCCGAACGGAGCGTGCCTCGATGACGCCACTATGAGTCGATACGTCATCGCGATCAATCCAAGCCAGATCAACGTCCATCACCGGCTGACGATCCGCCTCTACTACCCCAAGGGCGTCATTCGAGAAAACAAGCGCCCGGTCGTTCTCACCGTCCCGCCGCTCTAGACGCCCTCAGGGGTCATTCCGGAACACTGGCCCAGCCGAGTGTTCCGTAGCCTGAGCCTCGCCTGTCGCTACGAAGACTTCGGGCGATAGTTCGGGTTCGGTGACGACGAGCATCTCGGTGTCGGAGACCTCGTCGGCGACGCCGCGTGAGACGCTGCGTGTGAGCACGACCTCGATCGCCTCGGGAGGCCGCGCGTCGGCGACACGCTGGGCGAGCGCCTGCAGCTCCTCCGATCTCGCGGTCGCAACGCGCCGAATCTACCCTGGGCAGCCATGGCAGTCGTCATCGCGTCCAACCTCCGCAAGGAGCTCGCGGGCACCGTCCTCTTCGACGGCGTCTCGTTCTCCGTCGAGCGCCGCGATCGCGTCGCGCTCTCCGGGCCCAACGGCGCCGGCAAGACGACGCTGCTCCGGATCCTCGCCGGCGAGACCGAGAAGCACGGCGGCGAGCTCGCCTTCGCCAAGGGGACGCGGGTGGCGCTGCACGACCAGCGGCCGCCGCTCGAGCAGGAGCTGACCCTGCGCGAGTACGTGCTCGCAGGCGCCAGCGACCTCGTCGCGCTCGAGGACGAGCTGCGACGGCTTGAAGGCGCGATGACGGAAGGCGACCACGCGCAGGCGACGCTCAATCGCTACGCGGAGGCGCAGGCGCGGCTCGAGCACGCCGGCGGCTACGCGTGGCGCGACCATGCCGCGTGGGTCGTGCGCGGCCTCGGGTTCGCGGAGGAGGATCTCGACCGCCCGCTGCGGACGTTCTCGGGCGGCGAGCTGACACGCGCCTCGCTCGCCCGCGCGCTCGGCGGCGACCCGGATCTGCTCCTCCTCGACGAGCCGACCAACCACCTCGACGTCGCAAACCTCGAGTGGCTCGAGCGCGAGCTTGCCTCGCTCGACGCGGCCGTGATCCTCGTCGCGCACGACCGTTGGTTCCTCGAGGCGGTCACGACGGCGACGCTCGAGATCGAGGCCGGCCGCGGGACGTTCTTCCCGGGCCCGTGGCACGCGTGGCGACGCGAGAAGGCGGTGCGGATGCTGCATGCGCAGAAGGAGGTTACGCGCGTCCAGGCCGACATCGTGCGGCTCGAGCGTTTCGTCGAGCGGTTCCGGTCGAAGAAGGACAAGGCGAAGCAGGCGCAGGCGAAGCTGACCCAGATCGGCCGGCTGCAACAGGAGAAGTCCGGCCACGCCGAGCAGGTCGCGCTGCTCTCACGCCGCACCCGCGGCCTCGGCTTCGAGTTCCTCAAGCCCGCGCGCAGCGGGCGGATCGTCGTCGAGGCGGACGGGCTGGAAGTGTCGGTGGCGAACCGGCTGCTGCTGCGTGACGCGACGTTCGCGCTCGAGCGCGGCGAGCATGTCGCGCTCGTCGGGCCGAACGGCTCGGGCAAGACGACGCTGCTCGAGAAGCTCGTGCGTGGCGAGGGCATCCGGATCGGCCACGGCGTCGAGGTCGGCTACTTCTCCCAGCAGGAGCTGGAGCTCGACGCGCGCGGCTCGGTCCTCCAGTGCGTCCAGTCGATGACCGGTCTCTCGCGGCCGGACGCGCAGAACCTGCTCGGCCGCTTCCTCTTCTCCGGGTGGGACGCGCACGAGAAGCCGGTCGCCGTGCTCTCGGGCGGCGAGCGCCGGCGGCTCGCGCTTGCCGTCACGGTCGCCTCCGGCGCGAACTTCCTCGTCCTCGACGAGCCCACCAACCACCTCGATCTCGAGAGCCGTGAGGCGCTCGAGGCGGCACTAGACGCGTTCCCCGGGACGGTGCTGCTCGTCTCGCACGACCGCGCGCTGCTCGACGCGATCGCCGAGCGGACGTTGGCGATCGAGCACGGCGAGCTGCGCGCGTACGACGGCGGCTGGGCCGAGCTCCTGCGCGTGCGCGAGGCGCGGGAGGCCCGCGCGCGGCCCGAGCCCCCGGTGGTCGAGCGCGCGAAGCCCGCGCCCCAGCAGGCTGCGAAGCCGAAGCGGCGGCGCTCGTCCGCCCTCGAGCTGATCGAGGCGGAGATCGCCGCCCGCGAGGCCGAGGTGGCGGAGCTCGAGTCGAAGCTCGCCGAGGACTGGACGGACGTTGACGTGCTCGCTGCCCACAAGCGGAGCCGTGACGCGCTCACGGCGCTCCTCGAGCGCTGGGAGCAGCTGTTCGACCAGGCGCAGGCCTAGTAGTACCCTGGCGGCGCGGGTCGGGTCGGGGTTTTCGCGCTACTCGTGGAAGCGGGCGAGGTTGCAGCCGGCGGGATGGGATCGACGGCCATGAGCCACTGGAACGAGAGAGTGAAGGTGCACCTCCACCTTCACGCTGCGGGAGGCCACCCGCTACGCCGACCGCTGGATCTCGATTCCCCACGGGGAGTTCAGCTACGCACAGTTCGCGGAGGACGTCACGCTCGGCTCGACGCTCGTCGACCATGCGCCTGACGGACATCTCTCGATCGTCAAGGGCGTAGTCGACGGCCAAAAGGCCGTCGGGGTTCGCGGCGCGGACGCGGTCCAAACTCGGACCGCCTACGCTCGGTCTGCGGTGAGGCGGCTACCGCTCGAAGTCACGACCGTTCGGCCGTCACAGGCCTTTCGAGGTCGCTTGACGTTCAGTTCCTGGGGCGAGCCGGTGAACGTCCACGCACCTGCGCACCCCGTCCCGACGGCCAAGGTCGTGGGCGCCTAGCTCCAGAACCGTTCGAACGCGGAGTCGAGCGGGACGGCCGTCACGTCCTGCCAGCGCCCGTCGGCGATCCGGATCACGAGCGCCTGGTCGATGTCGAGGTCGACTCCGTTGCGGCTGCCCATCGCGCGGTAGATCGCGACAGCCCACTCGTCGTCGGCGAGGACGGTGTGGAGGCGGCTCTTGTAGGTGCCGCCGGTCTCGAGCCCGGTGCGGCGGAGGAACTCGACGACGTCGCGCCGACCGCGGTACTCGCCGCTCATCACGGTGGTGCCCGGCACCCGCCAGACGATGTCGCGCGTGAAGGCGGCGGAGAGGGCCATCGCGTCCTTCCCGAAGGCGGCGAAGACGCGCCGCACGAGCGCCGCGTTGGGGTGCTCGGCCGTCACGCGTCCTCGTCCAGTGTCTCGACGACCGCCTCGGCGATCACCTTGAGCGGCCGGCCCGACGCCTGGCTCGCCTTGCGCAGCCGCGCGAACGCCTCCTGCTCGTCGAGTTGCTCCTTCGCCATCAGGAGCCCCTTCGCGCGCTCGATCACCTTGCGTGCTGCGAGCGCGTCGGAGAGCGACTCCGCCTCGGCCCGCATCGCTTGCAGCTCCTCGTGCCTGGCGCGCGCAGCGGCGATCGCCGGGAGGAGGTCCTGCTCGCGGAACGGCTTCACGAGATAGCCGAAGACGCCGGCCTCGACCGCGCGCGAGACGAGCTCCTCCTGGCCGTAGGCGGTCAGCATCACGATCGGGATCGGCCGCTCCTCGAGGATCCGCCTCGCCGCCTCGATCCCGTCGAGCTTCGGCATCTTCACGTCGAGCACCGCGAGGTCGGGCTGCTCGGCTCGCGCGAGCTCGATCGCCTCCTCGCCGTCCTTCGCCTCGGCGCAGACGTTGAAGCCGGCGCGCTCGAGCAGGTCGCGCAGGTCGAGCCGGATGATCGTCTCGTCCTCGGCGATCAGGATCTTCATGGGCGCACGGCGTTTCTCAGCCGGATGCCGCTGAAGTCGAGTGTCGTGGAGATCACCTGGTCCCAGAGGGGATAGAGCGAGGGCGCGATGCGCAGCTCGACCCCGGCCTCGGCGTGGCGCGCGAGCAGGTCGCCGAGCTCGACGCGCTCGATCGCCTCCGCCGGCGTCGAGGCGATGTAGAAGCGGTCGTCTTCGACGACGTCGAACGGCTCGGGTGGCATGCGATAGGCGTAGAGCCTGACCGAGCGCACGCGCTCGAGCCAGCTTGTCTCGATCACGGCCACCCGCCGGTCGGGGTCGCCGTCGAGCCAGCCCTCGATGTCGTCATCTGTCGTCTCCGCGACGGCCCAGAAGCACGCGCGCGGGCAGTCGCGCGGGAACCAGTAGAGCCAGCTGTGCGTGCCGTCGATCGCCCAGATCTTGCCGTCCCGCGGGACGAAGCGGTCGAGCGACGGGTCCTCGCTGAAGTGCCAGAGCTCGGTCACGGCAGGCTCCGCAGGAGCGCGGCGGGCTCGGGCCAGAACAGGAGCTCCGCTGCCTCGTCACGCGGCAGCCAGCGGTACTCGTCGTGCTCCCAGTCGAGCGTCGGCTCCCAGTCGGCGGGCGCGTCGACGATGAACGACTCGACGTGGACGCTCTCGTAGCGGAACGGAGCGTCGAGCGGCTGGACGGCGGCCTCGAGGCCCGTCTCCTCGCGCAGTTCGCGCACTGCGGCGTCGGCGAATGTCTCGCCGTCCTCGACGCCGCCCGCGATCTGATGCCAGTACGCGTCGTTCTCTGGCGAGCGGTGGACCACGAGGAAGTCGACCCCGCGCCGTACGACGATGAGCACCTCCTGCGTTCTCATGCGGGGAACACCACCTCGGCGCGGGCGCCCGTGAAGGCGAAGCTGCCGTGCAGCTCGTCGGCGACGAGCGCGCGCACGATCGACAGGCCTGTGCCGCTCGGCGCGCCGTCGACGCCCGATCCCTCATCGGCGATTGCGAGCACGACGTCGCCGTGGCGGCGGACGAGCTCGATCCGCACGGTGCCGGCGCCGTGCTCGAGCGCGTTCTGCAGCAACTCGGAGAAGACGAGGGCCAATGCGGTGGCGCGGCTGCCGGCGAGCGAGACCGGCTCGAGCTCCGCCTGGACGTCGCGGCCCGCGCCGAGCCCCTGCACGAGCGTCGCGCGGAGGCGGTCGATCAGCTCCGCGAGCTCGACGTCCTCCTCTCGCTGCTCGGTGAGCGACTCGTGCACGGCTGCGATGGCGAGGATCCGGTTGACGGAGTGTTCGAGTGCCTCGCGCGGGTCGACGCCCTCGGCCCGCGCCTGCAGGCGCAGCAGCGAGGCGACGGTCTGGAGGTTGTTCTTGACTCGGTGATGGATCTCCTGGGCGAGGACGCCGCGCATCACGGCGCGCCCGTGCTCGAGCGCGACGGCGGCATGGTGGGCGATCGCCTCGAGCAGCGCCCGCTCCTCGTCGGTGAACGGTGTGTCGCGGTCGGCCACGAGCTCGCCGATCTCGCGCCGTTTCCAGCGCAGCGGCGTCCGGACGGCGTAGGCGCCGGCGCGACCTTCCGGCCAGGCGATGCGGCCGTCTTCGAGCACGAGCGCCGCGCCGGTGGCCTGCACCGCGCCCATCGTCGTCTTGACGATCGCCTCGAGCGACTCCTCCAGATAGAGGGACTCCGAAACCGCCTCGGAGATGCGGGCGAGCGCCTCGAGCTCCGCGACGCGACGCTGCGCCTCGGCGTAGAGCTTCGCGTGGACGATCGACTGGGCAACCTGGCTCGCGATCGTCTGCAACAGCTCGATCTCGTCGGGGCGGAACTCGCGCGGCTTGCGGGTGCGGACGTTGAGGGCGCCCGCCAGCTGCTCGCGCGCGAGGATCGGGACGGCGAGGATCGACTCGTACTCCGACTCGGGCAGGTTCGGGAACTCCTTCCAGCGCGGGTCGAGGTCGGCGTTCGCGGCGATTGCGACCGGTCGGCGCTCGGCCGCGGCGGTGCCGGTGATCCCTTCCCCCGTTCGCAGGCGGGGCCGGCGCGTCATCTCGTCGAGCGACGTGCCGTGCGTCGCGCGCAGGATGAGCTCGCCGGCGGCGTCGTCGTAGAGGTAGACGAAGCACGCGTCGGCTTCGAGCGCGGCCGCGACCTCGTTGGCCACGAGATGCAGCACCTCCTCCAGGTCGAGCGTGGAGTTGACCGCGGCGATCGTGTCGGTCAGCAGCCGCAGGTGGCGGTCGGTCGTCTCCACGGGCCTATCGTAGGAGCGCCGCGGCCTCGACCCACCGCCCAGCCGAGCTAGGTCGGGACGAAGAAGAGGCCGGCGATGCCGACGAGAAAGATCGCGAGTGCGAGGAGCGAGTCCGGGCCGAGCCGGGCGCGACAGTGCAGCGGGCGGCTGATCACGCCGAAGCCGTAGACCGCCGTCAGCGCGATGCCGAGCGCGGCGAGCCACGCGTTGAGGTTCCCCGCCGACTGGAGGACGGGCTTCCCGGCGACGAGATCGGCGACGAGGAAGAGACAGACCTGGAACGCATTGCCGCCGAAGATGTCGCCCATTGCGAGCGCGTTGTCGCCGAGCCGCACCGCCGCGATCCCGGATGAGATCTCCGGCAGCGCGGTGGCTGTCGCGAGCACGGTCGCGCCGAAGATCACGCCGTTCACGTTGAGCCGGTTGGCGAGGTCGTTGCCGGTCACCTCGAGCAGCACACCGGCGGCGAGCGTGACCGTGCAGGCAACGCCGAAGATGAGTGCGACCCTGGCCGTCGAGGACCCGGCGTACGGGTGCGGCTGGTCCGGGTGCGCCCGCTCGCGGCGGCGGCGCCCTGGGCGGCTGCCCGGCGTCTCGAGGCTCCAGCGTGGGTCCTTGGCTGCCCGCCGGATGACGTAGAGCCCGACGAGCCAGACGACGACGATGCCGATGGAGGCGGGGTTGACGACTCCGCCGATCGCCGTCGAGGGCTTGAGCAGCGCGCCCATGTCGACCCCCGCGACGAGGGTGATCACGAGCAGAGCCTCGAGCACGGGCGTCAGCCGGCCGACGAGGTAGGTGAGCGGTCGCTGCGGCCCGACGGCGACGTCGCAGAGGAGGAGCACCATGGTCTGGATCGCGATGCCGCCGATCAGGTTTCCCGCCGCCAGCTGGAGGTGTCCCTGCGCCGCTGCGGAGATCGTGATCGCAAGCTCGGGCAGGGTCCCTGCGACGGCGAGCAGGATCAGCCCGCCGAGCTCGTCGCCGAGCCCCCACCGCGCGTCGAGCGCGTCCGTCGCCTTCGAGAGCGAGATTCCGGCAGCCCACGTGGCGCCGGCGGCGGTGAGGAAGAGCAGGACAAGAAGCGGCGAGCCGAGCCCGGCCACGCCGGGAACGATGCGGGCAGCGGCGGACGGATCAGCCCCGCCCGCCGCGCCCTATCGAGCTGAGTCGCTCAGGCTTCGTGCCGCCGGTCGGCCGCGAGCGCTTCCAGTTCACCCTCGGCGACGAGCTCGGCCGGGATCACGACGAAACGGATAGGCGTGAGAGCGCGCAGCGTCGCGGTGCGGACGCCGCCCTCGAGCAATGCACGCTCGCCGACGATCGTTCCCGGCCCCATCTGGGCGACCTGCTCGCCGTCGACCTCGACGCCCAGGATGCCGTCGAGGAGGAGGTAGAGCCTGTCTCCCTCCGCGCCCTGCGTCACGAGCACCGCGCCCTCGCCGAGCTTTCGCTTGGTGAGCTTCTCGTCTCCCGAGAGCAGCGTCCGCGACAGCTCGCGCTCGAGCGCGCTCTCCACCGCCGTGACGACCGCCTCCGAGTCCTCGTCGCCCCACGGCGTGTGGTCGCCGTGCGACTCGCGATACCACGCCTTGAAGTCGACGGTGCCGCTCTTCTCCACGAGGGCACCCTCGTGGTCGTAGATCCAGTGGCGCGGGAACGGGCTTGCGCCGACGAGCTCGTGCTCGATGCGGCCGTCCGCGTGCAGCGTGAGCGCGAGCGTCGTCCACGCCGTCGCGGATTGGATGCGGAACAGCGGTCCGCCCTTGACGAGCCGCGGGGCCGGGAAGCCTGCACGGCCGCCGACCGTCTGGACGAAGCGGGCGCTGTCGCCGGAGATCTCCGGCTCGGCCCGGAGGACCTCGAACGCCACACCGGGGACGACGATCGCCTTCGGGCCCAGGCGGAACGTCGTCGAGCCCACGAGCCCGCCGCCCTCGTAACCGGCGCCGACGATCGCGCCGTCCTCGACGTCGATCCAGGCCTGCAGCAGGTTGGCTTCGCGGAAGCGGTCGGCGTTGCGCAGCCGCCCGAGATCGCCCGGTCCGAGACGATCGGGCGGCGGTTCGTCGTAGCGGCCGACGCCGGCCTCGAACGGCAGTTTCGGCAGTCCCTCGATCGCGTCCGACGGAATCCACGAGATCGCGGTAACGGATCCCTCGTTGCGTGTCATGCGCCTCCCTCGGTTGGTCGCCGTCGATTCAACACCCGAGGGAGGCGCGGTTCAAGTCAGCCGGCCGCTTACAGAACGGCCAGGTACTTCTTCATCTCCCAGTCCGTCAGCTGGACGCGGTACTCGTCCCACTCCTTCCGCTTCAACTCGACGTAGCGGTCGAAGATGTGCGGGCCGAGCGCCTTGCGCATGAGCTGCGACTGCGAGAGCTCGTCGATCGCCTCACCGAGCGTCTCGGGGAGCGAGACGATGCCGCGCTCGCGCCGCTGCTCGGCGGTGAGGTGGTAGAGGTTCGTCTCCATCGGGTCGGGCAGCTCGTAGCCCTGCTCGATCCCCTCGAGCCCCGCGTGCAGGAGCGCCGCGAACGTGAGGTACGGGTTGCACGCCGGGTCGGGACAGCGGATCTCGGCGCGCGTCGCCTGCTCGGAGCCCGGCTTGTAGAGCGGGATCCGGATCAGCGCGGAGCGGTTCCGCTGCGACCACGCGACGTAGACCGGTGCCTCGAAGCCCGGCACGAGCCGCTTGTACGAGTTGACCCACTGCGCGAAGACCGCCGACAGCTCCCGCGCGTGCCGGAGCTGGCCGGCGATGAAGGCCTTCGCCACCTCGGAGAGGTGCCACTTGTCGTCCCCGTCGAAGAACGTGTTGTGGCCGTCGGTGAAGAGCGACATGTGCGTGTGCATGCCCGAGCCGTTCTCGCCGAACAGCGGCTTCGGCATGAAGGTCGCGTGGTAGCCGTGCTGCTTCGCGACCTCCTTGACGACGAGCCGGTACGTGAGCATGTAGTCGGCCATGTCGAGCGCGCCCGCGTAGCGGATGTCGATCTCGTGCTGCGACGGCCCGACCTCGTGGTGGTGGTACTCGACGGGGATGCCCATCGACTCGAGCGCGCGGATCGTGTCGCGGCGTACGCCGGTCGCGGCGTCGAGCGTCGTCTGCGCGAAGTAGCCGCCCTCGTCGAGGGTCTCCGTCCCCTTCTCGTCCTTGAACAGGAAGTACTCCGCCTCCGGGCCGACGTTGAACGTGTCGAAGCCCATCGCCTCCATCCGCTCGAGCGCACGCCGGAGCGCGAAGCGCGGGTCGCCGGCGTACGGCTCGCCGTCGGGCGTGACGACGTCGCAGATCATCCGCGCCGCCTGGCCGTCGGGCAGCACCCGGAAGGTCTCGGGGTCGGGGATCGCGACCATGTCCGACTCCTCGATCGCGTTGAAGCCGGTGATCGACGAGCCGTCGAAGCCCATCCCGTCGTCGAGCGCGCCCTCGACCTCGCCGCGCGTGATCGAAAAGCTCTTCAGATGCCCCTCGAGATCGGTGAACCAGAGGAGCACGTCCTCGATGCCGCGGGACTCGATCTCCGCGAGCACCTCCTTGCGCGTCTCCGGGCTCGATGTCGCCCGGTTCCTGCTTTCCACGTAGGCCATTCTCCCTCCTGAAACGCGAAAAGCCCCGGCAGGCACCTTTTGTGCCGGCCGAGGCTCCGTCGCCTCGCAATGTCGCCGCAAATCTTACATGTCATCCGGACAGACGCCGCTACCCTCACGGCGTTCTGACCCGCACCTTCGCCGCCCTGCTCGCCCTGGCCGCCGCCGTCATGTTCGCGTCGGCGCCGCACGCGGCGCGCTCGTCAGGCCCGGGGTACGTCGCGCCGGCCGGCTCCGGCGCCCTCTTCCTCGTCAGCGGCCACGGCAACGGGCACGGCGTGGGAATGGGGCAGTGGGGCGCCCAGGGCTACGCGCAGCAGGGCTACACGGACGACCAGATCCTCGACGCGTACTACCCGGGGACGACGCTCGGCGACACGACCACGACCTCGATCCGCGTCCTGCTCACGAGCGGGAAGAAGAAGCTGGTCATCTCGTCGAAGAAGCAGATCACGGTCGAGGACGGCGACGGGATCGACCACACCCTCGCCGCGGGCAGTACGACGCTGACGCCTGCGCTGAAGCTCGCGGTCGACGGCGCGCCGGCGCAGGCGCTCGCTCCGCCGCTCACGTTCTCCCCGGCTGCGGGGTCGACCCTCACGCTCGGCAAGGCCTACCGGGGCCGGATCGTGGTCGACGCGCCGGGCAAGAAGCTCCGCGCGATCGACGTCCTCGGGCTCCAGCAGTACCTCTACGGCGTCGTGACCGCGGAGATGCCGTCCGGCTGGCTTCCCGCCGCGCTGCAGGCGCAGGCCATCGCCGCCCGCTCCTACGCGCTCGCGAGCAAGCAGGCCGGCGCGCCCTTCGACGTCTACGCGGACGGGCGCAGCCAGGCGTATCTCGGCGTCTCCGCCGAGACTCCGGCGGGGAGGCAGGCGGTGGATGCGACCGCCGGCGAGGTCCTGCTCTACAACGGCGGCGTGGCCCTGACCCTTTTCTCCTCGAGCACCGGCGGCCGGACGCAGTCGGCGTCCGACGCGTTCGGGCCTCCGGGCCGGCCCTATCTCGTCTCCGTGCCGGATCCCTACGACACGCTCTCCCCGTACCACGACTGGGGGCCGGTGCCGGTGACCGGGACGACGCTCGCGAGCGCGGTGGGAGCGGTGGGCCGCGTCGTCGACGCAACCGTCAAGCGCAACGCGTCGCGCCGCGTGAAGACGCTCAAGGTGACGTCGCTCTCGCGCGGCCAGCAGCTCACGGTCACCGTCGGCGGATCCACCGCCGCGTCGGCGCTCGCGCTTCGCTCGTCGTGGTTCAGCGTCGGCGTCCTCTCGCTGCAGCCGCCGTCCCCGAATCCCGCGGTCGCTGCGGGGACGCGGGTCACGCTGAGCGGCGTGGCGAGGGGCGTCACCGGCGCGGTCGTGCAGAAGTCCACGTCCGGAACCGCGTGGCAGCAACTCCGGACGCTCGCAGGCACCGGAGCGTTCCACTTCACCGTCAAGCCGAAGGTCACGACCCAGTACCGCCTGGCGACCAAAAATGACGCAGCCGCGCCCGTGCGGATTCGGGTGCAGGCGGCTACCGTGAAGTAGTGAAAAAGCTGTGGCTCGCGCTGCTCGTTGCGGTGGTGGCTGCGCTCGTGGCCGCGTCCGTTGCTGCCGCGTTCACGCCGACGAACGCGTATTACGCGAAGCAGTGGTATCTCGAGCAGGACAGCGCGTTCGACGCCTGGCCTGCACCCCCGCTGCTCGCGCCCGTCAAGGTCGGGATCGTCGACTCGGGCATCGACTGCTCGCTGCCCGACTTCGAGAACCAGATCGCTGCGAAGAAGAGCTTCGTCGGCGGCAGCCCGTGCATCGACAATCAGGGGCACGGCACGGTCGTGGCCGGCGAGATCGCCGGTGCCCTGGACACGGGCGGCGGCGTCGTCGGCCTCGCATATTCGTCCCAGCTCGTCGTGGCCAAGGTTGTCGCCGCCGACGGGACGATCCCGGTCAAGGCCGAGGCGGCCGGGATCCGCTGGGCCGTCAACCAGGGCGCGCGCGTCGTCAACCTCAGCTTCGGCGCCGTCCGGGACCCGAAGGCTCCCTCGCTGGACTCGTACTCGAAGGCCGAGGCTCAGGCCGTGGCCTACGCGGTGAAGAAGGGAGCCGTCGTCGTCGCCGCGGCCGGCAACTCCGACGAGGCGTACACGACCCCCTGGCCGTACGCGAGCTGGCCGGCGGCGCTGCCCCACGTGATCGGCGTCGGCGCTCTGACCAAGTCCGGCAACGTTCCCGACTTCTCGGACGAGGATCCGACCTTCGTCGACATGGCGGCGCCGGGAGTCGGCATCTTCTCCACCTTCCCGAAGCTCCTGACGTCCGCGCAGCCCGACTGCACCGAGCAGGGCTATACCGCGTGCGCGATCGGCGAGCTCGAGCACCCCGAGGGGACGTCGTTCGCGGCACCGCAGGTTGCTGCTGCTGCGGCCGTGCTCTTCGGCGTCGACCCGTCGCTCACCAGCAGCCAGGTGACGCGGATCCTCGAGCGGCACACGGACGACGTGAACGCCTCGAACGGCTGCGCATTGTGTTCGAACGGGCGCGACAAGTACAGCGGCTGGGGCCGACTCGACGTGACGAAGGCCGTCAACTTCCTCAACTCCGAGAACCCGATTCCGCCCACCGACCGCTTCGAGCCGAACGACAGCCTGCCGCAGGCGTACAAGCTCTGGGGGCCGCACTCTACGCTCGACGCGACCCTCGACTACTGGGACGATCCCGTCGACGTCTACCGCGTGCGGCTTGTGCCCGGTCAGCGTGTGCGGGTGCGCGTCGCGGCGCACTGGCCGAACGCGTCCGTCGGTCTGACCCTGTGGCAGCCCGGGACGAAGTCGCTGCACGGACGCAAGGGGCTCGTCGCGTCGGCGTCGCATCCCGGCGGGGCGCAGCGGCTCACGTATCGCGCCGCGCGCGTCGGCTGGTACGACCTCGCGCTGCGGCTGACGCGCCACGGTGGCGGCCGCTACGCGCTGAACGTGACCAAGAGCTAGCGCCGGCTAGCGGTTCTCGAGCAGCTCGTCCTCGGCGACGGCCCGCATCACGCGCGCCGGGTTGCCGACCACGAGCATCCGCGCCGGGACGTCCTTCGTCACGACCGCGCCCGCCCCGACGAACGCTTCCTCGCCGATCTCGAGGCCGGGCAGGAGGACCGCTCCGCCGCCGATCCGCGCGCCGCGGCGGATCGTCGGGCCCTTGATCAGGTCGTGGCGCCGCTCGGTGCGGCCCATGAAGTTGTCGTTCGTCGTCACGACGCAGGGTGCGATGAAGACGTGCTCCTCGAGCGTCGAGTAGGCCGTGATGTACGCCTCGGCCTGAATCTTCGTCATCGCCCCGATGGTCGTGTCGTTCTCCACGAGGGAACCGCGCCCGATCACGACGTCGTCGCCGACGACGACGCGCTCGCGCACGCAGGACTGGTCGCCGAGGATCACGCGCGCGCCGATCTTGGCGCCCGCGAAGACCACCGCGCCGGTGGAGACGATCGTCCCGTCGCCGAGCTGCGCGGGCGGCAGCTCCTCGCGCTTCGCCGTCGACCGCGGCGAGAGCGTCGGCTGCTTGCCGACCACGGCGTACTCGAGCACCTTCACGCCCTCGCCGAGCTTCGTCCCCGGGTAGACGATCGCGGTCGGGTGGATCTGCGGCTCAACCGCCATCGCGCAGGCTCTCCGTCAGAAGTTCGAGCGTGCGCACGACCTCGAGGCCGTCGCGCATCTCGCGCCCGTCCCACCCCTCCTGCACGAGCCGCACGAAGTGGGCGCACTCGAGCTTGAGCGGCTCGGCGTTGGGGAGCAGGGGGCTGAACGTGTCGCCGGTGCGCGTCCGCCACTCGCCGTAGCTGTCGGACGGCTGCTCGGGCGCCTTGTCGTAGACGGTGATCTTGTGCTCGAGCTCCATGTCGTCGAAGACCGCCATCTTGTCGCGGCCGACGACCGTGAGGCGCCGCATCTTGTGCGGGTCGAGCCAGGACAGGTGCATGTGCGCGATCTTCCCCGAGGCGAAGCGCAGGTAGCAGAAGACGACGTCCTCGACTCCCTCGTTGAGGAAGGCGTGCCCGTGCGCCGCCGCCTCGACGATCTCCTCGGAGATCAGGTACTGGATCACCGAGAGGTCGTGGACGCCGAGCGACCAGAGCGCGTTCTCGTCCTTGCGGATCTTGCCGAGGTTCTGGCGGTTGCCGTAGACGACGAGCACCTCGCCGAGCTCCCCGTCGTCGATCAGCTCCTTCAGCTTCTGCACCGCGGGGTGGTAGAGGAGGAGATGGCCCGGCATCAGCACGAGGCCGCGCGCCTCGGCGAGGCCGATCAGCTCCTCCATCTCCGCCGCTCGCATCGCCGGCGGCTTCTCGACGAAGACGTGCTTCCCGGCCTCGAGCGCCGCGCGCGCGAGCGGGTAGTGGGTCGGGACGGGGGTCGCGATCACGACGGCGTCGACGTCGTCCGCGGCGAGCACCTCGCCGAAGTCGCCGGTCACCCGCGCGTCGGGGTACCGCTCGGCGAACTCCGCCTGCCGCTCCTCGCTCGCGTCGCAGAGCCGGCGGAGATCGGTGAGGTCGTCGAAGTTGCGCGCGAGGTTGCGGCCCCAGTAGCCGAGACCCGCCTGGCCCACGCGAAGCCGCTCGCTCATAGCTTGAAGACGTGCTCCGCCGCCGAGCCCTTGGCGCCGGTCGCGTTGCGGAGGTCGACGACGAGCGGCGCCTCGTCGACGAGGGCGTCGTAGTCGAGCAAGGAATGGTCGGTGACGATGACCACGCAGTCGTAGTTGCCCGGCTCGTAGGCCACCGAGGACAGCTCGACGCCCTGCTCCCGGATCTGCGGGACGTGCGGGTCGTGGTACGAGACCTCGGCACCCGCGTTCTGCAGCAGCGAGATGAGCTTCAGCGCGGGCGACTCGCGCAGGTCGCCGATGTCCGGCTTGTACGCGACGCCCAGGACGAGGATCCGCGAACCCTTCATCGCGCGCTGCGCGTGGTGGTTCAGCGCCTGCGAGACGAGCGAGCGGCAGAAGTACGGCATCTCCTCGTTGACCTTGCCGGCGAGCTCGATGAACTCCGTGTAGAAGCCGAACTCGCGTGCCTTCCAGGAGAGATAGAAGGGGTCGATCGGGATGCAGTGCCCGCCCAGGCCGGGGCCGGGACTGAAGCGCATGAAGCCGAATGGCTTGGTCGAGGCGGCGTCGACGACCTCCCAGATGTCGATCCCCATCCGGTCGCAGAGGATCGCGAGCTCGTTGACGAGGGCAATGTTGACCGAGCGGAAGATGTTCTCGAGCAGCTTCGTGAGCTCGGCCGCTTCGGGGCTCGTGACCTCGTGCACCGTGTCGATCGCGCGCCGGTAGAGGTCGGCCGCCCGCCGTGTGCACTCCGGCGTGATTCCGCCCAGCACCTTCGGGGTCGTCTTCGTCGTCCAGTCCTCGCGGCCCGGGTCGACGCGCTCGGGGGACATGGCGAGGAAGAAGCCCTCACCCGCCTTGAGCCCGCTTCCCTCCTCGAGGATCGGCTGCAGCAGCTCGCGCGTCGTCCCGGGCCACGTGGTCGATTCGAGCACGACGAGCTGGCCCTCGTGCAGCACCTGGGCGAGGCGGCGCGCTGCGCCTTCCACGATCGAGAGGTCGGGCTCGCGCTGGCGCGAGAGCGGCGTCGGCAGCGCGATCAGGATCGCGTCCGCTCCTCCGAGCTCGTCGTAGCTTGTGGTCGCGTGCACGAGACCACGCTCGACGAGGGGTGCGAGGCGCTCGCTCGGGACGTCGGTGATGTGCGACTCGCCGCGGTTCAGGGCGGCGACGACGTCCTCGACCACGTCGAGGAGCAGGACGCGGCAGCCGGCCTCCGCGAACGTGGCCGCGAGCGGCACGCCGACGTAGCCGGCGCCGACGACCGCGACGTCGTAGTTGCCCTCAGCCACGGTCGGCAAGGCTAGCTGCGAGCCGTTCCGCGGCGTGTCCGTCTCCGTACAGCGGCGGCCGCTCGTCGGGCATCCGGGCCGACGCGACCGCGGCCGCGAGCTGGTCCGGATCGTCGTCGACGAGGACGTTCGCGCCGAGCTCGACCGTGTCGATCCACTCGGTGGACGGCCGCGCGGTCACACAGGGGACGCCGTACCAGTAGGCCTCCTTCTGCAGGCCGCCGGAGTCGGTGACGAGCACGCGCGCCTGGGAGACGAGTGCGGCCATGTCGAGATAGCCGAGCGGCGAGAGAACCTCGACGTTCGGCGGCACTGCTCCGAGCGCGGCGCGGGTGCGCGGATGCGCCGGAAAGAGCACGCGCTCGCCGAGGCGTCCGAGTCCGTCCATGATCCGTGCCAGCCGCTCCGGCCGAACGTTCCCCTCGCGGTGGATCGTCGCGACGACGTAGCCGCCCGGCTCGAGCTCGTGGCGCCGCAGGACGGTCGACCGCTCCCGCGCGATCGGAGCGAGCTCGAAGCAAGCGTCGGCCATCACGTCTCCGACGACCTCGATCTCGCCGGGTACGCCTTCGAACAGCAGCGTCTCGCGCGACCGTTCGTCGGGGCAGAGGAGCAGCGCGGCGACGGCGTCGACCGCGATCCGGTTGTGCTCCTCCGGCATCGACAGGTCGCCGCTACGCAGGCCCGCCTCGACGTGCGCGACCGGAACGCCGGCGTCCCCGGCCGCCTGCGTGCCCGCGAGTGTCGAGTTCGTGTCGCCGAAGACGAGCGTCCAGTCGGGCTGCTCCTGCGCGAGCGCAGCGCCGATCGCGGGCCGCATCGCCGCGGAGTCAGCGGTGTGGAGGTCGAGGCGGTAGCGCGGCTCGGCCAATCCGAGCTCCGCGTAGAAGACGTCGGAGAGCTCGGGATCCCAGTGCTGGCCGGTATGGAGGCCGATCTCCTCGATCCCCGCTGCGCGTAGCGCTGCACTGACGGGACCCGACTTGATGAACTGCGGACGGTTGCCGACGACCGAGAGGACCTTCACCGGAGCGACGTTACAATGGCCGCCGCTTCGGGCCGTTAGCTCAGCTGGTAGAGCAGGGGACTCTTAATCCCAAGGTCGCAGGTTCGATCCCTGCACGGCCCATCGTCCACGGTGTCCAGCGCGGCGACTACGTTGGCGCCGTGAAGACAGCCCCTCGTCCCCGCTACCACCTACTCCAGAGCGACGGCGGCATCGTCAAGGACCAACCCGGAAAGGGATCGGGCCAAGCTGCGATCGGCGTGGTGCTGAAGGCGCCCGTCGAGGAGATCTCCGAGCGCATCGGTTGGGCGAAGGATCACCACGTCGCGGAGTACCGAGCTCTGATCCGAGGGCTCGAGGACGCACTCGCTCGCGGCGTAAGCCATCTCCGCGTCTGCCTCGACTCCGCGCTGGTCGTCAACCAGCTGAACGCCAAGTCACAGGTCAAGGCGGAGCATCTGAAACCGCTCCATGAGCAGGCGGATTCGCTGGCGAAGCGGTTCGCTGACATCAAGATCGCCTGGGTACCCCGCAAGTCCAACTCCGAGGCGGATGCACTTTCGGGCGCCTCGCTTCGATCGCTCAGGTCCACGTAGCGCCCGCCGCGTTCTGGCCGTCCGGGCGCAGATCGGGCAGACTTCGACCGGCAATTGCGGACTGGGGGGCTGAGCGACGAGCAGCGGAACAGAGCGGCTTGCGAGCACGGCTGAGGGCGTCGGCGACGCCGTCCGGCGGCTCATCACGCAGGAGGCCGATGCCCGGCAGGAGGCCGAGGCCTCGCGCGCACGGCTGGCGCTGCTGCTCGAGGCGACGGAGCAGCTGAGCCAGACGCTCGACTACGAAGAGCTGCTGCGGAAGGTGCCGCGGCTCGTCGTGCCGCGGATCGCCGACGGCTGCCACGTCTACATCGGCCGGGACGGCGACTCCGAGCTCGTCCGAGTCGCACACGCCCACGTGGAGCCCCGCATCTCGACACTCCTCGACGAGATCGACGCGGTCTACGACGTCAAGCGCCACCGGCGGATCCCCGTCGTCGAGGTCTTCCGCACCGGCACGGCGATCCACCGTGCGGCGCTGACGCGGCCGCTGAACACGGTCGCGCGTCCCGGCGAGGAGGAGCTCGTCCAGATGGAATCGCGCTCCCTGATCGTCGTGCCGCTCGAAGCGGGCGGCGCGCGGCTCGGCGTGCTGGCGGTCACCTCGGCCGAGCCCGGCCGGCACGGGGACGAGGACTTCGAGCTCGTCTCGGAGCTCGCGCGGCGCGTCTCGCTCGCGCTCGACCTCGTCGGCCTCCACCGCCGCGCGCAGGACTCGCTCGCACAACTGCACGCGGTGATCGCTCAGCTGCCGCTCGGCGTCGCCATCACCGACGCCGACCATCACATCGTGCTGCTGAACGACGAGCTCGAGCGCATCTGGGGTGCTCCCGTCTCCGTCGGCTACGACCATCGTGCGAGCGACATCCCCACTGCCGGCTGGCCGCTCGAACGCGCGATCGAGCGGGGCGAGGTGACGATCGGCGAGCGGCGGGAGATCACGCGGAACGCCGAGACACGCACCCTGGAGATCAGCGCCGCGCCGGTGCGCGACGCCGAGGGCGGAATCGTGTCCGCGGTCGCGATCCTCGCCGACGTCACGCGTCGCAGCCGCGCCGAGGAGACGCTCCGCTTCCTCGCCCGGGCGAACGAGCTGCTCGTCGCGAGCCTCGACTGGGAGTCGACGCTCGCCGCGATCGCCGAGCTCGCCGTGCCCGCGCTCGCCGGCTACCTCGTGATCGACCTGCTCGACGAGGACGACGAGCTCCACTGGGTCGTCGCGGTGCACGCCGATCCGGAGAAGACCGAGCTCGTCCGCGAGCTGCGCGGCCGGTACCCGCCGACGCTGTCGACGCACCCGATCCAGGTCGCCCTGCGCACCGGCGCGCCGCAGCTGCTGCCGGACCTGCAAGCCGAGGCCGACGCGATGGCGCACGACACCAGGCACGCGCGGGCGATCCGGAAGATCGCGAACACCTCCGGGCTCGTCGCGCCGCTCGTCGCGCGCGGCCGGACGCTCGGCACGATCAGCCTCGGCACGGTCGAGGGCCAGCCGCGTTTCGACGAGTCGGATCTCGCGATGGCGATGGAGCTCGCCCGGCGGATCTCGCTCGCGCTCGACAACGCGCGGCTCTTCGCCGAGGCCCAGGAGCGCGGGCACGCCGCCGTGGCGCTCGAGTACGTCGACGACGGGGTGATCCTGGTCGACGAGGCGGGGATCGTCCGGCTCTGGAACCCGACCGCCGCCATCAGCCTGCGCCGGCCTGCCCTCGAGGCGGTCGGCCGGCCGATCGCCGAGCTGCTCGGCGACTGGCAATCGCTCCGCTCCCGGATCCCGATCGCCTCCGAGCCGACGGCGGGTGCCTCACGTGCCCAGACGCTGCCGGTGGAGGTGCAGGGCGAGGAGCGGTGGCTCTCGATCTCCGCAGTCCGCTTCCCGGGCGGCACCGTGTACGCCTTCCGTGACGTCACCGACGAGCGCGCCGTGGAGCAGATGAAGACGGACTTCGTCTCGACCGTCTCGCACGAGCTCCGCACCCCGCTCGCCGCGATCTACGGCGCGGCCATGACGCTGCGGCGGCGCGACGTCGCGGTCGCCGAGTCCCAGCGCGACAAGCTGCTCGAGGTCGTCTCGAACGAGGCCGACCGGCTCGCGCGCATCGTCAACGACATCCTCTGGGCGAGCCGGCTCGAGTCGGGCCGCATGAGCATCGCGATCGAGCGGTGCGACGCGGCCGCGATCGCGACCGAGGTGGTGGACGTCCTGCGTTCGCGCGCGCCCGAGGGGATCGACGTTGCCGTGAGCAGGTCACGGGGCCTGCCGCAGGTCGCCGCGGATCCCGACAAGCTGCGCCAGATCCTCACGAACCTGATCGACAACGCGATCAAGTACTCGCTCGACGGGGGCCACGTCGAGGTCGAGATCGGCCGCAGTGGCGGTCGCGTCCGGTTCCGCGTCACCGACGAGGGGCTCGGCATTCCGCCCGCAGAGCAGGACCGGATCTTCGAGAAGTTCTTCCGCCTCGACCCGAACCTGACGCGCGGGGTGGGCGGGACGGGCCTCGGCCTCTACATCTCGCGGGAGCTCGTGACGCGGATGAACGGCCGCATCTGGGTCGACTCCGACGGCCGCACCGGCTCCTCGTTCTTCCTGGAGCTGCCGATCGCCTGACAGGTCCAGACGGGACATGTTGGGTGTCTGACACCGGCCGTGTCCGGTTCGGACGGGTCCGGTTGCCGGGACACAGGGCCGCCGATTCCTGGTGGGGCGGTTCGAGATTCGGGCAGCGGCCCTTTCGTCTAGGCTCCGAAACGGATGCGTCGGGGCTCCATCGTCGCGCTCTTGGGGCTTGCACTGATCGCGGGCGGGGTCGCCACTGCCGTCGCGCTCGTGCCCACGTGGCTCCCCGAGGACGCGTCACGCGAGGCCGGCCGGATCGCCTTCACCTTCTGGTTCGTGATCGCGATCTGCATCTTCATCTTCTCGATTGTCGCCGCGGTGCTGGTCTACGAGGTGCTGAAGTTCCGTGTGCGCGAGGACGATTTCGAGGACGGCCCGCCGATCCACGGCCATACCGGGCTCGAGATCACCTGGACGATCATCCCGTTCATCCTCGTGACCGCGATCGCGATCGTCAGCGCGATCGTCCTCTCCCGCAACGATGCCCAGGCGAAGGACACGCTGCGCGTCAACGTCCTCGCGCAGCAGTTCGAGTTCACCTTCAGCTACCCCGACGCGAAGAACGTCACGAGCCCGGTGCTGATGCTCCCGAAGGACCGCTCAGTCGAGCTCTACATGCGCTCGCTCGACGTGATTCATTCCGTCTTCGTGCCGCAGTTCTCGCAGAAGGAGGACATCGTCCCCGGCCTCGTCACCCAGCTGCACATCACGCCGACCCGCCTCGGCACGTTCCCGCTCGAGTGCACCGAGCTCTGCGGGCTCGGCCACTCGCTGATGCGCACCCAGGCGGTCGTCGTGGAGCCCGCAGCCTTCAACAAGTGGCTCAGCGACCAGGAGAAGAACGCGGCACCGGCGCCACCGCCGACCACGACGGCGACCACGAGCACGGGGACGACCTCGACCACCCCGATCTCGTCCTCGGCGGCCGGCCTCATGGTCTTCAACCAGAACGGCTGCTCGGGCTGCCACACGCTGACCGCGGCCAAGGCAACCGGCGCCGTCGGGCCGAACCTCGACAACCTCGCCGCCTATGCGCGGCAGGCGAAGCAGCCGCTCGAGCCGTTCGTCCACGAGTCGATCGTCAACCCGAACGCGTACATCCAGCCCGGCTACCCGAAGAGCGTCATGCCGGAGACGTTCGGGCAGAACCTCACCAAGGAACAGCTCGACCATCTCGTGGCGTTCCTCGTCGAGTCGGCCCAGGCCAAGAAGGGATGATCCGAGCGTGACGACGACCGCAGCCGCGCACGACCTCCAGCACGCGCCCGGCCCGTCCCGGAGCCGCGTCCGGCGGCTGCTGCTCGGCCCGGGGCTTCTGCGCGGAGCCTGGATGTTCATCCTCTTCGGCTGGATCGGCTTCGGGATCACCGTCGGAATCCGCTGGGGAGCCGGCTGGCATCCGATCCTCCTCCTGGAGCCGATCGTCCTCATCGCCGGGCTCGTCTCCGCCCCGATCGGCTTCCTCGCCGGGATCGGCGCCTTCGACTACTGGGTCTACTACGCGCTCGGCTTCCCGACCCGGGCCGAGGACCACTCGGGCCACGGCGCCAAGAGCTGGCGCGACTACTTCCGCGTCAACACCGACCACAAGGTGATCGGCGTCCAGTACCTCGTCACGACGATCTTCTTCTTCCTCGCCGGCGGGATGCTCGCGATGCTAATCCGCGCCGAGCTGGCGAAGCCGGGGATCCAGTACACCGACCAGCAGACGTACAACGGCCTGTTCTCGGTCCATGCGGCGCTGATGATCTTCCTCTTCATCATCCCGGCGTTCGCGGGGCTGGCGAACTACGTCGTGCCGCTGATGCTCGGCGCGGCCGACATGGCGTTCCCGCGCCTCAACGCGCTGTCGTTCTGGCTGCTGCCGATCGCCGGGATCATGATGCTCAGCTCGTTCGCGATGCCGGGCGGCGCGTTCGCGTGCGGCTGGACGGGCTACGCGACGCTGTGCTCGCAGCACCAGCCGATCGGCGCGATCTTCTTCAACCAGGGCGTCCAGTGGGCCGGTGCGTCGTCGATCATGACCGCCCTCAACTTCCTCGTCACCATCATCACGATGCGCGCGCCGGGCCTGACCTTCTGGCGGCTGCCGCTCCTCGTCTGGGCGAACTTCACGACCTCGCTGCTCGTCGTGATCGCGACGCCGTTCATCGCCGGCTCGCAGTTCTTCTCGATGTTCGACCACGTGATGCACACGTCGTTCTTCGACCCGGTCGGGGGTGGTTACCCGCTCGGGTACCAGCACATCTTCTGGTTCTACTCGCATCCGGCCGTCTACATCATGATGCTGCCCGGCTTCGGGATCATGAGCGAGGTCATATCCACCTTCAGCCGCAAGCCGATCTTCGGCTACCGCCTGATGGCGCTCTCGCTGATGGCGATCGTCGTGCTCGGCTTCTCGGTCTGGGCGCACCACATGTTCGTCAGCGGCATGTCGTCGTGGCTGCGCGTGCCGATGATGATCACGACGCTGCTGATCGCGATCCCGACCGGGATCAAGATCTTCAGCTGGCTCGCCACGATCTGGGAGGGGAAGCTCCACCTGCGCACGCCGATGCTGTTCGCGCTCGGCTTCCTCTCGATGTTCGTGATCGGCGGGCTCTCGGGCGTCATGCTCGGCGCCGTCCCGATCGACATCCACGTGAGCCAGACGTACTTCATCGTGGCCCACATCCACTACGTCCTCTTTGGCGGCTCCGTCTTCACGATCTTCGCCGGGATCTACTACTGGTTCCCCAAGATGACCGGCCGGATGTACGACGAGAAGCTCGGCAAGCTCCACTTCTGGCTCACGTTCGTCGGCTTCAACCTCACGTTCTTCCCGATGCACATCCTCGGCACCGAGGGGATGCCGCGCCGCGTCGCCGATTACCTGCCGAAGTTCGCCGACCTCAACATGTTCATCTCGCTCGCGTCGTTCGGGCTCGGCATCTCGACGGTCGTCTTCCTCTACAACATGATCACGAGCTGGCGCTTCGGCGAGATCGCGCCCGCGAACCCGTGGCACGCGATGACGCTCGAGTGGCAGGTCTCCTCGCCGCCGCCGACCTTCAACTTCGACGAGATCCCCCAGGTCGTCGGCTCGCCGTACGGGTACGGCATCCCCGGCGCGCAGCACGCGATCCTCGGGCCCTCGAAGGCGCGTGAGCTCGAGGAGGTGCCGGTGTGACGCATCTGCTGGTGGTCGCCAACGAGACGGTCGACGCGCAGACGCTGCGGGACGCGCTCGCGGCGCGCGGCGACGATCTCTACGTCACCGTCGTCTCGCCGGTCAGCCAGCCGCAGCGGGGCTACGTCGTCTACACGGACACGCGCCGCGCCTCGGCCCGGCGCCGGCTCGAGCGCGCGCTCGGCCACCTGCGCGAGGCCGGAGTCCCCGCCGACGGCTACGTCGTCGAGGCGGATCCGGCAGCGGCCGTCCGCGACGCGCTCAACACGCTCGAGCCGCCCGTCGACGAGGTCCTCGTCTCGACCCATCCGGAGGCGAAGTCGGGCTGGCTTCGCCGCGGCGCCCTCGACCGGATCCGCTCGGCCGCCGGCGACGTTCCCGTCGAGCACCTCGTCTCGGGTGACGGCGGGACGGAGGAGAAGAACGTCCTCGTGATCGCGAACGAGACCGTCGTCGGCGAGCCCCTGCTGGCGAGGATCCGCGAGCGCGCGGCGGCCGGCCCGGCGAGCTTCCTGATCATCTCGCCGCAGAGCGACCCGACCGCGGGCGAGCATCCCGAGGCCGAACGCCGGCTCAAGCGCTCGCTCGCCCAGTTGCGCGGCGAGGGGATCGACGCGCACGGCCAGGTCTCGCACCCCGACCCGTTCAGCGCGGCGATGGAGGCCGTGCACGACGAGCGCGTCGACGAGATCCTCGTCTCGACGTTCGAGCCGCTCAGCTCGGGTTGGCTGCGCGGGCACGTCGTCGAGCGCCTGCAGAAGGAGACGGGCGTCCCCGTCGAGCACGTGATCGTCGAGCGCTCCGAGGCGGAGGTGCCGGCATAGCCACCTACTCCCACGTCGAACCGACCGGGCACGACGAGCACGACCATCACGGCCCGCCGGTGCCGCACTACAGCTCTCGGATCAGGCCCGAGACGCTCGGCATGTACCTCTTCATCGCGTCGGAGATCATGCTCTTCGGCTCGTTCTTCACCGCCTACTTCTTCATCCGGATCGTCAACGGGGTCCCGTGGCCGTCGTCGCCGTACCACCTGCCCGTCTTCGTCGCAACGGTCAACACGTTCATCCTGATGACCTCCAGCGCGACGATGCACTGGGCGACGACGTCGATCAAGCGCGGCAACATCTGGGGGATGCGCGCGGGCCTGCTGCTCACGTTCCTGATGGGCCTCGCCTTCCTGATCGCGCAGCTCTACGAGTACATGCGGGCGGGCTTCAACACGTCCGACGGCGCGTTCCCGACGATCTTCTTCTGCCTCACGGGCCTGCACAGCTGCCACGTGTTCATCGGCCTCGCGATCCTGGGCTTCATGACGATCCGCGCCTGGCGTGGGCATTTCACGGCCGAGCACCATCACGGCGTGGAGATCGGCGGGATCTACTGGCACTTCGTCGACGTGATGTGGATCGTCGTCTTCACGACGGTCTACATCCTCTGACCTCGCGGTTCGGGCGGAGATGCGCAACCCGCTCGGCAGCGAGGAGGAGGCCTACCGCTTTCTCGGCGTGATCATCGTCGGCGCCGCGGCGATCATCGCGGCCGCCTACCTCAACACCTGGCTCGGGCTCGCGGCGGCGGTGGTCGTCCTCGTGGCGATCGGGTGGTGGCTGAAGCACGAGCCGCGGGCCTAGGCCCGTCAGCCGAGCGTGATGCTGTAACGCACCTCGCTGATCTGGACGTCGAGGATCTCCTCCTCGCGCCGGCCGCCGTCGTGCTCCCATCCCTCACGCTCGTAGAAGCGCCGGGCGCGCGGGTTGTCGTCGAGCACCCACAGGCTCGCGGTGGCGAACCCGCCGGTGCGCATGGCTTCGAGCGCGGCGGCCAGCAGCGCCCGGCCGGCACTCGAGCCCCAGGCCTCGGGGAGAACGTAGATGGCGTAGAGCTCGCCCTCGCCCGTTGCGTCGCGGCTCGCGCCACACGAGGCGAAGCCGATCACAGAGCCCTCGTTCTCGGCGACGAGGACCGTGTGCCCGGGCTCGGGGTCGGCCAGACGCCGTCGCCACCGCTCCGCACGTGCGTCGAGGTCGATCGCGGCAAGCCGCTCCGCTCCGAAGACGTGGAGGTACGCAGCTTGCCACGTCCCGACATGAACCGCCGCGATTGCCGCGGCGTCCTCGACCCGTGCCGGCCGGACCTCCAGCGCTACCTGCCGGCGGAGGAGGAGACGTACTCCGCGACGGCCTGGATCTGGGCCGGGGTCAGCTGGCCCAGGAAGGCCGGCATCTTGCCGCCGCCGACCATCACCTGGTGCTCGACGATGGCTGTGCTCGGCTTGAGCTGGTCGAGGTTCGGCCCGATCGTGCCCGTCGAACCGGCCGCCGAGAGCGTGTGACAGCCCGCGCAGCCCGCCCCCTTGAAGATCGTCGCGCCGTCGGTGCCCAGCTTCGCAAACCCTCCAGGCGAGGTGTACCCGCTCTGCCCGGCGACCGAGGCGACGTAGGCGGCGACGTCGATCGCGTCCTGGCCCGTGAGCAGGTTCGCCGGCATCGGCGTGCTCTCGCACTTCTGCTGGTCGTTCAGGCAGCCGCGCTTGATGAAGTCCTTGCTCGTCGTGTAGTTGGCGATGATCCCCGAGCCGAGCCGGATCTGGTCGAGGACGACGTTCTCGATCGAGCTCTGCGGGTAGCCCTGGTTGACGTCGCCCGCGAACGCGTTGTCGAGGTTCGGGCCGATCGTCCCGCTCGTGCCTGCCGAGGACAGCGTGTGGCACGAGCCGCAGCTCGACTTGAAGAGCGTCTCGCCGTTCTGGAGGTCGGGCGGCGCGCCGTTCTCGGCGGCGCCGCCGGTACCGCAGCCGGCGGCCAGCAGCGTCACCGCCACGAGCCCTGCCAGCAAGACTCCGACCCGGTGCCGCCGCTTCAACCTCGCGGGACTCCCACCGTCGGCACGTCGAGCAGCTGCTGCATGAGCTCGGGCGCGGTGTGCTCGGTCGTGATGTCGAAGTCCATGCAGATCCCCCGAAGTCGTTCGCCGGCTCGGTGGCGGGCCGCTCGAGGGTGAGTCTATCCGCGGCCGAAGCCGCGATCTTCGACTAGCCGCCGTTGCCGGACTGGACGGAGGGCGTGTTCGCCGCGAGCGACGCGATCTCGTGCAGGATCGCCTTCTTCTGCGGCGCGTGCGGATAGACCTTGAGGTACGACCGCAGCGCTTCGACGGCGGCCTGGCTGTTGCCGGCGTTGATCGCGGCCTGGGCGAGCTCCTGCAGGTACGTCGAGTTCCGGGGCTGGAGCTTCGACGCCCGCTGGTAGGACGTGACGGCATCCGTGTAGGCGCCGGTCGCCTTCTGGTACAGCAGGGACGTCCGGGCCGACGCGGTCTGCGAGGCGTCGGCGTAGGTCGGGTTCGGGCCGACCGCCGACCCGAGCGTGCCGCCGGGCAGGAAGGGCGCGCTCGGATCCGCGAGCTGCGCCGCCGACTGGGCGCTCTGGAACTGCGTCGAGTACTTGTTCCCCTGGGACAGCTGGAGGCCGCCGAGCAGGCTCCAGGAGGCTGCGTCCTTGTCCTTCACGGCGAGGTACTTCTGCAGCGCGCCGATCGCCAGGGCCGGGTGTCCCGCCTGCTCGTAGGCGGTTGCGAGGTCGTTGTACTTCGCGGGATCCTTCTTGGCCGCGGCCTGTGCCTTGGAGACGCTGGTGCCGCCGCTCCCGCCGAAGATGCCGTTGTACAGCTGCGTGAGGCCGCCGCCGTTGCCGGAGCCGACGCCGACGAAGACGAAGCTCAGCCCGAAGACCACGGCGAGCACGGCGTAGATCCACTTCTGGTGGCGCCGCAGGCGGACGAAGAAGAGCTCCTGGTTCGGGTTGCCGCCGCCCTTGTGCCCGCGACGGCGCCCGCGCGCCGACTTCGACGGTTGCGCCTGCGCGGCCGCCTGCTGCTTCGCCTTGACTGCCGCTCTGGCCATCAGCCGCCCAGGGTAGCCGAGGCCGGAGCGGCTCTTCCGCGGCGGCGCTCGAAGAGCACAGCGAGCCAGATCGATCCCTCGAACAGCAGCCACATCGGCAGCAGCTCGAGGAGCGTGGTCACGGGATCCGGCCCGGGTAGCGCGAGCGCGATCGCCGCGGTGACGAAGTACCCGATCCGCCGCTTCGAGCGCAGCGTCCGCGAGCTGAGGACGCCGAGCGAGACGAGCCCGAGCACGGCGAGCGGCGTCTGGAAGACGATCACGACTCCCACGAGGACCGTGACGACGAAGCTGTAGTACGAGCTCGCGCGGATGGCGATGTGGAAGTGCGTGTTGTCGTAGTTCGTGAGGAAGTGCACCGCGCGGGGCAGGAGGATCCAGTAGCCGAACGCCAGCCCAGCGGCGCCGAGCGCGACCGCGCAGAGTGCGAGCCCGATCACCTTCCGCTCGGTCGGGGGATCGACGGCGGGGGCGAAGAAGAGCCAGAGCTGCCAGAGGATCACCGGCAGTGCGAGCACGAACCCGGCGTACAGGCAGACCGTGATGGTGACCGTGAACGGCTCCGCCACGCCGAACGTGTAGAGCTGTTTGTGGTCGGCCGGCAGCGGCCGGTTCAGCCAGTCGAGGACGTGGTTCCGAAAGATGTAGGCGACGATCGCGCCGGCGCCCAGCGCTCCGAGCATGACGAAGAGCCGGCCGCGCAGCTCATCCAGGTGTTCGCCGAGTGTCGCCTCCTCGGCGTGGCCGAGCCGGCGGGGAAGACCTGCCATTGGACGTCCTTGCTAGACGGTCTCGTGCTCCGTCACGGTCTCGCGCTCCGTCGGCGTCGCCGACGTGGGCGTGACCGTCGGCTCGGCAGGCGGGAGCTCGGGCTGCGGATCCGCGGCGTCAGGCGAAGAGTTGCCCGTCACCGCGTCCTTGAACTCGCGCATCCCGTGCCCGAGCGAGCGGCCGATCTCCGGCAGGCGCTTGCCGCCGAAGAGGAGGAGCGCGATCGCAAGAAGGACGACGATGTGCCAGGGCTGTAGGAAACCGGTACCCATCAGTTCTCCGAGAGTAGCGCGTATCGCGGTCGGCGGGGCGGGAGCCGAGGTGGTCTAGCTAGACTGGTCGACAGTGGTTTCGGCGGGGCGAAAGCCCCGCTATTCGTGGAAAACGAGCTGGAGAGAGACTGATTACGTGGCATTGCTGAAGCTGGAGAACCTGCACGTCGCGCTCGAGGACGGGACCGAGATCGTCAAGGGCGTCGACCTCGAGGTCGACACGAACGAGGTGCACGCGATCATGGGGCCGAACGGCTCGGGCAAGTCGACGCTCGCCTACGCGCTCATGGGCCACCCGGCCTACGAGATCACCGAGGGGCGTCTCTTCCTCGACGGGGAGGACGTCACGGAGCTCGCCGCCGACGAGCGCGCGCAGCGCGGCCTGTTCCTCGCCTTCCAGTACCCGCACGCGATTCCCGGCGTGACCGTGACGAGCTTCCTGCGCAGCGCGATCAACGCCGTGCGCAAGGCCCGGAACGGCGGCACCGACGACCCGATCGCGATCCCCGAGTTCCGCAAGGAGCTCCTCGCCCAGATGGACCGTCTCAAGGTGAGCCGCGAGCTCGCGTCGCGCTACCTCAACGACGGCTTCTCGGGCGGCGAGAAGAAGCGGGTCGAGATCCTCCAGATGGCGATGCTGAAGCCGCGCATCGCGGTGCTCGACGAGACCGACTCCGGCCTCGACATCGACGCGCTGCGCGTGGTGGCTGGTGGCGTGAACGAGCTCGTCGGCCCGGAGATGGGCGCGCTCGTGATCACGCACTATCAGCGGATCCTGAACTACGTGACGCCCGATCACGTCCACGTGTTCGTGGACGGGCGTATCGTGGAGTCGGGCGGCGCCGAGCTCGCCGAGAAGCTCGAGGCCGACGGGTACGACCCCTTCATTCCGGCAGGAACCGAGGCGTAATGGCACAGACCGAGACCGACGTCGTCAAGGGAATCCGCAGCGAGTACAAGTACGGCTTCTCGAACCCCGACGAGGCGAAGGACTACTTCTTCAAGTCCGGTCGAGGCTTGTCGCACGAGCTGGTCGAGGCGATCGCCGAGCACAAGAACGAGCCGGACTGGATGCGGAAGTTCCGGCACAAGAGCCTGGACTACTTCCTCGCGCGTCCACTGCCGCAGTGGGGCGGCAACTTGAACGACATCGACTTCGAGAACATCTTCTACTACATCAAGCCGACCGAGAATCAGGCGAAGTCGTGGGAGGACCTGCCGGCCGACATCCTGGACACCTGGGACAAGCTGGGGATCCCGGAGGCGGAGAAGAAGTACCTCGCGGGCGTCGGCGCGCAGTACGAGTCCGAGGTCGTCTACCACAAGCTGCAGGAGGATCTCGAGAAGAAGGGTGTCATCTTCCTCGACACCGACACGGCGCTGCGCGAGCACGAGGAGCTCTTCAAGCAGTACTTCGGGACGATCATCCCCCAGAACGACAACAAGTTCGCGGCGCTGAACTCGGCCGTCTGGTCGGGAGGCTCGTTCATCTACGTGCCGCCCGGCGTTTCGATCGACATGCCGCTGCAGGCCTACTTCCGGATCAACGCCGAGAACATGGGCCAGTTCGAGCGGACGCTGATCCTCGTCGACGAGGGCGCGTACGTGCACTACGTCGAGGGCTGCACGGCCCCGATCTACTCCACCGACTCGCTGCACAGCGCGGTGGTGGAGATCGTGGTCAAGAAGGGCGGCCGCTGCCGCTACACGACGATCCAGAACTGGTCGAACAACGTCTACAACCTCGTGACGAAGCGCGCCGTCGCCTATGAGGACGCGACGATGGAGTGGGTCGACGGGAACCTCGGCTCGAAACTGACGATGAAGTATCCGGCGATCTGGCTGATGGGCGAGCGCGCTCACGGAGAGGTGCTCTCGATCGCCTTCGCCGGCAGCGGCCAGCACCAGGACGCCGGCGGCAAGTGCGTCCACGTCGCGCCGAACACGACCTCGGTGATCACGTCCAAGTCGATCTCGAAGAACGGCGGCCGCGCCGGTTATCGCGGCCTGCTCGAGGTCAACAAGGCGGCGGGCGGCTCGAAGTCGAAGGTGGTGTGCGACGCGCTGATCCTCGACGACCAGTCGCGCTCCGACACGTACCCGTACATCAAGATCGACGCGGACAACGTCGACATCGGCCACGAGGCGACAGTCTCGAAGATCGGCGAGGAACAGCTCTTCTATCTCATGTCGCGCGGGCTGACCGAGACGGAGGCGAGCGCGATGATCGTGAGCGGCTTCGTCGAGCCGATCACGAAGGAGCTGCCGCTCGAGTATGCGGTCGAGATGAATCGCCTGATCCAGCTCCAGATGGAAGGCTCGGTCGGTTGAGCTCCATCGCGAAGGTCGACTCGGTCGGCATTCCGTCGACCGATTGGGAGCGGTCGCGACAGTTCTACGTCGAGACGCTCGGGCTGCGGCCCGACGAGCACGCGAGGGCCGAGTTCTGGGCGGGCGACACGTGCTTCGCGATCTGGATGCCCGAGCAGTGGGGCGAGGAGTTCAAGCCGCAGCCGAACGCCGTCGTGCTGCTCCACGTGGACGACGTCGCAGCTGCGCGGGCCGAGCTGGAGGCCAAGGGCGTCGAGTTCGAGGGCGAGACCGTCGACACGAGCGTCTGCCACATGGCGACGTTCTTCGATCCCGACGGCAACAAGCTCGTCCTGCACAACCGCTACGCGCCGTACGCATGAACGTCGAGCACGTCGATTTCATCAGCGTGCCCGTCTCCGACATGGAGCGGTCGGTTGCGTGGTACCGCGACACGCTCGGCCTTCCGCAGACCGGTGAGGGCGGCTTCCCCGAGTTCAAGCTCGGGGACAACGTCTTCCTCTATCTGATCGACCCGAAGGCGATCGGCGGCGGGGAGTTCAGCACGCCGCACGGCTCGCCGATCGCGCTGCGGGTGGCCGACGTCGCCGAGACGCGCGCCGAGCTCGAGGGCCGCGGGATCGAGTTCGTCGGCGAGACGTTCGACACGAGCGTCTGCCTGATGGCTCCGTTCGCCGACCCCGACGGCAACCGCTTCATGCTGCACCGGAGATACGCGCCGCATGATTGAGGTCACGCGCGTCGACTACATCCGCGTGCCGGTCGACGACATCGTGGCCGCGCAGCACTTCTACGGCGAGGTGCTCGGCCTGCCGCGGAACGAGCATCTCGATCACGACGACTGGATCGAGTACGAGGCCTCGAACGTCACGCTTGCCGTCATGACGCCGGAGACGCACGACGACGTGTTCGCGGTGTTCCCGCCCGGGACGATCGCGCTCGGTGTCGCCGACGTCGCCGGCGCGAGGGCGGAGCTCGAGACGAAGGGCGTCACCGTCGGCGAGATGTGGGACTCGGGCGCCTGCCAGGGCGTCGGCGTGAGCGACCCGGCCGGGAACAGGATCCTCCTCCACCACCGCTACAAGGCCTATGACGAGGTCTGACGCACTCGCCGCCTACGAGAAGCTGCCGCTCCCGGACACGACCGAGGAGCACTGGCGCTTCACAAACCTGCGCGGCTTCGACCCCGACTCGTTCGAGGGCGCCGCCTCGGCCGAGATCGAGACGATGCTCGACCTCGACGTCGCTGGCTACGCGACCGTCACCGCCGACGGGATCGAGATCGAGAAGGCGCCCGCGGGCGTCACGTTCGAGCCGCTGCCCGAGGATCACGAGCGGCTCTACTCGCTCGTCGGCTGGGACGAGAAGTTCGCGGCGCACAACGCCGCCCTCTGGCAGCACGGGCTGCTCGTCGTCGTCCCGAAGGGCGTCGAGCTCGAGCAGCCGCTCTATGTCCGCATCTCCGCGACCGGCCAGACGTTCTGGCGGCTCGTCGTCGTGGTCGAGGAGGGTGCGCGCGCGTCGCTGATCGAGGAGTACGCGTCGCCGTCCGACGATACCGAGGCCTACTCGAACGCGGTCACCGAGCTCTTCGTCGAGCCGGCGGCGAAGCTCGAGTACGTCTCGCTCCAGAACCTCTCGCGCGAGACGTGGCACTTCGCGAACCATCACGCGCGCGTCGAGCGCGACGCCGAGCTCGACTGGGTCGCCGGCGGCTTCGGCTCGAAGAAGGGCAAGACGCGGATCCAGAACGACCTCGCGGGGCGCGGCGCGACCTCGCGCGTGACGGGCGCGTACTTCGCGGACGGCACGCAGCACCTCGACTACGACACGTTTCAGGAGCACATCGCGCCCGACTGCGAGAGCGACTTCGCCTTCAAGGGCGCGCTGCGCGACGAGGCGACGGCGGTGTGGCGCGGGATGATCCGGGTGGAGAAGGACGCGCAGAAGACGAACGCGTACCAGGAGTGCCGGAATCTGATGTTGTCGCCGACCACCCACGCGGTGCCGATCCCGGGGCTCGAAATCCTGGCGAACGACGTGCGCTGCACGCACGCGGCGACGGTCGGGCGAGTGAACCGGGAGGACATGTTCTATTTGATGAGCCGGGGGCTGACGCGGCAGGAAGCCGAGCGCCTAATCGTGCGCGGCTTCTTCCAGGAAGTGCTCGACCGGATCGAGCTAGAGCCCGTGCGCGACGCGGTCACCGCCGCGCTCGAGGCTCGCATCCCGCAGGCTTAGCTCGGTCGCCTTTCGAGGCAGAAGTGGTCTGCGTGATCAAGCTGGCCAGCGGCGCTGAGAGAGCGCGGGCGTTGCGGCTCCTACGGTGACGGCACGCTCGAGGTGGTGCATCGCAAAGGGCTTGAAGCTTGGCAGTGAGCTCGTTGACGAGGTCTGGTTGACGAAAGTCTCTGGCCATAGTCTGCCCGGGCCGGGGTACTGCCCAGGAGTCGCTGCTTCAGCGCGAGCTCACATTGAACGCCCTTGCACAAGCGGATGAGACCGAAGGGCTCGTCCGAGTGCGGAGCTCCAGCAGGCTGGACTCGACGAGTCGTGGTCGCGATTCCTTCAAGGATTCCTCGCGAAGCCCATGGGTTCCAACTATCGCAACGAGCTCTTACACGGGTTCGTGGACGACCCAAATCCTGAGGCCGCGACACTGCTCCTCATAGGTGCCCTCTTTCTCGCTCGTGGAGTTCAGCTCACCCCGGCTGCGGACGCTGTTCGCTAACGGTCCGCCGAGCGCGCGAACACAAGCATCTTCTGGTTCTTCGGATGCCCGAAGTCGCCCTCGTACTCCACCGTCAGCCCGGTGCCTTCGGCGGCGAAGTGGATCGCGTCCATGCTGTAGTGCCAGATGTCGCTGTCGTAGTGCGACGTGCCCGTGTCCGACTGGACGATGTCGTCGATAAAGAGCTTCCCGTGCGGATTCTCGTAGATCGAGGCGTAGAACCGTCCGCCCGGGTTCAGCACGCGGCTCATCTCGACGAGGCAGCGCATGATGTTGTTCAGCGGCATGTGGGTGAAGACCGACTGCGCGATCGCGTAGTCGAACGTCATCCCGAACTGGCCGAACTCGAACAGGCCGTTGGCCAATAGCTTCGGCTGCTTCTCGACGACGCCGGCCTTCGGCAGCTCGACCTCGCGCGTGATCTCGAGCATCTCGGCGTTGTGATCGATGCCCGCGTAGTGGCCCGTCTCGAGGTACTCGATGAAGTGGACGCCCGCGCGCAGCGGCCCGCAGCCGACGTCGAGCAGGTAGTGCTCCGGCTTCAGCCCGCGCTCGACGAGGTAGTCGAGCTGGAGCTTGCCCATGTAGTCCCAGTTCGGGGCGTTCCCGATCGTCCGCCGGTGCCAGTCGGGGTCGAGCACGTGGCGGTAGCGCGCCGGCAGCGCCTTCTGCAGCGGCCGCTTCACCGAGACGGGCACGAGCTTCTTGGCGCGGATCAGGACCTGCTGCGAGGTGCTCGGCATCGCGGCGGATCCTAGTGGGGCGGGCGAGCGGCCGTCCGGAGGAGGGAGATCCGCGAATCCCCTGACGCCCGGATCAGGAAGTAGCCGTAGCGTCGCTGCGAAGGGAGGTGAGACCGTGTTCAAGTATGCGGGTTTGATCACCCTGACGCCCGAGGGCCGGGAGACCCTCGAGAAGGCGCCGGAGTACATCGAGAAGTTCAAGAAGCTGATCGAGGAGGAGGGTGGCCATCTCGACGAGACCTTCGCCTTGATGGGACCGTGGGACTTCCTCGCGCTCGTGCAGTATCCGGACAACGCCGCCGCGTTCCGCGCGCTGGCGAAGATCGGCAAGCTCGAAGTGATCAAGACCGAGACCTTCCCGATCGAGAAGGTCGACGTCTTCGTCAAGACGCTCGTCTAAGAGCGGGACCTGAGGGCCGTCCGCGGCGGCCCGACGGCCTTCCTCAACTGCGGACGAGCGGCTTGTATTTGATGCGGTGCGGCTCGAGCGCGTCGGGCCCGCGCGTCTCCTTCATCCAGGCCTCGTACTCGCCCCACGAGCCCTCGAACCAGATCGTCTCGCTGTTCCCCTCGAACGCGAGGATGTGCGTCGCCACGCGGTCGAGGAACCAGCGGTCGTGCGTGATCACGACGGCGCAGCCGGCGAACTCGAGCAGCGCCTCTTCGAGCGCGCGCAGCGTGTCGACGTCGAGGTCGTTGGTGGGCTCGTCGAGCAGCAGGACGTTGCCGCCCGAGCGCAGGAGCTTCGCGAGGTGGATGCGGTTCCGCTCGCCGCCCGAGAGATCGGAGACGCGCTTCTGCTGGTCGGAACCTTTGAAGTTGAACCAGGACACGTACTGGCGCGAGTTCACCTCACGCCTGCCCAGCTCGATCGTGTCGTGGCCGCCCGAGATCTCCTTCCAGACGTTGTTCGCCGGGTCGAGGTCGGCGCGCGCCTGGTCGACGTAGGCGAGCTCGACGGTGTCGCCGATGCGGAGCGTCCCGTCGTCGGGCTGCTCCTCGCCCGCGATCATCCGGAACAGCGTCGTCTTGCCGGCGCCGTTCGGGCCGACGACGCCGACGATGCCGGCAGGCGGCAGCGAGAAGGTGAGGTCGTCGACGAGCAGCCGGTCGCCGAAGCCCTTGCGCACGCCGTCGGCGTCGATCACGTTGTCGCCGAGCCGCGGGCCCGGCGGGATGTGGATCTCGACGCCTTCGAGCTTGACGTTCTGCTCCTCGGCGAACAGGCGCTCGTAGGCGCCGAGCCGCGCCTTTGCCTTCGCGTGGCGGGCGCGCGGGCTGGCGCGCACCCACTCGAGCTCGCGTGCGAGTGTGCGGCGGCGCGCCGACTCCTGCTTCTCCTCCTGCGCGAGCCGCTCTTGCTTCTGCTCGAGCCACGACGAGTAGTTGCCCTGGAACGGGATCCCGCGGCCGCGGTCGAGCTCGAGGATCCAGCCGGCGACGTTGTCGAGGAAGTAGCGGTCGTGCGTGACGGCGACGACTGTCCCCTTGTAGTCCGCGAGGAAGCGCTCGAGCCAGAGCACCGACTCGGCGTCGAGGTGGTTGGTCGGTTCGTCGAGCAGGAGCAGGTCGGGCGAGGACAGGAGCAGCCGGCAGAGCGCGACCCGGCGCCGCTCGCCGCCCGAGAGCGTCCCGACGTCGCGGTCGCCGTCCGGCAGCCGGAGCGCGTCCATCGCGTGGTCGAGCCGGTCGTCGAGCTGCCAGAGGTCGAGCCGGTCGATCGCGTCCTGCACCTTCGCCTGCTCGGCGAGGAGCGTGTCGAAGTCCACATCCGGCTCGGCGAAGGCGTTGCTGATCTCGTTGAAGCGGTCGAGCAGGTCGCGCAGCGGGCGGACGCCGTCCTCGACGTTGCCGCGCACGTCCTTGGCCGCATCGAGCTCCGGCTCCTGCTCGAGCAGGCCCGCGGTCGCGCCCGGCGCGAGCTCGGCCACGCCCGACGAGGGCTCGTCCCGGCCGGCCATGATCCGCAGGAGCGTCGACTTGCCGGCGCCGTTCGGCCCGAGCACGCCGATCTTCGCTCCCGGCAGGAACGAGAGCGAGATGTTGGCGAGCACCTGGCGGTCGGGGCCGTAGAACTTGTCGGCCCGGTACATCGTGTAGACGTATTCCGAGGACATCGGCGGCGGACGATAGCGGCCTCGTTACGATGATCGAGATGGCTACCAGCGCGGTGACGAAGCTCGACGCGCGCACCTTGCGCCGCGACTTCCCGATCTTCGAGCAGGAGATCCACGGGAAGCCGCTCGCCTTCCTCGACTCCGCCGCCAGCTCCCAGAAGCCGCGGCAGGTGCTCGACGCGATGACGGAGTTCTACGAGACCTCGTACGCGAACGTCCACCGCGGCGTCTACGTGCTCGCCGAGCGCGCGACCGAGGCGCTCGAGCACGCGCGCGAGCGGGTGCGGGCATTCCTCAACGCGCCCGACGTTCGTGGGGTCATCTTCACCCGCAACGCGACCGAGGGGATCAACCTCGTCGCCTACGCCTGGGGCCTCTCGAACCTCGGGCCGGGCGATCTCGTGATCGTCACCGAGCTCGAGCACCACTCGAACTTCGTGCCGTGGCAGTTCATCGCCGGCAAGACGGGCGCCGAGCTGCGGATGATCCCGCTCGACGGGCACGGCGAGCTCGACCTCTCCGTGCTGGACGAGGTCGCTCGCGGCGGCAACGTCAAGGTCGTCGCGACAGCCCTGATCTCGAACTCGCTCGGCACGATCAACCCGGTCGCCAAGCTCGCGGAGTGGGCGCACGCGCAGGGCGCGATCTACGTGTGCGACGCCGCGCAGGGGGCGCCGCACATGAAGATCGACGTACAGGCGCTCGGGGTCGACTTCCTCGCGATCTCGGGCCACAAGATGTGCGGGCCGAGCGGCGCGAGCGCGCTCTGGGGCCGGACCGACCTGCTACAGGCGATGGATCCGTTCATGACCGGCGGCCACATGATCAACTCGGTGCGGCTCGAGAAGACGACGTGGGGCGAGCTGCCGCACAAGTTCGAGGCGGGGACGGCGCCGATGGCGGAGGCCGTCGGCCTCGGCGCGGCGATCGACTATCTCGAGGCGGTCGGCCTCGACGCGATCGAGGCGCACGAGCACGAGCTCGCCGCCTACGCGCTCGGCCGGCTCGCGGATGTCCCCGGGATCAAGCTCTACGGCCCGCCCGCCGAGCGTCGCGCCGGCATCGTCTCCTTCAACCTCGAGGACATCCACCCGCACGACGTCGCGCAGATCCTCGACCTGCAGGGTGTCGCGATCCGCGCCGGGCATCACTGCTGCCAGCCGCTGATGCAGCAGCTCGGCGTCGCCGCCACCAACCGCGCGAGCTTCTACCTGTACACGATCCCCGAGGAAATCGACCAGCTCGTCGACGGGCTGTACGCCGTCCGTAAGGTGTTTGCATGAGCACGGATCCCGGACTCGAGAGCCTCTACCGCGAGGTCATCCTCGACCACTACAAGAACCCGCGCGGGCACGGGGTGATCGAGGACGCCGACGCCGAGGCCGAGGGCCAGAACCCGCTCTGCGGCGACGAGGTCTCGATCTACGTCGGGTTCGGCGAGGACGGCGAGACGATCGACGAGGTCAAGTTCTCGGGCCGCGGCTGCGCAATCTCGCAGGCGGCGACGTCGATGCTGATGGAGATGGCGCAGGGCCGAACGGCCGACGAGGTCGCCGTGCTCGACAAGGACGAGCTGCTCGCCGAGATCGGCGTCCCGCTCAGCCCGGTGCGCCTCAAGTGCGCGATGCTCGGTCTCACGACGCTCAAGGTCGCGCTGCACAAGGCGAAGGGGACGCCCCTCCCCGACGGTCTCGCCGGCTTCGACGAGCTCGACCTCACCTAGGCGTGCCCGAGATCGAAGTCGCCACGGCGGCCGAGTTCCCGCCCGGCTCGTCGAAGATCGTCCACCAGGGAAACCTCTTCGTCGGCGTCTACAACTGCGGCGGGGAGCTGTACGCGATCGAGGACCGCTGCTCGCACGACGACGGCCCGCTCTGCGAGGGCGACTGGGACGAGGATCGCTGCTGCGTCGTCTGCCCGCGCCACGGCTCGCAGTTCGAGCTCGCGACCGGACAGCCGATCTCGCTGCCGGCGACCGAACCCGTCGCGACGTATCCGGTACGGGTCGTCGAGGGCACGATCGTCCTCGAGCTCCCGTAGAGCGAGTGAGGATGTTCCTGCGGCACGCGGCGCTCGCCGCCTCGCTGGCACTCGTCCTCGGCGTGACGCTCTCTCCGGCCGGCGGGCCGAACCATGTCGTGCTCGCACCATGGGCGATGCGACAACTCACCCCCGTCAACGTCGTGGGCAATGTCGTTCTCTTCGCCGTGCCTGCCGCGGTGCTCTGGTCCCTCGGCTGGACCCTCCGTCGAACCATCGTGGCCGGCTTCCTCCTCTCGGTTGGAATCGAACTGCTGCAGCTCGCCGTTCCCGGTCGGACCACCGCGACCGCCGACGTGCTCTGCAACACTCTCGGTGCGGCCGTCGGCTGGCTGCTGGCCCGCAAGTATCGGGGTCACGGGACGTAAGTCGGGGGTTCGCCTATGGTGATCGCCCGCGCCGCATCTGAGCACCTCTCCGATGCACGGGCCGTTAGGCGAGACTGCCGGCGTGGAGCACGAGCCGATCCGCTGCTGGCCGACGACCGACTCCGCCTACATCGCGTACCACGACGAGGAGTGGGGGCGGCCCGTGCGCGACGAGCGCGGGTTGTACGAGCGGCTTTGCCTCGAGGGATTCCAGGCCGGGCTCGCGTGGATCACGGTGCTGCGCAAGCGCGAGGCGTTCCGGCGCGGCTTCGCCGGCTTCGATCCCGAGCAGGTCGCGCGCTTCGGCGACAGCGACGTCGGGCGGCTGCTCGGCGACGCTGGGATCATCCGCCACCGCGGCAAGATCGAGGCCGCGATCGCCAACGCGCGGGCGACGCTCGCGCTGCGCGAGACCGGGGCGCCGCTCGCCGAGCTGATGTGGGAGTACCGCGACGCCGCGGACGGGAAGGAGCTGTCACGGCGGCTGAAGAAGGCCGGCTTCCGCTTCGTCGGCCCGACGACGGTCTACTCGGCGATGGAGGCTTGCGGCATCGTCAACGACCACATTGCCGACTGCTGGGTGCGCGCCGCCGTCGAGGCCGAGCGCGCGAAGGTCTAGCTCTCGAGGATCTCCTTCAGCCGCGCGAAGTCGCCGCGGAACTGCTTCTCGGCGCGCCGGGCGAGGAAGCCGGCCGCGAAGCCGGGGACGTCGCCGTCGGCGGTGACCGTCAGTCGCGTCCCTCCGTCCGCCGGCTCGAGCTCGTGCCGCACGGTGAACGGAACGGGGCTGTTGAGCGCGCGCAGCGTGAACAGCCGCGGTGCGTCCTGGTCGACGATCTCGAGGGTCGTGTGGAGCTCCTTGCCGAACAGCGAGCGCGACTCCTCGATCCGCCCGTCGCGCAGCACCGCGCTCTTCACGCCGGACTGCCAGTCCGGCACCTTCGAGACGTCGGTGAGGTAGGCGAAGACGTCCTCCGGCGTCCGCGCGATCTCGATCGTCAGCTCGGCGCGCACCGCGGCAACGATAGTTTCAGGCCATGCTGGACGACCGTGTGCGCGCCGTGCTCGATCGCCTCGAGCGGGAGGACGCCTCGGAGCGGGAGCGCGGCCTCCCTCCGGAGCAACGCGCGCGCCAGGTCGAGCCGACCACGGGCCGCTTCCTCTTCGCGCTCGTCGCGCCGCAGACCGACTGCGAGGTACTCGAGCTCGGCGGCTCGCGTGGCTACTCGTCGATCTGGCTCGCGGCGGGTGTCCGCAACCTCGGCGGGCGCGTCCTCTCGCTCGAGCACGACCCGGCGAAGGCCGAGCCGTGGCGTCGCAACGTCGAGGAGGCCGGCCTCGAGGAGTGGGCCGAGCTGCTCGAGGGCGATGCATTCGAGCAGCTGCCCCGGATCGGCGACGAGTTCGACGTCGTCTTCCTCGACGCCGAGAAGGACGACTACGAAGCGCTGTTCCCGCTCGCGCGCGAGAAGCTCGAGCCGGGCGGCCTCGTCGTCGCCGACAACGTCCTCTCGCATCCGGACCCGCTCGCGCAGTACTCGGCCGCCCGCCAGGCCGACCCCACCCTCCTCAGCGTCACCGTACCGCTCGACCGTGGGCTCGAGCTGAGCGTCATCTTGCGGTAGCCGTGGTCTTCGGTATGGTGCGGCTACCGCGGAAAGGAGGTGGTCCGAGAGTGATTTCAGACAGTTCGGGCAGTGGAGGTACCAGCGGGTAGGGGTGCCGTCCCCGACCTACGGGGAAACCGCCTAGCCAGCGTGGGGGACATCGCGTTCCGCGCCGCCCGGTCTTACTACCGAGACCGGAGCAGGAAGGCGCCTCTGCCACTACGCGCTGGTTACTGGAAGGGGCCGCTTCGGCGGCCCCTTTTCTTTGCTCAGGCAGCGACTCGCTCGGGAGCCGCGACGGCTTCCGACGCGAGAGTGGTCAGGTGCAGCCGGAGCTGTTCGAACACTTCTCCGTCGAGGAGGCGTCCTGCGGCGTCGAACCGTTCGTGCGCGCGGGAGACCGGAATCTCCGTTCCCACGACGCGGGCGCCGGCGATGCCGAGGATCCGCTTCAGGTCCTGCTGGGCCCAGAGGGCGCCGAACTGGCCGGTGCTCGCGCCGACGACGGCGACGGGCTTGTTGCGGAGGACGGCCTCGAGCCGCGGGCGCGACGCCCAGTCGATCGCGTTCTTGAGTCCGCCGGGGACCGAGCCGTTGTACTCGGGTGTCGCGAAGAGGATCGCGTCGGCGTCGGCCCAGTCCGCGCGCAGGCGGCGCACCGACTCGGGCACGTCGCCTTCGAGATCCTCGTCGTAGAGCGGGAGCTCGCCGAGCCCTGACCAGAGCTCGAGCTCGACGCCCTCGGGCGCGGCCTCGAGCGCAGCCAGCAGGAGGCTCGTGTTGAACGAGCCCTCCCGCAGGCTGCCGGAGACGGCGAGGACCCGCATCGTCAGTCCGCCTGCCTCACGAAGGTCAGGTCGGCCTTCAGCGTGACCTCGTCACCGAGGTAGTTGCCGCCGCTCTGGTTCGGCGCGTTCCAGGAGACGCCGTACTCGTTGCGGTCGATCGCGGTCTCGAGCGTGAGCCCGAGGCGCTCCCGGCCGAATGGATCGACGCTCGGTGCGGCCGCGAGCCGGCCCTGCAGCTCGACCGGCTTCGTGACGCCCTTGATCGTCAGCTCGCCGGTACCGCTGAGGGCGCCGTCGTCGCCGAGAGAAAGCGTGTCGGCGCGGAAGGCGATCTCCGGGTTCCGCTCGGCGTCGAAGAAGTCGGGCGACTGGAGATGGCCGGAGAGCTGCTCGTCCTTGACGTCGACAGTCGCGACGCGCGCCGAGCCGTCGAGGGTCGAGCCCTCGAGCGTAGCGTCGAAGTCGCGGAAGCTGCCGCGGAAGACGCTCACGCCGGCGTACTCGACCTCGAAGCCGACGGTGGAGTGCACAGGATCGGCGGCCCAGGTGGTGCCGGCCGGCGCGATGGTCGTGGTGGATTCCAGGGTGCTCATCTGAGAAATTGCCTCCTTGGGCGAGTGAGCTATACTTGATTACGCAAGCAACTATAGCGAGAAAAGATTGTCTAGTCAAATATTGAGCACACAAAAAGTTCTGGACGCGGCACCGCTCGTTCCCGACGGGGCCTGGGTGCGCTTCCTGCGCGCGCATGCGGCACTCACGCGGGAGCTCTCGGCTCGGCTCGAGGCGCTCCACGAGCTCACGCTGAGCGACTTCGACGTGCTGATGCAGCTCTACTTCGCCGAGGGACGGCGGATGCGCCGGATCGATCTCGCCCGTTCCGTCCTGCTCACGGCGTCGGGGATCACGCGCCTGCTCGACGGGCTCGAAGGCTGCGGCCTCGTGGCGAAGGAGCGCTGCGCCTCCGACGCGCGCGTCACCTACGCCGTGCTCACGAAGGCCGGCGTGAAGAAGACCGAGGACGCGCGGGAGTCACATCTCGCCGACGTGGAGGAGCTCTTCGGCTCCCGGTTCTCGGCGCGCGAGCGCGAGCAGCTCGCCGACCTGCTCGGCCGCCTGCCGCTCGCGCACACGGCGGAGGAGTGCTCGATATGAGCTACGCCTTCGGCTCCCTCGACGAGCTCGGCGACGGCGACGGCTTCCGCAAGATCCGCGGTGCGCTCGGCGTGACGGCGTTCGGGATCAACGGGATAGTCATGCCGCCCGGGCACGACGGCTTCCTCCACTTCCACGACACGCAGGACGAGCTCTACTTCGTGCATCGAGGCCGCGTCGAGGTCGAGGTTGAGGGAGAGACGCGCGTGCTCGGCGAAGGCGGGCTCTTCCACGTCGAGGCGACGACGCCGCGCAAGGTGTCGAACCCCTTCGAAGAGGAGGCGGTGCTGCTCGCGATCGGCGGCAAGGACGGCTACGTCGAGCGCGACGGACACATGGTCGACGAGGCGGACATCGCCCGCCGGGCCTCGTTCGGCAAGAAGTCGTAGGCTCGGCCGCGTAGCCGATCAAGGGGGAGTGGGCGTGAGCTCACGGTCCGCACGGAACAGCCCGCTCGCAGCCGCCGCCGCAATCGGCGTTGTGGCAGGCGTTCTCCAGGTCGTTGCGACGAGCCTTTCGTTCGCCGACTTTCTCTCGTTCCACACGTTCACTTCGCTGAAGATCGCGTCCGGCCTCGCGCTCCTGGGCTGGGTCTTCGTCCTGGCCGCGTTCGGGGCCGCGGTTGCGGCCTTTCTCCTCAGGTCGCGCCGCACGCGCACGACCGTTCTCGCGGTGTCGGCGGGGCTGTTCATGGGCTACGGCGCATCGTTGTTCGCTGCGACTCTCATCGAGCTCATCCGGTCCTGGGGCTTACCCGAGCCGTGGGAATTCAGGGCGTCAGAAATCGCCTCGGTGGCAGCCGGGGCAACTCTGGCAATCGCCGCCCTACTCGTTCTGATCGGTGTCCTCTCGCGCCGGGCCGATGGGTTACTCGGCTGGGCAAGCATCGGGCTCGCCGGGCACTTCACCCTGCAGGCCGCCGCCTTCAGCTTCGAGCTTGCGGGGTTCCTTGGGGTGTTCTCTCCCCCGGGCCGGTTCAGCTGGGGCCTCGGCACGACGGCCGGCGGTTACGTGGTCGTGGCCGCAGGTGCAGTTGTCGCTGTCGTCGCCTTCTTCGGTTCGAACGGCCGCTGCAAGCGCGGTGAGCCGTGGGAGGCGCTGCGTGAGGGCTCACTGGGAATCGCCGCGATCGTGTTCGCGGCCGGTTTCCTCGTCGTGAGTATCGGAATGATGCTCTTCGCGTCGCTCGCGGGCAGCGGTCGGATCGGGGCCGAGGAGTGGCTCCAAGCCGTTGCACAGCTTCTCCTCGCTCTCGCGGCAGCCTGCGGTGCCGTCGGCTTCTTCCGGTCGCGCCGCGGACTAGAGCAGCGCGACCGTCCGGATCCCGCCGCCTTCGCCGATCCGGGGTAGCTGCTCGGGCACCTCGTCCAGCGAGATCGTGCTCGTCACGAAGCGGGCGAGGTCGATCCGCCCGTCGAGCGCAGCCTGCGCGAGGAAGGGGAAGTCCTCCTGCGGGATCGTGTCGCCGCCGTGCGTCACCGCGAGGGTGATGCGCGGGTTGAAGAAGTCCGCCTCGAGGTCGGCCTTCAGCTTCGCGCCGGGCACCGGCATGCCGACGAGCGTCGCTGTGCCCGCATAGGCGCACATCCGCATCGCCTGCACGAGCCCGCGCGGTGCCGCGATGGCCGAGAACGCGGACTCGACGCCGCGGCCGTCGGTCAGCTCGCGCACGGCCTCGACGGGATCGGTCGCGGAGGCGTCCACGACCTCGGTCGCGCCGAGGGCGCTCGCGTGCTCGAGCTTCTTCGGCGCGACGTCGATGGCGATGATCTGCTCCGCGCCGCGCAGCAGCGCGCCCTGCACCACAGCGAGCCCGACACCGCCGCAGCCGATCACCGCAACGGCGGATCCCTGCTGCACCGGCGTGGCCCAGAGGGCGGCCCCCGCACCCGTCGAGAAGCCGCATGCGAGCAGCGACGCCTGCTCGACCGGCAGCTCCTCGGGCACCTTCACGGCGCAGGCCTCGTGGACGACCGCCTGGTCGGCGAACGTGCCGCAGCGGAGCACCGGCGTCAGCAGCGCGCCGTCGGAAGCCCGGTGGAGGCGCCGCTTCGCGCGCAGCTGCGACGAGCAGCGGCGGGGATCGCCGCGCCGGCACTGCGGGCAGTCGCCGCAGGGCGCGCGCCAGGCGACGATCACACGGTCGCCGGGCGTCACCGAGGTCACTTCGCTCCCGACCTCCTCCACGACTCCCGCGCCCTCGTGGCCGAGCAGGATCGGGAACCGCATGTGCCAGCCCTTGGTCTCGACGATGTGGAGGTCGGAGTGGCAGAGCCCGCAGGCCTGGACGCGGACGAGTACCTCGCACGGGCCCGGCGGGTCGACGGTCAGCTCCTCGACGGCCGGGTCCGCATCGGGCTCCGCGTAGACGACACCGCGCGTCACGCTTTCGTCACACTCCCGTAACGGTGGCTGCCACCGGTCTCGAAAGTGTCACGACGCGCGCCGCAGTTGCTCGTCCAAGGCCACGAGCGGGATTCTGAAGGTTTCGACCGCGCTCGGGTCGGTCACGACGTTGTCGCCGAGCTCGAGCATCGTGAGCTGATCCCGTGACACAGGGGCGCCCGGGAAGTGCTCCGTCACCGTCGCCTGTGCGCGCATCAGGCCGAAGGGCACATGCACCGACGGGCGCCGCACACCGAGGACGCCCTTCAGCCGCGCCCAGAACTCGTTCCAGGTGACCGCCTCGGGGCCGCCGAGCTCGAACGTCCCGTTCGTCCCCGTCTCCTCCGTGGCCGCGAGCGCGTAGTACTCCGCGAGATCCTCGACCCAGATCGGCTGCAGCCGCTGCCGGCCCGGCCCGACGATGGGCGTCACCGGCGCGTAGCGCGCGAGACGGACAAAGGTCGGCAGGACTCCGCCGTCGCGGCCGAAGACGAAGCTCGGCCGGAAGATCACGTGGTCGAGTCCCGACTCCCGCACGGCGTGCTCCATCTGCCACTTCGCGCCGAAGTACGGCACGGCGTCCTTCGACCGCTCGTCGAGCCCGAGCGCGCTCGCGAGCACGAACCGCGGCGCGCCCGCCTCCTGCGCCGCCGCGACGAGGTTCCGCGTTCCGCCCGTCATCACGCGCTCGAAATCGGCGAGCCGGCCGCGGATGATCGCGACGAGATGGACGACCGTGTCCACGCCCTCGCACGCGGCGCGGAGGGAGGCCGGATCGGTCACGTCACCGGGGACGAGCTCGACGCCCCAGGAGGCGAGGCGTGTCGCGTGCGCCGGCTTCCGCACGAGCGCTCGCACCGGCGTCTCGCGCGCCCGTAGCGCATGCACGACGTACGGGCCGATGAACCCGGTCGCGCCGGTGACGAGAACCGTCACGACTCGTCGAAGTTCTGCCAGTAGCGGCTCGCCGTCGGCCCGCGCTGGCCCTTGTACTTCGAGCCGATTGCCGCCGAGCCGTACGGTGTCGCGGCAGGCTCGGTCATCTGCATGAAGGAGATCTGCCCGATCTTCATGCCGGGGTAGATCGTGATCGGCAGGTTGGCGACGTTCGAGAGCTCGAGCGTCACGTGGCCGTCCCAGCCTGGGTCGATGAAACCCGCGGTCGAGTGGATGAGGAGGCCGAGCCGTCCGAGGCTCGACTTGCCTTCGAGGCGGGCGACGAGGTCGTCGGGCAGCCGGATGCGCTCGAGTGTCGAGCCGAGCACGAACTCGCCCGGATGCAGGACGAACGGGTGCTCATCCTCGACCTCGACGAGCTCGGTCAGCTCCGCCTGCTCGACCTTGACGTCGATGAACGGGTAGCGGTTGTTGTGGAAGACGCGGAAGAGGCGGTCGACCCGCACGTCCACGCTCGACGGCTGCAGCAGCGCCTCGTCGTACGGCTCGATCTCGATCCTCCCCTCGGCGAGCAGGCGAGCGATCGTCGTGTCGGAGAGCACCATCCCAGAGCGATTCTTACCCTGATTCCCCGTCGGGCGCAGCGGATATCGTGGCCCTATGGCCATCACCCGCGCAATCGAAGTTCGTACCGAGATCCCGGGGCCGCGCTCGCGGGAGATCATCGAGCGGAAGCAACGCGTCGTCGCCGACCCGCTCGGCATCTACCTCCCGATCGTGGTCGCGGAGGGCAACGGCGCGATCGTCACCGACGTCGACGGCAACCGGTTCGTCGACTTCACGGGCGGCGTCGGCTGCCTCGCCGTCGGCCACTCCCACCCGCGCGTCGTCGCGGCCGTGCAGGAGCAGGCGGCACGCTTCCTCCACACCGACTTCACGATCGTCCCGTACGAGATCTACGTCGAGTACGCCGAACGGCTGACGGCTCTTGCGCCGTTCTCGGGCCCGGTCAAGGCCGCGTTCTTCAACGCGGGCACCGAGGCCGTCGAGAACGCGGTCAAGTTCGCGCGCGGCTACACGCGCCGGCCGGCCGTGATCGCCTTCGAGGGCGGCTTCCACGGCCGCACGCTCCTCTCGCTCACGCTCACGTCGAAGACGCATCCCTACAAGGCGGGGCTCGGGCCGTTCGCGCCCGAGGTCTACCGCGTTCCGTTCCCGGACGAGTACCGCGGGATCACCGCGAGCGACGCGCTCGCCGCGCTCGAGCGGGCGTTCTCGACACAGGTCGCCGCCGAGACGGTCGCCGCGATCGTCATCGAGCCCGTCCAGGGCGAGGGCGGCTTCATCCCCGCCCCTGCCGGGTTCTTCGAGGGGCTCCGCGCGATCTGCGACCGCGAGGGGATCCTGCTCGTCGTCGACGAGGTGCAGACCGGCTTCGGTCGCACCGGGAAGCTGTTCGCGATCGAGCACTACGGCGTCGAGCCCGACCTGATGACGGTGGCGAAGTCGATCGCCGGCGGCCTGCCGCTTTCGGGCGTGCTCGGCAAGGCGGAGATCATGGACTCCCTCTGGGACAACGCGGTCGGTGGCACCTACGTGGGGAATCCCGTCGCCCTCGCCGCCGCCGTGGCCGTCCTCGACGTGTTCGAGGAGGAGGGGCTGCTCGAGCGTGCGCAGCGGATCGGCGAGACCGTCCGCGCCCGCATGCTCGCGTGGCAAGAGCGGTTCGAGGCGATCGGCGACGTCCGCGGCGTCGGCCCGATGCTGGCGGTCGAGTACGTCGAGGATCGCGGCACGAAGGAACCCGCCCCGGCCATCGCGGCGCGGGTCGCCGAGGAAGCCGCCGCCAGAGGGCTGTTGCTCCTGCAGGCCGGCGTCCACTCGAACTGCAATCGCGTCCTCTGTCCGCTCGTCATCACCGACGCCGAGCTCGAGGAAGGCCTCGCAGCGTGGGAGGAGGCGCTGGAAGCGGTTCTTGCGTAGCCGCGCCCCTAGTGACACGGCCTCCGCAGCCCGGTGACCTGATCGCCGACCGCTACGAGCTCGAGGAGCTCGTGGGCACCGGCGGCATGTCGACCGTCTTCCGCGCGCGCGACCGCCAGCTCGAGCGGCTGGTCGCGATCAAGATCCTCCACGAGCACTACGCGGAGGATCCCGAGTATCTCGAGCGCTTCCGCCGCGAGGCGCGGGCGGTCGCGAGGCTCTCGCACCCGAACATCGTCACCGTCATCGACCGCGGGGCCGACGACGGCCGGCAGTACATCGTGTTCGAGAACGTCGAGGGCGAGAACCTCAAGGAGCTCGTCGTGCGGTCGGGGCCGTTGCCGGTGCGCCAGGCGCTCGAGCTCGCGGTCGCGGTCGCCGACGGGCTCGCCTTCGCGCACGGCCAGGGGCTCGTGCACCGTGACGTGAAGCCGCAGAACGTCCTTCTCAGCAGCGAGGGCGAGGTCAAGGTGACGGACTTCGGCATCGCGCGCTCGCTCCACGTCGATCACGGCATGACGCAGACCGGTACGGTGCTCGGCACGGGCGAGTACCTCGCGCCCGAGCAGGCGAGCGGCAAGCCGGTCTCGCCGGCGACAGACGTCTACTCGCTCGGTGTCGTGCTCTGGGAGCTGCTCGCGGGCGACGTCCCGTTCACCGGCGACAACTTCGTCGCGGTCGCGCTCCGCCACGTGAACGAGCCGCTGCCGAGCCTCCGCGCGCGGCGGCCGGACGTGTCGCCGAGACTCGAGGCCGCCGTCGAGCGGGCGCTCGCCAAGGACCCGGCGCAGCGCTTTCCCTCGATGGCGGCGTTCGCCGAGGAGCTGCGCGCCTGCCTCGCCGAGCCCGAGGCGCCGCCGATGGACGACCTCGCCGTGACGCGCGTCACGGCGCCGGTGCACGCGTCGCCTCCGCTTCGCGCAGACCCGCCGCCGCGCGCAGGGCGCTCCCGTCGGCGCTGGCCGCTGTACGTGCTCCTGGCGCTCGTGGCGGCCGGCGCGGCGTTCGCGGCCGTCGTGCTCCTCGGCGGCGCGGGACATAAGGCGGGGACGTCGGGAGGCAGCGCGTCGGGTACTCCGGTGCAGCTGCAGGGTCTCAGCGGCTACGACCCCCAGGGCGACGGGCACGAGCACGACGAGCTCGCCGGGCTGGCCACCGACGGCAGCACCCTGACCGCGTGGACGACCGAGACGTACGACAGCCAGGAGTTCGGCGGGCTCCCCAAGTCCGGGGTCGGGCTGGTCCTCGCCGCCGGCGGCCCCGTGAAGCTCGCGCACCTGACGGTGAAGACGCCGACGCCGGGCTTCACCGCGGAGATCCAGGCCGGAGACTCGCCGACGGGCGGCTTCACGGCCGACTCCTCCTCGCAGACGGTGAACGGGACGACGACGTTCACGCTCGATGGGACGACCGCGACCTACTACGTCGTCTGGATCACGAGGCTGCCGCCGGGCAACCGCGCCGAGATCTCCGAGGTCACGGCGACGAGCTAGTACTCGAGCTTTGAGCGGCGCTCGTGCCGCTCGAGTGCGAGCTCGATCAGCCGGTCGAGCGCCTCCGCGTAGCCGAGGCCGGACGCCTCGAACAGCCGCGCCCAGACGCTCGTCGCGGTGAAGCCGGGCATCGTGTTGAGCTCGTTGAGGACGACCTCGCCGTCGGACTCGCGAACGAAGAAGTCGACCCGCGCGAGACCCTCGCACTCTGAGGCCACGAACGACTCGACCGCGCGCCGCTGCAGCAGCTCGATCGTCTCCGGCGAGAGGTCGGGCGGCGGGATGACGAGCTGCATCCCGTCCGCGTCGTACTTCGAGGTGAAGTCGTACCACTCGTGCCCGAGGGTGTCGATCTGGCCCGGCAGCGACGCGACCGGCGGCGGCATGCGGTTGCCGAGGACGCCGACCTCGACCTCGGTTCCGTCCACGAATTCCTCGACGAGCACCTTCTCGTCGTGCCGGAAGGCGACCGCGACGGCCGGCGCGAGCTCCTCCTCGCCGTGCACCTTCGAGATGCCGACCGAGGACCCGAGCCGCGCGGGCTTGACGAAGACCGGGTAGCCGAACGGGTTCTCGGGCGCGTCGCCGAGCCGGATCGCGTGGTGCGCGGCCACCGGGATCCCGCTGTCCCGCATGACCTTCTTGAACAGGTCCTTGTCCATCGCGAGCGCCGAGGCTGCGACTCCGGCGCCGACGTAGGGGACGTCGGCGAGCTCGAGCAGTCCCTGCACCGTTCCGTCCTCGCCGAACGGGCCGTGCAGGATCGGAAGGACGACGTCGACCGCGCCGAGCGTCTCGAGCGTCCCGCTCCGGGCCGGAACGGGCAGCGACTCCACCGGCCGAGTCTCGCCCGGCCGCGGCTCGGCTCGTGACCCTTCCGTCAAGGTACCTGGTACCGGCCTAGCGTCCTGCGCACTTTGCAACGCCCATTGACCGTCGCGGCCGATCCCGACCTCGGTGATCTCGTACCGCTCCGGGTCGAGCGCCGCTGCGACCGAGCGTCCCGACGCCAGGGAGATCTCGTGCTCGCTCGAGCGGCCGCCCGCGAGGATGGCCACACGGAGACGGCGAGGCGAGGTCAAGTGGTCGTGGCCGGTGGCGGTGGCGCCGGCGAGAACTGGCCGATCACGATCGTCACCTTCGAGCCCTTCGCCGCCTGGGTATTGCCGAGCGGGTTCTGCGACTGGACGATGTTCTGCTGGCTCGCGTCGGTCGACACGGTCTGCTGGACGACCTGGAAGCCGGCGGCCTCGAGCGCCTGCACTGCCTGCTGCGAGGTGTAGCCGACGACATCCGGCACCGTCACCAGCGGCGGCCCTTTCGAGACCTGGAGATCCACAGTCGTGTCCTTCGCCTCCGACGAGCCCGGCGCCGGAGTCTGGTGGACGATCTGACCCTGCGTTGCGTCGCTTTCGACGTACGTCAGCTTGTAGTTGAAGCCAGCGGATTGAAGAGCGGTCGTCGCCTGCTGAACGGTGTCCCCGATGACGTTCGGGACCGTCCCCAGGGCCGGACCGCTCATGACGTTGACCCGCACCGTCGAGCCCTTCGGCACGGACTGGCCGGCCGACGGATCGGTCGCAGTTACCTGGCCCTTCGTGTTGCCCCCGACGAAGTGTTCCTCGGGTTTCAGCCCCAAGTTCGTGAGGGTCGCCTCTGCCTGGGTCCATTGTTGGCCCACGACTGCCGGGACGTCCACTTTCGGCGGCCCCTTGGAGACGGTGAGCGTGACCGTGCCGCCCTTGTCGACCTTGTGGCCCGCGCCCGGATCCTGCTTGAAGACTTTCCCCGCGGGGACGCTCGCGTTGGTGACGCTGTTCACAGCCGAGTGGAGGCCGGCCGCGGTGATCTGCTGCTCGGCCACCGCCTGCGTCTCGCCCACATAGTTGTTGACTGCCACTTGCGGCGCGCTCGAGAGCTCCTGCCAGACAAAGAAGGCCGCGATCGCCGCGACGACGACGAAGCCGATCGCGACGAGCCACGGCCAGAGTGGCCGGTCGTGCTCGTCCCCATACTCATCCTCTTCTGCGACAACGGGCGGCGGGGCATCGGCGGCGGGCGGCGGCGCGATCATCGTCGCGGCCGTCGCCAGCGTCGCGGCCGTCGCGGCCGCAGTAGGCCGGCGCAGCACCTGGGTCGCGGTGTCGACCGTGGTCGCCGCGACGCTCGCGCCGCGTGCGACGCGTTCGAGATCGGCTTCCATCTCGTCGGCGCTCTGGTAGCGGTCGTCCGGGTTCTTGGCGAGCGCGCGCAGGACGACCATGTCGAGCTCGGGCGGTACGTCGGGCCGCAGCTTCGAGGGTGGCTGCGGCGTGGCGGAGAGGTGCTTCATCGCGATCTCGACCGGCGTCTCGCCGTCGAACGGCGTCTTGCCGGTCAGGAGCTCGTAGAGGACGATGCCGAGCGAGTAGAGGTCGGAGCGCGGGTCGACCTCGCCTCCCCTGGCCTGCTCGGGCGAGAGGTACTGCGCGGTCCCGACGATCGAGCCCGCCTCGGTCATCTGGCTCGTTCCGGCGCGCGCGATCCCGAAGTCCGTCACCTTCACCCGTCCCTCGCCGTCGACGAGGACGTTGTGTGGCTTGATGTCGCGGTGCACGATCCCGTGCCGGTGCGCGAAGCGGAGCGCCGAGAGGATCTGGCGCGCGTACTCGATCGCGACGTTGACCGGTGCGGCGCCGCGGCCGACGACCAGCTCCTTCAGCGTGCGGCCGTCGAGGAACTCCATTGCGATGTAGTAGGTGTTCTCGGCCTCGCCGCGGTCGTAGATCGAGACGATGTTCGGATGGTTCAGCGCGGCGGCGTTCTTCGCCTCGCGGCGGAAGCGCTCGATGAACTGGTCGTCGTTCCCGTGCCGGCTGTTGAGGATCTTGATCGCGACGCGGCGGCCGAGCTCCTGGTCCTCGGCGAGGTACACGTCGGCCATCCCGCCCGCCCCGAGCTTGCGCTCGATCCGATAGCGCCCGTCGAACAGGGTGTCGATGAGAGAGTCGCTTACCGCCACGGCCGCCTAAAGGGTAAAGACATGTTCAGCGGTGCAGGAGTTTTTCGAGGATGGCCTTGGCGATCGGGGCCGAGACCGAGCCGCCGAACCCGTTGAGTTGCTTCGCCACGACGACCGCGACGACGTAGCGCGGGTGGATCGCAGGCGCGAAGCAGACGAACCACGCGTTGTAGTAGTTCGAGTTCCCGATCTCGGCGGTCCCGGTCTTGCCGGCGACGGCGACGCCCGGGATCTGCGCGGCAGTGCCGGTGCCGCCCTCGACGACGAGCTGCATCATCCGGTTCAGCTCGGCCGCCGTCTGCGGCTTGATCACGCGCCCGAGCGTCTGCGGCGCCGTCTTCGCCACGGTCGAGCCGTTCGCGCCGACGATCTTCTGCACGAGGTACGGCTTCGGCTCGACTCCTCCGTTCGCGATGGTCGCAGCGACGAGCGCCATCTGGAGCGGCGTCGCCACCATCCGCTCCTGCCCGAAGGCGAGCCGGCCCGGGTCGACCTCGGTCGCCGGGTCTTGCGGGAACCACGGCTGATAGATGCCGTTGATCGTCTTGTAGAGACCGCTCGGGTAGATCTCGCCCGTCGGCAGGTCGAGCGGCGGCCGCGAGTAGAAGCCGTAGCGCTTCGCGTAGTCGAGGATCAGTCCCGCCCCGATCGCCTTCCCGACGTTGCAGAAGACCGAGTTGATCGAGTGCTCGAGCCCCTCGGAGAGCGTCACGTGCCCGAACGTCTCGTGCGCGGTCGGTGAGTCGGGCGCGCTCGAGTTGTAGACCCTCTTCCGGTACTCGACGCAGTAGCCGGGGTCGTAGAACTGCGAGGTCGGCGTGAACTTGCCGCTGTCGAGCGCCGCCGACGCCGTGACGAGCTTGAACGTCGAGCCGGGCGTATAGAGACCCTGGGTCGCGTTGTTGACGAGCGCCGACGCGTCGCCGCAGGAGCCCTTGATCTTCGTGATCTTCGCGTAGCCGCGCGGCATGAGATTCGCGTTGTACGTCGGCGACGAGGCCATTGCGACGACACCGCCCGTCTTCGCGTCGAGCACGACGACCGCGCCGCAACGCCCGGCGAGCTCGTTGAGCGCGAGCCGCTGGATCTGCGGGCGCAGCGTGAGGTACACGTCGTCCCCGTGCACGGTCTGCCCGCCGAGCTTGTCGAGCGTCTGCTTGAACGTGTTCGTCAGGTTGGTGTTCGCGCCGGTCAGGTAATCGTCGTACGCCTGCTCGATCCCGGTCGTCGTGCCGGCGTTCGTCGAGTAGCCGGTCACCTGCGGCGCGAGGTCGTTCTGCGGATAGTGCCGCGTGAAGATCGTGAGGCCGTGCTTGCGGGTCGCTCGGTTGTTGGCGAGGACGGTCCCGTCGGCGGCAAGGATCCTGCCGCGGTCGACCGTGAGCCGCTGGATGATCGAGACGGAGTTGTCCTTGCGGGCCGCGAGGTCGGCCTTGGCCCACGTCTGCCAGTACGTCGTCGCCACGATGAGGGCCGCGAGCAGGACGAGCGCAACGACGGAGATGCGGCGGATCTGCGTGTTCACGCCGCCCCCAGCTCCCGGTTCGCGCGATTGGAGATGAGCATCAGCCCGGCGACGAGGAGGAAGTTGGCGACCACGCTCGAGCCTCCGTACGAGACGAAGGGCAGCGTGATGCCGGTGAGCGGGATGACGCGCGTGATGCCGCCGACGATCACGAACGTCTGGAACGCGAAGCCGAAGCTGAGACCGGCGGCGAGCAGCTTCGAGAAGCCGTCGGTGGCGGTGAGCGCGACCTGGAAGCCGCGCAGCACGAAGGCCATGTAGAGCAGGAGCAGCGCCGCCACGCCGACCAGCCCGAGCTCCTGCGAGAGCGCCGAGTAGATGAAGTCGGTGTTCAGGTCGGGGATCACCTGGTGACCGGTCTGGCCGGTGAAGATCCCGTGGCCGAGGCCGGTGCCGCCCATCCCGCCGTGGCCGATCGAGTAGAGGGACTGGACCTCCTGGTAGCTCTGGCAGTTCTGCCTCAGCTCGTGCAGCCCGTTGGTGGGGCAGTAGATCTTGTGCACCGACCACGGCGAGAGCCAGTTCGTCACGCGGTCACGGACGTGCGGCGTCCCCTGCGAGACGGCGTATGCCCCGACGAGGAAGAGCCCGAGCGCGCCCGCGACGAACGAGAGCCGCGCGGTCGCCACGTACAGCATCGCGACGAAGATCCCGTAGTAGAGGAGCGCGCTGCCGAGATCGTCGGTCACGAACAGGACGAGCATCGCGCCGCCCCAGATCACGAGCAGCGGCCCCCAGTCCTTCAGCCTCCCTTGGGCGAGCACCTCTCGCTTCTCGCGCAGGTACGCCGCGAGGAAGACGATGAGCGCGATCTTCCCGAGCTCGCCCGGCTGGAACTGGAGCGAGCCGACGTGGATCCAGAGCCGCGAGCCGTTGATCTCCTCGCCGATTCCGGGCGCGAGCGGCAGGAAGAGCAGGATGATCGCCGTGACTCCGAAGACGTACTTGTAGCGCTCGAGGACGCGATAGTCGTGGCGCAGCCAGAAGAGCGTGGCCGCGAAGACGCCGACGCCGATCACGATCCAAAGCCCCTGCCGGAACGCGTCGCTCGGGCCGAGCCGGTAGATCTCCGTCACGCCGATCGCCGTCAGGAGTGCCGCCATCGGCAGCAGGTATGGGTCGGCGAGCGGCACGGTCATCCGCGCCGCGACGTGCGCGACGAGATAGAGGCCGAAGAAGAACGCGGCGTAGCCGAGCGAGCCCGTGGAGAGCTGCGACTCGAGCGCGATGTAGACCGAGGCGAAGCCGATCGCCGTCAGCAGGCCGACCGTGAGCAGTGCGGCGAGCTCGCGGTTGCGCAGGGTCACCGCGTCAGCCCCCAGACGAGGAGCGCCGCCGCGGCGATGGCCACGACGAGCACGCCGATCAGGACGAGCCAGAGGCGGCGCGAGCCGGCCGTGGGCTGAGCCTCGGGCTCGGCCGGCTCGTCCGGGTCGTCGGCCTCCACGTACTCGCGCGTCTCCTCGTCGGGCTCGGCGTCCTCGTCGCTGAGCGCGGGCATCTCGACCGTGTCCTCGAGGCTCGGTGCCGCCTCCGCCGCGATCCGGAAGGCGACCGCCGTGATGTTGTCCTCGCCGCCGCCGCGGTTCGCTGCCGCCACCAGCCCCTTCACGGCCTGGTCGAGGTCGTCGCGGTTCGTGTGCACGACCTCGAGGATCTCCTCGTCGGCGACCATGTCGCTGAGCCCGTCCGAGCAGATGAGGAAGACGTCACCGTCCTCGGCCTCGATCGTGAAGACGTCGACGTCGACATCGGGATCGGTGCCGACCGCGCGGGTGATGACACTCCGCTGCGGGTGGATCTGCGCCTCGGCCGCCGAGAGCCGGCCGGTCTTGCGCAGCTCGTTGACGAGCGAGTGGTCCTCGGTCAGCTGCTCCATCTGCTCGCCGCGGACGAGGTAGGCGCGCGAGTCGCCGACGTGGCCGATCGCGACGGTCATCCCCTCGACGAGCGCGACGGTCATCGTCGTGCCCATTCCCGACGCGGTCGGGTCGACCGAGGCGCGGTCGTAGATGCGGCGGTTCGCCTCCTGGATCAGGGCGTCGATCCCCTCCGTTCCCGCGAGCGCGTCGGAGTGGCCTGCCTCGAGAGCCGAGGCGGCGAGCCGGGACGCGACCTCGCCGGCCTGCGCGCCGCCCATCCCGTCTGCGACCGCGAAGAGCGGCGGCGCGACGACGTAGTTGTCCTCGTTCCGGCGCCGCCTGCGCCCGGTGTCGCTCGCCACTGCGTACGCGCCTACGGGCACCTAGCTCTCCTCCAGGCGGAGATCGGTTTCGCCGACGCGCAGGATGTCGCCCTCATCCAGCCGCTGCGCACCTGCGACGCGCGAGCCGTTGACGTAGGTCCCGTTCGTCGACTCGAGGTCCTGCACCCAGACGCCGTCGCCGCGCACCTCGATCCGCGCATGGCGGGCCGAGGCGAACTCGTCGCCCTCCAGCACGAGGTCGTTCTGGCCGCCGCGTCCCACCGTGACGGGCGCCGAGTTGAGCGGGAACGCGCCGCCCTCCTCGAGGCTCGGGCTGCGCTGGACGACGAGGCGCACGGACTTGCGCGGCGTAGCGCCCCGGCCGAGCCCGGCAGCCGCGGCGGCCTCGGGCGTGAGGATCATGCTGTCCTGGCTCGGCGTCTGCTGCTCGCGCCCCGCCGTGCGGATGACGCGCACGACGAACAGGTACAGGAGCACGAGGAAGGCGATCTTGAGCGCGAGGAGAACCTCCGCGACCCCGGTCGAGGCGACGATGGTCACGGTGCCCCTACTCCCGCTCGGTCGAGAAGGTGACCGTCGTCTCGCCGAGCGTGAAGCGCGAGCCGTCGGCGAGCCGCACGCGTTGCACGCGCCGCCCGTCCACCTCCGTCCCGTTCGTCGAGCCGAGGTCGACGAGCCAGAAGGTCGAGCCTTCCTGGACGATCTCCGCGTGGCGGCGCGACACGTTGGGGTCGTCGATCTGGACGTCGGCGTCGCGCGACCGGCCGAGCACCGACCGCTGCTTCTCGAGGACGCGCCGCTCGCCGCTCCAGTTCAGCACGGCGACCTCGCGCTCGACGCCGAGGTCGGTGAGCGAAGCGGCCTCGGTCGGTTGCGTCCGCGGCTTGTAGACCATCGTCGCGCCGGGCGGCGGAACCGGTGCGGCTGCCTCCGCGCCGGGCTGCCGTCCGTGCTGCGCCATGCGGGTCGCGATGCCGAACTCGCCGACGCCGAGATCCGCGTCGGTCTCGAACAGGATCCGGGGCGGAGTGAGCAGCGCGTAGTTCTCCCGCGTGGCGTGCTCGGAGAGGTACTCCTCGAGCTCCGACACGAGCGAGTTCTCGTAGCCCTCGAACTGCTCGCGGTCGCCGGGGGAGAGGTAGATCGTGTACTCGTTCGGCACGTAGACGCGCGTGACCGACGTCGAGCGGTGCTCATCCATCTCCTTCGCGAGCTTGCGCGCGAGCTCGACCGGCTGGACATTCGTGCGGAAGGCGCGACCGAAGACGCCTTCGAAGACTCGCTCCAGTCTCTGCTCGATTCCCCGCAGCACCATCAGCTCGCGGCGGAGGGTACCCCCAGGGCAGGAACGCGAAGCGCCGTGACCGCCGCGATCGTCCACGCAGCGAGCAAAAGCGGGAGCGCGGCCGCGTCGGGGACGACGGCGACGGTGAGCACGATCATCGCGGCGCCGAGCCCGGCTGCGGCCCAGCGGCCGTGGGCACGCGCGTACGGAAGGGCGAGCGCGACGAGCGCGAGCGCGCCGGTCTCGAGCAGGAGCGCCGGGTGCGCGCCGGCGGCGCGGGCGAGCGATCCGGCGACGTCGAAGGGGTCGCGCGCGCCGGCCGCGCCGGCTCCGAGTGGCGCGGGGCCGCCGACGAGAGGCAGCGCCGCGTGCCGGATCCCGGCGCCGAGCGCGGCGGTGTACACGCCGAGCACGACCGTGAGGACACGCAGCAGCGCCGAGCGCGTGCGCAGCGTGACGAGCGGCAGGAGGCCGAGCGCCCCGAGCGGCGCGAGCAGTGGCCCGAACACGAAGAGAAGGGTGGCGCGCGGCTCCTGCCAGGTCACGAGGAACCAGCAGGCAGCGAGCGCCGCGTAGAAGACGGCGAGCCCCAGCGAGATGTTGCCGAGCGGGAACACGGGCACGGCCAGGGCGAGCGCGATACCCACGCGCTCCCGCAGAAGCGTCGCCGCGAAGGCGGCGAAGGCGAGCAGGAACGGCCAGCCGTGTGGGAAGAACGGCAGCGCGGCGGAGGTCCAGCCCGCGAGGAGTGCCGCCAGGACCGCCGTGAGCGCCTGTCCGGGCTCGATGCGCGACGGAAGCTTGAAACCGGGGCGCGGCACCGCGGCCGACGAGGTCGCGCCGCGCAGCGCGTCGGCGAGGTCGCGCGCGCTCGGCCGCCGTGTGGGTTTCGTCGAAAGAGCGCTGTCGACCAGGTGCAGGAGCCGCTTCGGCAGGTCGGGGCGGAGCTCGCCGAGCGGCCGCGCGCCCGCCTCGATCGCGCGCGCCGTCTCGAGCATCGAGCCGCGCCAGAAGGGATGGCGTCCGGCGAGCGCCTCCCACAGCATCACGCCGACTGCGTAGACGTCCGCCGCCGGGGTCGCCTCGCCGCCCGCGAGCCGCTCGGGCGAGATGTACGCAAGCGTTCCGGGCACGTCGCCCGCCTCGGTCAGCGTCTCGGCGTCGGCCATCTGCGCGAGCCCGAAGTCCAACACGCGCGCCGAGACCCGGTCGCCGTCCATCAGAAGCACGTTCGACGGCTTGACGTCGCGGTGCAGGATCCCGACTGCGTGGGCGTGCGCGAGACCGTCGCAGACCTGCGCGCAGGCCTCGATCGCATCGTCGTCTGCGAGCTCTCCCGCGCGCAGCGCCTCGCGGTACGTCTGCCCCGGGACGAACTCGTACGCGATGTAGACATGCCGCGAGTCGTGACCGAACGCGTACGCGCGCAGACACGCGGGATGGCGCAGCTTCGACGCCGCCTTGGCCTCGCGCTCGGCCCGCACCGCGGCCTTGCCCTCGCGCGCGATGATCTTCAGCGCGACGTCGAGACCCGTCCGCTCGTCGCGGGCGAGCCAGACCGAGCCGGAGCCTCCGCTGCCCAACGGCCGTAACGGCCGGTAGCGGTTGAGGACGAGCTCGATGCCGGTGAGCGCTGGGGCGGCCTCTCCCATGCTCTGCGGAGATTGGCGACCCGGTCGGACTGTCCTTCTCGGTCTGTCCTTCTCGGGCGCGGTTAGGCTTGCGACCCGAGTGAGCACTTACGACGACCAGAGCGACCTCGAGATCTTCGAGGAGCCGGAGACCCTCGAGGCGCCCGGCAGGCAGCGGCGGCGCGTCCGCCCGCAGCGCAAGGGCGGCCCCCGGCGTCCGACTCCGCCGCCGCAGGGGGCCACGGCCCTCGTGCGGCTGGCGCTCCTCGTGGCGCTCTCGATCGCGGTGGTCGTCGGGCTCGTCTTCTGGGTCGACTCCTGCCAAGGCCAGAGCACGCACGACGAGTACGCGGCGTACATGAACAGCGTGCAGCCGATCGCGCAGAGCTCGGCTTCCTCGCTGGCGGCGTACGCGAACGAGCTCGGCTCGCGCAAGCTGACACTCAACCAGCTGCAGATGAAGCTCGACCTCTGGTCGCGGCAGCAGCAGCAGGATTACGACGACGCGCTGCGGCTCGTCCCGCCGGCATCGCTCCAGTCGGCGCACCAGCAGGTGCTGGCCACGCTCCAGCTGCGCGCGATCGGGCTGACCGGTCTGGCCAACACGCTGGCGACGGCCGGCTCGAAATCCAGTTCTGACGTCGCCAATCGCCTTGCCGCCCAGGCCCAGCTCCTGAGTGCGAGCGATCTCGTCTGGGCGAACCTGTTCCGGCTGCCGGCGACCGAGACCCTGAAGCGGTTGGGCATACGCGGAGTGATTGCTCCGCCTTCGCAGATCGTCACGAACCCCGAGGTGATCAGCGCCCACTCGTTCGACGAGGTCTACTCGCGCTTGAGCGCGACGAACAGCAGCGGCCAGGTGACCGGTGTGCACGGCAGCGAGCTCCTGAGCACCCAGGCCGTCTCGAGCGGCCAGTCGAAGACGCTCACGACCTCCGGCCCGACCACGGTGGACGTCGCCGCCGACCTCAAGTTCAAGGTCTCGTTCAAGAACGCCGGGAACTTCCAGGAGGTGAACGTTCCCGTGACGCTCACCGTGAACGTCTTCGGCAAGAAGGTGCTGAACCAGACGAAGCACGTCGCGAGCATCCAGCAGGGGCAGACGCTGACGGTCTCCTTCGCGAACCTCAACCTGCCGCCGACGGCCTTCGGTGCCAACGCCACCGTGAACGTCGTGGTCGGCAAGGTCCCCGGGGAGCAGGACGTCTCGAACAACCACGCCTCGTATTTCGTCTTCTTCAAACTCCCCTCGGGCGGCTAGCCGTTGACTTCCTCGGTGGCAGGCTTGATCGCGATCGCGGCGGCTGTCGTCGCCGTCGTCGCGTTCGCGCTGACGCTGGTCCTGCACCTGCGGTTGCGGCGGGTGCGCGCTGCGCAGCTCACGCTGCAGGGGAGCGGCGGCGGCGACCTCGTCGACTTCGCGGTCTCGCTCCAGGCCCGGGTCGACGGGCTGCACCGGGCGATCGACGACCTCACGGCCGCGCTCGGGCGCCTCGAGCGCCGCGTCGACTCGGCGGTCTCCCGGCTCGCCGTCGTGCGTTACGACGCCTATGAGAAGTCGGGCGGCCATCAGTCCGCCTCGGTCGCGCTCCTCGACGCGTCGCGCAGCGGCGTGGTCCTCACCGCAATCCAGGGGCGGGACTACGCGCGGATCTACGTCAAGGAGCTCGACGGCGGCCGCACCCCCGTCTCCCTCTCCCCTGAGGAGCAGGAGGCAGTGGAACGGGCCATGAAGTCGCAGCAGTAACGGCTTTCCGCGCTGCTACTTTTCGCGCAGGTTGCAGCACGTTCTTGTCTTGAACGCAAGTTATGAGCCGCTCAATGTCTGCACGGTGCGGCGTGCCCACGTGCTCGTCTTCAAAGGCAAGGCCGAGATCGTCGAACGGCTCGACAAGCCGCTTCGCTCCTCGACGAGCAGCTTCATCTGGCCGCACGTGATCCGGCTCGTCCACTACGTGCGCGTGCCGCGTGCGATCCAACGCAAGATCTCCCGCCGGGCGCTGTTCGCCCGGGACGGCTGGCGCTGTGCCTACTGCGGCACGACGAACGGCCGTCTCACGCTCGACCACATCGTCCCCCGGTCGAAGGGCGGCGAGTCGATCTGGGAGAACGTCGTCACCGCCTGCGCGCCGTGCAACCTGCGCAAGGGCGACCGCTCGCTCGAGCAGGCCGGGATGGTGCTCCACGCCTCCCCGCGCGCCCCGACGCCGACTCTGTTCATCAAGCTCGCGGCGCCGCGGATCCCGTCCGGCTGGACGCCGTACCTGCCTGCTACGGCTTGACGGTGTGCCCCGGCGGGGGGCAGCCCGTGCGGAAGACGATGGTCAGCGGGTCTCGGGCCGGGACGGACGTTGTCTCGGTTCTCCAGAGGAAGCTGAAGCGGACCGGGATGTCTTCCTGGGTGATCGCTAGGCCGCCCCCGCCCGCGCCGCTGGTACACGCGTAGACGCCCTTCAAGACCAGCCAGCGGGTCTCGCCGGGGTGCAGGTCGAAGGGACGGAAGCGTTCGAGCGGCAGCTCGTTTTCGTTCGGGTTCGGCTTGTTTGCGAGCAAGCGAGCCTTGTAGAAATCCAAGACATCCCTGGGGACGCCGAGTATCCGGACCGGGAAGCGGCCGCTGTTCCGAATCGTGACGCCGTACAGGAACGGGCGGCCTCTGCGGAAGACGACCGTCACGCCGGGCTGCCCGGGGGACGGCTTCGAGTCGGGCGGGAATTGGGTGGCGTTGCCGTACACGATCGGCTGGTAGCGGTCGATCCAGGCGACGGCCCCGATCGCGAGCCCGGCGACGGTGAGCGCGAGGACGAACAGGATCAGGTTCCGCGGCCGGCGAGCGCGCAGGAACGCGATCAATCCTCGGCGGCGCTCGAGCCCGGCGGCCGCGCGCAGGTCGCCGGCGTACGTCTCGGGAGGTCCGAGCTGCGCGCGAAAGTCCGTGTCCGCTGGCAATTCGTCGAGGTGACCCCGGAGCTCCGCGAGCAGGTCTTGCCGCATGCTCCACGGGAGGTCGCGCAGCCACCAGCCCACGTTGCGCACGTACTCGTCCCGCGTCACGGCTCCACCAGCTCCCGGAACGCAGCGTTGATGCGCGACCAGGTCTCGGTGCCGGCTTGGAGCTGTTCGGCTCCGCTCGGAGTAACGGAGTAGTACTTCCGCGCCGGGCCGCTGCCCGAGGCGACGAGCCGCGACTCGAGATGCCCCGCCTGCTCGAGGCGGCGCAGCGTCCCGTACACGGACGCGTCGCCGACGCCGTCGAAGCCGGCGCCCTCGAGGGTGGAGAGGAGCTCGTACCCGTACGTTTCGCCACGTCCGATCACCGCCAGCACGGCAAGCTCGAGCACTCCTTTGAGTAGCTGCGCCTGATCCACACTAGTCTGCTTTGCATAGTAGCACGGTTTACAGTGGAGAGGCGCCGACGGCGACAGCCCCCCCATTCGGCTGGGGCGAAGAGCTGGGGGCTACGCCACAGTGTCACGATGCGGCGCGGGGTCTGGCTCGTTCTACTCGGCGTGGTCGTGGCCGCCCTCGGCGTCGCGACGGCCCGCGCCGCGGCACCGGGAGGACCTTCGGGGCCCACGACCCCGGGCACCACGGCGACGTCGACGACAACTACGACAACCACGACGACGAGTACCACCACCACAACTGCCGCGACCACCACAACGACGACAACCCCGACCACGACGGCGGCGACAACCACCACCAGGTCGCCGCAACCGGTCGCGAAGTCGAAGCACTCGACCAGGACGCATCACTCGCGGAAGCACCGCCGTCGGGAGCCGATGAGGCCACCGCCCGACTACCCGCCGGCGCCCTACCCCTTGCTCATCGGCGGCGGCGGTCTGACACCGGCTGCGCAGGACAACGCCGTCGTCTCGATCGCGGCGCGGTACCTCGGCGTCCCGTACAAGTGGGGTGGTGCGAGGCCGAAGACCGGGTTCGACTGTTCGGGCCTCGTCCAGTACGTGTTTGCGCAACTCGGCGTCTCGCTGCCGCACTACGCGGCGGCGCAGTGGTACTCCCCGGAGGCGGTCTGGATTCCGCCCGACCGGCTCCGGCCGGGGGACCTCGTCTTCTTCATCGGCGCCGACGGCTCGCGCGCGGCGCCCGGCCACGTCGGGATCTACGTCGGCGACGGCTACCTCATCGACGCGCCACACACTGGGGCCTTCGTTCGCGTGGACAGCCTCGACGGGCGCTGGTTCGCGAACAACTACGTCGGCGCGAAGCGCATCGTCGGGATCTCACTCGACGCCCGCCAAATGCTTGACGGGAGCCCGGACACAGGATTCTTCCCCGCCGTCCGGCCGATTGTCCCGCAGTTGACCGACCAGGTCCTCGGCGCGTCGCCGCCGCGGGTGATCGCCGCAATCCCGACCGCGGCGCACGCCCCGGCGCCGGGAGGCTACGAGTGGTGGATGGGTGTCGCCCTTGGCAGCGTGCTCCTCGTGCTTGTCGCCGGAGCGGTCACGTATCGCCGGCGCCGACGTGCACCGGACGCCGTCCCGGGCACGGGCACCCCGAACTGACGGTCATCCGCGCGTTGTGACGTTCCACCGCGCCGCGCCGTACATGCGGCATGAACAGATTCCGCACGATTCTCCTCATCGCCGTTGTGCTGCTCGTCGCGGCCGCGATCGCCGGCGTGGCGCAGCCCCACCTCGGCCGCTCCGCCACCGCCTCCACCGGCTCGACCATCACCGTCACCGCCAACGGGACGGTCGACGCGACTCCTGACCGGGCGTCGTTCGACTTCGGCGTGACGACGAACGGGAGCACGGCTGCGCAAGCGCTGAGCCTCAACTCCTCCCAGGCCCAGGCCATCATCGATGCCCTGAAGAAGGCCGGCGTATCGTCCTCCGACATCCAGACGACCCAGGTCTCGCTCTGGCCCCAGACCTCGAGCAACGGCCTGAAGATCACCGGCTACCAGGCCTCGAACTCGGTCAACGTCTCGGCGCCGCTCGCCAAGTCGGGCAGCCTCGTCGACGCCGCAGTGGGCGCCGGCGCGAACAACGTCGACGGCCCCAATCTCGACACGGCCGACACCTCCTCCCTTTACAACCAGGCGCTGACCCGGGCGCTCAACAAGTCCAAGGCGAAGGCGCAGGTGATCGCTGAGGCGACAGGTCTCACCCTCGGCAAGGTGCTGAAGGTGAACGAGGGCAGCCAGGCGACGCCGATCGTCTACGGGGCGGCGCCGGAGGCCATGGCCAAGGCAGCTCCGCCGATCGAGGCCGGGACGCAGCAGATCCAGACGTCGGTGACGGTGACGTACTCGGCCGGCTAGCTAGCGCTCGCGCGGTTCCCAGCGGAACTTGCGGATCGTGAACAGCAGCCCGAAGAGGCCCCAGGCGGCGAGGACGGCCAGGTCTTCCGGGCGCGTCCAGATCGCGTGCCCGCGCAGGTAGACGGCGTTGACGAGGTCGATGAAGTACTTGAGCGGCAGGACGTCGGCGATCGCGCGCAGGAACGCCGGCAGATGCCGCGTCTCCCCGAACGAGCCGCTGAGGAAGGCCATCGGCAGCAGGATCGAGTTGACGACTGCCGACGAGCCCTCGGCGGAGCGGATCACCGAGGCCGTCGCCGTGCCGAGCGTGGCGAACACGGCCGTTCCGACCACGATCGCGGCGATCAGCGACGCGACGTCCGCAGGGGACGGCGTGGAGTAGAGGGCGCCGCCGAGCAGGAACAGCGCGAGCGTCTGCAGCGCGAAAACGAGCAGCGTCGAGACGAGCAGTGACGCGACGTACGTCGCCGGCGGCAGCGGCGTCGAGCGCAGCCGCTTGAGGATCCCGTTCTCGCGGCGCAGCACGAGCTGGATCGCGAGCCCGGCGAAGGCCGTGTTGGCACAGCCGTAGCCGATGAGACCCGCGAGCAGCGCTATGGGCGCCCGCACGCCGTAGATCGTTCCCGAATAGACCGACGCGAGCAGGACGTAGAGCAGAAGCGGGAAGAAGAAGATGAAGAACGCGGCCTCGCGGCTGCGCCAGAAGACGAGCTGCTCGGAGCGCAGCTGGTGGACGAAGAGCCGGCGCGCCGGCCGGCGGGCGCGGACGGGGATGGCCTCGGCGCTCACGCGTCCACCTCGTCGGAGGTCAGCGCGAGGTAGACGTCCTCGAGCGACGGCCGCCGCACCTGCAGGCCCTCGAGCTCCTCGCCGCGCGCGACCGCTGCGGCCGTCAGCTCGGCGAGGATGCGCGTCGGCTCGTCCGTCTGCACGACCACGTCCTTGCCGTCCTGCCGGTAGCTGATCTCCGTCTGCAGCTCGGTCGTCGTCAGCTCGGCGGGCGTCCCGACGCGCACGATCTGTCCCTCCCGCATCACCGCGACCCGGTCGGCGAGCTGCTCGGCCTCGTCGAGGTAGTGCGTCGTGAGGAGGACGGTCTTGCCCAGCCTGCGCAGCGAGCGGATCATCTCCCACGCCGCGCGGCGCGCCTGCGGGTCGAAGCCCGTCGTCGGCTCGTCGAGGAAGACAAGGTCGGGATCGCCGACGAGCGCGAGGCCGAGGTCGAGCCGCCGCTTCTGGCCGCCCGACAGCGTCTTGACCCGGGCACCCGCCTTCTCCTGGAGACCGACGAGGGCGACCACCTCGTCGACGTCGCGCGACGTGCGGTAGTAGCCGGCGAAGATCGCGTGCGTCTCGCGCACCGTCAGGTTCGCCCACATCTGGGACTGCTGGAGCACGACACCGATCCGCTCGCGGAACTCCGGTCCCGGCCGCTTCGGGTCGTGGCCGAGCACGCGTACCTCGCCGGCGTCCCGCTCGCGGTATCCCTCGAGGATCTCGACGGTCGTCGTCTTGCCGGCACCGTTGGGCCCGAGCAGCCCGAAGACCTCGCCCTCCTCGATCGTGAAGTCGACTCCCCGGACCGCCTCGAGGTTCCCGTAGGCCTTGCGCAGGCCGCTGACCTCGATCGCAGGCATCGGCGACGAAGGGTAGACGGGACCGCCGGTACAGTCGGCTCGTGGCGACCTTCCGGTACGTCTTCGCCGACGTCTTCACCGACGTCCCGTTCGCGGGCAACCAGCTCGCTGTCTTCACCGACGCGCGCGAGATTCCCGAGGAGCAGCTGCAGCAGCTCGCGCGCGAGATCAACTTCTCCGAGACCGTGTTCGTCTACCCGGCCGCGGGCGAGGGGCACGCGCGCATCCGCATCTTCACGCCGACGCTCGAGCTGCCGTTCGCGGGGCACCCTGTGCTCGGGACGGCCTTCGTGCTCGGCGGGCCGCTCCAGCTCGACGAGCTCTGGCTCGAGACCGGCGCCGGGGTCGTCCCGGTCCGGCTCGAGCGCGACGGGTCGCGGATCGTCTTCGGCTGGATGCGGCAGCCTCCCTTCGCCTTCGAGCCCTACCCCGACGCGGACGAGCTGCTGGCCCTGCTCGGGGTGGAGGAGTCCGGGCTCCCGGTCGAGCTCTACCGCCAGGGGCCGAACCACGTCCTGGTCGAGCTGGGCTCGCCCGAGGCAGTGGCCGCGCTCCAGCCGAACATGGATGCGCTGCTCGCGCTCAGCCCCTACGGCACCGACTGCTTCGCCCGCGACGGCAAGCGGTGGAAGTCGCGCGTCTTCGTCCCCGCCCACGGCGTGCCCGAGGATCCCGCCACCGGCTCGGCAGCGGGCCCGCTCGCGCTCCATCTCGCCCGGCACGGCCGGATCGAGTTCGGCGAGGAGATCGAGATCCGGCAGGGTGTCGAGATCGGCCGCCCGTCGACGCTGCACGCCGTCGCGCGCTCGCCCGAGGAGGTCGAGGTCGGCGGTTCCGCCGTCATCGTCGCCCGCGGCGAGTTCCGCCTTTGACCCGCATCGTCGTGATCGGCCCGAGCGGCAGCGGGAAGACGTATCTCTCGAGCCGGCTCGCCGAGCTGCTCGGTGCCGCTCACGTCGAGATCGACGCGCTCTGGCACGGGCCGAACTGGGAGAACCCTGGAGCCGACGAGTTGCGCAACCGCGTCTCGGCCGCGACCGCAGGGGACAACTGGATCAGCGACGGCACCTATCACTCGATCATCGGCGACGTCGTCCTCGAGCGCGCCGAGACGGTCGCGTGGCTCGATCTGTCCGCTGGGCTCGTCATGTGGCGCCTCGTGCGTCGCAGCTGGGTGCGCAAGCGGGCTCACGTGGTGCTCTGGAACGGCAACGTCGAGGACGCCTGGCTCAACCAGATCCGCTGGCTCATCTGGCCGGCGTTCAAGCGCGTCTTCGAGAACCGGCGCGACCTGCCGGCGCGGTTCGCGCTCCATCCGCAGCTGCAGGTGCACCGCTTGCGCTCGGACGAGGACGTCGAGGCGTTCGTTCAGTCGATCCAGCCGACCGAGTCGATGTCCGGCAGCTCGAACGGGAGCGAGCGCCAGAACACGCCGCCGTTGGCGGAGACGTAGAGCCGGGACCGCGCGGCGTAGAGCATCCGGTCGGGATCGTCGTCTGCGATCGCCACTGCGAAGCCCGGCGGCAGCCCGCCGCCCGCCTCCCGCCACGTCGCCCCGCCGTCGTTCGAGAGCATGAGCGGCGGCCTCCGCTCGACAACGGCGACCACGGTCGAGCCCGAGCGCGCTGCCGCGACGACGCGCGGCAGGGCCAGCTCGGGCCGCTCGGCCGCCGGTACCTCGTTGCCGTCGCCGAGCAGCTCCTCGGCCTCGACGTCGACGAGGAAGACGCCTGCCACGGTGCCGACCGCGGCGATCATCGGGCGGCTGCCCTGAGCAGCGCGGTGACGAGCGCGCTCGCGCGCCGCGCCGCGGACACCGGCCGGTGGCCGCCGGCCCGCGCGCCCAGGTACGCGACAGAGAACGCGTCGCCTGCCCCGGTCGGGTCGCCGCTCACCGGACGCGCCGCCAGGCGCACCGCGTCGTCGTGCGTCAGCACCAGCGAGCCGCCGGCGCCGAACGTCACCAGCACCTCCGGCACGCCGAGCGCCCGCAGCGCCTCGAGCTCGCCGTCGCCGACGATCGCCCGCGCCTCCTCCTTCGAGAGCTTGAGGATCGAGACGTGGCGAAGCAGCGCCGGGTCGAAGTCCGCGTCGAGCACGAGCGGGCCGACGCGACGCGCCCGCACGAGGCCGTGGCCGTCCAGCAGCACGCGTCGCCGGTGCGCGAGCCGTTCGAGCGTCTCCGGCGAGAAGTCGTCGCGCAGCACCGGCGCCGCGTGCACCCACTCGACCCGTCGTAGCGCGCGTTCCGGCTCGTCGCCCTCGCCCCAGGGCTCCCCGACGGCCTCGACGCGCATCTCCCGCTTCCCGTCCGCGTCGTAGTGAAACGCGAACGACGTCGTCTTGCCGGCCGCCGTGAGCGAGACGGGGAGTCCCAGCGCGGCGAGATGCCGCAGGTACGACGGCCGCTCGGACTCGCCGCATTTCACGACGACCAGCGCCTCCTGCTGCAGGGCGCGCAGCGCCCGCGCCGCGTACCACGGGCCGCCGCCGATGCGGGCAGCACCGCCGGCGACGATGTCACGCGTCAACGGGCCGATCACGGCGAGCGGTCGCACGACTCGCAAGCGTAAGGCCGAGCGACAGCACGAAGGCGAGGGCAAAGCTTGGCAGCGAGCCGCCCATCGCTCCCCGGCCGGGATGCGTGTGATCGACGAGGTGGACCCACGAGCTCGGCCCGACCGGTGCGAGCCACTGGTAGAGGCAGAAGCCGGCGAGCCAGGCCGCGATCTGTCCCGGGCGGAACTCCGGCGCTCTGAAGGGATCGCGCTCGCCCGCGACCCACTGCGCGAGCAGCACGCCGAAGAGCGGCACGAAGAACGAGCCGAGCAGGTAGAGGAAGCCCTGGTAGCTGACGAGGTCGATGACGAAGCTCCCGGCCGTCGCCACCGCGGCGACGACGAGGATCAGTAGCCGCTGCGGCACGCGCGGCACGACGTTCTGCAGGGAGACGGCGGCCGAGTAGATGTTCGCGAACGGCTCCTTCGTCTCGTCGACGCCGAGGGCCACGAGCGCGAGCGCCGCGGCGAAGCCACCGGCGGCGATCGCGGTGATCACCGACGGCGCGTCCGCAAGCCCGCGCGAGAGCAACAGGATCGCGCCCAGGGCGTAGAGCCACACGTTGGGGATGAAGTAGCCGACCGCACTGCCCCAGAACGCGCCGCGGCTGCTCCTCGAGAAGCGCGTGTAGTCGGCGGCGAGCGGGAGCCACGAGACCGGCATCGCAACCACCAGGTCGACTCCCTGCCAGAAGCTGAGGCCGCCCGTCCCGGGCCGGGACCAGAGCGCCCCGAGATCGGCGTCGCGCAGCGTCCACCAGGTCAGGTAGGCGAGCGAGGCGAGGACGACCCAGAGTGCGAAGCGCTTCACCCACTCGCGCACGAACCCGATCGGCCCGACGAGCGCGAGGATCGTCGCGGCGGCGGCGGCCGCGAGCTTCCAGACCCAGAGCGGCCCGTGTACGAGCGCCTGCGCGGCCGTCGCGATGACGAGCACCTCGAAGATTGTCCAGCCGACGTTCTGGACGACGTTGAGCCCGGTCGGGAGGTACGAGCCCGCGCGGCCGAGCGGCGCGCGCAGCAGGACCATCGCGGGGACGCCGGCCTCCGCGCCCATCGCCGCCGCGCATCCGAGCAGCGCGTTGCCGAAGATCCCGCCGACGAGGATCGCGAGCAGCGCCTCGGGCAGCGAGAGGCCGGGGACGAGGAACGCACCCGCGACGACGACCAGCAGGCTGAAGCCGAGGCTGCTCCAGAGCATCCCGTTCTCGACGCCGCCGAGGGTCCGCAGCCGCTCCGGAACCGGCGTGATACCCCAGGCCGGCGCTCTGTCCTCGATCGCTCCTCCCTTCGCCGGCATGACCCGGATCAGGTTCGACGGGTGTGATCTCAGCCGCGCCGCGCGCGACACCCCGGTGCAGACGAGTGTACGGCAGCTAGACCGGACGGCTAGACAGCCGCCGATCCGCGTGCGACCATCGACGCGATGAGGGGGTTCTTCGCCGGCACATTGCTCGTCGCCGTCGTCTTCGCTGCCGGCTGTGGCGGTGGAAGTGGCGGTGGTAGCGGCGGCAGCGCGAGCACCCAGAGGTCCGCTCTGGCCACGAAGCCGCCGGCTGTCGTCGTAGTGAGCGCAACGAAGGCTGCGCAGTCCGCGAGCTCGTTCCACATCTCCGGCCAGGTCAACTCCTCGGGGAAGGAGATCGGAGTCGACTTCTCGTTCGTGCGCGGCAAGGGCGCGACCGGAACCCTCTCGATCGGCGGAGCCAAGGTCGACATGGTCTTGCTCGGCAACACCGCCTACATGCGAGCCAGCTCGGCGTTCTTCCAGCAGTACGCGAAGCAGGCCGGCGGGTTCGCCCAGATCCTCGCCGACAAGTGGCTGAAGTTCTCCTCGAACAACGCGCAGCTCGGCTCGCTCACCCGGCAGGTGAACGCCAAGTCGCTCCTGAAGGACCTGAGCAAGAACCACGGGAAGCTCGTCAACCACGGCGACCAGACCTATAAGGGCCAGAGCGTCGTCGCGATCGCCGATACCACGAAGGGCGGCACGCTCTACGTCGCGTCGGCGGGAACGCCGTATCCCGTGGCCCTCGTCAGGACGGGGAAGAGCTCCGGCTCGCTCGAGTTCAGCGACTGGAACCAGTCGGTCACGCTGACGGCGCCGCAGGGCGCGCTCGACCTCTCGCACTTCGGCGGCTAGGGCTGGGGCGCGGCGGCCGTCAGTCGCCGAGCAGGCGGCGCAACACGTACTGGAGGATGCCGCCGTGGCGGAAGTACTCGCGCTCGCGCGGCGTGTCGAGGCGGAGGCGCGCGCGGAACTCCTTCTCGTCGGCCCGCACCGTCACCTCGTCGGCGTCGCCGCCCTTGAGGCCTGTGATCGAGAACTCCTCGCGGCCGGTGAGGCCCAGCGACTCGGCGTTCTCGCCCGGCATGAACTGGAGCGGTGCGATCCCCATCATCAGGAGGTTCGAGCGGTGGATCCGCTCGTACGAGTCCGCGATCGCCGCCCGCACGCCGAGCAGGTTCGGCCCCTTCGCCGCCCAGTCGCGCGACGAGCCGGAGCCGTACTCCTTGCCGGCGATGACGATGGTCGGCACTCCCTCGGCCCGGTAGCGCTCGGCGACCTCGAAGATCGTCCCCTCCTCGCCGTCGGGCAGATGCACCGTCCAGGTTCCCTCGCCGCCGGGCACGAGGAGGTTCTTGAGCCGGACGTTCGCGAACGTGCCGCGCACCATCACCTCGTGGTTGCCGCGGCGCGCGCCGTAGGAGTTGAACTCGCGCCGCTCGACGCCGTGGCCGGTCAGGTACTGCCCGGCCGGCGAGTCGGGCCGGATCGCGCCCGCAGGCGAGATGTGGTCGGTGGTGACGGAGTCTCCGACCCAGACGAGGCAACGCGCTCCCTCGACGTCGGCGACGGGCTCCGGCTCGCGCGGCATCCCCTCGAAGTACGGCGGCAGGCGCACGTAGGTCGACGCGTCGTCCCACGCATAGAGCTCGCCCTCGGGCGTCTCGAGCGCGCGCCAGCGGTCGTCGCCGGTGAAGACGTCGGCGTAAGTGGAGGAGAACATCTCGCCCTTGACGGACTTGCCGATCACCCCGTCGATCTCGTCGCGGCTCGGCCAGAGGTCGCGCAGGAAGACGTCCTCGCCGTCGGAGCCCTGGCCGAGCGGCTCGTTCACGAGGTCGACGTCCATCCGCCCGGCGAGCGCGTAGGCGACGACGAGCGGGGGCGACGCGAGGTAGTTCGCCTTCACCTCGCCGTGGATCCGCGCCTCGAAGTTCCGGTTGCCGGAGAGCACGGCGCAGACCACGAGGTCGCCGTCGGCGACCGCGGCGCTGATCGGCTCGGGCAGTGGCCCGGAGTTCCCGATGCATGTCGTGCAGCCGTAGCCGACCGTGTTGAAGCCGAGCGCGTCGAGGTACGTGTCGAGTCCCGACGCGCGGTAGTACTGGCTCACGACCTTCGAGCCCGGTGCGAGCGAGGACTTGACCCACGGCCGCCGTTCGAGCCCGCGCTCGACCGCCTTCTGCGCGAGCAGCCCGGCAGCGATCATCACCGACGGGTTCGACGTGTTCGTGCAGGAGGTGATCGCGGCGATCACGACCGAGCCGTGCTCGAGCGCGTAGTCCTCACCCTCGACCGCGACCCGCTTCTTCTCGATCGTCGCCGTATGTGCGGGCACGGCCTCCTTGCCGTCGCCCACGCCGTCGCCGGTCGGCGGGTCGCTCGCCGGGAACGAGTCGGCGATCTCCTTGTCGTAGGTGCCGTTGGTGTACTCGACGCCGAACGTGTCGAGCGAGTCGATGAACGCGGACTTCGCACGGGCGAGCGGGACGCGGTCCTGCGGCCGGCGCGGGCCGGCGAGCGAGGGCTCGACGTCGTCGAGGTCGAGCTCGACCACCTGCGAGTACTCGGGATGCTCCTCCGGCTCGTGCCAGAGCAGGTTCTCCTTGCAATACGCCTCGACGAGGGCGATCCGCTCGGCGCTGCGGCCGGTGAGGCGCAGGTACCCGATCGTCACCTCGTCCACCGGGAAAAACCCGCACGTCGCGCCGTACTCGGGGCTCATGTTCCCGAGCGTCGCGCGGTCGGCGAGGGCCAGCGAGCCGACGCCGGGGCCGAAGTACTCGACGAACTTCCCCACGACGCCCGTGCTGCGCAGTATCTCGGTCACCGTCAGCACGAGGTCGGTCGCCGTCGCGCCCTCGCGCAGCGCACCGACCAGCCGGAAGCCCACGACCTGCGGCACGAGCATCGAGAGCGCCTCCCCGAGCATCGCCGCCTCAGCCTCGATCCCGCCGACTCCCCAGCCGAGCACGCCGAGGCCGTTGACCATCGTCGTGTGTGAGTCGGTGCCGACGAGCGTGTCGGGGAAGGCGACGCCGTCACGCACCTCGATCACGCGCGCGAGGTACTCGAGGTTGACCTGGTGGACGATGCCGGTGTTCGGCGGCACCACCCGGAAGTTGTCGAACGCGCCCTGGCCCCAGCGGAGGAAGGCGTAGCGCTCGTGGTTCCGCTCGAACTCGAGCTCGACGTTCCGCTCGATCGCCAGGCGCGAGGCGAATTCGTCCACCTGCACCGAGTGGTCGATCACGAGCTCGACCGGGATCAGCGGGTTGATCGCGTTGGGGTCGCCGCCCTGCTTGTGCATCGCGTCGCGCATCGCCGCGAGGTCGACGACGGCCGGCACGCCCGTGAAGTCCTGCAGCAGGACGCGCGCCGGCTGGAATGCGATCTCGCGCGACGGCTCGGCGCCGGCGACCCAGCTGGAGACTGCTTCGGCGCCCTCGTCGGAGCCGTGGCGGAGAACGTTCTCGAGCAGGATCCGGAGCGTGTACGGCAGCCGGGTCGCGGCGGCGTCGAGCCGGTGGAACCCGTAGCTCTCCTCGCCGACCCGTAGCTGCTCCATGACTCGATCTTAGAGGCGGCCCTGCAGCTCCCGGCGCGTTGGTCCATCGTTGGCGGCGAGGAGTACCTTTCCGCGCGTGAAACGCCTCCTGCTCGCCACGTTCGCCACGCTCGGCCTGCTCGCCGGGGCGGCTTCGGCGAGCAGCGGTACGCAGCCGACGGGTCAGATCGTGTTCGGCCTGAATCGCTATTGCCTGGCGCCCGCGCCGAACGGCGGCGGGAAGGAGCCGGTGGACTGCGGGAAGGGCGAGATCGCCGTGGTCGACGCGAACGGCTCCGGCCTGAAGATCCTCACGCACGACAAGGTGACCGAGACGTCGCCGGTGTGGTCGCCGAACCACGAGCAGATCGCGTTCATCCGTCCGAAGCCACACACGAGCGATCAGGTGTGGGTGATGAACGCCGACGGATCGGATCAGCACGCACTGACGCATTTCGGCAGTGCGCCGCAGCTCTTCGGCAACGTAGTGACCCCCGACCTCTCCTGGTCACCGGACGGGCAGGAGCTCGTCTTCGCTGCCTATCGCAACAACCAAGGCGGACGGCAGCAGCTCTATGTCGTGAACGTCCGCACGCACAGCGTGCGCCGGCTGACGAACCTCGCGTACGGTGCGACCGAGCCGCAGTGGTCGCCGGACGGCCGCTGGATCGCGTTCGTGGGCGCCCTGGCGCCGGACCGGATCTATCTGCTCTCGGCGACGACCCACAAGGCCCACGCGGTCGGCAGCGCCACGGGTCTCGACCTCTCCTGGTCGCCCGACAGCAAGCAGCTCGTCTTCAACACCCGCGGCAAGCTCGAGCTCGTGAACACGGCCGGCTCGCACTACCACTCACTCGGGGTCTACGGCGCCCAGCCGAGCTTCTCGCCCGACGGCCAGTGGATCGTCTTCGGCTCGGGCGACTACGTGAAGGAGATCCGGCCCGACGGCCAGGGCATCCGCCACATCCTCTATGTCACCTCCAAGAAGGGCTCGGACTTCGAGCCCAACTGGTAGCGGCCCGCGTCCGGCGAAGGCGCGCAAGCTGTCGCTACCTTTGGCGGGTGAGGCGGGAGGAGATCCAGCCCGGCAGCGCCGGAACCGTCGAGCACCTCATTCCTCACGAGGCCGAGGAGCTCTGGACGGAGGACGGCCACGAGCACGTCGGCTGGTTCTGCGTCAGCACCGATCCGTTCCCGTGCCCGGCGCCCGACTGCACGTTCGTCGCGGTGTTCATGACGGCCGCGCACCTCGTGCTCGTCTGGGAGAAGCAGGACGACCCGAACCTCCTCCGGCACGCGCAGCGCGCGAAGGAGGTCGGCCGCAACCCGCGGATCATCTCCTACGAGGTCGACTTCGGCCCGAGCGCGTCGTACTACGCGTGGGAGGCCGCGGGGCGGCCGGTGCACGGCGTCCGCGGCAAGTAGCGAGCTCGTGGACCTCAGCCGCTTCGGAGCGGCGCAGCCGTGGTCGCTCGGAGTCGAGGAAGAGCTGATGCTCGTCGACGCCGAGACGCTGCAGCCCGCGCGGGACGGGTTCTCGCGGGTGTTCGGCGAGGCGACCGAGCGGATCAAGCCGGAGCTGTTCGAGTCGTTCGTCGAGCTCACGACGCCGGTGGTCGAGACGCCGGAGCAGGTGGAGGCCGAGCTGCGCGCGCTGCGGCAGGAGGCAGCCGAGCGCGCGGCGGCGCACGGCCTCGCGCTGCTCGCGACGGGCTCGCATCCGACCGCCCGTGGGCGCGTTCCGATCGTCCCGCTCGAGCGCTATAGGCGGTGGAAGGCGACGCTGCCGCGGCTCCATCGGCAGCAGGTCTGTGGGCTCCACGTGCACGTGTCCATGCCGGATCCGGACACGTGTCTGCGGGCCTTCGAGGGCGTCGTCCCGCGGCTGCCGGAGCTGCTCGCGGCCTCTGCGAACTCGCCGTACTGGCAGGGAGTGGACAGCGGACGGCGCTCGGTCCGCTCCCGGATCCTGCTCGAGATGCCGACCGGTGGCACCCCGCCGCTGCTGCGCAGCTGGGACGACTGGGAGGCCGCGACCCGCGGCGACAGCGGGCGCCGCCACTGGGACGCCTGGCCGCGGCCGGAGTACGGGACGCTCGAGGTTCGCGTCCTCGACCAGCCCACCTCGCTGCGCCGGACGGCCGAGCTGGCCGCCGAGGTGCAGCGGCTCGTCCGGGAAGCGGCGGAGACGGACGCGGAGCCGTACGACCGCGAGGAGTACGCGGCCCGGCGGGACGTGGCCGGGCGCGAGGGCGGCGGTCCGGAGGCCGAGCGCCAGCTCGAGCTCGGGCCGGAGGCAGCCGTCCAGGAGCTCATCGCGCTGACGCTAGGCTGACCGCGTGGCGACCCAGACGGACACGATCCAGGTCGGCGGCGTCCGCTGCGAGAGGTGCGTCATGCGGCTGGCGCACGCGCTCGAGGGCCACGAGGGCCTCGAGGCCGCGAACGCGAACCTGCTGGGACAGGTCACGCTCGCCTGGGACGACGAGCGCACGAGCCGCAACGCGATCGTCGCGCAGCTCGCGAAGTCGGGTTTCCCCGAGCTCGCCGCGGTCTAGCTCCGGCGTCTAGCGCGGAATAGCAGCACCTCCCGGGCCGTTCGGGAGGGAATGGCGCACGCTGGTACGGTGGACCGCATGGACGCGGAGCCGGAGGAGGCGCAGCGGCTCGCGACCGAGGCACGCGACCGCGTCCGGTTCGAGGAGGACGCGCTTGCGCTCTCCGACCAGGTCTACCGCGTCGCCCGGCACCTCGCGTCGTCGCGCGAGGACGCCGACGAGCTGATGCAGGAGACGTACGCGCGGGCGTTCCGGAGCTGGCGCTCGTTCACGCCGGGCACGAACATGCGCGCCTGGCTCCTGCGGATCCTGACCAACCTCAACATCGACCGCGGGCGGCGGCAGCAGCGGGCACCGCAGATGCAGCCGCTCGAGGCGAACGACTACTTCCTCTACGACCGGCTCGCGGAGAACGGGGACGGGATCTCCGACGAGGACAAGGTCGTGGAGCGGTTGTCGCAGGACGACATCGTGACGGCGCTCTCGGTAGTGCCGCACGACTTCCGCGACGTGCTCGTGCTCGTAGACCTCGGCGACTTCAGCTACGCGGAGGCGGCCCAGATCCTCGACATCCCGGTCGGCACGGTGATGTCGAGGCTGCACCGGGGGCGCCGCATCCTGAAGCGGGAGCTGGCCGAGTCCGCCCTGGAGGAGGCGACATGAAGGACCCCTGCGCGCACTGCGAGGAGATGATGCAGCCGTACCTCGACCACGTGCTCACAGACGAGGAGATGGTCGAGGCCGAGGCGCATCTCAGCGGGTGCGTGGACTGCCAACGGCGTTACAAGTTCGAGGAGAGCCTGCGGATCTACGTGCGCAAGGCGGTGGACGAGCAGATGCCGGCGGAGCTCCGGCAGAAGCTGGCCGCTCTCAGGATCCCGCTCGAGTAGCCGGCTAAGACCGCCGGCGCGCGAACAGGAGCTTCTGGACGCCCGGCCGGTCGGCGGCGCGTGGTCTGTCGCGGCGAGCTGTGCGTCAAGTCCCGGGCTCGTCCACGTCCCCGGGCGGAGCGAGGTCGTCGCAGGCGACGAGGCGGGCCGGGAGCGACTTCGCGCCCGCGTCGGGGACGTCGTCCCAGAGCGTGCGTGCGAGCAACACGGGATGGAGCCGGACGCCGCCGTAGCTCGCGGCCACCGCGTCGCCGCCGTTCGTGCGCCACTCCTCGACAACGCGGTCGACCGAATGCGGATCGAGATCGGGCCCGTCGGCGAGCACGACGACGGCGGCTTCCGCTTCGGCGGGGAGTGCGGCGAGGCCGCAGCGCAGCGAAGCGCCCGGGCCGCGTTCCCAGTCGGGGCAGTGGACGCTCTCGACGGGCAGGGTGTGGGCTCCGCTCACGACCACGATCTCGTGGACGGAGCTCTCCCGCAACGCCGCGAGCACCTGCGGCAGCAACTCGACCTGCTTCGGCGGCTCGGTCCCGTAGCGGGACGAGGCCCCGGCGGCCAGGACTACGGCAGAAACGGACACGACCAGGTATCAGACACCAAGACAGGTCCAAGACGGACACCTTCGGCTCAACGAAGCCGAAAAATCGGCCAGACATGTCCAGCCGAGCCGCGTCTCGGTGTCAGACACCGGACAGGTCCGAAAGCGACGTGTCCCTAGCCGAGTGCTGCGAGCGCGCGGCGCACGAGCGCCTGCGCGAGCGGCACCTTCCACTCGGTCCGTGGCAGCGGCGTCGCCGCGTCGAGTTCGTCGATGCTCTCGATCCGCCACGGAACCGGCGCCACGCCGGCGAGCGCGATCCGCGTCGAGCCGTCGGTATCCCGGGCCGCCGCGACGCCGACCTGCGGGAACGACCAGCGCTTGCGGTCCATCGCCTTGAGGTAGACGCTCGCCTCCACCGGCGGGAGCTCGACCTCGAGCAGCAGCTCGCCGTCCTCGAGCGTCGTCGTGCTCCGGTCCCCCTCGTCCGGGAGCCGGTAAAGCTCCTCGACCGGGAGCTCGCGCCGGTTGGTGCGCAGCCGCGCGCCGAGCGCGACGAGCGCCGCCGCCACGTCCGAGGGATGGGCCGAGGCGCAGAAGTCGTTGGCGAAGATCGCATGCTCGCGGTGCTCGCCGTCGCGCGCGTGGCACTGGTTTCCGCCGTGGAGACGGCAGCGGTAGCCCAGGCGCCAGTACCAGCAGCGCGTCGACTGGAGCAGGTTGCCTCCGAGCGAGCCCATGTTCCGCAGTTGCGGCGACGCCGCGAGCCGGCATGCCTCGCGCAGCGCGTCCGGGATGCTCGGATCGGCCTCCAGCTCCGCGAGCGTCGTTCCCGCGCCGATCGTGCTGCCGTCGACTCCGCGCGGCACGACGCCGCGCACGTCGACGAGCCGGTCGGCCTCGAGGAGACCTTCCTGCAGCAGCGGTACGACCTCCGTCCCGCCGTGGATGAGGAGACCGCCGTCGAGCTCCTCGACGCTAGACGGCCGCAGGAGCTCCACGCGTCTCCTTCTCGCGCGCCCGCGCACGCTTCTCGGCCTCGCGCAGTGCCCGCAGCATCTCCTCGCGGGAGATCGGCAGCTCCTGCACCTCGGCGCCGGTCGCGTCGCGGATCGCGTTGGCGATCGCGGCGGCGATGGGGACGATCGGCGGCTCGCCGAGCCCCTTCGAGCCGAGGTTCGTCAGGTGCTCGTCGGGCCGGTCGACGAACTCGCAGATGATCTCCGGCACGTCCGCAATCGTCGGCATGCGGTATGCGTCGAGTGAGGTGGTCAGCACGCGGCCCGTCTCGGGGTCGAGCAGGCGCTCCTCCGAGAGCGTGTGGCCGATGCCTTGGATGATCCCGCCCTCGACCTGGCTGGAGGCGCCGAGCGGGTTGACGATGCGCCCGACGTCGTGGATCGCCGCGACGCGCTCGACCTGCACCTCGCCGGTCTCGACGTCGACCGCGACCTCGACGACGTGGACGCCGAACGTGAGGACGCTCATCCCGGCCGGGTTCGGTCCGCGGGCGCCCTTGCCGAGGATCTGCGACTCCTCGAGTACGGCGACGATCTCGTGCAGCGGCGTGCCGGCCGGCATGCCCCGCTGCGCCGCGATGTCCTCGACCTGCTCGCGCGCGTCGGCCGCCGCCGCCCGCACCGCGGGACCCATCGACGGCAGCGTCGAGGAGCCGGCCGAGATCGAGGCGTACGGCCCGCGCGCCGAGTCGCCGAGCACGACGTCCACGTGGTCGAGCGGAATCCCAAGCTCCTCGGCGGCGATCTGCGCCATCGCGGTGCGCGTCCCCGTGCCGATGTCCTGCATCGCCGTGATCACGGTCGCGCGGCCGTCGGAGCCGAGCCGCACCCACGCGTACGAGGGCGGCCCGCCCCCGCCGTACCAGATCTGGCTCGCCATCCCGACGCCGCGCTTCCAGGTCGCGTCCGACCGCGCGTGCACCGCGTCCCGCCGCTCCCAGTGCGGCTCGGCGCGGCTGTAGCACTCCGCGAGGTTCTTGGAGGAGATCGGCTGGCCGTCGTTCGAGGCGGCATAGTTGCGGCGCCGCAGCTCGAGCGGGTCGATGTCGAGCTTGGCTGCGAGATCGTCGACCAGGCACTCGAGCCCGAACGTCCCCTCGACGAAGCCCGGCGCGCGGAACGCTTTCATCGGCGGCGTGTTGAGCTGCGCGCCGTAGGTGACCGTGCGGACGTTCTCGCAGTCGTAGAGCATCTTCATCGGCCCCTCGGTCGAGGCGTTCCAGCCCGACCAGCCGACCGAGTTCGTGAACTCGCCGTCGAACGCGACGATCGTCCCGTCGCTGCGGGCGCCGGCGCGGAGCCGCTGGACGGTGGCGTTGCGGTTGCCCGCGGACGTGTGCTCCTCGCGCCGCGTGAGCGCGCAGCGCACCGGCCGCCCCGTCCGCTTCGCGAGCTCGGCCGCGACGTACGTGTACTCGTCGGGGCCGTTCTTCGAGCCGAAGCCGCCGCCCATGTACTCGCAGACGACGCGGACCTTGTCCTCGGGCAGGCCGAGCGTCTCGGCGACCGACCGGCGGACGCCCCAGATGTACTGCGTCGAGATGTAGACGTGGAGCGTGTCGCCCCGCCACTCGCAGAGCGCCTGGTGGGTCTCGAGCGAGTTGTGGAGGACGGTCTGCGTGCGGTACGTCCCCTCGACGACGACGTCCGCCTCGGCGAGCGCGCGCTCGACGTCCCCGCGCGTGTAGTGCCGCGGCTCGGCGGTGAAGATCTCGCGCCGGACGGCCTCGTCCGGATCGAGCACGACCTCGAGCTCCTCCCACTCGATCTCGATCGCCTCGACCGCTGCGCGCGCCTGGCGGAAGGTGTCTGCGGCGACGGCGGCGACGGCTGCGCCCGAAAACCCGGCCTCCTCCTCGAGCCCGTGCGCCTCGCCCGGCCCGATCGCGGCGCGCACGCCCGGCAGCGCGAGCGCCGGTGCGAGGTCGATGCGCCGTACCTTCGCGTGCGCGTGCTGCGAGCGGCGAACGGCGGCGTGGAGCATGCCCGGCAGCTTGAGATCGGCCGTGTAGCGCGCCTCGCCGCGCACGCGCTCGTGGCCGTCCTTGCGCGGGGCGGGCCGCCCGACGACCTCGAGCGGCCCCGCGGGCCACTGCTCCAGCGGATCCTCCTCGACGACGATCCACACCTCCTCGTAGCGTCCCTCGACCTCTTTCTCGGTGCGGATCAGCCTTGCCACGAAAGGATCGCCTCCTCGATCTTGGGATACGTGCCGCAGCGGCAGATGTTCCCGGCCATCGCGTGCCGGATCTCCTCGCGGGTCGGCTGCGGGTTCGCAGCGACGAGGGCAGCGGCCGAAACGACCTGGCCGGGCGTGCAGTAGCCGCACTGGACGGCGTCGGCGCGCACGAAGGCGTCGACCAGCGGATGCTCGCGCAGGCCCTCGATCGTCGTCACCTCGCCCTCGACCGTGTGAGCGAGCGTGATGCACGAGAGCCGCGGCACGCCGTCGATCTGGACGGTGCACGCGCCGCAATGTCCCTCGTTGCAGGCGATCTTCGTCCCGGTCAGCCCGAGCCGCTCGCGCAGGACGTGCGCGAGGCTCGTCCCGACGGGCGCGTCGATCACGTGCTCGCCGCCGTTCACCGTCAGCTGTAGCTCGCTCATCTGGGAGTCACCGCCACGGTGTCGGCGATCTGAATCAACCGGACGGCGGTGCGCGCCACCTGGCGGCGCTCGCTGTCGTCCTCCGCCTCGGGCAGCGTCCGCCACAGGTCGCGGGCGGCCTCGAGCAGCTCACGGATCTGGCCGAGCTCCTCCTGGTGAGAGCCGTTCGGCTCCTCGGTCGCGTTGAGTGCCAGCCCGAGTGCGCCGAACGCATCGGACTGCTGCCGGACGAAGAGAAGCGGCATCGCCATCGAGACGTACTGGTGGATGCGCGCCTGCGCGAGCGGCTGTTCGAGGATCGCCGGGCCGCACGGCTGCGTCGGCTCGAGCGGCTCCTCGCCGTTCGCGATCCGGTTCGCGTTGTCGGCGAAGAAGTTCCGCAGCTGCCGGTCGTCGAAGCCCGAGACGCGGGCGACGCGCGCCGAGAGGAGCAGCGAGCCGGGCTGCTGGCCGTACGGGTAGTCCGAGGCGTAGACGATCTGCTCCGGTGGCACGAGCCGCAAGAGGCCGAGCAGGTCGATCGCGCTCCAGACCGAGCTGTCGAAGAAGACGCCGCGCTTGCCCGAGAAGCGGTACGCGAGGTTGGCGAGGTCGGCGATGCCGGCGTGGGCGAGGATGAGTTGCGCGCCGGGGTGCGCGTCGACGAGGCGCTCGAGCCCCTCCGCGATCGGCGGCAGGCCGCGGCCGGCGTGGATCAGGATCGGCACGCCGCGCTCGGCCGCCAGCTCGAACACGGGCGCGAGCCGTTCGTCGTTGAGCAGGAACTTCTGGGCGCGTGGATGGAGCTTGATCCCGCGGGCGCCGAGGTCGAGGCAGCGCCGCGCCTCCTCGATCGGCCCCTCGTCGAGCGCGAGCCGCACGAAGGGGACCAGGCGGCCCTCCGAGCGGGCCGCGAACTCGAGCGTGCGATCGTTGCCGGCCCGGAAGCCCGGGTGCCGGTCGGGCTCGTCGAGGCAGAACATGAAGGCGCGCGAGATGCCGTACCGGTCCATCGAGCCGATCAGCTCCTCGTAGTGCCCGACCATCCCGTCGATGTCCGTGCCGAGATGCGTGTGCGCGTCGAAGATGTCGAGCTCGGCCGGGAGATCGGCGCGCAGCCGCTCGTCCCATGACGCAGCGACCTGCCCCGCTCGCTCGAGCGCTTCCATGAGCTGAATCTAGCCGCCCGTCAGGGCTTCGCGTCGTGCGCGAATGCGTGCCGGTTTCGTACCGACTTCGCAAAGGACACTGTCGGTGCGACGCGGCGGGCGATAGCAAGGGGCCGTTCATTCCCCCCGGATCGGAGGCTCCATGAAGCGCATCCACCTGCTCGTCCTGCTCTCGGCCCTCGCGTTGCCCCTCGCCGTCACCTCTGCTCGGGCCAGCGGCGCGGGGAGCCTCGTCGTCACAGAGGTCTACGCCGCGGGCGGCAACAGCGGCGCCGCCTACACGAACGACTACGTCGAGCTGTTCAACCGCGGCTCGAGCGCGGTCGCAGTCGACGGCTGGACTGTCCAGTACGCCTCGGCCGCCGGCACGAACTGGCAGTCGACCGCGCTGAGCGGCTCGATCCCGGCCGGCGGCCGTTACCTCGTGCAGCTCGCCTCCGGCGGGGCGAACGGAGCGGTGCTGCCGGCGGCCGACGCCACCGGCACCTCGAACCTCGCGGCCACCGGCGGCAAGGTGGCGCTCGTCGACGACGCGACCGCGCTGTCGTGCGGCGACTCGGCGGGGAGCTGCTCGACGGCCTCCGACATCCAGGACCTCGTCGGCTACGGAAGCGCCGCCGACTACGAAGGGAGCGATGCGGCGCCTGCCGGAAGCGCGACGAAGGCGACCGTGCGCACCGACGCCTGCACGGACACCGACGACAACGCGGCGGACTTCGGGGCGGCGACACCAGGCCCGCAGAACTCGTCTGCGGCGGCGAGCACCTGCTCGGCCTCACCGCCTCCCGGCGGCTCGGGTGGATCGGCGGGCGTCGACGTGGACATCCAGCCGGTGCTCTCGATCGCGCTCGACCACCCGACGCTGAGCTTCCCCGCCGCGGTGCCGGGCACGACCCCGAGCCCGCTGCCGGAGCACGTCACCGTGACGAGCAACGACGCGAGCGGCTACACGCTCAGCGTGCACCGGACGGCGTTCGCGCCGCACGACCTGCCGCTCGGCATCGGTGTCGGCGCGGGCAGCCTTGCCGCGGTGCCGATCGCACCGGCCTCCGAGCTGTCGCTCGCGAGCGCGAGCGGCCCGAGTGCCGAGGGAGGCGACACGGTGGCGACGAGCGTCGGCTTCGTCTCGCCGCTTCCCGTCGTGCCGGCCGGCCACTATACGGCGACGCTCACGTTCACGGTGATCGGCAAGTGAGAGGCGCGCTCGCGGCACTGGTCCTCGTAGCGGCCGCGGCACCCATCCCGGGTGCCGCGGCCGGCCGCGGCATCGCGCTCAGCGCCAGCCCCCTGCGCCTGACGCTCAGGGGCGCAGCCGCCGGCGCTGTGACCGTGCGGAACCCGGGCCGGCGCACGCTGCTGGTCGACGTCTCGCGCGCAGGATTCGGGCGCTCCATGCGCGGGAGGCCGCGAGTGCTGCCGGCCGGTGCCGCCGCGACCTGGCTGCGCGTGCATCCGAGGCGGTTCCGGATCGCACCCCGTGCGAAGGCCACTCTCCATCTCGTGGCGGCGCCGCCGCAGCGGGCAGCGCCCGGAGATCACCCGGAGCTCGTGCTCCTGACGACAAGGCCGCTGGGAGCCCACCACGTCCGGGTGCGGCTCCGCGTCGGCCTGATGGTCAACCTCCGCGTTCGGGGCCGGCTCGTGCATCGGCTCGACGCGCGGGCGCTCACCGTTAGCCGCAACGGAGGCGTCCGGCTGCTCGAGCTGCGCCTCGTCAATCACGGCAACGTGACCGAGCGGCTCGGCGGCGACGGGCTGCGGCTGGCGCTGCTCCACGGCGGCCGGAGGTTCGCGCTGCTGCGACCGCGCGGCCAGGAGCTGCTCCCGCACAGTGCCGGTATTGCCGAGTTCGCCTACCGCGGGCGGGTGCGAGGAGACGTGCTCGCGCGGGTCGAAGTGCGGGCACCCGTGCGGGGGCGCCGGCGCTCATTCCACGTCCGCTTGTGACCGATACATGCGGCATGGACAGACGCATCGTCTGGATCTTCGTCGGCGTCGGGATGACGCTGGGCGGCTTCCTGCCCGTGGTCTGGGGCGGGAGCGCTCTCGGCCTCGCCTCGCTCGTGTTCGGCACGCTCGGCGGTTTCGCCGGCCTCTGGCTCGCGGCCAAGCTGACCTAGGCGGCCAGCAGCCGCCGGAGGAACTCCGCCTCCGGCACCGATCCATCCCAGCGCGGCTCGCCGTCGACGACGATCCGCGGCACTGACCGGACGCCGAGCTCCTGCGAGAGCTGCGGGAACTCGTTCGCCTCGATCGCGGCCGCCGTCACCCGCTTCGAGGCAAAGGCGCAGCGATACGCCAGCAAGACGGCCGGCGGGCAGTGCGGGCAGGTCGGCGTGACGAAGACTTCGAGCGCGAGGTCGCGGTCGAGCTTCGCGAGCGCCGCGAGCGACTCGGACCGCAGCGTGAGCTCGGCCCGCCCGGCCTCGACGATCCCGCCGACGAGCGAGGCGAGCTCGTAGCCCCACGGCAGCCCGTCGTAGCGGACGCCCGCGTCCCGCCCGTCGGGACGGATCGAGACGGCCGGGAAGCGCGGAAAGCCCTCCGGCTCCTCTTCGACTCGGCACGTCACCGCCTCGCCGAGCTCTGCGAGCCCTTCGCAGACCCGCACGATCTCGGCACCGAAGTCGACGTCGCCCGAACCGGCCCGCGGAGTCTCCTCGGGCCCGAGCCCCACCAAGAGCTCGACCGGACGCTCGAGATCCGCGAACCAGGCGCGCACCTTCGTCTCCTCCTCGGCGCGCAGCAGTGCCATCGCCTAGCGCTCGTACAGATCGTCGATCGCCTGCTCGAGCTCCTCGAGGCGGGCGGCTCCGAACGCGCGCACCGTCCCGTCGGAATCGACGACGACGTTGGTCGGGACGCCGCACACGCCGAGCGCGCCCGCCAGCTCGAGGTTCGGGTCGAGCAGCATCGGCCCCTTGATGCCCCACATCTCGCAGAAGCGCTCGACCTCGGGACGCGGCTCGGTTCCCTCCCAGATGTCGACCAGCACGATCTCGAGCCCCGACCGGGACTCCTCGCGAACGCGCACGTCCTCGAGGAACGGCGCCTCCGCGTTGCACGGGCCTCACCAGGAGGCGAAGAAGTTGAGGATGTACTTCTTCTCTGCCCAGTCGCGGTTCGTGCGCTGCTCGCCCGTCCAGTAGTCCTCGAGGGAGAACTCGGGCAGCTTGTGGCCGATCCACGGGCTCGGCTCCTCAACGACCGGCGCCGGCGGCCGCGCGGCAAGCAGGTCCTCGACGATCGACAGCGTCTGGCTACCGGCGTTGGCGACGAGGATCCGTCCGTCGTACGGGTCGACCACGACGCCTCCCGGGCCGCCGCCGACGGGAATCTGCGACCACTCGACGCCGTCGGCGACGCCCAGGACGCTGACCGATCCGGCGCCGCGGTTCGTGACGTAGACGCGGTCGTGTGAGGGATGGACGGTGAGCCCGACGGGGGCCGAGCCGGTGCGGATCTCCTCCTTGACCTCGATCGCGTCGAGGTCGATGCGCGAGACGGTGCCGGCGATCGAGTTGACGATGAACGCCTCGCCGCGCTCGGGGACGATCCCGATCGCGCACGTGCCGACGCCGAGCTCGAGCCGGCCGACCTCCTCGAACGAGTCGGCGTCATAGAAATTGGCGGAAGCCGCGACGAAGTTGACGCAGATCGCGAGCCGGCGCGTGGGGTCGACGCCGATCGCACCGGCGCCGGGCTCCGCGTCCACGGTCGCCACCGTCTCGAGCGTGTCGAGGTCGATCACGCTCATCGTCGAGCCGAGCGAGTTGCCGACGTAGAGGCGGCGGAACTCCGGGATGTGGGTCAGGCCCGACGGGTAGCCCCCGACGGGCACCACGGTCTCGACCTCGAGCGTCGCCGAGTCGATGATCGTCACCTGGTCGGAGTGAGCGTCGGCGGTGAAGACACGTCCCGTCTGCTCGTCGAGACCGATGTCGATCGGCTCGTTGCCCGTGGCGATCTCGCGGATGACCTCGTGCGCCTCGAGGTCGACGACCGAGACGAAGTCGCTGCGCGAGCACGCGACGAACGCGCGCCGGCGCTCGACGTCGACCGCGATTCCCTCCGGATCGAGGCCGACGGGGACTTCGGCGATCTGCCGCCACGGCGAGCGCGAGTCGATCCGGCACGCGGCTCCGACGGGGAACGCCGGGTCTTCGCTGGAGCCGGTCGCCATGTGACTGGCGAGTATCGCGCCTGGGACGTGAAGCGTCCAGCCGACCGCTGCGCCACCGCTAGGATCGCTCGCCGGTGGCAGATGCGGTCCTGATCTATGCCGACTCGTTCCGATCGCCCGACCTGCGGCACGCGGTTCCGCTCGGCGTGCCCGATCCGTTCCTCTACGCCGAGGCGAGCGGCGGCCGGCACGTCTTCGCCAGCTCGATGGAGGCAACCCGGCTGCGCGGGCTCGGGCTCTTCGACGTCCACGCGCACGAGGAGCTCGGCTACGACGAGCTGATCGCGTCCGGGATCGACAAGCGCGAGCTCGACGCCCGGCTGGCGCTTCGCGCGGTCGCGAGCCTGGGCTTGAAGCGGGCGAGCGTGCCGGACAACTTCCCCGTCTGGCTCGCCGACCGACTGCGCGCCGACGGCGTCAAGCTCGACGTCGACCAGGAGCTCTTCGGCGATCGCCGCCGGGCCAAGACGGAGGCGCAGCTCGCGGGGATGCGCCGCGCCCAGCGCGCTGCCGAAGCGGCGATGGACACGTGCCGCGGACTCCTCCGGCGGGCGGAGATCCGCGGCGACGAGCTGCTGCTCGACGGTGAGCAGCTCACGGTCGAGCGCATCAAGGCCGAGATGAACGTCGCCTTCGCCGCGCACGACACGACCGCCGACGAGTACATCGTCGCGCCCGGCGCGCAGGGTGCGGTCGGTCACGACATGGGCTCGGGCCCGATTCCGCCCAACACGCCGCTCGTCGTGGACATCTTCCCGCGCGACAACGCCTCGGCGGTCTACACGGACATGACTCGCACCTTCGTCGTCGGCGAGGTGGTCGGCGACGTGCGCGAGTGGCACCGGCTCTGCAAGGAGGCGCTCGACGCGGCGGTCGCCGACATCCGCGCCGGCGCCGACGCTCGTGCGGTCTTCGACGGCACGTGCGACATCTTCGAGGCCGCGGGCGAGCCGACGCAGCGGACGAAGCAGCCGGGCGAGACGCTCGGCGACGGTTTCTTCCACGGCCTCGGCCACGGAGTCGGCCTCGAGGTGCACGAGGCGCCGAGCATGGGGCTTCTGGCGAACAAGAGGCTCATCGCCGGAGACGTGGTCACGATCGAGCCGGGCCTCTACCGCGCCGGCTACGGCGGCGTGCGGCTCGAGGACATCGTCCTCGTCACCGAGACCGGCGCGGAAGTTCTCACCGACTACCCGTACGATCTCGAGCCTTGAGCGATCCCGGGCAGAGCGCGATCGAGACGATGTTCCTCGAGGAGCGGCGCTATACGCCGCCCGAGGACTTCGCGGCGCGGGCCAACGCGCAACCCGACATCTACGACGTCCCGTTCGAGCAGTTCTGGGAGCAGGAGGGCCGCGAGCGGATCACGTGGTTCGAGCCCTTCACCGAGCTCTACCGGTGGGAGCCGCCGTACGCGCAGTGGTACCTCGGCGGCAAGCTCAACGTCTGCTTCAACTGCGTCGACCGGCACGTCGAGGCCGGCAACGGCGACAAGGTCGCCTACCACTGGGAAGGCGAGCCGGAGGGTGAAAGCCGGACGGTCACGTACGCCGATCTCCAGCGTGACGTCATCCGCTTCGCGAACGCGCTCAAGAAGCTCGGCGTCGAGAAGGGCACTCCGGTCGGGATCTACATGGGCATGGTCCCGGAGCTCCCGGTTGCGATGCTCGCGTGCACGCGGCTCGGCGCGCCGCACACCGTCGTGTTCGGCGGCTTCTCGGCCGACTCGCTCTCCGGGCGGCTGAACGACATGAAGTGCGAGGTGCTGATCACGCAGGACGAGGCGTGGCGGCGCGGCTCGACGATCGGGCTCAAGACCGTCGCCGACGAGGCGATGGACGACGCGCCCGGCGTGAAGCACTCCGTCGTGCTTCGGCGCACCGGTGGCGACGTGCCGCTGCAGGAGGGCCGCGACCACTGGTGGCACGAGCTCGAGAGCGACGCTTCCGACGACCCGGAGACGTGTCCGTGCGAGCCGATGGACAGCGAGGACCTGCTCTTCCTCATGTACACGAGCGGCACGACCGCGAAGCCGAAGGGCATCGTCCACACGACGGCCGGCTACCTCACCGGCGTGGCGGCGACGCACCACTACATCTTCGACCTGAAGCCGGCCACGGACGTCTACTGGTGCGCGGCCGACATCGGCTGGATCACCGGCCACAGCTACATCGTCTACGGGCCGCTTTGCAACGGGGCGACCTCGGTCCTCTACGAGGGGACACCCGACTACCCCGACAAGGACCGCTGGTGGTCGATCGTCGAGCGCTACGGCGTGACGATCCTCTACACGGCGCCGACGGCGATCCGCTCGCACATGAAGTGGGGGCCCGAGCACGCGCAGCGGCACGACCTCTCCTCGCTGCGGCTGCTCGGCTCGGTCGGCGAGCCGATCAACCCGGAGGCGTGGGTCTGGTACCGCGAGCACATCGGCGGCGACCGCACCCCGATCGTCGACACCTGGTGGCAGACCGAGACGGGGATGGTCCTGATCACGCCGTTACCGGGAGTCACGACGCTCAAGCCGGGCTCGGCGACGCGCCCGTTCCCCGGTGTCGTGCCGGGTGTCTACGACGAGCAGGGCGAAGAGGTCGGGCTCGGTGGGGGCGGCTATCTCGTCCTCAAGCGCCCGTGGCCGGCGATGCTGCGCGGCATCTTCGGCGACGACCAGCGCTACCGGGACACGTACTGGTCGAAGTACGAGGACGTCTACCTCGCGGGCGACGGGGCACGGATCGACCGGGATGGCGACTACTGGCTGCTCGGCCGGATCGACGACGTGATGAACGTCTCCGGGCACCGGATCTCGACGATCGAGGTCGAGTCGGCGCTCGTCGACCACCAGGAGGTCGCCGAGGCGGCCGTCTGCTCTCGCGCCGACCCGGTGACGGGCGAGGCGATCGTCGCCTACGTGACGCTGAAGGGCGGCGGCGAGGGCTCGGTCGAGAAGCTCGAGGAGCTGCGCAACCACGTCTCGGAGAAGATCGGGCCGATCGCGAAGCCCGCGAACATCGTCTTCACGCCCGAGCTCCCCAAGACCCGCAGCGGCAAGATCATGCGGCGCCTGCTCCGCGACGTCGCGAACCACCGTCGGCTCGGCGACACGACGACGCTCGCCGACCCGACCGTGGTCGATGAGATTGCGAAGCGCGCGACCGACGATACGGCCCAAGACGCCGAGGCTTGACTCTCCCCCTAGGGGAGGCACGATCCTGCGCGAGATGCAGCTCAACACCGTGCAGCTCATGCCGATCGGCCGGTTCTCCCGTCTCACTGGTGTAGGCGTCAAGGCGCTGCGCCATTACGACGAGCTCGGACTCCTCGTTGCGGCCGCGGTCGACGACGAGACCGGCTACCGCTTCTACTCGCCCGACCAGGTCGACCGGGCGGAGGCGATCCGGCTGCTGAGACGGCTGGACATGCCGCTCGACGAGATCCGCTCGTCGCTCGACGCCGGTGATCCGGCGGCGTTGCGGACGGCGCTCGTCGACCACCAGCGACAGCTGGCGACGCGGGACGCGGAGCTACGGGCGACGCGGGGGAGGCTGCAGCGGATCATCGACGGAAGGGAGACGATCATGGGAATGCGCTCGGAAGCACTCCAGACCGAGGACCACCGCCGGCTCGGCATCGACCTCTACAACCGCACCTGGACGCTGATGGACGCGCCCGGCGACGAGATGCTGTATTGCGCGCACGCGTCGGCCTACCACTGGATGCAAGGCGGTGGGACGGCGGCGAACCGCGCCCGCAGCGAGTGGCTGTGCTCGCGGGTCTACTCGATCCTCGGCCGGCCGGAGCCCGCGCTGCACCACGCGCGGCGCTGCCTCGAGCTCGTGGAGTCCTCGCCGGAGGAGATGGAGGACTGGGATCTCGCCGGGGCGCACGAGGCGCTCGCGCGCGCGCATCTCATCGCCGGCGAGACGGACGAGGCACGCCGCAACTACGAGCTCGCGCGCGAGGACACGGCGAAGATCGCGAACCCGGAGGATGCCAAGCACATCGCTGCGGACCTCGACGCGCTGCCCCTTAGAGGCTAGGCAGCGTCCACGTCGAATGGTAGAAACCTCGCGTACGAGCGGCTGCGGAGGTCGAAGGCACTCCAACGGGCGGATCCGGGCCAGGTGCCAACTGGACCGCCGACCCACGCAAGGCCGACGCGGAGACGATGGGTTGCGCCGGGCAGGACCTGCTCGGCGTGCGCGCTCGGAGCGCTAGGTCCGCGGCGCGTACTGGAGGTTGGCGAACGGCCAGTCGGATTCGAGCCACTCACTCACCGCGCGCCACAGCGGAGCGTCGAGGTCCGCGTGGCTCTCCCTGACCCAGGAGAGCGCGCGGGCGTCGAAATCGGCGTCGCGCGCCGGGTAGATGTAGACGCACCCGATCACGTCGCGGCTAGCCGGATCGAGCACGGTGTAGGTGAAGCCCTTCCGGGTGCGGAAGTCCTCGGCGTGTCGCTCCAGGTCGGCACGGTTCTCGTCCGACGTCATCTCTCGCGGCCAGGTGCCCCACGGGAAACCCGGCGTCGCGGCGATGTGTTCCAGCGACGACGTCCACGCGGCGTAATCCGGGCCGTTGTGCTCGGGCCCGAGCGGCTCCAGGGCGAAGTCCGAGGTCTCGATTCCGAGGGGAATCTCGAAAGCGGGCGGGACGAAGTCGGCCACAGCGCTGACGATAGCTCCGTGGTCGCCGACAGCTCTCGCAGCGGGCGCCGGCCCAGACATCGGTGTAGGTTGTGTGTAGACACCGGCCAGGGTGCCGGTTACCGATGAGAGGAGCAGCGATGTATGTCGTTGCCATCCATGCCATCGACGATCCCAAGGTGTTCTGGGAGACCGCGCAGGCAGTAATGGCGGACCTTCCGGAGGGAACAAGTCTGCACAGCGCGATCCCGAACGAGGACGGTTCGCGCGCCGTCTGCTTGTGGGAGTCGGGGTCAGTGGACACGGTTCGGGGGATTGTCGACGGGGGCGCCGGACATGTGAGCACGAACGAGTTCTTCGAGGTGAACGCTGAAAATGCGGTCGGGCTCCCGAACGTGACAGCGGCTGCCACGAGCTAGAGCAGTCGCGATTCCTGGGCCTGGAACCTCGACGGAACCAGGTCCAGGAGCCTGGGCTAGACCGGCCCTCCGGGCTGGGTCGTCCGCGCAGGAGTGCGACGACGACGGGTCGCTCGTAGGACACCCGATGCCCCGGCGAGTCCGATCAAGCCGATGGCGAGCGCGGTCGGGAGGACCCAGGCGGGCCTGGCGGGGTAGACGCAGTCGGCCGCGGCCGACCCGCCGGGGCAGGAGTGGGGAAGCCCCTGGAGTGGATTCCAGGGAAGGGCGGCAGTACCTACGAGCGCCGCACCGAGAATGAGCGCGGCCACGACGGCTGCCGCCAGTCTCACGGCTGCAAACCTGACCACGACCGGGATTCTAAGACGCCGGGCGAGTCAATGCCGGCCCGGGCCGGTGTTGCGGAATGCCGCCTGAGCTCCTGGTGTTCAGTGAAGGCGGGCGAGGGCAGCCTTAACGAGCTGCGTGTTCGAAGGGTCGAAGAAAACGCGGACGTTGGCGTTCCTCTGAGAGTGGTAGCGGTAGCGACTAGCCGCTGGCTCGCCGAAGATGAACTCATGACCAGGGCCAGGGCCCCGGCTGGCTAGCGTCTTTGTGTAGCCGTGTTCCCTGGGCAGCGAAGGCCGCCCCTACCTGCCTGACCGTGTAGTGGTGCTTCGCCCCGCCGCAGCCGAGCACGCCGACAAGAGTTACGGCCGCCAGGGCCGTGAGCGCGACTTTGTGCCGCGAGAGTACTCCAGCTTGGGCCAGGGTTCCGGAATGACCCCTGACGAGCGGTTATCCGGCGTTGTCCTGTTCACGGCGGATCTCGACCGGATCAAGGTCGGTCTCGACCAGGTTCAGACGATCTGCGGGGATCGGCGTCGAGTAGTAGACAAAGCCCTCGACGACTTCGAAGAGGTCGAGTCCGTCGGGCCGCACCTCCCAGATGTCTACGGGATCACGCCCGCGCGGCATCCCAGCGAACCATCGCGCTTCCTCCAGGTCGCGGGCGAGGCAGATCGCAGGCTCCTCTGGGACGTTCACGCCACTCGCCAGCCCCGGCGCTGCTCCCATTCGCTCCCAGTCGAGACCGTGGATACGGATGGAGTCGCGATTCGCGGACGGGGATGTGTGATACACGAGCGCGGGCCGTTCATCATCAGGGAGCGGCTTGTCGCCACTGCTGTCCCGCCACATGCCGTCACGGTAGACAATTCTCGGCTAGGCCAGTGTTCCGGAATGACGCCTGAGCGCCGTTAGCTGCGCCGGAACCGAAATAGCAGGAGTGGGACGGCGATAGCCACCCCGACAAGCTCCAGGCCGAGTCCCTCCCAGCCGAACTCGTGGAATGAATAGATGAAGGCGAACGCGATCAGCGCGACCATCATCAGCCACCACGGAAGCTGGCTCAGCCTGCTGCGCGGCACGGAGTGGACCAGGTTATAGCTCGCTCGCCTGGGCCAGTGTTCCGGAATGACCCTGAGCTACCCTGTGTCGGTACAGCTGCTGCCGATGTAGCCCTTGATCCTGCGTGGGCTCCAATTGAAGAACGCGACCGGAGTGGCCTTATGGTTGTCGTTGCGGATGGCGACCAGCGCCTGCGCCGGTTTGCCACCCTTCATCTCGACCCGCAGGCGAACGAGTACCCGCTTGGCGGCCTTAGCGCAGCGCACATCGATATGACCGTAGAGGCTCGGCGTCACCGTCTCATAGAGCGGGAGCCCAGGCTTGAGCGGGACCCGGCGCGACGACGCACGGCAGGCCGACTTGTCGACCGTGATGCCCTTCTCCATTGCCTGGAACGAAACCTGCGGAAGCGTTACCCCGGATTTCCCCGCCGTCTGCAGCCACACCAGCGCCGGACGCTGGAAACCCTCAGGCGTCGGCGGGAGCGTGACAGACGTGCCGACATCAAAGTAGTGCTGCGCCCGTACCCGGCAGGAGTAGGTGCCGTCCAGGACGCGCGAGCCTTCAAACCGCCGAGTCGAGGCCGCGGGCGCAGCGTAGGCGCTCGCTGTTGCGGCTACCGCGACGCCTATCGCCACCGTGATCATCCTGACCCCAAGACGGCGTCTCATAACCACGCAACAGGCTAGCGCGCATCGGGACGCGTCCGTCTACTCGTAGCCTGGGCCAGTGTCCTCTCGCCCGAGGGCTAGCCGTCGAGCAGCGGCTCGAAGCGCGAGGCGTCGTCGAACGGGCCGATCACCGCGAGCCGGAAACGATCGTCCGCGATCAGCTCTGACGCGACCCGCGCCACGTCGTCGCTCGTGACTGCGTCGATTCCCGCAAGCACGTCGTCGGGGTCGGGGAGCGCCCGCTCCAGCACCTCTCTCCGCAGCCCGAACAGCGCCAGCCCCTGCGGGCTCTCGAGGGAGAGGACGAAGCGGCCCTTCGCGAAGTTGCGCGCCTTCTCGAGCTCGTCCGGCGGCAGCGGCTCGGCTGCAACCTTGCGGAGCTCGCCGGCGATCGTCGCCACGGCGTCGTCGATGCGGTTGATGTCCACGCCGGCCTGCGAATAGAGCGTCCCTGCATCGGTGTAGCTGTGGTTGAGCCCGTAGACGTAGTACGCGAGCCCGCGCCGCTCCCGCACCTCGCTGAACAGCCGTGACGACATCCCCCCGCCGAGCGCTGTTGCGAGCAGCTGGATCGCGTAGCGGTCGGGATGGTCGATCGGCAGGCTGGAAACCCCGAGGATCACGTGCGCCTGCTCCGACTGCTTGGTATGGACTACGACGCGGCCGTTCTCGTACGGCGCGGTGGGTTCCGGCTCGCCGGTCTCTCCGTCGGGGAGGTCGCCGAGCAGCTCCTGGGCGCGCTCGAGCAGGCCGTCGCCGATCGCGCCCGCGACGCCGAGCACCATGCGCGACGGCTTGTACCAGCGGTCGAGGTAGCCCATGAAGGTGTCGCGCGTCGCGTCGCGGACCGTCTCCTTGCGGCCGATGATGTCGCGGCCGATCGGCTGGTCGCCCCAGAGGAGTTGCTCGTAGACACCGCCGATGAAGTCGCGCGGCGTGTCGTAGTACATGTTCATCTCCTCGATGATCACGCCCTTCTCGCGCTCGATCTCCTCCTCCTCGAAGCGCGAGTTGCGGAGCATGTCGACGAGGACGTCGAGCGCCACGTCGCGGTGCTCGGCCGCGCACTTGACGTAGTACGCCGTGTACTCCTTGCCGGTGAAGGCGTTGAACTCGCCCCCGATCGCGTCGATCGCCCCCGCGACCTCCTTGGCGCTCGGCCGCTTCTCGGTTCCCTTGAAGAACATGTGCTCGGAGAAGTGCGCGATCCCGCTGACCTCGTCGGCCTCGTAGCGAGAGCCGGCAGCCAGCATCACCAGCACGGCGACCGACTGTGCGTACGGCAGGTCGGCCGTGACGACACGGAGGCCGTTGTCGAGCGTGTCGCGTTGGAACCCCGTCACCGCGCCCGATCGTATAGACCTATCCCTCGTGTACGGCGAGCAGACGAGACGGGCGATCGCCGCCCAGCCCGAGTGGCTGGCCCAGGTGCCGACCGACCGGAGCTTCCCCGACGGGGCGCGGCTCCTCTTCACCGGCTGCGGCACCTCGTTCCACGCGGCCATGACCGGAGGAGATGCCGTGCAGGCACTCGAGCTCGTGCTGCGGCCCGAACGCGACGCCGACCTGCTCGTCGTCGTCTCCCACGAGGGCGAGACGCCGCTCACGCTCGAAGCGGCACGTGCCTGGAGCGGCCCGAGGTGGCTCGTGACCGGGCGGGCCGATGGGCCGATCGCCGAGCTGTGCGACGAGGTCGTGGTCTGCACGCCGGCAATCGAGGAGAGCTGGTGCCACACCGCGAGCTACACGTGCGCGGTCGCCGCAATCGCGGCGCTGCACGGTGAGGACATCGGCGGGCTGCCCGGCGCGGTCGAGGAAGCGCTCGCGGCGCCGCTGCCGGAGGTGGGGGAGCAGGAGCGCTTCGTCGTGGCGGGTGCGGGCCCGGACCTGCCGGCGGCGTACGAGGCCGTCCTGAAGCTGCGCGAGGGTGCCTGGGTCGCGGCCGAGGCCTACGAGACCGAGCAGCTCCTGCACGGCTACCTCGCCGCGGTCGACGAGTCGGTGCGGGCGTTCGTGCTCGAGGGTGAGGGCGTGGCGGCGCGGCGGGCGGCCGCGGCGGCAGCAGCGCTGCGTGAGCTCGGCTGCGAGGTCGACCTGCTGCCGACGAGCCACCCGGTCGTCGACATCGTGCGTTTCCAGCGGCTCACGGTCGAGCTCGCCGAGCGGCGTGGGCGCGAGCCGGACCGGATCCGCCGCCACGATCCACGCTGGATCGCCGCCGCCGCGGCCGCGAAGGCCGACAACGCGTCCTAGAGCTCGGCCAGCGCGGCGAGGAGCCGGTCGACCTCCTCGAACGTGTTGTAGTGGACGAAGCCCGCGCGGACGGCGCCGTCGGGTTGGAGGCCGAGCCGTTCCATCACCTCGACGGCGTAGTAGTCGCCGTCCCAGACCGCGATCTCCCGCTCGGCGAGCCGCTCGGCCGCCGCGCGCGGCGCCAATCCGTCGACTCGGAACGCGAAGGTCGGCACCCGGCCGTCCATCGTCTCGAGCCCATACAGCGTGCAGTTGTCCGGCAGGCCTTCGAGGACGCGCTGCCCGAGCGCGCGCTCGTGCGCCCGGATCGCGTCCCAGCCCAGCTCGTCGAGGTACTCGACAGCGGCGACGAAGCCCGCGAGCAGCTCGTGCGCGAGCGTTCCGGTCTCGAAGCGGGAACCCACCGGCTCGTCGGCCGCCGGCCTCACCTTGTACGGCCGCCAGGAGCGCAGGAGCTCCTCCCGGCCGAAGGCGAGGCCGAGATGCGGGCCGAAGAACTTGTACGGCGAGCAGAGGAGGACGTCGACGCCGAGCGCGGCCACGTCGATCGGCCCGTGCGGTGCGTAGTGCACGGCGTCGGCCCACGCGAGCGCGCCCGCTTCGTGCGCGAGCTCGACGATGCGCGCCGCGTCGGTCGTCGTTCCGACCGCGTTCGCGGCGAGCGGAAAGGCGACGACCCGAGTGCGGTCGGTCAGCTTGCGCGCGAGGTCATCGAGGTCGAGGGTCGTGTCCCCGCGGATCTCGACGAACTCGACACGGAGGCCGTGATCGTGGGCGAGCTCGAGCCACGGCGCGACGTTCCCGTCATGGTCGAGGCGCGTGACGAGGATCTCGTCGCCCGCGTCGAGCGTGCGCCCGAGCGTGCGGGTCAGGGCGAAGGTGAGCGTCGTCATGTTCTGGCCGAACGCCGTCTCGTCGGGCTCGCAGCCGAGGAAGCGTGCGGCGGTCGCGTGCGCCCGCTCGACCAGGTCGTCGCTGCGGCGGCTCGCCGCGAACGCTCCACCGAGATTCGCGTTCGACTCGCGCAGGTAGGCGGCGACCGCGTCGATCACCGACTGCGGGCACTGCGTCCCGCCTGGCCCGTCGAGGAAGGCCACGTCCGAGGAGAGCGCCGGGAAGCGTGCCCGGATCGCCTCGAGGTCGAGGCTCATCCGTGCTCCAGCGGCGCCATCGTCAAGCCGTGCTCCCGCAGCTGCTCCCAGTACAGCTCGGCCTGCTCCTGGAGGCCGGACCAGACGACGGCCCGCCCGGAGTCGTGGATCCGGTTCGCCAGCCGCATCCCGCCGTCGTACGTGACGCCGGGGATGACCGCCGAGAGGGCGAACGCGACGCCCTGGAACGTGTTGTGGTCGTCGTTGCGCACGATCACGAGCCAGGGCCGGCCGAGGCTGGTGCCCTCGCCGCGGTCGAGCCGCTCGCGCGGCGGAGTCAGCGTGCTGCTCACGCGTCGATCTCGCGGCCGTTGACGATCCACCGATAGCTCGGCTCGGCCGTGAGGGAGGAGCCGACGAAGCAGTCCCGCTCGGCCAGCGCGAGGAGCTCGGCGAGAGCGGCAGGCGCCGGCTCGGGCACGAGCTCCACGGCGAGCTCGACTGCCGTCTCGACGAGTGCGTAGCGGTCGTCCGGTTCGCGTTTGGTCACGAGCGTCCGGCTGCTGCCGGAGGCCGAGCGGACGTCGACGTCCCCGCGCGCGGCGTGGTGGCGGAGGCTCTGCAACGAGCAGCGGACGAGCGCGGCGAGCAGCAGGTGCTCGGGCGACCACCCTGCGGGGACGTCGAGGACGACGCCGTTCTCGTCGGTCAGCTCGCCGCCCGCCGTGAGGTCGACCGCGTACCGCAGCTCCTTCGCCCTGACGGCCACGGCCTGCATGGTCTCAGAAGCCCGGCGCCGTCCGGGACGCCTCGTACCCTGCGGCACGTGCGGCGACTGCGTTCGCTGTCGGAGACAGAGTGCTATGTCCGCTTATATGGCGGCTGGGACTCGACTGTGACCCTGGTCGCGATCGAGCCGAGGCGTCCGCGCTACGAGCCGGCCGTGTCGGGTGAGGATCTGCGGCGGGACTTCGAGGCGCGCATCGAGGCGCGGACCGAGGAGCTCATGGTCGAGCTCGACGCCGCCGAGGCCGCTGCCGAGGCCGCGTAGCCGCGCCGGCGACGATCCGGCACAGAGTTGCCACCCGGCCGTAACGGCTCGTCGCCTACCGTTCACGAAGGGAGCCTCGCTCCCCCGGGGGGACTAAGTGGCTTACGCAAAGGACATGGCCGAACCGGACGCGACGCCGAGCGACGTGCCCGATGTGCTCGCGCCGGGCCTCCGGGTCGTCTTCGTCGGCATCAACCCGGGTCGCGTGTCCGCCGCCGCCCGCGCGCATTTCGCGAATCCGCGCAACGACTTCTGGCGGCTCCTCCACGCGGCGCGGCTGACCTCCCGTCTCTACGAGCCGGCCGAGCAGTTCTCCCTGCTCGACGAGAGAATCGGCGTCACGAATGCCGCGTACCGGACGACACCCGGCTCGGGCGACCTGCGCCGCGGTGACTTCGCCGGCTCCGCCGAGCGCCTCGAGCGGATCGCGCGCGACTTGCGGCCCGGGTGGCTCGCCTTCGTCGGCAAGGAGTCGTACCGCGGCGCATTCGGCCGGCGGCCCGACCTCGGGCTGCAACCGGAGCAGGTCGGCGAGACGAGGCTCTTCGTCCTTCCGTCGACGTCACCCGCGAACGCCGCGGTGCCGTGGAGGGAGCGGCTGCGCTGGTTCCAGGAGCTCGCAGGACGTGCATCCGGCCTGCCGATCCGCGACGCCGTGCGCGGCGTCGTCGTCGCGCCGGACCGCCGCACGCTCCTGATCCGCTACGTCGACGACTACGAGACCTGGTGGATTCCCCCTGGCGGTGGAGTCGAACCCGGCGAGACCGACGTCCAGGCCCTGTCACGCGAGCTCGACGAGGAGCTCAGCCTGACCGAGTTCGAGCTCGGCTCACTGCTGTTCGAGCGCACGCACCGGCACCTCGTCGAGCAGGGGTTCGGCGGGCAGCGGAACCGCTACTACCTCGTGCGAGCCCCCTGGTTCGAGATCGAGCAGCTGGGCGAAGGCAGCGAGGCGCGTTGGTTCACGGTCGACGAGGTGCGAGCGCTGCCCGATCCTCCGCGCGACGTCGAGGAGCTGCTCAGCTCCGCCAGCGATTGGTGATCGGCGTGCGCCGGTCGCGGCCGAACGCCTTCGGCCGCAGCCGCACTCCCGGAGGTGCCTGGCGCCGCTTGTACTCCGCCCGGTCGATGAGCGCGACCGCGCGCGCGACGACGGCGGGATCGAAGCCGTCCGCGTTCAGCTCGTCGAGCGAGCGGTCGTCCTCGACGTAGGCCTCGAGCACGCGGTCGAGCTCGGAGTACGGCGGCAGCGAGTCCTCGTCGAGCTGGCCCTCGCGCAGCTCCGCGCTCGGCGCCCGGTCGATCGTCGACTGCGGGACGAGCTCGTGGCCGGCTCGCTCGTTCAGGTGCCGCGCGAGCCGGAACACGTCCGTCTTGAACACGTCCTTGAGGAGGGCGAACCCGCCGGCCATGTCCCCGTACAGCGTCGCGTAGCCGACCGACAGCTCCGACTTGTTGCCGCTCGCGACGAGCAGCCAGCCGAACTTGTTCGAGAGCGCCATTGCGAGTGTCCCCCGGATCCGTGCCTGGAGGTTCTCCTCCGCGACATCCGGCCCACGGCCGGCGAACGACTCGGCGAGCACACCGGCGAAGGCCTCGACGACCGGCTCGATCGGCAGCTCGCGGAAGTCGCAGCCGAGGTTCTCGGCGAGCCGGCGCGCGTCGGCCCGCGTTCCCAGGGACGAGTAGCGCGACGGCATCGAGACGCAATGCACACGGTCGGCCCCGAGAGCCTCGACGGCGAGGGCGGCCGTGAGGGCGGAGTCGATCCCGCCCGAGACGCTCACCACCACGGCGTCGAACCCGTTCTTCGCGACGTAGTCGCGCAGACCGAGCACGAGCGCCCGCCGCATCTGCTCGAGCTCGTCGTCGAGTGTCGCGACCGTCGCCGCCTCCGGCCGTTCGAGGTCGACGACGAGCAGGGCCTCCTCGAAGCCGGGTGCCCGCGCCAGCACACTGCCGTCGCTCTCGAGCACGAGCGAGTGCCCGTCGAACACGAGCTCGTCCTGGCCGCCGACCGTGTTGCAGAGCGCGACACGCACGCCGTTCTCCCGCGCACGCGCGGCGAAGATCGCCTCGCGTTCCTGGGCGCGCCCGACGTGGAAGGGAGACGCCGAGAGGTTGACGACGAGCTCGGCGCCCGCCGCGACGAGCTCGCTCGTCGGCGGCCCGGGCACCCACATGTCCTCGCAGATCGTGATCCCGACGCTCGTCCCCGCCACGTCGACGAGTGCGAGGTCGTCGCCGGAGGCGAAGTAGCGCTTCTCGTCGAAGACGCCGTAGTTCGGCAGGTGCCGTTTCTTGGCCCAGCCCGCAATCTCACCGTCCATGCAGATCGCGCAGGCGTTGTAGAGGACACCGTCGCTGGAGAGCGGCACGCCGACGAGCGCGACGAGGCTCTGCGTCTCGGCCGCGATGCGCTCGAGCGAGGCGCGTGCCGCGCGCACGAAGCCCGGCCGCAAGAGCAGATCCTCGGGCGGATAGCCCGTCACGGCGAGCTCGGGGAGGACGACGAGGTCGGCGCCGGTGGCCCGGGCCTCCTCGAAGCGGGCGAGAATCAGCTCGCGGTTCCCCTCGAGGTCTCCGACGGTGGGGTCGATCTGGCAAAGAGCGAGGCGCATAGGTTTCCGCCTCTCAGTCTAAAACACTCGCGGCGACCGCCGCGTTTGCCTAGCGAAGTTAGCGCTCGCTAACCTAGTGAGCACTAACGTTCGAGCGAGGGAGAAGTACGTGAGAGCAAGAGCGCTGGCCGCCCTGACGGCCGAGGAGAACCGCAAGTGGATCACGCTGGCGGCGGTCTCGTTCGGCCTCTTCATGATCATGCTCGACAACACGGTGGTGAACGTTGCGCTGCCGACGATGCAGCGCGACCTGCACGTGTCGGTCTCGCAGCTCGAGTGGGTCGTGATCGCCTACGCGCTCACCTTCGCCTCGCTCCTGATCACCGGCGGCAAGCTCGGCGACTTGTACGGGCGCCGGCGGATCTTCGTCGTCGGGCTCGCGATCTTCACGGCTTCCTCGCTCGCCTGCGGGCTCGCCTCGACGGCGGGCTTCCTGATCGGTGCGCGTGCCGTCCAGGGCGTCGGCGCGGCACTCATGAACCCAGCCTCGCTCTCCATCATCGTCGCCACCTTCCCGCCGAAGCTACGCGGGACGGCGATCGGGATCTGGGCCGGTGTGTCGGCGCTCGCGCTCGCGATCGGCCCGCTCGGCGGCGGCCTGATCGTCGAGAACCTGAACTGGAACTGGATCTTCTTCATCAACGTCCCCGTCGGCATCGTCGGGATCGTCGTCTCCCAGTTCGCGATCCGCGAGTCGCGCGACACCTCCCACGAGCAGAGCATCGACTTCCCCGGTCTCGTGACCTCGATCGGCTTCCTCTTCTCGCTCAGCTACGCGCTGGTGGAGGGGAACAGCCACGGCTGGAGCTCGCCCGAGATCGTGGGCCTCTTCGCGCTGGCGGCCGTCCTTCTCGTTGCGTTCATCGTGGTCGAGAAGCGGCAGCGGCTGGCGATGCTCGACCTCTCGCTCTTCAAGATCGGATCGTTCACGGGCGCGAACGTCGTGGCGATGCTCGTCTCGCTCTCGATGTTCGGCGTCTTCTTCTTCGTCTCGCTCTACATCCAGAACATCCTCGGCTACTCCGCGACGCAGGCGGGAGCCTCGTTCCTGCCGATGGTGACGCTGATCATCCTGATCGCGCCGATCGCGGGCAGACTGTCCGACCGGGTCGGCTCGCGCTGGCTGATGGGCGGTGGCATGACGCTCGTCTCGATCTCGCTGCTCCTCTACGAACGCGTCACCGTCCACTCCGACTTCTGGACGCTGCTGCCGTCGATGATCCTCGGCGGCGTGGGGATGGCGATGACGATGTCGCCGATGACGTCGGCCGCCATGGGTGCCGTGCCGATCGACAAGGCGGGCGTCGGCTCCGGTGTCCTCAACAGCTTCCGCCAGGTCGGCGGCTCGCTCGGGATCGCCGTGATGGGCGCGATCGTCGCGTCGTACCTCCCCGCCCACGTCGCACCCGATAGTCCCGCCGCCGCCCAGGGCTTCGTGAACGGGCTCCATGCGGGGTTTGCAGTCGGCGGGGTGATCGCGTTCGCCGCGGCGATCGTCGCCGTCACCACCGTGCGGACGCGGCCTCAGATCGTCCGCGAGCACATCGCTGAGCTGGCGGCATGACAACCCCGAAAAATGCTTACGCACTTTCCGCGGGCTCCAAGACCGCGACCGTCGCGGCACCGCGGATGGCGGCCGCCGACCGGCGGCGGAACCTGATCGAGACCGCGATCCGCCTCTTCACCGAGGGCAGCTACCACGGTACGACGACCGCCGAGATCGCCCGGGCCGCCGGCGTCTCTGAGCCGATCCTGTACCGGCATTTCGCGTCGAAGCGCGACCTCTACCTCGCCGCGCTCGAGGACGTCTGGGCGCGGGTGCGCGAGGACTGGGAGCGGAAGCTCGCCGAGGCACCCGACGCTTGCGCTGCCGTGGAGGCGATCGGCAAGGGGCACGTCTCGGTCCGGTCGCCGAAGCTCCAGCTCGCGGAGCTGTGGGTTCAGGCGCTGGGCGAGGCCGCCGAGGACCCCGAGCTGAAGCGCAGCCTGCGCCGGCACATGCGCGAGGTGCACGACTTCGTCGCGAGCCTCGTCCGCCGCGGCCAGGAGCAAGGCGCGATCTCCGCCGAACGAGACGCCGACGCCGAAGCATGGATCATGCTCGCGGGCGGCATCCTTGGCATGGTGGGCCGCCGCGTCGGCCTGCTGGACGACAACGAGCTCCAAGCAATCCGCGCCGCCCGCATGTCCTGGCTCCGGGGCTAACCGAAGCCGGAGGCCAAGCCTCGGCGCAGCCGGACTTAGCGGAAGGCAATCCCGCTCCCGCAGACGCCGCGAAGCGGCCTCAGGGGGCGGGTACCGGCAACCGCACGAAGCGGGCCGGAAACCGCGCTTTCCGGTCCGCGCAGTTCCTTCTCTCTCGGGGGCTCGCGGAGCGAGCCCCCGAGAATGAAAAGGCCCCGGCTGCGGCTCCGGGGCCTTCTCGAGAGGTGCGCCAACCCTGGCGGGAAATAGGAGGCGGATCTGCGGCCCATCCGCTTCCGTTCCTCTACCGGGATCTCCGGCGCACCCCCTGCGAACCTCGGCCTGGCGTCCGGCCTGGTTGCAAGGTGCGCTCACTATAGGAGGGTCTCGAGCGCTCGTCAAGTAGCTCGGTCAAGTGATTTTGCGTTCCGCATGGTTGACCGGATTTTGCGATGAATACGCTCGATCGAGGGATGGCAGAAGGGGACACCTTGCGCTTCAGTGAAGTATGCGCTTGACTAAAGCAGCGCGCCGAGAACATGCCCATGAGAGAGACAGCCAGCCGCAGTGCTCGCAGGAGCAGCCCTGAGGGACTTCGCCTCGGGGAACGGCTCCGCCAGCTTCGCGTCGCCGCGGGGCTGACGCAGAGCGAGCTCGCCGGCGACCGGTTCTCGAAGGAGTACGTCTCGCAGATCGAGCGCGGCAAGACGCGCCCGACCGAGGGGACGATCGAATGGCTTGCCGATCGCCTGGGGGTCGACGCGGGCTTCCTCGCGAGCGGCGTGGCGACCGACGAGCGCACCCGGCTCGAGGGGGCCCTCTCCCGCGCCGAGGCGTTGTACGAGGCGCAGGACGACGAGGAGGCCGCGGAGGCCTTCGCGCCGCTGGCCGCGGCGGCCCGCGCGACCGGTGTGCCCGAGCTTCAGGTGCGGGCTCTGGTCGGCAGCGGGCTCGCGAAGATGCAAACCGGTGATCACCGCGCAGCGGCCGAGCTCCTCAACGAGGCACGCTCGATCACCGAGGCCGAGTCGTTCTCGGACGTCGAGCGGGCGGACGTCCTGCTCCGGCTCGGCGGCTGTCGCTACCAGCTCAACAGCATCCAGACTGCGCTCGCGCTGTTCAACGAGGCGCTCGGCCTCGCCGAGCGTTCCGGCCTGCCCTGCGACGCGCTCAAGGCGAACATCCTCTCGTGGCGCTCGCGCTGCTGGCAGCGCCAGCGGGACTTCGAGGCTGCGCGGGACGACGTCGAGCGCGCGATCGAGCTCTCGCGCGGTGTCGAGGACCTTCGCACCATCGGAGCCGCCTACTTCCAGGCTTCGCTCATCGCCGACCGCGAGGGGCATTGGGTGCTGGCGCGCAACTACGCGGAGCGAGCGCGCCAGGCCTATGCGGAGCTCGCCGACCGCGTCCACGTCAGCCAGCTCACGAACAACCTCGGCGGCCTCAACTTCCTGCTCGGCAACACGGACCAGGCGGTGGAGTTGTTGAAGGAGTCGTTTGCAATCGCGCTCGATCTGGGACGCGACGCCGACGCCGGCCGCGCCGTCTCGTCGCTCGCGCAGGTGCATCTGCGCACGGGCGACGTCGAGCAGGCCGAGGTGCAGGCGCGTCACGCGCTCGAGCTGCTCGAGGGTCGGGTCGACTACGTCGACGAGATCGGCAGCGCACAGCTCGTGCTCGGTCGGGCGTTGCTCGACCAGGGGCGGCTCGACGAGGCCGAGGAAGCTTTCACCGCCGCCGAGACGTGCTTCGGCGAGCTCGGGTCCGGCAGCCACCGTGCTGCCGCCTGGGTTGCGCGCGGCGATCTGGCAACACGACGGGGGGATCACGAACGGGCGGCCGAGCTGTACCGGACGGCTGCCGAGGCTCTTCAGGACGTCCGCTTCTAGGAACGGAAGGAGGTGACGAATTGACCAAGGCACGCCTCATCTATCTCTTGCTCATCGCATCGCTCTTCGCCTACATCCTTGCGTGCTACCGCGTTCCCGGCACCAGCGGGATGAGCGACGGCGGCGGCTTCCACTTCCTCTAGACCTCGGAGCACACGTGCGGCCGCCCTGTGGGTTCGCGTCTCGAGCGCGCGCGACGCGCGCGCTGGCCGCCGGGCGGGTCGCAAACACAGTAGGGCGACGGTGCCGAGCTAGCTCACGTCGCCGTTGCGCGAGCCCATGCGCTCGATCACAACCTGCGGAATGCGTGCCGTCGGGCTGAGGCGGAGGCACATGCGTACGACCTCGGCGCAGTCCTCGGGGCGGATCATGTCGTCCGGCTCGATCCCGGACCACTGCGCCATCGGCGTGTCGACGAAGCCCGGGCAGAGCGCGATCGAGCGCACGCCGTCCGCGTCGAGCTCGTCGTTCAGCGAGCGCGTCAGCGCGATTACCGCCGCCTTCGTAGCACCGTAGGTCGCGAGGCCCGGAGTTGGGAGCGTCCCGGCGATCGAGGCGAGATTGACGATCCAGCCTCGGGACTCGCGCAGGAGTGGGATCGCCGCCTGCGTGACGAGGAAGAGGCCGCGCAGGTTGACGGCGAGCTGGAGGTCGTGGTGCTTCGCCGGCAGGTCCTCGACCCGCCCGCCGATCCCGACGCCCGCGGAGTTGACGAGCACGTCGAGCCGCCCGAACCGCTCGCGGTGCTCGGCGACGATCCGTTCGCACTCCTCCGCCTCGGCGACGTCGGCCGCGATCGCCGTGGCGCCGAGCTCGGCGGCCGCCGCCTCGATGCGCTCGAGCCGGCGCGAGACGAGCGTGAGGTCGAAGCCTTCGTCACGCAGCATCCGGGCGATGGCGAGGCCGATGCCGGACGAGCCTCCGGTGACGAGTGCAGCTCCTGCCATTGCGCCTACAGTAAACGCGATGGAAGCAACGAGCCTCACGAGCCTCACCGTCGGCGGCGGTTGCGCGGCGAAGTACTCGGCGGCGCGGCTCGAGGAGCTGCTGAAGGGCTTCGTGCCTGCGGAGGCGGACGATCTCCTCGTGGGGCTCGACCCGGCCGACGACGCCGCCGTCTACCGGCTCGACGACGACCGGGCGCTCGTCTTCACGATCGACTTCTTCCCCCCGCTCGTCGACGATCCGGCCCTCTTCGGCCGGATCGCGGCGACGAACGCGCTCAACGACGTCTTCGCCATGGGGGGCAGTCCGCTCCTCGCGCTCTCGGTCGCCGCGTTTCCGGAGGAGCTCGCCACCGATCTCGTGGCGGCGGTCTTCGCGGGAGCCGACGAGCAGGTGCGGGCGGCGGGAGCGATCCTGGCCGGCGGACACACGATTCGCGACACGGAGCCGAAGTACGGCCTTGCGGTGGTCGGCACCGTCCATCCCGACGGCGTCTGGGTCAAGAGCGGTGCGCAGCCCGGCGACGCTGTCTTCCTCACGAAGCCGCTCGGCACGGGGCTCGTGCTCGCGCGGAAAGGGGACATCGCCGAGGCCGCGCGCTGGATGACGACGCTCAACGACCGCGCGGCGGACGTGCTGCGGCCGTTCTCTCCCCATGCCGTGACCGATGTCACCGGGTTCGGCCTGCTCGGCCACGCACACGAGACCGCGGACCGGAGCGGCGTCCGGATCCGGCTCCAGGCCTCTGCGCTCCCGGCGCTCGCCGGCGCAATCGAGGCAGCGCGCGACGGCATCCGCACGGGTGGCGATCCGCGCAACCGCGACTTCGCCGGCGCGCACGTCGAGAGCGACGGCGTTCCGGACGAGTTGCTCGCCCTCGCCTACGACGCCCAGACGGCGGGCGGACTCCTCGTCACGCTCCCGGCGGAGAAGGCGCTCTCGCTCGAAGCCGAGTTCGAGCGTGTCGGCCTCTTCGTTGCCCGCGTGGGATCGGTCGAGGAAGGCTCGGGCGTCGTGCTCGAGTAGTCCGCGGCGCCCGAACGAAGAAGGCACCTAACGCTCTCGGGCGGCGCAGTTCGTTCCCCTAGCGAGCAAGGCGAAGCCTTGCTCGCTAGGCTCGGCGAGTGCATGTGGGGTCAGCATCGGCTGCGGTGCCGCGCCGGCTGGCCCGGACGATCTCCCCAGTCACCTTCCGGCGGATCGCGCTCGCGGCGGTCGTCGTCCTGATCGTCATCGTCGCCTCGGGAGCGACCGTGCGGCTCACCGGGTCGGGGCTCGGCTGTCCCGAGTGGCCGACCTGCACGAACCAGCACGCGCTTCCGCAGACCTACCACTCGCTCATCGAGTTCTCGAACCGCGTCATCTCGGCGCTCACCATCTTCACGACGCTCGCTCTCGCGATCGCGGCGTGGGTGACACGCGGCCTCGGCCGCCGCGGACGCTGGCTGGCGACCGCCGTCTTCGTCGGGACGCTCGCGCAGGCGCCCCTCGGCGCGATCACCGTCTACTACGACCTCAACCCGTACCTCGTGATCTCGCACCTGCTGCTCTCCTTCACGCTCATCTCGCTCGCAGTGCTCACGCTGGTCGAGGCGTCGCGGCTCGTCCGCGGCGCGGGGGCGCCCCTGCCCGGGATCGCGCGGCTCGGCGGGCTCGTGCTCGTCGTCGCCGTGACCGTGCTCGCGATCAGCGGGACGGTGGCGACCGCGGCGGGACGCTTCCCCGGCAGCTCCGGGACGCAGATCGTGCCCCGGCTCGGCTCCTTCTATCCCGCCGTCTACTGGCACGTGCGCGCAGTCGCCGTGTTCGGGATCGTCTTCGGAGTACTCGCCGCCTGGGCGTGGCTGCGACGCAGCGCCTACCCGTGGCTCGTGCGCGGCTGCGCAGGACTGCTCGCGATCCTCGCGGTGCAAATGATCATCGGGGAGGTGCAGTACCGGACGTACGGCGACGTCCCGTGGTGGCTCGTGCTCCTGCACGTGGCGACGGCGGCCACGCTCGTCGCGTGGACGGTGGGCCTTGTGGGGCGTCTCTGGCGCCCAATCTGCGCCGACTAGACTCAGAGAATGGCGGAGCTGATCGTCTCCTCGCGGCCCGAGCTCCGCAGCCCGGTGCTCGTCGCCGCCTTCCGGGGCTGGAACGACGGCGGCCAGGGCGCGACGCTCGGCGGCGGCTTTCTCGCGAAGCAGTGGGAGGCGGAGCAGTTCGCGGAGATCGACTCCGAGAACTTCTACGACTTTCAGGCCGTGCGCCCGAACGTGTCGCTCGAGGACGGGCTCACGCGCAAGCTCGAGTGGCCGTCGAACACGTTCCTGCACGCGCCGATTCCGGGCGTCGACCGCGACGCCGTGATCCTGCTCGGCGTCGAGCCAAACCTCCGCTGGAAGACGTATACGGCGCTCGTGCTCCAGCTCGTGCAGGAGCTCGAGGTCGAGCTCGTCGTCACGCTCGGGTCGCTCCTCGCCGACGTGCCGCACACGCGTTCCGCGCCGGTGAGCGCGGCCGCGAGCGACCCGGCACTCGTGGAGGAGCTCGGGGTCGAGTCGTCGCGCTACGAGGGGCCGACCGGCATCGTCGGCATCCTCCTCGACGCGTGCCGCCAGGCGGAGCTGCCCGCGGTCAGCCTCTGGGCGGCGGTGCCCCATTACGTCTCCCTCGCGCCCAGCCCGCGCGCCGCGCTCGCGCTCTGCCGGCGGCTGGGCGAGCTGATCGGCGCCGACATCGACGTCTCCGAGCTCGAGCAGGCGGCGGAGGAGTACAGCGAGCAGGTGACCGAGGCCGTCGCATCGGACGCCGAGACCGCCGCGTACGTCGAGGAGCTCGAGCGCCGCGTCGACCTGATGGAGGCGGCCGAGGAGCTTCCCTCAGGCGAGAGCCTCGCCGCCGAGCTCACGCGTTTCCTCCGCGAGCGCGACGAGGAGGAGGACGGCGGCGAGAGCGCCGGCGGGCCGGCGTCCTGAATCGCCTGCCGATCTGCCTCGCGTTTTACAACGACTCGCCAATCACCTTCAAGTGCGCTAGCCGAACGACTAGCGAAACATGCCGTGCGGCGAATAGAAGACCGCCGCCCGCGCTGGGTTGAACGGCGAGCGGCGCCGCCCAGGCGAGGGATGACGTGCACTGACTGAAATCTCGGCGCGGGCAGGCACTGGTCGAGCTGGCGTTCATCCTCCGGATATGCGTCGCGGTCAGCATCGGAGTCTTCGACTTCGGTGACGCGCTGAGCGGCACGGCGGCCGTTGCCGTCATCACCGACTGCATCTTCGTCGACGGCGCGAACAGCACCTCCAACTTCGACACGCAACAGGGGAAGTTGTGCGGCCCGAGCGCGACGCTCACCGGCTGAGGACGGAGCTAGCTCTCGGCTGAGGGTGTCTCTGCGGGCGGCTCAGGCTTCGCCTGGGTGGCGCTGTCCTGTTTCGTCTGCGCCGTGGCCGCGCCGCTGCCCTTGCGCCTGCGCCTGCGGCGACGCCGGCTGCGGCCTGAGCCCTGCTTCGGCGCGGGGAGGTTTTCCGCCAGCGCGACCGCGACATCCTGGACCGTGCCGAGCTGCTCGCGGGCCTCGTCGATCAGCTTCGTCGCGCGCGGCGTGTAGCCCTCCGCCGAGGCGAGCAGCGCTGCGCCGACCGGCAACGGCAGCTCGAGCGCCGCCTGCACAAGCTTCGCGGCGTTCTCCTCGTGCCGGTGGCCGCGCGAGTTCGCGAGCGCGCCGAGCAGGCGTTTCGCCTCGGGATACTCCGCCGAGGCGCGCCGGTCCTGAACCTTGCGCGTGGCGCGGGCGAGCCGCCACGTCCAGCGGGCGAGGATCTGCTCCGGCGCGTCGGGTTTCTCATCGCCGATCGCGCGCAGGACGATCCGGATCCCGGGCAGCCGCTCCTTCTCCCACGGCGGCGCCTGCGTCACGAGCGTGACGAGATCGTCGAAGTCGGCGCGCTCGACGCGCATCGAGACGCGGTCCTGCAGCGCCATCATGCGCAGCCGCCGGTTGGGGTTCTCGGCCGCGGCGGTCGTCAGGAACTGCTCGAGCGCGACCTTGCTCGCGTTCCGGTCGGTCAGCTTCTGGACGAAGGAGGCGCGCTCGTCGAAGCGGATCTGGCGGCCGGCGATCGTGGCCCAGTAGCGCTGCTCGTCCTCGTCGAGGTACTTGGGGTCGATGCGCTGCCACTCCCGCTGGATGACGCCGACGCGGCGGCGGACGTCGGGCGTGACCGGCACGAGCCACGGCGCCGGCGTGAGGCGGCGGCGGGCGCGGCGTTGCGAGCGGCGGCGCGGCGCCGGGGTGACGCGGGCACCCTCGCGGTAGAAGTCGGCGTCGAGCAGCGAGTGGAGAGAGACGACGCGCTCGTTGTGGGTCGCGCCCTTCGGGACGAAGTCGACGACGATTCCCGCTTCCTTGCGCGGGTGGAGGCGCATGATGCGGCCGATCCGCTGCTGGTAGACGCGCCGCGACGCGGTCGGCGCGAGGTGCATGCAGACCGTTGCGCGCGGCGAGTTCCAGCCTTCCGCGAGCAGCTGCGCGTTGATGAGCACGTTGATCTCGCCGCGCTCGTAGGCGGCGAGCGTCTCGGCGAGGCGCAGCGGCGGCGTTCGTCCCGACACCGCCTCCGCCTTCAGCCCCGCCGCCCGGAACTCCGTCGCAAGGTTGTAGGCGTGTTCGACTCCGGCCGCGTAGACGATGCCCGGCGTGTTGTCGAAGCGCTCGCGGTAGAGGCTCGCGGCCGCCTGGTTCAGCGCCTGGTGGTCGAGGGTCTTGGCCAGGATCTCCTGGTCGAAGTCGCCGCCGACGATCGGCACCGAGTTGATCGCGGTCACCGGTGGCACGCGCAGGTCGCGCAGCGGCGCGATCAGGCCACGGCGCGCGGCATCCTGCAGCGGCAGGTCGTCGACCGAGGCGGGGAAGACGTCGGAGACCTGCTTCGCGATCAGCTGCTCCGTCGCGGTCATCCCGATGTAGACGGGCTCCGGGAAGGAGCGGATCGCGGCCGAGGTCTTCTCCCCGAGCGCCGTGTGCGCCTCGTCGCAGATCACGAGCTGGTAGGCGTCGCGGTCGATCTCCTCGACGTGCCGCGCGAACCAGGCGTAGGTCTGGATCGTGAGCGGCGCCTGTTTCGCGCTGCGGCTGTCGCGCGTGATCACCTCGGTGAGGCGCCCGGCGTAGCCCTCGGTCGTCAGGTCGCGCGTGAACTGGGAGACGAGCAGGCGGCGGTGCGTGAGGATCAGGACGCCGAGCGTGCGGGCCGCCTCGACAAAGCCGGCCGCGGCGATCGTCTTCCCCGACGCAGTCGGGTGGCGGAAGCGGTAGCGGCGCACCGCGCCGGGGTCGTCCTGCACCGGCTCCTCGGGAAGCTCCGCGTTCGCGATCTCGACGACGAGCGTCGAGTCCTCGTCCTCGTCCTCGACCGCCAGCTGCTCGAGCTCCTCCGCCGTCGCCGCTTGGCCGTTGGCGTGGCCGTTCCCGTTGCCGTTCGACTCGTCGTAGCGCTGGCTCGCGGCGATCAGCTCGGTGAGCATCCCGGCGAGCGCATCGACCTGGTGGCGGCGGAGCGCGGTGCCTGCGGCGGTGCGCGGCTCCGGCTCGGCGAGGACGCGCTCGAGCCCGAGCAAAAGGCCGTACCGGATCTTCCACTTCGTGGACGGCGCGGCGAGGCCGGCGTCCATCTCGAAGAGCGCGTCGTCGAGCGCGCGGCGGCGGGCTGTGCCCTCGGCGAGCGCCACGGCCGGGTCCTCGCCCTCGCGCACGAACGGCTCGCCCGCCCACGCTTCCGCGCGGAGAGCGGCGGCGACAATCGGGTCTGTCGCCTCCAGTGAGCTGGTCGGCTGGGGAATCGCTTCTTGCATATGCGCAGCACGCTTCAGTGCTGCAAGTCCGTCAAGAGATGCGCGCCCGGCTCTGATTTCCCGCGGCGAGCGGCGCAAAGGGAAGCATACCCTCCCCGCCGGCCCGCCGGGGCTCACATGCCCAGGCCGCCGAAGATTCGAAACGGATTGGCCGGTTCGACCTCGTAGACGAGCTCGCCGCCCGGCTCGACCTCGCCGTGCACGCGGGCAGCCAGCGCGTCAGCATCCTCGCGACTCGCGGCGCCCACGATCAGGTACTGGGAGCGGCGCTCGGGCTTGTAGCCCTCGGTCTCGAGCTGGTCCGCCAGCGCGTTGGCGGCTTCGCGCGACGCGCATTCGACGCGCACCTCCCACGGGGCGTAGCCGCGCTCGAGCTCTTCCTCTTCCCACGTCTCACCCGGCGGCTCGTCGTCCCAGCGGTCCTCCTCGTCGAGCCAGTGTTCGACCTGGCTCGTCTGCGCGTCGATCCCGTGCGCCTTCAGCTCCGCCTCGACGACCGCGCGGGCCCGCTCGGCCGCCGCCTGGGTCGCCGCGTAGACGAAGATCGTGTTGTCGTCCTGCGAGACCGCGAGCTGGTGCGCCTTCAGGTCCTTCGCCAGGTCGCGGGCCTCGTCGCCGAGGCCGCCCGTGAGCCTTTCGAGGAAGCCGGTCGCGTGCTCGGCTGCCTCGAGTTCGATCCGGATGCGCCAGTCGTCGTTCGCCATGTCGGTTCGAGCCTAGTCTGCCGGTGTGGACTGGCGCGAACGGTACGAGCGCGCGGCGGCGCGCTACGCGGCAGGAGAGGCGCGCGAGCTCGACGAGCGGCAACTCGTGCAGCTCGCGAACGCGGCCTGGGCGGCGGGGCTCTCCCTTCTCATGGCCGGCGACTCGGCGGGGGCGGCGGAGTGGCTGCGCCGGTCGGCCGCGCGCTATCGCGAGAGCTGGCAGTCCGGCTCCGGGTCGTGGGGCAGGCAGATCGGCGCGCTGAAGGCATTGCTGATCGCCGGCGACGACGCGCGTGACGTTGCGCGGTGGGCGCTCGACGCGGGCGCGGCTGGGGCGGAGTCGCCGATCGGCCGGTATGCGGGAGTCCTCGCCCTCCTCGTCGTCGGCCGGGACGCGGATGCGACCGCGCTCGCGGCGACGCTCGGCGAGGGCTTTCCGGCCGACGTCTCCGCGGCACTTGTCGCGCTCGCCGCAGGAGATGCGGAGGCGTACGCGGCGGCCGCGGAGCGCTTGCTGCGCTCGTTCCAGGAGCAGACGCAGTTCCTCGAAGACACTCCCGTCCCGGACACGAAAGTCGCCCTGGACGCGCTCGCCCGGCGGCGTAAGCTGCAGCCGTGAGGCTCGCGCTCCGGGCTTCGCTGGTCGTGGTCGTCGCCGCGTTGGCGACGCAGGCAGGAACGGCCGCGCCCGACTCGAGCAGGCTCATCACGACTCCGTACTCCGCCGTCTTCTTCAACGGTCACGAGGGCCTGGTGGGAGTCGGCGAGTGTCGGTCGCGGAAGTACGAATGCGGACGCGGTGCAGTCGAGCTGACCACCGACGGCGGTCGCACCTTCCACGTCGTCCTTCGCACGGGTTCGCCGGTGCTGCGGGTCCAGACGCTCGGATCCACGGACGCGATTGCTCTGGTTCATGGTCACACCTGGCGCACCCTCGACCGCGGGCGGACCTGGCATCGCTGGGACGAGCACCCCGGAGGCGAGCTCGCGTACGCCAGCTGGCCGACGGCGCGGGTCGGCTTCGCCACGCTCCTCGGCGCACACGGCCGCGTCTCGCTGCTCGTCACGGGCGACGCGGGCCGCACCTGGAAGCGGCGGCAGGGGCCGTGCAGCGCCTTCGCGGCCGCTCTGCTCGACTTTCCGACGCCTCGGCTCGGCTGGCTCGTCTGCGGAGGCCAGCCGGGAGCCGGCAACGAGGAGAAGGCTGTCTTCCGCACTCGCGACGCCGGGCACACGTGGCAGAAGGCCGCCTCCCCCGAACACCTGAACCACCCGCAGGAGCGCGGCATCCCGCTGGCCGGCTATCCCGCCGGGATCGCGTTCGCGCCGAACGGCTTCGGGTTGCTGTGGGAGAGCCGCGGCACGTTGTACGTCACCCGCGACGGCGGGAAGGACTGGCACCCGAAGCCGCGCCTCGCGGTGTTCGACGTCGACTTCGGCCGGGGCGCGTCCGCGTTTGCGGACGGCATAAGCTTCGTCCTGCTCGGTCACGGCGGCGGACCCCCGACACGCCTGATCGTGACGCACAACTTCGGCCGAACCTGGTCCGTCGTGCGACGCTGGCGCGGCTAGAGCTTCGCGGCGGCCGCACGGTCGAGAATCGCGCGCGTCGTTCCCTCTGCGGCGCGTGCGAGGCTGCCGGGAGTCGCGGGCGACGGCGCACCGGCGAGCGCTCGGGCCACCGCGTCGGCCTTGTCCTCGCCGGCGACGAGGAACAGCAGCTCGTGCGTGTTGCTGAGGCGCGGCAGCGTCAGCGAGATCCGGTCGACGAACGGCTCGTGGCCCGCCTCCGAGCCGACGACGTCGCTGTCGGTCACGTCGAGCGTCGGGAAGTTCGGGAACAGCGACGCGACGTGGCCGTCCGGGCCGAGGCCGAGCAGGACGAGGTCGAAGGTGCCGACGGCCGTGAGCTCGAGCCCGTACTCCCGCGAGCCCTCGTCGCGGCCGAGCTCGCCCTTCATCCGGTGGACGGCGGCCGGCGCGCGTTCGAGCCGGTCCAGGAGCGCCGCTTTTGCCTGGCCGTAGTTCGAGAGCGCGTCGTAGGGCGGCACGCAGCGCTCGTCTCCCCACCAGAGCTCGGCGCGGCCCCAGTCTGGCTCGAGCTCGGCGGCGAGCTCGTACGCGCGGCGCGGGGTCGAGCCGCCGGTGAGGACGATGCTGCCGCCCGCCCGGGCCCGCTCGGTGAGGCGCTCGGCGACGAGCCGCGCCGCCTCCTCGGCGTCGGGGACGATCGTGATGTCGACCGGGCTCACCCGCCTTCGGCGAGCTCACGCGCGCGGTCCATCGCGGCCTGGATCGCGTTGAGGAACGCCGCGCGCACGCCGGCCTGCTCGAGCTCGCGGATCGCGGCGATCGTCGTGCCGCCCGGCGAGGTGACCGACTCGCGCAGCTCGACCGGGTGCATGCCCTGGTCGCGGAGCTGCTTCGCCGTCCCGAACATCGTCTGCACGACGAGCGTCGTCGAGACCTCGCGCGAGAGTCCGAGCAGGATCCCGGCCTCGATCATCGCCTCGGCCAGCAGCGCGAAGTAGGCGGGGCCCGAGCCCGAGACCGCGGTGATCGCGTCCATCCACGACTCCGGGGCGCGGACGACGCGGCCGAGATGCGAGAGCAGCTCCTCGGCGAGCGCGAGTTGTTCGTCGCCCGCATGCGTGCCGGCGCAGATGCCGGCCATGCCCTCGTGGACGGTCGCGGGCGAGTTCGGCATCGCGCGCACGACCGGAACTCCGTCCGCGATCCGCTCCTCGATGTGCGCGGTCGGGATCGCGGCTGCGACCGAGACCAGGGTCTGCTCCGTGGTGAGGTGCCGGCCGATCTCGCCGAGCAGGACGTCGATGTCCTGCGGCTTGACCGCGACGACGACGACGGCTGCGCCCGTGACAGCAGCCACGTTGTCGGCGGTCGCCTCGACGCCGTGGCGCTCGCGCAGGTCGGCGAGCTGCTCCTCGCGGCGCGCGGTGACGACGACCTCGGACGGCTCGCGCCAGCCGGAGCTGAGCAGGCCGGAGAGAAGAGCCTCCCCGATCCGCCCGCCGCCGAGAATCGCGATCGTGCGCTCGCTCATGGTGAGAGTCTATGAAGGTGGCGATGCGTAGCGGCCCACTCGTGGTGGTGGTACTGATGCCCGCGCTTCTGCTCGCCGGGTGTGGCGGGTGTGAGCCGGCGTGAGTACAAGGCTCGGAACGACGCGATCATCCGGTCGCTGCCGGTCTTCCCCGGGGCGACGAAGATAGGCGAGACTTCCGGGCGGTAAACGACTCTCGCCATTTACCGCGTCCGGCGGGGAACTCGTGGCAAGGCGGTCCTTCGCTTCTACGAGACTCAGCTGCGAGGGCGCGGCTGGCAGCTGAGCGGGAGACCGCTGGAAGAGGACTTCACGCGCGACAAGGCGCTGGTGGCCCTGGACTTCTTCCTCATGCCGGCACCCGGAAAGCCCCTTGGCCGGTCCTACTCCATGACGGTCGACTATCGAGGTGCGAGTCGCGGCTAGGCCGCGCGAGCGGCCGGCAGCGGAATCAGGCCGCGGCTGAAGCCCATGAGGAGGTAGACGCTCGCGAGCCCGGCCCACTCGCGGTAGGGCTCGAGCAGCTCGGCGGTCTCCCACGTCTCCACGGCTCGCCGTCCGCGCAGCGCGCGCAGGAGCTTGATGAGGCCGAGGTCGCCGACGAGCCCGTGCTCGTAGCGGCCGAGCCCTTCGAGGCAGACGACGCCGGCCGACCAGGGGCCGAGCCCGCGCTCGCGCTCGATCCGGCGGACGACCGCGTCGGTCGGCAGTTCGTGGAGCCGCTCGAGCTCGAGGCTGCGGCAGAGCCGGACGAGAGTCGCGCCTCGCCGGTCGTGCAGCCCGAGCCGGCGAAGTGTGACGGGCGAGAGCGCCGCGAACGTGGAGGTCTGCGGCGGTTCGCACAGATCGGTGGCAGCCACCGTGCCGTCTGGCTCACGACTCTGTAACGCACCGATCACGCGCCGCTCGAGCCTTCGTGCCGTCTTCGCATCGATGAGCTGCCCGCAGACGGCGCGGAGCAGGGCCTGGGCGACCGTCGCCGTGCGCACCGGCCTCAGGCCGCGGAGGTGTTTCGCCGCCCGGCCGAGCAGCGGGTCGTCCGCCACCAGCCGCAAGAACTCCGAGTGGTCGTCGTCGAGCGCGAGCACCCAGCGGAGCTTCTCGACCGCTGCCGGGGACTCGGATCGGATCGTCACCGCGCCGTCGGGCAACTGCCACGCGCGGGCGATGCCGCCGCAGCAGCGCGCCGTCACGACGCCGTCGCGCACCCGCCGAGTAGCGTCGCTCGAGAGCCGAGTGGAGAGCGCGAGCGAGTACGAACCGCGCGGACGGACGACGATCTCGGCCACGCCCTCGAGCCTACTGCCTCGCCGGGACACGGCCGCAAGAGCGTCTTGCGACCGCCGCGACCGCTGCCTACCGTCGGCGACGTGGCGCGGCCTCTGACTCCCGCCGACCTCCTGATCGCGCTCGCGCTCGTCGCGGCCGTCGTCGTGGTGTTCGGGCACGGACACGGCGGCCACCGCGACGCGAACGCGATCCTCGCCGACCCGACGCGCACGCCGGGCGTCCTCAACCCGAACGTGACACAGACGAACATCCGCTCCACGATCTGCCGCCGCGGCTGGACGGCGACGATCCGCCCACCGGTCTCGTACACGAACGCGCTCAAGGTGAAGCAGATGCAGCAGTACGGCGAGACGGGCTCACCCTCCGACTACCAGGAGGATCACCTGATCAGCCTGGAGATGGGCGGCAACCCGACCGATCCGCGCAACCTCTGGCCCGAGCCGTATCCCCGCGCGGCCGAGATGGACCAGATCGAGAACCAGCTCAACTCCGAGATCTGCGACGGGCAGCTGACGCTTGCGCAGGCGCAGCAGCGCGAGGACACCATCAAGCACACGCAGGGCTAGAGCGGCTCAGGCGTCGAGCTCGGCGAGGAGGCCGGCCACGTCCAGCGGCTTCGTGAACATCGTGAACGAGCCGTCGTCGGCGCGCGGCCACTCCTCCCGCGGACGGTCGTGGTACAGCTCCACGCCGTTGTCGTCCGGGTCGTGGAGGTAGATCGCCTCGCTGACGCCGTGGTCGCTCGCACCGGTGAGCGGGATGCCGGCGTCGACGACGCGCTGCACCGCATCGGCCAGCGTGCGCCGGTCCGGGTAGCGGATCGCCGTGTGGAAGAGACCGGTCGTGCCCGGCGGCGGCGGCGAGCCGCCCTTCGACTCCCACGTGTTCAGGCCGAGGTGATGGTGGTAGCCGCCCGCGGAGATGAAGGCCGCGTCCCCGCCGTAGCGGTGCTGGAGCTCGAAGCCGAGCACGCCGCAGTAGAAGTCGAGCGCACGGTCGAGGTCGGACACCTTGAGGTGCACATGGCCGATGTCCACGCGGGGGTCGATCGTCGCCACGCGGCGATCGTACCCCTAGGCGCTCGCCGTCTTCGGCAGCCAGCTGAAGCGCAGGATCGCCACGGTGGCGCCGATCACGGCCCAGATCGCGAGGACGCCGATGTCGCTCCAGACGATTCCGCTGCCGTGCGCGCCGGGCACGTACGAGTGGCGGAAGCCGGCGGCGAGGTGCTGCACGGGAAAGACGGCGGCGACATGCCTGAGCCACGGCGGCAGGTTGATGTTCGGGATGAAGATGCCGGAGATGAAGTAGAGCGGCAGCATGATCGCCTGCACCATCGGCTGCGCCGCGTCCTCGTTCTCGATCGCGGTCGAGAGCGCGTAGCCGAGCACGCAGAAGGTGATCGAGCCGACGATCGCGGTGAACGCGATGCCGGGCAGCGCCTCGGTCGGGAGCTTCACGCCGTAGGCGACCCGGCCGAACGCGAGCAGTCCGGCGACGACGACGAGCGAGACTCCGACCGCGGTGAGGGTGCGGCCGCCGACGAGCACCCAGGCGGGCACGGGCGTCGCGCGGCGCCGCTTGAGGATGCCGCCCTCGCGCTGCGCGGTGATCGAGATCACGAGGTTGACGAACGAGGCCGCGATCACGCCGAGCGCGGCGATCCCGGGCACGTAGTACGCCGACGCCTTCATCGGCCCGGGGCCGACGACGCGGTCGCCGAAGACCCCGTTGAAGATGATCAGGAAGAGCAACGGCAGCGCCAGCGTGAAGAAGCGGGCCTGCTTGTTGCGGAGAAAGGCGCGCAGGTCGAAGCGCGCCTGGTGGAGGACGAGCGCGACCGGTCCGCGGGCGGCGGGCGTCGTCACGCCGGCTCCTCGGTCAGCTCGAGATAGACGTCCTCGAGCGTCGGCCGCCGCACGTCGAGATCGGGCAGGTCGAGGCCGCGCCCGGCCGCCCATTCCGCGAGAGTGCCCACGTGCGCGAGCGGCGTCTGCGTCGTGAGCGTCACGCGCCCGTCGGCGGCGGCCGCGAGCGCGTGCAACTCGGGCGGCAGGTCGTCGGCGCCGGTTCCCTCCGGCAGCGTGAAGCGGATCGTCGAGGCCATGCTGTTGCGGCCGCCGAGCGTGCCGGGCGTCCCCTCGGCGACGATCCTGCCGCCGGCGATGACCGCGATGCGGTCGGCGAGCTCCTCCGCCTCGTCCATGTAGTGCGTCGTGAGGAAGACGGTCTTGCCGAGCTGCCGTAGCCCTTCGATCACCTGCCAGGCGGTGCGGCGCGCCGATGGGTCGAAGCCGGTGGTCGGCTCGTCGAGGAAGATCAGCTCCGGATCGCCGATCAGCGCGAGCGCGACGTCGAGCCTTCGCCGCTGCCCGCCCGAGAGCTGCTGCGCGAGCGTGTCCGCCTTCTCGTCGAGGCCGACGAGCGTGATGGTCTCGTCGATGTCGCGCGGCTCGCGGTAGTAGCCGGAGTAGAGCTGGAGGCTTTCGCGCACGGTGAGCCCCGGCTCGGCGTTCGACTCCTGCAGCACGGCGCCTACGCGGTCGCGCCACGCGCCGTCGCCGTCGGCGGGATCGATCCCGAGCACGCTCACCTCCCCGTCGGTGCGCGTGCGGAAGCCTTCGAGGATCTCGACGGTCGTGGTCTTGCCGGCGCCGTTCGGCCCGAGGAAGGCGAAGATCTCGCCGCGCTCGATCTCGAGGTCGACTCCGGCGACTGCGTCCACCTCGCCGTAGCGCTTGCGCAGCCCGCGCACCGAGACGACCGGCTCCATGCGGCGAGTGTAGGTGTGCCCGGGGGACCGGTCGGTGCGCTATACCTGCAACGAGGAATGAGCAGCAAGCCGGTCGAGCAGCTCTCCCAGGTCATCGTCCGCTTCGCGGGCGACTCCGGTGACGGCATGCAGCTCACCGGCTCGCAGTTCACGTCCGAAGCGGCGCTGCTCGGGAACGACATCTCGACGCTGCCCGACTTCCCCGCCGAGATCCGTGCGCCCGCCGGCTCGCTGCCGGGCGTGTCGGGCTTCCAGCTCCACTTCGCCGACCACGACATCCTCACGCCGGGCGACGCGCCGAACGTCCTCGTCGCGATGAACCCGGCGGCGCTGAAGACGAACCTCGGAGACCTGCCACGAGGCGGGACGCTGATCGTCGACGCCGATGCGTTCACCGAGCGGAACCTCGCCAAGGCGAGCTACGAGCAGAGCCCGCTCGGGGACGGCTCGCTCGACGAGTACCAGGTGCACGCCGTGCCGCTCACGTCGCTCACGGTCGGCGCGCTGAAGGAGATCGAGGGAGTGACGCCGCGCGAGGCCGAGCGCTCGAAGAACATGTTCGCGCTCGGGCTGATGTCGTGGTTGTACGGGCGCTCGATCAAGCCGAGCATCCAGTTCCTCGAGGAGAAGTTCGGCGAGAAACGGCCCGAGATCGCGGCGGCCAATATCAAGGCGCTGCGTGCGGGCTACGCGTTCGGCGAGACGACCGAGTCGTTCGCGGTCACGTACGAGGTGAAGCCGGCGAAGCTCAAGCCCGGGACGTACCGCAACATCACCGGCAACCAGGCGCTGTCGCTCGGCCTCGTCGCGGCCTCGCGGTTGTCGGGGCTGCCGCTCTTCCTCGGCGCGTACCCGATCACGCCGGCGAGCGCGATCCTCGAGGAGCTCGCGGGCTACAAGCACTTCGGCGTCCGCACGTTCCAGGCGGAGGACGAGATCGCCGCGGCCGGGGCGGCGGTGGGGGCGGCGTTCGGCGGCGCGCTCGGCGTCACGACCTCGGCCGGGCCGGGCATCGTCCTCAAGGCCGAAACGGTCGGGCTCGCGATCATGCTCGAGCTGCCGCTCGTGATCTGCGACATCCAGCGCGCCGGCCCGTCGACGGGGATGCCCACGAAGCCGGAGCAGGGCGACCTGCTGATGGTGCTGTACGGACGCAACAGCGAGTCGCCGGTGCCGGTCGTCGCCGCGCGCTCGCCGTCGGACTGCTTCCACGCGGCGATCGAGGCGGCGCGGATCGCGCTCAAGTACCGCACGCCGGTCTATCTCCTCTCCGACGCGTACCTCGCGAACGGGTCCGAGCCGTGGCTCCTGCCTGACGTTGCGTCATTGCAAGACCTGACCCCAGTTTTTGCCACCGAGCCGAATGCCGGCGAGGAGTTTCTCCCGTATCTGCGCGACGAGCACACGCTCGCGCGGCCGTGGGCGCTGCCGGGCACGCCCGGGCTCGAGCATCGGATCGGCGGCCTCGAGAAGGCGGACCGGACGGGGAACATCTCGTACGACCCCGAGAACCACGACCTGATGACGCGGCTGCGCGCGCAGAAGGTCGCGGGAATCGCGGCCGACATCCCGGAGCTCGAGGTCGACGACCCCGGCGGCGAGGCGAAGCTGCTCATCCTCAGCTGGGGCGGGACGTACGGCCCGGTCGCGGCGGCCACGCGGAACCTACGGGCGAACGGCAAGCAGGTCGCGCACGCCCACCTGCGCCATCTCAATCCCTTCCCGCGCAACACCGGCGACGTGCTGCGCCGCTACGAGAAGGTGCTGATCCCGGAGATGAACCTCGGCCAGCTCCTGCAGCTCGTACGGTCGCAGTTCCTCGTCGACGCGATCGGCTACAACCGCGTGCGCGGCTTCCCGCTGCGTGCGCAGGAGGTTGCCGACGCGGCCGAGGCCCTGGTGGACGCCGCATGAGCGACGGCAACGGCAACGGGCACCTGACCGCGAAGGACTTCCGCACCGACCAGGAGGTGCGCTGGTGCCCGGGTTGCGGCGACTACGCGATCCTCGCCGCGATGCAGGCGTTCATGCCCGAGCTCGGCATCGAGCGCGAGAACACCGTCTTCGTCAGCGGGATCGGCTGTGCGGCGAGGTTCCCGTACTACATGAACACGTACGGGATCCACTCGATCCACGGCCGCGCGCCGGCGATCGCGACCGGGCTCGCAACGACGCGGCCCGACCTCTCCGTCTGGGTCGTGACGGGCGACGGCGACGCGATGTCGATCGGCGGCAACCACCTGATCCATGCGCTGCGCCGCAATGTCAACTTCAAGATCCTCCTCTTCAACAACCGGGTCTACGGGCTGACGAAGGGGCAGTACTCGCCGACGAGCGAGCTGGGGATGGTGACGAAGTCGACGCCGATGGGCTCGATCGACTGGCCCTTCAACCCGATCTCGCTCGCGATCGGCGCCGAGGCGACGTTCGTCGGGCGGGCGATCGACACCGACAAGAAGGGGATGACCGAGGTGCTGCGCGCCGCGGCCGAGCACCGCGGTAGCGCGTTCGTCGAGATCTTCCAGAACTGCCCGATCTTCAACGACGACGCGTTCGACTACGTCCGCGACGACAAGGAGGGCGTGAACCGGATCCTCCTCCGCCACGCCGAGCCGATCACATGGGGCAAGGACGGCGAGAAGGCGCTGCGCCAGCGGGACGACGGGACGATCGAAGCATGCGCCGCGGGCGAGGACGGCGTGCTGGTGCACGACCAGACGCACACGGAGCCGGCGCTCGCGTTCGCCTTGTCGCGCGTGACGCAGGCGACGCACGGCGGCACGCCGGTCGGTCTCTTCCGCAACGTCGAGCGCCCGGTCTACGACGATCTGATGACCGAGCAGCTGCGCGAGGCCGAGGAGAAGCGCGGGAAGGGCGACCTCGCCGCGCTCCTCCACTCAGGCGAAACCTGGGTCGTCGGCTAGGGCTCTAGTTCCAGCCGACCTCGTCGCCGGTCTCGAGCTTGCGCCAGAACGTGATCTCCGGCTCGCTCGTCGCGACCGCTTGCATCAGCTGCCCGATGCTCGCCTCCTCCGCCGCGAAGAACGTCTGGAAGCTCTGCTCGTCCGGCCACTCGTCGACCACCATGATCTGGTCGCCGCTCGCGTAGAACCGATGCGCGATCACTCCCTGCTCCTGCGCGCGCGCCGAGATGCCGCGGATCATGTCCCCCTGCTCCGCCGCGAGCTGCTCGAGCTTGTCCGGATCCCCCGTGAACCGCAACGTCATGATGACCGACACCTGATCTCCTCCTCAATCGACAGTGGACGGCGTATCTTCGCCCGTCCGCGGAGATCGGATCAAGCGTGCTGCGGCTGCTCGACGCGGCGGCGCGTGGTGACGCGCGGCGTCCAGCCGAGCGCGAGCGCGGTCGCGACCACCGCGACCAGGCCGACGAGGCCGGAGACGACGAACGCGAGCTCGGTTCCGCCCTTGGCGCAGAGCCAGCCGGTCATGATCCCGGCGATCGCTCCCGTGCCGTTGAAGGCGTAGAAGTACAGCCCGATCACGCGCCCGCGCAGGTGGTCGGGCGCCGACAGCTGCATGATCGCGTTCGAGTTCGCCGACCACGCGGTGAAGCCCGCGCCGACGAAGAAGAGCAGGACGCCCGCCAGGAGCGCCGAGTTGACCGGCGCAAGCAACAGCTCGCTCGCGGAGAAGACCAGCCCGCCGACCAGCAGCACCTTCATCGACGCGCGGCCCAGTGACGCGGCGGCCAGCGCGCCGACCAGCGCGCCGACGCCGAAGGCAGCGGACAGCAGGCCGTACACGTAGGCGTGCCCGTTCAGCGTGACCTTCGCCAGCACCGGCAGCGTCACGTTGAAGTTGAAGCAGAACGTGCTGATCACGAAGACGAGCGAGAGGATGACGAGCATCCGCGGCTGCCTGCGGATCCACACGAGCCCCTCGCGCGTGCCGGCGAGGATCTTCGGCCGCTCGAACCGCTCGAGCGGGAAGAACTCCGAGACCCGCATCAGGAGCAGGCAGATCAGCACCGCGAGGTAGCTGATCGCGTTCGTGAGGAAGCAGACGCCCGCACCGGCGACGAGCACGATGCCCGCGATTGCCGGACCGAAGATCCGCGATGCGTTGAAGAGCGTCGAGTTGAGCGCGATCGCGTTGGGCAGGTCCTCACGGCCGACCATCCGGTACGTGAGCTGCTGGCGCGACGGCACGTCGAGCACGAGCACCGTCCCGTTGATGAAGGCGATCGTGTAGAGCATCCACGGCTCCGCGAAGCCACCGAGTGCGATCCACGCGAGCGCCGAGGCCGCGATCAGCTGCGCTGTCTGCGTCCCGATCACGGTGCGGCGCGCGTCGAGGCGGTCGGCGAGCACGCCCGCGAACAGGCCGAAGAGCATGTACGGCGTGAACTGCGCGAACGCCATCACACCCACGTCGAACGGCGAGTGCGTCAGCTGCAGGACGTACCAGCCGAGCGCGATGCGCTGCATCCACGAGCCGGTCTGGGAGACGATCTGCCCGCCGAAGAAGAGGCGGTAGTTGCGGTAGCGGAGACTCTGGAACGTGCGCCGTGCGGCCTTCGTCACGCGCGCTCCTCGAGCTCGAGCAGGCGGGCGAGCGGCTCCGCCGCCGCTCCCACCGCGGCGAGCTCAGCCGGCGCCAAGCCCCCCAGCCGGCTTGCGAGCCACGCAGTGCGGCGGGAGCGGACGCGGCGGAGCGTGCGCTGGCCGTCCTCCGTCAGCGTCAGGCCGATGCAGCGCCGGTCGGCTTCACTCTTGGTGCGGGCGACCAGGCCGTCGCGCTCGAGCCGCGAGACGCGCTTCGACATCGCGGCGGTCGAGACCCGCTCCTCGACGGCGAGCTCGCCGACCGTGATGCCCGGCGCGTACTTGATCGCGACGAGTAGGCCGGCCTGCTGCGGCGAGACGCCGGCGATCTTCTCCCGGCGGAGCTCACGGGCGAGCTGGAGCAGTGTGGGGCGGAGGCTGTCGGCCACCGCCATCGCATCGAGCTGCTGCTTCGTCGCCTGTGACATTCGCTAACCAGGCTAGCAAAACACCTAACCAGGTTAACGGTTTCCTTACAGGATCTTCGAGAGGAACTGCTTCGTGCGCTCGTGTGTCGGCGCTTCGAAGAAGTGCTCGGGCGTGCCCTCCTCGATGATCCGGCCCTCGTCCATCATCACGACACGTTTCGCGGCCTGTCGCGCGAAGCCCATCTCGTGCGTGACGACGATCATCGTGGTGCCGGCGCGCGCGAGCTCCTCCATCACCGAGAGCACCTCGCCCGTCACCTCCGGATCGAGCGCGCTCGTCGGCTCGTCGAACAGCATCAGCGAGGGGCCCATCGCGAGCGCGCGGGCGATCGCCACGCGCTGCTGCTGTCCACCCGAGAGCTTGTTGGGATAGGTGTCGAGCTTGTCGCCCAGGCCGACGCGGCCGAGCAGCGCCGTCCCGAGGCCGACCGCCTGGTCCTTCTTCGTGCCGAGCACGTGCACCGGCGCCTCGATCACGTTCTCGAGCGCGGTCTTGTGCGGGAAGAGGTTGAAGCGCTGGAAGACCATCCCGATCTGCGTCCGCTGGCGCGCGATGTTGCGCTCGCTGTCCTCGGCGAGCTTGTCGCCCTTCGGCCGGTAGCCGATCAGCTGGCCGTTGACCTCGATCCGGCCCGAGTCGATCTTCTCGAGGTGGTTGATGCAGCGGATGAAGGTCGTCTTCCCCGAGCCCGACGGCCCGATGATGCAGACCGTCTCGCCCTTCTCCACCTCGAGCGCGACGCCCTTCAGCACCTCGAGCCGACCGAAGCTCTTGTGCACGTCGGTCGCCTGCATGATGGCGTCGCTCACAGCTCGCCCCTCCCCATCCGGGTCATCGTCCCCACCGGGTTCCAGGCGAGGGCGAGCCGCTCGCGGAAGGTCAGGTCCTCGCCGTGCTCGCTCTTCGCGAGGCGCCGCTCGATCCAGGCCTGGACGAACGTCCAGACGGTCGTGAGCATGAGGTACCAGAACGCGACGACGATGAAGTAGTCGCCGTTGAAGGTCGCCGAGTAGCCCTGCTGCGCATCCGCGAACAGCTCGTACACGCCGATGAAGGCCAGCAGCGAGGTGTTCTTCATCATGTTGTTGAACTCGTTGCCGAGCGGCGGCACGATCACGCGCGCGGCCTGCGGCAGGACGATCCGCCGCATCGCGAGGCCGTAGCGCATGCCGAGCGACTTGGCCGCCTCCATCTGGCCCCTGTCGATGGAGTCGATCCCCGCGCGGATGATCTCGCGCATGTACGCGCCCTCGTTGATGCTCAGGGCCACGATGCCGGTGAGAGCCTCCGAGGAGATCGTCCAGAAGTGGAGGTTGATGCTCGGCAGGTTGAACGTCACGTAGATGAAGAAGATCTGGACGAGCAGCGGCGTGCCGCGGAAGATCCAGGCATAGATCCCCGAGATCCAGCGGAACGGCGCGAAGTGCGACATCCGCATCAGCGCCGCCAGGAGGCCGAGCACCACCCCGAGGAACTGGGAGATGATCGAGACGTAGATCGTGACCCAGATGGCGCGCCAGAAGACGGGCCCCGGATGGAAGATCCGCATCCAGATGACGTGCCAGTCGATTGCGACGACGAGCCCGTGCATCTGGATGCGCTCCTACTGTCCTACTGATTCTTCAACGCGAACTGGGCGGCCTGCCACTTCGTGAGGATCTTCTTCATCTGCCCCTTCAGGTAGAGCGCCTGGATCGCATTGTTGATCTGCAATCCGAGCTGGTCGCCCTTCCGGGTCGCGATGCCCTCGGGTGCCGTCTCGATCTGCGAGCCGGCCGTCTCGAACTCGCCGTTGGTCTTCCGGATGTAGTAGAGGACCGGCGGCGCGTCGGCGAAGTACGCGGACACGTGCCCGGAGAGAATCGCCTGGGCTGCCGCGGTGTCGGCCGGGTAGCTCTTGATCGTGATCTGCGGTTTGCCCTGCTTCGACAGGATCTTGTTCTCCGCCTGCAGGCCCGCGAGCTCCGTCGTCGACGACTCCACGGCTGCGCTCTTGCCCGAGAGGCTGGCGAGGTTCGTGATGTGGTCGGGGTTGCCCTTCTTGACCATCAGGAACGCGCCGACGTCGATGTACGGGGTGAAGTGCACCGACTTCGCGCGCTCGGGCGTGATCGTCATCGAGCTGATGATCGCGTTGCACTTCTTGTGCAGCAGCGCGGGAATGATCACGTCGAAGCCCGTCGTCTGGATCTTTGCCGTTGAGCCGAGCTGCTTCGCGATGGCGTTCGCGATGTCGATGTCCGCGCCGGCCGCCTTGCCGTTCACGATCGACTCCATCGGCGGGTACGTCGTGTCGACGCAGTAGACGATTGGGTTCGGCACGGCCGAAGCCGCACTCGTAGAGGTGGTGTTGTTCGAGCTGCCGCCGCCACCGCAGGCGGCAAGCAGAGCGCCACCCGCTACGGCAAGCACGCTGGCAGCGAGGATCCGCTTCACGCTCATGCCTTTCCTTTCCCGGTCGTTGATGCTGCGCAATGCTACTCGGGCTCAGGCGCCGGTAACGCCGGGAGCGCCGCCGGTGTCGAGCTCGATCGGCGGCGGCTCGACGAAGATCGCGTCGCGTCCCCGGCGGTGCCGGATCTCGAGCAGGACGCAGATCACGATCGCCGCGAGCGCGAGCCCGATCGTCGCGAGCCCGATCTGGTGGGCCGTCGTCTTCGCCGTCTTCTCCCACTCGCCCCGGAGGATGAGGTTCGTCGAAACGGGATGCGCCGCGGTCCCATCCGGGATGTTGTCGGTGCCGAGCGGGTACCGCTCCGTGTGCCCCGTCGCCCAGGTGTCGAGTGGGAGCAGGAGCAGGACGGTGAACACGATCGCGGCGACGGAGGGGACGATCACCGCCAGGCGGGAGCGGAGCGACCGCGCGACGAACCCGACCACGAGCAGCGCCGTGGTCACTGCGATGGCGAGCAGGTAGATCGTCCCGATGGTTCCCTTCGTTGGGTCGCCGAGGCCGATGGTCCCGTCCTTTCTCACGAAGTGCGACGGCTTGTCGATCTTCAGCGTGAAGGCGATCAGTCCCACGAAGAACAGCGGCACCGACAGGATTCCCGCGACCGCGAACGGCGCCTTCGACGTACCGCCGAAGCGCCTCACAGCCTGCCTCCTTCGAGCACGCGCGCCAGGAACTCGCGAGTCCGTTCCTCGCGCGGCGCCGAGAAGATCTGCTCCGGCGGCCCCTCCTCGCAGATGAGGCCCGCGTCGAGGAAGCAGACCTTGTTCGCCACCTCCCGCGCGAAGCTCATCTCGTGGGTGGCGAGGATCATCGTCATCCCGGTCTCCGCGAGCTCGCGCACGAGCTCGAGCACCTCGCCGATCAGCTGCGGGTCGAGCGCGGAGGTGATCTCGTCGAGCAGCATCAGCTTCGGCCCGGTCGCGAGCGCCCGGACGATCGCGACGCGCTGCTGCTGGCCGCCCGAGAGGCGGTCGGGGAACTCGTCGGCCTTGTCCTCGAGCCCGATCTGGCGCAGGAGCGCGCGAGCGTGCCCTTCCGAGTCCCGGCGCGAGATCCCGAGCGCCTTGCGTGGGGCGAGCGTCACGTTCTGCAGCACCGTCATGTGCGGGAACAGGTTGTACGACTGGAAGACGATCCCGATCTTCTGGCGCAGCCTGTTGACGTCGACCTTCGTCCCGCTGATCGTCTGCTCGTCGACGACGATCGTCCCCGCGTCGACCTGCTCGAGGAGGTTGATGCAGCGGAGCAGCGTCGACTTCCCGGAGCCCGACGCACCGATCAGGCAGACGACCTCGTGCTCGCCGACGTCGAGGTCGATGCCGTGCAGGACCTCGAGGTCCTCGAAGCGCTTGGTGACGCCTTGCAGCGAGACGAAGTGGGAGCCGTTCGCGCTCATACCATCTGCGCCCGCTCGCGCTGCTCCCGCTGCTTGATGATGTGGTCGGTGAAGCGGGCCAGGGGGATCGTCAGGAAGATGAAGAAGACCGCGGCGACCATGAACGCCGTGTCGTTCAGGTAGTCGTTCGAGTAGAAGCCGGCCTGCACGATCGCCTCCGTCAGGCCGATGATCGAGATCAGGGCCGTGTCCTTCTGGAGGCCGATGAAGTCGTTCAGGAGCGGCGGGATGACGCGGCGGATCGCCTGCGGCAGGACGACGTAGCGGAGCGCCTTCAGGTAGCTCAACCCGAGCGACCGCGCCGCCATCCGCTGGCTCGGGTGAACCGACTCGATCCCCGCCCGGTACACCTCGCTCACGTACGCGGTGTAGACGAGCACGAGCGCGATGAGGCCGGTGCGGAAGAGCGTCTCGGCCGACAGCCCTACGTAGTTGAGCTGGGCAAAGCCCTGGACGAGCAGCAGGACGAGGATGAGCGGCGTGCCACGGAAGAAGTCGGCGTAGACGATCGCCGCGACTCGCAGGGGAGCGGCCGCGCGCCCGGGCAGGCCTCGCACGATCGCGACGAGCAGCGCGAGGGGCAGCACGAGCGCCTCGGCCGCGAGCATCAGCTTGACGTTGAAGATGAACCCGTTCCAGACCTGCGGCACGGAGCGGATGAAGTCGAGCGGGCTGAAGAACTCGTGCAGGAACTGGCCCATCTCGACTTCCTCCGCGCCTACGCCTGGATCAGGTCGGTACCTACTTCAGGACCGGGACCTTCGCCGGGTCGAACCCGAACCACTGTTTCGTGAGCTTGCTGATGGTTCCATTGGCCTGCAGCGTGTTGATCGCCTTGCTGACGTCCGGGATCAGCGGGCTGCCGTGCGCGAACACCGCGCCGTAACCCTCGTGCGTGTCGATCTGGCCGACGACGCCGCCGTACGCGCCCGGCACCTTCGCGTTTTGCGCCTCGATGATCGGCACGTCGAGGATCAGCGCCTGGCAGGCGCCGTGCTGCACCGCACTGAACGCGGCGTCGGACGAGGCCGAGTAGACGAGCGGCTGCTTCGCCGGGCGCAGCTGGTGCTGGATCCAGTCGAGGCCCGTCGTGCTCGCCTGGGCGCACGTCTGGAGGCTCTTCAGGTCGGCGATGCTCGTCGGCTTCGGGATGCCCTTGGTGATCAGGACGCCCTGGTTGGCGTCGAAGTACGGAGCCGAGAAGCCGATCACCTTGGCGCGCTGCGGCGTGATCGTCGTCTCCTCCATCGCGAAGTCGTACGGCTTCTTGCCGGCGAGCAGGATGGTCGAGAACGGCGCGCGCAGGAAGGTGACGTTGCTCTTGCTGATGCCGAGCTGCTGCGCGACGTCGAGGGCGAGGCCGTACTCGAAGCCCGACGGGTTGTTGATCGTGTTACCCGACGCCTGGCCGTTCCAGAACGCCGGCGCCGGCAGGTCGAAGCCGACGACGAGTTTGCCCGGGTGCAGCGTCGGCACCGCGTTCGACGACGAGGTGGTCGTCGTGTTGCTGCTACTACCACCACCGCCGCAGGCGGCCAGAACGCTGACGAGCGCTACGACCCCGACCAGGGGGAGAAGACGCCTCACGAGTGCCCTCCTTCTTTCGAAACCGGCGAGAGCGCCGACTCTACAACGCGAGCGCCGTAGCGGTAAGTGACTGGAAGTGGCCGACGAGCTGCTCGCTGCGGCCCATGACCACGCCGTGCTCGAGCGCGCCCGACCCGACGCCGCGCTGCACGCCCTCGACGAGCACGCGATCTTCGCGTCCGACCTGGTCGTCGAACGCGAGCAGGTCCTCGATCCAGGCCTGGTCGACGTCCGGGCCGAAGAAGTAGTCGAGGAAGCGGTACGTCCGCTCGGGCGTCAGCGGCACGATCGGGCCGATCGAGATGTTCGGCCGGCCGCCGAAGATGTTGATCCCGAGGTTCGGCCACAGGAAGTGGAACTGCGCGCGCGGGAGCTCGTCGCCGGGCGTCTGCGTGCGCAGCGGGCCGTGCTGGGTCGAGAGGCGCCCGTCGGTCGAGAGCACGTACGCGTCGGGCGAGACGTCGACCACCTCGCTGAAGCCGGGATGCGCGACCTGGCAGTGGTAGCACTCGAGAAAGTTCTCGGTCACGATCTTCCAGTTCGCCTCGACGTCCGCCTCCCAGCGGGAGTGGTGGACGAGCGAGTCGACGTCGAGGCCGAGCTCCGCGACCTGCGCCGGCAGGGAGCCGAGCGCGTTGGGGAGCGGCTCGGGGTTCGGGCCTGCGTTCGCGAACACGAACGGGCCCCAGGTGCCGACCGCGACCCGTACGAGGCCGAGCTCGTCCTGCGGGAAGTCCGGCTCCTCGTCGCTGCGCGGCGCTGCGCGCAACCGGCCGTCGAGCCCGTACGTCCAGGCGTGATACGGACACTGGAGCGTCTCGCGGCGCTGCTCGCCGTCGGCGACGACGTGGCCGCGGTGGCGGCAGACGTTGACGAACCCGCGGAGGACGCAGTCGCGATCGCGTGTGACGACGACGGGCGTGCGGCCGAGCGTCGTGGCGAAGTACCCGGGCTCCGCGACCTGGCCCGTATGGCCGACGTACTGCCACTCGGCGGCGAAGATCCGCTCCTGCTCGCGCCGCAGGATTGCCGGATCCGTGTACCAGCTGTACGGCAGGGTGGTCTCCACGGCGCGAGCGTATCGCCCATACGGGCGACGTCCCTCGCACGAGCGGACCTGTCCCGGTGTCAGGCACCTGGACATGTCCGTACCGGCTGACCATCTCTTGGTCAAGGGGAATCCCAAACCGGACAGCGCCGTTGCGGACACGGCTCGGTGTCAGACACCGGACGTGGCTGCGTGGGACGATGTCTGCCGTGCGCGCCATGGTGCTCCACGCGGCCGGCAAGCCGCTGCGGCTGGAGGAGGTTCCGGTGCCGGAGCCCGGGCGGGGCCAGGTCCTCCTGCGCGTGTCGGCCTGCGGCGTCTGCCGCACCGACCTCCACGTCCTCGACGGCGAGCTGCCCAACCCGAAGCTGCCACTGGTCCTGGGTCACCAGATCGTCGGCCGGACCGAGGACGGCCGGCGGCTCGGCGTCCCCTGGCTCGGTTGGACGGACAGCACGTGCCGCTACTGCCTCTCGGGCCGCGAGAATCTCTGCGAGTCGGCCCGGTTCACGGGCTACGACCTCGACGGCGGCTACGCCGAGTGGGTGGTGGCCGACGAGCGCTACTGCCTGCCACTGCCGGACTCCTACGACGACCTCGAGGTCGCGCCACTGCTCTGCGCCGGGCTGATCGGCTACCGCTCGCTGCGCCTCGCGGGCGACGCCGAGCGGATCGGCCTCTACGGCTTCGGCGCATCGGCACACATCGTGGCCCAGGTCGCGCGGCACGAGGGACGCCGGCTGTTCGGTTTCGTCCGGCCCGGAGACGACGCGGCCGCGGCCTTCGCGCTCGAGCTCGGCTGCGAGTGGGCGGGGCCGTCGGACGAGCCGGGCCCGGAGGAGCTCGACGCCGCGATCATCTTCGCCCCGGTGGGCGAGCTCGTTCCTGCGGCTCTGCGCGCTCTCGCCCGCGGCGGAGTCGTCGTCTGCGCCGGCATCCATATGAGCGACATCCCGAGCTTCCCCTACGAGCTGCTCTGGGAGGAGCGCGTCGTGCGCTCAGTGGCCAACCTGACGCGCCGCGACGGGGAGGAGTTCCTCGCGCTCGCGCCGCAGGTGCCGGTGCACACCGAGGTCGAGGCATTCCCGCTCGAGCGGGCGAACGAGGCTCTGGAAGCCTTGCGCGGAGGGCGAGTCCAGGGTGCTGCCGTGCTACATGTGAACGGATGAGCCGTCTCGCGGACGCCGCCAGTTGGGCCTCCCGGCACCGCCGGCTGCTCGGCGCGGCCCAGCTCATCGTGCTCGTGGTCTTCTTCGCGAGCCTCGCCTTCGCGCTCCGCGGCTCGGCTCGCGGCGCCTGGCACGACCTCGAGAACGCGAACGTCGTCCTGTTCGCGCTCGGCTGCGCCGCGCTCGCCGCCTACTACCTCGTCTTCGTGCTCGGTTGGATCTGGATCCTCAGCGAGTGGGGAGTCCAGCTGACCTATCCGGTCGCCCTGCGGGCAGAGATGATCTCGATGCTGGCGAAGTACATCCCCGGCGGGATCTGGGCGCCGGCCGCCCGGGTCGTCGCGGCCCGCCGCGCCGGCGTGACGGACACCGCCCTCGTCACCTCGTCGATGCTGCTCGAGGCGGGGCTCTCGGCGGTCGCCGGCGTGATCGTCTTCGTGGTCAGCCTGCCGTTCGTCGACGACGTGCACGCGCCCCTCGCCCCGCTGCTCGCGTTTGGCGCCGTGCTCGCCATCCTCGTCCAGCCGCGCGTCTTCCGGCCGGGCGCGGGGTGGGTGCTGCGCAAGTTCGGCTACACGAAGGATCTGCCGGCAATGCGCGGCCGGACGATCAGCGGGCTGCTCGTCTTCTATGCGGGCACGTGGATCATCGGCGGCTTCGCGCTCTGGCTGCTGCTGCGCTCGGTCGGCGGGCATCCCGAGGTGGCGACGATCGTCTATCTCGGCGGCGTGGCTGCGGTCGGCGCGATCGTCGCCGTCGTCTTCCTCTTCGCGCCGTCGGGGCTCGGGCCGCGCGAGGCCTCGATGTACGGGCTGATGCTCGCCGTCGCCACGCCCGGGCAGGCGCTCGGCGCGGTGGCGCTGAACCGCGTCGCGCTGACACTGGTCGAGCTGCTGGTGCTGGTCATCGGCGGGCTCTTCCTGCGCGGAGCGGAGCGGGAGCAGCCCGCCGAGCTGCAGTCCACCTAGGGATGCACGTGCTGATCGACATCGGCCACGCGTTCCGCGAGGCGTTCTTCATGTTCTGGGCCACGCTCTGGGCCCTGATCCTCGGTTTCGGGATCTCCGGTGCGGTGCAGGCCTTCGTGCCGCGCGTGGAGATGCAGCGGGTGCTCGGCCGGCGCGGCCCGCGCGAGGTCCTCCGCGCGACCCTCTTCGGCGCCGCCTCCTCCTCGTGCTCGTACGCGGCGTCGGCGATGGCGAAGACGCTCTTCCAGCGGGGCGCCGACTTCGTCAGCTCGATGGTCTTCATGTTCGCCTCGACGAACCTCGTGGTCGAGCTCGGGATCGTGATCTGGGTGCTGCTCGGCTGGCAGTTCGCGCTCGGCGAGTTCGTCGGCGGCGTGATCATGATCGTCCTCTTCGTGCTCCTGGCCCGGGCCGTGCTGAAGCGGCGGGAGCTCGAGGCGGCGCGGGAGAAGCTCGGCGACGGTGGGCACGTGCACGACGGCGCGGCGGCGCGGGGCGCGGTGCGGGAACGGCTGCGCTCGCCTGCGGGCTGGGCCGACTCAGCGAGCTACACGTTCGCCGACGCCAAGATGCTGCGGAAGGAGATGGCCGCCGGCTACCTCGTCGCCGGCTTCCTCGCCGTGCTCGTGCCGGTGAGTGTCTGGAACAACGTCTTCGTCACCGGACACGGCTTCTGGACGTCGCTGCAGAACGTCGTCGTCGGCCCGTTCATCGCGCTCATCGCCTGCGTCTGCTCGATCGGGAACGTGCCGCTCGCCGCCGCGCTCTGGCACGGCGGGATCAGCTTCGGCGGCGTGATGAGCTTCATCTTCGCCGACCTGATCGCGCTGCCCCTGCTCTTCATCTACCGGCGCTACTACGGCGGCCGGCTCGCGCTGAAGCTCCTGTTCATGTTCTGGGCCGTGATGAGCGCCGCCGGGCTCGCGGTCGAGTACCTCTTCCTCGGGGTGGGGATCGTGCCCACCGAACGTCCGGCCGCCGTGGTGCCGACCGAGTTCAGCTGGAACTACACGACGTTCCTCAACGTCGTCTTCCTGCTCGTGCTCGCCGGCCTGTGGTGGCTGGCGCGCAACCAGCAGCGGCTCGGCGGCGGCGCCGGCTACGCGATCGACCCGGTCTGCGGGATGCAGGTCGAGGCGGCGAACGCCCCGGCGCGCTCAGAACGCGACGGGGAGGTCGTCTACTTCTGCTCCGACCACTGCCGCCGGCGCTTCGAGGCGGCGGAGCCGGTCGCGGCGAAGGTCTAGCCGCCGGTTCAGTCCTCGCCGAGCGCGACGGCGGCCGCGTCCCAGAGATCGAGCGCGCGCCCGCGCTCCCGCGCGACGACGACCGGCTCTCGGTCCTCCCCTACGAGGGAGCCGATGCGCCGGGCGCGTTCGTCGGGCCAGCGCGGCAGGCTCTCGCCTTCCTGCTCCGCGGCGCCCCAGAGGATGCCCGCCCGCTCGAGGTCGCCGCGGGCGAGCGCGACCTGCGCGAGGCCTGCGAGCGTGTACAGAGCCCAGAGCCGGTTTTCCTGTGTGCGCTCCATCTCGAGCGCGACGGTCCCTTCTCGCTCCGCCTCGTCGAGATCGCCGCGCCGGAGGGCGAGCATCAGGAGCTCGTGTCGCTGGCCCGACTCCCACCACGCCCAGCCTGCCTCGCGCGCCATCGCCGCACTCCGTCGCGTGAGCTCGACCGCGCCCTCCACATCGCCGTCGTGGAGGGCCAGCTGGCCCGACAGCCACCAGCCCGTGATCTCGAGGTAGGTGAACCTGTCGCGGGCGAGCGTGCGGGCGTGTCCCGTCAGTTCTCGCATGCGGTCCCAGTCCTCTCGGCGCCAGGCGCCGACGGCCATCATGTGCTCGAGCATCGCCACACTTTCGTCGTCGCCCATTTGCGTGTAGAGGGAGAGGCTCTCCTGGGACGATTGCTCTGCGAGCTCATCCTGGCCCGCGAGGTCGGCAGCCGCGGCGCGGGCGCGAAGCGCTCTCGCGCGCAGCTCCGTCGGAATGTCTCCGGCACGGTCGAAGAGGCGCTGGATCCGCTCCAGGGCTTCCTCCGGGCCGGACACGTTCCAGAAGTTCATCAGCTCCGCCGCGAACTCGAGGCCGAGGCTCGGATCGTTTGTCTCGGTCCAATCCATCGCTGCCCGCAGATCGTCACGCTCCGCCAGGGCAAGCTCGATGTTCCCCTCGGTGTCACCTGCACCGAGATGGGAGTCGAGGGCGATCTGGAACATGCGCTCGGCGTGACGCCGTTGTAGGTCGTCCTCCCGTCCCGACTCGTGCAGCCGCTCGAGTGCGAACTCGCGGATGGTCTCGAGCATCCAGTAGCGCTCCTCGCCCAGACGTCCGCTGCGACGGCGGAGCAGGCTCTTGTCGAGCAGGGAGGCGAGCGGGTCGAGATCGGCCTCGCAGACGAGCTCCGCCGTCTCGAGCGTGCAGCCGCCGCGGAACACGCCGAGGCTCGCGAACAGCGCCTGCTCGTCCTCGTCGAGCAGGTCGTACGACCAGGCGATGGTCGCCCTGAGCGTCAGGTGGCGCTCCTCGGCGTCGCGGGTTCCTTTGAGGGCGTCGAGCCGGTCGGCGAGCCGTTCGAGCAGCGCCTCGGGGGCGAGCAGCTTCGTCCGGGCGGCCGCGAGCTCGAGTGCAAGCGGAAGGCGGTCGAGCCGGTCGCAGAGCTGCACGACGGCGTCGGTGCGGGTCACATTGGGTCGCACGGCCTGTGCGCGCTCGCAGAAGAGGGCGACCGCCTCCTCGCGCGCGAGCGGTGGGAGGTCGAGCTCGGCCTCGCCCTGGATCCGCAGCGTCTCGCGGCTGGTGGCGAGCAATCGCAGGGCGGGGACAGCGGCCACGAGCTCGGCCAGCGGACGGGCGGCGCCGGGGAGGAGGTGCTCGAGGTTGTCGCAGACGAGGTGCGTTCGGCGCTCGCCGACTCGGGCTGCGATCGCGGCGGGCTCCGGCGACGCGGCGCCGAGCCGGTCGGCGACCGCCGGCAGAACGAACTCCGCGTCACGAAGCGGCGCGAGCGGCACGAAGACGGTCCCTCCCTCGGCGTCGTCACCGAGCAGGCGCGCGAGCTCGATCGCGAACCGGGTCTTGCCGGTTCCACCCGGCCCGACGATCGTGAGGACCCGGGGGTCGCGCTCGTAGACGAGCGAGACCGCGTCGAAGAGTTCCTGCTCCCGCCCGAGGAAGGGCGTGGCCGGTTCCGGGAGCTCGACGCTGCCGGGCGTACGGAGCGGCGGGAACTCGCGGGCGCCCAGCTGATAGAGGCGGACCCCGCCCTCGAAGTCCTTAAGCCGATGCCGGCCGAGGTCGCGGAGCGGCTCGGCGTCGAGAAGCGCAGCGGTTGTGGGCGACACCAGGATCTGGTCGCCGTGCGCGAGCGCAGCGATGCGCGCCCCGCGGTGGACGTCCTCGCCGACGTAGCCCTCCTCGGTCGCGGCCGGAGTGCCGGTGTGTAGTCCCATGCGCACGCGGATCACTCCCGCGGCGAGCCCCTCGCGCGCCGCCTGGGCGGCCTCGGCCGCTCCTCCGGCTGTCGGGAAGACGATGAACAACGAGTCGCCCTGCGTGTCCACCTCGACGCCGTCGTGCGCGGACGCCGCCTCTCGCAGGATTCGCCGGTGCTCGGCGAGCGCGTCGGCGTACCCGGAGGGTCCGAGCTCGTGGAGCAGGCGCGTCGAGCCCTCGATGTCCGTGAAGAGCAGCGTCACCGTCCCTTGCGGAAGCTCGCGCACGGGACGCATGATGCTACGCGGGCGGATCGCCGCCGAACCAGCGCGCGCGCCGGACGGCGCCGAACTCGGCCTTCTCGGCCGCGAACTCCTCGGACGGGCCGACCACGGTCGCCGTCGGCGACGGGCCACCGAGGAAGTTGGCCTCGATCTTGGCGACGCGCCCGCTGCCGAACTCGATGAAGCAGTTCCCCTGGCCCTCGTAGCGCCGTCCGAGCGTCTCGCCGCGGTGCCGCGCGACGATGTCGTCGGCCACGACGCCGGCCGCGTTCTCGGCGAACACACCGGCCTTGGCCATCGGGAGAGCGACGACGTCACCCACGGCGTACACGTCCGGGAACGGCGTCATCAGGTTGTCGGGGTTGACCGCGACCCAGCCGTTGTCGGCGAGGCCCGACCCCGCCACGACGCCCGGCACCTTGTGGATCGGGATCCCGACGAACAGGTCGTAGGGGAGCCGCTCGCCGCTCTCGAGCACGGCCTCCTTGGCCGGAACGTCGAGCGCGACCACCTTCTTCTGCGCGATGTACTCGATCCCGCGCGCCTCGAGCTCGTCGAGGAACCGCTGCGAGACCTCGGGCGTGACGGGCACCGGTGCCGACATCGGGGCGACGATCCGGATCTCGGTCTGCTCCCGGATTCCCCGCTCGACGAGCTGGTCGTGCAGCAGGAACGCGCCCTCGAATGGCGCGGGCGGGCACTTGTAGGGCTGGGCGAGGACGCCGAACAGGATCGTGCCGCCGCCGAACGCGGGCAGGGCGTCGCGCATCCGCTCGGCTCCGGGGATCGAGTAGTACTCGAGCCCGCCCTCGACGAAGCCGGGCACCGCGTCCAGGTCGTAGTCGGCCCCGAGCGCGACGACGAGGATGTCGGCCTCGTACGAGCCGCCGTCGGTCGTGACGCGGCGGGCGGCGGGGTCGATCCCGATCACGCGCTCCTGCCGGAACTCCACGCCCGGCTTCACGAGGTCGCGGTACTCGAGCCGGAGCGCCGATGCGCCGGCCTTGCCGAACAGGATGTCGAGCTTCGAGAAGCCGAACGTGAAGCCGTCGTTCTGGTCGATGAGCGTGACGCGGACCTCGCCCGCGAGCGAGTCGGAGAGGCGGCTCGCGAGCTCCAGCCCGCCGAACCCCGCACCGAGGATGACGACGTGCTTCACGGGGAGACCATACGCAAGGAGTCAGGAGGCCGAATCGAGATACGCCAGCACGGCGAGCACGCGTCGGTGCGTCTCGTCGGACGGCGGTAGCCGAAGCTTCTGCAGGATCGACGCGACGTGCTTCTCGACGGCGCCGACGGTGAGGACGAGCGCCTCCGCGATGCTCGCGTTCGAGCGTCCCTCCGCCATCAGCGCCAGCACTTCGCGCTCGCGCGGGGTCAACGCGGCGAGCCGGTCCTTCCCCCCGACGAAATGCGCGACCACTTCCGGGTCGAGCGCCGTCCCGCCGTCGCCGACCCGTCGCACGGCCTCGACGAACGCGTCGACGTCCATCACGCGGTCCTTGAGGAGATAGCCGACGCCGCCGCGGCCGTCGGCGAGCAGCTCGCGCGCGTACGTCTCCTCGACGTACTGCGAGATGATCAGGATCGCGGTCTCGGGCACGCGCTCGCGCAGCGTGAGCGCGGCCCGCAGCCCTTCGTCGCGGAACGTCGGCGGCATGCGAATGTCGACGATCGCGATGTCGGGACGCTCCTGGAGCACGGCGTGGACGAGCGCGTCACCGTCCCCGACCGCGGCGACGACCTCGATCTCGTTGTCGCGCAGCAGCCGTGTCAGGCCGTCGCGCAGGAGCGCGAGATCCTCGGCGATCACCGCGCGCACGGGAGCACCGCCTCGATCACGGTCGGGCCGCCCTCCGGGCTGGCGATGCGCAACGTCCCGTCGAGCGCCTCGACCCGCTGTCGCAGTCCGTGGAGGCCGCCGCCGGACTCGGACACTCCGCCGCGTCCGTCGTCGAGCACGCGCACGACGACCGCGCCGCCGCGCTCGTGCACGGCGATGTCGATGCGTGACGCCTGTGCGTGCTTGAGCGCGTTCGCGAGACCCTCCGCGGCGACGAAGTACGCCGCCGTCTCGACTGCCGCCGGCGGACGCTCGGCGAGCTCGACCTCGACCGACACCGGCACTGCGGCGTGTGCCGCGAGCGCGCGGATCGCCGCGTCGAGGCCACGGTCGGACAGGATCGGCGGATGGATGCCGCGCGCGAGGTCGCGGAGCTCCTGCAGCGCGGCGCCTGCCGCCTCGCGCGCCTCGGCGAGGTGCTCGTGCGCCTTCGCGGGATCCTTCTCCAGCTGCTGCTCGGCGAGGCCGAGGTTCATGCCGAGCGCGACGAGCCGGGCCTGCGCGCCGTCGTGCAGGTCACGCTCGATGCGCCGTAGCTGCGTCTCGGCCGCCTCGACCGCGCCGGCCCGGCTCTGGGTCAGTTCCTCCACGCGGGCCTCGTCCTTCTTGCCGCGCGTGACCGCCTCGAGACCGAAGACGAGCGCGATCACGGCGATCGGCCAGACCGGCCAGAACGAGCCTCGGCCCCCGGCCGCCCAGATGCCGATCAGGAACAGCGACAGAAGCACCGCCTCGCCCACCGTCCGCTCGAACCGGTTCCTTGCAGCGCCGGCCCACCAGGCCGAGCCGATCGCCAGCCCGGTCGGGAGCCACACCCAGACGGGCCAGAACGAGCCGCCGCCGCTCGCCGCCCAGACGACGAGAACGAAGAGATTGACGAGGAGGAGGGCCCAGGCCGAAGCCCGGACCGTCCTCCGAAACAGCGTGAGCGTGATCACGGAGCCCATTTTCCGTCACGCGCGCTCGGTCGCGAGATCGAGGCGCGGCAGCCGGTCGAGTGCCCGCGGCAGCCACCAGTTGCGCTCGCCCAGGATGGTCATCGTGGCCGGGAGCAGGAGCGCCCGGATCACGGTTGCGTCGAGCAGGACGGCGACCGCGAGCCCGAAGCCCATCTGCTTGAGCGACAGCAGGCCGAGCGTCGCGAAGACGGCGAACACACCGACCATGACCAGCGCCGCGCTCGTCACCGTCGAGGCTGTCGAGCGGATCCCGCGGTCGACCGCCTCCCGCGTCGAGTAGCCACGATCGACGAGCTCGCGGATCCGGCTGACGATGAACACGTGGTAGTCCATCGAGAGCCCGAACAGCACCGCGAAGAGGAACAGCGGCACCCACGGCACGATCGCGCCGCTCGACTGGAAGCCGAGCGCCGAGTGCAGGTGGCCGTCCTGGAAGACCCAGGTCATCGCGCCGTACGCGGCCGCGACCGAGAGCATGTTGAGCGCGATCGCCGTCAGCCCGACCGTGAGCGAGCGGAAGCAGAGCAGCATCAACGCCAGGGTCAGCAGGAACACGAAGCCGAGGATCACCGGCATGTGGTGGTCGATAGTGGACGTGAAGTCGGCGCTGCCCGCCGTCTCGCCGGTCACCGCGACCTCGACGCCCGGTACCGATCCGATCGTCGTTGGGATGATCTGCGAGCGGAGGTCGTCCAGTGCCCGCAGCGACGCCGCATCTGCTCCGTCGCCGGCGAGCGGGACGTCGAGCTCGACCGTGTTGTCCGCGTGGGGGATCGTCTGCACCGGCCGGTGCACGGCCCGGCGGAACGCGGCGAGCCCGGAACGGACCCTCGGCGCCTCGATGTTCGGCGCGTGCACGACCACGACGGCCGGCGCGCTCGTCGTGCCGAACGCCTTGGTCGCCTCCTTGTAGGCTCGCACGACGGGCAGGTTCCGCGGCGCGTCCGAGACGCCGTCGTCGCGCGTGTGCATGTGCAGCGCCGGCGAGGCGATCGCCAGCAGGAGGGCGACGGCGCCGACGACCGTGATCTTGGGATAGCGCAGCGCGGGACGCAGCGCCGCCCGCCAGATCCGCGACTCGCGGTTCGAGCTGAGGAACCGCAGCCGTCCCCACTCGACGCGGTCGCCGAGCTTGGCGAGCAGCGCGGGCAGAACCGTCAGCGAGCCGAGCACCGCCACGAGCACCACGAGGATCGTGCCGAGCCCGAGCGACGTGAAGACCCTGTTGCCGGCGAGCATCAGCCCGCCTGCGGCGGTCATGACGGTGAGGCCCGAGACGAGCACCGCGCGTCCCGAGGTGGCCGCGGCCCGCTGCAGCGCCTCCTCGCGGCTCGCGCCTCGGAGCCGTTCCTCGCGCTCGCGCTTCAAGTAGAAGAGCGAGTAGTCGACGCCGACCGCCATCCCCATCAGCAGGATCACGCTCGCGGTCGGGTCTGCCTCGTGGACGAACGAGCTCGAGAGGTGCGTGAGCCCGAGCGCCGCGAGCACTGCGGTGAACGCGAGGAGGACCGGGATCCCGGCTGCGAGGAATGCGCCGAACGCGAGCAGCAGGATCCCGAAGGTGATCGGCAGCGAGAGCTTCTCCGCGTGCGACAGCCCGCTCGAGACGACGCCGTTCATCGCCTTCGAGATGCTCGCGTCGCCGACCTCGGCGATCGCGTAGCCCGGGTGCGCCGCGGCGAGCCTGGCAGTGGCGCTCAGCGCGGGCTGGACCCGCGCGTCGGCGGTGTCGGCGTCGCCGGCGATGTCGAAGCCGACGAGCTGCAGGTGGCCGTCCTTGGAGACCGAGCCGAGCCGGACATCGCGCACCTGCCCGGTGCGGGCGAGCGCCGCGCGCACGTCGGCGACCGTGCGCCGGAATGCAGGCGACGCAGCCGTGAGGGTGCGCGAGCGGACGAGGACGTTCTCGCTCGCGACGTTCTTGACGTGCGCCGTGATGAGCATCTGCTCGGCGCGTGCTGCCTGGCCGTTCGTCTGCTCGGCGTCGGTCTGCGGGATGGTGCCGTGGAGCGAGCCGAGCATGACGGCCGCGACGACGAACGCCAGCCACCCGAAGGTGGCGGTCTTCCAGTGCGCCGCGCTCCACCGGCCGGCGCGGGCTGCGAGGTTCATCTTCCCCTCCTGAGTCGGATACGAGTTCACGACTCCAGGCTGCTCGCACGGCGGGCGCCGCACCATGGCGCGGCCCGGCATCCGGCCCTGGGGCTAGCCCCAGTCGTGCACGACCCGTTGCCTAGGGGTTGCTCAGTTCGGCTTGCCGGCCATCGCCCAGACGGCGACGACGTAGGCGCCGAGGAGGACGACCGAGAGCACGAGCGTCGTCCTGAGCAGCGCCGCCCCCTGTCCCGAGCGCAGCCGGCGCACGCCGATGCCGCCCACGACGAGCGAGACGAGCAGGATGAGCCCGCCGATATCCGCCACGGCCATCCCGATACCGAGCCAGGTCGGCGTCGGGACGCCGTTCTTGCCCCAGGGCTCCTTCGAGAGAATCCACTCGGCCGCGACCCGCATCAGGATGAAGCCGGGAAACGCCACGAAGAGCAGCGACCGGTAGCCGAGCCGCAGGTACTTGACGTCGCCGCGCGCGAGCGCGAGGCACGCCGCGCCGGTGAGGAGCCCGCCGACGAGGATCATCGCCCCGAGCACGTGCAGGAAGAGCGGGAAGTCCCAGCCGTGCGGCCGGACCGTGGCGAGAACCGTCGTCATGCGCCCGGCTTGAAGATCATGTCGAGGAGGATGAGCAGCGCCGTCAGGGAGGTCAGTGCGTGGAGCACGAGGCCGGCCTGGGTGCGGTTGAGCGCGAGCAGCCCCTCGTCGGGCCCCTTCTGGCCGGCCGCGTCGAGCTCCTTCGCCTTGTTCATGCCCTGCATGTAGGCGGCGCCGGTGCGCCGGCCGAGCTCGGCGGACACCGCCCAGAGGATGAGCGCCGCGATGATCCAGCCGTCCCAGATCGCGTAGCTGTCGACCGCGAACGCGAGATAGATCCCGAGCACGATCGTCCCGGTCGCGCCGATGCCGACGGCGGCGTTGCCGACCTTGACGATCGGCTCCATGCGCAGCGTCTCCTCGGGAGTGTCGATCCGGCGCACGGCGACGATGAGGACCCAGAAGAGCACGATCGCGGCGACGAAGGAGAACGCGCTGAGGACGTGCAGCGCAAGTGCCCATTGCACGAAGCTCACGCGGCGATCCTACGCGGCGGCCTGCACGAACGCAGCGATCCCGTCGAGGTAGCCGTCGACGAAGCGCGGCGGATCTCCATCCTGGAGCCGGTGGTCGCCCCCGGGGAAGACGCCGACCTGGAGGAGCTCCGGCCGCACCGCCGCGCGGAACGCGTCGACGCTCTCCTCGGGCGGCGTCACCTTGTCGGCCGCGCCGAAGAGGGCCAGCACCGGCACCGCGATCAGGGCGAGCGCCCCTGCCGGGTCGTAGGCGAAGAGCTCGGCGCCGAGGCGCCAGACCGCCGCCTCCTCGAACAGGAGCTCGAGGCCCGGGAGCTCCCGATACCGAACACCCTCCGCGTCGAGCCGCTCGAGCCCTTCCTCGAGTGTGGGTCGTTCGCGGAGCACCGCCACCGTGGCGTCGTACGTCGCGAGCGCGTCCCCCTTCGCGTCGTCCGGGAGCTTGTTGGCGAGCGAGTACCGCTCCTGTCGCGCGGGCGAGACGCCGGGTCCCGAGCTCGTGATCGCGAACGCGATGGGCGCGCCTCGGCCCGCGGCCTCGACGACGACCCAGCCGCCCTGGCTGTGGCCGAACAGCCCGAGCGGGAGCTCGCGCGGGCTCTCGGCCTCGAAGACCGCGAGCGCGGCGAGCAGATCGTCGGCCTGCGCCTCGATGCCGGCGTCCAGCCAGCTGCCGCTCGAGCCGCCCACGCCGCGCTTGTCGAACGAGCACACGGCGATCCCCGCCTGGAGCAGGTGCTCCCGGATCGGCGGGAAGAACCAGTCGTTGTCGCGGTCGGACGGCCCGGAGCCGGGGTGCATCAGCACGCCCGCAACGGCATCACCGGCGGGGCGCCAGAGCGTCCCCGCGAGCCGGACGCCGCCCGAGTCGGCCTCGAGCTCGAGCCGAGACGCAGATTCCACCGGCACCTCGAAGACCGGCTCAGTTGCCCGTTGCCGGGGTGCTCGTGGCCAGGCGGGGGAAGATGTGCGAGGCGATGCTCCTGAGGGCGGGCAGGATGACCTCGGGCGCGGGCTCCTGGGCTGGATCCGTGAGCTCCGGCGGGACCGGGAGCCCTGCCTTCTGGGCGTTGTGGAGCAGGGCGCCTCCTGCGGCTTTGCCCAGGGTGCTGAGGGCCTTGCCCACGACCGCTTCGTCCATGTGCCAGTCCGGGACCGGCAGGGCGGCGATCGTCGCCCACGTCTGCGGGTCGCGTGGCGTTTCGAGGGTCAGCAGGTGGTCGAAGGTGCGCGCCGAGGCGTCACGCTCGGTGAACGCCTCGCCGAGGTTCCAGACCTTCCGGAGCGTCGCCATCAGCGAGGTGTGGCGGTATTCGTCGTTGAACACCGAGCCCTGCTCGACCCAGGGGGAGACGAGGATCGCGGGAACCCGGTAGCCGGATCGATCGAACTTGAAGCCGAACTCGCCGGCCGGCGCCGCGGGGTCGGCCGGCGGCACCGGGCCCGGGGGCACGTGGTCGTAGGTGCCGCCCGGCTCGTCCCACCCGATCAGCAAGGTCGTGTTCCACGCGTTCGAGCCGGACTCCGAGTTCGCCGACCGGTAGCGGCTGAACAGCCGCTCCAGGAACGACTCGCCGGCGAGGATGGAGGAGGGTGGGTCGACGCCGATCTCGAAGTTGTGGCCGACGAACGAGCGCCCGCACGCGGGGTGGTAGTCACCGTGGCCGCCGAGCATGTTCGGCTCGATCAGCGCGAAATCGGGCAGCGTGCCGGCGGCTACATCCTGCTTGAACTCGGAGAACGGCACGAAGTGGGTCGCAAACCGGTCGTGCAGCCGGGAGGCGTGGATGATGCCGTGGAACGAGAGGGGCATCGGCGAAGCCACGTACACCTTCCAGGTCCTGCCGTGCTGCTCGAGCCGCTCGAAGATCGTCTCGGCGTCGTTCTGCCCACGCCACTTGGACATCGGACTGTTCACGGCGATCCCCGACGACGTCGCGGCGGTCCAGAACGACCTGTTCATGAATGTCTGCGAGGGAACCTCGGAGAACCACTGGTCGAAGACGCCGAACTCGCGCGCGATGCCGCTCAGCACCGGTACCTGCTCGGGCGTGTACCCGGTCATGATCTGGGCGTATTCCTCGTAGGTCGGCTGACGGCCCACTTCGCCGGTGAAGGTGCTGATGTAGTCGGCGACGAACCCGTCCATCGTCGGCGTGGCACCCTCCGGAGGCGCGTTCCACGGCGCCGTCACGCCCTCTCCGATCTTGAACCGGTTGTGCTCGTCGAGCATGCCGAACAACTGGGTGTTGGTGTGGTACCACTCCTCGCCCGAGTCGGGGTTCGGCGCGTCCATGTCGGTCGCGACCTCGTAGGGCACCGCTTTGCGGTCGGCTCCGTGCTCGGCCCACTCCGGGATCGGATTGCTCAACTGCTTCCCGATCACGCCCTCGAACGTCTTGCCGTCTCCGGGCTCGTACAGACGACCGAGCACATTGTCGAAGGAGTGGTTCTCGAAGAGCACGACCACGACGTGATCCAGCGCATCGGCACGACTCGGCTTGGACACCCGGTGACCCCCTTCGGACCGAAGGCTCACAACCCCGTGGACGCTAACCCTAGAACACGCGGAAGCCGTATGTCGCTTGCGCCAATTCTGACGACAAAAGATGCCGATTGGCAGGAATTTTACGGGAGCGACGGGACTCGAACCCGCGACCTCCGGCGTGACAGGCCGGCGTTCTAACCAACTGAACTACGCCCCCGCGGGCGATCTAGTGTAGCCCGGCCTCTACCCTGCCGAGGTGGGGCTCAACGCCGCCGACTGGATAGCGATCGCGATCGTGCTCCTCTCAGCTCTCGCCGGCCTGCGCCGCGGCCTCGTCCTCACCGCGTTCTCGCTGGTCGGGCTCGCGGCCGGCGCCTACATCGGCTCCCACGTCGCGGTGCGCCTGCTGCACGGCGGGTCCAGCTCGAGGTGGATGCCGTTCGTCGTCCTGCTCGCCGCCGTGCTCGGCGCGGTCCTGTTGCAACTCGCCGCGCTCGCCGCCGGCTCGTTCGTCCGCGGCGGCCTGCGGTTCGCGCCCCTGCGCCTGCTCGACTCGGCCGGCGGCCTGCTGCTCGGCGGGGCGCTCGGCCTCGCGGTCGTCTGGGTCGGCGCCTCGGTCGCGCTGCTCACGCCCGGCGAGACCACGATCCGCCAGGAGGTCGAGCGCTCGGAGATCGTCAAGCAGCTCGATTCGGCCCTGCCGCCGCGCACGCTCCTCAACCTGCTGGCGCGCATCGATCCGCTCCCCTCCTTCCTCGGGCCCAAGGCTCCCTCGCTGCCGCCGAGCAAGGGTGTTCTCCGCGACCAGTCGATCCGGCTGGCCACGACGCGCGTCGTCAAGGTCCTCGGCACGGCCTGCGGTGTCGGGGTCGAGGGGAGCGGCTGGGTCGCCGGACCGAACCTGATCGTCACCGCGGCGCACGTCGTCGCAGGCGAGAGCGGCACCACCCTCGTCCACATCGCCGGGCGGCCTCTTCCTGCCCTCGCCGACGTGGTCGTGCTCGACATCCGGAACGACGTCGCCGTGCTGCGTGTCTCGGGAGTCGACCTCGAGCCGCTGCGCTTCGCCGACCCGAAGTCGGACGCCTCCGTCGCGATCCTCGGCTACCCGCTCGACGGAGGGCTCACCGCAACCCCGGGCCGGATCGGCCGGACGGCGACGGTGCTGACGCAGGACGCGCTCGGCCACGGGCCGGTCGGGCGGACGATCACCGCGGTTGCCGGGCGGGTCGAGCACGGCGACTCCGGCGGGCCCGCGGTCGACGCGAACGGCAGGGTCGAGTCGATGATCTTCGCCGCGCGGCTCGGCTCGAACAGTGGCTACGGCGTCCCGCCCTCGATCATCCGCAGCGATCTCGCGCACGCCGGCACGCGGCCCGTCTCCAACGACGCCTGCGCGCCCTAGGCGGGCGGCGCGGGGAGCAGTTCGACGACGTCGAGCGGCCGGCGGAACGGCGCCACGACGTAGACGCCGCGCGCGCGTGCGCGCGCTCCCTCGATCAGCTCCCGGCCGAGCGCGAGCCCGACGTCGCGCGCGCCGGAGCCCGCCGCGCGGTACCGCTCCTGAACGTGCTCCGGGACGACGATCCCGGGCACCTCGTTATGGACGCGGACGAGCGTCTCGGTCGTGCGGATCGGCCAGACTCCGATGAGCACCGGCACCGACCAGCCGCCGATCCGCTCCCGGAACGCCTCGAGCGCCTCGAGGTCGAACAGGATCTGCGTCATGGCGAAGCGGGCGCCGGCCGCCACCTTGCGGTGAAAGCGGTCGGCCTCCAGCCCTAGGTCGTCGGCGGTCGGGTTGACCGCGACCCCTGGGAAGAATGTGGTCGGCGCGTCGATCGCGCGGCCGTGCCAGTCCTCACCCGCGTTGAGCTTCGCGATCAGCTCCACGAGCCCGACCGAGTCGACGTCGTAGACCCCGTGGGTGCCTGGGTAGTCGCCGGCCTCGGGCGGGTCGCCCGTCACCGCGAGGATGTTCCGCACGCCCTCCGCGTGCGCGCCGAGCAGGACCGACTCGAGCCCGGTGATCGTCATGTCGCGCGGGGTGAGGTGCGGGATCGTCTCCACTCCCGTGAATCGCTCGATCGCGACCGAGGCCATGATCCCGCTCATCCGCGCCCGCGCGCGCGGGTTGTCGTTGACGTCGACGAACTGCGCGCGGCCCGACTCGCGGACGGCGCGTGCCGCCTCGATCAGCGCCTCTGGGTTCGCGCCGAGCGGCGGGTCGACCTGGACCGAGAGCGCGAACTCTCCCGCGCGCAGCATCCGCGCGAGCTGCGTCTCTCCCGTCGTCGGCTCGAACGGCGCCAGCTGCTCGCGTTCCCGGACGAGGAAGGAGCCGGCGGGACGGCGGTCCGCGTCGACCGCCTCGCGGATCGCGGCGATCTGAGCCGGCGTCGTGCCGCAGCACCCGCCGATCACCCGCGCGCCCAGCGCGCGCGCCTGCGCTGCGAACTCGGCGAAATAGTCCGGCGTCGCGTGGGGGAAGACGATGCGCTGGCCGCTCATGCTCGCGAGGCCGACGTTCGGCAGCGCCGCCAGCAGCGCTCCGTCGCCGCCCATCCGCGCGAGCGCAGCGAGCGCCGCGGCCGGCCCGGCGCCGTGGTTGGCGCCGAACGCGGCGAGCCCGAGCGGACGCAGGCGTGCCGCGGCGTCCTCCGCCTTCACGCCCGCGAGCGTCTCCCCGCCGGTGTCGAAGGTGAGGAGGGCGACGAGCGGCAGGGCCGAGACCGAGCGGACCGCGCCGATCGCCGTCTCGAGCTCCGCGAGGTCGTAGAACGTCTCGACCATGAAGAGGTCGACTCCGCGTCCCTCGAGCACCCGCGCCTGCTCGGCGTAGAGCTCGGCCGGGTCGTGGCCGGCGAGCTCGTAGTCGCCGAGCGGCCCGATCGAGCCCGCGATGAAGACGTCACGGCCGGCGACCTCCCGCGCCTCGCGGGCGATCCGCACGGCGGCGGCGTTGATCTGCTCGAGCTCATCCGCGAGGAACCGGCGCGCGAGCTTGGCCCTGTTCGCACCGAAGCTGTTCGTCTCGATCAGGTCGGCCCCCGCCCGGATGTAGCCGAGATGCACCTCGAGCACGCTCTCGGGCGCGCGGAGGTTCGCCTCCTCGGGGCAGCGCAGCCCGGCGATCGCGCTCGAGAGCAGTGCGCCCATCCCACCGTCGGCGACGAGCGGCGTCTCCCGGGCGAGCCGCTCTTCGAACCGGCTCATCCCGGCTCGTGCACGGTGCGGCCTTCCATCCCGCCCGCGACGGTCACGAGCTCGCCGGTCACGTGGCCGGACAGCTCGTCGGAGGCGAGGATGACGACCGCGCGCGCCACGTCCTCCGCCTGCGCGACCTTGCGCAGCGCCATCGTCCGGCTGAGGCGCTCGACGAGCGCCGGATCGAGCTCGCCGCGCGTCATCGGGGAGTACGTCCAGCCCGGAGCGACGGCATTCACGCGGCCGCGCGGCGCGATCCGCACGATCTCGTTCTTGAGGCTGAGGAGCAGCCCGCCCTGGATCGCGGCCTTCGCTGCGGCGTAGTCCGCGTGGCCGGCCTCGCCGAAGCGCCCTGCCGTCGAGCCGACGAGGACGAGGTTGCCGTGGCCCTGGCGCTCGACGAGCCGTAGGAACCCGCGCGCCGTGAGGAAGGTCGTTGTGAGGTTCGCGCGCAGCGTCGCCTCCCAGCGCTCGAGCGGCAACTCCCAGACCGGCTCGTCCTCGCGCGGCCAGAAGCCCGCGACCGCGGCGCAGACGTCGACGCCACCGAGCTCCCGCTCCGCCGCCTCGAACAGCCCGTCGACCTCGTCCTCCACGGTCAGGTCGGCCCGGAGCGCGACGCCGCCCGTCTCGCCCGCGAGCTCCTGGGCGCGGTCTGCGCTCGTGCGGTAGTGGATCGCCACCCGGGCGCCCTCGGCCGCGAACGCGCGCACGCACGCCGAGCCGATCCCGCCTGCGCCGCCGGTCACGAGCACGCGCTTCCCGGCCAGTCCCGTCTCCACGGCTTGACGTTATCGTCCAGCCGAAGAGGACGAGGTGAAGCCGCTCCTTGCATTGACGTTGCTCGCGGTCGTTGCCGCTGGATGCGGAGCGACGAAGGTGCACTCGACGGAGCGCTTGTCCACCGTGACGGTCAGCTCGTCGAGGGAGAGCGGGCCGAGAGGCCGAGTCGTGATCACCGTCGTCGGGCGGGGAGTGACGCTCCCGAACGTCAAGACCGGCACGCTCGTCAAGTGTGGGGCCGGAGCGGGCGCGACGGTCCCCGCGCGGGGAGGCGAAGTCCTCGGCAGCGGCGACCCGATCAGCAAGGCAGACAAGAACGGCGCCGGAGCGATCCGGCTGAGACACCTGCGGAACGGATCGATCGTCGTCGCCTGCAAGTCCTCCCGCTAGCGGGCGTCTGATCAAATAGCGCCGTGCGCGTCCACATCATCAGCGACATGGAGGGCGTCGCGGGCATCGTCAAGTGGCAGCAGACGACCGGCGGTGAGAAGCTCTACGACGAGGGCCGCGTCCTCTACACCGAGGAGATCAACGCGGCCGTGCGCGGCGCGAAGGCGGCCGGCGCGACCGAGATCGTCGTCATGGACTGCCACGGCGCCGGCGGCGCGTACGACTTCAACTCGCTCCTCCCCGAGCTGCTCGACCCGGCCTGCGAGTACGTCGTGCAGCAGGAGTGGACGGAGTACACGAGCTTCCTCGAATCCGGCTGCGACGCCGCGCTCTTCGTCGGCATGCACGCGATGGCGGGCACCGCGGACGGCGTCCTCTCCCACACCGTCTCGGGGCAGGCGTGGCGGAGCCTCCGCTTCAACGGCACGCTCGTCGGCGAGACCGGGATCAACGCGGCGCTATGCGGTCACTGGGGCGTTCCCGTATTGCTCGTGACCGGCGACCGCGCGGTGTGCATGGAGGCGAAGGAGCTGCTCGGCGACGGCCTCACCATGGTCGAGGTGAAACAAGGGCTCGGCCGCTTCAGCGCGCGGATGAAGACGCCGCGGGAAGCGCGCGAGCTGGTCGAGGAGGGCGCGCGCCGGGCGCTGTCGGACCTCTCGGCGGTCGCGCCGTACGATCCGGGCAGCCCGTGCGAGATCGCGATCGAGTTTCACGCACCCGACCGCCTGCAGGAGTTCGCAAACCGCAAGGGCGTCGAGGTGACCGGCGCGAGCTCACTCGTCGTGCGCGGTGACGATTGGTGGTCGGCCTGGGCGGGGTTCTTCTTCTAGGCGGCGGCGGTACCCTTCCGCGCGCTGTGACTGAGACGCTGACCGGGTCGTTGCTGCCGCCGCGGTTCGAGCCCGTGCGGCTGCTGGGCCGCGGCGGGATGGGTGCGGTGTTTCTCGCGCGAGACCGCCTGCTCTCCCGGGACGTGGCGATCAAGATTCTCGCCTCGGAGTTCGTCGCCGACCCGGTGTCGCGCGAGCGATTCGGGCGCGAGGCGGCGCTTGCGGGCCGGCTCGGAGCGCACCCCTACGTCGTCACCGCCTACGAAGCGGGCGAGTGGCAGCAGCGGCCGTACGTCGTCTTCGAGTACATGCCGAACGGCAGTCTCGCCGACCGGCTCCGGGAGGACGGTCCGCCGCCCGAGGCGACCGCGGTTCGCTGGCTCGCTCAGGTGGCCGACGCGCTGGACCATGCGCACGCGGCGAATGTCGTCCATCGTGACGTCAAGCCGTCGAACCTCCTGCTCGAAGCAGACGACAACCTGCTGATCGCCGACTTCGGCGTCTCTCGGCAGGCCGGCGAGGCCACCCTCACCACCCAGGGCGGCGTGGTCGGGACCGCCGGCTATCTCTCGCCGGAGCAGATCGCAGGTCGACCCGCGACCGCAGCCAGCGACCGCTATGCCCTCGCCGTGGTCGCCTACCAGCTCCTGACGGGCAGGCTGCCCACGACGGATCGGCCCGAACTGGGGGAGCCGGTCGAGTCGGTCGTGGAGCGGGCGCTCGCCGACGAGCCGGATCGTCGCTATCCGACTGCGACTGCGTTCGTGGACGCGCTGCGAGCGGCTCTGCCGGCCGACTCCACGCCGACCCTGGTCGCCCAGACGCGGAAGAGGCTCCTCCCGCCGCCAACCTCGCCAGGCGCTCGTCGTGGCGCTCCGCCCGCGGTCCCCGCGAGGCACAAACAGCGCTCGGTGCTCTGGCGCGTCACCGCATTTCTGCTTGCCGCTCTGGCCGTCGCCGCACCGGCGACCGCAGGGGGCCTGGTGCTCGGACGCAGGATCGCTCGGGCGCAGCCCGTGCAGCCGTCGCCTCGCCCGGTGGCGACCCACTGCGCCGTCTCGCCGTTCGGCGCCGATGCGAATCTCATCGTCTCCGGGGTCGGCGCCATCCGCTTCTGCCGCTCGCAGGCCAGGGTGCTCTCCGCGCAGGGGAAGGCCTGGGCGTATCGCGGGAACACCCACCTGACCGCCCCGGACAGCGGCGATCCGCAGGGTCTCAGCCGCCTCTGCGCCCTTGCCCGCGGCCGGCTCACCGCCGCGGTCTACGACGACCTCGGCCGGCGCATCGGCACCGGCCTCTGCCACACGTACGCCGCCTCCGGGTGGGAGCTGCGGAGCTAGCGCGAACCGCCGCAGTCGCTAGGTTGGCGGCATGGGCGCCCGTGTCGTCCGCATCTGCATCGCACCCGTGAAGGCGCTGCACGTCGTCAATCCGGACGAGGTCGAGCTCACGCACGCCGGCGTGGTGGGCGACCGCCGCTTCTGGCTCGTCGATGCCGACCGGCGCCTCGTCAACGGCAAGCGCCACCCCGAGCTCATGCGGGTGGCGGCGGAGTGGGACGAGACGTCACGCAGGCTCGCGCTCACCTTCCCCGACGGCTCGGTCGTCGAGGGCGAGGTGGAGCCCGGCGAGCCGTTCGCCGCCGAGTTGTACGGGACGCCGCATCCTTCGCGGCTCGTGCCGGGGCCGTGGCGGGAGGCGCTGTCCGAGTTCGCCGAGGAGCCGGTCACCCTGCTCTGGTCGGAGGGAGGCGCCCAGGACCGGGGAACGGACCACGGCGGTTGGGCCTCGCTGATCTCCCAGGGCTCGCTCGCCGCGCTGGGCGAGCAGGCCGGCGTCGCGGACCCGCCCGACGGCCGCCGCTTCCGGATGCTGTTCGAGATCGACGGCGTCGAGCCGCACGAGGAGGACACCTGGCTCGGCCGGCGCGTCGCGCTCGGAGAGGCGGTCATCGTCCCCGTCGGCGACGTCGGCCGCTGCGTCGTGACGACGTGCGACCCGGACTCCGGCGTCTCGGACTTCGACACGCTCAAGCTCCTCGCCGGCTATCGGCGGGAGGGAGTGAACGAGCCGCTGCCCTTCGGCGTCTACTGCGACGTCGCGGTTCCGGGGCGCGTGCGCGTCGGCGACGCGGTGCAGCCGGCGCCGCTCGCTGTGCGGGCATAGCAGAGTCGCTATTCTGGGCAGATGACGGCCCGGGCACGCGCGGAGGCAAAGGGGCCGGTCGAGCGGCTCCACGAGCGGATCGTCGCGGGCGACCGCGGCTGGTTCTTCGCGCAGATCGCTGACCGAGTCACCGAGCGGCGCGGCGCGATGGGCCTCTCGCAGCGCCAACTCGCAGAGCTCTGCGGTACGACGCAGTCGGCGATTGCCCGGCTCGAGCGGGGCGGCCGCCCACCGCGGATCGACACTCTCCTCCGCATCGCCGAGGCGCTCGACTGCGATCTGCACGTCGAGCTCGTACCGCACAAGTAGCTCGCGGGTGCTGGGCACCCGCTCGCTGGGAGAACGAACTCCGCGCGCCCGAGACGCGGTCTCGGGCGCCCTCCGTGCTGAGGTCTCGTTGCCCCGCCCGCGGAGGCCGCTTCGCGGCGTTTGCGGGAGCGGGATTGCCTCCGGCTGAGCCGGCTTCGCCTGGCTTGGCCTCCGGGCTTTGGCCGCGCGTTGGTTCTGAGAGTCAGACTTGCGGCTCGATGGACGTGAGTCGCATCATCGTTGCTGTTGCCGGCGACTCGATCTCGGCCGGCTCGCCGCTCTGGGATCCCGATCCGGCCGTTCGTGCGCGGATCCCGGTGCCTGATGAGCGGAGCCAGTGGCAGTGGTGGGCCGCACAGGCCGACGCGCGGCTCGAGTTCCGGACCACGGCGGTCTACGGCGAGCGCACCGACCAGATCGCGCGCCGGCTCGATCTCGTTCTCGACGGCGCCGACGTGCTCGTCGTGCAGGGCGGGATCAACGACGTCGTCCAGCAGCGTCCGGTGGAGGAGGCCGCCCGGAACCTCGCCGCGATGCTCGAGCGAGGCCGCGCCGCCGGACTCGCGCTCGCCGTGACCGACGTGCTGCCGTGGAACAACGGACACGGGCGAGCCGCGGCCGACATCGTGCGCCTCAACGAGCTGATCGGACAGCTCGACGCCACGCCGCTCCCGTTCCACGACACGCTCGCGGATTCCGGCGATCCGGCCCGTATGCGCGCCGGCTTGACCGACGACGGCGATCACCCGTCGATCGAGGGCCACCGCCTGCTCGGCGAGCTGGTAGCCAAGGAACTGCGCCAGCGCTCGACCCGCGTTGGCGCCGAGGGCCGGAGGCTAAGACAGCCGCGCCGGCGGTGACTTAGCCGCGGCCGGACTGCGCTCGCGCCGGCCTCTGCCGCGCGCAAGCGCACCAGAGCGGCCTCCCGTCCAGGGACAAACCAACACCTGCACGGAGCGGGCCGGAAGCCGCGCTATCCGGCCCGCGGAGTTCCTTCTCCCAGCGAGCGAGACCGCAGGTCTCGTTCGCTAGACGTCGAGCTCTAGCCCGTCGTAGGCACGCTCGACGCCGTCGGGCAGCGGGAGCTCGTCCGGCCGGTGGATGACGACGAAACGGTGCGCACCGGCCGACGTGTAGGCGTCGAGCGCCTCGTCGGCCGTGAGGTGGCCCCGGATGCCGGCCTCGGGCTGGGCCAGCGTCGCCTCGCAGAGGAAGAGGTCGGCGTCGCGCGCGAGGTCGACGAGCCCCTCGCAGGGCGCGGAGTCGGCGCTGTACGCGAGCGTCCGCTCGCCGTTCGACACGCGTAGCCCGTAGCTCTCGAGCGCGTAGTGGAGCATGCGGTAGGCGACGAGCTCGAACCCCGCGGCCGTGAACGGGATCCTCTCCTCGTACTCGTGCACGTCGAACAGCTCGAGGATCGCGTTTGCGTAGAGGACGGGATCCAGGCCGTGCAGTGTCTCGCGGCCACCGTGGGGCAGCCACAGCTCGGGCGGCTCCTGGTCTTGGCCCGCGCCGAACAGGCCGCCGAACGCCCACGGCACGAGGTCGCCCCAATGGTCGAGGTGGAAGTGGGTGATGACGATGGCGTCCAGGCGCGGCCAGGGCTCGAGCCGGCGCAGGCGAGGCAGCACGCCCGGGCCGCAGTCGAGCAGCAGCCGCCGGCCGTCCTCCTCCACGAGATAGCCCGACTGGGCGCCGCCCGGGTTGGGCCAGGCGGGAGAGCAGCCGACGACGTGGACGCGCACGCGCCTATCCTTATTGGAACGAGCCGGTGCTCGCATCGAGAAGCGCAGCTGTGTATAACTGCGCCGTGGCCGGAGCCTCCGTCGACATGCTGAAGAAGGTCCCGCTCTTTGCCGGTCTCGACGACAAGGAGCTCGCGGAGATCGCGACCAGCATGCGCGAGCGGCGGTTCAAGGCCGGCGACACCGTGACGCAGGAAGGCGCAGGCGGAGTCGGCTTCTTCGTCGTGCAGGAGGGCGAGGCAGAGGTGAACGTCGGCGGCGAGGCGAAAGGCACGGTCGGGCCCGGCCAGTACTTCGGGGAGATCGCGCTCATCAACGAGTCGCCCCGCACGGCCACGCTGACGGCCCGCACCGACATGCTCTGCTACGGCATGACGCCGTGGGACTTCCGGCCGCTCGTCGAGAGCAACTCCACGATCGCGTGGAAGCTGCTCACGGCGATGGCCGAGAAGATGCGCTAGCTAGTTGGCGCGGAAGCGCCGCGCGCCGTAGTAGCCCGAGTACGCGTGCATCGTCGAGATGCGGACGCGTGCACCCGAGTGCGGCGCGTCGATGAAGCGGCCGTGGCCGACGTAGATCCCCACGTGGCTCGCGCCGTAGAAGAAGACGAGGTCGCCGGGCCGGAGCCGGCGCCGTCCCCCGACGCGGTGGCCGTGCCCGAGGTCCGCCCAGCTCGAGTGCGGGAGCCGGATGCCGAAGCGGCGGTAGACGAAGCGGACGAGCCCCGAGCAGTCGAACCCCGTGTGCGGACTCGTGCCGCCCCAGCTGTACGGCGTGCCGATGAAGTGGCGCGCGTACGAGACCACGCTGAGTTCGAAGTGCCGCTGCCGGCCGGCCCGCGAGACCGCCAGCAGCCGGCGCCTGGGCTGGACCAGCCTCGCCGCGTGTGGCACGTGCCCCTTGGACATGCGAGTCGCGCGTCCCTGCAGCGGGCGCACGAGCGCGAGACCCAGGGCGAGGGCAACGGCGAACAGCAGTATGAGGAGGCGGATCGGCCGCAAAAGAAGGATGAACTCCCGTCGATGGAGCGCGGCCGTCGCAGAGTGCGGCCGCTCGCTTTCGGCGTGAACCGCACTTCAGCACAGGACGGCCGATCGCGTGTCACCCGTTTGGGTCAGCCGGATGCAGCTTCCGGCAGATTGGCGCAGATTCGCCGCAAAGCCTTTACTTGGCCTGTGCGGCCCGCACTTGCGCGAGCAGCTGCTTCAGCGTCGGCCAGCCCTTCACCGCGAGATCCTCGTAGAACAGGAAGCGACCCTTGGCCGAGACGAGCTCCAGCCAGGGCGAATCCTGCACGCGGTAGCCGTCTGCGACGCGGCCGCTGTGGTCGATTCCGACCGGATACGCGAGCGGGTGCGGCAGGCCATGGAGGAAGCCCGGCAGTGCCTGCGGCGACCGCTCCACGCCGTCCTCGTCGATCGCGACGACAGGCGGGAGCCCTTTGCGCTTGGCCACCGCCTGGTAGCGGTTGAGCGCCTCGAGCTGCCTGCTCAGGTCGGTGACCTCGGTCTCCCACGTGTCGAAGAAGAGGACGAGGTGCGGCCCCGATCCGGGGCCGAGGCGAACGCTGCCGCCGCCGAACCGGGGCAGCGTCACCTGCTGCTTGGGGCCGAGCAGGCTGATCGCGGCCAGCGATTGCGCGCCGCGCAGGCGCGGGTGGCCGGGTAGCAGGGCGGAGATGCTCTGGGCCATCTCGTAGCCGAGCTGGTCGACGCTCGAGTAGGCCATCTCGGAGATGTACAAGCGGGAGAAACGACCCTGCCGGTCGATGACGTAGGTGGCCGGCGTGTGGTCGATCGCGCCCTGCACGACCGCGGCCTCGATGCCGTAGAGGCGCCATACCCGCTTCAGCTCGGGCAGCGAGCCGGTCAGGAAACGCCACTTGTGCAGCATCCCGTGCGCTTGCGAGTAGTCCCGGACCCACTTGACCTGTGTCTTCTCGGGGTTGGCTCCGATCCCGACCAGGTCGACGCTCTTCGCCGCCGGCCCGAGCAGCTGCTTCGCATGGAGCATCGCGGTCGTGGTGAGCGGGCAGATGGTCGTGCACTCCGGATCGTTGAAGGAGAGGACGACGACGTAGCCGCGGAGGGAGCGCAGCGAGACGCGCCGGCCGAACTGGTCGGTCAGCGTGAAGCTCGGAGCGGCGCCGTTCAGCGCGGCACCGGGGTCGAGATTCGGGTTCGCGGCCGCGGGCGTCTGCGTGGACGAGATCGCCGCAGCCTGTGTGGTGCTCGAGGATCGGGCCAGCGAGATCACAGCGCCGATGCCGACGCCGATGGCGAGCGCGATCCCGAGGACTGTCCAGTGCAGCCGGCGGGACACTCCGACTCAGTATGGCAGCACGATGGAGCGCCAGATACGCTCTTCGGCCGTGGCCGTCAGCTCATCCCTCAGCGCCACCGGCATCCGCTGGAACCTGAGCGATCTCGAGCCGGACGCCGAGCAAGCGCGCCGCGACTGGGACGACCTGCTCGCCCGCTCGCGCGACTTCGCGGAGCGGCGGCGCGGCACGGTGGGCGCGGCCGGCGCGCAGGGTCTGCGGGAACTGCTCGGCGAGTTCGACGAGCTGACACAGGACATCTCCCGCGTCCACTTCTACGCGACGGCCCGCGAGCACACCGACGCGATGGACGCCGAGACGAACGACCTCGCGACGCTCGCCCGCGACCGGGCCTCCGACCTCGAGAGCCTCCTCTTGTTCGTCGAGCTCGAGTGGCTCGCGCTCGGCGATGCCGAGGCGAACGCCCTGCTCGAGGCCGACGAGCTCGAGCCCTACCGGCACCGGCTGGAGGTGGCTCGGGAGGAGAAGCCCTACGTCTTGCCCGAGGGCGAGGAGCAGGCGCTCAACGCGCGCCGGCCCGCGATCTCGGCCTGGGAGTCGCTCCACGGACGGGAGCTCGCAACCCTGACGGTCGAGTTCGACGGCGGCGGCGGGCCCGAGCCGCACACGATCGACCGCCTCCTCTCCTACATCCACCATCGCGACCGCGAGCTGCGCCTCGCGGCGCTCGAGGCCCTCTACGAGGCACTCGACGGAGTGGCCGACGTGCAGGCGGCCTGTTACGACGCGATCGTCGGCGACCGGCTCTCGATCGACCGGCTGCGCGGCATCCCGGAGGTGATGTGGCCGACGAACCAGCGCAACGAGCTCGAAGGCGAGGTCGTCGAGACGATGATGCGCGCGATCGAGGAGCACTACCCGCTCGGGCGCCGCTGGTTCGTGCGGAAGGCCGAGGTGCTCGGGCTCGACCGGCTCCAGCTCGCCGACCAGTACGCGCCGGTCGGCGGCGACCGCCGGGTCGAGTGGACCGAGGCCGTCGCGATGGTCGACGACTCGCTGCGCGACTTCCACCCGCGCCTCGGCGAGATCTTCCGCGGCTGTCTCGACCGCGGGCACATCGACGCGGAGCCGCGCCCCGGCAAGGTCGGCGGCGCGTACTGCAGCACCGTCTCGAAGACCATCCTCCCGTACGTCCTCATGAACTACACCGACCAGCTGCGCGACGTCGTCACGCTCGCGCACGAGTTCGGGCACGCCGTGCACGGGACGCTCGCGCTCGAGCGGCAGACGTACCGCTCGTACCACACCGGTCTCGCGCTGGCCGAGGTGCCGTCGACGTTCGCGCAGCTCCTCGCCGTCGAGCGGCTGATCGACCTCGAGGAGGACCCGGCGACGCGCGTGATGCTGCTCGCCGACCGCGCCGAGGGCGCGATGGCGTCGATCTTCCGCCAGACGATGATGGCGCGGTTCGAGGTGCGGGCGTACGCCGCGCGTGCCGAGGGGAAGGGACTGACCAGCGACCGCCTCGGCGAGATGTGGATCGAGGAGAACGAGCGCTATTACGCAGACTCGCTCGACCTGCCTGCGGGCTATCGGCTCGGCTGGTCGTACATCCCGCACTTCATCCACGTCCGCTTCTACACCTACGCCTACGCGTTCGCGCACCTCGTCGCGTTCTCGCTCGCGGCGCGGTACCGCGAGGATCCCGAGCAGTTCGCGCCGGCGTATCTCGACTTCCTCGGGAGCGGGGCGTCGCGCTCGCCGCAGGACCTGCTCGCACCGCTGGGAGTCGACCTCCGCGACCCGCAGACGTGGGCGCACGCCTTCGCCGAGTTCGACCGCTGCGTCTCGGCGGCCGAAGAGGGCGTCGGCGAGCTCGACACGGCGTAGCCCATGGTCGCCCGTTGCAGCGGGTGGATCGCGGCGGCCGCGCTGCTCGTCCTGCTCGTGGCGCCGGCCGCCGGTGCGGCGAAGCGGCAGCGCTCACTCGAACTGACCTTGAGCGTGAACGGGGTGAGGAGGTGCGGGTAACCGGCGACAGGCCCTTCGCCTGCGACACGGCGTCGTGCCGCCACACCTTCCGCGTCCGGCCCGAGCGTCGGGTCGTCGTGCGCGTCACACCGTGGCAGGGCTGGAAGCTGACGAGATGGGCCGGCGTGTGTGACGGCTCCGAGGCGAGCTGCTCCCTCGAGCTCCACCGTTCCGCGCACGCGTCGGTGACGTTCGTGCCGCCCGGCGCCCGCGCGAACCCGTATCCGCTGGGCACGACGGTCCGGCTGGACGGTGCCTGGCGGCTGACGGTGAACTCGGCCGCCCTCGACGCCGACGCCCAGGTCGAGGGGTTGAACCCGCCGCCGCCCGCAGGCTCGCAGTACGCGCTCGTCAACGTCTCGCTCACCTACGATCGCCTCGAGCGATGCGGGCACGCTCCTGCTGTACGGCACCGCGACGACGCCCGAGGACTCCTTCAAGTACGTCTACTTCGCGCTCGGGCAGAGCTCGTAGCGTGTCCGGGCTCGCACTCGGCTGCGAGCCCGGTCTGCACTTCCATCGGGCGCTCGGCTAGGAGGCCGCGAGCGCCTTCGTCTTGAGCTGGTCGAACTCGGCCTGGGTGATCGCGCCGGAGTCGAGCAGCTCCTTGCCCTTGGCGATCTCCTCCGTGGAGGAGCCGGTCGCAACCGACCGCACGTAGTTGTCCATCTGCGACTGCTGGGCCTGCGCGCGTGCCTGAGCCCGCTCGCCCATCCCCTTACCCTGCGAGATGAGGTAGACGAAGATGCCGAGGAACGGCAGGCAGATGACGAAGATCGTCCAGCCCGCCTTCGCCCAGCCGCTGGTGTCGTGCCGGCTGAACAGGTCGCCGAAGACGATGAACAGCATCCAGAAGAACAGAATCCATGCGAAAAAGACGAACATCGACCACATGAGGTCGCCGAACGTGTAAGCAGCTAGCACAAGCCTCTCCTTGGTAGTTGGGGTGCCCAGACGATCGCACCAGCCGGGAACTCGCGTCAAGTTAGAGGAAACCCGGCGGTCGCGCGCGGCAGGTGGCTACGAGTTCGGCCGCGCGCTGCTCGTGGAGCGAGCGATGGTGAGTTCCTCAGCCGCCGACCGCGAGGTTCAGCGCGGCAAGGACGAGGAAGAAGGCCGCCCAGCCGTAGGCCTCGTACGAGAGGCACGCCATGCCCGCGGCGGCGGCAATACAGCCACCGGCGACCCGGGTGAGCCCGAAGGCGCGGAGATGGCGGTACTCCGGAGGCGCGATCAGGCGCTGGATCCCGCTTCGCGGCGGGGATTGCCACCAACTGTGCAGTCTCGTCACGCTTAGATGCTACGCCGCCGAGTATCCCTCTCGCCGGAGGAGGTCCCGGGCCTGTGCCGCATTCTCGGCTCCCGCGACGAGAATCACGAGGACACCGCCGTACTCCGGCGAGACATGCCGGAGCTCGAAGTCCTCGAGGTTGATCTGCGCCGCGCCGAGGATCTGGGTGATCCGGGCGAGGACGCCGGGCCGGTCGGGGACACGGATGCGGATCCGGTTCAGCTGGGCGGGTGCGGTGCGGTAGGCGAACGAGTCCAGCCGCTCGCGCGCGGCCGCGGCCGCGGCGATCGTCTGCTCGATCCGCTCGCGGTCGCCGTTCCGCAACGCCTGCTCGAGCTCGTCGAGCGAGGCGCGGAGCCCGTCCAGTGCCGCCGCGATCTCGTCGGCGTTGCCGAGGAAGATGTCGCTCCAGACGGCGGCGTTCGCGCCGGCGAGCCGGGTCATCTCGCGCAATGACGCACCGGCGAAGGCGAGCGGCGCGTCGTCCTCCGCGGCCGCTGCCGCGACGCGGAGCATGAGGACGTTCGCGAGCGCGTGCGGGAGGTGGCTCGTCAGCGCGAGCAGACGGTCGTGCGCCGCGGCATCGGTCCGGACGGCGCGTGCGCCGAGCGAGGCGACGAAGCGCTCCACGAGCTCGATGCTCCCGGCCGCCGACGTCTCGGTCGGGGCGAGGAACCACGTTGCGGCATCGAAGAGGTCGGCGGTCGCGCGCGCCGGGCCGCCGGTGGCGCCGCCTGCGACCGGGTGGCCCGGGACGAAGCGCGGGTCGTCGAGCGCGGCAAGCGGGCGCTTCGTCGAGGCGACGTCGGTGACGACGACGTCCGCACCGGCCGCGTCGAGCACCTCCTGCACGACGGCGGGAGCCTCGCCGACCGGAACCGCGACGACCACGAGCTCGGCGTCCGCGACCGCCTCGGCGAGTGACTGCGCCGGCTCGAGCGCGCCACGCGCCGCCGCCCGTTCGAGCACGCCGGAGTCCGAGTCGAAGCCGCGACAACGGGTGCCCGCCCGGCCTGCAGCCAGCGCGACTGACGCCCCCATCAGTCCCGTCCCGACGACGGCGAGGCGCTCGACCGCGCGCGGCCGCGCGGACGCTCCTCCGGGCGAAGCGGCTGCGCTCCGGTCGGCGGCGACCTCCTGCTTCAGCACGTCGAGCACGGCGGAGAAGATCGACGTGACGCCGCGCTTCGACAGCGGCCCGGGGTTCGCCGCGACGAGCGCCTCCAGCAGCTCCGCCTCGCGCTCGGGGTCGATCCAGCGCTCGCCGGCCGAGTCCTTGTAGTCGCGGACGGAGGCGACGAGCTCCAGCCGTCGGTTCAGCAGCTCGAGCAGCCGCCGGTCGAGCTCGGAGATCTCGGTGCGGAGAGCGTCGAGCTCGCTCATGCGCTGTACCGCTCGCCCGCACCGACCGCGACCTGCAGCCGGTTGGCCGGCGGCGCCAGCGGGCAGACCCAGCCGGGGTCGTAGGCGCAGGACGGGTTGTAGGCGAAGTTGAAGTCGAGCACGAGCCGGCCGTCGCCGTCCCCGAGATCGGCGCCCTTGACGGTGTCGAGGAGGTAGCGGCCGCCGCCGTAGGTCTCCCGTCCGCTCGTCGTGTCGCGGAAGCTGAGGAAGATGCCGCCGCCGTAGCCCTCCAGCCAGTCGAGCTCCAGGGCGAGCTCCTCTCCTCGCAGCCTGAAGAGCGCGCGCCCGAACGGCTTGAACAGCATCGGCTCGGGCCCGCTCGTCTCGATCGCGTGCGGCGCGGCCTCGACGTCCTCGAGCTCCGCGAGGACACGTGCGGCGGGGTCGTAGTCGTAGTAGACGAGCTCGGAGTAGCCCGGGCGCGGCGATTGGGGGTGCGAGTGGAACAGCTCGTCCCGGGTCTCCCGCCACAGCTCCCAGCCGGCCTCGGGCTCCATGGCCCGCACGGCGGCGTAGAGGGCGAAGACGCGCCGCTTCCAGTCGAGCAGCGAGAGAGTGTCCTCGACGGTCATGGCCCGACGCTACCCGGCGAGCGACTGGATCCGCCCGACGGCGCGGCGCACGGCCGCCTCGTCGAAGAGGTAGGGATCGGCGTTGGCGACGAACTTCAGCGGCCCGTTCAGCTCGGCGCTGCCGGCGGCGGCGTTCACGAGGTAGCGGACGGGGATCTCGTGGCAGACGACGAGGGTCGAGGGCTCGTCGCGCTCGAGCAGCCGGCCGAACGCGCTCGCGTACCGCAGCGCCGCCTCGTCGAGGCTCTCGCCGCCCGGGAAGCGCTCCTTGCGGTTCAGGTGCGCGGGCGCGTCACGGTAGGCGTCGAGCGTCTTGCCCTCGAGCTCGCCGATGCGGACGTCTCCGAGGTCGTCGTCGACGAGGTGCGGGACCTCGCGGCCGGCGAGCGCGATGTTCGCGGTCTGAAGCGCGCGCGGGAACGGGGAGACGGCCACGAGATCGAGCGGCAGCGCGGCGAGCTGGCCCGCGAGCCGCTCCGCCTCCTCGATGCCCTGCTCCGAGAGGCCACGGTCGAGGTCCGGGTCGCCGTTCACGACCTGGTCGACGTTGAAGAGCGACTGCCCGTGCCGCGCGAGAAGGAAGAGCCGCATCGCGGCAGCCTAGACTCGGGACTTGTCCTTCTTCGGGAAGAGCCAGTGGTCGGCGATCGCGCCGACGGCCCAGACGACGATCGTCCCGCCGACGAGATCCCAGAAGCCGTCGATCGTGAAGCCGCTGACGATCACATCGGTCAGCCAGAGGATGAACATCGCGACGAAGAACCACGCGATGCCGAGCGTGACGATCGCGAGCGGGAGCGTCAGCAGCTTGAGGAGCGGCTTGATGAACGTCGCGAGGATCCCGTAGACGAGCGCGGCCAGGATCAGCGTGCCGGCCGAGCCACCGACCGAGATGCCCGAGAAGATCCAGGCCGCGATCGCGAGCGAGGCGGCGTCGATGACCCAGGCAATCAGGAGGCGGAGCAGGAACGGCACGGGGCGATCCTAGTCCCGCTCTAACCCACGTTGACGCACGGATCGTCGTGCGCCTTCTCGACGTGCCCGCTCGTCGACGGGAGGGTGCCCTGGTCGAGGCGCGGGGCCAGCTTGGCCAGCTGCTGCGTGTACTCGTACAGCGGCGCCCCCTCGGGAAGGTGCGCGTTGCTCTTGAACGGCATGAACCGGACGAACTCCTCGCCGACCGGCTGATGGCGGTCGCACATGATGCTGGGCTGCGGCGCGTCGTGGGTGTTCGCGAGTTGCCGGTCGAACTCGTAGATGAAGACCGCACCCTTGCTGTCGCTGCCGGTCTGCCCGAGAACCGCCAGCAGCGCCGGCTTGCCGTGCTTGCCGTGGCGCGCGGGCACGAGGGCGAACGACGAAACGGCGTTGGCGGCGACCTGGAGATGGGTCTGCGAGTCGGTGAGGTGGTAGTAGCCGCTGAGCCATGGCTCGAGGGAAGGGGTCGCGTGAGGAGGCGGCGCCTCCGGTGGGATGGGCGGTAGGTCTCGCGGGAGCAGCGGCGAGAGGACGTAGCGTCCGGTGCTGCCGTTCCACGCTGCCATCAGCGGCAGCTCGAATCCGGCCGGGAGGCAGCTGCAGCCGTCGTCGGGGACGTAGGCAGCGACGAACTCGCGCTGCTGGTCGGTCCCGTCCAGGTCGACGAGTGCGATCGTCCGGTGGTCGATCGTCAGCGGGGTGTTGGGCAGGCGGCTCGAGGAGGGGGAGAAGTCGAGGTGCAGCTTCAGCCGGCCGTCGACGTCGTCGTAGATCTGGATCCGGTCGGAGTGGGTCGGCGACTGCTGGTCGTACGGGCTGCGCCAGACGTAGATCCAGGACTGGTTCCCGGGCCCGTGCAGGTCGGCCTCGTGGTGGTAGACGAGCGCGAGGCCGGCGGCGCTGTTCTGGGCGACCATCTTCCCGAGCTGCTCCGCGATCGGCGGCGGTGGTCCGGGGTTGGAGAAGCCGCCGGCGGCGGTGGTGAGGCCGAAGACCGCTGCGAGCACGAGAGTCGCCGCGAGCGCGCCGGCGAGCGGGAAGTCGGGCCGCCGGCGCGGCGGCGCCTCGGCGGCCACGCTCGGCGTCGACGCGCGGCTGCTGCTCCCGTCCGCGGAGAGTGCGGCGCCGATTCCGCCGGTGACGTCGACCTCGGGGTAGAGCCGCGCGGCGGCGGCGACCTCTTCGGCGTCCGGGGCGGCCGGGAGGTGGATCGTGTGGGCGGCGCCGAGCAGTCGGCGCCCCTGCGCGCCGGTCGTGCCGTCCGCCGCCAGCAACGCTTGCCAGGCCTCGTCCCGGAGGCTTGCGACGACGACGTGACCGCCCGTGAGGATCTCGTCGAGCGCGCGGCCGTCGAGGCTGGACAGGTGCCGGTCGAGGTCGTCGAGCCACCACACCCCGTCGGCGCGGGAGAGGCCCGAGTCCCCGACGATCGAGCGCAGCGCTTCGCCGTCGATCGGATTCAGGACCCGGCGATCCGGCAGTGAGCGCGCGACCGCCTCGTACGCCGTTCGCGACTTCCCCGCCCTCGCCGGGCCGATCACGAGCACGAGCGCGCGCTCCGCCAGCGCCCGCTCGATCGTGGAGTCGATCGACCGCGGCACGTACGGGCCGTCCACAAATCGCGGCGGGAAGATCCCGAGCGTCAAGGGATCGGCCTGCGCTGCGGTCGGCAGCGGCCACGTCCACAGCACGCTGGTCAGGAACTGCTGCCGGGTCGCCAGCGAGCGAGCGCGGGCCAACGACACCCCGGCCATCGCGACGGTCACGGTCAGCAGCGCCGAGACCACGGGGCGCGGGCTGAAGGCGCTGACGGTGTTCTCGAGGATCTGGATCAGCGCGAGCGCCGCGCCGCCCAGACCGAGCGCTATCGCACTGAGACGCGCGCGCTCGCGCACCGACATGCGCGGAGCCTACGGCGGCGCCAGGCCGTCCGTCAATCGGATGGGCCGGGCAGGGATCGAACCTGCGACCTTCGGATTAAAAGTCCGCTGCTCTACCAACTGAGCTACCGGCCCTGCGTCGGGCGAGCGTAGCCGCTGGTAGCGTCGCCGGCTAAGCCGCCGGCGCCCGGCCGAAAACCACGGACGCCTGCGGCATCCGGGGGCGCCGTAGGATCTGCCTCGTGGCGCCGTACCCGTACGAGACGGAGTTCCCGTCGCTCGACCTCGACCGGCCGGAAGACGGGATCCTGCGGCTGACGCTCAGCGCGCCGGGGCGTCTCAACGCGGTGAGCGAGGCGCAGCACGGCGAACTGGCGCGGGTCTGGCAGGCGATCGGGCAGGACTCCGAGACGCGGGCCGTCCTCGTCCGCGGGGCCGACGGCGCGTTCAGCTCCGGCGGCGACCTCGACCTCGTGCTCGCGATCGCCGACGACGCCGACACCCGCCGGCGCGTCTTCCATGAGGCCCGCGACCTCGTCTACAACATGCTCGCCTGCCCGACGCCGATCGTCTCCGCGATCACCGGCCCGGCCGTCGGCGCCGGACTCGTGGTCGGCCTGCTCGCGGACGTCTCGGTCGCGAGCCCGCAGGCGCGGATCGTCGACGGCCACACGAAGCTGGGCGTCGCGGCCGGCGACCACGCCGCGATTGTCTGGCCGCTGCTGTGCGGGATGGCGAAGGCGAAGTACCTCCTGCTGCTGTGCGAGCCGGTCGACGGCGTGGAGGCCGAGCGCATCGGGCTCGTCTCGCTCTGCGTGCCCGAGGAGGAGCTCGAGGAGCGGGCGCTCGAGATCGCGCGGCGGCTCGCGACCGGCTCGCGCGCGGCGATCACGCACACGAAGACCGCGCTCAACGAGTGGCTCCTCCGGGCCGGGCCGATCTTCGACGCATCCCTCGAGCTCGAGTTCCTCGACATGACCGGGCCGGACGTACGCGAGGGCGTCGCCGCCGTGCGCGAGAAGCGGCCGCCGAGGTTCGCGTGATGGACGAGACGCGACTGCGCGAGGTGCTCGGCGAGCCGGCGGAGCTCGTGCGGCAGAAGATCGCCGACCGCCTCAACCCGCTGACGCGGCAGTTCGTCGAGCGGTCGCCGTTCGTGGTGGTCGCAACCGGACGGCCCGACGGCGGCCTCGACGTGTCCCCGCGCGGCGACCCCGCCGGCTTCGTCCGCATCCTCGACGAGCGCACGCTGCTGCTGCCCGACCGGCCGGGGAACAAGCTCGCCGACACGCTCACGAACCTGCTCGAGGACGACCGGATCGCGCTCCTCTTCCTGATCCCGGGCGTCGACGACACGTTCCGCGTCAACGGCCGGGCGCGGATCGTCGACGACGTCGAGCTGCTCGCCGGCAGCGAGGTCGAGGGAAAGGCGCCGCAGCTCGGGATCCTCGTCGAGGTCGAGGAGGCGTACACGCAGTGCCCGAAAGCGCTCCTCCGCTCGGAGCTCTGGAACCCCGAGCGGCACATCGAGCGGTCGGAGCTGCCGAGCTCGGGCGACATGCTGCGCGCCGTCGCCGACCCCGAGCTCGATGTCGAGGAGTACGAGGAGGCACGCGCCGAGCGGTACCGGCGGCGCGAGGGCTTCTACTAGCCCTGCTGGCGCTCCCAGGCGTTGAGCAGCTGCTCCACGTTCCGCCGCTGGTCGTCGCTGAACTCGAAGCCGGCGAGGAGCCGCCTGACCTCGGCGACGTCGTCGTTCTCGACCGCGGCCTCCAGGTGCTCGCGGGCCGGGATCGGCTGCCGCAGCTGGCGCCGCAGCCAGCGGAGGAGGCTCACCTGCGCGGCTTCCACTACCGATCCACCCGCCTCGGCGGTAGCGGCTGCCCGCGCAGGTGCCGCCACACGGCGCGCGCGAACGGAGCGATGAGCGCGCCCCAGAGGAAGACGCCGGCGAAGATCGCGAGCGCCTCGATGCTCTCGCGGCCCTGCCGCTGCCAGTAGACGTCGCGCAGGTTCAGCCAGAGCGCGAACTCGTCGAGGATCAGCGCCGAGCAGACGCCGTAGGCGAACGCGGTGAGGCGGAACCAATGCCGCGGCGGCGAGTCGGTGGAGGCGAACAGCAGCAGCCACATGTAAGCGAGCAGCAGCAGGCCGACCATCCCGAAGGCGAAGTGGTGGATGTGGACGCCGCCGACGATGATCCCGCCGTTCGGGCCGGCGCCGCGTTCGTGGAGCAGCGTGGTGACCCCGCGGGTGAGCACGAGCGCGACCGTGAAGCCGAGCGTCGCGAACATCGCCCGCTCCCGCCGGGGCCCGAGGTGATGGTGGAGATGGAGCCCCTTCTCGACTTCCTCCGCGACCTCGTGGTCGACCTTTTCCAGCTCGCTCATGGCCGGGATTCTCGCGCCAAAGTGGGCGGTGCAGGGCTCGAACCTGCGACCTACGGCGTGTAAAGCCGTTGCTCTCCCAGCTGAGCTAACCGCCCGCGCCGGGGAACGGTACCGCGATTAGCGCTCGTCGAGCTCGAGCGCGGCCGAGTTGATGCAGTAGCGGAGCCCGGTGGGCTGGGGCCCGTCGGGGAAGACGTGCCCGAGGTGGCCGCCGCAGGTCGAGCACAGCACCTCGGTGCGCACCATGCCGTAGGCCGTGTCGCTCTCCTCCTCGACGGCGTCGCCGCCCGCCGGTGCCGAGAAGGCGGGCCAGCCGCAGCCGGAGTCGTACTTCGCGTCGGAGTCGAAAAGCTCGGTCCCGCAGCCGGCACAGCGGTAGGTGCCCGGCTCGAAGACGTGGTCGTACTCGCCGCTGAACGGCGCCTCGGTGCCTTTCTCGCGGAGGACGCGGTACTGCTCGGGCGTCAACCCCTCGCGCCACTCCTGCTCGGACTTCTCGATCTTCGCCATGGCATCAGCGTAGTCGGCCGAAGTACCCCCAACGGGATTCGAACCCGTGCTTCAGCCTTGAAAGGGCCGCGACCTGGACCGCTAGTCGATGGGGGCCAGCGAGGGCTCAGGCTACCGCGGAAGCGAGTTGGTGGGCCGGGCGCCCCGAAACGCCCGTAACGTGACCCTACCGAAACTGTTCGAGGTCAAGGTCGAGCGAGTCTCGATTGCCTTCCTCAACCACTATCTCCGGCCGGGCCCCTCCGCGCGATCGCGCGGGCGGCTGCGCCCGTCCCAGCGGACGCGCTGGCGAGCGAGCCCTAGAACCCACTCGACCAGTCGTGCGGGACGCACCCTGGCTCGCGTCGTAGCCCTCGTACACATGGCAAGCGCCGTTACGCCCCACCAGCCGCAACCACGTCACGAGCCGCTCTTGCGGCGGGTCGCATCGGTGCTGTACTGGACGGTCGTAGTCGTGCTGGGGGCATTCGGCGTCTACTTCACTTTCGCGAACTACCCGTTCTTTGCTACGGCCGTCGTCCCGGTGATCCTGCTCCTGGTCGGATTCTCCGAGTGGAAGCGACGCGCGAGGCGCAACGCGCGAGATGAGGCACGAAGACGTGACCAGGCTCGGATGCGGTAGCGGCGCCTTAAGCGACGAACTGCTAATGAGGTCTCTCACCGAGCGCTAACCGTTCGGATCTAGGTTCGCTCCGTGGTCCGCTTAGAACGGCACCGACTCGGTCCGCGCGTCTACTTGTGCGGGCTGCGGATCCACGAGTTCGCGCTCGGGTTCGGCGTGCTCGCCTTCCTCCTCGTTGGCGGGTTCACGGAATTCTGGGAACTCACGCGTCGTACCGAACTGGCGGCGGTGTTCGGCACCTGGCTGGTCGGGAAGGACTGGCGCGATCTCTTTCCGTCGAAGAGGAACACCGCGAGTTGGGGCCTCCTGCCCCACCGCGTTCCGCGGGACTAGAACGGAGGGGTCGAGGAGGGCGTCCTCGTTCCTGGTCCGGAGAATCGAACTCGCGCAGCAGCCGGAGAGCGATTGGACCGGTAGCGACCCCGCGGCCAGGCTGTTGTTCTCCCGCTAGTGCTTACGGCCTCGCGGGTAGCGACACAGCATGTGCGGAGGGCGCGACCCTCGGGCGGGGCATTGGGGCCTGCCGGGGCGCGAGGAGCCGGTAAAAGCTCAGCCACAACACGGGAGATGCGGCCAGGACGGCTGCAATCGGGCCGCCGAATCCCTTCAAGTCGGTGCCGACGAGGAGCGCGTGGCCGAGGGCGAGCCAGAAGGCGGCGAAGGTCGCGTAGTGCAGCCGGCGCCAGCCCTTCTGCCCGATCCAGCGCCGCGCATTGAACGAGGCGGCCAGGGCGAGGGTCAGCCACCCGGCGACGACGCCCAGCGCGACCGCGACCGGCTTGTAGGGCGCCGCGCCGGGAACGAGCACACCGAGGGCGCCGAAGTGGAAGACAGGGTCGGCCAGGATCGCGCCAACGTGGAGGCCCACCATCCAGAGGCCCATCCACGCGAGCGTCCGGTGCAGGCCGAGCAGCCGCTTCGTCCGTTTCGGCGGCAGGAGACGGGTGCTCATGCTTAGACCGAGCCAGACCGACAGCGTCAGCAGTCCGAACGCCACCAGGCCTGCGGCGCGCGCAACGAGCCAGGCAATCGGCACGGCGGTCGTCATGCGGCTCTCACGACAAGTCGCTCCGACACCAGCGGCAGCCGGCCGAGCGGAGTCGCGGCGCCGAACTGCGGGACGTAGAGGGCGGAGATCCGCGGCCTCGCGGCCACGTGTTCCTCGGCCTCGGCCGGTCCGGCGATCGCGAGCGTCGTCGCGTTGACCTCGGCGGCGACGGGATCCGGCGCGACGACGGTCACGGTGAGCGGTCCGGCGAGCGCGGACTCTCCCGTCTCCGGGTCGATCAGATGGTGGAGCGAGCGAGCAGGGCCGAAGCGTCGTGCGTCGCGCCCCGAAGTCGCAACCCCGCCGCTGTCCAGGGCAAGGACTGCGAGCGTCTCCCCGGCGCGACGTGGATCGGCGACCGCGACCAGCCAGAGGCCGCCTTCCGGCGACTCGCCGCAGACGGCGATGTCGCCGCCGAGGTCGACGAGTCCGCCCGCCAGAGACGGGGAGGGGACGAGCATGGCGTCGAGCGCGCGGCCCGCCGCGTAGCCCTTGCCGATTCCGCCGAGATCGACGGACGAGCCCCGCTCGAGCCTCGCGCGGCCGTTCCGCGTGTCGACCTCGATCGAAGTGCCGGCCCGCCAGTCGTCCGCCCACCGGGCCTCCCGCTCCTCGAGCAGCTCGAAGGAGCGGTCGTAGCCCGCGGCCGCGAGGGCCGGGAGCACGGTGGGATCGAAGCGGCCGCCGGTCTCCTCACGGGCACGCAGCGCCAGGCCGAGCGCTTCCTGCAGTCGGCGGCCGATGGGCGTCCACCGGCCGCGGGCTGCGTTGAGGCGGGAGAGGTCGCTGGCTGGATCGAAGCGGGAGAGCTCGCGTTCGCAGGCGGCGACCTCGTCCCGCGCAGCGGCGAGCGCCCACGAGACCTCGCGCTCGTCCTGCGAGCCGGCCGTGACGGCAGCTGCGCAGTTCGTGCCGACTGCGCGCCATTCGGTGCGATGGAGAGTGCTCATCAGTGCACCACCGCCGATGTCGCGGTCGTCGCGTGCGTTGCCGCCTTCAGGACGACCACTCGTTGCTTGCCGCCGTGGCCCTTCACGACCACGGTCTGCGCCGCGGCCGCGGGCAGGGGCGTCGGCGGGCGGGAAGACCAGGCGAGCACCGCGACGATCGCGAGCATCGCCCAGACCGAGAGTACGACTACCCAGACGCGTTGCATGATCAGTCACCTCCTTCGCTCCACGAGTGCGTGGCGGGCGCGGGTGATTGCTGCACGACTGTCGTCGGAGTCGGCGCCGGAGCAGGCCGGTGTACGAGCCCTGCGATGGCGGCGCCGCCGGTGAGAACGGTCGCAGCGAGGACGGCTGCCAGTGCGAGTATGGAGCGCTTTGGGTTCATGCCTGCGTTCTACGGCCTTGCAGGCAAACGCCGGGCGAGCGCATGGGCAAGCTTCGGTAAAGGTTCAGGCAGGACGCAGGCGCACGACGGCGTCCACGCCACCGCTCGCGGCCTCGCGCAGCTCGACCTCGCCGTCGTCCGCGGCGACGAGCCGCTTCACGATCGCCAGCCCCAGCCCCGAGCCGCCCGCTCCGGACCCGGCGCGCCAGAAGCGGTCGAACGCCCGCTCCCGCTGCTCCGGGGTGAGGCCCCGACCTTCGTCGGTGAGGTGCAGCTCGACCCAGGGCGAAGCTGCAAGCGCGAACACCGTGACGGTGCCGCCGTCCGGCGACGCCTCGAGCGCATTGGCGAGGAGGTTGTCGAGGACCTGGGCGAGACGCCCCTCCGCCGCGCGCACCGGTAGCGGCCCGTCGAGCTTGGCGACGAGCGCGACTCGATGCTCGTCCGCTAGGGGCAGCCAGGCGTCGACGCGGTCGCGCAGGAGCGCCGACGCGTCGACCCGGGCGGAGCCCTCGGCACCGGCATCCGCGCGCGCCAGCGCGAGCAGGCTGTCGACGAGATCCCGCAGGCGATCGGCCTCGTGCAGCGCGGCGTCGCGGTCGCGGCTCGGTGGCAGGCTCTCGAGCCGCAGCCGGAGCGCGGTCAACGGCGTCCGCAGCTCGTGCGAGGCATCGGCGACGAACTCGCCCTGGGAGCGAAGAAGCCGTGACAGCTTCGCGACGGTCTCGTTGAATCGGACCGCGAGCGAGCGGACCTCTGGCGGCCCCTCCTGCTCGGACGCCCGGGCGTCGAGGTGCCCCTCCCCGACCGCGGCCGCCGCTTCCTCGAGGCTGCGCAGCGGCCGGGTCACGAAGCGGGCGAGGCCGAGACCGACGACGGCGGCGCCCGCAAGCACGACGACTCCGATCAGCGCGAGCAGGAGCCAGTAGCGGCGGATGCGGGCGTCGACGGCGGAGAACGGATACGTGATCCGCACCGCCCCGTGCACCTTGCCGTTCGCGGCGATCGGCACCGCGACGTAGAGCAACCGCTGGTGCAGCGTCTTCGAGTCGCGCACGCCGCGCGGGTACTTGCCGGCGAGCGCCGCCGCGATCTCCGGGCGTGACGCGAAGCTCTCGGTGCCGCGCACGCGCGCGCTCGTGTCGACCAGGGCGTAGCCCCGCCGGTCGACGATCACCACCCGTGCTCCGGTCTTGCGCTCGTAGTTCGCGGCGATCGCGGCGAGCGCGTCGAGCTGCCTCCGGGTCGGCGCCTGGACAGCGTCCTCGGCGTCGGAGGCGAGCACGGTCGCATCGTGCGAGACGTTGGCCGTCAGGGTGCGACGCTCCGTGCGCTGGTTCTGCACACCGAGCGGCACCTCGAGGCTGAGCAGGACGAACAGCGTGACCCCGAGGTAACCGAGCAGCAGGCGCCGGGTCACGGCACGTGCAGCCGGAAGCCGACGCCGCGCACGGTCTCGATCCAGCCCGGGTCGCCGAGCTTCCGCCGCAGCGCTGCGACGTGGACGTCGATCGTCTTCGACGAGCCGTACCAGCTCGTCTGCCAGACCTCGGCGAGCAGACGCTGCCGACTCACGGCCGCACCCGGATCGCGCGCGAGCGCGGCGAGCAACTCGAACTCCTTCGGCGTCAGGTCGAGCTCGCTGCCGTCGAGAGTCGCGCGGCGTGACCGCTCGTCGACCTCCAGCCCGCCGGCACGCAACGGCCCGGCGGCGCCGCCGAACGACGCAGTCCGCCGCCCGACGGCCCGGATCCGCGCGATCAGCTCACGCAGGCCGTACGGCTTGACCACGTAGTCGTCGGCCCCGAGCTCCAGCCCGACCACGCGGTCGGCCTCCTCCCCGCGCGCGGTCAGGACGATGATCGGCACCCGCGAGCGCTCGCGCAGCCGCCTGCAGACGTCGAGACCGTCGATGTCCGGCAGGCGCAGATCGAGGAGGACGAGGTCCGCGGGCGAGGCCTCGAGCGCCCCTTCGCCCGTCGCGACCCGCGAGACGTCGTAGCCCTCCCGTCGCAGCCCAGCCACGAGCGGGTCGGCAATAGCGTCCTCGTCTTCGACGACCAGGATGTGCACGTCCCGAGTGTGGCGCCGCGCCTACCCCTCGGCATCCGGAATTAGCCGAACCTTTACCGCGGCTTGTCTGAAGCTTCGCCGACGGCTCTCCCGAACCTCACCAAGAGCGCCGTACCGTCGGTGGCATGAACAAGGCGCATCTCACCCTCTTCGCTCTCCTCGTCGCCGGCGCCACCGTCCTCGGCGCGGTCGCCGTCACGCGGACGACCCACCTCGGCCGCGCAGCCCGGCAGACGAACGACGCCGCAGTCGCGGCACGGACGAAACAGCTCACCGCCTATGCGGCCAAGCTGAAGAAGGAGCTCAAGGCAAGGCCACCCGCTCTACCCCATGTCCCGAAGGCACCCTCGGCGGCCGCTGGGTCGCAAGCGCCTCAGGTCGTCTATCAGCAACCCCCGCCCGTTGTCACCGTGATCCATAGGCACCACGGAGACGACGGCCCCGACGGCGGAGGAGGCGGCAGCGGAGATGACTAGCCATCACGGACGCCTCTACACGCTCGCACTCGCGTCGGTCGCCTTCTTCCTCGCCTGGGCGGTCATCGCGGCCCATCCCTGGGCGACCCCGAGCGCGGACCCGCGCCTCAAGGTGCTCGCGATCCGCCAGGCGCAGCTCCAGCGCCAGGCCAGGCTCGTCCAGAAGGTGGTCGCGGCGCGCTGGGCGCACTACCGCGTCGAGCTGAAAGTGCGCCGAGCGCAGATCGCCCGCGTCAACGCGGCGGCAGCTGCTGCGGCGGCGTCACAGGCTGCTGCTGCCGGGCCGGTGCAGGTCGTGAGCCTGCCGGCGGTCCACGTGGTCACGAGGACGTCGTGAAGACCGACCCGACGTTCTGGCTCCTCGCCCGCGCGAGCGGCCTGACCGCGTACGGGCTGCTCACGGCGTCCGTCGTCGCCGGGCTGGTGCTGAAGTCCAAGCCGTTCGGACGCGCGCTCAAGCCCGCGCCGACGATGGACGTGCACCGGTTCCTCGCGATGCTCGGCCTCGGGATGCTCGCGCTGCACGGCGCGACCCTGGTCGTCGACCGGACGCTACACATGCCGCTCGCCGGCCTCGTGGTCCCTGGCGCATCTCCCTACCGCCCGGCGGCGGTGGCGGTGGGCGTGGTCGCGGCCGAGCTCATGGTGCTGATCTACGTCTCGTTCGCCCTGCGCAAGAGGATCGGCCCCCGCAACTGGCGCCGGCTCCACTGGGCGACGTACCTCGTCTTCCTCCTCGCCACGATCCACGGCTTCGCCTCGGGAACCGACTCGACGCAGCCGTGGGCGCGCGACCTCTACCTCGGGGCGGTCGGTGCGGTCGCCTTCGGCACCGCGTGGCGGGCACTCGGCCGTCCCACCCGTCCCGCACTCGAAAGGAGCACGTGATGTACAGGATCTCGATCGACCGCTCGCTCTGCAATGGACACGGCGTCTGCGAAGCGCTCGCCCCCGACGTCTTCGAACTCGGAGACGACGGGCTCGCCGTCCTGCGAACCGCCGTGAGCGAAGATGAAGCCGTACAGGAGGCATGCGAATCTTGCCCGATGGGCGCGATCTCGATCGCGCAGGTGGAGGCGGCTTGAGGATGAAGCTGCTCATCTCGCTGGTCGTCGTGGCCGCCGCGGCCGGGGCGATCCTCGCCAATGTCCTGCTGCTCGGCAGTGCGGCCGCCGACAACGCGCCCGTGGGTCGCCTCAGCCCGCGGGCGCACCTCCCCGCCGCGCCGAGCTGGGCGGTCCGGCCCACGACAGGACGGCCGCGCGACGGGCACGCCGACGACTAAGCAGCCGTGCACCGGGCTATGGAATGCGCTGTCCGGGGGTGGAGAGCTGGCTGAGCTGGCTACTTGAGTGGGACGGTGACTGGGCCGGGTTGGCGCGTGGACATCGTCTGGTAGTCGGCGGCTGCGTAGATGAGATTGCCGCGGCGATCGACGCCGGCTCCCGTACGCCAGACGCGGACCGCGTTCCCCAGGGTGAAGCCCCACTCGGTGCTGTTGCTCAGGGCAGGGCTGAGCCGCCCGTGATCGACGATGAGAGGCAGGCTTTGTCGCGCGAACGCGATCCCCGGGCCGGGGTTCGCCCCGCCATGCCAGTTGACGATGTCCACGCCGCCGTTCCGGTAGGCGACGAGCGTCGCGAGGCCGTCTTTGAGCGGCTCGTTCACGTGCCCGTCCAGAGCGTCTCCGTTCAGGCCGTCGCTGTAGATGAAGCCGCTGTTGAAGGTCGCGAGCAGACGCCAGCGCTGGCCGAACGGAACCTGCATCGGGCCGCGCAGCGCCGCGCTCGGCGGCTCGTAGCGACCCGGGTAGTAGGCGACCGCGGTGCGCCTGTGGTCGAACCAGGCGACATACGCGACGATCGCCCCCTCGACCGCCGTCACCGCGGCGCGAATCGTCCCACTTTCCACGGGGCCGCACAAGTCTCCGAGCTCAGGCGTGGCTGACTATCGCGCGATCTGCCGGGAGGCCGCCGTCCACCGGGACCGGCGCGATGTCCCAGTCGACCTGGACGCCCTCGCCGAGGCCGCGCATGAATGCGGCGAAGCCGCCGTCGGGTGCATGGATCACGAGCCAGCGTGCCGGCCTGCCACCGGCCGTGCCGTACGAGTGGGCGACGCCCTGCGGAACGGCGACGAAGCCGCCCGCTCCGAGCGTGATCGTCTCGCGTTCGGCTCCGACCTGGAAGGCGAGCTCGCCGTCCAGGACGTAGAAGGCCTCGGTGTGCCCGTGGACGTGTGGGCCGGCTACGGGTTCTCTTGCTGCGCTGTCGGCATAAGTGATGCTGAGGTTCTCGTCCGCGACGAGGATGCTGATCTCGCCGGCCGGCGTCACGCGACAGGGGTGAGGCCGTGGCGGCGCATCACCTCCGCGACCGCCGCCAGGTCGGGCGGGCCGCCGGCGGAGGCGTCGAGCACCCCGGCGACCTCACGGAAATAGTCGGGGCCGAGGATGCCGGGCGTCACGATCGCCAGGGCCTTCGCGTCGACGGCGCCGGCGTTCGCGAAGTGGTGGACTGCGCCGCGGGGGATGCAGAGCACCTCGCCGGGGCCAACCTCGTGCGACTCGTCCTCGAGCGTCCAGAGGAGCGCGCCCTCGAGGCCGTAGATCGTCTCCTCGTAGCCGTCGTGGCTGTGCGGTGCCGGGACCTTCGCGCCGGCGGGGACGTCGAACTCGAACATCGCCACCGAGCCGGCCGCCTGCTCGCCCTCGAGCAGGAAGCGGATCGCCATCTCGCCGACTCTGATCTCTTCGCGCGTGCTCACGACCGTCATCTTGCACCTCCCTGGTGCCGTCGGTAAAGTGACTTGACCATACATGGCCGACGCTAACTCGTCAAGTCGCTTTACAAACACATCGGCCGGAGTCGAGCTCTTCGGCCCGCCCCTGATCGGCGCGCTCCTACGCCTGCCCTGGGAGGAGGTGCAGGAGCACATGCTCGCACGGCTCCACGCCGAGGGCTTCGCCGATTTCGACCCCAGCTATCTGACGGTTTTCCGCTACCCGAGCCCGCATGGAGAACGGCCCTCCGAGCTAGCCGCCCGCCGCGGGGTCAGCAAGCAAGCCCTCAACCACCTCCTCGGCCAACTCGAACAGCGCGGTTACCTCAGGCGCGAGGCCGACCCCGAGGACGGACGCTCCAAGCGCATCAGCCTCACGCCGCGTGGAGTGAAGGCCGGCAACGTCATCCGCGAGGCGGTCGCGGAGATGGAGGGAACCTGGGCGCGGCGGCTCGGTGCCAAGCGCTTCGACCAGCTCCGCACGCTGCTCCAGGATCTCAACGAGCTCGACTAGCTGCTCAGGCCGGTGATCGCGTCGCCGACCAGCTTCGCCCCGATCAGCACGAACAGGACGGTCATGATCACCGCGCTGTTGGTCGCCAGCCAGGTCCGCAGTCCGGCGAGTGCGCGGTCAGACCGTTCTCGGAGGAGCAGCGCCACAGCCAGAGGCGACAGCACGCCGACAGAGGCGATGAAGGCGAAGACGACCAAGACGGCAGCCTGCTGACGGCCCGCCAGCGCGGCTTCCGCGATCTCCGCCGCCGCGGCCGTAGCCAGCAGGATGTTCTTCGGGTTCAGCGCGGCGAGCGCGAATCCGGTGCCCGCCGCCTTCCCGACCGTGAACCCGTCGACCCTGCGCATCCACTTGGGCAGCGGTGCTTCGTCGCCGGGGCGCGGGCGAGCCCGCCACTGCTGCACGGCCAGCCCGACGAGGGTCACGCCGATCGCGAGCAGGACGAGGCTGACCCAGGTGGCGGGCCCGGAGTCGTTGGTCGGAGCTATCGCCCCGGCGAGCGCGAGCACGATCGCCCCGACCGCCACGAGGCCGAGGTACCACATGCCGCAGAACGCGAGCGCCTTCGTCTTCCCCCGGCTCGAGCCGAGCAGGAGAACCACCGCGATGACCGGCACCGGGAAGACCGCCACGGCCACTGCGAGCGGCAGGACATTTCCCAGCGCCTCGCCCACCCGGCGAACCTACAAGACGCGCAGACGCCGGTCAGCCCGTGCTCAGCCGGCGCTCGTCACGAGCGGGCCAGCCCGATCTCGGCCGGCAGCCGGTCGCCGGTCTCCTCCGCGCCGAGCTCGTCCCGGACGCGGCAGTCGAAGTAGACGTAGGCGGTCGTCAGCGCGACGAACGGCATCGTCACCGCGTAGATCGCGCCCGCGACCACGTTCACGAGCCAGAACGGCGTGTTCGTGGCGAGGATCAGCAACGCGCCGACCAGCGGGCCGAGCACGAGCACGAGCCCGCCTCCGGCGACGACGAGCGACGCGACCTTCAGCCAGTGCCCGCTGACGAGGTGACGGCTGCGGCGCAGCGCGGCGCGGGCGCCGAGGTCCTCGAGCTCGACCACCGGGGCGATCAGCGCCCAGCGGCCGGCGAGCCAAATCGCGACCGGCAGGAGGAAGATCGAGCTCGCGAGCAGCGAGACGGCGACTACGGCGATCAGCAGACCCTTGAAGAGCCGTCCCGCGCGTGCGAGCGCCACGCGGTACGCCCCGAGTGGCCCGACGGCGCGGCCGGCGTCGAGCTCGATCAGCGCCCCGGCGGTCGCGGCTTGCACCAGCCCCAGGCCGAGCAGCGTGAACGTCGTCCCGAGCGCGAGCGCGACGAAGCCCACGAAGCCGCTGCTGCCCGCGCCTGCCTGGACCGCGAGCACGTTCGTCGCATGCAGCACGAGTGCCTGCAGGAGCGTGATGAGCAGGCCGATCGGGATGAACAGGAGCCCGAGCCCGACGAACAGGCGCCAGCGGGCGGCGTACATCCGCCCCGAGGCGGAGAGGATCTGCCCCCAGGCGCGTCGGCGGCCGAGCCGGAGCGGTGCGGTGGGCCGCCAGGCCGTCCGCGAGAGCAGGAAGATCGCGACGAGGACGAGCCCGGCGACGACGAGGCTGAAGACGAGGGGGTTCGCCACGAGCCGCACGAGCGAGCGCGAGGCGTGTGCGACGGCGCCGCAGAAGAAGCCGGTCGCCCCGGGCCCGAAGACGGTGCTGCCGGGCACCGCGTAGCTGCGGCTCCGCCAGCCCTCGGCCCAGGTGATCGGCTGCGTCCACTGCTCCTTGAGGTTCGGGCCCTCCGGGCCGTTGAAGAAGGCCGGATGCAGCTCGCCCCAGCGTCCCTCGAAGGCGATCCACGGATAGCTCGAGTCGGCGGCCTTCGCGTCGCTCGGGATGGTCACCACGTTCGGCCGCACGTCGACGGTCGGGCCGCGCGTGTCGTCGCAGCCGACGCCCTCCGAGGCCGAGCTGCCCAGATACAGCGCCTCGCCGTAGAAGTTCGCGTGCGAGCCGTCGGCCGGATGGACGACGGGATGCGTGCCGTCGACCCGCTCGAGCTTCGGGTCGTTCCACGCCGCCCGCTCCGCGCCCTCGTGCTGGCTGTAGCCCACCTCGACCGGCGACTGCTGGAGCGCCGCCTCGACGGTCGGGGCGTCGAAGACGAGCTGGATCATCTCCCAGTCGCCTTCGTGCAGGTTGTTCCAGTCGTTGAAGACGTAGAAGAACCAGTACTGCAGCGAGAGCTGGCCGGGGTGCGCCGGATCGGTCGCGACGTGCGCGTACGCGGTCGGCGTCTTCTCGGCGCCGAGATGCTGCTGCCAGTTCAGGTAGTCGCAGCCCGGCCGGAGCGCGTTGCCGGGGAAGTCGAGGTGGTACCCGTAGAGGCCGCGCCCGAGGTCTTTCGCCTGCGGCGCGATCTGGACGAGGTCGTTCCCCCACGGTCCGCGCAGTGCCACCGTCGGCTGGCCGAACAGGTCGTCGACGTCGATCGGCACGTAGTGCAGGCCCCCGCAGCCCTCCCCGCCGGCGACGAGGCGCACGACCGGCGCGTAGCGCTGGGCGAGCTGGCCCTCCTGGGCGAGGCTCGCACGTGCCGGCCCGACGAGCGCGAGCCCGGCAGCCACGGCGCAGATCGAGAGGCCGAGCGCTTTCACAGGTGTGACCGTAACCGGATCACGAGGCGCGTCGGTCCCACGCGTCCGGCCGCATCAGTAGAAGATCGCGCTGCGCCCATGCTGATCGAGATCTTCCTCCTTGCCATCGGCTCGATGTTCTGGCCCGCGCTGCTCGCGGTCGACGTCGTGGCCTTCAAGTCGGTCCGGCCGGTCACGATCCTCGGCTGGTTCCTCGCGGGTGGACTGCTCACGACCGTCGCCGTCGGCTCCGCCGTCGTCTTCTCGCTGGAGCAGACCTCTTTCGTCGAGCGGTCGCGGTCCACGCTCGACCCCGTCGTCTCGATCGTCGTCGGCGTCGCGGCTCTGGTCGCGGCGTTCCTCGTCCGCCGCAGGGGTCAGCAGAAACGAGCGACGCCGCCCAAGCCGCACAAGCCGAGCAGGGTCGACCGGCTCGGGAGCTCGGGAGGCTGGGTCGCCTTCGTGACCGGGGTCGTGCTCAACGTCTTTCCGGGAGTACTGCCCTTCATCGCACTGAAGGACATCGACGAGCTGAACTACTCGACCGCCGCGACGTTCGCCGTCATCCTCGGCTTCTACCTCGTGATGTTCGTGCCGGTCGAGGCGCCGCTTGTCGCGTTCCTCGTCGTGCCCCGGCCGACAGAGCGAGCGGTCGGGTCGTTCAACGTCTGGCTCGGACAGAACGCGCGCACGCTCGCCTGGTGGGCGCTGGCGATCTTCGGAGTCGCCGAGATCGTGCGCGGGATCATCGCCGCCTGACCTCCGTCATCCGCTCGGGATGACGTAGGTTGAAGCGATCGCGGGAAGGCTGACAGCCTCGCCGCAGCCAGCCGCCGCCGAAGGAGGACGAAAGATGAGCAAGCCGTTCCGCGGAACCATCAACGTCGACATCCGCGACTCGACGCCCGACTGGGAGCCGTACACGCAGCCAATGGCGCCCAAGGGAGCTCCGAACGTCCTCTACATCGTCCTCGACGACGTCGGCTTCTCGGCCATGGAGCCGTTCGGCGGGCTGATCGAGACGCCGAACATCAACCGGATCGCCGAGCGCGGCCTCACGTACACGAACTTCCACACGACCGCGCTCTGCTCGCCGACGCGCGCGTGCCTGCTCACCGGCCGCAACCACACGACCAACGGGATGGCCTGCATCACCGAGGCGTCGGCCGGCTTCCCCAACCAGAACGGCCACATCCCGTTCGAGTGCGGCACCCTCGCCGAGGTCCTGGGCGAGCGCGGCTGGAACACGTACGCGGTCGGCAAGTGGCATCTCACGGCGTCGGACGAGATGAACCTCGCGTCGTGCAAGACGCAGTGGCCGCTCGGCCGCGGCTTCGAGCGCTTCTACGGCTTTCTCGGCGCGGAGACGAACCAGTGGTATCCGGACCTCTGCTACGACAACCACCCGGTCGAGCAGCCCTGCTCGCCGGATGAGGGCTACCACTTCGGCGTCGACATCACCGACAAGGCGCTGTCGTTCATCCGGGACGCGAAGGCGATCGCGCCCGACAAGCCGTTCTTCCTCTACTACTGTCCCGGCGCCGCCCATGCGCCGCACCATGTGCCGAAGGAGTGGGCGGACAAGTACAAGGGCCGCTTCGACATGGGCTACGAGGCCTATCGCGAGACCGTCTTCGAGCGGCAGAAGCAGACGGGCATCGTCACGGACAAGGCCGAGCTGTCGCCGATCAACCCGTACGTCGGCGAGCAGAGCGAGGACGGCACCGCTTGGCCTGAGCTCGACACCGTTCGCCCGTGGGACTCGCTCTCCGACGACGAGAAGCGCCTGTTCTGCCGGATGGCGGAGGTGTACGCGGGCTTCCTCAGCCACGCCGACCACCAGATCGGCCGGCTGCTCGACCACCTCGAGGAGACCGGCGAGCTCGACAACACGCTGATCGTGCTCGTCTCCGACAACGGCGCCTCCGGCGAGGGCGGCCCGAACGGGTCGGTCAACGAGAACAAGATCTTCAACGGGCTTCCCGACCTGATCGAGGAGAACCTGCCCTTCATCGACGAGCTCGGCGGCCCGAAGACCTACAACCACTATCCGACCGGCTGGGCGTTCGCGTTCAACACCCCGTTCAAGCTCTGGAAGCGCTACTCCAACTGGGAGGGCGGGACGGCGGACCCGCTGATCGTGTCCTGGCCCAAGCAGATTGCGGAGTCAGGGCTGCGGCGGCAGTACGTGCATGCGATCGACATCGTCCCCACGGTGTACGAGTGCCTCGGCGTCGAGCCTCCCGAGGTCGTGAAGGGCTACACGCAGCACGCGATCGAGGGTGTGAGCTTCGCCGCGACGTTCTCGGACGCGGACGCGAAGACGGCCAAGCAGACGCAGTTCTTCTCGATGCTCGGCACCCGCGCCATCTGGCACCAGGGTTGGAAGGCCGCGGCCGTCTCGCCGGCCGCGCCGCAGAGCTGGCCGAACTTCGCGACGCAGCGCTGGGAGCTCTTCGACACCGAGAACGATCCGAGCGAATGCCACGACCTGGCGGGCGAGCACGCGGAGAAGCTGCAGGAGCTGATCTCGCTCTGGTGGGCCGAGGCCGGCCGCTACAACGCGTTCCCGCTCGAGTCGCGCAACGCCGTCGAGATCCTGGGCACCGAGCGGCCGCAGCTCGCGAAGCCGCAGACCCGCTACACCTACTACCCCGGCGGGTCGGAGATCCCCGAATCGGTCGCACCGAACCTCCGCAACCGCTCGTTCACGATCGCGGTCGAGGTGACGATCGAGACCGAGGAGGCCGGCGGCGTGCTGTTCTCGCAGGGCGCCTGCTTCGGCGGGCACACTCTCTACGTCAAGGACGGCAAGCTCAAGTACGTCAACAACTTCGTGGGGATCGCTGAGCAGATGGTCGAGTCCACCGAGCCTGTCCCCCTCGGCCACGTCGTCCTCTCGGCGTCGTTCGAGCGCGAAGGCCAGACGATGCCCGCCGAGGGCACGCTCACCCTCCACATCCGTGACCAGGCGGTCGGCGAAGGCCGGATCAAGACGCAGCCGGGCTACTTCTCGCTCTGCGGCGAGGGCCTCAACGTCGGCAAGGACGGCGGCGAGCCGGTCACCGACGACTACCCGGGCGACTCCCCGTGGGCGTTCGTCGGCGGCACGATCCACAAGGCGGTGATCGACGTCAGCGGAGAGCCGTTCGTCGACCTCGCCCAGGAGGCACGGATGGCATTCGCACGAGACTGAGCGGACGATGAAGAACATGGTCGAGCTGCCCGGCGGAACCTTTCGGATGGGTTGCGACCGCTTCTATCCCGAGGAGCGGCCCGTCCGGGAGGTCACGGTCGGGCCGTTCTCGATCGACCGGCACCCGGTCACGGTGGCCGAGTTCCGCCGCTTCGTGAAGGACACCGGCCACGTGACCTGGGCCGAGCACGCGCCCGCGGCCGAGGACTACCCGGGCGCCGATCCGGCGCTGCTGGTGCCGGGCTCGCTCGTCTTCTACAAGACGCCCGGGCCGGTGAACCTGCAGGACTACCGCAACTGGTGGAGGTGGGTCCCCGGCGCCGACTGGCGCCGTCCCGAAGGCCCCGGCAGCAACGTCGGCGGCCGCGAGCTCCATCCCGTCACGCACGTCGCGTACTCGGACGCGCTCGCCTATGCCGACTGGGTGGGCAAGTCGCTGCCCACGGAGGCGGAGTGGGAGTACGCGGCCCGCGGCGGTCTCGACGGCGCGCTCTACACATGGGGCGACGAGTTCGCGCCGAAGGGTCGGATGATGGCCAACACCTGGCAGGGCGAGTTCCCCTGGCAGAACCTCCTCACCGACGGCTACGAGGGCACGTCACCGGTCGAGCGCTTCCCGGCGAACGGTTACGGCCTCTACGACATGGCCGGGAACGTCTGGGAGTGGACGGTCGACGACTTCGTGCAGCCGCGCGCGAGCGGCCGGCCGTGCTGCGCGCCGCAGATGCCGCTCGCCGGCGAGAACGAGAAGTACCCGCGCAAGGTGATCAAGGGCGGCTCGCACCTCTGCGCGCCGAACTACTGCCTGCGCTACCGACCGGCGGCGCGGCAGAGCGAGACCCTCGACACCTCCACCGGGCACATCGGCTTGCGCTGCGTCGTCCGGGAGTGACTGATCGCTCGGCAGCCGACCTAGTGGACGATCGTCAGCGGCCACCAGGAGGTCGACCGGTTGCCGCGGACGTCGGCGACCCTGACCGCGAGTTGATAGAGGCCGGGATGCAGCCGGTTCGGGTGGATGTGGAGGCGGAACAGGTAGCGGCCCGCCGTGCCGTGATAGATGTGGTCGAAGGTGGGCGAGTTCTGGTAGGTACCGGCGCCGTAGACCTGCCAGAAGTCGCGCACCGGAGGCTCCGTCTTCCGGAAGTCGACGGCCACCTTCCACGGCGTGCGAGTCCCCCCATGGAACAGTCGCCACTCGACCAGGGCGGGCACCTGGGCCGAGCCGGACCACTCACCGGGCAAGGCCATGGACGGCGGGTCGTCGGCGGCGACCGCCACGACGTCCCCGGGCCCGATCGACCGGCCGGCCACCGGGCTCGGCACCGGGCCGTCGTCGACGTAGAGGTCTGTGGCCACCGGTTTCGTCCGATCGCTGTACGGCTCGAGGTGACCGGGGGAGAGCGGGTTGTGAACGAGGTGATTGTCGATCTCGGCGAGGTGGAGGTGCTGGTACGTCTGTCGTATCCACCCGAGGACCGTGCGGTCGACGACGACGCGCCTGCCCAGCCGGACGGCCCCGGCCTTGGCCAGGTGGTAGTACTGGAACGCGCGCCCGTCGTACGTGTCGATGACGATCTCGTCCGGCTTGGCACGTGCGACCCAGCCCGACACGACGGGATAGACCGGTGTTCCCGGCGCAGCCACGATGTCGATCCCGTTGTGGAAAGAGTGGCCGGCGGACTCGTCCGGTCCGGTCCAGCCGAAGGGTTCACCGTTGCTGACGATCCGCGGGTCGCCGAAGGCACCGCGGATCGGGTGCGGGCTCTTGAAGGGCTTGATGGGCCAGTGGTACGTGAGACTCGTCTGCCGCGAGCCGCTGTGAGATGCCGAGTCGGCCGCCGCCGCGAGCCGCGTGGCGGGGACCAGCAGAAATACGAGGGACAACCCAACTACGACGAGGGTCTTCATCGTCCCTACCTCCCTTCGAAATGCTCGCGAGGGCCGCGGCGAACCGCATCGGGGCTTGCCCCGAGCGGGGCTGCCCGGATCTACGCATCGACGCGACTACCGAAGCCAGACGAGGCTGCCCGGCGCCGGGGAGTCGGCAGGGCCGATCCACGAGAAGTCGCCGCGTGCCACGAGACCGCCGGGCACCGGCGTGAGCTCCGCGACCAGGAAGTTCTCGGCCAGCGCCGTGGTGTCGCTTATGGACAGCGGGACGGCGTTCGGCGGGAAGCTCACCGTCCACGGGAGGAGACTTCCGTCGGAGGCCACCGCGCCCAGCGCCTCGACGCCGACGAAGTAGGGGCCGCTGCTGCCGGCGCGGAAGGCATTGGTGCCGAAGACGAGGCCATAGTCGGTCGGCGCGAGGGCCTCCACCGGCAGCGGAATCTCCGGGGCGAAGCTCAGGAGCTTGCCGGTCTTGTCCAGCGCCAGCGCTGCGAGGTTCGACCTGGGGTGTCCGTCGACGCTCGAGAATTGGCCCCCGACATAGAGCGTCGAGTCGGTTGTCTGCAGAGCGAGGACCCAGCCCGGGAACGACTTCCGCCAGACGGCCCGGCCGACGCCTCCTACGCGGAAGGCCGTGACGCAGGACTTCGCGACCGTGCCCTTACCGCAGCTGTTCTCGGCGAGCACGAGCCTGTGGCCGCCGGCCATGAGGTTCACATGGCCGATCCGGGAGTCGAAGCGCAGCCGCCGTCCGGTCCTCACCGAGAAGACGAGAAGGTGCCGGAACGGAGTCGAGGCACTCGCTCCAGGCGGTTTGGCGGATCCGCCGGCGAACACCCGTCCCTGCGTGACCACCAGCGAACCGAACGACGCTTGGGAGAGCCGGGGATGCCAGGGGAGCAGCTTCCCCGTACCGAGCGCGCTGACCGCCGCGAGGCCGGTTCGGGGCCTTCCCGAGATGCGCTTGAAGGCTCCGGCGAGGTAGATGGTCGTTCCGGAGCTCGCGAGCGCCGCCACATTGTTCGCCGGCACAGCGGGATGCCAGGGCAGCAGCGATCCCGTTGCGGCATCGAAGGCTGCCAGACCGTTGCGCGTAGGCCCTCCCGTCCCGAGGAACGAGCCGCCCATGAGGAGGTGTCCGCTCTGCAGGGCGAGCGCCCCGACCCCGCCGCCGACGAGGGCCGGGGAAATCGCCTGCGGGCTCGGCTTCGCCTGACGGGTGTCGAAGAGGTAGACATGCACGTCGCCTCCGACAGTTGTTTGGCCGGCCACGAAGAGGTTCGGGCTGTTGAGAGCAATTGCCGTGGCGCCCATGACGACGGCCACCCGGGACAGCGTCCCGGACGAGAGGCCGAGCTTCCACACGCTGACGCCGGCGATGTGGGGGCTGCGCACGAGGAGAAAGGCATTCGTGGGGCCGGCTGCCATCCCAGCGACGGGTCCGTCGATCGCGGGTTGCCCGACGAGCGCACCGGTCGCCGGATCGAGCTCTTCGAGATCGATCGCGCCGGCCTGCGTCGAGATCTGGCCAGCTGCGAGCAGCCTGCCGCCGGCGAGCGCGAGCGCGGCCGGCCCGCTGTACTCGCCGTAGGACAGCACTCCGGGCGAGCTCCACAGCACGGCGCCGCTGTCCTCGTCGTAGGCGGCGATGCCGTTGTCTCCGTTGAACGCCGCGAAGAGCCTGCCGTCTGCCGCGGCGAGCGCGATCACCCCGAATGCGTGCGAGTCGTCCGTGTGCGCCAGCCACGGATAGGAGACCGGCAGCATGGCGCCGGTCTCCGGATCGAGAGCGCTCAAAACCGGCTGGAACCACGGGTCTGCAACCAGCGCCTGCACGCCGCCGACATACAGCCGGCCGCCGTCCAGAGTGAGCGCTCGCACCTGCCCCAGCGGCGGTGGAACGAATGCCGTGTCGAGCGTCCCGTCGGCCAACAGGTGCGCGAGCCCCGGACGGCCAACACCTCCCACGCTCGTGAACGTGCCTCCGATGTACCACCCACCCGTGCCGTCCCCGATCGCCGCCCGCACCGAGCCGCCAGTGACCTGGGCCGCGACCGGCTGCTCCGTCCCGGTCGGGGTGGCAACGACGAGCGCCGACCCCGTCGGGACTCCGAGCTGGGACACGCCTCCGACATAAACCGTGTTCCGGACGCGCAGCACAGGCCCGTCACCGACGACGACGTAGCGACTCGAGACGCTCGTTGGGGGCGCCGCCGCGTATCGCACCGCCGCCGCGCTTGCGCTGGCAGCCAGGCCGCCAACCGCAACAGCCAGCACCAGCGAGCTTGTCCAAAGCGTCCTCATTGGCCTCCCGCCTACTCCGATGGTGCCGTTTCGGCCGACCAGTCGCATCCGGGGAACCGCGGATCGGCGGGGCGGGAAACGGGCAGCTAGGTGGAGGTGCTGAAGATCGGCGTCTGCCTCGGCGCGCTCACGCCTCCCGCACGCTCTTCGGTCACGGCGACGACGGCGTGCTTGGGCACGGTGGCGCGGAGGTGCACCGTCGCGTCTCTCCGCTGGGGAACAAGCAACGGGGGAACTGGCGGCGCTCGCCGTGTGGGAGTACGGCCGCATCGAAGAGCGCTGGACATCACTGCTCTAGCGCTAGGCCGGGTGCAGCGGAAGTAGCAGCGGGCGCCGCGGCTTCTGGCCGAAGTCGAAGTCCTGCTCGAGGTTGCCGAGGATCTTCTCGTTCTCGCGGACGTCGGGCCGCGGGTCGGGGCGCCCGTCGGTCCCGGGGTTGAGGCGGCGGCCGTGGAGGAAGTCGTCCTCGATGAACTTGAGGTATGCGTCGAAGCTGAGGGTCTGGTGGTCGACGTAGTTCTTCTTCGCGTAGGGGCTGATCACGAGCGCCGGCACACGCAGCCCGTAACCGCTCGAGTCGACGACCGGCGGCTCGACGTGGTCGTAGAAGCCGCCCCAGTCGTCCCAGGCGAGGAAGATCGCGGTGGTCTTCCAGTCCGGGCTTTGCATCACGGCGTTCACGAGCCGCGTCACCCAGGCCTGTCCTTGCGCGATCGGGGCGCCGGGATGGTTGCTGTCGGCCCAGTCTGGCGTCACCCATGACACGTTGGGCAGGTTGCCGTTCGCCGCCGCTGCGTAGAAGTTCGAGAGTGGCGCCTGTGACTGGGCGCTCTGGTGGTCCTGGCGGACGTCCGTGAAGTCCGGAAGCGGGTTCCAGAAGCCGGGCGTGCTCTTCTTCGTCAGCCGGGTGTAGCAGGTGAGCGGGCCGGTGAGGCAGTCGGGCGCTCCGCCCTTCTGCACGTAGGACGCCCACGTGACGCGGTACTTGTGGAGGAGATAGGTGAGGTCGGTCCAGCCGTAGATCGGCCCGTGCGGGTAGCGGCGGAGCGGCGCCTGCGGCCCGTTGCCCGTGGCGAGGTTCGTCGTGCATGTGCTCGCCCTGTACGGGTCGCTGCACTGCGCCGACCAGCCGGAGACGAGCCAGAGATGCGCCGGCAGGCTCCAGCCCCAGTTCGGCTCGAACATGTGGTCCTGGAGGACGAAGTTCCGCGCGTACGCCCAGTAGTTCGGGATCTGTCCCCCGTCGTGGTAGCTCATGACGTTCGGGTGCAGGAGGTGCACGCAGGCCGAGCTGTGCGGGTGGGCGAGGCAGGTGCGGATCCGTCGGCGGTCGGTGACGCGGATGAAGCCGTCCATGCGCCCGCCGTTGACGTCCAGCTTGCCGGCGAGCGGGCCGTGCGCGCCGCCCGAGTCGTTCTCGCCGCTGGGGTCGAGGAACGGCTTCACGCACCGGCCGACGCCGTTCGGCACGCACACCGTCGGCACGCCGTGCCGCATCGGGATCCCGTCGGCGTGGGGGTAGATGCCGAAGAAGGAGTCGAACGAGCGGTTCTCCTCCATGATCACGACCACGTGGCAGATCTTGTGGATGCCGCGCGGCGAAGGACGGCAAGGGGTGGCGGGCGACGAGGAGGCCGAGCCGCACCCCGCCGTCAGCGCGATCGCGAGCAGGAGCAGGGCGAGCGCGGCGACGCGTCTCAGCTGAACGGCGGGTGGAGCGGCAGCAGGTACGGCGGCTGGGGTTTCTGGTTGAAGTTGAAGTCCCGAGTGATGTTGCCGAGGATCTTGACGTTCTCGCGCACGTCAGGTCGCGAGTCGGGCCGGCCGTCTGTGCGCGGGTCGAGCCGCTGCAGGTGCAGGAAGTCGTCCTCGATGAACTTGAGGTAGGCGTCGGAGCTGAGCACCTGGTGGTCGATGTAGCCCCGCCGTGCGTACGGGCTTATCACGAGCGCGGGGACGCGGAGCCCGTAGCCCTCACCGTCCACGCGCGGCGGCTCGACGTGGTCGTAGAAGCCTCCCCAGTCGTCCCAGGCGAGAAAGATCGCGGTCGACTTCCAGTCGGGCCCGCGCATGATCGAGTTGATGAGGTGCGTCACGTAGGCCTGGCCGGCGGTGATGAGCGCCGGCGGATGCTCGCTCGCGCCCTGTGAGGGAGTGATCCACGTGACCGCCGGGAGCGTGCCCTTGCGGGCGGCCCGGTAGAAGGCCTCGAGCGGCTGGACGTTGCCGATCTGGTGGTCCTGCTTCACGTCGTCGAAGCGCGGCAGCGGGTTCCAGATGCCGGGCGTCCGTGCGCTCTGCGGAACGTGCGGGCAGAACATCATGTTGTCGGCGCAGTCTGGCTGGCTACCGTTCGCGACGTAGTAGCGCCAGCTCACGTGGTCCCGGTGCATGAGCCACGTCAGATCGGTCCACGGATAGTCGACCGGCTTGCCGTGGCCCGTGGCGCCGAACGGCGCTGTGAGCGTAGAGTGGCAGCTCATCGGGTCGTCGTGCTTCGAGCAGCGAGCCGTCCAGCCGGAGACGAGCGCCAGGTGCGCGGGCAGGCTCCAGGAGTTGTCCGCCTCGAACATGTGGTCCTGGAGGACGAAGTCGCGCGCGTAGTCCCAGTAGTTCGGGATCTCGTGCCAGTCGTGGTAGCCCATCACGTCGGGGTCCTGCGGCGTCAGCGAGCAGCCGGGGTTGTCCGTGCGGTGGCAGGCGAGGAACCGTCCCTTGCGCGCCTGGGCCTGGAAGCCGTCCATCTTCCCGTGGTCGATGTCGCGGATCGCGTCGACCGTGTCGTGCGGGCCCCCGGCGTTGCGGTCGGACGTGTCGTGGTACGGCTTGACGCAGACGTTTGTCTTCGGGTCGGGGTTGCAGGGGATCGTCCCCGGATTGCCTGCGAGCCCCGGGATTCCGTCGGCTCCCGGATACGTGCCGAAATAGGAGTCGAACGAGCGGTTCTCCTGCATGATGATCACGACGTGGCGGATCTTGTGGATCCCGCGTGTGGCCGCCCGCGCCTCGTGTCGATGGCCCGGAAGCTCGGCCGAGCCGAGCAGCAGGCCGACGAGCAGGAGGACGGCTCCGAGGCCGACGATGACGAGCCGCTTCACAGCGGCCGAAGCTACGCCGCCTCCTGAAGAGCGGAGTGAGACGAGGCTAAGACTGAGCTAATTGCACGGCGGCACGTACCCTCGTTGCGGATGGACGAGTTCTCGGCGGACGAGCGCGCGCGGGCCGGCGCCTACCACCGGCCGCTCTATCTCGCCCTGCTCGTGGACCTCGCGCTCGGCGCAGGCGTGCTCGTCGCGCTGGCGTGGACATCTCTCGGACACTGGCTCTTCTCCCCGCTCGCGTCGCTCTCGCCGGTCGCTGCCGCCGCTGTGTACGCGGCGCTCGTGATCGCCTTCTCGAGCGTCATCCGGACGCCGCTCGCGCTCTGGCGGGGCTGGTGGCGCGAGCGGAAGTGGGGCTTCTCGACGCAAGGCGTCGGAGGGTGGCTCGGCGATCGCGGTAAGGGTCTCGCCGTTTCGCTCGTGCTCGGCGCCGGTGCGTGGGCTGCGGCCGTGGCGCTCGCGCGGGCGCTGCCGGGCTGGTGGGTCGTGCCGGCCGCGGCCGCGCTCGCGGTGGCCGTGCTCCTGCTCTCGTTCGTCGCGCCCGTCGTCCTCGAGCCGCTCTTCAACCGCTTCCGCCCGCTCGATGACGAGACGCTCGCGGCGAGCCTCCGCCGGCTCTCGACGCGCGCGGGAGTCCCGGTGCGAGAGGTTCTCGTCGCCGATGCGAGCCGGCGCACGACGAAGGTCAACGCCTACGTGTCGGGGATCGGCCGGACGCGTCGCGTCGTCGTCTTCGACACGTTGCTGGAGGCGGCCGACCCGGGGGCGGTGGAGGTCGTGGTCGCGCACGAGCTCGGGCATCGGCGTGAGGGTCATGTCGCGAAGCTGACCGTGCTCGCGATGGCCGGCGCCGTGGTCGCCGTCGTGATCCTCTGGGTAGTGCTCGGGACGCGGATGGCCGACCCGCGCACGCTGCCCGAGGCGTTGCTGGTGTTGCTCGCCTTCGAACTGGCGGTCCTGGCGCCGGGGGCCTGGCTCTCGCGCCGCTTCGAGCGAACCGCCGACCGCTGCTCGCTCGACCTCACCGAGCAGCCCGCGGCGTTCGCCCGCGCCCACCTGGAGCTCGCGCGCCGCAACCTCTCGGATCTGGAGCCACCCCGCCTCGCGTACCTCCTCCTCTTCAGCCATCCGACGGCGCCGGAGCGGCTCGCGCTCGGCCGCGCGTGGGTGGAGGCCCGGACATAGAGTCTGGCTCGTGGGGGCCGTGGAGCTGACAGGCAAGCGGGCCATCGTGACCGGTGCCTCGTCGGGCATCGGGCGGGCGACGGCGGCCGCGCTCGCAGCCGCGGGCGCGCACGTCGCGGGCGGTGCGCGGCGCGTCGAACGGCTCGAGACCGAGATCGCGCTCGAGCTCGACGTCACCGACCCCGAGAGCTGCAGCCGCTTCGTCGCAGAGGCGGTCGAGCGTCTCGGCGGGCTCGACATTCTCGTCAACAACGCGGGCCTCGCCCTGGGCCGCGCCCCGTTCGACGAGTCGAGTGAGGAGGACGAGGCGACGGTCTTCGGCGTCAACGTCAGCGGGCTCGTCCGCATGACGCGGCTCTGCCTGCCGCATTTCGGCGACTGGGGGCACATCGTGAACATGGGCTCCGTCGCGGGCCGGGTCGCCTATGAGGGCGGCGCGTCGTACGTGGCGGCGAAGTTCGCCGAGCGCGGCTTCACCTACGCGCTGCGCGAGGATCTGCTCGGCAGGCCGATCCGGATCACGACGGTCGATCCCGGGCTGACCGAGACGGAGTTCTCCCTCGTCCGCTTCAAGGGCGACGAGGCGAAGGCCGCGGCCGTCTATCGCGGCGTCGATCCGTTGCGGCCGGAGGACATCGCCGAGTGCATCGTCTTCGCGCTCACGCGGCCGTGGCACGTCAACGTCGACGAGATCGTCGTCAAGGCGCGCAACCAGGCATCGGGCGCCCGGATCCTGCGCGACGAATGAGCTGGCGCGTCGTCATCGTGACGCGCATCGCGCCGGTGCTCGCCGGTTTCGACGCCGTCGTCCGCGCCGCGGGGCACGAGCCGGTTGCGCTCCTGTCGATGCGGGACAACGACGGCCGCTACGGCGCCCTGCCCGAGACCGACGAGCTCGTGATGAGTGCCGCGCCCGAGCTCGACGTCCTCCTGCCCTCGCGGCGCAGCTCGATTGCGCCGCTGCTCGCGTCGGTCGACCCAGACCTCGTCGTCTGCATGGGGTTCCCGTGGAAGATCCCGCCCGACGCGCTCGCCGTGCCGCGCCACGGCTGGCTCAACGGCCACCCGTCGCTCCTGCCGCGGCACCGCGGCCCGTTGCCGATCGCGTGGGCGATCCGCGAGGGCGACGAGGAGATCGGGATCACGTTCCACAAGATGGACGCCGAGCTCGACACCGGGCCTATCCTCGCCCAGCGGCCGTACCGGATCGGGGAGCTCCAGTCGCCCGACACGTTCTATCCGCAGCTCGGCCCGGTCATCGCCGAGGCGCTCGGCGAAGCGCTCGAGCGGCTGACGGCGGGCGAGGGGGGGACGCCGCAGCCGGAGGGCGGCGGCTACGAGTCGTTCTTCGCCGCGGAAGACGTCTGGCTCGACCTCTCCCGCCCGGCGCTCGAGGTGCACCGGCTCACCTGGGCGTGGCGCTACGCGATGGCCCTCGGCGGCATGCGTGGCGCGCTGCTCGAGCTCGACGGCACGTCGGTGCGCGTGCTCGCAACCTCGCTCACCGAGGTCGAGGGCGGCCGGCGGCTCGACTGCGGCGACGGGCCGCTCTGGATCGTCGAGACCGAGGAGCTCAGCGAGGAAGAGGCCACGCCGTCCACCGCTCCGGCTCCATCCACGCAGTGACGCGCCGCGCGTTCCTGCTGTGGAACGGCTTGCCGGAATAGCGGAGCGAGAGCCGGTCGATGCCGGCCAGATCGGGATCCTCCTCGAGCGAGACGACGCGGCCGAGGAGCGTGATCTGCGCGTACCAGTCGTCCTCGCCGAGGACGGTGAGCGAGACGGCCGGGTTCGAGCGCATGTACCTGAGGCGCAGGCGGCTCTCGTCCATGTTCAGGAGGACGCGGCCGTCCTCCCAGTCGTACCAGGTCGCCGCCGTGTGCGGTTCGCCGCTCGGACTTACCGTCGCGACGACCGCCGGGTTCGGCCGGGCGAGAAAGGCGTCGACCTCGGGCGGGACGGGCACGGGCGGCATGCCGCCGAGCCTACTGAGCGGGTGCGGGCACCGCGTCGGTCCCGTCGTCGAACTCGACCTCTCGGACGGCGCGCAGGCGGACGACGAACAGGGTGCTGACGACGATCCAGCCGGCGGCGATCACGAGGTATGCCTTGACCCCGATCGTCATGGCGATTGGCCCTGCTAGCGCGTAACCGGCGGGCAGGAAGACCATCGCGCCCATCCAGGCGTACGACGAGACGCGTGCGAGCTTCTCCGGCGGGACCTTCCGTTGCAGCGTCGTGTCCCAGATGACCGAGCCGAGCGCGAAGGCGAACCCGGCCCCGACGGCGGCGAGCGTGAGCAGGAGCGTCGTGGGATGGAACGCCAGGATGAGGTTCTGCGCCGCCGTGACCATCAGGAGCAGCCCGGTGGTCACCATCGGCTGCCGCCCGGGCCGCCAACGGAGACCCGTGAATCCGCCGAGCAGCGCTCCGACACCTTCTCCCGCGAAGACGGGCCACCACGAGCGCGCCCCGTCCATCGAGTGCTTCGCGATGTACGGCCCGAGCACGAAGAAGGGCGCGTACGTGAGCAGGAAGTAGAGCGAGACGTAGACGACGAGCACCCAGACCCACGTCTGCTCGACGAAGGCGCTCCAGCCCTCCCGGAGCTCCTGCAGGAATCCGGCACCGGCGCGGGCGATCGACTGCACGTGGATCCGCGAGAGAAGAAGCGCGCTCGTGGCGTACGTCGCTGCGTCGACGAGCAGGGCCGTGCCGGAGCCGATGAAGGCGACGATCGAGCCGCCGACCGCGGCGCCGAGCGGGAAGGCGGCGTAGCGGGCGATGGCGAGGAGCCCGTTGGCCTGCTGCAGTTGCTCCTCCGGCACGACCTCCCGCACGAGGCCGTAGGACGCGGGCGAGTAGAAGGCGACCGCCGCGCCGCCGCAGGCCTGGAGCGCGATCAGCTGCCAGATCTCGGCGTGACCCGAGAGCAGCAGCACGCCCATCGTCGTGCGTACGGCGGTGCTCGCGACGTCGGAGCCGATCATCACGAGCCGGCGCGGGATCCGGTCGCCGACGACGCCGCCGATCACGAGCATCGCGACCTGCGCCAGCGTCCAGGCGGCGAAGCCGAGGCCGACCGCCGTCGCGCCTCCGCCGTTGTCGAGGATCGCGAAGGCGACCGCGATCGGCGCGAGGTACGTCCCGACATACGAGATCGCGCGCGCCGCGAAGAGGTAGCGGAAGTCGGGCAGCCGCAGCGGGCCGGTCATGACCCGGGATCGTGACGTGCTAGCGGTCCGCTGACAAGCCCGTGGCGTGCTTCTCGGCCCAGCGCTTGAGCCCGCGGTACGACTGCCAGAGCGGCATCGCGAAGTCGTACGTGACGCCGTCCTCGCGCGAGTCGGCCAGCTGGGCGTGGGCGTACTCGACGAACTCCTCCTCGGTCGCACCGCCCTCGACCGACTCGGCCCAGTCGAGCAGGTTGAGCCGCAACTCGGTGAGGTGGCGCCCGACGTCGTCGGCCACGCCGAAGTGGACGAGGGCGAGCCGCTCGGGAGCGCGGCGCTCGATCTCGTCGAGCGTCTCCTCCCACGCCTCGACGTCGACGTCGGGCGGCGGCGTCGGCGGCATGACGAAGCGGCCGGGCAGGACGCGCACGCCGCACGCGTCGCCGGCGTAGAGCGTCCCGTCGGGATCGAGGAAGCAGACGTGGTGCGACGCGTGACCCGGGGCCGGGAAGCAGTCGAGCCCGAGCACGCGGTCGCCGGCCAGGTGGACGTTATCCTGCGGAACCGGCGCCAGCTCACCCCAGAGCGAGTCGAACGTGTCGCCGTAGAGCCGGCGCGCGCTCTGCTCGAGCCGGGCCGGGTCGACGAGGTGCGGCGCTCCGATCGCCGAGACGTGCACCTGCAGCGCGGGGTGCTCGCGCACCAGGACACCTGCGGCGCCGGCGTGGTCGAGGTGGATGTGGCTGAGGAGCAGGTGCCGGACATCGGTCAACGCGAGGCCGCGGTCCGCAAGGCCCGCCTTGAGCGCGTCGATGGTGGTCGAGGGGCCGCAGTCGAAGATCGCCGGCCCGTCGTCGGTGTCGAGCAGGTAGCTCGCGATGATCCGCTCGCGGCCGAGGTGGTGGAGGTCGATCGGCTCCGGAGGCATCCGCCGGGATCCTAAGCGGCGCCAATCATCCCCAGGGGATGATGTTCCGCTGACCGCGCCGCCGCATGATTGCCGACATGTGGTGGGGAATCGGTGGCGGCTTGGCGATCCTGTGGCTCGTGCTCCTGATCGTCCTCGGCCTCAGTTGCCTGCGGAAGGGGCACTGGGTCATGTTCATCGTCGGGATCTTCTTCCCGCTGTTCTGGATCATCGGCGCGATCATGCCGCCGGTACGCAAGGCCTACTGAGGCACGCCTAGGCGCGCTTGCGCGCGGCCGCGAGGATCTGCTCCGCCTCGGCGCGGTTGCCCCAGCCGCGTGTCTCGGTCTGCTTCGACGGCTCGAGATCCTTGTAGCGCTGGAAGAAGTGCTCGATCTCGTCGCGCAGCTCGGCCGCGACGTCGTGGATGTCGCGGATCCGGTCGAAGGCCGGGTCGCCGAGCGGCTCGCAGAGAAGCTTCTCGTCGGGCCCCTTCTCGTCGGCCATGTGGAAGACGCCGATCGTGCGCACGCGGATCCGGCAGCCCGGAAAGGTGGGATCGGAGACGAGGACGAGTGCGTCGAGCGGGTCGCCGTCCTCGGCGAGCGTCCCCTCGACGTAGCCGTAGTCGGCCGGATAGGTCATGGCGGTGAAGAGCCGCCGGTCGAGCACGATCCCGCCCAGCTCCTGGTCCCACTCGTACTTGTTGCGCGACCCCGCCGGGATCTCGACGAAGACGACCGCCTCGCCCCCGGCGCTCATGCCCGCGCGGCGGCCGGGACGAGCGCGTTCTCGAGGTCTTCCACGAGATCCTCGGCCGCCTCGATCCCGACCGAGAGGCGGATCAGGTTCGGCGGCGCCGCGAACGGCGCGTCTGCCGTCGCCGCGTGCGTCATGCGGGCCGGCACCTCGATCAGGCTCTCGACGCCGCCGAGCGACTCCGCGAGCTGGAAGAGCTGCGTGCGCGACGCGATCGCCTCGGCCTCCTCCGGGGACTCGGCAAGGAACGAGACCATGCCGCCGAAGTCGCGCATCTGGCGCGCGGCGATCTTGTGGCCGGGATGCGACGGCAGCCCCGGGTAGAACACCTGTTGCACGCGCGAGTGCCGCTCGAGTACCGCGGCGATCTCGGTCGCGTTGAGGCAGTGCTGCCGCATCCGCAGCGCGAGCGTCTTGATCCCGCGCAGCACGAGCCACGAGTCGAACGGCCCGGGGACGGCGCCGAGCGACTTCTGCAGGAAGCGCAGGCGCTCGGCCACGGTCGGATCGTTCGTCGCGGCGAAGCCGCCGACGACGTCGGAGTGGCCGCCGAGGTACTTGGTCGTGGAGTGGACGACGACGTCGGCGCCGAGCTCGAGCGGCCGCTGCAGGTACGGCGTCGCAAACGTGTTGTCGACGACGAGGAGCGCCCCGGCTGCATGTACGGCCTCGGCCGCGGCGGCGATATCGACGACGTTGAGCATCGGGTTCGACGGCGTCTCGATCCAGACCATCCGCGTCGAGTCGTCGAGGTGCTCGGCCAGGTTGGGGAACTCTCCGGCCGGCAGATAGTGGAACCGGTAGCCCTTCGGCTCGTAGACCTGGGAGGTCATCCGGTAGACGCCGCCGTAGACGTCGGCGATGAGGACGACGCGGTCGCCGGGGTTGAGGAGGTGCATCAGGGTGGTCGTCGCGCCGAGCCCGGAGGAGTAGGCGATGCCGTACTCGGCCGACTCGAGCGAGGCGAGCGCGGTCTCGAGCGCGTGCCGCGTCGGGTTGGCGACGCGTGAGTAGTCGTAGCCCTTGTGCTCGCCGACCGCGTCCTGGACGTAGGTCGCCGTCTGGTAGATCGGCGTGATGATCGCGCCGGTCGCGGGATCCGGCTCCTGGCCGACGTGGATGGCGCGGGTCTCGAAGTCCATCAGCCCGATGCTAACCAGCGCTCGAGCTTGCTCAGCGGCTCCGCGAGGTCGAGCGGCTCTTCGCCGGGCTCCCACCAGACGCCCTTGACCTCGAGCGTGCGCTCCTTCCGGTCGAAGACCGGCTCGATGCGGCCGACGAGCCGGTCGCCGTGGAGGATGGGCAGCACGTAGTAGCCGTACTCCCGCTTCGCCGCCGGGACGTACATCTCCAGCCGGTAGCGGAAGTCCCAGAGCGCCTCGGTGCGGGCGCGGTCGTGGATGAGCCGGTCGAACGGGGAGAGGAACGTCGTGCGCGTCCGGATCGGCCCGTCCTCGGCCTTCGGGTGCGCGACCAGCCGGCCGCGCTGGAGCCGCACGCCGAGCGCGCGGAAGCGCTGCTCCGCGAGCAGCTTCTCGGCGGTGGGCCAGCGGATCGTCTCGGTCTCGGGATACCAGCGGGCCGCGAGATCCCAGACGCGCTGCTTGCCGCGGCGACCGACGACGGCGACTTCGCCGCGCGCCGCGAGGATCTCGAGCATCAGCCCCATCTTGCGCGCGCCCCACCAGTCGTGCTGCTCGCGCTCGAAGCCCGAGTGATCCTCGATCTCGCGCGAGAGGAGCGGCCCGCGCCGCTCGAGCTCGCGCAGCACGTAGCGGCGGAACGAGCGGTTCTCCTTCAGCCACTCGCTCGCGTTGCGGTTCAGCGAGCGCCGCATTCGCGCCCGCAGCAGCGGCAGGTCCTCGACGGGATAGACGAACGCGCGCCACTCGACGAGCTTCCGCTCCTGCCAGAGCAAGCGATCGAGCTCGGCGGTATCGAACGCGCCGAGCCGGCTCCAGAGGACGAGCTGCTGCGGCGGCGCCACGGCCGAGATCGGGTCGAGCTGGAGGAAGCCGAGCCGGTGCACGGTCTCGAGCACTCCGCGCGCGGTGCCGTCGAGACCTTGCGCGCGAACCGCGATGCGGCGCGCCTCCTCGACCGGAACCTCACGCATGCCGCACCTCCTCGAGCCCGAGCACGCGCGCGAGCCGCGCGGCCGCACGCTCGAGCTTGGCGCCGACGTTCCCGCGCACCTTGGGCTCGGGGTGGAAGCGCCGCACGCGCAGCACGCCTTCCGCCCGGTCGGCCTTGAGGTCGGCGCGCCCGACGATCCGGTCACCGGCGAGCAGCGGCAGCACGTAGTAGCCGTACGCGCGCTCGTGCTCGCGCTTGTAGACCTCGATCACGTGACGGAAGCCGAACAGCCGCTCGAGCAGCGGCCGGTCCCAGACGAGGTTGTCGAAGGGGCAGAGCAGGACGGGCGGCGCGGGGTCCCCGTCGAACTCCGCCCCGGCGTCGACGTAGAACGGCGCGCCTCCGTCGTCCGCATGCACCTCGCGCAGGAGCCCCTCGCCGACGAGCGCGAGGACGTGGTGGTGGAGGCGGGCGCGACCGCCCTTCAGCCGCCAGTGCTCGCGGATCGCGGGCTCGGTGAGCGCGCCGCGGGCGCGGACGGCGAGGAGCGCGAAGGTGCGCAGCGTCTCGTCCTCGTCCGGGGTGGGCGCATCCAGGATCTCGCGCGGGATCACGCGCTCGGCGAGGTCGTAGCGGCGCTGGAACGACTGCCGGCCGGCGACCACGAGCACGCCGCGATCCCACAACGCCTCGAGCACCATCTTCGCCGGCTTCCAGTTCCACATCTCGGTGCCGTCGCCGGCGCCCTCGAAGTCGCGCGAGCCCAGCGGGCCTTCCGCGCGGATCCGCTCCAGCACCGGCTCGACGAGGTCGGCGTGCCGGTCCAGCGCGGTTTCGTGGAAGCGCCAGTGTCCCTTGCCCTCCATGTTGCGGCGGCAGTGTGGCCAGAGCTCGATGGGGAGGAGGCACGCCTCGTGCGCCCAGTACTCGAAGACGCGGCCGCCGACGAGCAGCTCCTGCAGCTTCGTCTCGGAGTACGCGCCGATGCGGCTCGACAGCGTGAGCCGATGCGCCCGGTCGACCGCCGTGATCGAGTCGAGCTGCACCGCGCCGAGCCGGCAAATGGCTCCTTCGACCTCGTTCGCTGGCGCGCGGCGGAAGCGGGGCGCGTACCCCTGGGTCGACACGGCGAGCCGCCGGATCGAGGCGAGGCTGACGGTCGTGGTGGCCATCGGCCCTTACCTAGCAGGTAGCCGCCGCGCTCCGCCGCCCGAGTCGATAGCCTCCCGCCCGTGCCCCGCCCGAAACGCCGGAATCCGTGGACCTCGACGGGCGAGGTGTTCATCTGGGTGCTGTTCACGCTCCTGCTCCTCCCGGCAGGGTTCGCCGGCTGGGCGGTTGGGCACTACACGTCGCTCGGCGGGAAGCCGTCGTCGACGGTCGTGCACACGATCACGATCGGGTCGACCTCGGCGGTGACGACGACCTCCGCGATCACGACGACTTCCGCCGTGACGACGACCGCGTCGGGCGGCGGAAACGCGGCCGCCGGCAAGGCCGTCTTCACCGCGAACGGCTGCGCGTCGTGTCACACGTTCGCACCGGCGAACGCGACCGGCACCATCGGCCCGAACCTCGACACGGCGCCCGCCCAGGACGCGAAGGCGGACAACAACATGGATCTGGCGCCCTTCATCAAGCAGTCGATCCAGGATCCGGACGCCTACATCGCGAAGGGCTTCAGCAAGGGGATCATGCCGACGACCTTCGGCACCTCCCTGTCGCCCACGGAGCTGAACGACCTGGTCGCGTTCATCGCCTCCGGCTCGAAGTCCTAACGCCTCAGGCGAGAGGACGCTGGCCCAGTCAAGCGTCCTCTCCGTCGATCCCGGCGGATCGCCATGCGATGCCATATAACTCGATGGCATGAAGGCGTTAGCGCTTCATCACGCGCGTCTCTTCGAGCTACCGAGCAGCCGTTCTCGGCTTGCAGCAGCGGTCCTAGTGCTCGGCGCGGCGGTCGCGGGTGCGGCGAGTCTTTACTCCCACAAGTTCGTAGCATTTGACTGCGGGCCTCGCGGCTTTTGCAGCCGTCCGGACAGCGTTGTTGTGAAGCCTGGTTGGGTTGGCCCGACCTCGCTCGCGCTCTGCTTGTTCGGTGTTGCAGCAGCGGTGGGCGTCTTGTGGGCGAGGTTGAGGCTTGCGATCGCCATGGTCGTTCTCGGCGCGGCCCTCGCTGTCGCGGCGGTCGTCTATTACGCCGATCCTGGCGCCCAGCTCTTCAGCCAGAGGTGCCATCCGTACGTCGCGGTCTTTTGCGGCGCTCGGTATGGGGGCAGGGCCGGTTGGGTCGGCCCTACAGCGCTCACTATTTCCTTGCTCGGAGTAGTACTGGCGGCAGGCGTCCTGCTAAGCGCCCGCCGCACGCCTTCGGAGTAGCCAACCCTCAGGGGTCATTGCGGAACACTGGCCCAGTCGAGAGTCCTCTAGCTCTGCGGCCAACCATGCGGCAGACTTGTCCGGCCTCGTTTGTCGAGAGGTAGGCGGTTGCGGGCGATGCAGGAGGCGATGACCGCTCCGTTGGCTCGTACTCGGACCGCCATCACGCCCGGCCCCGCTCCGAACATGCTCCCGAAGCCGCGGTGTATCGGGACGCTCATCGCGAGCGGAGGTCCCTGGTAGCTGTGGTGGACGCGGCAGGTCACGAGGTCGCCCGGCCGTAGCACGCCGGGAGCGAACGTCTGCGTCTTGTTCACACCGACCGTGCCGTGTCGGCTCGGTTCGAGGCGTAGGGGCTGCCCGTTCGGTGCGGCGAGGCCGAGCTTGTCGATCAGCGCCATCTGTGGCGTCCAGTCGCTTTCGCCGCTGAAGTGGACGGGCTTCCCGTTCAGGCTGCCGGTGATCGTGAAGTACGCGGCGTTGTTGCCCCCGTCGTAGAAGGGCTTGGGATTCGTCACGAGGCTGGGCTGTGCAGCGATTGCCGCACAGGCTCTCGCGGGCTGTGCCACATTGCCAGCGGCGGGATCGCATCTGAGGTGGAAGAGCGCACGCCCGCCGCCTTCGCGCACAGCGAGCACAGTTAGCTTCGCGGGCACCGGGGTCACCGACCCCAGACCTCGCAGCTCGACTGTGAGCACGGCAGCACCCGCGACCGCCGCTAGACCAACTAGAACAATGATCCGACGCTGCCTCGCCATCGCATCTTCTAGTACGACGCCGACGGCGTATTCGTCACAGGGCCTTCAGGGGTCATTCCGGAACACTGGCCCAGGCGAGGGTCTCGTAGTCGGAGTGGAGGCTTCGGCGCCCCGAGGTATTCCACTTTTCAACGGTGGGCTCCACGGCACGCCCGCCTCTGTGCGAGGCCCGTGGGTCGGGCTGTTCGACCTACTTCTGGCGCCGCAGCTCGGCGATCCAAGCCTGTGGCGAGCCCGACGTGCCTGTTTCCGCGTCCGGTCCCGGCTGTTCCACAGGCTCAGCTGCCGATCGTGCCTCGCGCCGAAGCACCCGATTCAGCCGGCCGTGAAGACTCGACGTCACCGACTGCTTCTCGTCCTCGGTCTTCTCATCTGGCGAGACAACGCCGTCCCCTCCCTGCGCCATGCGTGCGTGCCAGAGATCGATGTTTAACCGATCGACTTCTTCGACCAGCATCAGAATCGCGCGCCCCACGGCGGTGGACTCCTCGCCACCTGACTCCCGAAGCCGCTCCCCCCAACTCCGAAGCGCCTCGAGCTTTTCCTCATCTAGGCGCATGCAGTCATCGTGACAGGCGGCGAGCGAAGCTGCACAGCAATGCGAGGACTGAATGCGGATACGGCTCAGGCATCACTCCGAACACTGGCCAAGGCAAGTGTCCCTGAGCCTGGCCCGGGGCTCTCCCTCGTTCGTCGACCGTCGGTCCCTAAGGAGTGGAAATCGGCCCAAGAGGTCGGTCGTGCGTAGCATCCCGAGAATGCTTCCCGACGGCGTGTACCACTGGACTGCGACGCATCCCGAGTGGGAAGGGCCGGTGTCGGCATACGCGATCGACGAAGGCGACCGGCTGATCCTGATCGACCCGATCGCCGTTCCGGACGACGTTCGTGTGCTGTTCGGATCGCGCGAGGCGGTCACGGTGCTCACCTCGGCGTGGCACGAGCGCGACGCCGCATCGCTTGGTTTTCCCGTGTGGGCACCCGCTCCGGATCGCCCTGAGGAGCAGCTTGTCCCGGCGACCCGCTACGCGATCGGCGACTCGCTGTTCGGGCTGGAGGCGTATCCCGGCCGTGAAGGCCAGCTCGACCTGGTGCTTTGGAGCGAGCGGATTCGTGCCGTGATCGCCGGCGATACGCTGATCGATCTGGGCAACGGGCTCGAGATTCCTGCGAGCTGGCTGCCGGAAGGCGTCACGGTGGAGCAGGTCGCGACCCTGTTGAGGCCGCTGCTCGACAAGCCTGTGGAGTTCGTCCTGCCCACGCACGGCGAGCCCACTGACCGGGCGGCTCTCGAACGCGCGCTCGCCTGACCCGACACCAACGCCGGGGCGCCCGTGCTCTCTCTACTCGGTCGCGCCGCGCAGGAGGTGCTCGACCGCCGCGGCCACCTCTTCGAATGCGTCCCACTGCACCATGTGCAGGCCGGGCACCTCGACGATCCGAAGCCGGTCGCCCAACGCGACGCGGTACATCTCGATCTGCTCGGGACGCACGAGCCCATAGGCGGGCGCGTGGAGCAACAGCGTTGCGCTCGCCAGTGTCGAGGGGTCCGGCGGAGCGCTCGCGAGCTCGCCGTAGATCGAAACGGCAGCGGCCTGGCACGTGCGGCGGCGGAGCGATCCGTCCCGCTGCTGCTCGAGGTGTTGCGCGGCCTCGTGCTCGATCGCGGCGCGGGGAGAGTCGGGGTACGCGAGCAGCCGCTCTTGGACGTACTCCTCCACGCTCCCGTAGACCGGGTCTCGGCGCTCGAGATCTGCCACCGCGAACGCGACCTGCGGGAGGAGCTGGATCGCCGGATCCAGCAGGGCCGCTCGTTGCACCAGTTGCGGGTGAGCGGAGGCGAGCTCGAGGACGAGACGACCGCCGAACGAGTGACCAACCCAGTCCGCGGTCGACAGTCCGAGCGCCGCCGCCGTCTCGGCGAGATCCGAGACATGAGTCGCGAAGGTCCAGGGCGGCTCCCAGTCGGAGCGGCCGTGGCCGCGAAGGTCGACCGCCAGGACACGACGCTCGTTCCACCGCTCCTCGGCGAGCCGCTGGTAGACGCCGGCGTATCCCGTCACGCCGTGCAGGCAGACGAGCGGCTTGCCCTGCGGATCACCCCATTCGGATACGTGCAGCAGCATCGAGGCCGACCCTACTCGCCCGGGCAACTGCGATCAGGCCTTGCAGGAGACCGTGACCGATCCGTTGTGCCTGTGGACGAGACCGATCTGACCCGGAACGCCGGGGAGCTTCAGGACCGAGCCGCCGAACCAGTGCGGAACCCGGGCCGCGGGGCCGCCCCGGCAGCGGATCCGGGTTCCGACCTTGACGGCCATGATCGTCGTCGTCCCCGTGACCGTGAGGGCGCCGGACAGGGCTCTCGCGCTCGATCCGCAGGCCGCGACGGCGAAGCCGACGACGGCGAGCAATGCCAGTGCGAGCGACGCCTTCACCCGCCCCGTTGTAGCAGGGAGCGGTCGGGCCTAGGCGCCGGTCTGGTGGTCGAGGCGGTACTTCCCGCCTTCCCACTTGAAGACGCCCTTGAGGACGCGTTGCTTGCTGCCGCCGATGCGGACCGAGACGGCCGCCCGAGTCCGCCTGCGGTTGAGGGAGGTCTTGACGACCGTGAATCGCTTGACCGGGGTGAGCGAGTTCAGCAGCTGCACCCTGCGCAGGCAGGGCTTCTGGCCGCCGAGCGTCCGCCACTCCCTGGTCGTGAGGTCAGCGCAGACGGAGCGGTACTGCTCGTGCGCGAAGGCGCGGCCGAGCTTCTTCACGTCGGCCACGAGCACCTTCCGGGCCTTCGCCGCGGAATGCGGCGCGCGACGGGTCGGCTGCTTCACGGTCGGCTTGCCCACCACGACCATCGCCGCAGCCGGCGAGATCGGGAGGGCGGCCGCAACGACGGCCACGGCCAGGAAGAGCGTGCGCTTCATGGTTCTACCCGAGCATCGGAACCGGGCGGCAGGCGCTGTTCACCCGAACAGGGTAGTTACGGCGCACGATGGGAGGATGGCAGTGGCTGGCGCCCGCCGAGGCTCAAGCACGGCGCTCCGCCCGCCGATTACACGCAGTGCAATGAGCGACGACCGTCCGCAAGTCGGCTTCCTGATCTCGGCGCTCGGCGCGGCCGTGCTCGCCGTCTCGGTGTTCCTGCCCTGGTACGGGGTCAGCATCACCGCGTCCGGCGCGGCCGCGGCTCAGCAGCAGCTGGCCGGCGTGGCCCAGCAGTACGGGAACGCCAGCCTCCAGGCCGGAGCGAGCCAGCTCGGGTCGGTGTTCAGCTCGTTCGCCGGGCATCAGCTCGCCACCGTGAGCGGGCACGACGCGCTCAAGGACATCAGCGTGATCCTGCTCCTGCTCGCGGGCGCGGCGCTGCTCGCATCGTTGCTGCGTCTCGCGGGGCTCACCGGGCTGCTCGACGCCGGCGGCGGCCAGGTCGCGCTCGCGGGAGGCCTGGCGATGCTGTTCGTGCTCTACCGGATGGTCTCGCCCCCGGCCGGCCAGGCGGATCTCGTCTCGCTGTCGCTGAGCTGGGGCATCTGGCTCGCGCTCCTGAGCGCGGTGGCGATCGTCGCCGGCGGGATCCTCGCGGGCTCCGGCCAGGCTCGGACGCAGCCGGCCGGGAGCTACGGGCCGCAGATCTGACTCGAACGTCACGTCGCCTCGGTACCGTCCGAGCGCCGTGAGACTGAGTCGCAGGCAGCTCGCCTGGATCTACTTCATCGCCGTGGGCGCGCTGATCGTCACCGGTGTCATCCTGTGGACGACCGGACACGGCACCGGAGACCCGTACCTGAGCTTCGGCATCGCCCTCGCGTTCGCGCCGCTCGTCGTGAACTGGGTGCGCGAGCGGTACCGGGAGCGGTTCAACCGCGACTGACGAGGCGGCCTACACGCGGGTGCCGCTGAGCACGTCGACGACGCGCTCCTCGGCGCCGTCGCTGTAGCCCGGGCCGAGCTTCGCCTCGAGGATCGTCCGCAGCTCGCCCGTCTCCCCGAGCTCCTGGACGATGTCGGCACCGCCGACGAGGTCGCCCTTGACGAACACCTGCGGGATCGTCGGCCAGCCCGACACCTCCGACAGCTCCTGCCGGATCGACGGATCCGGGAGGATGTCGACCGTCGTGACCGGCGCGCCCGCCGCCCGCAGCGCCTCGAGCGCCCGGCCGGAGTTGCCGCACATCACGAACTGCGGCGTGCCCTTCATGAAGAGCACCACCTGCTCGTTCTCGATCACGTCCTGGATCCGCTGGGAAAGGTCTTTCGAGATCACGTGGTCCCCCTCGTCTTGATTCGGAGCTCATGGATGGTGCCGTCGCGCAGCGGCTCAGCCAGCGCGTCGTTGACGAGCCGGTGCTGCTCGAGCAGCGGCAAGCCGTCGAAGCGCGGGCTCTCGACGGTCACCTGGAAGTGGTCGCCGCCGCCGGTGCGATCCTCGACGCGCAGCTCGGCCGCGTCGGGAAACGCGTCCTGGAGTAGCGACTCGAGGCGGTCGACGGGCATGCCCGGAGCGTAGCTAGCTCCGGTGGGCCAGGAAATCGAGAAGGTCGCTGCGCGTCAGCACGCCGACCGGTTTCCCCTCCCGGGCGACGACGACCGCGTTCATGCCGCCGGTCAGCGTCGCGAACACCTCGTCGAGCGTCGCCGAGGCCTCGACCGCGGCGAGCGGCGGCTGCATCGCGGCCGCGACGTCCTCGTGCACCGAGTCGGGGTTGCCGAAGACCCGCTCGAGCAGCGCGCGGTCCTGCAGCGAGCCGATCACGTCCGCGAGCGACTCGCACTGGCCGTCGCGCACGACCGGAAGTTGGGAGATGCCGTAGCGCCGCATCGTGTCGATGCCCTCGCCGACCTTCGCGTGGGCGGTGATCGTCACGAGCTCCGGTACCTCGCCGCCGTGCTTCGCGACCAGCAGCTCGTCCACCGTCGGCAGCGTCGTCTGCCGTTCGACGAAGCCGTGCTCGAGCATCCAGTTGTCGTCGTAGAACTTCGACATGTACGAGCGGCCCGAGTCGGGGATGATCGCGAGCACACTCGCGCCGGACGGGAGCCGCTCGGCGACGTGGACCGCTCCCACGAGCGTCGAGCCCGCCGACCCGCCGGCGAGGATGCCCTCCTCGCGCGCGAGCCGCCGCGCCATCAGGAACGACTCGCGGTCGGAGACCCGGATCCACTCGTCGACGACCTTGAGGTCGATCGTGTCGGGCCACGTGTCCTTCCCGATCCCTTCGACGAGATACGGGTGTAGCTGGGAGTCGTCCTCGGCGGTGTAGATCGAGCCCTCGGGATCGACGCCGACGATCTTGACCTCGGGCTTCTGCTCGTGAAACCAGCGGCCGACGCCCGAGATCGTCCCGCCGGTGCCGACGGAGATGACGATCGCGTCGAGCTCGCCGCCGGTCTGCTCCCAGATCTCGGGCGCGGTGACGTCGTAGTGCGCCTGCGGGTTCGCCATGTTCGAGTACTGGTCCGGCTTGAAGCCGCCCGGGATCTCCTCGGCCAGCCGCGACGAGACGGAGTAGTACGACTCCGGCGAGTCGTGGTCGACCGCGGTCGGCGTGATCACGACCTCGGCGCCGTACGCGCGGAGCATCGAGATCTTCTCCTGGCTCATCTTGTCGGGCATGACGAAGACGCAGCGGTAGCCCTTGCCGGCCGCCGCGATGGCGAGACCGACGCCGGTGTTCCCCGAGGTCGGCTCGACGATCGTCCCGCCCGGCTTGAGCTTCCCCTCGCGCTCGGCCTGCTCGATCATCGCGAGGCCGATCCGGTCCTTCACCGAGCCGCCCGGGTTCAGGTACTCGAGCTTGGCGAGGATTCGCGCGTGGCCCGTCGGCGAGAGCCGCTCGAGCCGCACGATCGGTGAGTCCCCGACGAGGTCGAGGAGGGTCGGATACTCCCGCGGCATCGCGCGAAGCCTAGAGCCTCTAGCCCGCGTAGACCTCCTCTACCTCGGCCGGCGAATCGACCGGCCGGACGAGGACGGCGGCGAGGACTGCGCCGACCGCTCCGAGCGCGACGAGCACCCAGAAGGCAAGCGAGAACCCGCTCGTATAGGCGCTCGCCTGGGAGGCGCCCGTCTTGAGCAGGGTGGTCGCATGCGTGAAGGCCACGGTCGAGACGATCGCGACCCCGAGTGCGCCGCCGACCTGCTGCGACGTGTTGATCAGCCCCGACGCGAGGCCGGCTTCGTGCTCCTGGACGCCCGCGAGGGCCGCGATCGACATCGGGATGAAGGCGAAGGCCATGCCGAATCCGACCAGCAGGTAGCCGCCCAGCAGGTTGGCCGCGAAGGAGCCGCTCACCGGGATCTGCGTGTACCACAGCATCCCGGCGGTGATCAGGATCATCCCGATCACCAGCACCGGCCGCGGGCCGATCCGCGTCGTCAATGCCTGCGACAACCCGGCGACGATCACCACCGTGCCGGCCGTGAAGAGGAAGGTCAGCCCCGTCTTCACCGCCGAATAACCGAGCACTTGCTGGACGTACAGGGTCAGCAGGAAGAAGTTCGCGTACACGACCGCGCCGAGCAGCACACCCGACACGTTGGCGCCGGTGACCGTCCTGACCCGGAAGATGCCGAACGGGACGAGGGGTGACTCGGCGCGGCGCTCGATCGCGATGAAGGCGAGCAGCAGCACTCCCGACGCCACCAGCAGCCCGATCGTGCGGCCGGTGGCCCAGCCGACGTCGGGCGCTTTCGAGACCGCGTAGGTCAGGAGCGCGAGGCTGCCGGTGACCGTGACCGCGCCGCCTGCGTCGAAGCCGCTCAGCCCCTCGATCCGGCTCTCGCGGACGACCGATCGCGTGAGCGCCAGCACAGCGACCCCGACGGGGACGTTGACGAAGAAGATCCACTCCCAGCCGAGGTACTGGGTCAGGATCCCGCCCGCGAGGACGCCGGCCGCCGCGCCGCTGCCGCCCATCGCGCCCCAGATCCCGAGCGCCTTGTTCCGCTCCGCCCCTTCCTCGAACGTGGTGGTGATGATCGAGAGGGTCGCCGGTGAGACGAGGGCCGCGCCGAGCCCCTGCACGGCGCGAGCGGCGATGAGCACGTCGATCGAGCCCGCGAGCCCGCAGACGAGCGACGCGCCCGCGAAGACGGCGACGCCGATCATGAAGATCCGGCGGCGGCCGAGCAGGTCCGCGAGGCGACCGCCGAGCAGCAGGAAGCCGCCGAACGTGATCGCGTACGCGATCAGCACCCACTGGAGGCTCGTGTCCGAGACATCGAGGGACTCCTTGATCGAGGGCAGGGCGACGTTGACGATCGAGACGTCGAGGATCGTCATGAAGAACGCGACGCAGACGAGCGCGAGCGCCTGCCAGCGTCTCGGATCGGGTCCAGCGGTCACGGTTGCGGCGGTCATTTCTTCTCCTCCCCTGTGGCTGGGCGTGATCCTAGAGACGACGAGTGGGCCGACCCTGGATCGACATGCGTCTCCGTAGAAAGCGCCGCCACGGCTCCGGGTCGGAACCGATGCGCTCGGCCGCTTCGCACCGCACGCTCGGCCCATGAGCGAGCAGAAGAATCCGACCGGCGACGCGCGGCAGGAGGCTCTCGCCCGCTTGAAGAGGCGGCGGGAGTTCCAGAACCACCTCGTCGCCTACATCGTCATCAACGCGGCCGTCTGGGTCATCTGGGCGACCACCGGCGCGGGATACCCGTGGCCTGCCTGGCTGACCGGGCTCTGGGGGATCGGGCTCGTCCTCAACGGTTGGGACGTCTACCTCCGGCGACCGATCACCAACGCGGACGTCGAGCGCGAGATCTCGCGTCTCCACACGCCGCACTGACCGGGCTCGCCGGCCTAGTGCCGGAAGTGGCGGCGGCCGGTGAAGGCCATGGCGACCCCTGCCTGCGCGACCGCGGCGATCACGTCCTCGTCGCGGCGTGAGCCGCCGGGCTGGACGATCGACGTCGTACCCGCGTCGAGCGCGATCTGCGGGCCGTCGGAGAAGGGGAAGAACGCGTCGGAGGCGAGCGCGGCGCCGCTCGCGTCGTGGCCGAACTCGGCGGCCTTCTCGACCGCGATCCGCACCGCGTCGACGCGGCTCATCTGGCCGGCGCCGATCCCGATCGTCTGCAGGTCCTTGACGAGCACGATCGCGTTCGAGGCGACGTGCTTGCACACGCGCCACGCGAAGACGAGGTCGCCCCATTGGGGCTCGTCGAGCTCGCCGGTCACGAGCTCCCAGTTGTCGCGCTCCTCGATCTCGGCGTCGGAGTCCTGCACGAGCATGCCGCCGAGCACGCGCTTGTAGCTCCGCTCGCCGGGCTCGCCCGCGCGGCGCTCCCCGTCGAGCAGGATGCGGGTGTTCTGCTTGCGGCGCAGGGCGTTGAGCGCGTCCTCCGTGTAGCCGGGCGCGAAGAGCACCTCGACGAACTGCTCCGCGAGCTTCTCGCCGAGCGGCTCCTCGACCTCGCGGTTGAGGACGACGACCCCGCCGTAGGCCGAGGTCGGGTCTGAGGCGAGCGCCTTGTCGTACGCCTCGTCCACCGTCGTGCCGACCGCGACGCCGCACGGGTTCGCGTGCTTGACGATGACGCAGGCCGGCAGCTTGAACTCGCGCGCGAGCGAGCGGGCCGCCGAGAAGTCGTTGAGGTTGTTGAACGAGAGCGCCTTCCCGTGCAGCTGCTCGACGCGTGAGAGGAGGTGGCGGCGCACGCCGCGCTCGGCGTAGTACGCGGCGCGCTGGTGCGGGTTCTCGCCGTACGCCAGATCGAGCACCTTGTCGAGCGACACGACGAGCGAGTCGGGGAACTCCTCGCGCGCGTTGAACCACGTCGCGATCGCGGCCTCGTAGGCGGCAGTGTGCGCGAAGGCCTCGGCCGCGAGCCGGCGGCGTGTGTCGAGCGAGAGCTCGCCGCTCGTCCGCAGCTCCTCGAGCACCTGGTGGTATTGCTCGGGGCGGCAGACGGGCGCGCAGTGGGCGAAGTTCTTCGCCGCGCCGCGGAGCATGGAGGGGCCGCCGACGTCGATCGTCTCGACCGCCTCCTCCTCGGTCACGCCCTTGCGCGCCGTGACCTCCTCGAACGGATAGAGGTTGACGCAGACGAGGTCGAACGGCTCGATCCCGTGCTCCTCGAGCGTGGCGACGTCGTCCGGCTCGTCGCGGCGGGCGAGGATCCCGGCGTGGACGCGCGGATGCAGCGTCTTCACGCGGCCGCCGAGCATCTCCGGCGAGGCCGTGACGTCCTCGACGCGCTCCACCGGCAGGCCGATCGCCTCGAGCGCGGCGGCCGTGTTCCCGCTCGCAACGAGCCGCCAGCCGAGGCCGACGAGCCCGCGCGCGAAGCTGTCGAGGCCGGACTTGTCCCAGGTGGAGATCAGCGCGCGCACAGTTCTCTCACCACCTCGGGCAGCAGCCGGTGCTCGACCGACTGGATCCGCTCGTGCAGCGTCTCGGGCGTGTCGCCGGCGAGGACGGGGACGCGCTCCTGTGCGAGCACCGGCCCGCTGTCGACGCCTTCGTCCACGAGGTGCACGGTTGCACCCGACTCGGCGACGCCGGCCGCGAGCTGCTCCTCCACCGCGTGCGCGCCGGGGAACTCCGGCAGCAGCGAGGGGTGGACGTTGACCACGGCGCCGGGGAAGCGGTCGAGGAAGGCGGGCGTGAGCAGGTGCATGTAGCCGGCGAGGACGACGAGGCGGACGCCTTGCTCCTCGAGCCAGTCGGCCATCGCCTCGTCGCGCGCTGCGCGGTCGGCGAAGTCGGCGAGCTCGAAGGCTGCGGTCGCGCAGGACGCTCGCTCGAGGGCGGGTGCGCTGCTGCGGTTGCTCGCGACGGCGACGACGGGCAACCCGGCGTCGAGCAGCGCCTGGAGGTTCGTTCCCCGGCCGCTGACGAGGACGCCGATCACACGATCCGCCCGATCACGAGGTCTTCCGGCTCGGCTTCGCGGACGACCGCGCACCAGCCGATGCCGAGGTTGAAGACGCGCCGCAGCTCCTCCTCCTCGACGTGGCGGGCGAGCCAGGCGAAGACCGGCGGGCGCTCCCAGGCGTCCCAGTCGATCTCGGCGCTGCGGCCGTGCGGGAGGACGCGCGCGAGGTTGCCGAGGATGCCGCCGCCGGTCACGTGCGCGAACGCGAGCGCCCGGCCGCGCAAGGCGCGGGCGACGTCGAGGTAGAGCCTCGTCGGCGCGAGCAGGTCGGGGCCGTCGTAGTCCTCCTCCTCGAGGACGCGGCGGACGAGCGTGAACCCGTTGGCGTGGACGCCGGTCGACGGGAAGCCGAGCACGGTGTCTCCCGCCTCGATCGCCGAGCCGTCGAGCGGTTCCGAGACGATGCCGACGCACGTGCCGGCGAAATCGAGCTCGCCGTCCCGGTAGATCCCGGGCAGCTCGGCGGTCTCGCCGCCGACGAGCGCGACGCCTGCGTTGCGGCAGACCTCGGCGGCGCCTTCGACGAGCTCGGCCACCTCCTCCAGCTCGATGCGTGCTGCAGCGACGTAGTCGAGGAGGATGAGGGGGTCGGCGCCGCACGTGATCACGTCATTGATGCAGTGCGCGGCGAGGTCGGCCCCGCACGCGCGCAGGGCTCCCCGTTGCCGCGCGAGGATCAGCTTCGTGCCGACGCTGTCGATCGAGGCTGCGACGAAGCGGCCGTCTCCCAGCGGATGGAGAGCCGCGAACTTGCCGAAGCCCGTGGCTCCGGTCGATTCCACGGCGGCGCGCAGCCGCTCCACGACTGCTTCGGCCGTCGCGATCGAGACGCCGGCCGCATCGTAGGTCCGTCCTTCCCCCTCGCTCAACGAGCCGAGTCTACGGCGACGGCACGATGTCGTTTCCAGACACGACCGAAACTCACCTGGCCGGTGTCAGACACCGGACGTGTCTCGGTTGGACACGGCGGGTGTCGACAGCCTTCAGGGACGATGCGGATCCTCGCTGGCAGGCCCCGTCCCGGGCGGACCTGACCGGTGTCAGACACCGGACGTGTCTGTTCTAGACGAACAGCTCGCCGAAGAGCTCCGGCCGGCCCTGCGGGCCGCCCTCGACGAAACGCACGACCGTCTCGCCGACCTCCACGCTGGCTCCGTCGCGCTCCGCGTCGAGGATCGACGCGAGAGCCTTCGCCTTGGCCGCCGGGTCGTCGGCCCTGAGGTGGAGCTCCGAGAGGCGCAGCTGGTCGCCGTGCGCGAGCAGGTCGTCGATCCACTCGCGCGGTGGGTGGAGCTCGAGCCGGTAGCCGGCGTCGGTGGACACGAACGTGCGTCGCCCGCCGTGCTCCTGGACGCGGAGCCCGTTCTGCTCGGCGCGCGCGATGGCCGTCTCGAACTCGTCCTCGTCGAGCACGAACCCGAGGTGGTCGACACGTGGGGTTGGCCACTGGCCTGGCTGGACGACGACGTTGACGGCCCCTTTCTCCAGCTCGGTCAGCCGCAGCTTGAAGCCCAGCGCGTCGAGCTCGTTCCAGGCGACTCCCGGCTCGTAGGACGTGCGCTCCTCGCCGACGCGGCCATGGCGCGCGACTAGGCCGAACGCGAGCTTGCCGATGTAGCGCGCCTCGACCTCGCGGACGCGGCTCGTGACGAGGTGGTAGTGGAAGAGCTGCACCGGTCGGCCATGGTACGAAGGCACCTACATGGAACGCGTCACCGGGATCGGCGGTGTCTTCCTGCGCTCGCGCGATCCGGCGGTACTCGCGGCGTGGTACGCCGAGCACCTCGGTCTCGACGTGGAGGAGTGGCACGGCTCCGTGCTCCGCTCGGCGGGCGGCGAGACGCTGATCTGGGCGGCGTTCCCCTCCGACACCGAGTACTTCGGGCGCCACGACCAACAGGCGATGGTCAACTACCGGGTCGGCGACCTCGACGCGATGCTCGCGCAACTGCGCGCGGCGGGCGTCGGCATCGAGGGGCCGATGGAGCAGGAGAACGGACGCTTCGGCTGGGGCACAGACCCGGAGGGCAACCGCTTCGAGCTCTGGCAGCCCGTCGCCGGTCAGTGATCGTTACGCGCGCGCCGGCTCGAACCTAAGCTTCGCGGCCTCGTCCGGAACCGCGGTCGGGTACTCGCCGGTGAGGCACGCGCGGCAGAGAGCCGACGCCGGCCGCAGCGTCGCCTCGACGAGCCCGTCGTGGGAGAGATACGCGAGCGAGGTGGCGCCGACGTGCTCGCGCACCTCCTCGACGCTGCGGGTCGACGCGATCATCTCCGAGGGGTCGGCGAGGTCGATGCCGTAGAAGCACTGACCGATCACCGGCGGCGATGAGATGCGCAGATGGACCTCCGCTGCGCCGGCGTCGAAGAGCATCCGCACGATCTCGCGCGTCGTGTTCCCCCGCACGATCGAGTCGTCCACCGCGACGACGCGCTTACCCGCCACTTCGGCGACGGGGTGGTACTTGAGCCGGATCCCCTGTCGTCGCAGCTCCTGGTCCGGCTGGATGAAGGTGCGCTGGACGTAGCGGTTCTTGATCAGCCCCTCGCTGAAGGGCAGGCCGAGAGCTCGCGCGAAACCGATCGCGGCCGGCGTGCCCGAGTCGGGGATCGGCAGGACGAGATCGGCGTCCACCGGGGACTCCTGCGCGAGCCGCTCGCCCATCCGCACGCGCGCGTTGTGCACCTCGATCCCCTCGAGCCGGCTATCCGGGCGGGCGAGGTAGAAGAACTCCCAGATGCAGAGCGCGCCCGCCTGGGGCTGCTCGAGCGCCCGCGTCGCGTGCAGGCCGTCGGCGTCGGCGACCACGAGCTCGCCCGGCGCGACCTCGCGGACGAACTCGGCGCCGACGAGGTCGAGCGCGCACGTTTCGGAGGCGAAAACCCAGTCATCGTGGATACGGCCGATGACGAGTGGCCGGAAGCCCTGCGGGTCGCGGAAGCCGATCAGCCGTCCCTCCGACAGCGCGACGATCGAGTAGGCGCCTTCGAGCCGGCGCATCGCGTTCGCCACGGCCTCCTCGAGTGGCGCCTCGTCGTTCGCGATCAGCGCGGCGATCAGCTCGCTGTCGGATGTCGTTCCGAGCGGGACGCCTGCCTCGCGCAGGTCGTCTCGCAACTGGCCGACGTTGATCAGGTTGCCGTTGTGGCCGAGGGCGACGGTGCGCGCGCGCCCGTGCTGGACGAGCGGCTGCGCGTTCGCCCACGACAACGAGCCCGTGGTCGAGTAGCGGTTGTGGCCGATCGCGACCTGGCCGCGCAGGCCGCCGAGCTTCTGCTCGTCGAAGACCTGCGCGACGAGGCCGAGATCGCGCAGCCCGGTCAGGCGCCCGTGCTCGGAGACGGCGATGCCTGCCGACTCCTGCCCGCGGTGCTGCAGCGCGAAGAGGCCGAAGTACGTGAGCCGCGCGACGTCGCGGTCGGGTGCGTAGACGCCGAAGACGCCGCACATCAGCCGACCACCCCGATCTCTACGAAGCCGCGTGAGCCGAGCCGGCCGAGGCGCTCGGGGCGGCAGGCGAGGATCGCGGCGCCGCGCCGCGAGTCGTAGGCCGCCGGGAGCTCGACCACGGCTTCGAGCCCGCTCCACGCCGCAGCCTCGGCGAGGGCGGCCGCGATGCCGCCGCTGCCGACGTCGTGGGAGAGCGTCAGGTGCGGTGCCGCCTTCCAGAGGAAGCGGATCAGCGCCGCCTCCGCTTCGAGCGACCCGTCGGGCGACGTTGCAAGGAGGACCGAGTCGCCGGTCCGCCAGCGGCCCGGCACCCGCCGCACGTCCGGCACGAGCCCGACGCAGCCGACGACCGGCGTCGGCGGGATCGAGGTTCCGTCCGCGTCGTTGTAGAGCGAGACGTTGCCGGAGACGACCGGGATCCGGAGCGCTTCCGCCGCCAGCGCGATCCCCTCGATCGCCTGGGCGAGCTCGTGCGCGATCGCCGGCTTCTCGGGGTTGCCGAAGTTGAGGCAGTCGGTGAGGCCGAGCGGCTCGCCGCCGGCACACGCGACGTTGCGGGCGGCCCCGAGCGTCGCTTGGATGCCGGCGCGGAAGCCGTCCATCTCGCCGGGTGCCGGCCCCTGCAGCGCGACCGCGAGCCCGCGCGGCGACGGCCGCAGGCGCAAGACGGCAGCGTCGAGCCCCGGCCGGCGGACGGTGCGCGAGCCGACGAGGTGGTCGTACTGCTCGATCACCTCGCGGACGTCGAACTCGGGCTGCTCGACGCGTCGCACCGGCCGCGGCTCCGCCCGCTGCTCGACCTCGTAGCGCGGGCACTCGTCGGTCAGCAGGTGCGCGGGAATGTCGCCCACGACGTCGCCGTCGCGGAACGCGCGCAGGTCGCCCGAGTCGGTCACCTCGCCGATCGCCGTGCACGGCAGCTCCCAGCGCGCGCAGACGCCGCGCACCGCGTCGAGCATCTCCGGCCGGACAACCGCGACCATCCGCTCCTGCGACTCCGAGATCATGATCTCCCACGGCTCCATGCCCTCCTCGCGGAGCGGCACGCGGTCGAGATGGACGTCGATCCCCACGCCGCCGGAGGCCATCTCCGACAGGGAGGAGGCGAGACCGGCCGCACCGCAGTCCTGCAGCGACTCGACGAGGCCCGACTCGACGAGCTCGAGCGAGACCTCGATCAGCTTTTTGCCGGTGAACGGGTCGCCGACCTGCACCGACGGGCGCTTGTCGGCGTCGTCCTCGCTCAGCTCGGCGCTCGCGAGCACCGAGGCGCCGCCGATGCCGTCGCGGCCGGTCGTCGCGCCGTAGAGGACGACCACGCGCCCGGGGCCGCTGGCCTTCGCCGAGCGCAGCCGGTCGCTGTCGAGCAGCCCCACGCACATCGCGTTGACGAGGCAGTTCGAGGCGTACGCCGGGTCGAAGACGGTCTGGCCGCCGACCGTCGGCACGCCGACGCAGTTGCCGTAGTGGCCGATCCCCGCGACGGCCTGCTGGAAGTGGAAGTCCGGCTCGCCGAACCAGAGCCCGTCGAGGAGCGCGATCGGCCGCGCTCCCATCGCGATCACGTCGCGCAGGATCCCGCCGATGCCGGTCGCCGCGCCCTGGAACGGCTCGACGGCGGACGGATGGTTGTGCGACTCGACCTTGAACGCGACCGCCGTGCCGTCGCCGAGATCGAGCACGCCGGCGTTCTCACCCGGCCCCTGCAGAACGCGCTCGCCGGCCGACGGCAGCCGCCTGAGGAGCGGGGCGGAGTGCTTGTAGCCGCAGTGCTCCGACCAGAGGAGCGAGAAGACCGCGAGCTCGAAGTGGTTCGGGTCGCGCCCGAGCAGCTCCCGGATACGGCCCGCCTCCCAGTCGGTCAGACCGAGGGAGCGGTGCAGAAGGGGCTGGGCGGCGACCTCCGTCAGGTGATTGAGTGTAACCACGGTCGCGGCGGAATCTCACGGGACCCGTCCGCGTTGCGTTCCACCAGGTAGATGCGTCGGCCGATCGTCATCCTCACGGTGCTCGCGTTGATCTGGGGCGCGTCGTTCATGCTGATCAAGATCGCCGACCGGGAGCTCACTCCGGCCACCCTGATCCTCGGCCGCCTCGGCACCGCCGCTCTGCTGCTCGCCGTGATCGCGATGGTCCGCCTCGGGGCGCGCGCGACGCTCGCCGAGATTCGCCGCCGGTGGCAGTGGCTCGTCGTGATCGGGATCGTGAACACGGCGCTGCCGTTCTGGCTTCTGTCCTGGGGCGAGACGCGGATCGACTCGGGGCTGGCCTCGATCATCCAGGGCGCCGTCCCGATCTTCAACGCGCTGCTCGCCTTCGCGTTCTTCCGGGAGGAGCGGGTCGTCGGCCTGCGGCTCGTCGGCCTCTTCATCGGCTTCGTCGGGGTCGCGCTGCTCGTGAGCGCCCAGCCGCAGGGGAAGCTGCTCGCCGCCCTTGCCGTCGTCGCGATGGCCCTCTGCTACGCGATCGGGACGCTGATCGCGGGCCGCTACCTCCGGGGGACGCCGCCGCTCGTCGTCGCGCTCGCGTCCACCGTCGTCTCGACGATCGCGGTGCTTCCCGTCGGAGTCATCCAGGCGCCGGCCGGCATGTGGCACGGCGAGACGATCATGGCGATCCTCGTCCTCGGTTTCGTCGGCACCGCGCTTGCGTACCTGCTGTTCTTCGAGCTGATCCAGCGGGCCGGTGCGAACTACGCGACGCTCGTCACGTACCTCGTGCCGCCGATCGCGCTCGCGTACGGTGCGATCTTCCTCAACGAGCGCTTCGGAGCGACGGCGTTCGGGGCGCTCGCTCTCATCCTCGTCGGAGTCGCGCTCGCGACCGGCTCGGTCCGGTTCGCCGCGTTCCGTGCCGCCCGAGCCGAGGCGCGCGAGGTGCGCGAGCCCGCCTGACGGTCAGGCGGCGGCCGGCGCGCGGTCGTCCGCGACGGGGAGCTCGAAGGCGAAGATGCTGCCGTAGTGCGGCGCCGGCTCGACCCAGATGCGTCCGTGCATGGAGGCGACGAGCTGGCGGCAGATGTACAGGCCGAGCCCGCTGCCTCCCACGCCGTAATGGTGGTTGGGATCGAGGCGGTAGAACTTCTCGAAGACGTGCTCCTGCTCGGCGCGTGGGATCCCCGGGCCGCGGTCGCGCACCGAGAAGCGGACGCGGCTGCGTTCGCGCTTGACGTCGACGTCGACGCGGCTGCCGGCGGGCGAGTACTTGACCGCGTTGTCGATGAGGTTGGCGAGCACCTGATGCGTGCGGCCCTCGTCACCGAGCACGCGCGGCAGGTCCTCGGCGGCCGAGATGCGGAGCATCGCCTTCGTGGCCGCGCGCTGCCGCGCCTCGTCGACCGCAGCCTTCGCGACGGCTGCGGCGTTGAACGGCTCCCGTTCGACGCGCAGGGAGCCGGCGTCGAGTTGCCCCGCCAGGAGGATGTCCTCGACGAGGCTCGCGAGCCGCTTCGACTGGTTGCTGATCATGGCGAGCAGCATCCCGCGGGTCTCCTCCGGCAACTCTTGCCCGCGCGTCGTGAGCGTGAGCGCCGCGCCGTGGAGCGCCGCGAGGGGAGTGCGGAGCTCGTGCGAGACGGTGGCCACGAACTCGGCGCGGATCGCCTCCAGCCGGTGCTCGCTCGTGGCGTCGCGGAAGGCGTAGACGGTGCCCTCGCCGAACTCAACGCCGGCAATCGAGAGCCAGAGCTCGCGGCTGTTGAGCTCGAGCGGGATCGTCTTCGGCCGGTAGATCTCGTCGGCCTCCGAGGTCGGGACGCGGGCGGCAAGCGACTCCCAGCCGGGTAACGCCGTCTCGGCGCGCGCACCGCACACCTCCTGGGCCACCAGGCCGGTGATGGTCTCGGCCGCCGCGTTCCAGACCTGGATCACGCCGCCCGAGTCGACGAGGAAGACGCCCTCGCCGAGGTGCGAGAGCACGCGTGCGGCCTGATCGCGCTGCTGCCGCGAGAGGCGGTTTCGCCCGAGCAGCGGCGCGAAGAAGTAGGCGGCGAGCGCAACCGCGACGAGGATCCCAAGGCCGACCAGCAGCAACCGCCAGCGCGTTGCGTCGGCGCCGCCGAGGATCTCGGCAGCAGGCGCGAGCGCGACGAGCCGCGTCCCCGGCGTCTCCCGGCTCAGCGGGGCCGAGACGGCGACGTAGCGCTCGCGGCCGAGCGGCACCGCGGTCGGCCGGTCGAGGGCGAGCGCCGCGGGGAGCAAGGCTCTTGCTCCGGAAGGCAGGAGCAGCCGCCGCCCGTGCGCAAAGGCCAGCTTGCGTCTCGGCGGCGACTCCGCCTGTTTGAGCCGGGTGAGCAGCCGGCGGTCGAACGGGACCGAGACGGTCACGGTGCCGATCCGGCGCTTCCCGACCACGATGCGGGTGCTGAGGCTGGGAGTGGCCGCCCGCGCGGGCGGCAGCACCGCGCCGAGCGCCAGCCGGACGTTCGGACGCGAGAGCCTGCGGAGCGCGCGCCGGTCGCGGCGTTCGAAGGCGCGCTGCACGCGCCGTGAGGAGGCGAGCGCCTGGGAGCGTCGCGCGGCGCGGGAGAGGACGAGCTTGTAGTCGGTCGCCGCCTGCCGCAGCGTGTCCTGGAGCGCGGCCTCTGCGTGCGAGCGCGTCCGTGCCGCCTCGGAGCCGGCGACCGCCCAGGCCCCGGCGGCGAAGGGCAGGACGAGGACCAGGAGCACAATCCCGACCGTCAGTCGTCTGCTCAGTCGTTTACTCAAGCGAGACAGCCCTCCCTGGACGCTCTCGCCCTCTATCGGCGACGCGCAGGAACGGCTTGAGCGCGCCGGCCCACGGCTAGGCTCCGCTCGTGGCGATCGAGGAGCACTGGCAGGACGAGCCCGAGGAGCACGACTTCCCCGCGGCCGCCGACTACCTGAGCCTGGTCGCGCCCGCCGACGAGGTCGAGAAGGTCGTCGAGGCGCTGCGTTCCGCCGAGACCGTCCACCGGAAGGCGAAAGACCTGCTGCGCGCCGGCCGGCTCGGACTGCTGCCGGCCGACAACGTCCACGTGAAGAAGGATCTGGACAAGGTCTCGGCCGGGAAGCGGATGTCGCCGGTGCTGCTCGTCCGCGGCCGGGGCGACAAGGGGACACCGCTGACGGTCGCCGACGGCTACCACCGGATCTGCGCGAGCCACCACCTCGACGAGGACGCGGACGTCCCGTGCCGGTTGGTCGCCTGGCCGTAGGATCCGCGCCATGGCTGACTTCCTCCACACGATGGTCCGGATCACCGATCCGGACAAGAGTCGCGCCTTCTACGAGGCGCTCGGCTTCCGCTTCGAGCGGGACATGGACATCGTCCGCAACGGCGAGCTCGAGGCGACGAACTACTTCTACGGCATCGGCGACCACGGATCGGTGCTCGAGCTGACCTTCAACCACGACGGCCGTACCTACGACCTCGGCACCGGCTATGGGCACATCGCCGTCAGCGTCGACGATCTCGAGCAGTCGCTCGCGGATCTGAAGGAGCAGGGCATCGAGGCGGAACGCGAGCCGTACCGCGTCCGCGAAGGCGGCTCGCTGATCTGTTTCGTCGCCGACCCCGACGGCTACCGCATCGAGCTGATCGACCGCAGCGGGCGCTAGGCGCCCGGCCCGTTACTGGTTCGCGACGGCCTTCTGCAGGGCCGCGAGCGTCGCCGGGCCGACGATGCCGTCCTCGGCCAGGCCCTTCGCGACCTGGAACTTCTCCACGGCCACCTGGGTCGCCGGCCCGTAGTCGCCGTCCACCGTACCCACCGAGAAGTCGAGGGAGCCGAGGCTCTGCTGGAGGAGCTTCACCTGCTGGCCGGTGTCGCCGGGCTTGAGCGTCGTCGACGGCGCCTGCACCGACGACGTCGTGTTCGTCTGCGTCGTGGTCTGCTGCGTCGTGACCGGATGGGTGGGCGGCGGCGTCACCGGCGGTGCCGCGGCCTTCCCGCTGTCGAAGACGCCCGCGGCCGCGAGGATCGCGAAGAAGATGGCGAGGACGGAGAGCACGATGATCGCCACCTGCGTCAGCGTCAGCGTGCGGCCGGCGACGACGATCTCCCGCTGGCTCGAGCGGTGCGACTCCTCGTCCTCCGGCAGCATCCACTGATCCTCGACGTCTTCGTAGACGCCGCGGTTGGCGCTTCCCTGCGTCTCCGTCGGCTGCTCGGGCTCGTCGAACCAGTCGTCGTAGCCCGGGCCGCCTCCCTGGTGGCCTTCCATGGCTGCTGACCGTACCGCGTCTGGCGGCATTCCGACAAGCCGTATAACGTCGGCCGGCCGTGACGGCGCTTCTCATCGTCCTCGCGATCGGCTTCGCGTGGAGCATCGGCGCCCACTACACGGGCGCTGTGATGGGCATGCCGCACGCCCTGCGCGCGATCGGCGCGTGGCAGGCGTTGCTCCTGATGGCGCCGCTCGCGTTCATCGGCGCGACGTTCGCCAGCCATGCGGTCGAGCAGCGGGTTGGCTCGGGGCTCACCGATCATCCGCTGTCGGTCGAGCAGGAGGTCGTCGTGATCGGCGTCGCGTTTGCGGTCACGACCTTCTTCAACCGGTTCCGCATGCCGACCTCGACGATCCAGATCCTCGTCTTCTCGGTCGTCGGCGTGGCGCTCGCGACGAGCACCGGCGTCGACTGGGGCTCGATCGGGCACCTCGTGATCGTGTGGGCGGCCGCCCCGATCGCGGCGATCTTCCTCGGCCTGCTCCTGACCCTCGGGCTCGACCGCCTGCACCTCGGCGAGCGGATCGGAACGGTTCTCGTCGCGATGGGCGCGATCGCGGCGTTCGCGATGGGCGCCAACGACGTCTCGAACGCGAGCGGCGCGCTCGTCGGCACCGGGACGATGAGCCCGCTCGAGGCCGGAGCAGTCGGCGGCGCCGCGATCGCCCTCGGCGTCCTCACCTGGGGCAAGCCGCTGCTGCGCCGGGTCGCGTTCGAGATCGTGGAGGTGGATCGCGCGATGGCGACGGCGGCGCAGCTCGTGCAGGCGGCTGTCGTCCTCGCGGCCGTCGCCTTCGGCTTCTTCACCTCGATGAACCAGGCGCTCGTCGGCGCGATGGCCGGCGCCGGGTTTGCGCGAGGCCGCGAGACGGTGCACTTGGCGACGCTGTTCTCGATCCTCCAAGGCTGGGTGCTCGGCCCCGCGCTGTCGATCGCGGCCGGCTTCGTGTTCGGGCTACTCGTTCGCTGAATCGCCCGGAAGTCGGCACGGACGCGTCACGCTTGCGGGTCTAGCGTCCTCGGCATGGCGACGAGGGCGGCGACACCGTGGGGACCTGCGGATCTCGTGGAGGAGCTCACCGTCCCGCAGCGCGCGGGGGCCAAGCGGTTCGCGTCGAAGGTCCAGCTGCTCGAGACCCCGCAAGGGGAGAGGCTCGTCCGCTTCTCCTACGCGGGCGCCGGCGGTGGCACGCGCGGGCCGGTGACTCTTCGAGAGCGAGACATCGGACGGCTGAAAGCCGCCCTCGCCCAACATCCCGCGCTCGCGGAGACGCTCGGGCTGGGCTAGATCGCCGCCAGAACCCGTTCGCGGCCGCCGTCGACGAGCGAGGCGAGGAGCAGCGCCCCGTCGTCGGAGCCGAGCAGCGGATCGACGGCGTGCTCGGGGTGCGGCATGAGGCCCATCACGTTGCCGGCCTCGTTGCAGACGCCGGCGATGCCTCCGACCGATCCGTTCGGGTTGTCGACGTAGCGGAGCACCACCTGCGTGGGATCAAGATCCGGTGGTGGCAGGTAGCGGCCGTCGCCGTGCTTCACCGGCAGCACGAGCGGGCGGCCCGCGGTGCAGCGGGTCGTGAACGGCAGGTCGTCGCGCTCGACGAGCACCGGCACGTCGCGACAGACGAAGCGGAGCGACTCGTTCCGCAGCAGCACGCCCGGCAGCAGGCCCGCCTCGCAGAGGATCTGGAAGCCGTTGCAGATTCCGAGCACGAGGCCGCCGGCAGCGGCGAACTCGCGCACCGCGGCGGTCGCGGGCGAGAAGCGGGCGATCGCGCCGCAGCGGAGGTAGTCGCCATAGGAGAAGCCGCCGGGGAGCACGACCGCGTCGACGTCCGGCAGTTCGGGTTCCTCGTGCCAGACCGCGACCGCCTCCGCGTCGAGCGCGGCGAGCGCCCAGAGCGCGTCCCGGTCGTCCTGGGAGCCGGGATAAGTGACGACCCCGATCCGCGGCTGCGGGCTAGCCAACGATCTCGACCTCGTACGACTCGATCAGTGGGTTCGCCAGCAGCTGCTCGCACATCTTCTCCACGAGCGCCCTGGCCACCGCGCCGTCGGCGGCCTCGACGTCGAGGTCGATCACCTTCCCGACGCGTGCGTCGCTCACCTCGAAGCCGAGGTGGCCGAGCGCCGAGCCGACTGCTTCCCCCTGCGGGTCGAGGATCCCGGGTTTCGGCCGGATCAGGACGGTTGCCCTCACCCGAGCACCACGCTCGGGTCGTCGAGGTAGGCGGGGAACGGGATCGTGGTCAGCCGCTCGAACGCCTCGTGGTACTTCTTGCGCGTGACCTGCACGACGTCGGCCGGCAGCTCCGGGCCGGGGTCGGCCTTGTCCCAGCCGGTCGTCTCGCAATAGTCGCGGACGAACTGCTTGTCGAAGCTTTCCTGCGCGCGGCCGGGCTCGTACGTCTCGCCGGGCCAGAAGCGCGAGGAGTCGGGCGTCAGCGCCTCGTCGCCGAGCACGAGGTTGCCGCCGGCGTCGAGCCCCAGCTCGAACTTCGTGTCCGCGATGATCAGCCCGGCGCTCCGCGCGTGGTCGGCTGCAGTCTTGTACAGCCGGAGCGAGACCTCTTCCACCTCGCGGAACCGCTCCTCGCCCACGAGCTCGGCAGCCTGTTCGCGCGCGATGTTCTCGTCATGCCCCTCGACCGCCTTCGTCGCCGGCGTGAAGATCGGCTCGGGGAGCTTGTCCGACTCCTGCAGGCCTTCGGGCAGCTTGTGCCCACAGACCTCGCCGCTCGCGCGGTAGTCCTTCCACCCCGAGCCGGCGAGGTAACCGCGCACGACGCATTCGATCGGCAGCATCTCGAGCCGGCGGCACTCCATCGAGCGGCCGTCGTCGCGGATGGCGAGCATGTGGTTCGGGACGATCGGCGCGAGGAGCGCGAACCAGTAGCCGGAGAGACCGGTCAGGACGCGGCCCTTGTCCGGGATCTCGGTCGGCAGGACGACGTCGAAGGTCGAGATGCGGTCGGAGGCGACGAGCAGCAGGCGCTCGTCGTCGATCTCGTAGATGTCGCGGACCTTGCCGGACGCGATATGGGTCTCAGGCATGCAGTGGTTCCTCCTTGAGGGCTTCGAGACGGGCGAAGACGGTGTCGATGTGGCGCGTGTACGTGCCGAGGTCGAAGGTCGAGTCGAGGTCGGTGCACGAGGCGATCTCGTCGTCGGCGCGGCAGAGCACGCGGAAGTCGAGCTCCTCCTCCCAGGCGCGCATCGACGCACGCTGCACGAGGCGGTAGGCGTCGTCCCGCGAGAGCCCCGACTCGACGAGCGAATTGAGCACGCGCTGGCTGAAGAAGAGGTAGTGGCTCGCCTCGAGGTTGCGGCGCATCCGCTCGGGCCGCACGACGAGGCCCTCCACGAGCCAGGCGAAGCGGTCGAGCATGTAGTCGAGCGCGAGGAAGGCGTCGGGGATCACGACGCGCTCGGCGGACGAGTGCGAGATGTCGCGCTCATGCCACAGGGCGACGTTCTCGAGGCCGACGAGCGAGTTCGCCCGCACGACGCGCGCCAGGCCACAGATTCGCTCGGCGACGACGGGGTTCCGCTTGTGTGGCATCGACGACGAGCCCTTCTGGCCGCGGCCGAACGGCTCCTGGACCTCGCCGACCTCGGTGCGGGCGAGATGCCGGACCTCGAGCGCGAAGGAATCGAGGGAGGACGCGACGACCGCGAGCGCCGTGAGGAGCTCGGCATGGCGGTCGCGCTGCAGGATCTGGGTGGAGGTCGGCGCGGGCTCGAGGCCGAGCCGCTCGCACGCGAGCCGCTCGAGCTCGGGATCGGTCGCCGCGTACGTGCCGACGGCGCCCGAGAGCTTGCCGACGCGCATCCCCTCGAGTGCCCGCGCGACCCGCTCGCGACCGCGCGCGAGCTCGAAGGCCCAGCCGACGAGCTTGAGCCCGAACGTCGTCGGCTCGGCATGGACGCCGTGCGTGCGGCCGATCTGCAGCGTCTCGCGATGCTCCTCGGCGCGCGCCACGACGACGGCGAAGGCGTGGTCGAGAGCCTCGAGGATCAGGGCGCCGGCCTCGCGGATCTGCAGCGAGAGCGCCGTGTCGACCACGTCGGAGGAGGTGAGGCCGTAGTGGAACCAGCGGCCCTCCTCACCGAGTTGCTCGGCGACGGCGTCGACGAACGCGGCGGTGTCGTGGTGCAGCGTCGCCTCGAGCTCGGCGACCCGCTCCGCGCTCGGCGGGGTTGCGGAGGCGATGCGCGCCGCGGCTTCGTCGGGCACGACTCCGAGCTCGGCCCAGGCTGCGGTCGCCGCCTGCTCGACCGCGAGCCACGTTGCGAGCTTCCCCTCGTCCGACCAGATCCTGGCCATGGCCGGTCGGGAGTAGCGCGCGATCACGACTTCAGTTTAGGGGGCGAGGCCGTCGGCGCCCGGTTCAGGCGTTGAGGATCCGGAGGGCGAGCGCGGCCGCGTTGCGCGCGTTGTCGACGCCGACCGCGGCGACGGGAACGCCGGGCGGCATCTGCGTGATCGCGAGCAGTGCGTCGAGGCCGTCGAGGACGCTGAGGCTCGAGCGCAGGGGGACGCCGATCACCGGCAGGTCGGTGTGCGCCGCGACTGCTCCTGGCAGCGCGGCCGCAAGCCCTGCGCCGCAGATGAGCACGCGCAGGCCGCGCTCGCGGGCACTCCGGGAGTACTCCGCGACGGCGTCCGGTGTGCGGTGCGCCGACCTCACCTCGAACTCGTAGCCGACGCCCGCCTCGTCGAGCGCGGTCATGGCACTCTGCATCCGTTCGCGGTCGGACTCCGAGCCCACGAGGATGCCGACGAGTGGGCCGTCAGCCATTCGCGGCGATGTCGGTGCGGAAATGCATGCCGGCGAAATCTATGTGCGCCGCCGCCTCGTAGGCCGCGGTTCGCGCGTCGGCGACCGTCTCGCCGAGTCCGACGACGTTCAGGATGCGGCCGCCGTTCGTCACGAGCCGCCCGTCGTGGAGCGCCGTCCCTGCGTGGAAGACGAGCGCTCCCGCCGCCTCGGCCGCCTCGACTCCATCGATCGGCGTGCCCCGGTCGCCGCGCTCGGGGTACTCGCCGCCCGTGAGCACGACGGTCACGGCCGCCCGGTCCGCCACCTCCGGATCCTGCGAGAGGTCGCCCGCGAGCAGCGGCAGCAGGTCGGTCTCGAGCCGGGGCAGCAGCGACTGCGTCTCGGGATCGCCGAACCGGCAGTTGAACTCGATCACGCGCAGGCCCTCCTCCGTTTGCATCAGGCCCGCGTAGAGGAGGCCCTGGAACGGCGCGCCGCGGGTTGCGAGCTCGCGGAGCACCGGCAGGTGCACGGTCTCGAGGATCGCGCCCGCCTCGTCGTCGGCGACGTCGGGCAGCGGCGAGAAGGCGCCCATGCCGCCGGTGTTCGGGCCGGTGTCGCCGTCCCCGATCCGCTTGTAGTCGCGGGCCGGCGGAAAGGCGACGGCGGCCTCGCCGGCGGCGAGGGCGAAGACCGAGAGCTCAGGCCCCTCGAGGAGCTCTTCGGCGTGGAAGGGCCGGCCGGTCGCCTGCGCCGCCTCGAGCGCCGAGTCGAGCTCGTCCTGCGTGTGGCAGACCCAGACGCCCTTGCCGGCCGCGAGCCCATCGAGCTTGAGGACGCACGGCGGCCGGGCGACCGGCAGCGTCCGGGCCGTCGCCACGCCGGCAGCGTCCAGCACGTCCTTCGCAAACGACTTCGAGCCCTCGATCTGCGCGGCTGCTGCACTCGGCCCGAAGGCCGCGATGCCGCGCAGGCGTAGCTCGTCGGCGAGGCCCGCGACGAGCGGCGCCTCGGGACCGACGACGACGAGGTCGATCCGGAGCTCGCGGGCGAGCGACACGAGCGCGGCGGGGTCGTCGGCGCGCACGGGATGGCAGTGGGCGAGCGCCGCGATTCCCGGATTGCCGGGAGCGGCGTGCAGCTCGTCGAGGCCTGCGCTGCGGCAGAGGGACCAGGCGAGCGCGTGCTCGCGACCTCCCGACCCGACGACGAGCGCTCTCACCGGGCGATCGTATGCTGCGTCACTGATGGACGCGCCGCCTTACTCCGCCGCTGCGGTCGACGTCCTCCGGCTCCCGGCCGGGATGACCGAGCCGGACCGGGTCGCAGTCGAGGAGCCGCTCGAGATCCGGATCGCCGGCCGCCCGGTCGCGGTCACGATGCGGACGCCCGGGCACGACGAGGAGCTCGCGCTCGGCTTCTGTCTCTCGGAGGGGCTGCAACCCCGTGGGGCGCGGCTGCCTGACGATCTCGCCGTGAACACGGTCGAGGTCGACGCGCCCGGCTTCGATCCGGCGCGCCTGCAGCGCAGCTTCTTCACCTCGTCCTCGTGCGGGGTCTGCGGCAAGGGAGCGCTCGAGGCCGTGGAGGTGGAGGCGCCGCGGGTCGAGTCGAAGCTGTCGTTGCCGCTGGCGCTCGTCACGTCGCTGCCCGACCGGCTCCGCGAGGCGCAGGCCGCGTTCGCGGTGACCGGCGGCCTCCACGCGACCGGGCTCTTCTCCGCCGTCGGCGAGCCGTTGTGCGTCAGGGAGGACGTCGGCCGGCACAACGCGCTGGACAAGGTCGTCGGCTGGGCGTTCCGGGAGCAGCTCCTGCCGCTCGCGGAGCACGTCCTCTGCGTGAGCGGCCGGCTGTCGTTCGAGCTCGTCCAGAAGGCGGCCGTCGCCGGCTGCCCGATCCTCGTCGCGGTCGGTGCGCCGTCGAGCCTCGCCGTGGATCTCGCGGCCGATCGCGGCCTCACCCTCTGCGGCTTCGTCCGCGGCGGCTCGGCCAACGTCTACACCGAGCCGTGGCGGATCGAGGCCTGACCGGGATCCTGCTCGTCGGCGGCACGAGCAGCCGCTTCGGCTCGCCGAAGGAGCTCGCCCAGTACGAGGGAGAGACGCTGGTCGACCGCGCCTGGCGCCTGCTCGGGGAGGCGTGTGACGAGCGGCTTGCCGTCGGTCGCGGCGGCCTGGCCGATCCCGGCACCGGTCCGGTGGCCGCGATCGCCGCCGGCCTGCGCGCGGCGACACACGAGCTGGCCGTCGTGATCCCGGTCGACATGCCGCTCCTGACCGCCGGCGCGCTGCGGCTGCTGGCCGAGGCCTGCCGCGACGCCGCAGTCGCGCAGCGCGGCCCGCTCCCATGTGCCGTCGCCCGGCGCACGCTGCCCGCGTTCGAGACCGGCGAGCGCCGCCTCCGCACCGTGCTGGACGGCCTCGACACCGCCCGGCTCGAGCTCGAGGAAGAGCTGCTCGCCAACGTCAACACGCCGGCCGACCTCGCTACGCTCGCGCGATGAGCGGAGTGTTTCGGGTCGGGGGCGACGAGTACGACAACTTCATGGGCCGCTACTCGACGGTCCTGGCGCCGCTGTTTGCGGACTTCGCCGGGGTGGAGTCGGGCCGGCGCGCGCTCGACGTCGGCGCCGGCACCGGCGCATTCACCGCGGCGCTGCTCGCCCGCGGCGCCTCTGTCGCGGCGGCGGATCCGTCGCCGGAGTTCGTGGCGGTGCTGCGTGAGCGGTTCCCGGGCCTCGAGGTCGAGGAAGCGCCGGCCGAGGCGCTCCCATTCGCGACAGGCGTGTTCGACATCGCGCTCGCCCAGCTCGTCGTCGCCTTCATGTCCGACGCGCCGGCGGCCGTTGCCGAGATGGCGCGGGTCGCCCGGCGGGTCGCGGTCTGCATGTGGGGCGTTGCGGAGGTCGACATGTTCCGCGCCATCGACAGCGTGGCGGAGGCGGTCGGCTCCCCGCGGGCGGCCGAGCCGCGGCGCTACCGCACGCCGCAGGAGATCCATGACCTGCTCGCGCCGCACGGCGAGGTCGAGTCCGCCGAGCTCGACGTGACCGCCGGCTACCGCGACTTCGACGAGTTCTGGCAGGCGCTGGACCACGGTGTCGGCCCCGCCGGCCAGTGGCTCGCGTCGCTCGACGCCGACCAGCGGACGCAGGCGCACGAGGAGCTGTTCCGGCAGCTCGGCAGCCCGCAGGGGCCGTTCGAGCTGCGGGCGCGCGCGTTCGCCGCCGCGGTTACACCCGCGTGAGGACGGAGGAGCGCTCGGCGCCGGTGCCGACGAGCGTCACCTCGACCTCCAGCTCGCGCTCGACGAACTCGACGTAGCGGCGCGCGGCGTCGGGCAGCTCGGCAACGGACGAGCAGCCGTCGAGCGGCTCATGCCAGCCCTCGAGCACCTCGTAGACCGGCTCCGCGGCGTGGAAGTCGCTCTGGTGCGCGGGGAAGTCGACGGTCTCGTGACCGTCGCGCGTCCGGTAACGGACGCAGACTGGCAGCTCGGCGAAGTGGGAGAGGACGTCGAGCTTCGTCAGCGCGAGCCGGTCGATGCCGTTCAGGCGCACGGCGTAGCGGAGGGCGACGAGGTCGAGCCAGCCGCAGCGTCGCTCGCGGCCGGTCACCGTTCCGTACTCGCCGCCGAGCTCGCGCAGCCGCTCCTGGTCAGGGCCTTCGATCTCGGACGGGAACGGCCCCTGGCCGACGCGCGTGACATAGGACTTCGCGACCCCGATCACGCCGTCGATCCGGCTCGGGCCGATCCCGATGCCGACCGCGGCGCCGCCCGCGACGGTCGGCGACGACGTGACGAAGGGATACGTGCCGTGGTCGAGGTCGAGCAGTGTGCCGTGCGCGCCGTCGAAGAGGACGTGTTTGCCGTCGCGGAGGGCCGTGTCGACGAGCAGCGACGTGTCGGCGATCATCGGCCGCAGGCGCGCGGCATAGCCCTCGTACTGATCGACCAGCCCCTCGAGCCCGATCGGCTCCTCGCCGTAGACGCGCTCGAGCCAGAGGTTCTTCTCGGCGAGCGCGACCTCGATCTTCTGGCGCAGGATCTTCGGGTCGAGGATGTCCTGGACGCGGATCCCGAGCCGCATCGCCTTGTCGGCGTAGCACGGGCCGATGCCGCGCTTCGTGGTGCCGATGGCGAGCTTGCCGAGCCGCCGCTCGCTCGCCTGGTCGATCGCGAGGTGCCACGGCATGATCAGGTGCGCGTTGCCGGAGAGCCGGACGAGGCCCGTCTCGATGCCCCGCGAGGCGAGACCGTCGAGCTCCTCGAGCAGCACCGGTGGGTCGACGACACAGCCGGCACCGATCACGCACTCCTTGCCCTGGAGGATTCCCGAGGGGATGTGCTTCAGCTTGTACGTCTCGCCGTCGGCCACGATCGTGTGGCCGGCGTTCGGGCCGCCGTTGTAGCGGCAGACGAGGTCGGAGTCCCGGGCGAGCAGGTCGACGATCTTGCCCTTGCCTTCGTCGCCCCACTGCGCGCCGACGATGACGGTGGCGGGCACGGTCGTGAAGTATGCCGCCGGCTCAGGCGGCTCCGCGCTCGCGCTCCACGAGCACCTCGCGGAAGTCGCGTTGCGCATCGACCTCGACGTCGCGGCACAGCCTGCGCAGGCGGCTCGCGGCGGCACCTCCGAGGCGTCCTGCCAGCTCGCCCCAGGCGCAATTGGTCGTGACGATCGTGAGCAGACTCTCCTGCTCGCGCTGGTTGAGGATCTGGTAGATCCGGTCGCGGGCCCACGGCGAGGAGCGGTCCTCGGCGCCGAGATCGTCGAGCACGAGGATGTCGAAGCCGCTCGGGCTCGGCGGAGGCTCGCCCTCGTCGAAGCTCTCCCTCAACGCGTCCAGCCATTGCGGAACGTTGATGAACAGCGCGCTCCGCGGATGATCGCTCCACACGAGCTCGCGCAGGATGGCGACTGCGAGGTGCGTCTTCCCGGCGCCCGGCCGACCACGCAGGATGAGACCGCGTCGCAGGGTGGTTCCCGCCCGGTACTCCTTCACCCACTGTTTGCAGACTTCCGCGGCGGTGATCGTTCCCGCTGTCGGCTCGAAGTTCTCGAACGTGCAGTCGGCATACGAGCCGGGGACTCCCACCCGGGCCCACGTCGCGTCGGCCCGCCGCTGCTCGTCCGCCACGGCCTCGGCGGTCCGGCAGACCTCGCAGTAGCGCTCTGCAGCGAACTTCCGGCCGAGCAGGACGACCTCCTCGGTCTCGAACTCCCGTCCGCAGCCGAGACAGGACGCGAGGAGCGCGCTAGCTCTCGAGGTTTGTGAACTTGACATAGCGGCTGATGAAGTTGACCTCGAACGATCCGGTGGCCCCGTTGCGGTGCTTGGCGATGATGACCTCCGCCTTCCCCTGCTTGTCGGGGTCGGTGTCGCCCCGCTCGTAGTACTCCTCGCGATAGAGGAACATGACGAGGTCGGCGTCCTGCTCGATGGCGCCGGACTCGCGCAGGTCGGAGAGCATCGGGCGTTTGTCGTGTCGCTGCTCGGGTGCGCGATTCAGCTGGGAGAGCGCGACCACGGGCACGTCGAGATCCTTCGCCAGTGTCTTCAGGTCCCGCGAGATCTTCGAGACCTCCTGCAGCCGGTTTTCCTCGCGAGAGCCTGTGGTCATCAGCTGGAGGTAGTCGACCACGATCAGAGCGAGTTCGGGTTCGCGCCGCTTCAGCGTCTGGGCGCGCGCGCGGAGCTCGAGCAGGCTCAGCGCCGGCGTGTCATCGACGTAGAGCGGAGCGTGCTCGAGGTCCGCACAGGCTTTGGTGAGCCTGTTCCAGTCCTCACGCGCGAGCCGGCCGGTGCGGATCGCGTTGGAGTCGACCTTGCCCCGGGAGCAGATGAGGCGCTGTGCCACCTCCTGCTTCGACATCTCGAGGCTGAAGAAGGCGCAGGGCTTCTGCACCTTCATCGCCACATGCGTCGAGATCTCGAGCGCCAAGCCGCTCTTCCCCATCGACGGGCGGGCGGCGAGGATCACGAGATTCGCGGGTTGGAGGCCGGCTGTCAGCTTGTCGAGCTCCTTGAAGCCCGTGGCGAGACCGGTGACCTCGGCGCCCGACTGATAGAGGTGGTTGATCCGCTCGAACGCCTCGGTCAGCGATTCCTTGAAGAGGACGAGCTCGCCGTCGGCGCGCCGCTCTCCGAGCTCGTAGACGAGCTGCTCGGCGCGGGCCACGAGCTCCTCGGGCTCACCCTCGCGGTCCCAGCCGAGCTGGGCGATCTCGCCGCCCGCGAGGATCAGGCCGCGCAGCGTTGCGGTCTCGCGCACGATCTCCGCGTAGTGGCGGGCGTTGGCGGTGGCCGGCACCAGCCGGGCGAGCTCGTGGAGGCGCACCCGGCCGCCGATCTCCTCGAGCTCACCGCGCTGCTCGAGCTCGTTCGTGAGCGTGATCGCGTCGACGGGCTCGTTCTTGCCGTAGAGCTCGAGCGCGGCGCGATAGATCTTCGCGTGTGACTCGCGGTAGAAGTCGCTCGCGTCGAGGATCTCGGTGACTGCGGCGATCGCGTTCGGCGAGATCATCATCGCGCCGAGGACCGACTCCTCGGCTTCGAGGTTCTGCGGCGGGACGGCGCCGGGAACGGAGGCCGGCGTCGGGGCAGGGGCAAGCGACATGCGTGGCGATTCCAGCACGTCACCGGCCGGGTTTCCAGGGGCAGCAGCCCCTGGGGGAAAGTCCTTTGTGAACAGGTCGTTTTTGGCCATTTGCAGGAGAATCAGCCATCGTCGCAGGCGCGCCGGACGACGCACCTGGGGATGGAAGAAGCGCTAGGAGCGGGAACTTCGTCGCCAGATCCACAGGTCGTGGACAGCGTGTGAAACCCGCACGAGACCGTCAGGTCGCCGCTCGGACGCTACTCGTCGGCGAGGGCAGCCTCGGCGTCGGCCCGCCACTCGGGCTCGGCCTCGGCATCGCTCTCGGCCTCGGGCTCGGCGGCGTCCTCGGCGTCTGCTGCCGCTGCATCGGCGGCCTCCGCGGCATCCACCTCGGCGAGGATCTCCTCGAGCTCGACGGCCGGCTCGGTCTCCTCGGCAGCCTCGTGCTCGGCGCGCTCGGCGGCCTCCATCTCGGCGAGCTCCTCCTCGGACGGCAGCTCGCCGCCTTCGGGGACGACCTCGGTCTGCACCTCGACGCGCACGTCCTCGAACAGCGCGATCGGGATCTCGTAGCGCCCGATGCGCTTGATCGGGTCGGTCTCGATCTTGCGCCGGTCGACGCGGACCTTCTTCGTGTCCCACAGCTCGTCGGCGATGTTCGTCGGCGTGACCGAGCCGAAGAGCGAGCCGGTCGGCCCCGCCTTGACCTCGAAGCGCAGCACCGTCTTCGAGAGGATCTCGGCGATCTCGTTCGCCTGCTCGGCCGTCTTCGCCTCGTGGCGGGAGCGCAGGGTGTCGCGCTTCTGCCGCTCCGCCACGAGCGCCGGGGTCGCCTCCTCGGCGAGCCGCCGGGGCAGGAGGTAGTTCCGGGCGTAGCCGCGCGCGACCGAGACGACGTCGCCGCGCAGGCCGACGTGCTCGACGTCCGAGAGGAGGATGACCTCCATCAGCGGTCTCCCCGGTCTCCCCGGTCTCCCCGATCACCGCGGTCGCGCCGGCCGCCGCCGCGCTCCTCGGAGCCCTCCGCGACGTACGGCAGCAGCGCCATCTCGCGCGCCCGCTTGACGGCGGTCGCGATCTGCACCTGGTGCCGGCGGCACGCGCCGGTGATGCGGCGGCTGCGGATCTTGCCCCGCTCGGAGACGTAGCGGCGCAGCTGGGTGATGTTCTTGTAGTCGATCTCCGCGACGTGCTCCTTGCAGAAGAAGCAGTTGCGGCGCTTGATCTGCCCCTGCGGGCCGCCGGGCCGCCTGCCGCGCTGCTGTTGACTCTTCTCTCTGGCCATGCCTCTCCTAGAAGGGGATGTCGTCGTCGGCCGCAGCCGGGAAGTCGGCGCTCTCCTGCTGCGCCGCGCCCGCGGGCACGAACTGGTTGCCGCCGCCGCCTTCGCCGTCACCGCGGCCGCCCAGGAACTGGACGCTGTCGGCGACGATCTCCACGGCTTCACGCTTGCCGCCGCCGTCCTTCGCCTCCCACTCGCGCCAACGGAGCTTGCCGTCGACGCCGACCGGGCGGCCCTTGGACAGGTACTGCGCGCAGCTCTCAGCCTGGTTGCCAAAGACGGAGATGCTGAAGTAGTTGGGCGCGTCGACCCAGTTGCCCGACTCGTCGCGCTTGCGGTCGTTGACCGCGACGCGCAGGCTGCAGACGGGCGTGCCGCTCGGCGTGTGCCTGAGCTCCGGGTCCCTCGTCAGGTTCCCGACCAGTACGACGCGATTGATGTTCGCTGCCATGCCTTCCTCACTCCTCCCCGGAATCTTCCGGCTGAACGTCTTCGGGCTGGGCGTCGCCGTCCTCGGCGGCTTCGCTCTCAGCCTCGTCCGAACTCGTGTTCGGGTCAGCGTACTCCTCGTCCGCGATGGCAGCATCGTCCGTGGGAGTGGCCTCCTCTTCGGCGCTGTCGCCCTCTGCGGCGCTGTCGTCCGGCCCGGCAGCCGCTTCCACCGCGGCCGGTGCGGCAGCCGGAGTCGCGCCCTCGTCGCGCGGCGCGCTCGTGCGCGAGCCGGCGATGTGGCGTGTCGCCAGGTGGCGCAGTACGGCGTCGTCGATCTTGAGCACACGGGAGATCTCCGCGAGCGTGTCCGCCTCCGCGTCGAAGACGACGAGGTGGTAGACGCCCTCCTCCTTGTGCGCGATCGGATAGGCGAGACGGCGCCGGCCCCACGCGTCGTGGGTGTGCCACGTGCCGCCGTCCGTCTCGACGAGGCCGCGCGCACGGGCGAGGATCTCGTCCTGGCGTGCCTCCGCCTGCTCGGGGTCCAGCATCAACAGGATTTCGTAAGTCGTCACGTCCCGAGGTCCTCCCTTCCCATGGTCTCGATGTCGGCCCCGACTGCCTGCACCGCTCGGGACCGAACGGCGCGATGACGGGGCAGGAAGCGGCGGTCACTGTAGCATCGGGTCGATGCGTCGCCTGACCGCTTGGATCGGTGGAATCGTCGGCGGGATCCTCGCCTATCGCTTCTGGCGGCGCCACACGCAGGCCGCGCCCGAGCCGGCAGCGGAGCCACCCAGGGCGGCTCCGGCGCCGGAAACCACCGAGCCCGACGACCGCGCCGAGGAGCTGCGCGAGAAGCTCGCCGAGACCAGTGCGGAGGAGGACCCGGCGCCGGCCGAGCCCGCCGAAGCTCCGGAAGCGGTAGAGGAGCGCCGGCACCAGGTGCACGAGGAGGGCCGCGCCGCCCTCGACGAGATGAAGTCGGACGAACCGCCGGCTCAGTAGCCGTTCCCGCCGCAGCCTGCCGCGGCGAGCACGACGACGAGCAGCACGGCGAGCTGCGTCAGCGCCTGCCGGGAAACGCGTCTCCTGCGAAGCATCGAATGCGCCGGGAAGGTCGAGCGCCCGATTGGTCGACGCGGCCGGCCGACCGCGTGGCTGCCGAGGTATCCGGGGTCGCGGCGAACGGAGCGGCGCCGGAGTCGAACCGACCTAGCCGTGGGTTGCACGACCGTACGGGTTTTGAAGACCCGCTGGGCCACCGGGCCCGGCCGCTCCGCCGCGAGCGTACCCGGCTGGTGCCGGCGCTACTTGTCGTCGGCGAGGTAGTGCGAGTCCCAGCCGGCGGGCGTGTACGCCTGGCCGGGCGCGGCTCCGCTGACCGAGAGGACGAGCGTGCCCGGCGCGTTCGTGCGTGCCGTCCGCTTCGCGCTCGGGTCCGACACCCAGACGCACGTCCCGGCCGGGGCGTTCACCTCGTCGCCGGCGACGGTGAACGTCGCCTGCCCCTCGATCACGTAGTAGAGCTCGGGAGCGCCGCTCCCTGACTCGTCGTGCTCGGGGATCACGGTGCCGTCGTCCTGCCCGCGCCAGAGGTTGATGCCGAAGGTCTCGATCCCGAAGTGGTGCCGGACCGGGATCCAGTGCGGCCACTGCTTCGAGGCGATCTCGTCGACGTGAGCTGTTTCGTAGGCAGCCATGCGGTGACCCTATTCCTCCTCGAGTCGCCTGAACAAGGCCTCGGGCGGCAGGTCCGCGAGCGAGTCGAGGACGATGTCGGCGCCGGCCTCGGCGAGCCCGAGCTCCCGCGTGACCTCGTTCGGGATCGCGATGCAGAAGATGCCGGCCGCCTTCGCGGCGCGGACGCCGTGTGGCGAGTCCTCGAACGCGACGGCCTCGTCGGCGCTCACCTCGAGCAGTTCGAGCGCCTCGAGGTAGAGCACCGGCGCCGGCTTGGCGCGGGCCGGGTCGCGGTCGGCGGTGCAGATCGCGTCCCAGCCGGCCGCCTCCTCGAGCCGCTCGAGGTGCATGTCGACCCAGCGGCGGGTCGAGCTGGAGACGATCGCGCGCTTCAGCCCGTGCTGCCGCGTGGCTGCGAGGTACTCGGCGATGCCGGGCCGCAGCTCCTCGGCTTCGATCAGCGCGATCTCGTGCGCGTAGCGCCGCTCGTTCAGCGCCTCCCGCTCGAGCGGCTCGCCGACGAGCTCCTCGAGGTGCGCCATCGGGTCCCACGGTGCGTGAGTCGTGCCTACGAGCGTGGCCCAGAGGTCGGTGGGCAGCTCGTGGCCGTGTTCGCGGTAGAGCAGCTGCCAGCCCGCGCGCGAGGCGAGCTCCGTATCGAGGATCAGGCCGTCGAAGTCGAAGAGGAAGGCGCGCACCGGCATGCCGGTGCAGAGTACGGACGTGGCGATCCTGGGCGTCGATGTCGGCGGCACCTTCACCGACGCGGTGCTCGTCGATGAGGGACGGGTCCGGACGGCGAAGGTGCCGACCGCGGCGCGGCAGGAAGAGTCGGTGCTGGCCGCGGCGCGCGAGGTCGGCGCGGGCGCCGGGCTGACGCGCTTCGCGCACGGGACGACCGTCGCCACGAACGCGCTGCTCGAGCGGCGCGGCGCCCGCGTCGCGTACGTCGGCAACGCCGGTTTCGAGCATCTCCTCCACCTGCGGCGGCAGACGCGCGCGCATCTCTACCGCCTCTGCGCGGAGCATCCGGAGCCGCTCGTGCCGCTCGAGCACTGCCACGGCGTGCGCGGCCGGCTCGGGCCGGAGGGCGAGCTGGAGCCGCTCGAGCTCGACTCCGTTCCCGACGTCGGCGAGGTGGACGCGGTGGCGGTCTGCCTCCTGTTCGCGTTCCGCGACCCGTCGCACGAGCAGGCGGTCGCGGCGGAGCTGCGGCGGCGCCGTCCAGGCGTCCACGTCGTCGCGTCGCACGACGTCGCGCCGGAGTTCCGGGAGTACCAGCGGGCCTCGACGACCGCCGCCGACGCCTACCTCGCCCCGATCGCGGCTCGCTACCTGAGGGCACTCGCGGCGGCTGCGGCCGAGGCCGGGCTGCCGGAACCGGTCGTGATGCTCTCCTCCGGCGGTGTCCTCCCGGCCGAGGAAGCGGCGGCGCACCCGGCGCGCCTGCTCGTGTCCGGTCCGGCGGGCGGCGTCGTGGGCGCGGGTCTGCTCGCGCGGCGCGCCGGCTTCGCGGACGCGATCGCATTCGACATGGGCGGCACCTCGACCGATGTCTGCCTCCTGCCGGGAGGGCGGGCCGTGCGCGTGGCGGAGCGCGAGGTGGGCGGCGTGCCGGTCCGGCTGCCGTCGGTCGACGTGCACACGGTCGGTGCCGGCGGCGGCTCGCTCGTGCGGCTGGACGCGGGCGGCGCGCTGCGGGTCGGGCCGGAGTCGGCGGGCGCGGATCCGGGCCCTGCGTGCTACGGGCGCGGCGGCGGGCCGACCGTGACGGACGCGAACCTCCTGCTCGGCCGGTTGCCGGCGGAGCTGCCGGGCGGGCTAGTCCTCGATCGCGACGCGGCGGCGGCTGCGCTCGACGGGATCGACCCGGCGGCGGTCGTCGAGGTCGTGAACGCGGAGATGCTGCGTGCGCTGCGCGTCGTCTCCGTCGAGCGGGGGCATGACCCTCGCGAGTTCGCGCTCGTGGCGTACGGCGGCGCTGGGCCGCTCCACGCGTGCGCGCTCGCGGAGGAGCTGGGGATGGAGGCTGTGCTCGTCCCGGCCGCCGCGGGCGTTCTCTCGGCGCTCGGGCTCGCGGCCGGTGACGAGCGGCGCGACCGGGTCGTCTCCCACGTTCGGCCGCTCGGCGAGGTGGACGACTTGGCGGCGGAGGGAGAGGCCGATCTCCGCTACCGCGGCCAGTCGTTCGAGCTGACCGTCCCGCTCGGCCCCGGCCTGGCCGACCGCTTCCACCGCGCCCACGAGGAGCGGTACGGCTACGCCGATCGCGGGCGGGAGGTCGAGCTCGTCGCGGTGCGCACCGCCGAGGTCGTCCCCGGGCCGGAGCTGGAGCTGCCGAGCGGCAAGCCGGAGCGCGCGTCCGGCCCGGCCCTGGTCGAACTGGACGGCTCGACGCTTTGGATTCCCCCCGGGTGGGTGGGGGCTAGGGATGGTGCCGGCTGGATCGTGACCCGTGGCTGACGCAATCGCACCGATTCAGCTCCAAGTGATCGGCGCCTCCCTGTGGTCGATCGCGGAGGAGATGGGCGCCGTCCTGATCCGCTCCTCGTTCTCGGCCAACATCAAGGAACGCCGCGACTGCTCGACCGCGCTGTTCGACGAGCGCGGCCGCATGATCGCGCAGGCGGAGCACATCCCCGTCCACCTCGGCGCGATGCCCGACGCGGTCGCCGCCGTCATGAGGCTCGGGATCGAGCCGGGGCAGGTCGCGATCCTCAACGACCCGTACACCGGCGGCACGCACCTGCCCGACGTGACACTCGTCTCGCGCACAGTGCTCGGCTTCGCGGTCTCGCGCGCCCACCACGCCGACGTCGGCGGCATCGAGCCGGCCAGCCTCCCCGCGTTCTCGCACACGCTCGAGGAGGAGGGGGTCATCCTGCCGCCGCAGCTCCTCACCGACGAGGTGCTCGAGCGCTTCGTCCGGGCGACGCGCCAACCCGAGGAGCGGCGCGGCGACCTGCGCGCCCAGCTGGCCGCGCACCGTCTCGCCGAGCGGCGGCTCGAGGAGCTGTGCGCGCGGCGGGGCGGCGACGTCGTGGCCGCGGCGATGGACGAGCTCTACGCGTACTCCGAGCGGATGGTGCGCGCTGCCGTCGCCGAGTTGCCGGACGGTCGCGCTGAGGCCGAGGACGTCGTCGAGGCGGTCGACGGCGACCTGCCGATCCACTGCGCGGTCGAGATCGCGGGAGACGAGATCCGGATCGACTTCGGCGGAACCGCGCCCCAGTACGACGGCAACCTCAACTGCCCGCTCGCGGTGACGAAGTCGGCGTGCTACTTCGTCGTCCGCTGCCTCACCGAGCCGGATCTGCCGGCCTCGGGAGGCGCCTTCGCGTCCGTCACCGTGACGGCGCCCGAGGGGTGCCTCGTCAACGCCCGCCCGCCCGCGGCCGTCGTCGCCGGCAACACGGAGACGTCCTCGAGGATCGTCGACGTCGTCTTCGCGGCATTCGGCCGCCTCGTGCCCGTGCCCGCGGCGGGCCAGGGGACGATGAACAACCTCGCCCTGGGCAACGACCGCTTCACGTACTACGAGACCGTGGGCGGTGGCCAGGGTGCCTGCCCGGATGCCGGCGGCCCGAGCGGCGTCCACGTCGCCATGTCGAACACGCTGGCGACGCCCGTCGAGGCCCTCGAGCTGCAGTACCCGCTGCGGGTCGAGCGCTGGGAGCTGCGGCTCGGCTCGGGCGGGGCGGGCCGGCATCGAGGCGGCGACGGCGTCGTCCGCGAGCTGCGCGTCCTCGAGGACTGCAGGCTCTCGGTGCTTGCCGAACGGCGTCGCCACGCGCCACCCGGACGCGGCGGTGGGGAGGACGGAGCCCGCGGGCGGACCTTCGTCGACGGCGAGGATCAGCCGCCGAAGCTGACGCGCCAGCTCCACGCCGGCGACGTCGTCCGGGTCGAGACGCCGGGCGGCGGCGGCCACGGCGCCGGCGAGTAGGCTCCGCCGCATGGAGCGTCCGGTCAAGGTCGCGTGCGTCCAGGTCGAGCCGGTCGTGCTCGACCGCGAGGCGACGCTCGACAAGCTCGAGACGGTCGCGGCGGAGGCCGCGCGGGAAGGCGCCGAGCTCGTCGCCTTCCCCGAGACGTTCGTGCCGGTCTACCCGTCGTCGCTCTGGGCGAAGGCGTTCGCGGGCTGGGAGAGCGCAGGCGCGAAGGAGACGTTCGCGCGGCTCGCCCAGGAGTCGGTCGCCGTCGGCTCGGCCGCCGAGCGGCGCATCGCGGCGGTGGCGCAGGAGCTCGGCATCTGGATCGTCACCGGGGTCAACGAGGTGGAGCCGGAGCGGCCGGGCACGATCTACAACTCGCTCCTCTATCACTCACCGGCGGGGGAGCTCGCCCTCCATCACCGCAAGCTCGTGCCCACCAACCACGAGCGGCTCGTGTGGGGACAGGGCGACGGCCGGGGCCTGAACGCGGTCGAGACCGGCTTCGGCCGGATCGGAGGCCTCATCTGCTGGGAGAACTACATGCCGCTCGCCCGCGTTGCGCTCTACGAGTCGGGCGTCGAGATCTACGTTGCCTCGACCGCCGACGACAGCGCCGGCTGGCAGGCGACGCTCGGCCACATCGCGCGCGAGAGCCGCGCCTACGTCGTCGCACCGGCGCACTTCCAGCAGGAGTCCTCGTACCCCGACGACTTCCCGCTCGCCGCCGAGATCGAGGGCGCCGGGACGATCGGCCGCGGCGGCAGCGCGATCCTCGCGCCCGACGGCTCGTACCTCGCGGGGCCGTTGTACGACGAGGAGGGGATTCTCTACGCGGAGCTCGACCCGGCGCGGCTGCTCGCCGAGCGGCAGCGTTTCGACCCGGTCGGCCACTACAGCCGGCCGGACGTCCTTCAGCTCACAGTTCGCGCGGACGGTGGGATGACGAGTACACGTCCTTCCGCAGAATCCGTCCGTTCCTGAGCGGGAAGACGTCGACGCCGTCCCACTCCTGCGAGCCGGTCGACGCCGTCCACTCGCAGACGGCGAAGTCGTCTCCCGCGAAGAGCGACCGCGCTGTGAACCGCAGCGTCGGGTTGTTGCTGAAGATCTGCGCGATGTGTTCCCGCACCGCCGCGGCGCCTTCGGCCCGCTCGTCGGCAGTGTGGTTGTGGAAGACGATCTCCGGATCGTGGAGCTCGTCGATCACGTCGAGATCCTGCGCGTTCCAGGCGGCGTTGTAGCGCTCGATCAGGTCACGGGTCGCGGCTGCGTCCATCGTCGGTGGGAGCTTATTGGCGGAGTAGCATCGCCGGCGTGGCGACGGCGCCTCGCAAATACGACCTCTACAGCGACGCGTTCCGCGCCGAGACGTACGCGACGTTCGCGCGCATGCGCGAGGACGACCCGGTCTTCTGCCAGCCCGGGATGGACGGGGAGACGCCGATCTGGTGGGTGACCCGGTACGACGACGCGGAGGCGGTGCTGCTCGACGACGAGCGCTTCGTCCGCGACCCGCTGCTCGCGTTGCCGCCGGAGCAGGTCTCGGCCGGGCTCCCGGAGTTCTTCTCCTTCATCGACAGCAACATGCTCAACCGGGACGGCGACGACCATCGCCGCCTGCGGCGGCTCGTCTCGAAGGCGTTCACGCCGCGGATGGTCGAGCTGTTGCGGCCGCGGATCCAGGAGATCGCCGACGAGTTGATCGACCGCGTCTCGGCGGCCGGCGAGATGGAGCTCGTCTCTGAGTTCGCGTTCCCGCTGCCGATCACGGTGATCGCCGAGCTGCTCGGGGTCCCGACCGCCGACCGCGAGAGCTTCCGCCAGTGGTCGGGCGCGATGGTCAGCCCGGCGCTGGCGGCCGCCGAGCTGGAGCAGGCCGACGCCCTGCTCGGCGCGTTCGTCCAGTACCTGCTCGCGCTCTTCGCCGAGCGGCGGCAAGAGCCTGGCGAGGATCTCGTGAGCGCGCTCGTCGCGGTCGAGGACGGCGGGGACACGCTGTCCGAGGAGGAGCTCTGCAGCATGGTCGCGCTGCTGATCGTCGCGGGGCACGAGACGACCGTGAGCCTGATCGGGAATGCGCTGCTCGCCCTGCTCACGCATCCCGAGCAGCGGGCTGCGCTCGAGCACGATCTGTCGCTTCTCCCGCGTGCGGTCGAGGAGCTGATCCGCCACGACGGGCCGGTCGAGCGGACGCTGAACCGATGGGCGGCGGTCGACGTCGAGCTCGGCGGCCGGACGATCCGGCGCGGCGAGACCGTGATCGTCCTGCTCGGCGCCGCCGACCACGACCCGGAGCGGTTCGAGGCGCCGGACGAGCTCGCTGTGGCCGCCGAGCGCGAGGCGCGGCATCTCGGCTTCGGTCGCGGCCGCCACTTCTGCCTCGGCGCCCCGCTCGCGCGGCTCGAGGCGGAGATCGCGCTCGGGACGCTGCTGCGGCGGCTGCCGGGCCTGCGCCTCGCGGTGGCGGAGGATGAGCTGCGCCGGCGGCCGGTGCCGCTGTTCCGCAGCCTCGTGGCGCTGCCGGTCGCCTGGGACACCTAACGGCGTCGAAGCACGCGTCCTTCGCCGACGCGCCGCGTCACGCCGTCGGCGTCGAAGCGTTCGAGGTAGAGCTGCGCGGTCTTCCGGCCGACGCCGAGGGCGTCGCGCAACTGGGCGAGCGTGATCCCGTCGACGAGGACGGCGCGCGCCTGCTCGTAGGCGTCGGGTGAGATCGCGAAGCCGTCACCGACCCGCACGAGCCGCCCCTGCTCCTCGAGGAAGCGCGCCAGCTGGGCGTCCGCGACGCGGACGGGCTCGACGCCGAGCTGCGCCGCTAGCGCCGCGGCCTCCTCCTCGCGCCCGCCGAGCCCGGCTGCGGCGCCGGGCCGGTAGAGCTTCGCCCCGCGCAGCTCGAGACCGAGGTGCGGCACAACGGCCTTCGCCCACTCGGCGGCCGGCACGGGAACGCCTGGGTCGAGCGGATCGGCGGCGTCGAGCGCGCGGTCGAGCTCGGCGCGAAGCTCGTCGAGCCAATCCGGCGACCAGCTCCACTCGCCGTCGACGCGGACGGGAGCATGGACGAGGGTCTCGCCACGTTCGAGCGCCTCGAAGCGGGCGAGGTCGGCGCGGCGCGGCGGATTCGGGTCGAGGACGGCTCCGCCGCCGACCGTCGTCCCGGCACGCAGCACGACGCGGTCGCCGCGCGCGGCGACGACGGGGCGTGACAGCCGCAGCTGAGCGAAGCGGTCGCCGGCGCGGGCGACGCGGGCGGCGGTCTCCGCGGTGCCGTGATGGAGCGTCACGCGAGGCGGGACGTCGCCCAGCAGCTCGAGCGCGACGTCGAGCCGGAAGCTCGGCCGGAACACTCCCGGCGTGACGAGCACGTCCCCGCGCCGCAGCTCCTGCCGCTCGACGCCGGGGAGAGCCACCGCGACGCGCTGCCCGGCCTCGGCGCGCTCGACCGGCCGGTCGTGCACCTGCACGCTTCGCACGCGCACCGTGCGGCCGCGCGGTTCGAGGCGCAGCTCGTCGCCCTCGCCGATCGTCCCCGACCAGAGCGTCCCCGTCGCGACCGTTCCGATCCCGCGCAGGGTGAAGGAGCGGTCGACGTGGAGTCGCGTCGGCCCCGCGGCGTCGTGCCGTGCCACTCCGGCGGCGACCGCGGCCAGCGCCGTACGCAGCTCGTCGAGCCCCGCGCCGGTGCGCGCACTCGTGGCAACGACGGGAGCGCCCGGTACGAGCTCCTCCGCCTCGACGCGCGCGAGCTCGAGCGTCTCTTCGTCGACCGCGTCGGCCTTCGTGAGCGCGACCACGCCGTGCTCGATCCCGAGCAGCCGCAGGATCGCGAGATGCTCGTGCGTCTGCGGGCGCGCTCCCTCGCCTGCGTCGATCACGAGCAGGAAGAGGTCGATCCCGCTCGCGCCTGCGACCATGGTGCGGACGAAGCGCTCGTGACCGGGGACGTCGACGACGGAGACGCTCGTGCCGTCCGGCAGCTCGAGCGGCGCGTAGCCGAGGTCGATCGAGATCCCGCGCTCGTGCTCCTCGGGCAGCCGGTCGGTGTTCTTGCCGGTCAACGCCTCGACCAGCGATGTCTTGCCGTGGTCGATGTGACCTGCGGTCCCGACCGTCAGCGGCATCGGGCCACGATCGAGCTCTCGAGCGACTCGACCGCGAAGCCGGTCGACTCGAGGAGCGCGCGCCACTGCGTCTCGTCGCGCTCGCGGCCGCCCGCGAGGACGAGCATCAGGAGGTCGAGCCACTTCGCTCCGTCGCCGTCGTTGCCCGGCCGGATCACGGACTCGTTGATCAGCAGCCGCGCGTGCGACGGCGCGGCCGCCCGGATGGTGCGCAGGATCCGCGCTGCATCGTCGTCGGGCCAGTCGTGGAGGATCCCGGAGAGGACGTAGGTGTCGGCCTCCGGAACCGACTCGAAGAAGCTCCCCTCCACGAACGCGATTCGCTCGCCCAGCGCTGTCTCGTCCCGCACCGTCTCGGGCAGGTCGAGGACGATGCCGCGCAGCTCCGGCCGCTGCTGGATCAGCTCGGCGAGCAGCGCGCCGTTGCCGCCGCCGACGTCGACGACGACCTCGTTCTCCCGCCACTCGAACGCCGCAAACCGCTCGGCGGCGCGGTCGCGTTCTCCCGCCATCGCGCCGTCGAATGCCGCGCGCTCGGTGGGACGCTCCGCGAGCCAGTCCCAGAACCCGGCGCCGAAGCGGCTCTCGAACGGCGACCCGGCCAGGGAAGCATCGAGCTCCGTGGTGGCGTCGAAGAAGACGCCGCCGAAGAGGTGCGCGAACTCGCTCCAGCCAGGCCCGAGAAGGAGCCGCGACGAATCGGTGTGCTCGAACACCCCCGGTTCCGTCTCGCGGAAGACGCCGTCGCTCGCGAGCGCGCGCAGGAGGCGGTGCAGCGTGTCCGGGTCGCCGTCGAGCTCCGACACCGGCCGCGGCCCGTTCGCGAGTGCCTCCGGCACGCCCGCGTCGACGACGGCCGCGAGCGTCTTCGTCATCAACGAGCCGCGGAGAAAGTCCCAGAGAACTGCCTGGGGCGGACGCTCGCTCATCCGCGGGCGGCTGCGACCAGGCGTGCCGCCGTCTCGGCCTCCGCGTCTGTCAGCGTCAGGCAGTCGAGCAGGAAGCGGCCGTCGCGGACGACGCCCACCACCGGCGGCTCGCCGGCGCGCAGCGGAGCCGCGAGCGACTCCTCCAGCGCGCACGCGAAGCTCGGCAGCTCGGCGAGCGGCAGCGCGCCGCCGCCGACCCGGCCGACCGTCTCCTCGACCTCGCCGCCGGTCGCAGCAGCCAGCCGCTCGGCCCGCTCGCGCACCTCGTCGGTCTTCTGGGCGAGCGTGTGCAGGACGGGAATCCGCTCCGGCGCTTCGAGCTGGAGGAGCAGCGTTCCCTCGAGCGCCGCGAGCGAGAGCTTGTCGATGCGCAACGCGCGCTGCAGCGGGTGCCGGCGGAGGCGCTCGACGAGCTCCGCCCGGCCGAGCACGATCCCGGCCTGCGGGCCGCCGAGGAGCTTGTCGCCCGAGAAGCACACGAGGTCGGCGCCGGCCGTGAGCGACTCGCGCGCCGTGGGCTCGGCCTCGACGGGCGCGATCGCGCCCGAGCCGAGGTCGTCGACGAGCGGGAGGCCGTGCTGCCGCGCGACGGCGGCGACCTCCTCGAGCCGCGGCCGCTCCTCGAAGCCGACGACACGGAAGTTCGACTGGTGGACGCGGAGCACGGCGCCCGTGTCGGGCCCGATCGCGCGCTCGTAGTCGGCGGCGCGCGTCCGGTTCGTCGTCCCGACCTCGACGAGCCGCGCACCGGAGCGGGCGAGGATGTCGGGGATCCTGAAGCCGTCGCCGATCTCGATCAGCTCGCCGCGGGAGACGACGACCTCGCGCCCCTCCGCCAGCGCGGCCAGCGCGAGGAGGACGGCGGCCGCGTTGTTGTTGACGACGAGGGCGGCCTCCGCGCCGGTCAGCCGGCGCAGCACCGCAGCGACGTGATCCTGACGCGAGCCGCGCGATCCCTCGGCGAGGTCGTACTCGAGGTTCGAGTAGCCGCGCGCGACGTCGGCGACGCGCTCGACCGCCTCCTCGGCGAGCGGTGCGCGGCCGAGATTCGTGTGGACGACGACTCCCGTCGCGTTGAGCACACCCTGCAGCCGCGGCCGGCGCGCGTCAGCGAGCTCCTCCCGCAGCCGCGCCGCGAGATCGCCCGGATCCGTCCCGGCCCGGATCTCCTCGCGCGCCCGGTCGATGACCGTCCGGGCGGCGTCCATCGCGAGCGGATTGCCCGCCTCGCGCGCGAGCTCGTCGACCGAAGGGAGATCACGCAACTCCACAGATGGACCGTAACGCCTGTCAGACGACGCGCAGCAGGTTCGAAGCGGACGAAGCAAGACGGCGCGAGAGGCCGGAGGCGAAGCCTCCGCGGCGCGGGGCTTGGCCGCAGGCCGGACTGCGCTCGTGCCGGCCTCTGCCGCGCGCGAGCGCACAAGAGCGGCATCACATCCAGAGCATCCGAAGCAAGACAGCACGGCGTGGGCCGGAAACCGCGCTTTCCGGCCCACGAAGTTCCTCATCCGCCGGGCGAAGAGCGCAGCTCTTCGCCCGAGTGGAACGCGTCGAGCACCGTCTCGAGCGCGACGCGCGGGTCGTCGGTCAACGTCAGCAGCGCGAGATCCCCGGCCGAGACCATCCCGTCGGCGAGCGCGCTCCGCCGCACCCACTCGAGCAGCGGCGTCCAGTACGCCTCGCCCATGAGCACGACGGGGAAGTGGAGGACCTTGCCGGTCTGGATCAGGGTCAGCGACTCGAACAGCTCGTCGGCCGTGCCGAAGCCGCCGGGGAACACGCAGAAGCCCTCGGCCGCTTTCACGAACATCGTCTTGCGCGCGTAGAAGTGGTCGAAGACCAGGCCGAGGTCGACATAGTCGTTCATCTGCTGCTCGTGCGGGAGCTCGATCCCGAAGCCGACCGAGAGCCCGCCCCCTTCGCGGCAGCCGCGGTTCGCCGCCGTCATCACGCCAGGCCCGCCGCCCGTGACCACGGCCCAGCCGGCCTCGCCGAAGAGCCGCGCCGTCTCGCGCGCGAGCTCGTAGGGCCGCGACCCCTCCGGTGCGCGCGCCGAGCCGAAGCACGACACCGCCGGGCGGTCGATCTTCTCGACACACTCGAAGCCGCGGAGGAACTCCTCCCCGATCTCCTTCGAGCGGGCCCGGAGGTGCTCGAACGTGTGGTGCGTCTGGAGGAGCTCGCGGTCCCGCATCAATGGAGCATCTCGCTGTGCCGGACGGCGAGCACGCCGGCGACGAGCCCCGCCGCGAGCAGGACGTACAGCAGCGTGACGAGGTTGGCGTGCTCCCGGTCCGGCGGGACCGCCTCGACCGGGACGTCGTTCTCGTACCGGATCCAGCCACGCCGGGACATCGAGATCGCCTGGTAGACGGCCCCGCCGTCGAGGAACCCGATCGGAAGGAGGTTGGCGGCATTGAGCAGGAAGCCGATGTAGGCGAGCACGACCAGCCAGTGGGAGTTGTGTGCGGCGCCGATGGCCCACGCCGTGGCCGCACCCAGCCCGCCGACGAACGGCCCGGCGAGCGAGATGAGCGCACTGCGCCAGGGCGGCAACCCGGCGTGCCGGACCATGACGTAAGCGCCGAAGAACGGGACGAAGGTCGGCAGCGAGACGTGCACTCCCTGCCACCGCGCCGCGACCACGTGGCCGAGCTCGTGCACGAGGAGGAGGAGGACGAAGCCGAGCCCGAACTTCCAGCTGCCGAACCCCACGGTGAAGATGAGGAACGAGAGCAGGAACGTCCCGATCAACATCACGACCTCGCGGCCGCGGTTGACGTCGGTGTCCTGGATCTCGGGTGCGCTCATGATCCTCGGCCTATCCATTCCTCGCCGCCCGCGTAGACCTCCTTCTTCCAGAGCGGGATCGTCGTTTTCAGCGTCTCGATCGCCTCGCGGCACGCGTCGAGCGCGGCCGAGCGGTGCGGGGCGGAGACGGCGATCACGACGCTCGCCTCGCCGATCTCGACCCGCCCCAGCCGGTGGTGGACGGCGACCGCGCACAGCCCGTGCCGCTCGGTCAGCTCGTCGCCGAGGCGGGCGAGCAGCGGCTCGGCCATCTCCTCGTACGCCTCGTACTCGAGGTGGAGGACGTCGCGCCCGCGCGAGCGGTTGCGGACCGTGCCCACGAAGCTCGCGACCGCTCCGGCTCCGGGATCCTCGACCTCGCGCAGAACCGCGGCGACGTCGAGCGGGCCCTCGACGAGCCGGAACGAGCCGCCGCTGACCGGTGGGATGAGCGCCACCTCGTCGCCGTCCGCGAGCTCGCGCCCCGGCTCGGCGTACTCCCGATTGAGGGCATAGAGCAGCCCCGGCGGCTCGTCACCCCCCATGCCGACAACACGGTCGAGGGCGGGCCAGACGTCCTCCAGGCGCGTGACGCCCTCGAGCTCGAGACGCGACTGCCCGGCGCGCTCGCGGAGCCCGGCGAAGAGGCGGACGGTCACCCGCATGTCCGGATCTTGCCTGCGTCGTCAGGTGCCGAGGTACTGCCGGAGCAGCGCACCCGGCTCCGGAGGGAGATCGGAGCGGAGCTTGTAGGTGTCGTCGCCCTCCCGGATCAGCACGAAGCCGGCCTGGCGCAGGATCGCCAGGTGGTGATGCGTCGTCGACTTCGCGAGGCCGACCTCCTGCGCGGCCTCGGCGAGCGAGATCGGCCCTTCCTGGAGCCGCTTCAGCAGCTTCAGGCGGCTCTCGTCGCCGAGCGCCTTGTAGATGCGCACGAGCTCGGCCGGGTCGCCCGGAGCCGTCGGCTCGCGGTCGAGCGTGATCGGGTAGCAGAAGATCTTCACGCGCTTGTACTCGCTCATGTAGACCCACGGGCGCGGCGAGTACGCGGGGAAGAACACGACGCGGTCGATCTCCGGCCCCGGTGTCCACTGGATGCCCGGCGCCAGCCGCTCGACGACCTGTTCGGGTGGGATCGACTGCACGAGCTCGCGCTTGGCTTCTGCGTCGCGCTCGGCGAGCGTCTGGTCGGCCGGCGCCATCCGGGGCAGGACGTGCTCGGACCAGCCGGTGAGGAGGTCGAGGAGCCGACGCTTGCTCTCGACCGGGTCGGTGCGGACGGCGTGCTCGAGGTCCGCGCACTTTTCCGGAGCGGCGTACTCGGTCGTTGCGGCCAGCAGCTCGTCGATCGCCCCGGCATCGCCCTCTGCCGCGCGCCGGATGGTCGCGGGCTCGGTCACGTGGTGGCCGCGGAGGTAATAGCCGAGCAGGTGGAGGCGGATCTCGATCGGGTCGGTCGCGGCCACGTGCTCGAGGAAGGCCGCAGCCGTACGCGGCTTCGGCGTCGTGTACACGAGCCCGAGCAGGAGCGCCGCCGACTTCTCGGGCAGGAGCTCGGCGGCCTGTTCCAGCAGCTCCGGCGGAGTCGCCGCGCGCAGCTCGTCGATCCGCGCTGCGCCCAGCTCGTACGTGTCCTGCTCGGCCTCGACGAGCAAGGTCGCGAGGCTGAGCAGCAGCTCCGCAGCCTCCGAGGCCTCGATTTCGACCGCGAGCGCCTGGCCCGGGCGCGAGACGTCGACGACTCGCGGCTGCGTGACCGGCCGTGGGGGTTGTATGTTTTCGATCGTCATCGAACTGTAACCAGGAAGATAGCCCCTTTTCGCAATTCGTGCTTGACAAGCCGGGTAGCGTTCGATATGTATCGAACACGCGAGATTCATCGAACAGAAGGAGTTCGCACACGATGATCCCCCAGCCGCCCGAGTTCTTCGCTCTCCACTCCGCCGACCACCGTCGGCGCGAGGACGTCGCCGCGGCCGAGAGGCTGCGCAGCCCCGGACCTCTCCGTGGGCGAACCGCCTGGACTCTCCGGGCGCTCGCCGACCATCTCTCGCCTCTGCCCGCCCCTCCGCGGGCGGCGAGCGTGCCGGTCGCACGTGCCGTGCGGCCGGTGCGCTCGCGGTGCCACCCCGCCGCCTAGATACCTACGATCTACGCCGTGGCTGAGGGCGGCGACCGGCGCACCGAGTCGGGCATCGAGGTGAAGCCCGTCTACACGGCCGCCGACGCGCCGGGCGAGCTCGAGCCGCCGGGCAAGTATCCCTTCACCCGCGGGCCGTACCCGGACATGTACCGCGGCCGGCCGTGGACGATCCGGCAGTACGCCGGCTTCGCCTCGGCCGAGGAGTCGAACGCGCGCTACCGGTACCTGCTCGAGCGCGGCCAGACCGGCCTCTCGATCGCCTTCGACCTCCCGACCCAGCTCGGCTACGACTCCGATGACGCGCGCGCGCTCGGCGAGGTCGGCCGCACCGGCGTGGCGATCGACTCAATCGCCGACATGGAGATCCTGCTCGCCGGCATCCCGCTCGCCGACGTCTCGACCTCGATGACGATCAACGCGCCCGCGTCGCTCCTGCTGCTGCTCTACGAGTTGGTTGCGGAGGGGCAGGGCGTGGCCCCGGACGCGCTGCGCGGAACCGTCCAGAACGACATCCTCAAGGAGTACATCGCGCGCGGGAACTACATCTTCCCGCCGCGTCCCTCGATGCGGCTCACGACCGACCTGTTCGCGTACTGCGCCGAGCGGATCCCGCGCTGGAACACGATCTCGATCAGCGGCTACCACATCCGCGAGGCGGGTTCGACGGCGGTGCAGGAGCTCGCCTTCACGCTCGCGAACGGCATCGCCTACTGTGACGCGGCGGTCGCGGCGGGGCTGTCGCCCGACGACTTCGGCGCGCGCCTCTCCTTCTTCTTCAACGCGCACAACGACTTCTTCCAGGAGGTCGCGAAGTTCCGGGCGGCGCGGCGGCTGTGGGCGCGGATCATGCGCGAGCGCTTCGGCGCGACGAACCAGCGCGCGCTCGCGCTTCGCTTCCACGCACAGACCGGCGGCTCGACCCTCACCGCTCAGCAGCCGGAGAACAACATCGTGCGCGTCGCGATCCAGGCGCTCTCGGCGGTGGCCGGCGGCGCGCAGAGTCTCCACACGAACTCGTTCGACGAGGCGCTCGCCCTACCGTCCGAGCACGCGGCGCACATCGCGCTGCGTACCCAGCAGATCCTCGCCGCGGAGGCCGGCACGACCGACACCGCCGACCCGCTGGGCGGCTCCTATTACATCGAGTCGCTGACCGACGAGCTCGAGGCCCGCGCCTGGGAGCTGATCGAGCGCGTGGACGAGGCGGGCGGCGCCGTCGCCGCGGTCGAGTCCGGCTTCGTGCAGCAGGAGATCGAGCAGGCGGCGTTCGAGTTCCAGCAGCAGGTCGAGGGCGGCGATCGCGTCATCGTCGGCGTCAATGCGTTCGAGGAGGAGTCGGACGAGCGCGTCGAGCTCCTCCACATCGACCCGGCCGCCGAGCGGCACCAGCTCGAGCGAATTGCCCGGGTGCGCGCGGAGCGGAACGCCGAGGAGGCGGCCGCGGCGATCGCCACCGTGCGCGAGGGGGCGCGCGGCGACGCGAACCTGCTCCCGCTGCTGCGTGAGGCGCTGCGCGCGCGGTGCACCGTCGGCGAGATCTGCGAGGCGCTCCGCGAGGAGTGGGGGATGTACGACGCGGTGCGGGTGCAGGGCTAGCTAGCCGAGGTTCAGCCTGTCGTGGCCTGAGACGCGCACGGCGCTCGCGCCGAAGTCGGCGTGCGAGAGCGCGTTGACTCGCCGCAACACGTCGCTGCTCCCGTAGATCCGGCGCGGGTCGCCGCCGTTCAACTGGATGGGGAGCAGCCGTCCTGAGACGATCGTCCCGTCGGCGCGGAGCGTCACGCTGACGATCGCTCCCTGCCCGAGGATCCCCTCGGTGGAAAGACCGTGCCCGGCCGTCGCGAAGTTGCCGAGCGAATACGCGATCAGCGTGTTCTGGAAGAGCTGGAGCCCGCGCAGAACGTGTGGGCCCGAAGCGACGACGAGATTCGCGCCGGCCGCGACGAGCGCGTGGGCGAATTGCCGCTCGTTGCCGCGGTTCTCGCCCAGGTAGTACTCCGTGCCGTACGGAACGTGCTGATGGTCGACGCCCTCGGCGCCCGCGTGGAGGACCGCGACGACGACATCCGCGCGTCCGGCGGCCCGGCGCACGAGCGTCTGCGCCGCCGGGATGTCGAGGAGGCTCTGCGCCCACGGGTACGGGGCGAACCCGAGGATCGCGACCCGTACGCCGTGCGCCTTGACGATCGTGATCTGGCCCGGCCGGCCGCTCCAGTGCAGCCGGTTGTGGGCGAGCGCCCGCAACGTCTGCTGCTGGCCCGAGGCGCCGTAGTCGAAGGCGTGGTTGTTCGCGATGTTGAGGTCGTCGAACCCCGCGCCGCGCAGGAGGGCGGCCGACCGTGGGGGCGACTGGAAGGCGAAGCAGTTCGGATTGTGCTTCCCGCACTTCGAGGTGCCACCCACGCTCAAGGTGCCCTCGAGGTTGCCGATCGCGACGTCGGCTCGGCGCAGGGGTCCACGGACGCCGACAAAGAGCGAGCTCGGCGCCGGGCCGAGCAGGGCGATGTCACCGACGAAGGCGACCGTCACGCGGGCCGAGGGCGTCGTCGTCGCAGAGCTCGAAGCTGCCTGCGCCGGGAGCTGGAGCAGTCCCCAGGCCGAGGCCGCGAGGACGAGTGTCGTCAGCCCGAGCCTCAGGAACCGCGCCCAGGCGTGAGTCGCTAGCCCGTCCACCAGCCGTGCACCAGCTCGCCGTCGCTCCCCTCGGCGATCGGCGCCCCGAACGCGATCAGGGTGATCCCGTCCTGCCCGGCCTCGAAGTTGCGCATCGTCCCCGGTCCGACGCGGACGATGTCCCAGGCGCGGAGGTCGTGGATCTCGTCGTCGATCTTGACCCGGCCGGAGCCCTCGGTGATGACGTAGAGCTCCTCTTGCCCGCTGTGGGTGTGCCCGAAGGGCATGCGGACGCCGGGCGGGAGCTTCTCGACGCCGACGCCGCCGACCTTGCAGCCGAGATCCCGCTTCGGGAAACGCACGTCCATGCCCTCCGGCATCTGGAACCTCGGGGCGACGTTCTCGACGTCGCCGAGGTTGACGATCGTGTAGTCGCTCATGCCCGGAGCTTACGCTGCTGCCGTGCGCATCCTCCTCGTCTCCCAGATGTACCCGGGGCCCGACGCGCCCGACCTCGGCACGTTCGTCGCGCAGGTCGAGCGCGAGCTCACGGCACGGGGACACGAGATCGAGCTCGCCGTCCTCGACACGCGCGCGGGCGGGAAGCTCCGCTACCTGACCCTTGCGCGCAGGACGCGCGCGGCGAGCCGGCCGGACGTGGTCTACGCGCACTTCCTCGTCCCGTCGGGCCTGATCGCCGCGTTCGCCGGCCGCGCCCCGCTCGTCGTCACCGCACACGGCAGGGATGTCCGCAACATCGGTGCGTTCCCGGGCGTGGCGGCCGCGACCCGCCTCGTCGTGCGGCGGGCGGCAGCGGTGATCTGCGTCTCCGACTACCTGCGGCGGGAGCTCGAGACGAAGCTGCCAGAGGCTCGCGGCAAGTTGGAGGTCGTCTCGAGCGGCGTCGACCGCGAGCGCTTCGCGGTTACCGAGCCGCCTTCCGGGCCTCCCGGCTTTCTCTGCGTCGGCGCGCTCGAGGAGCGGAAGAACGTCGTGCGCCTCGCCGACGCCTTCGCGCGCCTCGGCGAGGGAACGCTCACCCTCGCCGGCGACGGGCCCCTCCGGCCGCAGCTGGAGGGACGCGAACGCGTCCGCCTGCTCGGGCGCGTTCCGCACGACGAGATCCCGCGGCTGCTGTCGGAGAGCCGCGTCCTCGCCCAGCCGAGCCTGGTGGAGCCGCTCGGACAGGCGCTGCTCGAGGCGATGGCCTGCGGCCGCTCGGTCGTGGCGACGCGGATCGGCGGGCCGCCCGAGTTCGTCCCGCCCGAGGCCGGCGTGCTCGTCGACCCGCTCGACGTCGACGCGCTCGCACGCGCGCTCGAGGCGGCCGCGGCGCTGCCGTGCCCGAACCCCGCCGCCCGCGAGGCGACCGCCGACCACGACGTCCGCCGTCAGGCCGAGCGGATCGAGGCGATCCTCAGCCGGGCTGCCGGCCCAGATCGGCCAGCCTGACCTCGACGAGCGGCCGGATCCTCTCCTCGAGTCCTGCCTCCCGCGCGAGGGCGAGCGCCTGCTCCCAGCTCTCGCGCGCCTTCGCCGGAGCGACGCCCTGCTTGAGGCGGTTGTCCCCCGTCACGAGCAGCTTCTGGATCCGCTCCCGGACGTCCTCTTCCACAGGGCGACGCTAACAGGGAGGATGAAGCGGTGCCCCGTCGCGCGAAGAAGCCCGAGCCGCTCCGCGTGCTGATCGCCGACGACCACCGGCTCTTCGCCGAGGCGCTCGAGGCGATCCTCGCCTCCGACGAGCGGATCGAGGTCGTCGGCCAGGCGAGCGACGGCAGCGAGGCGGTCGAGCTTGCGCGGAAGCTCGGCCCCGACGTCGTCCTCATGGACGTGAGCATGCCCGGCCTCGACGGCTTCGGGGCCACCCGCGAGATCCGCGCGGAGGGCGGCGGCGTTCGCGTCCTCATGCTCACCGGCTCGAACTCGCGGGCCGACGTCGACCGCTCCCGGAACGCGGGTGCGTCCGGCTACGTCACGAAGGACCGCATCGCCTCCGAGCTCGTCGCGGCCATTGTCGACGTGACAAAGCGGCGGCTACCCTGAGCGCGTGCTCACGTTCCTTGCAGTTGCCCAGGTGCTGATCGTCGTCGCGATGATCTCGCTGATCCTCATGCACTCCGGCCGCGATGCCGGCATGGGAGGGCTCGGCTTCACCCCTGCGTCCCAGGGCGGGACGCACATCGTGGAGCGGAACCTGACCCGGGTCACCGTCGTCCTCACGGTGCTCTTCTTCGCCAACAGCATCGCCCTCTTCCACTACCTCACCTGAGGCTGCAAGCGCCGCCGGCGAAGCCGGCGACCGCGCGGCCGAAGAGCTTGGGACCGGCGCTCCTCGCTACACTGCGCGGGCTCTCGCGCTGGTGGCGGAATTGGTAGACGCGCTAGGTTGAGGGCCTAGTGGCCTTAACAGGCCGTGGAGGTTCAAGTCCTCTCCAGCGCACTCGTGGGCTGCAAGCACCGCCGGCCGAGCCGGCGGCGCGCGGCCGAAAGTTCATTTGGCGGGCCGCCTTCCGGGCGGCCTTTCTATTGACGTTGTCCGGAGGAGTCCGTACCCTGCTGTCGAACACGTGTTCGCCACCTTCCCCGACCCTGGAGCGTGAGATGCAGACGACAGCGGAGTTGACCGGCCGGCAGCGCGAGATCTGGAGCTTCGTCGTCGGCTACGTCGACGGCCACGGGTATCCGCCCACGGTGCGGGAGATCGGAGAGGCCGTCGGTCTCGCATCGCCGTCCACCGTGCACGCGCATCTCGCGAACCTCGAGCGCGCAGGCCTGCTCCGGCGCGATCCGACGAAGCCGCGCGCGCTCGAGCTCGTCGGTCGCGAGAAGAAGGCAGAGACGGTCGCCGCTGAGCTGCCGAAGCTGCCGCTGCTCGGGCAGATCGCCGCGGGCGGGCCGCTGCTCGCGGACGAGAACGTCGAGGACGAGATTGCCGTGCCCGAGAGCCTCCGCGGCGACTTCCTCCTGCGCGTCAAGGGGGACTCGATGATCGAGGCCGGGATCCTCGAAGGCGACGTCGTCGTGGTGCGCCGCTCCCAGGACGCCCGGAACGGCGAGATCGTGGTCGCCCTCGCCGGTGACGACGAGACGGCCGACGAGGCGACGGTGAAGCGGTTCTTCCGCGAGAGCGGCCGCGTCCGGCTGCAGCCCGAGAACTCCGCCCTCGAGCCGATCTACGCCCCGTACGTACAGATCCTCGGCAAGGTCGTGGGGGTGTTCCGGGAACTTTGAGCCGGCCGACGCCCCTCCACCGGACGCTCGAGCAGGAGCTCCTCGCCGTGCTGCGTGGGGCGTCGCTCGAGTGCCCCGTCTGCGGCGAGTTCGTCCTCCACGAGGGCACGGTCGTGCGCTGTCCCGAGTGCTCGATGCGCCTGCAGGGGCGCGTCGAAAGCGCCGCAGCCGGGGTACAATCCGGCGTGCAGGCCGGGTGACCGCGGCGTCCTTCGGGGCGTCGAGGAAAGTCCGGACACCGCAGGGCAGGACGCTCCCGACATCGCCTGGCGACACGAGGGAGGCGGCGAAAGCCGACGGAAAGTGGCACAGAAAACAGACCGCCGGTTGCGAATCTCCGGAGTCGCGGCCGGTAAGGGTGAAACGGTGGGGTAAGAGCCCACCAGCGGTCCTGGCGACAGGGCCGGCTCGTCAAACCCCGTCCGGTGCAAGGCGAACAGGCTCCGCCGACGCGGCCCGCCGAGGAGCCGGGTAGCCGCACAGATGGATGGCCACCCCCGACAGAATCCGGCTTACAGGCCTGCTACCGAGAAGCCCCGCTCCGGCGGGGCTTCTCCATTTCAGGTCGTCGGCTTCGGCCCCGTCAGGCCGAGCTTCTTGAGGGAGCGATGGAGGAAGGTGGCGAACGCGATCGCGCCCGTGCCGCTCAGGTGGATCCCGTCCGACGCGTACCACGACGGGTGGGAGGCCGAGTAGTGGTTCCAGTCGAGCACCGTCATCGTCGGGCCCCACTTCTGCTGCTCGGCGTAGATCGCGTGGTTGATGTCGACGTACTGCTTGGTGACAGCGTGCAGTGTGAGCCAGATCATGTGGCGGACGTCGCGTTTCCAGAGCGCCTTCACCACGGCAGGCAGGCCCTGGCGGTAGGTCGCGGGGTCGTCGTTGTACCCGACGAAGATTACGACGTTCGGCCCGAGCCCCCGGCCGAGTTTGCGCACCGTCGCGAGGACGCTCGGCGGCGGATGCGACGTCAAGCAGCCAGGCTGGGTCAGCCGGCCACAGGGATGGAGCTCTAGGCGCACGCGGTTACCGCGCTCGACGATCTTTTTGGCCGTCGAGTCCCAGTTCAGCGCCGCCCCGGAGGAGTCGGAGAAGATCGTCACGCGCTGGTTCGGGCGCTGCTTTCCCGCGTCTGCCGTCGCCGCGAGCCCGCAACAGACCACGAGCGCAGCGAGCAACGACACGGAGCGACTCACGAGGCTGGACTCTAAGCCGACCGGGCGCCGTTGGGAAGGCTGTTCAGGTGCGCAGAACGACCTCGAGAGCGGTGCCGCGCCCGGGTGTGCTGCGGACGCTGAAGCCACCGTCGATCGACGTCGCCCGGTCGCGCATGTTCCGCAGCCCTAGCCCGGCAGTCTGCGCTTCGGGCGGGAAGCCCTCGCCGTCGTCCTCGACGGCCACGAACCGCTCGCCTGAGGCGCGCCGGCCGATCACCACCTCGGCGCGGGTCGCATTCGCGTGGCGCCGCACGTTCCCGAGCCCCTCCTGGACGATGCGGAAGATCTCGATCTGCTCGTCCGGGGCGAGGCGGATCCCGGGGTCGATCTCGAGGTCGACTTCGAGCTCGCCGTCGGCGGTCAGGAACTCGACGAAGCGGCGCAGCGCCGAGTCGAACGGAGCCGTGCCGCTCGCCGACGAGAGCGCGAGGATCGCGAAGCGCGCCTCTTGCTGCGCGAGCGCCGCGGCCTGCTTGAGCTGCGGCCCGACCTCCTCGACCGGCGCCCCCGACTCGAGCATCTGGGCATGCGTCGAGACTGCGAACAGATACTGCGCGAGCCCGTCGTGGATCTCGCGCGCGACGCGCGCCCGTTCCTCCGCGATGGCGCGGCCGAGCTCGGCCGTGCGGATCGCCCGCCAGGCGCCGACGAGGATCAGTGCGAACGCGAGCAGCCGCAGGTAGTCGCCCGCCGCGACGTAGGTCGTGCCGCGAGGCGGCGTGAACACGAGATGGAGCGCCGCGAACCCCAGGAGCGTGAAGCCGAGCGCGAGCCACTTGGCGAGGTCGTCTCCCGTCTTGGCGAACCGATGGCCCCAGCCGACGACGGCGAGGACGTTGAGGAGCGCCTGCACGGCGAGCGCGGAGGCGAGGCCGGCAGGCGCATCCGCTACCCCCGACGGCAGAGTCAGGGTCGGCAGACTGCCGCCGTGGGCCCGGAGGAGGACCCAGAGGGCAGCGAGCGCGACCGCGGCGGCGAGAACGGTGTCGCGGAGCGCACGGTCGCGGAAGCGGCTGCGGCCGCGGACGAACGGGGCGACGGCAATCAGGGCTTGGCCGGCGATCCCGCCGGCGAGGGCGGCCCAGCCGTCCGCGCGACTGAGCGAGCCGCCGTCGAGCACGGGCACGATCACGAAGGCGACGGTGGACAGCGACCAGATGAGGAAGCCGGCCGCGAGCAGGAGATCGGTGCGCAGCCCGGTGACCGAGAACCGCACGCCGGCGAGGACCGCGACGAGCACGCCCGCGAGCGCCATCGTCGTCTCGAGCACGAGCAGCAGCTGCGGCCGGTCGTACTGCATCCGGAACCCCGGATACGCCAACAGCAGCGCAAGGCTGGCCGCGAGCAGCCCGGACAGGACGACCTCGCCCCACAGCCATGCCTGCAGCTCGGTGCGCTGCGCTCTCACATGGGTCTTGTCGGCAGAACGGCTGCTGCCGATAAGGAACCCATGCCCGCACGCGTACTCGTCGTCGACGACCATCCGCTCACGCGCGAGGCGCTCGCTGCTTTGCTGCGCTCGCACGGCTTCGAGCTCGCAGGGCTCGCGGCCGACGGAGAGGAGGCGATCGCCGCGGCGGCGGAGACGCAGCCCGACCTCGTCCTGCTCGATCTGCTGATGCCGGGCCTCGACGGACTCTCCGCACTACCCCGGCTTCGCGAGGCCGCGCCCGGCTGCGAGGTCGTCGTCCTCACCGCCTCCGGCACCGAGGAGAACCTGCTCGCCGCGATCCGCGGAGGCGCGGCCGGCTACCTGCTCAAGACCGAGTCGCCCGACCGGATCGCGGAGTTCCTCGACGGCGTCGTCCAGGGTGACGCGGCCCTCTCCGGCCCCGTCGCGCGCAGGCTGCTCGACCAGGTGCGCAGCGGCGGCCGCGGCTCGGGCGTGCCGGACCGGATCGCGTCGGCCCTCTCCGCCCGCGAGCTCGAGGTACTGCTCCTGCTCGACGAGCACCACGGCACCGACGAGATCGCGCAGCGCCTCTTCATCTCCGAGCACACCGTTCGCTCGCACGTCAAGAGCCTCCTGCGCAAGCTCGGCGTGTCCTCGCGCCGCGAGGCGCTCGAGCAGCTCAATAGCGAACGAGACCTGCGGTCTCGCCCGCTGGGATAAGGAACTCCGCCCCCGGGAGAGCGTGGTCTCCCGGCGACTCCGTGCCGTTTGCCCTTAGATGATCTGGACTGGAGGCCGCTCTGGTGCGCTCGCACGCGCCAGAGGGCGGCGCGAGCGCAGTCCGGACTACGGCTAAGTCGCCGCTTTGCGGCTGTCCTAGCCTCCGGCCCTTTGCAGCTTTGAGCGTTCGAGCCTCGTGGGCGCCCGGGCGGGCACAGCATTCGCGAGCTAGCTAAAGCCGTCGAGCGCGGCGTCGACGAGGCCGGGCAACGTCTCGAGGTCGTAGCCGCCTTCGAGGACCGCCGCGACCCGGTCGGACATCCCCCGGCAGCGGCGCGCGAGCTCGCGGAAGCCGTCCTCGCTCACGCGCATGTCCGAGAGCGGGTCTGCGCCGTGCGCATCGAAGCCGGCCGAGACGAGCACCAACTCGGGCTCGAATCGGCGCACCGCCGGTCCGACGACCTCCGCGAACGCCTCGAGGTACTCCTCGTCGCCGGAACCGGCGCGCAGCGGGACGTTGAGCGTTGTCGCAGCCTGGTCGTCCGGGCCGCCCGAGCCCGGGTAGAACGGCCACTGGTGGAGCGAGACGAAGAGGACGCTGTTGTCGTCGCGGAAGATCGCCTCCGTCCCGTTCCCGTGGTGGACGTCGAAGTCGACGATCGCGACCCGCTCGAGCCCGAGGCGCTCCTGCGCCGCCCGCGCGGCGACTGCGACGTTGTTGAAGACGCAGAAGCCCATCGCTCGGCCGGCGAGGGCGTGGTGGCCCGGTGGGCGGACGAGCGCGAAGCCGCCGCGGAGCGCTGCCTCGATCGCGGTTCCGGCCGCGAGCGCTGCCGCCTCGAACGTCGTGGCGGTGCAAATCGTGTCGCCGTCGAGCCAGACCGCATCCTCGACGCCCCGGACGAGCTCGACGTGCTCGGCCGTATGACACAGCTGCAGCTCCTCCACCGTCGCTGCGCGGCCCTCGCTCCAGATGTGCTGGTGCGCGAGCAGCACGGCGAGCCGCTCGGGCCGCTCCGGATGCCCGCCGGTCGGATGCAGCCGAGCGAGCGCGGGATGCGTCAGGACGTCGATAGTGCGCTCACACGACTAGCGACTCCGCTGAGCCCGAGCCGATCGAGGAAGGAAGACGCCTCCGCCCACACCGGGGATGTTTCTGCGAGGGGAGGAAGGGGGGCGGAGGCGTCCATGAGGGCGATTCGCCGGAAGAGCCTCAAGTCCTCCGCCTCCGCCGCAAACCGGCCGTCGGCGAGCGCGGCCTCGAGTGAGCCGTATTGCGCGAGCAGCTGGGCGGCCTTCTTCGGCCCGATCCCGCGCGCGCCCGGCAGCTTGTCGGACGGGTCGCCGCGCAGCGCGATCAGATCCGGCACCTGCTCGGGCTCGACGCCGTAACGCTCGCGCACCTCGGCGGGGCCGATCCGCACGAGCTCGCTCACGCCGCGCGCGGGTTGCAGGATCGTCACGCGTTCGCTCGCGAGTTGGAACGCGTCCCGGTCCGACGTCGCGACGAGCACGTCGCCGGGCCACTCGTGCGCGGACGCCGCGAGGAAGTCGTCCGCCTCGTAGCCCGGCGCCTTCGCGACGAGGAAGCCGAACGCGTTCACCACCTCCGGCAGGATCTCGAGCTGTTCGACGATCGACTCCTCGAACACCCTGCCCGACTGATACGGCTCGAAGGCCTCGTGGCGGTAAGTCGGCACGGAGAGCGTGTCCCAGGCGACGAGGACGGCGGCAGGCCGCTCCGCCTGCCAGAGGCGGGTGAGCATGTTCGTGAAGCCGACGACCGCGTTGAGGCGGATCGACTTCGGCAGCGCGTGGTAGGCGCGATGCGCGAAGGAGTCGCCGTCGACCGCGAGCAGCACGCTCAACAGGACGCCTCCAGCTCTGCGATACGCGCCATCAGCCGCTCGGTCGCCAGCCGCGCCGCCTGACGGGTGTCCTCCGATGCGACGAGATCCTCCGTCTCGATCGGGGCACCGAACGCCACCCGCAGCGGTCCGAGCGAGAGCAGCCGGTCGGTGCCCGCGACGGCCGCCGGCACGAGCGGTACTCCGGCCAGCAGGGCGATCCGGGCGGCGCCGGAGCGTGCGCGGGCCTGATGTCTCTTGACGAGTCCCTTCCGGCGTCGGGTCCCCTCGGGGAACATCACGACGACGTTGCCCTCCCGGGCGAGGCGCACCGCCGTCTCGACGGCCTCGACGTCGGCGCGCTCGCGATGCACCGGAAAAGCACCTGCGGCGTCGAGCACGTAGGTCGCCGGCCACCAGTAGAGCTCGGCCTTGGCCATGAAGCGGAGCCAGCGCTCCGGATAGAGCGGCATCCCGAGCGGCCACGGGTCGAAGTTCGAGAGGTGATTGCACGCCAGGACGCAGCCGCCGGTCGCGGGCACGTGCTCCGTCCCCTGCACGCGCAGCCGGAACGGCCCGTAGAGGATGGGACGGCTGACCGCGGCGACGACGCGATATAGGAGCGGCGGACGAAGATTCACAGAGGCAGTATCCAGAGCGCGGGCTATCGTGACGCGCCGATGTCGAAGCGCTTGGTCATCGTCGAGTCCCCGGCGAAGGCTCGGACGATCGCCGGCTACCTCGGGCCGGACTTCGTCGTGGAGTCTTCCGTCGGCCACATTCGCGACCTGCCGGACAGCGCGGCCGAGATCCCCGAGAAGTACAAGGGGGAGTCGTGGGCGCGCCTCGGGGTTGACGTCGAGCACGGGTTCGAGCCGCTCTACGTTGTCGACGCGGACAAGAGGAAGACCGTCGCGCAGCTGAAGAAGCAGCTCGCCGGCGCCGACGAGCTCCTGCTCGCGACGGACGAGGACCGCGAGGGCGAGGCCATCGCCTGGCACCTGCTCGAGGTGCTGCAGCCGAAGGTTCCGGTGCGGCGGATGGTCTTCCACGAGATCACCCGCGACGCGATCGAGCAGGCGCTGGAGGAGACGCGCGAGGTCGACGAGCGGCTCGTCGACGCGCAGGAGTCGCGGCGGATCCTCGACCGGCTCTACGGCTACGAGGTATCGCCGGTCCTCTGGAAGAAGGTCATGCCCCGGCTCTCGGCCGGCCGCGTCCAGTCGGTTGCGACGCGCCTCGTCGTCGAGCGCGAGCGCGAGCGTATGGCGTTCCGCGCGGCCGCGTGGTGGGATCTCCTGGCCACGTTCGATCCGGAGAGCTTCGACGCGCGGCTCGTCTCCGTCGAGGGGCAGCGCGTCGCCAGCGGGCGCGACTTCGGGCCCGACGGGAAGCTGCGTGGCGAGGCGCGCCAGCTCGACGAGGAGGCGGCACGTGGGCTCGCCGACCGGCTCCAGGGCTCGTCCTTCCAGGTCGCCCGCGTCGAGCGCAAGCCGTACGTCCGTCGTCCCAGCCCGCCGTTCATGACCTCGACGCTGCAGCAGGAGGCGAGCCGCAAGCTCCGCTACTCCGCGCAGACGACGATGCGCATCGCGCAGCGCCTGTACGAGAACGGCTACATCACCTACATGCGCACCGACTCGACGACGTTGTCGGAGTCGGCGCTCACGGCCGCTCGCGAGCAGGCCGCGTCTCTCTTCGGGGCCGACTACGTCCCGCCGGAACCGCGGCGCTACGAGCGGAAGGTCAAGAACGCGCAGGAGGCACACGAGGCCATCCGGCCCTCGGGCGACCGCTTCCGCACGCCGCAGGACGTGCGCGCCGAGCTCTCGGTGGACGAGCACGCGCTCTACGAGCTGATCTGGATGCGGACGATCGCCTCCCAGATGAAGGACGCGCAGGGGCAGACGGTGTCGCTGCGAATCGCCGCCGATTCCAGCGCGGGCGAGTCGGTCGAGTTCGGCGCGTCGGGCACGGTGATCACCTTCCGCGGCTTCCTGGCGGCGTATGAGGAAGGCCGCGACGACGACGGTGCGGGGAAGGGCGACGACGAGGAGCGCCGCCTGCCGAACCTCGCCGAAGGCGACTCGGTCGAGCTGCGCGCGCTCGAGCCGCAGGGACACGAGACGAGCCCGCCCGCGCGCTACACCGAGGCGACGCTCGTGCGCACGCTCGAGGAGCTCGGCATCGGCCGTCCCTCCACGTATGCCTCGATCCTCGGCACGATCCTCGACCGCGGCTACGTCTTCAAGCGGGGCACGGCGCTCGTCCCGGCCTTCCTCGCCTTCTCCGTCGTCACGCTGCTCGAGAAGCACTTCGGCCGGCTCGTGGACTACGACTTCACGGCCTCGATGGAGGACGACCTCGACCGGATCGCGTCGGGCGACGAGCAGCGGGTCGAGTGGCTCGGCCGCTTCTACTTCGGCGACGGGCCGGGCGCCGGCGGCTCCGCAGCCGGTGCTTCCAGCCTCGGCTTGCACGAGCTCGTGTCGGATCTCGGCGCAATCGACGCGCGCGAGATCAACTCGCTCGAGATCGGCGACGGGATCGTGCTGCGCGTCGGCCGCTACGGGCCGTACCTCGAGCGCGACGGCCAGCGCGCGAGCGTCCCCGAGGAGCTCGCACCCGACGAGCTGACCGTCGAGCGCGCCGAGGAGCTCCTCTCGCAGCCCAGCGGCGACCGGGAGCTCGGCACCGATCCCGAGACCGGCCTGCCGATCGTCGCCCGCACCGGCCGCTACGGGCCGTACGTCACCGAGGTCCTGCCCGAAGGCGCGAAGGAGAAGCCCCGCACCGCGTCGCTGTTCAAGACGATGTCGCCGGACACGATCGGGCTCGACGACGCCTTGCGCCTGCTCCAGATCCCGCGCGTGGTCGGGGTCGGCGAGGACGGGGAGGAGGTCGTCGCGCGCAACGGCCGCTACGGGCCGTACGTCCAGAAGGGGAAGGAGTCGCGCTCGCTCGAGTCGGAGGAACAGCTCTTCACGATCGACCTGCCCGGCGCGCTCGCCCTCCTGGCGCAGCCCCGGCAGCGGCGCGGCCAGCAGAGGGCCGCGGCGAAGCCGCTCCGCGAGCTCGGCCCCGACCCTGTCGGCGGCAACGAGATCGTGCTCAAGGAAGGCCGCTTCGGCCCGTACGTGACCGACGGCGAGACGAACGCGAGCCTGCGCAAGGGTGACGACCCGGAGACGGTCACGCTCGACCGCGCCGTCGAGCTGCTCGCCGACCGCCGGGCGAAGGGCCCTGCGAAGCGAGGCGGCCGCCGCCGCAAGGCTTCCTGAAGTGTTCTCCACAAACTTCGTCGACCGGTCAGCGTCCTAAGCTCACGGACCGGGTCGATGCGCGGAATACACTTGCCGCGCAGCTCGTTCGAGCGATCGGGTGCACGTCGGAGTGGCCGCACTCCCGGGCGAGAGTGGTAACCGGAGGACTTCCCTCCTAAGGTACGAAGGCTTGCGGGCAAGCGACGAGGTAGGACGAAAGGACTGAGGGAGCGCTGACGCAGAACCAGCTCAACGATTTGCTCGAGTCGGACCAGATCCGCGCCATCGTCGAGGGCGCCGAGGAGCGCGGGTTCGTCGATCCCGCCCAGCTCGAGGCGTTCGCGACCGAGCTCGAGCTCAACGACAACGAGGTCGAGGAGCTCACGCGGGAGCTCGAGCGCACCGGGCTCGAGATCGGCCAGCCGGCCGCCCCCGCGGCCAACGCCCAGCCGGCCGAGGCGCCGAAGCAAGAGGAGAAGAAGGACGAGCCGGCGCCCGAGCCGGAAGTGACCCCGACCGTCGCCATCTCCGGCTCGGCCGACAGCCTGCAGCTGTTCCTCGCCGACGTCGGCCGCCACAAGCTGCTCACCGCCGCCGAGGAGGTCATGCTCGCGAAGCGGATCGAGCGCGGCGACCCGACCGCGAAGCGTCACATGATCGAGTCGAACCTCCGGCTCGTCGTCTCCATCGCCAAGGGCTACCGTGGGCTCGGCGTCCCGTTCCTCGACCTGATCCAGGAGGGGACGCTCGGGCTGAACCGCGCCGTCGAGAAGTTCGACTGGCGCCGCGGCTACAAGTTCTCGACCTACGCGACGTGGTGGATCCGCCAGTCGGTGCAGCGGGCGGTTGCGAACCACGCGCGCACGATCCGCGTGCCCGTCCATGTCGTCGAGCGCCAGCAGAAGCTGTCGCGTGCCGCACGGCGGCTCGAGGTCGAGCTCGGGCGCGAGGCGACGAAGCAGGAGCTCGCCGAGGCGACCGGCCTGCCGATGCAGCACGTCGACGAGGCGCTCGGCGCCGCGAACGCGTCCGTCTCGCTCAACCAGACGGTGGGCGCCGACGACGAGGGCGAGCTGGGCGACCTGTTCGCCGACCGCGAGGCGGCCGATCCGTTCGACGAGGCCGAGGAGTCGCTCCGCCGCCAGGGCGTGCGGCGCGCACTCGAGGCGCTGCCCGAGCGCGAGCGGCGGATCCTCGAGCTGCGCTTCGGCTTCGAGGGTGAGCCGTGGACGCTCGAGGCGATCGGGAACGAGCTCGATCTGACCAGGGAGCGGGTTCGCCAGCTCGAAGGCCAGGCGCTCTCGCGGCTCGGCGCGCTCCGCGACCTCATCTCGGTCGCTGCCGCCTAGCCGACGACCGAGCCTCTCACCTCCAGGATCGCCTCCCGCCGGAGCGGCGCGACGCGCAGCTCTGGCGGCGGCCTCCGCAAGAACGAGTCGACAAGCAGGAGCTCGTCGAGGTCGAGGTCGAGGTTGAGGTCGAGGCCGGTACCAGGTACCTGTACGAGAGTGTGTCGCCGTGCCGCGGCGAGCCCGGCCTCGACCTCGAGCGCGGCGCCGCCGCCCGGCGGCAGTGTCCGCTCTGCAGCGATCCCGCCGCCGGCGACGAAGAACGCACGCACGAAGCCGGGGTCGCCCGCCGGGACGAGGACGCAGCACTCGAGCCGCCGCACCCGGTCGAGGCGCTGCAGCTCCCGGCAGACCCGCTCCAGTGCCGTGATCCGATCGCGGAGCCGGCCCGCGTCCTCGAAACGCCGTGCGTCCGACAGCTCCCGCAGGCGACCGCGCAGGCGCGGCAGTGCCGCCTCGGGCCGCTCCAGCTCCTCCGGTGAGAGAACCCGCGCTGCGAGCTGCGCAGTGCGGCGCGACCGCAGCGGGCCGACCGGCGAAGGCCGGGTAGACGCCACTACCGAGTCGCCGCGCTGCCGCAGCCACACGAGCCGCTCGGGCCGTGACACGCGCGCGTTGCCGGGCGGACGGACCTCGCGGATCAGCCGCAGCTCCTCGAGAGCCGCCTCGAGCTCGGACCCTGCCACCCGCCATTCGATTCGTTCCGCCGCCGCAACTGCCGCCTCGACCGCCGGCCGCTGCCGCTCGCTGCGGAAGTAGGAGCGCAGGCGTGCCCGGAGATCGCGCGCCCGGCCGACGTAGAGGACCTGGTCGTTGCGGCCGAGGAAGAGGTAGACGCCGGGGCGGGCCGGCGCCCCGAACGCGAGGTGCCGCTTGTCGAGCAGCCGCCGCGTCCTGGTCGCGGCAAGCGCGGTGAGATCGGCCACGGTGCGGGCACCGCGCTCCTGCGCAAGCCCGATGAGGGCGAGCAGCAGCTCGGCGGTCGCGCGGGCGTCCGGCAGCGCGCGGTGGCACGGCCGCTCCGACGTGCCGAGAAACCACGCGAGCTGGCCGAGACCGAACCCCGCAACGCGCCCGGCGAGGAGCGTCCGCGCGAGCCGCACGGTGTCGACGACCGTCGAGCCGACGCGGGAGCCCGTCAGCAGCTCGGTCTCCCGGTCGAGGAACGCGAGGTCGAAGCGCGCGTTGTGCGCAACGAGAACACCGTCGCCGGCGAAGGCGAGGAAGCTCTGAACAGCCTCCGCCGGGCGGGGCGCTCCTCGCAGCTGGGCCGTTCGCAGTCCGGTCACGGCGCTCGCTCCCGGGTCGATCGGGAGCCCCGGGTCGACGAGGGTCTCGAACTCGGCCTCGACCTCGAAGCCACGCAGCCGCACCGCCCCGATCTCGCAGATCCCGGACTGCCCGGGACGCAGGCCTGTCGTCTCGAGGTCGACCACCACATAGGTCGCGTGCTCGAGCAGGAGGGTCGCGCCGGGCGGTTCGGCGAGCGCCACGGCGTCGCCGCTCCACGCGAGCCGCGCATCGGTCTCGACGACGTCCGCGAGCAGCGAGCGGGCGAGGGCGACCGGCGCCTGCCGGAGGGCGAAGAGCCGCCGTGCCGCGTCCTCCACCAGGACCGGGCCGCGCCGTTCCTCCACGAGCTCCACCAGGCGGTCGGCCGCGTCTAGCCTGAGTTGCATGAGCGAGAGCCTAGGCGAACATACGTTCGTCCGCCACCTGGCCGCCCTCCGCGCCGAGCCGGCGGACGACGCCGAGCAGGTGACCCAGGCTCTGCGAGGCGAGCCGTTGCGCGTGCTCGGGCAGCGCGGCGACTGGGCTCGGGTGGAGACCGCCTATGCCTATCCCGGCTGGGTGAGCCAGGCGGATCTCGGCGGCGAGCCCGACCCCGACTGGCTGCGGCCCTGCGCCTCCGACCCCGTCGAGCATGCGCGCACACTGCTGGGCACGCGCTACCAGTGGGGCGGGATGACGTCCTCCGGGATCGACTGCTCGGGTCTCGTCCACATGGCGTTCCGGGCCTGCGGGCGCCTCGTGCCGCGGGACGCCGACCAGCAGGAGGAGGCCGGCGAGCGGCTGGCCGAGAGCGTTCTGCGTGCCGGAGACCTCGTCACGTACGGCCCGCCGGAGGGGGCCGATCACATCGCCTTCTGGGTCGGCGAGGGCCGGATCCTCCATTCGACGCAGCGCGACAGGGTCGACGGCGTCGTCGAGGAGGAGGAGCCGGCGGAGCTGCGCGAGCGTCGGCGCGCACTCGTGCGCCTCGGCCCCGCCTCCGACGTGCCCGCCGGGCGCTAGATTTCGCCGCCCACGTGGAGCCGACCGCTTTTCCGGGGAGGGCGGGCGCGGTCGCTGCGGCGCTTCCGCTCCTCGCGCTCGTCCTCGTCGCAGGTTGCGGCGGGTCCGGCCATGCGGCCGCATCCGCGACCCATGCCGGCACGACGACGGCGGCGCGCACGACGACGGCCGCCGCGACCACCACAGCTGCCGGAGCGAATCCGCGCGAGTTCCCGGAGTTCCGGATCGCGATGGACGAGGGGACGGACTACCTCGACCCGGGCCTCTCGGACACGACCGAGGGCTGGGGCGTGATGTGGAACGTGTACCTCCCGCTGCTCGGCTATCGCCACCGCAGCGGTCCGGCCGGCGCGCGGCTCGTGCCGTACCTGGCGACGACGCTGCCGCGCATCTCGCGCGACGGCCGGACGTACAGCCTCACGCTGCGGGACAAGCTGCGCTACTCCGACGGCGGCCCGGTGCTGGCGAGCGACTTCGCGAAGGCGATCGAGCGGGACTTCAAGCTCGACTCGCCGGGCGCCGACCTCTTCAGGAACATCCGCGGGGCGGATGCCTACGCGGAGAACCCGCAGAAGGGCCGTCGGATCCGTGGCATCGACGTCGACGACGCGACCGGCTCGATCATCATCCACCTCAAGCAGCCGCAGGCGGACTTCTCGAACGTGCTCGCCTCAGAGTTCGCGGCCCCGGTGCCCGAGGACTCGCCGGCGGCCGACACGTCGCTCCATCCGCTGCCCGCGACCGGCCCCTACGAGATCAAGAGCTATTCGCCGAAGTCCGGGATCGTCGAGGAGAAGAACCCGAACTTCCAGGCGTGGCGCTTTCACGGCGCCGTGCCCGCCGGCAACCCCGACCGTGTCACCTGGGACATCGTCCCGAGCGCTTCGGTGGCGCTCCATCATGTCCTAACGGGCAAGGACGACTGGATGAGCTACTACCAGGTCCCGAGCGATCGGCTGCGCGCGATCGAGCGGAAGCACAAGAGCCGCCTCCGCGTCTTCACGCCGGGGAACCTCATGTACTTCTTCATGAACACCCGGGCCAAGCCGTTCACCAGCCTCAAGGTGCGGCAGGCGGTGAACTACGCGATCTCGCGCCCCTGGCTCAGGCACCTCGCGACCGGTCTTGCCCAGACGTCGGAGAACATCCTGCCCCGCGGCTACCCCTCGTTCCGCGCCCACAGCCTCTACCGGCACAACCTGCGCAAGGCGATCCGCCTCGTGAAGGAGTCCGGGTACTGGCGCTGGCGGAAGAAGGTCTTCGTCTGGAACCACGACGTCGCCGCCGACCTGCCGTTCACGGACTACCTCGTGTCGGTGCTCAAGCGCCTCGGCTTCCGTGCCGCACCGAAGGTGGTGACCGCCGGCAGCTACTGGACGACGATCGGCAACGGGAAGACGCACGCGCAGATCGGCTTCGCTGACTTCATCCAGGACTACCCGCATCCGCTCGACTGGTTCCGGCTGCTCGACGGGCGGACGATTACCCCGACCCACAACTCGAACTACGCGAACTTCGACGTCCCCTGGGTGAACCGCCGGATCGCGAAGCTGACCCGGCCGGCGAAGCTGACGCGCGCCGTCGATCGCCGCTGGGCGCGCCTCGACCGGCAGGTCATGGGGCTCGCGCCGTGGGCACCGTTCCTCAATCAGGAAGGTACGGATTTCTTTAGCAAGCGTGTCGAACTTCGCTGTTACGTCAATAACGTCTTGTACGAGTTCGACTACGCGAGCATCTGCGTCAGCAAGAAATAGTGCGTATTGATAAGACTTCGTTGTGGGCCGTCCGGCCCAATGGGCGGGGCCAGGAGGCCCAGCACAACCTTTGCTCGCTACCCAGGAGGTGTAAGAGAGTGAGGACGAAGCGAGTGAGATCCATCGCGATCGCGGCGCTGGTCGCGGCGGGGCTCGTGCTGGTAGTGAGCGCGTGCGGCGGCGGCGGCAGTAGCAGCTCGACGACGACGACGACCGCGGCTCAGGGTGCGACCTACCCGGAGATCAAGGTCGTTTGGGGGACGACGGATTACATGGACCCGGGCCTCTCGTACCGGCTCGAGTCATGGCAGATCTTCCAGGACGTCTACCTCGGCCTGCTCCAGAAGCAGTACCAAACCTGTGCGCCGGTCGGCGATTGCACGAAGATCATCCCGGCGATCGCGCAGAGCCTGCCGGTGGTCAACACCAACGGCACGGATTTCAAGTTCACGATCCGCAAGGGTCTGAAGTTCTCGAACGGTGAGACCGTCAAGGCGAGCGACTTCAAGAACACGATCATCCGCGACTTCAAGCTGAACTCGCCGGGAATCGGGTTCTTCTCGAACATCGTCGGCAGCGAGGCCTGTGAGGCCAACCCGACGAAGTGCTCGGACATCTCGGGCATCATCGTGAACGACGGCGCGGGCACGGTCGAGATCAAGCTGATCAAGCCCCAGTCGGACTTCGAGTACATCTTGACGACGCCGTTCGCGGCGATCGTGCCGTCCTCGACGCCGCAGAAGGACACGGAGAACCCGCCGCCGGCGGCGGACGGTCCGTACTACATCTCGAGCTACAAGCCGAGCCGCTCGTTCGTTGCGCTGCGAAACCCGCACTGGAAGCCGATCCCGGGCATCCCGAACGGCAACCCGGACAAGATCGTCGCGATCATGACGAACGACCTCGCGCAGTCGGCGCAATACGTCTCGTCGGACCAGTACGACTACGACGAGAACACGCTCCCGACCGACCGGCTGAAGGAGCTCCAGTCGAAGTACGCGTCCCAGATCAAGCTCTGGCGGACGCCGTCGACGTACTACTTCTTCATGAACCAGCGGACGCCGCCGTTCAACAACCTGAAGGCGCGGCAGGCCGTCAACTACGCGATCAACCGGCAGACGCTCGTCAACCTGCGCGGCGGTCTCGGAGTGCCGACGGAGAACTTCCTGCCTCCGACGTATCCGCAGTACAAGAAGATCAGCCCGACGGCCTATCCGTACAGCCTCTCGAAGGCGAAGCAGCTCGTACAGGAGTCGGGGACCAAGGGGATGACGGTCGGCGTCTACACGATCTCCGACGACTCGATCGACAAGGCGCAGGGCGAGTATCTGGGTAGTCAGCTGAACAAGATCGGCTGGCATGCCGTCATGCACGAGCTCGCGGGTGCCCAGTACTTCGTGGTCGTCGGCAACCAGAAGACGAAGGCCCAGATCGGCTTCACCGACTGGTTCGAGGACTACCCGTACCCGACCGACTGGTTCCAGGTGCTCCAGTACGGGCCGCGCATCCACCCAGATCCACAACAACAACAACTCGAACGTGAACATTGCCTCGACGAACAAGGAGATCGGCAAGCTCGCCGCCCTGCCGCCGGCGCAGGCCTTCTCGTCGAGCACCACGAACGCCTGGGCCACGCTCGACAAGACGATGATGGTCAAGGACGCGACCGAGGCCCCGTTCCTGAACGGTGTGATCACGTCGTTCTTCTCCTCGAAGATGAACCCGGGTTGTGACGTCTTCGACGACTGGTTCGACGACGTGGCAGAGATGTGTATGAAGTAACGAGGTAACCGTCGGCGTGGCGGCGGCGATCCGCCGCTGCGCCGACTCCTCTCGTCCCAATCATCAGTGGCGACCCCCGGAACCACCCAAGAGGAATTCACTCTCGACACCGCTGCCGAGCTGGCGGCGGAGGAGGGCGGCGGGTCGACGATCGCAGGCAGGAGCCCGTGGGCGCTCGCGGGTCGCCGCCTCCGCCGCAACTACACGGCGCTCGCCTTCGGCGCCGTCTTCCTTCTCGTGGTGCTCGGCTGCTTCGTGTTCGGGCCGTTGTACGTCAGCCACGTCTCACACCTCGGGCCGGAGGACGAGAACGCGAGCGGTGTCATCCACGAGAACGGCAAGACGATCCGGATTCTCGCGAAGGGCGGGGTGACCTTCGACAAGAACGGAAACGTCATTCTGCACGCGGGTGGCGGGGTCCCGATCGGCCCGCAGTTGGGCGCGTCCGGCGGCGCGTACTTCTTCGGCGCCGACCAGCTCGGACGTGACGTGGGCACCCGACTCATCTACGGCGGACGCAACACGCTCATGATCGGCATCGGATCGGCGGTGATAGCCACCGTTCTGTCGATCCTGCTTGCGCTGCTCGCGGCCTACTTCGGCGGCGCCACCGACTGGATCATCTCGCGGCTGTTCGACCTGATCTGGGCCTTCCCGGTCATCCTGCTCGGGATCGCGCTCGGCACCGCTCTCAACATCAACGGCTTCCACCACGGGCCCATCAACATCGCGGCCGGCAGCCTCTGGATCCCGGTGGCCGTCATCGCGTTCGTGTTCATCCCCTATATCGGGAGGCCGTTGCGGGGCCAGGTCCTCGCGCTGCGGAATCGGGAGTTCGTCGAGGCCTCGACTGCCCAGGGCGCAGGCCCGCTGCGAATCATGTTCACCGAGCTGCTACCGAACATCGCCTCGTCGGTGCTCGTGCTGTTCACGCTGATCGTCGCGAACGCGATCCTCACCGAGGTCGCCCTGTCGTTCCTCGGCGCCGGCGTCCAGCCTCCCCAGCCTTCCTGGGGAACGATGATCGCCGACGGCCAGCTGATCGTCGCGAGCGACCCGTGGCTGGCCATCCTGCCGGGGATCTTGATCACCATCACGGTGATCTCGCTCAACGTCTTCGGCGACGGGTTGCGCGACGCTCTCGACCCGCGCGCGAAGGTGAGGATCGAGCGTTGAGGAGGTCGAAGCGCTAGATGGTGGCGTTCCTCATCCGGCGGGTGTTCGGGATGATCATCGTGCTGATCGCCGTCAGCTTCATCACGTACCTCATCTTCTTCAAGCTCCCCGGCGGCGGTCCGACGGCCGTCGCGCAGCGCATTGCCGGCCGGAATGCGACAAACGCGAACGTCATCTCGATCGAGCACAAGCTCGGGCTCAACAAGAACGTCTTCGTCCAGTACTTCGACATGATGAAGCAGCTGCTCAGCGGGCAGCTCATCTCGTACTACGACGGGACGAATGTCGTCCAGCAGATCGAGGAAGGGCTGCCGGAGACCTTCTCGCTCTGCATCGGCGCCGCGATCATCTGGCTCGGCTTCGGCGTGCTGGTGGGGACGATCTCCGCCGTCAAGGCCGGGCGCTTCACGGACAAGGCGATCACGGTGCTCGCGCTGGTCGGCATCTCGCTGCCGGTCGCGTGGCTGGCAATCATGCTCCGCTATTACTTCGCCGGCGAGAATCGTTGGTCGTGGTTCCCCGACGGCGGTTATGTCCCTTTGACCACCGACCCCTGGCAGTGGTTCTACCACCTGCTGCTGCCATGGTTCACGCTCGCGATCCTCTTCATCGGCTTCTACGGCCGCGTCCTGCGCTCGAACATCCTCGACACGATCAACGAGGACTTCGTACGGACCGCGAAGGCGAAGGGGCTCTCCTCCAACCGGATCCTCGTCAAGCACACGCTTCGCGCCTCGCTCATTCCGATCGTGACGCTGTTCGGGCTCGACTTCGCCGCCGTGCTCGGCGGCGGGGCGATCATCACCGAGTACGTCTACGACATCCACGGGGTCGGCTATTACGCGGCCCAGTCGATCTCGACGCAGGATTTGCCGCCGCTGATCGCCGTGACGCTCTACGGCGCGGCGTTCATCGTTGTCTTCTCGACGCTCGTCGACGTCGCGTACGCGTATCTCGACCCGAGGATCCGGCTGACCTGATGGCCGAACACCTGCTCGAGGTCAACGACCTCAAAGTTCAGTTCGCCACGGAGGACGGGACCGTGAGCGCGGTCGACGGGATCTCCATGGAGCTCGAGCGCGGCAAGGTGATCGGGATCGTCGGCGAGTCGGGCTCGGGCAAGAGCGTGAGCGCGATGACGATGATGGGCTTGACGCGCGGCGTGAATGCGCGCTTCGAGGGCGAGATCCTCTACAAGGGGACGGACCTCCTGAAGGTCTCGGACCGGGACATGCAGAACTATCGCGGCAACGAGCTCGGGATGATCTTCCAGGACCCGATGACCTCGCTGAACCCCGTCTACCGGATCGGCGAGCAGATCATCGAGGCGATCCAGGCTCACGAGAGCGTCGACAAGCGCACGGCCCGGGCGCGCACGATCGAGCTGCTGCGTCAGGTCGGCATCCCGAACCCGGAGACCCGCGTCGACAGCTTCCCGCACGAGTTCTCCGGCGGGATGCGGCAGCGCGCGATGATCGCCATGGCGCTGTCGTGCAACCCGTCGATCCTCATCGCCGACGAGCCGACGACGGCCCTCGACGTGACGATCCAGGCGCAGATCGTCGACCTGATCAACCGCCTCAAGGACGACTTCAACTCGGCCGTGATCTTCATCACCCACGATCTCGGCGTGATCGCCGAGATCGCCGACGAGATCATCGTCATGTACGCGGGACGCGTTGTCGAGCGCGGTTCGACGCGCGACATCTTCTACGACCCGCAGATGCCGTACACGTGGGGCCTCCTCGGCTCCATTCCACGTCTCGACCGGCCAAGGGTCGAGCGTCTGTACACGATCGAGGGGATGCCTCCGTCGCTCATCAACCCGCCGGAGGGCTGCAAGTTCCGCCCCCGCTGTCCGCACGCGTTCGAGAAGTGCAAGCAGGAGCCGCCGCTCGAGAACCGCGTCGGCACCCCGGGTCATCTCGACCGTTGCTGGCTCGACGTCGAGTACAAGCGCGCCCATCGCGACGCGACGATCTCGCCGGGCTCGGAAGCAGCGGCGTGACGGCTCTCGATCAGGGCGCCGAGTCGGCCGAGACCCCGCTGCTCGAGGTTCGCCACGTCAAGAAGTACTTCCCGATTCGCCAGGGGGTCATGCAGCGCGCGGTCGCAAACGTGCACGCCGTCGATGACGTGAGCTTCGCGGTTCGGGAAGGCGAGACGCTTGGGCTCGTCGGTGAGTCCGGCTGCGGCAAGTCGACGCTCGGCCGCACCATCGTGCGGCTGCTCGAGCCGACCGACGGCGAGATCATCTTCGAGGGAAGGCACATCGAGCATCTCGGTACGCGGGCCATGCGTCCGCTGCGGCGCGAGGTGCAGATGGTCTTCCAGGATCCGTACGCGTCGCTCAATCCCCGCAAGCGCGTCGGGACGATCGTGTCCGACCCGATGCGGATCCACAACCTTGGCAGCCACGCCGAGCAGAAGCGCCGCGTCGGGGAGATTCTCGAGACCGTCGGCCTCTCGCCCGAGCACTACAACCGCTTCCCGCACGAGTTCTCCGGCGGCCAGCGGCAGCGCATCGGGATTGCGCGGGCGCTCGCGTTGCGGCCGAAGCTGATCGTCGCAGACGAGCCTGTCTCCGCTCTCGACGTCTCGATTCAGTCGCAGATGCTCAACCTGCTCGACGACCTCCAGAAGGAACTTGCGCTCACCTACATCTTCATCGCGCACGATCTCGGCGTCGTCCGTCACGTGAGCGACCGGATCGCGGTGATGTACCTCGGCAAGATCGTCGAGCTCTCGCCGGCCGAGGAGCTCTACAGGCGGCCGATCATGCCGTACAGCGAGGCGCTGCTCTCAGCCGTTCCGATTCCGGATCCGGACCTGGCCGAGAAGCGCGAGCGGATCGTGCTCGAGGGGGACGTCCCGAGCCCGATCAATCCGCCGAGCGGCTGCCGCTTCCATCCGCGTTGCCGCTATGCGACGGATGTGTGCCGGCAGCTGGAGCCTCCACTGGTCGACTACGGAGACGGCCATCTTGCGGCCTGTCATCACCCGCTCAACGTCGATCAGGCCACATTGCAGCGGGTCGAAGCGGCGGCTCGGTACTCGCCGGCCGCGGCGGACGCGTCGGCCTGGCCGCAGGACTCGTCCGGCAGCTCGCATCCTGCTGTTGCGCCTGACACCCAATCGAGGTAGGCCCGACCGCTAAAGCGGCTTGGTTACGGCGCCGATACTCGGGCCGTGGATGCTGCTGAGCGCAAGGAGATCCTCAGCCGTTACTTGACGCACTCGCGCCGTTTCGAGGAAGTCGCGGCGCGGCGTCGCGGTGCCGGCGGCGCGGACGTGATTCCGCTCCAGAACCCGCTTCGCGAGCTCGAGCAGGAGCCGACGGGCCGTGAGGTCGAGGTGCTGCAGCTCATCTCCGACGGGCTGGTGAACCGGGAAATCGGCCAGAAGCTGTTCCTGTCGGAGGAAACGGTCAAGTCGCACGTGCGGCATCTGCTCGCCAAGCTTCAGGCGCGCTCGCGCGCCCATGCCGTGGCCGTCGGCTTCCGCCGCGGGATCATCGGCTAGCGAGTTTCTTTGTCCACAGCTGTGGGCAAAGGAAAAACGAAGCGCCGGGTGAAAACCACCCGGCGCCCGTGAATCCGGCTATCCGTCTCCCAGCTCCTACCCGGATCCCCCGCGCGGGGGATGAACGGAAGCTGTGGATAACGGACTATCCGACGGCTCTACCAGTCCGCGCGCCATACCCGCAACGGTCGCGCGGGTCGCGAAGCGAATGAGGGAACGCATTGAGAACTCCGATCGATCGGGGACTGACGGCACCGCCAGCGTATACCCCTTTTGGGGGATACGCAAGGCTGGACCGGGTCATCAAAGGTCTGGGTAGCGCCGACCGCCGGTCCGCGACTCTGGGCCGGCAGTCCTGTGGGTCACGTCGGTCAGCGCGGTGAGCACCCTTTGGCTCGACGGCTACAGGCTCCCGCACATTTGGGCGCTCTTCGTTCTGGGGGCGATTGCCGCTGCAGCGGAACGGCAGACGGTCGCGGTCAACGACCACACGGAAATGTCGGTCGCGTTCCTGCCGCTCGTCTTCGCCGCTGTGGCGTTCGGGCCGCTCGGCGGCTTTGCCGTCGGAGTCCTCTCGACTGCGCTCGATCTACCCAAGTCGCCGCTCAAATGGAGCGTGTATACGCCGATCCGCGCGCTCGGAAACCGCCGCGGCCGGACTTGTAGTCGCGACGCTGTTCCCGCATCCAGCCAGCTTTGGCCAATACCTGCCTGGCCAGCTTGGTCGGCTCGTTGGTCTCCCTTGCAGCAGACGGCTTTCTTCACACCGCGACCGTTTTCGTCCGCGGACATCGATCCTGCGCGCGCATCTTCGGACGTTCGCATCGCTCTCTTGGCTCACAGTGCCGCTCTACGTCCCGATCCTGACGCTCTTCGTCTACGCCTACCACACTTACTCGCTGGAACTCGTACTCGTCTTCTTCGTCCCGACGCTTGCCGCGCAGAGGCTTCTGCACCTGTACAGGCAAGAGAAGGAGGCGACAACCCGGCTCGCATCAGCCAATGATCGGCTTCGTCGGGCGAGCCTCTCGTTTGCGACGGCGCTCGTCGCGACGCTCGACGCTCGAGACCAGTACACCGCCGGCCACTCCGCCGCGGTGGCGATCTATGCGAGAGACATCGCCCAGCGCATGGGCCTCGCGGAGGAGCAGCAGGAGCTCGTTCACCTCTGTGGCCTTGTCCACGACATCGGCAAGATCGGCCTCCCGGCGGGCTTGCTCGAAAAGCCCGGCCCGCTGACTCTCGAGGAGAGGCGGCAGATGGAGCAGCACTCCGAAATCGGTGAGCGGATCCTCCGGAACGTCGACGACTACTCGGAGATCGCCGATGTCGTCCGGTCACATCACGAGCGGATCGACGGCATGGGCTATCCGGACGGCATTCCCGGCGACGAAATTCCGCTCCTCGCTCGGATCATCGGTGTCGCCGACGCATACGACGCAATGACGTCGGACCGGCCGTATCGCGAGGCGCTGCCGAGCCGTGTCGCTCGCATGCGCCTGGCGCAGGCAGTCGGGACGCAGTTCGACACCGGGGTCGTCGCGGCGTTCGAGGCGATCCTCGCTACCGCCGACGAGAACTACCGCTCCGGCCGAGGGTCGTCGTTTATGCGTGAGCGGGAGCAGCTCGCCGAGGTCGGCGAAGACGTTGCGGTATCGCTAGACGTCGTCCCGTAGCGCTCGGGCAGCCTCGAGCCGCGACCGAACGCCGAGCTTCTCGTAGATGTGCTTGACGTGCACCTTGGTCGTCGAGAGGCTGATGTACAACTGCTTCGCAATTTCCTCGTTCGTCAGGCCCTGGGCTAGAAGTTCGTGAACCTCGCTCTCGCGTGCGGAGAGATCGCCGGCTCGCTTGGCGGCGCGAGGAATGCGAATGCCGAGTCTGCGGGCCAGTGAGGTATCCGAAGAGGCTGCCAACACTCCTTGTAACCAGCTCCGCAATTCAGGTTGACCCGCCATGAACTCGCCAAGCTGTGGAGCAGCACGCACAGCGATTACGGCGGGGTCCCAGACCTCGTTGTCCTTCACCGCGCGGAGACGAGCGGCGGCCGATGCCGTATCCCTCTCGGTGAGGGCGATGATCCCTTCCGCGAGAAGCTGGAGCGCTTCGGCCTCGACGCTGCGGCTTGCAAGGCGAGAGTCGACCGCAAGCGCTCGCGCCTGATCCAGGTCTCGGGCAACTGCGTGGAATAGCGCTTGCCACGCGAGGAACTCGCCCCGCCCCGACCGATTCAGGCCCTCATGTGGGCCAAGCGTCAATGCTTCGAGCGCGCGCTGGAGATCGCCGACGCTCGCGTAGAGTCGAGCGCGCTCAACTGGAATGCAACCTCGGAAGTAGCTGCATGGCTCATCCTGCATGTGACGCTCGATTGAGGCGATTGCTCGAGCGGCAGGAGCAAACTTCCCAAGCCCGGTGAGAGCCCTCGCCTTATGAGCATGCGCGTACGGGACGGGAAACTCAAGGCCGCAACTCTCAGCAATCTGGAGTAGCGCATCGATCTGCTTGAGGCTCTCTTCATACCGGCAGGTCGAGATCAGCGCGTAGCTGTACGTGTTCAGGAGTCCCGTAAGGGCGTAGGGGTCGGCTTTCTCATCGGCGATCGACAGCGCGGATCGGGCGTTGTCGATCGCCTGACCGACGTTGCCTTCAAGTTCTGCAAGCGAGAGACCTGCTGCCGCCAAGTGCAGTGATTGCCTGATGCCCGGGCGCGCCGTTCGCCTGAACTCGTCGAGGCGATCACGCAAGTCCGCCGCCTCGACCGGGAATCCGACAGTGAAGCGCAACCAAAGCGCGCCCTCGCGAGTTTCCTGAGTGTTGGCGAGGTCCAAGGCTACGTCCGCATGCTCCTCGGCTAGCTGACGCCGGTCCGTCAGATGCGCAGCCCTGCTGGCGACGAGGTGCGCGCGCGCAACTAGGTCTTTACCCAGCGATCGAGCAGCCTGCGTTGCGAGAGCCATTGCGGCGTCGAGCTCATCGGCTCTGAACAGCGCCTCGCTTTCCACGTAGTCGATCAGTCCGCCTTCGGCTCCGGCGGATCGGGCGGCGGCGACCCACCGTCTGGAGGCTGCTCGTCCGGCCGGCGGCGAGTAGGTCGTCCAACGCCGCTTCGATTGCCTCGGCGGCGAAGGCTGGGTCTCTGCGCCACCTCGGTCACGTTCAACGCCTCGTCCCAACGGCGCAGCCCGAACAATTCTACGGGCTTGCTAGAGCTGATTTCGCGCGCGTTTTGGCGTTCGCCTTTCTCGAAGCTCCGAATTAGCAGTTCTCGTAGGAGAGGGTGAAGCAAGAGCGACTTGTTGTCAGTGGCGCGACCAGGCCACGCGCCGACAGCGTCCTTGAGATGTCGTCTGCGTTCAGGCCCACACGGAGCGCGCCACCCCCACATCAGTGACAGCCGCGATCTGCAAGCAGCATCAGCGCGGCCTGCGTCTCCTTCGGCGCGGCGGCGAGCAGCTCGCTCGCGAGGTAGTCGTAGAGCTTCCGCGAAAGGAGGCGGCTCGAGGTGAGGTCGACGTCGCCGCTCATCGCCGCGAGGCCGAGGACGGCGGGCCAACCGTCGGCGGTGCGCATCAGGCGTGCTCGACCCGAGACCGCCCCCAGAGCGTTGAGCACCTGAGCTGCTTCCGCGTCTGTCATCGCCAGCTCGTCCACGCCGATCTCGAGGCCTTCGCCGTAGACCTCGAGGCGCGGCGTGAACCACTCGGGCCGCGTTCGCGTCGTGATCAGGAACCGGATGTCGAGACCCTCTACGAGCATCGACAGAAGCTCCTCGGCCTCGTTGGTCCCCGCGGCTTCCCATTCGTCGACAACGAGGAGGACGTCCTGGGAGAGCGTCTCGAACGTTCGCAGGATCGCGCGGCCGAGCGGTTGCGGGCTTGGATTGACGGACGCGATGGTCGCCACCTTGTCCGGCTCGCGGGGCAGCTCCGGCGCGAGCGAGGCGAGCAGCTGGTCGAGCTGCACCGCCAGCAACGCGACGTCTCCCGACGCGCGTGTGGTGCGGTACCACGCGACCGGGCCGGTCTGCCGCTCCGACCACTGGCGCGCGAGCGTCGTCTTGCCGTAGCCGGCGGGAGCCGCCAGGACGGAGACCCGCGCGCCGCCACCCTCTTTGAGCCGCGCGATGAGCCGGGGGCGCTCGATGATGTGGTCGAGCGCGGGCGAGGCCGTCGCTGTGATCGTCTCCACCATTCCCCTGCCGGGCAGGCACCCGAGATCGGAGGACCCTACTCCTCCCTCAGTCGCTTGTCACGACTGCTGCAAGCGGGGGGCCGCGCTCGGGGTAGGGCCCGAGCGCGGGTTCGCCGTCAGCCCCCGGCGCCGGCAAGGGCCGGCGCCAGCTCGCCGGCGAGGGGGTCCTCTCCGGTGAGCGCCTTGAATGCGGCAGGAATCTGCCGCCGCCTCGGCACGCCGAGCTTCTGGCGCAGTACATCGCAGTGCGCCTTAGCCGTTCTGGGCGAGATGCCGAGACGCTCTCCGACCTCGTCGTTCGAGCACCCGCGCGCGATCAGCAAAACGATCTGGAGCTGGCGCTCGGTCAGGTCGGGCTTTGCCTTGTCGGTCTCTCTCATGGCCCGGCACGGTACGGCCGCGCCGGCGCCTCGCCTATCGGCCGACGGGGGTATTCGGGCTGGTGGCGTGCGCTCCGCCCATGAAGCTCGCCTCGTGGCCACGCGCGTTGGCCTCTGCGAGCTCCTCCTGCGTCAGCGCGCCGATCCGCAGCAGCAGGTCGAACTCGTCGCGCAGGTGCGTCCGCATCATCTCCGGCCCGTCCGTGGCGATCGTGAACTGGACGCCGTGGTCGACGAGCGTGCGGAAGACGTCGCGCACCGCGTCCTCGTCGGCAAGCGCCTTCGTGAGGAGGTTCGAGGTGGGGCAGATCTCGAGGACGACCGCGCGCGCGCTCAACTCCTTCATCAGCTCGTCGTCGCCGGCCGCGAGGATCCCGTGCCCGATCCGATCGGGACGCAGGAGCTCGAGCACCTCGCCGATCTCGGCGCGGCCCATCTCACCGCCCTCCTCGCCGACGTGGATCGTCACGCCGAGGCCGGCGGCGCGGGCCTCGTCCACCATCGGCTGCACCTGCGCGTAGTCGTAGCGCTCGCCGCCGGGCCGCGGTCCCGCGATGTCGATCCCCACGACCCCGCGCGGCGCCCAGCGAATCGCCTTCTCGACGATGATCTCGTTCTGGTGCGGCGTGAACGTCCGGTCCATCATCAGGATCAGGCCCGCGCGCACGTGCGGGTACTCGAGGCTTGCGACGTCGAGGCCGCGGATCGCGGCGAGGATGATGTGGTCGAGGTCGCGTTCGCCGCCACGGTTCCGCTTCATCGGGTTGAAGCGGAGCTCGAGCGTCGTGATCCCCTGCGACCGGTACGCGCCGCCGATCGCGCCGTGCACCGACACCTCGACCGCGGCCGGGCTCGACTGGATCAGCTCCGTCCAGTGGTAGATCGCGTCGAGCGCGTCGAGATCCGGCACGCCGCGCGGGTCGGAGACGGTCACGAGCCGGTCGAAGTCCCAGAAGTCCTTGACCGGCAGCGCGATGCCCTGACGGTGGGCGAGCGACCAGAGGATGTCGGACGAGACCGAGCCGCCGAGGTGAGTGTGGAGCTCGGCGAGGCCATCCATCCACGCAGTCTAATTCCAGCCCACCACCGCCCAACGGCGACTGAGGAAGCGCGGGAGGAGCAGCGCGAGCCGCGCGGCGATCAGGACGTCGAGCGCGATCCAGACTCCGATCACGCCCCAGCCGTAGGCGAGCGAGAGCGCGGCGAGCAGGACGAACAGGGCGCTCGCGGCGAGCATCGACCACATCAGGTAACGCGTATCTCCTGCGCCGATCAGGATCCCGTCGAGCGCGAAGACCGCGCCGCCGAGCGGCTGCATCAGGGCGAGGAACGGCCAGAGCAGCGCCGCCTGGTGGAGGACCGCCGGATCACTCGTGAACGCGCGCGGCAGGACGCCGGCGAGCGGCGCGAGCACGAGGGCGAAGACGAGGCCGACGGCGACCGACCACCAGATCATGCGCACCCCCGCCTCGTAGGCGCCGTCTGCGTCGCCGGCGCCGAGCGTCCGGCCGACGATCACCTGGCCGGCGATCGCGAGTGCGTCGAGGATCAGCGCGAGCAGGATGAAGAGCTCGTACGCGATCTGATGCGCGCCGAGCTCCGCATCGCCAGTGCGCGCGAGCACCGAGGCGGCGACGAGGAACGAAGCGTAGAGCGCCGCCGTGCGCACGAAGATCTGCCTGCCGATGCGGAAGAGCGGCTGCATCGCCCGCAGGCTCGGCCGCCGCGAGGGTGCGTGCGGCCGCAATAGCTCGACGACGAAGGCGGCTCCCATCGCGGCCTGCGCGATCGCCGTGCCCGCCGCCGAGCCCGCGATCCCCCAGTGAAAGACGTAGACGAAGACGACCTCGAGGACGAGATTGAGCAGGTTCGCGAGGACGACGATCTCCAGCGGCCGGCGCAGGTTCGAGACGCCTCGCAGGTAGCCCTGGCCCGCGAGCGCGACGAGCGCCGCCGGCAACCCGATCGCGGCGATCCGGAAGTAGGTGAGCGCGAAGTCCCCCGACCGGCCGTGGCCGCCGAGGCCCTCGAGCAGCGGCACCGCGACGAGCTCGCAGGCGAACAGCACGAGGACCCCGATGCCGAGCGAGGCCCAGAGCGCCTGCGCCGCGATCCGGGCCGCCTCGTCGTCCCGGCCGGCGCCGGAGGCGCGCGCGACGACCGCCGTCGTCCCGTAGGTCAGGAAGTTGAAGATTGTGAAGGCGCCCGCGAGCACGGTGCCGGCGAGCCCGAGCGCCGCGATCTGCGGCCGGCCGAGGTGACCCACGATGGCGGTGTCCGCGAGGACGTAGAGCGGCTCCGCCGCGAGCGCGCCGAGCGCCGGCAGCGCGAGACGAACGATCTCGCGATCGTGTGGGGAACGAAGACGCACCGGGCGGCCGACGATAATGCCCCGGATGGATTTCGAGCACAGCGACTTCTTCAAGCTTCCGTCCAGCCGCATTCTCCGGGTCTTCCTCGGGCTCGTCGTCCTCGCGGCGGTCGCCGGCCTCTTCTGGTGGAGGCGCGGCAGCTTCGAGGGGATCGGCAGCGCGTTCCGGGCCGTCGAGTGGGAGTGGGTCGTCGTGGCGATCCTGCTCAACCTCCTCTCCGTGGTCGCCCGCGCGCTCGCCTGGACGATGGTGATCCACTCGGCGATGGACCCGCCGCGCCCGCGTGTGACGCTCGTCTTCTCGGCGTTCTCGGTCGGCCTGTTCGCGAACGCCCTGCTCCCGGGCAGGGTTGGTGAATTGGCACGGGTCGGCGTCCTGACCCGGAAGATGCCAGGGCGCAAGGGAGCGTGGGCGACGCTCGTCGGGACGGTCTTCGCGCACCGCGTCTTCGACATCGTGCCGGTGCTTCTGCTGATCCTCTACGTCGTCATCACCGCGAGCATCCCGTCCTCGGCCCGCGCGACCCTGCTCTTCGTGATCGGCTTCGGGGTCGGGCTGTTCGTGTTCGCGTTCGTCAGCGCGCGCCGGCATCACCATGAGATGGCGATCGAGGGGGTCGGCCCGGTGCGCCGGTTGCTGACGATGGCGCGCGCCGGGCTCGTCGTGATGCGGTCTCCGGGCGGCGCGGCCGGCGCGATCTTCTTCCAGATCATCGGCTGGACGTGCCAGCTGTTCGCCGTTTACACCGCGATGCGCGCCTTCGACATCCACGCACCTCTGCCGGCCGCGGGCGTGGTGCTCCTCGTGATGAACGTCGTGACGATCCTCCCGTTCTGGCCCGGCAACGTCGGCCTCGTCCAGGTCGCGATCGCCTCTGCGCTCGTCGGCTACGGCGTGCCGTACAGCACGGGCGTTGCCTACGGCTTCGGGCTGCAGGCGATCGAGGCGTCGGTCGGCATCGGCGTCGGGCTCCTCTTCCTCGCCCGCGAAGGCGTCTCGTTCGCGATGTTGCGCGTGATGCCTACGGCGGACCAGGCCGAGCTCCCGCCCGACGAATCGGAGGAGAACGCGGCTCCGGCGGCCGAGCGCGCGGCGGCGAGCTAGGTGTCGCTCGCGGGTCTCGACTGCTCGACGCGGCGGGCCAGCTCCTCGACGCGGCCCTCGGCGGCGTCGAGCTTCGCCGTGCAGAACGCGTAGAGCTCCTCGCCTCGTTCCCACAGCTTCAGCGCCTCGTCGAGCGGTGCCTGCCCGCGCTCGAGCCGCTCGACGATCTGCTCCAGCTCCGCCTGCGCCTGCTCGAAGGTCGGCTCCACAGGCTCGGTCACGGCGTCACCTCCTCGACGCGCGCGCCGAAGCCACCGCGGGCGAGCGTGACGTCGACGTGCGCGCCCGCGGAGAGGGCTGCGCTCGAGGCCACGACGTCGCCGGAGTCCGTCCGCACGATCGCGTACCCTCGTTCGAGTGTTTGCACAGGTGACAACGCAGCGAGCTTCGCGGCGCTCTTCTCGAGCACCGCCCGCTTCCGCTCGACCGCGAGGGCGGGTGCCAGCCGCAGCCGTTCGTGCGTGCGCTCGAGCCGTTGGCCCTCCCGCTCGAGGGCGATGCGCGGCCGCGCGCGAAGTCGCTCGACGGAGCCGGTGAGCCGCTGCCGGTCTTGATCGAGCGAGCGCCGGACGCTGCGCCCGAGCGCTTCGCGCGCGCGGTCGAGCCTGCCGAACAACTCAGCCAGATCCGGCACGACGAGCTTTCCCGCGGCCGTGGGAGTCGAGGCGCGGACGTCCGCGGCGAGGTCGCAGAGCGGCGTGTCCTGCTCGTGTCCGACCGCCGAGACGACGGGGACGGGGCACTCGGCGACCGCTCGCACGACGCGCTCGTCGCTGAAGGGAAGGAGATCCTCGAAGCTGCCGCCGCCACGGGTCAAGACGATGACGTCGACGTCGGAGGCCTCGCAGAGTGCGCCGATCGCCGCCACGATCTCGGCGGCGGCGCGCGGGCCCTGCACGTACGTCTCTGCGATGAGCACCGCGGCCGGCGGGAAGCGGGAGCGGATCGTCGTCACGATGTCGCGCTTCGCAGCCGCGTCGTTCCCGGTCACGACTCCGATGCGGCGCGGCAGGAACGGGAGGGTGCGCTTGCGGGCGTCGGCAAAGAGCCCCTCGGCTGCGAGGGTTGCCTTCAGCCGCTCGAGCGAGGCGAGGTGGGCGCCGACGCCGAAGCGCTCGATCGTGAGCGCGCGCAGCTTGAACTCGCCGCGCTGCTCGTACAGCTCCGGCCTGCCGAACACGTGCACTCGCTCGCCGTCCGAGAGGTCCAGCCGCAAGGCGTCGAACCGCCCGCGCGCGATCGCCACGCCGACGCACGAGCTGTCGGCCGGATCCTTGAGCGTGAAGAACACCGTCGCCCACCGCTCGTGCCGGCGGAGCTCCGTCACCTCGCCCTCGACCCAGACGGAGGGGAGCCGAGTCAGCCACTGCCCGATCCCGCGGTTGAATGCGGCGACCGAGTAGACGGTGCGATCGTCGTACGGCAGCGCCTCGACCTTGGCCACCGCCGCAGCCTAGTCGCGCGGGAGTTAGAGGAGGATCTCGGCGGCCGTAGCCGGCTGGCAGCCGCGGCCGAGCATCTCGCAGGCGAGATGAAGGTCGGCCTCGCTCACGGCGAGCCGCTCGGCGAGAGAGAGCGGATAACCGGCTTCGATCAGGACGTGAAGCCGCCAGCTCTCGACCTTCGACCGTTCGTCGAAGAGGGGTTCGTCGAGGATGGGGGTAGTCGTCATCTCGCTCATGGCTTCACCAGGTTCGTGCTGCTTTCGACGAACCCTCCCGAGCCTTGTTAGGGCAACTTTTTGTAAGGAACGGTCAGGAGCCGCGGGCGCCTACGGCCGACGTGTAGCGGCGCAGGACCTCCTGCAGACGCGCCTCGAGCACGCCTCGCTCCGCCTCGACGTCGGAGCGGAGATCCTCGATTCGCCGTCGCATCTCGCTCTCGAGCTCGCTCAGGCGCTCGTCCTGGGCGGCGACGAGCTCGTCGTGGCGGCGTTCGAGCTCCTTGCCCACGTTGGACACCCGGTGCTCGAGCCGCTGCGCCCCGGCGTCTCCGACGTGCGCGAGTCGTTCGGCGAGCACCGTCTCGGCTTCCCGGGAGAAGGTGCTCACCGCGCGCTCGAGCTCGCGGGCGAGGCGCTTCGCTGCATCCTCCCGCGAGGACTTCACGAGCTGCGCGAATCTCTGGGCCGCCTCGTCGGCATGTGACGCGACCGCGCGGTCGACGGCGCGCTCGAGCTGCTCGATCTGGCGGCGGGAGACGTCTTCGAAGCCGGCCTTCACGCGCTGTACCGCGTCCGCCTCCTCGCGCTGCGTCTGCTCGGCCAGCTCGCGCTCCCGGCGGGCCATCCGCTCCTCGAGCTCGTGCAGCGCCCGGCGGCGTTCCGCCGCGTGCACTTCGAGCTCGCTGCTCGCCAGGGCGAGGGCGTCCTCGAGCGTCCGCTGCAGCTCGGTGCGCAGCCGCGCCACGCCCGCCCGCTGCTCTTCGCTCTCGGCCGACAACCGCTCGGCGTCCGCGGTGAGCCGCAGCTCGATCTCGCGCAGCACCTGCTGCTGCCGCTGCTCGAGCTCCGCGATCCGCGTCTTGGTCGCCTCGGCGATTCGCTCGTGATCCTGCGACCAGTCGGCGAGCCGCTGCTCGATCTGCGCCTGAACCTGGTTCAGCTTGTCGCCGAGCGCCGCCGTCGCGTCGTGCTCCCACTGGGCCACGAGCACTCGTCGCTCCTCGGCGATTTGCCGCTCCTGCTCCTCCAGCAACGAGCGGGAGTCGGCGCGGGCGCGGGCGAGGGTCAGCTGGAGGTCTTTCCCGAGTGCGGTCTTCTCCTGCTCGACCGAGGCGAGCAGGGCCGTCTGCGCCTCGGCGAGGCGGACGTCCATCGCCTCGACGCGCGTCAGCGCGCGGCGCAGGAGGAGCGCAGCCACGGCGGCGAGCGTGCAGGCGGTCAGCCCGGCCGCGGCGACGGCCAGCGAACGGTCGTGACGCAGCGCGAAGGCGACCCAGACGCCGACCGTCGCAATCGCCTCGAGGATCACCGCCGTCGCGAGGACGGAGCTCGAGGCGCGACGAAGCGCGGCACCGGCCAGCGCGAGCGCGGCAAGCACGACACCGCCGGCGAAGAGGAGATCGGCGAGCGTCGTCAGAGACATCGCCTGAGTGTAGTGCGCCCCCGGCGGGTGTTCTCCACGTCTCCGGCGGCTGCAAGGAGCCGCGGTACCACCCACCGGAGGCGCACCGATCTACCCCGCCCGGAACAGGAGGAGCGCGACGGCGATGAGCACGGTCGCTGCCGCGAGCGCCTTCAAGGCCGCCTCTGGCTCCGCCGCGAGAGCATCCGCGTCGAGCGGCATCGTCGTCCCGTCGTCGAGCCGCAGCTCTCCCTCGACGCCGATCACGCGGCGGCGGACGAGCCGCACGGGCGTCGACAGGCGCTTCTGCGCCCAGCTCGTGGCGAAGGCGTACGCCGCTCCGGCGAAGGCGGCGGCGCGCAGCGTCTCGGCCGACGCGAAGTAGGCCGTCAGCACGGGGAACGCTCCCCAGGCCGCCGGAAACCAGAGCCCGCCGTGGAACTTCCCGTCGAACAGCTCGAGGTTGTACGCGACGACGAGGAACGCGCCCACGGCCACGAACACGAGGAGCCAGAGCGTGCGCGACAGCGCGACGGCGATCCCGATCGCGGCGGCGGCGGAGATCGAGACCACCGCGAGCGTGACGAGCACCGGCGGTGGGATCCGGGTCTGCAGCGGCCTGCCGCGCAGCTCGTCGAGAGCGTGCGCGCCGACTCCCATCGCGAGCGCGAACGCGAGCGTCGTCCACCCCAGCAGGGGCCAGTCCATCTGCGGCACGAGCGCGGCGCCGACCGCGACGTACGAGAGGTGCCAGAGCGTGTACGGCGGGTGAAGGAGCGTGATGTAGTCGCGCCAGCCGCCGGAACGAAGCGCGTAGAAGGCCGGCCGTGGCCGAGCCGCGGTCATGCGCGCCGTCCCCAGACGACGATCCCGCCGCCGACGCTGAGCCGCCGGGCCGCGACGTCGGTGAGACCCGCCCCGCGCCAAGCCTCGAGGAGACGCGGCTCGGGCCACTCGTGCCAGAAGTCGCGGATGCTCGGGCCGAGGAAACGCCCGACACCGCCCCAGCTCGGCGAGACGACGGCTCCGGCCGCCGGCAGCCCGACCCGCACGTAGAGCTCCCAGAGCGGACGCCACACGCCGCGCGGGAGCCCGAACTCGAGCATCGCCACCGTCCCGCCCGGCCGGACGACCCGGGCGAGCTCGCGCAGCGTCGCCGGCACGTCGTCGACGTAGCGAAGCAGGTAGGTGAAGGTGAGCGAGTCGAACTCGCCGTCGGCGAACTGCAGCTTCTCGGCTCGGCCCTCCTGCAGCTCGATCCGGTCGCTCAGCCCTGCGTGTGCGACCCGTTCGCGTCCCGCCGCGAGCATCTCCGGGCTCTGGTCGACTCCGGTCACGGTGCGGCCCGCGTTCGCGCCTGCGAGCTCGATCGCCACGGCCGCCGTCCCGCTGGCGACGTCGAGCACCCGCTGCGCGTCGGCCGGGATCCGCGAGACGAGGAACGAGCGCCACCGCGGGTCCTGGCCGAAGGAGAGCAGGTTCGCGTAACGGTCGTAGGTCGGGCCGAGCGGCGCGAACAACTCGCGCGCCTGCCGGGTACGTGCCGAGGCCTCCACGGCCCTATTCTGGCCGCATGAGCGTCGCCGAGGAAGTCGGGCGCATCGCAAGCACCGCCGCCGCGTTCGCCGAGCCGGGAGAGGACCTGGCCGGCGTGCTCGTGACCGAGACCCTCGGCCGGCGTATCTATCTCTGCGCGTTCGAGTCCGCCGAGGCGCGCGCCTGGCTCGCGCTCGATGCCGAGGCTGAGCCGGTGACCGAGGGGCGGCTCGTGCGGGAAGCCGCTTCGCTTGCCGCCCTCTGCGAGGTGGCGGAGGAGTCCGCGGGCGGCGGCCATCTCGCCGAGCTCCAGGCGCGGCTCGCCGAGCTGCGCGAGACGGATCACCCGGAGGGGATCGAGGAAGCCGAGGCCGCTGCCGAGGCTCTGGCCGAGACGCTGCAACAGGAGCCGCGCGTCGCGAGCGGCGCCTACCTGGATGCGCTCGGCTCCGCGTCGCTGCGGCTCGAGCAGGCGCTCGGCGAGAGCGGGGCTTCTCCCTTCGCGGCGGCGATGCAGGCGGCGCTCGGCTCCGTCGAGGAGCTCGCAGCCGACGTCGAGGGCCACTACAAGCTGCCGCTCGGCTAGCTCCCGCGGCTACTGTTGCCGCATGGAAGGCGGAGGATTCGGGTTCCCGTTCGGCGGCGACCCCGAGGAGATCATGCGCGGCCTGCGCGAGTTCGCCGAGGCCCAGGCCGAGAGCGTCCAGGAGGCGCAGCGGGAGCAGTTCGCGACGCTCACGCTCAACACTGCGGTCGAGCTGACCGCGGCCGCGCTGCAGCAGATGCAGCCGACGGGCGGCGTGGACGAGCAGGCGATCGCGCTCCGCGACGCGATGCGTGTCCTCTTCCCCGAGGCGGTGGCGCTCGTCAGCGCCGCGCGCCAGGGGTTCATGCGCGAGACGCCCCGGTAGCTACGCCGCCGCTGCAGGGTTCTGCGCGAGGCCTACGTGGTACGTGTTCTCGTACTGCGCGAGCGAGAACGAGTCGAGGAACGCCTTCGCCGCCGCGCGGCCGTTGCTCACGAGCAGCTGCTGCTTCTCCGCTGAGAGGTTGAAATCGGTCGTCCCGACGTCGGCGGCATCGACGGCGAGCGTGCGGACTCGCGTCGAGTGCGAGACGAAGCGCTCGTCCCACGCCGACTCGGCGGTGTGGAAGATGTCGAACGCGAAGCGGAGGTGCCACGGCGTGACCTTCGTGACGACGCCCGGAGGGCCGAAGCCGTGGCCGCCGCAAAGGGTGAAGCCGAACGTCGGACGCGTCGGCAGGCGGCCGCTCACCTTCGGGTCGACGTCCCAGAGCCAGACCGGGAAGTTCGAGAGCGTCCCGCCGTCGACGATCAGGCACGTCCGTCCCCGCGTGTCCACCAGTTCGACCGGGTCGAAGAAGTACGGGATCGACATGCTCATCCGCGCCGCCCGCGCGATCGGGAAGTCGTCCGGCTCGATCGGCCGTCCCGTGGCCGGGTCGCGGTAGAGCTGCAGGTCGCCGGGGAGCACGAGGAGTCGTCCGCCGGTGACGTCCACGGCGATGAGCTTCAGCCACCACGGGTCGAGCGGATCGGTGCTTGCGGGCTTGCGCACGGCCGCGAACGTCGCGCCGCCCAGCACGTCGTCGAACCAGCCCTCGAAGGCCTTTCCCGGCGCCATCCCGTGGCCGGCCAGCAGGCGGCCCACGCCGAGCAGCTTGTTGTGCAGCGGGAAGTCGGCGAACTGGATGAAGCTCGTCCGCTGCATCAGCTCGAGCATCTCCTCGGCGTCGTGACCGGTCGCGAGGTAGCAGGCGATGATCGCGCCCGCGCTCGCGCCCGCGACGCTCTTCCACGTGCGCACGGGCTTCGTCGGATGCTCGGCGAACCCGCACAGCGCGCCCGCCAGCGCGACCCCCTTCACGCCGCCGCCCCTGAATACCGCGTCGGCCTCGTCGATCCACTGCATCGTCCCGCGCCTCCTGATCGGTTGAGCGCCGCAGTGGTCGTTCCGACCCTAGTCCGGTTCGGGCCCTTCGACAACCCTCCCGCATAGAATCGCGGCGCCCGTGTCGCTGTTGGACTCCGCCCTCGTTCGTCTCCTGCCGGCGGTGCCGAAGCCGGTGGTGCAGCTCTTCTCCTCGCGGTACATCGCCGGCGCGACGCTGGCCGACGCCGTCGAGTGCGTCCGCGGGCTGAACGGCGGCGGGAAGCTGGCCACCGTCGACGTGCTCGGCGAGGAGATCACGCACGAGGACGAGACCCGCGCGATCGCCCAGGCGTACGACGACGTCTTCGCCGCAATCGACGAGGCAGGGCTCGACTCGAACGTCAGCGTCAAGCTCACCGCGCTCGGGCTCGATCTCTCCTTCGACCTCTGCCGCGAGAACCTCCTCGACATGGTGCGCACCGCAGCCGGCTACGGGAACTTCGTCCGGATCGACATGGAGGACTCGTCGACGACCGACGACACGCTCCGGCTCTACCGCGAGCTGCGCGAGGACGGCCACGAGAACCTCGGCGTCGTGCTGCAGGCGCGGCTACGGCGCACGCTCGACGACGTGCACGCACTCGCCGACCTGCGGCCGAGCGTCCGGCTCTGCAAGGGCATCTACCTCGAGCCGGCCGCGCTGGCCTTCACCGACTACGAGGCGGTGCGGGCGAACTTCCTCCTTTGCCTCGACGCGCTGTTCGACGCGGGCTGTTACGTCGGCGTCGCGACGCATGACGAGTGGCTGATCGAGGAGTCGCTCGAGCGGATCTCGCGGCGGGGGCTGGCGCCGCTCGAGTACGAGCTCCAGATGCTGCTCGGCGTACGCGAGGAGCGGCGCGACGAGTTGGTTGCGGCCGGGCATCGGCTGCGCGTCTACGTCCCCTTCGGCGAGCACTGGTACGGCTATTCGCTGCGTCGGCTGCAGGAGAATCCGGCGATGGCGGGGACGATCGCGAAGGCGACGGCCGGGCGAGTCCTCCGGCTCGGTCCGCGGTGATCTGGGCGCGCGCCGAGGGCTGCCGCGTGACGCTCGCCGACGGGCGGGAGCTGCTCGACCTGACGGGCGGCTTCGGCGTCGCGGCGCTCGGCCACCGCAATCCGCGGATCCTCGAGGCCTGGCGCGAGCAGGAGGTCGTGCATGCGCTCGGCGATCTCGCCGACGCCGAGGTGACGGTGCGCCTCCGCGAGGCGCTGCCGCGGCCCGCGAAGCTGGGCGTGACCGGGGAGGACGCGGTCGAGATCGCGCTGCGGACGGCGTTGCTGGCGACGGGACGGCCGGGCATCGTCGCCTTCGAGGGCGCGTACCACGGCACGGGGCTGCTCGCGCTCGCGGCTTCGGGCTTCGAGCGGTTCCGCGAGCCGTTCGCGCCGTGGTTGCCGGGGCCGGTGCACCGGCGTGCGTACGGCGACGATCCCGGGCCGCTCCCCAAGGACGCGGGCTGCGTGATCGTAGAGCCGGTGCAGGGGAGGGCTGGGTCGCGGGTGCCGCCGGCCGGGTTCCTCGACACGCTGCGCCGTCGCTGCGACGAGGCCGGGGCGCTGCTCGTCGTCGACTCGATCTTCGCGGGGCTCGGTCGCGTCGGCGAGATGTGGCCGGGAGACGAGGTCGCCGACGTGCTCTGCGTCGGGAAGGCGCTCGGCGGCGGCCTGCCGCTGTCGGCGGCGCTCTTCTATCGCGACGGGCTCGAGGACGTGTGGCAGCTCGGCCCGGAGGACGTGTACACGCACACGCACGTCGGCAGCCCGCTCGCGTGCGCGGCGGGCCTCGTTGTGCTCGGGGAGGTGCCGCGGCTGCTCGACCGCGTCCGCGAGGCGGGAGATCGCTTCGAGCGGGCGGGCTGGCACGGGCGCGGGCTGCTCCGGGCGCGCGAGGGCGACGCCGACGAAGCGCTCGCGCGCGGGGTCCTCGTCGTCCCTGCCGGCGTCGACGGCTCCCTGATCCAGGCGACGCCGCCGCTGACGATCACCGACGCCGAGGTCGACCAGGCACTCGAGCGCTTGTCCTGGTGAGACCTGGCCGGTGTCAGACACCCAACATGTCCGAAGACGACATCGGTTGGCTTGATCAAGCGGCGAGGCGGAACGGGCGTGACGGGAAGAGCCACGTCTCGGTGTCAGACACCGGGCGTGTCTGTTTCGGGGGAGTCTGTCGGGGCTAGGCGGTGCGACGTGCGTAGAGGAGGAACGTGGCCGGGATGCGGCGATCGTGGCGGCGGCGGGCGGTGCCTCCGGGATACTCCTCGAGGGCTTCGATGCGCAGCCCGGCGCGGACGAGCGCGCTCACGACCTGGCCGATCCGCCACAGCCGGTCCGGGTCCGCCGGGTCGCGGAAGTAATCGTGCCGCCAGCGCAGGAAGTCGTCCACGCAATCCGCGACGGGATGGTCGTCGAAGACGAGCAGCTCGCCGGGCGTGCGCAGCGCCGCCACGATCCCGGTCGCCCAGCCGGCGAGATCGTCGAGCTGGCCGAGCACGCCCTCACCGGAGTAGACGAGGTCGAACCGCCCGCGGCGCAGCTGGCGGGGCAGCGACTGCGGGTTGCCGTCCACCCACTGAATCTTCGGCCAGCGCTCGCGGGCGGTCTCGAGCGCTCCCGGCCGCGCGTCGACGCCGGTCACGACGGCTCCCAGCTCAGCGAGCGCGGCGGTTGCCTCGCCCGTCCCGCAGTGGAGATGGAGGACGCGCTTCTTCGTCAGGTCGCCGAGCGTCCGCTGCACGATCGACGGCAGCACCGCCGGCTCGGCGCGGGCCTTGTGCGCGGCTTCGAAGGCCCGGATGTTCTCCTGGGTCGGTTCCACCGGGGCTACGCCCCGAGCGAGTAGCCGCCGTCGACGACGAGCGTCTGCCCGCAGATCATCGCGGCGTCCGCCGAGCAGAGGAACGAGATGACCGCGGCGACGTCCGCGGGCTCGACGAGCCGCCCCGCCGGCGTCCGCTTCACGGTGGCGAGCATCTGCTCCTTGTTCGGGAACCAGTCGAGCGCCTCGGTGTCGACGACGCCCGCCGAGACGCAGTTGACGCGGATCCCGCGCGGCGCGAGGTCGAACGCCAGGTAGCGGACGACCGACTCGAGCGCTGCCTTCGACGTGCCGACGAGGACGTAGTTGGGCAGGACGCGCTGCGAGCCGAGGCTCGAGATTGCGAGGATCGAGCCGCCGTCCTCCATCGCCGGCACAGTCGCGCGCGCGAGCGAGAGCAGGGCACGCGCATTCGCGGCGAGCGTCCAGTCCCAGTGCTTGTCTTCGGTCTCGAGCGCCGGGCGGATCACGCCCGTGGCCGCGTTGTGGACGACGACCCGGTACGGCCCGCGGCCTGCGAGCTCCTCGACCACCCGCGCGTCGGCGACGTTGCCGCGCACGAGCACCGCCTCGGCGCCGGCCTCCTGCACGAGCGCTGCTGCTTCCTCGGCCGCAGTGTCGTTGCGCATGTAGCCGAGCACGGCGCGCGAGGCTCCGTCGGCCACGAGCCGGAGCGCGATCGCGCGGCCGATCCCGCGCGTCCCTCCCGTCACGAGGACGGACCCGCCTTCGAGATTCATCGCCGCGGAAGCGGCGCGTCGGCGGGTGCCGAGCTCGGTAGCTCGCTCCAGCCGGGCCGCGACTGCGGCTCGCGACGGCTGTCGGTCGCCTTCGAGGACGCGTGCCCGAGCCGGTCGAGCAGCTCGATCTTCTCCTCGGCGTACTGCCGCACGGGGTGCTCCTCGGGCAGGTCGAGGACGAGCTCGCGCACGCGCGCGCGCAGCTGGTACGCAAAGTGCGGCGTCGCGGGCCCGACGAGCTCGTCGACGTCGGCGAAGGTCGGCTCCGGCATCGCAGCGGAGCCTAACGAAGGTACGTTCGAGGACGTGTCCCGAGTCACCACCGTGGACGCGATGCTGCTCAGCGCCGTCCTCTTGTGGGCGCTCAACATCGTCGTCACGAAGTACATGTTCGAGCACGGCTGGTTGCCGCTCGCTTACGCGACGATCCGCTACTTCGTCGCGATCTCGATCTTCTGGGGCTACACCTGGTGGCGGGAGCGGTCGTTCCGGATCGCCCGCGCCGACTGGCCCTACGTCGGGATCGCGGCATCGATGATCTTCCTGAACCAGCTCTGCTTCGTCTACAGCCTCGAGTTCGCGCACGCCGCCACGGTGTCGCTGCTCTTCGCCTCCTGCCCGATGTTCGTGGGCCTGATCTCGATCGTCCTGTTGCGCGCCGACCTCCACCGCTCGTTCTGGATCGGTGCCGGCCTGACCTTCGCGGGCGTCGCGCTCATCGCCGCCGGCGCGGGCGGCGGGCTCGTCTCCGGCTGGAAAGGCGACATTCTCGCGATCGCCCTCGCCGTCACCTGGGCGGCGTACACGATCGCCATCGCGCCGCTGATGCAGCGCTACTCGCCGTTCCGGATCAGCGCCGTCGTGCTTGCGCTCGGCTGGGCACCGCTCGCGCTGGTGAGCATTCCGCAGATCGGTCGCCAGGACTTCGCGTTCTCCGGGTCGGTCTGGGTCGGCTTCGTCTACGCCGTGATCGGGCCGCTCTTCCTCACGAACATCCTCTGGTTCACCTCGGTCAACCGGGTCGGCGCCGCGCGCGCCTCGATCTTCAACAACATGCAGCCGTTCTTCGGCGTGCTCTTCGCGCTCCTGATCCTCTCCGAGTCGCTGCACGCGCTCGAGATCGCGGGTGGCGCCCTGATCTTTGCGGGGATCTATCTCGAGCGGCGCCTACGGCTGCCGGCGGTCGCGCCGGCCGAGTGAGCGGCGGTGGCCCGCCGAGCGGCATAATCGGGGCATGGCCGAAGACTTCATGCCGCTGCTCGGCTGGGATCACGTCGAGCTCTGGGTCGGCAACGCAAAGCAGGCTGCATACTTCTACGCGCACGCGATGGGCTTCACCCGCACCGCGTACGCCGGCCCCGAGACGGGAGTGCGCGACCGCGCTTCCTACGTGCTCGAGCAGGGAGACGTTCGCTTCGTCGTCACTAGCGCGCTGCGCGAGGAGCACGAGATCACGAAGCACCACGCGAAGCACGGCGACGGCGTCCGCGACATCGCGCTGACCGTGCCCGACGCGACGCAGGCCTACCGCGAGGCCGTCTCGCGCGGCGCGCGCAGCGTGCTGGAGCCGCGGACCGACGAGGACGAGTTCGGCAAGGTCGAGCGCTCGGCGATCGCGACGTACGGCGACACCATCCACACGTTCGTGAACCGCGCCGACTACGCCGGCCCGTTCCTGCCCGGCTATGTCTCCACCTCGGAGAACGGCCACGCCGGTCCGGGCCTCGGGCTCCTCAACATCGACCACATCGTCGGCAACGTCGAGCTCGGCCGGATGAACCACTGGGTCGAGTTCTACGAGACGGTCTTCGGGATGACCAACATCCTCCACTTCGGCGACGACCAGATCCAGACCGAGTACTCGGCGCTGATGTCGAAGGTCATGTCGGACGGCGGCGGCAAGATCAAGTTCCCGATCAACGAGCCGGCCGAGGGCAAGCGCAAGAGCCAGATCGAGGAGTACGTCGAGTTCTACGGCGGCGCCGGGGCGCAGCACATCGCGCTCGCCTCGAGCGACATCGTCGGCACGGTCGAGGCGCTGAAGGAGCGCGGCCTGCTCTTCCTCGACACGCCGGACTCGTACTACGACGAGGCGCCGGGGCGAGTGGGCGAGATCGCCGAGGAGTGGCCGATCCTGCAGGAGCACAAGATCCTCGTCGACCGCGACGACGACGGCTATCTGCTCCAGATCTTCACGAAGACGGCGCAAGACCGGCCGACGGTCTTCTTCGAGGTGATCGAGCGGCACGGCGCGACGACCTTCGGCGAGGGCAACTTCAAGGCCCTGTTCGAGGCGATCGAGCGCGAGCAGGCGCTGCGCGGCAACCTCTAGGGCGGGCCTACGGACCTCTTCGACGACGCGAGGGCCGCGAGCCGGCAGGCGCGCACGCTGCGCAGCGTCGGTCACCGCCCGTTCCCGCTCCCGGAGAGCCGCTGGACGCTCGGCCAGACGTGGGAGCACGTGTTCCTCGCGCACTGGGGAGTCTCTGCTGCCGACGTCCGCGCGCTCGTTCCCGACGAGCTCGAGATCGAGAAGCACGACGGCAGCGCCTGGCTCTCGATCGTCTTCTTTCGCGTGCGGGCGTTGCGGGCCCGCGGCGCGCTGCCGGTGCCCGGCATCTCGAACTTCCTGCAGCTGAATGTCCGCACGTACGTGCGCGGTCCCGACGGGCTGCCCGGCGTCTGGTTCTTCAGCATCGACGCCTCGAGCCGGCTCGCCGCGCTCGGCGTGCGGCGGATCTACCACGTGCCCGCGTTCCACGCGCGGATGACTCTGGAGCCGGCCGGCGAGTGGCAGGAGGCCGAGTGCGTGCGGGTCGGGGAGCCGGGCCGCGTGTTCGCCGCGCGCTACCGCGCGACGCCGGAGACGCTCGCTGCGCAGCCGGGCTCGCTCGAGTGGTTCCTGACCGAGCGCTACCGCCTCTTCGCCGCCGACGCTCGAGCCGAGATGCATCACGACCGCTGGGCGCTCAGCCCGACGGAGGCGGAGGTCGAGCTGTCCTCGATCGCGCCGCTCGCGCTGGGCCAGCCGCAGTGCTGCCACTTCGCGTTCCGCCAGGACGCTCTCATCTGGCCGCCCGAGCCCGTCGGCGTCTAAGGCGCTATCTACATTTCCGGCGTGGAGCCCCAGCGGAAAGCTGCGCTCTGGTCGGTGTTCGCGGCTCTCGCGCTGATCGCGCTGAAGCTCGGTACCGGCCTCGCCACACACAGCCTCGGTCTCATCTCGGCGTCGGCCGACTCGGGCACAGATCTCATCGCCGCGCTGCTGACCTTCTTCGCCGTCGGCGTCGCCGTGCGCCCCGCCGACGTCGGTCACCAGTACGGCCACGGGAAGGCCGAGCATCTGGCCGCGCTCGCCGAGGGCGCGATCCTCGTCGTGGCCAGCGTCTTCATCGTCTGGAACGCGGTTACGCGGCTTCTCAACGGTGGGACGACCGCGCGCGCAACGTGGTACGCGTTTCTCGTCATCGGTCTGGTGATCTGCATCGACATCGCCCGCACGTCCGCGTCCTGGCGCGCGGCGCGCGCGTACTCGAGCCCGGCGCTCGCGTCCAACGCCGTTCACTTCGGCAGCGACCTCGGCGGCTCGGTCGCGGTGCTCGTCGGCCTGCTGCTCGTCCGCGCGGGCCATCCCGGAGCCGACTCCGTCGCGGCGCTCTTCGTCGCAGCCCTCGTCCTGACGGCGGCGGCGCGGCTCATGCGCCGGAACATCGACGTGTTGATGGACCGTGCCCCCGCGGATGCGGAGGAGGCGGCGCGCCAGGCGATCGTCGGTGTGCGGCCTCCGGTGCAGCTACGGCGGCTGCGCATGAGGCAGGCTGCCGGGCGCGTGTTCGCGGACGTCGTGATCGCAGTCGCGTACGACGCGGCCGTCCCCCAGGGCCACGCGGCGGCCGACGCGGTCGAGCGCGCGGTGCAGGCGGCCCTGCCCGAGGCCGACGTCGTCGTCCACGTCGAGCCGGTTGCCGCTTCCGACGCCGCCGTGCGGGAGCGCGCGCACGCCGCGGCGCTCGACGTCCCTCGCGTCCGCGAGGTGCACAACGTCTCGGTCGTCTCCGTCGACAGCGGGACCGAGCTCTCGCTGCACCTCAAGCTTCCTGGCGATCTCTCGCTCGAGGAGGCGCACGGAATCGCGGAGGAGGTCGAGCGGGCGATCGAGCAGGCCGTGCCGGAGGTGACGTCGGTGCGGACGCACCTCGAGCCGCTCGGCGAGGAGGCTGCCGGTACCGAGGTCGCCGGCGACGCCGCGACCGTGTGCCGCATCGTCCGCGCCGAGCTCGGCGTCGATCCGGCGGAGCTGCGCTTTGTCGAGACCGACGAGGGGCTCGTCGCCTACCTCACGCTCCGGCTCGGCGCCGACACGCTCGCCGCCGCACATGCCGACGCGAGCCGGATCGAGGAGCTGATCCGGCGCGAGCGCCCCGAGATCGCGGACGTCGTGGTACACACGGAGCCCCGATGAAGCTCTGCATGTTCAGCCCGCGCTGCCAGGATCTCGAGCGTGGCTGGCCGGGGCGGATCGACGGCGAGACCGTGATTCAGCTCGCGGCGCAGACGCTCCAGGCGTTCTTCACCGGCGGCGGTCGGGCGCGCGAGCACGCGGAGTACCGGCTGGCCGACGTCGTCTTCCGCGCGCCGGTGCTCCATCCGCCTTCGGTGCGGATCTTCGACGACTCCGGCGACTTCGCGTTTGCCAATCCGGCCGCGATCAGGGCGGTCGGTGACGACCCCGGTGTGCCGGGCGCCGAGCCGGTGGAGCGCACGGCGGCGATCATCGGCGCGGAGGGCGCGATCGGCGGCTTCACACCGCTCGTCGAGTGGGTCGCGCCGCAGCTCGAGGGCGCCAAGCAGCGCGACTTCGCCCTCGCGCTCGGGCCGGTCGTGACCACGCCCGACGAGGGAGCGCCCCCCGGCGTCGAGTGGGAGCGGCTCGTCGCGCACGCCGCGGAGAACACGGTGCTCTTTCCCGGAGACCTGATCGTCCGGTGAGGGTCGCGGTCGTCGGGGCGGGGGTGATGGGCTGCGCGACGGCGTGGGCGCTGAGCGAGCGCGGCGCCGACGTCACGCTGCACGAGCAGTTCGAGCTCGACCACGACCGCGGCTCGAGTCACGGCCGCACGCGCATCTTCCGGGTCGCGTACCCCGAGGTGGAGTGGATCCGGTTCGCACAGGACGCGTACGCGGGCTGGCGCGACCTGGATCCGGATCTGCTCGGCCTCTACGGCCTGATCGAGCTCGTCGCGGACCCGGAGCTGACCTCGGCACGGGCGCTCGACGAGTGCGGCGTGCCGTACCGGCTGCTCGACGCAGCGGAGGTCCGTGCGCGCGGCGCGATCCTCCCGGAGGGCTGGACGGCTCTGCTCACGACCGACGCGGGCGTCGTGTTCGCCGACCGCGCGCGCCACGCCTTCCTCGAGGCGGCCCGCGTCGATGTCGAGACCAACAGCCGCGTCGAGTCGACCGACGAGCTCGACGCGGACGTCGTCGTCGTCACCGCCGGCTCCTGGGTCCGCGATCTCGTCCCCGAGGTGCCGGTGACCGTGACGCGCGAGACCGTCGCCTATTTCAAGCGGGAAGACCCGCCGCCGCCGTCGATCGTCGACCTCAACGCCGAGACGGGCGGCCACGGGATGTACTCGCTCCACGATCCGGTGCACGGGCTGAAGGCCGGCGCGCACCACGCGGGCGCGGAGGCCGACCCCGACGCCGACGGTGCACCGGATCCGGCGATCGTCGAGCGCATCGCAGCCTGGGTACACGACCGCTTCCCCGACGTCGACCCCGACCCCGTGGAGGCGCAGACGTGCCTCTACACGACGACCGCCGACCAGCGGTTCGTCCTCGAGCGACGCGGCCGGGTCGTCGTCGGCTCGGCCTGCTCCGGGCACGGCTTCAAGTTCGCGCCTGCGGTCGGCCGCAGGCTCGCCGAGCTCGCCCTGAGCTAGGCGATACGCTGTCGCCATGCCGTTCTACCAGCGCCTCGGCGACGTTCCGCGCAAGCGTCACGTGCAGTTCCGCGACAACGGGGCGCTCCTCACCGAAGAGGTCATGGGCCTCGAGGGCTTCAGCGGCAACGAGTCGATCCTGTACCACCTCCAGTCACCGTGCCGGGTCATGGAGCAGGCAGGCTTCGAGCCGATCGAGCGCGAGGAGTGGGTGCCCGAGCAGCACGGACACCTGCACTTCAAGACGTTCGAGACCGAGCCCGAGGGCGACGAGATCAGCGGCCGCCGCCTCCTCATGTGGAACAACGACGTCGAGATCTCGCTCTGCCGCCCGTCCGGCTCGATGGACTACTTCTTCCGCAACGGCGAGGGAGACGAGGTGATCTTCGTCCACGAGGGATCGGGCACGCTGGAGACGATCTTCGGCGACCTGCCCTACTCCGAGGGCGATTACGTCGTCGTCCCGCGCGGCACGACGTACCGTTTCAAGCCGGAAGGCCCGCAGAGGTACCTCGTGTTCGAGACGCCCGGGCTGATCGAGATCCCGCGGCGCTATCGCAATCACTACGGGATGCTGATCGAGGGCGCGCCCTATTACCACCGCGACATCCACCCGCCGACCGAGCTGCACACCGTCCGCGAGCGCGGCGAGTACCCGGTCAAGGTGCGCGTCCGCGGCGGCTACCAGACCTACGCCGTCGACTACCACCCGTTCGACGTCGTGGGCTGGGACGGCTACCTCTATCCGTGGACGTTCTCGATCCACGACTTCGAGCCGATCACCGGCCGTATCCATCAACCGCCGCCCTCGCACCAGACGTTCCAGGGCCAGAACTTCGTGATCTGCTCGTTCTGCCCGCGCAAGCTCGACTTCGACCCTGACGCGGTGCCGATCCCATACCACCACTCGAACCTGCAGTCCGAGGAGATGATCTATTACGTCTCCGGGCAGTTCGGCTCGCGCAAGGGCGTCGAGGTCGGGTCGATCACGCTGCATCCGTCGGGCCTGCCGCACGGCCCGCAGCCCGGGCTCGCCGAAAAGGCGATCGGGATGCACGAGACCCACGAGCTCGCCGTGATGTGCGACACGTTCAACCCGCTCAAGCTCACGAGCTTTGCGCGCGACCTCGACGACGGGACGTACTGGCGCTCCTGGTACGCGAACGCGCAGGACGGGGACACGGCCGAGGGCTCCGACGCCTCGGGCGCCGGGCTGACCTCGCATCTCTAAGTAGTTCCCACCGATGCCGCCGGCCGCCTCGCTGGCGACGCTGGGTGGACACGAAGGAGGTGGGCGATGAGGAGCGCAATCCTGGTGGGCGCGGCCGGTGTGGGCGCGCTCGCCCTTTCACGCAAGCGGCTGCGGAACTACGGCGCCACCCGCGCGGAGCGTGGGGCGATCCTGCCCGGCGACGAGCTCGTCCCCGAGGCGAGGAACCCGTCGACGATGGCGGTCACGATCGACGTGCCGCCGTCCGAGACCTGGCCGTGGCTCGTTCAGATGGGCTGTGACCGCGCCGGCTTCTACAGCTGGGATAGCCTCGACAACGGCGGCCGGCCGAGCGCGACGGAGATCCATCCGGAGTGGCAGGACCTCGAGGTCGGTGACCGGGTGCTGTGCACGCCGGACTCGCGCTACTGGTTTCAGGTCGAGGGGCTCGAACCGGAGCGCCTGCTCGTCCTACGGTCGTCGATCGACGTTCGCAATCGCACGCCGTTCGACCCTGCAGGGCCGAGGCCGCGGTTCTCTGTCGACGGCGTCTGGACGTTCGTCCTCGACGAGCTTCCGGATGGGAACACGAGGCTGGTGGTGCGCTCGTCCGGCGCCGTTCGGCCACGGTTGCTCCTCGCCGCGGGGAACCTGGTCTTCTGGGATCCGGCGCACGTCGTCATGCAGACCCGGCAGCTGCGCAACCTGAAGCGGCTCGCCGAGAGCCCGCTCCAGGAGCCGGTGCTCGTCGCCGCTGCCTGAGCGGCACATAGCCTGAGCGCGGTGGCGCTCGTCGAGATCCCGGAGCCGTTCGACTTCGAGCTCTCGACGGCGCGCTTCCGCGCGTTCGGGCTCGACCGGGCGACGGTGTCGGAGGACGGGATGCTCTATCGCGCCGTCGGCGGCCGAGAAGTGCGGATCGCTGCAGCTGAGGGAGGCGTGGACGTTCACCCGCTCGATGCAGAGACGGAGGCCGTCGTCCGCAAGCTGGTCGGCTTCGAGTTCGACCTCGTGGCCTTCTCCGCGTGGGCGGCCGGAGAGGAGCGGCTGGCCCCGCTCGTGGTGCGCTTCGCCGGCTACCGCCCGACCCTCGCGGCCGACCCGTTCGAGATGCTCGTCGGCGCGATCACGGCGCAGCAGGTCTCGCTCTTCTCCGCGCTCGCGATCCGCAACCGGCTCGTCGAGCGGCTCGGCGAGCGCGTCGGCCGCGTCTGGGCGTTCCCGACCCGAGAGCGTGTCGCAGCGGCGTCGGAGGAGGAGCTCTTCTCCCTCGGCTTCTCACGGCGCAAGGCCGAGTACGTGATCGGCCTCGCGCGCTCGGACGTCGACCTCGCGGCGCTGGCGCTTCTCCCCGACGAGGGGGTGCAGGCGCGACTGACTGCGCTGCGCGGGCTCGGGGAGTGGACGGCCGACTGGTTCCTCGCGCGCTACCTCGGCCGCCCGCGCGCCTGGCCGGCGGGCGACCTCGCCCTGCGCAAGGCCGTGCGCGCGCTCTATGGTGACGTCGACGTCCGCGCGGCGGGCGCGCGCTTCGATCCCTTTCAGAACCTGACTGCGCACTACCTCCTCGCACAGTTCCTGACTCCGTGATCCGCCAAGCCACGACAGCCGACCGCGACGCCCTCCACGAGCTCTGGCTCGAGTTCGGGAAGGAGATCGAGGACGCCGCCTGGCGCGACGACGACTCCGACGAGGAGCTCGCGGAGCTCGACGAGCTGACCAAGGCGGGCACGGCCTGGATCGCCGAGGACGACGCGGGGAGTCCGCTCGGGATCGCCTTCGGTCGCATGACCGGAACGCGCGTCGCCGAGCTGCGCGGCATCTTCGTCCGCCCGGCAGCGCGCGGTGGAGGCGTTGCCAACGAGCTCACGCGGAGCTTCCTCGCGCAGATGCGCGAGGCCGGGGCCGAGGTGATCGAGCTCGACGTCGTCGCCTCGAACGAGATCGCCCGCGCGACGTACAGCCGCTGGGGTTTCCAGCCGTTCGAGCTGCGGCTCGCCGCACCGGTCGACGACCTGGAACAGCGTCTGGAACCGGCGGACGGGCCGACGTTCGGCTTCGTCCACGTCCAGACGGACGACGTCGAGAAGGTCAAGCGGGACGCGGCCAAGTTTCTGCGCCTCGAGCCCGACGTCGAGGTCGAAGGCAACTGGATCCGCGTCCGTTCCGATGCGACCGACGCCGACCCGGACCAGCTGAAGGCGCTCGCGAAGGAGCTCTCGTACACGACCGGCGGCGTCACGCTCTCGCTCGGCGTCCAGCGCGGCGCTGTCGTCCGCTACGACCTCTTCGACCGCGGCTCCGACATCGACGAGTACCTGTCCGTGCCCGAATTCTTCGGGCCGCTGCCGCCGGGCGACGTCTACGCGCTCGGCGCGAACGCGACCGTCGCCGGCCGGCTCACAGGCGCCGACCCGAGACGCGTGCGCGAAGTGGCCCGCACCGCGGCCTCGCCCGGCGAGCTGCCACCTGCCCAGGAGCTCTACGAACAGATCGCGACCGTGATGGGGGTGCAACCGTGATCACGCTGTACAACGCCGCGCGCTGTCCCTACGCCGCGCGGGCCCGGATCGTGCTCACCGAGAAGGGCATCGAGTTCGAGACCGTCGAGATCGACCTCTCCGACCGGCCCGCGTGGCTGTACGAGAAGAACCCGACCGGACGGGTTCCCGTGATCGAGGAGGACGACGGCGACCCGCTGCCGGAGTCGGCGGTGATCCTGGAGTTCATCGAGGAGCGTTACCCGGAACCGCCCTTGCTGCCACCGGACCCTGCCGACCGGGCAGCGATCAGGCTGCTCATCTTCCGCGACGACGACCTGACCGATCCCTACTACGCGTTGCGCCGGGGGGAGGACGGAGCGCGCGAGCAGTTCGACGCCGTGCTCGGTCGGTTCGACGCGCTGCTCGCCGGGCAGCCGTATCTGGGCGGAGCAGAGTACGGGCTCGCGGACATCGCGCTCGTGCCCTGGTTCCTCCGGGCGCGCGACATGCTCGGCGTCGAACTCGATGGGTTTCCCGCCGTCGCCGACTGGCTCGCGCGGCTCGAGCAGCGGCCCGCGATCGCGGCCGAAGCCGGAGTCGTCGCCGCGCTGTGAGGGCGGTCGTCGACTCCGTGTGGCTGGCGGAGCATCTCGGCGAGGACGACCTCGTCGTCGGCGACGTTCGCGGCCCGAACGCGCACATGCGCGGGCACATCCCGGGCTCGCGGCCGCTCGTGCTCGGCTCGCCGCCGCCGGCTGCGGACGAGGAATCGGCACGCGCGCTCGCGCAGGAGATCGCGCTACGGCTGCGGCGACACGGGATCACGGGCCGCGAGCGGCTCGTGCTCGTCGATCGCGGCGACGGAGTCGGCGCGATGCCGGCGGCGCAGATGGCCGAGCTCGCGGGCCATCCGAGCGTTGCGATCTTACTCGGCGGCATCGCCGGCTGGGGCGGCGAGCTCGTAGAGGGCGCCGTCGAGCTCGAGCCCGTGCGTGAGGCCGAGGCCGACCTCGAGCCGAACCCCGGTGCGCTGCCGACCCGCCAGGAGCTCGCCGGGCGGCTGGGCGACCCGGAGTTGACCATTCTCGACGTGCGCACGCCCGACGAGTACGCAGGGCGCCGCGGCAACCAGTGCGACCCGCGCCAGGGCCATATCCCAGGCGCGCGGAACCTCGACGTCGGAGAGCTGTTCGAGGGTCCGGGGCTGCCGGCTCCGCCCGAGCGCGTCCGCGATCGCGTCGGCCTGCCCGAGGGGACTGAGATCGTGGCGTACTGCCACTCCGGCTCCCGCTCGGCGCTTGCGACCCTCGCGCTCCGCGCCGCCGGCTACGACGCGCGCAACTACGCCGGCTCCTGGCACGAGTGGAGCCGCCACGACGAGCTGCCGCTCGAGCGCTGAGCTACTGCTCGGGAGCGGCCGGAGCCTCAGGTTCTGCAGCAGGCTCTGCCGGTGCCGCAGCCTGGGTCGGTGCAGCTGCAGGCTCGGCGGGCGCCGCTGCAGGCTGGGCCGGCGCCGTCGGTTCGGCCGCACGATCTGTCGCCCGCGCCTGCGGGAGCTGCACGCCTTCCGCACGTGCGCGGACCACTGCGACAACCGCGATCACCAGGGAGAGAAGCAGGCCGATCCAGGCGGGCCAATGCCGCGCCGTGCTCTTGTCGAAGAAGGCGATCACAGTGAACAAGAGGAGAGCCAGCGCGAGACCGACCGAGACATGGCCGTGGCTCACGTTGCCCGTCGGGGCGTTCACCTCGAACAGCCGCACCAGTTCCCAGGCGAGAAGTGCGATTACGAGCAGACCGGCGATGACGCCGACGCCGTGCCACAGGTTCAGCCCAACCGCCCCGCTGACAAACGCGGACGAAAAAGAGACCTGCTGCCAATCGAAGAACGAGAAGATGAGGAAGAGCACCGCACAGCCGAGGACCACCTGGGTCTCTCGGGAGAGCTTCTTCAGGACATCCACGTGCCGCCCACCTCCAGGTTTCCCGCGTAGGTACCTCCGACTCGAGTGATCCTGACCGGCTGAGGGCGGGGAGTCAAGGCTCAAGCCAGCGCGATCAGCGCGACGCCGACCGCGACCGCGGCGGCGCCGGCCAGTCGCTCGACCCCGACGCGCTCACGGAGGAACGTGCCGGCGAGCAGCGCTGCGATGACGACGCTCGTCTCGCGGACGGCAGCGACCTCGGGCGCCGAGGCGAGCCGGAGCGCGGCGAGCACGAGCGCGTAGGCGCCGAAGGAGGCCACCGCGGCGATGAACGTCGACACCGTCAGCTGCTCGCGGAGCACGCGGGCTCCCTGTCGCACCGCGACCAGCGGCACCGCCACGAGCGCCACCGGCAGCAGGACGAGCTCGAGATACGGAAGCGAGGCGGCGTGCTGCAGCCCCTCCTTGTCCACGAGCGTGTAGCCGGCGATCGCGCAGCCGATGGCGAGCGCGACGGCCACGCCCTCCGCTCCGCGCCGGATCCCGCGCACGAGCACGACTCCGACCGCGACGAGGCAGACGCCGATTGCCGCCGCCGGTGAGACGGTCCGGCCAAGCACGACGGCCGTCCCGAGCAGGACGAAGAGCGGAGCAGAGCCGCGCGCGATCGGGTAGACGACCGAGAGCTCCCGCCGGCGGTAAGCCACGACGAGCAGCGCGAAGTACACACCCTCCAACGTGGCCGAGGCAGCCACGTACGGCGCGACCGCCCACGAGACCGACCACGTCAGTGCGGCGACAGGAGCGAAGACGACGACCGAGAGGCCGAGGACGACGGCGGTGCGGGCTCCGACCTCGTCCGACCCGCGCAGGAAGACGTTCCAGCCGGCATGGAGGAACGCCGCCGCGAGGGCGAGCGCGAAGGCCTCAGTCGGCACGGAGCCGCTCGGCCGCGGCGAGGAACGAGCGGCAGAGCCGGCGCCCGTGCTCGTTCCAGCGGCCGATCCGCTCGCGTGTTTCCCGGCGCAGTCGCTCAGGATCGGGCGCCGGATCGCTCTCGTCGCCGATCCAGCGCTCGATCTGCAGCTCCGTCACCTCGGGGTGGAACTGGACGCCCCAGCACCACTCGGCGAGGCGGAAGCCCTGCAGCGACGCCGGGTTCCGCGCGAGCGTGACGGCTCCCTCGGGTAGCTCGTGCCCGTAGTGGTGCCACTGGAACGCCTCGAACCGCTCCGGGAGGACCGAGAGCACGGGATCGGCGGCGCCCGCCTCCGTGAGCTCCACCTCGCTCCAGCCGATCTCGGCCACCGGGAGCTGCCCGACGCTCGCGCCTGCGGCGCGCGCCAGGAGCTGCGAGCCGAGGCAGACGCCGAGCGTCGGGACCGGCCGCGCGAGCAGCTCGTCCAGCCAGCGCGCCTCGTCGAGCAGCCACGGATGCCGGTCGTCCTGGTCGATGTGCATGCCGCCGCCGAACACGAACACGGCGCCGTACTCGCCGAGCGGGCGGGGCAGCTCCGTGCCGCGCGCGAAGGTCCACTCCTCGAGCCGGTGACCGGCCTCCGCGACGAGAGGAGCGAAGAGCTCGGTGCCCGCGTCCTCGCCGTGCACGATCGAGAGGACGTTCACGTTGCGCTTCCGCTCGCCGCGATCCGGTTCACGTCGAGGAGCCGCCGCAACTGCTGCGCGTTCGTCGCCGCCTGCGAGACGCGCCCGAGCGGATTCTCGGGATCCTCGGACGAGGCGTTGTTGTTGAAGAACGCGTACGCCTGCTCGGACTCGCCGGCGAGCTCGCGCAGCGGCTCGACGAACTCGCCGAGCTCCTCGTCGGAGTAGAGGTAGTCGAAGCGCTCGGCCGCCGAGCCGCCGCGCTTGTTCCAGGTCCCGAGGTTGCGGCCGTGGAACCGGACGTAGGCGGTCGGCGAGGTCGTCGCGACCACGGTCGGGACGAGGTTGCGGGCCGTGTCCGAGCGTGGCGCGTCGACGACGACGTAGCCCGCGCCGATCCGCTCGAGGAACGCGAGGCTCGCCGCGCGGTTCTCGTCGTCGAGCCACGAGCGGTGGCGGAACTCGACCAGCATCTCGTCCCCGCCGAGCTGCTCACGCGCCCACTCGAGGTACTCCAGCGACGTGTCCTTGTAGACGATGTACGGCGGCAGCTGGAAGAGGATCCCGCCGAGCTTGCCCGCGGCGCGGAGCGGCTCGAGGGCCGCGAGGAAGCGGCGGAAGATCTCGCCGCGGAGCTCGCGCGGCGGGCGGTCGACGCGGCCGCGCTCGTCCACGGGCATCCCGCCGCGGAGGTCCTCCGGGATCACCTCCGCCTTCACCGGATGCCGTGTCATGAGACCGAACGCTTTGATGTGCATCGTGAAGCCGTCGGGCGTCCGCTCGGCCCAGCCCTGCACCATCGACTCGTCCGGCAGCCGGTAGTACGTCGAGTCGACCTCGACCGTGTCGAAGTGCTCGGCGTACCAGGCCAGCCGCTCCCTCGCCGGCAGGTTCGGCGGATAGAAGTACTTGGAGAGGGCCTCGTCCGCCCACGAGCAGGTGCCGATACGGATGGTCGCGGCCATGCCGCGGACGCTACCGCGCTACTTCGAGACGTTGCGCTTGAGCAGCGACAGGTTCAGCGTGATGCGGCCGATCTTGATCTCCAGCACAGTGCCGAAGATGGGCGTATAGACGCCGTCCGCCGTGGGCGTGCCGACGGTGACTACGAGCCGCTTGCCGCGCGGGAGGACGACGGCCTGGTCGCTGAGCGGGATGTGTACGACGCCGGCCTTCTTCGTCACGAGAGCGCCGCCGAAGGTCACCGGCGTCTTGCTTCCCTGGATGGAAACCGTCGCCCTGATGTCCACGGGTGGGTCTACCCGATGGATGAATTCGGCCCCCGAATAGCGAATGCTGAGCGAGCCGTGGCCGAACGTCTCGAACGGGCCGCCGGTGAGTCGTACCGACCGCTTCACCAATCCGGTCCCGAGGACTCGCTTCGTTCCCGGCAGGTTCACGGTCTGGTGCCGCGTGGCCGGAAGGCCCTTGTAGATGCTCGTCGTTCCGTCCCACGGGTCGTGGGAGAGCTCGACGCCGCCTCCGACCAGGTTCGGCCCGCCGGCGAGGTAATGCTCGAACCAGCCCACGACCTCGGTGAAATACGTCGGCTCCTCGGCCGCCGGGTTCTTGGCGGGCGCATGGCCGATGTCGCCGAGGTACAAGCGCTTGGGGCCGGCGAGCAGCTTGTACGCGGTGATCGCCTGGTCGAGGTCGAAAAGGAAGTCGTGTCGGCCCTGCAGCAACAGCGTCGGAACGGTGAGTGAATGGAGCTTCGAGCGCGAGGAGCGCGCCGCCTCGGCGCTCTTCGCCGCAGCGCTCACCTCGTAGTCCCCGGGCAACGCCTGCGTGAGCGAGGGATCCCACTGAGATGCGGGCACGTCCTGGAGGAGCTCGTTCAGCAGTCCGGTCTTCGGCACGCCGTTCGGGTTGAGCCCCTGCCCGAGGTCGGTCCACGTCACCGCCGGCACGATCGCCTTGAACGGGACGCCGGCGACGGCCGCGTTCCAGACCTCGCCGCCGCCGAGCGAGAGGCCGAGAGCTCCGATCTCGGTGTCCGAGACGTCGCTGCGTGCGGCGAACCAGGTGAAGAGATCCTGCGCGTCCTGCACCTCGGTCGGCCCGTCGAGCCCGAACTTGCCGCCCGAACCACCGGTGCCGCGGGCGTCGCAGGCGAGCGCGGCGAAGCCGAACTGCGCCAGCGCGCTGCCGTACGGCTCCATGTCCGTGTGGGACTGCCCCAGCCCGTGGAAGAGGATCACGCCGGGCCAGCCGCCGGCCGGGGCGTTGCCGCTCGGGATGATGTACGCGCACGCGAGCGGCGTCGCGTCGGAGGCGCCGATCGTGACCTCGGTCCAGCTCGGCGCGGCCGAAGCGCTCCCGGCGCACACGAGCGCTGCGGCGAGGATGGCGAAGACGACCCGCGCCCGACCCACGAGGTCCACGCTAGCGCGCATTTACGATGTCCGCCATGGACCCGCGTGCGGTTGGTGTCTTCGATTCCGGCGTGGGAGGGCTGACCGTCCTCCACGAATGCCTCGTCACGCTGCCGAACGAGGATTTCGTCTACCTCGGCGACCACGCGCGCCTGCCGTACGGCCCTCGGCCGCTCGACGGAGATCCGGCGGTTCGCGCGTGAGATCGGCGCCTACCTCGAGCAGCAGGACGTGAAGCTGATCCTCGTCGCGTGCAATGCCGCGACCTCGGCTGCGCTGCCGCAGCTGCAGGAGGAGCTCACGGTGCCGGTCGTCGGCGTGATCACGCCCGAGGCCCACGCAGCCGTGCAGGCGACGCGGAACCGCCGGGTCGGTCTGCTCGCCACGGCGGCGACCGTCGAGGCCGGCCGCTATGCCGAGCTCGTCCACGCGCTCGACGCCGGCATCTCGTTCTTCTCCGTCCCGTGCCCGCAACTCGTACCGCTGATCGAGGGCGACGACCCGTACGGCGAGGAGATCGAGCGCGCGGTGCGCGAGTACGCCGCGCCGCTGCAGGCGGAGGGAGTCGACACCGTGATCCTCGGCTGCACCCACTATCCGCTGATCCGCAAGATCTTCGAGCGCGTGTTCGGCCGCGACGTGACGCTCGTCTTCTCGGCGGAGGAGACCGCCCGCGAGGTGGCCGAGACGCTCGCGCGCAAGGGAGTCGAGAACGAGCGCGGCCGCGTGGGCGCCTACCGCTTCCTCACCACCGGCGATCCCGAGGCCTTCCGCGAGCTCGGCCGCCGCTTCCTCCAGCTGCCCGTGCGCGAGGTGGAGCACGTCACCGTGGCGACGCTCGAAGGGGCGGCGGCATGAGGGAGGGCGGCCGCAAGCCGGATCAGCTGCGCGGGATCTCCTTCGAGCCGGACTTCCTCGAGAATCCGCACGGCTCGGTCGTGATCACGCAGGGCCGCACGAAGGTGCTGTGCACGGCCATGGTCGAGGAGGACGTGCCGCGCTGGCTCCGCAAGCAGGGCCGCGGCTGGATCACCGCCGAGTACTCGCTGCTGCCGGCCTCGACCGGCGAGCGCGTCCAGCGGGAGGCGGCGCGCGGCAAGCAGCAGGGACGGACGGTCGAGATCCAGCGCTTGATCGGGCGCGCTATCCGCGCGGTCGCAGACTTCGAGGCGCTCGGCGAGCGGACGCTGTGGCTCGACTGCGACGTCCTCCAGGCCGACGGCGGCACTCGCTGCGCGGCGATCTGCGGCGCGTACGTCGCCGCGATGCGCGCGCTCGACCGCTTCGGCCTCTCGCGCACGTTCCGCGACTCGGTCGGGGCCGTGTCGGTCGGCGTCGTGGAGGGAGTGCCGCTGCTCGACCTCGACTACGCCGAGGACTCGAGCGCCGACACCGACATGAACGTCGTGATGACCGGCGACGGCCGCCTCGTCGAAGTGCAGGCGACCGCCGAGCGCGACCCGTTCACGCGCGAGACGCTCGACGAGCTGCTCGAGCTGGCGGCGGCGGGCATCGGCGAGATCGCGACGCTCCAGGCCGAGGCCGTCGCGCGTGAGCTTCCGTAGCGCCGTCTTCGCCTCGCGGAACCGGCACAAGGCGCGCGAGCTTGAGGCGCTGCTCCCCGGTTGGGCGCTCGAGCCGCTCGACCGCGACGACTACCCGCCCGAGACCGGCGCGACGTACTACGACAACGCGGCGCTGAAGGCGCAGTTCGGCCGCGAGCACGTGACCGGCTGGGTGCTCGCGGAGGACTCCGGCCTCGAGGTCGGCTCGCTCGGCGGCCGGCCCGGCATCCACTCGGCCCGCTACGCGGCGGAAGGAGCGCCGGCGATCGCGAAGCTGCTCGGCGAGCTCGACGGGGTCGAGGATCGCCGCTCGCGCTACGTCTCGGTGCTCGTCCTCCTCTCGCCGGACGGACGCGAGCTGCGCGGCACCGGCACGCTCGAGGGTCGGATCGCCGAGCACGCCGCGGGCGGCGAGGGCTTCGGTTACGACCCGATCTTCATTCCGGCCGGCGAGGAGCGGACGGTGGCGGAGCTGGGGAACCGTTGGAAGGCTGAGCAGTCCCATCGAGCTCGCGCGGCCCAGGCTCTTCGGCAAGCTCTAGGTGACGCTCCCGCCACCACCAGTTGATCTCGCCGCCGAAGACGATCACGTTCGCCATCACGTAGAGCCAGACGATGAGGATCGCCGGCCCGCCGAGCGTCCGCAACGTCAGGTTGACGCTGGCGTGCCGGACGAAGAACGGCAGGGCGAGGAACGACACCTCGAGGAAGACGGAGCCCGCGGTCGCGCCGGGTAGCGCCTCCCGCCAGGTCACCTCCGTGTTCGGCAGCCAGGTGTAGACGACCAGGAGGAAGACGAAGACGCCCGTGAGCGAGGCGCCGATCGAGACGATGTAGGCAATGGCCGCGCTGTCCGCGAACCGGAGGTGGTGCTTCAGCACGGTCGCGCCGAACGCGCCGACCACAAGGCTGACGAAGAGCGTGGTCAGCACACTCGCCATCAGCGAGGCCGCGATCCCCTTCCCATGCAGGAAGCGCCGGTTCGGGAGCCCGTAGACGATGTTGAACGCCGACTCGAGCGCGCTGAAGAACGAGAGCGACGACCAGAGCAGCCCGATCCCGCCGATGATCCCGAGCGCCGCGGCGTTGTTTTGCACCCGCTGGACGAGCCTGACGATCTCCTCGACCGACGTGCCGGGGAACACGTGCTTCAGCTCCTTGATGAGGAAGGTCGACGCCTCGGCGCGGTGAGCGAGGCCGAAGAGCGAGAGCGCGAGGAAGATAAGGGGGACGAACGAGAGGAGCGCGAAGTACGCGACCATCGCGGCCAGGTGGGTGCCGCGATCGGCGAAGAACTTGTGGACGAGCATGCGCCGACGGATCCGCACGGATGCAGAGTCTGCACCTTGATACCGTCGGAGCGATGGATGCGGCAGCCGCTCTGGCCGATCTCGTCGAGATCTCGCCGCAGATCGAGGCAGCAGCCGTGGTCGCCGGGGACGGCGAGCTTGTCGGCTCCGTGGGCGTCCCGGAGGCACGGGCGGACGTCCTCGCCCGCGCGGTCCGGGAGCTGCTCGACGGCGCCGCGGCGTTCCGCAGCGACCGGGGTCGCGTCACCCAGCTCCATGCCGAGCTCGCCGGTGGAGACGTGTTCGCGGTGGCCGGTCCGGGCGAGCAGGCGATCGTCGCCGTCGCGCGTGAGCGGACGGCGCCCGGCCTCGTCTTCTACGACCTGAAGCGCTGTCTCGCGGCGGTGGCCGATGAAGCGTAGGTTGGTCGCCGTGGCGGGCTTCGCGAGCGGCGCGCTCGCGGGGACGGCCGCCTACCGGCACTGGTTCAGGCAGAACCGCGAGCGCCTCGACGTCTACTTCGACGACGGCTCCTTCGTCACGTTCGGCCCCGGCTCGCCGGAGTCGGCCCGGCTGCTGCCGCTCGCCCGTCGAGTCCTGCTGGCGGCGCGACGGGCATGAACGACGAGGAGCTTCAGCGAGGGCATCGTCGCCGCGGCGTACCTCGAGGGCGACTTCCTGCTCCGCTCCGGCAAGCGGTCGCGCTACTACCTCGACAAGTTCCGCTTCGAGACGCGCCCCGACCTCCTCGGCGCGCTCGGCGACCGGATCGCGGCGGCCGTCCGCGAGCGCGAGCCGGAGGCCGTTCGCCTCGCCGCGCCGGTACTCGGTGCCGTGCCCCTCGCCGCGGCCGCCTCGCTCGCGGGCGGCCTCCCGTTCGTCATGGTCCGCGACGAGGCGAAGGCCTACGGCACCGCGAACCGGCTCGAGGGCGCGTTCGAGGAAGGCGAGCTCGTGTGCCTGATCGAGGACATCGTGACCTCGGGCGGAGCGCTCGTCGAGGCAATCTCGGCGGTCCGGGAGGCCGGTCTCGTCGTCCGCACGGCCGTCTGTGTGGTCGACCGGGAGGAGGGCGGAGCCGACGCTCTTGCGCGCCACGCCGTGCGTTTGCGACCCCTTTTCCGGGCAGGAGACCTGCTCCAGGGCGAGAAAACCCCCGCACAACCGCATGGTTGAGCGGCAAACGCGGACTTGGTAGGGTCGCTCAGGCCCAGCAAGCGATCTACGACTGGAGGAGAAGAGTGACGAAGCAGGAGTTCGTATCCGAGGTAGCCCGCCGCGCGCAGCTGTCCAACCGCGACGCGGGCAAGGCCGTTGACGCGTTCCTCGAGTGCATCACGGACACGCTGAAGGGCAGAGGCGAGGTCACGTTCACAGGATTCGGGAAGTTCTCGACGTCGGATCGCGCGGCTCGCATGGGGGTCAACCCGCGCAACCCGACCGAGAAGGTGCACATCCCCGCAGCCACGGTCCCGAAGTTCTCGGCCGGCAGCGGGCTCAAGGCGGCCGTCAAGAGCGGCGGATCGTCCTACTAAGACAGTCCGGTCTCCTCCGAGGATCAAGAGGCCGCCTTCGGGCGGCCTCTTCGTTTTCCGGAGTTCCCCGTATCCTCCGTGCCGATGAGCGGGGCGGGTCACTTCGCGGATCGGCTCGCCGCGGCGGTGGAGCGGAAGGGCGCGCCGCTCTGCGTCGGCCTCGATCCGGATCCGGCCCTCATGCCGGGGGGGCTCGGTGTCGTCGAGTTCTGCTGCGGCATCGTCGACGCGGTCGCCGGCAGCGCGGTCGCGGTCAAGCCGCAGGCGGCGTTCTTCGAGGCGCAGGGCGCGGCGGGCTGGGCGGCGCTCGCCGAGGTGTGCGGCTACGCGCGGGAGGCGGGACTGCTCGTGATCGCCGACGCGAAACGCGGCGACGTTCCGTCCACTGCCCGCGCCTATGCGGCCGCGTTCGCGCCGCTGGCCGACGCGGTCACCGTGAACCCGTACCTTGGCCAGGACTCGCTGGAGCCGTTCTTCGCGCACGAGAGCCTCGGCGTCCTCGTGCTCGTGAAGACGTCGAACCCGGGCAGTGCGGACCTTCAGGATCTGCCGCTCGCGGACGGCCGGCCGTTCTGGAAGCACGTCGCCGGCCTCGTCGACCGCTGGGGAGAGGATCGCATCGGCGAGAGCGGGCTTTCCTCGGTCGGTGCGGTGGTGGGCGCCACCCATCCGGAGCTGCTCGAGACCGCGCGCAGCCTGCTGCCGCGCGCGGTTCTGCTTCTGCCGGGCATCGGTGCGCAGGGCGGCCGCCTCGAGGATCTCGCTCCGGCTTTCGCGGCCGGCCCGGCGAGCGCGCTCCCCTCGGCGTCCCGCTCCGTCCTCTACGCCGACCGGGGCGCGGGCTGGCAGGAGGCGGCGGCGGCCGAGGCCGAGCGCCTCGCCGGCGAGCTGCGTGCCGTCGCCGTGAGCTGAGCCGTGGACCGCAGCCGCATCACGCGGTGGGCCGCCCCCGTCGCCTTCCTCGCGGCGATCACGATCGGGGCGCTCGTCGTCCGCGCGGGCTTCGAGCACGGCAAGCACCACCACACCGGCCCACCGACGACCAGGGTCACCTCCACGACCAAGAAGAAGCATCACCACCGGCACGCGCACGCCCACGTGCAGACGTACACGGTCCAGTCCGGCGACACGCTCGGTGGGATCGCGGCGAAGACCGGGACGACGGTCGCCAGGCTCATGCAGCTCAACCCGGGTATCGACCCGACCGCCCTTCGCGTCGGTCAGACGATCCGCGTCCAGTAACCTCCGCAGCGGCGTGGTGAACCGGCAGTGATCGTCACCGTAACCCTGAATGCCGCGGTCGACCGGACGCTGACCGTCCCGAACTTCCAGTTCGGCCACCGGCACCGGGCGTCGAGCAGCCTCACGAGCGCCGGCGGCAAGGGCATCAACGTCGCGCGGGCGTTGAAGCGGCTGGAGGCCCCGGTGGTCGCCAGCGGTCTCGCAGGCGGCCGCACCGGCGACCGGATCGTCGAGGATCTCGGCCTCGAGGGAATCCTCTGCGATTTCGTCCACATCTCCGACGAGTCGCGCACCTCGATCGCCGTCGTCGATCCGACCGCCGGCGCGCTGACCGAGGTCTACGAGTGGGGCCCGGCGGTGCGGCCCGAGGAGCTGCAGATGCTCACCGACAAGCTCCACTACCTCTCGCGGGTCGCGAGCTACGTCGTCTTCAGCGGCTCGCTGCCGCGCGACGTCGAGAACGACTTCTACGCCGACGCGATCCACGACCTGACGCGGCGCGGCATCAAGTGCGTGCTCGACTGCGAGGGTGAGCCACTGCGGCTCGGCGTCGAGGCGGAGCCGTATCTCGTCTCGCCGAACCAGCAGGAGGCCGAGAGCCTCGTCGGGCAGGAGTTCATGGACGACGAGGACTTCGTGATGGCGCTCGACACGATCGCCGACATCGGGGCGCGCAACGTCCTCATCACCCAGGAGACGTCGTGCTTCGCGCTCGTGCGCGAGGAGCGGCGCGTACAGCGCTTCCGCGCGTCGATTCCGCGTGTCGAGCCGATCGCGCCGGTCGGAGCCGGCGACGTCCTGCTGGGCGGCTACCTGTCCGAGCGCTTCAACGGCCGGTCGGCCGGCGATGCGCTGCGGACCGCGGTCGGCTGCGCGGCCGCTTCGGTCGTCGAGCTCGGCGCCGGGCGATTCGATCCGCGTGAGGCCAACCGCCTCGCCTCAGGGGTTGAGCTCGAGGAGCTCGCCCCCTTCTCGAGCTCGCGAAGCTAACGCTTCGCTCGCCGGGGTATCGAACTGCGCGGGCCGGAAAGCGCGATTTCCGGCCCGCTTCGTGCCTTTGTTTCTTAGCTGGTCCGGACGGGATGCCGGCCCTTGGCGCCGACGCAGTCCCTGCGAACCCGGGCGGAGAGCGGAGCTCTTCGCCCGGATCAGCCGACCGCGAGTGCGAGCAGGCGGCCGGTGTGGTTGTGGTTCTCGGCCCAGAGGAGCCGGCCGCTCGCGAGTGAGAGGCCGATGTAGTTGAGGCCCGTCTTCACGAGCTTCGCGATGCGGCCGGTGTGCGTGGAGATGTCTCGCAGCTGGAGGCCGGCGCGGTAGACGATGAGGTGATCGCTCGCCGCGAGCTGCGGCGCGGCGAGCCCCGAGATCACGACGCTGCCGAGCTTCGCCCCGGTGGTGGCCGAGAACCACGAGACCCGGTCGTGGGGAGTGCCCTGCGTCGTGAGGACTGCGAGCACCTTGGGGGAGAGCGCGAGCGCGACCGGGAACCCGTGCACGGAGGCCTGGGCGACGGCGGCTCCGGTCGTGGCGTCCACGATCTGCAACGTGTTCTTCGCGCTCGTGGACGGGCGGCCGGCCTTGACGGTCGTCGCGGGGACGTAGGCGATGCGTCCGCTCGCCGCAGCGAGCAGGAGCGCAGGCTCCGCTCCCGGCAACGGCGTGTCTGTCGTCTTCGTCACGATCTTGATCCCGCCGTCCGCGATCTTCTGCTTGCACATGCCCTTGGAGAGACAGGCGGAGGGGTCGACGTACTCGACGTCGTCCCACGAGTAGGCCAGCGTCCGGCCCGCTCCCGCGACGCCGCCGAGCCAGTCGCCGATGCCATTGCTCGCGTGGGCGAGATGGTCGACCTCTCGTTCGGGCCCGGCAAAGGGTGCGGCGACGACCCAGTCGAACGGCTGCGGGCCGCCTTCGTGCAGGGACCAGAGCGCCGTGGACATACGGGACGCGACCGCGAGTTGCGGCTGTCCGCCGGTCAGGCTCCAGTTACAGGTCAGGCTCCCGGACGGGGTCCGGTCCTTCTTGCCGGGCGCCATGATGTGCACGAGGTTGCATGTCTTCGTCTTCGCGCCGGACGTGAACCACGCGGCGACGCCGTTGTTCTGCGCGACGGCGGCGATCGGTCCGTCCGAGCTCTTCCGCAGCGTGTGTGCGTTCGGCGTTCCAGCCATGGCGGCGCCGGCGAGGACGAGAAGTCCCGCAGAGGAGGCGAGGAGGGCCCGCACGGCATGACCGTAACTGTCCGGTGTTAGGACGTTGTCAAAATCGTGTCCTGATCGGCTGTTACCCTCCTCTTCTTGACGGATTTCGCAGCAGCCGAGCTGAGGGCCGACGACGTCCAGCGGCTGCTGGAGCTCGACCGGAAGTTCGGTCGCGAGGGCCTGACCTTCGACGACGTCCTCCTCGTCCCGGCCGAGTCGCACGTCCTGCCGAACGACGTCTCGACGCGCGCCCGCCTCACGCCCTCGATCGACCTCGCGATCCCGATCGTCTCGGCGGCGATGGACACCGTGACCGAGGCCCGTCTCGCGATCGCGCTCGCGCGCGAGGGTGGGATCGGCATCGTCCACCGCAACCTCTCGATCGAGGCGCAGGTCGCCGAGGTCGACAAGGTCAAGCGCTCCGAGTCCGGGATGATCGTCGAGCCTGTGACGCTGCCTCCCGACGCGCCCGTGCGTGCGGCGCTCGACCTGATGGCGCGCTACAAGGTCTCGGGCGTGCCGATCACCGACCGGGACGGCGTCCTCGTCGGCATCCTCACGAACCGCGACCTCCGCTTCGAGAACGACGTCGACCAGCCCATCTCCGCGCTCATGACGTCGCGCAACCTCGTCACCGCTCCCGTGGGGACGACGCTGGCGGAAGCCGAGGAGATCCTCCACCGCAACAAGATCGAGAAGCTCCCGGTCGTCGACGCGGACGGGCGGCTCTGCGGGCTGATCACGGTCAAGGACATCCAGAAGAAGATCGAGTTTCCCGAGGCGACGAAGGACGAGCAGGGGCGGCTGCGCGTGGGCGCCGCGGTCGGGGTCGGGCCCGATGCGCTCGAGCGCGCCGCCGCGCTCGTCCGCGCGGGCGTGGACGTGCTCGTCGTCGACACCGCCCACGGCCACTCCCAGGGCGTGATCGAGATGGTGCGGCGGATCAAGGACGCGGTCACGATCGAGGTGGTCGCCGGCAACATCGCCACGTCCGACGCGGCGCGGGCGCTCATGGACGCGGGCGCGGACGCGTTGAAGGTCGGCATCGGGCCGGCCGGGATTTGCACGACGCGTGTCGTCGCAGGCGTCGGCGTCCCGCAGATCAGCGCAATCCACGACGTCGTGGGCACCGCTGCGCCTGAAGGCGTGCCGGTGATCGCGGACGGCGGCATCACCTCCTCCGGCGACATCGCGAAGGCGGTCGGCGCGGGCGCCGACGCGGTCATGCTCGGCGGCATGCTCGCCGGCACAGACGAGACTCCGGGAGACGTGATCCTCGTCCAGGGCGAGCGCTTCAAGGAGTACCGGGGCATGGGCTCGCTCGGTGCCATGAAGGCGCGCGGCTTCTCGAAGGACCGCTACTTCCAGGGTGACGTCGAGGACGTGGAGAAACTCATCCCCGAAGGCATCGAGGGACGCGTCGGCTACAAAGGCCCGCTGCAGCACGTCGTCCACCAGCTCGTCGGCGGCCTGCGCCAGGCGATGGGCTATTGCGGGGCGGCGACGATCGACGAGATGAAGCACGCGCGCTTCGTCCGGATCACGGCGGCGGGGCTGCGCGAGTCGCATCCGCACGACGTCACGATCACGAAGGAGGCGCCGAACTATCGGCGCTGAGGAGGCCCGGGTTGTCGAGCTGCCGGTCCGGGGCGACCGGCCGGTTCTTGTTCTCGACCTCGGCGGCCAGTACTCGCAGCTGATCGCGCGCCGCGTGCGCGAGTGCCGCGTCTACTCCGAGCTCGTCGGCCACACGATCACGCCCGAGGCGGTGCGGGCCAGGAACCCGTATGCGCTGATCCTAAGTGGGGGGCCGGCGTCGGTCTACTCCGACGACGCGCCGCGCATCGATCCGGCGTTGTTCGAGCTCGGCATTCCCACGCTCGGCATCTGTTACGGCGCGCAGCTGATGGCCCTCGAGCTCGGCGGCCGAGTCGACCGCACCGGCGTCTCCGAGTTCGGGCGCACCTCGATGGAGGTGACCGAGTCGCAGCTGCTCGCCGACACCCCGCCCGAGCAGACGGTCTGGATGTCCCACCGCGACACGGTCGTCGCCGCTCCCGAGGGGGCGCGCGTCGTCGCGAGTTCGCCTGCGACACCAGTTGCGGCCTTCGAGGCGCCCGGGCGCGGCCTCTACGCCGTCCAGTTCCATCCCGAGGTCGTGCACACGCCGCACGGGATGGACGTGCTGAAGAACTTCCTCTACCGCGCCGCCGAGGCTCCGCCCAGCTGGACGCCGGCCGCGGTGATCGAGGAGCAGGTCGCGCGCATCCGCGCGCAGGTCGGGCGCGAGCGCGTGCTCTGTGCGCTCTCGGGTGGCGTCGACTCGGCCGTCGCGGCACTGCTCGTGCACAAGGCGGTCGGCGAGCAGCTGACGTGCGTCTTCGTCGACCACGGCTTGCTGCGCCAGGACGAGGCGGGGCAGGTCGTCGAGACGTTCGGCGAGCACTTCCACGTCCCGCTCGTCCACGTCCAGGCGCAGGAGCGCTTCCTGGAGTTGCTCGACGGAGTCGAGGAGCCGGAGGACAAGCGCAAGATCATCGGCCGCGAGTTCATCCGCGTCTTCGAGGAGGAGGCGCGGCGGCTAGGCGACGTGCGCTGGCTCGTGCAGGGGACGCTCTACTCCGACGTGATCGAGTCGGGCGGGACCGAGGGCGTAGCGGCGACGATCAAGTCGCACCACAACGTCGGTGGCCTGCCGGCGGACATGAAGATGCGGCTCGTCGAGCCGCTGCGGCTCCTGTTCAAGGACGAAGTGCGGCGCGTGGGGGAGGAGCTCGGGATGGCCGAGCGGATGGTCTGGCGCCAGCCGTTCCCCGGTCCCGGCCTCGCGATCCGCATCATCGGCGCGGTCACCCACGAGCGGCTCGAGATCCTGCGCCAGGCCGACGCCGTGCTCCAGGAGGAGGTGCGGCGCGCCGGGCTCTACGGCGAGCTGTGGCAGTCCTTTGCCGTGCTGCCGGCGGTGCGGTCGGTCGGCGTCCAAGGCGACGAGCGCACGTACGGCTACCCGATCGTGATCCGCGCGGTCACGAGCGACGACGCGATGACGGCCGACTGGGCGCGGCTCCCGTACGACCTCGTGGAGACGATCTCGGCCCGGATCGTGAACGAGATCCCGGGCGTAAACCGCGTCGTGCTCGACGTGACGTCGAAGCCGCCGGCGACGATCGAGTGGGAGTAGACGCCGGGAACACCGGGGCTGGCTCGCTCAAACCAGGGGTCAGGTCTTGCATTGACGCACCCCAGCCGTGAGCCGTCGTCCGCGGCGCGATGGCGCTGCTCGAATGCAAGACCTGACCCCGCTTCGCCCTCGGGCGCATCGCGCGGGGAGGCTGTTACAGGCGCTGTGCTGATAATGCGCGGATGACCGAGTCGTCCTTCTACGACCTGCTGAGGAAGCGCCGCGCCGTTCGCAGCTACACCGGCGAACGCGTGCCCCGCGAGACCCTCGAGCGGATCGCGCGGGCTGCACGGCGTGGGCCGAACGCCGGCTACAGCCAGGGGCTGAGACTGCTCGTCGTCGACGACCCGGACACGATCGCCGTGCTCACGGACTCGGAGGCCGATGAGGCCGACCGGGCCTGGTTCCTCAAGGCCGCCGCGCATGTCTTCGTCCTAACGCGGGAGCAGGACTACCACGACCGCTACAACCAGCCCGACAAGCTTGCGGCCACCGGCGGCGTCGAAGTGGTCTGGCCGGTGCCTTTCTGGCACGTCGATGCCGGCGCCGCGCTGATGCTCCTTTGGCTCGCCGCGCTCGAAGAGGGCCTCGGTGCGGGCGTCTACGGCGTCCCGGTCGAGGAGGACGCCCGCGTCCGCGAGCTGCTCGGGATCCCCGATGACCTGACGATCGTAACGGGCGTTACAGTCGGCCACCCGGCCGAGGATCCCGGCTGGGACCGCGCGACGAGCGCCTTTTCGCAGCGCCGGCGCGCGCATGACGAGGTCGTGCGGTGGAACCGCTGGTAGCCGTGCTCACAGGGGACTAGGCTCCCGTTCATGACGGTTTGCGGCTCCTGCGGACGCGAGAATCGCGAGGGACGAAAGTTCTGCGTCGGCTGCGGCCAGTCCCTGGCGGTCGAGCTCAGGTGCCCCTCGTGCGGCGCTCCCTACGAGCCGGACGAGAGCTTCTGCGGCGACTGCGGCACGGCGCTCAACACGTTCGTGTCGCCAGCGCCGGCCGTGGCCGTGCCGGTGGAGACGCCGGTTGCGGAGCGTCGGCTCGTCTCCGTCCTCTTCGCCGACTTGGTGGGCTTCACGACGCTCTCCGCGGGACGCGACCCGGAGGAAGTGCGCGAGCTGCTGTCGCGCTATTTCGACACCTGCCGGCGGCTCGTCGGGCTGTACGGCGGCGTGGTGGAGAAGTTCATCGGCGACGCCGTGATGGCCGTCTGGGGAACTCCCGTGGCGACCGAGGACGACGCGGAGCGGGCGGTCCGGACGGCGCTCGATCTTGCCGCGGCGGTGCAGGCACTCGGCCAGGAGGCCGGTGTCGACGGCCTGCGGGCGCGGGCGGGTGTGCTCACAGGCGAGGCGGCGGTCAACATGGCCGCCATCGGCGAGGGCATGGTGGCCGGCGACCTCGTCAACACCGCGTCGCGGGTGCAGTCGGTGGCCGAGCCGGGCTCGGTCTTCGTGGGCGAGACGACGCGCCGGGCGACGGAGGGGACGATCGTCTACGAGCCGGCGGGTAGCTTCGAGCTCAAGGGCAAGGAGGGAGAGACGCAACTGTGGTGCGCGCTGCGGGTCGTCTCGGGCCGGGCAGGGTCGTTGAAGTCGGAGGGACTCGAGGCACCGTTCGTCGGTCGCGATCGCGAGCTCAATCAGATCAAGGACCTGTTCCACGTCTGCGCCGAGGAGGGACGTGCGCAGCTGGTCTCGGTCACCGGGATCGCCGGCATCGGCAAGTCCCGGCTCGCGTGGGAGTTCTACAAGTACTTCGACGGGATCGTTCAGACGATCTACTGGCACCGGGGCCGCTGTCTCGCCTACGGCGAAGGTGTGACCTACTGGGCGCTGGCCGACATGGTGCGGTGGCGTTGCGGGATCGCCGAGGACGATCCACAGGGCGAGGCACTGGCCAAGTTGCAGGCGGCGCTGCAAGAGCACCTGCTCGATCCGGACGAGCGGCGCTTCGTCGAGCCGAGGCTGGCGCAGCTGCTCGCGCTCGGCGAAGGCGCATCGCACGAGCGCCAGGACCTGTTTGCGGCTTGGCGGCTGTTCTTCGAGCGGCTTGCTGACGCGTATCCGACGATCCTCGCGTTCGAGGACATGCAGTGGGCGGACGCGTCGCTGCTCGACTTCGTCGAGTACCTGCTGGAGTGGTCACGCGACAAGCCGCTGTTCGTCGTGACCCTGGCGCGGCCGGAGCTTCTGGAAAAGCGGCCGACGTGGGGGGCCGGTCACCGAAACTTCACGTCGCTCTACCTCGAGCCGCTTTCGGCGCAGGCCATGGAGGAGCTGCTGATCGGTCTCGTACCGGGTCTGCCGCCCTCGCTGCGCTCCCAGATTCTTGCTCGCGCGGAAGGCGTCCCTCTGTACGCGGTGGAGACCGTGCGGATGCTGCTCGATCGCGGCCTGCTTGTGCAGGAGGGCTCGAGTTACCAGGTCGTGGGCGAGGTCGACACGCTCGAGGTGCCGGAGACGTTGCACGCGCTGATCGCGGCGCGACTCGACGGGCTGGCGCCGGACGAGCGCCGTCTGCTCGGAGACGCGGCCGTGCTCGGCAAGACGTTCACGCCGCAGGCGCTCGCCGCGCTCAGCGGCCTCGAGCCGGAGCGACTCGAGGTGCTGCTCACGGCGATGGTTCGGCGGGAGGTACTAGGCCTGCAGTCCGATCCTCGCTCACCCGAGCAGGGCCAGTACACGTTCCTCCAGGATCTCTTGCGGCACGTCGCCTACGAGACGCTCCCCAAACGGGAGCGCCGGGAGAAGCACCTCGCGGCTGCCGAGCACCTCTCGATGACTCTCGGCGAGGAGGAGGTCGCCGAGGTCATCGCCTCCCACCTGCTCGACGCCTACCGGCTCGACCCCGAGGCCGGTGACGCTGGCAACCTGCGACGGAGCGCGCAAGAGGCGGCGCTGCGGGCCGGCGAGCGCGCTGCCTCCCTCGGAGCCTCCACCGAAGCACGCCGCTACTTCGAGCAAGGTGCAGAGCTCGCGGAAGGCCCGCAGGAAGAGGCGCAGGCGCTCATCCGTTCCGGAGAGATGGCGCTTCGCAGCTCCGAGCCCGAGCAGGCCGAGAAGGCGTTCGAAAGGGCGATGGGGCTCTGCGAGGAGAACGGCGACCTACACGCGGCGGCGTTGGCGTCCAGCTGGCTCGCCACCGCCGAGTCGGCGCGCGGTAAGCGCCTCGAAGCGACCGAGCGGATGGAGCGGGCGTACGCGGTCGTCGCTGCGGACGAGCCGGACGCGACGATAGCCCTCCTCCTGTCGCGTCTAGGACAGTCGTATTGGTTCCTCGGCGATCGCGAGCGGGCTGTGGAGCGCAACGAAATGGCGCTCGACATCGCCGAGGCGCTCGAGTTGCCGGAGGTCCTCGCGCGGGGCTGGAACACCCGAGCGATGCTGCTCACCGCAACCCGACCCCAGGAGGCTCGGGGACTCTACGAGCTCGCACTCGATACCGCCATGGGCAACGAGATCTACCCCCTCGCGGCCTCGCTTCAGGGCCAGCTGTCGGATCTCGCGTTCCAGCGCGACCGGTATGCCGAGTCGCTCGACCGCCAGCAGCAGATGCTCGCTCTCGCGCGGAGGGTCGGGCATCGACCGCACGAGTGGTTTGCGCTCAGCGAGATGACGTTCGCGCTGACCATGCTCGGCCGGTGGGATGAGGCGCTCGTCCGGTTTGCCGAGATTCCGGACGACCAGCTCGGCGCCGACTTGAACATCCTCAGCGTCCTGACCGGGCCACTCGAGATCTACCTGCAGCGGGGGCAGCTCGACGAGGCGCGGAAACTCCTCGCCCGCCACGACTCGCTCCGGGATGCGAGCGACGTCCAGGTCTCGGGCTGTTACCAAACAGCGGTGGCCGCCCTGGCCCTGGCCGAACGCGATGCTGTGAGCGCGCTCGCGGCGGCCGAGGCCGCGGTGGCGGGCCGCGCGGCGCTGGGGATCAACGCCCAGGACGTCAAGCTCGGGTTCTCGAGTGCGCTCGAAGCTGCTGTCATGCTGCGCGACCGAGGAAAGGCCGAGCAGCTGCTCTCCACGATCGAGGAGCAACCGCCCGGTCTGCGGGCACCCCTGCTCGACGCGATCGCGAACCGCTTCCGTGCTCTTCTGGCAGGGGACGATCCAGGCGCCGACCGTCACTTCACTGCCGCGGCCGTGCAGTTTCGGGCTCTCGAGCTGCCGTTCCACCTCGCGGTCGCCCAGCTCGAGTACGGCGAATGGTTGACGGCACGTGGACGGCCCGAGGATGCGCAGCCGTTGCAGGCCGAGGCGCGCGACACATTCGAGCGGCTGCAGGCGCATCCTTGGCTGGAGCGGGTCGCCGCCGTCGCGCCGGGCACCGCGGCCGAAGTCGGCGTTTGAGCGGTGCGAGCCGAGTTTGTCGACTGGCTCTCGGCGGCGAGGATCGGCAAGACGTACAACCAGTACGCGTCGTCGGCGCTGCTCCGCAAGCGGCTCGGCCTCTACCTCGAGGCGCGTGCCTCTGCGGAGGTGGTGCTCGTCGGCGAGGCCGCCGGCTACCGCGGCGCTCGGGTGAGCGGGATCCCGTTCACGTCCGAGCGGCAGCTCACGGGCTCCGGTCCTGCGGAGGCGACCGCGACGATCGTCCACCGGGTGCTCGCGGAGCTCGGGGTCGAAAACGAGGTGCTGCTCTGGAACGTCGTCCCGACGCATCCCGGCAGCGAGACCTCCAACCGGCGGCCGACGCGAGCCGAGGTCGAGGCGGCGTCGCCGTTCCGCGACGAGCTGACCCGCGGGCGCATCCCGATCGCCGTCGGCCGCGTCGCGGCAGCTGCTCTCGACGCGCCCTACATCCGCCATCCCTCGCACGGCGGGGCGTCCGCGTTCGAGGAGGGATTGCGGCAGGCTTTCGCTACAATCGGCCGCCGGCGGGCCTGAGTCCGCCGCTTTCTATGAAGACCTACAGCGCCAAGCCGGGAGAGATCACGCGCGAGTGGTATCTCGTCGACGCCGAGGGCAAGACCCTTGGCCGCCTCGCGACCCAGATCGCCGACACGCTCCGCGGCAAGCGGAAGCCGCAGTACACGCCGCACGTCGACACGGGCGACTTCGTCGTCGTCGTCAACGCCGAGAAGATCCAGGTCACCGGCAACAAGCTCGACCAGAAGCGGTACTACCGCCACTCGGGCTACCCCGGCGGCCTGCGCAGCCGGACGCTCCGCGAGCAGCTCGACCGCAGGCCGACCGAGGTGCTCCGTGTCGCCGTCAAGGGGATGCTCCCCAAGAACCGGCTCGCGCGGCAGCAAATCACGAAGCTCAAGATCTACGCCGGCCCCGAGCATCCGCACGAGGCGCAGAATCCGAAGCCTCTGGAGACCGAACAGTGAGCGAGCTCGCGCAGTACCGCGGCACCGGCAAGCGCAAGACCTCGGTCGCGCGCGTCATCCTCCGGCCCGGCGGCGGCGCCACCTGGGTCAACGGCCGGACGCTCGAGGAGTACTTCCCGCGCTCCGTCTGGCAGACGATCGCCGTCTCGCCGCTCAAGGTGGCCGGCGTCGAGGGGCAGTACGACCTCCGCGTCCGCGTTCACGGCGGCGGGCTGACCGGACAGGCCGGAGCGGTGCGCCACGGGATCGCACGCGCGCTCGTCGAGGCGAACCCGGAGCTCCGCATCCCGCTCAAGCGCGAGGGCTTCCTTACGCGAGACGCACGCCAGGTCGAGCGCAAGAAGGCCGGCCTGCACAAGGCGCGCAAGGCGCCGCAGTTCTCGAAGCGCTAGCTCTGTAGCCGCTCGAGACCCTCGAGGAGCAGATCGAGGGCGAACTCGAACGCGCTCACGTCGTGCTGCGGGCCTTCGTCGAGGTGCTGCAGCCCGTGCTCGTGCAGGTAGGGGAGCGTCGCGACCGGGATCATCTCCTCGAACCAGGCACGCGCGTCTTCGATGTGCTCCGGCATCTTCCCGTGCGTCGATGCCCAGAGCGAGAAGCCGATGATGTGCGCGTCGAGGACGTGATAGGCGTGGTACGTCGTCTCGGCCGAGAGCCCGGCGCCGCGCAGCGAGGCGAGCAGAGCCTCCATGTAGTTGATCCGCGCGGGACGGATGCGGCCGGGGGACATCAGCATCGTCGCCGCCCAGGGGTGCCGCTTCAGCGCCTCGTGCGCCGAGAGCGCAGCCGCCCGGATCGCGGGCAGGCCTCCGTCCGCGGCCGGCGGCTCCATCTCCGCGAGCACGAGGTCGAGGATCCCGTCGAGCAGATCGTCCTTGTTCTCGACGTGGTTGTAGAGGGACATCGCCTCGTAGCCGCCGAGCGCCTGGCCGAGCTTACGCATCGAGAGCGCGTCGATGCTCTGCTCGTCAACGAGCTCGAGTGCCTCGGCGAGGATGCGTTCACGGCTGAGCGGCTTGCGTCTCGTGGTCGCCATTGACATAGCTTACGCTGTATGTCATCTTACACCGTAAACTTACGGCGTATGGAGGAGACGGCAGTGATGAAGGCACTCGTTCGGCATCGGTTCGGCGGCCCCGGCGTGGTGCACGTCGAGGAAGTGGAGAAGCCGGCGTTGACCGACGAGCGCGTGCTTGTCCGCATCCGCGCGAGCTCGATCAACAAGGCCGACTGGCATCAGCTGCGAGGCTGGCCGCGCTTCCTGCGTCCCGTCACGCGCAACGGCGTGCTGCGCCCGAAGAGCCCACTGCTGGGCGCGGACTTCGCGGGAGTCGTGGAGGAGGTGGGGAAGGACGTGACCGACCTCGCTCCGGGCGACGAGGTGTTCGGCGGCCGGAACGGCGCGTTCGCCGAGTATGTGAGCGCCACCAACGTCGTGCGGAAGCCGCCGAACGTCAGCTTCGAGGAAGCCGGGACGATGGGGATCGCGGGGCTGACCGCGCTCCAGGGCCTCCGGGACCACGGCAAGCTCGAGCCGGGCGAGCGAGTCCTCGTCAACGGCGCCTCGGGCGGAGTCGGGACGCTCGCCGTGCAGATCGCGAAGTCTCTCGGCGGGCACGTGACTGCCGTCTGCAGCACTCGTAACGTCGAGCAGGCGCGCGCGCTCGGCGCCGACCGCGTGCTCGACTACAGGCGGGAGGACTTCACCCGCGAGGGGGAGCGCTACGACCTGATCCTCGACGTGGCCGGAGGGCACTCGTGGTCCGCGCTTCGGCGGGTACTCGAGCCGGAGGGCCGGCTGGTGGTCGTCGGCGCGCACGGCAGCCGCGGCCAGTTGCGGCACATCGCGGCCGTCAAGCTCGCGTCGCTCGGTAGCAAGCAGACGGTCAAGTTCTTCGTCGCACGTTTCAACAAGCCGGACCTCCAGGCGCTCGCCGACCTGCTCGAGAGTGGCGCCTTGAAGCCGGCGATCGACCGCACGTACGAGCTCGACGAAGCCCAGGAGGCATTGCGCACGTTCGGCGAGGGACACGTCCGGGGCAAGCTCGTCCTCACGATGTAAGCCGCTATCGTCCCGCGCCGTGGCGCGGGAGTACTTCGGAACCGACGGCGTTCGCGGCGTCGTCGGCGAGACGCTGACTGCCGACCTCGTCGAGCGGCTCGGCAAGGCGGCGGCTGCCTGGTGCGGTCGCGGCCGTGTCTTCGTGGGGCGCGACACGCGCGCCAGCGGCCCGGAGCTGGAGGAGGCGTTCGCGAACGGGATCGCGTCGGCTGGCGGAAGCGCCGTCCTCGCGGGCGTGCTGCCCACGCCCGCGGTCGCGCTGCTCGGCCTCGATCTCGGCGCGGTCATCTCCGCCTCCCACAACCCGCCGGAGTACAACGGCGTCAAGCTCTTCGACCGCGACGGCCGCAAGCTGACGGACGCCGCGGAGGAGGAGATCGAGGCGCTTCTCGACGGCCCGGCTCCCGGCGGCGGCGAGATCGACCGGGTCGAGGTCGCGGCGGACAGCTACCTCGAGCACGTGCTCGAGCGCTTCGGCACCGACCTCTCCGGGTTCCGGATCGCGGTCGACTGCGCCAACGGCGCCTACGCCGGTCTCGGGCCGCAGGCGTTCGAGCAGCTCGGCGCGGAGGTCGTCACGATCGGCAACGACCCGGACGGGACGAACATCAACGTCGGCTGCGGCGCGACCGACCTCGGCCGGCTCGCCGAGACGGTCAGCGCCCGTGGTCTCGACCTCGGCATCGCCTTCGACGGCGACGGCGACCGGATGCTCGCGGTCGACGAGCGCGGAGAGCCGGTCGACGGCGACCAGATCCTCGCGGTGCTCGCCCTCGACCTCGGCGTCGACGGCGTCGCCGTCACGACGATGACGAACCTGGGCTTCCATCGCCTGATGGAGGAGCGCGGCATTCGTGTCGTCGTCACCGACGTCGGCGACCGCTACGTGCTCGAGGCGCTCCGGCGGGAGGGGCTGCTCTTGGGCGGCGAGCAGTCCGGCCATCTCATCTGGCTCGACGGCCACGTGACCGGCGACGGTCTGGTGGCAGGGCTGCTGCTCTGTCGCGCCCTCCGCGGACGTGCCCTCTCCGAGGCCGTCGGCGTCATGCCGCGCTTCCCCCAGGTGATGCGGAACCTGACACGCGCCGGCCGCGGTCCGCTCCCCGCCGAGCTGCTCGCGGCCGTCGAGGACGTCAACGTGGAGCTCGGCGGGGCGGGCCGTGTGCTCGTGCGTCCGTCGGGCACCGAGCCCGTCGTCCGCGTGCTCGCAGAGGCCGAAACGCCGGAGGTGGCCGAGAGGCTCTCTGCTAAAATCGCCGCCCTGGTGACACGCGAGCTCGGCTGACCCGCACGCGACGCAGCGATCGGGTCGGAGGCCGGGCTCTTTGCGTTTTCAGGGAGCGCTTTCGGCCCAGCGGGGAAAGGAGCGGGACGTGTGCGGGATCATCGGATACGTCGGGACGCGTGACGCGAAGCCGCTTCTGCTCGAAGGATTGCGCCGGCTCGAATACCGCGGCTACGACTCGGCTGGGATCGCGCTGCGCGAGGACGACGAGCTCGACTACGTCCGCGCCGTCGGCAATCTGAGCAAACTCGTCGAGGCCATCGGCCCCAACGGCTCGCACTCGCATCACGGGCTCGGCCACACGCGCTGGGCCACGCACGGCGCCGTGACGGAGACGAACGCGCATCCGCTGACCGGCTGCGAGCCGGCGCGTCTCGCGATCGTCCTCAACGGGATCATCGAGAACTACCTCGAGCTGCGCGAGCAGCTGGGCGAGCGCGGGCACACGCTGACCTCCGAGACCGACGCGGAGGTCGTCGTCCACCTGCTCGAGGAGGAGTACGACGGCGATCTCGCGCAGGCGCTCGGCCGCGTCTACCCGAAGCTCGAAGGCCACTTCTCGATCGTCGCGATCCACCACGACCAGCCCGACCTGCTCGCCGGGGTGCGGCATCAGACGCCGCTGGTGGTGGGGCTCGGCGACAGCGAGAATTTCCTCGCCTCCTCGATCGCCGCCTTCCTCAGCGAGACGCGCACAGTCATGCACCCGCGTGACGGCGAGGTGGTCGAGTTGACGCCCGGAGGCGTCCGCTTCTTCGTCGACGGCGCCGAGGTCGACCCGCCCGAGCGCCAGGAGATCGACTGGGACGAGGAGAGCGCCGAGAAGGGTGGCTTCGAGACGTTCATGCTCAAGGAGATCTTCGAGCAGCCCGAAGCCGTGGCCGAGACGATCGGCGACCGAGTCCGCGGCCACAAGCTCATGCTCGAGGCGCTCGGCCTGACCGAGCTCGAGGTGCAGAACCTGCGCCGGATCGTGATCGTCGCCTGCGGCACCGCGTACCACGCGGGCGTCGTCGGCCGCTACATCATCGAGGAGTGGGCGCGCGTGCCGGTCGAGCCGGACATCGCGAGCGAGTGGATCTACCGCAACCCGGTGCTGTCCAAGGACACGCTCGTGATCGGGATCTCGCAATCGGGCGAGACGCGTGACACCGTCAACGCCATGAAGCTCGCGCGCGAGGCCGGCGCGCGCACGCTCGCGATCACGAACCTCATGGGGACGCAGATCACGCGGGAGGCCGACGCGACGCTCTACACGCGCTGCGGGATGGAGGTCGGCGTCGCCGCCTCCAAGACGTTCACGGCGCAGGTGGCGTTGCTCAGCCTGCTCGCGCTGAGGCTGACCCAGATCCGGAAGACCCTGCCGGAGGACCAGATCGACTTCATCCTCGACAAGCTGCACGAGCTGCCCGAGAAGATGCAGGAGTTCCTCCACGGCGACCATCCGATCGAGTCGGTCGCGCAGCGCTTCCACGACGCGCCGTTCTTCCTCTACCTCGGACGCCACATCGGCCTGCCCGTCGCGCTCGAGGGCGCGCTGAAGCTGAAGGAGATCTCTTACATCCCGACCGATGCCTATTCGGCCGGCGAGATGAAGCACGGGCCGATCGCGCTGCTCGAGGAGGGGACGCCGGTCGTCGTCGTGGCGACGAACATCCACGTCTACGACAAGATCGTCTCGAACATCCAGGAGACGCGGGCGCGCGGCGCGCACGTGATCGCGATCGCGACCGACGGCAACGAGGACATCCAGCACCACGCCGACGACGTGATCTACGTACCGCGGACGCCGAACTTCCTGCAGGCGTCGCTCGCGGTGATCCCGCTCCAGCTCCTCGCCTACCGCATCGCGCGGCTGCGCGGCCTCAACGTCGACCAGCCGCGCAACTTGGCCAAGACGGTCACCGTCGAGTAAGACTCCCGGCATGGGAGTGACCGAGCGGCTCGCCCGAGGGTGTGCGGCGCGTCCGCGCCTGACGCTCGCGCTGTGGGGCGCTGCCGTCCTTGTCGCCCTCGCCCTCGTGGCGACCTCGCTGCACGGGCTGACCTCGAACTCGCACGTGGTCGGGATGCCGGAGTCGACGAAGGCCGAGGACGCGGTCGCCCGGGCGTTCCCGCACCAAAACCCGAACGGGAAGGGCGACGTCGTCGTCGTCGCCTCCAACCGTTACACGTTCGACTCGGCGCAGTTCCAGGCGTTCGCGAAGCGGCTCGAAGCCGACCTCCAGGCCACGGGCCAGGTGGACGAGATTCGCAAGGTGGCCGTCTCGCCCGACGGGCATGCCGTGCTCGCCTCCGTCGCGATCAAGAGCGACTCCGGCGCGGCCCAGGTCGAGCAGGTCGTGGAGAACGCGAACGGCGGCGCCTTCCAGGTCGGCATCACGGGCGACCACACCGCGAACCACGACTTCGGCCAGCAGTCGCAGAAGGATCTCGAGGCCGGCGAGCTCGCGTTCGGCCTTCCCGCGGCGCTGATCGTCCTCGTCCTGGTCTTCGGGGCCGTCGTCGCCGGCGTCGTGCCCGTGCTGATGGCGATCCTCTCGATCATCGTCGCGCTCGGGCTCGTCGCGCTCATCTCTCTCGGGTTCACGCTCTCGGTCTTCATCGTGAACATGCTCACGGGGATGGGGCTCGCGCTCGGGATCGACTACTCGCTGTTCGTCGTCTCGCGGTACCGAGAGGAGCGTGGGCACGGGCTCGGCAAGGAGGACGCGATCGCGCGTACCGGCGCCACCGCCAGCCGCGCGGTGCTCTTCAGCGGCTCCACGTTCGTGGTCGCGCTGCTCGGCATGTTCATCGTGCCGACCTCGATCATGCGGAGCCTCGCGCTGGGGGCGATCCTGGTCGGCATCGTCTCGGTCGCGGCTGCGCTCACGCTCCTGCCGGCGATCCTGAGCGTCGTGGGGGACCGCGTGAACTCGCTCCGAGTGCCGTACCTCGGCCGGAACCTCGGCCGTGCCGATACCGCGGAAGGGAATTTCTGGCGCCGCATCGTGAACGGCGTGTTGCGCCGGCCGGCGCTCTCGCTCGTGATTTCCGTCGGCGGGATGCTGCTCCTGGCCGCGCCGATCTTCGGCATGCACATCGGCGCGAACGGGGTCAGCACGCTGCCGTCCAGCCTGCCCTCGAGGCAGGGCCAGATCCTGCTCGAGCGCTCCTTCCCCGTGCAGAGCCCGGTGCCCGTGGAGATCGTGGCCGTCGGCGGCAACCGGTCCGAGGTCAAGCGAGATCTCGAACGGCTCGACAAGCAGCTGGTCGCCGACGGCCGGTTCGGGCCGGGGAAGATCCAGACGTCCACCCGCGAGAACGTCGGGCTGCTCACGTCGCCGATGGGCGGAGACGCCGCGAGCGGCCCGGCCGTGAGCGCGGTGCGCGACCTGCGCGCGGACGTCATCCCGGCGATCTTCCAGGGCAGCGGCGCCAAGGTCTACGTCGGCGGCACGACGGCCGAGAACGTCGACTACTTCGACGCGGTGACGAACCCCACGCCCTACGTCCTCGTCTTCGTGCTCGGCCTGAGCTTCATCCTGCTCACGATCGCGTTCCGCTCGATCGTCGTCGCGCTGGTCTCCGTCCTGCTCAACCTGCTCTCGGTCGGCGCGGCGTACGGCCTGCTGACGCTCGTCTTCCTCGACGGGCACGGCGCGAGCCTGTTCGGCTTCCAGCACACGAACGTGATCGACGCGTGGGTGCCGCTCTTCCTGTTCTCGGTGCTGTTCGGGCTCTCGATGGACTACCAGGTGTTCCTGATGAGCCGGATCAAGGAGCGCTACGACGTGTCGGGCTCGACGCGCGACGCGGTCGTCGGCGGCGTCGCCTCGACGGCGCGGATCATCACCGGCGCGGCCGTGATCATCGTCGTCGTGTTCGCCGGTTTCGCAGCCGGGAAGCTCGTGATGTTCCAGCAGATGGGGTTCGGCGTCGCCATCGCGCTATTGCTCGACGCGACGGTCATCCGCTCGGTCGTCCTGCCCAGCACGCTCGCCCTGCTCGACCGGCGCAGCTGGTACCTGCCGCGCTGGCTCGAGTGGCTCCCGCACGTCGAGGTCGAGGCACCGGCTACTCCGGGCCCGGCGGACGCCGCTGCCGTTTGACCCGGCCGCGGCGCCGCTTTTGCTCGAGGCGGCGTTCGCGGGACGCGGCGGTGGGCCTGGTCGCCTTGCGCTTGCGCGGGACGCGAAGCGCCTCCCGCAGTGACGCGACGAGACGTTCGACCGCGAGCTCGCGGTTGCGTGTCTGGCTCCGCTCATCCTGCGCCACTGCCCGCAGGACCGGCCCGGCGCGCAAGATCACGCGTCGCTTCTGCGCCTCCGTCAGCGCGTTCGAGGCCTCGACGTCGAAGACGGCGACGACCCGCGTCTCGGACTTCTGCGCGTGCTGGCCGCCCGGCCCGCTCGAGCGGGACACCTGCAGCTCGATCTCGGCCAACGGAAGCACGACCGAACGCGTGACGCGAATAGACTCGGCGGCCATGGCCGCGATTCTGCTCGACGTGGACGGCGTCCTGCACGTCTCCGGCCAACCGCTGCCGGGTGCGGCCGCTGCCGTCCGGCGCCTCCGCGAGGACGGGCACCGGCTTCGCTTCGTCACGAACGCGACGACGCGTTCGAAGGCCGACCTCGCCGCGGCCCTGCAGGCGATGGGGATCGAGCTGGACGTGGGGGAGGTGCAGACGACCGCGGATGCGGCGGTCGAGACGCTGCGCGGCCGGCGTGTCCTCGCGCTCGTCATGCACGCCCTCGTCGGCGACCTCGAGGGGATCGAGCTCGTGGGGGACAACGTCGACGCCGTCCTGATCGGCGGTGCCGACGACTCGCCCGAGACGAACCTCGTCTTCTCGTACATGAACCTCGCCCGCGCGTTCGCGGAGCTCGAGCTCGGAGCCGAGCTCTACTGCCTCCATCGCAACCGCTGGTGGCAGACGCAGCGCGGGCCGCTGCTCGACTCCGGCTGCTACGTCGCCGGGCTCGAGTACGCAGCGCAGACCGCCGCGACCGTGCTCGGGAAGCCGAGCGCCGCCTACTTCGACGCCGCCTGCCGCGCACTCGACGCCGAGCCGTCGCTGACCTGGATGGTCGGCGATGACCTCGAGACCGATGTCGCCGGCGCGCGCGGCGTGGGGATGCACGCGGTGCTCGTGCGCACCGGCAAGTTCCGGCCGGACGCCGTCGAGCAGTCGCGGATCAAGCCGGACGGGATCGTCTCCTCGATCGCGCACCTCCCCGAGTGGCTCGAGGAGCACATCGCATGAGCGTGCATATCGGTACCGACCTGATCGAGATCGAGCGGATCCGGCGCTCGCTCGCACGGTATGCCCGCTTCCGCGAGCGCTGCTTCACCGAAGCGGAGCGTGCGTACTGCGACTCCCGCAAGAACCCGGCGCAGAGCTACGCCGGCCGCTTCGCCGGCAAGGAGGCCGTCGGCAAGGCGCTCGGCTTCGGCGTCGCCCGCGCGTTCGCGTGGCAGGAGATCGAGATCGCCGGACGGCCGAAGCCGGCGGTGCGCCTTTCCGGCCGCCTCGCCGAGCGGGCGGCCGCGCTCGGCGTCCGCTCCGTCGACCTTTCGATGACGCATTCGCGCGAGCTCGCGCAAGCGGTCGCGATCGCCACCGATGGCTGAGCTCGAGCCGCTCTACACGGCCGAGGAGATGCGCGCCGCGGAGGCGGGCCACGACGTCGACGCGATGATGCAGCGCGCGGGCGCCGCCGTCGCGGAGGAGCTGATGCGCCGCTGGCCCGACGCGCGCCGCATCGCGATCCACGCAGGTGGCGGCGCCAACGGGGGAGACGGGCGCATCGCCGGCGAGATCTTGCAGGCGCAGGGGCGCGAGCTCGTCGACGACGACGGCGGCGCCGAGGTGGTGATCGATGCGGTCCTCGGCACGGGGCTGAAGGGAGAGCCGCGCGAGGAGACGGCGGAGCTGATCCGGCGGATGAATCCGGAAGGCGCTCCGGTGCTCGCGGTCGACATCCCGTCCGGCGTGAACGCGTCGACCGGCGAGGTCGCTGGCCCGGCGGTGCACGCGGACGTGACCGTGACGATGCACGGCCCCAAGGTCGGCCTGGCCGTCGCGCCGGGCCGCTTCTGGACCGAAGAGGTGGTCGTCGCGGACATCGGGCTCGAGCCGGCGCGGACGAAGAACCGGCTCGTGACGCCCGCGATCCTCAATGAGTGGCCGCGGCGCTGGCGCAAGGACAACAAGTACACGGCGGGCCATGTCGTCGTCGTCGGCGGGTCGCGCGGGATGACCGGCGCGGCGGCGCTCGCGGCGCGCGCGGCTCTGCGGGCGGACGCGGGTTACGTCACCCTGTGCGCGCCGGGAGAGTCGATCCCCGTGCTCGAGACGCTCGTGCTCGAGGCCGTCAAGCGGCCGCTCGAGGACGTCTTCGAGGCAGCGGCGAAGGCGAGCGCGCTCGCGGTCGGGCCGGGCCTCGGCCGGGGAAAGGACACAAAGGAGCTCGTCCGGCGGCTTCTCGCGGAAGCAGAGGCGCCGGCGGTCGTCGACGCCGACGCGCTCTTCGGGCTCGAGCCGGGCGACTGGCCGGCGCCGCGCGTCCTCACGCCGCACGAGGGCGAGCTCGCGCGCTTGCTCGGGCGCGAGTCGAAGGAGATCGCCGCGCACCGGCTCGCCTCGGTGCGGGAGGCCGCCGAGCGCTTCGACTGCGTCGTCGTGCTCAAGGGGGAGGACTCGCTCGTCGCGGCGCCCAACGGCGAAGTCCTCGTCTCGGCACTCGGCCTGCCGTCGCTCGCAACGGCCGGCACGGGCGACGTCCTGACCGGGATCACGGCCACGTTCCTCGCGAAGTTGGTCGACCCGCAGTACGCAGCCGCTGCCGCGTGCGCGGCGCAGCAACTCGCCTCGCACGAAGCCGCCCAGCGCTACGGCCTCGTCGCGAGCGACCTGGTCGAGGCGCTGCCGTCAGTTCTCGCCGGGTAGCCGGTCGACGCGCCAGATCTCCTCGGGCACCCGGAAGTTCTCGAGGCCGCCGTTCCGCTCCAGCCAGCCGAACACGGCGAGGAGCACGCAGAGGACGATGGAGAGCCAGCCCTCCCAGCTGATGAACCCGGTCTCGTGATGACCGAGGATCACGTCGAGCACCGTGACGACGAGCAGCGCAAGCGGCAGCAACACGAGCTCGTCGTCCGCTCTCGGCCCGCCCAGCCAGCGCCCCAGCAGTCGTAACGCGAGGAGGATCGCGGCGAGCTCGAACCAGAAATAGCGCCCCCACGGCGAGTAGGCGTCGAGCGTGACGATGCCGAACGAGGCCCTGCCCGTGAACAACGCGACCGGCATCGCAAGGAAGACGAGGCACGCCAGCATAGGAACGAGCCGTATGAGAAGTCGCTTCGGGCTGGACGGAATGCTCCCGAGGCGGCGGCCGGCGGCGACCAGGAGCAGCGCGGCGCCTGCAAAGCCGAGCGGCGCTCCGTACGCGAGCTGTGTGGGTGGGAACCCGGTGATAGTGAAGCCCACGCCCATGACGTAGATCGCGGCTCCCACGGCGAGCTCCACGAAGAGCTGCCGGAAGCCCAACAGGAGCACGAGGAGGATCACCGCGAGCCCACCGGCCGTCACGCTGCCCGTCAGCGTCCAACCGTTGGACGAGCCACAGGTTCCGCTGCAGACCTTCTGCCACGGCAGGAACATCGAGACCACGAGCAGGGACGCAGCCGCCGCCGCTGCAAGGTCGGCTACCGGCAGCACGGAGATCCGCAGACCACGACTGGTCGCGAGCGCGACGGCGACGAGCCCGAGCGAGCAGCCGAGCTGCAGCCACGCCTCGTACGGCCAATGGACGTGAACGCCGCGGTAGCTCAGCGTTCCCCAGACGAGCACCGCGAGGCCGACTGCGGCGGCGGGCCGTCGGTCCGGCGGCGTCCTCGGCCCCCAGAACGGCAGAGAGAAGCACGCGAGCAGCGCGATGAAGGTGGTGGGGATGCCTCCGCTCAGCACGAGTTGGTATCCGCTCGCTCCAGGCCCGACCTGCGGAGCCTTGATCTGCAACCAGGGGAGGATGTAGGCCGCGAGCAGGCCGAAGGTGAGCGCGAATGCTGCGACCTGTGGGACGGAAGGGCGGCGTGCGAGCTCGTCCCAGTGGGCGCTCACTGCGGCGAGAAGCGCGACGGCTGCGCACGCGATCCCAAGGTAGGCGCCGAGGCCGAGCTCAACCCTGACGCCGTTGAACGAACTCTCGAAGACACCGAGGCCGTGGAGCTGCGCCGCGTTGAAAAGCGCGAGATACAACAGCGCGACTCCGGCGCTCGCCAACGGCAGGCGCCTCTCCAGCTGCGGGCGTGGGAGCGAAGCGCCGGCTCCGGCAGCCAACGCGAGAGCGACAAGCGCCGCGACCTCTCCGTAGGTCCCCCAGCCGTCGGCCGCATACGCAGGGTGGACCCACGTCAGGAAGAGGCTGGCGAGAAACGTGAGCGCGCTCGCGAGCAGCACATAGAGCGACAACCGCCTCCCCATCGGACCGCAATCTACTCTGCGTCTCGGCGCCGGACTAGGCTGGGCACCCGTGCACCGGAGCGAGATCACGATCGACCTCGGGGCGGTCCGCCACAACGCGCGGCGGCTGCTCGAGGTGCTCGGCGGGGCCGAGCTCTGGGCCGTCGTCAAGGCGAACGGCTACGGCCACGGCGCGCGTGACGTCGGACGGGCGGCGCTCGACGCGGGAGCCTCCGCGCTCTGCGTCGTCACGGTCGCCGAGGCCCTCGAGCTGCGCCGTGAGCTCCCGGAGGCGCGGATCATCGTCATGTGCCCGACCGACGCGGTCGCGGAGGCGCGCGAGGCGCGGATCGAGCTCGTGGTCTCGGTCAGCGGCGCGGTCCCAGAGAACATCCCGGTCCACCTGAAGCTCGACACCGGCATGGGACGATGGGGGCTCGCGGAGTTGCCGCAGCCGCCCGCCAACGTCGTCGGGCTGATGAGCCATCTCGCGACCGCGGACTCCGACCCGGCCTTCGCGGGGCGGCAGCTCGAGCGTTTCCGTGAGGCGACCGAGCCGTACTCGCACCTGACGCGCCACCTCGCGAATAGCGCGGCCGTGCTGCGGCTCCCCGACACGCGCCTCGACGCCGCCCGCTGCGGGATCGCGCTCTACGGGATCTCGCCGTTCAACACCGATCCCGCCGAGGACGGGCTGCGGCCGGCGCTCTCGTGGCGGAGCCGGCTCGCGCAGGTCCGCCTGCTCCAGCCGGGGGAGAGCACCGGCTACGGGCGGCGGTTCCTCGCCGAGCGGCCGACGTGGATCGGGATCGTGCCGATCGGGTACGCCGACGGCTTCCGCCGCGATCTGACCGGCACCGAGGTGCTCGTCGACGGTGAGCCGCGGCGGGTGATCGGCACGGTCTCGATGGACGCTCTCGCAGTCGAGCTCGATCGCGAGCTGCCGGTCGGGGCACCGGTGACGATCGTCGGCGACGGCCTCCTGATCGAGCGCCACGCGGACGTGGCCGGGACGATCGGCTACGAGATCGCCTGCGGGATCAACTCCGATCCCACCAGGGCACATCGTGTCGTCACGAACTGAACCAGGCATGAGTGATCGCTTCGCCCGCACCGCTGAGCGCGTCGCGGCGCGGCAGGACGCCCGCGCTGCGCGGCTCGCGGAGCAGGTGCGCGACTTCATCCGGCCGCACGGCGACGAGCGCGCCCTCGACGTCGGCACCGGGGCCGGCGCGCTGGCCCTTGCTCTCGCGCCGCTCGTGCGCGAGGTCGTCGGCCTCGACCCCGTCCCCGAGTTGCTCGAGCTCGCACGAACGCGCGCGCGGCGGAACACCGAGTTCGTCCAGGGAGACGGGATGGCACTGCCGTTCCCGGAGGCCTCCTTCGACCTGGCCGGCACGCATCGCACGCTCCATCACGTCGCGCAGCCGGAGCGCCTCGTCGCCGAGCTCGCGCGGGTAACGAGGCCGGCCGGACACGTCCTCGTCGTCGACCAGCTCGCGCCAGATGACCCCGCCGCAGCCGCCGCGCTCCACGAGTTCGAGACCGCGCGCGACCCCTCGCACACGCGCCTGCTCACCGACGGGGGGCTGCGGGAGCTCTTCGCGGCGAACGGGCTCGCAATCGTCCGCGAGCGGCGCGAGGAAGAGCGGCGCGACCTCCCCGCCTATCTCGACCTCGCCGGCTGCGAAGGAGAGAGCCGTGCGCACGTCGAGACGGTGGCAGCCGGCGACACCCGCGTCCTCGTCGCGGGCGTCGGCTGGTACCTGCTCGCGCGGAGCTAGTTGCCCGTGGCGCCGCCGTCGAGGTTCGCGAACGCCTCGCGCAGCTGCCTGCGTTCGGTCTTGAGCTCGGTGAACGAAAGCATCAGACGCCGCTCCCCCTCGGGCGTCAGACGCAGATGCGCGACCCGTGCGTCCCGCTGCGACTGCTCGCGCTCGATCAGCCCCGCGCTCTCGGCGCGGCGCACGAGCTCGGTCACCGTGCTCTGCGCGAGCTGCATCCGCTCCGACAGCTCGGTCACGGTGGACTGCTCGACCCCGTCGGGCGCACCCTTGATCATCATCAGCAGCGTGTACCGCTGAGGAGTGAGGCCCGAGTTACGGGCGATCTTCTCGCTGCGCCGCAGGAAGTGCCGCAGCGCGGACCGGAACTCGGCGACGGCGATGATGTCCTTGGTCGTCGGTTGAGCCTGTTCGATCATGAGGCGATTCTAGGGAGCTTTCGGCATACGCGAAAGGACACGCGTGAACACGTTCGGCATCGCGTCCTGCAGCGGGGCGACCGGACCGTAGTACCAGGGCACGGTCGTCTCGCCCCGGCCCTCGTCCAGCGAGCGAAGGACGTGGGCGGCGACCTCCTCCGGGCCGATCACCACGCGCTGGACGCGCGGAGGGAGCCATTTCTGGGGGAAGCCCTCCGTCTCGGTGAAGCCCGGCTTGACCGTGTGGACGCGGATCTTCTCCGCGCGCAGCTCGGCCGCGGCCGTGCGGGAGAAGGCGAGCTGGGCGTGCTTCGAGGCGGAATAGGGGCCGCTCGGCGGGCCGGCGACCACGCCCGAGACCGAGACGATGTTGACGACGTCCGACGGCGCAGCCGCGCGCAGTCCCGGCAGGAAGGCCCGCAGCACCCAGACCGAGCCGAGGTAGTTGATCCGGATCAGCCGCTCGATCACCTCGGGATCGCCGTCGAGGAAACGCGTCCGTCCCGGGATCCCGGCGTTGTTGACGAGCAGGTCGATCTTCGGATGCCGCTCGAGGATGCGCGCGGCGACGGACTCGACGGCTGCGCGGTCGGAGACGTCGCACGGCTCTGCCTCACCGCCGAGCTCGTCGGCCAGCGCCTCGAGACGGTCGGCGCGACGGGCCAGCAGGATGCAGAGGTCGCCCCGCGCTGCGAGCAGGCGGGCGATCTCGACGCCGATGCCCGACGACGCCCCCGTGACGACCGCGACCTTGCCCACGTCGAGCAGGCTATCTCTCTAGGATCGCGCCATGGCCGGAACGTTCGCAGGCAAGCGGGGGCTCGTGCTCGGGGTCGCCAACAAGCGCTCCATCGCCTGGGCGATCGCGCGCGAGCTCGCGGCGGGCGGTGCGAGTCTCGCTTTCACGTACCAGGGCGAGCGCATCGAGTCGACCGTGCGCGAGCTGGCCTCCTCGATCGACGCACCCCTGGTCACGGAGTGCGACGTCCGCTCCGACGAGGACGTGGCGCGGGTCTTCGCCGAGGTGGGGGAGGCGTTCGGCGGCGAGCTCGACCTGCTCGTCCACTCGGTCGCTTTCGCTGCGGCCGAAGATCTCGAGGGCCGCTTCACCGACACGCCGCGAGACCGCTTCTGGCTCGCGGTCGACATCAGCGCCTACTCGCTCGTTGCCTGTGCGCGCGCGGCGGAACCCCTGATGGAGAAGGCCGGCGGCGGCTCGATCCTGACGATGACCTACCTCGGCGGCGAGCGCGCCGTGCCCCACTACAACGTGATGGGCGTGGCGAAGGCGACGCTCGACGCGTGCGTGCGCTACCTCGCCTGGGATCTCGGCCAGAAGAACATCCGGGTGAACGCCGTCTCGGCGGGGCCGGTGCGGACGCTCGCCGCTCGCTCGATCGCCGGCTTCACGACGATGGAGAACATCGTCGAGGAGCGCTCGCCGCTCCACCGCCACGTCACCGCCGACGATGTCGGCGCGGCAGGCGCCTACCTGCTCGGCGACGGCGCGGTGAACGTGACCGGGACGACGCTGTACGTCGACAGCGGCTTTCACGCGATGGGCATGTAGCGCGTGACTGCCTCGCGCGGGTCGTCTTAGCCGGTCCGGAAACGCCTCTGCGATACTTGGCTCCGGCGTGTCCGCGCAGCCTTCGCCCGCACCTGTCGCTCACCCTTCTCGTCGTCTGCGCTGGCTCTTGTTGGCTGGTGCGCTTGTGATCGGTGTGGGAGTGGGAGCGGCCATCGCAGTCCTCCGCCCCGCGAGCGGAGTCCCGGCGATTCCGGAATCGGCGGCAGCAGGTCCTCCGGTGACCTGGGCCGGCGCGCGGAAGATCGCGCCGGGATTCTCGTTGCGCGACGAGAACGGCGGTCCCATCTCCTTGCGCCAATTCCGCGGCCGACCGGTGATCGTGACGTTCATCGACCCGCTCTGTCGCAACCTGTGCCCGCTCGAGGCGAAGACGCTCGATCGAGTGGCTGCTTCGTTCCCCGCCGATCGGCGTCCGGCGATTGTCGCGGTGAGCGTCAACCAGTGGGCGGATGCGCCGAAGAACCTGCTGCTCGACCGGAGCAAGTGGAGCCTGCCCAGCGATTGGCACTGGGCAGTGGGAGCGCCGGAGGCCCTCGCTCGGGTCTGGCAGGACTACGCGATTGGCGTGAGTGCTGCGACGAGAACGATCGCCGGGATCAAGGTGCGCCGGATCACCCATACCGAGGCGGCATACATCGTCGATCCGAGCGGCCACGAGCGGGCGCTCTACCTGTACCCGTTCCGGGCGCAGGACGTCGAGAACACGCTTCGCTCCCTTGCGGGTGCGTAAGGGAGCGCTCGCGCTGGCGGCTGCGGTCCTCGCCGCGGCCTTGGTTCCGTCGATCGCGTCCGCGCACGTCGGTCGAGTCCCGCCGGCGGCCACCGACTATCTCGCACGGATCTCATCGATCCCGCCGGGCCTGGCGGCACGAATCGTGGACGGCGACCAGGCGATCTGGATGCAAGCTGAGCCGTCTCTGACCGTGGTCGTCACCGGTCTTCGCGGGGAGCCGTACCTGCGTTTTTCGCCGGCCGGCGTGGCGGTCAACACACAGTCCGCGACCTGGTTCCTCGACCGCGTGCGCCCCCTGGTCGTTCCGCGCGGCATCACTTCGAGCACACCGCCGCGGTGGAAGCTCCTCACCTCGCGCCATTCGTGGACGTGGCACGAGGGTCGTCTCCACACCCCGGCCTTGTCCGCACATCCGTCCGGGAACACCTATGTCGGCCGTTGGGTCGTCCCGATCGAGGTCGACGGACGTGGTGCGGCGATCCGAGGCGGCCTCTGGCAGTCAGCGCCCGCTCCACTTCTCTGGTTCTGGCCGCTCCTCGTGGTCGCGGCGTGCATCCCAGCCCTGTTGAAGCTGCGGGAGGCTCGGCTCGAGGGCCGGGTCGGCGCGGCACTTGCAGTCGTGGCGCTGCTGTCCTCGACCGTTGCCCGGCTCGGCCGCGAGCTCTACGGACGACCAACAGTTTCGACCTGGCAGCTGGTGTTCGTTGGCGTCACCTGTCTCGTGGCCGTTGCTCTTGCCGTGCTCTACTGCCTGCCGGATTGGCGCGTGCTCGGCGGAATGCTGATCGGGGTCTTCGCGACCTACCAGGGGCTGGCGCTTCTGGCGACGCTTCGCGACGGCTGGGTGCTCGCGGCGATTCCGGCCTCGCTCGAGCGAAGCGCAACGGCCTTGTCGCTCGCCTCGGGGATCGCTCTCGTCCTCGTGTCGATCACCCGGGGGATTCCCGACCGTGCGTCGGAAGTCGAGCCGCTAGCGCAGCGCTGAGCGGGCGGCGCGACGCCGAATCAGGAGGAGCGCCGCGAAGCCCAAGAGGATGGCGCCGACCACGCCGACGATGATCTCGGTCCGACTCGTGCCGGCGCCTGACTCAGCGGTGAGAGCGGGGCCGCCGGTCGTCGACACCTTCACACCTGCTGCCGCGGCGAGCTTCTCGACGGCAGCCGTCGCGGCCGTTGCCAGACCTGCCGGCGTCGGCGTCACCTTGATTCCGGCCAGGGTTCGGTAGCCGGCTGCGGGCTTGTGCTTCCACTGGGCAAAGCCCAGCCCTTGCGGCATCACGACGACCAGGCGGGTCTTGGGGCTGAACCGTCCTGCGCTGCACCCGGCGCCCCACCAGCATTTCGCATCCTCGGCGTCGAGGAACCGCGCATAGTCCCTCGGCTTCCCGTACAGCACGGGCACCGAGCCGAGGTCGTAACGGCTCCAGATCAGCGCTACCTTCACCGGGTAGCCGTTCTTGTTCGCCGAGGCGACTGCCGCAAGCAGCTTTTGCTGGAGTGCGGCCGGGATTTTGGCGTCGTAGGAGAGGAACGCTTGCTGCGAGATGAGGTAGTCGCTCGCGGGATCCCCGTCCGCCTTGGCGAACGGAGCGGCGATGCCGGCGACGAGAGCGCACGTGAGCAGACAGAGGACTGCGCGCGTAGCCTGAAGCCGATGAACCCGCGGACGTTTTTGCTCGAGGCCGCGACAGTCGTGTTGGGGCTCACGCCGACCCCGGTGGGCCGCGGGCCTCGCTATCAGCCCCCCGCAAGATCGCCGTCCTCGCGCTTCGTCTGCCACGCGGCCCCGCTCGACACGGGCCGGCGCGTTCACGTCGAGCTGTTTGCGAAGCGCCGCGTGGTCATCGTCCCGGCGGCCGTCGGACTCGAGCGAGCTCGTCTCCATCTGGGCCGTGTCGTGCATGCGGGCTGTCGAGGCCGTGCCTGGACGCTCGATCCGAGCGGCATCGTCGACTACGAAGGCCCGACGACGCTGGGCCGTCTCTTTCGGGTCTGGGGCCAACCGCTCGGACCGCGCCGACTCGCGTCGTTCCGCGGCGCGGTCTCTGTCTACGTGGACGGCATCCGGCGGCGAGGTGACCCACGCACGTTGCCGCTCAGGCCCCGGGCCGAGATCGTGCTCGAGGTCGGCGGCTACGTGCCGCCGCACCGGACGTTCCTCTTCCCGCCTCGCTGACCGCGGTCGCACCCTCATCCCCCGAGGACGGTTCGCAGGACGTCGATAGCGATGAGCACGGCAGCGATGCCGCAGGCGAGAGCGGCGAAGGCCGCGAGCAGGACGAGTTGAGGGGGCGCTTTGCCGCTCACGTCGCGTGGAGGGAAAACGGAACGGTGAGGAGACGTCCTCCTAGATACGTGAGCAAGAACATGCGCCAGGTCCCGGGCTCGGGGAGAAGCACCCCGGCCTTGAGTATGCCCGGAGCGTTCGAGTGTCCGGTCACACGTACCCCGCCGAGGGCCGAGAAGCAGTAAATGTCCCCCGGCTTGCAGATGTGGGTGTGCGAGTAGGCGAGCGAGCCCTGGTGAAGGAAGATCGCGTGGGCGAGTGCTCCGCGCCAGTTCCTGAAATGAGCCTTGTGTCCGGCCGGGTCGGTGACCTGGATGACGAGGAACGCGGGCTCGATCGCCTTCAGGTGCGGGTGACCCTCGATCGTGAAGCGGTAGCCGTCGACCACCTCCGTCGAGCGGTACGGGGGAAGTGGGTGCGGCCGGTACTTGCCCTTGACCGTCACCCATTTGAAGAGCTGGAAGTTGAACGGCGTGGTCGGACCGGTCACCTTCGGATAGGCGTCGATCGTGATCCTGTAACGGCCGGGCGTGGGAAAGACGACGGGCTCGCTGACGATCCCGTCGCCGTCCGGGTCGGCGTCGGCGTCGTCGTACTGGATGTGGCTGTCGTCGCTGCGGACGATGATCAGGTCGACCCCGTCGTGCGGCTCGCAGCACTGCTTGTACTCGGTCAACGGCCGGCCCGAGGGTTGCCGGATCGTGAAGGAGACGAGCGTCCGCCGTCCCGCGGTGACCGGCCCGGCGGGCCTGAAGTTCAAGAGGCCGAAGGTGCGGGCGGGCAGGACCGTCGGGCTGCTGGCCGGCGCAGCACCCCCGCCGGAGCCGCAGCCCGCCAGCGCAGCGAGGACGGCGATTGCCCCGAGGGCGATGAGTAGGCGATGGTGCCACATACGTCGAAGTCTCCTTCCGTGTTGCATCGGTGCTTTCACCCGCCCGCCCGATCGACGACGAGGGCGCTGAACGGCAGGCCGCCTCTTGGCGTGATCGTGTAATCGAGGCCCCAGTGGCCCACCATCACGAGCGCGGGTGCCTTGCGAAGGTAGATCCCGGGCGCGGTCTCGGCGAGTTGGTACTCCTGGGTCGGCATCTGCATGTCGAGCATCGCGAAGGTCAGAGTCACGTCGGCACCGGTGACGGGCTTGCCGCCGTGCGTCAGCCGGAGCCCGAACGAGTCCGGCGCCGCCGCCCGGTTGGGATCGACCAGCAACTGGAGCTTGTATCCGCCGCGGGTCACGGTCGACTCGACCTTGCCCGGCCCGACCCGTGCGACCGCGGAGCTCTCCTCCGCGAAGGCCGGCGGCGGCGGCGCGAGGCTCGAGAGGACAGCCGCCGCGAGGATCGCGCCGGCGACGAGCAGCGCTTCGCCGGAGACGAGCGTCCTCAGCAGCCGCGCCGATGATTCGCCACCCTCGGGCCGCGAGAGGCCGGGCTTCGTCCTCAACAGGTTGACGGAGGCGAGCAGCATCGCGGCGAGGAGGATCCCGGCTTTGATCAGGATCACCTTGCCGTACGACGTGAGCCAGAGCGCATCGAGTATCGGCAGGTGCAGGACCGCGGCACCGACGCCGGTCCCGAGCAACACGAGGACCGAGACGAAGGCGACATTCGAGAAGCGCGGGACGCAGACCGCGAGCCCGGCCACCCGCTTCGCGGCCGGGAGGGTGCCCCAGACGACGAGCAGCCCGATCAGGCCTCCCATCCAGACCGAGCCGGAGACGAGATGGAGCCAGTCGAGCAGGACGGCGATGCCGCGCGGCGCCGTCTGCCCGGCGTGACCGACCGCACCCGGCAGGAGGAGGACGGCGGCGGCGGCGGCGAGCGCTCCGCTGAGGGCAAGCAAGGCCGCCACCGAGCGTCCTTTGCGTTCCGGCCGGTCGAGCCAGATTGAGACCGACGCTGCTGCGACGAAGAGAGCGAAGCAGAGCTCGATGTCGACATAGCCGCGGCCGAATGCCGTGAGCCGCCAGAGCGGCACGACCGCGGTCACGTCCCAGAACGAGCGCAGAGAGTCGATCGCAACCGCCTCCTCGAGGTAGACCGGAATCGCGACCAGGCCGAGGGTCGCGGCCGCCCAGAAAGCGATCGAGGCTGGACGGAGGCTCGTTCCGGACACGCGACGGACGAGCGGGCGCGCGATCGCGATCCGCAGCACGAATAACCCGATCGCCGTCATCACGGTCAGGAAGGCGAGCCATTTCGCGATCACGAGGGGCGTGGACGTCGCCGTCCCCGCGATGTGCGGGATCCTGAACTGCGGAGCCGGGCCGGCGTTCGGGCCGACGGCGAACGTGAAGGCTCCCTGTACCGGATGGCCGTCGACCGAGATCGCGCGCCAGTAGACGAGATACCAGCCCTCGCCGACGTGCTTGATCGGGACGACGAGCGTGTCCGGATCGGCCGGCGAGCGCGTGACCGGGCCGGTCGTCTCCTGGTGCGCGTCGACGTCGGTGACGGAGATGATCGCGAACCGCGGCTCGACCGCCTCGTCGTACGTGAGCTGAACGCTGCGCGGCGCCGTGCTCAGGATCACGCTCGCCGCCGGAGCGGTCTTGATCAGGTAGGCGTGGGCGGACGCCGCCGCCGGCACCAGCAACGCCAGCGCGACGACGGCGACCGCAACGATTCCACGCCTGCACGGCCTCACGTGAGCGAGCGCCCTCCCCGTGAGAACAGCGCGATGCCGCCGACGAGGAGCCCGAGCGCGCCTAGAACGAGCGCCACGATGGTGAGCGTCGAGGTCCCGCCGCCGCCGACCGAGCTGACGACGTCGATCGTCGGCGCCGGTGCGGCCGACGACTCCGGCCCGGACCAGTCGACGATCGACCCGTCCGAGTAGGTCTGCTGCACGTGGAACGTGTACGTCCCGGCCGAAGCCGGCTGGGCCAGGAACTGGAACAGCGAGTCATCCTCGGTCGGCACATGACCGCCGGACCAGGTGACCTGTGTGACGACTGCACTGTCCCCGGACCCGGTCGACTGTTCCGCGCGCTTCCAGCCGGGGCTCGGCACGAAGGAGTCGATCGAGAACCCCTTCGGCAAGGTCAGGACGATTTTCGTCGTGAACGCGTTCGCCTTCTCGGTCGGGATCGCGAGGCTGTACAGCTGCAGCTCGTTCGCGAGCGAGACCGACGGGCTCATCCGGGCGTGCGCGGACGCGCCTGCGACGGCGACCAAACCGACCACGGCCGCGCACGCGAGCACTGCAAAGCGGCTCTTGCGCTTCAAGTCACTCTCCTTCGGTAGCGGGATCCGCCGCCGGTCGGCGACGGTTCTGCTCAGCCGGCGGGGAGAGGAGGCCCGCGCCGCCCGAGGCTGCGCGAGAGAAGCGACGGAGCCGGCGGCAGCGCCTGTGCCGCCGGAACGAGCACCGGAAGCTCCCTGACACGAAGCCGCGGCGGCGAGACGCGGGCGAGGCGGCGCCCGAGACGCTTGGCGGTACGCAGCAGGAGTCGCGCCGCGAGGTACGCGAGCGCGCCGAACGGGAGCTGGAGCGCGATCCCGAGGATGAACGTGGGCTGCTCCGCCGCGTACCACGGGAAGAACCCCCAGGCGAGCCACCGCTCGATGTACTCCTGGAAGGCGAATCCGGCGACCGGCAGAAGCGCGAACGCCCACGGCGGCAGCGACCGGACGTTGCGTCCGCGCGCTGCGTCGACGGCGCTCGCCGCGAGCGAGAGCACGACGACCGCGGCTGCGACTCCGAGCGCGAGCGGCAGCATGTTCAGGTAACCGTGCCCGGTCGCGACGAGGTCGCGCCAGCGGACGCTCGCCTCCGGGTAGACGATCCGGTACGCGAGCGCGTGCGCGACCTGGGAGCCCGCGAGCATCAGCGGGATCGCTACGAGCCAGGCGAAGCTCCGGCGCATCCACCGGATCCTGCCAGCAGTTCGCCCGCCGCGACGCAGTCGCGTGGGCTCGGCTCAGACCGGCGTGCCGGCGGGACGGTCGACCGCGACCTCGATCGGTAGCGCGTCCGCCGGGGGCGGGCCGGACGTCGCCAGCCCGAGGTGCTCGGCGAGAAACGGGCTCAGGTAGCGGCCGACGATCTTGCCCGGCGGCCACCACAGAGGCTGCGTGTCGACCAGTGACGGCCCGTCTTCCTCGTGGCGCAGGAATCGCGGCACGAAGCCGGTGAAGAGCAGCCCGCGGAGGACGGGGGGACACGGGATCGGCTGCACGGCCGCGCCTGCATCGGCGGCGATCGCCTCGGCGACGGCGTCCGCTTCCTGGGCGGCGATGCCTCCTTGCTTGATCGAGGACTGGGTGAGATCGCCCGCGGCGTAGACGTCGGTCAGTCCGGCGACGCGTCCGAACTCGTCGGTGGGGACGAAGCCGTGCTCGTCCTGGGGGATCCCGTCGAGGCGGAGCCCCTCCAGCAGCGGCAGCGCGACGACGGCGTCTGCGGCCACCTCGCGGCCGGCGGCCAGCCGGAGCACGCCGCCTTCGAACGCAACCGGCGTCGACGCAGCCCGAAAGCCGATCCCGCGCATCTCGAGCAGCTGCGCCATCGCCTCACTCGCCTTCGTCCCGAACAGGGCAAGCGGCTGCTCCTCGGGAGTGACGACTGTCAGCTCGGCCTGTGTCAGGTGCTCGGCGACGTACTCGCCTGTGAGCAGCGCGAGCTCATACAGCGGCAGCGGCCAGGTCGAGCCGGCGGGCACCGCGAAGACAAGCCGTCGCAGATCGGCGGTGGTCAACCGCTCGAGCAGGCGCGTCAGCTCCTCGCTGTCTTCGCGATGGCCGCGGAAGGTCAGCGCCCCGGGAAGGGCCGGCAGCGGGTGCCCCCCGAGCGCGAGGACGAGGACGTCGTACTCGACCGTGCTTCCGTCCGCGAGCACGGCGCGCGTCTCGTCCGGATCGACCGCGACGAGCGCACCGTGGCGCAGCTCGGCGCCGGCCGCGGCAACGAGTTGTTCGAGCGGGAAGCGGCGGACCTCGCCGACGTGGAACGGCTCGGCGACCGCGAGCGGCCGGTAGACGAACTCGTCCTCCGGCGCGATCAGCTCCACCGAGGCGTGCTCGGGTGCGAGCGCCTGTAGGGCGAGCGCAGTCTCGAGCCCGGCGACTCCGGCTCCGGCGACGACGACGTGCCTGCGGCGACCGTCCATCAGGACCTGATGCTGGCACCGCGGCCGCCGCACCGCATCCGAAACAAGTACGGATTCCGGGCTCCGCGACCCTCCTGATCCGGTCGGGACGGAGATCTAGGCGCCGGCGTCGCCGGTGAAGAGAGCGCGCAGGTCGAGCGACGGCGCATGTGTCTGTGAGGCGAGCGAGACGTACTCGCGACCGAGCGCGTCCTTCGCCGCGCCGAGCACGGTGCTCACGAGGCCGAGCGAGAGGGCCAGTCGCTCCGGTTGCAGTCGTGCGCAGAGCATGGCCCAGGCCGCCTCTTCCAGCGCGTTGAACGCGCCCTGGACTTCCGACAGGTCGTAGCCCGCTTCGAAGCGCTCTGTGGCGAGTCGTTGCGCGTAGTCGATCATGCCGCCGAGATCACGGCTCGACAACGCCCCCAGTAGCTCGTCGTAGAGCACCTCGAGGCGCCGCCGGGTCTCCTCCTGCCCCGCCGACTCGTAGTGGGTCCGGCTGTGCCGGAGCGACTCGCCGGCCGCGTCGAGGATCGGCGTGCGCTCCTCCCCGAGGACCCGCAGCACCTCGACGTTTCCAGCAGGTTCGTCCAGGGCGCTCATCTCGCGTCGGTGAGGATACGCCTCCGCGCGTACCCGGTCCTCGGTTCCGTAGTTCGCCCGGATGCGGCTCCGTCACAGTCGCGCGACGATCGGCCCATGATGCACGCAGAGCACCGGCCGGACAAGCTCCCCGTCGCCTTCGAGACGGCGACCGTGGGGGATGCGATGAGTCACGGCGTGATCAGCTGCCCGCCGGAGACGCCTCTGCGGGTGGTCGCCCGGATGATGGCGACCTTCGGCGTGCATGCGATCTTCGTCTTCGAGCACACCGACGAGGACGACGAGGCGCCGCAGCTCTGGGCCGTCGTCTCCGACCTCGACCTGGTCGCGGCGACGCGCCTCGACCTCGACTCACTGACCGCCGGGGCGACCGCGGTCACGCCGCTCGTCACGGTCGCGGCCGACAGTTCGATTGCGGAGGCCGGCAGCCTGATGGCGCAGTACGGAATCGCCCACCTCGCCGTGACCGACCCCGACTTCCGGCGCCCGATCGGCGTCATCTCGACGCTCGACATCGCGCGAGCGGTCGCGGCGGGCCTCGGTCCTCGCGAGACGTTCGCCTCGGCTTGAGGATGTGACCACCGCCGTGAACGAGATGGACGCAACACTCGATCGGCTCGAGATCGCGGTCGAAGACCAGTCGGAGCGGATCGACGCCCTCTACCGCCTGCTGGAGCTGCGCGGGATTCTCCCGCGAGGAGGCGAGGTCGGTAGGGGGGACGCGCTGTTCGACGACGACTCGGAGGCTCTCGACCTCTCGGGCGGCCGGAATGGAAGACGACGCCCGGCAGCGGACCGGGCGACGCGCTTCCACCTCGGCGAGGCCACCGGCGTCTAGGCCGAAGCTCGCCTCGCAGTCAGGCCGGGTGCGGCAGCCGCGCGACTGGCGGCGATCTGATCGCGGTACCAGTAGAAGCTGTCCTTCGGCACCCGCTCGAGCGTCGGATAGTCGACATAGACGAGCCCGAACCGCTTCGAGTACCCGAGCGACCATTCGAAGTTGTCGAGCAGCGACCAGACGAAGTAGCCGCGTACGGGGACGCCTTCCGCGATGGCGCTCTCGACCGCACCGAGATAGCCGTCGAGGTACCCGATTCGCTCGACGTCGTGGATGCCGCCGTCGTGGCCGCGGACATCGGTGAACGCTGCACCGTTCTCGGTCACGTACAGCGAGTCGACGCCGTACTCCCGGTGCATGCGGACGAGCGACTCGGTCATCGCGTCCGGGTACACCTCCCAGTCCATGTCCGTGAGCTCGCCCTGCGGCGCCCGCACGTCGATCGTGCTTCCGTCCGCGCCCGCGCGGACGATGCGCCTCGAGTAGTTGTTGACTCCGACGAAGTCGAGCGGAACGGAGATCGTCGCCAGGTCGCCGTCGCGGACCGGAGGCGCGACGTCGGCGAACCGCTCGAGGACGTCCTCGGGGTATTCGCCGCGCAGCAGCGGGTCGAAGAACCAGCGGTTCCTGACGCCGTCCTCGGCGCGGGCGGCTGCGATGTCCTCGGGCGAGTCGGTCGCCGGGTGGATCGGCCACGGGTCGAGCACGATCCCGACCTCGGCGTCCGGCGCCGCGCGCCGCAGCGCCTCGACCGCCCAGCCGTGCCCGAGCAGGGCGTGGTGGCAGGCGGCCAGCGCATCGCGCACGCTCGTCCGTCCCGGCGCGTGCGCGCCGATCCCGTAGCCGAGCCAGGACGTGCAGAACGGCTCGTTGTGCGTGATCCAGTCCTTCACGCGGTCGCCGAGCCTGTTCGCCACCAGCTCTGCGTAGCTCGCGAAGGCCTCGGCGGTCGCCCGCTCCGGCCAGCCGCCGTGGTCCTCGAGCTCTTGCGGCAGGTCCCAGTGGAAGAGGTTCGCGAAGGGCCGGATGCCTGCTTCCAGGAGCTGGTCGACGAGGCGGTCGTAGAAGTCGAGGCCGGCGGCGTTGACGGGGCCGGTCGCGCCGGGGACGATGCGCGGCCAGGCGATCGAGAAGCGGAAGCCGTCGAGCCCGAGCTCCCGCATCAGCGCGATGTCCTGCGGATAGCGGTGGTAGAAGTCGCACGCGATCTCGCCGTTGTCGCCGGCGCGGACCTTGCCGGGCGTCGCGCAGAACCGGTCCCAGATGCTCTCTCCGCGTCCGTCCTCGGACGTCGCTCCTTCGATCTGGTAGGCCGAGGCGGCCGCACCCCAGACGAAGTCGGATGGGAAGTCGTGATTCATGGTCGCTCCTTTCACAGCGCCGCCAGGTGACCGCTATCGACCTCGACGAGCGGCGGAGCCTCGGCGTACTCGGGCAATGCCTGCCGCTGCGCACCGGGCTTCCACTTCGTGTGCAGCTGCGGGACGCTCGCGAGCAGCATCCGCGTGTAGGGATGCCGCGGGTCGCCGAAGACCTTCTCCGTGTCGCCCATCTCGACGATCGAGCCGTGCCGCAGGATCACCGTGGAGTCGCTGATGTAGTTGCCGAGCGAGAGGTCGTGGGTGATGAAGAGGATTCCGAGCCCACGCTCCTTCAGGTGCGCGAGCAGGTTGAGAACGTCGATGCGGGTCGACGCATCGAGCATCGAGATGATCTCGTCCGCGACGAGGTACTCGATCTCGAGCAGCAGCGCGCGGGCCACGAGCAGGCGCTGCAACTGCCCGCCGGAAAGCTGGTGCGGGTACTTGCGAAGGATGTCGTCCGGTGTTGAGCGACACCGCTTCGAGAGCGTCGCTGACCCGCACGCGCCACTCCTCAGCTTCAACGTGGCGGAAGAACTCGGCGTGGATCATGCCGAAGATCCGGTCCGCCTTGAAGATCGGGTTGTACGAGCTGAACGGGTCCTGGAACACACCCTGGACGGTGCGGTAGTACTCCTTGAGAGCGCTGCCGTGGAACCGGGCGATATCGCTGTCGTCGTGGATGATCGAGCCGCCGGTGGGCGGAGTGAGACGAAGGATCATCCGACCGATCGTCGACTTGCCGCTGCCGCTCTCGCCGATCAGCGAGACGACCTCGCCGGGCTTGACGTCGAAGGTCACGTCGCGGACCGCAGTGAGCCGGCCGCGACCGAAGGAACCGACCCGGTACGCCTTCGAGACGTGATCGAGGCTCAACATCAGCGAGCCTCTCCCACGAGCGGCGCGGTCGTCTTCTGGGCCGGGGACGGGGCCGGAGCCGCTTCCCAGCACGCCACGCCGCGTCCGTTCTCCTCGACCCAGGGGGGATCCTGTTCGCAGCGTGCGGTCGCGAGCGGGCAGCGGTCGCGGAAACGGCAACCGGGCGGCGGTTCCAGCAGGGAGGGGGGCCGACCGGGGATGCCCGCGAGCTCCTTCTCGGCATAGCGCACGCCGACTTCGGGCAGCGCCGAGACCAGCAGGCGCGTGTACGGATGCCGCGGGTTCGAGACGATCTCTTCGGCCGGCCCCTTCTCGGCGAGCTTGCCCGCATACATGACGAGGATCGTGTCCGCGATCTGGTACAGCACCGCGATGTCGTGGGTGATGACGATCGTGCTCTTGACGAACCCACGGTCTCGGAACTCGACCAGCGTCTCCGCGACGGCCTGCTGGGTCGAGACGTCGAGCGCCGACGTGATCTCGTCGGCAATCAGGAGAGACGGATCGAGCAGCGTCGAGATCACCATCACCACCCGCTGCTTCATCCCGCCCGAGAGCTCGATGGGATAGAGCCTGAGCACGCTGCGGTCGAGGCCGACGAGCTCGAGCCGCCGCTCCAGCTCCTGCTGGGCGGCCCTGGCGTCGACGCCGCGGGCGCGGAGCAGCTCGTGGATCATGCGGCCGACCTTGCGGATCGGATTGAGCGCGCTCATCGCGTATTGCGGCACGATCGAGACGTCGCGGAAGCGGAACTGGTTCATGGCGTGGTCGTCCCAGATCGGCAGCTCCTTGCCGTCGAGGAGGACATGGCCGCCGATGTAACGCATCCGGCCGTCGAGGCGAATCAGGCTCTTGCCGAGCGTCGACTTGCCACAGCCCGACTCGCCGGCCAGGCCCATGATCTCGCCGTCCGCCACGTCGAACGAGACGCCGTCGAGCGCTTTCACGTCGCCCGAGAGGGTGCGGTAGTGGACGCGGAGGTCTTCGACGTGGAGCGCCATCGGTGCCCTACATCTCCCGCAGCTTCGGGTTGAAGACCTCGTCCAGCCCGACGTTCATCACGTAGAGCGAGCCGACGAGTGCGGTGATCGCGAGCCCCGGCGGCAGGAACCACCACCACAGATGCAGCTGCAGCGCGGCGTTCTGCACCGAGAGCTGCATCATCTGCCCGAGCGAGATCGTGTTCGAGGGCCCGAGCCCGATGAAGTCGAGCGTCGCGGCGATCAGGATCGCGCCTCCGAACAGGAGGATGAACATCATGAAGAGGTAGGAGCTCATGTTCGGCGCGATCTCCCGGAAGATGATCTTCCGGCTGCTGCGTCCGCTCAGGCGCGCCATGTCGACGAAATCGCGCGATACGAGCGAGAAGGTTTGCGCACGGAGCGCGCGCGCCGCCCAGGGCCACGAGGTGACGCCGATGAAGACGGCCTCCATCATGATCCCGCGCACCTGGAGGTACGCCGCGATCACGAGCAGGAGCGCGAACGTCGGGATCACGAGGACGACGTTCGTGAGCATGTTCAGGGCCTCGTCGACGAGGCCGGCGCGGTACCCGGCGGTGAAGCCGACGACCATGCCGATGACCGCAGCGATGCCGCCGCCGAGCGCGCCGACGATGAAGGCGAGCCGCAGGCCGTTGACGAACTGCGCGAAGACGTCCTGGCCCTGGAGCGTCGTCCCGAACCAGTAACCGTCCTTCGTGGTGGGTGCGAGCGAGAGGTGCCCGCCGTAGGCCAGGGGGCCGTGCTGGGCGAGGAACGGGCCGATGAGCGCGAGCAGGAGCAGCGCCGAGGTCATCGAGAGGCCGAAGAGGAGCTTCTTGTTCCGCAGGGCGAAGTGGAGCGACTCCCTGAGCCCCGACATCGGCATCGCGACCGGCAGCAGCTCCTCGACCTGCGCTGGGTCGGCGGGGCTGGCGAGTGGGGCGGTCGGGATGGTGGAGCTCACGACCGGCCTCCTTCCATCCCGATCCTCGTTCGCGGGTCGACCACGAGATAGACGATGTCGACGACGAAGTTGGCGAGCAGGACGCCGATGATGATGAAGAGGAAGATGCCCTGGATCACGAAGTAGTCCTCGTTCGTGATCGCGCGGTAGATCTGGTAGCCGAGCCCCGGATACGAGAACACGATCTCGGTGACGAGCGCCCCGCCCAGGATCGCGCCGAGCGCGAGGGCGAGGCCGGTGATCTGGGGCAGCATCGCGTTGCGGAACGCGTACTTGCGGATCAGGCGTTGCGGCGCTCCGAGCGCGCCGAGGTAGTGCGAGTAATCCGACTCGAGCTCGTAGATGATCATGTTCCGCATCCCGATCGCCCAGCCGCCGAACGCGACGAGGAAGAGCGACAGGAACGGCAGGAACCAGTGGTACGCGAGGTTCGAGATGAAGGGCCACGTCAACCCGCGGATCGCGGTCGGGTCGTACGCGAACCCGACCGGGAAGACGTGCCAGGTGACCGCGAACACCCAGATGAGCAGGATCCCGAGCCACATGTACGGCGTCGCGGTCAGCGTGTAGCCGAAGGGGAGTACCGCATTGTCGAGCCCCTTGCGGCGGGCGGCGAGCGCGCCGAACTTGTTGCCGGCGTACCAGCTGAGCGCGATCGCCGGCACGAGCAGCGCCAGGGTGTACGGAATTGCGTGGGTGATGATCGACATCACCGGCGTCGGGAACTGGAGGATGCTCGTCCCGAGGTCACCGTGGAAGAGCGAGACCCAGAAGTACCAGTACTGCTTCCACAGCGGCAAGTTGAGATTGAACGCGCGCATGTAGTGCATGTACATCTGGTGCGCGACCTTCGGATCCTGGATCTGGATCCGGCCCATCAGCGTGTTCACGGGATTCCCCGGCATCAGGTGCGGGATCGCCCAGTCGATCGTGACGGCGACGACGAACGTCACGGCGTAGACGACCATCTTTCTCAGGAAATAGCGGGCCACAGGACTCCTTCGCCGGTGAGCCGCCGCCCGGGTACGGAACGGCGGCTCACCGAGCTCGTCACTACTTCTGCTTCAGGTGCGTGATGACGTCGATCCCCGTCATCTGCAGGTAGCCACGCCACATCGCCGGAACGTACCGGCGAGAGGACTTGGCGGACGGCCAATTCGTCCAGTACTTGGACGTGAACTGGGCCCACACGCCGTTGTACCAGAGAGGAATCAACGGCATTTTCTGCATGAGGATCGTCTGCAGCTTGTTGTTGAGGGACTTGATCTGCTTCGTGTTCGCCGGCGAGGTGTGGTCGAGCTTCTGTACGAGCTTCCACGCCGTCGGGTTGTTGTAGCGCTCGAAGTTCGCGAACGTCTGGCCCGTCCCGCTCTTGATGATCGGGAGGTGGTAGATGCCGTTCCAGTACGTCCACGGGTTGTCGCTGAGCTGGTAGTTGTTGTCGATGACCAGGTCGAAGTTGCCGGTGTTCCGATCCGACGCCCAGGTGTTGTAGTCCTTCACCTTGACGGTGATCTTGATCCCGGCATTCGCCGCCGACGTGACGATCATGTCGCGGGCGGTCTCCCAGTCCGACCAGCCCTGCGGAACGGACAGGTCGAGGTTGATCGGCTGTCCGGCTTTGGTCTGGAAGTAGCCGCCGACCAGCTTGTAGCCGTGCTTCTGGAGCAGCTTCTTCGCGGCCGATGTGCCGTATTTGAAGCCGTACTTCTTGACCGCCGACTTGTCGATGTACTTGTTCCAGGTCGGCAGGAGGCCCGTCGGGCTCGCAGGCCGGACGAGGTGCGAGTAGTCCTGGCTCACGACCTGGTTGATGTTCAAGGACATCGCCAGCGCCCGGCGGAACACCGGGTCGTTGAGCGGTGCGCGAGTCGTGTTCGGCTCGAGCCACGCCGTGTTGGCGGACAGCATGTACGGCTTCGCCGGGTAGTACGTCGAGACCTTGTGCTGGTCCACGAGCTGGTTGACGCCCGGGAGGTAGTTGTTGTTCAGGTCCTCGACTCCCGCCAGCACTGCGTTGAGGCTGTTCGTGTTACTCGTGTTGACGAGGTCGATGACGTACTTCGGCTTGGGCGACGGCGACACGTGCTGCGCCGGAGCCCACCACTTGGTGTTCTTCACGTAGACGACGCGCGTCGTCGGGTCGAAGCCGCCCGGGGCGACCTTGTACGGGCCTGTCCCGACCGGAGTCGACGGGCTGTAGGTCGTCAGTTGCGCCGCGTTCTTGATCGCCTTCCCCTGGGCCGGGCTGATCATCGGCAGGTTCCACATCAGGTTCTGCCACTGGATGTAGTTCGGCGTCCCCTTGAAGTTGACGACGACCTTGTTGCCCTTCACCCCGATGTGCTTCACGTTCGCCCAGAGGTTGTTCCAGAAGGCGGTCTTGAAGCGCCCGAGATTGATGTTCCAGGCGACGTTGCTGCCCGTGAACGGCTTCCCGTTCGACCATTTGACGCCGTTCCGGACGACGATCGTGTACTGCGCCTTGCCCGACCAGCTGGCCGACTTCGCGAGCCAGTCGATGTACTTCCCCTTCAGCGGGTCGAAGCGAAGCAGCGTCTCGTTGACGAGTCCCACCATGCCGGCGGCGTAGTTGCCGGTATAGGGGTTCATCCCCGCGATGTTGCCCCACTGCGTGCCGCTCGTGATCAGTGTCTGCGCGCGCGGATATCCCGCTGACGGCGTCTTGCCGCCACCTGCGGCCGCGGCGCTGAAGACGGTCGCTGCAACGGCAACCAGCGCGACGCCGACAACCGTCCCCCTCCAGATGCGTTTCATATCGAGAACTCCTCCCTTACTGAGAGACGAAACCCCAGTTACCTCGGCCTCACGCTGGTGCATCGCTCCTTTCGTACGCCGGCGGCCGGATTGCCGACCCAAGCACGGCGGCGCCGGAGGGTCGAGGCGCCTGGACAGCGCGCGTTCGGCCCCGGCCGCCGACGATCTTTTCCGCCCAACGGTTGGGCGAGCATGAGAAAGTTCCGTCATCGGTACCGGAACTTTTACACGACTTGAGATGTTGCTGCAATAGGGGTTTTCCACAATGTTCTCGCTCCGGTATGGTCTGTACGGTGGCTGAAGTGAGCAAACAGTTCCGGGAACGTTCCACGATTCACGACATCGCCGAGGAAGCCGGCGTCTCGGTCGCCACGGTCTCTCGCGTGCTCAACGCACGCGACCACGTCGCCCCCGAGACCCGGGAGCGCGTCACTCGGATCGTTCGCGAGCGCGGCTACGTCGTGAACCGTGGTGCCCGCAGCCTCCAGTACGGACGAACCGGTCTCGTCGGGCTGCTCGTCCCGCTCGTCCACCCGAACTACTTCTCGACGATCGTCGCCGGTGTGACCGAGGCCTTGAACGAGCACGACCTGCGTGCCGTCCTCTCGCCGACCGAGCACAAGCACGATCGCGAGGTGACGCTGCTCGACCGGCTGATGCACGGGATGGCCGACGGCGCGCTCGTGGTCCTGCCCGAGGAGTCGAGCGAGGAGCTCGAGCGTCTGCTCGACAGTAACCACCACTTCGTCGTCATCGATCCGCGCCTCCCCCTCGACGCACGCATTCCGGCCGTCTCGGCTGCCAACAGCTCCGGCGCCGATCAGGTGACCAGGCATCTGCTCGAACTCGGCCATCGCCGCATCGCAGCGATCACCGGCCCCCGCGAGTGGCTTGCGACCGAGGAGCGGCGGCGCGGTTACCACGCCGCGCTGGCCTCCGCCGGCATCCTCCCGGACTCGTCGCTGGAGATCGAAGCCGACTTCGAGATCGCCGGGGGCGCTCGCGCCGCCATGAGCCTGTTCCTGGACCGGACGGAGCCGCCGACCGCGATCTTTGCCTTCAACGACAACCTGGCCATCGGCGCCATGCAGGCTGCGCGCACTCATGGCCTTCGCGTGCCCGAGGATCTTTCGGTCGTCGGCTTCGACGACAGCGAGCACGCCTCGCTGATCACGCCAGCGCTGACCACGGTGCGGCAACCACTCGCCGAGATGGGACGCACGGCGGTCAACCTCCTCCGTCGGCTGATCGACGGACAGCGCGTCGAGACCCTTCACGTCGAGCTGGGGACACGCCTCATCATCAGAGACTCGACCGCTCCCCGCGCCTAGGCGGCGCGTTCGAGTAGGTGTCCCAGGCCGCGGACGGCCAGGTTCGCGCCGGCCAGCCGGAGCTGTCGCAGCCGGTCCGGATCCCCGGCGGGATCTACCGCGACGACCCAGGCGAATCCAGCTGCTCGGGCGGCGGCGACGCCGGCCGGGCTCGTCTCGAACGCCGCCGCCCGCTGCGGCTCGACGCCGAGCTTCCGGCAGGCGGCGAGCAGTCGGTCGGGAGCAGGGCGGTTGCGCAGGTGCTCGGCGGCGATCGTCTCGGCGTCGATGCTCCCGTCGACGAGCTCGTCGAGGCCGCTCCGTCGGAGCATCTCCTCGGTTCGAGCGCTCGCGGAGACGACCGCGCAGCTGAGGCCCGCGTCGTGGGCTAGCTCGAGATAGTGGCGCACGCCGTCGAAGGCGCCGACTCCGCGCTGCTCGAGCAGTCGACCGAGCCACTCGTTCTTGCGGTTGGCCAGCCCGTGGACGGTCTCGGTCCCGGGCGGGTCGTCCGGCTGCCCCTCGGGCAGGCGGATTCCGCGGCTGGCGAGAAAGGCGCGCACACCCTCGAGTCGCGGCCGGCCCTCGATGTGCTCCGCATAGTCCGTGCGCGGATCGAACGGCGAGCTCAAGCGCCCGTAGCTCGTCTCCGAGCGGGCGGCGAGCAGCTCGTTCAGCGTCCGCGCCCATGCCTCCCGGTGCAGGCCGGCGCTTCCGACGAGCACGTCGTCCAGCTCGAAGACGCACGAGTGGACGGCCGGCGGAACCCCGAGCGCCCGTCGGGCGCGCCCGCGAGGCAGGAACGGCTCCGCGAGCTCGGTCGGCAGACCTTCGTCCAGCGCGAACCGGCGGAGCTCGTCGGCCGCCGACCTGTACTCGCCGTGGAGATGACGCTCGTGGGCGTCGAGCTCTTCGTGGGTGAGGAGGCCTTCCTCGGCGTGCAGGGCGTCCCTGGCCGCGAGCAGCGCCTCTCGCCACTTCGAGCGGAGAAGGTCGAGCTCGGCGCGTTCCGTTTCCCTGTCGGTCACACCATCAGGCTGCAGCAGCCGAGCCTTGTGCGCATCCGCGAGGGGCGCGGCCGTCGTCGGTGATTTCCCGCAGACGAGAGGGGGAAGATCCGCCTCCAGCTTCAGCGACCGCCCGGACGTACGCGGCGCGCCCAGGCCCGACAGTACGGCGAAACGCACAACGGTTCGAAAGGAGTCGGGTTATGCGCAAGGCACTGGAGATTGGAGGATTTGTCGCAGCGGCAGTCCTCATCGTGTTCGGCGTCGTCGCGATCGTCATGGGCGTGAACGGCCGCCAGACGGTCAACAACAGCCTCTCGCACGAGTACATCGTCGCGGGCTCCGACATGACGCCGTCGGCGATCAAGGCCGAAGCACAGAAGGCGGGCATCGCGTCGGCGGTCAAGCAGTGGCCGACGAAGAGCATCGCCGGCCAGACGATCGATACGGGCTCCCAGGCGCAGGCGATGGCGCAGTACATGCACATCCACGCGCTCGAGGCGACGGGCGGCTACACGTACGCCCAGATGGGCATCTATCAGGCGAAGCCGGGGACGCCGAAGTCCCAGCTGATGGTGGGCGGCGGCACGGACAACGCCACGTACGCCGCGATCGATCCCACGACGAAGCAGCCGGTGCAGAACGGTGCCCGGCAGATCTGGATCAGCGAGACCGCGCTCACGAGTGCGCTCAACATGAGCCAGCTGGCTTCGCAGGTCAGCCTGTTCGGGATCGTGGTCGGGATCGCCCTGCTCCTCACGGGGTTCGGGTTCGCGATCCTCGCGGGCGTCGGGGCGCTCCGCAATCCGGAGACCGTCCTCTCGTTCGCGAAGAAGCCGAAGCTCGAGAAGACTCCCGCGGTGCCGGTGGCATAGCAGCCCGACTCCACCGTAGGGACAGTGAGGGCCGCCGCGAGGCGGCCCTCACGGATGCCGCTACGGAAAGGCCGCAAGCGAGATCCGCGGGAGGCACGACGCGTCCCGGCGGATCGGCCGCGAGGATGGTCGCATGGCCGGTGAGCCCACGATCCACCTCTGTTCGCTCGAAGCGGCGGTCGGCAGGCTCGGGGCGTGCGCGGAGGGCGCCTGCCCGTTCTGGGAGCCCGGCGGCGCGGTGCTCGAAGGACGCTGCGCGTTCGAGGAGCTCGACATCACGGTCGACGCCGCGCTCGCGGCCTGGCTGCTGGAGATCCGCGAACGCCTGGGCTCCGCCGAGTCGCCGGCGGCCGCGGACGCCGCGCGCAGCCTGTTCCGCCACTTGCTCAACGGATCGGACGAGTAGGCGGGCTTACTCGGGCTCGAGGAGACCGCGCTCGAGGGCGTACGCGACGAGGTCGGCGCGGGTCTGCAGCCGTAGCTTCTGCATGATGTGCGCCCGGTGCGTCTCGGCCGTGCGCACGGAGATGTAGAGCATCTTCGCGATCTCCTGATTCGTGTGGCCGAGCGCGAGCAGGCGCAGAACCTCTCGCTCGCGCTCCGAGAGCGGATCCTCATCGGCGCGCCGTGCCGCCTCGGCGTCGGCGGCGACCAGCCGGGCGCCGAGCTCGGGGTTCACATAGCGGCCGCCGGCCGCGACGTCGCGGATCGCTGCCACGACCTCGTTGTCGGCAGCCTCCTTGAGGACATAACCGCTGGCGCCCGCCGCGAACGCCTCACGCACGTAGCGGGGCTCGTCCTGCATCGAGAGGATGAGTACCTTCGCGTCCGGGTTCTCGTGCCTGAGCTGAGGGAGCGCCTCGAGGCCGGTCTGGTCGGGCATGACGACGTCGAGCAGGATCACGTCGGGTTTGAGCGCCCGCGCCTGGAAGACGGCATCGCGGGCGTTCCCCGCCTCGCCGACGGGCTCGATGTCATCCTCGGCGGCGAGCAGGAGCCGCAGGCCGCTGCGGACGACCGCGTGGTCGTCGACGATCAGGACCCGGATGCTCACCCGAGCGGTACCTCTGCGACGATCGTCGTCCCGGCGCCCGGGCGGGACTCGATCTCCAGCCGCCCGTCGACGAAGGAGAGCCGCTCGCGCATGCCCAGGAGCCCGACTCCGTCCTCGTGTGCGCCTCTCGGGTCGAAGCCGGCTCCGTCGTCCTCGATCACCGCTGCGACTGTAGTCGCCCGCCGGGCGATCGAGACGCTGATGTTGTGCGCGTTCGCGTGTTTGACGATGTTCGTGAGCGACTCCTGCACAACGCGATAGAGCGTTGTCTCGACCTCGCTCGGCAGTCGCTTGTCTCCGAGCGCCGAGTGGAAGTCGACGCGGACGCCCGACTGTTCCGCGAACGCATCGGTCAACCGTTCGAGCGCCGGGACGAGGCCGAAGTCGTCGAGCACGGCCGGGCGGAGCTCGACCGCGAGACGCCGCACGTCCTGGAGCGCGCTCACGACGTGCTCCCGCAGCTCGGTGAGGGCGGCGCGCGCCGGATGGTCGGCGAGCGCCTCCTCGAGCGGCTTGAGCCCGAGCAGGATCGAAGTCAGCGCCTGCCCCGTCTCGTCGTGGAGCTCGCGCGCCAGCCGCTGCCGCTCCAGCTCCTGCGCCTGCACGACCCGGCGCACCACATCCCGCGCCACGCGCTGCGAGAGCTCGACGGCGACGGCGGCCCGGGCCGCGAACGTCTCGGCCAGCCGGAAATCGTCGTGGGAGAAGCGGGGGTCGAGGCCTTCCTTGTCGTGGATCTCGAGCACGCCGATCGCCTGGTCGCGCGCGATCAGCGGCACCCACATGCCAGTGCGGGCGGCCAGCTGCCGCGAAACCTCCTGGTGCACCTCCGGATCGTCGAGGACCGAGTCGATCCGCTCGCTGCGCCGGCGCTCGAGCACCGCCCCGCTCTTCGACCCGGAGCGCGAGATGGTCGTGCCGAGCAGGTCCTCCGCGCCGGCCGCCGCCGCGAACCGCAGCGTGTCGGCGCCGCTCGGCAACGCGAGCGCGACGACGCGCGCTCCGAGCAGCTCGCGCAGGCGCCGGACGATGAGGTCGAGCAGCCGCTCGAGATCGGTCTCGGTGACCAGCGCGTTGCCGACCTCGTTCAGGGACTGGAGCTGGCGCGACCAGCGGGCTGAGGCCTCGTACAGGCGCGCGTTCTCGATCGCGACGGCCGCCTGGCCGGCGAGGAGCGTGACGAGCTCCTGGTCCTCTTCCGTGAAGTCCTCGCCGCCCTGTTTCTCGGTGAGGTAGAGGTTGCCGTAGGCGACGCCGCGCAGCAGGACCGGGACGCCGAGGAAGCTGCACATGGGCGGATGCCCGGGAGGGAAGCCGACGGAGCGCGGGTCCTCCGCGAGGTCGTGCAGCCGGAGCGGCCTCGCCTCACGGATGAGCACTCCGAGGACGCCGCGCCCGCGCGGCAGCGCGCCGATTTCCGCGTGCACGTCGGCGTCGATCCCGTGGGTGATGAACTGCTCCAACTCCGTGCCGTTCCCATCGATCACGCCGATCGCCGCGTAGCGCGCCCCCGTCAACTCCGCGGCCACCTCGATGAGCCGGTGCAGGAGCGCGTCCAGCGAGAGCTCCGAGGTGACGGCAAGCCCGGCGGACAACAGCGCACGCAGCCGCCCCTCGGTAACCGGGAGCGCGTCCATGGGACAAGCCTAACGGTGCGTGGTTTCCCGCAGCAGGAGGCGGCTCCGCCCGGATGCCGACACCCCCCGCCCGGGCGAACACTGTTTCCATGATCACGAGAAGGAGGCACTGAGATGACCGCCCCGAGACCCATCCTGTTTGCGACCGACGGGTCGCCGTCGGCCGAGGAGGCGCAGAAGGAGGCGTTCGAGCTCGCGCAACGGCTCGACACTTCGCTCGTCGTCGTCTCCGTCGCGCACGCCCACCTGCCCGCGGTCGGCTACGCCGGCTACGGCTACGCGAACATCGTCGCCGAGCTGACGCAGGCCGAGCACAAGCGCGTGAAGGAGCTCCTGGCCACGATCGCCGCGTCTGCCTGTGCAGCCGGCCTCGCCTGCACGACCGTCATGACCGACGGGTTCGCGGTCGAGGAGATCTGCCAGGTCGCGAGTGAGCACGAAGCGCAGTTGATCGTGGTCGGCTCGCACGGTTGGGGCGCCGCACGGCGAATCCTCTCCGGCAGTGTCTCGACCGGGCTCGTACACTCGGCTCCGTGCCCGGTGCTCGTCGTCCGGCCGCAGAGCCAACCCGTCGTCAGCGTGGCGGCCGCGTGAGCGCCGCAGCGGCACCGGCGGTCGAGGCGACCGACGTCATCCTCCGCGACGGCTCGACGCTCCGGCTGAGGGCACCCGCCGCGGAGGACGCCGACGCGCTGCTCGCGTTCTTCTCCGACCTCTCCGAGCGCAGCCGCTATCTACGCTTCCACGGCTTTCCCGCGCTCGGGCCGAAGCTCGTCGAGGCGTTGCTCGACCCTGACTGGCAGGAGCGCGGCGCGCTGCTCGGGTCGCTCGACGGCCGGATCGTCGCCGTTGCGAACTGGGTCCGGCTGCGCGACCCGCGCGCCGCCGAGATCGCGTTCGCCGTCGGTGACGAGTTCCAGCGGCGAGGGATCGGCACGCGACTGCTCGAGCAGCTCGCGGCCCGGGCCGCCGAGGCCGAGATCGAGGAGTTCGTGGCCGAGGTGCTGCACGAGAACGACACCATGCTCCGCGTCTTCCGCGACGCAGGCTTCGCGGTCACGCGCGCCGGCGAAGGCGGCGAGCTCGAGATCCGGTTCGCGATCGCACCCACCGACACGTACCGCGAGCACGTGGCCGAACGCGACCACGTCGCGGTGCGCGCGTCGCTCGAGCCGTTCTTCCAGCCGCGCTCGGTCGCAGTCGTAGGGGCCTCGAAGCGCCGCGGCTCGATCGGCGGAGAGCTGTTTCGCAACGTCCTCAGCGCCGACTTCGCCGGTTCGGCGTACCCGGTGAACCGGAAAGGCGACTCCGTGGCCGGCGTCCACGGCTACGCGGCGGTGGGGGAGATCGCGGAGCCGGTCGACCTGGCCGTCATCTGCCTACCCGGAGAGCTGGTGCTCGACGCGGCCGAGGAGGCGCTTGCGGCCGGCGTTCGCGCGCTCGTCGTCATCTCCGCGGGCTTCGCCGAGACGGGCAGCGAAGGAACGGAGCGGCAGGGGCGCCTGCTCGCGCTCGTCCGTGCCCACGGCGCCCGCCTGCTCGGCCCGAACTGCCTCGGCATCGCCTCCACGGCCGTCCGCCTCAACGCGACGTTCGCGCCGCGCAGCTTCCCCGCCGGCAAGATCGGCTTCTCCTCCCAGAGCGGCGCACTCGGGCTCGCGTTGCTCGAGCGCGCGGAGGCCAGCGGCCTCGGGGTCACTTCCTTCGTCTCGATCGGCAACAAGGCGGACGTCTCGTCGAACGACCTGCTCGAGTGGTGGGAGGACGACGACGCAACTGAGCTCGTCGTGCTCTACCTCGAGTCCTTCGGCAACCCGCGAGCGTTCGCACGCATCGCGCGGCGGCTCGCGCGCCGCAAGCCGATCCTCGCGCTGAAGGGCGGCACCACGCGCGCAGGCATCCGGGCTGCAGGGTCGCATACGGCGGCGCTCGCCGGCTCGGACGCTGCCGCAGACGCGCTCTTCGCGGACGCGGGAGTGATCCGGGCACGGACGCTCGACGAGCTGATCGACGTCGCGTCGCTGCTCTCCGCTCAGCCGGTGCCGCGCGGCCGGCGCGTCGCCGTCGTGACGAACGCCGGCGGGCTGGGGATCCTCGCGGCGGACGCCTGCGAGGCGCTCGGTCTCGAGCTGCCGCAGCCGAGCGACGAGACGCGCGCCGCCCTCGCCGAGTTCATGCCTGCCGAGGGCAGCGCAGGGAACCCGATCGACATGCTCGGCGGCGCGAACGCGGACAGCTTCGAGCAGGCGCTGCCTCCGGTGCTCGCCGACCCGTCGTTCGACGCCGCGATCGTCCTTTTCGTACCGACCGTCGGCACCGACGAGGAGGCCGTCGGCGCGGCGATCAGCCGGGCGGCCGCCACGGGGGGCGACAAGCCCGTCCTCTGTGCGTTCCTCAGCGCGAAGGGGGCTCCCGTCGCGCTGCAGAGCGCGGCCCTGGTGCCGTCCTTCGCCTATCCCGAGGCCGCTGCGAAGGCACTCGCACTGGCGGTCGAGCGCGGCGAATGGCTCCGGCAGCCGGCGGGCTCGGTGCCCGAGCTCGAGTGCGACCGCGACGAGGCCCAGGCCGTCGTGCGCGAGGCGCTCACGGCCGGCGGGAGCTGGCTCGACGCCGAGCAGACACGCCGCCTCCTCGAGGCGTACCGCGTGCCGCTCGTGCCCGAGCGAGTGGCGGAAACGGCGGCGGCGGCGGTCGAGGCGGCGAACGAGCTCGGGTTCCCGGTCGTGCTCAAGACGGCCGCTCCCGGAGCGCACAAGACCGAGCAGGGCGGCATCGCTCTCGACCTCGCCGACGAGGCTGCCGTCCTCGAGGCGGCCGAGCGCATCGGGCCGCCGTTCCTGCTGCAGCCGTTCGTCCGCGGCGGCGCCGAGCTGCTGGCCGGCGTCGTGCAGGATCCCGTCTTCGGACCGCTCGTGGCGTTCGGCCCCGGCGGCGTCCTGGCCGAGCTGATCGGCGAGGCGCAGTTCCGGCTCGCGCCGCTCACCGACCGCGACGCCGGGGAGCTCGTTCGCTCCGGCAAGGCCGGCCGGCTCATCGCCGGCTTCAGAGGAGCGCCGCCGGCGGATCAGAGCGTGCTCGTCGACCTCCTCCTGCGCCTGTCCCTGCTGGCCGCGGACCTGCCGGAGGTCGCCGAGCTGGACCTCAACCCGGTGCTGGCGCTACCTCACGGCTGCTTCGCGGTGGATGCCCGGGTGCGCGTGGCTGAGCACGGCCATGCTCGTCGCACGAAGAGCTGGTAGCGGTAACGTCGCTCCATGCGAGCGTTCGAGACCGCAGCTGCCGTCGAACGCCTGCGCGAGGCCGGCGGAGGCTACGAGATCGTGCACGAGTCGCCGGGCCTCGAGCTCGGTGTCTACGTGCTCGTCGCTCCCGAGCCGGACCGTCAGCAGCCGCACTCCGACGACGAGGTCTACGTCGTGCTGGAGGGCAGCGGCACGCTCGAGGTCGAGGGCGAGCGGGTCGATCTGCACGAGGGTCAGGCCGTGTTCGTGCCCGCCGGTGCCGACCACCGGTTCGTGGGCTACGAGCAGCTCGCCGTGCTCGTCGTCTTCGAGCGCCCGACGCGGGATTGATTCGAGCCGGTACGGGTAAGCTCCAACTCAGGAGGTTGCTCGTGACCAGGACAGGCAGGATCGGGGCGCGGTCGCTCGCCGTCGGGTTCGTCGTCGTGGCGATTGCAGCCGGCAGCGCGACGGCCGCGGCGTCGACGTTCCGGATCGACGTTCACGCTCGCCTGGCGCCCGTCGCCGGCGCGAAGACGGCCGGCCGGTTCAGCGGAGTGCTCACGCCGAAGCTCGCTCCGCACCACATCGCCCCGGGCGCCAAGGTCGCCGTCCTGCCGGGAAGCACGTGGCAACTCGCGTGGCGCCTGTACCTGCCGAAGCTCGCCGGGCCGATGACCGCGACGCTGCGAGTCGGTCCCGCACGGAAGTCGCACGTGCTGTGCACCGGCTGCTCGACCAAGGCGAGCGGCGACCTGAACCTCTCGGCGCGTCAGGTCCGGAGCATCAGCAAGGCGGACGCCGTGGTCGTGGTCCGGACGCGTTCCGCCATGCTGCGCGGGCCGCTCAAGGTTCTCCTCCAGCCCCCGGTCACGACGAAGAGCTGAGCGCTAGCCGCCGCTGATCGCGGCGATGACGTCGAGTCGCGAGCGCTCCGCGACCGGCGTGTCCAGTCCGGCGCGCTCGCCGTCGACGTAAGCGTGGATGTGCGAGCGCAGGCTCGGGCCTTCCGCGACGAGACGGTCGCGGAGGCCGGGCCACTGCTGTTCGAGCGAGTCGATGGCGGCGAGCACGGTCGGAGCCTCTACGTCGAGCCTGCGCGGCAGCCCGGGAAAGAGCGGCGTCAGCGTTCCGGGGAGCCGAACGTCGGCCACGTCAGTCGAGGACAGCAATGTCGACCGAGGAGATCGAGGGCAGGTAGCTCGCGATCTCGCTCCACGTGTCGCCCTCGTCCGCGCTCGCGAACACCTGCCCGGTGCTCGTGCCGAAGTAAAGGCCAGGAGTGTCGTGCCTGTCGATCGTCATCCCCTGGCGCAGGACGCCGAGGTGCGCGTTCTCCTGCGGCAGCCCGCTGCGCAGCGGCTGCCAACTCGAGCCGGCGTCGCGCGTGCGCCAGACCGTGGCCTTGCCCTCGTGCATCGTCCGCCCGTGCCCGCCGTCGACCGGGATGACGTAGAACGTCTCCGCGTCGTGGGGATGGACGGCCGCGGCGAAGCCGAAGTCGCCCGGCAGGCCCTCGGTGATCTCGGTCCAGGACTTGCCGGCGTCGTCGGAGCGGTGCATGCCGACGTGGTTCTGCTGGTACATCCGCTGCGGGTCGGACGAGCGGACGAGCTTGTGCACGCAGAAGCCGACGTCCTCGTAGTCGGCCGGCCAGTCGCGGCGCAGACCGTTGTTGCGCGGCGTCCACGACGATCCGCCGTCCTCGGTCTCGAACGCGCCGATGCCCTGCACGATCGTGAAGAAGTTGTCGGAGTCGTCCGTGTCGGTCACGAAGCCCGAGATGCCGAGGTGCCCCGGGGGCTGGTTCGCGGGATCGTCCCAGCTCTCGCTGCCGTGCTGGCCGGAGAGGGTCGACAGGAGCGACCAGGTCTTGCCGCTGTCGCGGCTCTCGAAGATGCCCGGCGCCTCGACGCCGACGAGCAGGCGATCGCCGGCGCGGGCGAGCGTCGAGACCTTGGAGATCTTGCGGCCGTCCTCGTCGCCGTAGGAGAGGCCGTCGCTCGACATCTCCCACGTCTCGCCGAGGTCGGCGCTGCGCCAGATGGAGGAGCCGTGCCACTCGCTCGCCGCGGCGGCGTAGATCTCGCCCGTGGTCGGGTCGTAGATGGCGTGGTAGACCGGCCACCCTTCGCAGTACGGGCCGCGCAGCGTCCAGTCGCGGCGGTCGTCGCTCTCGAGGATGAAGGTGCCCTTGCGGGTTGCGACGGTCAGCAGTGTCTTCGGCATCGATGCGCTCCTCGGTGTTAGCGGGACTGTCAGAGGATAAAGACCGGACGGCCGCCGGAGACTCATCGCCTCCGGCGGTCGCGGTCGCGGAGCTCGGCTCAGCCGGTGAGCGGCTTGCCGGTCTCCAGCAGCGTCTTCAGGCCGCTCAGGACGTACATCCAGCCGCCGGCGACGCTCTCCGCCGTCTTCGGCGCGCCCTCGAGCTGGTCGTGCACGACGGTCAGCCTGGTGATGCCGCCGTCCTGCGGCTCGATCTCCCAGGTGACGCGGCTCTCCGCCTCCGCCGCCATCTCGGAGTCGTAGGCCGAGATCCAGCCGTGCACGAGCTTGTGCGGCGGGTCTTCTTCGAGCACTTCCTCGTCCCATACCGAGTCGCTGACCGCCGCGAAGCGGCGGCCGTCGCGCACCTCGATGCTGGCGCCGAAGAAGTACTGCTGGGTGAACTCCGGCTTCGTGATCGCGTCCCATACCTGCTCGGGCGTGGCGCGGATGAAGACGGAGTAGACCTGCGTCGTCAGGGCCGTCATGGTGGTCATGCTGATTCCTCCAGTTCGTGCTTGAGATCGGCGAGCACCGCGACGCGGTGCTCGGTGTACTTGTCGATCCACCGGTCGTGGACGAGCCGGATCGGCACCGGGTTCAGGAAGTGGAGCTTCTCCCGGCCCTCCCGGCGGGTGACGACGAGCCCGGCGTCCTCGAGCACGCGCAGGTGCTTCATCACGCCGAAGCGGGTCATCTCCAGCTCGGACTCGAGCTCCGTTAGCGTGCGGCCGTCGCGCTCGAAGAGCCGGTCGAGCAGGTGACGCCGCGTCGGATCGGCGAGCGCCTTGAATACCTGGTCGTCGTCCACGCACTGGAGATTACGTGACCGGGAAGTCACATGTCAACGGACTACGTGAACGGCTTGAGGATCATGTCCATGACGATGACCAGGAGCACTCCCATGTCGATGCGGGCGATGAGCAGGATCCGCTGGATCGCCGCCTGCGTCTCGGGCGCTCCCGGCCCTTGCGTCTCCATCAACTGGCCGATCTGCTTCGCCAGCGGACCGAGCACCAGGAGGCCTGTCAGGAACGTGATCACGTAGCCGACGAGCCCGATGACGATCCAGGTCGTCCCCCACCCCCAATGCAGGTTGATCACCATCGCGATCCCCATCAGGAAGACGAGCAGCCCGACGGGCGCGAAGACCCGTTCGCCGACGAAGGCCGCCTGCCTGGCGATCGTCGCCATGTCGCCGGGGTCCGATGAGCGCTCCGCCCGCATCGCGAGGATCGTCAGAGTCATCCCGCCACCGACCCAGATGACGGCACCGACCACGTGCACGAGCTTGAAGAAGGCGTACCAGTGCGACGGGAACACGTTCGTCTCGAACAGGAAGATGATCGCGACGATCGCGACCGTGAGGCCGACGAGGGCCGTGACGGGTCCGGAGGGCAGGCCGCGCGGGGCGGGCGCCTCGGCATGAGGAGTGTCCATGCGCGCGAGTAAACGCGATCCGCCGGACGACTACAAATCGCGGGCCGCTGCAATCAGCACGTCGAGGTCGGGCAGCTCGCTCGGCTCGTAGGCCCAGGCGCCGCGCACGACTCCGTCCACGCCGACGAGGAACGCGCTGCGCCGCGAGACGTCGCGCATCCCGTTGTGCTCGTACGCGACGCCGAAGCCGTGGGTGGCTTCGGCGTTCCAGTCGGAGATCAGCGGGAAGTCGAGGTCGAGCGCCTGCATCCAGGCGACGTGGGTGTACGGCGAGTCGCGCGAGATCGCGAACGGCTCGACTCCGGTGTCCTGAAGCTCCGCTCTCCTGTCACGCAGGAGCTCGAGCTCGTTCGTTCAGGTCGAGGACCAGTCGAAGAGGTAGAAGAGCAGGAGCAGCGGCCGGTCGTGGATGAGGTCGCCGATGCTCGCGCGCTCGCGCGGCGTCGTCCAGACGACCGCCTCGAGCGGCGCCTTGTCCCCGACCTGGAGCATCGCTCGATCCTACGCGGCAGGCGCCGGCTCGGGTTCGGGCCGGGGGGCGACCTCGGTTGCTTCCGCGATCTCTCGCACGACCTCGACGATGTCCCGGTTCGCGTTGAAGACGTGCAGCTGCCGGTCGGCTCCGTTGCCGCGGCGGAGGATCTCCTCCACGCCCGCGAGCTCCTCCGCCGAGCCGAGCTCGCTTGCGTGCGGCCCGATCGTCTGCAGCGTCCGCCGCACGAGCGCCGCCACCGGCAGCCGGTTGCGGCGGCCGGTGTGGAGGTCCATCACCGGCGCCGAGAGGCCGTAGCGCGCGGCGAGCCACTTGTTCTCCGTTGTGAGGATGCGGTGGAAGGAGGGGATCTCCTCGCCACGGTCGACGAGCTCCGCGTAGTGCTTTACGAGCGCCTGGCAGTACGCGGTGATCGCGATCACGTCGTCGAGCCGTGTCACCGCGTCGCAGATCCGGATCTCGATGGTGCCGAGCCGCGGGTGGAGGCGGATGTCCCACCAGATGTGCGTGTAGTCCTGGATGCAGCCGGTCTTCTCGAGCTGGTTCACGACCTGTGCGTAGTCGGCGTAGTCGCGGAAGCGCGGCGGCGGGCCCGAGCGTGGGAAGGCGGCGAAGACCATGTGCCGGGAGGAGCGGAGCCCGGTCGGCTCGCCCCGCCAGAACGGCGAGCTCGCCGACAGCGCGACGAGCTCCGCGAGGTGGGCGATCAGCCCGTTGACGATCTGGATCGCCTTCTCCGGGTCGTCGACCGCGACGTGGACGTGCAGCCCGAAGATCAGCTCGCGCCGCGCGATGTACTGCATCTGGTCGACCATTGCCCGGTAGCGGTCCTTGGCGGTGATCCGCTGCGCCTCGAAGAGCGAGAACGGATGCGTGCCGGCCGAGCCGACCCGCAGGCCCTTCTCGTGCGCGACGCCCGTGACGTAACTCCGGATGCGGAGGAGCTGCTCCTGCACCTCGGCCGGCGTGTGGCAGACGGGCGTGGCCACCTCGAGCACCGACTGCATCAGCTCGGAGTTGATCCGCGGCTCGAGCTCGTGCCCCGCGACTGCGGCCAGCACCGTGTCGATGTGCTGGACGAGGTCGAACGTCTCGCTGTCGAGGAGCATGTACTCCTCCTCGACCCCGAGTGTGTACGGGTCGCTCGTGCCGAACTTGTGGTCGAGCACGCTGCCCCCAGGCGGGAAGCCCGAGCCCTTGCCGGTGATGGAGGGAGGGATCAGCGAGTCGCTCATACCGGGAAGATATCCCGCACGTTTAAGCCGAAGAAAGCGGCGGATCGCTCAGGGGAGGAGTGCGTCGGCCTCGATCTCGACCTTCCAGGCGGGATCGAGCAGGCCGGAGATCACGAGCATCGCCGACGCGGGAGGGTGCCCACCGAAGAGCTCACCGTGCGCGCGGCCGACCGCCTCCCAGTCGGCGGGATCGACGAGGTAGACGCGGGTGCGGACGATGTGCTCGGGGCCGGCGCCGAGCTCGCGGAGCGCGTCGACGATGATCTCGAGGCAGCGCTGCGCCTGCTCGTACGGATCGTCCGTCGCGCTGCCGACGGGAGCGATTCCGGACACGTAGATGTGCCGTCCGTCGCGCACGGCGCGGGCGTAGCCGACCGTGGCGGCGAAGGGAGAGACCGCGGGAACGGATGCGCGCGCCATGCTCCTAGTATCCCGCGCTGTGGAAGCTCTGCGGGCGATCGACGGTTGGGGCGCGGCCACTGCCGTTGCCGGGGTGACGCGTGCCGAGAGCGTCGTCGCAACGCATGGGCCGAGCGGCCTCGAGCTGCCGTGGGCTTCGGTCACGAAACTCCTCACGGGCCTCGCGATCCTCGTGGCGCTCGAGGAGGGAACGGTCGACCTCGACGAGCCGGCGGGACCGCCCGGCTCGACGCTCCGCCATCTGCTCTCGCACGCCTCCGGGCTGCCGCTCGAAGGCGACCGGCCCAGCACCGAGCCCGGCCGCCGCCGCATCTACTCGAACACGGGGATCGAGCTCGCCGCCCAGCTCCTCGAGCAGCGGGCGGCGATGCCGTTCGCCCACTACTTCGCCCAGGCGGTCGTCCGCCCCCTGGGCCTCGCCGGCCGCCTCGCCGGCTCTCCCGCGCACGCCTACCGCGGCCCGCTCGACGACCTCCTGGCGATCGGGCGCGAGCTCCTGCGGCCGACCCTGGTGGCGCCCGAGACGCTGGCCGAGGCGACGACCGTCCAGTTCCCGGGCCTCACCGGCGTCCTGCCCGGCCTCGGCCGGATGGAGCTGAACGACTGGGGCCTCACCTTCGAGCTGCGCGACTCGAAGTCGCCGCACTGGACGGGCACGACCAACTCCGAGCGCACGTTCGGCCACTTCGGCGCGAGCGGCACGTTCCTCTGGGTCGATCCGGACGCGGAAGTGGCCTGCGCCGTCCTCACCGATCGCCGGTTCGGCGACTGGGCGAAGGAGGCGTGGCCGCCGTTCAGCGACGCGGTGCTCTCCGAGCTCTAGTCGTCGTCGGCGAAGAGCGGGCGCAGCAACTCGTCGAAGGTCGCCCGGTCGCAGCTCGCGACCACCGCCGGCGTCATGGCCGACACGGTCGCCGTCCGCGGCACGTCCATGGCCGGCGCGACCTCGCCGAAGTACTCGCCCGGCCGGAGCACGCTCCGTGCGCCGAGCGCGCGCTGGCTGACTGCGAGGACGCCAGAGAGGAGGACGTAGAAGCGGTCGTCCGGCTCGCCCTCGCGCACGAGGACGGCGCCGGCCGCGACCTCGCGGCGCTCCATGCGCTGTCCGAGCCGGGCGAGCACCTCGCCGGGCAACCCGGTCAGCAACTCGATCCGGGCGAGCTCGTGCTGGGTGGCGGAACGGTACGGCGAGGCTAGCTCCTCTCCCGAGAGCGCTTAGGTCCGTCCGGCGGCCAAGTTGAGCCGAACGGCCCATGGTCATTGTCCGGGCTGCTGTCGATCATGCGGAGCAATGAGCGTAGGCTTGACGGAGCTCATCCAGGAGCGGAGGCGCCGGCGTGTACGGCGCCGGAGCGGAAGATGAGCGAGCGCGGCTTCCACCGGATCGACGACGACATCGCCGAAACGTGGGTGGAGGACTGGGCCGGCGCAGGCCTCGGAGAGCTCGAGGCGTATCTCGCGAAGCACGCGGACTTCCTGCGCTTCGTCGAGGACCAGGACACGGCCCAGACCGCGGAGTAGTTCTCAGCTCGCGAAGCCGAGCTGCTGCTCGAGCATGCCCTTCGGCATCGCGCCGACGGCCGAGGCCGTGGGGGCGCCGCCTTCGAAGAGCATCGTGTTCGGGATCGACTGGATCCCGTAGCGCAGCGCGAGATCCTGGTTCTCGTCGATGTTCACCTTGACGAGCTTGAGGCTGCGCTCGTCGGCGATCCGCTGGAGGATCGGCTCGACCGCGTGGCACGGTCCGCACCACTCGGCCCAGAAGTCCACGAGCACCGGCTCGTTCGCCTGGAGTACCTCGGTCTCGAAGGTGGCGTCGGTGACGTCGTTTGCCATTGATTCCTTTCGGTGTTCGATTCAGGTGGAGAGGCGTTCTAGCCAGCCTCCCAATAGTAGGAACGCCTCAGCCTAGACTTGCCTTCCCGATGCCGGAGCCCATCTTCCAACCTCTACCGGACAAACCCGACCATCCCGCCCTCGAGGAGGAGACCCTCGCGCGCTGGGACGCGGAGGGCACGTTCGCGAAGCTCTGCGAGCAGAACCGCGGCGGCCCGACCTTCTCCTTCGTCGACGGCCCGGTCACGGCGAACAGGTTCTCGCTCGGCGTCCACACGGCGTGGGGCCGGACGTTGAAGGACGTCTTCCAGCGCTACAAGGCGCTGCGCGGTTTCGACCAGCGCTACCAGAACGGGTTCGACAGCCAGGGCCTCTGGATCGAGGTCGGGGTCGAGCGTGAGCTCGGGCTCAACTCGAAGCGCGAGATCGAGGAGTTCGGCCTCGAGGAGTTCGCGCGCCGCTGCCGCGACGTCGTCATCCGCTCGTCGGAGGCGCTGACCCGAGGCTCGATCCGGCTCGGCCAGTGGATGGACTGGGGCAAGGACTACTTCACCTTCAGCGACACGAACATCGAGTACGTCTGGCGGATGCTGAAGTCAGTGCACGAGCGGGACTGGCTCTACATGGGACACCGTTCGACGGAGTGGTGCCCGCGCTGCGGGACGTCGATCTCCCAGCACGAGCTGATCGGCTCGTACGTCGATCGGGCCGACCCGTCCCTGTATGTCCGCTTCCCGCTGCTCGAGCGAACCGGCGAGCACCTCGTCGTCTGGACGACGACGCCGTGGACGCTTCCGGCCAACGTCGCCGCAGCCGTCAATCCCGGGGCGGAGTACGGCCGCCGGAAGAACGGCGAGTGGGTCGCCGCCGCGCGCTATCCCGACGAGGATCTCGAAGACCGGCGGCCCGGCGCGGACCTCGTCGGCTGGACGTACCGCGGCCCGTTCGACGACCTGACCCAGGTCGACCACCGCGTCATCCCGTGGGACGGGGTCTCGCTGGACGAGGGCACCGGCATCGTCCACATCGCGCCCGGCTGCGGAACCGAGGACTTCGAGCTTGCGCAGCAGCACGGGCTCGAGGTGGTGCAGCCCGTCGACGAGTCGGGCCGCTTCTACGACAGCTTCGGCTGGCTGCACGGCCTCTCGACGACCGAGGCGGCGGAGCAGATCATCGGCAACCTCGAGGAGAAGGGCGTCCTCGTCGAGGCCGGGCTGCACGAGCACCGCTATCCCGAGTGCTGGCGCTGCCACACACCCCTGATCTTCCGCATCGCTGACGACTGGTTCATCTCGGTCCGCGTGCTGCGGCAGCAGATGCTCGACGCGAACGCGACGGTCGAATGGACGCCGGAGTACATGGGGAAGCGGATGGACGACTGGCTGCGCAACATGGGCGACTGGAACATCTCCCGCCGCCGCTACTACGGGCTCCCGCTGCCGTTCTACCCCTGTGCGTGCGGGCACCTGAACGTGATCGGCTCGCGCCGCGAGCTCGAGGAGCGCGCCGTATCGGGCCTCGAGCAGCTGGAGGAGCTGCGCCGGCCATGGATCGACCGCGTCCCGGTGCGCTGCGCGGAGTGCGGCGAGCCGGTCGAGCGGATCAAGGAGGTCGGCGACGTCTGGCTCGACGCCGGCATCGTCCCGTTCTCGACGCTCGGCTGGCAGAACGACGAGCGAGTGCCGGAGGGCTACGGGACCGGCGCGGCCAGGGGGCTGACGACGGCCGACCTGCCCGACCACGCGTACTGGGAAACGTGGTTCCCGGCCGACTGGGTGAGCGAGATGCGCGAGCAGATCCGCCTCTGGTTCTACTCGCAGCTCTTCATGTCGGTGGTGCTGACGAAGCGGGCCCCGTTCCGGCGTGTGCTCGGCTACGAGAAGATGCTCGACGAGACCGGCCGCGAGATGCACGCGTCGTGGGGCAACACGATCCCCGCCGAGGAGGCGTTCGAGCGGATGGGGGCGGACGTGATGCGCTGGCAGTTCTCCTCTCAGCCGCCCGACCGCAATCTCCTGTTCGGGTTCGGGCCGGCGGAGGCGATCAAGCGCGAGTTCCTCACCTTCTGGAACTCGGTCAAGTTCTTCGTCGACTACGCGAACACCGTAGGCTTCCGGCCGTCCTGGGCGGCCCTGAATCTCGAGGGCGCGCTCGATCCGCTCGACCGCTGGCTCGTCGAGCGCACCCACGCATTCGTCCGTGAGGCCGAGGCCGCGTACGAGGGCTACCTCACCGTGGGCGTCATGCGCGCCTACGCGGAGTTCGTCGACGACCTCTCGAACTGGTACATCCGGCGCTCGCGGCGCCGCTTCTGGGACGGGGACGACCAGGCTCCGTTCCACACGCTGTGGTACGCGATCGTCCAATCGCTGCGTGTGATGGCGCCGATCCTCCCGTTCGTGACCGACAACCTCTGGCGGACGCTCGTCTTCGACGGGCCGGAGTCGGTGCACCTCGCCGGCTGGCCCGAGGTCGACGAGCCGGACCGGGCTCTCCTGGACGAGATCGCCTCGGTCCGGCGGGTGGTCGAGCTCGGCCGGCAGGCGCGCTCGTCCTCGGGGATCAAGCTGCGGCAGCCCCTGCGGCGGCTCGCGGCCGAGGGCGTGAGCCTCGACGGCCACCTGGAGGAGATCGCGGACGAGCTGCGTGTGAAGGAGGTCGAGCTCGGGCCGGTCGGGGCTGTCGAGCTGCGGGTGAAGCCGAACCTGCCGTTGCTCGGCCCGAAGCTCGGCAAGGAGCTCGGCGCGGTGCGCCAGGCGCTCGCGTCCGGCGAGTTCGAAGAGCTACCGGACGGGCGCTTCCGGGCGGCCGGGCACGAGCTCGCTCCGGACGAGGTGCTGGTCGAGCGCGGCGGACGCGAGGGCTGGGCTGTGGCGTCGGGCGACGGCGTGACGGTGGCGCTCGACCTCGGCCTCGACGATGAGCTCCTGCTCGAAGGTGAGGCGTTCGAGCTCATCCACCTCGTCAACTCCCTGCGCAAGGAGCGGGGCTTCGAGCTGACGGACCGGATCGTGCTCACGGTGCCCAACGTGCAACGCGATCTCGTCGCCGGGCACGGCGACTGGATCGCACGGGAAGTGCTTGCAACCGACCTCCGCGTCTCAGGCGACGAGCTGAAGCTCGAGAAGGCCTAGCGTCGGCCGTTAGGCCGCGGCTCGCTCGGCGCGACGCAGCTCGATCGGCAACTTGAAGCTCACGTCCTCGTGCGCGGCGCGCTGCTTGCGCACGTCCACGCCGCGCGCTGCGAACCAGGCGCACACGTCGGCGACGAGGCGCTCCGGTGCCGACGCGCCCGACGTGAGCCCGACTGTCTCGCAGCCCTCGAGCCAGCTCTCGTCGATGCCGCGCACGTCGTCGACGAGATGAGACGGAGTCCCATCGGCGCGGGCGACCTCGACGAGCCGCACGGAGTTCGAAGAGTTGGGTGAGCCGACGACGAGCAGCAGGTCGATTTCGTCCAGCAGTTCCTTCACGGCCCACTGCCTGTTCGAGGTCGCGTAGCAGATGTCCTCGCGCGCCGGCCCTTCGATGTGGGGGAACCGGCGGCGCAGGACGGCGACGATCTCGCCTGTCTCGTCGACCGAGAGCGTCGTCTGGGTGAGGTACGCCAGCGGCCGGCCGGCCGGGAGTGAGACGCGCTCGGCGTCCTCCGCCGACTCGACGAGGGCGATCGCGTCGGGCGCCTCGCCCAGCGTGCCCTCGACCTCCTCGTGCCCGGCGTGTCCGATCAGGACGAGCGCGTAGCCCGCACCGGCCAGGCGGCGCGCCTGCGCGTGTACCTTGGTCACGAGCGGGCAGGTCGCGTCGATCGTCGTCAGCCGCAACTCCTCCGCCTCGCGGCGCACCGCCGGGGCAATGCCGTGCGCGGAGAAGACGACCGTCGCCCCTTCGGGCACGTCGGCGAGCGTGTCGACGAAGACGGCCCCGCGCGAGCGGAGATCCTCGACGACGTGCGAGTTGTGGACGATCTGCTTGCGGACGTAGACCGGGCTCCCGTAGAGCGCGAGAGCTCGTTCCACTGTCTCGACCGCCCGTTCGACGCCTGCGCAATAACCTCGCGGCGAGGCGAGAAGAAGGCGTTTCACCACGGCGCGGCCACCATAGCGATGGGCAGCGGAGGGGCGAGTGAGAAGAACCGCACGACGCGATATTTCCCACGTACAAAGATGGGCCGGACGGCCCATTGTCCGCCTCGCAAACGCGCTTTAGCCTGCCTGGCACTGGGCGATGCGAACCGCGGCGTCGTATGACGTCTTGCGGGGAGCAATCGGGAGAGCCCGCCGCACCGACCCCCCGAGCGGCGGGCTTTTCCATGTCTGGAGCCGGATTCCGGCCAGACAGAGCGCGGCTCACATTTGAGCTTCCGGCCGTAGTTGCCGATCCCCTCGGTGGAGGGCAGGAGCAAGTATGAGTGCCGACATGGATGGGGCCAACGAGTTGCGGGTGCTCGTGATCGACGACGAGGCGCCGATCCGGCTGCTCTGCCGCGTCAACCTCGAGGTTGAGGGGATCCAGGTGCTCGAGGCCGCGGACGGCACGACGGGGCTCGACCTTGCGCGCGACGAGCAGCCCGACATCGTGCTCCTCGACGTGATGATGCCCGGCCTCGACGGCTGGCAGGTGGCCGAGGAGCTGCTCGAGGACGACCGCACGAGCGGGATCCCGATCATCTTCCTCACGGCGCGCGCGGAGTATCGCGACCGGGCGCGTGGGCTGGACATCGGCGGCGTCGACTACGTCACGAAACCGTTCAATCCGCTCGAGCTCGCCCCCCTCGTCCGGAACATGCTCGGTCGCATCGACCGCGGGGAACGAGACGAGCTGCGCGGCGAGAAGCTCGCCGAGCTGCGCGCGCTGATCGAGTCGGAGTAAGCGCCCTACACTGCGGGCGGCGGGACGTAGCTCAGCCTGGTTAGAGCGCTGCCTTTGGGAGGCAGAGGCCGAAGGTTCGAATCCTTCCGTCCCGACTCAGTGCAGAGACCGAGCGGAGCCGGGAGCCGGGCCCTCCGCTCGTCCCGGTGCGCTCGCTCGGAAGGCGCCTTCCGCCTGCTCGTCGGCGAGAAAGCGGAGGAGATAGGCCGTGAAGGCTCCGAAGAAGACGATCGCCTCCTCGGCCGCCATCGTTACACCTGCGATCTGCTGGTCGGCGATTGGGCTCGGCCCCCACGTGCGCGGCGCGTGCGCGTAGAAGGGATAGATCGCGCGGGGGATGAGCGCGAGAAGCAGGCCGAGCGGCGAGGCGAGCACGAATGCGGCGAAAAGGTAGGCGGCTTTCGCTCCGGCCGAGCTCTTCCCGTGCACGACAGGCCACCAGACGCAGATGCCTGCCGCGAGGTAGGTGAGGTGCTCGACGTGGAGCAGCGAGTGCGGATTGCGGAGCGCCGCGTCGTAGATCCAGGGCAGGTGCCAGGTGTAGTACGCGGCCAGCCAGAGCGGCAGCGCGACGAACGGCCGGAAGAGCGGGAATCCTGCGGCGCGGTCGGCGACGCGCGGCGGGATCGCAAGGACGAGCAGCAGGGGAGCCCACTCGGCAAGGACGACGTTCTGCAGCAGGTGCGCCCAGAGGAACGTGTGGTTCGCGAGCGGCTCGAGCTTCGTGACGAAGGCGGCGAAGATCAGGACGACGCCGAGGACGCCGGCGGCAACGCGGGCGCGCGAGGCCGGGCTGCCGCGGTACGAGAGTGCCAGTCCGACAGCGAGCGCCGGCGCGAGCCCGATCGCCTCCGCCGAGGGATGCATCTCGCTACCGTACCCAGCGCTCCGCGGGTGTAGCTCAATGGTAGAGCCCTAGCCTTCCAAGCTAGTTACGAGAGTTCGATTCTCTCCACCCGCTTCTTTCGAAGACGCTGCAAACGGCACTTTCCCGCCGACTACCCGCTTGGTTGTGAATCGGGATTCGCGCTTTTTGCGAGAGATCTGCGAGATCCGCGCCGAACGGCTTGGCCGCCGAGGGCCGTCACCGGCGAACCGCTCGCTCGTTCGCGTGACCGAGGACACCCTCGCCGAGGTTGACCGGCCGCAGTCGTGAGCCTCGCCAGACAGCGATCCTGTCGAACCGAAAGATTACTTGCCGGACCAGAACGATCCCTGGAGCGAACGTTGTGTTTCTCTGGCCGGAGTGATTGAGTTTCCCCCAAGGGTCGAGGGCGGCATCGACCGAATTGGCCGCATGGGGCCTGACAGCAGGAGGAACTTAGCCGTGAGGGTTCTTAAGCATCCAGCGACGGTCATCGCCACCGTGGCCTTGGTCGTCGCAGTCGGCGGCGGCACGGCCGCCTACGCCAGCGGGCTGATCAATGGCTCGCAGATCAAGAACCATTCGATTGCCGCGAAGAAGCTGACCAACTCGGCGATCAAGTCGCTGCGTGGGCAGCGCGGCCCGGCAGGAGCAACTGGAGCGACGGGGGCGACCGGGGCGACAGGGGCGAAGGGGCTCAAGGGTGACACGGGCTCGACGGGCCTGACGGGCTACAACGTTGTGGAGACCGTCGGCAGCAGCTCTGGCGCGGGCCTGTTCCACGGACGCGCCACGTGTCCGGCGGGCCAGACTGCGATTGGAGGCGGCTACGAGTTCGATGCAGTCGGAAGTGGCGGAACAATCGAGTGGTCGCTCCCGTGGTCGAGCGGGAACTCGGGCAGTGTCGCGCACGACCAGTGGTACGTCGGCGCGAATGCCACCGCCGGCAGTGAGGGTTTGGAGGTCTACGCGGACTGCGCCACGGTGCAGTAGCACTAAGTGAGTCAGCGCTCGCTCGGGGTGGCGGTGGTGGACACTCGCTTGTCATCACCGCACGCCTCGTCTCTGTCGCGCAGACGGAACCGTGACGCGCGGGCGATAAAACCCACCCGCTCCTCTCTCCGAAGCAAGGTCAGCAGGTGTGAACGAGGTGCGCCTTCGCTCCGTCGATCGGGACTCGCCACACGCTGCTCGGGCACTTCGTCGAATGCGTCGGCGGCCGCGATGCCACCAGCAGCAGTTGCTGCGAATCCGGCGACCAGGCGGCACTCGACGAGCTGAACGGCGGCTTCAGCTTCAGCAGCGTCCGCACCTTCCCGGTCGCGGCGTTGACGACGGCGGGCCTCCCCTTCGAATCCGCGAAGGCGATGTACTTGCCGTCCGGAGACCAGCCGAAGACCTCAGGGTAAGCACGGAGGAGAGTCCTGCTCGTACCGCCGTGTGCCGCCACCAGCCGCAGCGCTGTCGTAGCCGTCCCGGTGGGGGCGGCGTAGGCGATCAGATTGCCGGCGGGCGACCAGAGCGGATAGTTGCCGTGCTGCTCCAGCCGCTTCAGGTGGCTGCCGTCGGCGTCCGCAGTCCAGATCGAGGGCCGTCCGGAGTCGGTGGCGGGTTGGCGCGTGAAGACGACCTGCGACCCGTCGGGCGAGAGGCTCGGCTGGTAGTTGAAGAGCTTCTTGCCGCCGACCACGCCGACGACGGCGCCGGACGGGACACTGAAGATCCTCACCGGGCCGCGGCATGAGACGCAGCCTGTTGCGAAGTCGTTGGTGGCGATGCGGTCACCCTGCGCGTCGATGGCGTACGGGTCGGGCCCTTTCCTGGCCAGGAGCTTGGGCTTCTGGCCGACCGAGATCGTCTGAACGTCGTCGTCGCTGCCGTACACGAGGAGGCTCGGTCCCACCCAGTTGAGCTGACCCGGCGGATCTCCGAGGTTGTTCGAGCAGCGCTCGCTACAGACCGTTTTCGGGAGCTGGTGGAGGTTCGTGCCGTCGGCGTTCGAGGCGCAGAATGCGCGCAGGATGTTGTAGGCGCCGGTCGCGTGCCCGTGGGGCGGCCGGGGCCAGCGGTAGCCGAACCAGGCGATCTGCGTCCCGTCGGGAGACCACGCAGGAGCGTTCGCGGTCCCGCACGGCGATACCGCTTTCGCCGCGACCCCACCGGCGGCGCCACAGCCGAACGTCACCGCGATGGCGAGCGCGGAACCAAGTGCTGCTGCCGAGCGTCCAAGCCGGATCATGGCAAGGCAAAGGTACTCCTCCGCACCAACGGCGGACCAACGCCGGAGGCTGTCGTCCGGCCCCGACGCGAAACTGGCGGCGTGTGCTGCCTCCTGCTTGCGCTCTTCGCCTTCGGGCCACGCTTGGTGCTCGCGCTCGAATGGATCTTTGGCCACCGCATCCAGACGGTGTTCACCCACTGGTGGTGGCCGCTCCTCGGCCTGATCTTCTTCCCGTGGACGACGCTGATGTACACGATCGTCTGGACCGTGGGCGGGGTCCACGGCGCGAACTGGATCGCCGTCGCCGCCGGCGTGTTCCTCGACTTCCTGTCGTACTCGGGCCGGGCCGCGCAGAGGATGTACCGGCAGCGCGGCGCCGCCTACTAGCGCTTCAGGCGCGCAGGAGCGAGAGCCAGCCCGGTTCGCCGTCCTTGTAGTAGCGGATGCGGTCGCGGAAGGGGAAATCGTCCGGTGTGACGTCCACCCGCCCGAGCGGCCGAACCGGGTCGTGGGAGACGAGATGTGCGGTGTCGATCGCGCCCGCGAGCGGCTCGTCCGCGACGAAGCTGCTCGGCGACAGGACGTACAGGGAGCCTGGCCCGAGCCGCTCGGGCGAGGCAGACCCGCGGTTGTGCAGGAAGAAGTAGCTGCGCGGATAGAGCGGCCCGCCCGCCTCGCCGAGGCTCCCGTTCCGCGTTCCCGTCCAGCCCCGGTCGCGACGGAGACACGCGAAGTAGATCGCCCACACCGGATCCGTGGAGGCGTAGACGGCCCGCTGATTGCCCCACGCGGTCGCGTCGTGCGTCTGCCGCTCGGTCGACAGCTCGCGCAGGTCGGCGCGCTGCGAGCCGTGGAACACAACCGGCCGTCTCTCGGCGAGCCAGCGGAGGAAGTCGAGTCGCGGCTCGGGAATCGCGGCCGGCTCGCCGGCGAGCAGCGCGTCTGCCGCAACCGCAAACGCCGCCGCAGCCTCCGGCCCGACCACCGGCGGAGGCAGTGAGGGCAGTCGTGCGAGGCGCAGGCAGCTCCACACCAATCGTCGGCGCAGCGGCGAGCTCATCGGTCGAGGACGCTACTGTGGCGGGCCGCTGATCGGCGTGATGGTGCCGGTGTGGGCGACGTCGCTCGTGTCCGTCCAACCGATCGGCACGGTCTTGCCGGGCACGAGGAAGCGAACGACCTTCCGCAGGCCTGTGAACGACGCGATCTCCTTGCCGTTGAGCGACGTGATGACGTCACCCTTGGCGAGACCCGCGAGATCGCCGGGCTTCCCCGCGATGACCTTGCCGATCTTCGCCTCGTCGGCGGTCTTCTTCGCGGGCCCGATGCCGAGGAATGCGGTCGGCCCGATGTGGACGTTCGCATTTGGCCTGCCGCTCTCGATCCGGCGCGCGATCTGCAGCGCCTGCTTGAGCGGGATCGCGAAGCCGCGGGGAAGCCCCGAGGTCGAGCCTGCGGTCACCATGCCGAGCACGCGGTTCTGGCCGTTCTCGAGCGGACCCCCGGAGTAACCCGGCACGACGGGTGCGTCGGTGGCGATCACGTTGTCCAGCGTCTCGGGATCCGTGCCGTCGTTCGTCGCGACGATCTGCTGGTGCAGCGCGATGATCTGGCCGGACGCCACCTTCGGCAGCCCGCCGACGCCCTGCGCGTTGCCGCGGGCGACAATCCGCATTCCGACGTGCAGCGGAACGGCGCCGCCGCGCTTCACGGTGCGCAAGCCCGATGCGTCCGCCAGCTGCAGCACTGCGATGTCCCGCGACACCGAGTAGCCGACGACCGTGGCGTTGTAACGGTGGTGGGTCGTGACGTCGACGACCTTGACCTTCGTCGCGCCGTTGATCACGTGGTTGTTGGTCAGGACCTCGCCCGAGCGGGTGAGGATCATCCCGGTGCCCGCCGCGGCGAGGCCGCGGCTGTAGCCGAGCGTCGTGTAGATGTCGACGATGCCGACGTTCGCACCGGCTCGCACAGCGTGAGCTGAGTGCCCGGCGGCGCCGGCCGGAGAGGCGGCTACGGCCAGCGCCAACGTTGCCACGACGACGAGCGAGAGGCGTCGCGTCAGGCCGGGCACGAGAGCATCAGAGCAGGCGCCCATGAGGCATATCTAAACGATCTGCAAGCCGCATGTAAGCGTGGTTCGGCGGATTCCCAGCTGACCTTTAACTCGACCGGTGCAAGGCGTACCGTCTTCTGCATGGACGACGAATTGCCGCGGCAGGAGGAGACGCCGAAGGAGCGGGCCAACCGCGAGCTGATCGAGCTGCTGAACGAGCTCCGCGTCGTCCTTCCCGGCATCACGGTGCTGCTCGGCTTCCTCCTCGCCGTCCCGTTCGCCCGGGGGTGGACGCGCGTGACCGAGTTCCAGCGCGACGTATTCCTGGTCGCCTTCCTGGCGACCGCCGTCTCGGTCGCGCTCTTCACCGCCCCGACCTCGTACCACCGGCTCCGCTTCCGGCACGGCAACAAGGAGCGCGTGCTCGTGATCGGCAACCGGTTCGCAATCGCGGGAATCGCGGCTGCGGCCGTGTCCCTCGAGGCCGTCGTGCTGCTCGTGACGGACTTCGTCGTCTCGCGCGGGTTCGCGATCGCGGCGGCCGCCTCGCTGCTCGTGGTCGTCGGGGTGCTCTGGTATGGGCTGCCGCTCTGGGCGGCGCTCAGAGATCGATCCGCTCGATGACGACGTCCTCGTGCGGGCGGTCCGCCGCGTCGGTCGCCACCGCCGAGATCGCGTTGACCACGTCCATCCCGTTCGTGACCTCGCCGAAGACGGTGTGTTTGCCGTCGAGCCACGGGCACGCGTCGGCGGTGACGATGAAGAACTGGCTGCCGTTCGTGTTCGGTCCCGCGTTCGCCATCGCGAGCGCGCCGCGCACGACCGGGTGGTCGTTGAACTCGTCCTCGAAGCTGTAGCCCGGGCCGCCCGACCCCGTTCCCGTCGGGTCGCCGCCCTGGATCATGAAGTCGGGGATGATCCGGTGGAAGATGACGCCGTCGTAGAAGCCCTCACCGGCGAGCTTGCGGAAGTTCTCGACGGTCGTCGGCGCCTCGCCCTCGAACAGCTCGAGCTCGATCGGGCCGTGGTTCGTGTGCAGAGTCGCGGTGCTCATGGCTCCCGAACGCTATCGGCCGGAGGCTCCGGTGCGCTGCGGTGAGCCAGCTCCTGGTCGGGCGTTCGCCTCGTATGCAGGACTTTTTTATGAAAAGGTCCCGGTGGTGGGCCGCACCGCAACCACGCAAGGGGTAGGACGCCCCCTGCACAAAGTTGCCCCGAACGGGGAATGGCAGTACTCCCGGATTGCGCCGACGTTGAGAGCGTGAGCGGTCCGAGGACACTCCGTCTCGCCGTTGTCATGGCTGCGCTCGTCTCCGTGGGAGTGCTGGCCGCTTCGGCGTTCGCGACCTCTCGTTCGGAGACCAACCTCCTGTCGCTGAACCAACAGGTTCTCGCCGCGGTGAACAGCTTCCGTACCGCGCACGGTCTCGCATCGCTGCACGAGTCGGTGGCGCTCGACCGCTCGGCCCGCCGGCACTCGCTCGAGATGGGACGGGTCGGCTACTTCGCTCATACCTCGGCCGACGGGGCTGCCTTCTGGCGGCGAATCCAGCGCTATTACCCCGTGAAGGGCTACGCGTACTGGTCGGTCGGGGAGAACCTGCTCTGGGCGCCGGCGGGGGTGAGCGCCGCCCATGCTCTGCAGATGTGGGTCGAGAGCCCCGAGCATCTCCGGAACCTGCTGGCACCGCAGTGGCGCCAGATCGGGATCTCAGCCGTCGGCGTCGCGCACGCTCCGGGCGTCTACGGCGGCCGGAGCATCGTCATCATCACGAACGATTTCGGCGTCCGGCGCCGCTAGCCCCGGGCTTTCCGGCGCTCGCCGCTGCAAGTGGTAGAGCCCGAAGGCCGCCGGCCCGAGCGGCAGCCAGAGGTTGAAGATGCGGTAGGCGAAGACGGCGAGGACGGCCGGGGCCAGCCCGTACCCGACCCAGACGAGCGCGAACGGCAGGAGGGCCTCGACAGCGCCCGCGCCCGCGAGCGGGAGCGTCCGCCGGGTCAGCGCGTATCCGGTTGCGTAACCGACGACGACCACCGCCACCGACGGCGTGGTGCGGGTGACGGCGGCGAGGCAGACCCAGAGGACGAACACCTCGCCGGCCCAGTAGAGGGCCATCCCGCTGAAGGCCGCGACGCCGTGCCGGCGTGGTGAGGCCACGATCTGTCCGACGATTCCGATCGACGCAAGCGGAGGGCCGAGAATCCCCGTCAGCCGCCCGCGGCAGATCCACTTGCGGTAGCGGACGGCGACCAGCGCGAGGGCGGTCCCGACGGGGACGCCGATCGTCCACGAGAGCGTGACCGCGCGCTGCGCGTCCGAGTGGTCGAGGAGCAGGAAGATCGCGCAGACCAGGGCGCCGGTGGCGAGCACGGAGTACTCGAGCGAACCGAGCCCGAGCACCCGCACCCGTGCCTCGTCTGGCGGGACGCCCAGATCCTCGAGAGCCTCGATGTCCACCGCGAACCCACCGCGCGGGATGAACATCCCGAAACCGGCTGAGACGATCGCGCCCGCGCGCAGCGCGCTCAGCTTGACGCCGCGTCCCACGTGCGCGACCTCGCGGTAGGCGAACGTGTAGCCGATATGCGCGGCGACCGCGCCCGCGACCGCGAACGGGATCCAATAGAGATCCGCGTGCCGGAGGCGTGAGGCGACGGCCCCATACCCGGCCGCGCCGGCCACGAAGATCGTCGCAATCAGCGAGAGCGCCGCGGCGAGAGCCATCAGCACGACGACGTGATGCGCCTCTTGTTCGCGGTGGTGCGCGAACAGCACCTTGAACGGGCCTCGCTGACGCAGGCCCCAGGCGGGCGCTCGCGTCATCGGCTGGAGATCTGCAAGCCGCCCGGCCCGCGGCGTTTGGCCTCGGCCAGCGCGTCGCCGGCGACAACGAGCAGGTCGAGCCCGCACTGATTCGGCTCGAGCGTTGCCGCATCTGCGATCCCGACGCTGAGCGTCGCCCCACCCGACTCCTCGGCGAACCGCTGTCGGATGCGCTCGACCTCGGCCAGAACAGTGCTGCCGTCGTCCTCGACGAGGCCCCAGGCGAATTCGTCTCCGCCGATCCTCGCGGCCAGCTCGCCCGGGCCGCAGCGCCCTCGGATCGCGGCTCCGAGAGCTCGCAAGAAGTCGTCGACTCTCTCCACGCCGTGGTGCTCGTTGAGGGCGCGCGTCCGGTCGACGTCGAACAGCACGAGGGACGTGCGGTCCTCGGCGAAGAGTTGCACGAGCGCAATCGAGAGCTCGCGGGCGCTCAGCAACCCAGTCAGCTCGTCCATCTCGCCCATGGTAGGCCGCCATTCGCCGCGTGGCCCATGACATCTCCATGACATAGGGCTCAATTCGGGCGCGTGACGGTTGAGCGTTAGCGTGCTAGCTTGACAGCAAGGTAACTAGTTTGCTAGCATGATCGCATGAGCAGCGATAAGCAACAATTCAACGTCTATCTGCCGCCGGAGCTGATCCGGGCGATCAAGCATCGAGCGGTGGACGAAGGCAAATCGCTGTCGGCGCTGGTCGAAGAGATCCTCGCCGCCTACATGGAGGAAGGAGCACGAGCATGATCTTGATGCCGATCATCTACGTGCGCGACATGGACGAGTCTGTCGCCTTCTACGAGCGGCTCGGTTTCGAGGTTGACCTCAAGAGCCGCAGCCACGGCTGGACGGAGTTGAAGGCGGGCAAGGGCGCGGTGCTCGCGCTGCATACGGCCGAGGAGGGCAGGGCGGGTCGGGTAGAGCTGTCGATGGTCGCCATGCCGCCGCTGGAGCGGCTGGCCGAGGTCTCGGCGCTCGCACGCGGGATCGCCGACGAGGCGTTCGGCCGCTCGATCGTCCTCCAGGACCCGAACGGCCTCCAAATCCAAGTCAACGAGCACGACCGCGAGCTATACGCGGAAGCGATTCCCCGCGACTCTTTTGGTCATCAGTGCGCCCGGGAGGATTCGAACCTCCGACCCGCGGATTAGAAGTCCGCCGCTCTGTCCACTGAGCTACGGGCGCGTGAGAGAAGCGTAGACCGCTAGATTGCCGCGGATGGCGGACGCACTCGAGCAGCTGAAAGAACGGCTGGCGGAGGTCGGCGACCTCGGCAAGGTCGCCCGGCTGCTCTCCTGGGACCAGCAGACGATGATGCCGCCGGCCGGCACTCCGCACCGGGCCGAACAGTTCGCGACGCTGCTGGGCCTCATGCACGAGCGGTTCACCGATCCCGAGGTCGGCCGCTGGCTGGACGAGCTGCGCCCGGTCGAGGAGTCGCTCGATCCCGCTTCCGACGACGGCGCGCTGATCGCGCTCGTCCGCCGCGACTACGAGAAGGCGGTGAACGTGCCGGCGTCGCTCCGGGCCGAGATGGCGCGCACCGCCGCCGAGGCGCGGCCCGTGTGGGTGCAGGCGAAGGCGGAGTCGGACTTCGCGGCCTTCCTGCCGTCCCTCGAGCGGATTGTGGAGCTCCGGCTCGAGTACGTCGACTGTGTCGCGGACGGCGCCGACGAGCGCTACGACGTCCTCCTCGACGACTACGAGCCGCAGACGAAGACCGTGGAGGTGCGCGCGCTGTTCGACGAGCTGAAGCCGCCGCTCGTCGAGTTGATCGCCCAGCTGCGGGAGCGGGACGTGGACACCTCGTTCCTGTCCGGCGACTTCCCGCCCGACCGCCAGCGCGACCTCGCCTACGAGGTGACCGACCTCTTCGGCCACCGGCCCGACAGCTGGCGGATCGACCCGACCGAGCATCCGTTCGCGTCGGGCGCGGGCCGCGACGACGTGCGGATCACGACGAACTACCACCCGGACTCGCTCCACTCGCTCTTCTCGACGATGCACGAGTACGGCCACGGCCTCTACAGCCACCAGCAGCCGCAGCACCTCGAGCGGCTGCCGACCGGCGGCCCGTGCTCGCTCGGGATCCACGAGTCGCAGAGCCGGCTCTGGGAGAACCTCGTCGGGCGCAGCCGGCCGTTCTGGCAGCTCTTCTATCCCCGGCTGCAGGAGACGTATCCCGAGCAGCTCGCCGGGGTCGACTTCGAGCAGTTCCAGGCCGCGATCCACGCGGTCAAGCCCGGGCTGATCCGGATCGAGGCCGACGAGGTCACGTACGGCATGCACGTGATGCTCCGCTTCGAGCTCGAGCAGGACATGGTCGAGGGCCGCGTCGAGCTGCGCGACCTGCCGCAGCGCTGGAACGAGAAGATGTGGGACTACCTCGGCGTGGAGGTGCCCGACGACGCGCACGGCGTCCTGCAGGACGTCCACTGGTCGAGCGGGTCGATCGGCTACTTCTCGACCTACCTGATCGGGACGGTCGCGTCGGTGCAGATCTGGGAGGCCGCGGGCCGCGACCTGCCCGACCTCGAGGAGCAGGTCGGCCGCGGCGAGTTCACGCCGCTGCGCGAGTGGCTCGGTGAGCACGTCCACCTGCTCGGCCGCAAGTTCTCACCGCAGGAGACGCTGCGCCGCGCGACCGGCTCGACGATCGCCGCGCAGCCGTACCTGGACTACCTCCGCCGCACCTACGCCTAGCCGGCGTGGAGCGGAGAGGATGGCGGACGGGACTCGAACCCGCGGCCACCGGGACCACAACCCTGCCGAGCGCGAGTCTTGGTGCATCCTCACCGGTCGAATCGCGTAATCGTGCGGTTTCAGGCGACCCGCGACGCGTCCCGCAGGTGGGATGCATCGGAAGTCGCTGCCAAAATGTTGCCAAGCCCGCGGCCGATTCGCGCATCTGCAGGGTCCTTGGCCACGCGGGGAGGGATTCGGGATGAGCGCCCGAGCTCAGCCTCACTCGACGCCTACCGGCTGGCGCTGGCAGGTGCGGAGTCTTCGTCCCTAGTTCCAGCTGTCCTGCGAGCGTGCTCGGCGCCCCGGCGCGGTCATGTGCGGCGTGGACTTACTGCCGTGGGCGCGGCGAGCGGGTAGCGACGCTCCTCGCCGATCGTCAGGTCATCTTCTGACAGACGTGCGCGATCGACGGTTGCGAGGAGTTCGGGACGGTGCTCGCACTCGTGCGGCGTTGCGAGACGAGGACAGAGGCGCTGATCGTATGCGTCAAACACGCGTGAGGCAACGCCTCTGGGCGGGTAGTCAGGCGTAAGGACGCTTGCCCAGCCGAGGGTTCAGTCACCCGTGGACAGCGGGGATGATGCGCGCGACGCGCTGCTGCGCGTTCATGCAGAAGCCAACCCCGTCTGTCGACGTGTTGGGCTGATCGGCGTTGTACCACCAGCAGGTGAGCTTGCCTTCACGATCCTTAGTGCTGAGCGGCGCACCGAAGCGGGAGCGGACTTCTGCTGCGCGGGTTCCGATGCTGACACCGGCGACGGACTTCGTCGGGGCCGTCCAGTGCAGCTTTTGATCGATGTGGATCACCGCGCGAGAGTGTGTACGCAGATGACGATGCCCAGAACCGCCGCAAGCAGCGACCGCAAGCACGAGCACCATGGCGAGCGGAACAAGAAGCTTTCTCACTTCGCCACTTATACGCCGCCGCCCGCGTGATCGTCACTATCCACTTCCCCACCTCCTCCCTCTCAGGGGGCATTCCGGAACACTGGCCCAGGCGACTGACCCCTCGCCACTCGGGCGCCGTCAGGAGTCAGCAGCCGTGTACCAGGCGTGGCTTCGTCCCGTCGATCGGGACCCGCCACAGGCTGCTCGGACAGATGGACTTGCTCGGAAGCCGCGACGCTAGTGCCAGCAGCTGCTGCGAATCCGGCGACCAGGCGGCACTCGACAACCCAAAGTGAGGCTTCGGCTTCAGTAGCGTCCGCACCTTCCCGGTCGCGACGTTGACGATCGCCAGCCGCCCCTTCCCATCCGCGAAGGCGATGTACTTGCCGTCCGGAGACCAGCCGAAGACCTCCGGGTAGCTGCGGAGGAGCGTCCTGCTCGCGCCGCCCTGCGGCGCCACGAGCTTCAGGGCCGCGGTCGGGGCTTCCGTCGGCGTGGCGTAGGCGATCAGGTTGCCGGTCGGCGACCAGAGCGGGCTGGCGCCCTTCCCTTCCAGTTTCTTCAGGTGGCTACCGTCGGCCGCGGCGGTCCAGACCGACGGCCCCGGCCCGGAGTCCTTGGCAGGGGCGCGCGCGAAGACGACATGCGAGCCGTCGGGTGAGAGGCTCGGGTCGAAGTTGCTCAGCTTGGTACCGCCGACGACGCCGACGACGGCGCCGGACGGGACGCTGAAGATCGTCACCGGCCCGGGGCACGTCGTGCAGGACGCCGACTGCCCGGCGGCGACGCGATCACCGTCCGCGGCGATGGCGTACGGGTCGGGCCCTTCCCTGGCGAGGAGCTTGGACTTGTGTCCGACCGAGATCGTGTAGATCCCGTCGTCGCTGCCGTAGACGAGGAGGTTTGGCTCGACCCAGTTGAGCTGGCCCGGCGGGTCGCCCAGGAGGTTGGAGCAGCGCTCGGCACAGGTCGTGTGGGGGAGCGGGTGGAGGTTCGAGCCGTCGGCGGCCGAGGTGCAGAAGGCCCGCAGGATGTTGTACGCGCCGGTGGCGTGGCCGTTGGGCGGCCGTGGCCAGCGGTAGCCGAACCAGGCGATCTGCGTCCCGTCGGGAGACCACGCAGGAGCGTTCGCCGTCCCGCACGGCGACACCGCCCGCTTCGACTCCACACCGCTTGCTGCCCCACAGCCGAACGCCACTGCGATCGCGAGCGCGGAACCAACTACTGCAACCGTGCGGCCAAGCTGGATCATGGCGGCCTAAGGGTAGACCTCCGCCCCCAACGAGGGACCAACACCCAAGGGCCTAGCTGGCTCAGGGTCATTCCGCGCGACCGAGTCCATCGCGGCCTAGGCGATCCTCCGCTCGACGATCCGCGACCGTCCCGGAATCTGGACGCCGCTCGAGGCAATCGTGGCGGCCTACGACGCCCAGGCACCCGCGACGGAGTCGCGGAACGATTCGCCTGCACATCCGGGAGGCTAGACCGGCGAGCTGTAGTTCTCGCGGAGCCAGACGAGCCGCTCCGCGAGCACCTGCCCGAGCTCCCGCCGCCGCGGCAGCGCGATCATGAACGACGCGTAGATCCAGGCCGCGTAGACCGGCAGGAGCTCCTCGAGCAGGTCCGCGTCGTGGTCGCCGTACGCCTCCAGCGCGATGCGCGAGGCATCGTCGCCGCTCACCCGGGCCGAGAGGGAGAGCGCCGCGAGGTCGAGCTCCCGCGGGCCGCGGCACGCCGTCTCGAAGTCGTGCCAGAGCGGCCCGGGCATGCAGTTGGCGAGGTGCGCGTCGCCGTGGATCGCCTGAGCTGCGCCGCCGGGCCGGCGCAGGCCGAGCTCCCGCAGGAACTCCACGTCCGCGGACGGTTCGAGGCGGCCGGTGATCGCGACGAGGTCCTCGGTGTGCAGGGTCGGCAGCTCGCCTTCGTAGTCCGCGAGCGCCTCGTGGATCGCGCGGAGCGCCTCGCCGGCCGCGATCGGCTCGACCTCGCGCGGCTGGCCGACGTAGCGCCAGAAGGCGACGACATGCCCGCCGTGCCGGTGCGGGCCTGGATCGAGCAGGTTGGACGGCGGGACGACCGGCGCGCCGGCGCGAGCCGCGTGTGAGGCAACTGCCAGCTCGCGGATCACGTCGTCCTCGGGCGGCCCTTCCGGAAACGGCCGCCCGCTCGAGACGCGGGCGACGAGCGGCAGCGGCCGCAGATGGACGAGCACGTGCCACGCGTCGCGGAGGACGACCGGGTCGTCGCTCCTCAGCCCGTGCTCCGCCGCGACCTCGACCGCGGCTCTGACGGCGCTCTCGCTCATCCGAACCCGTACGTGCCGGGGAAGCGCTCGGCGAGGAGGCGGACGAGCAGCGAGACCGGCAGGCCGACGACGTTGAGGTAGTCGCCCTCGATCCGCTCGACGAGGGCCGCGCCGACGCCCTGGATCGCGTAGCCGCCCGCGCGTCCCTCCCACTCGGCGCTCGCCACGTAGCGGCCGATGTCGCGCGGAGTCAAACCGCGAAAGGTCACGCGTGTCACCTCGTGCCGCACCTCTTCCCACATCGGCGTGATCAGGGCAAGACCGGACACCACTTCGTGGGTTCTCCCCGCCAGGCTCTCGAGCATCTCCTCGGCCTCCTCGGGACCGGCCGGCTTGCCGTAGATGCGGCCGTCGAGCAGGACCTCGGTGTCGCAGCCGAGCACCGGGCGGCCGTCGGCCTCGGCCAGCACCGAGCGCGCTTTGCCGAGCGCGTGCGCGACGGGGTCGTCCTCGGTCTCCTCGTAGCTCGGCGCGACGACGTCGAACGGGATCCGGAGCTGCTCGAGGATCTCGCGCCGCCGCGGCGACGTCGACGCTAGGAGGAGGGGTGCCGCAGGCGCGCTCGCCATATCTCCTCGGCCGGCCACTTGCGCGCCCAGTCGGCGGTCACGTAGGCGTAGTGGTCGTGCGTCTCGGCGCCGGCGGGAGCCTGGATCTCGATCAGGTCGAGGAGCTCGAACCCATTCGCGCGCAGCAGCCGGACCCAGTCGCCGTGCGAGAGGTGGTACTCGACGCCCTGGTCCGGCCACGAAAAGCGGTGCATGCCGAACTGCGGACGCTGCAGCGCCTCCACCGCGGCGACGTCCTCGTCGGGCGAACAGAGGATGACGAGCGTCGAGTTACGGAGGAAGACGAGCTCACCGCCGGGGCGCAGCAGCCGAGCCGCCTCGGGGATCCACTTGTAGGGATCGGCCCAGATCGAGGCGCCGTACTCCGAGACGACGAGGTCGAAGGACTCGTCCGGCAGCGGCACATCCTCTCCGAACGCTTCGACGAACTCGAGCCCGAGCCCGAAGCGCTCCTCACAGCGACGAGCCGTCTCGAGCTGCGCAGGGGTCGGGTCGACACCGACGACCCGCGCCGCGCCGCCCTTCTTCAACCAGGCGCCGAAGTACGCAGTCCCGCAGCCGAGCTCGACGACCTGCTTGCCGACAACGTCGGGCAAGGCGTGCAGGTCGGTCTCCGGGATGTTCCAGATGCCCCAGGTGATTTCCTCGGCCACCCACGACTGCTCGGCACGCGCATCCGTGTACCGGGCGTTCTCGCGCGTCCAGGCCTCGACGGTCGGGTCAGTCACCGAACCAGAGCGCAATCTCGCGCTCCGCCGACTCGGGTGAGTCGGACCCGTGCACGAGGTTGTCGGGCATCGAGGAGGCGAGGTCGCCGCGGATCGTGCCGGGCGCCGCGTTCGCCGGATCGGTCGCGCCGATCGTCATGCGCATGGTCGCAATCGCTCCTTCGCCCTCGACGACGAGCGCCCAGGTCGGCCCCGAGGTGATGAACTCGACGAGCTCGCCGAAGAACGGCTTCTCCCGGTGCTCCCCGTAGTGCTCCTCCCCGAGCTCGCGGCTCGCGGTGACGAGCCTCCCCTCGCGGATCACGAGGCCGCGTGCCTCGATCCGACCGAGGATCTCGCCGGCGAGGCTGCGCCGCACCGCGTCGGGCTTGATCAGGATGAGGCTGCGCTCGACCGCCACGGTCAGCTCCTGCTCGCGCTGCCGCGTCGCGCCCGGCGCGTCCCGAGCGCGGGCGGCGCCCCCGGAGCTGCGGCCGCGATCGGCGTCTCGCAGTACGGGCAGACCTGCCAGATCGGCTCGAGCGGCGCGTGACAGCTCACGCAGGCCTGCTTGAGCTTCGTCGTGCAGACCGGGCAGACGAGATAACCCGAGTCGACCTCGGCGTGGCAGACCGGGCAGCGGATGTCGACGGCCGCGATCCGCTCCTCCATCGCCTTGATCTCGAGCTGCCGCTCGCGCACGTCCTCGAGGTACTCCGGCGGGCGGAAGAGCATGTAGATGAACGGCCCGAGGTACGGGATCACGAGCGCGAGCAGCACCGAGAGACCGATCAGCAGCGGATCCTCGATGCGGCGGCGCGCATCCTTGTAGGTCCAGAATCCGAGCGAGAGCCAGAGCACGAAGGCGAAGAACGCGAGACCGTTGAGGATCGCGCGCTGGGTGCCGGTGCTGAGGAAGCTCGCGAGCGTCACAGCCCCGATCATAGAGAGCCGCTCAAGTCGGCCAGAAGGTACAGAGAACCTGTGACGAGTACGGCGCCGTCGGCGCCCGCGAGCTCGAGGGCACACGCGCGCGCGGACACTGGGTCGGGCTCGGCCTCCACCCGCTCGAAGTGAGGCGACGCGAGCGCCGCGAGCTCCGCGGCCGGCAGGGCACGGCCGTTGCGGCTCTCGGTCGCGACGAGCACCGACCCGAGCACCGACAGCGCCTGCAGCATCATTCCGGGCCGCTTGTCGGCGAGGATCGAGCAGACGACGGTCCAACCACCCGGCGCCGTCGGGAGCCGTGGCAGCAGCCAGCCGATGCCCGCGAGGTTGTGCGCTCCGTCCCAGATCTCGAGCGGGTGGTCGCCGCGCCGCTCGAGCCGGCCGGGCAGCGCGATCCCGTCGGCCGCGTGTGGGTCGACGGGCCGGTCGAGGAACGACTCCGCTGCCGCGATGGCGAGGGCGAGGTTGCTGCGTCCGGTCACGACGACGGCTCCCGCGCCGTTCTCCTCGGCGCGCTCGCGCCACTCCGGCTCCGAGAGCACGACGGTGCACCCGGGCTGCACGACCGCGAGCTTCTCGGCCGCGATCGCGTCGCGCGTCTCGCCGAGCACGTCCATGTGGTCGAGCGCGACGCTCGTGAGGACGACGACGCGCGAGTCGAGGACGTTCGTCGCGTCGTGCCTGCCGCCGAGGCCGGCCTCGACCACGGCGACGTCGACCTCGGCCGCCGCGAAGGCAATGAGCGCAGCCGCAGTGAGAGCCTCGAACTGCGTCGCACGGAGCGACTCGGCGGCCGGCCGCACGGCCGCCACCGCCGCCTCGAAGTCGGCCTCCTCCCCGGCGACCCGGATCCGTTCGCCCCAGCGGCGGATGTGCGGCGAGAGGTAGGAGCCGACCGAGAGGCCGGCGTCAAGCAGGAGTACCTCGGTCAGCCGCGTCGTCGTCGACTTGCCGTTGGTGCCGACGACATGGATCGCCGGGAACCGCTGCTGCGGCTCGCCGAGCTCGCGCAGCAGCGCGCGCATCCGCTCCGTCCCGAAGCCGTCCTGCGGCCAGGGCGAGAGCGACTCAACCCAGAGCGTCGCGCTCGGCAAGGTATTGCGCGAGCTTCTCGCGCTCGGCGGCGACGGCTTCAGGCGCGGCGTTCGCGACGAACTTCTCGTTCGCGAGCATCCGCTCGGCGCGGTCGATCTCCTTCTGGACGCGCGCCCGTTCGGCCTCGACTTCGCCGTGGCCGTCGTCGGTCGGCCGCACGACCGCCTCGAAGATCCGGGCCGAGTCGCCCGCCAGGTTGATGCGGACGCCGCTGCGCCGGTAGATGCGGGCCGCGGTCTGAGCGCCCTCGATCGCCTCGAGCCCGCCCTCCCAGACCTCGGTCCCGGGCCACGGCGCGACGATCAGCCGCGTCTTGCGCTCGGGCAGGTTCGTCCAGATCTCCTCCGTCACGTGCGGCAGCACCGGATGGAGCAGCTTGAGCAGCCGCTCGAGGGCCGCGAACCCCGTCGCGCGCACATTCTCCTCCCCGAGTCGCGGCTTGATCGACTCGAGGTACCAGTCGCAGAAGTCGTCGAAGGTGAGGTGGTAGAGCCGCTGTACGGCGTGGGCGAAGTCGAACTGTGCGAGGTCGGCCTCGAACTCCGCCCGCGTCACGTCGATGCGCGCGAGGATCCAGCGCTCCTCGACCGACGACGGCCGCGCTTCCGGCCGCGCCGCACCGGCCAGCAGCAGGAGCCGGCTCGCGTTCCAGAGCTTGTTCGCGAGCTTCCGGCCCTCCTCGATCGCGCCCTCCGAGAAGGCGACGTCCTGCGAGGACGCCATCTTCATCAGGCCGTACCGGGTCGCGTCGGCGCCGTGCCGCTCGATCAGCGCGAGCGGGTTCATCCCGGTGCCGAGGCTCTTCGACATGCGCCCGCCGGTCGGCGCATGCACGAGCGAGTGGATCACGACGTCGCTGAACGGCACGTCGCCCATCAGCTCGAGCCCGCAGAAGATCATGCGGTTCTCCCAGAGCCGGATGATGTCGCGCGCCGTCGTGTTCAGGTTGCCCGGGTAGAAGGCGCGCAGGTCCTCGGTCTCCTCCGGCCAGCCGAGCGTCGCGAACGGCCACAGCGCCGACGAGAACCAGGTATCGAGGACGTCCTCGCTGCGCGTCAGCTCGCCCGAGCCGCACTCGGCGCACGCCTGCGGCTCCTCCTCGGCGCACGTCCAGTGGCCGTCCGGGCACTCCCACAACGGCAGCTGATGGCCCCACCAGATCTGCCGGGAGATGTTCCAGTCCGGCGCCTCCTCGAGCGACGAGATCGCGAAGCGGTGCTGCGACTCCGGATGGAACAGGACGCGCCCCGAGCGCAGAGCATCGAGCGCGGGCCGCTTCAGCTCGTCCATCGAGCAGAACCACTGCGGCGAGATCCGCGGCTCGATCCGGCTCTTGCAGCGGTCGCAGAGCGAGACGCTGTGACGGTACGACTCCCGCTTCTCGAGCTGGTTGCGCTCACGCAGCCAGGCGAGGATCCGCTCCTCGGCCTCTTCCTGGGTGAGGCCGGCGAGCTCGCCCGCCTCGTCGTTCATGCGACCGTCCGGGCCGATCACGGTCGGCTCCGGCAGCCCGTGGTCACGGCCGATCTCGAAGTCGAGCTGGTCGTGAGCCGGGGTGATCTTGAGCGCTCCGGTGCCGAAGCCGATCTCCACCCGCTCGTCGGCGATCACGGGCACGCGCCGCTCGATCCAGGGCACGACCACCTCGCGGCCGACGGCGTCGCGGTAGCGCTCGTCGTCCGGATGCACGGCGACGGCGACGTCCGCCGGGATCGTCGCGGGGCGCGCGGTGGCGATCGTCACGTGGCCGGCGCCGTCCGCGAACGGGTAGCGGACATAGGTGAGGGCGTCGTCGACCTCGTGATGCTCGAGCTCGAGATCCGACAGCGACGTGAGGTGAAAGGGGCACCAGTTGATGATCCGGTTCGCCCGATAGATCCAGCCCTTGTCCCAGACATGGACGAAGAACCGCATCACCGCGCGGACGTAGGCGTCGTCCATGGTGAACCGCTCGCGCCGGTAGTCGAGCGAGGCGCCGATCCGCCGGAACTGGAACATGATCTTGCCGCCGTACTCGTGCAGCCACTCCCAGACGAGCTCGACGAACGCCTCGCGCCCGAGATCCTGCCGCGTCTTCCCCTCGGTGGCGAGGTGCTTCTCGACCGCGCTCTGGGTCGAGATGCCGGCGTGGTCGTACCCGGGCTGGAAGAGGACGTTGTAGCCCTGCATCCGCCGTGTGCGGACGATCGTGTCGGCGAGCGAGAGCTGGAGGGCGTGACCGAGGTGCAGGTCGCCGGTGACGTTCGGCGGCGGGTGCGCGATCGCGAAGCTCTCGCGCTCCGAGTCCGGGTCGGCCGCGTAGTGGCCCTCCTCCTCCCAGATCTGCTGCCAGCGCTGTTCGACGCCCTGCGGTTTGTAGAGCGGATCCATGCGCGAAATGTGGTCAGGCAGCGACTATGTGGAGACCTTAGCGGCCGAGCGCTTCGGCTGCGGCCAGGTGCCACCGACCTGCTCGAGGATCGCCTCGAGGAGCGTGAACGAGCTGAGGACGTGGTCGCGCGCCAGCGCCCGCGCGCCCTCGGGACTGCCGGCCGCGAGCGCCTGCCGGATGGCGCGGTGCTGCTCGGCGTTCTTCGCGTACAGGCCGTCGATCGAGTGGTCGCCCGGCGCCCAGACCGCCGGGCCTGAGAACGAGCGGCGCGCACTCTTCGCCAGCTGCTCGACGAGCGGCAGATCGGCGACGCGGTAGATCACGTCATGGAAGGCGTGGTTTGCGCGCACCCAGTCACCGGTGATCGAGCGGCGCGCCTCGCCGGGCTCGCGGGCGCGGAGCTCCTTCGAGATCTTGGCGAAGTGCTGCTCGGCCTCCTCGAGCTCCGCGAGATCCTCGGGCGTCATCTTCGCCGCGGCCACCTCGGTCGCGAGCGCCTCGAGCTCGGCGCGCACCATGAACGCCTCGTGCAGCTCCTCGCGCGAGATCGTGCGCACGCGGACGCCGCGGTTGGGGACGAAGGAGACGAGCCCGAGCGCCGCCAACCGCCGCAGCGCCTCCCGAATGGGCGTGCGCGAGACGTTGAACTGCTCGGAGAGCTGCTCCTGGCGGAGAACGGTCCCCGGCTCGAGCTCACCGGAGACGATCGCCTCCTCGATCACGAGCGCGATGTCGTCGGCTTTCGTGCTGTCGAGGGACATGCGCCGAGTGTACGCGGCGCCTTTGCCCCTACTCGTTGTCGTGGTCGCGCTCGCAGAAGTCCGGGCACGTGCAGTCGGCGAGCTCGGCCGCGGGGGGATCTTCCGGGTCGAGTAGCTCGCCGTCGTCGAACCGTTCCTTCGTCCTGATGATCGTCTCGGTCATCTCGTCCCTCCTCGGTCGAGTCGTTCGTAGGCGGGCAGGGTCAGGAAGTCCTCGAGCTCCTCGGAGAGGGCGACGGCGGCGAAGAGCTGCTTCGCCTCGTCGCCGGCCTCCACGAGCCCGATCTCGTCGCGTACGCGCTGCTCGTCGACGTGGCCGTGCCGCACCCACTGCCAGATCTGGGAGCGGGAGATCTCGGCGGTCGCGGCATCCTCCATCAGGTTGTCGATCGCCGCCGCGCCGACGCCGTGCAGCCACGAGTCGAGGTAGCGGACGCCGACCGAGACGTTCGTGCGCACGCCGGCGGCGGTGATCTCGCCGGGCGTGTCCGGGATGGAGAGCAGCGCCGCCGCGTCGGGCACGACGTCCTCCCGCAGCCGCTCGAGCTGGTTCGGCCGCTCGCCGAGCGCGCCGTCGAACACCTCGGTGCAGGTGGGCACGAGGTCGGGATGCGCGACCCAGGACCCGTCGAAGCCGTCGCCCGACTCGCGCTCCTTGTCCTCGCGCACCTTCGCCAGCGCGATTGCGTTCGCCTCCGGATCCTTGCGGGACGGGATGAAGGCCGCCATGCCGCCGATCGCGTGCGCGCCGCGCCGGTGGCAGGAGCGGACGAGCAGCTCCGTGTACCCGCGCATGAACGGGACGGTCATCGTCACCTGCACGCGGTCGGGCAGCACCCAGTCGCGCGCCCGGAACTTCTTGATCGCGCTGAAGATGTAGTCCCAGCGGCCGGCGTTGAGCGCGCAGCCCCAGTCGCGGAGCTCGTACAGGATCTCCTCCATCTCGAACGCGGCGAGGATCGTCTCGATCAGGACGGTGCAGCGGATCGAGCCGTGCGGGAGGTCGAGCTCCTGCTCGGCCAGCGCGAACGCGTCGGCCCAGAGGCGCGCCTCGAGGTGCGACTCGAGCTTCGGGAGGTAGAAGTACGGCCCGCTGCCGCGCTCGAGCTGCTCGCGCGCGTTGCGCGCCATGTGCAACCCGAAGTCGAACAGCGACGCCGAGACCGGCTCGCCGTCGACGAGCGCGTGCCGCTCGGGCAGATGCCAGCCGCGCGGCCGGATCAGGAGCGTCGCGATCTCGTCGTTCAGGCGGTACGTCTTGTCCGCCGTCTCGAGCGAAATCTCGCGGCGCACGGCGTCGGTCACGTTCCGCTGCCCCTCGACGACGTTCTCCCAGGTCGGCGAGCACGCATCCTCGTAGTCGGCCATGAAGACGCGCGCGCCGGAGTTGAGCGCGTTGATCATCATCTTGCGGTCGATTGGCCCGGTGATCTCGCAGCGGCGGTCGCGGAGATCGGCGGGAGCCTCGGCGACCCGCCAATCGGCGTCCCGGAGACCGGCTGTCTCGGCCGGGAAGCCGGGCAACGCACCCGCGTCGAGCTCGAGCTGCCTCCGGTGCCGCCGCTCGAGCAGCTCGCGGCGGCGCGGGTTCAACTCGCGGTGCAGGCGCGCGACGAGATCGAGCGCCTCGCGCGTGAGGACCTCCTCGTCAGCCGGAGCGAGGATCTCGACCTCGGCGAGCGTGCTCACACATGCTCCTTCGTGAACTGCGCCTCCTCGGTCGAGCCCTTGAGCGCGAGCGTCTCGCTGTCGGGCGCGACGGCCTGCGTGACGAGGTCGAAGTAGCCGGCCCCGACCTCGTGCTGGTGCCGGGTCGCCGTGTAGCCGAGCTCCTCGAGCTCGAACTCGCGCTCCTGCAGCCGCACGTACGCGGGCATCTGCTCCTCGGCGTAGCCGCTGGCGAGCTCGAACATCGCCGCGTTCAGCGAGTGGAAGCCGGCGAGCGTGATGAAGAGGAAGCGGTAGCCCCACTCGCCGAGCGTGTCCTGGAAGGACGCGATCTCGTCGTCGGACAGGTGCTGGCGCCAGTTGAAGGACGGCGAGCAGTTGTAGGCGAGCGGCTTGCCCGGGAAGCGCTCGTGGATCGCCTCTGCGAACTCCCGCGCCTCACCGAGATCCGGCGTCGAGGTCTCGAACCAGACGAGGTCGGCGTACGGCGCGTAGGCGAGACCGCGCGAGATGGCCGCGTCGATCCCGTCGCGGACGCGGTAGAAGCCTTCCCCCGTCCGCTCCCCGGTGACGAAGTCGCGGTCGTACTCGTCGACGTCGCTCGTGAGGAGAGCCGCCGAGAGCGCGTCGGTGCGGGCGACGAGCACGGTCGGGACGCCGCAGACGTCGGCGGCGAGCCTCGCCGCGTTGAGCGTGCGGACGAACTGTTGCGTCGGCACGAGCACCTTGCCGCCGAGGTGGCCGCACTTCTTCTCCGAGGCGAGCTGGTCCTCGTAGTGGACGCCCGCAGCGCCGGCCTCGATCATCGAGCGCATGAGCTCGTAGGCGTTGAGCGGCCCGCCGAAGCCTGCCTCCGCGTCGGCCAGGATCGGCGCGAGCCAGTGGGTCCCGTTCCGTCCCTCGGCCCAGTCGATCTGGTCGGCGCGGATGAGCGCGTTGTTCAGGCGGCGGACGAGGGCGGGCGCGCTGTTCGCGGGATAGAGGCTCTGGTCGGGATACGTCGCGCCGCCGAGGTTCGCGTCGGCCGCGACCTGCCAGCCGGAGAGGTAGATCGCCTCGAGCCCGGCGCGCACCATCTGCACGGCCTGGCCGCCGGTGAGGGCGCCAAGCGCGCGGACCGGCGCCTCGCCCTGGATCAGCTGCCAGAGGCGCTCCGCACCGAGCCGGGCGAGCGTGTGCTCCTCGACGACGGAGCCGCGCAGGCGGACGACGTCCTCGGCCGTGTACGTGCGCTCGATCCCGCTCCAGCGTGCGTCCGCCTGCCACTGAGTCTCGAGCTCCTGCGCCGCGTCCTGGATCATCGCGCCTCCCCTTCGTCGGATTTCGGATCCCAAATCTACCTGAGACAGACGATGTCACACCTAAATAGGCGTCAACTACCTCGATCTAGGATCCAGGTTAGAGGCGGTAGTACCGGTAGACGACTTCGGCCACGCAGACGGGCTTGTCGCCGCCTTCGCGCTCGATCGTCGCCGTCATCGTGACCTGCCGGCCCCAGTCCTCCTCGTCAACCGAGCCGACGACGAAGGAGCCGCGGACGCGCGAGCCCGAAGGGACCGGCGCCGGAAAGCGGACCTTGTTGAGCCCGTAGTTGAGCGCCATCCCCGCACCCGGCTCGTCGTGCGGCAGCACCTCGTACGACATCTGCGGCAGCAGCGAGAGGGTGAAGTAGCCGTGCGCAACCGTGCCGCCGAACGGAGTCTGAGCCGCCATCTCGGGATCGACGTGGATGAAGTTGTGATCGCCCGTCGTGTCGGCGAAGTCCTGGATCTTCTCCTGCGACATCTCGATCCACGGCGAGGGGCCGAACTCGGCCCCGGCTTCGATCGTGCTCATGGGGAAGAGCCTACGCCAAGAGGTTCGAAACGCTCAAACCCAACCCACGCCAGAGGCCGGAGGCTTCCCCGCTCCCCGGCGCGCGCCGTCGGCGCCCGCCGCGGCGGGCGACAAGCTCTCAGCACGGAGCGCGCCGGAAACCGCGCTTTCCGGCGCGCGGAGTTCCTTCAAGTCCGCCTGAAGAGCGAAGTGCTTCAGGCGGTCTGCTCGACGGGCTCGTCGGGCTCTTCGTCGGCCGCCTCGGCGCTCGTGACGAGCGTCGGGCGGATGCCCTGCGAGATCGTCTCCTTCGTGATGACGCACTTCGTCACGTCACGGCGCGAGGGCAGCTCGAACATCACGTCGAGCAGCGCGCCTTCGATGATCGAGCGGAGCCCGCGGGCGCCTGTCTCGCGCTCGAGCGCGCGGTCGGCGATCTCCCACATCGCGTCCTCGGTGAACACGAGCTCGATGTTGTCGTAGCCGAAGAAGCGCTGGTACTGCTTGATAAGCGCGTTCTTGGGCTCCTCGAGGATCTGGACGAGGTCCTCGCGCCGCAGCTGGTGCACGGCGGAGACGACCGGAAGCCGGCCGATGAACTCCGGGATCAGGCCGAAGTTGAGGAGGTCCTCCGGCATGACGTCCGCGAGCAGCTCCGACGACTCCATGTCGTGCTTCGAGCGGATGTCGGCGCCGAAGCCGACGGCGTTCTTGCCGATGCGCCGCGCGATGATCTTGTCCACTCCGGCGAACGCGCCGCCGCAGATGAAGAGGATGTTGGTGGTGTCGATCGAGAGGAACTCCTGGTGCGGGTGCTTGCGCCCGCCCTGCGGCGGCACCGAGGCAACCGTCCCCTCGAGGATCTTCAGGAGCGCCTGCTGCACGCCCTCGCCCGACACGTCGCGCGTGATCGAGGGGTTGTCCGCCTTGCGCGCGACCTTGTCGACCTCGTCGATGTAGATGATCCCCGTCTCGGCCTTCTTGATGTCGAAGTCCGCCGCCTGGATCAGCTTGAGCAGGATGTTCTCGACGTCCTCGCCGACGTAGCCCGCCTCGGTCAGCGCCGTCGCGTCGGCGATCGCGAAGGGGACGTTGAGGATCCGCGCAAGCGTCTGCGCGAGCAGCGTCTTGCCGCAGCCGGTCGGGCCGAGCAGGAGGATGTTCGACTTCTGAAGCTCGACCTCGTCGTCCTCCTGGCCCATCTGCACGCGCTTGTAGTGGTTGTAGACGGCGACCGAAAGTGTCCGCTTCGCCTCTTCCTGCGAGACGACGTAGTCGTTGAGGACGGCGTAGATGTCGCGCGGGCGCGGCAGGTTCTCGAGGTCGAGCTGGGCCGGTGTCGTCAGCTCCTCGTCGATGATCTCGTTGCAGAGATCGATGCACTCGTCGCAGATGTAGACGCCCGGGCCGGCGATCAACTTCTTGACCTGGCGCTGGCTCTTGCCGCAAAAGCTGCAGAGGAGCTGCTCGTTGCCGTCGGTTGCGCGTGCCATGTCTCTTCTTCTACCTCGGTCCGGGGGATTCGTCTACTGCCCTAACGGTGGGCAATCACCTGGTCGACGATGCCGTACTCGTCTGCTTCGTCTGCGTTCATGTAGTAGTCGCGCTCCATGTCCTTCGAGACCTTGTCGACGGGCTGATTCGTGTGGTGGGCGATGATCTCCTCCAGGCGCCGCTTCAAGTTGATCGTCTCCTTGGCCTGGATCTCGATGTCGGTGCCCTGCCCCTGGAAGCCGCCGGATACCTGGTGGATCAGGATCTTGGAGTTCGGCAGCGCACTGCGCTTTCCCTCCGTGCCGGCCGCGAGAAGCAGCGCGCCCATCGACATCGCGATGCCGACGCAGATGGTCGCGACGTCCGGCTTGATGAACTGCATCGTGTCGTAGATCGCGAGCCCCGAGTAGACCGAGCCTCCCGGCGAGTTGATGTAGATGTTGATGTCCTTGTCGGGGTCCTCGGATTCCAGATGGATCATCTGGGCGACGATGAGGTTCGCGACCTGGTCGTCGATCGGCGTGCCGAGGAAGATGATCCGCTCGTTGAGCAGCCTCGAGTAGATGTCGAAGAAGCGCTCGCCGCGCGAGGTCTGCTCGATGACGGACGGGATGACGAGATTCGACGGCGTGGACGGCGGGTTCATGATCGGGCTCCTTCGCTGTGCTGCTGGTCAGGGGGCGGCTGGTCGGGGGTCCAGAGTTTCGTCTCGGTCGGGGGATTCTCCTTGTCGGGCGTCCAGATCGCTTCGCGGGCCTCGGCCTGCGCGAGCGGGATGCGTTTGACCTCGCCGGCGATCTGGTCGAGCGCTCTGCGCAGCCGGAGGTCGTCGCGGAGCGACTCGAACCGGCCGCTCTCGCGGAGAGCCACCAGCATCTCGTCGGCGTCGTCGCCGAGTGCCTCGGCCTGCTCGCGCACCAGCTCCTCGACGTCGGCGTCCGCCACCTCCAGCCCGAGCTCGTCGGCGGCCGCGTCGAGCACGAGCTCGCGCGCGACCGAGCGCTGCGCCTCGCTTTGGAGCTGCGCAACGAGCTGCTCGGGCTGCTGGCCGGTCATGGCCAGGAAGGTCTCGAGCGAGACGCCGCGCGCCTCGACCTGGCGGGCGAACCCGTTCAGCAGCTCGCGGGTGCGGGAGTCGACGAGCGGCCCGGCGGCGTCGACCTTGGAGGCGGCGACGAGCGCATCGGCCGCGTCGGCGCGGAACCGGGTCTCGACCTCCTCCTCGATCTGCTCGCGGAGACGTGTCTCGATGTCGGTTTGCAGCTCGGCGAACGTCTCGAACTCGCTGGCCGAGCGGGCGAGGTCGTCGTCGAGCGGCGGCAGGACCTTCTCCTTGATCTCCTTGACCGTCGCGGAGAGGGACTGCGTCGATCCGTCGGCGAGCTCGAACGAGATCTCTTTCGTCTCGCCGGCGTTCATCCCGACGAGGCCCTGCTCGACCTCCTCCACGATCGCGCCGCCGCCGAGATCGACGACGTAGTCGCGCCTCGTCTCGTCCTCGGCGATCAGGTCGACCACGACGGTGTCGTCGGGCGCAACCGCGCGACCCTCGACGGGAATGAGCTCGGCAACAGTGGCCCGCAACGCGTCGAGCTCGGCCTGGACGAGCTCCTCGGGCACCTCGACCTCGGCGACACCGACCTCGAGCTCCTTCCAGTCGGGCAGCTCCGGCTTCGCCTGCACGGCGACCGTGGCGGTGAACTCCCAGTCCTCGTTTTCGGAGGCGGGCAGCTCGAAGTCGTACTCCGGCTGGGCCACCGGGCGCACGCGGCTGCGCGCGGCGGCGTTCCAGAACCAGCCGCCGATGTGGCTCTCGACCGCCTCAGTCATCAGCCGCTCGCGGCCGACGCGCTGCACCAGCACCTGGCGCGGCACCCGCCCCTTGCGGAAGCCGGGGATCTTGACGCTCCGCGCGAGGTCGTCGGCTGCGTGCTCGACGGCGTGGTGGACGTCGTGCGACGGAACCTGGACCGTCAGCCGGACCTGATTCTCTGCGAGCTCCTCGACCTGCGCCTGCACGCGATCATTCAAGCAGGGAGCGGCCGGGCGAGGTCGAACGGTCGAGGCACATGAGCGCCTGGAACCTGAGCCTGCTCGGTCTCGCCGGAGCCATCTGGCTCACGATCTTCTCGGCGATCGCCTACGCCGTCCGCGTTCGCGCCTGAGCTGGGCTCACGGGCGCGCGACGGACCGGGCGTCGACCTGTCCCTTGTCGTCGACGCTCACGACCATCACCTCTTGTCCCCGTGACATCGTGGCCGAGCCGGGCGTCTGATTCACGAGTGCCCACCCCTGGGCCGACCAGGTGGTGACCGCAGCTTCGAGCCGCCGTTGCTTCTCCTCGGCCGAGATGTCGCCGCGCCGGCCGAGGAGGGCCACCACGAGACCGACCACCGCGGCGGCGAGGATGCCGAGCACGATCCAGACCCAGGTCGGCGTCGAGCTCTCGGAGCTCGTGCTCGCCGTCGTGGCGGGCTTCGGGTGGATCTTCTGCGTGGTCGTCTGCTCGACGGTGGTGACGACGGTGCTTCCCGGCGCCGTCGTCGTCTCCGAGATGGTCGTCGTGACCGGGACCGTCTCGGTCGTCGTGACGTCGGCGATCCCGCTCGCTGCGAGGCCGCCCGCGAGCAGCAGACCGGCGGCGAAGAGAGCCGAGAACTCGACGAGCCGTCTCATGCCGCCAAGTCAAGCGGCTCACGGCCGGCGGCCTCTCATCCATCCAGGATGATTGACGGCCGGGCCTCGATGCGGGCGAGAGGACTCGAACCTCCAAGGGCCTCGCGGCCCAACGGGACCTAAACCCGCCGCGTCTGCCAGTTCCGCCACGCCCGCGCCCGGAAAGGATACGGGCCGCCTGCCGCGGGAACATCGCTGTTCGTACTAGAGTCGCGCCTCGGTGGCTGGAATGAAGCCCGAGGACGTCTATGCGCTGACGAGCGCCGGAGACCCGCGGATCTCGCCCGACGGGACGCAGGTCGCCTACGTCGTCGGCCGGATCGACGAGGAGGCGAGCGCGTACCGCTCGGCGATCTGGGTGGCGCCGCTCGACGGCTCCGGGGAACCGAGGCAGTTCACCTCCGGCGAGCGGAACGACGGCTCGCCTCGCTGGTCGCCCGACGGACGCTGGCTCGCCTTCCTCTCGAATCGCGAGGGCGAGGAGGCGAAGGCGAAGGGACAGCTCTACGTCCTGCCGGCCAACGGCGGGGAGCCGCGGCGGCTGACGGACGGGAACGAGAGCGTCGAGTCGGTCGCCTGGTCGCCCGATTCGAGCCGCATCGCGTTCGCCCGTCGCGTCCGCGACGAGGCGTACGAGGAGGAGGACGACCGCAAGCGCGGGCCGCGGCGGTTCACCCGGGTCTTCTTCAAGCTCGACGGCGTCGGCTGGACCGGCGACCGCCGCAAGCACGTCTTCGTCGTCGGCCTCGACGGCGACGACGAGCGCCAGCTCACGGACGGTGACTGCGAGAACGACGGGCCGGCGTGGTTCCCGGACGGCAAGCGAATCGTCTTCACGTCGATGCGCGGCGACCGCTGGGACGTCAAGTTCGCCGAGGCGCTCTACGAGTTCGACGTCGACGCCGAGGGAGCCGAGCCGAAGCGGCTGACCCAGGAGGACGAGTCCGCGAGCACCGCCTCCGTCTCGCCCGACGGCACGCGCATCGCGTACATCCATTTCGCCGACGACGGCACGTTCCCGCACCACGGCCACATCGCGGTGATGAACACCGACGGGAGCGACCGCCGCATCCTCACGACCTCTCTCGACCGGCAGTGCGCTCCGTTCCCGCTCGCCCGCGAGCCGGTCTGGGCCGGCGACCGCGTCGCCTTCGGGATCGAGGACGGCGGCAACGTCCACCTCTACACGGTGGCGGCCGACGGCTCCGCCCAGCCCGAGCTGTTGGCCGGAGGCGAGCAGTACATCGGCCTCTACGACTTCGTCGACGGCACGCTCGTGTACACCGCGAGCACCCACGACCGGCCGCACGAGGTCTTCAAGGGCGACGGCGGCGACGGCGCGTGCCTGACCTCGGTCGCCGAGGACTTCGTCACCGGCCGGGAGCTTGCCGAGGTCGAGCGGTTCACGGCGACGTCCGCGGACGGGACCGAGGTCGACGCGTGGCTCGTCCGCCCGCCCGGGTTCGACGAGAGCAAGCGCTACCCGACTCTGCTCGTGATCCACGGCGGCCCGTTCGCGCAGTACGGGACGGGATTCTTCGACGAGGTGCAGGTGTACGCCGGCGCCGGCTACTGCGTCCTCTTCTCGAACCCGCGCGGCGGCTCCGGCCACTCCGAGGCGTGGGGACGCGCGATCCGCGGCCCGAGCGCCGACGAGGGCAAGGGCTGGGGCTCGGTCGACTACGAGGATCTGATGGGCGTGGTGGACTCGGCGCTCGAGAAGTTCCCGTTCCTCGACGCGGACCAGCTCGGCGTCCTCGGCGGCTCGTACGGCGGCTACATGACCTCCTGGATCGTCGGCCATACGAACCGCTTCAAGGCCGCGCTCTCGGAGCGGTCGGTCAACCACCTCGTGAGCGCCTTCGGCTCGAGCGACCTGTTCTGGATCTTCGAGCGCCAGTTCGGCGGTCCGATGTGGGAGAACGTCGACGCGTGGCTAGGGATGTCGCCCGCCACCTATGCGCGCGACATCGAGACGCCGCTGCTCATCGTCCACTCCGAGAACGATCTCCGCTGCAACATCGAGCAGGGCGAGCACCTCTTCACGCTCCTCCGGCTGCTCGGCAAGGAGACAGAGATGCTCCGCTTCCCGGCCGAGGGCCACGAGCTGTCGCGCTCCGGCTCGCCGATCCACCGCGTACAGCGGTTCGAGGCGATCCTCGAGTGGTTCGGCCGCTACCTCCAGCCCAGCACGAGCTGACGCTCAGCCGAAGCGGGCGACGGCACGGGCGCGGCGACGCTCGGCCTCGACCTCGCGGTCCTTCGGCGCGGCGGTCGTGACGAGGTCGGCGAGCAGGTGCTCCGTGAGGTGGGCGATCTCGTGCACGGCCCGGTCGAACGCCGCCTCGTTCGCCTGCGACGGCTTGGTCATCCCGCTGACCTTGCGCACGTACTGCAGCGCCGCGGACTGCACCTCTTCGGAGCTCGCGGGTGGATCGAAGTTGTAGAGAACACGGATGTTTCGGCACATGCCTCGATGCTAGCTTCGACGCGCATGGAGCCTCTGCGCGGGATGTTGGTCGTGGACTTCAGCCGGTACCTCCCCGGCGCCTTCGCGTCGCGTGAGCTGCTGGAGCTCGGGGCGCGCGTCGTCTGCGTCGAACCGCCGGGCGGCGATCCGATGCGCAGGACGGCGCCGGCCTGGGACGCGGCGCTGCGTGCCGGCAAGGAGTCGGTCGAGGTCGACCTCAAGCGCGACCCGGCGCCGGCGCTGGAGCTCCTGGAGACGGCGGACGTCGTGCTCGAGTCGTTCCGTCCCGGCGTCGCCTCCAGGCTCGGCGTCGGGCCGGAACACGTGGGCGAGCGCGTCGTCTACTGCTCGATCACCGGCTTCGGGCTCGGCAACCGCCACGAACAGCGCGCCGGGCACGACCTCAACTACCTCGGCTGGGCCGGCGCGCTCGAGGACACGGCACCGTCGCTGCCGCCGGTCCAGATCGCCGACCTCGCCGCCGGCGGGCTCGCGGCCGTGACAACGATCCTCGCGGCTCTGCTCGAGCGCGAGCGCACCGGCAAGGGAGCCCGGCTCGTCGTCTCGATGACGCACGGCTCGCACCGCCTGGTCGCGCATCGCCTCGGCGGCGACCCCGTGCCGCGGCTGCTCACCGGCGGCCTCGCGTACTACCGCATCTACGAGACCGCGGACGGCCGACAGCTCACCGTCGCCGCCATCGAGCCAGTCTTCTTCCGCCGGCTGACGGAGCTACTGGGCCGACCCGAGCTGGCGGAGCGCCGGCTCGACACCGACCAGGAGGCGCTCGCGGCCGAGCTCGGCGCGATCTTCGCGGCCCGCTCGCTCGCAGAATGGCTGGCGCTCTTCGACTCCGAGGACGTCTGCGTCGGGCCTGTCGCGACCCTCGCCGAGGCGGCCGCCGACCTCGCCTAGCCCACGCGGCGCGGCCTCATGGCCCCGGGAGGAGTCGAACCTCCGCACGCAGCTTCGAAGGCTGCCGCTCTATCCGCTGAGCTACGGGGCCGAGCCGGCAAAGCGTATCCCGCTACGCTGTGGCCGCTCGGTGGCGGTAGCTCAGTTGGTAGAGCTCCGGGTTGTGGTCCCGGTGGCCGCGGGTTCGAGTCCCGTCCGCCACCCTCGCAGCGAAGCCAAACCCAGGTGCGGGTTTCCCGCTCGCACCCGAAATGGCAACGTTTTGGCAACGACTCTCAGCCATTCAACGATGCTTCTCTGCCTGTCAGGTCGGCAGCGGCGGTCCGTGTTCGAGTAGTCGGTAGAGGTTGCGGGCGAGGTAGCGCTTGGAATGTCTGGGGGAACGCCCCTCGGCAGGCTTCGCTATGCGGCCCTTGAGCTCATCCGGCGAGCGCTTCCACCCAGTCGAGCCTCTTCCCGCAGAGGGATCTCGCCCCACTCGGCGAGACGTAGGTCACGTTGGTCGGGGAGACGTTTCGCGCCAGGAGAATCGGCCCGAATGCGAATGGCTGCCCGCCGCTCCCGGGCGAGAGCACGGCGTCGCCGTAGTCGATGCGGAGCTGATGGGCGCCGGCCGTCAGAGGGACGTCTCCCAGCGGGTAGTAGTCGCCTGCAAGCCCGAGCTGGTGACGCGCCGTGGCGACCAGTCGGCCGTCCACGAAGAGCTCGATCCGGCGGCGGAACGATCCCCCGATCCAGATGCCATACGTTCCTGCGGTCGGGAGCCGGACCGTTGTGACGAGGCGACCATCGCCGTGGGGGGCCACGACGAGCGGGTTCCCGGACACAACGGACCATGAGCTCGTCAGGGTCGTCCGAGCCACGCCGACGGCGGTCACCGGCGGCCTGATGACCGTGGCGAGCCTCCCGTCCACACCGGCCTTCTTCGCGACGCCGAGGACGTCGGAGCAGTTGGGAACCGAGGCTGCGTCGTAGATGCTTCCCAGAGACAGGTGTTCGAGGATCCGGGGAGCGCCCGGCGTCAGCTCGTAGACGTCGTAAAAGCGGCCCCTGAAGACGAGGTGGTACGCGGACGGCGGCCGGCTCGCCGCCGGGTTGTGATTCACGACCAGGACGCGGTACTGGAGCACGGTCGAGAGCGCCAGCTGATCGAGGTCCGCATAGCCGCCGGTCGGGACGGTTCGGCCGGAGCGCAGCGGGTCGACGCGGCTTCGATACTCGCCGGGCGACTCCGGAGCCATCGTGCCGAGGAAGTGCCTCGTCGCGTAGACCTGGTCCTCGAGGATCAGCGTCGGGCCTTGCCCCTTGAAGATCTGCCCGATGTGAGCGAGCTCGGCAAGCCTTGCCCGAGGCGCGAGCCAGACGTCGTGGTAGGCGAGCGCATTCGACCAGAGCACGCCGCCGACGATCAAGGCCGCGACGACCGTTCCTTCGACCCGCCGGCCCTTTCGGATCAACCAGCCGGCGCCGGCCATCGCGGCGAGCACGACGGCGGGAGAGGCGACGGCGAGCGCCTTCGCGCCGATCCAGGGCGAGCCGCCGGCCACGGCCAGGGCGCAGCCGACTAGCGCCGCGCCGAGGTAGAGCGGCAACCCCCAGTCCTTGCGCTTCCAGGCCCAGGTCACTGCCAGAGCGGCACTCGCGATCACAATCGCGATCAAGAGATAGGTGACTCCGATGTTCCCGGGCCGCAGCCGGAAGTCTCCCACGGGCCAGATCCCGAAGATCTGGAGCTTACTCAGCGGGTGGAGGAGGTTGCCGAGGCCGTTTGCGTTCAGCCCGACGTCGCTCGCGAAGCTGCGCGCGCTCAGCAACGTGGGAATCGACAGGAGAAGGATCAGGGCCGCGAAGGCGAGCGCAATGCGGACGACCGTGCGGCCGTGGGCGCGTACGAGCACCACGAGTGCCGGCACGAGCAGCGGAGCGAGCCAGACGCCACCGCTGAAGTTGAGCACTCCGAGCAGCGCCGCCGTTGCCACCGCAAGAGGTATCAAGCCCCGGGCCGAGACCGGACGGCGCAGTGCCTCGGCTGTCAGCGCCGCCACGAGGCCGAACAGGGCAGCGCTCACCATCTCCTTGATCCCGCCCCAGAGCGAATACCCGTAGAGCAGGGCGGGCTGAGCGGCGACGAATGCGGCAAGCGCGCGCAGTGGCCGAGACTCGATCAGAGTGCCGACGAGCCCGTAAAGGCCGAGGGCGAGCATCGCCGCCATGAAGGCGTGGTACGGCTGGATCAGCCACGCGGAGTCGGTACGGACGATCGTGTGGCCAATCCCGAGCGGCGGGAACGCGCCGACGGGATACCCGTACTGGTTCCAGTAGTAGTTGAGGTTGAGCTCAAAGGTCGAAACCGGGAGCCCGCTGATCGTGCGTCCGTGCTGGAGGAGTCGGTCGGTGAAGTTGAGCCAGGTGGCCGTGTCGTCGAGAGAGATGTAGCCGGTGAAGGTCGCGCTCCCGGAGAGAACCACCGGCGCGCCGTAGACGAGGTACGCACCGACGGCGGCGGCCGTCGCCCAGCCGTCCAAAAGGACGCTCCGCCGGGGAAGCGAGAGGCCGAGCCCCGCAATGGCGAGGGCGACGACGAGCGGAGTCGTGAGCTCCGCCGTTGCGCTGTTCGAGGTCGTGAAGAGCGCGGCAACGACGATCAGGCTGAAGCCGGCCGGAAGTCGTAGCGCGCGGGGAAGGCTGCGTCCTGCGACAACCTCGAGCAACAGGCCGCAGCCGAGCGACAACACCCCGAGGACAAGCGGGAAGACGATCCACGGGACGAGCAAGCTCATTGACAGGTAGGTCGCGAGAGGGAGACCAGGCCGCGACCGACGCTACTGCCCTGGACGGACAACGACGCCGTCCTTCCGTCTTCGCCCACGCTTGATGGTGTCCCTGAGCAGGAAGAGCCCGACGGCGACAAAGGGCAGGAAGTTGACCATATGGATGACGAGCGCGGCGGAGAGCGCGTCCGAGGCCGAGATCCCGTACGCCCGAAACGCCACGAGCGCGGCCGCCTCGAAGACACCGACCGCGGAGGGCGAAGACGGAAGCACCATCGCCAGGTTGGTGGCGATGACGACCAGCAGAGCGGCGGCGAACGGCAGGTGGAGGTGGAAGCCGATGATCACGAACCACGTCGACAGCGCGAGCGCGAGCCAGCCGGCTGCCGTCCACAGGAAGGCGGCGAGCATCAGCCGCGGCCGGCGGAGCGCAGCGAGGCCGTGGACGAGCGAGTCGGCGATGTGCTCGATCCGCTCGGCCTGAAGCCAGCGCAGGCGGTGGAACGGCTTGAGCATGAGATGGACCGGCTTCGCTCCGAAGACCGCGAGCACGACCACGATCAGACAGAGGGCTACCGCGAGCCCGATCGCGAGCATGGCGGCACCATGCAGCCAGCTGACGTGGGGAAGCCACGGGGTCGCGGCAAACAACAGAAGGAGCAGCACGAGGACGTCGTATGAGCGCTCGACCAGGACGGTCCCGACCGCCTCTCCCGGTGGGGTACCCGCGTAGCGATTGAGCGCGACGATCCTGGCAGCTTCGCCTGCGCGGGCCGGCAGGATCGAGTTGAAGAAGTACCCGACCAAGAGCGAGCGGACGATCGGCCCCCACGAAGGCCGCGTTTCTTTGGCGAACAGATAGCGCCAGCGAACGCCCTTCAGGACGACGGTCCCGGCAAGCGCGACGAGCGCCGGGATCAGCCACCAGTAGTTGCTCGTCCGAAGTCCGCTCCAGACGTCGCCGAAGCGCACATGGCGGACGGCGAGATACGTCAGCCCGGCACTGACGAGCAGGCCGACCCAGGCCATCCACGATCGGCGGCCGCCTCCTGGAGCGCCAGCTTCGCGGACTTGTTCTGCCGTTAGGGCCGGCTCGCGCGCATCCGCGCTACTCATGTGCCGTCCTCGATCATCGGCCCTCCCAAGCGGCACTCAGGCGCGAAATCCTAGTCTCCTTGAGATCCGGCCGTTGTCCACGGGACACTCGGCGCGGCGGGACGAGACCCTCGCACCTCGGTCACGTCGGCGAGCACGGCGGCGACCTCTTCGACTTGCGCCGGCGTCATCTCGGGGAAGATCGGCAGGCTCAGCTCGCGCTTGCAAGCTCGCTCCGACACGGGGAAGCTCCCCCGAGGGAGACCGAGCTGCGAGTAGGCCTCCTGGAGGTGGATGGGGACCGGATAGTGGATGCCCGTGCCGATGCCTCGATCGCCGAGTCGGCTCTGCACCGAGTCACGGTCGTCCACGTAGATCGCAAAGATGTGGTAGACGCAGCGGCTCTTCGGGTCGTCCTCCGGGAGGTCGATCTCGACGTCGGCGAGCAGCTCGCGGTACGTCGCAGCGAGTTCGAGCCGCCTCGCTGTCCACTCCTCCAGCCTGCGCAGCTTGATGCGAAGGACGGCGCCCTGGAAACCGTCCATCCGATAGTTGAAGCCGATGTGGCTGTGGAGATGCCTCGCAGTCTGGCCGTGGTCCCGCATCATGCGGGCGAACTCTGCGATGTCGGTGTCATCCGTTACGAGCGCCCCACCTTCGCCGTAGGCGCCGAGGTTCTTCGCGGGGTAGAAGCTGAAGGCTCCCACGCGGCCGAGGCCGCCGATGTGGCGACCGTGATAGGTCGCGCCCTGCGCCTGGCAGGCGTCCTCGACGACTGTGACCCCGTGCCGGTCGGCGACGTCGAGGATCGCGTCGAGATCGGCCGGCCGGCCGTGCAGGTGCACCGGGACGATCGCACGGGTTCGTTCGGTGATCGCACGCTCTACGGCAGCCGGGTCGACGTTCGCGGTTTCCGGGAGAACGTCGGCGAAAACGGGATCGGCGCCGGTGTAGGAGATCGCGGCCGCGGTGGCGATGAACGAGTTCGGACAGGTGATCACTTCGTCGCCGGGGCCGACGCCGACTGCGAGCAGGGCGAGATGCAGGGCGCTCGTGCCCGTATTCAGAGCGACGCAGTGGCGGACGCCGCAATACGCGGCGAACTCCTCTTCGAACCGCTCGACCTCTTCGCCGAGCACGAACTGCGCGCTCGCGCACGAACGGTCGAGCGCCGCCAAGACCTCTTCGCGGATCTCGCCGTATTGCTCCTTGAGGTCGAAGTACGGGACGGGCAGGGTTAGCTCCTCAGCCCGAGGCGTAGGTAGAAGAGTGGCTTGAGGGCGACCAGCCAATCACGCGGGCGCATCTTCGAGTACGACCCGTCCGCGGAAGCCTGTCGGTACACCTTCGACACGGGAACCTCGGTCACGCGGTACAGGCGTGCGGCCTTGTAGTGGACGTAGTACTCGAGCTCGTAGGACGTCAGCCAGTCCTGCGACCAGTCAACCCGCTCGTCACGCAGGATCTCGGTCGTGTACGCGCGGTAGCCGTTCGTGCAGTCGGTGAAGTGGTGCAGCACGAAGAGGGAGAACGTCCAGGTGAAGACCCGGATCGCGAGGTTCCGGTGACTCGGAAGCCCCTGGCTGTTCCCACCTTTCGCAAAGCGGGACCCTTGCACGTAGTCGGCCTTGCCCTCGAGGACCGGCTCGAGGACGCGACCGATCTCCATTGGGTCGTCCTTGCCGTTGCCGGCCATGATCACGAAGACGTCGTAACCGTTCTCGAGGGCGTACCGATACGCCGAGCGGATCGCCTCACCGATGCCCTGATGGGTGTCGTGTGTGATCACGGTGCACTCGGCGCCGCCCAGGATCTCGGGGGTTCGATCCGTCGAGCCGTCGTCTACTGCCAGCACTTCGTCGACGAGGCCCTGCTCGACCACGGGCTTGAACCGATCGAGGACCCAGCCGATCTGGGCCTCCTGGTCGGACACCGGCATGAATGCGATGACCCGGGGCTTCAGGCGCCCATGCCTTCCTGATCGAGCTTGCGGAGCCACCGCGCCGGGTTGCCGGCCACGACAGTGTACGGCTCGACATCCTTCGTGACGACGCTCCCCGCACCGACCAGTGCCCCCTCACCGATCGTCACGCCGCACAGGATGACGGCCCCGCTGCCAATCGCCGCGCGACGATGCACGTGAGTCTCGACGAGCTCCCAGTCGTCGGGGCCTTGCAGTGCACCGTAGGCGGTGACAGCTGCCGGATAGCGGTCGTTCACAAAGACGACATGGTGGCCGATGAAGCACTCGTCGTCGATGGTCACGCCCTCGCAGATGAAGGAGTGGCTCGAGATCTTGCAGCGCTTTCCGATCGCGGCGTTGCGCTGGATCTCGACGAAGGGGCCGACGCGGCTTCCGTCGCCGATCGAACACCCGTAGAGGTTGACGAGATCGTGGATCCGAACGTCCTCACCGAGGGTGACGTCGGACGCGACGCCGGAGAGACCGCGGCCTTCAGTCGCGGCGGCCGGATGAGGGTTCTTCGGACTCATAAGGAGACGCGGCGACCTTCCTCCGCGAGCGACTGGCTCGCAGCTTCCAGCAACTTCACCACCTGGACTCCGGCTGCGCCGCCCGAGAAGGGGACTCGGTTGAAACGTATGCAGTCGACGAAGTGCGCACACTCGACCGAGAGCGCCTCGCGCAGCCCGAGCTTGGGCGCCCACATGTCCCCCGTACGGTAGTCGACGAGGGTTGCGTAGATGCCCTCCTGGGTCGTCACCTTGATGCCGCTGTCGTACACACGCACCTTCTCACTCGGCTCCGTATCGTCGTAGACGAGCATGCGCCGGGTGCCGCCGATCAGGATCTGCCGCACCTTTACAGGTGACAGCCAGTTGACGTGGGTATGCGCCATGAATCCGTCGTCGTAGTAGACGGTGATGTAGGCCATGTCGGCGAATCCGCTCCCGACATGGTCGGCTCCGACGGCCGATACGGATTTGGGCGTCGCCGGCACGAGATGAGTGAGGATCGAGAGGTCGTGGGGCGCGAGGTCCCAGACGACGTCGATGTCGTGCTGGAAGATGCCGAGGTTCACGCGGACCGAGTCGAAGTAATAGAGGTCACCGAACTCGCCGGCGTCGAGCAGCTCCTTCATCCGGCGGACGGCGCCCGTGTAGACGAAGGTGTGGTCGACCATGAGCACGAGGTCCTGTTGGTCCGCCAGCTCGACCAGCTCCTCTGCCTCGGCGACGGACCGCGCCATCGGCTTGGATACGAGCACGTGCTTGCCCGCCTCGAGCGCGCGCTTGGCCAGCTGGTAGTGGGTCGTGACGGGAGTGGCGACGACGATCGCGTCGATTTCGGCGTCGCCGAAGATCCGATCGGCCTCCTCGATGACCTTCAACGCCGGATATTGGCGTGCCGCCAGCTCCCTCCGGTCGGGCCGCTGCTCGGCGCAGTAGACGACCTCGACGCCCTCAGTGGCGACGAGGTTCCGCACGAGGTTCGGGCCCCAGTACCCGAAGCCGATGATTCCTACCCTGATGTCCACGGGCGCTCCTTATGCGCTCTCTCTGGAAAGGGATTCAGCGTACGTCACGACGACACACGCCGCCCCCGGCGCGCCGTGCCCGAGGGTAGGCCGCCGGGGGCGGGCACCGTAAAGCCTCTCTCAACCGACCGGGGCTACCTTGCCTGATGTGGCGACGCGGAGAGCTGTCGCGGGCGAGGGATCGTAGACTTCGACCTGGTAGGGGACGCCCGGATATGCGAGGTGGACGCTCTTCGGATAGCTGGTGTCGACCAGCGCAATCCCTCCACCCGGGACCCTGACCTGCTGGCCGTTCGACACCGCCAGAAGCCCGCGATAGGCATTCGTGTCCGGGTACGTCGCGATGATCAGGTATCTCGCCCCCGGGGCGCCGGCCTTGACGCTCGACGGCAGGTACCTGACGTAAACCTTGTCACCGTTCGTCCGGGTGAACTCGTATCTGTGTCCGCGTTGCGCGCCGGCCCAATAGATCGGTTGGCCGATGGTCACGGCCTCCGAGCGAAGCGCGGCTTCGCGCAGCGCGACCGGGCCGATGGGCTTCACGACCGGTTGGCTTGCCGGCCGGGTGGTGGTGGCGGCGGCGGGGTTCGAGTTCGAGTTCCGGCCTACGATCACCCAGACGACGATGCCCGCGACGATTGCCAGCGCGACGACGGCGCCGATGCGCACACGGGGACCGGTCGGCGTCGAGTTCTTGGCCTGCCCGGGAGCGCCGGCGTTCGTTTCGGGAACTTGTTCAGACTCCGGGTTGGACTGGTTTTCTGCGTCCGCGGGTGTGTTGGTCATGCCCAGAAGGTAGCGCCTGGAACAACGCTGAATCAGCGGGGCAATCCGGGCCCGCGGTCGAAGCGGCGCTACATGACGAGAAATCAGATGACATGAGAGGGCCGGAACACGCTGAGCGAACATCCTTTCGTCCCTGCCTCCGCTGTCACGTCCGGTAGAAGTCGTCCGACACGTTGGGCTGCGATGCTCTACCATGAGGCGTTCGTGACCACGCAGAGGGAACAGAGCGAGACGGCGCGCCGGCAAAAGGATGAGCGATGAAGAAGTACATCGTCGCTTTCGCCATTGCCGCGCTCGCGCTGGCCGGCGCTGCGTGGGCCATTCCGACGAAGCACACGAACCACTACTGCTTCTACATTGACCCGCGCCACGGCGCGACGTTCCACGACCTCACCAGCAGCGTCACCCAGAAGAACGGTGCCAAGAAGGGTTGGCACAAGGTTTGCCTGGAGCTCAAGCAGAACAAAGGCCCGGCGGGCCCGACCGGAGCCACAGGCGCGACCGGAGCGACCGGAGCCACAGGCGCGACCGGAGCCACAGGCGCGACCGGAGCGACCGGAGCCACAGCCGCGACCGGAGCGACCGGAGCCACAGGCGCGACCGGGGCGACTGGCCCCACGGGGCCGACTGGCGCGACGGGTGCCACCGGCGCTACCGGAGCGACTGGCGCTACCGGAGCGACGGGTGCTACCGGGGCAACGGGCGCCACCGGCGCGACTGGTCCCACCGGCCCGACCGGTGACACAGGCGCAACCGGTGCGACCGGCGACACAGGCGCGACTGGCGACACGGGCGCGACTGGCGACACGGGCGCGACTGGCGACACGGGCGCAACCGGCGCGACTGGCGACACAGGTGCGACCGGCGATACCGGCCCGACTGGTCCCACCGGCCCGACCGGAGACACAGGCGCCACCGGAGACACAGGCGCCACCGGAGACACAGGCGCCACCGGTGACACAGGCGCCACCGGTGACACAGGCGCGACCGGCGCGACTGGCGACACAGGTGCGACCGGTGATACCGGCCCGACTGGTCCCACGGGGCCGACCGGAGACGCAGGCGCCACTGGTGCCACCGGAGCGACCGGCGATACCGGTGCGACTGGTGCCACCGGAGCGACCGGCGATACCGGTGCGACTGGTTCCACGGGGGCCACGGGAGCGACTGGCGCAACGGGTGCCACCGGCCCGACCGGCCCGACCGGCCCGACAGGTGCCACTGGCGCGACGGGTGCCACGGGAGCCACTGGAGCAACGGGTGCCACCGGCCCGACCGGGCTGACAGGTGCCACTGGCGCGACGGGTGCCACGGGAGCGACTGGCACAACGGGTGCCACCGGAACTACAGGCGCAACCGGAGCGACTGGAGCGGCGGGCGCCACTGGAGCGGCGGGCGCCACTGGAGCGGCGGGTGCCACTGGAGCGACGGGTGCCACGGGCGCGACTGGCGCAACGGGTGCCACCGGCCCAACAGGTCCCACGGGCCCGACCGGCGCAACTGGCGCGACAGGAGCAACGGGCGCGACTGGAGCCACCGGCGCGACCGGCAACACAGGCGCAACGGGCCCGACCGGCCCGACCGGACCCACCGGCCCAACAGGAGCAACGGGCGCGACCGGAGCCACCGGCGCAACGGGCGGAACTGGAGGCACCGGCCCGACCGGGGCAACGGGTGCGACGGGTGCGACCGGAGCCACGGGAGCCACCGGTCCTACCGGCCCCGCAGGTGTGGGAACTCCGCCCGCGCCCGCTTCGAACACCACGAATGTGTGCACTGCAGCCACGACCTCGTACTCCACGGTCTTCACGTCGGGGACGGGCTGCACGACCGCCCTCTCAGTCACGGCGAGTGGGTCGACGCGCTACCTCGTGATCGTCACGGCGCAGCTCCTCGCCAGCTCGGGTGACACCGCCTACGCCTCGTTCCAGGCGACCGGCGGCTGCAGCGTCACCGCCGCCGACGGGAACGCGCTAATCCGCTCCGGCGGAGCCAGCTCCAGCACCGGAGCCGTTCAGGCGAGCACCGAAACGCTCGTCACCGGCTGCACCACCGCCTCCACCGTGTTCTCGATGGCCTACAAAGAGTCGCCTGCCGTGGCGCAGTCGTGGTCGAACCGGACGCTCACGGTGATCCCGCTGAACTAGCAACGCGGCTTAGCGGCGCACAGTTGACGGGAGGCCTTCGGGCCTCCCGTTTTCGTTCCGGGTCGTGTCGGAGCGGTGCATAACCGTTCGAGTCGGCCGCGCGACGCTTCGGTTACCGCGGGCCCCGCGCCTAAATCGCAGACCCGCACCCTCGTCGCTGCGCTCCTCGGCGATTTGGGCTTCCCCGCGGCAACCGAGGGTTCAGCGGTACTGCCGTTACGCGCCGCTGACGGTTGCGGCGTGGTTGGCTTCGAGGGCATCGCGGGCGGTGTCGGCGTGGTCGGCGCTTGCGAACAGGTGGGCGTGCACCTCGAGGGTGATGTTCGGGTTGGCGTGGCCGAGCTGGCGGCTAACGAAGACGACGTTGAGGCCGTTGGCGATCAGGAGCGAGGCGTAGCCTTGGCGGCGAAACCCGGTCCGGCTCATGACGCGGTTCGGGCCGGTGAGAGCGAGGGAGAGAATCGGGGTGCCCAGATTCGAACTGGGGACCTCTCCGACCCGAACGGAGCGCGCTACCAGGCTGCGCCACACCCCGAGACCGCGCCATAGGGTAGCGGGCGATGAAGGCCGTGCTCTTCGACGTGGACTTCACGCTCGCGCGGCCGGGGCCCGAGCTCGGGCCCGAGGGGTACGTCCGCGCCGGCGCGCGCCACGGGCTCACGCTCGAGCCCGCCCGCTACGAGGAGGCGCGCGACAGGGCCCTCGTCGATCTCCGCCGTCATCCCGAGCTCGAGCACGACGACGAGATCTGGTTCCGCTTCACCGAGCGGATCGTCCGCGGCATGGGCGGGGAAGCGGACTCGGCGTACGCGTGCGCGGTCGAGATCACGCGCGCGTGGGAGCGGCACGAGAACTTCGAGCTCTACGACGACGTCCCGGAGGCGCTCGCCGCGATCCGCTCGGCCGGCCTCCGCATCGGCCTCGTCTCCAACTCCGCGCGCGACGTGCGCGAGTTCGCGCGCCACCACGGCCTCGACGTCGACGCGGGCATCAGCTCCTTCCACCACGGCCGGTCCAAGCCGCACGCGTCGATCTTCCGTGCCGTCCTCGACCTGCTCGACGTCGGGCCGGCCGAGGCGGTGATGGTCGGCGACATGATCGCGGACGACATCGAAGGCGCCCGCGCGGTCGGCATGCGCGCGGTCCTGCTCGACCGCGACGGCGCGTACCCGGAGTTCGAGCCGCGCGTCGAGAGCCTGAGCGAGCTGCCGCCGCTCCTCGGGCTATGAGTCGTTCTGCTCGGCCCGTTCGAGGAACGGCTTGATGATGTCGATCGGCGCGGGGAAGACGATCGTCGTCGACGGAGTGCCGCTGATCTCGATCAGCGTCTGCAGGTAGCGGAGCTGCAGCGCAACCGGGTGCTCCTCGAGCACGAGCGCTGCGTCCTTCAGCCGTTCCGACGCCTGGAACTCGCCCTCCGAGTTGATGATCTTCGCGCGGCGCTCGCGTTCGGCTTCGGCCTGGCGGGCCATCGCCTTCTGCATCCCGCCCGGGATCTCGACGTCCTTCACCTCGACGATCGAGACCTTGATCCCCCACGGGCCGGTCGCCGTGTCGATGATCCCCTGCAGGATCGCGTTGATCTTCTCCCGCTCCGACAGGAGCTCGTCGAGGACGTGCTGGCCGAGCACGGCGCGGAGCGTCGTCTGCGAGATCTGGGAGGTCGCGGACATGTAGTTCTCGACCTGGATGATCGCGTCCTTCGGGTCGACGATCTTGAAGTAGGCGACGGCGTTGACCCGGACCGGGACGTTGTCCTTCGTGATCACGTCCTGCGGCGGGATGTTCAGGGTGATCGTGCGGAGGTCGACCTTCACGAGCTGGTCGACGATCGGGATCTTCCAGACGAGGCCGGGGCCGCGCGGCGGTTCGAGCAGGCGGCCGAAGCGGAAGAGGACGGCCCGCTCGTACTCGCGCAGAACCTTGACGAATCCGAGCACGCTTGGATCCTACCGCCGCACGGTCAGCTGGAGCCCGTCGACGGCCTCGACCTCGACCTCCTCGCCGGCCACGAGCTCGGAGTCGTCGGCCGTGTGCGCCTGCCAGAGCGCGCCGCCGACGAAGACGAGCCCCGGTGCGCGCACCTCGGCCCGCTGCCCGACCATCAGGTGGACGCCGGTCTCGACGGGCAGACGCTGCGCCGCCATCGCCTTTCCCGTCGCGAAGGCCCAGAAGATGGCTATGGCTCCGCCGATGCCGAGGATCAGCCACAGGTTGACCCGGTACGCGCCGGGCTCGTTCTGGAACAGCAGCGCCAGGCCGAACAGCAGCGCTATGAGGCCGCCGATCGTGAGCACCCCGTGCGTCGGTGCGTGCAGGTCGATGACCAGCAGCGCGACGCCGAGCAGCATCAGCGCGATCCCTCCCCAGCTCGGCGTCAGCACCGAGAACCCATACAGCGCGAGCACGAGGCAGACGGCGCCGAGCGCGCCGGGCAGGACGACGCCCGGATGGAGCACCTCGAAGATCAGCCCGATGATCCCGAGCAGGAAGAGGAGGCTGATCAGGTTCGGGTCGATGATCGTGTTGAGGAAGCGCGTGAAGAAGCCGGGTTTGACCGTGTCGATCTCCGCACCCGCCAGGTGGAGCGTGAAGGGGCGTTGCTTGTACTTCGTGTGGTAGCCCTCGAGCTGCGTCAGGAGGGCAGGCAGCGTCGGCGCGATGGCGTCGATCACGTTCATGTGGAGTGCCTGCTCGGCCGTGAGGTTCGAGGCCACGCGCACGGCCTTCGCGGGCCACGTCACGTTGCGGTGATGCGCCGCCGCGAGGGCGGTGAGCGAGGCGACGGAGTCGTTGATCACCTTGCGGCGCAGGTCCGAGCCGAGGTTCGCGCCGCTCGAGTCGATCGGTGTCGAAGAGCCGATGTTCGAGTCCGGCGACATGGCGAGGACGTCGGCGGCCTGCGAGACCCAGACCCCGGCGGAGGCGGCCCGCGCGCCTTCCGGGGAGACATAGACGATGACGGGGATCTTCGACGCGAGCTCGGCCTGGTAGATCGTCTTCATCGAGGTCGAGAGCCCGCCCGGCGTATCGAGCAGGATCACCGCGGCGTCGTAGCCGTCGTTCGCCGCGTGCGAGAGCTCGCTCGTGAGGTAGCCCTGCGTGACCGGGTTGATCTCGAGATCCGGCCCGAAGGTGATCGCCAGCACGCGCGGCCGGGAACTCGCCCCTGCGGCACCTGCGGCGCCGGCGACGAAGACGAGCGAGGCGAGCACGACGAGTAGGGCCCGCTTCATGATGTGGCTCAGGATACGTCGCCTCATCGGTCCGGAGGCGTAATCTTCGGATATGCCCGACTGGGTCATCTGGGCCATCGTCGCGGCTCTGCTTGCGGTCGGCGAGATCTTCACGCCGGGCCTCTTCTTCCTCGGGCCGATCGCGCTGGCGGCGGCAGCAGCAACGGTGGTCGCGGCCCTGGGGGGAGCGATCTGGCTGCAGATCGCCGTCTTCGGGGTCGGGTCGTTCGCGGCCGTCGGCCTTCTGCGGCCGATCGCCCGGGCGCACCTCACGATGCCGCGCGCGATCAGGACCGGCGCAGCCGCCCTCGAAGGCGCGAAGGCGATCGTCCTCCAGCGCGTCGACGGCCGCGGCGGGAGGGTGAAGATCGGCGGGGAGGAGTGGAGCGCCCGGTCCTACATGCCCGACGAGGCGTTCGACGTCGGCACGGAAGTCGAGGTCGTCCAGATCCAGGGCGCCACAGCCCTGGTCTACAGATAGAGAAGGAGCAGGAATCCGGCCATGGCACCGATCATCGTCAGCATCATCGTCCTCGTCCTCGTCGTCGTCACCCTGGCGCGAACGATCCGCGTCATCCCGCAGGCCCGCGCCGGCGTCGTGGAGCGATTCGGCCGCTACTCGCGGACGCTCACTCCCGGTCTCACACTGGTCGTCCCGTTCATCGACCGCATCCGGGCGACCATCGACCTGCGCGAGCAGGTTGTCTCGTTCCCGCCGCAGCCGGTGATCACCGAGGACAACCTCGTGGTCAGCATCGACTCCGTCATCTACTTCCAGGTCACCGACGCGAAGGCGGCGACGTACGAGATCGCGAACTACATCCAGGCGATCGAGCAGCTCACCGTCACGACGCTCCGGAACGTGATCGGCGGCCTGGCGCTCGAGAAGACGCTCACCTCACGCGACGAGATCAACGGCCAGCTGCGCGGTGTCCTCGACGAGGCGACGGGCAAGTGGGGCATCCGCGTCAATCGCGTCGAGCTGAAGGCGATCGACCCGCCCGCCTCCATCCAGGACTCGATGGAGAAGCAGATGCGCGCCGACCGCGACAAGCGCGCGGTGATCCTGCAGGCGGAGGGAGAACGGCAGTCGTCGATCCTGCAGGCCGAGGGCGAGAAGCAGGCCGCGATCCTGAGGGCCGAGGGCCAGAAGCAGGCCACGATGCTGCAGGCCGAGGGCCAGGCGAAGGCGATTGGGACCGTCTTTGCGGCCATCCATGAGGGGAAGCCGGACGCCGAGCTGCTCGCATACCAGTACCTCCAGACCCTGCCGCTGATCGCGCAGGGCGAGGCGAACAAGCTCTGGATCATCCCGAGCGACCTGCAGCAGGCACTCGGGAGGGTCGCGGGTGCGGTCAAGGACATCGCCGCCTCGCAGCCCCCGGCGGTGACAGACGGGCAGAAGCCCGAGTAGGCTCCCGCCTTGGTCGGGAAGTCGTCTGCGGTGGAGGACAAGCGGCGGCTGCTCCTCGATGCGGCCGTGCGTGTCTTCGCGCGGAAAGGGTTCCATGCGAGCCGGGTCGGCGACATCGCCGAGGAGGCGGGCGTCGCCCACGGCCTGCTCTACCACTACTTCGACTCCAAGGACCAGGTGCTCGAGGCGGTCTTTCACGAGAACTGGAGCGTCCTCCTCGCCCGCATCGAGGGCGTCGAGCAGACCGACGAGCCGGCTGCCGACCAGCTCCGCCACATCACTGCGATCGTCCTGCGCACCTGGCTCCACCTGCCCGACGTCGTGCGCGTCGTGGTGCGCGAGTTCGGCCGCAGCCCGGAGGTCGCCGAGCGGATCGGCGTGCTCGCCCAGCCGATCTTCGCGATCGAGCGGGTGATCGCGCGAGGCATCGAGCGGGGCGAGTTTCGCCAGGACATCGACCCGCGCTTCGCGGCGACCGTCGTCTACGGCTCGATCGACGAACTGCTCACCGCGTGGGTCCTGGGACGCCTGCCGTCGAGCGAGGAAGACGTCGCCGCGGCCGAGCAGACGCTGCTCGAGATCAGCTTCCTCGGCTTGCAGGAGCCGTAGAGACCAGCTCCGCGAACCGCGCGGCGCCAACGTTGCCGCCCGAGAGGACGACTCCGACCCGGCGGTCGCGCGCGTCGAGCTTCCCGCTCAGGAGCGCCGCGACCCCGACGGCGCCGCTCGGCTCGGCGACGACCTTCAGCCGGTCGAAGAGGAAGACCATCGCCTCGACGATCTCCTCGTCGGTCACCGTCACGATCTCGTCCACCAGCCGGCGGTTGACCTCGAAGGTCAGCTCGCCGGGCTCGGTCGCTTGTAGCCCATCGGCGATGGTCGGCGGGACGTCGATGCGCACGCGCTCGCCCGCGGCGAGGGAGCGGCGGGTGTCGTCGCCTGTCTCGGGCTCGACTCCGACCATGCGGATCGCCGGCCGCAGCGCCTTCGCCGCGGTCGCGCAGCCGGCGAGGAGGCCGCCGCCGCTGACCGGCACGAGCAGCAGGTCGAGCTCGGGCGCGTCGGCGAGCAGCTCGAGCGCGACCGTCCCCTGACCGGCCATCACGAGCGGGTCGTCGTACGGCCGCACGAGCGCGAGCCCACGCTCCTCCGCGAGCCGGGCGCCGATCTCCTCGCGGCTTTCGGTCCAGCGGTCGTACGGCACCACGTCGGCGCCGTAACCGCGCGTTGCGTCGAGCTTCGCGGCCGGCGCGTCCTCGGGCATGACGATCGTCGCGCTCGAGCCGAGGAGCGCTGCGGCGACGGCGACGGCCTGCGCGTGATTGCCGGACGAGTAGGCGAGCACGCCGTGCCGCAGGGCGTCCTCGTCGAGGGAGGAGATCTTGTTGAACGCGCCGCGGAACTTGAAGGCGCCGCCGCGCTGGAAGCACTCCGCCTTGACGTGGACGCGCGCGCCGGTCCGCTCGTCGAGCGTCCGCGAGGTGACGACCGGCGTGTGGTGCGCGACTCCGGCCAGGCGCTGCGCGGCCCGCTCGACGTCCTCGAGGCCGATGCTCATCGGCAGGGCGTGGCGCCGCGCCGGAAGAGGCCGAAGCCCCAGAGCCGGCCCTTGACGATGTAGTAGGCCGAGCGCCCCTGGGCGGAGTCGCGCACGAGCGCGTCGTACCCGGCGCACGTGACCGTGTGCGACGCGCCTGTGAGGTTGTGCACGGCGAGCACCGACGAGCCGAATTCGAGCTTGTGCGCCGCGTGCCAGCCCGCGGGCCGCCAGAGCGTGTACAGGCCGGAGACCTTCCCACCGCTGAGCTCGACCGCGAGTCCGTGCCGGTCGAACGGCGCGTACGTGAAGTACCACGTCCGTTGCGGACAGTCACGGCACGTCCCGTAGAACGTGCCGAGCGCGGCGCGGACGGCCCGCGAAGACTCCCCCAGCCTGATGCCGCCGAGCGACCGGCCGGGCACGAGCGCGCCCGCCTTCGGGAGGCCCGCGGCGGCCGGCGCGGCGAGCGCGAGAGCGGTCACGGTGGTGGCGACGGCGACGAGGCTGCGCCTCATATGCTCGGAGTATGTCGCTCTGGGAATCCGTCGCGGGGCTCGAGTTGCAGGTCGAGGGCTACGAGCTCCAGCGCCGCGAGTCGGTGACGCCGTCGGACTGGACGCGCGTCACGACGACCGTGCTTCTCTCGGGAGCCGGCGAGACCGGCGAGGGCGAGGACGTCACCTACGAGTCGGACCTGCACGACGGTGTGCCGGCCGGGCTCGTGCTCGCGGGGACGTGGAGCCTCGCGGACCTCTCCGACCGGCTCGACGGCTTCGAGGAGCTGACCGTCGGCTACCGACGCTGGGCGTTCGAGAGCGCCGCGCTCGACCTCGCGCTCCGCCAGGGCGGACTCCGCTTCGGCGAGGCGCTCGGTCGCGAGGAGCGTCCCGTCCGTTTCGTCGTCTCCACCCGCGCCGCGCCCGACCGCTGGCTCGCGGTCGCGCCCGGGCTCGAGTTCAAGCTCGACGCGGAGAAGGACTGGGACCGCGGGCTGCTGCAGCGCCTGCGTGAGCTCGACCGCGTCCGCGTCGTCGACTTGAAGGCGTACTACAGCGGTACGGTCGTCGATCTCGCGCCCGACCCCGAGCTCTATCGCGCGATCGTCGAGGAGCTTCCGGACGTCGTGATCGAGGACCCATGGCTCGAGGATGGCCTGCGCGAGGCGCTCGCCGGCGCCGAGGATCGGCTCAGCTTCGACGCGCCGATCCACTCGCTCGGCGACCTCGACGGCCTGCCGCTGGCGCCGCGCTGGCTGAACATCAAGCCGTCGCGCTTCGGCACCACGCACGGGCTGCTCGACACGATCGAGGCGTGCGAGGAGCGCGGAATCGCGATGTACGGCGGCGGCCAGTACGAGCTCGGGCCTGGACGGCTCGACATCCAGCGGCTCGCGAGCGTCTTCTATCCCGACGGCCCGAACGACGTCGCGCCGCCCGACTACAACGAGGGCGAGCCGCGCGCGGGCCTGCCGCAGAGCCCGCTGCCGGCGAACGAGGCGGCCGGGCTGTGAACCTCTTCGACGACGAGCCGCGCCGTTTCGGCGACGACTTCGGGGCGACGCTGTGGGGCGGCACGCTGTACGAGCTCGCGCCCGGCGCGTCGTCGCGGTATCACTGGCAGTACGGCGAGGAGGAGTGCTGCATCGTGGTCAGCGGCACGCCGACGCTGCGCACGCCCGACGGCGAGCGCGTGCTCGGCCCGTGGGACGTCGCGTGGTTCGTCCGCGGGCCGGCGGGGACGCACGGCTTTCGGAACGACACGGGCGAGCCTGTGCGGGTCGTGTTCTTCTCGACCGTCTCCGACCCGGAGGTGGCGGTCTACCCCGAGGACGACAAGATCGGCATGATCGCGGGCTTCACGAACCCGGACCTCGAGATCATCCGTGGCCGGGTGGAGGTTCAGTGAACCTCCGCGACGCCGAGCTCGAGCAGTCTCTCGAGCAGCCCGGCTTTCGCCTGCGCGAAACCTCGATCCGGGAGGCGCTCGGCGGCGAGCTGATCGGCGGCTCCCTCTACGACTTCGAGCCGGGTGAGCAGCTCTGGCCGTACCACTTCCACCGCGGCAACGAGGAGTGGCTGGTCGTCGTGGTGGGGACGCCGTCGCTGCGGACTCCGGACGGGGAGCGGGAGCTGCGGCCGGGCGACGTCGTCGGCTTTCCCGAGGGCGAGGCCGGCGCCCACACGCTCTACAACCGCAGCGAGAGCCCGGCCCGCCTCGCGATCTTCTCGAGCCTGCACAAGGGCTCGGCGGTCTATCCGGACAGCGGCAAGGTCGGCGTCGCCGGCCAGGTCTTCCGCACCGCGGACGCCGTCGACTACTGGGACGGTGAGTAACGGCCGGCGCTGGACGCCTGGCCGCTTCACACAACCGCGACACTTCCGGCACTCCCACGTCCAGGTGCCAGGTACCTCGTCGTAAGCGTGCCGAACTCGTCACGACTTGTGGTCCGCGGTTGTGCCGACGCCATGAGGCGATTGACGGCCGCCTAGCGCCCGTACTTGCCGGGTCTCGAGCCCTCGCTCATCTCTGGAACGTTCGCCGCTTCGAGACGCCGTTCCTGAGTTGCTGCTCGTGGCTCAGCGCTGATCCCTGGCCCGCTGAGATCTCGGGATGCTCCTCCCGCCACTTCGCGGGAGCCCACCAGCGCCGCATCCGGTGGGAGAGCTTCGCCTAGCGGAACGCGTTCTCGCCGGTCAGCGCCTTGCCGACCGAGAGCGTGTGCACCTCGTGCGTGCCCTCGTACGTGAGCACGGTCTCGAGGTTGTTCATGTGCCGGATCACCGGATACTCGAGCGTGATCCCGTTGCCACCGAGGATCGAGCGCGCCGTGCGGGCCACCTCGAGCGCCCCGCGGACGTTGCCCATCTTCCCCATCGAGACCTGCTCCGGCCGCAGCGTCCCCTCGTCCTTCATGCGGCCGAGGTGGAGCGCGACGAGCGCGCCGCGGTTCACCTCGAGCGCCATCTCGGCGAGCTTCTGCTGCGTGAGCTGGTAGCCCGCGATCGGCTTGTCGAAGACGATCCGCTCCTTGGAGTAGTCCAGCGCGGTCTCGAGGCAGGTGCGCGCCGAGCCGACCACGCCGAACACGATCCCGAACCGAGCCTCGTTGAGGCACGAGAGCGGGCCGCGCAGGGTCGAGATCTCCGGGAAGCGGTTCTCCTCGGGCACGCGCACGTCGCGGAGCACGAGCTCCGACGTCACCGACGCCCGCAGCGACAGCTTGTGGTGCATGAGCGGCGCCTCGAATCCGGGCATGCCCTTCTCGACGAGGAAGCCGTTGATGTCGCCGCCCTCGGTGCGCGCCCAGACGACCGCGACGTCCGCGATCGAGCCGTTCGTGATCCACATCTTCGCGCCGTTGAGGATCCAGTCCGAGCCGTCGCGCTTCGCCGTCGTGCGCATCGAGCCGGGATCGGAGCCGGCATCCGGCTCGGTCAGCCCGAAGCAGCCGATCTTCTCGCCGGTGTGCATCGCGGGGAGCCAGCGCTGCTTCTGCTCCTCGGAGCCCCACTTCCAGATCGCGTACATCGAGAGCGAGCCCTGCACCGAGACGAGGCTGCGGATGCCGGCGTCGCCCGCCTCGAGCTCCTGGCAGACGAGGCCGTACATGACCGAGCTCGCCTCCGGCAGGCCGTAGCCCTCAAGGTGCATGCCGAACAGCCCGAGCTTCGCGAGCTCGGGGATCAGCTCCAGGGGTAGCTCGCCCCGCTCGAACCACTCGCCGACGTACGGCTTGACCTGATCCGAGACGAACCGGCGCACCGTGTCGCGAATCGCGCGCTCCTCGTCGGAGAGGAGGGCGTCGAGCGCGAGGAAGTCGCTCGGGTCGAGCCCCGTCTTCTTCGCGGTCGTCGCCACGAGACCAATCGTACGGATCTAGCCCGATCCCCGTTCCCGGGTTATCGTTTGACTGACGGTTCAATCGAGACGTGGAGAGCGTGATGGCGGCGATCGACGAGAGCACTTTGACGGGCGTTTCCTTCGCCCTGACCGAGGAACAACGGGAGCTGCGCGCGCTCGCGCACTCGTTCGCCGAACGGGAGATCCGGCCCGCCGAGGCGGAGTGCGACGCCGACATGCGGCACCCGACGGAGTTGATCGCGCAGGCCCACGAGCTCGGCCTGATGAACGTCCACGTTCCGGAGGAGTACGGCGGCCTCGCGCTCTCGACCTTCGACGGGATGCTCGTCGGCGAGGAGCTCTACTGGGGCTGCTCGGGCATCGGCACCTCGATCACCGCCAACGGCCTCGGCGCCGGCCCGGTCATCGCCTTCGGCTCACCGGAGCAGAAGGCCTGCTGGCTGCCGCCGCTGATCGAGTCGCCGATCCTCTGCTCGTTCGGGCTCTCGGAGCCGGGAGCGGGCTCCGACGTCGCCGCGCTGCGCACCTCCGCCGTGCGCGAGGGCGACGAGTACGTGCTCAACGGCTCGAAGACGTTCATCACGAACGCCGGCTACGCGGATTGGACGGTCGTTTTCGCGAAGACCGATCCGCAGGCGGGCCACCGCGGCATGTCGGCCTTCGTCGTCCCGATGGACACGCCCGGGGTCGCGATCGAGAAGCACCTCGAGAAGATGGGCCAGCGCGCCACCGACACCTCCGCCTTCGCGCTCACCGACGTTCGTGTGCCGGTCGAGAACCGGCTCGGCGAGGAGGGCGACGGCTTCAAGATCGCGATGGCAACGCTCGACTTCACGCGGCCGGGAACCGCGATCGGCGCGGTCGGCGTCGCGCAGGCGGCGTACGAGCACGCGCTCGAGTATGCGAAGGAGCGCGTGACCTTCGACCTGCCGATTGCGATGCACCAGGCGGTCGGCTTCATGGTCGCCGACATGGCGACCGAGATCCAGGCTTCGCGCCTGCTGTGCTGGCAGGCGGCGTGGATGCTCGACCAGGGCCTGGGCCGCGAGTCGACGCTCTATTCCTCGTTCGCGAAGCGCTTCGCGGCGGACACCGCGATGAAGGTCACGACGGATGCGGTGCAGGTGCTCGGCGGCTACGGCTACATCAAGGAGTACCCGGTCGAGAAGCTGATGCGCGACGCGAAGCTGTTCCAGATCTACGAGGGGACGTCGCAGATCCAGCGGCTCGTGATCGCGCGCGAGATCTTCACGCCGCGCTGAGCGGCGGCCCGAGCAGGGTCATGCCGTGACGCTCGAAGCAGGCGGCGACCTCGGCCGGATCCGGCGTGCCGTCTCGCGTCAGCGGGCCGAGTTCGGCGTAGAACGAGGCGCAGCCGCCGGGCGTGTAGACGACGACGATCTCCGCGGGCTCGTCCGTGAGGTTGAGGAACGCGTGTGGCAGTCCGGACGGCATGAAGGCGAAGCCGCCCTGCTCGAGGATCTGCTCCTCGTCGCCGACGCTGACCTTGAAGCGGCCCGAGACGACGTGCAGCGACTCCTCCTGCTCGTGGTGGACGTGCAGCGGCGGGCCACCATGCGGCGCCACCTCCACGACGAAGTAGTCGAATGCGCCGTCCGTGTCGTCGCCGGTGACCTTGAAGACGAGGTCGCGCCCGGGGCCGGACTGCAGTCGGAGGCCATCGTTGCGAGCGAGGAACTTCGGGCGGAGTGTGGTGGGCATCGCTGCTCCTCCTTCGATATAGTTGCGCGGCGCAACTAATTTAACTGAAATACTTGAGCGAGTCAAACAACATCCTCGAACCCGATCCGTTCACAGAGGCGGAGTTCGCCGCGTGGCGCGGGCTGATCCGGCTGCGCGAGTCGGTGATGCGCGAGATCGACGAGCGGCTCAGCGAGGCGGGCGAGATCCCGCTCGACGACTACGGCGTCCTGATCACGCTCGTCGGCCAGCCGGACAAACGACTCCGGATGAGCGCGCTCGGCGCGCGGCGCCTGCTCACCCCGAGCGGCATCACCCGGGCTGTGATGCGGCTCGAGGAGCGTGGCCTCGTTCGGCGAGAGCCGGACCCGGACGATCGCCGGGCCGCGTTCGCGGCGCTGACGAAGAAGGGGCTCGACGCGCTGCGCCGGGCTCAGCGCGTCCACCACGCAACGGTGCGCGAGCTGTACCTGGGCCGGCTGGATGAACGCGAGCAGCGACAGCTTGCCCGGCTGTTCGAAAAGGCTCTGCCGGGCGTGGTCAGCTCGCCCGAGTGGCCTCCGCCGCGCTGATCGCTTCCGCGAGCCACTCGGGAACGCGCGTCGGCCGAAACGTCGTCGCGTCCACGCAGGCGTGCTCGGTGTAGCCGTCGGCGAGAAGCTCTTCCCCCCGCACGATCGCGTACTCGTAGCGGAAGCGGGCGCCGCGCGGGCCGACGCAGCGCGTGTGGACGACGAGCTCGTCGTCGAACCGCGCCGGGATCCTGTAGCGGCAGAGCGACTCGAGGACGAGCGCCTCGATCCCCTGGTCGCGGAGGGCCTGGTAGCCGCCGGCGAACGCGCGCAGGTACTCGACGCGCGCGACCTCGAACCAGACGACGTAGGCCGAGTTGTGCGCGACGCCCTGCGCGTCGGTATCGGCGAAGCGCACGCGCACCGGCGTCGAGAAGGAGAAGCCGTCCACGACGTTCAGTATCTCGATCTGCAGGTCGCCCGTCTGCCGGTGCTGCGTTAGAGGGAACGATGCATCTGGACGAAGGTCGTCGTGAAGCCCTCTTGCTCGTAGAACCTCCGCGCAACCTCGTTGTCGGCCACCATCTCCAGCGCGACGGTCGAGGCGCCCGCTTCCCGCATCGCTGCGTATGCAGCCTCCATGAGCCGACGGCCGACGCCTTGACCGCGCGTCTCGGGCGCCACATAGAAGCTGTCGACGTGGCCGACGCGTCCGGTCTCCCACATGAAGTGCGGCTCTTCGTAGAAGCCGATCACATACCCGACCGGTCTCCCGTCATCTTCTGCGACGAACGCGAACGACTCCGGGCCTGAGAGCCACTCGCGATACATCTCGCCCACGAGCTCGGCGCTCGCGGTCTCGGAGAGAACAGTCAACCCCGCGACCTCCGGGCACACCGAAGCCTGATGGCGATGGAGAAGCTTCCAGAACTCCACAAGCTCGTCCAGCCGATCGGCGCCTACCGGCACGACCGCAATGCTCACAAGCGGAATCTATGTCAGCCACCTCGGACAGGACTCCCGCGCTGAGGCCGCGCTCGGTATCGTCGGGGCCGACCGAGCGAGGAGGAGCGATGGCTGACGGCAACAAGGATCTCGTGGCTCGCCTGACCGACCTGAGCGAGGGAGCCATCCAGCGGCTCTCAGAAGCTCCCGGTGCCGACCGCGCCCTCCAGGCGCTCAAGAGTCTTGCCGACAAGGTCGACGAGCTGCAGCGCCGCACGCGCGGTGTCGAGGAGCTCGAGAAACGGATGACGGCGCTCGAGAAGCGCGTCAACGCGATGGCGAAGCCGAAGCCCGCGCGCAAGCCGGCGTCACGGGCCCGTCCGAAGCCGGCCTCGACGGCGAAGAAGGCCTGACCTCTCGACCGCGACGGCCCCCGCAGCGGCAGCCGTCGCGAGGAGCAGTCCGCCGACCACGTCGGTCGGCGTGTGGAAGCCTCCGAGCTCGAGCAGCACGACGACAGTCGCGAGCCAGATCGCAAGCGGGATTCGGAGCCGCGGCCACGCGGCCGCGAGCGCGCACGCGACGATCGCGCAGCGCAACGCGTGACCGCTCGGCCACGACGAGTCGAACCCGACGAGGTGCACGCCGTCCCGGTGGAGCGGCTGGCGTGTGAGCGTTTGCCGGAACACGAGCTCCACCGCAACGGAGCCGAACCACGCCGCCGTCCAGCACACGGCCGCCTCGACCCGGCCGCGGGTCCAGAGCCGCCACGCGGCGGCGAGGACGAGCAGGAGCGAGAAGACGACCTGCCCCGGCAGCATCACGATCTCGGCCACGCCGACGCCGAGCGGGTGGAAGGGCGCGTGAAGCAGCGGGACGACCGACTCGAGCGACGTCGGCGCCGTGGACGGCACGCCCGCGAGCGGCATCGCATGCTCGACCGCCCACTGGTCGAGGTGCGTGGCCGCGCCGGAGCCGACGAGGACGGCCAGCATGGTGAACGCCGCGGCGGCCGTCACCGCCACTCCCACGAGGCTACGCAGCAGGCACCCGCAGCCGCAGCGCCGCCGGGACGACCTCGAACCGCGCGGGCGTCGCGCCGATCGGCTCGCCGTCCACCTCCAGCGGCAGCGGCTCGTCCGCGCTGATCGCGACCGACGAGGACCGCAGCAGCTCCACCTTCGGGTGCGAGAGGTACCGGCCGCTGTAGAGCTTCGGAGCGGTCGTGAGGAAGTCGGCCTTCGAGATGTCGCCGATCGTCACGACGTCAAAGAGGCCGTCGTCCTGCGCGGCGTCCGGCGCGAGCTGCATCCCGCCGCCGTGGAAGCGGCCGTTCGCGACGATCACGTCGTGCATCGGGCCTTCCCGCCGCACGCCGTCGTCGAGCTCGACGACCACGTTCGTGTTCTGCCAGGCGAGGAACTCGCTCGTGAGCGCGTAGAAGAACGTCGTGCGGCCGCCGAACCTCTTCGTCATCGAGTTCGCGCGGCGCGCGACCGAGCCGCTCATCCCCGCCGAGCCGACGTTGGCGAAGAAGCGGCTCGTGCCGTCCTCGAGCTCGACGCGACCGAGGTCGATCGTTCGCGTCGCACCGCTGAGCGCGACCCGCACGGCTTCGTCGAAGCGGTCCGGGATGCCGTGAGTGCGGCCGAAGTCCTGGCCCGTGCCGCACGGGAGCACGGCGATCTCCGCGTCCGTCCCCGCGATGCCGTTGACGACCTCGTTGACGGTGCCGTCGCCGCCGATCACGACGAGGAGCGAGCCCTGCGCCTCGCCCGCCTCCTCTGCGAGGTGGCCCGGAAACTCCGAGAGCACTTCCTCACCCCGCAGGCCGAGGTCGGCGGCCCGCTGCCGGAGCTGGGGCCAGCGCTTCCCGGTCGAGCCGTCGGCGGACGCCGGGTTGACGAGGAAGAGGATCTCGACCGCGGCGCTAATCGGCGGTGACGGTCGTGAGCGCGACGCGCGTCATCCGGTCGACCGCGGCCTGCAGCTCCTCGTCGGTGATCCTCGTGAACACGCCCTCGACGATGATGTCCGACACAGTGAGGAGGCAGCCGCCGTGGACGCCGGGCACCGTCCCGATGCCGCCGATCGCCGTGACCGTGAAGAGCGCTGCGGCCTCCATCTCGACGCCGAGGACGCCCCGGCTCGACCAGCGCTCGTACTGGCCCTCGGCCGGGTTGTAGAACACGTCGCTCGAGACGATCGGGCCGACGTGCATCGGCTGCCCCAGCTCCTTCGCCGCGTGCACGGCGCCGTGGATCAGATCCCAGGACGCGGTCGGGCAGTGCGGCTCGTCCCCCACGAGGTGCATCGCGGTCGAGTCGGCGGGGACGGCGGTGAGGGCCACGATCAGATCGCCGAGCGCATGGTGCGGCTGCAGCCCGCCGCAGGTCCCGACGCGCATCAGCTTCTTGCAGCCGAGCTGGATCAGCTCCTCGAACACGATCGTCGCGCCGGGGCAGCCCATCCCGGTTCCCTGCACGGAGACGCGCTTGCCCTCCCAGGTGCCCGTGTAGCCGAGCAAGCCGCGCTCCTCGTTCACCCGGGTCACGTCGTCGAAGTACGTCTCGGCGATGTACTTCGCGCGCAGTGGATCGCCGGGGAGGAGGACCGCGTCGGCGTAGTCGCCGGGCTCGGCTCTGAGATGGATGGGCATGAGCCGACTCTAACGGGGTGGAACAATCCGGCCGTGCCGGAAACCGTCGCCCCTACGCTCGACGAGGTGCTCGCCTTCTGTGCGGAGGAGCCGGTCGAGCGTGTCTTCCTTGAGGACATCGCGCGCCGCGGGCTCGGGCGCTTCTCGGCTGTCGCCGGCGCCGACGGGCGGCTCGCAGCGCTGTGCCACGTCGGCGCCAACATCGTCCCCTCGGGCAGCGGCTGCGCGGCCTTCGCCGAGGCGGCGGGTCGGAGCGGCGCCCGGATGGTGATCGGCGAGGAGGGTGCAGTCGGTGAGTTGTGGGACGCCGCCCGCCGCCGGATGCCGCGGCCGCGCGACGATCGCCCCGGCCAGCCGGTCTACGCGCTGCGCGAGGCGCCTGAGCCCGGGGAGACGGGCCTCCGCGCCGCGCGCCTCGCCGACCTCGAGAGGCTCGTCCCTGCCTGCGCCGAGGCCCACTTCGAGGAGATCGGCGTCGACCCGCTCAAGCGCGACGCCGACGGTTTCCGCTGGCGGACGCGGCAGCAGATCGAGGAAGGACGCTCGTGGCTCTGGCTCGAGGACGGCGTGATCCGCTTCAAGGCCGAGGCGTCGGCCTGGACGCCTTCCGCCGTGCAGCTCCAGCAGGTCTGGGTCGATCCGCAGGCGCGGCGGCAGGGCTATGCCCGCCGCGCGCTGTGCGATCTCTGCCGGCTGCTGCTCGCGCAGGCGCCGGCCGTCTGCCTCTTCGTCCGGCCCGAGAACGACCCGGCGCTGCGCCTCTACGACTCGATCGGCATGACGCGCGAGCTGACCTACCGCTCGCTCGTCCTCTAGGCCACAATCGCCGGATGGAGGAGTTGCACGACCGGGTCGAGCGCTTCGTCCGCGAGCATGAGCTGATTTCGGCGGGCGGCGAGATCACCTGCCTCGTCTCGGGCGGCGCCGACTCGACCTGCCTCTGGCACCTGCTCGGCTCGCTCGGCTACCGCGTCTCGGCGCTGCACGTGAACCACCGGCTGCGCGGAGCCGAGTCCGAGGAGGACGCCCGCTTCTGCGCCGAGGTGCTCGGCGCCGAGGTCGTCGAGCTGGACGGCCGCGGGCTCACCGAGGCGCAGCTCCGCGACCAGCGCCGCTCGGTCGCCCGAGACCGGCTGCGCGCGACCGGTCACACGGCCTCGGACCAGGTCGAGACGATCCTCTACCGGCTCGTCTCGCGCGGCGCGGCGACCGGGATCGAGCCGCGAAACGAGGACGGCATCGTCCACCCGCTCCTGCCGCTCTGGCGGGACGAAACGGAGGCGTACTGCGGCGCGGCCGGGCTCGCGTTCCGCGTCGACGCCTCGAACGCCGACACCAAGCGGGGGCTGATCCGCGACGAGATCCTGCCGTTGCTGCGCCAACTCCATCCCGCCGCCGACGAGAACCTCCTGCGCGCGCTCGACACCCGAGCGACGCTCTCGCCGGCGCTCGCCGAGCTGCTCGCGGCACCCGTCGGCTCGAAGCGCGTCGACCTCGGCGGCGGCCTCCAGGCGGTGCGCGAGCACGAGCGCCTCTGGCTCGAGCGCGGCCCGATCGACCTGACCGGCGAGATCCATTGGGGCGACTGGACCATCCGCTCGGAGCTCGAAGGGCTTAGAGTGCGTGGCTGGAGGCCGGGCGACCGGTTGGCGGGTAGGAGGCGCAAGATTCAGGACGTGTTCGTCGATGCGAAGGTGCCGCGCTCGGAGCGCGAAGCGTGGCCGCTCGTCGTGCGCGGCGACGAGGTCGTGGCCGTGCCCGGCATCGTCGAGCATCCGGAGGTCGAAGCTGTCCGCAACTGAGCTCGAACGGGCGGTGACGGAGGTCCTGATCGACGAGGAGGAGCTGCAGCGCCGCATCGCGGAGCTCGGCACCGAGATCTCGGCCGACTACGAGGGTCGCGACTTGCTCCTCGTCGGCGTCCTCAAGGGCGCGGTCTTCTTCCTCGCCGATCTGATGCGCCACCTGACCGTGCCGTGCGAGATCGACTTCATGGCCATCTCGAGTTACGGCGCGTCGACCGACTCCTCTGGCGTCGTGCGGATCCTCAAGGACCTCGACATCAACATCGAGGGCCGCCACGTGCTCGTGGTCGAGGACATCATCGACTCGGGCCTGACGCTCTCGTATCTCGTCCGGAACCTCGAGGCGCGGGGGCCGGCAACGCTCGAGGTCTGCGCGCTGCTGACGAAACCGGAGCGCCGCGAGATCGACGTGCCGGTGCGCTACACGGGCTTCGAGATCCCGAATCGCTTCGTGATCGGGTACGGGCTCGACTTCGCCGAGCGGTACCGGAACCTCCCGTACGTCGGCGTGCTCGACGAGTCGCTGGTGCTGGACGGCGCGTAGTCGGCGGGCCGCCGCTTCGTTGCACCGGGATACCGCTGGTACCCTCAGGCGGGAGATCACGTGAATCGTTTCTTCCGTAGCGCGCTATTCCCGCTCGTCATCATCGCGGCCCTCGTCTGGCTCGCGCTGCAGACGCTGGGCAGCCACGGCAAGCCGTCGCAGGCCGAGACCTTCTCCCAGCTCTACCAGACGGCGAAGGCGACGCCCGGGCAGCTCTCCAACGTCACCTTCGTGCCGTCGAAGCAGGAGATCGACGCCGAGGTCAAGGGCCAGAAGGTCACGGTCAACTACGCATCCGATCAGGACCAGCATTCGTTCCAGCAACTGCTTGCGAACGCGGTCTCGAGCGGCAAGGCACCAGCCGACCTGTACACCTCGAAGGGCATCGGCTCGTCGCCGTGGTGGTCGATCCTCAGCAGCATCCTGCCGTTCGTGCTCCTGCTCGGCTTCTGGATCTTCCTCATGAACCAGATGCAGGGCGGCGGCTCGAAGGTGATGAGCTTCGGCAAGTCGCGCGCGAAGCGGATGACGCCCGACGCGCCGAAGATCGGCTTCAAGGACGTGGCCGGCGTGGACGAGGCGGTCGAGGAACTCCAGGAGATCAAGGAGTTCCTGGAGAACCCGAAGAAGTTCCAGGCGCTCGGCGCGCGCATCCCCAAGGGCGTGCTCCTCTACGGGCCTCCCGGCACCGGTAAGACGCTGCTCGCACGCGCGGTCGCGGGCGAGGCCGGCGTGCCCTTCTTCTCGATCTCGGGCTCCGACTTCGTCGAGATGTTCGTCGGCGTTGGCGCCTCGCGCGTGCGCGACCTGTTCGAGCAGGCGAAGCAGGCGAACCCCTGCATCATCTTCATGGACGAGATCGACGCGGTCGGCCGTCATCGCGGCGCCGGCCTCGGCGGCGGCCACGACGAGCGCGAGCAGACGCTGAACCAGCTGCTCGTCGAGATGGACGGCTTCGAGATGAAGGACAACATCATCCTGATCGCCGCCACGAACCGGCCCGACATCCTCGACCCGGCGCTGCTGCGCCCGGGTCGCTTCGACCGTCAGATCGTCGTCGACCGGCCCGACCGCGTCGGCCGCCAGCGCATCCTCGAGGTGCACACGAAGGGCAAGCCGCTCGCGCCGGAGATCGACCTGAGCACGCTCGCGGCGGGGACGCCCGGCTTCACGGGCGCCGACCTCTCGAACCTCGTCAACGAGGCGGCGCTGCTCGCAGCGCGCCGCGGCAAGAAGATCATCGAGCAGGAAGAGCTGGAGGAGGGGATCATGCGCGTCGTGGCCGGCCCGGAGAAGAAGGCGAGGCTCCTGTCGGAGCACGAGCGCAAGATCACGGCCTACCACGAGATGGGCCACGCGCTCGTCGGCCACTACCTCGAGCACACGGATCCGGTGCACAAGATCACGATCGTCTCCCGCGGCCAGGCGCTCGGCCTCACGATCTCGCTGCCGACCGAGGACCGGTACCTCACGACGCGCAGTGCGCTCATGCACCAGATGGCGATGACGCTCGGCGGCCGCGCCGCGGAGGAGATCGTCTTCCACGAGGTCACGACCGGCGCGGCGAACGACCTCGAGAAGATCACGTCGATGTCGAAGCAGATGATCATGCGCTTCGGCATGAGTGAGAAGCTCGGCCCGCGCGTGCTCGGCCGCGGTCACGACCAGCCGTTCCTCGGCCGCGACTACGGCGCCGAGGCCGACTACTCCGAGGAGATCGCGCGCGAGATCGACGACGAGATCCGGCGTGTGATCGAGGAATCGCACGAGCTCGCGCTGGCGGTGCTGCGCGAGCACATGGACGAGCTGCACAAGATCTCGACGATCCTGATCGAGCGTGAGACGATCGACAGGGATCAGTTCGAGCGCCTGCTCGCCGGCGAGGACGAGGCCGCAGTCTTCCCGGACGAGGCGCCCGCCGAGCCGGAGCCGGAGCCGAAGGCGGAGCCCAAACGCGAGCGCCCGCGCCCGCGGCCGTTCCCGCTGCCCGGCTCTGCGATGCAGGGCCCGGATCCGGCGAACAGCTAGCCGGCGCCGGGTTCGCCATCCTCAGGCGAGAGGACGCTGGCCCACCCGAGCGGCCTCTGCTCAGGATCGGCTTCGCGGCCGCCGAACGGAGATCGAGGCGATCATCCGGGCGAGCAGGGCGCGTTGGTGTGCCGAAGCCTTCGGCCCGATCCAGACCTGGACGTAGTAGCTGTGCCCTTTCGACAGGAGGACGTGCTGGAGTGGGCGCGGGTGCGTGCCGGGGTACCAGTCGCGGAGTAAGCCCCCAACTCGGAAGCTCGACAGCCGCAGCGGAAGGCGGGTTGTTCCCGGTGGTGTGCGGCTGAGTGTCTGTAGCCAGAGAACGCGGACTGCGATCCCGTTTGCGGGGAAGCTGCCAGCCGCGCTACGCGGGGGCAATTCGCGGATGGTCTCCGAGTTCGGCGTGACGCGGCGCTGCACTCCGTGGCGGGAGCGGAAGCTCGCGAACGTGGCTTCGTTGACTGCGAAGCTGATCCCGCTTGCGGCGGCGTGTTCGAAGTGGATTCCTCCTGGGAATCGGATCGACCAGCCGAGTGGCGAGGCGTACCGGTGCAGTCCGCTCGGCGTCTGGGCGTGGCTGCTCGCGACCGGTTGCTTGGGTGGGCCTGGCGTCTTCGCTGAGCGCAGCATGTAGGCCGCAATCGCTCCACCGGCTACCAGAGCAACGATCAAGACACCGAGTACACGTCTTGGCCAGGCCCGCCGGGTTTCCGTCACGAGGCCCCCAGCCTGAACTTCGGAGCTTGCCGGTAGCGCCATCAACCTCTTTATACGTCGCCGCCGTCTGCTCTGTCACATCCTTCGGGAGTCATTCCGAAACACTGGCCCAGGCGAGCGGTCTGTCCCCTTGAGGCCCGAACAATCGCGAGGGGCTACGGGCCGACGTAGTCGACTCGGCCGTGCTTGAAGCAGACAGCTACGTGTTCGCCGTAGCTGGACCACCAATCGCTCTTTCCCTTGGTCTCTCCGCGCGGATAGGCCCAACAGTCCGGGTTTCGTGGGTTGCTCCTGACGATGCGTAGTGGCCGCCCGGCCGCGGCGAGCACTGCCTTTGCCGTCATGCCGGTCGTGACGGCGAGCGGCCCACTCCCGCCGTTCTGGCCGTTGGAGTAGTTCCCGCTGGTCAACCCTCCACCGTTGGGTGAGCGACCGCCGGGCGAAGGGAACACGAAGGTGAGGCCTACGGCGAGCCCGGCCACGAGGATGGCGAGCGCGATCAGCGTGCGCCGTTGCCGCGCCCGCCGCTTCGCCTCCTTCATCAGCGGATCGAGCGAGAACAGAAGGCGTGTGGCCAAGACTGTCATAGCACTAGTATCGCTAGCACTACGCCGCACGTCAAGCGCAGCGCCGTTGACAGAGCCGGTCTCGGACGGGAGGATCGCGGCGACACGGCCGAATACATCGTCATTCCCGCTCCGTTCCCGTGCAGCGTCGCTCTGTTCAGCTGCTCGTGCGGCGCGCAGACCGTTGAGTACGACGTGAGGCAAGGCGTGCCGGCGGGCTGGTCGACGGTCGGCGACGGGTCGGATCGCTGCCCACGGTGCACAGAGAACGCAGCCGATCCCGACTCTCAGGCCTGACGGAGCGGATCGTCAGGACAGCGCGCGCTCGAGCGCGGCTCGATCCATCGGCTCGCCGTGAGCCGGGAGCACGAGCTCGACGGGGAGCTCGAGCAGCGGACGGAGCCCCGCGGCGACGTCGTCGCGCGTCACGTGCGTGCGGCCGCCGAGCTGGATCCCCAGCCCATCGCCGAAGTCCGAGAGCGAGTCACCGCTGACGATTGCGTTGATCGACGGCAGCCAGAGGACGATGTCGTTGTCCTCGCGCCCGGCGTAGGCGGTCAGGCCGAACGGCCACGCTCCTGGGCCGTGGAAGTTGCCCTCGCCTTCGCCCGCGCGCAGCCAGGCGAGATCCTCGCTCTCCATGCCCCGCACCTTCTCGGGATCGACGCCGAACTTCTCGACCCAGTCCTGCCAGGTGTCGGCGGGCGGCGTGTGCACCGGCAGGCCGAGCCCGCGGGCGTCGCGCTCGTGGTACGGCGCGGTCAGGACGACGGCGGTCGCGCGCTCCCGCAACTCGGCGGGAACCGCGAGCGGGTCGAAGAGCACAAACTCGTCGCCGAGCTCGATCGCGTACGACGAGACGAGCTCTGGCCACCACTCCTCCTCGCTCCAGTCGGGATGCGGCGATTGCCAGTGCCAGACGCCCGGGCGCAGCTCACGCATGACGTGATGTTATTTGTGCGAGACCGGCGTCGGCGGCGCGTCGTACAGCTTGTGCAACTGCCGGCTCAGCGAGTCCTGCAGCGGGTCCGTTTTCGGGTCGCCGGCGAGGTTGTTCAGCTCCCAGGGATCCGTCTTCAGGTTGTAGAGCTCGCGCCAGCCGTTCGTGTACTCGACGTAGAGGTTGCGCCTCGTCTGCACGCCGACGTACGGCGGCGGGCCGCCCTGGCTGAGCATGTCCTTGCCCAGATACTCCTCGAGAAAGGAGTGGCGCCACGACACGCGCTCGCCGCGGAGGAACGGGACGAAGCTGCGCCCGTCCTGCGGCAGCTCCGGCTTGATCCCGGCCAGCTCGGCGATGGTGGGGGCGAGGTCGATGTTGAGCACCGGCTGGTTGTTGCGCCGCGGGGTCGTCGTCCACGGCGTGCGCACGATCAGCGGAACGTGCGTCGACTCCTCGAACGGCCAGATCTTGCCGCCGAGCCGGTGCTCGCCCCAGAGGAAGCCGTTGTCGCTCGTGTAGAGGATCACCGTGCGGTTCAGCTCGTGGCGAGCCTTGAGCGCCTGCACGACGCTGCGGACCCCGCGGTCGAGGGAGAGCAGCGACTCCTCCTGCTTGATCCGGATGTGGTTGATGTAGAGCTGCGCGGCCGCACTGAGCAGGGCCTGGTGCCAGAAGCGCCACGGCTCCTTGCTGATGTTGCGCTGGTTGAAGGCAGGGTCGTGGATCGGCGCGGTGTTCGCGAGCTTTCCCTGGTCGCGCTTGGCCGGAGTCGCCGGCAGGTGCGGCGCGACCGGTGCGAAGTAGAGGAAGAACGGGTGGCGCGCCCCCTGGATGAACTGGACGGCCTTGTGGGTCAGGACGCTGGTCGAGTAGGCCGACGGCTTCTTCCCGTAATGCTCGAGCACGCCGTTGTCGTTGATCGCGTAGTTGTAGTAGGCCTCCATCGGGACGCTGTCCATGACCTGCCAGTCGTCCCAGCCCGGCGGGATCGCGTGGTGCACCGACGGATCCGTGTAGGCATTGACGTACTTGCCGACGAGGGCGGTCTCGTAGCCGGCGTTGTGCATCCAGACGGGGAGGTCGTCCGACTCCTCGCCGGCGTGGAAGGCGGGGTAGCTGTGCGGCCCGAAGTTGTCGGTGACGCCCGTGTGGTGGGAGTACTGGCCGGTGAGGATGCTCGCCCGCGACGGCCCGCACATCGACGTCGTCACGTGCATGTCGGTGAACGTCACGCCGTGGTCGGCGAGCAGGCTCTGGACGTTCGGCATCACGGCCGTTCCGTCGGAGCGCTCGTCGTCGCTGAGGATCACGACGACGTTGAGCCGCTGGTCGGGGGTGTGCTGCGACCGGGCCTTCAGCGCGGCGGCCCGCGCCTCGACCGCGCCGAAGGCGCCGAAGACGAGCAGCATCGCTGCCGCCACCAGGATCCAGACAAACCGCCGCACGAGCCGCTGCAAGGTACCGGTACCAGGTAAGCCCTGTGTGAGGGTACGACGCCGGTCTAGCGGTCGTCGTCGCCGATCGCGACCGGCCGCGCCGCCGACTCCTGCTTCAGGCGCAACATCGCCTCGACGTACAGCTCGCGCACGACGTCCATGTTGGGGCGCGGGTCGTCCCGCCAGGACGGCGGCAGCGAGTTGCGCAGCCGGGCCCGTGCGGCGCTCTCGCGCTCCCAGTACGTGAGCAGGCGGTTGTCGATCATCGCAAGGCGCTATGTCGGCAGTGGGCGACGGCTGCTTTAGGTTTCCGGCGTGATCTCGCTCGAGGAGCGCTTCCCCCGGCCGTCGGTGATGGGCGTCGTCAACGTCACGCCCGACTCGTTCTCCGACGGCGGCGTCCATCTCGACCCGGCGGTCGCAATCGAGGCGGCGAAGCGGATGACGGCGGAGGGAGCCGCGATCGTCGACATCGGCGGCGAATCGACGCGTCCCGGCTCGGACGGCGTCTCGGCGGAGGAGGAGCTGCGGCGCGTCGTGCCGGTTCTCGAGCCCCTCGGCGGCGAGCTCCCGGTCTCGATCGACACCTCGAAGGCGGCCGTCGCGCGAGCTGCCCTCGAGCGGGGCGCGATCCTCGTCAACGACGTCACGGCGCTGCGCGGCGATCCCGAGCTGGCGGGAGTCGTGGCCGACGCCGGCGCATACCTCTGCCTCATGCACATGCAGGGCGAGCCGCGGACGATGCAGGCGGAGCCGCGCTACCACGACGTCGCGGCCGAGGTCGCCGCGTTCCTCGAGGAGCGGCTCGCGTTCGCGGTCGCGCAGGGCATCCCCGAGGAGCGGATCTGCCTCGACCCGGGCATCGGCTTCGGCAAGACGGTTGCGCACAACCTCGAGCTCGTGCGCCGGCTCGGCGTGCTGCTCGCGCTCGGGAGGCCGGTGCTCGTCGGCTTCTCGCGCAAGAGCTCTCTGCGCACGCTGACCGGGTCGGACGACCTGCTCGGGGCGAGCGTCGCGGCCGCCGTCGTGGCCTTCGAGCGCGGCGCGACGATCCTGCGCGTCCACGACGTGAAGCCGCACGTCGACGCTCTGACCGTTGCGGCGGCCGTCGCGTGATCACGGTCGAGATCAGCGACCTGCGCGTCTTCGGCCGCCACGGCGTGCACGAGGAGGAGCGCGAGCGCGGCCAGGACTTCATCTTCGACGTCGAGCTCGACGTGGGGCAGCGCGGGACGAGCGACCGGCTCGAGGACGCCGTCGACTACGTCGAGGTTGCGCGCGTCGTCCAGGAGATCTCGGACGCGCGGCAGTACGCCCTGCTCGAGGCGCTCGCCTCGGCGGTTGCGGACGAGCTCGAGCGGCGCTATTCGCCGGAGCGCGTGCGCGTGCGGGTCCGGAAGCCGGAAGTCCGGCCGGCAGGGCTCGACGGCACGGTGGCAGCCACCGTCACGAGACCGTGACGCGCGCCTACGTCGGCCTGGGCGCCAACCTCGGCGATCGCGAGGGGACGCTGGGCGCGGCCGTCGACGCGCTCGCCGGCGAGGGCGGAATCGAGGTCGTCGCCGTCTCGATCCTGCGCGAGACGGAGCCGGTCGGAGTGGGCGAGCAGCCGCCATACCTGAATGGCGTCGCGGCCCTCGAGACGACGCTCGCCGCGCGCGAGCTGCTCGACCGCCTGCTCGCCGTCGAGCAGCGTTTCGGCCGCGTCCGCAGCCCCGGCGAGCACGGCCCGCGGACGCTCGATCTCGACCTGCTCCTCTACGGCGACGAGCTGATCGACGAGCCTGGACTGACCGTCCCACACCCGCGCCTCCACGAGCGCCGCTTCGTCCTCGAGCCGCTGGCGGATCTCGCTCCAGGCCTCGAAGTGCCTGGTCGCGGGGACGTGGAATCCCTGCTCAGCGGGCTACACTGACCGCGGCATGTCGCACCTCGACGATCTCGACGAGTACGAGGCAGAGCTCGAGCTGGCGCTGAAGAGGGAGTACCAGGCCGTCTTCGCGCTCTTCCGCTTTTGCGTGCTGACGCAGGACGCGACGTACCTCTGCAACAAGCTCGACGTGCAGCAGGCGGCGCCGACCGTGGCCGGAGGCCTCCCGTTCTTCCAGCTCGATCTCGAGGACGTCTGGGTCTGGGACAAGAACCGGCCGACGCGGATCATTCCGCGGGCGAAAGTCTTTACCTCGGGCGACGTCACCGTCGAGGAGCTGCGCGGCGAGGGCGACGAGCCGCAGCTCACGGCCGAGGCGCTCGCCGAGCGCATCGGCGAGCCGTTCCGGCTCGAGGACGAGTAACTTCCCGGCCGCGATGCTGCTCGCGGTCGACGTCGGCAACACCCAGACCGTCTTCGGTCTCTACGAAGGGGCCGAGCTCGGCGAGCGCTGGCGGATCGCCACCGAGGCGCACCGCACCGGGGACGAGCTGGGCGCACTGCTCGCGGACTTCCTCGACCTCGGCTCGGTCGACGGGATCTGCCTCTCCTCGACCGTGCCGCGCCTGGTACCGGAGTACGAGCACGTCGCCGAGCGCTGGGCGAAGGCGGAGCTGCTCGTGATCGGCCCCGGCGTGCGCACCGGGATCCCGATCGAGCACGATGCGCCGCGCGACGTCGGCCCGGACCGCATCGTCAACGCGGTGGCGGCGAAGGAGCTCTTCGGCGCGCCGGCGATCGTGGCGGACTTCGGCACCTCCACGAACTTCGACGTCGTGTCGCCGGCAGGGGCCTACGTCGGCGGCGTCCTCGCGCCCGGGATCGAGGTCTCGATGGAGGCGCTGTTCGCGCGGGCGGCGCGGCTCGTCAAGGTCGACTACGTCGAGCCGCCGCAGGTGATCGGCAAGACGACCGCCGGCGCGCTGCAGTCGGGGCTCGTCTACGGCTTCGCCGGCCAGGTGGACGGCATCGTCGACGCGATCCGGGGCGAGCTCGGCGTGGAGGCGCCGGTGATCGGGACGGGCGGCCTCGTCGACCTGATCGCCCCGCACTCGCGCACGATCGGCCACGTCGAGCCGTTCCTCACCCTTGCAGGGCTCAGGATCGTCTGGGACCGGAACCGGGAGAGCTAGGAGGGCCTTACCGCCCCGTACTGACGACCAGGCTGACTTTGGCGCCGCGTCTGAGGTGTCTTCCGGGTCCGGGACGCTGCGAGATCACGTGCCCTCTCCTGATCGTCCGGGACCGTACGCGCTTGATCTTCCCGACCGAGCACCCATGGGACTTGATCGACTGCTCGGCTGCGACCAGGGGCCTTCCCTTCAGCCTGGGAACCACGCACGGCGGTGTCGGCGTGCCGTCGAGCATCAGGCCGTCCACCGTCCGCTTGCCGGCGAGGAAGCTGCCCACTCCGGTGCAGTACTGGGCCGCCAGGCACGAGACGGAGACGAGTTGCGCCGAGTGTGAAGCGGGCGAATTCGCTTTCGAGGGCAGAGGAGCGACCGCGGCCTTCCAGCTGCCTGCCGTTTCGGTCAAGAGCAGGGCCGGCTGGCTCTCGGACTTGTCGGAGTAGTCGCCCACGGCGCTGCAGCTCCCGGGCGCCGCGCATGAGACCGAGTAGAGCGCGGCCTCCGGCTCAGGCGACGCTGCGTTGGCAGGTAGGGGTGATTTGGCACCGTTCGACCAGACGCCGGCGGTCTCGCTCAGCACGAGTGGGAGCTCGTCGAGCGAGTCATCGGTGTAATCCCCGACCACGGCGCAGTTCCCGGCCGAGGCGCACGAAACGGCGTTCAGGCTGACCCCGTATGGCGCGGCATTCGCGGGCGGAACCGCCTCGATACCCGGTTTCCAGGTCCCTGCCTGCTCGGTCAGCAGCAAACCGTCCCCGTCTCCACCGTGGTCGTCGTACCTACCGACGGCGCTGCAGTTCCCGGCCGAAGCGCACGAGACAGAGATCAGGTAGACGCCCCCGCTTGCCGCGGATGCGTTCGAGGGCAGAGCCGCCTCGACGCCGGTTTCCCAGACCCCCGCCGTCTCGGTCAGCAGCAGGCCCTGAAGGTTTCCGGAGCTGTCGTCGTATTCGCCGACCGCGCTGCAGTTCCCGGGCGACGGGCACGCCACCGAGCTGACTGTCCCGACTTCCGCATTTCCGGGCGTGGCGGCTTCCTCGCCGGTGGACCACGTGCCTGCGGTCTCGGTGAGGAGCACGCCATGGGTGTCCGAGTTGACGTTGTACTCGCCGACGGCGCTGCAATTCCCATCTGAGGGGCACGACACGGAGTTGAGGAGGACGAGCTGGCCCGTGGTGGTGGCGTCCGCGGGCAGCGCAGCCTCGACGCCGGCTCCCCAGGCGCCCGCAGTCTCGGTCAGCAAGAGACCCTGGAGGTTGCCCGAGTCGTCGGTGTACGAGCCCACCGCGCTGCAGTTGCCGGGCGATGAGCAGGAGACCGAGTCGATGGAGAGCCCGAGAGTCTGGTCGTGATCGGCATTGCTGGGCAGGCGTGCCTCGACCCCGGCTGCCCATCTTCCGGCCGTTTCGGTGAGCAGCAGGCCGCGCGCGACCCTGGGGCGGCCGACGTAGGTAGCAACCGCGCTGCAGTTCCTGGGGTAGGGGCACGAGACCGAGTCGATGCTGACGACTTGGGCTGAGGCGGTAGCGGCGTCGGATGGCAGAACCGCCGCGACACCCTGCCAGTACATATGGGCCTTCGCCGTGGAGGCAAAGGTCGGCGCGGATCCCCCTGCGGACAGCAGCAGGCAGCCTCCAAGCGCCGCGATCACGGCCGAGCAGCGCCGCACCGCGTTCCCCCGGTTGTCTGCACGTGACTGACGGTGCCACGCGGCCGGCGATTTGTCGAGCTCAGCCGCCGCCGTAGACCGAGATCGGCAGCGCCTCGAGCAGCACTTCGTCGCCGGCCGCGGGGAGCTCGGCCTCGAGTTTCTCGACGAGCGGTGCCGCGCCCGGAGCCGCTGCGAACAGCCGCGTCACGACCTCGTCCGTCGTCTCGAGCTGGACGAGCTCCTGCTTGAACGGTTTCGGGAAGCGGCCGTGGCCGAGATACCAGCCGTAGAACTTCTTCAGGAAGCCGACCGCGCGCTGCTCGCCGAGCTCGCGCACCGCCTCGCGGATGAAGACGACGAGCTCCGCCGCGACCTCCTCGCGGGTTGGCTTGAACGACTCGCCCTCGACCATCTCCCGCAGCGCCCACGGGTTCCCCTGCGCCCCGCGCGCGACCATCACGGCCGCCGCGCCCGTCTGCTCGAGCACGGCGAGCGCCTTGGCGCGTGAGGTGACGTCACCCGACGCGATCACGGGGACGGAGACGCGTTCGACGAGCTCCGCCGTGACGGAGTGGTCGGCCTCGCCGGTGTACATCTGCTGCGCCGAGCGGGGATGGAGCGTCAGCGTTGCCGCGCCCGCCTCCACGAGCCGCGGCCCGAGCTCGAGGCACGCGCGCGAGCCGTTCTCGACGCCGCGCCGCATCTTCACCGTGACGGGGACGTCGACCGCGGCAGCGACGGCACCGACGACGCGGCACGCGAGCTCCGCGTCCTCCATCAGGTGCGCTCCCGCGCCGGTCTTCGTCACCTTGCGCACCGGGCAGCCGAAGTTCATGTCGACGATGTCCGCGCCGGCCGCCTCGACCATCCGCGCCGCGTCGGCCATCGCCCGCGGCTCGGCGCCGAAGATCTGGATCGCCAGCGGATGCTCGTCGCCCGCGACGCGTAGGTAACCGAACGTCCGCTCGTTCCGGTGCTCGATCCCCGCCGCCGAGACCATCTCCGAGCAGACGAGACCGGCGCCGAACCGTCGCCCCTGCCGCCGAAAGGCCTGAATGCTGACGCCGGCCATCGGTGCGAGCACGATCCTCGTCGGCACGTCGACCCCGCCGATCGACCACGATTGCAGGAGGTTTACCGGCATCCGGCGATGGTATCGGTGGGAAATTGACGAGGGTTGATCGCGGGGGTACCATCCGCCCCCGCCGTCGGCCCCTCGCCGCCGGCCGTTTCATGTTTCGGGGTCCAGGAGGACTAACGGTGAAGGAAGTCATCCTCACGCCGGCGGGCTACAAAAAGCTCCAGGAAGAGATCGAGGAGCTGTCGACCGTACGGCGGCGCGAGGTTGCGGAGCGAATCCGCATCGCGCGCGAGTTCGGCGATATCGCAGAGAACGCGGAGTACGACTCGGCGAAGAACGACCAGGCCCATCTCGAGGCGCGCATCGCGACGCTCGAGGAGCGGCTCAAGAACGCGCGCGTCGTCACGCGCAAGGAGATCCGCTCGGGCGAGGTCAACGTCGGGACGAAGGTCCGGCTCAAGGACATGGGCTCGAACAAGACGGTCGAGTACCACATCGTCGGCTCGGCCGAGGCCGATCCGGCGGAGCTGAAGCTGTCGAACGAGTCGCCGGTGGGCAAGGCGATCATGGGCCACAAGAAGGGCGACGTGGTCGAGGCGCCGACGCCGCGGGGCGCCAAGAAGTTCAAGATCATGGAAGTGAAGGCCGCGTAGACTCGCGCGGCGTGAGCCTTCCCAAGCACTTCCGGAATCGCGACGAGATCGCGGCGGTTCGCGCCGAGGCGGAGCAACTCGAGCCCGGCGCGACCGACGACTCGGCGAAGCGGCGCCTCGCCGGTCGCGTCATGGCGCGCCGCGACATGGGGAAGCTCGTCTTCCTCGACCTCGTCGACCGCTCGGGTCGCATCCAGCTGATCTGTCCGACCGAGCGCACCGGCGAGCTCGACCTCCATCTCGGCGACGTCGTGGGCGTGAGCGGCTCGCCGGCGCAGTCGCGCCGCGGCGAGCCGTCGCTGCAGGTGGACGAGCTCGAGGTGCTGGCCCGGATCCGCGCGCCGCTCCCCGACACGTTCCACGGGATCGAGGACGTCGAGCTGCGCTACCGCAAGCGCTACCTCGACCTGCTGATGAGCGAGGAGTCGCGCGACGAGGCGATCAAGCGCGCGCGGATGGTCTCGGCGATTCGCGCCTACCTCGACGGCGAGGGCTTCCTCGAGGTCGAGACGCCGATCCTGCAGCCGCGGTACGGCGGCGGTTTCGCCGAGCCGTTCACGACGCACTCGGAGCTGCTCGACGCCGAGCTCTACCTCCGCATCGCCGACGAGCTCTATCTCAAGCGGCTCATCGTCGGCGGCCTCGAGAAGGTCTACGAGCTCTCGAAGGACTTTCGCAACGAGAGCTACTCGTACAAGCACTCCCCGGAGTTCACCCAGGTCGAGTGGTACGAGGCGTACGCCGACTACAAGGACACGGCTGCGCGGCTGAAGGAGCTCGTCCGCCGCGCCGCGGAAGGATCGATCGGCGGGACGAAGACGACGTTTCGCGGCCACGACGTCGATCTCTCGCAGTGGCAGGAGATCCGGTTCGTCGAGGCGCTCGACGCCCATGGGGTCTGGACGCGCGACGAGGCCGAGCTGCGCGCGAAGCTGACCGAGGCCGGAGTCGACATCTCGAGCGACCGCAGCTGGTCGCAGCTCGCCGACCACGCCTACTCCCACTTCGTCGAGCCCGAGCTGATCCAGCCGACGATCGTCTACGACTGGCCGATCGAGCTGTCCCCCTTCGCCCGCACCACCGACCACGACGAGACGCTCGTCGAGCGCTTCGAGGCGGTCGTGAGCGGGATGGAGATCGCGAACGCGTTCAGCGAGCTCAACGACTCGGAGGAACAGGCGCAGCGCTTCGCGCTGCAGGAGTCGGAGCGGGCCGCGGGCGACGCCGAAGCCGAGCCCGGCGACCCCGACTACGTCGAGGCGATGTCGTACGGGATGGCGCCGAACGGCGGCTGCGGCGTCGGCGTCGATCGGCTCGCGATGGTGCTGCTCGGCAAGGACACCATCCGCGACGTGATCCTCTTCCCGGCCCTGCGCGCGCGGGACTGACGCCCGGATAACGCGGTCGGGTCACTCTGTACCGGGGGAGGGGTCGGCTAGGATTGACCTAGCTTCGACCATCTGACGGCGTTGCGGAGACGAAAGGAGAGGCGAGAGAATTGTTCGAACGCTTCACTGAACGGGCTCGCCAGGTCGTCGTCCTTGCCCAGGACGAGGCCAGGGCGCTCAAGCACAACTACATCGGCACCGAGCACATCCTGCTCGGGCTGCTCCGCGAGGAAGAGGGCCTCGCGGCGCGGGTACTCGAGTCTCTCGACATCACGGTGGAGGAAGTGCGGGCGCAGGTCGCGCGGATCGTCGGCCAGGGCGACGAGGTCACGACCGGCCAGATCCCGTTCACGCCGCGCGCGAAGAAGGTGCTGGAGCTCGCGCTGCGCGAGGCGCTGTCCCTCGGTCACAACTACATCGGCACCGAGCACATCCTGCTCGGACTCGTGCGCGAGAACGAAGGCGTCGCCGCGCGGATCCTGCTCGACTTCGACGCCGACGCCGAGAAGATCCGCAACGAGATCATCCGCATGCTCTCCGGCCCCGGCCGCCGCCAGGCGGGCGCGGGCGGCCCCGCCGGCGAGAAGTCGAAGTCCTCGAAGCTGCTCGACCAGTTCGGCCGCAACTTCACGAAGCAGGCCCAGGAGGGCAAGCTCGACCCGGTCGTCGGCCGCCAGACGGAGATCGAGCGGATCATGCAGATCCTCGCGCGCCGCCAGAAGAACAACCCGGTGCTGATCGGCGAGCCCGGCGTCGGCAAGACCGCCATCGTCGAGGGCCTCGCCCAGCGCATCTCCTCGAACCAGGTGCCCGAGATCCTCAAGGGCAAGCAGATCTACTCGCTCGACCTCGCCGCTCTCGTCGCCGGCTCCAAGTACCGCGGCGAGTTCGAGGAGCGGCTGAAGAAGGTCATGAAGGAGATCCAGCAGCGCGGCGACATCGTCCTGTTCATCGACGAGCTCCACAACCTCGTCGGCGCGGGTGCGGCCGAGGGTGCGATCGACGCGGCCTCGATCCTCAAGCCGGCCCTCGCGCGCGGCGAGCTGCAGACGATCGGCGCCACCACGCTCGATGAGTACCGCAAGTACCTGGAGCGCGACGCCGCCCTCGAGCGCCGCTTCCAGCAGGTTCGCGTCGAGGAGCCGACCGTGGACGACTCGGTGCAGATCCTGCGCGGGCTGCGTGACCGCTACGAGGCGCACCATCGCGTCACGATCACCGACGACGCGCTCAAGGCCGCGGCCGAGCTCTCCGACCGCTACATCCAGGATCGCCACCTGCCCGACAAGGCGATCGACCTGATCGACGAGGCTGCCTCGCGGCTGCGGATCAAGTCGATGTCCGCGCCGCCGCGGTACCGCGAGCTCGAGGACGAGATCGAGCGCGTCCGCAAGGACAAGGAATCCTCGATCGAGAACCAGGAGTTCGAGAAGGCCGCCTCCCTCCGCGACAAGGAGCGGAAGCTCACGCAGAAGAAGCGCGAGCTCGAGGAGCAGTGGCGCTCGTCCGAGAACCAGGAGGAGCAGCCGCAGGTCGGCGAGGAAGAGATCGCCGACATCGTCTCGATGTGGACGGGCATCCCCGTCTTCAAGCTCACCGAGGCCGAGTCCGCGCGCCTCGTCCGCATGGAGGAGGAGCTGCACAAGCGCGTCGTCGGCCAGGAGGAGGCGATCGTCGCCGTCGCGAAGTCGATCCGCCGCGCCCGCGCCGGAATCAAGGACCCGAAGCGGCCGACCGGCAGCTTCATCTTCCTCGGCCCGTCCGGCGTCGGCAAGACCGAGCTCGCGCGCACGCTCGCCGAGTTCCTGTTCGGCGACGAGGACGCGATGATCCAGATCGACATGTCGGAGTACATGGAGAAGCACTCCGTGTCCCGGCTCGTCGGCTCGCCTCCGGGCTACATCGGCTATGACGAAGGCGGCCAGCTCACCGAGGCCGTGCGCCGCAAGCCGTACTCCGTGCTCCTGCTCGACGAGATCGAGAAGGCGCATCCGGACGTGTTCAACATCCTCCTGCAGATCCTGGAGGAAGGGAAGCTGACCGACGCCCAGGGGCGGCGCGTCGACTTCCGGAACGCGATCGTGATCATGACCTCGAACCTCGGCGCGGCCCAGATCTCGAAGAACACCGGCTTCGGCTTCACCGTCGGAGACGAGTCCGGGCTCTCGTACGACGAGATGAAGGGCCGCGTGATGGGCGAGCTGAAGAAGGTCTTCCGGCCCGAGCTGCTCAACCGGATCGACGAGATCATCGTCTTCCACAAGCTCTCGAAGGAAGAGATCATGTCCATCGTCGACCTGTTGCTCCGCCGGCTGCGCGAGCAGATGGTCATCCACGAGGTCTCGATCGAGCTCACCGACGAGGCGAAGGAGCTGCTCGTCGACAAGGGTTACGACCCGGCGATGGGCGCCCGGCCGCTGCGCCGCGCGATCCAGCGCTACATCGAGGATCCGCTCGCCGACTTCGTGCTCGGGCGCGAGCTCGAGCCGGGCTCGACCATCCTCGTCGGGCGCACGCGCACCGATGACGGCGAACCGGGCGACGACGTCGACATCACCTTCATCCCGGGCGAGGTCACGCCGGAGAAGGTGACGGTGCCGGCCGACGAGCCGGCGGCCGCCGCGAGCGACGACGGCGAAGAGCCCTCAGGCGAAGAGGAATAGGGGCGGGGCGGCGCGAGCCGCCCTCGCTTTCCGAGGCCCTCTCCGGGGCGGCTTTACATGCATTTGACAGTGAAGCGGCGCCGTGAACCACCTGAAAGGGGACGAATGAACCGGCGTCGTCGCAGGATGATCTCTGCATAGAGACCTCGGCTGAGCCCCGATGCGGCGGGGGCTCCCGAAGTCCCTCCCTCGAAGCAGCGGAAACGGCCCCACTCGGCGGGGCCGTTTCTGTGTGCGGGATCGAGACCTGCGGTCTCGCTCCCGGATGAAGGAACTCGCGCACCCGAGACGCGGTCTCGGGTGCGCTCGCGCTGAGGCTTGTTGCCCGCCCGCTGAGGCCGCTTCGCGGCGTCTGCGGGAGCGGGATGCCTCCGGCTCTAGTTGGCGCAAAGTCGCTTGCATTCCGTGACGGTTCGCGTCCGGGCTCGGTCGTAGGGTGGAACTGTGGCGAAGACGGCGTCCGTCCAGTTCAGCTGCACCGAGTGCGGGTACACCGCAGGGCGCTGGTTCGGGAAGTGTCCCGGCTGCTCGGCCTTCGGCACGCTCGTCGAGGAGGTCATCGGGCAGGTCGCGCAGTCGCAGGCGCCGCCGAAGCCGGTGTTGCGGCTGATCGACGTGGAGGCGGCCGAGGCCGCGCGGATCCCGACCGGGGTGCCCGAACTCGACCGCGTGCTGGGCGGTGGCCTTGTCCCAGGGTCGCTCGTGCTGCTCGGCGGCGAGCCCGGAGTGGGGAAGTCGACGCTGCTTCTGAACGCCCTCGCGACTATCTCGCGCGACCGGCGCGCGCTGCTCGTCACCGGCGAGGAGTCGATCGCCCAGGTCAAGCTGCGCGCCGAGCGGCTCGGCGGGGCGGATGCGGTCGAGATCCTGGCCGAGACCGAGCTGGAGACGGTCTGCCAGACGCTGCAGGCCGAACGACCCGACGTCTGCGTGATCGACTCGGTCCAGACGCTCTACGCGTCCGAGCTCGGCTCCGCACCGGGATCCGTCGCGCAGGTCCGGGAGGCCGCGGCACGGCTGCTGCGCCTCGCGAAGGAGTCCGGCGTGGCCACGGTCCTCGTCGGGCACGTGACGAAGGACGGCTCCGTCGCCGGGCCGCGTGCGCTCGAGCACCTCGTCGACTGCGTGCTCCAGTTCGAGGGCGACCGCTACCACGCACACCGCGTGTTGCGGGCGGTCAAGAACCGCTTCGGCTCGACCAACGAGCTCGGCGTGTTCGAGATGACCGGCGCCGGCCTCGTCGGCGTCCCCGATCCGTCGGAGGTCTTCGGCCGCACCGTCCCCGGCGAGCCGGGCGCCGCCGTCGCCTGCGCCCTCGAGGGGACGCGGCCGATCCTGCTCGAGATCCAGGCGCTCGTGGCCCAGAGCGAGCTCGCGATGCCGCGCCGGGTGGCCACCGGTATCGACCCGAAGCGGCTCGCGATGATCGTCGCCGTGCTGTCGCGCCACGCCCGGGTCGCTCTCGGCCAGGCAGATGTCTTCGTCAACGTCGCCGGCGGCGTCCGGATCGACGAGCCGGGCGCCGACCTCGCGGTGGCCCTCGCCATCGCCTCCGCCGCCCGCCGCGTGCCGGTGAAGGCGGGCGTCGCGGCGTTCGGCGAGATCGGCCTCACCGGCCGCCTCCGGCCCGCCGCGCAGGCCGAGCGGCGGCTCGAAGAATGCGCCAAGCTCGGCCTCTCGGCCGTCGTCGCTCCGACTGGGACGGCCGCGACTGGCAAAATCAAGGTCGAGGCCGCAGAGACGCTGCGGCAGGCGATCAGGGCGGGGCTCGATGGCGACCGATCCGAAGGAGACGACCGAGCGCAACACTGAGCATCGCCTCGGCGATCTCGGCATCACGCGCATCCCTCCGGAGGAGGACCCACGCCGCAAGAACCCCGAGCTCCTCGCCGCCATCGCCACGATCGCGCCCGGCACCGGGCTCCGCGAGGCCGTCGACGACGTCATCCGCTCGCACGAGGGCGCGCTGATCGTGGTGGGCGACCCGAGCGAGCTTTCGTTCCTCTACTCGGGCGGCATCCAGCTCGACGCGCCGTTCCGGCCCCAGCTCCTCTACGAGCTCGCGAAGATGGACGGCGCGATCATCGTCGACGAGGCGGTCAAACGGCTCGCGTGGGCGAACGTCCAGCTGATGCCGGACCCGACGATCCCCTCCAACGAGACCGGCACACGTCACCGCACCGCCGAGCGCGTCGCAAAGCAGACCGGCGCGCTCGTCGTCTCCGTCTCGCAGCAGCGGGAGACGGTCACGATCTTCGTCGGGCCGGCGCGGTACCAGCTCGACCCCGTCGCCGACGTCCTCGCCAAGACGAACCAAGCCCTCGGGACGCTCGACACCTACCGGCAGCGCCTCGAGCAGGTGCTGACGCGCCTGACCGCGCTCGAGTTCCAGAACGCGGTCGTCCTCGACGACGTGCTCGTCGTCCTGCAGCGCGCGGAGATGACCTCGCGCATGGCGCAGCGCATCACCCGCGACTGCGTCGAGCTCGGCAGCGAGGGACGCCTGATCAGGCTCCAGCTCGAGGAGTTCGTCGGCGACGTGCCGCGGGAGCGCGACGCGATCGTCCGCGACTACAACGTCCTCGGCGCCGGCGCCGAGGGGACGGAGGCGCTCGCCGGATTGGCGGCGCTCACATACCAGGACCTGCTCGAGTTCGGCCGGCTCGCCGAGGTCCTCGGCTACGACCGCGGCATCAACCCGCTCGACCAGACTGTCGTGCCGCGCGGTTATCGCACCCTCTCCCACATTCCGCGACTGCCGGAGCCGCTCATCCTTCGCGTCGTGTCCGACCTCGGGAGCCTCGACGCGGTCGTCCGCGCCTCGCAGCGCGAGTTCGAGTCGGTCGAGGGCGTCGGCGCCGTGCGCGCGCGCGAGATCCGCGAGGGGCTGCGACGCCTGCAGGAGCACAACCTCGTGGACCGCTATCTGCAGCTCTGAGAGCGCGGATTTGGCTTATCCAGGCGGTTTCTGCTACACTGGCGCCCTCTGGCCGGCGCAGCAGGGCGTGCCGGCTTTCTTCGCGAGAAAGTGGCTTTGAGCCATGGGAGGTTGGGCTTGTACGACGTCGGTGACAAGGTGGTCTATCCCCACCACGGAGCAGGAACGGTCGTCAAGAAGGAAAAGCGCGAGGTCCTCGGAGAGCAGCGCGAGTACCTGACGATCAAGATTCTGCACAACGACATGACGGTGCAAGTCCCCTCCGAGAATGCCGACAAGGTCGGCCTGCGGCGCGTGATAGGCGAGAAGGAAGTCGGCGTCGTGGTGAAGGCGCTGACGGGTGTCTCGACAGAGATGCCGAAGAACTGGAACCGGCGCTTCAAGCACAACCGCGACAAGATGAAGACCGGCGACATCCTCGAGCTCGCCGAGGTCGTGCGCAACCTCGCCCTCCGCGACCGCGAGAAGGGGCTTTCGACCGGTGAGAAGCAGATGTTCGTGAAGGCCAAGAAGATCCTCGCCTCCGAGCTGATGTACGCGAAGGACATGGACGAGGAGACCTGCGCGGACTGGCTCGAGGAGGTTCTCGCCTCCGACAGCCCGCCGAAGCGCAAGCCGGCGGCGAAGAAGAAGGCCGCTGCGGCGGCAACGGCCTAGCCGGCCTGTCTTACGGACATGTCCGTCTGGGCCATCCTCGTCGCTGCAGGACGGGGGGAACGGCTCGGGCTGGACCGGCCGAAGGCGTTCGCGAACCTCGGGGACGAGCCGCTCCTCGCCGAACCGCTGCGCCGGCTCGAGGCCTGTCCGTGGGTGGACGGCATCGTCCTCGTCGCGCCGCCCGAATGGGAGGAGCCCGCGATCCTCGTCGCCGAGGAAGAGGGCTGCGGCAAGGTGCATGCAGTCGTGACGGGCGGCGAGACGAGGAGCGATTCCGTGCGGGCCGGCCTCGCCGAGGTGCCGGCCGATGCGCTCGTCGTCGTCGTCCACGACGCGGCGCGGCCGCTCGTCTCCGACGAGGTGGTCGAGCGCGTGCTCGCGCCGCTCTCGGAGGGCTGGGACGGAGCCGTGCCTGGGCTGCCCGTCGGCGATACGCTGAAGCGCGTCGGCTCGGACGGCGGCGTCGAGGAGACGGTGGCCCGCGACGGCCTCTGGGCCGTGCAGACGCCGCAAGCCTTCGCCGCTGACCGCCTCAGACGGGCCCTCGGCACGAACAGCCTGGTACAGGCGACGGACTGCGCGGGCCTGGTCGAGGCGGCGGGCGGGCGCGTGAAGGTCGTCGAGGGCGATCCGCGCCTGCTCAAAGTGACTTCCCTGGCCGATCTCGAGACGGTGGCCGCATGGCGCTGAGCGTCGTCGTCTTCGACGTGGGCGAGACGCTCGTCGACGAAGCGGCCGCGTACGAGCGCTGGCGGGCCGAGGGCGAGAGGACCTACGTGTTCGCGGAGCGCGACCTCCACGCCGACGCGCTGCCCTGTCTCGCGGTTTTGCGCGCACGCGGGCTGCGCCTCGGCGCCGCGGGCAACATGTACTCCCATCACGAGGACTTCCTGCGCCCGCACGTCGACTTCGTCGGCTCGTCGGAGCGCTGGGGCGTCGAGAAGCCGGACGCAGGATTCTTTGCCCACGTGGTGGATGAGGCGGGCGTGCCTGCGGACCAGATCCTCTACGTCGGCGACCGGGTCGACAACGACGTCGTCCCGGCGCGCGCCGCCGGCCTGCACGCCGTTCGCATCCGGCGGGGCGCGCACGCGCGGATCGACTCGCCGGCCGGCACCGTCACCATCGGCTCGCTGACCGAGCTGCCGGAGGCTCTCACACGTGTCTGAGTACCGCGTCGGCACAGGCTTCGACGCGCACGCGCTCGCCGACGGCGTGCCGCTCGTACTCGGCGGCGTCCCGATCGACCATCCGCGCGGCCTCGCGGGCCACTCGGACGGCGACGTCCTCGCGCACGCGCTCACCGACGCCCTGCTCGGAGCCGCCGGGCACGAGGACATCGGCGCGCTCTTCCCGTCCGGCGACCCGGAGCTCGCGGGCGCCGATTCGCTCCAGCTGCTCGCGCAGGCCTGGGCGCAGATTCGGGCGGAGGGCTGGCGGCTGGCGAACGCAGACGTCGTCCTGATCGGCGAGCAACCGCGTCTCGCGCCGTACCGCGACGAGATGCGGCGGTGTCTGGCGGCGGCTCTCGACGTCGAGCCGGAGCTCGTCGCCGTCCGCGCGACCACGACCGACGGCCTCGGCTTCACCGGCCGCGGCGAGGGTCTTGCAGCCCAGGCTGTGGCGCTCCTCGTGCGATGAAGCTCGCCCTCGTCACGCACGCCGAGCACCCGAAGCTGCGGGGGACGCTGCCGGACATCTGGCCCGAGTTCATGGCGCACGACCCGGTCGTCCAGTCGTTCTGGCCGCAGCTCTACGACCAGTATCCGGACTTCCAGATCTGGGCCGTCGACCGCGAGGTCGGCCCGCGCGCGACCGTCGGCTACGCCTGCAGCGTGCCGGTCGGCTGGAATGGGACACCGTCGCCGCGCGGCCTCGACTGGGCCTTGACGGACGGGGTCGAGGGGACGCCGACGACGCTGTGCGCGGTTGTCGCGGGCGTCGTCCCGGAATATCGCGGCTTCGGCATCGCCGAGACGATCCTGCGGCGGCTCGCCGCGGTCGGCGCGGGGCACGGCCTCGACTCGCTGGTGGCGCCGGTGCGCCCGACGTGGAAGGACCGCTATCCACTCGTCGCGCTGGACAGCTACGTGGGGTGGCGGCGCGGCGACGACCTTCCGTACGACCCGTGGCTACGCACGCACGAGGGGCTCGGCGGCGAGTTCCTGGCGGTGGCGCCGCGCTCGATGACGATCTCCGGCACGCGCGCCGAGTGGGAGGAGTGGACGGGGATGGTGTTCCCCGAGGACGGCAACTACGTCGTGCCGGGCGCACTCGTCCCGGTTCACTTCAAGAACGGCCGCGGTGTGTACGTCGAACCCAACGTCTGGTTCCGGCACGCGTTTGGTTAGCGCTCGCCCGCTTCGCCGGCGCAGGCTCGCTTCGCTCGCGTGCGCAAGCGCTGTGCTTTCCGCTCGCGCAAGTGCCGCGCCCGCGCAGGTCGGTCGCGGCACGACGAAGTGCACCTACTAGCGGCGCTTCTGCTGTTTCTCGAGCGCGCGGCGCATCTGGCGGTTCATCGTCTCGGGCTCGAGGCCGCTGCCCTGCTGCTCCTGCATCTCGAGCAGCGCCGCTCGCTCCTGGCGCGTGAGCCGCGACATCGCCTTCTGCGCCTGCTGGGGATCGTGGAGTTGCTTCGCGTGCGGCTCGAGCTTCCGCATCGCGCTCGCGAGCTCGGGATTCGTCCGCTCGATCGCCGCTTTCGAGGCCTTCTCCATCTGCCGTTTGAGGAACGGCACCTTCGCCATCAGCGTGAACAGCGGCTTCAGGTAGCGGCCGCCCTTGATGCGCCCGAGCAGGGCGAGGATGCCGAGCAGCACGAGCAGCCCGAGCAGGATCCAGAGCGGGATCAGCAGGACGGTGAAATCGGCGACGAGCATCCGCCGGATGGATGGTACCGGCCTACTCGGGCAGGAACACCGCGTCTCCGTCCATCCGCACGAGCCCGTCGCGCTCGAGCGAGGCGACGGCCTCGGCGTCCTGCGGTTGCGAGCCGGCGACGACCGCGCGGAGAGCCGCCGCCCGCCGCTGGCGGAACGACCCCTCGAACTGGCCCTGCCGGCGGGCCGGCTCGAAGCGGCGCCCGCGGGAGGGACACGCCGCGGCGAGCGGGCAGGCGCCGCAGCGAGGGATCCGGGCGAGGCAGACCGTCTTGCCGAGATCCATCAGCGCCTGTCCGGCGGCGGGGGAGAAGTCGTGGCCCGTCCGCTCCGAGACGCGCCGTACGTTGACGTCGACCGGGAGCACCCGGTGGCCGAAGGCGAAGGACGAGACCGCGTCCGCCGTGTACCGGCCGACGCCCGGCAGTTCGGTCAGATCCTCGGGCCAGCCGTGAGCCGCCACGTGCTGCGCGGCCCTGTGCAGCGCGAGCGCGCGCCGGTTGTAGCCGAGCCCCTGCCACTCGCGGATCACGTCGGCGGCCGGCGCGGTGGCGAGCGCTTCGACGCTCGGCCAGCGCTCGAGCCACCGCTCCCAGCGGGGGACGACGCGCTCGACCTGCGTCTGCTGGGACATGACCTCGCTGACAAGGATCGCGTAGGGATCGCGCGTCCTCCGCCACGGGAGGTCGCGCCCGTGCTCGGCGAACCAGGCGAGCAGCAGATCCTCCACGGGGCGAACGTACCGCGTAGGCATCATCCCGCGGATGCTGCGCCTCCTCCTGTTCGCCGGCGCCCTGATCCTCATCGTCGCGATCGGGGGCTCCTACTACGAGTCGACGCACCGCTTCGGCGGCAACGTCACCGGCGCTTCGACCGAGTTCAACGCGACCCAGACTGTTGCCGCGCCGCCGGCGAGTTCGATCGTGTCGCCGATGTTCGGCGGCGAGGCGCAGCACCTCCACGTCGGGGTCGGCAAGGTCCGGCCGCCGTTCCACCTCGACTGGATCGCGGGCGGCACCTCGCTCGTCGAGTTTCCGCCGGCGGTTGCCTTCCACTACCTCTACTACGCCAGCCTCAACGGCAATCTGATCGCGGTCTCAACCCGCAACGGACGCCGCTTGTGGACCGTCTCCGTGGGCCGCTGCGAGGCCGCCTCCCCGGCGGTCAACCGGCTTGGCCGCGGCTCCGTCTTCGAGACGTTCCTCAACAAGGAACCGTGCGGCCGAGGCTCGGCGCAGGCCGGAGACGGCGAGCTCGTCGTCGTCGCCGCCGGCCGCGGGCACATACCTCGCTGGACCAGACACCTGGGAGCGACCGAGACGTCGCCGCTCATCGTCGGCCACCGGGTCTACGTCGGCGACTACGACGGAGTCGTCTACTCCCTGCGCGGAGTCGACGGCAGCACGGTCTGGACGTTCCACGCCGGCGGAGCCGTCAAGGGAGCGATCGCATACGACCGCGGACGGCTCTTCTTCGGTGACTACGACGGTTACCTCTACTCGGTGCGGGCGAGCAACGGCAAGCTGATCTGGCGCGCCTCGTCGAACCGCGACTGGTTCGGCGGGCACGGCACGTTCTACTCGACTCCCTCCGTCGCCTACTCCCGCGTCTACCTCGGCTCGACCGACGGTCACGTCTACTCGTTCGGCGAGCGGAGCGGGAAGCTGCGCTGGTCGTACAAGACCGGCGGCTTCGTCTACGGCTCGCCGGCGATCTGGCACGGCCGCGTCTTCGTCGGCTCGTACGACCACACGTTCTACGCCTTCAACGCGGCGACGGGAGCCGTCCTCTGGAAGTTCCACGCGAACGGCCCGATCTCGGGCTCTGCGACCGTCGTCGACGGCATCGTCTACTTCGCGACGCTCAAGCGGCGCACGTACGGGCTCGACGCGCGCACGGGAAAGCAGGTGTGGACGTTCCCGGACGGCGCGTTCACGCCCGTGGTGACCGACGGGAAGCGGCTCTACCTCGTCGGTTGGGCCAAGGTCTACGCGTTCAGCCCGCGAAAGAGGCTGCATGCGTCAGGGTCAGGACCCTAGAGACGACACGATCGACCTCGGCCTCGACGGGAAGCTCGTTCCCGTGCCGCGCGACGTCGTGAGCGCCATCGCCGCGGCGGCGGCCGCCCGCGCGGGCGTGTCCGAGCCGCACCGCGACCTCTCGCTACAGCTCAACCGCGCCCTCGAGTCCGGGCACGTGGATCTCGACCACGCCGGAGTGCAGGTGCTCGTCGCCGTGCTCGAGGAGGAGCATCCCGACCGCTTCGGCCCGGCGGCCGACGAGCTCTTGCGCGCCGTCGCCTAGCGCTACCGGTCGAGAATCTCGACGGTGTCGCCGTCGCTCAGCTCGTACTCCCGCCCGACCAGCTGACCCGGAAACCGCGCCGACGGCCCCCAGACCCGCGCGCCCGTGCAGCGTTCGCGCAGCTCGTGGTGGATCGTGTCGGCGACGTCGAGCACCGTGGCCGGCGGCTGCAGGGCGACGGGGTCGCCGCCGTCGCGCAGGTGGACGCGCACGAGCCCGGTCAGCCCCCAGAGCTCGTCGCGGAGGCGGTCGAGGCTCGCGTCGTCGAGAACGGACACGGGCAGGACGCGCAGCTCCGGATGCAGCGGCGGCGGCGCTTCGTCGCACTTGGTGGCGGCGAGTAGCCCGGGCAGCTCGATCCCGGCGGCTGCGACCTCGTCGCGGATGGCGTCGAGCTCCTCGAGGGGGCGGTCGCAGGCGTGGCACCAGAGGATCGCGTCGGCGTTGCGGAGCACGCCGAGCAGTGCCCGGCCGCCGCCACGGTCGTCGGCGGCTCCCTCGATCAGGCCCGGGATCTCCACGAGCTGGACGAGCACGCCGCCGAGTCGCGTGGTGGCCGCGACCGGCCGTGTCGTCGTGAACGCGTAGTCCCCGGTGCGGATCTGGATCGCGGAAAGAGCTTGCAGGAGCGACGATTTGCCTGCGTTCGGCGGCCCCACGAAAGCGATCTGCGCAGCGCCCTCGCGCCGCACGGCAATCGAGTCGCGATGGACGACCCGCTTGCGCGTCCGCGTCGCCTCGAGCTCGCCCTCGACCCACTTCCGCAGATCGGCGTACGGGCCGTTTCGGTAGCCGGGCAGCTCTGCGAGGATCGCGCGGAGCTCGCGGATCCGCTCGGCGCCGTCCTTGCCCACGAGGCGGCGCTTGATCAGTTGCTGCTGCGTGCGATGAGGCATCGGCATCGCGACGTACACCTCCGTTGTTCGGGGCGGAACGCGTCGCGTCCCGCCGCTTCCCCAGGACGCTGTGGTGGGAAGCGGCGGACTAGCCGTTTTGGCGGAGAACCGTTGCGCGCCAGGACTCCATCGCGGGTGGAGCTTAGCCCTAGACTCGCCCGATGGTCAAAGTCCGCTTCGCGCCGAGCCCGACCGGCTCGCTGCACCTCGGCAACGCGCTGAGCGCGGTCGCGAACCGCCGGCTGGGCGACTGGATGCTGTTGCGCATCGACGACACCGATCCCACCCGCAACGTCCCGAACGGCGAGGCGGCGATCCTGCGGGATCTCGAGTGGCTCGGAATCGCCTGGGACGAGGGGCCGGTGCGGCAGAGCGAGCGCGCCGAGCGCCACCGCGAGGCCGGCGCGCCGCTCGGCGACCGGTTCGACGGCCTCACGCTGCTGCGGGAGGACGGCTCGCCGACGTATCACCTCGCCTCCGTCGTCGACGACATCGACTTCGGCATCACGCACGTCGTGCGCGGCAACGACCACCGTCCGAACGAGGAGCTGCACCGGCGCCTGTTCGAGGCTCTGGGCGCGACGCCGCCGGAGTTCGTCCATCACGGCCTGATCCTGGGGCCCGACGGGCGGAAGCTCGCCAAGCGAGCGCCGGGCGGGAGCGTCGCGTCGCTGCGGGACGAGGGGATTCCGGCCGAGGCCGTGCGGGCCTATCTGGAGGAGCTGGGGCTGCCGCGCCACGACGTCCACCTCGACCTCGCGCGCGTGCGCCGGCTCTCCATCGAGGCGCTCGCGGCGCTGAGCGACGAGGAGTTCGCGGCGCGGGTCGGCGTGCCGGTATCGGTGGCGCCGGTGCTGCGCGGTGCGCGGGATCTCGCCGAGGCGCGGGCGTATGCCGAGCTCGTGCTCGAACCGGCGCCGGCTGAGGTCGACGCACCCGAGACGCTCGCCCGTGCCCGCGACCTCGTCGCAGCGGGCCTCGAGCCGCGCGCGGTCGTCCGGGAGCTGAAGGCGGTCGGCGGCGACCTGAAGTCGCTGCGTCTCGCCCTCACCGGAGCGGACCGCGGGCCCGAGCTCGCCGCCGTGATTGCCGCGCTGCCGCGCGACGAACTGCTCTCTAGGCTGCAGAGATGAGGCTCTACAACACGCTCTCGCGGCAGCTCGAGGAGCTGCCGCCCGCGCCGGGGCCGATCCGGATGTACTTCTGCGGCCCGACGGTCTACCAGCGCGCGCACATCGGCAACGCGCGGCCGTTCGTGCTCGGGATGTGGCTGCGGGCCCGGCTCCGCGAGCGCGGCTACGACGCCACGTTCGTCCACAACATCACCGACGTCAACGACAAGATCTACGACGCCGCGCCGGGTGCGAGCGCGGAGCTCGCAGAGCGTGCAACGCAGTGGTATCTGGAGGACACTCGCGACCTCGGCCTGGGGATGCCGGACGTCCTGCCGAAGGCGACCGACGCGATCCCGTCGATCGTGCGCTTCATCGAGAAGCTCGTCGCCGGCGGCCATGCGTACGAGGTGGGAGGCGACGTGTACTTCAGCGTCGCGACCGATCCGGGCTACGGGCGCCTGTCACGGCAGAAGGTCGAGAACATGGAGCAGGAGGAGGAGAGCTCGGTCAAGCGCGCACCGCAGGACTTCGCGCTCTGGAAAGCCACGAAGCCGGGCGAGGACACGTCGTGGGACTCGCCGTGGGGCGCGGGGCGGCCGGGCTGGCACATCGAGTGCTCCGTCATGGCCGAGGATGCGTTCGGGCCGGTCTTCGAGATCCACGGCGGCGGCCTGGATCTCGTCTTCCCGCATCACGAGAACGAGCTCGCGCAGTCGCTGGCTTTGGGTCACGACTTCGCGCGGATCTGGATGCACAACGGCCTCCTCACGCGCGGCGGCGAGAAGATGTCCAAGTCGCTCGGCAACGACATGACGATCCGCGGGGTGATCGACACCTGGGGGCGCGAGGTCGCGCTGCTGCTCCTGCTCTCGGGGCAGTGGCGGAAGCCGCTCGACTTCAACCAGAGGACGCTCGAGCAGGCCGGCGCGCAGCTCGAGACGTTCCGCAACATCTTCCGCTCGCGGAGTGAGCCGGTCGGGGACTGGGCCGAGCTCGAGGCCGCGCTCGACGACGACTTCAACACGCCGGAGGCGCTCGCGGTCCTGCACGGCTGGCGTGACCACGAGCTGCTGCGGCGCGCGCTCGGACTCTTCGGCCTCGACTCGATCGGCGAGCTCGAGGAGGCGCCGGCGGACGTTGTGGCGCTCGCGGAACGGCGGCGCGAGGCGCGCGAAGCGAAGGACTTCGCGGGGGCCGATCGCCTGCGCGACGAGATCGCGGCCGCGGGCTGGGAGGTGCGCGACGTCGCGGAGGCTCCCGGCTACCGGCTCGTGCGCCGCTCGTGACGCGGGAGCTCGTCTACGGGCGCCGTCCCGTGCGCGAGGCGCTGCGCGGCCCGCGCGAGGTGCTCGAGCTGTGGGCGAGCGAGCGGGCCGTGCACAGCGAAGCCTGGCTGGGCGAGCTCGAGCGGCCACGGGTGCAGACGAAGCTCGAGCGGGACCTCTCGGAGGCTGCGGTCACACGCGACCATCAGGGAGTCGTCGCGTGGTGCGAGCCGTTCCACTACGCCGACGCGTTCGAGCTCGCTGCCGGCCCGGCGCCGCTGCTCGCATGCCTCGACCAGGTCAGCGATCCCCGGAACCTCGGCGCCGTGATCCGCAGCGCCGAGGGAGCGGGTGCCAGCGGCGTGGTGGTGCCGGCGCACGGCTCGGCGCGGGTCACGGCCGCGGTCTGCCGCTCCTCGGCCGGGGCCGTCGAGCATCTCCGGGTCGCGGTCGTGCCGAACCTCGCCCGCTACCTCGGCGAGATCAAGAGCGGCGATCTCTGGGTCGCAGGAGCCGTGGGCGGGTCGGGAACGCCGATGTGGGAGGCCGATCTGGCCGGAGGCCTCGCTTTCGTCTTCGGCGCCGAGGGCAAGGGGCTCCGCCCGCTCGTGCGGCGTACGTGCGACGTCGAGGTCTCGATCCCGCAACTCGGCCGGGTCGAGTCGCTCAACGTCAGCGTCGCGGCCGCGGTCCTGTTGTACGAGGCGCGGCGACAGAGAAGTGTCTGAGCCGACCCTCTACCTCTTCGACGGGTTCAACCTTCTGCACGCCGGGGACTTCGGCTCGCCCGAGGAACTGCGCGACCTGCTCGCGAGCTGGGTGGCGGCGCAGGGTGCGCGCGGCGTGCTCGTGTTCGACGGCAGTGGCCCGACCGAGCGGCGCGGCCCGCTCGAGGTGCGGTGGGCGAAGGACGCGGACACGCTGCTCGAGCGTCTCGCGGCCGAGCATCGGAGTGGGGAGCAGGTCGCGATCGTCTCCTCGGACGCTGCGGTCCGGGGCACCGCCGGCATCGAGGTGCGGAAAATGGCGTCGCAGACCTTCCTCGCCGAGCTCGCGCGGCCGAGCCAGCCGCCCGCCACGCGCGGAGACCTGCGCGATCGCCTCGATCCCGACACGCTCGCCCAGCTCGAGCGGTTACGTCGCGGCGAGAGCTAGATCGCACTAGCTTCTTAGGTCCAGGACAAGCTGGGTCCAGAGCAATTGGACTTGTAAAACCTTGGACCGCTTGCTATCTTCGCCTCGACCACAGGGTGAGACTTCACCCTCAGAGGCCGGGAGGCGCCATGGCTGCTCGCGCTGCGACAGCACGCTTGCCACAGACACGCTCGCCGCAGAAAGTCCAACGGGAGCTCGAGGATCTCCAGCTCGTGATGAAGGCACGGAACGGCGACAGCGTCGCCATGGACGCGCTGATTCGCCGCTACACGGGCTTCGTCCGGCTCAAGGCGAGCTCCTATTTCCTCGCCGGCGGCGACAACGACGACCTCCTGCAGGAGGGGCTGATCGGCCTCTACAAGGCTGTGCGGGACTTTCGCGCGGACAAGGAGACGTCGTTCCGAAGCTTCGCCGAGCTCTGCGTCACGCGCCAGATCATCACCGCGATCAAGACCGCGACCCGCTTCAAGCACGCGCCGCTCAACACGTACGTCTCGTTCAGCCACACCCCGGCCGGACAGGACGGCGAGGGCGAGTGCACGCTCGGCGACGCGCTGCCGGGCCCGGCGGTGCACGAGCCGCCGCTCGTCGTGATCTCGACCGAGGAACTGCAGAGCCTCGTCTTCAACCTCGGCTCGGGCCTCTCGCCGCTCGAGTCAGATGCGCTGCGCCTGTACCTCGAGGGCTCGTCCTACGAGGATATGGCCGACGAGCTCGGCTGCGACACGAAGACGATCGACAACGCGCTCCAGCGCGTCAAGCGCAAGATCCTGTCGCACCAGAAAGGCCGCGAAGTCCTTCAGTAGCGGGCGCTACGCTGGGCGGCGCGCGCCGGAGTAGCTCAGCTGGTAGAGCAAACGCCTTGTAAGCGTTAGGTCGTCGGTTCGAGTCCGACCTCCGGCTCTCGCTCGACACCCCTGGTGCTGGTGACAGCGAGGGCTCCGGCTGCGGAGAGGCCGAGCAAGCCTGCCAGGGCGTAGATCGCGCGTGGTGACAGGACGATCGCGGCGAGACCGCCAAGCATGAGTGAGGCACCCTGGGCGCCCCCCAAGACCGCATTGGCGGCGGCGGAGACCCGGCCACGGGCGCGGTCGGGAGTGCGCGCCACGACCAGGGTCGACAGGCAGGCGCCGGCGAAGCCGTTCCCGACGCCTCCGAGCACCGAGAGGGGAAGGAGGATCCCCACGACCGGTGCGACGGCGAACCCGGCCACCCCGGCGCACGCGAGGGCTGCTCCGCCGATCGTGGCACGGATTCGACCGTGCTCGGTCCCGACGCGGGCGGCCCCGAGCGCTCCTGCCACCATGCCCGCCATCCAGGAGGCCTCGGTCACGCCGTACCAGACGCCGCCCGCGTGGAGTGTCTCGCGGACGAGGTACACCAGCACGACGTCGACCATCCCGACCAGCAGGACGACGAGGGCGACGCCGGCGAGCAGGGGAGCCAGCAACGAGTCGGCCCGCAGGATGGCGAATCCGCTCCGCAGCCGGCTCGGCCCGTCGGCGGCCGGCGCGCGTTCGGGCACGCGGCGGGTGCGGACGAGGACGGCCGCGACGGTGACCACCACGTAGGTCGCCACGTCGAGGGCGACCGGCAGGCCGGTGCCGAACGCTCCGGCCAGCAGGCCGCCGACGGCGGGGGCGCCGACGAGGGCGAGGACACTGAGGGACTGCTGAGCCGAGATCGCCTCGGCCAGGTGATCCTCGCCGACCACTCGGGGGATGAGAGCCGACCAGGTGGCTGCGGTCAGCGACGTGGCAGCGCCAAGGACGGCGACGAGAGGGAGGATCGCCACGACCGAGTGCAGGAAGATGAGCGGAATCGTGGCCGCCACCTCCGCCAGGCCGCCCGCCACCAGGAGGTGGCGCGAGTCGTAGGTGTCCGCCAGGCGCCCGATCGGCCGGGCGAGCAACAGCTGGGGGAGGACTCCGCCGGCCAGCAGCAACGCGATCTCCCAGGGATGGGCGCCGTCCTCCTGCAGGCGCAGCGTCAGGGCGACGAGCGCCACTCCGTCGCCGAACGTCGACACTGTGCGCCCCACGAGGGCGACGATCAGATCATGGCGACCCGACCAGATGTTAAGCATACGTTGAACAGTATTCACTTAACATCTGCCTGTCAAGAACTATGCTTCGGCGAATGCCCACGGACACGCTTCGGCTGCAGGATCCCCGGGACATTCGGGCGCTCGCCCATCCGGCCCGGATGGCGATCATCGATGCGCTCGCCTCGGGGGACGAGCTCACGGCGACCGAGTGTGCGGCGATCACCGGGTTGAGCCCGAGCGCGACTGCCTATCACCTGAAGTTCCTGGAGCGCTACCACTTCGCCGAGCGCGCTCCGGCCAGAAGCGACGGACGGGAGAGGCCGTGGCGGGAGACTCGTGGGCCGCGAGTCGCGCTCGACGCTTCCACTCCGGCCGGGGCGGCGGCCACGACCGCCGTGGGCCTCGCGTTTCTGGATCGCAGCCGGGCGGTGGCGGAAGCGTTCCTGGCGACCGCGCACGAGGAGCCGAGCGAATGGCAGGAGGCCGCGGCTCTCAACAGCGCCGACCTCTGGCTGACCCTGGAGGAGATGCGAAAGGTGACCGAGGCCCTCTCTGCCGTTCTCGAGCCCTACCGGGGCCGGGTGCTCGCCGACCGGCCCGACGGCAGCCGGCGGGTGCGGGTCACGAACCTGGTCGTGCCCTACCGGAAGCGCTGACCGCAGCCTGGACGAGCTTCGGCGGCGCGACCTCCGCGTAGGCGTCCTCGAGGATCCCGGCGATCTCGTCGCGGTCGAAGCCGCGGTCGAGGCGGACGCCGATCCAGCCGCGGTGCCCGACGTACGGCGGGACGTAGAAACGCTCCGGATCGGCCTCGACGAGCGCCGACTGCAGCCCCTCGGGAGCCGCGCAGATCAGCGCGAAGCGGCCGTCGTCGTGATGGTTGTCCCAGACCGTCGCGAAGGAGCGCTTGTCCCGGACGAAGAACGTCGGCGCGCCGTGCGACGGCCGTTCAGTGGTCTCCGGGAGCCCGAGACAGATCTCGCGGACGACCTCGAGGATCCGCTTCTTCGTCACGACTACAGGGTGATCACGGCGTCGGTGACGGCGTCGATACCGGCGAGCCTGGCAGCGAGCTCGTCCTCGAGGCCGTAGCGGGACGCGAGCTCCACGGGCGCGGTGTAGGCGAGCAGCGTCTCGCCTACGTCGTCCCAGACGAGCACCTTCAGCGGGAGGTCGAGCGCGGCGAGCGGGTGGGCCTCCATCACCGGCGTGCCGGCCTCCGGGCTGCCGAAGACGACGACCTTCGTGTCCCGCAGCTCGAGGCCGCGCGCGTGAGCCTCACCGCTGTGATCGATCACGACGAAGAGCTCGAGGCCCTTCGCGGCGATCGTGCCCTCGAGCCGCTCGACCGTCTCCGCCACCGACCAGGGACTGTGCTTGGTGACGATCACGCCTCGAGAGGGGACTCCGCCTCGACAACCTCGGCCGGAATGCCCCGCTCCATCCGGCGGAGCGCGATCAGGAGGCTCGCGGCCATGATCCCCGCCATCGCGAGGTAGACGATCCGCGTCGCATCTGCGAAGTCGCCCTGGATCGCGGCAAAGACCACCGAGCCGCTGTGCGACTTCGGAGGCGTGGTTCCGGCGCCGGTATTGATCGAGGCGACGATCCGGTTCGCGATCGGTTGCGGGATGTGCAGCTTGGCCAGCGAGGCCGTGGCGTTCGCCCGCGTCTGGTGGATGAGCACGCTGCCGAGAATGGCGAGGCTGAGGCTGGCGGCGAAGTAGCGGACGGTCTGCGTGACGCCGGTCACCTCGCCGTAGCTGCCACGCGGCGCCCGGTTGACGGCATCCGTCGTGACCGGGGTGAGAACGAAGCCGATCCCGGCGCCCGCCATGATGATCCACGGCCACTGCGAGCTGAGCGGCTGATGCAGGTGTCCGGCCCAGAGGTAGAAGCCGACGGCTCCGAGAGCCGAGCCGAGGATCGCGGCGGGACGCGCACCGCGCCGGTCGAGGATCCGGCCGCCGAGCTGGGTGGCGACCGCGAAGCCGATGAAGATGACGAGGATGTACAGCCCCGTCTTCCCGGCGTTGTAGCCGAGCACGACCTGCGCGTACACGGAGGCGAAGAAGAACAGCGGCAGGAAGCTCGCATAGGCGAGCCCCATCACGACGTTGTCGGCGGTGAAGCCGCGATGGCGGAAGATCTCGCACGCGATCAGCGGATTCGGCTCGCGCAACTCGAAGCGCACGAAGATCGCGAGCAGGACGAGGCCGGCAGCGAGGCACGTCCAGGTCGCGACCGAGGTCCAGCCCCAGTGGCCCGCCTGCTGTAGGCCGAGCACCGTCAGGCCCATCCCGGCCGACACGAGGATCGCGCCGCGCCAGTCGATCGGCACCGGCCGGCGAGTCTCCTCCGGGTTCGCCCGCCAGGTCAGCCAGAGCGCCACCAGCGCGACCGGGACGTTGATCAGGAAGATCGCGCGCCACGTCCACGGCAACAGGAAGCTGCCGGCGATCGGCCCGATCGAGGTCAGCGCGCCGGAGATCCCGAAGAAGAGCGCGAGGGCCTTTCCGCGCTCGCGGGCCGCGAAGGAGTTGAAGACGATCGCCAGCGCCGCCGGGAAGAGCAAGGCGCCGAACGCGCCCTGCAGGATCCGCGACGCGATCAGCCATGCCTGGGCGGCGGAACCCGCCGGCGTCGCGCCGCACAGAACCGAGGCGAGGGCGAAGCCGACGGTGCCGACAAGCACCATCCGCCGGTGTCCGAGGACGTCGCTCACCTTCCCCCCGAGCGCGAACAGCGCGGCCAGCGCCAGGAGGTAGCCGTTGATCACCCACTGCAGGCCGGTCGACGTGAGGCCGAGGTCGCGCTGGATCGTCGGCGCCGCGATCGAGACGATCGTCTGGTCGATCGACATCATCGCGACCGCGAAGATCATCGCGGTCAGGACGCGGTACCGGCCTGAGTCCATCGCGTGACGCTACTTCTTCTGCCGCAGTCCGTGGCTGAGAAAGTGGTGACCGGCTAGCCGAGCGCCTGCTCGAGGTCGGCCCAGAGCACCTCGGGATCCTCGAGCCCCGCGCTGACGCGGAGCAGTCCCGGCGGCACGCGGTCGCCCTCCCAGCGGCTGCGGCTCTCGATCAGGGTCGTCACGCCGCCGAGCGAGCTGGCGTTCACGATCGCGCGGGTCGACGTCTCCACCTTCCGCGCCGTCTCGGCGTCGGCGACGTCGAAGGAGAGGAGCCCGCCGAGGCCGGGATAGCGGACGGTCTCGACCGCCGGATGCGCCCGCAGCCGCTGCGCCAGAAACGCGGCGGTCTCGGTCTGGCGCCGCACGCGGAGCTCGAGGGTCTTCAGCCCGCGCAGCAGGAGCCAGGCGGGATCCGGCGCGGCCACGATCCCGGTGCGGGTGCGGAACGTCCGCAGCCGCTCGGCCGCGGCGTCGTCGCGGCAGACGACCACGCCGAGCAGTGCGTCGTCGTGGCCGGCGAGGTACTTCGTCGCGCTGTGGAGGACGAAGTCGGCACCGTGCTCCAGCGGCCGTAGGTGGACGGGCGTGGCCACGGTCGCATCCACGACGACGGGCGCCGGGTGTGCGGCGGCCGCCGCGAGATTCGGCATGGTGAGGTACGGGTTGGACGGCGCTTCGAGCCAGACGAGCTGGACATCTTCGGGAGCCGTGCCGGTCTGGTCGAACTCGACGACGCCGAGCCCCCACGCGGCAAGCGTGGCGAACGTGACTCCGGTGCCGTAGTAGCCGCCGCGGGCGAGCGCGATCGTGTCTCCCGGCTCGAGGAGCGACAGGACGAGCGCCGTCGTCGCCCCGGCACCGGACGGGAAGAGCAGCGCCGTGCCGCCGTCGAGCTCGCCGACCGCCGCCTCGGCGGCCGCGACGGTCGGGCTCCCGAAGCGCTGGTAGAAGAAGTCCCCGACCTCGCCGCGCTCGTCGTACGGCCAGATGGTCGAGCGGTCGACGGTCTCCGACATGGGGCGATCCTACGCGGGCTCCGGCTCGAGATCCTCGAGGCGACCGAGCTTCGACAGGGCCGGGAAGAACCGCGGCCAGCTCGCCGCGAAGCCGATCATGAGCGCGCCCCCGAGCACGACGGCCCGCGTCGCTCCGAGCAGCGACGCCATCACCCCCGACTCGAAGGCGCCGAGCTCGTTCGAACCGCTGATGAAGACCCACTCGACGGCGCTCACGCGACCCTGCAGCGAGATCGGGGTCAGCATCGTGACGGTCGTGGCTCGGATGTTCATGCTGACCATGTCCACGAAGCCGCAGATCGCGAGCGCCGCGAGCGAGAGTGGCAGCGAGCGGGAGAGGCCGAACACGATCGTCGCGGCGCCGAAGGTGGCGACGACTACGAGCAGCGTCCGGCCGGCGGGGAACTGGAGCGGCCGGCGCGTGATGAGGAGGCCGGCGGTGAGCGCGCCGGCGGCCGGCGCCGCCCGCAGGAGGCCGAGCACGACCGGGCCCCCGTCGAGGATCGTCTTCGCGAAGACCGGCGCGAGCGCGATCGGGTCTCCGAAGAAGACGGCGACGAGGTCGAGCAGGACGGCTCCGAGCACGACTCGCGTGTTCCGGATGAAGCGGATGCCGGCGATGAGGCTGTCCCGGTCGACCCGTTCCCCGCCGTTGCGCGACGGCATGCGCGGCAGCCCGAGCGTGGCGGCGCCCGCGAGGACGAGCATCGTCCCGGCGACGGCGTAGACGGCGAGCGGCTGGATCGCGAAGAGGAGGCCGCCGATCGCGGGGCCGGCCACGACGCCGATCTGGCTCGCGACGCTGCGCAACGCGATCGCGCCGGCCAGGAGCTCGGACGGCACGAGCTCCGGCGTCAGCGAGCGCTGCGCGGGCGTGCCGATGGCCGAGGTGATCCCGGCGAGCAGCCCCACGCCGAGGAAGGGCCAGACCGAATGCGGCCCGACTTCGGTGATCACGAGCAGGACGACGGCGATTCCCACCTGCAGCCCTGCGGCAACTGCGGCCACGGTGCGGCGCGAGACGCGATCGGCGAGCTGACCCGCCGGCAGCGCGAGAAGCGGCAGCGGGATGAACTCGGCCAGTCCGACAAGGCCGAGGTCGAGGGGCCGGTGCCGGATCGAGTAGACCTGCCAGCCGATCGCGACGACCATCATCTGCGTCGCGAAGCCGTTCGCGAGCAGCGCAGTCCAGAGCAGCGCAAAGCCGCGCACTCGCAGAGGGGCCGGCAGTCGTTGCCTCACGAGCGCGAACGTTAGGCTCCGCGGCGGTGGCTGAGGGACACGAGACGACGGCGGGCAAGCTCGAGTGGATGCGGGAGCTGCGCGAGGAGGCGCGGCACGCCGGCAGTCCGAAGTCCGTCGCGCGCCATCGCGAGGAAGGGAAGCTCCTCGCCCGCGAGCGGGCCGAGAAGCTGTGCGACCCGGGTTCGTTCGTCGAGCTCGACCGCTACGTCCGCCACCGCGAGTCGAACTTCGGGATGATGGATCGCCGCCCGTACGGCGACGCCGTCGTGACGGGCTACGGGACGATCTTCGGCCGCAAGGTCTTCGTCTTCTCCCAGGACTTCACGGTCTTCGGCGGCTCGCTGAGCGAGGTTTTCGCCGAGAAGATCTGCAAGGTGATGGACCTGGCCGTGAAGTACGGCTGCCCGGTGATCGGGATCAACGACTCCGGCGGCGCGCGGATCCAGGAGGGCGTCGTCTCGCTCGCCGGCTACGCGGAGATCTTCTGGCGCAACGTGCAGGCGTCGGGCGTGATCCCGCAGATCTCGCTCGTGATGGGCCCGTGCGCGGGCGGCGCCGTCTACTCGCCCGCGATGACCGACTTCATCTTCATGGTCGAGGGCTCGTCGTACATGTTCATCACCGGCCCCGATGTCGTGAAGACGGTGACGGGGGAGGAGGTCACGTTCGAGGAGCTCGGCGGCGCGACGACGCACGCCACGAAGTCGGGTGTTGCGCAGTTCACCGCGCCGGACGAGGAGACCTGCCTCGAGGACGCGCGCTACCTCCTCTCGTTCCTGCCGCAGAACAACGCAGAGCGACCCGCGTGGAGCGCGCCGACCGATCCCGCCGACCGTGAGGACGCGGAGCTCGACACGCTGATCCCGGACCACCCGAACAAGCCCTACGACATGCACGACGTGATCCGGCGCGTCGTCGACGACGGGGAGTTCCTCGAGGTGAGCGAGCGCTGGGCCGAGAACATCGTCACGGGGTTCGCCCGGCTCGGCGGTCATCCGATCGGCGTGGTCGGCAACCAACCGCACTCGCTGGCCGGCGTCCTCGACATCGACGCGTCCAACAAGGCGGCGCGCTTCGTCCGCACGTGCGACGCGTTCAACGTCCCGCTCCTCACCTTCGTCGACGTCCCGGGCTTCCTGCCGGGGACCTCGCAGGAGTGGGGCGGGATCATCCGCCACGGCGCGAAGCTCCTCTATGCCTTTTGCGAGGCGACGGTGCCGAAGCTGACGGTGATCACGCGCAAGGCCTACGGCGGCGCGTACGACGTCATGAGCTCGAAGCACATCCGCGCCGACTTCAACTTCGCCTGGCCGACGGCGGAGGTCGCGGTCATGGGGCCCGACGGCGCGGTGAACATCATCTACCGCCACCGGCCCGAGGACGAGCGTGCCGGGCTGATCGCCGAGTACAAGGAGACGTTCGCGAACCCGTACAGCGCCGCCGAGCGCGGCTACGTCGACGACGTGATCGAGCCACGGCGGACAAGGCCCGTGCTGATCGACGCGCTGGAGATCGCGCTGACGAAGGCGGAGCCGAGGCCCCGCCGCAAGCACGGCAACATCCCGCTCTAGCGGACCCGCAGCAGGCGGCTGACGTAGATCCAGGGCGTCGGATGCACCGCCTCGCCGCAGCCCGGCAAGAAGACGCCATTGCGGTCAGGCGGAGTGTCCGGCACCGCCAGGCGAAGGCCGCCGCGGAAGCGGACCGAGAGCGTCGCGTGACGGCTGTCGGGCGCCGCGGCCGGGTTCGGGCAGGCGCTGCTCCAGCCGATCTGGAAGAACCTCTTCTTCCCCGGCCCGAGGATCTGGCCGGCGGGTGTGCCGAAACCCTCCGACCCCCAGGACTGTTCCCTCGTGGAGAGAGGCTTGTCGTGGAAGATGACCTGCACGACGGGCCGTCCTGCCGGCAGCGAGCAGGCACGATCGGCGCTGTCGACGATCCAGAGGGGCCCGAGCGCTGTCCCCGCCGCTCCACCGGTGCCGAACGACGTCGACAGCTGCGATGCGCGGCAAAGCGGAACCCCGCTGCTCGCGGAGCGGCCGGTGGGATTCGTGTGGCCGCCCCCGATCGTGATGGCATGGATGCCGAGACCGATGGCGGCCGTGATCGCGACTCCCGCTGCGGTGAGCAGGTGCCGACGTCGACGACGCTCGCGAGCCTCTTTGATCAGGGCCTCGTGCTCGTCCTGGGACGGCGGCTTTGGCGGCGCGATCGTCAGGGGAGCCTGGCCGCTGCGTCGGTGAGCTTGGCGACGAGTGGGGAAACGGCGATCGTCATCCCGGGATCGACCGTCCCCGAAGGAAGCTTCGTCGGGCAGTAGCCCAGAAGCGGGTAGTGCGGCAACCGGAGAACCAGCTCGCCGTGCACGCCGGGCAGGCCTACCCGCAGCCAACGCGCGACCTTGCCTTCTCGGGAAACGCAGCTGTTCTTGTTCAGGAGGAAGAACGCCGAGCCGCCACGGCTGACGCGGACGATGCGCGGCGCCTTTGCTGCTACGACGAGATCCCCGCTATGGCTGTAGTCGAAGCCGAGCTTGTGCCCGCGGGCCCCCTGCAAGACGATCCGCGGATAGCCGTGCATCGTGCACGGTTGCGCTCCGATCCGGGTCACTTCGAGCGGTGCCGTGTTCGACTCGGTCGGCTCGGACCACGTTCCGTCGAGGCGCAACCGCCAACCCGCCGCCGAACTACACGCCGCGGCAATCGCAGCCGGACGTTCTCGAGAGGACGTGCTCTTCTGGTGAGGCGTTCCAACCCTGACGGCATAGATACCGAGACCGATCGCGGCGGCGATCGCGATCCCGGCTGCGCCGAGTAGCCTGCGTCGGAGTTGACGGGCGCGAGCCTCCTTGATCAGGGCCTCGTGCTCGTCCTGGGACGGCGGCTTTGGCGGCGCGATCATTTAGTGATAGTATGAGCAGCACGATGCTTGACGTCAAGATCGATCGACAGGAACCGACCGAGCTCTTCGAGCAGGTGGCGGCCGAGATTCGCCGCGCGATCGCCGACGGCGAGGCGAAGCCGGGCGAACGGCTTCCTCCGGCCCGCGACCTCGCGGCCGTCCTCGGCGTGAACACGAACACGGTGCTGCGCTCGCTGCGCCTCCTCCGCGACGAGGGGCTGCTCGAGTTCCGGCGTGGCCGTGGCGTCACCGTCGCCGGCACGCCGGAGAAGGGCGCCGTGATCGCGCGGGCGCGGGAGCTCGTCAAGTTCGCGCGCCAGCAGGGTTACAGGCGCGACGAGCTGATCCAGCTCATCGACGAGATCGCCTAGACCGCGAGGGCTTCGCCGCCGGCCGGCAGGAGCTCCTCCGCGAGCGCTCTCACGACCGCGGGGTCGAATTGCGTCCCGGCGCAGCGCTCGAGCTCGGCGAGCGCGGTTCGCTGCGTCATCGCCTGGCTGTACGCGCGGTCCGAGGTCATCGCGTCGTAGGCGTCGGCGACGAAGATGATCCGCGCTCCGAGCGGGATCCGGTCGCCGGCGAGGCGGTCCGGATAACCCTCGCCGTCCCACCGCTCGTGATGGTGGAGCACCCAGTCCGCCACCGGCTGGACGCCGATGCTCTCGAGCATCCGGTAGCCGATCTGCGGATGACGCTCGAGCATCAGCCGCTCGGCCTCGCTCAGTGCGTCCCCCTTGCGGAGGACGTCCTCGGGGATCGCGAGCTTGCCGAGGTCGTGGAGGTTGCCCGCCAGCCGCGTCAGCTCGACTGTGTCGCCGTCGGCGCCGAGGTGGCGCGCGATGCGCGCGGAGTAGTCGCCGACCCGCTGCGAGTGGCTCCCGCTGTAGGCGTCGCGCTCGTCGACCGCTCGCGCCAGGCTCTCGGCGGCCCGGTACTGCGCGGCGCGGTCGGGCGTGTCCGCGAGCTGCCCGAGGTCGGCCCGGAGGACCGACTCCGCCGCGTACGCGCGCACGCGGTTCTTGCCGTCCTTCTTCGCCCAGTACAGGGCGCTGTCCGCGAGCCGGATCAGCTCGTCGCGCCCGGAGCCGTGCATCGGATAGGTCGCGACACCGGCGCTCACGGTCACGGGGCCGACTCCCTCGACGTCGAGAGCCGCGATGCGCTCCACGATCGAGCGCGCGACGGCCGTTGCCTGACGCTCGTCCTGCCGGGGCAGCAGTACGGCGAACTCGTCCCCACCGAGGCGGAACGCCTCGCCGCCTTGCCGCAGGCGCGAGGCCACCTGACCGAGCACGAGGTCGCCCACCGGATGCCCGAAGCGGTCGTTGACGCTCTTCAGGTCGTCGAAGTCGACGAGGCAGAGGGCGAGCGACGAGCCCTCGTGCTCGGCCTTGACGAGCTCGCGCTGCAGCCGCTCGTGGAAGCTGCGGTGGTTGCCGAGACCCGTGAGCGGGTCGGTCAGGGCGAGCCGCATCGCCTGCATCGCACGGTACGTCGAGCGCTGGTAGAGGGCGATCGCCAGCAGCGGACCGACCAGGGCGATCGAGAGGAGGGGCTCGCGCTGCCAGAGAACGATCAGCGTCAGCGCCGCCGAGACCATGAAGGCGAACGGCGCCGCCGTCTGCGTGATGTTCTCCCGCGCGATCGCGAAGAAGGAACGGCCGGTGCTCGCCGACAGCACCGCGCTGATCAGCACGAGGTTGACGACCCAGTAGTAGACGACGCCGCAGAGCACCACCTGGGCGACGAGCTGCGGAACGGTGTTGTCGGGGACGCGCTCCACCACGAGCCCGGCCGCGAGCGCCGAGAGCGCGAACATCGCGCCGTTGTAGGCCGCCCGCAGCGGGGGCCGGCGCTGGAACAGGTGCGTGAGCGTGGGCGCCCCGGCGGCGATGATCACGCCCGCCGGCCAGCCGAGCAGGATGATCGCCGACACGGAGAAGACGAACCCGAGCGTCATGCCGCCGGCGCTGACTCCCTCCAGCGGCACGGGGAACCGCTCCGCAATCACCATGCTCGCGAAGAGACCGAGCAGTTGCGCCACGTCCCTCGCCGAAGGCGACGAGCCGACGTAGCGATAGAGCGCGAACGCGAAGGTGGCGGCGCCCGCGACGATCACGGGCACGACGATCACGAGCACCTTGGCGGGCATCGCTGCCTGAGTCGTCGTGGTGCCGGCGAGAGCCGGCTCCCGTTCAGTCGCCACCCGTTCCTCCCCTACGAGGTGTGGCGGTGCTTACCAGCCGAGGTTGGCGGGATGCCAGCCGAGATTCCCGAGGGCCGCGGCAACCGAGCCGGCAACAGCCAGGAGAATCACGAGGCGAAATTTCCACTCGAGCATTGTGCCTCCAGGGGAGAACGTCGAAGGGACGCCAGACAGGAGAGATTGTCTGCGCGGCCGCTCGGGGCGGGAATCACCCGTTGGGGGTAGCGGCGTCACTCGAACGGGGGAACTCCGCCCCGTTCTAGGGTTCCAGTCCGGCCTCGCGGAGCGGCCGCCGGGCCCAGGCGAACTTCTGCTTGTACCAGCCGGTGAGCTGGGCGAGCGCGACGCCCTCGTTGGAGGACTGGATGAACCAGCCGTTGCCGACGTAGATCCCGGTGTGCATGATCTGCGACCCCTTCGACTTCGGGCCGTTGTTGCCGAAGAAGATCACGTCCGCGGGCTGCAGCTTCTTGAAGCCGATCCGCTCCTTGCGCGGGACCTCGACGCTCATCTGGTAGGTCGTCCGGCCCTCGATCGTCGAGGCGAGGGTGCCTTCGTCCGCGTAGCCCTGGAGCTTGTAGACGCGCCAGACGAAGCCCGAGCAGTCGTAGCCGCCGCGTGCGGTGACGCCGAACTGGGTCTCCGTGTTGTCGCTCGTCCCGCCCCAGACGTACGGCATCCCGATCTTCGAGAAGGCGACGTCGAGGATCTGCAACTGCCAGTCGTTGACCTCCGGGAGGCTGAACGTGGCGGCGAGGCTCTTCACCTGGGCGATCTGCCAGCTGTCGGCGAGCACGCCGAAGCTGAGGATCTGCGCCGCCGAGTAGGCGGCTTCGGCGCGGGTCGCCGGATCCTGCGGCCGCAGCTCGAGGTAGTCCTGCGCCGCGGGGTGGTTGAGGCGCAGGCCGAGCAGGCGGGCGACGACCTCGGTGCCGAAGCGGCCGGGGACGGCGAGACCGTCGGCGCGGGCTCCCTGCACGAACTCGCTCGCCGCCTTCTTCAGCCCGATCGCCTGGACGAGGCTCTTGTCGAGCTGCGCCATCGTCTCCGGAGCCGCCGGATCGGAGCCGCCCGTGGTCGTCGTCGTCGTCGTCGTCGTGCCCCCGGTCGTGGTGGTGCCGGTCGTCGTCGTGCCGCCGGAGTCCGAGCCGGGAGGTGGCGGCGATCCGAGCTGCGTCTTCAGGTCGGCCGCGAGGCTCGTGAGCGTCTTGTTCGTGAGCGCGGCGTTCGGGCGGAACTTCTTCACGTTCTTCGCGCCCATCAGCTTGTGCGCCACGACGGTGGCGATCTGCGGAGCCGCCCAGTTCGGAGGATTCTTGGCGGAACCGGCCGCCGCAGCGGCCACGACCCCAGCGACGGCGCAAGCGGCCGCAAGCGTTGCAAGGCGCTGACCCACGTTTCTCCCATCGGCCGCGACCACACGGAGCATTACCCTCGTCCGGTGCAGACCACGCACATTACGCCCGAGCCCGACGAGGCAGAGCGCAAGGCGATCCTCGCCGCGCTCGCCGCCGAGGAGGCCGAGCAGTCCGGGATCTCGGAGTGGGCCGCGGCCATCCTGCCGGGTCGCGACGACGAGGAACGCGCTATTCCGGCTGAGCGCGGCTGAGCAGCCGCGGCGCGCTGCGGGCGTAGTCGAGGCCCGACACCCACGTGAGGACGACCGCGACGAGCAGCGCCCACCAGGCGACGTCGTTCCCCCACGCCCCCGCTGCGGCGAACCCTGCCACGGCCGCGGCGATCGCCTGAGCCCAGGTCTTCAGCTTCCCGAGGTCGCGCGCCGCGAGCACCACGCCGCGCTCGATCGCGGCCTGCCGCAGGCCGGTGACCAGCACCTCCCGCACGACGATCGCCGCGACCATCCAGGCCGGGGCGACTCCCTGCTCGATCAGCATCACGAGCACCGCGAGCACGAGCACCTTGTCGGCGATCGGGTCGAGGAGGGAGCCGAGGGGGGAGGTACGCCCCTGGCGGCGGGCGAGCCTCCCGTCGAACCAGTCGGTGGTCATCGCGATGCAGAAGACCGCGGTGGCCCAGTAGTCGTGGTTGGGGAAGTTCCAGGCGTAGAGCACGACCACGAGCGGGACCGACGCGGCGCGCGCGACGGTGAGCTTGTCGGCCGCCGTCAGGTCCACGGGGTGGAGAATACGGCCCGCTCATGTTCGACAAGGTTCTGGTCGCCAACCGAGGGGAGATCGCGATCCGCGTCTTCCGGACCCTGCGCGAGCTCGGGATCGGCGCGGTGGGCGTCTATTCGGAGGGCGACCGGGGCGCGCTGCACGTCGCCTACGCCGACGAGGCGTTCCTGCTCGGGCCGACGCCGGCGGCCGAGAGTTACCTCGCGATCGACCGGATCCTCGACTCCGCGCAGCGTTCCGGGGCGCAGGCCGTGCACCCGGGCTACGGCTTCCTCGCCGAAAACGCCGCATTCGCACAGGCCGTCGAGGACGCCGGGCTCGTCTGGATCGGCCCACCGCCCGCCGCGATCGAGCTGATGGGCTCGAAGACGGCGGCCCGCACCGCGATGCAGGAGGCGGGAGTCCCGATCATCCCCGGCACGACCGACCCGGTCGGCTCGGTCGAGGAGCTGCTCGGGCTCGGCGAGCAGATCGGCTATCCGCTCCTGATCAAGGCTGCTGCGGGCGGCGGTGGCAAGGGGATGGAGGAGGTGCACGATCCGGCGCAGGCGGAGCAGGCGTTCGAGCGCGCGCGGCGGCAGGGGCAGTCGTACTTCGCGAACCCCGACGTCTACGTCGAGAAGCTCATCGTCGACCCGCGGCACGTCGAGGTGCAGGTGCTCGCCGACTCGCACGGCAACGTCGTCCATCTCGGCGAGCGCGACTGCACGATGCAGCGGCGCCACCAGAAGCTCGTCGAGGAAACGCCGTCGCCGGCGGTCGACGAGGAGCTGCGGCGGCGGATCGGTGCGATCGGTGTCGAGGCGGCCCGGGCCTGCGGCTACCGCTCGGCCGGGACGATGGAAGGCCTGCTCACGCGCGACGGCGACTACTTCTTCATGGAGATGAACACGCGCATCCAGGTCGAGCACACGGTGACCGAGATGGTCACGGGGCTCGACCTCGTGCGCGAGCAGATCCTCGTCGCGCTCGGCGAGCCGCTGTCCGTGCGCCAGGAGGACGTCGAGCTGCGCGGCCACGCGATCGAGTGCCGGATCAACGCGGAGGACGCGGCCAACGGCTTCTTGCCGACGCCGGGAGTCGTGACCGTCTACCGCGAGCCGGGCGGGCCCGGGGTGCGCGTCGACTCCGGAGTCGCCGAGGGCTACGAGGTCTCGGGCGCGTACGACCCCATGATCGCAAAGCTCATCGTGCACGGCGTCGACCGCGAGCACGCACGACGGCGGATGCTGCGGGCGCTCGAGGAGTTCACGATTCTCGGCCCGACGACGCTGATCCCGTTCCACCAGGCGCTTCTCTCGCATCCCTGCTTCGTCGCCGGGGAGACGTGCCACGGCGTCGTGGAGTCCGAGGAGCTCGCTGCGCAGGCGACCGAGTTCGACGGGGGAGCGGCCATCGCTCTTCCGGATACGGCAGGTTCGGTCCGGACGACGGCGCGGGTTCGCACCGTCGAGGTGGACGGGCGGCGGTTCGAGGTGCGCCTCTCGGAGCCCGAGCCGGAATGGCGCGCGCTCGCGCGGCGGCGGCAGGAGCGGGCGCAGCTCGGCGGCGCCGGCGCCGGCGGCAGCGCCGCGGTCGTCTCGCCGATGCAGGGCACGGTCCTCTCCGTGCCGGTGTCCGACGGGGACGAGGTCGAGCCCGGCCAGGTGATCTGCATTGTCGAGGCGATGAAGATGGAGAACGAGGTGCACGCGCACCGGGCCGGCGCGGTCCGCAGCCTCTCCGTCGAGCCCGGGCAGCCGGTCACGACGGGCCAGGTCATCTGCTCGATCGAAGCCGACTAGCTTCGGCAATCCGCTGACCCGCCGGCGCGCGTAGAACCCGGCGACCCAGTAGGAGGAGTCAGATGCTGAAGAGAACCGCTCTCGTCGCCGTCTCGGCGATCGCCCTTGCCGCCGCCGGCGTTGCCGCCGCCGCGGCCGTCACACACCAGAGCTCCGGCTCGCTCGCGGCGAGCAACGCGACCGCCGGGCAGGTGACGCTGCACAAGACGAAGCTCGGCAAGGTGCTCGCCACAAGCTCGGGCCGCACGCTCTATCTGTTCATGAAGGACAAGCACGGGAAGAGCGCCTGCAACGGACAGTGCGCCGGGTACTGGCCGCCGCTGATGAAGAAGGGCGCGCTGCGCGCCGGTCCCGGCGTCAAGACCAAGCTGCTCGGCGCCACGATGCGGGGGAACGGGAAGCGCCAGGTGACGTACAACGGCCATCCCGTCTACCTCTACAAGTTCGATACGGGCGCGGGCCAGGTCTCGGGCCAGGGCCAGAACTTCTTCGGCGGGAGGTGGTACGTCGTCTCGGCTGCCGGCAAGGCGATCAAGGCCGCCGCTCCGTCGACGACCACGAGCGGCACTACGACCTACACCGTCCCGACGGATCCGACGTACCCCTAGCGGCCCGAACTGCGCGGTCCACCGGCGTCGCGTCGTTAGTGTCCGGCGCCGGTGGACCTTTACGAGTACCAGGGCAAGGATCTCTTCCGGCGGGTCGGGATCCCGGTCTCCGAGGGACGGCTCGCGACCACGCCGGAGGAGGCGCGTGAGGCGGCCGAGGAGCTCGGCGGCCCGGTAGTCGTCAAGGCGCAGGTGATGACCGGCGGCCGCGGCAAGGCCGGCGGCGTCAAGCTCGCGGAGAATCCCGCAGACGCCGAGGCGAAGGCGCGCGACATCCTCGGGCTCGACATCAACGGTCACGTCGTCCGCATGCTCTGGATCGAGCAGGCGTCGGACATCGAGCGCGAGTACTACCTCTCCGTCACCTTCGATCGCGGCGCGAAGAAGCCGCTCTTCATGTTCACGACGCAGGGCGGCATCGAGATCGAGCAGGTCGCGGAGGAGAACCCGGACGCGCTCGTCCGGCTGCACGTCGATCCGCTCGAGGGGTTCCAGCCGTGGGTTGCCCGGCGGCTCGTCTACGGCGGCGGCGTCGAGGATCCGTCCGAGCAGAAGCAGATCGCGGCGATCGTCGAGCAGCTCTTTCGCGCGTTCGTCGAGTTCGACGCGATGCTCTGCGAGATCAACCCGCTGATCGTCACGCCCGACGGCGAGGTGAGGGCGCTCGACTCGAAGTTCACCGTCGACGACAGCGCGCTCCCGCGGCATCCGGACATCGCCGGGTGGCGCGATCCGACGGCGGCCGACCCGATCGAGACGTTCGCGCGCGAGAAGGGCGTCACCTACGTGAAGCTCGACGGGAACGTCGGCGTGCTCGCCAACGGCGCCGGCCTCGGCATGTCCACGGTGGACGTCGTCGCCCACGCGGGCGGGCGCCCGGCGAACTTCTGCGATCTCGGCGGCGGCGGCAGCGCAGAGGGCGTGGTCGACGCGCTCGAGGTGATCACGCGCGACGAGCAGGTGCGCTCGATCTTCTTCAACATCTTCGGCGGGATCACCCGCTGCGACGAGGTGGCGCGCGGGATCCTCGCTGCGCTCGACCGGCTCGACATGTCCCGCTATCCGATCGTCGTCCGGCTCGACGGGACGAACGCGGAGGAGGGTCGCCGGATCCTCGCCGACGCCGGGCGCGAGAACATCCATCCCGAATCGACGATGCTCGACGGAGCGCGGCGCGCGGTGGAGCTCGCGGCATGACGACCGGCGTAGGCTCGACGGAGCCGGCAAAGAGCGCAGCCGGCGGCTCGGCCGACGGCGGAGCGGAAAGCGTCTGGAACGAGCGGGCGGAGGCCTACCGCGGGAGCCGGACACACGCGTCGGGAGACGACCTCGATCTCGTCGTGGCCTGGTGCGAGCCGGCTCCCGGCGTGAACGTGCTCGACGTCGCCACCGGCGGCGGCCATGTCGCGCGCCGGCTGCGCGAGGCGGGGGCGAAGGTCGTCACCGTCGACGCGGCGCCCGGCATGGAGCCCGACGTGATCGCGCCGGCCGACCACCTCCCGTTCGCGGACTCGAGCTTCGACGCGGTCGCCTGCCGCATTGCGATGCACCACTTCCCGGATGCGCTCACCGCGTTGCGTGAGATGGCGCGCGTGGCGAGCGACCGGGTCGTGATCTGCGACAACACGTTCACGAGCGAGTCCGCCGAGGAGGCCGACCGGCTGCGCGACCCGAGCCACGTCCGCAACTACGGCGTCTCCGAGTGGCACAGCTTCTTCGAGCTGGCCGGGCTCGAGATCGCGGCCGAGGAGACGCTGGTGCGCGACACCGACTTCGTGGACTGGCTCGACCGCACCGAGACGCCGGCGGACGTGCGCCCGCGCGTGCGCGAGCTGCTCGACAGCCGCATCCGGGACGGCCGCCTCGAGCTGCCGACCCTCGTCCTCAAGGGAGCAGTCCTCAAGGGAATGAAGGCCGCCGCCTGATGGCGATCATCGTCGACAACGACACGCGCCTCGTCGTTGCAGGCCTGACCGGCTCGGAGGGACGCTTCCACGGTCTCCGCAACCGGGCGTACGGCACGAACCTCGTCGCAGGCGTGACGCCCGGCAAGGGCGGCCAGGACGTCGAGGGCGTCCCCGTCTTCGACACGGTCGCCGAGGCGGTCGACGAGGCCGGCGCGAACACGTCGCTCATCTTCGTCCCGGCTCGCTTCGCGGTGGACGCGATCTACGAGGCCGTGGACGCGGGCATCGACACCGTCATCTGCATCACCGAGCACATCCCCGCGCACGACATGCTGCGCGCATACACGTACTTCCGCGGCCAGGGCACGACGATGATCGGCCCGAACTGCCCGGGCGTCCTCTCGCCGGGCAAGGCGAACGCGGGGATCATCCCGGCCGAGATCTTCAGCGAGGGGAGCGTGGGGCTCGTCTCGCGCTCGGGCACGCTCACGTACCAGATCGGCCACGAGCTGACGCAGCTCGGCCTCGGCAACTCGACGATCGTCGGCATCGGCGGCGATCCGGTCGTCGGCTCCTCCTTCGTGGACGTGCTCGCGAAGTTCGAGGCCGACGAGCAGACCGAGCTGATCGTCCTCGTGGGCGAGATCGGCGGCGACGAGGAGGAGAAGGCCGCCGCCTACGTCGTGGAGCACGTCACGAAGCCCGTGCTCGCGTACATCGCGGGCTTCTCCGCGCCGCCCGGCAAGACCATGGGCCACGCGGGAGCGATCATCTCGGGCTCCTCGGGGACGGCGCAGGGCAAGAAAGAGGCGCTCGAGGCGCGCGGGATCGCGGTCGGCACGACGCCGACCGAGGTCGCGCAGATGGTGGCCGAGCGGATGAAGCAGTAGCCGGGCGCGCCGCTACCCTCGACCCGTGATCTCGTTCGCCCGCGGAGTCCCGGCGCCGGAATGCCTCGCTGTCGAGGAGCTCGCCGACTGCGCCCGCGCGGCGGTCGAGCACGACGGTCACACGATCCTGAGCTACGGCTCCGGCGGCGGCTACGGCCCGCTACGCGAGTGGCTCGCCGAACGGCACGGAGTCGAGTCCTCGCGCATCGTGATCACGAGCGGCTCGCTCCAGGGGTTCGTCTTTCTCGCGGAGCAGCTCGTCAAGCCCGGCACCCGGGTGCTCGTCGAGTCGCCCACGTACGACCGGCCGCTCAAGATCCTGACACGGCTCGGCGCGGAGATCGTGGGCGTCCCGATGGACGAGGAGGGCCTCATCCCCGACGAGCTGCCCGAGGGCGAGTTCGCCTTTCTCTACACGATCCCGACGTTCCAGAACCCGAGCGGGCGCACGCTCTCGGTCGAGCGGCGCCGGCGAGTCGCCGAGCTCGCGGCCGAGCGCGGGCTGCTCGTGCTCGAGGACGACCCGTACGGGCTCGTGCGCTACGACGGTGATCCGCTTCCGAGCATCTTCGAGCTCGCCGACAGCGATCAGATCGCCTACTGCTCCTCCTTCTCGAAGACCGTTGCGCCGGGGCTGCGCGTCGGCTGGTACGTCCTGCCGTCGCAGCTCGCGGCCGAGGTCGAGGCGCTCGCGGTCTCGACCTACATCTCCCCGCCGTACCTGACGCAGGCGACCGTGCTCGAGTTCGCGCGCCGCGGCAACTTCGAGCCAAACCTCGAGCGCGTGAACGGCCTCCTGCGCGAGCGGCGCGACGTGATGCTCGACGCCCTCGCGCGCGAGCTGCCCGAGGATGCGATGTGGACCCGGCCCGAGGGCGGCTACTTCGTCTGGGTCGAGCTTCCCTCCGGGCCGCCGAGCGGCGAGCTGCTCGCGGAGGCGGAGGAGGCGGGCGTCACCTTCGTCAAGGGAACCGACTTCTTCCCGGGCGGACGGGGCGGCGAGCGCGCGCTGAGGCTCGCCTTCAGCTTCGTCTCGCCGGACGAGATCGCCGAGGGCGTGTCAGTGCTCGGCGGGCTGGTGCGAGCGGCGGCGCCGGCGGCGCTCTAGCTGCGCGAGCAGGATCCCGCCCAGCAGCCCCACTCCGAGCGCCAGGAGGATCAGCCAGACGAGCGACACGTGCGCCGAGCCGAGCACGAAGTGGACGTGCACCGCTCCACGGTTCTCGAGGACGAACGCGATGACGTACGCGACGAGCAGCCCGAGGACGATCAGGCGCAGATAGAGCTGCGGCTGCCAGCGATCGCTGACCTCGTCGGTGTCGATCTTCGGGCGGCGCAGGCGCACGCCGGAATCCTACGAACTAGGCGGCGGCATGGACCGCGACGGGCCGAGGGACGAGCCTCGGCTGCGGCGGCGGGGCAAGGCGGCCGACCGACTCCGCGCGGAACGTCGGGCAGACCGACTCGCCGGGAAGGGCGCAAAGGCCGGCCCGCCTGAAATAGCAATCTGCGCAGGTTGGGGTGGAACCTTTGCTCATTGATGCCTTTGCTCTAAGGATGCCGGGCCGCTCTCGAGGTGCGATGATAGGTGCAGATCCCGCGGACGCAAGCGTTGTCGCGGACGAAAACTGACGAATTTCCGGCAGTTTCGGACAACGCGAAATCGGCGGTCTCTAGCTTCCGTTCGGAAGCGTTGCCAGAGCGTGCAACGCCTGGTCGAGCGAGCGCACCGGAATGATCTTGAGCGGCCCGGCATAGCGGCGCGCGTCTCGCGCGTTCTGGCCCGCCGGCACGAGGAAGACGTCGGCGCCGGCCTTCCGCACGCCGTACGTCTTCTGCTTGATGCCACCGATCGGGCCGACCGCGCCGTTCAGCTCCATCTCGCCCGTCGCGGCCACCTTGTGCCCGCGGAGCACGTTGCGCCCGAGCTGCTGCATCACCTCGAGCGTGAAGGCGAGACCGGCCGACGGCCCGCCGATGCCGTTCGAGTCGATCGCGACCCTGAGCGGGAGCTTGAAGGTCGCCGCCTGATCCGGCACGAACCCGACGAGCGCGCGTCCCGTTGCCGGGTCTTCGACCGTCTTGACGTGCACCGTCAGGGTGCGTCCACCCCGTCGGATGCGCAGCTTGACCACGTCCCCCGGCTGGACGTGTCCCAGCGCGTCATGCAGTGCCGCCTCGGTCAGCGTCGGCCTGCCGTCGACAGCCACGACCACGTCCTCCGGCTGCAGGTTGCAGATGGCGTGCGTGTTGGGGATCAGCTGCGAGACGACGACTCCCGTCGGCTTGACGACGACGTGGTAGCCGAGCTTGCGCAGCGCGACGGCCGCCGCGACGTGCTGGGAGAACGACATCTCCTGCAACGCGACATCCTCGGCCTGCGCCGCCGTGGAGCACGGAGGGACGATGTCCCCGGTCGGCACGAACGACGAGTGCGGATGAATCCACGGGAAGAGCGCCTCGAGCTCGCTCGCGCTCTTCTCCTTGACGTCGACGAAGTACAACTTGCCCGACTTGGTCGGACGCGCTCCCTGCACCTGGACGAGCGGTGCCACGGGGTGAGCCGGGTCGACGAGCAGCAGGTACTTGCCCGACGGGATCCGGATGAGGATCACGAGCGTCAGGACGAGGAGCACGGCGATCGCGCCGAGCACCCGCCACGGTGTGAGATGGCGCCTCAAAACAGGAACCGCTTCAGGCCGCCGTCGACGACGAGCGTCTGGCCGGTGACATAGCGCGCGCGGTCGGACGCGAGGAAGCAGACGACGTCGCCGAACTCCTGCGGCGTCCCCCAACGCCGGAGGGCGATCTCCTCGAGCTGCGCGTCGCTCGGCCCGCCGGGATAGAGCTCGTCGAGCCTCGCCGTCGCGATCCGGCCCGGCGCGACGCAGTTGACCGTGATCCCCTGCGGCCCGACTTCGCGGCTCAGCGTCTTCAGCCAGCCCGTGAGCGCGGGCCGGAACGTGTTCGACAGTGCGAGATGCGCGGACGGCTCCTGGGCGGCGAGCGAGGTGATCGCGACGATGCGTCCCGCCGGGCTGCGTTCGAGCTGCGGCAGGCAGAGGCGGACGAGTGTCACCGCAGGCCGCAGCAGGAGCCGGTAGGCCGTCTCGAGCGACGCCTCGTCGGCGCCCCGGGCCGTGCCCGGCGTCGGGCCGCCGCCGTTCCAGACGAGGACGTCGAGGCCGCCGAACCGCTCGACCACGGTCGACACGGCCCGCTCGAGGTCGGCGTCCTCGTTCACGTCGCCGGCGACCGGGACGCCGCCGAGCCGCGCCGCGTGTTCGGAGAGATCCTCGGCGCGCCGAGCGAAGAGGACGACGTTGGCTCCCTCCTCGGCCAGCGCCTCGGCGCTCGCGAGACCGAGTCCCGACGAGGCGCCGCAGACGAGCGCGGTGCGGCCGCTCAGTCCGAGATCCATGACTCCGGCAGGGCTCCGGAGCTGGCGACGACCCGGGTCGTCATGCCGCCGCGCGCGGCGAACTCGCCCTCGACCTCGACGAATCGCGGCGCGCCGTCGGCCACGAGCTGCTCGAGCACCTCGTTCACGACCTCCTCCTGGAAGATCTTCCGCTCGCGGAACGAGGTCAGGTAGTCGCGGAGCGACTTCAGCTCGTAGAGCTTCGCGTCGGGGACGTAGCGGATCGTGAGCTCGCCGAAGTCGGGCGCGCCGGTGAGCGGGCAGATCGAGGTGAACTCCGGCGCGCCGAGCTCGACAAGGTAGTCGCGCCCCTGGAACCGGTTCTCGATCGTCTCGAGCACCAGCTCACGTGGAGAGCACGCCGACGACGTCGCGAACCGCGTCGGCACTGCGCTCGAGCGCCCCGCGCTCGTCGTCGGAGAGGTCGAGCTCGACGATCTCCTCGATCCCGCCGGCGCCGAGCTTGACGGGCACGCCGATGTAGAGGCCGTCGATCCCGTACTCGCCCTCGAGCAGCGCCGTGCACGGGAGGACGCGCTTCTGGTCGAGCAGGATGGCGTCGACCATCTCCGCGCACGCTGCGCCCGGTGCGTACCAGGCGGACGTGCCGAGCAACTGCACGATCTCGCCGCCGCCCTTCGCCGTGCGCTCGACCATCGATTGGATCCGCTCCTCCGAGACGAGCTCGGTCAGCGGCACGCCGCCGACGGTCGTCGCCGAGACGACGGGGACCATCTGGTCGCCGTGGCCGCCCAGCACGAGCGCCTGCACGTCGCGGACGGAGGCGCCGGTCTCCCAGGCGATGAACGTGCGGAAGCGCGCCGTGTCGAGGATCCCGGCCTGCCCGAAGACGCGCTCCTTCGGGAAGCCCGAGACGCTCTTCGCCACGTGGCACATCGCGTCGAGCGGATTCGAAAGGACGACGATCGTGCAGTCGGGGCTCTGGGCGACGATCTGCTCGGTGACCGAGCCGACGATCTTCTCGTTCGTCGTCACGAGGTCGTCGCGCGACATGCCCGGCGAGCGGGGCAGGCCGGCGGTGATCACGACGACGTTCGAGCCGGCCGTCTCCTCGTACGAGTTCGTGCCGGTGATGTTCGGCTCGAAGCCGAGCACCGGGCCCATCTGGTTCAGGTCGAGCGCCTTGCCCTGCGGCAGGCCTTCCTTGATGTCCGTGAGGACGACGTCCGCGTAGTCGCGCGCCGCGAGGATGTGCGCGGCGGTCGCGCCTGTGGCCCCCGCGCCGACGATCGTGATCTTCCTTCTCATACGGCTACTTCAGCCTCCAGTTTCTCGATGACCGCGTCGGCGACCTCGCTCGTTCCTACGGCGGTCGGGTCGTCGCGGTTCGGCTTCATGTCGTAGGTGACGCTCTTGCCCTCGGCGATGACCGCGGCGATCGCGGCTTCGAGCCGGTCGGCCGCGCTGCGCTCGTCGAGGTGGCGGAGCATGAGGACGCCCGACAGCATCTCGGCGATGGGGTTGACCTTGTTCAGCCCCGTGTATTTCGGCGCCGAGCCGTGCGTCGGCTCGAAGACCGCGGCGGACTCGCCGAAGTTCGCGCCGGGAGCGACCCCGAGCCCGCCGATCATCCCCGCGGCGAGGTCGGAGAGCACGTCGCCGTAGAGGTTCGGCAGCACGAGGACGTCGTACTCCTCCGGCCGCTGCACGAGTTGCATGCACATGTTGTCCACGATCCGGTCGTCGAACTCGATGTCGGAGTTCTCCGCCGCGACTTCGCGCGCGACGTGCAGCCAGAGCCCGTCCGTGAACTTCATGATGTTCGCCTTGTGCACGGCCGTGACCTTGCGTCGGCCGTTGCGGCGCGCGTAGTCGAACGCGAACTCGAAGATGCGGCGCGTGCCCGTCACGGAGATCGGCTTGATCGAGATGCCCGCGTCGTCGTGGCGGAGCTTCCCGCCGTGCGCCTCGATCCACTCGATCAGCTCGGCGGCCTCGGGCGTGCCCTGCTCGTACTCGATCCCGGCGTAGAGGTCCTCGGTGTTCTCGCGGACGATGATCAGGTCGACGTCGTCGAAGCGGCTGCGCACGCCGGCGTAGCTCTTGCAGGGGCGCACCTGCGCGTACATGTCGAGCTCCTTGCGGAGCGCGACATTGACCGAGCGGAAGCCGCCGCCGACGGGCGTCGTGATCGGCCCCTTCAGCGCGACCCCGGTCTCGCGGATCGCGTCGAGGACGTCGGGAGGCAGCGGGTTGCCGCCGTGCTTCTCCATCACGTCCGCGCCGGCCTCGCGCACGTCCCACTCGAGCTCGACCCCGGTCGCCTCGAGAACGCGCCGCGTCGCCTCTGTCAGCTCGGGCCCCGTGCCGTCGCCGGGGATGAGGACGACCTTGTGCGCCACGGGCGCGAGCGTAGCGAAGCGGCCGCTAGGCTCGGCCGGTGAACCTCGCCGAAGCCGCTGCCCATGCCGACGAGCTCGCCGAGAACGACTCGGCGCAGGAGCTCGCGACGCTGCGCAGCGAGTGGGACGACGAGCTCGAGGCAGCGGCGCGCAGCGCTGACTTCCGCGAGCGCGCCCTCGCCTTCCGCGCCGTCGGGCAGTTCCGCTGGCGGGCGAAGGAGGAGCTGCTGCGGCGCGGTCTCGACGACGGCAGCCCGGCCGCGCGCGGCTCGGCGCTGCTCTCGCTCGAGCTCCTCTCCCGCGACCACCCGAGCACTGTCAACTCGGTGCGGCCGCTGCTCCACAAGATGCTGGCGGACGAGGACGAGAACCCCGCAGTGCGCCGCCTCGCGGTGCTCGTGCTGAAGAACGGCTCGGCGCCGCGGGACACGATCGGGCTCCTCGAGGGTCTGGCCGCGGACGATGACGCGGACGCCGACCTGCGCAAGGCGGCCGAGACCGTCGCGCACGGCCTCAAGCGCAAGGCTGCGGAGAAGCGCTAGCTCGCGGAGTTGCGGCTAGTTCCGTGCTTTCGGTGCCTGCTGCCGCCGGCGCGCGTGCGGATGCGCCTGGAAGTACAGCTCGCGCCGCCGGCGATCGGATACGTGCGTGTACAGCTCTGTCGTCGCCAGGTCGGCGTGCCCGAGCATCTCCTGCACGGCGCGCAGGTCGGCGCCTCCCTCGAGCAGGTGCGTCGCGAACGAGTGGCGCAGCAGGTGCGGGTGGATCCGTTCGGGCTCGAGGCCGGCCTTGGCGGCGAGGCGGCGGAGGATGAGGAAGACGCCCGCGCGCGTGAGCCCGCCTCCGTTCGCGTTGAGGAAGAGCTCCTGCCGGTGGCGCCGCTCGAGGTGTGGACGACCGCGCGCGAGGTAGCGGCGGAGGGAGTCCGCTGCCTCGCGCCCGATCGGGACGACCCGTTCCTTGCCGCCCTTGCCGAGGCAGCGAACGAGCCGACTCTCGAGATCCACGGACTGCCGGTCGAGGCCGACCGCCTCGCTCACGCGCAGCCCGGCGCCGTAGAGGAGTTCGGCGAGCGCGCGGTCGCGGAGGGCGCGCGGCGTCGTCCCGGCGGCCGCGTCGAGCAGGCGCTCGACCTCGGCGGGGGAGAGCGTGCGCGGCAGCGTCCGGCGGCGCTTCGGCAGCTCGACGTTCGCCGCCGGGTTGTCCGTGCGCGCGCCGAGCAGCACCTGGTGCCGGAAGAAGGAGCGGACGGCGGCGAGCCGGCGCGCCACGGTCGTCGGCGCGAGCCCGTCCGCGCGGAGCTGCGCGACGTAGGCCGCGAGATCGTCGGTGCTCGCGTCCGCGGGCGAGCGGCCGAGCCACTCGCGCAGGTGCGCGAGGTCACGGCGGTAGGCCTCAACCGTGCGCGGTGCGAGGCGTGCGGTGGAGACGGCGAGGAAGCCGTCGACGGCCGCGTCGGGCTGCTGCGTCTCGGTCACGCGGGCTGACTTCGGCCCGGGACGGGCGACGCCTGCCCGAACGGGCGTGTGCAGCGCGGACATGGAGGTGTCTACGGGCTCGGGCGCGGCGTCGGATTGGCGTCAGCCGAGAGGCCGAGCGGCTTCCGCCTCACCGGCCGAGGCCAGGCCGCGGAAGGGGTCGGCGCTGGCCCAGACGATCTCGCCGCGGACGAGGTCGAGGTCGTCGAGCTCCTCGCGGCGCAGCCTGGCCGTCAGGCGCTCGCCGCCTCCGTCCACGAGATCGACGCGGGCGTCGGCGCCGAGCACCGCGATCCGCTCGATTTCCACCTCCACTGCCCCGTCGCTCGCCCAGCGCCGCAGCACGATCTCGTGCGGGCGCACGAGGCGGTCGCCGAGGCGCACGGCGTCGCCGACGAAGCGCAGGACGAACTCCGTTGCGGGCGCGTCGTAGAGCTGTGCCGGCGCACCGACCTGCTCCAGATGGCCGTGGTCGAAGACGGCAACCCGGTCGGCGACCTCCATCGCCTCCTCCTGGTCGTGCGTCACGAAGACCGTGGTCACGTGGACCTCCTCGTGCAGGCGGCGCAGCCAGTCGCGCAGCTCGGCGCGCACGCGGGCGTCGAGCGCTCCGAACGGCTCGTCGAGCAGGAGGACGCGCGGCTTCGCCGCGAGCGCGCGCGCGAGCGCCATGCGTTGCCGCTGGCCGCCGGAGAGCTTGGACGGATACCGGTCGGCGAAGCCCGAGAGCTGGACGAGCTCGAGCAGCTCGTCGACACGCTCGCGAATCTCCTGCTTCGGCCGCTTGCGGATCTTGAGGGCGAAGCCGACGTTGTCGCGCACGGTCATGTGCTTGAACGCTGCGTAGTGCTGGAAGACGAAGCCGACGTTGCGCCGTTGCGGCGCGACCCCTGTCGCGTCCTCACCCGCGAGGAGGACCGAACCGGAGTCGGGCCGCTCGAGGCCGGCGACGATGCGCAAGAGCGTCGACTTGCCGGAGCCGCTCGGGCCGAGCACCGCCGTGAGCGAGCCGTCGGGGATCTCGAGCGACACGTCGTCGAGGGCGGTGAAGGTGCCGAAGCGCTTCGTGACGTTGCGGACCTCGATCGACATCTAGAGGGCCTCCTCCTTCGGCTTGGTCAGGGTCATCAGCAGGAGCACGAGCACGGCGATGACTGCGAGCACCACGGCGATTGCGTACGCCCCGCTCGTCTGGAAGTTCTGGAGCATGTCGTCGATGCGCGTCGTGGCCGTCTCGGTCTTGCCTTCGATCCGGCCCGACACGACGGCGACGGCTCCGTATTCGCCGAGGCAGCGCGCGGTCGTCAGGATCACGCCGTAGATCACGGCCCAGCGGATCGAGGGCAGTGTGATCAGCCAGAACCGCTGCCACCGGTTCGCGCCGAGCGTCCCTGCGGCCTGCTCCTGCTCGTTGCCCAGCTCGCGCAGCATCGGGATCACCTCGCGGGCGACGAACGGCACCGAGACGAAGATCGTCGCGAGCACGATCGAGGGCATCGCGAACAGGACCTGGAATCCGTGCTCCGACAGCCAGGTGCCGAACCAGCCGCCGCGCGGCGCGTAGATCAGGAAGAGGGCGAGGCCGATCACGACCGGCGAAACGGCGAGGGGAAGGTCGATGAACGCGTTCAGCAGTCCCTTGCCCCGGAAGCGGCGCCGCACGATCGCGAGCGCGCAGAGCACCCCGAAGACGGTGTTGAGCGGGACGGCGATGGCCGTCGCGATCAGCGTCACCTGGAAGGCGTGGAGCGTGAGGGGATCGGACAGCGCCTGCCAGACCGGTTCCAGCCCGTGTTGGAACGTGCGGTAGAAGACCATCGCGAGCGGCGCCAGCAGGACGATGGTCAGGTAGCCGAGGGCCACCACGCGCAGGCCGAGCCGCTTAAGCACGCTCGTGCCTCGTGGCGTAGAAGCGCAGGGCGCCGACTGCGAGCAAGAGCACGAAGGCCGCGCCGAGCAGCACCATCGCGAGCGCCGCGGCCTGAGCAGACTCGCCGTCCTGGATCAGGTTGAAGATGAAGACGGACGCGACCTCGGTGTGGAGACTGGCTCCCGCCACGAGGACGAGTGAGCCGATCTCGCCGAGCGCGCGGGCGAGGGCGAGAACCGAGCCGGAGAGGATCCCCGGCAGGATGTTCGGCAGGACGATCCGCCGGAAGGTCGTGAACTGGCCGGCCCCGAGCGAGCGCGCCGCCTCCTCCATCTCCACGTCGAGCTCCAGCAGCACGGGCTGCACCGTCCGGATGACGAATGGGAGCGTGACGAAGCAGAGCGCCAGCACGATCGCGGCGCGGGTGAAGGCGAGGTGGATCCCGACGGGGGAGGTCGGGCCGTACAGCGTGAGCAGGGTCAGGCCGGCGACGATCGTCGGCAGGGCGAACGGCAGGTCGATCACGGAGTTGACGAGCGACTTGCCGTGGAAGTCGTCACGGACGAGCACCCACGCCGTGACCGTCCCGAGCACTGCGTTGATCAGGACGACGATGAGCGCCGTCGCAAAGGTGAGCTTCAGTGCTCCGAGTGCCTCCGGGCTCGAGACGACCTCCCAGAAGCCGTCGACGCCGCTCTTCTTCGCTTCCCAGACGACCGCTGCGATCGGCAGGACGACGATGACGAGCAAGTACGTCGAGATGACGCCGACGGAGAGGGCCGTACTGGCCCGTCCGTCGGCGCTGATCCGGCGCGAGATCCGGTCGGCAGGTGCGGCGACGCTGCTAACTGGTGGGGCCTCCGACCGCCTTCTCGATGGCGACCATCCGCCCGCTGGTCAGGTCGAACCACACCTTGTTGGCCTTCAGCCAGCCGCCGAAGAGCTTGTCGCGGATGGTGAAGGTCGGGCCGGTGTTGTACTTCTTCTTCCAGCTCGCGAGGTCGGGGCTCTTCAAGACCGACTTGATCACGGGCCGGTAGCCGTTCGCAGCCAGGAGCTTCTGCTGCTTCGGCGCGTGCACGTACTTGACGAACGCCTTGGCCGCCGCCGGGGAGCTCTTCGTGGCCACCATCGGCAGCTGGATCAGCATCGTCCCCTTGGGCACGATGAGCTTGCCCTGCTTGCCGGCTGCGAAGGCGGCGTATGCCTCGCTCTCGTACGTGATGAGGACGTCGCCCTGGCCGGCGAAGAACGCGTTCGCGGCGTTCGAGCCGGACGAGGGCTGCGCGACGACGTTCTTGAAGATCTTCGTCACGAACTTCATGGCCTGCTTGTTGTTCAGGCCCGACTTGCGCGCCTGACCGTAGGCCGCGAGAACGTTCCACTTTGCCGATCCGGACGGGAACGGATCCGGGGTCACGACCTGGACGCCCGGCTTGGTGAGGTCCTTCCACGTGTGGATGTTCTTCGGGTTGCCCGGCCGCACGACGAAGGCGACGACCGAGTCGGCCGCGATCCCGTCCTGCAGTCCTTTCGTCCAGTTGATGGGGATGAGCCCGGCGTCGGCGACGGTGTCCATGTCGAGACCGGTCGAGAGGAACGCGATGTCGCACGGCTGGCCGGCGGCGATCGCCTTGGCCTGCGCGCCCGACGGGCCGTACGACTGGCTGAACGACACGCCCTGGCCGGCGGGCTGGTGCTCGAAGCGCGTGATGAGCGTTCCCATGATGGCCTTGGGCGTCGAATAGGCGACGAGATTCAGGCTCGTGCTCGCCGGGCGGGCCTGCGCGGCACCGCTGGCGGAGGCGAACACGACGGGGATGATCAGAGCGAAAAGAAGAAATCGACGCATCGCGCGGGCAGTCCTTTCTCTGGATTACCTACCGGGTTACTAGGTATTGGCGATGCTCATACTTACCATAAGCGAGGACGAAGCGGCAAACCCGAACAGATTCCGAACAGTCAGGGCGTGCGCTGCTGCGCCGCGGCGAGGTCCGCGAGCGTGGTCTGCTCGAGGACGCCGCGGATCTGCGTGCGCAGCTCGAGCCAGACGTCGCGCAGCCCGGCGGCCGCGCCCTCGTACGCAAGCTCGTCCGGCCGCACGCCTCGCACGGTGGCGATCGGGCCTTCGAGCTCCCGGATGACGTCGGCGACCGAGATCTCCGCCGCCGGGCGCGCGAGCTGGTAGCCGCCCTCGGCGCCGCGCTGGCTCGCGACCAGGCCGCCGCTGCGGAGCTGGGCGAGGATGCTCTCGAGGAACTTCGGCGGGATGTTCTGAGCTGACGCGAGCTGCTCGGCCGTCGTCAGGCCGGGCGGCGCCGCGGCGAGCTCGGCCATCGCCCGTAGCGCGTAGTCGACCTTGGCCGAGATCCGCATGGCTGCATTCTTCCGCTACGAGCGGGGATGTGAGCGGTCGTACACGCGGCGCAGGTGCCGCGGGTCGACATGGCTGTAGACCTGCGTCGTCGAGAGCGAACTGTGACCGAGCAGCTCCTGGATGGTGCGCAGGTCGGCTCCGCCGTCGAGCAGATGGGTGGCGAACGCGTGTCTCAGCCGGTGCGGATGGGGGACGATCCGCCGCAGCGTGCTCGTGTCGAGGCGGCGACCGCGGGCGGAGAGGAAGAACGCGTCGTTCGCTCCTTTCGCGAGCTCGGGCCGGGCCTCGCGCAGGTAGCGGCCGAGCCAGAGTGCCGCCTCCTCGCCCAGCGGCACGACGCGCTCCTTGCCGCCTTTGCCGCGGCGGATGTGCACGAGCTCCTGCTCGAAGTCCACGTCGCCGAGGTCGAGACCTACCGCCTCGGCGCTGCGGAGCCCGGCGGAGTAGACGAGCTCGACGAGCGCGCGGTTCCGCAGCGGGATCGGCCCGTCGCCCTCGAGCGCCTCGAGTGTGCGTTCGATCTCGGCGGCAGCGGGAGCGTCGGGCAGGCGTCGCGCGCGTCGTGGAGCGAGGCGGGCGTCCGGCACGCGCTCCGGTCCGAGTGCATGCCTGAGGAAGGCGCGCACGGCGGCCAGCTTGCGGCTGATCGTGGCCGGGGCGAGCTTTCTCCCGCGCCGCGCACCGCCGAGCCAGGCGACGTAGTCGGCGAGGACGCGGACGTCGACCGAGTCGAGGCTCGTGCCGCGCCCGTCGAGCCAAGTGCAGAACTCCCCGACGTCGCCGCGGTACGCGCGCCGGGTCGCCTCGCTCAACGCCGGCGAGGCGAGAAACCGATCGGCTGCCGCATGCGCGTCCACGCAAGGACGGTTCGGCAGGCGTGCGCCCTTTCCCTTTCGTTAGCGTGGCCTACGTGATCGCCAAGCACGACGTGCTCGTCGTCGGCGCGGGCTGCGCTGGCATGCGCGCCGCGATCGAGGCCCACGACGCCGGCGCGGACGTGGCGATGATCTCGAAGCTCCACCCGACCCGCTCGCACTCCGGCGCGGCGGAGGGAGGCATCAACGCCGCGCTCGGCAACGCGGCCGAGGACAACCCCGAGATCCACGCCTACGACACGGTCAAGGGCTCCGACTACATCGGCGACCAGGACGCGATCGAGATCTTCGCGCGCGAGGCGCCGGGCGACATCGTCCAGCTCGAGAACTGGGGCGCCGTCTTCTCCCGCCGCGACGACGGCAAGCTCGCGCAGCGCCCGTTCGGCGCGGCCGGCTCTCCGCGCACCGTCTACGCGGCCGACATCACCGGCCACGTCCTGATCCAGGTGCTCTGGGAGCAGGTCTGCAAGCGCGACATCCCGGTCTACGAGGAGTTCTTCGCCTGGCAGCTCGTCGAGCACGAGGACCGCTGCCAGGGCGTCATCTGCTGGGACCTGCTGCACGGCGGGCTCAAGACCGTCGGCGGCAAGACGGTCGTGCTCGCGACCGGCGGCGCCGGCCGGCAGTACCGCGTGACGACGAACGCGTACGCCTGCACCGGCGACGGGATGGCGATGGCGCTCCACGCCGGCCTGCCGCTCAAGGACATGGAGTTCATGCAGTTCCATCCGACCACGCTCTACCCGACCGGGATCCTGCTCACGGAGGGCTGCCGCGGCGAAGGTGCGTACCTGATCAACAAGGACGGCGAGCGCTTCATGAAGCGCTACGCGCCGAACGCGCTCGAGCTGGCGTCGCGCGACGTCGTCTCCCGTTCCGAGCAGACGGAGATCGACGACGGACGCGGCCTCGACGGCAACGTCCTCCTCGACATGCGCCACCTCGGGGCGGAGCGGATCATCGAGCGGCTCCCCGGCTCGCGCGAGCTCTCGATGGTCTACGCGGGCATCGACCCGATCTACGACCCCGTGCCCGTGCGGCCCGGCGCCCACTACCACATGGGCGGCATCGAGACCGACAACGACGGCGCGACCGAGATGACCGGCCTGTACGCGGCCGGCGAGTGCGCCTGCGTCTCGATCCACGGTGCGAACCGGCTCGGCGGCAACTCCCTGATGGAGACGATCACGTTCGGCCGGCGCGCGGGCCGGTCGGCCGCGGAGTGGGCGCTCTCGCACACGACGGTCGAGGTGCCGGAGTCGGCCGAGCGCGACGCCGAGGCGAAGCTGCGCGAGCTGCTCGACCGCACCGACGGCGAGCGGCCCTGGCAGCTGCGCGAGGAGCTCGGCAACTCGATGCTCGAGAACTTCGCCGTCTTTCGCACCGAGGAGAAGATGACGAAGCAGATCGAGATCATCGAGGGCCTGCGCGAGCGCTATCCGAACGTGTACGTCGAGGACAAGGGCGAGGTCTTCAACAGCGACCTCACGCAGGCGATCGAGCTCGGAAACATGCTCGACACCGCGCTCTCCATGGTTACCGCCGGGGTCGTGCGGAAGGAAAGCCGCGGCGCCCATGCGCGCCCGCACGACTATCCGACGCGCGACGACGAGCATTTCCTCCACCACTCGATCACGCGCTGGAAGGACGGCGGCATCGAGCTCACGACCTCCGAGGTGCGGTTCACGAAATGGGAGCCGCAGGAGCGGAAATACTGACGTCATGAAAGTCGCCCTCAAGATCTGGCGCTACGAGTCGGCCACGGGCCAGAAGGCGTTGCGCGAGTACGAGATCGACGCGCCCGAGGAGGCGACGCTCCTCGACTGCCTCGACATCGTCAAGGACCGCCACGACGGCTCGCTCGCCTACCGCAAGAGCTGCCGGATGATGATCTGCGGCTCGTGCGGCATGCGGATGGACGGCGCGGCCGTCCTCGCCTGCAAGCAGCGGATGTACGACATCGCACAGGAGGGTCGCGTCCCCGTGATCTCGGCGATGGGGAACCTCCCGATCGTCAAGGACCTCGTCGTCGACATGGATCCCTTCTGGGCGAAGTTCAAGGCGATGTGGCCGTGGCTCGAGCCGGGCTTCGACCGGCCCGACGACGGCCGCGAGTACCGGATATCGCAGGAGCGGATGAACGTGATCAAGAAAGAGTCGCTCTGCATCAATTGCGGCTGCTGCGTCTCGGAGTGCAACGCGATGGAGTCCGACCCGGAGTTCCTCGGCCCGCAGGCGCTCGCGAAGGGGATGCGCTTCGTCGGCGACCCGCGCGACGGCGCGACCGTCGAGCGGCTCGAGCGCTACAACCAGGAGCACGGCATCTGGGACTGCACGCGCTGCTACTTCTGCAACGAGCGCTGCCCGAAGGGCGTCGACCCGCGCGACGCGATCGCGAAGCTCGGCGCCGAGTCGATCAGGCTCGGGATCGATCGCGACATGGGCGCGAAGCACGCGAAGTGGTTCGTGCGGAGTGCGGAGACGACCGGCTGGCTGCGCGAGGAGGAGCTGATCCCCAAGACGCAGGGCTACGTCGCCGCGATCAAGCAGCTCAAGTTCGGCGCCAGCCTGGCGCGCCACGGCAAGGTGCGGCCGATTCCGATCCCGCACACGGCGAAGAACGTGGACGAGGCTCGCACGCTCCGCAAGCTCGTGCAGGAGCAGGAGCGCGGGGGCGCGCTCGGGATCGTCCAGGGCGAGCGCGCGCTCGAGCGGCTCGCGCACGGTCATACCGACGAGTCGCTCGAGGAGATCTACGCGCGGCCGGGCGCCGCGCCGAGGCCATGGCTACCTGAAGTGGAGGAGGCGAAGACGTGAGCGCGACCGAGACGCCGGTGAAGAGAGTCGCCTACTACAAGGGCTGCCTCGCCTCGCTCTCCGCGAAGGAGCTCGACAGCTCGACCAAGGCGCTCGCGCCGATGGTCGGCCTGGAGCTCGTGGAGCTCGAGTCGGTGACGTGCTGCGGCGCGGGCGACATCCACGAGGCCGAGCCCGACTACTACCTCCACCTCAACGCGCGGATCCTCGCCTACGCCGAGGCGACCGGCTGCGAGATGCTCATGACGGTCTGCAACGTCTGCACGCTGAACCTGCGCCAGGCGAACTTCATGCTCCAGGGCGACGCCGACCTGCTCGCGCGGATCAACGAGAACCTCGCCACGGTGGGCGTGCCGGAGTACTCCGGCAACGTCGAGGTGCGGCACTTCCTCTGGGAGATCGCCGAGGGCGACGGCTACGACCGGCTGAAAGAGGTCGCCCACCGCGGGCTGAAGGGCCTCAAGGTCGCGCCGTTCTACGGCTGCCAGATCCTGCGGCCGTCGAAGATCATGGGCTTCGAGGATCCGGACCGGCCGTGGTCGCTCGAGCGGATCATCGAGGCCTGCGGCGGCGAGGCGATCGACTACCCGGCGAAGGTCAAGTGCTGCGGCTTCCCCATCATCGCGGCGCGCGAGGAGACCGCGCTCGGTGAGGTCATCCAGCCGGTCGAGCAGGCGATCGAGGCCGGCGCCGACGTGATGGTCACGCCGTGCCCGCTGTGCCATCTCTCGCTCGACGCCTGGCAGCAGAAGCTCGAGGCGGCCACCGGGCGCACGTTCCAGATGCCGATTCTCCACCTGGCCCAGCTCGTCGGCGTTGCGGCGGGGCTCGAGGAAGCGGAGCTGAAATTCAAGCGCCACATCGTGGATCCGCGGCCGGCGCTCGAGCGGCTGGAAGTCTGAGGCCTCTAGGAGCTGCTGTCGCGGCGGGCCTCGGCTGGGGCCTGCTCGAGGCCGGCTGGTTGCGCCGGCGGGAGCTCGAGCTCGAGCTGCCGGGACTGCCTGCGGAGCTCGACGGCCTGCGGATCATGCATCTGTCGGACTTCCACTTCGGCGTGCCGTCGCCGGGGATCGGGGCCGTCTGGCAGGCGGCCGTGTGGACCCGCGAGCGGCAGCCCGACCTCGTGGCGATCAGCGGCGACCTCCTCACGCACCCGCGCGGCGAGCCGATGCTGCGGCAGCTGGCGCGCGTCCTGCCGCGGCCGTCGTTCGCCGTGCTCGGCAACCACGACATCGCGCTCAGCCGCGACCCGCAGGCGCGCCGCTCCGACCTGCGGGAGCTCGAGCCGGCCACGCTGCTCCGCGATGACGGCCGGCTGCTCGAGCTGCGGGGCCGGAGCGTGTGGATCGCGGGTGCCGATCCGCGCCTGATCGTGCGCGGGAGCGCCCGGCTCGATCCGAACCGGCTGGCGCGAGAGGCCGACCTCTCGATCCTGCTCTGCCACTACCCGCGGGTGCTCGACCAGCTCGAGCCGGGCCGCTTCGACCTCGTCCTCACCGGCCACATGCACGACGGGCAGATCGCGCTCCCGCTGCCGGGCGGGAAACTCCGCTTCGCCCATCCGGCCGCTCCCTTCAACGCCGGTGTCTACCGCAGCGCCGCCGCCACGATGCACGTCTCGGCCGGGCTCGGGACGACGTTCGTCCCGTTCCGCTTCGCGGCTCGGCCGGAGGCGACCGAGCTGACGCTCAGACAGGGCTAACCTAGGCGTATGGCCGGCCAGGCGTCGATCTCGACCGAGATCCTCGCCCGTTACGCCGCGGATGCGGCGAAGGAAGTCGACGGGGTGCGAGGGCTCGCAGACAGTCCGCTGCCGCGGAAGCATCCGGTGCGCGTGTCGGGCGAGAACGGCGCGGTACGGGTCGAGCTGCACCTGGTCACGGAGTGGGGGGCGTCGATCCCGGTGGTCGGCAGGCTCGTGCAGGAGCGCGTGCGCGAGTACCTGAAGAGCATGGCCGACGTCGAGCCGGCAGCCGTGGAGGTCGTCGTCGACGCCGTGGGGCCTGAAACGTGACGACGCGTATCTCCGGCCTGACGGGGGCGACGATCGAGACGGCACCGAGCGTCTGCCACGAGTGCATCTGGTGGCAGACGCGGAACGGGCGGAGCGCCGACAAGCGCAAGTGGATCCTCGACGCGGAGGAGGCGTGGGGCGCGTGGGGCACGGTCTACCACGACGGCGACGGTCGGCTGCTCGGCTCCATGCAGTACGGCCCGGCAGAGCTCTTCCCGCGTTCGCGCGAGCTGCCCGCCGGCCCGCCGAGCGACGACGCCGTCCTCGTGACGTGCGCCTACCTCACCGATCCGTCGCGGCCCTGGGTCATGCAGTCGCTCTTCCTCACCGCGATTGGCGACGTCCGCGAACGCGGCGCGCGTGCGCTCGAGGCGTTCGCCTACCGCTACCTCGAGGGCGAGACGAACTTCGACCGCTTCCACGTCCACCGCACGATCTTCCCGGCGGACTTCCTCGCCGACTTCGGCTTCCTGCCGGTGCGGTCGAAGGGACGCGTCGAGCTGGCGCGGCTCGAGCTCGGCGGCCTGCAGCCGGTGGAGGAGGGAACACGCGAGAAGGTGCTGGCGCGGGTGCAGGAGGCGTTCATGCCCGCCCCCGCGCCGCAGCGCTTCTAGCCCACGGCAGCCTTGATGCGCGCCAGCGGCTCGAAGACGAGCGTTCCGTGGCCGTACGTCTTGCCGAATCCGTTGCCCGCATAGACCAGGCCTGAGCTGCCGATGCGGGCGAGGTCGATGCTGCTGCGGAGCTGGGCGACGACGCGGTCCTTCCCCGTCGACAGATTGACGGCGTGGAGCGTTGTGCCGGTCGTGTAGATCGCGACGTGGCCCTGGACGCCGAGGTTCCCGGCCGGCCGCTTCTTTTTCAGGTGGACGGGGAGCGTCCTGCGGTGCGCGCCGGTGCCCGCGTTGTAGAGCTCGAGCGTCTTCGTCTTGGTGAGCACGACGAGGTTCTTGCCGCTGAGCGCGGCCGCCTCGGCACTCGGCGGGCTCACGGTCAACAGGGGCTTGCCGGCGGTCGAGTAGAGGCCGACCGTCCCGTCGGAGCGCAGCACGGCGACGCGTCCGCCGGCCGCGGATGCCGCCTGCACGGTGGCGGCTCCGGCCGCGACCAGCTTCAGCTTGCTCCCATTGAGCAGGTCCAGCGCGCCGTAGAGGACGGCGCCGCTGCTGCTGGTCGTCCAGCGGTTCACGGCGATCAGGTTCCCGGAGCTGACCAGCCCACCGAGCCAGTTGCCGGCGCAGTTCGTCGTCTCACGCCCGGGGCAGTTGTCGCCGAAGCGGCTGGCCGAAGCCACCTGGTGCTCCTTTGGCTGGGTCACGGAGGAAGTGAAGAGGTAGTCGTCGCCCTCGGTGTTGCCGCCCTCGTTGACGAGCCACGCCACGCGCGAGCCCGCGAGCGCCAGTTGGAAGACACCTGCGCCGGTGCTCGTGCCGTCGGCGCCGGCCGTCTTCTTGCCGCTGACCTGGACCGTCTTCCCGGTGCGAAGGTTCCAGACGAGCACCTTGTTCGTGGCGTGGGGCCTTGTGACGTACTTCGCGCTGGCGTCGTAGGCGATGCGGTCTCCCTCGATGGCGAGAGCCGCCACCGGGACCTTGAGGTGCCTGACTTTCGCACCGGCAGCCGCGGTCGTTCCCGTCGCGCTCGCCACGAGCGAGAGACTCGCCAGCAATCCGGCGGCCGAAACGAGAAGAGCCTGAGCCAGCTTCTTCATTCCTCTCGACTCAAAGGTAGACCCTCCGCGTTAGCGAAAGATCAAGGTTCGAGCGGGCTCTAGTGGGCGACGGCGCGGACCGGCTCGAGCAGGAGCTCGGCGATCTGGAGGGCGTTGAGCGCGGCCCCCTTGACGAGGTTGTCGCAGGCGAGGAAGAGGACGAGACCGTTGCCCTGCGCTGCGCGGTCGGGCCGCACGCGACCGACGAGCACCGCCTCCGTCTGCGCCGCCGCACGCGGGGTCGGTGCCTCGACGAGCCGGACGCCGGGAGCGCCGGCGAGCACGGCCTCTGCATGCTCGGGCAGGAGCGCCTGCTCCGTCTCGATCCAGACGGACTGCGAATGGCCGACGAGGACGGGGACGCGGACGGTCGTCGCGCTGAGCGGCAGCTCGGGCAGCTCGAGGATCTTGCGCGTCTCGGCGCGCAGCTTCGACTCCTCCTCGGTCTCGTCGCCCTCCCACGTCCAGTCGAACTCGAGGTCGTGCTGCTCGGACGGTTCGGCCCGCAGCTTCTCCATCCGCTGCGCGCCGGCGCCCGAGACGGCCTGGTAGGTCGAGACCCGCACGCTGCGCAGCCCGGCCGTGTCGTGGAGCGGCTTGAGGACGCACGTCAGCGGGATCGCCGAGCAGTTCGGGTTGGCGACGACCCTCGTCGTCGCGATCGCCTCGCGCGCTCGTGCGCCGTTCACCTCGGGCACGACGAGCGGGTAGCCGTCCGCGAGCCGGTAGGCGCTCGACTTGTCCACGACGAGCGCGCCGCCCTCGACCGCATCGGGGACGAGCTCGCGGGAGGCGCTCGTGCCGCAGGAGAAGAGGACGAGGTCGAGGCCGCCGGCGAGCAGCGCGTCGGCACTCGCCTCCTCGACGGTGAGAGCGCCGTCGAGCTCCTGCCCGGCCGAGCGGGCGGAGGCGAACGCGCGGACGTTGCCGTAGCCGCGCTCGCGCAGGAGGCGGAGCGTAACGGTGCCGACCGCTCCGGTCGCGCCGACGACGCCGATCCGGGCGTCGTGGTTCATGCCGCTCCGAGCTCGAACGCGTCGTGGAGCGCGGCGACCGACTTCGGCACGTCCTCGGTGCGGACGTGGCACGCGATCTTGATCGGCGAGGTGGAGATGACCTCGGGCTCGACGCCGATGCCGCCGAGCGTCGCGAACGCCTGGGCCGCGATTCCGGGATGGCTCTTCATGCCCGCGCCGACGAGGCTCACCTTGCCGAGGTCGTCGCGCATCGACCACTCGACGTCGAGCCCGCCGAGCAGCTCCTCGCAGGCGCGCTGATCCTCGACGGGTGCGCTGAACACGATCTCGTCGCTCGCCACCTGCAGGATCGTGTCGACGTTGACGTTCGCCGCCGCGAGCTGCTCGAACAGCCGGGCGGCGCCGATCCGGCGGACGCGGTAGAGGGGTTCGCAGTCGGTGTGCGCGACGCCGCTGATGATCGCCTTCTCGAGCACGGGATCCTCCTCGTCGACGATCCACGTTCCCTCGGCGTCGGAGAACGTCGACCGCACGTGCAGCCGCACGTCGTGGTTGCGCGCGAACTCGACCGAGCGTAGCTGGAGCACCTTCGCGCCGCTCGCCGCGAGCTCGAGCATCTCCTCGTAGGTGACCGCCGCGAGGCGCCGCGCGTGGGGGACGAGGCGTGGGTCGGCGGTGAAGACGCCCTCGACGTCCGTGTACATCTCGCAGGCGCCGGCGCCGAGCGCCGCGGCGAGCGCGACGGCCGTGAGGTTCGAGCCGCCGCGGCCGAGCGTCGTCACGTCGTGGGAGTCGGCCGAGACACCCTGGAAGCCGGCGACGAGCACGATCTTGCCGGCGTCGAGCGCGTCGTTGATGCGCGTCGCGCGCACCTCGGCGATCTTCGCCTTGCCGTGGACGGTGTCGGTCACGATCCCGGCCTGCGAACCCGTGAGCGAGATCGCCTCGTGGCCGAGATCGTGGACGGCCATCGCGCAGAGCGAGTTCGAGATCCGCTCGCCGACCGAGATCAGCATGTCGTACTCGCGCGGCTGCGGGCGCGGCGAGATCTGGTGGGCGAGCCGGATCAGCTCGTCGGTCGTGTCGCCCATGGCGGACAGGACGCCGACCACGCGCCGGCCTTCTTCGCGCGCCCGCACGAGCCTGCGCGCGACGTCCGTGATCTTCGCGGTGTCCGCCACGGAGGTGCCGCCGAACTTCATCACCACGAGATCGGGCCCGCGCGCAGCGTCGTCGGCTGCGACCTCGGGAACCGTCTCGAAGTGCGTCATCGCCACCGTCACATCTCCCGGCGGCCGGTGAGCGCGCGGCCGAGCGTGACCTCGTCCGCATACTCGAGGTCGCCGCCCACCGGCAGCCCGCTCGCGAGGCGCGTCACGCGCACGCGGTCGCGCAGACGGCCCGCGAGGTACGACGCGGTCGCCTCGCCGGTCGCGTTCGGGTTCGTGGCGAGGACGACCTCGACCACGCCGTCGCCCTGGACGCGGTGCAGGAGCTCGTCGATCCGCAGGTGCTCGGGCTCGACGCCGTCGAGCGGCGAGAGCGAGCCGCCGAGCACGTGGTAGAGGCCGCGGTACTCCGCCGTGCGCTCGAGCGAGACGAGGTCGACAGGCTGCTCGACGACGCAGATCGTGGTGCGGTCGCGGCGCGCGTCGAGGCAGATCGCGCACAGCTCGTCCTCGGTGAGGTTCCCGCACTCGCGGCAGAAGCGGACGCGCGCCTTCACCTCCTCGATCGCGCCGGCGAGCGCGAGCGCCTCCTCCTTCTGCGTCTGGAGGATGTGGAATGCGAGCCGCTGCGCAGTACGGCTGCCGATGCCCGGCAGGCGTGTCAGCTGGGCGACGAGGTTCTCGACGGAGGGGCTCAGCATGCGCCCTGAGGGTACTCGTCCGATCCGGACACGACCGGTGTCAGACACCGGACGTGTCCCGACGTGACAGGACGCTAATGCGGGCCGAAATCGAACGCCCAGCCCCAGATCACGACGCCGATCAGCGCGAGGACGATGATGGTCCAGAGCCAGTTGGAGAGGAGATACCGGCCGCGGACCCGCCGCCGCGGCGGCGGGGTGCTCACTCGCCGAGCCCGGGGAGACCGAGGCCACCGAGGCCCAGGTCGCCGAGCATCTGCTGTGCCTTCTCCTCGACCCCGGCCCTGGCCGAGCGCAGCGCCTCGTTCACGCCGGCGAGGACGAGGTCGGCGAGCGCCTCAGGGTCGTCCGGATCGATCGCGTCGGGCGAGATCTCGATCGCCACGACGTCGCCGGCCCCGTTCGCGGTCACCTTGACGAGGCCGCCGCCGACCGACGACTGCGCGGTCTCCTTCTCCGCCTCCTCCTGCATCCGCGCCACCTGCTCCTGCATCTGGGCGGCCTGCTGCATCAGCTTGTCCATGTCGAAGGACATGGCCCTAGCTTTCCCGTTCGCGGGCGTCGAGTGTCTCCTGGAAGAGCTCGAAGATCCGTTCCTCGCCCGCCGGCTCCTCGTCTGCCACGGGCGCCTCGTGCGCCTCCCCGAGCTCGAAGACGAGGTCGAGCCTGCGGCCCGTGACGTCGTAGAGGGCGTCGGCGAGCAGGCCGGCGTTCTTCGGCTCGCGGACGAGATCGAGGTGGAACTGCGCGCTCGGCGGGAACTCGAGTGTGAGCGTGTCCCCGCTCAGCTCCGCAGGATGCGCCTCGCGGAGCAGCGACGCCGTCGGGATCCCGCCGCGCTCCTCGACGGCCGGGAGCACGGTGCGCGTCCAGGCCTCCTGCAGCTGCGAGAGGTCGAGCGCCGGCGGCGCACCGACGGGCACCGGGACGGGGACGGGCTCCGGCTCCGCGACAGCCTCGGCGGCGGGCTCTTCCGGACCCGGCTTGGTGTCTGACACCTGGACAGGTCCGCTCGAGACGTGTCCCTGCTCGAGCCGCTCGAGGCGGAAGGCGATCGACTCGCGCGCGAGGTCGCTCGCGGGCCGCGTCACCTTGACGAGCGCGAGCTCGAGCGGCAGGCGCGGATCACCGCCCTGGCGCATGTCGTCCACCGCGACCGCGAGCAGGTCGATGAGCCGCAGAACGGTCGCCTCCCCGAGCTGGTTCGCCTGCGCCTTCAGCCGCTCGCGTGACTCCTCGCTCGACGCGGCCGCCTCGGGCACGTCGCCCAGCTGCTGCGCGAGCATGATCTGCCGCAGGTGCTCGATCAGGTCGAGGACGAGCCGGCCGAGGTCGTGCCCGCGCTCCGCGAGCTCCTCCAGATACGTGAGCGCGCCGGCGGTGTCGCGGTCGATCACGAGGTCGCAGAGGCGGAAGAGCGCCTCCTCCTCGACCGTCCCGAGCAGCTCGAGCACCGCCTGCACCGTGACCTCGTTCCCGGTCGCGGACGCGAGTTGGTCGAGCGTCGAGACGGCGTCGCGGTACGCGCCGCGGCCGCTGCGGGCGACGAGCGCGAGAGCCTGGTCGGGCGCGGCGATCCCCTCGGCGTCCGCGATCTGGCGCAGCACCTTGACGAGCTCCTGCAGCCGCGGCCGCTGGAAGACGAACGTCTGGCAGCGCGAGCGGACGGTGGGCAGCACCTTCGAGAGATCCGTGGTGCAGAAGACGAAGACGAGATGCGGCGGCGGCTCCTCGATCAGCTTCAGGAGCGCGTTCCAGGCGGCGTCCGTGAGCTGGTGCGCCTCGTCGAGGATGTAGACCTTGTAGCGGCCCTCGACCGGCTGCAGGACGACCCGGTCGCGGATCTCGCGGATGTCGTCGATGCCGCGCTGCGAGGCCGCGTCCATCTCGATCACGTCGAGAGAGGTGCCGGCGGCGATCGCGAGGCAGGCGTGGCACGTGCCGTCGGGCGTCGTCGTCGGGCCCTGTGCGCAGTTGAGGCACTTGCCGAGGATGCGCGCCATCGAGGTCTTGCCGGTGCCGCGCGGGCCGGCGAAGAGGTAGGCCTGGCGTATCGCGTCGGTCCGGAGCGCGTTGCTCAAGGTCCGGACGACCGCCTCCTGGCCGACGACTTCCTCGAAGCTCTGGGGGCGGTACTTCCGGTAGAGAGCAGCCACGTGTCGATTCAAGCAGAGGGCCAGGCACACCGCACACCTGAGAGGAACTACTTAGCGCTGCTTCCTCCCGGATCTGACGCGGTTCGCAGGCTCCCACTGCACGGGGCCTGGCCCGGCGGCAGTGTAGCCTCGGGCCTCGTGCCCGACGACGCCTGCCGTGCCCTGCTGACGAGGTTCTTCGACCACGCGCCCATGTTCCCGCCGGCGAGCCTGCCGCCCGCCGAAGCGCTAGCCGAGGACCGGCGCGCCCGGGAGAGCGAGCACGCATGGATGCTCGGGCGTCTCGTCTGGCCGGCGGCGCAGCTGGGCGAGCTGCCGCAGGACGAGGGACGGGCGCTCGCGATCGTCGAGAGCGGCCGGCGGGCCGTCGAAGGCGGCCCGGGTCTACCGCTGGGCGCCGGTGGCTTGCCCGCCGGCGCTTCCAGCAGCGAACGGCAGGACGAGGCGGTCTATCTCGAGGGCGTGCCGCTCGGCGAGGTGGCGGCGCGCGGCGAGCGCGCGAAGATTCGGTGTGGTGGCGCGCGCGTCCCGAGCGCGGAGGAGCTCGCGGGTTTCATCCGCGGCTGCCGTGAGCTGGGGCTCGTCTTCAAGGCGACCGCCGGGCTTCATCACGCGTACCCGACGTGGGCTGGAAACGTCGGCGGCAAAGCCGTCGACGCCCGGCCGGCAGACCCCGCCGCCTTCGGCGGTGGTGGAACCGGCGAGCACGGCTTCCTCAACGTCCTGGCGGCCGCGGTCTTCGGCGACGAGGAGGAGGCACTGGGCGAGCCCGCGCCGGCCTTCGCGCTCGACGCGACGTCGTTCCGCTGGCGTGGCCGGGAGGCGTCCGCGGATCGGCTGGCCGACGTGCGCGCGTCGCTCTTCAACTCGGTCGGCACCTGCTCGTTCTTCGAGCCTGCCGCGGAGCTCGAGAAACTGGGGATCCTGTGAGCTTCGGCGCCGGACCGAACGGACTGCTCTGGCGGGACGCCGACGAGGCGGTCGACCTCTCCGGGCTCGGCGACGTCTTCGCCGAGCCGACGCTGAACCCGCTCCTCGCGGCGGGCCGTAGCGTGTGGCGGGAGGCGATCGGCGTGGCGCGCGCGCACGACGGGCCGCGCGTTCCCGTCGCCGAAGCCGGCCTTCGCCTGCCGTTCGAGGTCGCCGACTACGTCGACTTCTACTCCTCGCTCGAGCACGCCACGAACCTCGGCCGCATGTTCCGGCCCGACCAGGAGCCGCTGCTGCCGAACTGGCGCTGGCTGCCGGTCGCGTACCACGGCCGCGCGGCGACCGTTGTCGTCAGCGGGACGGACGTCGTCCGGCCGAGCGGCCAGCGCAAGGCGCCCGACGAGGCTGCACCGACCTTCGGCCCGAGCCGCCGGCTCGACTTCGAGCTCGAGCTCGGCTTCGTCGTCGGTGTTCCGAGCTGGCTCGGCGAGCCCGTTCCCGTCGAGGCCTTCGCCGACCACGTCTTCGGCGTCGTCCTCGTCAACGACTGGAGCGCGCGCGACATCCAGGCGTGGGAGTACCAGCCGCTCGGGCCGAACCTCGGCAAGTCGTTCCAGACGTCGGTGTCCGCCTGGGTCACGCCGCTGGCGCTGCTCGACGACGCGCGGGTCGAGGCGCCGCCGCAGGATCCACCGGCGCTCGCCCACCTCGCCGGCGGGCGGGATTGGGCGCTCGACATCGCGCTCGAGGTGGAGCTGGACGGCGAGACGATCTCGCAGGGAAACGCGCGGACGCTGTACTGGACGCTGCCGCAGCAGCTCGCGCACGCAACGTCGAACGGCGCGCGGTTGCGGACGGGCGACCTGATGGCGTCGGGGACGATCTCAGGGGTGGAGCCCGGCTCCGAAGGCTCGATGATCGAGCTCTTCCGCGGCGAGCGCTTCCTCGAGGATGGAGACGAGGTCGTGCTCCGTGGCCGGGCGGCGAACGGCCTCGACCTCGGCGAGGTGCGCGGGCGCGTGCTACCGGCTCGCGGTGCGGGATGAGCCTCCGCGGCCCGAAGCTGCACGAGGTCGACGTCCAGGCGATCGACGCGGCGAAGCTGGAGCCGCTGATCGGCGCCGAGCGGATGGCGCAGTTCGAGCAGGCGGCGGAGGTCGCGCGGGAGGCGCTCGCCGGCAGGTCCGTGTTGAACGTCAACTCGACCGGGGCGGGCGGCGGCGTCGCGGAGATGCTGCAGACGCTGCTCTCGTACGCGCGTGGCGCCGGACTCGACGCGCGCTGGCTCGTCATCGAGGGCGATCCCGACTTCTTCGCCATCACCAAGCGGATCCACAACGGGCTCTACGGATCCCCTGGAGACGGCCGTGAGCTGGGCGCCGTGGAGCGCGACCACTACGAGCGCGTCCAGCGGGAGAACGCCGACGAGCTGCTCGCGCTGATCCGCCCGGGAGACGTCGTCGTCATCCACGATCCCCAGCCCGCCGGCCTCGTCGCTGCAGCGAAGAGCGCCGGGGCGCGCGTCGTCTGGCGCTGCCACGTCGGTCTCGACCGGCCGAACGAGTGGAGCGAGCGCTCTTGGGAGTTCCTGCGGCCCTATCTGGCCGAGGCTGAGGCGATCGTGGTCTCCCGCGCCGCGTTTGCGCCTCCGTGGGCGGATCCGGCGCAGGTGCACGTGATCCAGCCCTCGATCGACCCCTTCTCGGCGAAGAACGAGGCGCTCTCGCTGCGCAACGCCTGGCTCGCACTCAGCTATGTCGGACTGCTCGACGGTGCGATCGAGACCCCTCCCGCAGTGTCGTTCGCCCGGCGTGACGGGTCGCCCGGGCGGATCAACCGGCGCGTCGACGTCGTCCAGACGGGACCGCCGGCGCCCGCGGACGTGCCGCTCGTCGTGCAGATCTCGCGGTGGGACCGGATGAAGGACATGACTGGGGTGATGAGCGGCTTCGTCGAGCACGTCGATCCTGCGCTCGGCGCTCACCTGCTGCTCTGCGGACCTGTCGTCACCGGCGTCGCGGACGACCCCGAGGCAGCCGAGGTGCTCGACGAGTGCACAGCCCTCTGGCGGCAGCTGCCGCACGCCGCGCGCAGCCGCGTGCACCTCGCCTGCATCCCGATGGCGGATCCCGACGAGAATGCTGCGATCGTGAACGCGATCCAGCGCCACGCCTCGGTCGTCGCCCAGAAGAGCCTGGCCGAGGGCTTCGGCCTGACGGTCGCGGAGGCGCTGTGGAAGCGGAAGCCCGTCGTCGCCAGTGCGGTCGGCGGCATCGTCGACCAGATCGAGGACGGCACCCACGGCCTGCTCGTGCACGATCCGACCGATCTCGAGGCGTTCGGCGCCGCGGTCGAGTCGCTGCTGCGCGACCGCGAGGATGCCGCCCAGTTGGGCGAGAACGGCCGGCAACGTGTCATCGACGAGTTCCTGGGCGACCGGCACCTCGAGCAGTACGGCGTTCTCTTCGAGCAACTCTCACGCAAGAACATCTGACCGGCGCCTTCGTGCGAATATCGCGCGATGCCCCCGGCCGACCGCTTCGTCGATCGCTGGTGAGCGTGACGCGGTAGAGGTCCTGCGGAGGCTGCTGCGGCGCGTCCGGCCAGCGGTGCTCGGGTAGTAGAGAGGAATGTCGGCCTGCCCTCGTGCCCTTAGGATCATCGACGGTTTGGGCTCCGTTATCGCAGTCGGCGTGGGGTTGCACACGATTGTTGCCCCGACTTTTCAGGTTCTCCTCACCTGGCTCTGCATCGCTTTGGTTCTTCTTGGGTGCGGTTACGTCGCGCGTAGGGGCTTGTTCCATCGGCGCCGCAACGCAGCCCGAGGCGTGTCGATGTCCGACGTGTGGATCGGGCTGGTCGTGCTCATGGTCTATCTCCAGGTGTGGAACCTATTTCTGGCCCTCGATCGAGTCGCATGGATCGCCCCGATTGCGGTCGGAGTCTTCGGCCTTGCGCTGATCGCGCGCGGCCTCGCTCGACGCGGGTGGAGGCCGCGTCGTCCCTCGATCGGAATCGTTGTGGTCGCCACCGCTCTGGCGACCGTGTGGGCGGCGAATCGGTCTCTCGCCGTCGATTCGCTGTACGACGATGGCCTTTATCACCTCGGGGTCGTTCGCTACGCCGCGACGTACCCGACGATCCCCGGCCTCGCCAACCTCCACGAGCAGCTTGGCTACGCCGACCCGAGTCTACTTTTCGCGGCTTTGCTATCGCACGGGCCGTGGTCAGGGGGTGCCAATCACCTCGTCAATGGCTTCCTGGCGGCACTCCTGTTCATCGAGGTCGGCATTCGCTTCCTGCCGAGCGCCGCGCAACGCGTCCCGTCCTTCACCAGGCGCATCGCGCTGCTGCTTTTTCTAGCCACGATCGTCATAACCGAGGTTCCAGCGAATTTCGTCATAGACGCCGGCCAGCCGAATCAGCTGAGCAGCCTGGACATCGACTTCTCTGCGTTCATCTTCGCTGCGGTTGGGTTGTTGTACCTGGCGGAGTCCATCGAGGAGTCACCAATTCTCGGGCCAGCACTGACATCGTTGGCCATGCTTTCGCTGGCGGCCGTCACGCGGCCGCTCTTCTGGCTGACAGCGCTTCTCTCCGCTGGAGCACTCCTCGTTGCCACCCGTAGCTTTGGAGGCACGGGGACAGCCCGAACCTTGAGGGCGATGCTGCCTGTGGTCGTCCTTCCGATCGGCTTGGCGGTCGGATGGGTGGCACGGGAGGCGGTTCTCTCGGGCTACCCGTTCTTTCCGCTAACGGTGGCGGGACTGCCGGTGGACTGGCGGGTTCCTGCGGCGACAGTCCACCGGCTCAACCAGGTGATCGCTGCGTATTCCAGGCGCCATGAGCTTGTAGCTCCTGATCAAGTTCTCGGCTCCTGGCACTGGCTCGGCTGGTGGATTCGTGCTGAATCGCGTGACTTCCGTCTGATAGTCCCGTTGGCGATCGCCATCGTCAGCCTGGCCGCGCTGTCGCTGCGCAGCGTGCGCCAGTCTCTAGAGCGGAGATCAACCGCCGCGATGCTCGGGCTGGTTGTTCCCTGCGCTGTCACCGTGGTTGCCTGGTTCTTTATCGCTCCAGACCCGCGGTTTGCCTCGGCTTGTATTTGGCTCTTGCCGATTGCACTTGCCGCCTGGACGATGCCTGCCGCTACGTGCGAGGACTTCTCGGAGCAGTCGCTGACGCTCACAGCAGTCGTGACCATCGCGCTGTTCCTTTCTCTCCAACTCAGCAATCGCCATCTCGTATTAGCTGCGCTCGCCCTCGCGGTAGCGATCGTCCTGGTTAACCATCGATACGGCGACCGTGCTGCAAGCGGACTCGGCCGGGTCGCCGCCGTCTCCGTCCTGCTTGCGACTGTGGGCTTCCTGACCTCTCACGGTCTCTCCTCGTTCGTGGTCGCGAATCAGAGCGGTACCTTCGGGGCGCCTCCAGATCCAGTGCCGACGCTCGTTCGGTACCGAACGCACTCAGGGGTCGTCCTTTACCACCCGGTAATCTCACCGACCGACCCGCTCGGGCGACAGTGCTGGTCGGCTCTCTTCTGTGCCCCATACAAACTGAACGTGAAGCTCCGCGGTGCGCATTTCAGCGACGGATTGCGGTCTGTGCACTTGCCGCTCGAGAAGATCGACCGCGCCGAGCAGGCACGTCGCGAGACGCTCGCCGTCACGACAGTCCGTAAGAACCGTGTTCTGGCCCAGAAGCCGAAGGCCGGCGCGATCGCCCACAGGACAACGAAGAAGGAGCCGCCGGCAAACCTCGTTCTCAGCCGCGGGCCGCGACGCCGTTAAGACCTGGCGCTCCGATCCACTCACCCAGGTTCTTAGTCGTCTGAAGGCCCTCTTCCGCCGTTCCACGCTTGGGCAACAAAAAGGCCCCGTTTCCGAGGCCTTTGTCTAGTGGGCGCGGCTGGGATCGAACCAGCGACCCCTCGCGTGTGAAGCGAGTGCTCTCCCGCTGAGCTACGCGCCCGCCGCGGCCTAATGTAGCCGTTCTCCGCGCGCCTTTCCTCGCGCGCGGCTTGCCCGAAATCGGCTCACGACACGAAGCTCTTACGGCTACCCTCCGGCGGTGCCAGAAGGCACGTTGTCATTGACCGAGAGCCGACGGCGCAGGGGGCGGGCTCGCGCGAAGAAGGGGGTCCTTCGAGATGAAGAGCAGGGTCGCCAGGACAGTCCTGGCAGGAGCGGTAGTCGTGCTGATCGCGTTTGCGGTGGCCGCCGGCACCGCCTCCGTCGGCAACGCCGGCATGTCGCTGAACACGTTCGCGTGGTCGAGCCACCTGACCGCCGGCCAGGCGCACGTGCTCTCGGCGCATCCCGACCAGCGGGTCATCGTCCTGCTGAAGAACCAGCACACCGCGCTGACCGGGCCCGGAGCCGTGGTGCAGCGGGCCGCGGCGTTCAAGGCCGACCGCGCGCCGATCGTCGCCCAGCTCCGGCAGCTGAACGTGCCGCGCCTCGTGACCTACCGCACCGTGAGCGCCGTCGCGACGACGGTTTCCGCCGAGGAGGCGGCCAATCTGCGCCGCGATCCGGCCGTCCTCGCGGTGGATCCGGACGTGATCGTCAAGGGACCGTCGACCAACGCGGATCTGCTGCCGCGGGGGATGCGCGCGGCTGCTACGCAGAGCGCCAAGATCCGTTCCCATACCGCTGCCGCCTCCGCGAAGGCCGCGGTCAGCGGCTCCGCCGTCTGCGGGACGGCGAGCGCGCCGCTCCTCGAGCCGGAGGCCCTGCATCTGATCAACGTCGACAACCGCACCAACGCCGACGCCCCCATCACGAGCGGCCCCAAGAGCGCGCACAGCCTCGGCTACACAGGGGCCGGCGTGAACGTCGCCGTCTTCCCGGACGGGATGGACCCGAACATCCCCGACTTCCAGCGCGACGGCAACTCGGCCGTGACCGACTACCAGGACTTCTCGGGCGAGGGCGCTGCAGCTCCGTCGGGTGGCGGCGAGGCGTTCGGCGACGTCAGCTCGATCGTCTCCCAGGCTCAGACGACCTACAACCTCGACGACCTGATCAACCCGGACTTCGCGAGCGGCGGCGCCTGTGACGTGAAGGTGCTCGGCGTGGCGCCGGGGGCGGACGTCGACGTGATGAAGGTCTTCGGTGACAGCAACGACTCGTTCACCAGCGAGATCCTGCAGGGCGTCGACTGGGCGATCCAGCAGGACCACGCCGACATCCTGTCCATGTCGTTCGGGTCGGCGCCGCTCCCGAACACCGCGGCCGGGCAGCCGCTCACCGCGATCCTCAAGAACGCGATGGACGACGGCACCGTCGTCGTCGCCAGCACCGGCGACTCCAGCCCCTCGAACACCGAGGGGAGCCCGGCGCTCGCGCCCGGCGTGATCGGCGCCGCGGCGAGCACCTCGTATCGCGTCTTCGCCCAGACGAACGGCTGGCTCTACGACCTCGCGCTGGCGATCCACAACGGCGGCGGCACGCCCTCGTACCAGCTCGGCCAGAGCACGCCGGGCTGGCTCAGCAACGAGGTCTCGACCCTGTCCAGCTCGGGCGTGACCGAGGACCGGCGTGCGCCGGACATCATCGCCCCCGGCGACGGGAACTGGTCCTCGTGCTCGACCGACACTTCGACCTATGCCGAGTGCGCGAACCCGTTCGGGGGCGACGACATCGGGCTCGAGGAGTTCGGCGGCACGAGCGAGTCGACGCCGCTGACCGCCGGAGTGGCGGCGCTCGTCATCCAGGCCTACCGCGAGGCGCACGGCGGCCAGAGCCCGACGCCGGCAGTCGTGCGGCGGATTCTCTTCAGCAGCGCGACCGACATCGGCATCGCCGCCGAGGAACAGGGCTCAGGGCTGCTCAACGGCCTGCGGGCCGTGCAGTTGGCCAAGTCATTCGGCAAGCACGAGTCGGGCGGCGGCCTGCTGCACTCGCCGGACTCGTTCGCCAACCTCGGCAAGCCCGGAGCGTCGTTCCGACACACGGTGACCGTGACCAACACGGCGAGCAGCAAGGCGAAGGTCACGCCGGTCCTGCGCACCCTCGGTGCGGCGAAGACGATCTCCGGCGGCAAGCTGAGCCTGTTCGAGGCGGGCAAGGGGACGCAGGGATCCTGCGCCGGCAACAAGACCGCCGAGTACTTCACCGGCGAGACGATTCCGGAGCTGGCCTGCAAGACATTCACGGTCCGGAAGAACGTGGACGAGCTCGACTCGCGGATCGGATGGCAGCCGCAGCAGTCGTGCGCCACCTGCACCGCCGGTGAGCCCACCGTCCGCGAGATCCTGATCGACCCGAAGGGCCGCTACGGGCAGTACAGCGACCCGCAGGGAGACGGGGCAGGCTTCGCCGACGAGCAGATCCACCAGCCCGCTCCCGGGAAGTGGACGCTGCTCCTCTTCGGCCGGGCCACCTCCAACTACGAGGGCGCGGTCAGCTACCAGGAGACGGCGCAGACCTTCCGCAACGTCCCGCACGCCGTCATCCCGGCCTCCAAGGTCGTCGGTCCCGGCAAGTCGGCCTCGTTCACCGTCAAGGTGCCGGCGCCGGCCACGCCCGGGTACTGGACCGGAGCGGTCGTCTTCCACAGCAAGAAGGAATCGCACGCCGGCACGATCCCGGTCGTCACGGAGGCCGTGGTGCATGTGACCGCGAAGAAGGCCGGCAAGTTCAGCGGCACGCTCATCGGCGGCAACGGCCGTCCGGGCGCCTTCGCGCAGGAGCTCAGCTACCAGTTCACCGTGCCGAAGGGCGTCAAGGATCTGGACGTCAACATGAAGGCCTCGCACGGCGGGTACCTGCTTGTCGGGCAGCTCGTCGACCCGCACGGGATGGCGGTTGACAGCCAGGTGGGCTTCAACCAGATCACCCCGACCGGCGACAGCGACAATACGAACGCGGTCCAGCTCGTCTGGGCGAATCCGACGCCGGGCACCTGGAAGGTCACCGTCGGCAACGGCCTCTTCTACCTGCCGGGCCTGGACGTCTACTCCGGGCTGACCCATGCCACGCTCCACGGCACGGTCAGCTTCAACACGTCCAAGGTCGCCGTCACCGGGATGCCGAGCGGCACGCTGACGCCGGGGGACACCGTCACCGCTCACGTCAAGGTGAAGAACACGGGAGTCGAGCCGGAGACGTACCAGCTCGACCCGCGGACGACCACCCAGACGCCGTACGACGGCTACTCGACGACGAACACGTCGGGCACGCTCCCGGTCGCGGGCGGCGACGACATCCCGCAGTACGTCGTCTCGCCGTTCAGCAGCCGGTTCACGGTCGACGCCTCGACGACGGGCAGCACGCCGATCCAGTTCGACATGACCCCGTACTGGGGCTCGCCGGACATCGAGTCGCCGGCCAGCTCCGGCGGTTCGACGAGCATCACGGTGAGTAACCCGTTCGCGTCCGAGTGGGCGCCGACCATCTCCGAGATCGGCCCGTTCGGCTCGCCGGCGACGGCGGAAGACTACTCCACGGACGCCACGGTGACGACGCTCGGCTTCGACGACAACGCCCTGGCCAGCACCGGCAACATCTGGGCCGACGCCGTGGAAGGAGCGAATCAGTCGATCGATCCGCTCTTCCTGCTCCCGGGGCAGAGCGGCACGATGAGCGTGACCTTCACGGTTCCGAGCGGAGCCGCCGGCACGAAGGTGGCCGGCGAGATCCCGGTCGAGACCTTCGGCACCAACTCGTTCCTCACGGGCATCGGAGACTGGAGCTCCGACGTCCTGAAGGTCGTGCGCTACTCCTACACGCTCGGCTAGTCGACGGCGAGGGCGGCGGTGCGGTGCTGCGCCCGCCGCACCGCCGCCAGCGCGACGGCGCAGAACCCCGCCGACACGAGATACGGGACGACGTCGCCCGTCGCCGCGGCGACGGCTCCTCCCGCGGCCGGGCCGATCAGCGCTCCGAGCGCCCAGGCGGCGTTCATCAGGCCGAAGGCCATGCCCTGGGCCAGCCGGCTCCGCTCGGCGCCTTCGGCGATCAGCGCGAAGGCGGGAGTGAAGAGCGCGCCGTACGCTCCGCCGGCCAGGACGATCAGCGGCACGTAGGCGAGCGGGCGCGGGCCGAACGCGAGACCCACGGAGATGGGGACGGCGACGGTCAACGCCACCGAGATCGGGAGCAGGACGCCGCGGCGGTCGAGCAGCCGGCCTGCGACCGGGGAGATCACGGTCTCGACCGCGGCGCTGACGACGAAGACGGCGGCGATGGCCGCCGCACCCCAGCCGGCGGCAGCCAGGTGCAGGGGTGCGAGCGTCGAGAGCACGCCGAACAGGAAGGAGGGCAACGCCATCAGGACGAGCCCGCCGACGAAGAGGTGGTCGCGCAGAGCCCGTCGCATGGCGGCGAGGGACGGCACGTCGGGCGGGACCGACTCGATGCGCAGCGTCCAGACCGCAAGCACGACCGAGAGCCCCGCGAGCGCGGTGAACACGACATCCCGCCCGACCAGCGCCGCGGCCGCGCCCACGACCGGCCCGAGCAGCGCGCCGAAGACGGCGGCGCCCATGGCGGTGCCGATCACCTCGCCCCGGCGCCTGCTCGGCGTGGCCGCGAGCAGCCACGCGAAGGCGCCCGCCCACGTGAAGCCGCTGCCGACTCCTTGCAGGAAGCGGGCGCCGGCGAGCGGCCAGAAGCCGTGGGCGAACGCGAAGCCGAGGCTGGCGAGGCCCATGAGCGCGAGGCCGACGAGGACGGCGCGCTGCGCACCGAGTCGGGCTGCGGCGGCTCCTCCCGGCAGTCCGCCGACCAGCGCCCCGGCCGCGTAGGCGGCGACGAGCACGCCGACTCCTGCCTTCGAGAGGCCGAGCGTGTCCGCGAAGTGGGGGAGCAGCGGCGTGAGCGCCGCGTAGAGCAGCGTGTCCACCCAGACGAGCGCGCAGACGAGCAGCAGCAGGCGGCGCATTGCCACGCAGCGTAGGCAGCCCTACCGTTCGGGTGTGACACTTCGGCCCTCCGGTGCCGTATGAAGGCCGTGAACGCGCTGCCGGCAGCCATGCGACCGCCCGCCCGGGTGGCCGCACCGCCCTTCGCAGACGTCGTCGCGGAGAATCTCGACGCCGTCTACCGCTACCTCGTCTACCTCACGGGCGACCGGGCGGCCGCGGAGGATCTCGCTGCGGAGACATTCGAGCGGGCGTTCCGCGGCTGGCGCCGCTACGACCCGCGCCGCGGCGCTCCGCGCACATGGCTCTGCCGCATCGCCCACTCCGCCGCCGTCGACTGGTTCCGCGCCGAGGCCCGGCGGCAGCGGCGCGAGGAGAGCTACGTCCGCGACGAGGCGCTGCTCGAGGAGTCCGTCTTCGCCGAAGGGCTGTCGCCGGAGCTCGAGCGGGCTCTGCGGCGGCTGACACCGGCGGAGCGCGAGGTGGTGGCGCTGCGCGTGCTGCTCGAGCTGGACGGCCCGAGCGCCGCGCGCGTGCTCGGGATCAGCGCAACGGCTTGCTCGACCCGGCTCAGCCGGGCTTTGAATCGACTTGAAGAGGAGATGTCCGATGTCCGCAACTGATGGGAGCGAAATGGACGGCTACGAGGCCCTCGTCTCCGAGCTGCGGGCGAATCCCCCCGTCGCGCCGGAGCGCCTGCGGCAGCGCGTGCTCGAAGGCGCGCCTGCCTCTCGTGCACCAAGGTCGAGAAAGCGGAAGCTCACGCTCGTCGTCGTGCCGGTCGCGGTCGTGCTTGCAGTCGGCGGCGCGCTCGTGCACGGCTTCGTCAGCTCGGGCTCGAAGAGTTCGATGGAGCCGACGTTGCAAGGGGTCACGCACGGGATTAGCAGCCTGAAGGGCGCACAGTCAGTCCCGGCTGCGCCGCAGACGCGAACCACGGTTGAGTCGGAAGCGAACCTGGGAGCCGTGCAGAGGAAGGTGACGAGCAAGTCATTCAGCACGCACCTGCCCTCCGCTTACAACGCCGTCGCCGCCGGCGCCCCGGACGCGGTCGCGGGCGGCCTGACGGCGGGTCAAGGGGCGGTCACCATCCCGCAGCACCGGCTCGTGCACGCCGTCGCCTCGCTCCAGGTCGGAGTGAAGCGCTCGGACCTCACGGCCAAAACGAACGAGGCGTCGCAGATCGTCGGCTCGTTCGGCGGCTATGCCCAGTCCGTCCGCTACCAGTCGACGCACCAGGGTGACGGGGAAGTCGGTGCTCGACCTCCGTGTCCCGGTGCAGAACGCGCAGGCCGCGATCTTGAAGCTCGGCGGCCTCGGCACCCTGCTCTCGCAGCAGCTCTCGACCCAGGACCTGCAGGCGAAGGTGACGCACCAGACGAGTGCGATCGGCTCGCTGCGGCGCGCGATCACGGTCTACGAGACCGCGCTCCAGAGCACGACGCTGCCCGCGACCCAGCGGGCCGAGCTGCAGATCAAGCTGAACAACGCGCGCCGCGCGCTTGCCCGGCTGCGCCATGCCCGCGCCGGCACGGTCGCGCAGGGAGCGAACGCGGACGTCTCGCTGCTGCTCACGACGAACAACCACGCGATCGTCGCGCCCGGCCATAACGGCGGGAGCACCCGCATCGGCCGCCTGCTCGGCTCGGCGGCGCACTTCCTCGCGCTCGAAGGGATCATCGTCCTCTACGCACTGATCGTGCTCGCCCCGGTGCTCCTGCTCGGCGGGCTCGGCTGGTGGATCCTGCGCGAGCGGCGGCGCCGCGAGGAACGCCTCCTCTCGACCGCGTGATCTGGTGAAATAGGAGCGTGCTCGGCTCAGAGCTTCCGCTCGGTCACGAGATCGGCCTCGTCGTCGTCGCGATGATCTTCATCGCGTTCGCGCTCGCGGCGTCGCTCCTCGTGCCGCGCTACAAGCCGGACTTCCCCGGGCCTACGGGGCTCGGCGTGTTCGCCATCGTGTCGGTCGTGATGTTCGGGCTGATGGTGGCCGCGGTCAATTTCTTCGGCTAGACCCGCCGAGGCGCTCCGGTACTCTGTTCGGACTTCGGAGAAGTGGCCGAGTGGCTGAAGGCGGCGCCCTGCTAAGGCGTTATGGGGCTGAATGGCTCCATCGAGGGTTCGAATCCCTCCTTCTCCGTTAGCGCAGCGCCCGCCGCGGTTCTGCGCCCACCCGCGGAGGGGTGGCAGAGCGGTCGAATGCGGCGGTCTCGAAAACCGTTATCCGTCGTTAGGCGGATCGAGGGTTCAAATCCCTCCCCCTCCGCTTCTTGCCTGAGATCGATGCACGCAGACGGTCCGCGGAGGGAAGCCGTCTGAGCGGCTTCCCTCCGTATTCCTTCGAACCGTCAGGAGGACTTGGAGGCGCTCCAGTTACCGCCGCCCTGCGGGCTCGTCCAGGTGCCGGACATCCCCGTGGAGCCGTTCCAGACGCCCTTGTACTTGGCGCCGACGCTGACGGCCCCGAATTTGAGCTTCTTGTGGGGCCGCACGCTGCCGTCGATGGCGTACTTGCCGCTCGGGTTCGAGAGCTTGATCGTCCCGCTCAGTTTCCTTCCCGTCTGCGTCCAGTGAATCGTGAAGTGGCCCGAGACGGCGCCGCTGTAGGTGCCCTTCCACTTGCCCGCGAGCTTCGACTTCGGCTTGGGCGGGTGGTGGTGGGTGCTCGTTGCGGCGAGCGCCGTGCCGCAGCAGGCGAGAGCAAGGAGGGCGGCGATCCACAGAGCGGGAAGCCGGCGGCGTAGAGGCTGGGCGTCGATCATGCTGAGCTCCTCTCTCGGGACGCTCACGAGTGCACGGTCCCGATCTCAATTGCGGACAACTGCCAGTTGAAGGCCTCCGAAAGCGCTCCGGTAGCGGTGCACTGGAGCGAGATCGTGGCCGGGTTTGCGAGCGTGACGACGGCCTGAACCGGCAGAGTCACCCAGTCAGAAGTGGTGGCGCGCGACTCCCCGTAGGTATTCGCGGACGAATCGACGATGTCGCAGACGTAGTCCATGGCGGCGGACGTGTTGTTCTCGAGTGAGGTCTCGGCCTGGACAGAATAGCTCCCTGCGGGAAGCGTCGCCGTCGTCGCCAGAGTGGCCACCGAGGGCGCCTGCCCTACGTTCTTGTTTCCCGCGCCGTAGCCGTCGACCGACCAGACGTCGGAAGGCCCTGTCGGGCCGGCCGGCCCCGTCGATCCTTGCGGCCCCTGGGATCCCTGCGGCCCCTGCGATCCCTGGGGCCCTTGCGGCCCGGTCTGGTTCCAGTTGAGCGGCGTCTCGAAGCCCGAGCACGTCTGCGCCTTGCCGGTGTCGATGACGCGCAGCGTGCCTAGCCCCTTCAGGTAACAACCATGGATGACCCCGGTACCGTCGGGGATGGTTGCGTAGGCGATCCCACCTACCACCAGGGCTCCGACGATCACCAGAGCTACGAGCGCGGGTCTGACCAGCTTTCCCTTCATCGCTGTGTCCTTTCCTCGGCTGGGGGAGGTTGTGTCCCCGCCGTGTAGACGGTGGCTGCGAGCAGGCGCTCATAGGGCACGCCCGCCCGCTCCGCGACCCGGCGGATGGCCGCGGCGGTTCCTTCGAACTGGCAGAGGACGACCTCGTCCTCGCGAATCAGCACCGATCCGAGGTAGCGAACGTCGTCGGCGAGCGAGAGAGCGATCCGCTGGTCGAGCGCGCGCACGTCGTCCTCGCGCACGTCCGGCCAGTAGCACTCGGCGACGAAGCTCTCGTGCAGGCCCTGCTTCCTCACGTCACGACGAACGATCCGCCGAACACACGGCTGCCGTTCGAGGCGCCGCCGGTGTTCTGACCCACGTAGAGGTCGAAGAAGATCTGGTGACCGTCCGCGCTCAGCGCCTCGCCGTTGGCGGACACGAACACGGGCTGCCCGACGACACCGAGGCCGGATTCCGCGACGGGATAGTCCTGGCCCGCAGTCATGTCCGGCTGCGAGGGGACCTGCTTGAGCGAGTTCGTGGCTGCGTAGGAGCCGCCGTCCGCCGAGCGACGAACAGCGCGGCCACCGCGATCACGAGCGACGGGCTCGGCATCCGCAACGGACGCTTCACGGAGGCCGTGGGTACGGGTCCGAGCAGCTTTCTCTTCATGCTGTGTCCTCTCTCGGTCGATGTGAGCGGCTGCGACCAAGATGACCCGCTTGCCGGCGGGGAGAAAGACCTGAAGACCCTACGAAATCGCCTGCGCGTCGCCCCGGTCTAGGGCCCGCGCGAGCTGCGCTCGCGAGGAGATGCCGAGCTTGCGGTAGGCGCGCTTCAGATTCGACTCGACCGTCTTGACGCTCACGAATACCTGCTCGGCGATCGCCTGGTTGCTCAGGCCGTCTGCGGCAAGTCGTGCGATCTGGAGCTCCGTTGCGCTCAGCTCCTCCGGCGCACGCCGGACGGCGACCCGGGCCAGCTCCTCGTCGACGCGGGCGAGCCAGGTCTCGGCGCCCACACCGGCGAAGAGCTCGCGCGCCTCGTCCAGAGCGAGTCGCGCCTGGCGCTTCTGCTTCAGCCGGCGCTGCAGCCGGCCTTGGACGAGCAGGGTACGTGCGCGCTCGAAGGGCATCGGACAGCGCTCGTGCTCGGTGAGTGCGCGCTCCAGAGCCTCCGCGGCCGCGTCGAGCTCGCCGAGCGCCGCGAGCACCAGACCGCGGCACCGTGCCGAGACCGCGAGACTCCACGGGATGCGCGAACGGGCCGCACGCTCTTCGAAACGGGCGAGCAGTCCCTGGGCCCGGTCGACGTCACCGACGGCCAGCGCCGCTTCGATCGCGTCGCCGTCGACCCGCCAGATCGCAGGCTCGCGGAAAGCGACGCGTTCGAACACCTCGAGCGCCTCCGTGAGGTGCCGGTCGGCGGACACCGACTCGCCGGCCGCGAGCTCCGCAAGTCCCAGGCAACGGCTCCAAAGCGCGGTCACCATCGGCTCCCCCGGATCGGCCTTCGCAGCGGCTTCGCGGACGGACTCGACGCGCCCGGCATACGCATCCACGTACGCGCGCCAGAGGTCTCCGGCCTCCGGGCCGACGCCCCCATGCTGGCCGAATGCGTCGACCATGCGTTCTGCCAGCTCCGCAGCCCCGGCCAGGTCGCCCGCCCAGGTCGCGACGATCACGCGATTGAGCAGGATGTTGGCGAGCGACGACTCGTCGCCCTCCTCCCGCGCCTGCTGCTCCGCTTGCTCGAGGCGCGCACGAGCGCCTTCGAGATCGTCGATGTAGCGAAGCCACTGGCCGAGCTTGAAGACGACGCGCGTGTCGACTGTCGCCGGTGGGCCGCTCTCCTCGAGCGCGAGCGCGCGCATCGCCGTCTCCTCGTCGAAGCCGTCGCCGAGGAAGAGGTCGGCGCGCACGCGTGCGCTCAACGCCGCCGCGACGAGGCCAGGATCGGGGTCCGGAACGCCCTCGAGCAGCGCCAGCGCCTCCCGCGCGGAGGCTGCCGCCTTCGGAAGGTCGACAGTGCCGGCGAACAGGGCGACGGCGGCGTGGCAACGGGCCTTGAGAACGGGATCGCGGGCGTCCGCAAGCGCCTCCTCTGCGAGCGCCGTCGCCGCGGATTCGCCGCTGCGCCAGTAGTCGATGTCGACGAGCGTCAGCAGCGCTCGCGCGCGCAGGTCACCCGGCTGAAGCGTCGAGCGCAACTCTTCGAGCAGCGCCCGCGCGGCCGGGAAGTCGCTTGCGAGGCGGAGTTGCTCGGCAAGCTCGAGCTGTAGCTCCGGTCGCCCCGGGGCGGTCGCCGGAAGCAGCCGCAGCGCGAGCCTGGTCAATTCGGCGGCGGAGTCCGGGGAGCCGCGCATGCGCGCGTGGCGGGCGGCCGCCTGGAGTTCCTGCACGACCCCGGCGTCCGGTCCGGGCGCCGCGAGTGCGAGATGCCGCGCTCGCTCCTCTGGGTCGTGTGCGAGGTCGGCCGCAGCGCGATGCGCCTCGCGTAGTCGGGCCGCCGAGACGGCGGAGTACACGGCCGACGCGAAGAGCGGATGGATGAACTCGATCCGCCCGTCAGCCTCGACGCGCACGATCCCCGCCTCCTCCGCAGGCGCGAGCTCGACCGGATCGATCGTCTCCGTGTCCGGCCGTGCCAGGACCGCGGCGAGCAGCAGCGCTTCGCGCGCCTCAACCGGAAGGGCCCGGACACGTGCCCGGACGAGCGCGTCGAGGTCCTGCGGGACGGGAACACCGCCCGAGATGTCGTGCTCTCCGCGGCGGTTGAGCTCGCGCGCGATCTCGGTCGCGTAGAGCGGGTTGCCGCCCGCGGCCTGCGCGATCCGCACGAGCGTCGGTCGCGGAAACGTGCTCCCGAGCTCCTGCGTGAGCACGCGGTGGAGGGCGGCGACCGAAAGCGGTCCAAGCTCGACGTGCTCGACCTGGCGGTCGCGCTCGAGGGCCGCGATCGGCGCTCGCGCAAGCTCCGTCGCGCGCACCGAGACGAGGCCCCGTACTGGCTCCTCGCTGAGCCGGCGCAGCGCGAACTCGACCACCGCCGCCGACGAGGAATCAAGCCAATGGAGGTCGTCGATTGCGCACACGACTCCCGATTCGGCGGCGAGCGCGCGCAGGAGCGTGAGGAATCCGGCGCCGACGACGCGGCGCTCGGGCGGCCGTGCCGAGGCGGCGCGCAAGAGCGCGGCGTCGAGACCCATCCGCTGGGGCTCGGGCAGTTGCGCGAAGAGCTCGTCCGGCACGTCGGTGAGCAGATCCGCGAGTCCCGCAAAGGCGAGCCGGGCTTCCGACTCGGTCGGCCGCGCGATCAGCACCCGCGCACTCTGCGCACGAGCATGCGCGACCGCCGCCTGCCACAACGTCGTCTTGCCGATTCCAGGCTCGCCGACGATCGCGAGCGCCGAGGGTCGCTCGGACCGCAGGAAGGTCTCGACGGCCTCCAGCTCCGATTCGCGGCCGACCAGGCTAGACACGATCAGAGGGTATGTCCTGTCGGCGCCTATCTAACGGTGCCGATGTTCTCGAGCTTCCCGCAACAGTCCGAGTCTGCGTTACGAGGCGAGAGTGCCGACGCGCACCGCCAGCGCCTGCTTGAGGAGGTCGAGCGCCATCTGCGTCTCGCCCTGCTCCTCGCGGATCTCCGCCATCGCCGTCAGCGCCGCGGCCACGTGCCGGCTCGCGACCGGCGCCTGCTCGACGGCGAGCTCATAGAGCTCGAGCGCGCGCGCCGTGTCGCCCTGCCGCCGGAAGATGTCCGCCACGAGGCAGTACGCGCGGCCAGCGTCCCTCGGGGAGCCGGCCACGAGACGCGGCACCGTGCCGAGCAGGAGCTTCGCCGCATCCTCCTCATAGCCGAGCGAAGACAGGGCGCGCGCCCGCTCGACTGCGAACATCGCTGCGAGGGTCGTCTCACCCGCGGCGGCAACGATCGGCTCGCCTTCGGCGATGAGCTCCAGCGCCGCCGCCGGTTCGCCGCGGTCGTTCTCGATGAAGGCCAGCAGCTGCAACACGCGTGCAGCCTCGAAGCTCTGCTCGCTCGCCCGCAGGGTCGCGAGCGCCAGGCGACCGTACTCTGCGGCCCGGTCGGGGTCGCCTTGAGAGAGGAGCGCGCGCGACTGTGACCAGTAGAGGCTCGCCTGCAGCAGCGGATCGATGGTCTGGCGCGCGAGGTCGAGAACCTCCCCCAGCGCCGCGTGGGCGCGCCCGTAGTCGCCGTGGTCGATGTAGGCGTTCGCGAGCAACACCGCGAAGCGAACCTCGTCGAAGTGATCGCCCCGCTTGCGCGCGACGTCGAGGAAGCGCTCGAAGATCGCGAACGCCTCGTCGTAACGGCTCTGCATCACGTAGGCGCGACCGAGGGCGTTGGCGGCGGCGGACGCGTCGCCGGGGCCGAGCTCGCCCGATTCGACCGCCTGTTCCAGCAGCTCGATGCCGGCAGCGACCTCGTCGCGCCGCACTGCCAGCCGTCCGAGCCCGAGCTGCACGCGAGCGTGAGCTGCCGGCGAGTCCGCATCCGCGCGGGCCGCTTCGTAAAGCTCCGCCGCCTGGCTCTCGTGGCCGAGCCGCAGGGCAATCTCGGCTTCCAGGAGCTCCGAGCTCACGTCCTCTCCGAAGGGCCGGCCGGTCGCGAGATATTCCGGTGTGACTGCGAGTCGTTTCGCGAACTCGTGCAGGATCTGCAGAGAGGGGACGCGTGCGCCGGCCTCGATGCGCGACACGTAGGCGGCGGTACAGCCCTCGAAGGACAGTTCCCGCTGTGTCAGCCCTGCCGCCTCGCGCGCATTCCGCAGGCGCTGACCGACCGCCACGGGATCGTCGACGTGCGTAGATGGCCGACGTGGCATCGCCCCGATCAGACTACAGGCATAACCTCGAAAAAACGAGTCTCGCCAGTGGGCGGCGGCGGCGGTGGCCGAGCGGTCATCCGCCGCCGCCGCGGATGCAAGCGTCGACCTAGTGGGCGCCTGGCCAGACGCCGTCGGCCAAGACGAGTGCGAACAGCACGGTGCCGAGGACGACGGCGAACAGAGTGACTCTCGCCTTCACGGACTGTCCTTTCGGTTCGATTGCGCAGAACAGCCCGCCCCTATTGGCGAGAGCGTCGAGTGTTCCTGCCTATTGTCGTGCGGGTACTAGCCCGCGAGCCGCTCGAGGCAGGCGCGCAGGCCCTCGCGCCAGGGCGGCAGCGCCGGCGCGTCCGGGCGCTCGCTTTGCAGCACCGAGTAGGCGGGCCGGGGAGCGGGCCGGTCGAGCTCCGCGGTCGTGATCCGCCGCACGCGGCAGTCGATCCCCGCCTCCTCGAACGTCGCCTCCGCCAGCTCGGCCCAGGTGCAGTCGCCGCCGCCGGAGAGGTGCCACAGCCCGAGCGGGAGCTCGAGCAGCTCCAGCACCGCGCCCGCGAGGTGCCCCACGTAGGTGGGCGAGCCGCGCTGGTCGTCGACGACCGCCACCTCGTCGCGCTCCGCGCCGAGCCTCAGCATCGTCCGGACGAAGTTCGTGCCCGTCCAGCCGTGCAGCCAGGAGGTGCGCACGACCCAGGCGTCCTCGCCGGCCGCGGCCTCGGCCTGCAGCTTCGTGCGGCCGTAGACCGAGAGCGGATTCGGCGCGTCCGACTCGAGGTACGGCTCGCGCTTGCGGCCGTCGAAGACGTAGTCCGTCGAGAAGAGCACGACCGGCGCGCCGAGCTCGAGCGCGTGTTGCGTCCCGCCGACGTTGGCCGCGGCCGCGTCCTGCGGGGACGACTCGGCGCCGTCCACGTCAGTCCAGGCCGCGGCGTGCAGGACCAGGTCGACCTCGGGGAGGCCGGCCGGCGGTGGCAGGGTCACGTCCCACTCCGTCCGGGTCAGCGGGACGACTCGCGTCTCGGCCGCGAACGCCTCGCACAGCGCCGCGCCGAGCTGCCCGTCGGCGCCGGTGACGAGAACGCCGCGGCTCAGCTCCATTCGTGCTCGCGGACGGAGGCGCGCTCTCGGAGCGGCTCCCACCAGGCGCGGTTGGCGGCGTACCACTCGACCGTCGCACGCAGCCCGTCCTCGAACGAGATCGCCGGCTTCCAGCCGAGCTCGCGGCGGAGCTTCGCGGAGTCGAGCAGGTAGCGGCGGTCGTGCCCGGGCCGGTCGGGGACGATCGTCTTCAGCGACTCCGGCTTCCCGGTCAGCCCGAGCACGAGGTCGGCGATCTCCTCGATCGAGCGCTCGACGGCCGAGCCGACGTTGTACGTCTCGCCCTCGCGCCCCTGCTCGAGCACGAGCTCGATCGCGCGGCAGTGGTCGTCGACGTGCAGCCACTCGCGCCGGTTCTGGGTCGAGGCGTACAGCGGCAGCTCGCGGTCGTCGAGCGCGTTCGTGGCGAAGAGCGGGATCACCTTCTCGGGGAACTGCCGGGGCCCGTAGTTGTTCGAGCAGTTCGTGATCGTGACGGGCAGGCCGAACGTCTCGGAGTACGCCCTCACCGCGTGGTCGGCCGCGGCCTTCGAGGCGTTGTACGGCGTCCGCGGCCGGTACGGCGACTCCTCCGTGAACGCGTCTCCCGAGTCGAGCGGCAGGTCGCCGTAGACCTCGCACGTCGAGACGTGGTGAAAGCGCGACACCCCGCGCCGGCGCGAGGCCTCGAGCAGCGCCTGCGTCCCGAGGACGTTGGTGCGGAAGAAGCGGCCGGGGTCGATCACGGCGAGGCTGTTGTGCGACTCGGCGGCGAAGTTGACGAGCATGTCGACGTCCTCCTCGGCGAGCAGCCGCTCGGTCGGGTCGAGGTCGCAGATGTCGCAGATCGCGAGCCGCACGCCGAGCCCGTCGAGGTTGCGCGGGTCGCCGGCGTAGGTCAGCTTGTCGAGCGCCACGACGTGGTCGCCCGGGTGGTGTTCGAGCCACCAGCGGACGAAGTTCGAGCCGATGAATCCGGCCGCGCCGGTGACGAGGATCGATCTGGCCATGCGCGTATCGTGCCGATTCCGTTAGGGCGGAATCCCGCGAGCCGATGTGTTGCTCCTGGCCAAGGGTCTCTCCCTGCTTGCCGGTGCCCTGGCGGCCGTCTCCGCGGCGGCCGAGGAGGACTTTTCGGGCCTGCCGTAGTGAGGGCGGATACGCTGGGCGCGCTCGGGAGAGGTGTCCGAGCGGTCTAAGGAGCGCGACTGGAAATCGCGTACGTGCTGCAAGGTGCGTCGCGGGTTCAAATCCCGCCCTCTCCGTTGCTTGCGGCCCGGCCCGTCCGGGCCGCAGCTTCCTCAGGTCAGTCGTGGATGCGCGCGATCAACTCGCGGCGGTGGAGCACCTTCTGCACCGTGCCGGCGAGCCGGACGTCGTAGCCGGCGTCGCGCGGGAACAGCACCTTGTCGCCGGGCGCGACACCCTCGACTTCGGAGCTGACCGCGGTGACGATGCCGCTACGGCACTGCGCCTCGGCGCTCGCGGGGAGGATCAGCCCGGCCCGCGTCTCGGCCTCCTCGTCGGTCGGCTCGACGACGACGTAGTCGTCGAGCGGCTCGAGCGAGAGGCGGAGCGGGCGCGTGTCCTCCAACATACGTCCACGATACTCCTGAGCGATGCCGTCGCAATCGCCGTTCGTGGAGCTCGAGGTCGGGCCGCGCACCGTCAAGGTGACCAATCCGGACAAGGTCTTCTTCGGCGCGCGCGGCGAGACGAAGCTCGATCTCGTCCGGTACTACCTCGCCGTCGGCGAGGGGATCGTGCGCGCGCTTTACGAGCGGCCGACGCAGCTGAAACGCCACCCGGACGGCGCCGAGGGCGAGGCGATCTACCAGAAGCGCGTCCCGAAGCACCGTCCCGAGTGGATCGAGACCGCGACGGTCACCTTCCCCTCCGGGCGCACCGCCGACGAGCTGTGCGTGACCGAGCTTGCGCAGGTCGCGTGGGCCGCCAATCTCGCCACGATCGACTTCCACCCGTGGCCGTCGCGGCGCAGCGACGTCGAGCACCCCGACGAGCTCCGCATCGACGTCGACCCGCAGCCCGGCACAGGCTTCAGCGAGGCGAAGCAGGTCGCGGCGCTCGTCCGGGAGACGCTCGACGAGCTCGGTTTCGTGGGCTGGCCGAAGACGTCGGGCAACCGCGGGATCCACGTCGCGTGCCGGATCGAGCCGAGGTGGGGCTTCCGCGAGGTGCGTCGCTGCGCGCTCGCGTTCGCACGCGAGATCGAGCGCCGCGCGCCGAAGCTCGTCACGACGGCCTGGTGGAAGGAAGAGCGGGGCGAGCGGGTCTTCATCGACTACAACCAGAACGCGCGCGACCGGACGATCGCTTCTGCGTATTCCGTCCGCGCGCGGCCCGACGCGACCGTCTCGGCTCCGTTCCGTTGGGAGGAGCTCGACGATCTCGAGACCGAGGACTTCACGCTGGCGACGATGCCGGCCCGCTACGCCGGGCTCGGCGACGTGCAGGAGGGGATCGACGACGCCGTCTGCGACCTGCGCAAGTTGTTCGAGTGGGTCGAGCGCGAGGAGGCGGAGGGAGCCGGCGAGGCTCCGTACCCACCCAACTTCCCGAAGATGCCCGGCGAGCCGAAACGCGTGCAGCCGTCGCGCGCGAAGAAGGACTAGGCTCGGCGACGTGACCGACTGGGATTGGGACCGGGTCGTCTTCGACCACGTCAAGCTGACGGTGAGCGATCCGGAGGCGAGCAAGGCGTTCTACGGGACGGTGCTGGCGGCGCTCGAGATCCCGTCGCTCTGGGAGAGCGAGCGCGGCGGGCAGTTCGCGAACCTCGTCGTGGTCGGGCCCGGTGAGCCGACCACGCCGATCCACATCGGCTTCGTTGCCCGGACGCGCGAGGAGGTGGACGCGTTCCACGAGGTCGGGCTCGCGGCGGGCTACCGGGACAACGGCGCGCCGGGAGTGCGCGAGCAGTACAGCTCCGAAGGCGCGGGACTCTACTACGCGGCCTTCCTGCTCGATCCCGACGGCAACAACATCGAGGCCGTCCACCGCGGCGAGTACCCCGCGGCGGCCTAGCGCAGGAGGTCTTCCACCGCCAGGTCGTCGCGCCGGCGCGGCGGCCGTACCTCGCGCCACGTGCAGTCCTGCGGATCCTTGTCCGGGCGGAAGCGGAGCAGGCGCGTGCCGTGGCGAAAGCGGTGCCTCTCGAGCTTGTCGAAGCGCACCTCGACGACGAGCTTCGGCTTGAGCGGCGTCTCCTCGAGCTCGCCGCTGCCCCAGCGGTTCGGCTCGCCGAAGCGCCGGTCGCTCTTCCCGTCGACGAGCGGCAGGACCTTCGCCGAGATCTCGGCCTGGTTCTTCGCGCCGACCGCGGCCGAGCCGACGTAGTTGAGCTCGCCGTCGTCCGCATAGAGGCCCAGCAGGAGCGTCGCGATGGTCTCGCGGCCGCCCTTCTTCCAGCGGATCCCGGCCACCACGCAGTCCGCCGTCTTGTGCGGCTTGACCTTGACGACCCCGTCGCGTGAGCCGGGCAGGTACGGCAGCCCGAGCTTCTTCGCGACCACGCCGTCGAAGCCCGCGGCCTGCAGCGTCTGCAGCCACTCGGTTCCCTGCTCAACGTCGGCGGAGACCGGCGAGAGCTCGAAGCCGTCGCCGATCTTCTCGAGCTCCGTGCGCCGCTTCTCGATCGGCCGTTCGTGTACCGGCTTCCCCTTCCACAGGAGCAGGTCGAAGGCGACGAACGTGGCCGGGATCTCGCCGGCGAGCTTGCGGACACGGCTCTCCGCCGGGTGCAGCCGCATCTGCATCGCGTCGAAGTCAAGCGCGCCGTCGCGCGCGATCACGATCTCGCCGTCGAGCGCCGAGTGGGCCGGCATCAGCTCCCCGACCGGCCGCAGCTCCGGGAAGTAGCGGAGCAGCGGCCGGCCGTTCCGCGACCAGAGCGCGAGCTCGCCGCCGTCGTTCTCGAGCACGCCGCGGAAGCCGTCCCACTTCGGCTCGTAGCGCCAGCCGCCGCCCGTCGGGAGCGCCGCGACGAGCTCGGCCTCCATCGGCGGGAAGGGAACGTTCGGCCCGGGTGCGTCTGCCATCGCCCGAGGAAACTAGACGAGCCGTTGGTTCCGCGCGATACTCACGGTAGTGGCCGGCGGGGGCGAAGAGCAGGCGCGCGCCGCCAAGGTGCAGGACGCGCTGTACCACATCGCAGAACTGGCGAGCGCGGCGCAGGACATGCAGGAGTTCTACCGAGCGACCCACGAGGTCGTCGGCGAGCTCATGGACGCGAGGAACTTCTTCATCGCGCTCTACGACGAGGAGCGCAGGCGGTTCAGCTGGCCCTATTACGTCGACGAGCTCGACCCCGACATTCCGGACCCTCACCAGTGGCACGAGTTCGGGAGCCGGGAGGCGCGGAGCATGACCGGTTACGTCCTGCGCACGGGCGAACCCGAACTCGTCGACACTCCGCGCTTCAAAGAGCTGTCCGACCGAGGCGAGATCGAGGTCATCGGCGTGATGACGGACGACTCGACGTGGGTCGGCGTCCCGCTCAAGTCCGAAGGAACGGTCGTCGGCGCACTCGTCGTGCAGTCGTACACGAGCGATGTTCGCTTTTCGGAGCAGGACAAGGACCTGCTCGCGTTCGTCGGTCAGCACGTCGGCTCCGCGCTCTCGCGGGCCCGCGCCATCGAGGAGACCCGGCAGCGGAACGCCGAGCTGGCGCTGATCAACAGCGTGCAGGAGGCGCTGGCGGGCGAGCTGGAGATGCAGGCCATCTACGACGTGGTCGGGGACAAGATCCAGGAGATCTTCGACGCCCAGGGCACGGCGATCGCCATCCTCGACGACGCCACAGGGCTCGTCTGCTTCCCGTACCTGCTCGAGCGAGGCGAGCGGCTCACTGCAGAGCCGCAGCTCCTCGCCGGAGGCTTCACGAAGGACGTGCTTGAAACGCGCGAGCCCGTGATGATCAACGAGAACCTCGCCGCCGAGGCCGAGAGGCGCGGCAGCTACATCGTCGCCGGCGAGGAGCCGAAGTCCCTCTTGTTCGTCCCCCTCGTCACGGGCGGACGCGCGACCGGAGTCATCTCGCTCGAGAACTTCGACCGTGAGCATGCGTACGACGACGCCGACATGCGTCTACTGTCGACGCTCGCCAGCAGCCTCGTCGTTGCGCTCGAGAACGCGCGGCTGGTGCACGAGACGCGGCAGCGGAACGCGGAGCTGGCGTTGATCAACAGCGTTCAGGAGGCGCTGGCGGGCGAGCTCGAGATGCAGGCGATCTACGACGCGGTCGGCGACCGGATCCGGGACGTCTTCGACGCAGAGGTCGTCGACATCGCCATGTACGACGAGACGTCCGGCCTCATCCACTTCCCCTACGCGATCGAGCGCGGCGAGCGATCCCCGGACGAGCCGATCGAGCTCATGGGCTTCCGCAAGCACGCAATAGAGACCCGTGAGCCGCTGCGGTTCGACACGAAGCTCGCCGAAGTGGCCGAGAAGTACGGCAACCCGGTGTTGTCCGGCGAGATGCCGAAGTCGGCGCTTTACGTGCCGCTTGTCGCCGGCGGCAGAGCGACCGGCGTGATCTCGCTGCAGAGCATCGATCGGGAGTACGCCTTCGCCGACTCCGACCAGCAGCTCCTGGAGACGCTGGCCGGCAGCCTGAGCGTGGCGCTCGAGAACGCGCGGCTGGTGCACGAGACGCGGCAGCGGAACGCGGAGCTGGCGCTGATCAACAGCGTGCAGGAGTCGATCGCGGGCGAGCTTGACCAGCAGGCGATCTACGACATCGTCGGCGAGAAGCTCCGGGAGGTCTTCGACGCACAGGTCGTCGACATCGCCGTGTACGACGAGACGACGCAGCTCCTGCGCTTCGTCTATCAGGTCGAACGCGGGGTCCACTTCCCGAACGTGACCCTGCCGGTCGTCGGCTTCCGGAAGCACGTGATGCAAACGCGTGAGCCGCTCTCGATCCAGGAGGACATCGACGCGGCGCTCGTCGAATTCGGCAACCCGGTCGTGGTCACCGGCGAGCCGTCGCACGGCTCGGCGATCTTCCAGCCGCTGGTCGTCGGCGGTCACGCGACGGGTGTCATCTCGATCCAGAATCTCGACCAGGAGCACGCGTTCGACGAGCCCGATCAGCGCCTGCTCGCGACGATCGCCGGCAGCCTCGGGGTCGCACTCGACAACGCGCAGCTGGTCCACGAGACGCGGCAGCGGAATGCGGAGCTCGCACTGATCAACGGCGTGCAGGATGCGATCGCCGGAGAGCTCGACCAACAGGCGATCTACGACGCCGTGGGCGACAAAATCCAGGAGATCTTCGACGCCCAGTCTGTGCGCATCGACAAGCTCGACGAGGCGACAGGGCTGGTGCACTACCCGTATATCATCGAACTCGGCGAGCGGCTGCACGCGGAGCCCGAGCGGCCGGGCGGCTTCTCGAAGCATGTGCTCGACACGCGCGAGCCTCTACTGATCACCGAGAACGTCTTGGCGGAAGCCGAGCGGTACGGAAGCTCGATCTTGGCCGGGGAGGCGCCGAAGTCGGTCTTGTTTGTCCCGCTCGTCACCGGCGGGAAGGTGACGGGCTTGATCTCGCTCCAGAACATCGATCGCGAGCACGCTTTCGGCAAGTCCGACCAGCAGCTGCTGGAGACGCTCGCGGGAAGCCTCAGCGTGGCGCTCGAGAACGCGCGGCTCGTGCACGAGACGCGGCAGCGGAATGCCGAGCTCGCCCTGATCAACAGCGTCCAGGACGCGATCGCGGGCGAGCTCGACGACCAGGCGATCTACGACGCTGTCGGCGACAAGGTCCGCGAGATCTTCGACGCGCAGGTGGTCGCAATCATGACGCACGACGAGAAGACTGGACTCGACGTCTTCCCGTACATCATCGAGCGCGGTGAGCGGCTGCAGGCGGTGCCGGAGCCGCCGGGCGGCTTCTCGAAGTACGTCATCGAGACGCAGCAAACGGTTCTGATCACCGAGAACCTTGCCGTCGAGGCCGAGCGATACGGGAGCGACGTTGTGGCCGGCGAGCCACCGAAGTCCGTCCTGTTCGTCCCGCTCGTGACCGGCGGCAAGGCGAGCGGCGTGATCTCACTGCAGAACGTCGATCGCGAGCACGCGTTCGGCGAGTCGGACCGGCAGCTGCTGGAGACGCTGGCCGGCAGTCTGAGCGTGGCGTTGGAGAACGCGCGGCTGGTGCACGAGACGCGGCAGCGGAACGCCGAGCTGGCGCTGATCAACGGCGTGCAGGACGCGATCGCAGGGGAGCTCGAGCCGCAGGCGATCTACGACGCCGTCGGCGACCGGCTCCGAGACGTCTTTGACGCGCAGGTCGTCTCGATCGTCACCGTCGACGAGGCGACGGGGCTGACCCACTTCCCGTACATCATCGAGCGCGGCGAGCGGTTCTTTGCCGAGCCTGCGCCGACGGCCGGCTTCTCCAAGCATGTGCTCGAGACGCGCGAGTCGCTGCTGATCACCGAGAACATGGACGAGGAGGGCGAGCGGTACGGGAGCCCGACCGTCGCCGGCGAGGACACCAAGTCCGCTCTCTTCGTCCCGCTCGTCGCCGGCGGCAAGGCGACGGGCGTGCTCTCGCTCCAGAACGCGGACCGTGAGCACGCGTTCAGCGAGTCGGACAAGCAGCTCCTGGAGACGCTCGCGGGCAGCTTGAGCGTGGCGCTCGAGAATGCGCGGCTGGTGCACGAGACGCGGCAGCGGAATGCGGAGCTGGCGCTGATCAACGGGGTGCAGGACGCGATCGCGGGCGAGCTCGATCCACAGGCGATCTACGACGCCGTCGGCGACCGGATCCGGGACGTTTTCGATGCGCAGGTCGTCTCGATCGCGACGCTCGACGAGCCAGGCGGCGTCATCCAGTACCCGTACCTGATCGAACGGGGTGAGCGACTGCAGGCCGAGCCGCGGCCGCTGGCCGGCTTCGCGAAGCATGTGCTGGAGACGCGCGAGCCCCTGCTGTTGACCGAGAACCTCGACGTCGAGTCCGAGCGATACGGAAGTAGCGTCGTGGCCGGCGAGCGGCCGAGGTCGGTCCTCTTCGTCCCGCTTGTCGCGGGCGGCAAGGCGGCAGGCGTGATCTCCCTCCAGAACATCGATCGCGAGCACGCGTTCGGCGAAGACGACCAGCGGCTACTGACGACGCTGGCGGGCAGCCTCGCCGGCGCGCTCGAGAACGCGCGCCTCGTGCAGGAGACCCGCCAGCGCGTCGCCGAGCTCGCGACCGTGAACAGCGTCGGCCACGCTTTGTCGTCCCAGCTCGACCCCGACACGCTCATCGAGCTCGTCGGCGAGCAGGTGCGTGAGACGTTCGACGCCGACATCGCGTACGTCGCGCTGCACGACGAGGCGGCCGGACGGATCGAGTTCGCCTACTACTTCGAGGGCGGCGAGCGCCGGTCCGAGGCTCCGATGGAATACGGGGAGGGGCTCACGACGCAGATCCTCGACTCCCGCGAACCGCTCCTCCTCAACCGGAGGGAGCAGCATGACGAGCAGGCGAGCCTGGGAACACCCTCCCTTTCGTACCTCGGCGTGCCAATCCTCGTCGGCAGCAGGGCGATCGGCGTGATCAGCGTCCAGAACATCGAGGAGGAGGGACGATTCGGAGAGGCCGACGTACGCCTGCTCGCGACGATCGCCGCGAACGTCGGCGTCGCCATCCAGAACGCGCGCCTCTTTGCCGAGGTAGACCGCCAGAAGCAGTACTTCGAGTCGCTGGTCGAGATCAGCCCGGCCGCCATCGTCGTGATGGATGCCGACGAACGGGTGACGGGCTGGAACCCGGCCGCCGCGGCACTCTTTGGCTACACGAGCGAGGAAGCAACCGGCCGCATCATCGACGAGCTCGTCGTCCCGGACGAATTCCGTAGCGAGAGCCGCGACGTCACCATCGAGGCACTCGAACAGATCCGAACTCATCGAATCACCCGTCGCGCGCGCAAGGACGGCGAGCTCTTGGACGTCGAGATGGAGCTCGTACCGCTGCGCTTCGATGGGGAGCACGTCGGCTTCTATGCCATCTACCACGACATCACCGAGCTTCAGCGCGCGCGCCAGGAGGCCGAGGCGGCGACGCAGGCGAAGAGCGCGTTCCTCGCCACGATGAGCCACGAGATCAGGACGCCGATGAATGCCGTGATCGGTATGACCGATTTGCTGCTCGGCACGGAGCTGACCGGCGAGCAGCGCGAGTTCGCCGAGGTCGTCCACTCGAGCGGAGACGCGCTGCTCCATGTGATCGACGACATCCTCGACTACTCGAAGATCGAGGCGGGCAAGCTCGACCTCGAGCACGAGCCTTTCAGCCTGCGCGATTGCGTCGAAGGGGCTCTGGACATCGTCGCGCCGCGGGCGTGGGAGAAGGAGCTAGAGCTCGGCTGTCTGATCGACGAAGCCGCGCCCGCCGGAGTCGTCGGCGACGCGGCCCGCCTGCGGCAGGTGCTTCTCAACCTCCTCTCCAATGCCGTCAAGTTCACGGAGCGCGGCGAGGTCGTCGTGCTCGTCGACGCCGAGGAGACCGGAGCGGACTCGTACCGGATCGAGCTCGCCGTGCGCGACACGGGCATCGGGATCCCGACCGACCGAATGGACGATCTCTTCGCATCCTTCAGCCAGGTGGACGCATCGACGACACGCCGCTTCGGTGGCACCGGCCTCGGCCTCGCCATCTCGAAGCGCCTCGTGGACCTGATGGGCGGCACGATCTCCGTCGAGAGCGAGCCGCGGAAGGGGTCGACCTTCCGCATCTCGCTGCCCGTGGTCGCGGCAGACCTTCCGAAGAAGATCGCGCTCGACGACGGCCTCGCCCACCTCGGCGGCAAGCGAATCCTGATAGTCGACGACAATGCGACGAACCGCGAGATCGTGACTCGCCACGCGCGGTCGTGGGGGATGGAGCCCGTCGCGGTGGAGCTGCCGGCCGTCGCACTCGAGCTGATCGCGAAGGGCGAGCCGTTCGACGTCGCCGTCCTGGACATGATGATGCCGGAGATGGATGGGATCTCCCTGGCGCGAGAGATCCGGAAACACCGGAGCCAGTTCGAGCTACCCCTTCTGCTCCTGACCTCGCTCGGGCGATTGCCGCAGGGGCAGTCGGAGAGCGTGTTCTCGGCCCAGCTCTCAAAGCCGCTCAAGGCGTCGCAGCTCTACAACACACTCCTGCAGCTGCTCACGGCGGGCACGGCTGGGGAAGAGGCGGTCGAGCCCGCAATCGACGGGAAACGCGCGAGATCGGCGCTGCGCATCCTGCTCGCCGAGGACAACGCCATGAACCAGAAGGTGGCGCTCCGCCTGCTCGAGCGGCTCGGCCATCACGCCGACGTTGCGACGAATGGGCTCGAGGCGATCGAAGCGCTGGAGCGGCAGCCGTACGACGTGGTGTTGATGGACGTGCAGATGCCCGAGCTCGACGGCCTCGACGCCACCCGCCGGATCTGCGAGCGCTGGCCGGAGGAGAGCCGCCCGCACATCGTCGCGATGACGGCGAACGCGCTGCCCGAGGATCGCGAGGCGTGCTTCGCCGCCGGCATGAACGACTATGTGGCGAAGCCGATCCGAGCCGAGGAGCTCGGCGCCGCGCTGAAGCGCGTCAAGCCCCTCGCGAATGGCGGCGGCGTTTCGGCTGATCTCGTACACGTCAGCCTCGACGACGACGCGCTCAAGAATCTGCGTGATCTCGGCGGCGACGAGTTCCTCGGTGAGGTGATCGATGCGTTCCTCGCGGATGCACCGGAGCTGATCGCGACGCTGCGCAGGTCTTTGGGCGAACCGAATGACGAAGAGCTGCGGCGCGCGGCGCACACGCTGAAGTCGAACGGCGCGACTCTCGGGGCCGAAGAGTTCGCGGAGCTGTGCCGGACCCTTGAGCAGCAGGCCAAGTTGGGCGAGCTCGACGGGGCGTCGGAGCTCGTCGACCGGATCGGCGAGGAGTACTTGGCGCTCGAGGAGGCTCTCTCCGCTCTTCGCTCGGAAACGCCCGCGTGAACGCACCCGCCGGCAGGATCCTCATCGCCGACGACAACCGTGTGAACCGGCTTCTGCTGGCCCGCGGCCTCGAACACGAGGGGCACACCATCGTCTTCGCCGAGCACGGCGCCGCGGCCCTCGATCTTCTGCGGCAGCAGCCGTTCGACCTGCTGCTGCTCGACGTCCTCATGCCGGAGCTCGACGGGTTCGAGGTGCTCGCGAAGCTGAAGGACGACCCGCATCTCCGTGACATTCCCGTGGTCGTGACCTCGGCGCTCGACGAGCTCGACAGCGTCGTGCGCTGCGTCGAGATGGGCGCCGAGGACTACCTGACGAAGCCGGTCAACCCGGTGCTACTGACCGCAAGGATCAACGCAAGCCTCGAGAAGAAGCGTCTCCGCGATCAGCAGCGTGAGCTCATCAGCAAGTTCGCGACCAAGGAAGTGGCCGACGACCTGCTCACGTCGGGCTTCTCGCTCGGCGGCCAGTACGTCGATGCGTCGGCGATGTTCTGCGACATCCGTTCGTTCACGACGATCTCGGAGTCGCGCGAGCCGTCCGAAACGATCGAGCTGCTCAACGACTACTACCTGCTGATGATGGACGCGATCACGGGTGAAGGCGGGATCGTCAACCAGATGGTCGGCGACGGCCTGATGGCCATCTTCGGAGCGCCGGCGCCGCGGCAGGAGCACCGGCAGGCGGCCGTGCTGGCCGCGCGCCAGATGGTCGACCTGATCCGGCTGTTCAACGAGGAGCAGGCGGCGCGGGACAAGGTGCAGATCCAGATCGGCATCGGGATCGCTTCCGGTCGTGTGGTTGCGGGCTACACCGGGACGCAGAACCGCGCCACGTACACCTGCGTGGGCGACACGGTCAACGTGGCGGCCCGTCTCGAAGCGCACACCAAGGAGCTCGGCCGGCCGGTACTGATCGACGAGAACACGCGGGACGGCATCGCCGACGAGATCCCGGTCGAAGCTCAGGGCGAGCTCCTGATGAAGGGCAAGACCCGACCGACGAAGGTGTACGCGGTGCTCGTCGAAGCAGGCGTCGCCGAGAGCGCATAGCCGCAACCTCGACCGACAGGACGCGTCTAACCTCGCGGGATGAGGCGGGTGGTCGTGACCGGGCTCGGTGCTGTGACGCCGATCGGCGCCGATGCGCCGTCGACGTGGCGCGCGGCGGTGGCGGGCGAGAGCGGCGTCGACTTCATCCGCTCCTTCGACGCGAGCGAGTTCTCCGTGCGGATCGCCGCCGAGGTGAAGGACTTCGACGCGAGCCAGGTCGCCTCGCCGAAGGATGCGCGAAGGCTCGATCGCAACGTCCTGCTCTCGCTCGGCGCCGCCCGCGAGGCGGTGGCGGACGCGCGTCTCGACGGCGCCTACTCGCCGGATCGCGTCGGGATTCTGTTCGGCACGGCGATCGGCGGCTTCATCGGGATCATGGAACAGGCCGAGATCCTGCGGGAGCGCGGGCCGGATCGCGTCTCCCCGACCTTCCTGCCGAACGTCCTCGTCGACACGGCGAGCGGCCAGCTTGCGATCTCGCTCGGCTTCCGCGGCCCGAACTACGCGCCCGTCTCGGCCTGCGCGACCGGCTCGACCGCGATCGGCGAGGCGGCGGAGGTGATCAAGCGCGGCGACGCGGACGCCGTGCTCGCGGGCGGCGCGGAGGCTTGCATCCATCCGTTGACCCTGGCCGGCTTCTGCGCGATGCGCGGGCTCGTGGCCGAGGACGAGCACCCGCCGCGGGCCTCGCGTCCGTTCGACGCGACGCGGGCCGGCTTCGTGATGGGGGAGGGTGCCTGCGTGCTGGTGCTCGAGGAGCTCGAGTCCGCCGAGCGCCGCGGCGCGACCGTCTACGCCGAGATCCTCGGCTACGGGATGTCGAACGACGCGCACCACCTTGCGCAACCCGATCCCGAGTCGGTCGGCGTCTCGGAGATGATGCGGCGCGCGCTCGAGCGGGCGGGCCTTGAGCCCGAGCAGGTCGGCTACCTCAACGCCCACGGCACCTCGACGCCGCTCGGCGACGCGGCCGAGACGCGGGCGATCAAGGAGGTCTTCGGCGAGCACGCGTACCGGCTCGCGGTCTCGTCGACGAAGTCCGTCACGGGCCACTGCTTCGGCGCCGCCGGCGCGATCGAGGCGATGATGTGCGTCCTCGCGATCCGCGACGGCGTTCTGCCGCCGACCATCAACTACCGGCATCCCGATCCCGAGTGCGACCTCGACTACGTGCCGAACGAGGCGCGCCACGTGCAGGTCGACGTCGCGCTCTCGAACGCGATGGGCCTCGGCGGACACAACGGATGCGTCCTGGTCGGGCGCGTCGCGTGAGCTGGGAGGGGCCGCCCGCTCCGTACCGGATCGAGACGGAACGGCTCGTCGTCCGCTGCTACGAGCCGCGCGACGCCCTGCTCCTCAAGGAGGCGATCGACTCGAGTCTCGAGCACCTGCGGCCGTGGATGCCGTGGGCGCACCAGGAGCCGCAGACGCTCGAGGACAAGACCGACCTGATCAAGCAGTTCCGCGTCAACTTCGACTCCGGCGAGAACTTCACCTGCGGGATCTTCAGCGCCGATGAGGCCGAGGTGCTCGGCGGCACCGGGCTCCATCCGCGGATCGGGCCGGGCGGGCTCGAGCTCGGCTACTGGATCCGCGCGAGCGCGACGAGGCAGGGGATGGCGACCGAGGCGAGCGCGGCGCTCACGCGAGCCGGCTTCGAGGTGTGCGGCGCGGACCGGATCGAGATTCGGATCGATCCGCGCAACGAGGCGAGCTTCGGCATCCCGCGCAAGCTCGGCTTCGTCGAGGAGGCGACCCTGCGGCGGCGGCTGCCCGCGCGCGAGGGCGGGCCGCTGCGCGACGTGACGATCTTCACGCTGTTCCGTGAGGACTTCGATCCCTCGCTCGCGCCGGGGATCCGGGCCTTCGACGCCCGCGGCGCGCAGCTGATCTAGCCGCGCAGGATGTCCGACGTAAGCTCGTCGAGCGAGCCGACGACCGCGTCCGCGAGCCGGAGCGCCTCCTCGTCGGGCGGATAGCTCGCGTTCGGGAGCGCAAGGACGCGCATCCCGGCCGACTTCGCCGAGCGAATGCCGGCGTGGGAGTCCTCAACGGCGGTGCACCGCTCGGGCGCGACGCCGAGCCGGCGGGCTGCCTCGAGGTACACATCCGGCGCCGGCTTGCCGCGCGCGACCTCCTCCGACGAGACGGTGGCCTCGAAGCAGTCGGTGAGGCCGGCGAGCTCGAGCACGGCCTCGAACACCTCGCGGTTCGAGGAGGAGGCGAGCGCGAGCGGAAACGTCGCCGCCGTCCGCCGCACCACCTCGACCGCGCCGGGCAACAGCGGCAGCTCGTGCCGGTACGCCGCGAGCATCCCTGCGACCACGTCCCGGTTGATCGCGTCCGGTTCGTCCGGGACGCCCGCCTCGTCGTGCAGGTACCGGGACCACTCGGGCGCGCTCATACCCATCATCGCCCGCTGCACCTCCTCGTCGTACCGGCCGCCGCGCCCGCGCACGTAGCGCTCGCGCACCGCGTCCCAGACCTCCTCGGACTGGAGCAGCACGCCGTCGAGGTCGAAGACGACCGCGTCGATCACAGGAGAGAACTGTAATTTCGAGGCCGTGCCGGCCATCTCTTCAGTGATGGCGGACGACCAGGACCGGTTCGAGCGGATCTACCGGGAGAACTTCCGGGTCGTGCTCAGATTCGCCCTCGGGCGGATCGATCCCGAGCGTGCGAAGGACGTCGCGGCCGAGACGTTCCTCGTCGCCTGGCGTCGGCTCGACGACGTCCCGGCGGAGCCGCGGCCGTGGCTGCTCGGCGTCGCGCGGCGGGTCATGGCCGACCAGTTCCGCTCGGAGACCAGACGACACGCGCTTGCGGTTCGCCTGGAAGCAGAGCACAGCGGCGCCGTAGACCCCGATCTCGCGGGCGGTCTCGGAGATCGCGACGGGGTGCTGGCCGCGTTCGCAGTGTTGAGCGAGCGCGACCGCGAGGTGCTTCGGCTCGTGACCTGGGACGGCCTGAGCGCCGCGGAGGCGGCTGAGGTCCTCGCGGTCACGAAGCTCGCGTTCGCCGTCCGCCTGCACCGCGCGCGACGACGGCTCCGCGAGGAGCTGGAGCGCACGGATGCCCAGCAGGAGATCCCGTCGCTGAACCCAAGGAGGCACGCAGATGCGCACCGGTAACGAGCTCGAACGTCTCACCGCCGCCGAGCCGGCACTGCTCGGGCAGAGCGAGTCTTTCGTCGACCCGAGCGAGGAGGAGCTGATCCTCGAACGGATCCTCGCGGCCGACCGTCCTCGCGCGCCCCGCCGGGGCCGGATGACCCGGCGCCGGCGCACCGCGTTCGTGCTCGTCGGCGTCGCGCTCGCGGCGGCGGTCGTCGCCGTGGCTTCGATCGGTCACGGCAGCCGGCCGGCGAGCGTCTCGCATGGACCGCAGCGGTTTCGGCTGAGCGGCGCGACGATCCAGCTCGCCGGCTACCGCTTCAGAACGCCTGCCGGCTTCAAGCGGTCCACGACCGCATGTGCGTCGTCACCCTCCGCCGCCGGCAACGGGTTCGCGGCGGCCGCGTCCGCGGACGGAGGCTGCGTCGAGGCGTTCTACGTCATCTCCACGAGCGGTTCCGCGATTCCGCAGGGAGCCACGCCCGTCGACGTCGGCTCCTACCAGGGGTACGTCGTGGCGCAGGATGGAGCGGACGATTCCGCGCTGTACGTCGTGCTCCCTGGACCCGGCAAGTACTGGCAGGCGCTTCTGCTCTCCGCAAAGGGACTGACCGAAGCTCAGCTCGTGGCGGTCGCGCAGTCCGGGCTGCCGGGCTAGACCGAGTGGTAGTTGCTCTCGCGGTAGACGAGAGCGTGGTGGGACGGGCCGTGCTCGATCGAGAGGACGTCGGCGATGAAGAAGGTGTGGTCGCCGGCGTCCGCCTCGGTCAGCGTCTCGGCCTCGATCCAGCCGAGCGCGCCCTCGATCAGCGGCGCGACCTGACCCTCCCGGGTCGGCACGCCCTGCCAGTGGACGATCGGCGGGTAGCCGGCCGCGAAGCGGCGCGCGAGGTCCTCTTGCTCGGAGCCGAGGAGGCTGATCGCGAACCGGCCGGCGCCGCGCAGGAGCTCGTAGCAGGAGGCGTCCTTGCCGATCGAGACGCCGATCAGCGGGGGCTCGAGCGAGAGCGAGACGAGGGAGGAGACGGTCACGCCCATCCGGTCGCCGTCGACGTCGACGCTGAGGATCGACACGCCGTGTGGCCAGAGCCGCATCAGCGCACGGAGCTCGTCTCCCGTCGTCACGGCGGCGAACGCTACCGACCGCCGAGCCGCCTGGGATCCGTTCAGGTGCGGTGCTAGAGCCGATTCTGAGTTTGAGGCGAACGTATCCATGTTGAAGGGGTTGACGATGACGAAGCGGACAGTGATGTGCTTGATCGCGGTGTTCTGTGCACTGGGGATCGCGGCGCCCGCAGGGCAGGCTGAGCCACAGAAGGCGAACGCGAACGGTCAGATCCAGATGAAGAACCCGCATCAGAAGATCCACTTCAACATCCAGAAGCGGACCGTCCAGTACTGGAACTACGACTACCCGGGCGTTCTGAACTACTCCTCGACGATCACCTGCTCGTGGATCGACGTGCCGTCGCAGCAGGCCCGGTTCATGTTCCAGATCCCGCCCCGGCTACCCCGGCCTGAGCGGTCTCTACATCGTCGCCTACATCAAGATCAACGACGTGCCGACGAAGCAGTACCTCTACGGCCACGCGGCGACGGCCGACCTGACGACCGCCACCCAGTGGTGCCAGACCGGAACCGGCTTCGCGCCCGGGATGTACACGGTGAAGAGCGGCAAGCTCTACGTGAAGAGCGTCGGCTCCGGCGGCGGCGGCTGACGGTTGGGGAGGGGATCCGTCAGGCCTCAATTCGCGCGGGAGCCTCTGACGACTCTCCGCCCGGGACCCCTAGTTCAAGTCGAGAGCGGCGGGGGTGAGATTCGAACTCACGGAGCCGTGAGGCTCAACGGTTTTCAAGACCGCCCCGTTCGACCGCTCCGGCACCCCGCCGCGGCGTCTAGTGTCGCAGCCGTGGCGACGCTGAAGGACCTCGACACGTTCGCGCTCGCCATGCCCGAGGCGACGAAGGAGATCGAGGACGGCCGGCCCGTCTACAAGGTGCACGGGAAGATGTTCTGCTTCCACCGCAGCCGCCGGCCGGACGCCGTCGACCCGGAGACGGGAGAGCGGCTCGACGACGTGCTCGCCTTCCGCGTCGCCGACCTCGGCGTGAAGGAGCTGCTGCTCTCGGACTCGCGCGGCATCTACTTCACGACGCCGCACTGGAACGGCTACTCGGCCGTGCTGATGCGCATCCCGAACCTCGAGCGGCTCGACCGCGACGAGTTGCGCGACCTCGTCGAGGAGGCGTGGCTGACGCGCGCGCAGAAGCGGCTCGCGAAGGCGTGGCTCGCTAAGGAGTGACGCGTTCGGGTGCGCCGTACTCGCGCAGCACGTCCGGAACCTCACCCTGGAAGTTCTCGAGGATCGCGAGCAGGGTCCGGTCCGTCGTGGCCGTGCCGTTCAGCGTGTGCACCGGCTCGAGGTCGTTGCCGGCGCGGTGACGAATCCCGAGTCGACGAGCCTGAAAGTCCGTCGTGTTCGATGCCGAGGTCAGCTCGCGATAACGCTCCTGGAACGGGAACCAACCCTCGATGTCGTACTTCTTCACGGCCGGTACTCCGAGATCTCCGGCGGCCACGTTGACCACGCGGTACGGGATCGCGAGCCCTTCGAGGATCTCTTCCTCGATCTCGAGGAGGCGCTCGTGCTCGTCCGAGGAGGCCGACGGTGCGACGAACGAGAAGAGCTCGACCTTGTTGAACTGATGGACGCGGAACATCCCGTGTGTGTCCTTGCCTGCGGCGCCCGCCTCTCGGCGGAAGTTCGTGGAGAAGGCCGTGTAACGGAGAGGGAGCTCGTCGAGTATCTCGCCCATGTGCAGACCCGCGAGCCCGACCTCGGAGGTGCCGGTGAGGTACAGATCGTCACTCTCGACTGCGTAGATGTTCGAACGCTCGGTGGGGAAGAAACCGGTGCCGTACATGGCCTCCTCACGAACGAGCACCGGCGGCAGCATCGGCGTGTGCCCGTGTTTGACGGCGGTGTCCAGCGCGAAGCGGTAGAGCGCGAGCGCGAGCAGCGCGGTGTCGCCGAGCAGATACCCGAAGCGCGAGCCGGAAAGCCGCGCGGCGCGCTCCATGTCGAAGCGGCCGATCTCGGTGTGCTCCTTGGGTGCAGCCAACTGTGGTTCCGTGCCGACCCGGCGGAGCTCGACCGCGTCCTCATCGGTGAAACCATCCGGCGCCGCGTCGTCCGGAGGGTTCGGAATCAACTCGAGCAGGCTCTTTCTCTCGCTCGCGGCTTGTTCGAGCTCGGCCTCCGCCCGCATCAACTCTGCCTTGACGTTGTTCAGCTCCTCGAGCTGCTCGGGCGTCGGCTTGCCCTTGACCTTTCGCCGAGCCCGGAGCCCGTCGACCTGCGGGACGAGCTCGCGCCAGCGCTCGTCGGCGGCGAGCAGCCGGTCGAACAGCTCTGCGGCCGCGGGATCCTTGCGCGCAACACGACGCCGAAAGTCGTCCGGGGCGTCCCGTGCTGCTTTCAGGTCGATCACGCGACGGAGTCTAGGTAGCTCTCCAGCAGGACAGCGACGCCTTCGTCCTGCACTGACGGAACCACGAGATCGGCGCGGGCCAGGACGTCGGGATGCGCGTTCGCGACGGCGACTCCGAAGCCGGCCCAGTCGAGCAGCTCGCGGTCGTTCTCGCCGTCGCCGCACGCGACCGTCTCCTCCGGCCGGAAGCCGAGACGCTCGGCGACGAACTCCAACCCGCTCCCCTTGCTCACGTCCCGGTGCGCGAACTCGAGGAAGTACGGCAGCGACTTGGAGATGAAGAGCCTCCCCGCGAAGCGCGGCTCGAGCTCCGCCGCGAGCTCGTCGAGCGCCGCGGGATCGCCGACCGCGACGAGCTTCGTCGGGTCGCGCTCGAGCCACGCACGAAGATCGCCGACCGTGTGGATCTCGAGGTGCTGGAAGTCGGCGTAGCGCCGCGCCTCGGGCGTCACTTCCGCGACGTACAGCAGGTCGTCGACGTAGCAGTTGAGATGGAAACCGGCCGCGAGCACGGCGTCCATCGCCTCTCGGGCCTCCGCCAGCGGAATCGGGACGTGCAGCAGGAACTCGCCCGTCGCGGGGTCGGCGACGACTGCTCCCTGGTAGCAGACGACGAGGTCGTCGAGCTGCGCCTGCTCGAGGTACGGCCGCACGGCCCGGAACATCCGCCCGGTGACGACGACGACGTGGGCGCCGGTCGCCCTCGTTCGTACCAGCGCTTCCCGCGTGCGCGGGCGGAGGACGCCGTCCTCGGCGATCAAGGTCCGGTCGAGGTCGAACGCGAAGGCCGCGACGTGCGCGGGGAACGCGGCGGGAAGCTCTACGGCGCGGTGCCGCCGGTCGAGGTGACCACGTAGGCGGCCACGTCCGCGATCTGCTGCGAGCTGAGCTTCGACTTGAACGATGGCATCGCACCGCCGCCGTTCGTCACCTGCGAGGTCACGGTGCGATAGTCCGGCTTGAGCTGGTCGAGATTCGGCCCGACCGTGCCGGTCGACTTGGCCGCGGCCAGCGTGTGGCAGCCGCCGCACCCGGCGCTCACGTAGATCGCGGCGCCGCTCTTCGAGTCCCCGGTCAGCTTGGTTGCGGGGACGATCGGCAGCGTCGGCGCCGTCGAGACCGTGCCGACCACCGTGTTCGGCGTCGGCGTGGTCACTCCCTCGGCTCCGCAGCCTGCGAGCACGGTCGCGCCAAGCACGACGGCAGCGGCGATGACTGCAGGGTGGCGCACCGCGCAGGACTCTAATGAACCGCTAAGCCGTCGGCCCTGGGAACCGGCAGAGAGTTCCGCCGGAGTACCATCCCGGACATGGAGCGGAAAAACTTCGGACGCGACCGCGGGCTGTCGCTGCGGATGCTCTTCACGGGCGTTCTGCTCGGGCTGCTCTACGTCGTCTTTGCGGTCGTGCTGCTGCACTTCCTCAACTTCGGCCTCCTGCCGATGCTGGTGATCGTCATCGGCCTGGCCTTCTTCCAGTACTACACCTCGGACAAGCTGGCGCTGCGGGCGTCCGGGGCCAAGGTCGTCACGGCCGAGGAGGCGCCGGAGCTGCATGCGATGGTCGAGCGGCTCTGCGCGATGGCGAATCTCCCCAAGCCGCGCATCGCGGTCGTCGACAGCGACGTCCCGAACGCGTTCGCGACAGGCCGGAACCCGAAGCACGCGGCGGTCGCGGTGACGAGCGGGCTCTGGCGGCGGCTCGAGCCGCAGGAGATCGAGGCCGTGCTCGGGCACGAGCTCTCGCACATCGCGAACCGCGACGTGCTCGTCATGACGGTTGCGAGCTTCTTCGCGATGCTGGCCGCGCTGCTCACCCGCTTCGGGCTCTACGCCGGAATGTTCGGCGGCTTCGGCGGCGGCCGGAGCAGCAACAACAACAACCAGACCCCAGTCTGGCTGATCGTGCTCCTCGTCTCGATCGTCGTCTATGCGATCAGCTTCATCCTGATCCGGACGATCTCCCGCTACCGCGAGTACGCGGCCGACCGCGGCTCGGCGATCATCACCGGCGCGCCCGAGAACCTCATGAGCGCGCTCCAGAAGATCTCGAGCGGCATCACGCAGATCCCGCAGCGTGACCTTCGCGAGGTGCAGGGGATGAACGCGTTCTTCATCATCCCGACCAACTGGAAGACGAACATGAGCGAGTGGATGATGGATCACCCGCCGCTCGAGAAGCGCCTCGCCGCTCTCTCCGAGATCGCCCGCGAGATGGGCAAGCCCGTCTCGTAGCGAGCGAGTGCTGCGCACTCGCTCGCTGGAATATCGAACTGCGCAGGCCGGAAAGCGCGGTTTCCGGCCCGCTCCGTGCCTTTGTCCATTTGGGTGGTCCGGATGGGACGCCGCTCTGGTGCGCTCGCGCGCGGCGGAGGCCGGCGCGAGCGCGGTGCGGCCTGCGGCTAAGTCGCCGCTGACGCGGCTGTCTTAGCCTCCGGCCCTAGGCTCTGGGGATTCGGCGAACGTTGTCGCCCTCCACTGGCACGAGCGTGCACGGTCGGAGGTAGTGACGCTCGCTTGGGCCAGTGTTCCGGAATGACCCCTGAGTCTCTACCCGATCCTGACCAGGGTGGGACTCGCGAGTCGGGATAACGAGGCGGGGAGCTTGCTGCGGATGCCGAAGCCACCGCCGTGCCCGCTCGGGGTCCAGATCCTCGTGACTATCGACCCGTGAGGCGATTGAGCGCCAGGCGGCCGCGGACACCACGCGCAGACGAATCGGCCGCGGAGGACGATCACGTAGAAGCGTCCCTTCCGCCGGTTTGTAGTCGTGGTGCCGTCCGAGGCCTTCAGAACGGCGCGGTACGAGGCTGGCCCATAGACCCGCACCGCGGTCAAACGCGAAGAATCGTTGAGCGAGTGTGCCGTCCTGCGGGCGACGGCAGCGATCTGCTGCCGGAGAGGCGTGGTCATGTGGCGGCTGCTGCCACCGGCTGCCACGAGCACTGCTACTGCAACGAGCGCGGCGAACGGGGTTAGCCACTTCATCTCAACAGAGTACGACGCCACGGCCGTAATCGTCACATCTGCAGAAGCGACCCTCGCCTCGGCCAGCGTCCTTACGCCTGACTAGATCGGCGCGCCGAACAAAGCCAGCCACTTACTGAGGTCCGGCTCGATCGGAAGCTCCGGCTCGAGCTTGGCCTTCAGCTCCAGCTCTTGCGCGTTGTCGCGTTCCTGCTTCTCGCCGGTCGGGATGAAGGGCCACCAGGTGCCGGTCTTGAAGCCGTAGATCCAGTAGACCGGATGGCCCGAGCCGAACGCGGAGCCGTCGAAGCGGAAGGCGGCCGCGAGGAGTTGGCCGCCGAAGCCGTGATCCTCGAGCTCCGAGGCGAGCGTGTGGACGCCCGCGACCTGGTCTTCGAGCTGCGGGTCGTGGACGATCACCCACTCGAAGCCGAACGAGTCGGTCTTGCGGTCGATCGTGGAGCCGGAGTCCCGGGCGACACCGCGGAGCAGCTCTTCCGCGTCGTTCTCGCTCGAGGTGAACTCGCCCGCCGAGAGCGGCTTGAAGATCAGCGCGGCGTCGCCGGCGGTCTTGAGAGAGCACTCGGTGTCGAGCGTGACCGCCGCGGTCGAGAGCGCGAACAGCTTCTCGGCGGCCGGCCCTTGCAGCTTCTTGCGGCCGAAGACGATGTCGCCGAACCGGGTCAGGACTCGGTGGTTCCCTCGGCCGGCTCGGCCGCCGGCGCAGCGTCTGCAGCCGGTGCCGGTTCAGGCGTCGCTGCCGGCTCGGCGGCGGCGGCGGGCTGCGGGTCGGCTGCCGCCGGTGCAGGCTCGGCGTCACCGGCCGCGATCTCCTTCTGCGGTTCGCCGCCGGAGCCGACCTCCGCCTTGAGCTTTGCGAGCTCGTCGTCGACCTGCGAGGCGGAGGAGATCTGGGAAAGCTCGCGGTCGAGCTGCGTCTGGTCGCCCGCGGTGAAGTCCTCGAGCGCGCCGCTGGAGGTGAGCTCGTCGATCGCCGAGGCGCGTGCCTGCATCTCCTCGGTCTTGTCCTTGGCGCGCTGGATGGCCAGACCGGTGTCCTGCATGTGCTGGCCGATCCCTGTCGCCGCTTCGCCGACCTTGACCTGGGCCTCCGCGGCGGAGTACTGCGCCTTGAGGATCTCCTTCTGGGAGCGGAACGACTCGATGCGGGTCTCGAGCTGCTGCTGGGCCGCGATCAGCTTCTCCTGCTGGTCTTCGAGCTGCTTCACCTGCCCGTCCATGTCCTGGAGCTGCCCCTGCGCGATCGCCTTCCGCTCGAGCGCCTGCTTCGCGAGGTCCTCGCGATTCGCCGCGACGGCCTGGCGCGCCTGGGTCTCGAGCTTGACGACGTTCTGCTCGAGCTTCTGCTGCTGCAGCTCGATCCGCTTCTTGGAAGTGACGACATCGGCGACGCCACGCTTGACGTTCTGGAGCTGCTCGAGCATCTGCTCGTACGAGTAGTCGAGCGTCTCGGTCGGGTTCTCGGCCTTGTTCAGGGCCTTCGAATACTTCGACTTGACGATCAGCGTCGTGCGTTGCCACAGGCCCGCCATCAATCCTCCTCGTGGGGAACCCAGTTAGGTTACCGCCATGCTGGTGGAGAAGAGCATGCATCCCGACTGGCTCAGCAACGCCTTTCTGGTCGCCGTCGAGGGCGGGCCCGCGGTGTTCGTCGACTCGGGCGCCGACGTCGCGCCGCTGATCGAGGCGGCCGAGCGGTGGGGCGTGACACCGGTCGCGATCCTCCGCACGCACTCGCACGCCGACCACGTCGTGAACGAGGACGAGCTCGCGAGCCGGTACTCGATCCCGGTGCTCGCCGAGCCCGGCGAGTGGAAATGGGACGGGCTGCGAGTGCAGGGGCTCGCGACGCCGGGGCACTCCGACGACGGCCTCTCGTTTGTGATCGACGACGGTGTGGTCGCGACGGGCGACACGCTGTTCCGCGACGCGGTCGGAGGCGGCGACGTGGCGGTCGTGCGGTACTCCGTGATGGAGGTTCTCCTCGAGTTGCCCGACACGACACGTGTCCTTCCGGGCCATACGGACGAGACCACGATCGGGCGTGAGCGCCGCGAGAACCCGTTCATCCGCGTCTGGAGCGGCGCGGAGCCGGAGGGCAGCGAGCGCGTGCGGGTCGGCGGGCGCGACGCGACGCTCCTCGTCTGGTCGCCCGATTACGACGGGAACGGCAAGGCCTGGGTTCGCTTCGACGACGGCGAAGAGGCGACCGTCGGCGGCTCGCGGGTCGAACGCAGCGGCTGAAACAGCCACGTCCGGTGTCAGACACCGGACGTGTCCGAAAGGGACAGTAGGTTGGGCGCCGTGCGTCTCATCGTCGCCCGCTGCGAGGTCACGTACTCCGGCCGAGTCTCGGCCGTGCTCCCGGAGGCCGTGCGGCTGCTCATCCTCAAGGGCGACGGCTCGGTGCTCGTGCACGACGACGCCGGCGGGTACAAGCCGCTCAACTGCATCTAGGTGACTCCAGGCTGGGGGAGAGCCTCGCGTCGGCCAGTGCTCGGAATGTCCCCTGACGGTGTCCCGGAACGACAGCGACAGTTTGGTGGGTAGGCCAAGGTCATGTCGTGAGGACTTCGGCTGCGGCCTGTTCGATCGTCAGCGCTGCGCCGGCGGCCCACGCCGCCTCCCACTCGGCTGGATTGGTCTGCGCTCGCGCGGCTGCGCGGTTCCGATCGAGCAGACCTTTCTCCGACGAGCTAAGGCCAGCCCCGAGAGCAGCCCCAAATTGAATCTCGGAATCGACGGCTGCTTCCAGTCGCGCAGCGAGCCGCCAGTCACCACTTGCGCCTGCGACAGCCGCGAGGACTACGAGGTCGTAGTGCAGTAGGAAGCGGTACGCGATCTCCAGCGCGATCGTCAGACTTTCCATGAGCAGGTCGCGTGCCCGATTGGCGTTCTCCTCGGCGAGCGCAATCCAGCCGAGGGTGGTGAGGGCTGTCGCTGTGTGGCGCCGGTCGCCAACCTCGCGGGCGAGGGCAAGGGCTTGAGTAGCAAGATCACCTGCCCGGTTCGCGTCGCTGTCCGACAGCCCCCCGGCCAGGTTGATCAACGACAGAGCCATCCGTGACAGGTCGCCCATCTCGGCACGGATGCGATAACTCTCTTCGTGGAGAGTGCGGCCCCGTTCGTCGTCGCCTCGCTCGTAGTACCACCCTCCGAGGTTGTTGAGAACCACTGCGAGCGTGAAGGGATCCCCTGCTTGTTCGGCGATCGTACGTGCCTCTTCGATGACGAGGATGGCCTCGTCAACCCGACCGGGCTCCCAGGCGACGTGAGGGAGATGGGAGAGTGCGAGCGCGAGCGCGGCCGAGGCGTCGGCGGCGCGTGCGCAGCCAACCGCCTGCTCGACGAAGGCGCTTCCGTCTTCGCCGAGCTCGTTGCTCAGATAGCCCGCCCAGTCGAGCGCGGCCGCTCGAGCGGCAGTCGGCGACGACGAGGCGTGCTCGAGCACGGCCACGAGCCAGTCGCGACCCTCGCGGACGTGCCCGCGCGTGTACCAGAAGACGGTCAGCGCGTGCGCGAGGGTGAGGCCGTTCTCGGGATCAAGCTCGAGCAGCCAGGTGAGCGCGGCGCGGAGGTTGTCGTGCTCGGCTTCGAGGCGGTCGAGCCACTGGCGCTGATCGCGACGGACGAGTTCCGGCTGAGCCTCGACGCCTAGGGCGAGGAAGTGTTCGGCATGGCGGCGCCGGATCTCGGCGGCGTCGGCCGCCTCGTCGAGCCGCTCGCGCGCGAACTCCCGGATCGTCTCGAGCATCCGGTAGCGCAACCCGTCGCGGCGGAGCAGGTTCTTGTCGAGCAGCGAGCCGAGTGTGTTCAGGTCGGCGTCACACACTGCCTCTGCCGCCTCGAGTGTGCAGCCGCCTGCGAAGACGGCGAGCCGGGCGAACAGCTGTTGCTCGTGGTCGTCGAGGAGGTCGTGGCTCCAGGCGATGGTTGCGCGCAGTGTTCGTTGCCGTGCGGGTGCGTCCCGCGCTCCGGAGGTCAGCAAGGGCAGCCGTTTCTCCAACCGTTCGAGGAGCTTTGCCGGTGGCAGCACGTTGACGCGCGCCGCGGCCAGCTCGATCGCGAGCGGCAGGCCGTCGAGTCGTGCGCAAATCGCCTCGACGGCCGGCCGGTCACCGTTGAGCTCCAGCCCGGCCCGCTCGGCAAACAGCACCACGCTCTCGTCCTTGGCGAGCGGCGGCACCGTGTACTCGCGCTCGGCACTGATGCGGAGCGGCTCGCGGCTGGTTGCGAGGAAGTCGACGCGGGCGAACTCGGCCGCGAGATCCGCGACCACCCCCGCGACCTCTGGGAGTAACTGTTCGAGGTTGTCGAGCACGAGCAGAAGCCGCCGCGAACGCAGGTAGTCGCGGATCACGTCGCGATAGGTCCTGCCGCCGCCCTCACGCAGGCCGAACGTCTGCGCGATCGCGGCCTCGACGAGATCGACATCCGTTACCACCGCCAGCCCCACGAACCAGACACCGTCGGCGTAGTCCTCCGCGGCGTCGGCAGCTGTCTGCATCGCGAGACGCGTCTTGCCGCCGCCTCCGGTGCCGGTGAGCGTGATGACCGAAACGTCGTCGCCACGGAGCAGCTCGAGCAGCTCCTCGATGTCTTGCTCGCGGCCGACCAGCCGCGTCCACGCGACCGGCAGATTCGTCTGATGCAAGCTCTTGAGTCGCGGGAACTCGCCTGCCCCGAGCTGGTACAGCCGCTGCGGCCCGGACAAGTCCTTCAGCCGATGTTCGCCCAGATCGCGCACGACCACCCCGTCCTCGAGCAGCGCCCGCGTCGACTCACTCAGCACCACCTGCCCTCCGTGGCCGGCGGCCATCACGCGGGCCGCGCGATGCACATCGAGCCCGACGTACTTCGGCGGATCGAGAATCGGCTCGCCCGTGTGAATCCCCACCCGAATACAGATCCGGCCGCCGTCGAGCGCATGCATCGCCTCCTCGACCGCCGCGACGGCAGACGCGGCGGTGGGGAACGCGTAGAAGAACGCGTCACCTTCCTCGTCGACCTCATAGCCGGATGCGAACGCCTCGCGCACGATCCTGCGGTGCTCTGCGAGGGCCTCGCGGTAAGCCTCCGCGCCGAGCTCGCGCAGGAGACCCGTCGAGGCCTCGATGTCGGTGAACACGAGGGTGACCGAACCCGTCGGCTGCTCCGGCATACCCGCATCCTCCGCCGATCGAGCAACCAGCGCAATCACCGACTACACAAACTCGGACAGATCGGGGCACGCTCGCCAAACGCGTGACGCTGTCCCGTAGAGACAGCGACACCATCGCTGGGTGCGGCGATGCCACGACGGGAGAGGGGCCCGGCCTAGGCGAGAGCCTCTCGCCTGAACCGCCTCCCGACTGCTTACCCGACGGTCAGGCGCAAGCGGCGTGGCTTCCACTCGCCATCGGCGGGCCGTTGCTAGAGGAATATGTCCGAAACGGACAGTACGTTCCACGCGTGCGGTTGATCGTCGCTCGCTGTGAGGTGAACTACCGTGGCCGCGCCGCGGCCTTTCTCCCGGCGGCCGTCCGCCTCGTGATGCTCAAAGGAGACGGGACCGTCATGATCTGGGACGATTCCGGGAGTTACAAAGTAAAGCCGCTCAACTGGATGACGGCGCCAACCTTCCTCGCCGACGAGGGCGAACGGCTCGTCGTGACGAAGCCGAAGAGCGAGGACGCGCTCGAGATCCGGCTGCTCGAGGTGCTGAGCGACGTCGAGCACGACATGGGCGAGTCGGCGGCGCTGCAGAAGGACGGCGTCGAGCGCGACCTGCAGGAGGCGCTCGCGGCCGCGCCCGAGGCGCTCGGCGAGCCGTTGACGCTCGTGCGCCGCGAGTGGCAGACGGAAATCGGCCCGGTCGACCTCATGTGTCACGACGAAGCGGGGGAGTGGGTCGCCGTCGAGGTCAAGCGGATCGGGACGATCGAGGCCGTCGAACAGCTCACGCGCTACCTCGACTTCATCCGCCGCGACCCGGCGAAGGCCGGCTGCCGCGGGATCCTCGTGGCTCAGCGCCTCAAGCCGCAGGCTGTGGCGCTCGCGGAGTCCCGCGACATCCGCAGCGTCACGGTCGACCTCGCCGTCCTGCGCGGCGAGCGCGAGCCCGACCTCACGCTCTTCGCGGCCTAGCCAGCCGCGATCGCCTCGACCGCGGCGGCCACACCGGCGCGCACGCCGTCCGGATGCGCGTACGCCGCCGAGCCCAGCAGGAGCATCACGCCGTCGCGCGTCCCGGCGCGCTCCAGCTGCTCACGGGCGTTGTCGGCGCCGATCCCGCCCCCGATCACGGCCGTCGCCGGGCGCGCAGCCGCGATCTGCTCCCGCACCTCGTCGTCGGTGTCGAAGGTGCGCGGTGAGAACGACCCGACCTGGACGTAGTCGGCGCCGAGCAGCCGGGTCAGCTCGGCGAGGACGCGCGCGGAGACCGAGACCGGACCGCCGCGGCGCAGGAACGCCGAGCCGACCCGGTGGACGAAGATCGGCAGTCCGTACTTGCGGAGCCGCGCGATCGAGCCGAGCCCCGCGAGGAACGCGTTGACCATCAACGCCCGCGCCCCGGCCTCGACGATTGCGTCGACGTCGGAGTCGCTGATGTTCGCCGCGTAGAGGACGTGGTCGGGGAGCGCGGCGTTCACGGCGTGCACGCGCTCCGGCGACGACCGCTGCAGCTCGTCGTCCTTGACGAGGACGGCGCCGCCTGCGGCAAGCTCCGCCGCAACCGAGGCCGCCTCCGCGGCGCCGAGCCCGAGCGCCGGCTTGACGATCGCGCCGATCGAGACGCCTGGCTGCGCCGGGAACGCCGGCCCCGGCAGCCCGTCGGGCCACTCCACGTCGACGAGCCGGCAGGACTCGAAGTCGCCCCGGTCCGCCCACTCGCCGGCGACGCAGGCCGCGAGGAGCTGCTCGGCGCTCGTCTCCCCGTCGAGCGCAGGGAAGTCGACCGTCACGCGCTCGCCCTCGACCTCGACCACACGCGCCCGCACCCGGTCCGGCCCGTCGGGCAGGCTCACCGACTGGAGGATCGCGAGCGTCTCGCCCCAGGCCGGCGGCTGGATTTCGAAAATCGCGCGCACCGTCGTATCGTAGGACCGATGACAGTGAAGCTCCACCGGTGCAGTGGCATGTGGGCGAAGTTCGACGGCCATCCGTGCTGGCGTGTGCAGAAAGCGCTGGACGAATCGGGCGTCGAGTACGAGCTCGTCAAGGAGGGATCGGCGTTCAAACGCGCGAGCCGCGAGCGGACGATCGAGCAGACGGGCCAGAGGAAGTTCCCCTGGATCGAGTTCGAGGACGGAAGCGTCTACCGGGCGGAGTCGAGGGAAATGGCCGAGACGATCCGGGCCGGGAAGCTCGGCGAAAACCGGCAACCCGCCCAGCTACACTGAGCCGCCGCGGGGCTATAGCTCAGCTGGGAGAGCGCCTGGATCGCACCCAGGAGGTCGTCGGTTCGAGTCCGACTAGCTCCATTCCGACAGGAGGGTCTGGATGACGAGGGCGAGGTTGTCGGTTGTGGTGGGGGTTCTCGTCGTTGCGTCGTGCGGCTTGCTGAGTGCGGCCGCCGGGACCAGCGCTTCGCCGGGCGGGTTGAAGATCCTGGTCACCGGCAACTGCTTCGACGAGGCGGTGACACCGTTGGCGACGGCGATCCAGACGCTGGCCGGCGGAGCCAAGGTGACGACGTTCGACACCAGCACCGGAACCCCGTCGGCGGCGACGGTCAAGGCCCAGAACCTCGTCGTCTCGCTCGGCGACAACTGTGATCCCTATGACGATGCGACCACGTGGGGCAACGAACTCGCCGACTACGTCGACCACGGTGGAGCTGTTCTTCAGGCCGCGTATGACAATTGGGACTCGACCGGTGCATCTCCGCTCGGTCGGTTCGCCTCCGGCGGCTACGCGCCGTTCGAGCTCGGACCGAACGACAACATCGCGACGACACTCGGGCAGCTCGTGGTTCCGAACAGTCCGCTGCTCAAGACTCTCGGCACCTTCGCGAACTCGGACAACACGACCGACGCCCTTGCACCGGGTGCGACCCTGTTGGCGAAGTGGGCGGACGGCCGCAACGCGATCGCGATCAAGGGCCGCGTCGTCTCGACAACCGCCAGCGCCGACGGTACGGCCGACGATCCGGCCGACGTGAGCATCGCCTGGCTGGTCGTCAACACCGCCCATTACTTCCGCATCCCGGAGACGAAGCTCATCAAGGCCACCATCAGCTCGCCGAAGCGCAAGGCTTCGTTCAAGTTCACGTCTCTCGGCGTCGCGAAGGCCTTTCAGTGCGCGCTCGGGAAGGCGCACAAGAAGGCCGCGTTCAAGTCCTGCCACTCGGTCAAGACGTACAAGAGCCTGAAGCCCGGGAAGTACACGTTCGAGGTGCGCGCGGGCGGTTCGGGCGGGACTGATCCGACGCCGGCGAAGAAGAGCTTCACAATCAAGTAGCAGCTTCGGGGGAGCCGGCTCCTAGGTCTTGGGCTTGGCCACGGGCCGGGGCCGGCTCACCCTCTTCGGCTTGTGCGGCGCGGCGATCGCATCGTCGAGGAGCCGCAGCATCGCCTCGACGTCGAACGGGTCTCCGCCGGCGATGCGCAGCGCGAGCCCGTTGAGGAGTGAGGTCGTGAAGTGTGCGATCTCGACCCACGAGACGTCGGCGCGGAGCTTCCCCTCGCCCTGCTGCAGCTCGAACCAGTCGCGGATGCGAGGGCTGACGTCCTTCGCCTTCTCCTCGAACCGCCGGACGAAGTCCTCGTCGTGGCGCATCCGGCCTTCGGTCTCGATCAGGACGGCCAGCCACTCCGGGCTCTCTGCTGCCAAGGCACGGAAGGCCTCGTCGAGGCCGCGCTCGAGCAGGATGTCGCCGAAGCGGGTGTTCATCTCCATCGCGAGCTCGACGAACAGGTCGTTCTTGTTCTCGAAGTAGTGGAAGATCGCGCCGCGCGAGAGGCCGGTCGCGTCCTCGAGCTTGGCCACGGTCGCGCCCTCGTAGCCGTGCTCCGCGAACGCGCGCCGCGCGCCGGTGAGGATCTCCGCGCGGCGGGCGTCGAGATGCTCCTGGGTCACTTTGGGCACGGGTCGGAATCTTAGTCACTTGACAAAACCGTACGTACGTTTTATTTTATCGGCCGTGCTGAAGAACCGCTCGCTCATCGGACTGGTCGCGGCCGAGCTCGTCTCGCTGACGGGCTCGTCGATGACGTTCGTCGCGCTCCCGTTCTTCGTCCTCGTGACGACGGGCTCCACGGCCAAGATGGGCTGGGTGCTCGCGGCCGAGATGCTGCCGATCGCGATCTTCGGCATCCCGGCGGGGACGGTGATCGGGAAGCTCGGCGCCAAGAAGACGATGCTCATCTCGGACGCCGCGCGCGGGCCGCTGATGCTGATCATCCCGATCCTCCACCACTACGGGGACCTGTCGTTCGGCGCGCTCCTCGGCACGACGTTCGCGATCGGGATCTTCGCCGCTCCGTACTTCGCCTCGTCGCGGCTCATCGTCCCGGAGGTCGCGGGCGAGGACGAGCAGGCGGTCGCGAGCGTCAACGCCGTGCTCTCGGGTGCGAACCAGCTGACGCAGCTCGCAGGCCCGGTGCTGGCCGGTGTGATCATCGGCCTGGCCGGCGCGTCGACGGTGCTCGTCGTCGACGGCTGCACCTACATCTTCTCGTTCCTGGTGATCGCGATCGTCGTCCGCGCCGGCAAGCGCGTCGAGGCGGCAGCGCAACAGAAGGGCGTGTTCTCCGGTCTGAAGTTCCTGCTCGGCGACTCCCTGCTCGGGCCGATCATGATCGCCGCTTGCCTGATCAACTTCGTGGCGCAGGGGATCGTTCTCGGCGTCCAGGCAATCGACTACTTCCGCTACGACGCGAGCGGCTACGTCGTCGCGTTTCTCTTCGCCGGCTTCGGCGTCGGCGCGCTGGCCGGCGCGGTCGTCGCCCAGCAGGCGACCCAGAAGGTGCCGCTGCTGAAGCTCGCGGCATTCGCGATCGTCCTGATGCCGCTGCCGCTCTTCCTGCTCTCGCCGACGACGCCCTGGCCCGCCGCCGTGGTCGTCATCGGCGCCTTCGCGTTCTTCACGCCGCTCATCAATGCGCCGGTCATCGGCCTCCTCACCGTGCGGACGCCCGCCGAGCTCCGGCCCAAGGTGATGACGGCCACGATGACGGTCGCGTCTTTGGCCGGCCCGCTCGGCTTCGTCACCGCCGGCTACGTCTTGCGGCACGTCGCGCTCAGCTCATTCTTCATCGGCCTGCCGGCGTTGCTCTTGCTCGGCAGCCTCTCCTTCGCGGCGGTCCTGCTGCGGCGCCGCGACGACGCGCCCGCGGACGTCGCGGTCGCGAGCAGCTAAGGCAGGTTGCTCAGCGCCACGGTGGCGGCGAGCGTGAGCGGGACGAGCACGAGGCCGAACCGCGAGTAGGTCGCGATCGAGGGTCGCGCGTCCACTGCTCGCGCGGCCTGCAGCCAGAGCACGGCCGAGAGCGAGCCGGTGATCGCGAGGTTGGGGCCGAGGTCGAGACCGAGCAGGAGCGCGTCCGGGTGGGGGAGCGGTCCCGCAGTGAGCAGGACGGTCGCCGGCAGGTTGTTCGCGAGGAGCGAGGCGGCTGCGCCGATCCCGGCGGTCGTCCAGGGGCCGCTCGAGCCGAGCAGCGCGGCCGGGCCGTTCCAGAGGCGGGCGCACGTCCCCAGCGCGACCGTGACGGAGAAGAGGATCGCGAGCAGCCGTGCGTCGAGCCGCGGCCGCCGTCTCTGCAGGGCTGTGACGAGCACGCCGACGGCGAGCACTGGAAGCGCCGGATCCGGCAGCGCGACGACGAGCACTGCAGCGGCGAGTGTCGCGGCGGCGCCGAGCCGTAGCCGCAGCGGTGGCAGTCCGGCATGGATTTCCCGCCCAGCCTCTCCTGTGCGGAAGGCGACGGCGACGAACGCCGCGGTGATGGCGCAGGCCGCGAGCCAGGCCGGGAGCATCTGCGCCGCGAACGCGCTCCCGCGCTGCGGATCGCTGCGCAGCACCAGCAGGTTCGTCAGATTGGAGCCGGGGAGCAGCAGGGAGGCGGCGTTGGCCATGAAGACCGAGCCGTAGAGAAACGGGCGCTCGTCGAGCCCGCGGCACCGCGCTGCGAGCACGAGCACGGGGGTGAGGAAGACGACGGCCGTGTCGAGGTTGAGCACCGCGGTCACCGTGGCGACGAGGCCGAGCAGCGCGACGAGCAGGCCGTGGGGGCCGAGTCGCGAGCGAGCTAGCCGCGCGCCGGTCGCCTCGAACAGCCCGTCCTCGGCCGCCGCGGCGCCGATCAGCAGCAGTCCCGCCACGAGGACGAACGGCGGCCACGCCTGGTCGGCGGCGGCTACGATCGCGTGCATAAGCACGCTAAACAGTAAAGCAAGCTAAACTAATTCCTCGCCCGCGCAACCACCCCTCTGGAGCTCAGGCGGCGGAGCGGCTGGCCCGCACGGCGCCGCTCGTCAGCCGCTGGATCGAGCGCGTGCTCGCGGCGCACGACCCGCCGTTGACGGTCGCCCAGTATCTGGCGCTGCAGGCGATCGCCGACGGCGAGGTGGTCGGAGCCGAGCTCGCGCGCCGTGCCGCCGTTTCGCCGGCGGCGATCTCCCAGCTGCTCACGGGGCTCGAGGACGCCGGACTGCTCACGCGCGGCGACCGGCTCGAGGACGACCGCCGGCGGCAGCCGCTCTCCCTCACGGAGCAGGGCAGGTGGACGCTGGCTTCCGCGCAGACGGCGCTGCGCGAGCGGCTCGCCGGGCTCCTGGCCGACATGCCGCCGCCCGAGACCGACGCGCTCGCCCGCCTGCTGGAGCGCCTCGAGGCCTCGCTCAGCGGCACGCCGCCGCCGCCACGGCCGAAGCCGCCGCTCAGGCGTCCTTGAGCCGGAAGACGAAGGCGTCTCGGAGGAGGGCTCAGTTGTTCCAGCCGGGTAGCGGAGGCGGACCACCACCTCGGCCGCCCGGAGGTCCGACGACGTCGAACGAGCTGTCGAGGTGGATCTCGACCTTGCTGCCGTCGGACTTCGTCACCGTCACCTCGTAGCCGCGGCCGAAGTAGTCGGTGGTGACGTCTCCTGCGGTGCCGCCGCCGACGGCCTTGACCGCCGCCGCCTGCGCCTTCTCCGCCGCCGTGCCTGTGACCGTCTGCTCGTGGTCCTCGTGCGCGGCCGTGCCCGGCGCGGGCATGGTGCTGCAGTTCGGCGGTGGCTTGCCGGACGCCGCGCTCGGCGGCGTCGTCGTACCGGAGCGGGCGGTTGCGGCTCCCGCGACTGCGGCTCCGCCGACGGCGGCTCCGCTGAGGGCGGCCACGCCGAGCCCGACCTTCTTGAGCTTGCTGAGCATCGTTGCTCCTTTCGTTCGGGGGTTGCGAGCCACGATGCAGCGGCCGCGTTGGAACGTCCTTCGGTGCCGCTAGGAAGGTGCTGAGGATTGGATTCGCCGGGTTTTCCCAGGCGATTCACAGCAAGCCGTGCGAAGGTTCGAGCCGTGAACGAGGCCGGCGGCAGCGGCAGGATCCTCGTCGTGGACGACGAGCCGTCGATCGTCGATGCGGTCGCCACGGCACTCCGGTACGAGGGCTTCGAGGTTCGCGAGGAAGGCACGGGACGCGGCGCCATCACGGCCGTGGCCGACTTCGAGCCCGATCTCGTCGTCCTCGACTGGATGCTCCCGGACCTCGACGGGATCGAGGTCGGCCGCCGCCTCCGCGAGCAAGGCTTCAAGACCGCAATCCTCTTCCTCACTGCGAAGGACGCGGTCGAGAACAAGGTCGAGGCGCTGCGCGCGGGCGGCGACGACTACGTGACCAAGCCGTTCAGCCTCGCCGAGGTCGTCGCGCGCGTGCAGGCGATCCTGCGCCGCACGGCCGGAAACCTGCCGGGCGACGTCCTGCGCTTCGCGGACGTGACGCTCGACGAGGCGCGGCACGAGGTGCACCGCGGCGAGAAGCGCGTCGAACTGACCGCGACCGAGTTCTCGCTGCTGCGCTACTTCCTGCTCAACCCGCGCCGCGTGCTCTCCAAGGGGCAGATCCTGCAGCACGTCTGGCGCTACGACTTCGGCGGCAACTCGAACGTGGTCGAGACGTACGTGAGCTACCTCCGCAAGAAGCTCGATGCGCTCGGCCCGCCGTTGATCCGGACGGTCCGGCAGGCGGGCTACATGCTCGAAACCGAGGATCAGTAGTGCTCGCGCGGGTCTCGTTGCGCACCCGGCTCCTCGTCGGGGTGATCGTGCTCGCGGGTGTCGGGCTCGTCGCCGCGGACGTCGCGACGTACAAGGAGCTCAGCTCCTATCTCCTGGGGCAGGTCGACAGCACCCTGAACCAGGTGCACGTCGGCATCGAAAGCCAGGTCTTCGAGCAGGCCGGCGGGCCGTCACCGACGCAGGTACCCGGCGACTGCGTCCAGGTGCGTCGGGTCGACGGGACGGTGGCGCTCAATGGCTGCTACCCGGCGTTTCACGGTCAGGAGCAATCGCCGGCGCCGAAGCTCCCTGACCACCTCTCCTTGCCGGTGGGGCCGAACACTCCGAACGGCGAGCGCGTTCGCTTCTTCACCGTGCCGGCCGTGTCCGGATCGGGGCGCTATCGCGTGCGGGTCTCGGCCGAGGTAGAGCATCCCGGCCTCGTCCTGCTGATCGCGCAGCCGCTCCGTGCCGAGGACAGCACCCTGCACCGCTTGTTCCTTATCGAGCTGCTCGTGACCGCGGTCGTCCTCGCGGCGCTCGCGGCACTGGCACTGTGGATCATCCGCATCAGCCTCCGTCCGCTGAGCCGGATCGAGCAGACGGCGGCGGCGATCACGGCCGGTGACCTCTCCCGCCGGGTCGAGTACGCGGACCCGCAGACGGAAGTCGGGCGCGTGGGCAGCGCGCTCAACACGATGCTCGACCGGATCGAGGCCTCGGACCGGCGCCTGCGCCGCTTCATCGCCGATGCGTCGCACGAGCTGCGGACGCCGCTGGCCGCGGTGCGCGCCTACGCCGAGCTGTTCGGGCGCGGCGCCGCTGCGCGCCCCGCCGATCTCGAGCGTTCGATGTCCGGGATCAGCCGCGAGGCCGAGCGGATGTCCCTTCTCGTCGACGACCTGCTGCTCCTCGCCCGGCTCGATGAGGGCCGTCCGCTCGAGCAGAAGCCGGTCGACCTCGCCGCAGTGGTCGGCGAGGCCGTGGATGCCGCGCGGGTCGTCGAGCCCGGTCGGCCGATCGAGCTCTCAGTCGAGCCTGCGACCGTGACCGGCGACGGGGCCCGGCTCCGGCAGGTGCTCGACAACCTGCTCGCGAACGCGCGCGCACACACCCCGGGGGGGACGCCCGTCTCGGTCGAGCTCAGGAAGCTGGATGGGCACGCCGAGCTGACCGTCGCCGACCACGGCCCTGGCCTGACGGAGGAGCAGGCTGCGCGCGTCTTCGAGCGCTTCTATCGGGCCGACAGCTCGCGCGCTCGGGCGAGCGGTGGCGCCGGCCTCGGCCTCTCGATCGTGGCCGCGGTCACGGAGGCGCACGGCGGAACGGTCGCAGCCCGGCCGACGCCCGGCGGCGGCGCGACCTTCGTGATCACGCTGCCGCTAGGCGCTGCCTGAAGGGGAGCCTCGCCGCGCTACGCGGCGAGGTCTTCGCGAAGGGGTGCCGCGAACGCGTAGAGCTCCGCAGGCTCCTGCTTGCGTCGGTCGAGCGTGAAGGGGACGACCATCGCCGTCGCGACGGCGAGGATGACCCCGAGGTCGAGTAGTCCGTTGAGGAGGATCACGTTGTTGGTTGACATGTCGTCAGCCTCCCGGTCGCAGATGTGCTGCCCCTTGACGCGCCCTGGGAAAACGCTGCGAGTGTGGAAGGGCCGCTCGCGCGGCCCCTCAGGTCAGCCGACTCGCTGGTCGGGCCGCTCGGGCTCGAACGCGAAGCGCGCGATGATCCCCGGATCTTCCCCGGGCGGGAGCTCGGGAACCCGCGTCGCGACCCAGGCGTAGCCGTCCTCCGGATAGGCGACGACGTCGGGGAAGGTCTTGGAGCTCATTGCGAGGATCCTGGCGGGCTCGTCGAACGGGTTGCTGAAGGCGTGCAGCCCAGCCCTCCCCTCCGGACAGAACAGGAAGTCTCCGGCAGCAAGCTCCTCCTCACGGTCTCCGTTACGAGAGACGATGCGGCCGCTGAGGACGAAGAACATCTCCTCGGCGCCGTAGTGCATGTGCACCCTGTCTCCGTCGTAGCCGGGCTCGAGCTCGTAGAGCGTGGCGCCCAGCCTCGCGTCGTCGGGCCGCCAAAACATGCGGCTGTGCGAGTCGGCGGTATCGACGTCCCAAGGGCGTCGGCGAACAGGTTCTGGCGAGTCATCAGGTTCAACCTCCGTTGCGTTAGCGGTCACGGCGAGGCGTCCGGCGCGTCGTCGCACGTCGGATGCCTCGCCCGAAGAGGGAAACCGCTAGTCCGTCGCCGGAGTCATCGCTCGATCGTACGGCACGCTCATGGCTTGCGGCGGTGCCCTTGCGCGGCCTCCTCCGGTGGCTACTACCATGCGAAACCGGTACCGATTCTCGGAGGAGGAGCGCGTTGACGATCACCGACCGGCCGGAAGACAGCCTCGCCGTCCACGGACTGCACGTCGGAGGACGTGTGCTCCGCAATCCGACGACGTCGCAGCTCTACACGGCCGCGCTCGACCGTGGCGAGGGGGCGATCGCCGAGGGCGGGCCGCTGGTCGTCGACACCGGCCGCTTCACCGGCCGCTCGCCGAAGGACAAGTTCATCGTCCGCGAATCCGGCTCCGAGAACCGGATCTGGTGGAGCGACACGAACGCCGAGATCTCCGAGGAGCACTTCGACGGCTTGCGCGCGAAGGTCGTCGCGCACCTCGAGCAGCACGACGTCTACGTGGTCGACGCCTTCTGCGGCGCCGACCCGAGCCACCGGCTCTCGGTGCGCGTCGTCACGACGCACCCGTACCACGCGCTCTTCGCGAAGACGATGTTCATCGAGCCCGGCGAGGATGAACTCGCGGATTTCGAGCCGGACGTGCTCGTGCTCCACGAGCCGGAGGTCGAGGCCGAGCCGGCCGAGGACGGCACGCGGACGGAGGTCTTCATCTGCCTCCACCCGACGCGCAAGGAGATCCTGATCGGCGGCACCTTCTACGGCGGCGAGATCAAGAAGTCCGTCTTCACGCTGATGAACGACTCCCTGCCGCTCGAGGGCGTGATGCCGATGCACTGCTCGGCGAACGTCTCCCAGGACGGCCAGGGCGTCGCGGTCTTCTTCGGCCTCTCCGGCACGGGCAAGACGACGCTCTCGGCCGACCCCGAGCGACTGCTGATCGGGGACGACGAGCACGGCTGGGGCGACGACGGCGTCTTCAACTTCGAGGGCGGCTGCTACGCCAAGACGATCAACCTCTCGGCCGAGGCCGAGCCCGAGATCTGGACGGCTTCCCACAGCTTCGGCACCGTGCTCGAGAACGTCGTCGCCGACGAGCGCGGCGTCCTCGACATGGACGACGACTCCAAGACCGAGAACACGCGCGCCGCGTACAAGCTCGAGTTGATCGCGAACGCGCTGCCTGCGAAGCGCGCCGGCCATCCCCGGTCGGTGATCTTCCTCGCTGCCGACGCCTTCGGGATCCTGCCGCCGATCGCGCGGCTCAGCCGCGAGCAGGCGCTCTTCTTCTTCCTCTCCGGCTACACCTCGAAGCTCGCCGGCACGGAGCTCGGCGTGACCGAGCCGCAACCGACCTTCTCCACCTGTTTCGGCGCGCCGTTCTGGCCGCAGCGGCCGACGGTCTACGCGAGCCTGCTCGGCGAGAAGCTCGACGCGCACGATGCGAGCGTCTGGCTGATCAACACCGGCTGGACGGGCGGGCCGTTCGGCGAAGGGCACCGGATGCCGATCCAGGCCACCCGCGCGCTGCTCGGAGCGGTGCTCTCAGGCGAGCTTCACGACGTCGAGTTCCGGACGGATCCCGTCTTCGGCTTCGAGGTGCCGGTGCACGCGCCGGGCGTCGACGAGTCGCTGCTCGACCCCCGCTCGACCTGGGCCCATCCCGGGGCTTACGACCGGAAAGCGCGCGAGCTCGCGCAGATGTTCGCCGACAACTTCGCGACGAAGCACGCGGACGCGCCGGCCGAGATCGCTGCCGCCGCACCGCAGCCCTAGCTAGGGCAGCGGCTGCCAGCTCGGTTCGTCGTTGATGTAGGCACAATCGCCGCACGCGTGCGTGAGGATCCGGCGGTTCACGCCGTTCGCCCCGCTCACGTAGATCTGCGAGCTCGACGCGCCGTGGAACGATCCCTGACCGTCATAGACGATCTCTCTCCCATCGGGCGACCAGGCGGGGTCGCGTTCGTCGCGGCTCGCAGTGTTGGTCAGCTTTTCGATGCCGCTCCCGTCGGCGTTCATCGCCCATAGATCAAGCTCGTCAACGCTTTCGGCCGGGTCTCCGCGGTTGCTGACGAAGAGGATCTCGTGCCCCTGGGGAGACCAGGCAGGCTCGAAGTCCTGATACGCCATTCCGTCCGAGTCCGAGCCCGGGAACGTCAGTTGCGTCGGGGTTCCGCCCGCAGCGGGCAGGTCATAGATCGCGCCCGAGCGAGCGAACGCGAGCTTGCTCGCGTCGGGCGACCACGAAGGACTCGCGTCCGCTCCGTTGGTCAGCCGATGCCGGTTTCGGCCGTTCACTCCCATGACCCAGATCCCCTGCTGGGCCGCCGGCTCTTCCACGCTGAACGCGATCTGCGTCCCGTCGGGAGACCAGACCGGCGAGTACTCGTCGATGCGCGTCGTCCGTGTGAGGTTCCGTTTGTGCGTGCCGTCGGCCCTCATCGTCCAGATGTCGGGCGACTTGTTGGCTCGGACGAAGGCGATCTGCTTGCCGTTCGGCGAGAAGGCCGGGTCGTAGCTGCTGTAGCGGCGGCCGGTCGTCAGCGGATGCCGGTGCGTGCCGGTCGCGGTCATGGCGTAGATCTGGGAGCGGTCGGCGCCGCCGACGTGGGCGTACACGATCAGGCCGTTGTGGACGTGCTTCTGGGCGCCCGGGCCGGCGAGCGGGAGCTGCGCAGCAACCAGCAGTAGGCCTCGCAGCATGACCGGATTGTGGCAAGCCCCTCCAACAGTGTCCTAACGGTGCCTTGCGCGCGCGCGGCCCTCCCGAGCCCGGAGCTTCCACTTCCGGGCCTCCTCCTTGCGCAGCAGTACGTCCTGGCGCATCGCGATTGCGCGCAGCTCGCGCTGCAGCTTGCGCCAGCTGTGGAGGCGCTCGCCAGGCAGCTCCCCGGTCTCGACCGCGGCGAGCACCGCGCACCCCGGCTCGTGCGCGTGGGTGCAGTCGGCGAAGCGGCAGTCCGCGGCGAGCTCCTCGACGTCCGCGAACGTCGCGTCGAGAGCGGCGGAGCCGACGTCCCAGAGCTGCAGCTCGCGCAGGCCGGGCGTGTCGATCACGAGCCCGCCGCCCGGCAGCACGAGCAGCTGGCGGTGGCTCGTCGTGTGGCGGCCCTCGTCGTCGTCCTCGCGCGTCTCCTTCGTCGCCATCGCCTCCTGGCCGAGCCAGCGGTTCACGAGCGTCGACTTGCCGACCCCGGACGAGCCGAGCAGGACGGCCGTCGCGCCGGGTTCGATCCGCGCGCGCAGCGCGTCGCAGCCCTGGCCGGTCACGGCCGAGACGACGTGCACCGGCACGCCGAGCGCGACCGCCTCGACCTCCGCGACGAGCGGCCACGGATCGTCGAGCCGGTCGGCCTTCGTGAGCACGATCTCGGGCGAGGCGCCGCTCTCCCAGAGCGTGACGAGGTAGCGCTCGATGCGGCGCGGCTCGAGGTCCGGCCCGAGCGACGAGACGATGAACGCGACGTCGACGTTCGCGGCGAGCGTCTGCGCGGTCGTGGTCAGGCCGGCCGCGTTCCGGACGATGGCGCTGCGGCGCGGCAGGACGGCGCGGACGAGCCCGTCGGAGAGGCCCACCCAGTCGCCGGCGCCGACGTCGAGGCGGTCGTGGACGAGCCGTCCGGGCAAGCGGGAGCGGACGGCGCCGGCCTCCGTCCAGACGTCGAAGGCGCCGCGGTGGACGGCCGCGACGCGGCCCGGCACGAGGCCGGGCTCCAGGTTTTCGGCGAGCTCGGCGCTCCAGCCGAGCTCGTCTAGATCGAATCCAGGCAACGCAAAGCTCCTTCAGCGAGTTGGGACGCCGCACGCGTCCCAATGGAAGGAGCGTTCGGCGCTTAGGTCAGGATGACCGAGGAGGCAACAGACACAGGCTTCATTGTTCGTACCTCCTCTCGCCGGGGAAACGGACGAAAGCAGCGTAGGTGCCGCGCCGGCTCACGTCAACCTCCGCGCGAAGCGCTGTTTCCATCGGGAAACATTGACGAAATGCGTGGCAGGATGGTACGAATCCCGCGCGATGCGTAGTGACGACGTCCAGCCGCTCCGGATCACGACGAGTGGCTCGAAGCGTGGCCCGGTCGCGCCGGCGCGCCGCACCGACGAGCTCGACCGCAGGATCATCGAGGCGCTGCAGGCGAACGGACGCGAGTCGTT
>CAWCLZ010000009.1:0-40878 GCA_963796555.1 uncultured Actinomycetes bacterium | reverse complement strand
GCACCCAGGAGGTCATCGGTTTCAAGTCCGACTAGCTCGCTTCCGACGGGCTCTGGATGAGAGGGCAGGGTTCTCAGTTGTCGTAGGGTTCTCATTCGTTCCGTCCTGCAGCTTCTCGTGGCCACCGGGACCAGCGCTTCACAGGCGGCCGAAGTCCTGGTCACCGGCAACTGCTTCGAGGAGGCGGTGACACCGTTGGCGACGGCGGCGCAGCGCTCGCCGGAGGAGCAGAGGTGACGACGTTCGACGCCAGCACAGAACCCGTCGACGGCGGCGGTCGAGGCCCAGGACCTCGTCGTCTCGCTCAGCGACGACTGTGATCCCTGTGGCGGTACGACCACGTAGGCAGCAACTCACCGACTCGTCGACCACGGTGGACTGTTCTTCAGGCCGCGTTTGACGATTCAGATTCGACAGTGCGTCTCCGCTCAGTCGGTTCGCCTCCAGCCGCTACACGCCCCTTTGAGCTCAGACCGAACAGCGACATCGCGACGACACTCAGGCGGCTCATAGTTCAGAACAGTCCCCTGCTGGCTCTCGGCCTTCGCGAACTCGACGACACGACGACGCCCTGCCCCGGGTGCGACCCTGTTAGCGAAGTCGCGGACGGCCGCAACACGATCACGATCAAGGGCCGCATCGTCTCGACGACCGCCAGCGCCAACGGCACCGCCAACGATCCAGCCAACGTGAGCATGGCCTCGCTCGCCGTCAACACCGCCCATTCCTTCGCATCCCGGAGACAAAGCTGATCAAGGCGACCATCGGCTCGCCGAAGCGCGAGGCTTCGTTTGAGTTCACGTCTCTCGGCATCACGAAGGCCTTTCAGTGCTCGCTCGGGAAGGCGCCCCAGAAGGCCGCGTTCAAGTTCGTGCCGCTCAGTTAAGTTATACAAGAGCCTGGAGTCCGGGAACTACACGTTCAGGGTGCGCGCGGGCGGTTCGGGCGGGACTGATCCGACGCCGGCGAAGAAGAGCTTCACAATCAAGTGGCGCTCCGGGGGAGCCGGCTCCTGGTCTTCGGCTTGGCCACGGGCCGGGGCCGGCTCTCCTCTTCGGCTTGTGCGGCGCGGCGATCGCATCGTCGAGGAGCCGCAGCATCGCCTCGACGTCGAACGGTCTCCGCCGGCGATGCGCAGCGCGGCCCGTCGAGGAGTAAGCTCGTGAAGTGTCGATCTCGACCCACGAGACGTCGGCGCGGAGCTTCCCTCGCCCTGCTGCAGCTCGACCCAGTCGCGGATCAAGGGCTTACGTCCTTCGCCTTCTCCTCGAACCGCCGGACGAAGTCCTCGTCGTCGCGCATCCCGCCTCGGTCTCGATCAGGACGGCCAGCCACTCCGGGCTCTCTGCTGCCAAGGCACGGAAGGCCTCGTCGAGGCCGCGCTCGAGCAGGATGTCGCCGAAGCGGGTGTCCATCTCCATCGCGAGCTCGACGAACAGGTCGTTCTTGTTCTCGAAGTAGTGGAAGATCGCGCCGCGCGAGAGGCCGGTCGCGTCCTCGAGCTTGGCCACGGTCGCGCCCTCGTAGCCGTGCTCCGCGAACGCGCGCCGCGCGCCGGTGAGGATCTCCGCGCGGCGGGCGTCGAGATGCTCCTGGGTCACTTTGGGCACGGGTCGGAATCTTAGTCACTTGACAAAACCGTACGTACGTTTTATTTTATCGGCCGTGCTGAAGAACCGCTCGCTCATCGGACTGGTCGCGGCCGAGCTCGTCTCGCTGACGGGCTCGTCGATGACGTTCGTCGCGCTCCCGTTCTTCGTCCTCGTGACGACGGGCTCCACGGCCAAGATGGGCTGGGTGCTCGCGGCCGAGATGCTGCCGATCGCGATCTTCGGCATCCCGGCGGGGACGGTGATCGGGAAGCTCGGCGCCAAGAAGACGATGCTCATCTCGGACGCCGCGCGCGGGCCGCTGATGCTGATCATCCCGATCCTCCACCACTACGGGGACCTGTCGTTCGGCGCGCTCCTCGGCACGACGTTCGCGATCGGGATCTTCGCCGCTCCGTACTTCGCCTCGTCGCGGCTCATCGTCCCGGAGGTCGCGGGCGAGGACGAGCAGGCGGTCGCGAGCGTCAACGCCGTGCTCTCGGGTGCGAACCAGCTGACGCAGCTCGCAGGCCCGGTGCTGGCCGGTGTGATCATCGGCCTGGCCGGCGCGTCGACGGTGCTCGTCGTCGACGGCTGCACCTACATCTTCTCGTTCCTGGTGATCGCGATCGTCGTCCGCGCCGGCAAGCGCGTCGAGGCGGCAGCGCAACAGAAGGGCGTGTTCTCCGGTCTGAAGTTCCTGCTCGGCGACTCCCTGCTCGGGCCGATCATGATCGCCGCTTGCCTGATCAACTTCGTGGCGCAGGGGATCGTTCTCGGCGTCCAGGCAATCGACTACTTCCGCTACGACGCGAGCGGCTACGTCGTCGCGTTTCTCTTCGCCGGCTTCGGCGTCGGCGCGCTGGCCGGCGCGGTCGTCGCCCAGCAGGCGACCCAGAAGGTGCCGCTGCTGAAGCTCGCGGCATTCGCGATCGTCCTGATGCCGCTGCCGCTCTTCCTGCTCTCGCCGACGACGCCCTGGCCCGCCGCCGTGGTCGTCATCGGCGCCTTCGCGTTCTTCACGCCGCTCATCAATGCGCCGGTCATCGGCCTCCTCACCGTGCGGACGCCCGCCGAGCTCCGGCCCAAGGTGATGACGGCCACGATGACGGTCGCGTCTTTGGCCGGCCCGCTCGGCTTCGTCACCGCCGGCTACGTCTTGCGGCACGTCGCGCTCAGCTCATTCTTCATCGGCCTGCCGGCGTTGCTCTTGCTCGGCAGCCTCTCCTTCGCGGCGGTCCTGCTGCGGCGCCGCGACGACGCGCCCGCGGACGTCGCGGTCGCGAGCAGCTAAGGCAGGTTGCTCAGCGCCACGGTGGCGGCGAGCGTGAGCGGGACGAGCACGAGGCCGAACCGCGAGTAGGTCGCGATCGAGGGTCGCGCGTCCACTGCTCGCGCGGCCTGCAGCCAGAGCACGGCCGAGAGCGAGCCGGTGATCGCGAGGTTGGGGCCGAGGTCGAGACCGAGCAGGAGCGCGTCCGGGTGGGGGAGCGGTCCCGCAGTGAGCAGGACGGTCGCCGGCAGGTTGTTCGCGAGGAGCGAGGCGGCTGCGCCGATCCCGGCGGTCGTCCAGGGGCCGCTCGAGCCGAGCAGCGCGGCCGGGCCGTTCCAGAGGCGGGCGCACGTCCCCAGCGCGACCGTGACGGAGAAGAGGATCGCGAGCAGCCGTGCGTCGAGCCGCGGCCGCCGTCTCTGCAGGGCTGTGACGAGCACGCCGACGGCGAGCACTGGAAGCGCCGGATCCGGCAGCGCGACGACGAGCACTGCAGCGGCGAGTGTCGCGGCGGCGCCGAGCCGTAGCCGCAGCGGTGGCAGTCCGGCATGGATTTCCCGCCCAGCCTCTCCTGTGCGGAAGGCGACGGCGACGAACGCCGCGGTGATGGCGCAGGCCGCGAGCCAGGCCGGGAGCATCTGCGCCGCGAACGCGCTCCCGCGCTGCGGATCGCTGCGCAGCACCAGCAGGTTCGTCAGATTGGAGCCGGGGAGCAGCAGGGAGGCGGCGTTGGCCATGAAGACCGAGCCGTAGAGAAACGGGCGCTCGTCGAGCCCGCGGCACCGCGCTGCGAGCACGAGCACGGGGGTGAGGAAGACGACGGCCGTGTCGAGGTTGAGCACCGCGGTCACCGTGGCGACGAGGCCGAGCAGCGCGACGAGCAGGCCGTGGGGGCCGAGTCGCGAGCGAGCTAGCCGCGCGCCGGTCGCCTCGAACAGCCCGTCCTCGGCCGCCGCGGCGCCGATCAGCAGCAGTCCCGCCACGAGGACGAACGGCGGCCACGCCTGGTCGGCGGCGGCTACGATCGCGTGCATAAGCACGCTAAACAGTAAAGCAAGCTAAACTAATTCCTCGCCCGCGCAACCACCCCTCTGGAGCTCAGGCGGCGGAGCGGCTGGCCCGCACGGCGCCGCTCGTCAGCCGCTGGATCGAGCGCGTGCTCGCGGCGCACGACCCGCCGTTGACGGTCGCCCAGTATCTGGCGCTGCAGGCGATCGCCGACGGCGAGGTGGTCGGAGCCGAGCTCGCGCGCCGTGCCGCCGTTTCGCCGGCGGCGATCTCCCAGCTGCTCACGGGGCTCGAGGACGCCGGACTGCTCACGCGCGGCGACCGGCTCGAGGACGACCGCCGGCGGCAGCCGCTCTCCCTCACGGAGCAGGGCAGGTGGACGCTGGCTTCCGCGCAGACGGCGCTGCGCGAGCGGCTCGCCGGGCTCCTGGCCGACATGCCGCCGCCCGAGACCGACGCGCTCGCCCGCCTGCTGGAGCGCCTCGAGGCCTCGCTCAGCGGCACGCCGCCGCCGCCACGGCCGAAGCCGCCGCTCAGGCGTCCTTGAGCCGGAAGACGAAGGCGTCTCGGAGGAGGGCTCAGTTGTTCCAGCCGGGTAGCGGAGGCGGACCACCACCTCGGCCGCCCGGAGGTCCGACGACGTCGAACGAGCTGTCGAGGTGGATCTCGACCTTGCTGCCGTCGGACTTCGTCACCGTCACCTCGTAGCCGCGGCCGAAGTAGTCGGTGGTGACGTCTCCTGCGGTGCCGCCGCCGACGGCCTTGACCGCCGCCGCCTGCGCCTTCTCCGCCGCCGTGCCTGTGACCGTCTGCTCGTGGTCCTCGTGCGCGGCCGTGCCCGGCGCGGGCATGGTGCTGCAGTTCGGCGGTGGCTTGCCGGACGCCGCGCTCGGCGGCGTCGTCGTACCGGAGCGGGCGGTTGCGGCTCCCGCGACTGCGGCTCCGCCGACGGCGGCTCCGCTGAGGGCGGCCACGCCGAGCCCGACCTTCTTGAGCTTGCTGAGCATCGTTGCTCCTTTCGTTCGGGGGTTGCGAGCCACGATGCAGCGGCCGCGTTGGAACGTCCTTCGGTGCCGCTAGGAAGGTGCTGAGGATTGGATTCGCCGGGTTTTCCCAGGCGATTCACAGCAAGCCGTGCGAAGGTTCGAGCCGTGAACGAGGCCGGCGGCAGCGGCAGGATCCTCGTCGTGGACGACGAGCCGTCGATCGTCGATGCGGTCGCCACGGCACTCCGGTACGAGGGCTTCGAGGTTCGCGAGGAAGGCACGGGACGCGGCGCCATCACGGCCGTGGCCGACTTCGAGCCCGATCTCGTCGTCCTCGACTGGATGCTCCCGGACCTCGACGGGATCGAGGTCGGCCGCCGCCTCCGCGAGCAAGGCTTCAAGACCGCAATCCTCTTCCTCACTGCGAAGGACGCGGTCGAGAACAAGGTCGAGGCGCTGCGCGCGGGCGGCGACGACTACGTGACCAAGCCGTTCAGCCTCGCCGAGGTCGTCGCGCGCGTGCAGGCGATCCTGCGCCGCACGGCCGGAAACCTGCCGGGCGACGTCCTGCGCTTCGCGGACGTGACGCTCGACGAGGCGCGGCACGAGGTGCACCGCGGCGAGAAGCGCGTCGAACTGACCGCGACCGAGTTCTCGCTGCTGCGCTACTTCCTGCTCAACCCGCGCCGCGTGCTCTCCAAGGGGCAGATCCTGCAGCACGTCTGGCGCTACGACTTCGGCGGCAACTCGAACGTGGTCGAGACGTACGTGAGCTACCTCCGCAAGAAGCTCGATGCGCTCGGCCCGCCGTTGATCCGGACGGTCCGGCAGGCGGGCTACATGCTCGAAACCGAGGATCAGTAGTGCTCGCGCGGGTCTCGTTGCGCACCCGGCTCCTCGTCGGGGTGATCGTGCTCGCGGGTGTCGGGCTCGTCGCCGCGGACGTCGCGACGTACAAGGAGCTCAGCTCCTATCTCCTGGGGCAGGTCGACAGCACCCTGAACCAGGTGCACGTCGGCATCGAAAGCCAGGTCTTCGAGCAGGCCGGCGGGCCGTCACCGACGCAGGTACCCGGCGACTGCGTCCAGGTGCGTCGGGTCGACGGGACGGTGGCGCTCAATGGCTGCTACCCGGCGTTTCACGGTCAGGAGCAATCGCCGGCGCCGAAGCTCCCTGACCACCTCTCCTTGCCGGTGGGGCCGAACACTCCGAACGGCGAGCGCGTTCGCTTCTTCACCGTGCCGGCCGTGTCCGGATCGGGGCGCTATCGCGTGCGGGTCTCGGCCGAGGTAGAGCATCCCGGCCTCGTCCTGCTGATCGCGCAGCCGCTCCGTGCCGAGGACAGCACCCTGCACCGCTTGTTCCTTATCGAGCTGCTCGTGACCGCGGTCGTCCTCGCGGCGCTCGCGGCACTGGCACTGTGGATCATCCGCATCAGCCTCCGTCCGCTGAGCCGGATCGAGCAGACGGCGGCGGCGATCACGGCCGGTGACCTCTCCCGCCGGGTCGAGTACGCGGACCCGCAGACGGAAGTCGGGCGCGTGGGCAGCGCGCTCAACACGATGCTCGACCGGATCGAGGCCTCGGACCGGCGCCTGCGCCGCTTCATCGCCGATGCGTCGCACGAGCTGCGGACGCCGCTGGCCGCGGTGCGCGCCTACGCCGAGCTGTTCGGGCGCGGCGCCGCTGCGCGCCCCGCCGATCTCGAGCGTTCGATGTCCGGGATCAGCCGCGAGGCCGAGCGGATGTCCCTTCTCGTCGACGACCTGCTGCTCCTCGCCCGGCTCGATGAGGGCCGTCCGCTCGAGCAGAAGCCGGTCGACCTCGCCGCAGTGGTCGGCGAGGCCGTGGATGCCGCGCGGGTCGTCGAGCCCGGTCGGCCGATCGAGCTCTCAGTCGAGCCTGCGACCGTGACCGGCGACGGGGCCCGGCTCCGGCAGGTGCTCGACAACCTGCTCGCGAACGCGCGCGCACACACCCCGGGGGGGACGCCCGTCTCGGTCGAGCTCAGGAAGCTGGATGGGCACGCCGAGCTGACCGTCGCCGACCACGGCCCTGGCCTGACGGAGGAGCAGGCTGCGCGCGTCTTCGAGCGCTTCTATCGGGCCGACAGCTCGCGCGCTCGGGCGAGCGGTGGCGCCGGCCTCGGCCTCTCGATCGTGGCCGCGGTCACGGAGGCGCACGGCGGAACGGTCGCAGCCCGGCCGACGCCCGGCGGCGGCGCGACCTTCGTGATCACGCTGCCGCTAGGCGCTGCCTGAAGGGGAGCCTCGCCGCGCTACGCGGCGAGGTCTTCGCGAAGGGGTGCCGCGAACGCGTAGAGCTCCGCAGGCTCCTGCTTGCGTCGGTCGAGCGTGAAGGGGACGACCATCGCCGTCGCGACGGCGAGGATGACCCCGAGGTCGAGTAGTCCGTTGAGGAGGATCACGTTGTTGGTTGACATGTCGTCAGCCTCCCGGTCGCAGATGTGCTGCCCCTTGACGCGCCCTGGGAAAACGCTGCGAGTGTGGAAGGGCCGCTCGCGCGGCCCCTCAGGTCAGCCGACTCGCTGGTCGGGCCGCTCGGGCTCGAACGCGAAGCGCGCGATGATCCCCGGATCTTCCCCGGGCGGGAGCTCGGGAACCCGCGTCGCGACCCAGGCGTAGCCGTCCTCCGGATAGGCGACGACGTCGGGGAAGGTCTTGGAGCTCATTGCGAGGATCCTGGCGGGCTCGTCGAACGGGTTGCTGAAGGCGTGCAGCCCAGCCCTCCCCTCCGGACAGAACAGGAAGTCTCCGGCAGCAAGCTCCTCCTCACGGTCTCCGTTACGAGAGACGATGCGGCCGCTGAGGACGAAGAACATCTCCTCGGCGCCGTAGTGCATGTGCACCCTGTCTCCGTCGTAGCCGGGCTCGAGCTCGTAGAGCGTGGCGCCCAGCCTCGCGTCGTCGGGCCGCCAAAACATGCGGCTGTGCGAGTCGGCGGTATCGACGTCCCAAGGGCGTCGGCGAACAGGTTCTGGCGAGTCATCAGGTTCAACCTCCGTTGCGTTAGCGGTCACGGCGAGGCGTCCGGCGCGTCGTCGCACGTCGGATGCCTCGCCCGAAGAGGGAAACCGCTAGTCCGTCGCCGGAGTCATCGCTCGATCGTACGGCACGCTCATGGCTTGCGGCGGTGCCCTTGCGCGGCCTCCTCCGGTGGCTACTACCATGCGAAACCGGTACCGATTCTCGGAGGAGGAGCGCGTTGACGATCACCGACCGGCCGGAAGACAGCCTCGCCGTCCACGGACTGCACGTCGGAGGACGTGTGCTCCGCAATCCGACGACGTCGCAGCTCTACACGGCCGCGCTCGACCGTGGCGAGGGGGCGATCGCCGAGGGCGGGCCGCTGGTCGTCGACACCGGGCGCTTCACCGGCCGCTCGCCGAAGGACAAGTTCATCGTCCGCGAATCCGGCTCCGAGAACCGGATCTGGTGGAGCGACACGAACGCCGAGATCTCCGAAAAGCACTTCGACGGCTTGCGCGCGAAGGTCGTCGCGGACCTCGAGCAGCACGACGTCTACGTGGTCGACGCCTTCTGCGGCGCCGACCCGAGCCACCGGCTCTCGGTGCGCGTCGTCACGACGCACCCGTACCACGCGCTCTTCGCGAAGACGATGTTCATCGAGCCCGGCGAGGATGAACTCGCGGATTTCGAGCCGGACGTGCTCGTGCTCCACGAGCCGGAGGTCGAGGCCGAGCCGGCCGAGGACGGCACGCGGACGGAGGTCTTCATCTGCCTCCACCCGACGCGCAAGGAGATCCTGATCGGCGGCACCTTCTACGGCGGCGAGATCAAGAAGTCCGTCTTCACGCTGATGAACGACTCCCTGCCGCTCGAGGGCGTGATGCCGATGCACTGCTCGGCGAACGTCTCCCAGGACGGCCAGGGCGTCGCGGTCTTCTTCGGCCTCTCCGGCACGGGCAAGACGACGCTCTCGGCCGACCCCGAGCGACTGCTGATCGGGGACGACGAGCACGGCTGGGGCGACGACGGCGTCTTCAACTTCGAGGGCGGCTGCTACGCCAAGACGATCAACCTCTCGGCCGAGGCCGAGCCCGAGATCTGGACGGCTTCCCACAGCTTCGGCACCGTGCTCGAGAACGTCGTCGCCGACGAGCGCGGCGTCCTCGACATGGACGACGACTCCAAGACCGAGAACACGCGCGCCGCGTACAAGCTCGAGTTGATCGCGAACGCGCTGCCTGCGAAGCGCGCCGGCCATCCCCGGTCGGTGATCTTCCTCGCTGCCGACGCCTTCGGGATCCTGCCGCCGATCGCGCGGCTCAGCCGCGAGCAGGCGCTCTTCTTCTTCCTCTCCGGCTACACCTCGAAGCTCGCCGGCACGGAGCTCGGCGTGACCGAGCCGCAACCCACCTTCTCCACCTGTTTCGGCGCGCCGTTCTGGCCGCAGCGGCCCACGGTCTACGCGAGCCTGCTCGGCGAGAAGCTCGACGCGCACGATGCGAGCGTCTGGCTGATCAACACCGGCTGGACGGGCGGGCCGTTCGGCGAAGGGCACCGGATGCCGATCCAGGCCACCCGCGCGCTGCTCGGAGCGGTGCTCTCAGGCGAGCTTCACGACGTCGAGTTCCGGACGGATCCCGTCTTCGGCTTCGAGGTGCCGGTGCACGCGCCGGGCGTCGACGAGTCGCTGCTCGATCCCCGCTCGACCTGGGCCCATCCCGGGGCTTACGACCGGAAAGCGCGCGAGCTCGCACAGATGTTCGCCGACAACTTCGCGACGAAGCACGCGGACGCGCCGGCCGAGATCGCTGCCGCCGCACCGCAGCCCTAGCTAGGGCAGCGGCTGCCAGCTCGGTTCGTCGTTGATGTAGGCACAATCGCCGCACGCGTGCGTGAGGATCCGGCGGTTCACGCCGTTCGCCCCGCTCACGTAGATCTGCGAGCTCGACGCGCCGTGGAACGATCCCTGACCGTCATAGACGATCTCTCTCCCATCGGGCGACCAGGCGGGGTCGCGTTCGTCGCGGCTCGCAGTGTTGGTCAGCTTTTCGATGCCGCTCCCGTCGGCGTTCATCGCCCATAGATCAAGCTCGTCAACGCTTTCGGCCGGGTCTCCGCGGTTGCTGACGAAGAGGATCTCGTGCCCCTGGGGAGACCAGGCAGGCTCGAAGTCCTGATACGCCATTCCGTCCGAGTCCGAGCCCGGGAACGTCAGTTGCGTCGGGGTTCCGCCCGCAGCGGGCAGGTCATAGATCGCGCCCGAGCGAGCGAACGCGAGCTTGCTCGCGTCGGGCGACCACGAAGGACTCGCGTCCGCTCCGTTGGTCAGCCGATGCCGGTTTCGGCCGTTCACTCCCATGACCCAGATCCCCTGCTGGGCCGCCGGCTCTTCCACGCTGAACGCGATCTGCGTCCCGTCGGGAGACCAGACCGGCGAGTACTCGTCGATGCGCGTCGTCCGTGTGAGGTTCCGTTTGTGCGTGCCGTCGGCCCTCATCGTCCAGATGTCGGGCGACTTGTTGGCTCGGACGAAGGCGATCTGCTTGCCGTTCGGCGAGAAGGCCGGGTCGTAGCTGCTGTAGCGGCGGCCGGTCGTCAGCGGATGCCGGTGCGTGCCGGTCGCGGTCATGGCATAGATCTGGGAGCGGTCGGCGCCGCCGACGTGGGCGTACACGATCAGGCCGTTGTGGACGTGCTTCTGGGCGCCCGGGCCGGCGAGCGGGAGCTGCGCAGCAACCAGCAGTAGGCCTCGCAGCATGACCGGATTGTGGCAAGCCCCTCCAACAGTGTCCTAACGGTGCCTTGCGCGCGCGCGGCCCTCCCGAGCCCGGAGCTTCCACTTCCGGGACTCCTCCTTGCGCAGCAGTATGTCCTGGCGCATCGCGATTGCCCGTAGCTCGCGCTGCAGCTTGCGCCAGCTGTGCAGGCGCTCGCCAGGCAGCTCCCCGGTCTCGACCGCGGCGAGCACCGCGCAGTCCGGCTCGTGCACGTGGGTGCAGTCGGCGAAGCGGCAGTCCGCGGCGAGCTCCTCGACGTCCGCGAAGGTCGCGTCGAGAGCGGCGGAGCCGGCGTCCCAGAGCTGCAGCTCGCGCAGGCCGGGGGTGTCGATCACGATCCCGCCGCCCGGGAGCACGAGCAGCTGGCGATGGCTCGTCGTGTGGCGGCCCTCGTCGTCGTCCTCGCGCGTTTCCTTCGTCGCCATCGCCTCCTGGCCGAGCCAGCGGTTGACGAGCGTCGACTTGCCGACCCCGGAGGAACCGAGCAGGACGGCCGTCTGGCCGGCCTCGATCCGCGCGCGCACTGCGTCGCAGCCCTGGCCGTTGACGGCCGAGACGACGTGCACCGGGACGCCGAGCGCGACCGCCTCGACCTCCGCGACGAGCGGCCACGGATCGGCGAGCCGGTCGGCCTTGGTGAGCACGATCTCGGGCGCTGCGCCGCTCTCCCAGAGCGTGACGAGATAGCGCTCGATGCGGCGCGGCTCGAGGTCCGGGCCGAGCGACGAGACGACGAACGCGACGTCGATGTTCGCGGCGAGCGTCTGCGCGGTCGTGGTAAGGCCGGCCGCGTTCCGGACGATGGCGCTGCGGCGCGGGAGGACGGCGCGGACGAGCCCGTCGGAGAGGCCCACCCAGTCGCCCGCCCCGACGTCGAGGCGGTCGTGCATCAGCCGTCCGGGCAAGCGGGAGCGGACCGCGCCGGCCTCCGTCCAGACGTCGAAGGCGCCGCGGTGGACGGCCGCGACGCGGCCCGGCACGAGACCAGGCTCCAGGTTTTCGGCGAGCTCGTCGCTCCAGCCGAGCTCGTCTAGATCGAATCCAGGCAACGCAAAGCTCCTTCAGCGAGTTGGGACGCCGCACGCGTCCCAATGGAAGGAGCGTTCGGCGCTTAGGTCAGGTTGACCGAGGAGGGAACAGACACAGGCTTCATTGTTCGTACCTCCTCTCGCCGGGGAAACGGACGAAAGCAGCGTAGGTGCCGCGCCGGCTCACGTCAACCTCCGCGCGAAGCGCTGTTTCCATCGGGAAACATTGACGAAATGCGTGGCAGGATGGTACGAATCCCGCGCGATGCGTAGTGACGACGTCCAGCCGCTCCGGATCACGACGAGTGGCTCGAAGCGTGGCCCGGTCGCGCCGGCGCGCCGCACCGACGAGCTCGACCGCAGGATCATCGAGGCGCTGCAGGCGAACGGACGCGAGTCGTTCCGCTCCATCGCCGCGCACGTCGGGGTCTCGGAGGCGACGGTGCGTGCCCGCTACGGGCGGCTGACGGCGGAGGGGATCCTCCAGGTCGTCGCCGTCACGAACCCGCTCGGGCTCGGCTACGAGCAGGCGCTCGTCGGCGTCAAGACCTCCGGCTCGCCGGAGCGCGCGGCCGACGCGATCGCGCACTGGCCCGAGGCGGACTACGTCGTGGCCACGGCCGGGCAGTTCGACCTCGTCGTCGAGCTCGTCGCGGCCGACCGGCGCCATCTGCTCGAGCTGACGAGCCGGCTGCGTTCGCTGCCGGACGTCCTCTCGACCGAGACCTTCGTATACCTGGAGATGTGGAAACAGCTCTACGACTGGGGGAGTGGAATGCCCAAGGAGGAACCGACGAGATGAGCATCACGCAGGGCGCGACGTCGGCAGACGAGCTACAGCGGCTGGCCGCCGACCATCTCTGGCTCCACTTCACGCGCATGGGCGGCGACGCCCCGCCGATCATCGTGCGCGGCGACGGCTGTTATCTCGAGGACTCGAACGACAAGCGGTACCTCGACGCGCTGGCCGGGCTGTTCTCCGTCAACCTGGGCTACGGCTTCGGCGAGGAGATCGGGCAGGCGGCGCTCGAGCAGATGCGCGAGCTCCCGTTCTACACGAACTGGTCGTACGCACACCCGCGCGCGATCGAGCTCGCCGCAGAACTCGCCTCGCTCGCGCCGGGCGACCTGAACCGCGTCTTCTTCGTCAACGGAGGCTCGGAGGCGGTCGAGGCGGCCTGGAAACTGGCGCGCCAGTACTACCAAGCGCGAGGCACGAAGCGCGTGCGCACGGACGTCGGCGGGCTCGACGCCGAGATCCGCCACGACGAGCACCTCGCCTCGCCGCCCGGCCGCCGCTACAAGGCGATCGCGCGCGAGGTCGCCTACCACGGCACGACCTTCGGGGCTCTCTCGATCAACGGGATCGCCGCGCTGCGCGTCCCGTTCGAGCCGCTCGTGCCGGAGGTGCGGCACGTCTCGAACACGAACCGCTACCACCGGCCGCCGGACGAGACCGAAGAGGAGTTCACGGCGTTCCTTCTCGACGAGCTCGACCGGACGATCACCGCCATGGGGCCCGAGACGGTGTGCCTCGTGCACATGGAGCCGATCCAGAACGCAGGCGGGGCGTTCATCGCCCCCGCGGGCTACTGGCGCGGCGTGCGCGAGATCTGCGACCGCTACGACATCCTCCTCTCGGCCGACGAGGTGATCACGGGTTTCGGACGGGTCGGCCACTGGTTCGCGTCGGAGCGCTACGACATCCGGCCGGACGTCATCACCTGCGCGAAGGGGCTCTCTTCCTCGTACGCGGCGATCGGTGCCGTGGTCGCCACCGACCGTGTGATGGAGCCGTTCCTCCACGACACGTCGATGTACTCGCACGGGATCACGTTCGGCGGTCATCCCGTGATGAGCGCGATCGCGCTCAAGAACATCGAGATCATGAAACGGGAGCGGATCATGGAGCACGTGCTTGGCAACGAGGACGCCTTCCGCAACACGCTCGCGCAGCTGCTCGACCTGCCGATCGTCGGCGACCTGCGCGGCACAGGCTTCTTCTATGCGATCGAGCTCGTGAAGGACAAGGAGACCCGCGGGACGTTCTCCGACGAGGAGTGTGAGTCGCTCCTCCGCGGCTTCCTCTCGCCGCGGCTGTTCGAGAAGGGCTTGATCTGCCGGGCCGACGACCGCGGCGACCCGGTGATCCAGATCTCGCCGCCGCTGGTGGCGACGCAGGCCGAGTTCGACGAGATGACCGGGATCCTGGGCGACGTCCTCGCCGAGGCCTGGGAGCGGGTGCATTGACCGTCCAAGCGGCTCAGGCCACTGCGGCTGCCGAGGCGACGCAGTACGACATCCGGCTGGTCGGGCTGACGAAGCGGTTCGACGACGTCGTCGCGGTCGACGCCATCTCTCTCGACGTCGACCGGGGCAAGTTCTTTGCGCTCCTCGGGCCGTCGGGCTGCGGCAAGACGACGACGCTCCGGATGATCGGAGGCTTCGAGGAGCCGACCGAGGGGCGGATCGAGCTCGGAGGGGTGGACGTCGCGCGGCTGCCGCCGTACAAGCGCGACGTGAACACGGTATTCCAGTCGTACGCGCTCTTCCCACACCTCTCGATCTTCGAGAACATTGGCTTCGGCCTCCGCCGCCGCGGCGTGAAGGGCGGCGAGGTTCGCCGGCGCGTCACCGAAGCCCTCGAGCTCGTGGGCCTCGCCGGGCTGGAGCGGCGGAAGCCGAAGCAGCTTTCCGGCGGGCAGCAGCAGCGGATCGCGCTCGCGCGCGCGCTCGTCAATCGCCCGCGCGTCCTGCTCCTCGATGAGCCCTTGGGCGCGCTCGATCTCAAGCTGCGGAAGGAGATGCAGCTCGAACTGAAGCGCATTCAGCACGACGTCGGGATCACGTTCGTCCACGTCACGCACGACCAGGAGGAGGCCATGACGATGGCCGATCGAATCGTGATCATGAACGGCGGGCAGATCGAGCAGCTCGGCACGCCGAGCGAGCTTTACGAGAAGCCGCGGACGGTATTCGTCGCGGGTTTCCTCGGCGTCTCGAACCTCCTCGACGGCGAGGTCTTGGGCGAGGGCACCGTCAGGTTGACGGACGGCACGGTCGTCCACGTGCCGAGCGAGGCTCTTCGGCGCGTCGGCCACGTCCAGATCGGCGTCCGCCCGGAGAAGATCCGCATCGGAGGGGAAGACGCGAACACGCTCTCGGGCACTGTCACCGAGAGCGCGTACATCGGGGTCTCGACGCAATACATCCTCGACACGCCGGCCGGCCCGGTGACCGTCTACGTCCAGAACGACCGCACTGGCGGCCAGGTCGCGACAGGGGAGCGACTGACGCTCAGCTGGAGTCCAGAAAGCACCTTCGTCGTCGACGCTCAGGAGGGCGCACAATGACCGATCGGATCACTCGGAGGACCTTCGTTCGCCGTGCGGCGGCGAGTGGGTCCATCCTCACCGTCCCCGGACTGCTCGCCGCCTGTGGCGGCGGGGGAAGCAGCCCCTCGGGCAGCGGGAGTACAACCGTCGCGCCCAAGCTCGCCAAGACCCTCCACTTCTCGAACTGGACGCTCTACATCGACAAGAAGGGCAACACCCATCCGTCGCTGGACCAGTTCCAGAAGAAGTACGGCGTCCAGGTCGACTACACGGAGGACATCAACGACAACAACTCGTTCTGGGCGAAGATCGAGCCCGAGCTCTCGCACGGGCAATCGACCGGCCGTGACCTCATCGTCATGACGGACAACTCGCCCTACCCGGCCCTCCTCGTCGAGAAGCAGTGGGTGGAGAAGCTCGACAAGAGCGCCATCCCGAACATCAAGAACCTGATCCCGCAGCAGCGGCACCCGAGCTGGGACCCGAACCGCGACTACAGCCTCCCGTGGCAGTCGGGCTTCACCGGGATCGGCTGGAACGCGAAGCAGACCGAGCCTGTCCTGACGATGGGCGACTTGCTCGGCAACAAGAAGCTGAAGGGAAAGGTCGGCCTCCTGAACGAGTTCGCCGACACGCTCATTCTCGTGATGCTCTACAACGGCGACGATCCGAGCAAGGTCACCGATCAGACGTTCAACAGGGCGATCGCGACGATCGAGAAGGCGGTGCACTCGGGCCAGATCCGGTCCTTCTACGGCAACGATTACAGCGGCGCGCTCGCCGACGGCGACCTCACCGCGACGATGGCCTGGTCGGGCGACATCGTGCAACTTCGCGCCGACAACTCGCACCTGCAGTGGAACCTGCCCGACACCGGTGGCGACGTCTGGACCGACAACATGCTGATCCCGAAAGGCGGAAACGTCTACACGGCGAGCGTGTACATGAACTTCGTGTACGACCCGAAGATCGCGGCCGAGATCGAGGACTACGTCAACTACGTCTGCCCGGTGCTGGGGGCGAAGGCCGTGCTGCTGAAGCAGGATCCGGCGATCGCGAAGAACCCGCTGATCTTCCCGACGCAGCAGGAGCTGAACAACGTCCACACGATCGATCCGACCGCCCTGACGAACCAGAAGTACCAGACGGCCTGGGCGAACCTGACCTCGGCCTGACGACAGGCTGATGGGTTTCTTCCACCGGAACCGCGGCGCGACCCCATACCTGTTGCTCTCGCCGGGGATGTTGTGGCTGGGGATCTTCTTCCTGATCCCGATCGGGTATCTGGTCGACCAATCGCTGCAGTCGCAGAGCGCCTTCTTCGGAACCCATTTCACGTGGGATTGGGGCAACTACTGGGGCGCGATCAAGGGCTACCGCGGCGAGTTCGAGCGCTCGTTCATCTACGCCGGCCTCGCGACGGTGATTGCGCTCGTGGCCAGCTATCCGGTGGCGTACTGGATCGCGTTCCGCGGCGGCCGCTGGAAGAACCTGCTGCTCCTGTGCATCGTCGCGCCGTTCTTCGTCACCTATCTGATCCGCACGCTGGCCTGGGAGACGATCCTTGCCGACCACGGGCTCGTCGTCCGGGTGCTGATCGACATGCACCTCATCGCACCCGGCGGCCGGATCCTCGCCACCGGCACGGCCGTCGTCGCGGGCATCACCTACAACTTCCTCCCCTTCATGGCGCTCCCGTTGTATGTCTCGCTCGAGCAAATCGATCCGACGCTCATCGAGGCCGCCGAGGATCTCTATGCGAGCAAGTGGCGCGCCTTTCTGCGTGTGACGTTTCCCCTTTCGCTGCCGGGAGTCGTGGCGGGCACGTTGCTCACGTTCATCCCGGCAGCTGGGGACTTCATCAACGCTCAGCTGCTCGGCTCGCCGACGACCCACATGATCGGGAACGTGATCCAGGCGAAGTACGTCGGGGGTCTTCCCGACTACCCGTCCGCGGCCGCGATGTCGTTCATCCTGATGGCGATCATCCTCACGATGGTTCTGCTCTACGCCCGAGCCGTCGGGACGGAGAAGCTCACGGGATGACCTCGGTCACCGTCGATATCCGGAGCGCGCGGCCGAGCGCTCTGGCCAGGGCGTGGGCGTTCGCGCGGCGTCACGTCCTCACGGCCTACTCGATCCTGTTTTTCGCCTACCTGATGCTGCCGATCGCAGTCGTGATCCTGTTCTCGTTCAACCATCCGAAGGGGCGTTTCAACTACACCTGGGAGCACTTCACGATCGGCAACTGGACCCACTGGAACGCCATCCCCGGCATCCAGGGCGCGCTCGAGCTCTCGCTCGAGATCGCGCTGATCGCCAGCCTGGTCGCGACCGGTCTCGGCACGCTCATCGCCCTCGCTCTCGTGCGCTACGCCTTTCGCGGGCGGGGAACGACGAACCTCGTCATCTTCCTGCCGCTCGCGACGCCGGAGATCGTCCTCGGCGCCTCTCTCCTGACGATGTTCCTCAGCTTCAGTTCGGTCTTCCAGCTGGGCTTCTGGACGATCCTGATCGCGCACGTGATGTTCTGCGTCAGCTTCGCAGTCGTCACCGTCAAGGCACGGCTGATCGGCTTCGACCGCCATCTCGAGGAGGCGGCGATGGATCTCGGCGCGAACGAATGGACGACGTTTCGGAAGGTGACGCTGCCGCTGATCGCACCCGCGATCCTCGCCTCGCTGCTCCTCTGCTTCGCGATCTCGGTCGACGACTTCGTCGTGACGTACTTCGTCGCGGGAACGAGGACGACGTTCCCGATCTTCGTCTGGGGCGCGGCGCGTGTCGCGACGCCGCCGCAGATCAACGTGATCGGGACGGCGATCTTCGGCATCGCCGTCACGATGATGCTCATCAACGTCTTCGTGCAGAATCACCGCGCGAAACAGGTTTGAGATGAGAGACTGCACGCCGTGACATCCGAGGCTCAAGCGCCCACGCTCACTGAGGGGCACATCGCGACAGGGGATAAGGGCCTGAAGGCCGATGCGCTCGGCTTCATGTCGAACCTGGTCATCGGCGTCGCCTCGACGGCGCCTGCCTACTCGCTCGCAGCCACGCTCGGCTTCATCGTCGCGGTCAAGGGAGTCGGCGTGCACTCGCCGGCGGTCCTGCTCGTCGCGTTCATTCCCATCCTGTTCGTCTCGCTCGGCTACCGCTACCTGAACAAGGCCGACCCCGACGCCGGCACGACCTTCGCGTGGACGTCGCGCGCCTTCGGCCCCTGGGTCGGCTGGATGAACGGCTGGGCCATCTTCGTCGCCGACGTGATCGTGATGGCCTCGCTCTCGGTCATCGCCGCGCAGTACACGTACCTCCTGTTCAACTGGAACGGCGGCTACAACTCGACCGCATGGATCATCGTCGGTGCGATCGTCTGGATCGCGCTGATGACCTGGATCTGCTACCGGGGGATCGAGCTCTCGGCCGAGACCCAGGTCTTCCTGCTCAGCGCCGAGATCGTGATCCTCGCGGCGTTCTCGATCGTGGCTTTCGTGAAGACGTACAACGGGACGGCGTTGCCGGGCTCGATGCACGTGAGCTGGTCGTGGTTCAACCCGCTCGACATGTCCTTCAGCGCGCTGGCCGACGGCATCCTCCTCGGCATCTTCATCTACTGGGGCTGGGATTCGGGCGTTGCGGTGAACGAGGAGTCCCGCGACTCGGCAGAAGGTCCGGGCAAGGCGGCCGTGCTCTCGACGCTTCTCCTCGTGCTGATCTATCTCGTCGTCACCACCGCGGCCCAGGCGTTTGCCGGCCCGAAGTTCCTCGGCGCTCCGGCCAACCAGGCCGATGTGCTCAAACCGCTCGGGCAAGGCGTCTTCGGTTCGCCGTGGTACAAGCTGCTGATCATCGCCGTCCTCACCTCGGCGTCCGCGTCGACGCAGACGACGATCCTGCCCACAGCGAGAACGACGCTCTCGATGGCGAAGTGGGGTGCCATTCCGGAGATCTTCGGGAAGATCCATCCGCGCTATCTGACCCCGACCGTCTCCACGATCGGGATGGGAGTGCTTTCGTGCATCTGGACCGCCTTGCTCCTCGCGTTCAACTCGAACCAGGACGTGCTCGGTGACTCGATCACCGCGCTCGGCTTCTCGGTCTGCTTCTACTACGGGTTCACCGGCCTCGCGTGCGGCTGGTACTTCCGGAAGGAGCTGCTCAATAGCGTGAAGGGCTTCGTGCTTGCCGGAGTGGTGCCGCTCATCGGCGGGGGGCTCATGTTCGCCATCTTTGCGAAGGCGTTCCACGACTACAGCGAGGCCGGCTCCAGCTATTCAGGTTCCGTGCTCGGCATCCAGGTGATCATTCTGATCGGCGTGGGGTCGTTGCTGCTCGGGATACCGCTGATGCTCATCACAGCTGCCAAGCTTCGCCCGTACTTCCGCCGTAAGACGGAGGTGGCCCCGCCGGGGCTCATTTGACGGTCGAGCCGCGGCTGCCGTCCTGGTGGCTCGAGCAGGCGCTGGCGGCGGAGGGCGATCCGCCGTCAGCGCCCGCTCTGGCCGGCGACGCGACGGCAGACGTGGCGATCGTCGGCGGCGGCTACACCGGGTTGTGGACCGCGCTCGCGCTGCGCGAGCAGGCGCCCGAGCTGCGCGTCGCGCTCCTCGAGGCGGAGATCTGCGGGCACGGGCCGAGCGGGCGCAACGGCGGCTTCGTCCACGGCTACTGGGCGTCGCTCGCGTCGGTGCTCCCGGTGCTCGGCGAGGAACGGGCACTTGAGCTCGCGGTGGCCGGCGAGCGGATCATTCCCGGGATCCGGGCGTGGGCCGAGGGTCGCGGGGAGGACGTCTGGCTGCGCGAGGCCGGGATGCTCGAGGTGTCGTCCGCGCCGGCGCAGGACGGCTCGGTCGAGAAGGCGGCGGCGACCGCGGCGGGCGTCGGTCGGGCGGATCAGGCGGTCGCGCTGACGCCGGACGAGGTCGCGCGGCGTGTCTCCTCGCCGGTCTTCCGCCACGGCGTCTTCTATCCCGAGTGCGCGACCGTCCATCCCGGCCTGCTCGTGCGAGGGCTGCGGCGCGCGGTGCTCGACTCCGGCGTCACGTTGCACGAAGAGACGCCGGTGACGGCCGTGCGCGCCGGCTCGCCGAACGAGCTCGCGACGCCGGGCGGGACGCTCCGCGCGCCGGAGGTCGTGCTGGCGACGAACGCGGCCCTCACCGGCTGGGTGCCCGCCTCGCGCAACCTCACGAACTTCGGTTCCTACGTCGTGCTCACGGAGCCTGCGCCCGAGCTCCTTGCCGAGATCGGCTGGACGGGCGGCGAGGCGATTGTCGACGGGCGGATGTTCCTCCACTACTTCCGCGCCACGAACGACGGACGCGTGCTCATGGGAAGCGGCTCCGGGCCGATCGGCTTCGGCGGCCGCATCGACGAGCGCTTCTCGGGCGACCAGCCGACGGCCGAGCGCGCGGAGGCCGGCCTGCGGCGTCTGCTGCCCGGACTGGCCGGCGTTCGTGTCGAGCGGGCGTGGGGCGGGCCGATCGACGTGTCGGCCGACCATCTGCCGTTCTTCCGCACGAAGCCCGGAACGCGAATCCACTACGGCGCCGGCTACTCCGGCCACGGGGTCGGCCCGGCCTGGCTGGGCGGCCGGATCCTCGCGTCGCTCGCGCTCGGAGCCGAGGACGAGTGGACGCGGTCGCCGCTCGCCGCGCGCGACGTGCCGCGCCTGCCGCCGGAGCCGCTGCGGCGCGTGGGCGGAGGCCTCGTCCGCTGGGCGATCATGGCCTGCGAAACGGCCGAGGAGGAGGGACGCCGTCCGCCGCTGGCCGCGAGAGCGGGAGCCGCGCTGCCGCGGCTGCTCGGCCTGGAGCTCGGCACCCGTTAACGGCAGGAGTACGCTCGGCCGATGCAAGTCCTCCTCTGCGACGTCGGGCCGCGGGACGGCCTCCAGAACGAGCCGGAGGCGCTGCCGCCCGCGACTCGCGCCGAGCTCGTCGACCGGCTCGCCGCGGCCGGGCTCCGCCGCATCGAGGCCGTGAGCTTCGTCCGCGCCGACCGCGTGCCGCAGATGGCCGGAGCGGAGGACGTGCTCGAACGGGTGCACCGGCGCGAAGGCGTCGAGCTCTCGGGCCTCGTCCTCAACGAGCGCGGCTGGGAGCGTTTTGCCGCCGCCGGCCTCGACCGCGTCAACGTCACGCTCGCGGCGACCGAGGCCTTCAACCTGCGCAACGGGAACGCGACGCTGGCGGAGGCGGTCGAGCGCGTCGACGCGATCCTCGGCGCGGCCGGCGAGACGCCGGCGACGGTCACGATCTCGTGCTCGTTCGGCTGTCCGTTCGAGGGGCGCGTCGATCCCGGGGTCGTCGCCGAGCTGACAGCTCGGTTCACCGGCCGCGCGGAAGTCGTCCTCGCCGACACGATCGGAGTCGCCACGCCGTCCGCTGTGCGCGCGCTCGTTGAACGCGCGGGCGCGGCCGGCTTCCACGGTCACAACACACGCAACACGGGCTACGCGAACTGCCTCGCCGCCCTCGACGCGGGGGCGCGCCTGCTCGACGCCTCCGTCGGCGGCCTCGGCGGGTGTCCGTTCTCGCCCCGCGCGACCGGCAACGTGGCAACGGAGGATCTCGTCTACCTGCTCGAGGGCGAGGGTGTCGAGACCGGGATCGACCTCGACGCGCTCGTCGGTGTCTCGCGCTGGTTGGAGGAGGTGCTCGGCCGCCAGCTCGAGGGCTACGTCTACCGCGCCGGGAGCTGGCCGCCGACGATCACCGATTCCGGCGGCACGCGCCCGGGCACTTCGTCCGGAAGGTCGTAGGGTCGGAAGAGCAAGTAGGCGGCGACGAGGATCACGCCGGCGAACGGCCCCACGAGCCGGACGCCGAGCGCGTGGCCCCGCGTGTCGCCGAGGAGGCGCAGCAGCACCACAAGAAGAGGCGCGAGCGCGAGGGCAGCTCGTTGCACGAAGCTGGAGGCGCCGAGATACGTCGCCTCGCGGCGTAGGTGCGTCGTTGCGCTGTCGTCGTCGATCACGTCCGCGGTGAGCGGCACTGGGAAGAGGAAGTGCGCCCCGATCGGTGCGCCGACGAGCGCCGCCACGACGAGGAGCTGCACCGTCGCCGGAATGCCGGGCAGGAGCCCGGCGACTCCAAGGAGCGGAAAGGTTGCGGCTGCAGTGAGCATCGAGATGCGGTAGGCGTGCCGCTTGGAGGTCCTGCGGCCGAGACCGGCGAACAGCGGCACGCACACCACGGCCGCGCCGATCGCGACCACGAGCAGGAGAGTCGCTCCGACCCAGCTGTGCTTGCCGACGACCGCATGAACGTAGAAGGGGATGTCCGTCTGCAGGAGCTGGAAGGCGAGCGCGAACAGGACCACGGTCGGCAGGAGCACCCGGAACGCCCTGTTCCGGAACGTTGCCCTCAGCGCAGCGCGGAAGCCGATCTCGGCCGGCACCTGCGACCGTTTGGCCCGCTCCCAGACCCCGCCGATCGCCACGTACTGGCAAACGAGCGCGAGCGCCGCAATCGCGACCGCCATCGTCCTGAATCCGACCTCATGCACCAGCACGGTGCTGACGACCAGCCCGATCACCGTCCCGCCGACCCCCAGATAGACCTTGATCGCCTCGAGGCCGACCCGCTCTCCGCTCGTGGACGCCATCTCCGGCAGCAGCGCCTCGTAGGGGGTGACCACGACCGAGCCGAACAGGGAGACCGCCTCGAAGGCGAGCAGGAGGTAGACGGCCGTTGTTGCGTTTCCCGCGTCGGGGGGCGGCGTGAACAGGAGCACGAAGAAGATCGACCAGAGTGGGGCGCCGAGGACGATGTACGGGATGCGGCGTCCGAAGCGCGAGCGCGTGCGGTCGCTGAAGTACCCGACGATCGCGTCGTCGAGAGCGGCGACGACGCCGCCGACGAGGAGCAGCACCCCGACGGCGAGCGACGGCAGGAGCGTCGGCAGGTGCGCGTCGCTCGGCGGCGCGTAGTAGTAGAGGAGCCACAGCCCGCTGCTTTTGCCGAGTGCTTCGCTGCCGACTCTGCTCGTCCCGTAGAGAAGCTTCGTCCGTAGCGGGATCGGCATGTCCGTCAGCCGCAGCGAATGACGCCCGCGGAGGTGAGCCCGGCGATCTCGTCGTCCACGTAGCCGAGTTCGCGGAGGATCTCGCCGGTGTGCGCACCGAGCGCCGGCGGCGGCGCCGCATGGCGTACGCGTTCGCCGTCGGCCGACAGCGGCGCCGCGACCGTGACGAAGTCGCCGAGCGACTGCAGGATCCCGAGCGCCTCCGTCTGGGGATGGTGCGCCGCCTCGCCGACGTCGTGCACCGGCGACACGGGCACGCCCGCGGCGACGAGAGCCTCGAGCAGCTCGGCCGACTCCCGCTCCCTCGTGCGTTCCTCGAGCAGGGTGAGCAGAGCAGGCCGGTTCGCGACGCGGTCGGGGTTCGCGCGGAACCGCGCGTCGCCGGTCAACTCGGGCACGCCGAGGACGTTGCAGAGCGCTGCGAAGAGCTTGTCGTTCCCGGCGACGATCATCAGCTCGCCGTCGCGCGTGGGGAAGACCTGGTACGGCGCGATCTGCGAGAACGCACTCCCCTCACGGCCCGGCACGACGCCGGTGCCGAGGTAGCCGACGAGCTGGTACGAGAGCTGGGAGAGAGCGGTCTCGTAGAGCGAGACCTCGAGCGTGCGGCCGGCGCCGCTGCGCTCGCGCTCGTACAGCGCGGCGAGCACACCGAGCGCCGCCCAGACGCCGGTGCCGAGGTCGATCAGCGACACGCCCACGCGCACCGGCGGCCGGTCGTCCTCGCCGGTGACGCTCATGATCCCGGAGGCGGCCTGCAGCAGAGGGTCGTAGCCCGGCTGGCCGCTGAGCGGGCCGCGCGCGCCGAACGCGCCGATCGAGCAGTAGACGAGCAGCGGGTTGCGCGATCGGAGCTCGTCGGCGCCGAGGCCGTGCCGCTCCGCCGCTCCCGGCCGCAGGCTCTGGACGAACACGTCGGCGCGGTCGGCCAGGCGGAGCACGATCTCGCGCCCGCGGCCGCGGGCGTCTCCGAGGTCGACCGCCAGCGAGCGCTTGCCTGCGTTCGAGGCGAGGAACATCGCGCCCTCTCCCTCGAGGAAGGGCGGCCCCCAGGCGCGGGCGTGGTCGCCGGCGAGCGGCTCCACCTTGACGACGTCGGCGCCGAGCGCGGCGAGCAACTGCGTCGCGGTTGGCCCCGCGAGGGAGGATGTGACGTCGACGACGCTCGTGCCGGAGAGTGGCCGCAGCTCGGTCATCGCTCGAGGGAGTAGAGCCTGGTGGGTTTGCCGCGAACCTCCACGTCCCGTTCGTACCGCTCGCCGAGCCTCTCCGCAACGCAGAAAGACCGCACGTTTCCCTCCTGGATCAGCGAGATGAGCCGGGTCAGGCCTCGGCTGTCGAACGCCCAGTCCCGCAGCGCCCGCGCGGCCTCCGTCGCATACCCGCTGCCCCAGTGCTCGCGCGCGAGACCCCAGCCGAGCTCCGTCTCCGAGCCACCGATCTCCCACCTCTCGGGATCCCAACGCAGGAAGCCCGCCCGGCCGAGGACCGGCGCGTCCTCCACGCGCTCGACCACGAACATGCCCACGCCCCACGTGTCCCAGCGCTCGTGCCAGCGGCGGATCGCCTCCTCGCTCCCCGCGAGATCGGTCGTGGAGCCGTCGCCGATGTAGCGCATCGCCTCCGGGTCGGCGAATGCCTCGAGGAGCCCGGGCGCGTCCTCGGCGCGCGGCTTCCGCAGCAGGAGTCGCTCCGTCTCGATCACGGGTGCACCCACACCAGGTGCGGTCCATGGCCGGGTAGCTCGACGGTCTGTGCGGGCCGCGCGCCGAGCCGCTCCGCGACCCGCTGCGAGCGGACGTTCTCCGCCGTGATCAGCGAGATGACGCGCGGCGCCTGCAGCCACTCGCGGACGGCAAGGGCCGCCTCGGTGGCGTAGCCGTGTCCCCAGTGCTCGCGCGCGAGCGCCCAGCCGAGCTCGGGCTCGCCGTCTGCGGACCGCCGCCACGTCGAGACGTCGTAGTAGTTGGCGCCGACCCGCCCGATGAGGGCTTCGTCGCTCCGTCGCTGGACGAGGAACTTCCCGCTCGGGAACTGTTGCCACTGGTCGAGCCACAGCCGCACGACCTCCGCCGGCGGCTCGACTCCGCCGAGCCAGTCCATCACGTCGGGATCGGAGAGCCACGACGGCGGAGACTCGACGTCCGCCTCGGTCGGTCGGCGAAGTAGCAGCCGCTCGGTCTCGATCACAGCGGCAGCATGATCGAGCGCTCGAACTCGATCACGACTTCGTCGCGCTGGTTGAGGCCGCGCGTGCGGACGGTGACGATGCCGAAGCCGGGCCGTGACTTCGACTCGCGCTTCGCGAGCACCTCCGTCTCGGCGCGGATCGTGTCGCCGGCGAAGACCGGCGCCGGCAGCCGCACCTCCTTCCAGCCGAGGTTCACACCGCGCTCGGACACGTCGGCGACCGACAGTCCGGTGACGAGCGCGAGCGTGAACGTCGAGTCCACGAGCGGCCGTCCCCACTCGGTCGTCGCCGCGTACTCGGCGTCGAAGTGAATCGGGTTGGTGTTCAGCGTCAGCAGCGTGAGCCATGTGTTGTCGGCCTCCAGTACGGTGCGCCCGAAGCGGCTCAGGTAGACGGCCCCGACCTCCAACTCCTCGAACGTGCGACTCACGCCGGAGATCATCGCAGCGATGCACGACCTCGCCCTCGAGCAGCGGCGCGAGCTCGGCGTGCGCGCGCCGTGGCACGTCGGCGACATCACCTGGGGACTGCGGCAGCACGAGGGGCGCGAGGACGAGTGGACGATCCGGGTCTGGCAGGACGGCGGCCGGACCGTCGCCTGGTCGTGGCTGAAGAGTGCGAAGGGATGGCTCGAGTTCGATGTCTCTCGCGAGCGGCTGGACCTGCTGGACGAGATCCTCGACGAGCCCCGCGCCAGGATCGCCGTCTGCCGCGAGGACGATGCCGAGGTGCGGACCGCCCTCGACGCGCGCGGTTTCAGCCACCCCGAATGGATGATCCACCTGAACGCGCGCGATCTCGCCGAGCCGCCGGCGCAGGCAACGCTGCCCGAAGGTTTCCGCTGTCGCACCGTCGAGCCGGGCGATCTCGGGGAGCGGGTCGCCGTCCACCGCGATGTCTGGGCACCGTCCCGCGTGACCGAGTCGAGCTACGCGAACGTCATGGCAGCGTGGCCGTACCGTGCCTCCCTCGACTGCCTCGTCGAGGCACCGGACGGCCGTTTCGCGGCCTACGTCCTTGCCTGGCCGGACGACGAGAACCGTGTCGCCCTGTTCGAGCCTGTCGGCACACGTGAGGAGTTCCGGCGGCGCGGCCTGGGGGCTGCCGTCTGCACCTTCGCACTCAGGCGTCTCCACGAGGAGGGCATACGACAGGCCGTCGTCGGCTGCGCCACCGAACCCGCGTGTGCGCTCTACGAGTCGATCGGCTTCCGGCGCCACGCGACGCTCGTCGGCTACTCGCGCTGATCCTTCTTGAAGAGGTTCTCGAAGGCGGATTCGAGCCGACCCTCGACCATGGCCCCGATGCGCTCCGCCATCCGGTCTCCCATGTCCTCCTGGGCCGACTTCGGCTGCTCGGTCTTCAACGGCTTGCCGGCCAGCGACCGGCCGTCGATCGTCAGCTCGTAGATGTGCTCGTGCTGGACGTCCTTGAGGTGCTGCTGGCCGAGGTCGTGCACGGCGACGCCCTCCGGTAGCTGGTTGCCGAGCAGGGCGCGCGTCGTCTCGGAGATCAGGATCTGGCCACCGTGGCCCGCGGCGGAGATGCGCGCGGCGCGCACCACGTCGAGGCCGAGGTAGCCCTCCTCGCCCACGTGCGGCTCGCCCGTGTGCACGCCCATCCGCACGCGAACCTCGCATCCGTCAAGCCACTCGTGGTCGCGGAGCGCGCGCTGGGCGTCGACGGCGGCAGCGACCGCGTCCCGCGCCCGCGGGAACGAGAAGAAGAACGCGTCGCCCTGGGTGTCGATCTCCGTGCCGCCCCGAGCTCCGAACGTCTCGCGGACGAGGCGGCGATGGTCGCCCGAGACCCGGCCGTACGCCTCGTCGCCGAACTCTTGCAGCAGCTGCGTCGAGCCCTCGATGTCGGTGAAGACGAAGGTGACGGTGCCGCCGGGCAGGGTGCTCATCGACGCCTACGCTACCCCGATGAACCGGCTCTCGCAGGAGACGAGCCCCTACCTCCTCCAGCACGCCGCCAACCCGGTCGACTGGCGGCCGTGGGGGGAAGAGGCGCTCTCGAAGGCCAGGGCGGACGGCAAGCCGCTGCTCGTCTCGATCGGCTACTCCGCCTGCCACTGGTGCCACGTGATGGAGCACGAGTCGTTCGCGGACGAGGGCACTGCGGCCGTGATGAACGAGCTCTTCGTCAACGTCAAGGTCGACCGCGAGGAGCGGCCGGACGTCGACGCCGTCTACATGGATGCCGTGGTCGCGCTGACGGGCCAGGGCGGCTGGCCGCTCACCGTCTTCCTCACGCCCGACGGCGAGCCGTTCTTCGGCGGCACGTACTTCCCGCCCGAGCCGCGGCACGGGCTGCCCGCATTCCGGCAGGTGCTGCGCGCGGTCGCGGACGCGTACCGGGAGCGGCCGGAGGACGTCGCCGCGCAGGCCGAGCAGCTGGTGGGGGCGGTGCGGCGCTCGGCCGAGACCGAGCCGTCGAGCGAGCCGCTGACGGAGGCGCTGCTCGCCGAGGCCGAGCACGGCCTGCTCTCGCAGGTCGATCCGCACTGGGGCGGCTTCGGCCATGCCCCGAAGTTCCCGCCCGCGTCGGTGCTCGAGTTCCTCCTCCGGCGTGGCGCGCTCGAGCCGGTGCGGCTCACGCTCGACGGGATGGCGGCCGGCGGGATGTACGACCTCGTCGGCGGCGGCTTCCACCGCTACTCCGTCGACGCGCGGTGGCTCGTGCCGCACTTCGAGAAGATGCTCTACGACAACGCGCTCCTCGTCCCGCCGTACCTCCACGCGTGGCTGCTCACCGGCGAGGAGCGGTACCGCGTCGTCGCCGAGCAGACGCTCGACTACCTCGTGCGCGAGCTGCGCCTCGAGAGCGGCGGCTTCGCCTCCTCGCAGGATGCGGACACCGACGGCGTCGAGGGGCTCACGTACACCTGGACCGCCGACGAGGGGGCGCCGCCAGAGCTGCTCGAGCCGTTCGAGCACGGCCGCTCGATCCTCCGCGGTGAGCTCGACGACGAGACGCGGGCGCGGCTGCTCGAGATCCGCGACCGCCGGCCGCAGCCGGGCCTCGACGACAAGGTCATCGCGGCCTGGAACGGGCTCGCGCTGGCGGCGCTCGCGGAGGGAGCACGGAGGCTCGAGCGGGCAGACCTCCTCGGCGCAGCCTGCGAGCTCGGCGCGCTCCTGTGCGCCGATCCGCTGTGGCGGACGCTGCGCGACGGTCGCGCGAAATATCCCGCCTACCTCGAGGACTACGCGAACGTTGCGCACGGGCTCTACGAGCTGCACGTTGCGACGGGCGACCCGCGCTGGCTACGAGAGTCGCGGCGGCTCGCACTCGCCGCGGTCGAGCTCTGCGGCGACCCGGAGCGGGGCGGCTTCTTCCTTGCGCCGGCCGGCGGCGAGCAGCTCGTCGCGCGGCAGAAGGCGTTCGACGACAACCCGACGCCCGCCGGCAGCTCGATGCTCGCGTTCGTGCTCCTGCGGCTCGCGCGGATCTGGGGTGACGACGAGCTCGAGCGGACGGCGGTCGGCGCTCTCCGCCTCGTCCGCGACCTGCTCCCGCGGGCGCCGAGCGCGTTCGGTTGGGCGCTGTGCACGCTCGACCTCCAGCTGTCGCCGCCCCGCGAGCTCGCGATCGTCGGCGGCCCGGGGTCGGACGTCGCCCGCGCAGCGCTGCGCGGCTTCGACCCGAACGCCGTCGTCGCCTTCGGCCCGGCTGAGAACGTCCCGCTGCTCGAGGGCAAGACGTTCGTCGAGGGGAGGCCCGCGGTCTACGTCTGCGAGCGTTTCGCCTGCCGCGCACCGGTCACCGATCCGGCCGGGCTCGTCTAGAGACGACGAGGGGGAGCCGAAGCTCCCCCTCGAAGATCACGCTCGGCAGCGGCTCAGTGCCCGCTGTTCAGCACCTTGCCGAACGGCTTCCAGTCGCCGGAGTTGCCGCCGGCCCACTTCATGAAGTGCAGCTGCTCCATCGGGAAGGTGCGCTTCTTGGACGTCTTGACCACCATTCCCGGATAGATGAACGGATTGTTCTTCTCGTCCATGTTGCGGAGTGCGTGCATCAGGCTCGTCCGGGTCGGATTCTTGCCCGCGTGCTTGAGGGCGTCCCAGAACGTCCAGCCCACGGCGAGGCCGTAGACGAGGTTCCCGTCGCCCGCCGCGAACTGACTGTCGAGCGCCGGTGCGTACGTATGGATGATCTTCTTCGCGAGCTTCATCCCCGGCAGGTTCGGCTGAGCCGTCTGGCTCGCGGTGTAGGTCGTCGAGACGACCCCGTTCAGGGGCGCGCCGTACGTGTTGCCCGCGATCTGCATGAAGATCCGGTTCGCCGAGACGTTGCTGTTGATCGTCAGGGGATGCCAGTTCGGGACCTGCCCGACCGTGGCCAGCGCGGCGATCGCGGCGCTCGGGGTGGCGAAGATGACGAGCACGTCGGCGCCGTGCTGGGCGATCTGCCCGACGTGTGCGCCCACCACCGCCCCCGAGTCGGTGACGCTGTACGACTCGGCGTCGACGATTTCGCCGGCGTGCGAACCGAGCCCGTGCTTCAGCCCGGCGAGGTAGTTCTTGCCGAAGGCGTCGTTCTGGTACAGGACGCCGATCTTGGCGTTCTTCTTGTGCGCGAGGATGTACTTGGCGTAGAGCTTGGCCTCGCCCGGGTAGTCGGGCTGCCAGCCCATCGTCCACGGCTTCGTCGTGCCCTGGCAGGCGTGGTGGACGCAGTTGCCCCAGTACGCGTCGCCGGTGGCGAGCAGCACCTGCGGCACCTTGTGCTGGTTGAGGTAGCCCCACGTCGACAGGCCTGGCGCGGTGCCGAGGCTGCCGACGATCGCGAACACGTGATCCTGCTCGACGAGCTGCTTCACGTCCGGCACGGTCTGGGCCGGGTTGTAGCCGTCGTCGAGTGTGATGTCCTTGATCTTGCGGTGGTAGACCCCGTGGTACTTCGCGTTGACGTAGGCGAAGAAGGCCTGCTCGGCCGACGGGATCGTCTTGTACAGCGACGCCGGCCCGGTGTACGGGAACGTGCCGCCGATCGTGATCTGCTTGCTCGTGACTCCGGGTGTGCTGCTGCGATGCGAGGCGGCAGCCGTGCCCGCTGCCGCGGCTGTGGCGAGAAGCCCGACCAGCACTGCGGCGAGCTTCGTACGGTTAAAAGGCATGGATGCCCCTCCGATTTCGATTGTCTCCTGGTGAGACGATTCTTGGGGCAGTTTGATGGAGATTGAACCGCGGTTCAAGCCTTGGGCGCCGTCGGCTTTGCCGCCGACGAAGCTCGCGGCCTCAGCCGCGCCAGCAGCCCCGCGAAACCGTCGGGGAGCAGGAGCATGATCAGGATCACCGCGGCCCCGAACACGACGTCGCGGCCGTGCTCCGCGCCGATCAGCGGGACGCTCGTCGAGACCTGCGGCAGGAGCCCCACGAACGCAGCGCCGATCAGGATTCCCCAGAGCGAGCCGAGCCCGGCCACCGCCGCGCCGACGAGGATCTGCAGCGAGAGGAAGATGTCGAACTCGCTCGGCTGGGCGAATCCGTTCGCCGCGAGCACGAACAGCGAACCGGCCACTCCGGCGAAGGCGGCCGAGATCCCGAAGGCGAGCGTCTTGTAGACGGGCAGCTCGACTCCGGACGCGACGGCGGCGATCTCGCTGTCGCGCACCGCGCGGAAGGCGCGCCCCACCCGGCCGCGCAGGATCAGCCACGCGAGCACGAAGAGGATCGCCGAGCACGTCCAGGCGGCGGCGTAGACCCAGAGGTTGCTGGGGATCTCCGTCGGCGCGACGTTGACGCCGCCGCTGCCGCCGAGGAAGGTCGAGTACTGCAGCGGCAGATACGGGAGGGAGACCGCGAGGGCGAAGGTGACCAGCGCGAGGTAGACACCCGAGAGCCGGAGCGCCGGCAGGCCGACGAGCAGGCCGACGACGAAGCAGATCGCGAACGCCAGCAGCATCGTCACCACGAGGTTCGTGCCGTGGTCGCGCGACATGATGGCCGTCGTGTAGCCGCCGATCATCATGAACGCGCCGTGCCCGATCGAGATCTGGCCCGTGTAGCCGGTGAGGATGTTGAGACCGAGCACCGCGATGAAGAAAACCCCGACCTGGGCCACGAGATAGATGTGGTAGTCGCTCAGGACGAACGGGAGGTACGCGAGCACCGCCGCGGCGACGAGGAGCGGGCCGAGTGCGGGGATCTCCCTTCTCACACTCGCCGCACCTCCCGGCGCCCGAACAACCCGGTGGGCTTCACCAGCAGGATTACGAGCAGGACGGCGAACGTGAACGGAAGCTCCATCTCGGAGCTGATCTGCGGCACGTACCCGATGATCAGGGTCGTCGCAACGCCGATCAGGACGCCGCCGACCAATGCGCCTGCCGGGCTCTCGAGGCCGCCGAGGACGGCGGCGGCGAAGGCGTAGACGAGGATCGGTTGCATGAAGGTCGGCGAGAGGAAGATCTGAGTCGGCTCGGCCATCAGTCCGGCTACCGCGCCGAGCACGGCGGCGAGCCCCCAGCCGATCGCGAGCATCGCGTCGACGCGGACGCCGACGAGGGCCGCGGCCGCCGGCCGGAGCGCGGCCGCCCGCATCCCGAGGCCGAGCTTCGTGAAGCGGAACAGCGCCCAGACGAGCACGGCGGAGGCGAAGACGACTGCGACGATCCCGACGTAGAGATGCGGGATCGCGACGCCGCCGACCTCGTACGAGGCGGTGCCGAACGGGGAGGGCAGGGACTTGAACTCGCCGCCCCAGATCCAGTTGACGACGCCGTCGATCAGGATGAAGAGACCGACGGTGACGATGACGGTCGCGATCACCGAGCGGTGCTGCACCGGCCGGATCAGGGTGACCTGGAGCACCGTGCCGAGCACGAAGGAGATGGCGAGCGTCGCGGCGAAGGCGATCCAGTACGAAAGGCCTCTGTGCACGAGCTCGTACGCGATGTAGGTCGTCAGCATCGCGAGCTCCCCCTGCGCGAAGTTGATGACGTGCGTCGCGCGGTAGACGAGGACGAGCGCGAGAGCGAGGCTGCCGTAGACCGAGCCGAGCGCCACTCCCTGGACGGTCAGCTGCGCGAAGTTCGTGCTCTGCAGGCAGCCGGCGACCAGGAAGATCGCGGCGCCGAGGAGGAGCGCCACGACGGTCACGGTGCCCGCGTCGAGCCGGCTGCTGCGGAGCCCGTCGAGCCGAGAGGTCGCGGCGGCGTCCATCAGTAGCCGAGGTAGCTGCGCCGGACGGCGTCGTCGGAGCGGAGCTCGTCGCTCGTGCCGGCGAGCACGACGCGGCCGGCCTCGAGCACGTAGCCGGCGTCGGCTGCCTGCAGCGCGAGGTGCGCGTTCTGCTCGACGACGAGGACGGTGAGCCCTTCCTTCTCGTTCAGCTCGCGGACGATCCGGAACAGCTCCGCGACGAGGACGGGCGCGAGCCCGAGCGACGGCTCGTCGAGGAGCAGGAGCTTTGGCCGGAGCACGAACGCGCGAGCGAGCGCGAGCATCTGCTGTTCGCCGCCGCTCAGCGTCCCGGCCTGCTGCCGGCGCCGCTCCGAGAGCCAGGGGAAGTAGGAGAAGACGCGCTCGAGCTCGGGCTTGATCGAGCCGCGACGCGTGTAGGCGCCGAGGCGGAGGTTCTCCCAGACGGTCAGCTCCGAGAACGTGCCGCGGCCCTCGGGCACGTGCGCGATCCCGAGGCGCGCGACGCCGTCGGGGCCGACGCGCTTGAGCGTGCGCCCGGCGAAGCGGATCGTGCCCGAGCGCCGCACCGTGCCCGAGACCGCGCGGAGCGTCGTCGTCTTGCCCGCGCCGTTCGGGCCGAGCACCGCGACGACCGAGCCCTCGGCGACCGCGAGTGAGATCCCGTGCAGCACGTGGACGGGGCCGTAGCGCGCCTCGACGTCCTCGAGCTCGAGCAGGGCGGTCATGCCGCGAGCTCTCCGCCGAGGTACGCCTGGATCACCGCGGGGTCGCGCTGCACGTCGGCGGGCGGGCCGGCGGCGATCGTGCGTCCGAAGTCGAGGACGTGCACGTGCTCGCAGATCTCCATCACGAGCCGCATGTGGTGCTCGACGAGCAGGATCGTCAGCTCGCGCTCCTCGCGCAGCCGGCGGATCAGGCCGACGAGCTCGTCCACTTCCTCGTGGTTGAGGCCGCCGGCGGGCTCGTCGAGGAGCAGCAGCCGCGGCCTGCTGGCGAGCGCGCGCGCGAGCTCGACGCGTTTCAGTGTCCCGTAGGGGAGGCCGGACGCGGGCCGTTCCGCGTGGTCGGCGATCCCGACGTCGGCCAGCGTCTCGAGCGCGTGACGGCGCTGCTCGCGCTCGCGCTGCAGCCGCGTCGCGGGGTGCGCGCCGACGAGCACGTTCTCGAGCACGGTCATGTTCTGGAACAGCTCGAGGTTCTGGAAGGTGCGCGCGATCCCGAGCTTGATCACGCGGCTCGGCCGCACGCGGCGCAGCGAGCGGCCGTCGAAGAGGATGTCGCCCGAGTCGAGCCGGTAGAGGCGCGTGATCGCGTTGAAGGCCGTCGTCTTGCCGGCGCCGTTCGGCCCGATCAGGCCGGCGATCGAGCCCTCGGCGACCTCGAGCGAGACGTCGTCGAGCGCGACGATCCCGCCGAAGCGAAGCCGGGTGTGCTCGAGCGCGAGAAGCCCCCTTGCCACGGCGCCGAGCCTAGACCATCCAGGACCGCCAGACCGGGGTCAGGTCTTGCATTCACGCACACGCCGGGATGTTGCGAAGTCTCGTTGACGGCTCGACACCTAGCCTCGGCTCGTGGCACGGCCGCTCCGCGTCCTCTTTCCCGGTGCCTTCTATCACGTGACCTCGCGTGGGAACAATCGAGCCTGCGTCTTCAAGGCGTCCGCCGACTACGAAGGCTTCCTCGACGTCTTCGCCCACGTCGTCGACCGCTACGGATGGCTCTGTCACAGCTACTGCCTCCTCGGCAATCACTACCACCTCCTGCTCGAGACGCCACAGCCGAACCTTCCGGCGGGGATGCGGCACCTGAACGGCGTCTTCACGCAGCAATACAACCGTCGGCGGGCGCGCTGTGGCCACCTCTTCCAGGCCCGCTACAAAGCGATCCTCGTCGATGCCGAGTCGCATCTCCTGGCAGCGGTGCGGTACATCGCCTGGAATCCCGTCCGGGCCGGCCTGTGCTCCGAGCCCGCGGCCTGGAAGTGGAGCAGCTACCCGGCGATGCTGGGTCTCGTTCCCGGCCCTGCCTTCCTCACAGCCTCCTCGATCCTGCGGCACTTCGGCCGCGATCGCGCAACGGCTTGCGACCGGCTGGCCGCTTTCGTCGACGGCCGCCCTGCCCCAACGCCACCGACGCTCTACGCAGGCGCCTACGCAGCCGGCGAGGACTTCCTACGGACGGCCCTCGGACGCCTCCAGCCGGTCGAAGAGATTCGCCGACGCGAATGGCAACCCGTACGTCCACCGCTGGCCGAGATCTTCGCGGGCTCCGAAAAACCGGTCGCTCTCGCATACCGCCAATACGGGTACACCCTGCGCGAGATCGCCGCCCACCTTCACTGCCACTACTCGACCGTGAGCCGACGCCTACGCCGCGAGGAGGGTGCGTGAATGCAAGACCTGACCCCGGGCTTCAGTCGGCCGTCTGGAGCGAGCGGCCGCCGGCCGACTGCATCCCGGCGAGCATCCCGGGCGGCGACGCGCCCTCAGGGAAGCGCGCCAGCAGCTCGGCGAGGAGAGCGTCCGGCTCCCAGCCGTCCGGTGCGGCAAAGAGCTCGTCGGCGCTCCAGCCGCGCAGCGCGTTGACGGCTCCGCCCCAGACGTGGAAGACCTGACCGGTGATCGCCTGCGCCTCGTCGGCGCAGAGCGCGACCACCACGGTCGAGACGTTCGCCGGGTCGAGCGGGTCGAAGCCCTCGGGTGGCGCGTCCATCTGGAACGTCTCCTCGGTCATTCGGGTGCGCGCGTTCGGTGCGAGGCAGTTGACGGTGACGCCGTAGCGCTGCAGCTCCTGCGCGGCGATGATCGTGAAGCCGGCGATGCCCGCCTTCGCGGCGCCGTAGTTCGCCTGGCCGATGTTGCCGAAGACGCCTGACGGGCTCGCCGTGTTGACGACGCGGCCGCGCACCTCGTCGCCGGCCTTCGAGCGCTCGCGCCAGTACGCCGCCGCGTGCCGGGTCGGCGCGAAGTGTCCCTTGAGGTGGACGGCGATCACGGCGTCCCACTCGTCCTCGGTCATGTTCACGAGCATCCGGTCGCGGAGGATCCCGGCGTTGTTGACGAGGATGTCGAGGCGGCCGAACTCGTCGATCGCCTGCTGCACGAGCCGCTCCGCTCCCGCGAAGTCGGCGACGTTCTCGCCGTTGGTGCTGGCATCGCCGCCGGCAGCGCGGATCTCCTCGACGACCTGCTCCGCCGGGCCGACGTCGGAGCCCTCGCCGGCGACGCCCGCACCGAGGTCGTTGACCACGACCTTGGCTCCCGCGTTGGCGAGCGCGAGCGCGTGCGAGCGGCCGATGCCGCGCCCGGCGCCGGTGACGATCGCGACCTTGCCGTTCAGATCGGGCATGCCGGGAGCCTAGTACCGCTCCAGGTAGCGCGGCGAGTCGATCTGCAGCCGGGCGGCGACGTCGGCCTTCACGCGCGCGACCGTGCCCGGTGGGACCTCGCCGGCGCGGATCCGCGCGGCGAGAGCGCGCTGGGCGGCGTCGTCGGAGGGCGGCAGTCTCGCGAGCTCGCGTCGCACGATCCCGAGCGCGTTCAGCGCGACGAGCGTGCGGAAGCGCAGCCGGTGGTCGCCGAGCGTGGGGAGGATCTCGTTCGCAAGGAACTCCTCGATCGCCTCGGCCAGCTCGTCGGGGGTGGGGCGGTCGCTCATGTGACGCCCTGCCTTTCGAGGAGATGGCAGATCTCGTACTCGACCTCGGCGCCGAGCCGGCCGAGGATCGCGAGCTCGACGCTCCGCTCCTGGCCTGTGAGGTGGCGTTGCGCCTGCGTGAGGCAGCCGATCGCCCAGCCGACGTTGCCGGCGAGCTCCCAGTAGTCGAGCTCCTCGGGCCGCACGTCGAACCCGGTCAGCTCGTTGTAGCGCTCGAGGTAGGGCTCGGCGTCGCCGATCCCGCCGAGGCGCAGGTCGTCGGCGCCGAAGCGCCACGCGCGCACGAGGGCGAACGAGAGGTCACGCGCGGGGTCGTCGAGGTGCGCGAACTCCCAGTCGAGGACGCCGACGAGGCCGCTCTCGTCGACGACGAGGTTGCCGATGCGGAAGTCGCCGTGGACGACGACCGGCTCGCGCGGCGGCGGTCGTTGCTCGCGCAGCCACCAGAGGCCGAGCTCGATCGCCGGGTGCGGCTCGCCGACCTCGTCGAGCTCTTCCACCAGCCGCTCGACCGTCGCGGCCTCGAGAAACGGGAGCCGCTCGGGCAGCAGGGCGTGGATCTTCGCGAGCTCCTCCGCCATCTGCAGGGGCAGCTGCTCGGGCACGGGCCCCCGGACGATCCGGCGTCCGATCGTCTCGCCCTCCAGTCGCTCCATGACGAACGCCTCGCGTCCCTCGAGATCCTCGATGTAGGCGACCGGGCGCGGCACCCTCACCTCTTGCTCGTACGCCGCCTGCAAGACCTCAAATTCGTGCCGCAGCGAGAGCGTGTGCCGGTGGATCACGCCGCCGCCCGCGCGGCGCACGAGCAGCCGCTCGTCGCCCGCGTCGACCGCCCACGCCTCCTTCGACGCCCCGCCCGGCAGCAGCACCGGCTCCGTGATCGGGCCGAGTACCGCCTCGAGTGCCTCGCGCATGTCTGCGATCATCGCCGCTGTGACCGAGCGGCGCGAACAAGTGCGTGCGTTCATGGAGGAGCACGTCTATCCGAACGAACGCGCGCTGACGGCGGAGGACGACGCGGCGGACGCGCTCGTCCGCGAGCTGCAGCTGAAAGCGAAGGACGCGGGCCTGTGGGCACCGCACCTGCCGCCGGAGGCGGGCGGCTCGGGGAGCGGCTTCCTCGAGTACGCGGACCTCAACGAGGAGATCGGCCGCAGCTTCATCGCGCAGCTGATCTTCGGCTGCCAGGCGCCGGACGCCGGCAACGCGGAGATCCTCCACCTCTACGGCACCGACGAGCAGAAGGAGCGGTTCCTGCGGCCGCTCGTCGCGGGCGAGGTGCGCTCCTTCTTCGGCATGACCGAGCCGGAGGTGGCCGGCTCCGACCCGACGCTCCTGCGCGGCCGCGCCGAGTGCGACGGCGACGAGTGGGTGATCGACGCGCACAAGTGGTTCTCGTCGGGAGCCGACGGTGCGGCGTTCGGGATCGTGATGGTCGTGACCGAGCCCGAGGCCGAGCCGCACCGGCGCGCCTCGCTGATCCTCGTCCCGACCGATACGCCCGGCTACGAGCTCGTGCGGCGCATTCCGGTGATGGGGCACGAAGGCCGCGGCTGGGGGACGCACTGCGAGACGCGCTTCACGGGCGTGCGCGTGCCGCTCGCGAACACCCTCGGCGAGCCGGGTGACGGCTTCCGAATCGCGCAGAAGCGGCTGGGGCCGGGGCGCATCCACCACGTCATGCGCTGGCTCGGGCAGATGGAGCGCGCGTTCGAGCTGATGTGTGCGCGGGCGCTCGAGCGTGAGGCTTCCGGCGGCCCGCTCGCCGACAAGCAGACCGTCCAGAACTGGATCGCGGAGTCGGCGGCCGACATCCAGGCGTGCCGGCTGATGACGAAGCAGGCGGCGCAGCGGATCGACGAAGGCGACGAGGCACGCGTCGAGATCTCGCTGGTCAAGTTCTTCGCGGCGCGCGTGCTCGGCGAGGTCGTCGACCGCGCGATCCAGGTGCACGGCGGCCTCGGCCTGACCGACGACACGCCGCTCGCGCTCATGTGGCGGATGGCCCGCGGCGGACGGGTCTACGACGGGCCCGACGAGGTGCACAAGGCCGTCGTCGCGCGTCGGATCCTGCGCTCCTTCTCGGAGGCGGACGGCTGGCGCTTCACATAACGCTGGAGGGACGGCGCGTCCGGCTGGAGCCGCTCGTGCCCCGGCACGAGGACGAGCTCTGGGCCGTGGCGCAGGATCCGCGCACGTGGCGCTGGATGCGCTTCAACGGCTACGAGCCGGACGAGTTCCGCCGCTTCTGGGACTCGGTGGATCTGGGCTTCGCCCACTACTTCGACGGCGAACTGGTGGGGCACACGAGCTTCCTCAACGACCGCACCGAGGATCGCGTGGTCGAGATCGGGAACACATGGCTCAATCCGCGGGCGTGGCGGACGGACGCGAACACCGAGGCGAAGTACCTCCTCATGCGGCACGCGTTCGAGGACGAGGGCTACCTCCGGGTCGAGTTCAAGACGGACGCGAAGAACGAGCGCTCGCGGCCGGCGCTCGAGAAGGTGGGGGCGACGTTCGAGGGCGTGGCGCGGAAGCACCAGCTCGTCCGCGGCGGCGAGCGCCGCGACTCGGCGTGGTACGCGGTGATCGACGACGACTGGCCGGGGGTGAAGGCGAGCCTCGAGCGCCGGCTGGAGTGGCGGGAGCGCGGGTCCTAAGGGTTCGCGGGCGGTCTCAAGTCCCGACGCACGCTTCGCATGGCAGAGCGATGCCAGCGCAAGAGGAACAGCGCGGAGCCGGCAACTACGACGCCCAGCGCAACCAGCAGACCGGAGCCGTTCGTCCCGGCCATCCACAAGAGGAACAGGAGAACGAGCCCGGCGCCGATGAGATTGCGCCGTGGCAGCCCACCGCGACGAGAGTTGACGGTCGGATCGCCGGACTCGGGGTCAGGTAGTGCTTCCCGCTTCCGGCCGAGCTCGTCTGTCAGCAGGATCAGCGTCGGGATCAGCAGGACGGCGATGGCGGCCGCGTGGTGGTCGTGTGCGAAGCGGCCGAGTCCGCCGAGCGGGTGGGTGGCCGGGATGAACGCAAGCGGGAAGGCAACGTAGAGGCCCGCAGTCGTAAGCGTGGCGGCGGCGAGTGCGAGGCGGTGCCCTGCGTAGCCGGGGCGGACGGCGAGGCCGGAGACGAGCGCCAAGGGGACGCCGGCGACGGCGACCGTGAACCACCAGAGGCTGCGCGTCATATGCGCAGTCGGAGCATCCGCGCCCACCGACAGCACGACAGCGGCGAGGAGCAGATCGAACCCGAGCAGGAGCGCAAACGCAATCCGCCCCGCGCGGGCCGTTCGCGGATTCTCCGCTCGCACAACCTCGCCGAGGACGGCGGCCGGGACGCCGCCGGCGATCCAAAGCCAGACGAAGAGCGCTCCCATCTGGCGAGAGTATGGCTGTTGCCCTGCCGGTCAGGCGGGGCGCGGGGGGACGCGCTACGCGAGGATGTTGACTGCCCGTGCGGCGACCAGGAGCACCGTGACGAGCGAGAGCATGGATTCGGCCGCCATCAACGCTTTCGCCGTTCGGGTCAGCGGCATGGCGTCCGTCGGGCTGAACGCCGTCGCGTTGGTCAGCGAGAGGTAGAAGTAGTCCCAGAGACGCGGAGCCCAGCCGTCGCGGGCGAGTTGGGGGTTCTCGTCCTGCGGGAACTGGAAGTCCGGCTTGCGACGCCCGGTCGCGAGCGCTCGCGCCACCGGGCCGCCGCAATCGAGCTCCCAGAAGGCGAGGCCGAAGGCGATCGTGTTCGTGAACCACACCACGCCGCCGCTGGCGAGGAGTTGAGCTCCGGTGATACGGGTCGCCGAGTGCGCGACCAGCGAGGCGACCAGGACGACGACGCCGAGCACGTTGAAGGCCCAGACGACCGTGAGGAGGCCGATGACGATCTCGCGCCTGTGGTCGTGACGGACGAGGCGGTTCAGGCCTAGCAGCAGCGTCGCCGCTAGCACGACGTACGGCACCGCGACGACGAGCCACATCCACCAGAGCGGCCGTCCCAGCGATTCCCAGCCGGCGTGCTTTGCCGCCAACGCCTGCGCGACCAGGATCGCGGCTGCGACGAGCGCGAAGGGAGCGGCATCGTCGCGGGCCTCGCGCACCGCCGCTTGCAGGCGAGCCGAGCCGGCCGGTTCGTCCGCGCGGGGAGGTACGGCGGCGCCCATTGCGGACCAGGATGCGCCGATCGTCGGACGGTGGCGACGCGTGGGCTAGAGCGTGTGGAGAGGGGACTGCAGGGAGTCGAGCGTGAACGACGGCCGACTACTCGGAACGGGGAGGCCGTTTCTTGACGGCGACGTACAGCGTGACCGCGGCGATCCCCACGCGAAAGAGCCACTTCACTTCTGCCGCCCTCACGCTTCCGAACCTACCTCGTTTGCGCTGTTCGCCGCAAGCGATCGGCGAGCACCCCCGCCCGGCCCAGTGTTCAGCAATGACCCCTGAGGGGTGGCGTGGGTTAGGTCAGGTAGCCGTCTGGGGCGTGACGCGAGGGACGCTCGCCCGCAACCTTGACGGCTGCTCCCAGGCCGAGGGTTGCGATCGCGATGGCGAGCGGAATCTGCCAAGCCGCCCGCGCGGGTGGCGCGCAAGGTGGAGGGCCGTAGTGGTTGATGAAGCCCTCATCGGGGCAGAACCCGTACTGATAGTGATTGGGGTTGCTGAGCTTGTGGCTCCCGAGGTACGCGGTTCCCGCGACCGCCAGTACGGCGATGACGACGGCGAGCAACCGTCTCGCCGAGCCGACAAACGCTGCGAGAAGGAATCGCTTCACTGCCGGAGTATCACCAGCGCCCATGGCTGTTCAAGGCCTCGCAGCTGCCTAACCCCTTCGCCGGGTAGCGAGACAGTCGCCTG
>CAWCLZ010000008.1:0-83339 GCA_963796555.1 uncultured Actinomycetes bacterium | reverse complement strand
GTTCCGTCGAGCTGCCGCACGAGCTCGCCCAGCTCGTCGCGTTTCCCGTAGTCCAGGAGGACGGCAAGCTGCGCCTGCGCCGCCCGCAGCGGGAGCTCGTCGCCGTCGAACGTCAGCCGCGCGGCCAGGATCGCGTTCTCGAGCGCGTCGTCGCGCGCGGCAAGCTCGGCCTCGACGATGCCGGACTCACACGACCTGCGCAACCGGTAGAGCCGCTCGTGCTGGTCTCCGGGCTCCGCCTCCGCCTCGGCCGCGCGGAGCCCCTCGAGTTGCTCCTGGGTGAAGAGACCAGCGTGCCGGGCGACGATCGCCGCCTGATCCGAGGTCTCCTTCTCCCCCACCCGGACGGCGCGAACCTCCTCCGCGGCCTCGGCGTAGTACGCCTGGTAGACGTCCTCGTATTCCTGGGGTGTGCGGACGGCGGTTGTGCTCATGCGAGGTTGCGCACCGCCGAGAGTAGTTGCTCCAGCTCGAACGGCTTCGGCAGGACTGCGTCGGCGCTGCTCAGACCCGGCTCCGTAAAGTCGACCGAGCCGGTGACGAGCACGACCGGGATCGGCGGCCGGCGCGCGTGGCACTCGGCCACGAGTGCGTCGCTGCGCTCGTGGTGCAGGTGGACGTCGAGCACGAGGAGGTCGACGTCTTCCTCCGCCAGCAGCGCGCGCGCCGAGGCGAGCGAGTGGGCTTCGAGGACGTCGTGGCCCTCGAGCTCGAGATTGACCCTGCACAAGAGCCTGATCGACGGCTCGTCGTCGACGACCAGGATCCGGGCCGCCGCATGACCCCCTGGTTCCCCCATTGCGGCGACGAGTGTAACCGCGCGACTACACCACCGCGCCTGCCGCCCGCAGGCGGCTGAGCGTCGTCTCGCGGCCGAGTAGCTCGATGCTCTCGAACAGGCCCGGGGAGACCTTCGACCCCGTCACCGCGACGCGGACCGGCTGGAACGCCTGGCGGGGCTTCAGGCCGAGTCCGTCGGCCGTCGCCCGCAGTGCGGCCTCGATCGCTTCGGCCTCGAACGGCTCGAGCGAGCCGAGCGCCTCCTCCGTCGCCGCGAGCATCGGCGCGCCGCCCTCGAGGTCCGCGGCCTGCGGCTCGATCTCCTGGAAGAAGAAGCCCGCGAAGCCCGGGAATTCGCTCAGCTTGGCGATCTTCTCCTGCACGATCGGCGCGACGCGCGCCACCAGCTCGGCGTCCCAGTCGTAGCCGTTCTCGCCGAGCCAGAGGAGAAGCCGGTGTGCGAAGTCGTCGAGCGCGAGCTCGCGCAGGTAGACGCCGTTCAACCAGTCGAGCTTCTGGTAGTCGAACTGCGCCGGGCTCGGGGTGACGCGCTCGAGCGAGAAGCGCTCGGCCAGCTCCTCGCGGGACATCACTGTCGTCTCGCCGTCGGGCGCCCAGCCGAGCAGCGCGAGGAAGTTCATGAGTGCCTCGGGGAGGTAGCCGGCGGCCCGAAACTCGTCGATGCCGGTCGCGCCGTGGCGCTTGGAGAGCTTCTTACCGTCGTCCCCGAAGACGTTCGGCGTGTGCGCGTAAATGGGTACGTCTCCGCCGACCGCGCGGATGATGTTGATCTGCGTCGGCGTGTTCGAGATGTGGTCCTCGCCGCGGATGACGTGCGTGATCCCGTCCCACACGTCCTCCATCGGCGACGCGAAGTTGTACGTCGGCCGGCCGTCCGAGCGGACGAGCACGAGGTCGGCGAGGTTCTCGTTCTGGAACTCGACGGCCCCGCGCACCACGTCGTCCCAGGCCGTGACCCCTTCGTCCGGCATGCGGAAGCGAATCGCACCCTCGTCCTCGTAGGCCTTGCCCTCGGAGACGAGCTGCTCGGCGACGCGGCGACAGTCCTCCATCCGGTCGAGCTGGAACGTGAGCGGGCCGTCCCATTCGATCCCGAGCCAGCTCAGCGACTCCTGGATCTGGTCGACCGCTTCGGCGACCTCGCGCGAGGTGTCGGTGTTCTCGATGCGGAGGAGGTTGCGGCCGCCCTCGTGCCGCGCGAAGAGCCAGTTGAAGAGGAACGTGCGGACGCCGCCGACGTGGAGGAAGCCGGTGGGGCTCGGAGCCATCCTGACGACCGGGGCCATGTGGATAGCGTAGGCAGCCGTGCTGGTCGGCGCGCACATCTCCTCCGCAGGCGGGATCGACAAGGCGATCGACCGCGCCGTCGACCTGGGCGCCGACTCGGTGCAGGTCTTCACCCAGAGCCCGCGCACGTGGCGGCCGACGAACCACGACCCGGCCAGCTTCGAGCGCTTTCGCGAGAAGCGAACCGAGGCGGGGATCGGCGGCGTCGTCTGCCATGCGCTCTACCTCTGCAACCTCGCGGCGCCGGACGACGCCGTCTACGAGAAGTCGGTGGCCGCGATGCGCGACACGATGGAGGTCGCCTGCGGGATCGGCGCCGACGGTGTCGTCTTCCACGTCGGCTCGCATCTCGGCAGCGGCCTCGAGACGGGCCTCGAGCGCGTGCTGCCCGCCATGGAGCAGGTGCTCGAGCTGACCTCCGACGAGACGTGGCTCCTGATGGAGAACTCGGCCGGCGCCGGCGGCACGATCGGCCGCTCGGTCGAGGAGCTGGCCACGATCCACGAGCGGCTGGGAGGCCACCCGCGGCTCGGCGTCTGCCTCGACTCGTGCCATCTCTACGTGTCCGGCATCGACGTCACCGACCCGTTCGCGCTCGACCGCTGCCTCGACGAGCTCGACTCCACGATCGGCCTCGACCGTCTGCGGGCGCTGCACGTCAACGACTCCGCTGCCCCGCTCGGCTCGAATCGCGACCGCCATGCGAACGTCCTCGAGGGAGAGCTCGGCGAGAAGCTCGGCGTGTTCCTCTCCAGTCCGCGCCTGCAGGGGCTCCCGGCCGTGCTCGAGACCGCCGGGCCCGAGAACCGCGGCCCTGACGCGAACGAGATCCGCAAGACGAAGGAGCTGCGGGCGCGCTGGCTCAGCTGACCCGTCCAGCCGTGTCCGGTGTCTGACACCGGACAGACGCCGGACGTGGTCCCGGCGGTCGTGTGCAATCGCGAGGTTCGGCTCAACCAAGCGCCGCGACAGGTCCACGCGAGACACGGCCGGTGTCTGACACCGAGACAGGTACGTTCGGGCCGTGTCCGACGGGCGGTATCGCTGGGTGGTGCTCGCCGCCGGGACGGCGGCCCAGGCAAGCTTCTCCGCCTCCTCGGTCGGGCTGCCCGCACTCGGCCCGACGTTGAAGTCGGAGTACGGCCTGACGCTCGGCGAGACCGGCGTCGTGCTCGCCGGGATCGGGATCGGGATGCTCTTCACCCTCCTGCCGTGGGGGCTCGTGGCCGACCGCATCGACGAGCGCTGGGTGATCGCGACCGGGCTCACCGGCGCCAGCGCGATGCTCATCGTCGCCTCCACGACGCACACCTTCGGCGCCGTCACGGTCGTCCTCGTCGCCGTCGGCGCCCTCGGAGCGAGCGTGAACGCCGCCAGCGGCCGCGCGATCATGGCCTGGTTCCCCGCCTCGGAGCTCGGCCTGGCCCTCGGCATCCGGCAGACCGCGATCCCGATCGGCGGCGCGGTCGCGGCCGCAACCCTGCCCGCGCTCGCCTCGTCGGGCGGCACCCGAGTCGCCTTCCTCTTCCTCGCCGGGGCGTGCGCGGTCGGAGCGATCGTCGCGGCCGCCTTCGTCAAGGGCGGGGCCGGAGCAGAGCCGGAGCTGGGAGACGTCACCGCCCCGCTGCGCAGCTCGTGGATGTGGCTGCTCGGCACCGGGACCGGGCTTTACCTCGTTGCGCAGATCGCGATCATCGGCTTCGTCGTCCTCTTTCTCCATGAACATCGCGGCCTCTCGAAGGAAGCCGCGGGCGCAGTGCTGGCGGTGATCTACGTGCTCGCCGTGGCGGCGCGCATCGGCTCCGGCCGGGTCTCCGACCGCCTCGGCAGCCGGCTCGGGCCGCTACGGACAATCGGCGTCGCCCTCGCGCTCTTCACCGCCGCCGTCGCGGCGGCCACCGACTCCCCGCTCCTGCTCCTCGTCCCGCTCTTCGTCGTTGCCGGCGTCCTCAGCATGTCGTGGAACGGCCTCTCCTACGCCGCCGCGGCCGAGACCGCCGGGGGAGCACGCACCGGAGCGGCACTCGGCTTCCAGCAAACGCTGCTCGGGGTCGTGGTCGCCGGCGCGCCGCCCGTGATCGCCCTCGTCGCCACGCACAGCTGGCGGCTCGCCTTCTTTCTCGCCGCGGTCGGCCCGGCCTGCGGCGTCCTGATCCTGCAGCGGCTGCGGGAGCCGGCTAGGAGACCCGCGCGAACACGCGGAACGTCGGCGAACCTTCCGGCAGCTCCCCGAACTCCGGATTGACGCAGCCGAGCTCGCTCTCGCGCTCCGAGAACGTCGACTGCACCGCCGACTCGCACATCGGGAGCGGCCTGCGCAGCGCGCGCACGGCGCCAAACCCCTCGCGCGACCGTTCCGCGGCCACAAGCATCTCGACGTCGATCTCCGCCTCGAACACCCTCTGCAGGCAACCCATGTACGTGTGCCCGTGCTCCTCGTACGCATAGACGAAGGGACACGACCGCTGGAGGCACGCCGCCGGGTAGACCACCTTCTCGCAGTGGACGGCGCAGCGCCTGCACTCAGCCTCGTCCTGCGGGTGCAGGGGGAGCGTCGCGGTCGCTTGCTCGGGCGTCATGACCTCATTGTTCGCGCGGATGCAGGGCTGCGCAAGACTTGACAGACCGCGGAGGTAGCGGTAGGCGACGGCCGGGGACTCGAGGGCTCACGCGGCCCCGTGCCCGCGGACTCTCTCTCTAGGCTGCCCGCGTGGGCCGGAAGCTCCTCTGGGCGTCGCTTGCTCTCGCACCGATCACGGTCGCGGTGGACAAGCTCACCGGCGCCGGCGACGTCACGCTCTTCGTGCTCGCCGCGATCGCCCTGATCCCTCTCGCGTGGCTGATCGGCGAGTCGACCGAGCACGCGGCCGAGCACACAGGTGCCGGCATCGGCGGCTTCCTCAACGCGAGCTTCGGGAACGCACCGGAGCTCATCGTTGCGCTCTTCGCCGTCGGCGCGAACCTGCCCGTCGTCGTGCGCGGCTCGCTCGCGGGCAGCGTGATCTCGAACCTGCTCCTCGTGTACGGCGTCACCCAGGTCGTCGGCCCGGACGGCGCGCGGATCGATCGCCGCTCGCTGCTCGTGCAGCTCGGGCTCGTCGGCGTAGCCGTCGTCGCCTTCGCCTTCCCGACCGCGCTCGGCTACACGGCAACACCCGAGCGGCATGCCGTCGTGGTCGCCTCGGTACCGGTGGCGATCGTGCTCCTGCTGCTCTATCTCGCGGTGGTGGGCCGCAACCTGCAGCGCCACCGGGAGCGAGCACGCGAGCACGAGCAGCCGGTCGAGGGCACCTGGTCGCTCACGACCGCGCTCGTCACCCTCGCCGTGGCGACCGCCGCGACCGCCTGGGTGTGCGAGATCCTCGTCCACTCGCTCGGCGCCTTCGCGAAGGCGGTCGGCCTGAGCGACTTCTTCATCGCCGTCGTCGTCGTCGCCGTCGTCGGCAACGCGGCCGAGCACGGCGGAGCGATCGTCATCGCGCGCAACGGCAAGATGCGGCTCGCGAGCGAGATCGCGATCTCCTCGAGCGCCCAGGTCGCCCTCCTGGTCGTACCCGTGGTGACGTTGGCCTCCCTGCTCTTTGCACACCCCCTGGCGCTCGCGTTCCGCTGGACGGAGCTGTTCGCGATGGCAGGTGCCGCGGCCGTCGTGACGGCGATCGTGTGGGACGGCCGTTCGAGCCGGCGCGAGGGCTGGTTCCTCGTCGTCGCCTACGCGGCCGCCGTCGTCGGCTTCCTGCTCGGAGGCGGCCGATGAAGATCCTGTAACAACGGTTTCCTGACACGCCGACTTCGTCTACCCTCGAAGCCATGGCCGTGTCGGAGGAGTCGAAGGACGGCGTTGCCGTGCCCGCGAGCGCGGCGGTCGACGCGCGCGAGCTGACCCGCCGTTACGGCGCCGGCGAGACAGCCGTCGACGCGCTCCGCGGAGTGGATCTCGAGGTTCGCTCGGGCGAGCTCGTTGCCGTGATGGGCCCCTCGGGCTCCGGCAAGTCCACCCTCATGCACATCCTCGCCGGCCTCGACAAGCCCACCTCGGGGACGGTGAAGATCGACGGCACCGAGATCACCGACCTCGACGACACGAAGCTCACGCTCCTGCGGCGCGAGCACATCGGCTTCGTCTTCCAGTTCTTCAACCTCCTCCCGATGCTCGACGCCGAGGAGAACATCGTCTTGCCGCTCTCGATCGCCGGCGAAAAGCCCGACAGGGCCTGGCTCGACGAGCTGCTCAAGCGGATGGGGCTCGACCAGCGGCGCGATCACAGGCCCTCGGAGCTCTCCGGCGGCGAGCAGCAGCGCGTGGCGATCGCGCGATCGCTCGTCTCGCGGCCGACGATCCTGTTCGCCGACGAACCGACCGGCAACCTCGACTCGAAGACGGGCGGCGAGATCCTCGACCTCATCCGCGACTCGGTCGACTCGTACGGCCAGACGACCGTCATGGTCACGCACGAGCCGCGCGCAGCCGCGACCGCCGACCGGATCCTTTTCCTCTCCGACGGACTGATCGTGAAGGAGCTCCACGACACGACGGCGGCCGACGTGCTGGCCGTGATGAGCCACCTCGGCGAGTAGATGTTCCTCGTCGCGCTCAAGGGTCTCGCGGGCCGCAAGCTCCGCGCCGCGCTGACGGCGGTCGCCATCGTGCTCGGTGTCGCGATGATCAGCGGCACCTACATCCTCACGGACACGATCAAGGCCGCATTCAGCACCGTCTTCACCACGGTCTATGCGAAAACCGACGCAGTGGTCACCGGCAAGGTCGCGTTTGGGAACAGCAACAGCAGTAACAATCTGCCGCCGTCCTTCCCCGAGTCGCTGCTCGGGAAGGTGCGGAACCTGCCGGGCGTGGCCGAGGCCGACGGGGGGATCAGCGACGAGGCCCATATCGTCGGCCGCGACGGCAAGGTGATCGCCAGCGGCGGTTCGCCGGGCCTCGCGTTCAGCGTTCACCCTCACGGCGACCAGCGCTTCAACCCGCTGACGCTCGTCTCCGGGACGTGGCCCGTCGGCGACCACGAGGTCGCGATCGATGCGCACACCGCGAGCAAGGAGGACTTCAAGGTCGGCCAGACGGTCGGTGTGGTCGCCGACGGGCCGGTGACCCCATACAAGATCGCGGGCATCGTCAAGATCGGCGGCGTCTCGTCGCTCGGCGGCGCGACGATTTCCGTCTTCGACTTCCCGACCGCACAGAAGATCTTCCACAAGGAAGGGAAGCTCGACGGCATCAACATCGCCGCCAAGAAGGGCACGAGTCCGACAGAGCTCGTCAACGAGATCAAGCCGATCCTCCCTCCGACCGCGGAGGTGCGGACGGCGGCGGGTCAGGCGGCGCAGGCCACCAAGGACACGAACGGCTTCCTCTCGATCATCAACGATTTCCTACTCGCGTTCGGCGGAGTCGCCCTCTTCGTCGGCACGTTCGTGATCGCGAACACCCTCTCGATCACGATCGCGCAGCGGACCCGCGAGCTCGCGACACTGCGCACGCTCGGCGCGAGCCGCCGCCAGGTGCTCATGTCCGTCTTGCTCGAGGCGTTCGTGATCGGCGTCTTCGCCTCGGTCACCGGTCTCTTCCTCGGGCTTGCCCTGGCGAAGGGACTGAACGCGCTCTTCGTGCACTTCGGGATCGACCTGCCGCAGGCTGGGACGGTGTTCGCGACGCGGACGATCGTCGTCGCGCTCGCGGTCGGGATCCTCGTGACGCTGCTCGCGGCCCTGCGACCTGCGATTCGCGCCACGCGCGTGCCGCCGATCTCGGCGGTGCGCGAGGGCGCGGTGCTGCCGACCTCCCGTTTCGCCCGCTTCAGCGTCACCGCTGCGCTGCTCACGATCGGCGGCGCTGTCGCGCTCATGCTCGTCGGACTGTTCGTCCACGGGCTCTCGACGACACAGCGGCTGCTCGCCCTCGGCGTCGGAGCCGCAGCCGTCTTCCTCGGCGTGGCGATGCTCGCGAAGACGCTCGTCCCGTCGCTGGCGCGCGGTAGCAGCCCAATCGCGACCTGGGTCACGGTCGTGTTGACCGTGATCGTCTACCCGATCTTGCTCGGGTACTGGTTGCTCCGGTACGGCGTTTTTGCGAAGCGCGCGGGCGCCGGACGGCGGGTGCTCGCGTTCCTGAGCGGTGCGATCCTGAGTCTGGTGTTTCTGCCGGTGACCGTGGTGGTCGTGCTCATCATGGCGGCCAGACGCGCGGTGACCGCTTGGGAGCCCGAGTGGCCGATCGAGGTTCCGACCGTCTTCCCTGACCGGAGGATCAACGCTCTCGCCGAGCGTAATTCGAGCCGGAACCCGCAGCGCACCGCCTCTACGTCGTCGGCGCTCATGATCGGACTCGCGCTCGTCACGCTCGTGTCGGTGCTCGCATCAGGGCTGAAGACGACGTTCAACAACGCCGTCGACTCGGTGTTCAAGGGCGACTACGCGCTGACCGCGACCGACAACTTCTCCCCTATCTCGATCGCCTCGGAGCAAGCTCTGACGCAGGTGCCGGGCGTCAACGTCGTCTCGGGCGTCCGGGCGGGCGACGGGAAGGCGTTCGGGAGCCGGATCAACGTCACCGGCGTCCCTGGGGACATCTCCAAGGTCATCGTCGTCAACTGGGAGCACGGCTCGCAGGCGACTCCCGGGCAGCTCGGCGAGAACGGTGCGTTCGTCGACAAGGCGTACGCGAAGGCCCAGCACCTGTCGATCGGCTCGCCCGTCGCGGTCGAGGTGCCGTCCGGCAAGACGCTGCACCTCGTCCTCAAGGGCATCTTCGCGCCGCCGAAGGGCGGTTCGCCGTACGGCGACGTCACGATCTCGCAGCAGCGCTTCGACGCGGAGTACCAGAACCCGCAGAACATCTTCGCCTTCGTCGACATGGCCGGCGGCGTCAGCGACGCCAACACCGCGACGTTGACGAACGCGCTCGAGCCGTTCCCCGACGCGAAGATCGCGACCGCGAGCGAGTTCAAGAAGAACCAGGAGCAGGGGATCAACACGCTCCTCAACCTCCTCTACGTGCTGCTCTCGCTCTCGATCCTGATCAGCCTGTTCGGGATCGTGAACACGCTCGTCCTGACCGTCTTCGAGCGCACGCGCGAGCTCGGCATGCTCCGCGCGATCGGGATGACGCGGCGTCAGGTGCGCCGGATGATCCGGCATGAGAGCATCGTCACTGCCCTGATCGGCGCCGCGCTCGGGATCCCGGTCGGCGTCGCGCTCGCGCTGATGGTCGGGAAAGCGATCGACTACCCGGCCTTCACGATCCCCTGGGGGACGCTCATCGTCTTCGTGATCGCGGCGATTCTCGCGGGGCTCGTTGCAGCCATCATCCCGGCCCGCCGCGCCGGCAGGCTCAACGTCCTCGAAGCGCTCCAGTACGAGTAGGCGCTACTCCGGCGCGCGCCACGGCCCGGGCTGGCGGGTGACCGGGTAGCCCGCCCAGATCATCCGCTCCACGGAGCCGTCCGCGCCGCGCACGATGCGCAGCGCTTCGCCGTGCTCCGGCCCGGAGACCGTGCGCCAGCGGTCGTCCGTCTCGCGCTCGTAGACCGAGGACGGCTGCCAGTCCGGCACCCCGTCGAAGCGCGCCTCGAGCTTGCCCTCGCGCCAGCGGAACACGAGCCGCGCCGCCTCCATGAACCAGATCCCGAGCAGCGGGACGACGTCGTCGGGCGGCGGCTCGCCGACCCGCCACGGATCGGGCGCGACCGGCCACTCCTCGACCGTCGTCACCAGGAGCTCGACTCCGAGCTCGCTGAGGTCGGCCTCGCTCTCGTTCGTGAGCGCTGTGACGGCGACCTTCTCCTTGGCCGAGAACTCGAGCGTCGCGATGAAGCCGGGCATCGAGCCGCCGTGGCCGGCGAGGATCCGGTCGCCGTCGCGGTACAACCCCAGCCCGAGCCCGTAGCCCGTCCGCCAGCGCTCGTGGTCGGAGATCGCCTGCACCGTCCGCATCTCCTCGGCGGTCGACGGCGCCAGCACCGACTCGTCTGGAGCGGCGAGGAAGGCGCCCCAGCGACAGATGTCGGCTGCCGTTCCCCACAGCTGGCCGGCGGACGCCCACGCGCCGGTCTCCACGCCGATCGTGTCCCACACGCCGTCGGCGTACGGCTGCGCGAGGTAGCCCTCAGCCGCCGGGGCCTCCGGCTCGAACGTCACGCGCGTCAGGCCGACCGGCCCGAACAGCCGCTCGCGCACGTAGTCCTGGTACGGGACGCCCGAGACACGCTCGACGACGATGCCCAGCAGGGCGAACGCGAGATTGGAGTAGTGGAAGCGGGCGCCGGAGGGAAGCACGAGCTCGGCCTGCGCGAGCGTCTCGAGCAGCTCGTCCGGCCGCGCGAAGCGCAGCGTCAGCCACGAATCGTCGTGCGTCTCGCGCTGTAGGCCCGAAGCGTGCGAGAGGAGTCGCCGGATACTCGGCGTGTACGCCGCTCCCTCCACGTGCCGGTCGAGAGTGTCCTCGAGATCGAGCTTGCCCGCGTCGCGCAGCTGCATGATCGCCGCCGCGGTGAACGTCTTCGTGATCGAGCCGATGCGGTACTGCGTGTCGGGTGTCGCCTGGAGGCCTGCCTGGACGTCCGCGGCGCCGACCGCCGTCTCCCAGACGAGCTCGCCGTCGCGGATCACGGCCGCGGCGATGCTCGGTGCCCGCTTCTCACGCTGCGCTTGCCGAACGAGCCGCTCGAGCCGGGCTGCGAGGCGCTCGGGGATCTCAGACATGGACGGACACCACCTCCTGCATGCGCTCGATCGCCTGCTCGATCTCCTCGTCGCCGACGTCGAGATGCGTGACGGCACGCAGCCAGCCGGCGCGGAGATCGCCGACGCCGACGCCGCACTCGAGGAGCCGCTCACGCAAGCCTGGCTCGTCGGGGATGGGGACGAAATTCGTCTCCACGGTCGCCGGATCGATCCCGATCCCGTCCGCCAGCCGCCGCGCGCGCGAGTGGTCTTCGGCGAGCCGCTCGACGTTCTCGTCGAGCGCGTAGAGCATCGCGGCCGCGGCAATGCCCGACTGCCGCAGCGCGCCGCCGAAGAGGAACTTCCCCTCCCAGGCGCGCTCGATCGTCTCCGCCGGGCCGGCCAGGACGGCCCCGAACGGGCAGCCGAGCCCCTTCGAGAAGCAGATCGTGACCGTGTCGGCCAGCGCTCCCCAGGCCGCCGGCTCGAGGCCGGCCGCGACCGAGGCGTTGAAGAGGCGGGCGCCGTCGAGGTGGACGACGGCTCCGCGGACGCGCGCGGCCTCCACAGCGGCGCGGAACTCCTCGAGCGGCCAGACCCGGCCCCCGGAGCTGCGATGGGTGTTCTCGAGCACGAGCACGCTGCCCGGGCCGAACTCGTCGACGTCGGCGATCTGCTCCGGCGTCGGCCGCCCTGCGTCGGCGGCCAGGCCCTGCATGACGAGGCCGGAGTGGATCGCGGGGCCGCCCCACTCGTAGATCAGGACGTGCGTCCGCTCCTCGGCCACGACCTTGCGGCCCGGCCGACTCAGGACGCGCAGCGCCGCCTGGTTTGCCATCGTCGCCGTCGGCACGAAGAGCGCGGCCTCGTGCCCGAGCAGGTCTGCCATCCGGCGCTGCAGCTCGTTGGTCGTCGGGTCCTCGCGCTCCTGCTCGTCGCCGACCTCGGCGGCCGCCATCGCGGCCAGCATCCCCGGCGTCGGCTTGGTGACGGTGTCGGAGCGGAGATCGATCATCGGCCGTGACGCTACCGTAGCCCGATGGATCTGGCCCTCCTCGAACAGACGCTGCGCGAGCGCGGTGAGCCGGCGTTCCGCGCCCGGCAGGTGTGGGAGTGGACGGCGCGCGGCGCAGCCGGGTACGCCGCGATGACGAACCTGCCGCTCGCGCTGCGCGACGAGCTCGCGGCGGCTGTGCCGTTTTCCACGCTCGAAGTCGAAACAGAGCGCGAGTCCGGCGACGGCACGGTCAAGAAACTCTTCCGCACCGCCGACGGCCATCCGGTCGAGGCGGTGCTGATGCGCTATCGCGACGGCCGGCGCTCGCTCTGTCTCTCCTCGCAGTCGGGCTGCCCGCTCACGTGCACGTTCTGCGCGACCGGCTCGATGGCCTTCGGGCGCAACCTCACCGCGTCGGAGATCCTCGACCAGGCTCTCCACTTCCGGCGGCTCACGGAGGTCGACCATGCCGTGTTCATGGGGATGGGCGAGCCGATGCTCAACCTCGACGAGGTGCTCGCGGCGGCGCGGCGGCTGCCCGAACTCGGCATCACGCACCGGCGGACGACGATCTCGACCGTCGGCTGGCTGCCCGGCCTGCGGCGTTTCGTGGACGAGGTGGACGAGCCGATCCGCCTCGCGCTCTCGCTCCATGCGGCGGACGACGAGCTGCGGTCGCGGATCATGCCGGTGAACGAGCAGTACCCGGTCGCCGACATCGTCGCCGAGTGCCGCCGGCAGGCGGAAGAGACGAGGCGCCGCGTCTTCGTCGAGTACGTGATGCTGGCGGGTGTGAACGACGCGCCCGACCAGGCCCGCGCGCTCGCCGACCTCCTCGGCCGCGACCACTTCAAGGTGAACTTGATCCCGTACAACGCATGGGCTGCAAGCGCCGGCGGCGAAGCCGCCGACGCGCGGCCGGACACCCCGCCTCCGGCGGCAGGCGGGCTCTACGAGGGCTCGTCGCGGGAGCGGATCGCGGCCTTCCGGCACGAGCTCGAGCGCGCCCGAGTGCCTGTCACGGTGCGCCTGACGCGCGGCCGCGACATCGAGGCCGCCTGCGGCCAGCTCGCGGCCGATCCCCGGGCGGGCAGGCGCAGCTCGCTGCAGCCCACGCCCTGAGCCGGCGCCTCTCCGTTACACCGGCTGCCGCAGCTGGTGGCGACGACGCCACGCGACGTAGAGCGCCGACGCGAGCAGGAGCGCGTCGCCCACGGCAATCGCCAAGTCGGCGAGATTGAAGGCGACGGATCCCCGGACGAGCGGGTCGGGAACACCCCGGCTCCAGACCAGCGCGGCGACGAACGTCCCGAGCGCACCACCGGCCGCCGTACCCGCTCCGAGCGAGAGCGTGAGCGACGGGACGCGCGGCGCGACGAAGAGCACCGCGACGGCGCCGGCAGCGCCCGCGGCGAGCAACCACAGCGGACGCGGATGGAAGTAGGCCGAGTGGGCCGCCGCCGAGTCCACGAGATCCGCGGCGAGCACGAATACCGCCGCCGCGAGTGCGAGCCGCCGCCGGCGACGCATCGCCTCAGGCCTCCGCCGGCGCCTTCGCGTCCTCAAATCCGTACTTGACGACCGGATTCTTCGCTGCGCGCACCTCATCCAGGCGCCGAACGGGCCGGTGGTGCGGCGCCCCCTTCAGCAGCTCGGGCTCCTCCGCCGCCTCGCGCGCGATTTCGAGCATCGCGTCGCAGAACGCGTCGAGCGTCTCCTTCGCCTCGGTCTCCGTCGGCTCGACCATCAGCGCCTCGGGGACGATCAGCGGGAAGTAGATCGTCGGCGGATGGAAGCCGTAGTCCATCAGCCGCTTCGCGACGTCGAGGGCGGTCGAGCCGTGCTCCCGCTTCAGCGTCCGCGCCGAGAGGACGAACTCGTGCATGCAGAGCCGGTCGAACGGCAGGTCGTAGGCGTCCTTGAGCCGCGCGAGGACGTAGTTCGCGTTGAGCACGGCCACCTCCGACATCTCCCGTAGCCGCGGCCCCCACATCCGCATGTACGCGTACGAGCGGACGAACACGCCGAACGGTCCCGTGAAGCCGCGCACCTTGCCGATCGTCTGCGGCCGGTCGTAGTCGAGGCCAAAGCCGCCCTCCTCGCGCTGCACGACGGCCGGCACCGGCAGGAACGGCTCGAGCATGTCGCGCACCGCGATCGGGCCGCCGCCCGGGCCGCCGCCGCCGTGCGGTTGCGAGAACGTCTTGTGCAGGTTGATGTGGACGATGTCGAAGCCCATGTCGCCGGGCCGCGAGATCCCGCACACGGCGTTGAGGTTCGCGCCGTCGTAGTACATGAGCGCGCCGGCGCCGTGGAAGATCCGTTCGATCTCCTCGATGTTCTCGTCGAAGAGGCCGAGCGTGGACGGGTTCGTGAGCATGAGCGCCGCGGTGTGCTCGTCGACCTTGCCGCGGAGGTCGTCGAGGTCGATGTTCCCGCGCGCATCGGTCTGCACGTGCGTGAGCTCGTAGCCCGCCATCGTGACCGAGGCAGGGTTCGTCCCGTGCGCGGTGTCGGGGATGACGACCTTCCGCCGCTGCTCGCCCTCACCGCGCGAGGCGAAGTACGCGCGTACGAGCAGGAGGCCGGTCAGCTCGCCCTGCGAGCCGGCCGCCGGCTGGAGCGAGACCGCGTCGAGGCCCGTCACCTCGACGAGGATCTCCTGGAGCCGCCACATCAGCTCGAGCGCGCCCTGGGCTCCGTCCTCCTCCTGCAGCGGGTGCAGCCGCGCAAACCCGGGGAGCGCAGCGAGGCGCTCGTTGATCCGCGGGTTGTACTTCATCGTGCAGGAGCCGAGCGGGTAGAAGCCGGTGTCGACGCCGAAGTTCCGGGTCGAGAGCTCGGTGAAGTGCCGGACGAGCTCGAACTCCGGCACCTCGGGCAGGCGCGGGGGCTCCGCGCGGCGGAGCTCCTCCGGCAGCTCGGGCGGAGCCGGAAGGTTCTCGTAGCGCGGCAGCGCGGAGGCGCGGCGGCCGGACTGCGACTTCTCGTAGATGAGCTTCATCCGGCCACCTCGGCGAGCACGTCGGCGAGGCGGTCGATCTCCTCCGGCGTGCGCCGCTCGGTGACCGCCACCAGCAGGACGTCGTCCATCCCCTCGTAGTCGCGACCGAGCGCGTAGCCCGGATGGAGACCGAGCTTGCGCGCGTCCGCGACGACCTCGCGCGCATTCCGTCCGACGCGAACCGCAAACTCCTTGAACGTTGGCTGATCTGCAAACAGCGGTTCGAGTCCCGCCCGCTCCGCGAGGCGTTCTTTCGCATAGGCGGCCAGCGACAGGCAGGTCTCCCCCAGCTCGCGCAGCCCCTGCGGCCCGAGCCACGTGAGATAGACGAGCCCGCCGAGCGCGAGCAGGGTCTGATTCGTGGTGATGTTCGAGGTGGCCTTCTCCCGCCGGATGTGCTGCTCCCGGGTCTGCAAGGTGAGGACATACCCGCGCTCGCCCGCGGTGTCTACCGTCTCGCCGACGATGCGGCCCGGCATGCGCCGGATGAACTCCTGGCGCGCCGCGAGGAAGCCGTAGTGCGGTCCTCCGAAGGACTGGAAGTTCCCGGCAGCCTGTCCTTCGCCGAGCGCCAGCGCGGCTCCGTAACGGCCCGGCGCCTCGAGCACGCCGAGCGAGAGAAGGTCGACGTGCGCAATCGGCAGCGCACCGGCCTCGGCGGCTCGGGCGGCAAGGTCCGGCGCAGGCTCGAGGCAACCGAAGAAGTTCGGCTGCTGGAAGAAGACCGCTGCTGCATCGACGGCGGCCCTTTCCAAATCGTCCGGGTCCGTCGTCCCGTTCCGGTGCGGCACCTCGACGACCTCGAGGCCGAAGCCGGCCGCGTACGTCTTCACGACCTGCCGCACCTGTGGATTCGTCGCTTCCGTCAGGACGACCTTGTCGCGGCCGGTCACGTGCTTCGCGACGTAGCACGCATCGGCGGCGACGACGGTGCCGTCGTAGCCCGACGCGTTCGAGACGTCCATGCCCGTGAGCTCGCAGATGGCCGTCTGATACTCGAAGGTCGCCTGCAGCACGCCCTGGCTCATCTCGGGCTGGTACGGCGTGTAGGCGGTCAGGAGCTCGCCGCGCTGCAGGATCCCGTCGACCACCGCCGGCACGTAGTGGTCGTACATGCCTGCGCCGAGGAAGGACAGCTCGCGGCTCGCGTCGGCGTTCTGGCCCGCGAGTGCCGCAACGTGCTCGAAGACCTCCTGTTCCGACAGCGCCGGCTCGAGCTCGAGCTCGCGTCCGAGGCGGACCGCCTCCGGGAGGTCGCGGAAGAGCTCGTCGACCGTGCCGACGCCGATCGCCCCGAGCATCTCCTCCCGGTCGGATTCGGTGAGCGCGAGAAACGGATGCGTCATTCCCGCTCCCGGCACCGGCAAAGCCGCTGCCTCCGCTCTCTGGTGAGCTCCGTCAAGCCTACGCTCACTGGTCGGCCAGCAGCTGCCGGTAGGCGTCGGCGGCGAGCAGAGCGTCGACCTCGCCGGGATCCGCAAGCCGGATCCGCAGCAACCAGCCGTTCCCGTACGGGTCCTCGTTCACCGTCTCGGGGGCGTCGACAACCCGCCCGTTCACCTCGAGCACCTCGCCCGAGAGCGGCGCGATCACGTCGGAAACGGCCTTCACCGACTCGACCTCGCCGTAGGACTGGTCCTTCGTGACGGTCGAGCCAACCTCCGGTGCCTCGAAGTGGACGAGCTCGCCGAGCGAATCGGCGGCGAACCACGTGATGCCGAGCACGGCCTCGTCTCCTTCCATCCGCGCCCAGTCGTGCTCGGAGTGGTACTTCAGATCGTCGGGGTAGCTCTCGGCGGCTGCCACTCAACCCTCCCTCTTGTAGATCGGTTTCTTGACGACTCGCGCCCGTCGCGGACGACCGCGGACGTCGATGGTCAGCTCGGTCTCGGGCTCTGCGTGCGCGGCCGGAACGTAACCCAGCCCGATCCCGACCTCGAGCATCGGCGAGTGTGACCCGGACGTCACCTCGCCGCCCCCGGCGATCGGCATCCCCTGCCGGGGGATCGCCTTCTCCTCCATCACGAACGCGACGAGGCGGCGCTCGGGACCATCCGCCTTCATGCGGCGCAGGACCTCCACGCCCTCGAACTCCTTGTCGAGCGCACAGGCCCAACCCAGGCCAGCAGAGATGGCGTCCGTGTCCGGCCCGATGTCGTTGCCGTGCAGCGGGTAGCAAACCTCGAGGCGCAGCGTGTCGCGGGCGCCGAGCCCGCACGGGGCGGCGCCACGCTCGAGCACGGCGTCCCAGAGCCGGACGGCGTCCTCGCTCATGCACAGCAGCTCGCAGCCGTCCTCGCCCGTATAGCCGGTGCGGTTCACCATCACCTCGACCCCGTCGATCGTGGCCTCGGCAAAGGTGAACGCCGGGGCGGGCGGCAAACCGAGCCGCTCGATCGCCCGCGGCCCCTGGATTGCGAGCAGCGCGCAGTCGTCGGAGACGTCGCGCACGTCCGAGCCGGGAATCTCGCGCTCCTTCAGCCACGCGTACGCATTCGCGCGATTCGAGGCATTGACGACGACGAGATAGGAGCACTCGCCGACCCGGTAGACGATCAGGTCGTCGATGATCCCGCCGCGCTCGTTCGTCAGCAGCGTGTACTGCGCCTTGCCGGACGAGAGCTTGTCGAGGTCGTTCGAGAGCGCACCCTGGAGCAACTCGCGGGCGTGCGGCCCTTCCACCTCGAGCTCGCCCATGTGCGAGACGTCGAAGACGCCGGCATCGGTCCGCACGGCCCGGTGCTCGTGGATGACGCCCTCGTATTGCACCGGCATCTCCCAGCCGGCGAACGGAACCATTCGGGCTCCGAGCTCGACGTGCCTTTCGTACAGCGGCGTGTGGAGAAGCGTGGCGGCCATGGGCACGGCCGATCCTAGTGCGTGACGGCGGCGCCCTGACTCAGTCGATCACGGGGCGTTGCGGGAGCTACTCGCCGCGCAGGAAGGACGGCACGTCGAGCCCGTTCTCTCCCTGCTCGGAGCTGCCTGCAGAGGCAACGACCTGCGGCTCTGCGCTCGCGCGACGGCGCCGACGGCCGGCGCCGAAGCCGGTCGCGATCACGGTGACGCGCACCTCCTCGCCCATCGCTTCGTCGATCACGGCTCCGAAGATCACGTTCGCGTTCACGTCGGCCGCGCTCGTCACGACCTCGGCAGCCTCGTTCACCTCGAACAGGCCGATGTCGGGGCCGCCGGTGATGTTGAGCAGGATCCCGGTGGCGCCCTCGATCGAGGACTCGAGCAGCGGCGAGGACACGGCGGCCCGAGCGGCTTCGGCCGCGCGGTTGTCTCCGCTCGCGATGCCGATCCCCATCAGGGCCGACCCCGCCTCGCGCATGATCGTCCGCACGTCGGCGAAGTCGAGGTTGACGAGGCCGGGGACGGTGATCAGGTCCGTGATGCCCTGGACTCCCTGCCGGAGCACGTCGTCCGCCATGCGGAACGCGTCGACGACCGACGTCTGCTTCTCGACGACCTGCAGCAGGCGGTCGTTCTCGATCACGATCAGCGACTCGAGCTTGTCGCGCAGGCTCTCGATCCCCTGCTCGGCCTGCTGAGAGCGCTTCCGGCCCTCGAAGCCGAACGGCTTCGTGACGACGCCGACAGTGAGCGCATGGATCTCGCGGCCGAGGTCCGCGACGACCGGCGCTGCGCCCGTGCCGGTGCCGCCGCCCTCGCCCGCGGTGATGAAGATCATGTCCGCGCCCTTGAACGCTTCCTTGAGCTCGTCGCGGCTCTCCTGCGCTGCCGCGAGACCGACCGCGGGATCCGCGCCCGCGCCGAGACCGCGCGTGGCAGCGGAGCCGATGTGGATCTTCACGTCCGCGTCGCAGCCCATCAGAGCCTGCGCGTCGGTGTTCACCGCGATGAACTCGACACCTGCGAGGCCCGCGTCCACCATGCGGTTGACGGCGTTCGTGCCGCCGCCGCCCACGCCGACGACCTTGATCACTGCGAGGTAGTTCCCGGCCGTGTCCTTGCTGCTCATAGCGCGAACCTGAACCTTTACTGGAGGATTTGGGTTGCCTTTCGGCAACGACGGGCCGGAGCGTACGTGCACTCAGCCTTGGTGTCAACTGTAGGTGGAGGCTCTCACTCTCAACCTCTACCTGAGCTTTTGGATGTGAAAGGGAGCGGAGAACCGGTCCCCGACACCGGCCGGCCGGGGGTACTCACGTCGAGGTAGGTCGAGCCTTGCGGCAGCAGCGGCAGCACGCGTTCGGCCACGGCGATCTTCAGCTTGATGTCGCTGCCGTTGCCGAGCAGGAGCTCGACGCCCGAACGGAGATGGAACACGACCGATCCGTCCGTGTACGAGACGGAGTTCACGCGCGCCCCGAACAGTCCCGCCAGTCCGGCGGCGTGGGCCGCCGTCGCGGCACCGGTCGTGGTGAGGTAGGCACCCGTCCGCACCGGTGTGCGTGTCGAGATCCAGATTCGTGGCAGCTTCCCTCCGGCGGTGGACGGGAGGCTCGCCATCACGCGGCCGCGAGTCGAGAGGAGCCAGCTGTCGGCGCCACGCCGCAGGACGGCCGCGGGGCGCTCGGCCACGACGATGACGCGCAGGGTGTGCGGGAAGTCCCGGTCGTAGCTCGCGCCGACGACGGTCGGGAGCGCGTCCACCTTGGCCAGGACGGCCGCGCCGTCGAGACCGACGAGCGGCCTGCCGACGAGCGAGGCGAGCGCTGCGTGCACCTGGCGTGCCACCTGACGGGAGCCGCCTCGAACCTCGATCCGGTTGATCGCGAAGAGGGCCGATTCCCGCGCGACCAGGTAGCCGCCGAGCCCCAGACCGAGCACGGCCAGCCCAATTGCGATCGAGCGCCGCGTCGGCGCGAAGCGGCCGAGCCACGCCCGAGGATGGACTTCGGGCCACGCCGATGGCCGGGGCAGCGGGAGTGCCTCCACGCGCGCGATTGACCGAGCGAGACGAGCCCTGGCAGGCATGGTGCGGTTTTCGGCGCCGGTCCGGACCTTCCTACGGCTCGGGCAGCTCGAGCTCGCCGAGAAACTCGACCTCGTGCTGGAGGCGGACGCCGAACTGCTCGCTCGCACGACGGCGCGCCTCGGCCATGAGCGCGAGGGCGTCGGCTGTGGTTGCCCCGCCGGCGTTCTCGATGAAGTTCGCGTGCTTCGGAGAGATCTGGGCTCCACCGATCCGGTGCCCCTTGAGGCCACACGCCTCGAGCATCCGGCCGGCGCTCAGCTCGTGCTCGGGATTCTTGAACACGCTGCCGAAGGTGCGACGGTTCGTCGGCTGCGCCTCCTTGCGCCGCGTGTTGAGCTCGCGTACCTCGGCCTTGATCTCGTCCGGCGGCCGGGGCCGCAGCCGCAGCTCGGCGCGCAGCACGACCTGGCCGTGCCGGAGCTCCGAGTGCCGGTAGCTCAGCCCCAGCTCTGCGGGAGTCAGCCAGCCGCTGCCGTCGGCCGTCGCCACGAGCACGCGCTCCAGCACGCCGGCGAACTCGCCGCCGTAGGCGCCGGCGTTCATCCAGACACCGCCGCCGATCGTCCCAGGGATGGCGCAGGCGAACTCGAAGCCGCCGAGCCCGGCCGCGCGGGCGCGGTGCAGCGCGACGGCGTTCGCCGCCCCACCCCCCACGCGCATGATCTCTCCGTCGACTTCGACGACCGCGAGGTCTCCGCCGAGCTTGAGGGCGACCGCGTCGACGCCGTCGTCCGCAACGAGGAGGTTCGAGCCGAGGCCGACGACCGCGACGCCGAGCGCACGCTCCTGCGCCCAGCGCAGCAACTCCCCGACCTCGTCTTCCGACTGCGGCCGCGCGAAGGCCCGCGCAGGCCCGCCGGTACCCAGCGTCGTGAAGCGGGCGAGCTGGGTTCCGTCTTCGACTCTCAGGTGAGCGCCTCGAGAATCAGCGGCGCTGCGCGACCGACGTCGCCCGCGCCGAGCGTGAGGACGGTGTCTCCGGGCCGGGCCCAGCCCGCGACGAGACGCGCTGCGTCCTCGAGCGACGGCGCCCAGCCGATCGACATACCGGGACGAACCTGCGAGAGCTCGTCGACGATCAGCCTCCCCGTCACGCCGGGCAGGGGCTCCTCGCGCGCCGGATAGATCTCGGTCACGCAGACGGCGTCCGCGCCGGCGAGCGCGTCCGCGAAGCCGTGCGCGAGATGGAGCGTCCGCGAGTAGAGGTGCGGCTGGAAGAGCGCCAAGACCTTGCCGCCGTCGCGGACAGCGGCGAGGTCGGCCGCGAGCTCGGCTGGATGGTGCGCGTAGCTGTCGACGACCGTGACGCCGCCCGCCTCGCCTTTCGGCTCGAGCCGGCGTCCCGCTCCGAGGAACTCGACGATCGCGGTCTCGGCGTCGGCTTGCGCGACGCCGGCGAGTTCGAGGGCCGCCAACGCCGCCGCCGCGTCGCGCCGGTTGTGCTCGCCCGGCACGCCGAGGTCGAGCTCGACGGGCTCGAGCTCTTCCGCCCGCACCACGTGCGGCACCTCACGCAGCCACTGCGCGAAGAACGCCTCGACCTCCGCGCGGGAGGCGAACGTCGTGTGGTGATCGAGGTCGACGTTGAGAAGCACCGCGATCTCCGGCCGCAATGCGCCGACGGAGCGATCCGACTCGTCCCCCTCGACCACGAGCCACCCGGATCCCGCGCCCGCGTTGCCGCCGAGCTGCGGCACTTCACCCCCGATGAGGAACGCCGGCTCAAGCCCAAGCCGGTCCAGGCAGAAGGCGATCATCGCGCTCGTCGTCGTCTTCCCGTGCGCCCCGGCGACCACGATCGTCCGCCGCTGCGCGACGAGCTCCGCGAGAAGGTCGGCGCGCGGCCGTCCTTCGACGCGGTCGGCGAATGCGGTGGAGACGAACACCTCCCAGCCCGCCGGCGGCTGCGGCGGCTCAGGAGAGATCTCGACGGCGATGCCCTCGAGGTGGCGCAGGTACGGCGTGTGGGCGCGGTCCCAGCCGGCGACCTCGGCTCCCCAGGCCCGCGCGAGGAGCGCGTATCCGCTCATGCCGGCGCCGCCGATCCCGGCGAGCCAGATCCGCCTACCGGCGAGCGGCTGCGAGGGAGACGAGCTCATCCGCGATCTCTTCCGCTGCGTCGGGCTTGGCGACCGCGTGCATCGCCGTGGCCATGGCCGCGAGACGGTCGCGGTCGCCGAGCAGCTCCTCCACCAGCCCGGGCGCGCGAGCCGCGTCCGCCTCGGAAACGACCACCGCGCCGCCGGCGTCGACGAACCAGCGCGCGTTCTTCTCCTGGTGCTGCCCCGTCGCGAACTCGCCGGGCACGAGCACCGCGGGCAGCCCGGCGGCCGCGAGCTCCCAGACCGACCCGCCGGCCCGCGCGAGGACGACGTCGGCGGCGCCGTACGCGATGCCGATCTCCTCCATGAACGGTTGCAGGATGTAGCCGGGGCGCGTGACCCGTCCCTCGAGCTCGGGATAGTCGCGCTCGCCGCAGAGGTGGATCACGGCCGGCCCGCCGGCGGACCAGGCGTCGAGAGCGAGGTCGTTGAGCAGGCGCGCGCCCAGGGAGCCCCCGAACACGAGGACGACCTGCGCATCCGCCGCGAGGCCAAGCCGACTGCGAGCTTCCGCGCGGTCGAGCGGCCGCGACGTCGCCGGGATCGGCCTGCCGACGGCGCGGTACTTCTCCCCGTGCCGCCCGAGCGGCAGCGCGAGGAAGACGCGGTCGGCGAGCGGCGCAGCCAAGCGGTTCGCGAGACCGAGGTGGGCATCCGCCTCGGTGAGCGCGCACGGAATCCGCTCGAGGCGCGCGGCAACCACCATCGGCCCCGCGACGTAACCACCCGCGCCGAGCACCGCGTCCGGCTTGCGGCGGCGGAGGATCGTGCGGCACGCGACCGGCGCCGTGAGGGCCTTGCCGAGTGCGCGCAGGAGGTCGGGATGCGCCCGCCGCGGCAGCCCGGAGACCGCGAACGCGTCGAACTCGTACCCCTGCTCAGGAACCAGTTGCGCCTCGACGCGATCCGGCGACCCGGCGAACGTCACGACCCCGCCCCGCCGCCGCAGTGCTTCCGCGACGGCGAGTGCCGGTGCGACGTGTCCGACCGTCCCCCCGGCCGCGATCAGGAACCGCAGCTGCTGCTCGTCCGCCATCACGGGCGATGTTAAGGAGGATGCCGACCCCGGTGAGCATCACGATGAGGCTCGAGCCGCCGTACGAGACGAACGGGAGCGGGATTCCGGTCAGCGGCGCGACGCCGATGACCGCGGCCATGTTGATCGCGGCCTGCCCGCAGACGAGCGCCGTGATCCCCGCGGCGAGCCGTTTCGCGAACGGATCGCGACACGCGATCGCGAGCCGGATCCCGGCGTAGCCGAACGCGCTGAACGCGCTGATCACGAGCGCGACGCCGACGAGGCCGAGCTGTTCCCCGACGACGGCGAACATCATGTCGGTGTGCGCCTCGGGCAGATAGCCGGGCAGACACTCGATGCACTGTCCGACCCCGCGACCGAACACCCCGCCCGAACCGAAGCTGATCAGCGCCTGCACGTTCTGCAGCCCGGCGCCGGTCGGATCCTTCCAGGGGTCGATGAAGGTGAGCAGGCGGTCGCGCCGGTACGGTGACGACCAGGCGGCGATCGCCGCGAGCGCGAACACGATGCCGTAGGCAGAGGCAAGCAGGCGCATCCGCGTGCCCGCGACGAGCAGGATCGCGCCGACGACCAGGAGGAGCGTCAGCGCCGTGCCGAGGTCGGGCTCGACGAGCACGAGAACCGCGAAGAGCCCGACGATCGCGCCCAGCGGGCGGCCGAGCTCCTTGAGCGTCTTCGGGGGCGGCCTGCGCGAGAGGTAGGCGGCCGTCCACACCACGACCGCGAGCTTCGCGAGCTCCGACGGCTGGAAAACGAGCGGCCCGACGGCGATCCAGCGGCGTGCTCCGTTGACCGGCGCGCCGAGCGCCAGCACGGCGAGGCAGAGGACGAGTGCGATGACCAGGAGCGTCGGCGCCAGCGCACGCAGCCGATCGAGCGGGAGACGCGAGACCACGAGGAGCAGCCCGACGCCCAGCAGCGCGTAGACGACCTGCCGCTCGACGATGCCGAGCGGATTGGCGTTCCCGAGCGCAGCGGATCCGGAGGTCGCGCTGTACACCATGACGAGCCCGAACAGCACGAGGGCCGCAGTGACGAGCACGAGCAGGTTCCACTCGAACTGGAGCCGCTTCGGTCTCACGGCAGCTCCTCGACGAGGCGGCGGAACGCGTCGCCGCGCTCCTCGAAGTTCGCGAACTGGTCGAAGCTGGCGCACGCCGGGGAGAGCAGGACGACGTCGCCGGGCTCGGCGTCGGCCGCGGCGAACGACACGGCCGTGGGGATGTCTCCGGCCTGGACATACTCGCGCCCGGCGGTGTCGAGGCCGGCGGCGAGCTCGTCGCTCGCGGCGCCGACGAGATAGATCGAGCGGACGTTCGCGGGGAGGTCGCGGACGAAGGGATCGAAGTCCTCACCCTTGAGCGACCCGCCGAGGATGAGGCGGAGCGGCGCGTCGTAGGCCGCGACCCCGCGGCGTGCGGCGGCGGTATTCGTCGCCTTCGAGTCGTTGACCCAGCGGACGCCGTGCAGCTCGCGCACGAACTCGAGCCGGTGCGGGACTCCCGGGAAGGTCGCGAGCGCCTGCGCGATGGCTTCGTCGGGCACGCCGGCGGCGCGTGCGGCGGCGGTCGCGGCGGCCGCGTTCTCCCGGTTGTGACGGCCGGGGATCAGCGGCTCCGCGGGCAGCGGGTCGTCGGCGGAGAACTCGATCCCGTCGAGCTCGAAACCGCGCGGGACGACCTGCACGCGCGCCCGCTCGAAGATGCGGAGCTTGGCAGCGCGGTACGCCTCGATCGTGCCGTGGCGGTCGAGGTGATCGGGCTCGAGGTTGAGGAGCACGGCGACATCACAGGCGAGCGTGTGGACGTCCTCGAGCTGGAAGCTCGAGAGCTCGCAGACGATCCACGAGCCCGGTTCGGCGACGAGGGCAGCGTCGGTGAGCGCGCGGCCGACGTTGCCCGCAACCTCGACGTGCAGGTCGGCCGAGCGGAGGATCGCGCCGAGCAGCTCGGTCGTCGTCGTCTTCCCGTTCGTGCCCGTGACGCCGATCAGGCGTGAGCCGACGGGCAGCAGCCGATAGCCGAGCTCGACCTCGCTCCAGACGGGGATGCGGCGCGTGCGTGCGCCGGCGACGAGCGGCGACTCGGCCGGTACGCCCGGACTCTTGACCACCAGTTCCACCCCTTCGAGCAACGCCTCCTCCTCTTCCCCCTCCTTTCCGAGTCGGAGTTCGACGCCGAGGCCGTCGAGCCTGCCGGCATCGACCTCGGGAGAGCGGTCCGCCGCCACGACCTGGACGCCGCGCGAGGCGAGCGCGGCGGCCGCGGCGAGCCCTGACCGGGCGAGCCCGACCACGAGCACCCGGTCCGGCAGCCATGCCTCCTGTGACGAGGGCTCTTCGGGGCGTGTCCCGCTCACGGCGCACGCTCCCCCCAATGGGGGGCGCGGGTCCCCTGGGGTCAGCGTATGCGCCCGAGCGCAACGGAATCGTGTCGACTTTCTCGCGGATGGGATACGGATTCGCCATCCGCTTCCCGCATCCTCAGCCGCGCCGGCCGCTCACAACAGCCTCCTCGTCGACAGGCTCGACCTCCACGCGCTCGAACCCGGCCGCCCGCAGGGCGCCTGCCAACTCCTCGCCCCCCGCCACGCCCGGCTCGGCGAACGCAGCGCGCCCGCCTGCCGACAGAACCCGTGCGAGCTCCTCGGCCGCCGCCACGAGCTCCCCGTCCTCCGTCGCCATTCTCCCCACAGCCGCCGCCACAGCGCCGTCTGGCAGCGGCAGCACCGGCGCCTCGCCTACGAGGTACGCCACCCCGCTCGCCCCCGCGGCATGCGCCTCCTCGAGCAGCTCCTCGAGCTCGTCGACCTGCGACCTCACGACGTAGACCCACCCGTCGCCCACTCGCTCGTGTGCACCCAGCGCCAACGACTGGCCCCCGAGCACGAGCACGTCCTCGTTCGGCTCCAGGCGCGCGGCGTCGAGCAACACCTGATCTATGCCGGCGGTGCTCACAGGCGGAAGTAGTAGCGGTAGTAGAGGGCGAAGCCGACCGCGCAGAGCAGCCCGCCGATGATCCAGAAGCGCACTGTGATCTTCGTCTCGGACCACGCCTTCATCTCGAAGTGGTGGTGGATCGGAGCCATCAGGAAGACGCGTCGCCCGAAGCGCTTGAACGAGAAGACCTGGATCATCACCGAGAGCGCCTCGATCACGAAGATGCCGCCGATGAAGAGGAGGAGCAGCTCGACCTTCATCATGATCGCGAAGGCGGCGAGCGCCCCGCCGAACGCCATCGAGCCGGTGTCGCCCATGATCACCTCGGCCGGGAAGGCGTTGAACCAGAGGAAGCCGACCGCCGCCCCGATCAGCGCCGCGCCTACGATCGCCAGGTCGAGCTTCGTCAGGTTGCGATGCCCGGCCGGGCCCGAGCGGACGTACGAGACGACGTTCATCGCCATGAAGGTGAAGAGGGCGATGATCCCCGTCCCCGCGAGCAGCCCGTCGACGCCGTCGGCGAGATTCGTGCCGTTCGCCGCGCCGGCGATCACGAAGAAGAGGAAGATGTACCAGCCGTAGGACAGCGGCACCCAGATGTCGATCACCGGGAGGTAGACGTGGGTGCTCAGGTCAAGGTGGCGCGCGACGATCGCGACGACAACCGTGACGCCGGCGAGCAGCAGGAGCTTCCAGCGGCCGGGCAGGCCGAGCGACCGCTTGTGGGTCAGCTTGATGAAGTCGTCGAGGAAGCCGATGGCGCCGCACGCGAGCGCTGTGAAGAGCACGGTCAACGACTGGAGGCGGAAGTGGCTGACCGGCAGGAACGCGACGGTGGCCGCGAACAGGATCAGCAGCCCGCCCATTGTCGGCACGCCCTGCTTCGCAAAGTGATGCTTCGGGCCTTCTTCGCGGATCTGCTGGCCGAACTCGTTGCGGCGCAGGAACTCGATGAACCGCGGCCCGATCACGAGCGAGATGGTGAGCGCGACGGCTGCGGCGATGAGAACGCGGATCACGGCTGCGGCTCCGAGAGCGCGTCGGCGACCACTTCGAGCCCGACCGAACGCGAGCCCTTCACGAGGATCGCGTCCCCCGGCCGCACCAGGCCGCGCGCGGCCTCGACCGCCTCGGCGGCCCTGGGCCTCCATTCGTCGGGCCGGTAGTACCGGGCGAGCTCGCCGACGCCGAGCACGAGGTCCACGCCTTCTGCCTCGCGCGCAATCTCCTCGTGGTAGCGGGCAGCCTCCGGCCCGAGCTCGGCCATCTCGCCGAGGATCGCGACCGTGCGGCGTCCGCCGGCGCGCTCGAGGAGATGCGCGAGCGCGGCGCGCATCGCGACAGGGTTCGCGTTCCACGAGTCGTTGATCAGCAGGCCGCCGCCCGGCAGCTCGGTCTCCTGGGAGCGCCAGAGCGAGAACTCGACCTCCACCGGCTCCGCCGGCGGCTCGACTCCCAGAGCCTCGGCCGCGGTCAGCGCCGCGGCCGCGTTCGTGGCCTGGTGGCGCGCCGTGAAGCCGAACACGACCTCCCGCCCGTGCCAGCGCACGTGCGTGCGGCCTTCTCGGACCTGCGCCTCCGGCGCGCCGAAACGGCGCACGTCCAGTCCCTCCGGCACGAACGGCTCGAGCGCGGGCGCCTCCTCCGGCAGGACTGCCACGGCGCCGGCCGGAAGCTCGTCGAGCAACTCCGCCTTTGCGCGTGCGATGTTCTCGAGGCTGCCCATCTGCTCGAGATGGACGGGAGCGATGGAGGTGATCACGCCGAGGTCGGGACGCGCTACCCGGGCGAGGTGGCGGATCTGGCCGGCGCCGCGCATCGCCATCTCCGTGACCACCACCTCGGTCTCAGGCTCGATCCGGCACAGCGTGAGCGGCAACCCGATCTCGTTGTTGAAGCCGCGCGGCGCCGCCACGGTGCGCAAACGAGGGCGCAGGAGCGCCGCCAGGATGTCCTTCGTCGACGTCTTCCCGACCGAGCCGGTGATCGCCACGACGCGAGCATCGCTGCGAGCGCGGACGGCACGACCCAGCGCGGCGAGCGCGGCGTGGGCGTCTTCGGGCACCAACGTCGCCGCAGCCCCGCGCGCGCGGGCGTCGTCGAGAAACGCCTCACCGCCGGCCACGGCGACGAACAGGTCGCCCGGCTCGACCAGGCGCGAGTCGACCTGGACGCCCGTCACCGCGTCCGCGTCGCCCTCGACGCCTCCGAGCGAGAGAGCCCGCACCTCGGCGAGCGGAAGCGGGATCAGGTCCGAGCCTCCAACGCCTTCAAGGCTTCCAGCGCAGCGACACGGTCATCGAACGGAACGGTTCGATCCGCGAACTCCTGACCCTGCTCCGCCCCCTTGCCGGCGATGAGGACGACGTCGCCCGGCCCGGCCAGCGCGACCGCCCGCTCGATCGCTGCAGCCCGATCCAGCTCGAGCTCGACACTCCCGACGGCTCCGGACACGATCTCGGCAGCGATCGCCTCCGGATCCTCGCTGCGCGGGTTGTCCGAGGTGACGATCGTGACGTCCGCGAGCTCCGAGGCGAGCCCACCCATGACCTGTCGCTTGCCACGGTCGCGGTCGCCACCCGCCCCGAGGACACAGATCACGCGGTTGCCGTGTGCGAGCTCACGTCCGGCGCGCAGCACCTTCTCGAGCGCGTCAGGCTTGTGCGCGTAGTCCACGATCACGTGGAACGGCTGGTCGGCGTCGACGGACTCGAAGCGGCCGGGAACGCCGCGCACCGACTCGAGACCGCGCCGGATCGCGTCGTCGTCGATCCCGACCACCCGCGCCGCGGATACGGCGCCGAGCGCGTTCTCGAGGTTGAAGCGCCCCCGCAGGCGCAGCTCGATGCCGTCGAGCGCCGCCGTGTCGTCCGCCGAGAACGTGATCGCCTCCGGGAGCTCCTGCGCCAACCGCCGGCCGTACCCGTCGCCGACGTTCACGACCGCGATCGGCCGCGGCTCGGCGAGGAAGAGCTGCCGCTTGGCCTCGAAATACGACTCCATGTCGCCATGGAAGTCGAGGTGGTCCTGGCTGAGGTTCGTGAAGACCAGCACGGCGAAGCGGACGCGATCGAGCCGGTGGAGGGCGGAAGCGTGCGACGAGGCCTCCATCGCGCACGAGCGATCGCCGGCGTCGAGCATCTCGCGGAACAGACGCTGCAGATCGATCGCCTCGGGGGTGGTGCGCACGACGCCGCGCCGCTCGCCGCCGACGCGCGCCTCGACCGTCCCGAGCAGGCCGGGGCGCCGGCCTGCGGCAGCGAGGATCGCGAACAGGAGAAAGCTCGTCGTCGTCTTCCCGCTCGTGCCGGTGACGCCGACCACCTCGAGCTCCCTGGTCGGCTCGCCGAAGAACACGTCCGCCACGGGCGCCATCGCCGCACGCGCGTCGCGGACGACCACCTGCGGCACGGGCAGATCGAGCGCGTGTTCGACGACGAGCGCGACCGCTCCGCGCTCCACGGCCTCCGGCGCGAAGTCGTGACCGTCGACGCGCGCGCCCGGCACGGCGAAGAAGAGCGCGCCCGGCCCGGCCGCGCGAGCGTCGTAGGCGAGATCGCGCACCCCGACCGAAAGGCCCCCGAGCACCTCCACCGGCTCGAGCGCTGCGACGAGGCGCTCCAGATCCATTCCGGCCGCGAGTGTACCCGGGCGGGATCCGGCTACTTGATCCGCAGGTCGGGGGGAACCTCCAGGTACTGGAGGTCGAACGAGGCGATCCGCTCGAAGGCCGGAGCCGCGACGAGGCCGCCGTAGATCTGCCCGTGCGGCTCGTCGATGGTCACGAGCACGAGGAGGCGCGGCCGCGAGGCCGGCACCATCCCGACGAAGGTCGCGACGTACGCGCCCGGGATATAGCCGTTCGGCCCGGGCTTCTGGGCGGTGCCCGTCTTGCCGGCGACGGCGTAGCCCGGAATCGCGGCGAGCTCGGCCGTGCCCTGATCCGAGACGACGCCCCGCAGCATCGTCCGCAGCTGAGTGTCGACGCCGCGCGAGAGGATCCGGCGCCTCTTCGGCTTCACCGGCACCTGGCCGGCGACGTGGTCGACGAGATGGGGCTGGATCCACTCACCGCCGTTCGCGATCGCCGCGTACACGGACGCGAGCTGGATCGCCGTGACCGAGACACCCTGCCCGATCGGGACGGTCCCGATCGAGGAGCCCGACCACGACGGCCGCAGGCCGGGGCTCTCGCGGGGAAAGTCGATCCCGGTCCGCCGGCCGAACCCGAAGCGCGCCATCCACTTCTTCAGGCCGCTCTCGCCGAGGTAGCGCTCGGCGATCATGTCCGTCCCGATGTTCGACGAGCGCTGGAGGATCTGCTTGACCTTCAGCGCCTCGGTGCCGTGCGGCTCCGCGTCGTGGATCACGCGGTCCGCGACCTGGAGCGAGCCCGGCACCCGGAAGGCCGTGTTCGGCGTGATGTCGTGCTGCGAGAGAGCGGCTCCGATCGTGACGACCTTGAATACCGAGCCCGGCTCGAAGACGTCGTTCACCGCATGGTCGATGGTCAGGTCGTGCGGCGTCGACCCCGTGGCGTTCGCGTTGTAGCCCGGCTCCTGCGCCATGCCGAGGATCGCGCCCGTGTGCGGGTCCATGACGATCGCCGTCGCGTCCTTCGCATGCCACTCCTGCACGGTCTGCGTGAGCACCTGCTCGGCGTTCGACTGGATCTGGCTGTCGAGCGTGAGGAAGACGTCGCGGCCCTGATGCGCCGGGCGCTGCTGGATCGTGTTCACCGCCTGGCCGAGCGCGTCCCGCACCTCGATGGCGCTTCCCGGCTTCCCCGCCAGCTGCCGGTTGAGCTCGAACTCGAGGCCCGAGAGCCCTGTGTTGTCGAGGCCCGCGAACCCGAGCACCGGAGCCGCAACGGTGCCCTGCGGGTAGACGCGCTGCTGGTCGGGCGCGTAGGTGAAGCCGACGAGGTGGCGCTTCTCGAGCTTGGCCGCGAGCTTTGGCGGCGCCTTCCGCTTGACGTAGACGAAGCCGAGGCTGCGGTCGGAGAGCTGCCGGTAGACCGTCCGGAACTTGAGCCCGAGCACCTTCGCTGCGATCTGCGCCTCCCGCCGCGGAGCGGAGATCTGTAGCGGATCGGCGTCGACGTCCGTCGCCTGCTCGCCGATCGCCAGCGGGTTGCCCAGCCGGTCGTAGATCGTCCCCCGCCCGGCCGCCAGCACGATCGGCTCCTTCGCCTGTGTCTGCGCCATCGCGGCCAGCGATGACGCGCGCACGGTCTGGAGCCAGGCGGCGCGCGCACCGAGGGCCGCGAACGTGAGGAGGATGACGAGCAGGAGAAGACGCAGCCGCGAGTTGACGACGCGGGCCTTCAACGGCCGCGAGGCATCAGGTCGGAGTAGGAGGTGTTGCCCGCCGACGCCATGATGAGGCCGAGCCGGCGCGCCGCCTTCTCGATCCGGGGCGGCGCGTCGAGCGCCGAGAGCCTCGACTGGAGCGCCTGGTTCTCGTTCTGGAGCTGCAGGCGCTTCTGGTCGAGCTTCGACACGCTGACGTGCGCGCGGAGGACGGCGACGTTGACCGCGACGACGCCGAAGAGGAGGATCGCGAAGAGGGTCATCCAGACGAGGTGGCCGCGGACGCGGCGTTGCGTGAGCTTGCGCCGCGAGCGTACGGGCGCTGCCGGACGCCGAGACGGAGGCCGATGACGCCGCGCAGGAGCTACGGGCTCGGCGACCTCCGCGTGCGCGAACCAGTCGACGGCGGCCATCAGGCCTCCTCGGCTCCCGTCTTGACCGCTGCGCGCAGCCGCGCCGACGCCGAGCGCGGGTTGGCGGCAAGCTCGGCGGGACCAGGCCGGATCGGCCGCCGTTGCAGCGCCCGCAGCTCGGGCTCGTTGCCGCAGACGCAGACGGGGAAGTCGGGCGGGCACGTGCAGCCGCGCTCGCGCTCGCGCAGGAACCGCTTCACGATCCGGTCCTCGAGCGAGTGGAAGGAGATGACGGCGAGACGGCCGCCCGGCCGCAGCATCTCGAGTGCGGCTGGCAGCGCGACTGCGAGCGAGTCGAGCTCCTCGTTGACCGCGATCCGCAGTGCCTGGAAAACGCGCTTCGCCGGATGCCCTTCGCCGAACCGGGCGGGTGCCGGGATCGCGCACTTGATCGTGTCGACGAGCTCGCCGGTGCGCTCGAACGGGTGCTCGCGCCGACGGCGGACGACGGCCCGCGCGATCTGCTTCGCGTACCGCTCCTCGCCGTAGCGGCGGAAGATCGTCACGAGGTCGCGCTCACCCCACGTGTTGACGACGTCGGCGGCGCTGACGTCGTGGGTTGGATCCATCCGCATGTCGAGTGGCGCGTCGACGGCGTACGAGAACCCGCGCTCGGGCCGGTCGAGCTGCATCGAGGAGACGCCGAGGTCGAGCAGGATCGCGTCCGCGCGGACGTCGTTCCCCGCGAGCTGCGGCAGGACGACGCCGAAGTCGCCGCGCAGGAGCCGCGCGCTCACCGTGGCGCGCTTCGTGAGCCGCTCGAAGTATGTGCGCGCCGTCGGGTCGCGGTCGATCGCGATCAGCTTCCCCTTCCCGCGCAGGTCGGCGGCGAGGATCGAGGCGTGCCCGCCGGCGCCGAAGGTCGCATCGATGACCGTCTCGCCGGGCTCCACGGCGAGCGAGGCCCGCACCTCCTCGGCGAGGACGGGGACGTGGTCAGCTTCCGTGGGCTGCAAGACGTTCGGCAACATCCTCAGCACTCCCTTCGACCTCGGCGAGCTCGCGCCGCCAGGCAGCGCGGTCCCAGATCTCGAGGTGGTCGTTGACTCCGGCGACGACGACGTCGCGGCCGAGCTTCGCGTGGGTGAGCAGCGCAGGCGGGATGGTCACCCGCCCTTGTTTGTCGGGCGTCTGCTCGCCGGCGCCGGAAAAGAAGTGGCGGTGCATCCGCCGGCCCTCCTGGCTCAGCGGGTGCAAGTCGGCGAGGGTCGAGTCGCGGTAGTTCTTGAACGCTCCCGGCGTCCAGACGTAAACACAGCCGTCGAGACCCCTAGTGACGACGCAGCCGTCGTCGAAGGACTGCCGGAACTTCGCCGGAAGTGTGAGACGGTTCTTGTCGTCGATTGTGTGCTCGTACTCACCAAGGAGCATGGGGCTGCGCCTTTCCGTATCCCACCACTGTGGCCCACTATAACCCACTCCGGTCCACAAGTCCACTGTTTTGGACCACGGCGTGGCCCGAGCGGGCCACGCCGAGTCGCCAAGCTCAGACGGACTTTTCGGCGTCGCGCAGGCGCACAGCGAGCGTCCGAAGAAGCTCGCGGGCGACAGTGGGCTCGTGCTTCAGGAGCTTCGAGAAGGCGCTGCGGGTGATCGCCATCGTGAGCACCTCGCTCTCGGCCACGACGCTCGCCGAACGCGGCGAGTCGTCGAGCAACGCCATCTCGCCGAAGAAATCGCCTGCACGCAGGCGGCGCGGGCGTCCGGTCGGCGGGACGACTCGCACGGCACCATCGAGCAAGACGTAGAAGGCCGATCCGGCGTCGCCGGCGCGAACGATCGAGGTCAAAGGCGCGAAGCGTCTCTGACGGGCGAGCGATGCCACATGCTTGATGTGACGGGCCGAGAGGTCGCGGAAGAGCGGTACCTCCTCGAGCACGGCGACCCAGTCCCGACCCATCCGGTCGGTATCGCCCGCTCGAGAGAGCGTGGCGCGAGCAGCTGGTCCCGCGGCGAGTTGGCTCACGGCTTCACCCTATCCGGTTCAATCCGCGTCTACATCGCCGGCGGTGAGCTGGTGGCCGTAGGCGCCGGGGCCTGTCAGGACTTCCGCCCCGCACCGCGCACCGAGCGCAACCGCCTCGTCCACCGGCTTCCCGAGCGCGAGCCCGTACGTGAGCCCGGCGGCGAAGCAGTCGCCGCAGCCGTAGGCGTCCGAGACCGGTCCAGGGATGGGCGCAGCGCGAAACGGCCCGCCGGGCCGGATCCAGCCGCCGAGCGCACCGGCCGTCGTGACGACGATCTGGGGCTCCGGCTCGAGCTCGCCGGGCTCGAACCGCTCGGCGGGGTCCTCCCCGCTCCCGACGAGTACGTCGATCTGCACGGCCGCGCGGCGCAGCGTCAGGAGCTCGCGGGACGTGGCGACGAGCACGGGACCGTGGCGCGCGGCGCGCAGAGCAGCCACGTCGCCGCCGGTGAAGTAGACGGCGTCGCAGCGCCGGAGCTCCTCCCACGGCAGCGAGCCGTCCTCTCCGGAGGGGCGCAGCTTCTCGCCGAGCACCGTGATCGTCCGCTCGCCGTCTTCGTCGATGTGCGTGAGCGCGCGGCGCTGGCGCCCCGGCGCGTGGCCGGCGTGCACGGTGACGCCGAGCGCTTCGAGCTCCTCACGGGAGCGGCGGCCGAGCTCGTCGTCTGCGAGCGCGGTGAAGAAAAGGCACGAGCCCGCAAGCCTGGCGAGCTGGACGGCCGCGACGGCACCACCGCCCGCCGGCTCCTCCCACGTCTCGAGCGCGTTGACGATCTCCCCGGGCGCGGGCGCATGGTCGACGCGCGCGAACTCCACCCATTCGACGTGGCCTACAACTGCGAGCTGCACATCTCACATCTTGAACCCCGACTACGTTTCCTTCGACGGTGAGCGGCATTCCTCCCTTCGAGTTGTTCTACGAGGCCCACCGGGGCGAGGTCCTCGCGCTCCTCCGCCGGCGGGCCGGACGGGACCGCGCCGACGATCTGTTCCAGGAGACGTTCCTGCGCGCACTGCGCGCGTACGGGCGTCTCGAGCACAGCGAGCACCTGCGTGCGTGGGTGCTGACGATCGCCACGAACGCGATCGTCGACGCCGCGCGGCGGGAGCGACCCACCGCGGAGCTCTCGTTCGAGCCGACCGGCGAGGACACTCGCCCAGCCGTCGAGGAGCTCGCGCCGCTGACCGACGACCTCCCGCCGAAGGAACGTGCGGCGGTCGTCCTGCGCTACGGCTACGACCTCGACTACGACGAGATCGGCGCCGCCCTCGGCTCGAACGAGCAGGCGGCGCGACAGGCGGCCTCCGCTGGGGTGCGGCGGCTGCGGAAGGAGAAGGAGCAGCGATGACCGCAGTCCCCAGCGTCCTCGACGAGCGGTTCCGTGCGGCCGCGGCCGCCTCCGGCGAGCTCGACGTCGCCTACGACGTGCTCGACGACACGCCCGTCGGACGGCTGCTCGTCGGCGTCTCGGAATACGGCCTCTGCCGCATCAGCTTCGACCCGGAGCCGGACGCGGAGCTCGAGCGGCTCGCACGGCAGTTCGGCCTGCGCGTCCTGCGTGCGCCGAAGGCGCTCGATCGCGTCCACCTGGAGCTGGACGAGTACTTCGCCGGCCGCCGGCACGCCTTCGACCTCGAGCTCGACCTCCGTCCGGCGCCGGAGTTCCACCGGCGTGTCCTCGAGGAGCTGAACAGGGTCGAGTACGGACACACGACCACCTACGGGGCGCTCGCCGCGCAGGTCGGCGCTCCGCGCGCCGCGCGGGCCGTCGGCACGGTCATGAACCGGAACCCGCTGCCGATCGTCCTGCCGTGCCACCGCGTCGTGGGCGCGAACGGGAGCCTGACCGGCTACGGCGGTGGGCTCGACCGCAAGGAGTGGCTGCTGCGGCTGGAGGGTGCGCTGCTCTAGGGAGGCGAGCGTCAGGGGCCGAAGTGCTTTCGTCCCCAACCGACGAGCGCCTCGACGTCGGCTGTGTCCGGAAAGTCGCCGGGCAGGTCGTCGTCGTCCGGCGCATACGTGTGGCCGGGCCAGTCCGGCTCCCCGAAATCCGGTGCCCAGGTGAGCCCCCACGCTCCGGTTTCGGCCTCCTGGTGGAGGTCGAGCCAGCCGCGTTTGAGTCGTTCTCTGCGATACGTGCCCGTCGTGATCGTCACGGTGCCTCCCGGCCGCAGAGCCGTCGTATGCGTCGCCTACGGGACTTATCGATCACCGTCCCCGAGGTCTCCATCACTCGCGCGAGGTAGAGGGTTGATCAGCCCGGGACGTGGCGGAGCTTGTAGCCGACGCCCCACACGTTGACGACCCAACCGGGCAGGCCCGCGGCGTCGAGCTTCCGCCGGACTCGCGAGGCGTGGGACTCGAGCGTCCGCGTCGGGACGTAGGTGCGGAAGCCCCAGACGTCCCGGAGCAGCTGCTCGCGCGTGAAGACACGCTCCGGGTCGGAGGCGAGCTTGACGAGCAGCGCGAACTCCTTCGCCGACAGGTCCACCGGCTGTCCCGCCGCGATCACGCGGCGCGCGGCGCGGTCGATCGCGAGCGGACCGATCTCGAGGAGCTCGACCCGCGGTGGGCAGCGTCGGAGGAGCGCGTGGATGCGCGCGAGCAGCTCCTCGTAGACGAACGGGCGGGCGAGGCAGTCGTCGGCGCGTGCCAGCGTCCGCACACGAGCCGCGGGATCTGCGCTGCCGAGCACGATCACGGGACAGTCGGGCACGACGCCGCGGTCGAGCGCATCGGCGTCCCCGAGCACGAGCACGTCGGGATCCGCCGCGCGCGGCAGCTGCTCGGCGCGCTCGCACGAAACCACGTCGAACCCGTCGTTGCGCAGCTGGCGCTCGAGGAAGCCGCGAACGGCGGGTTCGGGCTCGGCGAGGAGCAGCGCAGTCACGTCACCGAGGCTAGGTGCTCCGCCCGCGCTCCGCCAGATGTCCTTTGCAGAGAAAGAGTGACGTTGCAGCTACAGGCGGCCGCTTCTGATCACGCCCCAGAGCAGCCAGATCCCGAGCACCGTCGAGAGGGCGAACCCGATGATCGAGATGACGTTCACGCCGAGGATGTCGGCGCCTCCTTTGGCGAAGATCCCGATCAGGCTCGAGCCGATCAACCCGCCGACGACGATGAGCGCGACCACGAGGCGGTTGATGGCGTTCTGCATGCTCTCGAGGAACTGGTCGAGCCCCTTGTGCACGAAGCCGACCTCGATCTGGCCGTCCCGGATCTCCTCCATGAAGTCGTGGAACTGGTACGGCGCCTCGGCGATCACCTGCGCGTAGCTCAGTGCCTCGCGCCGCACGCGTCGCGCCACGCGGTGCGGGGCGAACCGCTCGAGCATCAGGTCCCGCGCGTACGGCCGCGCGACCTCGAAGACGTTGAAGTCGGGATAGAGCTCGGCCCCGACCGACGCGAGCGTCGCGAGCGTCCGGTCGAGCAGGAGGAAGCGCGCGGGCAGGTGCAGGTTCATCGAGTAGATGAGCTGGAAGCCCTCGCGGATCACCTGGATCGGGTCGACCTCACTCAGGCTCGCGCCGTAGTAGCGGTAGTAGAGCTCGCGCAACTCGGCGAGGAACTCGCCCTCCCGCTCCTTGGGATAGCTCACGCCGAGGTCGGACAGCCGCTTCGGAAGCTGGTCGATGTTCTCGTTCGCGGCGTCGATGAAGAGGCCCGTCAGCTTCGACATGTCGTCGTCGGTGAGCGTTCCGACCGCACCGAAATCGACGAGGCCGATCGATCCCGCCTCCGTCGGCAGCAGGATGTTCGCCGGATGCGGGTCGCCGTGGAAGAAACCGTGGCGGAAGATCATCGTCATCCACGCCTCGGTGATCCGGTACGCGATCTCGCGCCGCTCCTCGAGCGACGTCGTGACGAGGTCGACGTCGGCGAGCTGGATCCCGTCGATCCACTCGAGCGTCAGGACGCGCGGCCGCGTGTACTGCCAGTAGACCTTCGGCACGTGGACGTGCGGGTGGCCGGCGAAGTGGCGGTGGAAGTTCTGCGCGTTGCGCCCCTCCTGCCGGTAGTCGAGCTCCTTGCGGATCGACCGCGCGAACTCGTCCACGAGCTGGCGCGTGTCCACGAAGTCGAGCGCGCGGATCCGCTCCCGCGCGAGCCGTGCCGCCTGGTAGAGAAGGCCGAGGTCGGCTTCGATCTTCTGCGGCGCACCAGGCCGCTGCACCTTGACCGCGACGCGGCGCCCGTTCGGCAGGGTCGCGCGATGCACCTGGCCGATCGAGGCGGCCGCCACCGGCGTCGGCTCGAAGTCGAGGAACAGCCGCTCGAGCGTGTTCCCGAGCTCCTCCTCGATCACGCGCTCAGCCTGTTCGAACGGGAACGGCCGCACGTCGTCCTGCAGCCCGCGCAGCTCGATGACGATGTCGGGCGGCACGACGTCGGGCCGCGTCGAGAGGAGCTGCCCGAACTTCACGAAGGTCGGCCCGAGCTCGTCGAGCACCTCACGCAGATGCTGGCCGCGGGCGGAGGCGGCGCCCTGCTCGGCGGCCAGGTCGGCGAGGCGGTCGTCCGCCGAGCGGCCCGGCAGGAGGTCGCTGAGCTTGTGCGCCTCGAAGAAGTAGCCGAAGCCGTGGCGCACCATGACCTGCGCGATCTCGGACAGCCGCCCGATGCTGCGGGTCGTGTTCGTGCTCACCCCCGAAAGGCTACGCGGCGCACCTGCCGGTGGCCAGGAGTGCGCCTACGCCGCGGCCCGGCGACGGGCCTCGCGCCTGCGCGTCCAGCGGCCGGGCGGCACGAGCAACGACTCGGCATGGAGGTACGCGAGCCCGACCGCGGGCAGATCCGTGAGGCGCTCGACGCAGATGTAGCGGCGCCGCCACTCCGGGAAGAATTTCCGGTTGAACGAGTAGAGACGCTCGAGCTGGAAGACGTCGTCGGCGACCAGGAGCCCGCGCCGCACGACCCGCCGCGTCGGCGTCGTCGCGCGGTCGGGCGCGAGAAAGTCGGTCAGCGCGCAGAAGTTGAGGGACAGCTCGCTCGCACCCGTGTCGCGCGCCCAGGCGAGCGTCTCGACCACGAGGAACTCGGTCAGGCCGTTGGGCGCGTCCGGGCGGCGGCGCATCGCGCTCAGCGACCAGCCTCCACCGGCCGGCGACGGTACGAGGTGAAGAAACCCACCGACCCGGCCCTCCGCGTCCTCCGCCAGCGCGATCACGGTGCCGGGAATGTGCAGGTCGTCGAGCGCCATCGAGAACCCGCGCTCCGGCCCGCCGCGCCGCCACGACGCCGACACATCCTCGAGCTCGGCCTCGAGCACGGGGGCGACCTCGTCGGCGGCGACGACGCGGAAGGCGTAGCCGGCCTTCTGGAGCCGGGAGACCGACTGGCGCACCTTGCGAATCGCGCGTCCCTCGAGCGAGAACTCGCGCGGGCTGAGAACCGCCTCCTCCCCGATCGACACCGGCTTCAGCCCGAGCGTGCGATAGCGCTCGAGATGCGCGTCCGACGCGCCCACGACTGCGAGCCGCCAGCCGTGCGCGCGGACGATCCGCCGCAGCTCCGCGAGGAGCTCCACGATCTCCGACTCGTCGCCGACGGGGTCGCCGCTGACGAGGGCCGTTCCGGCGACGACGCGGTACGCGAGGAACGCCCGGCGCGAGGGCGAGAAGAGATAGCTCTTGTCGCGGCGCAGGGCGAAGAAGGAGAGGCTGTCGCTGCCGTAGGCATCCACCAGGGCGCGGGCCATCCGCCGCTCCCCCACCGTCTGCGCGACAGCGTGGCCGAACGGCCGCAGCCAGAAGTAGAGGGCGAGCAGGCCACACGCGACGCCGAGACCGAGCAGCCCGTCACCGACGCGGTGCGGCAGCTCGATCCCGCGCCACTCGGACCCGCCGGCGAAGGCCGCGATCCCGACGAGCGCCGCGCCGACCCCGAGCAGCGGCCGGACACTGGCCGGGTCCCCGGGCACGGCGAAGCGGCGCCGCCAGTGGACGAGGGCGACGAGCAGCAGCAGCGAGACCGTCGCCTCCTCGAAGTCGAGGCCTCGTGCCAGGTGCGCCACGGCCGACGCGAGGACGACCACCACGGCGAGCTGCCAGGCCCGCCGCCGGCGCTTCGCGAGCGAGCGCGAGAGCCAGATCAGGCCGACCGCGCAGGAGACCGTGAGGACGCGCGCCGCCTCCGGCCACCCCGGCGGGAGGATGCCCCGCACGATGTGGACGCGGTCCGCCATCTCCGGCGTCAACGCGGAGACGATCCCGAGCACGCCCACGAGCGCGGCTCCCCAGGCCAGAACCCTCTCGACGCGAAGGGGACGGAGAGACACGCGGCCAGGGTACAACGTGCTCATGAGGGAATTGAGAGAGCCGCTGATCCGGGAGGAGCTGGAGGACGCGGTCCGGGTCCGCCCCGCGCGCTGGGTGACGCTGCTGCTCGGCCTCGTCGCCGTTGCGCTCGTGCCCTGGACTCTCTACCTCACCTTCACGCTCCCCGCGCGCCATGTCACGGTCCACTACGACCTCGCCTGGGTCGGCTTCGACGTCGCGCTCGCCTCCGCGCTCGCGGCGACCACGCTCGCAGCGCTCCGCCGCTCGCACTGGCTCGTCCCGTTCGCCGCCGTCACCGCGACGATGCTGTGCTGCGACGCCTGGTTCGACATCGTCACCTCTCGCGGCGCCGACAGCGTGTGGGAGGCGGTCGCGGAGGCCGTCTTCGCCGAGCTGCCGCTCGCAGCACTCTGCGCGTTCATCGTCTACGACGCCGAGACCTTCCTCGCGGCGACGGTCAATCGGTTCCGCCGCTAGCGGCCCCGACGCCAAGAGAGTTCGAGACGCTCAGACCCGTGAGGCGCCCGAGGCCGGAGGCTAAGACAGCCGCGACAGCGGCGACTTAGCAGCACGCCGGACCGCGCTCGCGTCGGCCTCCGCGGCACGCGAGCGCACCAGAGCGGCATCCCATCCGGACGACCCAAAGACGATGAGGCACGGAGCGAGCCGGAAACCGCGCTTGCCGGCTCGCGGAGTTCCGTTACTCCGCGAACGGACGCGAAGCGTCCGGTTGCTCCAGCAACTTGAGCCGATGCTCGAGCTGGGCGACGCGCAGCTCCAGCTCGTCGAGCTCGTCGCGCGTCACGAGGTTCAGTTCGTCGGCGATCCCGCGCAGGGCCGAGACGACACTCTCGGAGAACCGCTCCCGGCTGCCGCGCACCCGGCTCGGGAGCTCGGCGAGCAGCTCCTCGAGCGCGTCGAGGAGCAGCGTGCTGCTACCGCGCCCGGCCATGCGGCCTCGAGCGACGCCGCTGTGAGCGCTTCTCGCGTCGCGAACTGGCGGTGGCGGGCTCGGGCGACCCGCCCGAGTCGAGCAGGCCCGGCGTCGGCTCGGCTGCGAGTGCGGCCTCCGACTCCTCGAGCGCGAGCGTGCCGGGGTCGACCACGGGGCCGCCCTTCGGCTGCCACGGCCTGCGGCGGGCGGGCGTGCCACCGTCGGGCTCGTCGCCCTCTTGCTGCTCGGCGAGATGCTTCCGGCGCGCGTACTCGGGCTCGCGCTCCTTCGAGATCGTGAGCAACGGAGCCGCGATGAAGATCGAGGAGTACGCACCCGAGATGACGCCGATGATCAGCGCGAAGGCGAAGTCCTTGAGCGTCGGGCCGCCGAGGATCAGGAGGCAGATGATCGGCAGCAGCGTGATGAACGTCGTGGCCAGCGAGCGCCTGATCGTCTCCCACAGTGAGACGTTGGCGATCGTGGCGAACGGCGAGCGTCGCATGAGCGGCACGTTCTCGCGGATGCGGTCGAAGATGATGATCGTGTCGTAGATCGAGTAACCCAGCACGGTCAGCACCGCGGCCACGGTGTCGACCGTGACCTCCTTCCCGACCAGCGAGTAGACGCCGATCGTGATCAGGATGTCGTGCACCATCGCGAGGATCACCGGTATCGCGAACTTGAGGTCGAACCTCAACGCGATGTAGATCGTGATCAGGAGCAGCGAGACGATGATCGCGTAGATCGCGTCGACCGCGATCTGGTGGCCGAACGTCCCCGAGACGCTCTTCACCCCGCCGCCGAATGCGCCGAGATCGGTCTTGAGCGTCTGCTCGAGGTTGTTCGTCTCGACCCGCGAGAGGGTCTTCGTACGCACCTGCCAGTTCGTGAAGTCGCCGTTGACGGCGCGGCCCTGGCCCTGCACGACCGCGTCGGGCTGGCCCTGCTTCGCCATGAACGACTGGACCTGTCCCTGCGACTGCGGCTGGTGGGTCTGGAACGTGAGCTGCGTCCCGCCCTTGAAGTCGATCCCGAGGTTGAGACCCTGGACGCCGAGCGAGATCAGACCCGCGATGATGATCGTGCCCGAGATCGCGAACCACAGCCTGCGCTTCCCCATGAAGTCGATCTGGAGCCACTTCGCGGTCTGCTGGCCCTCTGCGCCCATGAAGCGCGGGCTGTCGAACCACTTGAAGCCGCTGAGCAGGCCGAGCATCGCGCGCGTCGCGGCCACCGCCGTGAGCAGCGAGATCACGGTGCCGATCAGGAGCATCAGGGCGAAGCCCTTCACGTCCGCGACCGCGACCAGGAAGATGACGAGCGCCGTGATCATGGTCACGACGTTCGCGTCCAAGATCGTGCGGAAGCCCTTGCCGTAACCGGCCGAGATGGCGGCTCGCACCGAGCGTCCGGCGCGCACCTCTTCCTTGATGCGTTCGAACACGACGACGTTCGCGTCGGCCGCGACGCCGATCGTGAGGATCAGGCCGGCGAAGCCCGGCAACGTCAGGGTCACGTTGAAGAGGAGGATCGCCGCGTAGTACAGAAGCGCGTAGATCGCGAGACCGAGAACTGCAACGAGGCCGAGGAAGCGGTACAGGATGAGCAGGAAGATCGCGACGATGAGCAGGCCGGCGAGCGCCGCGAGGATCGCCTGGTGGAGCGAGCTCTTGCCGAGCGTCGCCGAGACCTTGGTCTGCGCGAGCGTCTTGAACGAGTACGGCAGCGAGCCGCTCTGGAGGATGAGCGCGGTCGCCGCGGCCGCGCTCGCGCTCGGCTCCGTGATCTGCGCGTTGCCGACGATGCCCTGCGAGAGGGTCGAGTCGGTGTAGTCGATGTACGGGGTCGACTTGAGCTCGCCGTCGAGGACGATCGCGTTGTGCCCCGCGTACGTGGCGATGACCTGCTGCGCGTTGGGCCCGGTCGGGTTCAGCTGGCCGGCCTGGCCCGCGTTCACGCGCCCGCGGTTGTACTCCGCCTCCGTGATCCGCTTGAACTCGTCCGACCCGTGGCCCGTGAACTGCAGCGTCACGATCGGCGCGCCGGTATTCGGGTCGACGTCGCTGGTGATGCCCGACTCGACGAGGTCCTTGCCCGTCAGCGCCGGCGGCAGCTTGAACAGGTACCAGTACTTGGCCGTCTTCGAGGTGCCGTTCCGGCCCGCGCCGGGGCAGTTGGCCACTCCCTGGCAGGAAACGGGCTGACGCTCGGCCGGAACCTTGAGCACCTCCGTGCCCGGCGGCTGCTTCCCGTCCTTGTAGGGCAGGAGCAGCTGCTTGAGGGTCAGGGTCGGACCCTGCACAACCTGGTGGGTGGTGGTCGTCTTCTTGACGTCCTTGCCCTTGACCTTCACCGTGACCGTCTTCGTCACCGGCTTGAAGAGGTAGTAGCCCTGCGGCGTGCCCTTGTTCGCCTCCGGCTGCACGGCCTTGAGCAGGCCGTAGAGCGTCGGCACCGGCGCCGGCTGCTGGTTCCCCTGCACGGTCGGCGGCGCGAGGCTCGTCTCGAAGTCGAACATCTGCAACTGGCCCGTCGTGCCGATGATCTGGGCCGCCTTGTGCGGGTCCTTGACACCCGCGAGCTGGATCACGATCTGATTCCCGCCCTGGACGGCGACGTTCGGCGACGACACGCCGATCTTGTTGACGCGGTTGGTCATGACCTGCTGGGCGGTCTGCATCCCGGCCGCGGTGATCGGCTGGCTCTTCGAGTCCGGAACCGCGCGCAGCACGACCTCGAGGCCGCCCTGCAGGTCTAGGCCGAGGGTCGGGCTCCTGTACGCCGGCGAGCCGGGAACAGCGAGGAACAGCGCGCCGATGAGCAGCGCACCGATCAGGCCCATGATTACGAGGTAGTTGCGACGCTCTCTCACTGGGGATCCTTCAAGCGCGGCACAGGTTAGCCGCGGTTCTCCTCATTCGAGGTGTCCCCGCCGGAGCCTTCGTCGTCGTGCGGCTGCTCGTCGGGCTCGCTCTCGGGCTCGCTCGCCTCGGTCTCTTCCTCGTGTTCGGAGTCCTCGTCCTCGTCGTCGCGCGTCACCCCCGCGATCGCGCGCCGGGCGACTCGCACCTCGGTCTCGGGGGCGATCTCGACCGTGACCTGGTCGTCCTCGAGCTCGGAGATCGTCCCGTAGATGCCGCCTGCCGTGAGCACCTCGTCGCCGACGCGCAGCTCGTTGACGAGCTGCTGCTGCTGCGACTGCTTTCTCTTCTGTGGCCGCACGAAGAGCAGGTAGACGAGCAGGAACCCGATCACGATGATGAAGATGAACCCCGACCCGCCGCCGCTCGCTCCGATGATCACTCGTCGACTCCCTTCGCTCGTCGGAGCGCCTCGTCCTTCCAGGTGAGGAACTCGCCGCGCTCGATGGCCTGTCGCGCCGCGGCGACGAGATCGAGCAAGAAGCGCAAATTATGCAGGCTGAGCAGGCGAAGCCCGAGGATTTCCTGCTGGTTCACGAGGTGCCGGATGTACGCCCGGCTGAAGCGGGAGCAGGCGAGGCAGGAGCAGCCGTCCTCGAGCGGACGTTCATCACGGGCGAAGCGGGCGTTGCGGAGGTTGAGGCGGCCTTCGCTCGTCAGGGCGCTCCCGGTGCGCGCGGTGCGCGTCGGCAGGACGCAGTCGAACATGTCGACGCCGCGCGCGATCACCTCGAGCACGCCCTCCGGATCGCCGATTCCCATGAAGTACCGGGGCTTGACCTCGGGCAGGAACGCAGCGGCCTCGGTCGTGGCCTCGAACATCGGCTCCCGGTGCTCCCCCACGCTGAGGCCGCCGATCGCGTAGCCGTCGAAGTCCTGCGCGACGAGCTCGGCCGACGACCGCCGCCGGAGGTTCGTGTCGAGACCGCCCTGCGTGATCGCGAAGCGGAGCTGCCCCGGCGCCCGCGGCAGGTCGCGCTGGCGCTCGGCCCAGGCCGTCGTCCTCCGCACCGCCTCTTCCAGCTCGGCCCTCGGAGCGCCGGCCGGGAGGCAGATGTCGAGGCACATGGCGACGTCGGAGCCGAGCCGTTCCTGCACCCGAGCCGACAGCTCGGGCGTGAAGCGCTCGGGCGTGCCGTCGTAGACGGACCGGAACGTGACCCCATCGTCGTCGGTCGCCAGCAAGGTGTCGCGGAGCGAGAAGACCTGGAAGCCGCCGGAGTCGGTGAGGATTGCGCCGTCCCAGCCCATGAACGCGTGCAGGCCGCCGAGCTCGGAGATCAACTCCTCGCCCGGGCGGAAGTGGAGGTGGTACGCGTTCCCGAGCACGATCTCGGCGCCGAGCCCGCGCAGCTCGTCCGGATCCACGCCCTTCACCGTCGCCTTCGTCCCGACCGGCATGAACGCCGGCGTTCGCACCTCGCCGTGCGCGGTGCGCAGGATGCCGGCGCGCGCGGCGCCGTCCCGGGCAGTGACGGTGAAGCTCTCGCTCACGGAGCGAGCGTAGATGCGGTCGGCCTGGGGCTCACTGACCCATTCGGGTAGCTCGGCTTGCGCGCTCGAACCACGCGCAGACGCGCTCGCCGACCTCCGCGTCGCGCTCCGGGTCGCTCGCGGCCTTCAGCTTGTGCTCGCGGATCCGGCCGAGCTCGGCGACGAGCGCCCGCGGCGGCGCGTTGCTGCCGAGCAGCGTGGCGATGCGCGTGGAGTAGGGCGCGAACTCGTCGAGGTGGGTTTCGAGCTCACGCTCGCCGCCGTCGCGCCAGAAGTCCCGCCACTCGTTCGCGCTCCTGGGCCTCACAGGATGAGCATCGCATCGCCGAACGAGTAGAAGCGGTACCGCTCCTCGACCGCGAGGCGGTACAGGCTCCGCGTCTCCTCGATCCCGGCGAACCCCATCACGAGGGCGAGCAGCGTCGAGCGCGGCAGGTGGAAGTTCGTCAGGAGCGCGTCGACGCGCCGGAACTCGAAGCCCGGCGTGATGAACAGCTCGGTGCGGCCGGCGAGCGGGCCGCCGCGGGCGAGCGTCTCGAGCACGCGCACGGTCGTCGTGCCGACCGCGAGGACCGGTTCGGCCGCGCGGATCCGCTCCCATGCCTCCGGCTCGACCTCGTAGCGCTCGCCGTGGATCTGGTGGTCCTCGAGCCGGCTCTCGCTCACCGGCCGGAAGGTGTCGAGGCCGACGTGGAGGGTGACCCGGGCCGGGTCAAGACGCGCGAGCAGCTCCGGCGTGAAGTGCAGCCCGGCGGTCGGCGCCGCGGCGGAGCCCGGCTCGCGCGCGTAGACGGTCTGGTAGCGGGAGGGGTCGCCGAGCGGCTCCGTGATGTACGGCGGCAGCGGCGTCCGGCCGGCGGGCTCGCCCTCGAGGCGCAGGTGCCAGCGCCCCTCGCCGAGATGCTCGATCAGCTCGACCAGCCCGTAGCGGCGCCCCGCCCGCAGCCGCCGGGTCGGCCGCGCGAGCGCCTCCCACGTCCCGTCCTCACGCCGCTCGAGCAGCAGCACCTCGCCCCGCGGCGAGGAGATCGGGATCCGCGCCGGGACGACCTTCGTGTCGTTGACGACGACGAGCTCACCCTGCAACTCGTCCGGCAGCTCGGCGAACGTGTGGTGGCGGACCGCACGGGTCGCGCGGTCGTACACGAGCAGCCTCGACGCGTCGCGCCGCTCGGCCGGATGCTGCGCGATCAGCTCCGGCGGCAGGTCGTACTCCAGCTCCGCAAGGTCCATCCGACCCCAGTTGTACCGTCGCCTCCGTGGATATGGACGCCATCGCCCGCGCGCAGCAGCGGATCGAAGACGCGGCCGCCGGCCGCACCGACCCGGCCATGTTCGACGCGACGCTCGAGCGCGCGCGCCACGCCGTGGAGTCGCTCGCCGCGACGACGGCCCGCTTCGAATCCGGCCTGCCCGAGGCGATCCAGGACGGGCTCCGCCAGCACTTCCGGCCGAGCGCCCGTCACCTCGCCGAGGTGCGCGGCCTGACGAACCAGGCCATCCGCCGGCTCGAGCGGATCGAGGGGGACATCCTCGCCGAGCGGCACGCACGCGTCGACGATCTCGCCCTGCTCGTCGATCTCATCGCCTCCGGCTGGAGGAGCGTCGACGAGCGGCTCGCCAGGCTCGAGGAGGGACTGACGCGCGACGATGGCGTCGTCTACCGCCTCGGCGAGCGCCAGGCCGGCTGACTCAGCGCAACGACGAGGTAACCGGCAGGACGAGCACGAAGCGGCTGCCGCGGCCGGGCTCGCTTTGCAGCTCGAGCCGCCCGCCGAGCGCGAGCGCGAGCTCCCGTGCGATCGCGAGTCCGAGGCCCGTACCGCCGCCGTCGCCGGACCAGAACGGCCGGAAGATCCGGTCCTGCGCAGCCGGCGCGACTCCCGGGCCGGTGTCGGAGACCGCGACCATCACTTCGCCGTTCTGCGTCGCGAGGCCGAGGTCGACGCGCCCGCCCGCCGGCGTCCAGTGCAGCGCGTTGGCGATCAGGTTCGTGACGATCTGCAGCACCCGGTCGCCGTCGGTGATCAGCACGGCTCCCTCCCCGAGCTCGAGGTCGTACTCGATCTCGCGGGCCTTCGCCTCCTCGGCGAAGGTCGCGTAGGCGCGCTCGCAGAGAGCCCGCATGTCGACCTCCTCGCGCAGCAGCGCGAACCGGCGGGCGTCGAGCTTGGCGAGATCGAGGACGTCACCGACGAGCCGTTCGAGCCTCAGCGCCTCCTCCGAGACGACCTCGAGCGACAGCTGCTGCGCCGCCTCGTCCTCGAAGACGCCCTCCCGCAGGGCGGCGACGTGGCCGCGGATCGCGGTCAGCGGCGTCCGCAGCTCGTGTGACACCGACATCAGGAAGTTGCGTGAGAGCTGTTCCGACTCCGCGAGCCGCCCGGTCATCTCGTGGAAGCGGGAGGCGAGGCGTTCGACCTCGCTGCCCCAGGTGCGCTCCGGCACGGCGACGTCGTAGTGGCCCGCGGCGACCTCGTCCGCAGCGCTCGCGAGCTCCTCGAGCGGCCCCGCGATCCGGCGCGAGTAGTAGACGACCACAACACCGGCGACGGGGATCCCGATTCCGAACGCGAGCGCGAGCTCCCAGAAGAGCTGCAGCCAGCGGGCGCGCAACGCGGACTCGGGCTCCGCGACGACGAGAGCTCCCGCACGGACGTTGCCGAGCGTGACCGCCTGCGCGACACCGAGATAGGTGGTGCCGGCGACGTGGAGGTCGAACGGCGTGGTATCCCGGAGTGCCGCGGGGGGCAAGGAACTGCTCGGAACTTCGGGCAGCGGACCGGCGAGCAAGGAGGCCCCGGGCACGACGGGAACCCAGAACACCCTGTCACTGCCGAGAGAGACGAGGAGGCTGGCGACCGAGACGCGACCAATGCCCGCCTTCTGCTCGTACAACGGCACGATCCCTGCAGACTCCGCCCGCAACTCCGAGGCCGCGTGCGCGCGCGTGTTGCTCTGGAAGAAGCGCACGGCGATGAGCGTCGCGACGACGGCGGCGAGCACGATGCCGAGCACGAACAGCGCCGGCAGGCGGAAGCGCAGGGAGCCGAGCACGGGAGCTCCCTACTCGACGACGGCCGGCGCCGGGGCGGCCTTGTAGCCGATCCCCCACACCGTGACGATCGGCGCCGCGTCGCCGAGCTTCCGCCGCAGCTGGCGCACGTGGACGTCGACGGTGCGGGTGTCGCCCGCGAACGTGTAGCCCCAGACCCGCTCGAGCAGCTGGTCGCGCGTGAGGACGAGTCCCTTGTGATCGAGGAGCTCCCACAGCAGGTCGAACTCCTTGGGAGCGAGCCGGATCTCCTCCTCGCCGACGTGGCATTCCCTCTTCCCCGCGTCGAGCACGAGGTCGCCGTGTTGCAGCACGCCGCCGTCGGGCCTCTTCTTCCCGCCGCTGCGGCGGAGGATCGCCTTGACGCGCGCCACGAGCTCGCGTGGGTTGAACGGCTTCGTGAGGTAGTCGTCGGCGCCGACCTCGAGGCCGGCGATCTTGTCGAGGTCGTCATCGCGCGCCGTCAGCATCAGAACGGGCAGCGTGCTCGTCTCGCGAATACGCCGGCAGACCTCGATCCCGTCGAGATCCGGCAGCCCCAGGTCGAGCACGACGAGCGAGGGAGCGTCGAGCCCGACGATGGCCAGCGCCTCGCGGCCGCTCGCCGTCATCCGGACCGCGAAGCCGTCCTTGCGGAGGTAGGCGGCGACGAACGAGGCGATCGCCTGCTCGTCCTCGACCACGAGGATCGTCTCTGCGGCCCCGGCCATCAGCCTCGGCCGATCTGTCGCTTCAGCAGCTGCGTCGGCATCGAGCGGGCCGAGCTACCGTCGACCGAGTACGTCCCGTCGGCCTTCGGGTCGGCGGCCGAGCCGCGGAGCCAGACCTTGCCGCGGCCGCCGGCGAAGACGTATACACCCGCGCCGCGCACGACCACTCGATAGTGGCCGCTGCTGGCGCGGAAGCGGAAGTTGCTGCCGCTGTACCGCTTGCCGGGCAGGCCGTACCAGCGGACCGAGCTGGTGGAGACGTCCGCCCCCTTCACCTGCGGCCCGCACTGGCCGGACGGGCACGGGAGGTGATAGATGTCGACCTCGGCCTCCCGAGAGACCCGGCCGAGGACGAAGCCACGCACGACGAGGGTGACGACGGGCCGGCCGTTGACCCCGCCGTCGCTGACCGCTCTGCGCACGACGACATACCCCGGCCTGGCGGGTCCGCGCGCGCGGGCGGTCGCCGCAGCCGGGAGCACTCCGACGAGGAGAAGCGCACACATGAGCAGGATCCGCCGCATCGCGCTCCCAGGGTAGTACGCGCGGCAGGAACGTCCGACAAATCGGGGAAGCTCCGTGACATGACGGACGACCGCCTGCAGGGACACGCCGACCGGCTCGCGGCATGCGTCCAGGCGCTCGCGGAGGCGCTCCACGCGAGCGGAGTTCCCGAGGAGGCGTCGGCGAAGCTGCTCACCCAGGCGTCGGCCGCCGTGCTCCAGGCGCTCAGGCTCGAGCTGCTCGTCGAGCGGCTCGCGGCCTAGCCGTCGTAACTGTAGAAGCCGCGGCCGGACTTCCGGCCCAACAGGCCGGCGTTCGCCATCGCCACGAGCCGCGCGGGCGGCGCCATCCTCGGCTCTCGCAGCTTGTCCCAGAGCGCCTCGCTCGCGTGCACGTGCACGTCGATCCCGACCAGGTCGACGAGCTCGCACGGCCCCATCGGCCAGCCCGCGCCGTGCTTCATGCCCGCGTCGAGGTCGACCGGCGTGACGCGCGCCTCGTCGAGCACGCGGATGCAGTCGTTGAGGAGCGGGATCAAGACGCGGTTGACGACGAAGCCCGGCGTGTCGTGGCAGCGGATCGGGTGCTTGCCAAGCCGCTCGCCGAGCGCGTAGGCGGCGTCGAACGCCTCGTCCGAGGTGCGCTCCGCCCGGACGATCTCCACGAGCGGCATGAGCGGTGCCGGGTTGAAGAAGTGCATCCCGACCACGCGCTCCGGCGTCGAGGTCGCGCCGGCGATCTCCGTCACCGAGAGGGCCGAGGTGTTCGTGGCGAGGACCGCGTCGGGCCGGCAGACCTGCTCGAGCTCGGCGAACAGCCCCCGCTTCGGCTCGAGCTCCTCGACGATCGCCTCGATCACGACACCGCAGTCCGCGAACGCGGAGAGCTCGGTGGTCGTGGTCAGGAGGCTGATATCGAAGGAGCCGATCTGACCCTTCTCGACCTTGCGTGTGAGGAAGTGCTCGATGCGGCCGCGGGCCGTCTCCCCCAGCTCGTCGGTCACCTCGCGGCCGACGGTCTCGAGCCCTGCCTCGACGGCGAGCTGCGCGATGCCCGCGCCCATCGCCCCCAAGCCGACGACTCCGACCTTCACGAGCCGGAGCCTAGCGAGCTATGGGTTAGGGACGGAGCTCCTCCAGCGCGCGCTCGAAGACTCTCCGGAGTCGCTCGTCCCTGTCCGGGGCGACGGTGATCCGCACGGGACAGAGGGCACGGTGGCCGTGGCAGCGCGCGTATGCCTCGGCCTCGGAGAGGGCTCGCTCCCTGCGTCGGGTGGGTGTCGCCGCTACCAGTGTGGGGCGACTCTCCTCCGTCGCCGTCACCGGCGCAAGCAGCTGTGGAAGCAGTGGAAGGTGTGGACAACGCGCGCGGAAGTAGAGTCGCTTCGATGGACGTGCGCGAAGGCACGGTCTCCTTCGGAGAGGCCGCGACGTGGTACCGCGTGAGCGGTGACCTGCGGCCCGGCGAGGCCGACGCGCCCGCGCCGCTCGTCGTCCTGCACGGCGGTCCCGGCGCGACGCACGACTACCTCCTCTCGCTCGCCGACCTCGCCGACGGGCGCGCGGTCGTGCATTACGACCAGATCGGCGGCGGCCGCAGCACGCACTATCCGGACCGCGGCGCCGAGTTCTGGAAGCCCGAGCTCTTCGTCCGCGAGCTGCACAACCTCGTCGACACGCTCGGGATCGCCGATCGCCACCACGTGCTCGGCCAGTCGTGGGGCGGCTTCCTCGCCGAGGAGTACGCATTCACGCAGCCGCCGGGTCTGCGCTCGCTCGTCCTCGCCAACACGGCTGCGTCCTGGGCGGACTTCGCGACGGAAGCGAACAAGCTCCGTGAGCAGCTTCCTGCCGACGTGCAGGCAACGCTCGCCAGGCACGAGGAGGCGGGCACGTACGACGACCCCGAGTACATGGAGGCGTGCCTCGTCTTCTACTCGCGGCATCTCTGCCGGGTCGAGTGGCCGCCGGAGGTGGCTGCGACGTTCGAGTACCTCGAGCAGGATCCGACCGTCTACCGGACGATGAACGGACCCAGCGAGTTCCACATCATCGGCTCCTGCAAGGACTGGCAGGTCAAGGACCGGCTGCACGAGATACGCGTGCCGACGCTGCTCGTGTCGGGCCGCTACGACGAGGCCACGCCGGCGCTGCAGCAGGTCCTGCTCGACGGTATCGCCGGCTCGGAGTGGGTCTGCTTCGAGGAGTCGTCCCACATGCCCCACGTCGAGGAACGCGAGCGCTACATGAGCGTCGTCGGCGACTGGCTCGCGCGCCACGACTGAGCCGCGCCGGGGTCTATCCTCAGCGGGAGTGAGCCTTCCTCTCGTGAACCGGCTCCCGGATCCGTGGCGGAAGATCGTCGACTGGGTCGTCACGCTCGCCGTGGCGATCGGATTTGTGCTCGCCTTCGAGGCCGAGGTCGCGAAGCCGTACCGGATCCCGTCCTCCTCGATGGAGAGGACGCTCCACTGCGCGCGCCCCCTACCCGGCTGCGAGGCGTCCACGAGCGACCGCGTGCTCGTGAACCGGCTCGCCTACGACTTCGGGAGCCCGCAGCGCGGCCAGATCGTCGTATTCACCGCTCCGCCGAAGGCGAACCGCTGCGAGCCCGGCGACGGCGGGACGACATTTGTCAAGCGCCTGATCGGCCTGCCGGGCGAGACCGTGCGGGAGGACGACACGGGCTTCATCTGGGTCCGCAACTCCGACACGAAGACGTGGACGAAGCTCACCGAGCCGTACCTGCCCGCGCAGAGCCGCCTCGCTGACCGCACGCACTTCGACCACACGTGGAAGGTGCCGCAGGGCGAGTACTTCATGCTCGGCGACAACCGGGCGAACTCGTGCGACTCGCGGACGTGGGGCTCGGTTCCGAGGGCCAGCCTGATCGGCCCGGTGATCTTCACCTACTGGCCGCCGAACCGGGTCTCGTACCACCCGGGCGGGTTCTAGCCCGTCCGGGTCAGACGCGCTCGATCACGGCGGCGATGGCCTGGCCGAAGCCGATGCACATCGTCGCCAGCCCGTAGCGCGCGTTCCGCCGCTCGAGCTCCGAGACGAGCGTTGCCGTGATCCGCGCGCCGGTCGCGCCGAGCGGATGGCCGAGCGAGATGCCGCCGCCGTTCGGGTTCACGTCGCCGGCTTCGTACCGCTCCCGCAGGCCGGTGTCGGCGAGGAACTGGGAGACGACCGAGGCGAACGCCTCGTTGACCTCGATCACGTCGATCTCGTCCCACGTCAGCCCTGCCTTCGCGAGCGCCTTCGCCGACGCCTCGGGGTTGCCGTGCAGCATCAGGTGCGGGTCGACGCCCACCACGCCGAAGGAGACGAACCGCGCGCGCGGCTCGAGCCCGAGCTCCGCGACCTTCGCCTCGGACGCGACCAGGACCGCCGCCGAGCCGTCCACGATCTGGGACGAGTTCCCGGCCGTCACGACACCGTCGGGGATAAAGGCCGGCTGGAGCGCAGCCATCTTCTCGAGCGTCGTCTCGCGCCGCACGGCCTCGTCGACCGCGAAGCGGACCCGGGTGAGGGTCGGAGCACCGCCGGAGTCGTCGGGATCCGGCACGTCGAGCTCGATCGGCACGATCTCCCGGTCGAAGCGGCCTTCGTCGATCGCGCGCGCCGCGCGCTGGTGAGACTCGTACGAGATCCGGTCGAGCTCCTCACGCGGGAGATCCCACTGCTTCGCGATCTCCTCGGCCGAGATCCCCTGCATCACGATCTCGTGGCGTTCCCAGACGAGCGGCGACATCGAACCGTTGTTCGACCCCATCGGGACGCGCGACATCATCTCGACGCCGCCCGAGACGATGAGGTCGAGCTGCCCCGACCAGACGGCCGCTGCGGCGTTGAAGTTCGTCTGCATCGAGGAGCCGCACTGCCGGTCGACCGTCGTCCCCGCCACGGAGACGGGCCAGCCGGCGGTGAGCGCGATGTTGCGGCCGATGTTCCAGGCCTGCTCGTCGACCTGCGTCACGCAACCCCACTGCACGTCCTCGATCTCGCCCGGGTCGACGCCGTTCCGCCCGACGAGCGCGTTCACGACCTGAGCCGACAGCTCGTCGCCGCGGATATGCGACAGCGTGCCGTTCTTCTTCCCGATCGGGCTGCGAACGGCATCGACGATGATTGCTTCGGCGCGCTCCATGCACCAAACTGTACCGCGGTCGATGCTGCGCAAGAACGCCAAGATCGAATTGCTGAAGCGGGTACCGCTGTTCGAGCGCTGCTCGCAGCGGGAGCTCGCCCAGATCGCCGCGCTCGCGGACGAGCTCGACCTCCCGGCCGCCCGCGACCTCACGAGCGAAGGCTCGGGCGGCTACGAGTTCATCGTCCTCGTCGAGGGAGAGGCCGACGTCGTGCGCAAGGGTCGCGTCGTCAACGAGCTCGGCCCGGGCGACTTCGTCGGCGAGATCGCTCTCGTCACCGGCCGGCCGCGGACGGCGACGGTCAAGACGCGCGGGCCGGCGCGGATCCTCGTCCTCACGGCGTCCGGCTTCCGGGCGCTCATGCACGACGTCCCTGCGCTCGAGGACAAGGTGCTGGCGGCGATCACCGCGCGCATCCCGGACGAGTAAGCGCTAAGAGGGTTTGGCGGAGGGCCGCTCGTCGTCGGCGTGCGCCGGCGGCTCAGCGGGCATTTGCCAAGCCCTCCTAGTTCATGTGCGGGACGTGCGGCTCACGGACGTGCGCGAGGTACGTCGGTGCCGCGAGCTCGAGCACGAGCAGCTTGCCGGGCGTGTCGGCCTCGCCTATCTCCCTGAACGTGTGGCCGACGTCGCCGCCGAGCACGACCGGCCCCTCGTCGGTCTCCACGACGACGATCTGATGGCCGCGCGTCTCCCCCGACGCCGGCACGATCCGGATGCCCGGGAGGATCTCGGCCTCGCCGTCATGCTCGACGTAGTTCATGCCGGGAAAATCGATCCACTCGCGGATCGTGTAGTCGTCCCGTGTCCGCGCGTCCGCGAGCTCGATCCGCTGCACATGGATCGGGATGCCCGGAAAGAGCCGGTTGCCGCCGTGATGGTCGAAGTGCATGTGCGTGATGACGACGTGCGCGACGCGCTGGACGAGCTCGTCGGGCAGCGGGTACGGGGTCGGATGGAAATGCTCGTCGAGCACAGGTGTCGACTCGAGCATCCCCGTGTCGACGAGGACGAGGCCGTCCGGATGCTCGATCGTGTGCGAGAAGCAAGGCCAGGCGGCGCCCTCGACCACGAGCTCACACGTCAGGTGGATGCCGATATCGTCACGGTTGAGCACGGACTGAGCATATGGCGACGACGACCGAAGAGATCGAGGTTCATTCCCCGTACAGCGGCGAGGTCGTCGGCCGCGTGCCCAAGGCCGGAGCCGACGACGCCCGCCGGGCGGTGGACGCCGCCGCCCGCGCCCTCGAGTCGCCACTGCCGGCGCACGAGCGCGCGGCGATCCTCGACCGGGTCGCCGCTCTGCTGCGAGAGCGCCGTGAGCACATGGCGCAGACCATCTGCGCCGAGGCCGGCAAGCCGATCAAGACGGCGCGCGTCGAGGCCTCGCGCGCGGTCTCGACGTACACCTTCGCCGCGGTCGAAGCGCGCAAGCTCGCCGGCGACGTCGTCCCCATGGACGCCTCGGAGGCCGGCGAGGGCAAGATCGCGTTCACGTTACGCCGACCGATCGGCGTGATCGGGGCCATCTCGCCCTTCAACTTCCCCTGCAACCTCGTTGCGCACAAGCTCGCTCCCGCGCTCGCGGCCGGCTGCCCGGTCGTGCTCAAGCCGGCGAGCTCGACGCCGCTCTCGGCCCTTCTCCTCGCGGAGCTCGAGCAGGAAGCGGGGCTCCCGGCCGGGTGGCTGACCGTCCTCGTCGGACCGTCCGCCGAGATCGGCGACGTGCTCGTGGAGGACGAGCGGGTACGGATGATCACCTTCACCGGCTCGAGCGGCGTCGGCTGGGGCATCGCGGAGCGGGCGGCGAAGAAGCGCGTGCGGCTCGAGCTCGGCAACTCGACACCCGTCGTCGTGGCCGCGGACGCCGACCTCGACCTCGCGGCGACGAAGCTCGCCGCCAACGCGTTCTCCTTCGCCGGCCAGAGCTGCATCTCGGTGCAGCGGATCTACGTCGAGCGGCCGGTCCTCGACGGTTTCCTCGAACGCTTCGTGCCGCAGGTCGGGGCGCTCGTGACCGGCGACCCGGCGGACGAGGCGACCGACGTCGGGCCTGTGATCGACGAGGACGCCCGGACGCGGATCGCCGGCTGGGTCGACGAGGCCGAGGCTGCGGGCGCGCAGCTCCTGGTCGGTTCCACCGAGGCCGACCCGCTCGGCCCACTCGTCCTCGCCGACGCTCCCGAGACGGCTCGCGTCGTCTGCGACGAGGTCTTCGGTCCCGTCTGCGTCGTCAACGCGGTCGACTCGCTCGAAGATGCGTACGCGCGCGCCAACGGAACGGGCTATGGGCTCCAGGCCGGCGTTTTCACCGGCTCGATCTCGACGGCGCTCGCGGCGGCCCAGGCGCTCGAGTTCGGCGGCGTCACCGTCAACGAGGCGCCGACCTTCCGCGCCGACCAGATGCCGTACGGCGGCATCAAGGGATCCGGCAACACGAAAGAGGGTCCCGCCTACACGATCCGCGAGATGACCGAGGAGCGACTCGTGGTGCTGCAAGCCTGACGTTTTCCCGTTGGCCGATCGGACAACGAAGTCGGCGACTTTGTAACAACGCCGCTACGATGTAGGATCGAGACCAGGGCACCAGGGGAGCCCGTCGGGAATCGGCTTCAGATAAGGCCTTGCGGGGTCTGCGGGAGGAGACGGACGCTGACGTGATCGAAGAGAGAACTGCCCAGCTGCAGCAGTGCATGTATCAATACTCACGGGCCATTTACCGGTCCCTGAAAGACCAGATCGATCCGTACTCCGACCGCGAGACCCAGCTCGAATCGCGCCGCGCCGTCCTCGAGGCGTGTGAGCAGACGATGGAGCGGCTGGCGAGCGACCCTCTCTATTTCGCGAAGCCCGAGCGGGCGCTGTTCCAGGACATCCGGCGCTACTTCCCGATCACCGCGCAGGCGCAGGTCGCGTGGGCGGTCGACCAGGGCGTGAAGGCGGCGGTCGACTTCATCCAGGAGCAGATCGAGTCGGGCCTGCTCGACGGCGGCGTCGCGCACTGCCGGGCGACGACCCGCAAGGGCAAGCCCTGCCAGCGGACGCCGCTCCCCGAGCGCGACTACTGCCCCTCGCACCAGCATCTCGAGACCAAAGCCGCGGCCTAACCGCCGTCCACAGGCTTCCACACCAGCGATCCACAGGCCCTCGCCGTTAGGGTCCCACGCAGGTGTCTCATGACACAGACAAGCTGATCCGGCAGCTCTCGCTCGTCGCCTTCCTGATGGCGGAGCGGCGGGCGCTCACCGCACGCGACGTGAAGTCGAACGTCGAGGGCTATTCGGAGATGTCGGACGAGGCGTTCGCGCGCCGCTTCTACTCCGACCGCGCCGAGCTGCTCTCGCTGGGCGTCCCGCTCCAGTCGCAGCGCGATGAGTTCACCGGCGAGGAGCTGTACACGCTCCGCTCGGAGCAATACTTCCTGCCGCAGCTCGAGCTCGAGGACGAGGAGCTCGCGGCGTTGCAGACGGCCTTCTATCTCCTGGAGGGGAAGTTCGCGTACGCCGAGCCGCTGCGGCTGGCGCTGCAGAACCTCGCGCTCGGACGGCCGGGCTTCACCGAGGCGCCGACCCAGACGGCGAGCCGCGTCGAGGTGCTCGATCCCGACTATTCGCCCGAGACGCCGGGCCGGCTCGCGAAGCTCGAGAACGCGATCTCGAAACAGCGGACGGTGCGCTTCGACTACTGGTCGATCTCGAGCGACAAGGAGAGCGAGCGGACGCTCAACCCGTACGCGCTCATCAACGACAACGGGCTCTGGTACGTCGTCGGCCACGACCTCGACCGCGAGGACATCCGCACCTTCCGCGTCTCGCGCATCCGGGGCGACATCAAGTTCGCGACGCGCCGCGAGCGCGACTTCCGCGCGCCGACCGAATTCGACGTCGAGCTCTATCGCGGCCGGCCGCCCTGGCAGATCGGCGACCTCGTCGGCACCGCGCGGATCGAGGTGCGCGGCGACACGGCCTGGTGGGTGCGCCGCGCCTACGGCGAGACGGGACAGCTCGAGGACGACGTCTTCGTCACCGAGTACTCGTCCATCCCCCAGCTCGCGTCGTGGGTGCTGCGCCAGAACGGCCGCGCGGTGCCGCTCGAGCCGGCCGAGCTCAAGCGCGACGTCGCGGCCGCGCTGCGGCGCGTGCGCGACCGGCACGAAGGCGAGGCTCCGCAGCCGGCGCGGGAGAAGCCCGCCGCGGCCGGCGACGGAACGATCGAGCGTCCCGCCGGGCCCGTGGCGCCCGAACGATTCGCCGTCCTCCAGGCGCTGCTCGCCTACCTCCTTGCAGCGTGCGGCGAGGAGAAGGAGACCGAGATCCCGGCCGCGGAGCTGCTCGAGCGCTTCCCGTCCATCCCCGCCGACGAGCTCGAAGAGCATCTGTCCCTGCTCAACCTCGTCAACTTCGGCGGGGGCTGCTACACGATCTACGCCGAGCTCCGCGCCGGCTCGGTGCACGTCGACAAGGAGCTGTGGGGAGACACGTTCCGGGCCGCGCCGCGCCTCACGCCGCTCGAGGCGCGCGCGATCCGGCTCGCATTGGAGTACGTCGGGCCGATGATCGCCGCCGACGCGCACACACCCCTCTCGCGCGTCCGCAAGAAGCTCGAGGAGACGTTCGGGCAGTTCGAGCTCGCCCGGACCCCGGAGCCGCATGCCGCCACCGAGGAGGTCGACCTGGTCTCGAGGCTCGCACGGGGGATGCGCGAGCGCAAGCTCGTGGAGATCGAGTACCAGAAGGAGGCGGACGCCGCGCCGTCGACCCGGCTCGTCGAGCCCTACTCGCTCGAACGCGAGCTGCCGAACTGGTACGTCCACACCTGGGACCGGACGAGCGACGGCGCCCGGTCGTTCCGGCTCGACCGGATGCGGAGCGCGAAGGTGACGCGCGAGAAGTTCGAGCCGCGCGAGGGATTCGAGCCGACGCGGCTCCGCGACGCACGCACCGCGAAGGTGCTGTACGACAAGGAGATCGCCCGCTGGGCGATCGAGCGCGGCGCGCGGCTCCTCGCCGACGGCGGCGCTGTCCGCGACCTGCCGGTCGGCAGCGACGAGTGGCTCGAGGGCGAGGTGCTCTCGCTCCGCGGCGAGGCAGTCCTGCTCGAGCCGGACGAGCTGCGGCAGACGATCGCCGAGCGCGCCAAGGCACTCGCGAAGGAGCTCGGCGTCGAGCGCATGCGCGCCGCCCGCGCCTAGATCCGGCTAGCCGCTCGAGCCGAGAGCCGCGCGGATGGCGTCGAGCGCCTGGTTCTCCTGCGCCGAGACTCCCTTCGCCGCCTCCGCCACCGACTCGGCGACGTCCAGCACGAGCTTCCGGTAGGCGGGAAGATCCTCGGGCGACTTCGCCTCGAGCGCCGCGACGGCCTGCCCGAGCGTTGCGACCGTGCTCTGCTCGACCTCCTGCGGCGACGCCGTCATCCCGAACGGCCGGTCGTGCCCGGTCGCCAGGTCGCGGATGAGCACGCTGTCGCTGTGCTCGTGCGCGTCCTTGAGATGGTGGGCGAGCGCGTTCGCCTCCTTGAAGCTGTCGAAGAAACCCCGGTCGACGAGCGCGACGAACATGCCCGCGCCGGTGATCCCCTCCTGCATCGCCTTCCACTCCTCGTCCGTGAAGTCCGCTCTGGTAGCCATGTCGAGGAGTATGTCTGAACGGTCTGTCCGCCCGCCCTGGCAAGGTGCGGCGAGGCCGGATCGCGTCACTGCAGGGGGTTTGCCGATGAGCGAGACGTCATTCGATCGTGTGATCTCCGAGCACCTCGCGCTCTGCGCGCGGAACAAGCGGCTCGAACGGCGAATGCCGCTGGACGGCTACCGCGAGCCGGGCGACGAGCCGCCGGCGGAGACGGCACCGCGGGAAGACGCGCACTGGCTCGAGCCCGAGTCCTGGGACACGTCCGGCGAGCGGCCGCTACCGGACTTCGACTGGGGCGACGACTGACCCGGGGCCTGCGCGCCTCCTAGCGCGCGACGGGAACAGTCAGCGTGAACGTCGTGCCCGGCTCCGCACCGGAGGCCACGTCGAGCGCGCCGCCGTGCGCCTCTGCGATCGAGCGCGCGATGAAGAGGCCCAGCCCCGTCCCCGGCGTCGAGCCGCCCTCGACGCCGGCGCGCCCGAACTTCTCGAAGATCAGCGCCTGCTGGTCGCTCGGGATCCCCGGGCCGCCGTCCCGCACCGCGATCCGCACCGCCCCGTTCGCCGCGACGGCCGAGACCCGCACCTCCCCGCCCTCCGGCGAGTACTTCACCGCGTTCTCGATCAGATTCCCGAGCACCTGCCGCAGGCGCGCGCGGTCGCCCCGGATCGCCGGCAGCGCGCCGCGAACCGACGCGACGACCGGCACGTCCTGCTGCGCGAGCGCCGCAGCCTCGATGGCCTCGCCGACGATACGGCCGAGATCGACCTCCTCGAAGCGGTAACTGAACGTCCCCGCCTCGATCCGCGAGGTGTCGAGGACATCGCCCACCAGCTCCGCGAGCCGCGACGTCTCGTCGCCGATCAGCGCGAGAAACGACTCGCGCTGCTCCGCGGTCAGCATCCGCCACCGGTCCTGCAGCGTCCGCGCCGCGCCGATCACCGCCGCCATCGGGCTGCGCAGTTCATGAGAGACGAGCGAGACGAAGTCGGCGCGAAGCTGCGAGAGGCGGGCCAGCTCCTCGACCCGTCGCCGCTCGGCCTCGTAGGCGCGGATGTTCTGCACCGCGGTCGCGACGAGACGACCGAGCAGGGACACGAGCTCGACCTCGTCCTCGCTGAACGCGTCAGGCCGGTCGCGCGAAAGGCTCAGCATCCCGATCGTGCGGGCGCCGAGCAGGAGCGGCGCCGCGAGCTCGCTGCGGAGCCCGAGCGCGAGCAGCTGCTCGTCGGCGGGCGAGTCCTGCTCGGTGAGGTCGCGCCGCACGAGGATCCTGCCGGCGAGCACCCGTTCGAGCAGGGAGCCCTCGATCGGGTCGCTGTTGCCGGGCGGGAAGACCTCGCTCGCGCCGCTGCCGGCCGTCGCCATCGTGGTCGCGGTGTCGCCCTCGACGAGCACGATCGCCGTCCGCCCGAAGGGGACGAGGACGCGCAGCTCGCCGATGAAGGCACCGAACGCCTCGTCGAGCTCGAGTGACGAGCCGAGGGCGCGCGCGCAGCGGTTCGCCGTCTCGAGGATGTCGACGCGGTGACCGAGCTCGTCGCGCAGCCGCTCCGCCTCGGCCGCCCGCCGCTCGGCGCGCCTCCGTTCGGCATTGAGGGTGTCGCGAAGGTGGCCGATGACGAGGCCCGCGAGCATGCCGACCAGCACACGCGTGAGCGCCGCCCTCCACTGCAGCCCCGGCCCGAGCGCGTCGATCACGATCGTGGCCCCGACCATCACGGCACCGGCGACGGCGCCGCCCACCAGCCCGAATCGCAGCGCCGCTGCCGCGATCGGGATCAGATACAGGGCCCGCCACGGCTCGCCTGTTTCGAACGAGAAGACCGCGATGAACCCGATCGCGGCGGCCGAGTCGAGGGCGAGCAGCAGGATCCGCGCGCGGGCCCGCGTCACCGGCCCGAGCTCGACCACCGCGAGCGCGCCCGACAAGATCGTGACCGCGGCGAAGAAGCCGACGACGGCCCACGCCCACGGCTCGTACCCCGGCGGGAAGTCCGTCAGGGAGACAGCGACCGCGCCGACGACGACGAGCGCCGCCCGCAGCAGGACGAGCCAGCGGCCCGGACGGCTAGGCATCCCGTTCCTCCAGCCGAGCCAGCACCCACGCTGCGAGCTCGCGGGTCGCCTCGTCCGGATCCTCGAGGTACGCGGACACGGCGTCCCGTTCGCCGTCCCCACCCACGTTGCCTGCCGCGACGAGGGCATTGAGGCGGAGCCGGCGGCCGTCGTTGCACGGCACGTAGAGCCGCTCGAAGCGGCGCCGCAGCTCGTCCGGCTCTGCGCGAAGCCAGTCCACGAGGGAGACGTGCGGCGTCGCGTCCGCTGGGAGCGCCTCGTCCGCCCGCCGCTTCTCGACGCCGCGGTTCCAGGGACAGACGTCCTGGCAGATGTCACAGCCGTAGACCTGCGCATCGAGCTCGGCGCGGTACTCCGCAGGCGGCGGCTCCGGCGCCTGCGTCCAGTAGGAGAGACAGCGCGTCGAGTCGAGCGTCCCCGGCTCGTCGAGCGCTCCGGTCGGGCAGGCGTCGATGCAGAGCCGGCAGTCGCCGCAGTCGACATCCAAAGCCGGCGTCGGCTCGAGCTCGACGTCCGTGACGAGCGTCCCGAGAACGACCCAGGAGCCGTGACGGCGCGTGATGAGCAGCGTGTTCTTGCCGTAGAAGCCGACGCCGCTCCGGGCCGCCGCCTCGCGGTCGACGTGCTGGTTCGCGTCGACGAGCACGCGGTAGGCGCCGCCGAGCCTGCGCCCGAGCACGTCGAGCTTCTCGCGCAGCTGCGTGTAGGCGTCGAACCACGTGTAGCGCGGCAGCCGGCCGTGGCCGGGCGGACGCTCCGGTTCCGGGAGCCAGTAACAGAGCGCCGCCGAGACGACGGTGCGAGCGCCCGGCAGGAGCGTCTCGGGATGGCACGACTCCTCGGGGTGCGCCATCGTGAACTTCATGTCGGCGAAGAGGCCACGCGCGCTCCGCTCGCGGATGTGGCGCTCGGTGGCGGCGTAGGGCTCGGCAGGCGCGGCGCCGATCGCGTCGAGCCCGAGCTCCTGGGCGAGGGCCTCGAGTTCCGGGGCGGTCACGCGGATAGTCTGCCGCGATGCGCGCGGTCCGGATCCACGACGACGGCGGCCCCGAGGTGCTCGTGCTCGAGGAGGTGCCGGATCCCGAGCCCGGGCCGGGCGAGGTGCTCGTCCGCCTCCGCGCCTCCGGGCTGAACCATCTCGACGTCTGGATCCGGAAAGGGCTGCCGTCGGTGCCGAAACCGCGCATCCTCGGTGCCGACGGAGCCGGAGTCGTCGAGGCGGTCGGCGGCGGCGTGACCGGCTTCGAGCCCGGCGAGCGCGTCGTCCTCAACCCCGGCATCGAGACGGAGAGCGGCCAGATCCACGTGATCGGCGAGCACGGCGACGGTACGAACGCCGAACTGATCGCGGTGCCGGCGACGAATGTCCACCCGATCCCGGAGGGACTGAGCTTCGAGCAGGCCGCGGCCTTCCCGCTCGTCTTCGAGACCGCGTACCGGATGCTCGTCACGCGCGCCGGGCTGCGCGAGGGCGAGTGGGTGCTCGCCTGGGGCATCGGAGGCGGCGTCTCGACTGCGGTGCTCGCGATCGCCAAGGCGCTCGGGGCGCGCGTCCTCGTCACGTCCTCCAGCGACGCGAAGCTCGAGCACGCGCGCGAGCTCGGCGCCGACGCGACCGTGAACCACGCGAGCGGCGACGTGCGGGCGGCGGTACGGGAGGCGACCGGCGGCCACGGCATCGACGTCGTCGTCGAGAACGTCGGCGAGGCGACGTGGGCGACGTCGCTTCAGGTGGCGGCGCCGGGCGGCCGGATCACCGTCTGCGGCGCGACCTCCGGACCGAACCCGCCCGCCGCGCTGCACCGGATCTGGTGGAAGCAGCTCTCGATCCTCGGCTCCACGATGGGCACGGCCGAGGACTTCGCAGGCGCGTACGAGCTGGTCGCGAGCGGGCGCGCACTGCCCGTGGTCGACTCGGTGCTGCCGCTGGAGGAGATCCCCGCCGCGCACGAGCGGCTCGAGGCGGGCGAGCAGCTCGGCAAGATCGTCCTCACGATCTGATGCCGTTCCAGAACCGGGTCACGCCCCTGGGCGACCTGATCGCGACGCCAGAGCGCGGCCTCCTGTACGGCAACCGCGGGCGCCTGCACGACGAGCACGGGGTCATCCGCCGCGAGTGGCAGCTGACGCGGTGGATCTCCTGCCGGCTGGAGTTCCGCGGCCGTTACCGGGCCGGTGGGCCGCTGGCGCCGAACCGCTACACCGGGCTGTTCTTCCTCGACGAGGCGACCGCCCTCGCTGCCGGCCACCGGCCGTGTGCCGAGTGCCGCAACGCCGACTACCGCAGCTTTCTCGCGCTCACGGGAGCAACCCGCGCGGACGAGCTCGACGGGATGCTGCACGCGGAGCGCGGGCGCCTGCACGCCTCGGAGCTGGACGACCTTCCTGACGGCGCCTTCGTGGTACTCGAAGGGGAGCCGTGGCTCGTCCTCGATTCGGAGCTGTTGCGTTGGACGGCCGGCGGCTACCCCGAGCGGCGGCCACGATTCAGCGGCGGCGGCGACGTCGTCACGCCGCCGACGAGCATCCGCGTCCTAGCCTCGGGCTGGAGCGGCGGCCTGCCGCTCATCCATCCGAATCGACCGGCCTAGACTGCGGCATGAAGAAGCTACTCGAAGTCCTCGTCTGTTTCTTGCACCCGCTGGCCGTCGTGCTCGCGTAGATCAACCTCGCCGGGCGAGGCGACCTGAGCGGCGGCCAGAAGATCGCCTGGGCGATCTTCGTGATCTTCCCGCTCGTGCCGTTCGTCTACGTCCTGACCGGCGGCGGCCTCTGGTGAGCTAGCCGAAGCCGAGGATGAATTTGGCGTCGTCCGACATCCGGTCCGGCGTCCACGGTGGGTCGAACGTCAGCTCGAGCTCGACGTCTTCGATGCCCTCGACCTGGCGGATGGCGGCGTCGATGTCCTGCGCGATGAGCGGCCCGGCGGGGCAGCCCATCGACGTGAGGCTGTACAGCACCTTGGCCTTCGAGTCCTCCACCTCGACCTCGTAGAGCAGCCCGAGATCGACGATGTCCATCCCGAGCTCGGGATCCTCGACCGTGCGGAGAATCTCCAGCACCTCTTCGCGCGTCGCCATGGAGCCAGTCTAGAGGCGCGTACGATGGCGACGTGCGCGACTCGATGGGCAACACGGCCTTCTCCATCCTGCTCCTGGTCGCGGCGATCGGCCCGGTGATCGGCCTGATCTGGTTCTCGTGGTGGTTCCTCCGCGCCGGCAAGCGCTACGACGAGCGCGAGCGGGCGGCGGGACGTCGCCCGCCGCCCGGTTATTGACCCGCTACGAAGCGGGCGCGATGTTCTGGTTGACCGAGAACACGTTGTCCGGGTCGTAGTGCGCCTTGACACGCGCGAGCCGGTCGTAGTTCGCGCCGTACATGCCGCGGACACGATCCGGCTCCTCGGCCATCTGGAAGTTCGAGTAACCGCCCGGCATCGCGAACGGCCTCGTGGCGTCGGAGTAGCCACGCGCCCACTCGGATACGGCTCCGGCGTTGGCCGGGTCCGGGTCGATGCCGGCGACGACCTGCGCCCAGCGCGCGCCGCGAAAGGCCCACGCGGTCTCGTCGTTGCCGACCCGGGACGCAGCCCCGTCGATCGCGTACATGTGCATCGTCGACTTCCACGTCGGCGCATGCGGCATCCACTCGGCGTTCGCCTCGATCAGCCCGTCACTCATCTCGTCGAAGAACTCGCCGCGCCAGTACCACTGCTCGCCCGGCGGGAACAGCCCGTCGAACGCCGTGTTCCAGGCGGGGAACGGCACCGGCGCGACACCGTCCATCAGCGGCGCGCCGAAGGAGCGCCCCTCGCGCAGCGCCGGAGTCTCCTCCTCGCCCGGCTGCGTCCAGACGACGGCGCAGACCTTGCGCAGGTGCAGCTCCTCGGGGAACGGCGGCCCGGGAGGCACGGACAGGAACGCGAACCAGCCGCCGAGCTCGTCCGGCGCCTCGCTGATGAAGCCGTCGTACCAGCGCATCACGTCGGCCACGTCGTCGAGGTCGTAGAGCACCGGCCCCGCGAGGACGGTCGTGAGCGGATGGCAGCGGAACGTGAACTCCGTGACGACTCCGAAGTTGCCGCCACCGCCCCGGATCGCCCAGAACAGGTCTGGCTCGTGCTCGGCGTCGGTCTGGACGACGGAGCCGTCGGCCAGGACGACCGTCGCGCCGAGGAGGTTGTCGATCGTCAGCCCGAACGCGCGGCTCAGGTGTCCCACGCCGCCGCCGAGCGTCAGCCCGCCGACTCCGGTGGTGCCGATGATCCCGACCGGCACGGTCAGCCCGTGCTCGTGCGTCGCGTCGATCAGGTCCTTGAGCAGCGCGCCGCCGCCGATCCGCACGGTCGACGTGGCCGGATCGACCGTGATCTCGTTGATCTGCGAGAGATCGATCACGAGCCCGTCGTCGACGGAGCCCAGGCCGCCGCCATTGTGGCCGCCGCCGCGCACGGCGATCCGAAGCCCGTGCTCGATGCCGTAGCGCAGAGCGGCGGCGACATCCGCCTCGTCGCTGCAGTACGCGATCGCAGCCGGCCGCTTGTCGATCATCGCGTTGTAGAGCGCGCGCGACTCGTCGTAGTCGGGCGCGCCGGCCTCCACGACCCGGCCTCTCACCGCGGACGCGAGGCCTTCGACTGAAACAGCCATCGTCTCCTCCCGTGTTGGTTACGGCGACTCTACGCCGCCGGTCTCTGTCGTACTAGACACCGAGCAGGCGCACTTCTTCCTTCCGCTCACGGGCGAAGAAGTGGATGCCGTCGACGAAGCGCACCCAGTTGCAGCGCGTGCACATGAGCAGCGAGTGCGTGCGCGCGCTGTCGGCGAGGAAGCGGACACCGCGCAGCAGATCGCCGTTCGAGACGCCGGTCGAGGCGACGATCACCTCGCCCGGGGCGAGATCCTCGGTGCTGAAGACGCGCTCGTAGTCGAGGGTTCCGGCCTCTCGCAGCTCGTCGATCTCCCGGCGCGACGTCGGCCAGAACTGGGCCTGCAGCTCGCCGCCGAGGCAGCGCAGCGCCGCGGCCGAGAGCACCGCCTGCCGGGTGCCGCCGATCCCGATCGCGAGGTGGTCGTTCGTGCCGCGGATGGCTGCTGAGATCGCCGCGGTCACGTCGCCGTCCTGGATCAGCTTGGTCCGTGCGCCCGAGTCGCGGATCTCCTCGATCAGGTCGTGGTGGCGCGGCCGGTCGAGAACGATCGTCGTCACGTCGTTGACCCGACGTCCGAACGCGTCCGCAATTGCCTGGATGTTCTCGCCGACCGGGCGTAGGAGGTCGATCGAGCCGCGGGCGAGCGGCCCGACGGCCATCTTGCGCATGTAGATGTCGGGCAGCGTCGTGAAGCGGCCCGCCTCGCCGACCGCGATCATCGACATCGCACCGTTCCCGCCACGCGCCACGACGCCGCGGCCCTCGAGCGGGTCGAGCGCGAGATCGACCTCCTTGCCGCCGGAGCCGACGATCGCTCCGGGCGTGAGGCCGCCCGAGTCGTCGAGCGAGCCGAACACGACGCGGCCGCTGATCGGCAGGATGTCGAGCGTCTCCCGCATGCCGGTCGCCGCCGCCTCCTCCGCTGCGCGCTCGTCGTCGCGGCCGAGCCAGCGGGCCGACACGAGCGCCGCCCGCTCGGTCGCCCGCAGGTACGCCTGGCACTGGCAGGGCAGCTCCTCGTCGGTGGTCGCATATTCCGCTGCGGCGTCGCTCATCGCGTGACCGTCCTGCTCTGCTCGGCAGCGTCGAGGACGAGGTCGGCGACCGTGTGGGCGGCCCGGTCCGCGTCCTCGTTCTCGATCACCGGCACCCCTGCGCGATGCGCCCGCGCCACGATGACCTCCTGCAGCCGGCGGATGTCCGTGAACCGCTCAAGGTAGCGCGACTCCGACCGTTCCGAGTACTCGTCGCGGAAGCGGAAGTGACGGATGTGCTCGACCTCGTCCGCGATCGAGAGGACGACGAACACCGAGACCGCGAGCTCCGGTCGCGGCAGCTCGACCATCCCGGGAACGAGATGCACACCCTCGAGCACGATCGACCACCCCTCCTCGAGCGCACGTTCGGATGAGGCGCCGACGCCGACGAGCACGTTCCTCGCCTGCTGCACGAAGCCGTAGTCGAGCGGGTCGTCGGCGTCCGGATACACGTCGCCCGCCTCGAAGCTCGACTGGTGGATGGAGGGCATGAACGCCTCCGAGAAGAAGGCACGCATCGTCTGCCGCACGAAGTCGGTCGAGGTCACGCGCGTGATGCCGAAGCGATACGCGAGCTCGGTCGCGACGGTCGACTTGCCGGTGCCGGTTGCGCCGCCGATGAAGACCATGATCGGCAGGTCGAGCTCGCGGAGCTCCTGGTAGCGGCGCAGGCGCTGGATGGAGTCGCGACCCTCCGCCTCGCCGAGCACCTCGACGGCGAGTGCCTCGAGCCGGTCGATCTCGATCGCGTCCAGCCCGCGCTCGATGAGCTCGTCGCCGACCCGGCTCGCGAGCGCGTAGGCGCGGTGCCCGGCCACGCCCGCGGCCATCAGCGAGCGCGCCATCAGCCCGCGCGAGTACGGGAGCCCGAGCTCTCCGCCGCCGAGCGGGAGCGGATTGATGCGGCGCGGCTCGTTCACGCGCGTACCGCCTGCTTCGCCAGTCCGAGCACCCGGTCGTCGAGCTCGTCCGAGACGACGTCGTTCGCGGCGAGGACGACCGTTGCTCCGCGCTCGAGCGCGGCTTCGACCACGACGTCGACCGCCGCGGCCTTGAGCTCGACGAGGTAGACCTCCGCGTCGACGTGCGCGAGCTCGTCGCGCAGCGCGTCGCGGCGCGCGAGATTGCGCGAGACGTGGACGACGTCGGCTTCGAGCTCGTCGGTCGGCGCGGGCCCGGTCGTGAACACCGCGGTGCGGCGGCCGCGCAGCGGCTCGGCCGGGCGCAGCCGGAGCCCCGCGGCGACGACCGGCACGTCCGAGATCGAGCGGATCGCCTCGCGGTCGGCCCCACCCGTGTCGACGACGACATCGGAGACGAGCACGCGATACGCGTTGAGGCCGGCGCGCGGATCGTGCAAACCGTTCGTGACGAGGATCCGAGCGTCCGCCTCGACCGGCGGGAGCGCGGCGCCGCTGCCGTCGAACACGAGCAGCTCCGGATCGAGCTGGGACGCGAGCTGCACGCCCTCCAGCACGTTCGACAGATACGGAGCGCCTGCGAGCCCTCCCCCGGCGCGCCGGCAGCCGATCGCCGGGACGCCCGCAAGGGCGGCCGCCTCGAAGTGGTCGGACGCGGCGTGCCTCCCTGAACGTGAGAGCGCGAGCAGGTCGTCGAGCGTCGGCGGCGTGTCGACGAGCTCGGGCTCCGCGGGCCCGCCGCGGCCCATGGCGACCACGACGACGCGACGATCGCAGGCTAGGACACGGGCGACGTGCCCGGCCACCGCAGTCTTGCCGACCCGCTTCCCGAGGCCGATCACGGCGAACGACGGCATCGCGACCGGAGCGAGCGGAGGCGGATCGAAGCGGAAGTCGGCGCCGACGTACGGCAGCCCGAGCGCGAGCGCCCGCGAGGCCCAGAGCAAGCGCTCGCGCGGCCCGAGCACCGGCTCGTCGGAGAGGTCGACCACGAGATCGGCGTCCACGGCATCGAGGGCCTCGACGAGCGGGGCGCCGTAGTCGTCGTCACCGCGCAGCTTCTCGCTCCCGCCGACGAGCAGCGCACCGACCACGTCGTACGGCAGCGCCGCGAGCGCATCCCGCACCACCGGTGCGTAGTGCTCACCGTCGATCAGGACGATCGCCCGCTCGCTCACGTCGAGCGCACCTCGTCCTCGATCCTCGCCGTGTACTTCTCGTACGTCTTCGTGTCGGTCGAGAACTGGATGATCCGCTCCTGCTCGTGGAACGGGTAGCGGCGCCAGACGTCGACATGCGTGCCGTCGACCTCGACGACGTTGTAACAGGGCCGTCCCTTGCCGCGCAGCCGCGACGACGAGACCGTGCCGGCGTTGACGACGAAGAGATCCTCGAGCCGCCACGCGTACGGGACGTGCTTGTGGCCGGCGAGGACGAGGTCGACCTCGGCGCGCTGGAGGCATTCGAGCGTGTCACCTGCGTCGTTGACGATGTTGCGCTCGCGGCCGGTTCCCGGCACCGGGAGCAGATGGTGATGCAGCACGAAGATCTTCAGATCCACCGCAGATGCAAACGCCTCCTCGATCAGGCGGTAGCGGCCACGTCCGACCTGGCCGTTGTCGAGGTCGGGCTCGCTCGAGTCGACCGCGACGATCGTCGTCCGGCCGACGTTGAGCACCGAGTTCCGCTCGCCGAAGAGCTCTTCGAAGTGGACGTAGCCGACGTTGCGCGAGTCGTGGTTGCCGGGGATCACGACCATCGACTTGCACTCGATCCGGTTCAGGTACTCGCGCGCGAGCGCGTACTCGTCCTTGAAACCGTTCGAGGTGAGATCGCCGGAGATCACCACGACCTCCGGCTGCATCTCGTTCACCTCGGCGATCGCGCGTTCGAGGTGTTGCGGGAGGAAGAACTGCGTCCCGCAATGCAAGTCCGACAGCTGCACGATCCTGAACATCGCGCGAAGGCTAGATAGCTCGCGAACGCTTTGCTAATCGCCCGTGGGATCCAGCACTATCCGAGCGGTGCGCTCGAGGCGACGCCGGCTGGAATCCGGGCTGCTTGTGCGGATTGTCTCGGCATCCGACGCCGCAGCTACCTTGCTTGGCGATGGAGCTTCAGCTCCCGGTCTTTCGGGCGTATCGCGGTACCGAGCCGCCGCGTTTCGCGAGCCCCGCAGAGCTCGAGTGCGCGAAGGTGCTCGACTACTACGACGTCCCCTGGGCGTACGAGCCCCGGACGTTCGTGCTCGAGCAGGACGAAGAGGGCCGCGTGAAAGAGGCCTTCACGCCAGACTTCTATCTCCCCGACCAGGACCTCTACGTCGAGATCACGGCCATGAAGCAGTCACTCGTCACCCGCAAGAACCGGAAGCTGCGCAAGCTGCGCGAGCGCTACCCGGACGTCCGGATCAAGCTCTTCTACCGGCGCGACCTCGAGCGCCTCGCCCAGCATTTCCACCTCGACCTCGCCAGCTGAGCCCGGTTCCGTGCCGGGCGACGACCGGATCGGAGAGATCCACCTCTCCGCAGCCGAGATCGCCGAGCGCGTCCGCGAGCTCGGCGCGGAGATCGCCCGTGACTACGCGGGCCGCGAGCCGGTTCTCGTCGCCTCGCTCAAGGCGAGCCTCGTCTTCGCCGCCGACCTCTCCCGCGCCACGCCGATCCTGCACGCGATCGACTTCGTCGAGCTCGCGGGCTACGGGAGCGCGGTCATGGGCGGGCACCAGCAGATCCGCGTGCTCAAGGACCTCGACCTCGACGTCCGCGGGCGGGACGTCCTGATCGTCGAGGACGTCGTCGACACGGGCCTGACGCTCAACTATCTCGTCCGCACGCTGGAGCTGCGCGGCCCCGCCTCGGTCGCAGCCGTCACCCTGCTCGACCGGCCGTACCGGCGCCTCGTCGACGACCTCCCCGTGCGCTACGTCGGCTTCGACGTCCCCGACGAGCTCTATGTCGGCTACGGCTTCGACCTCGAGGAGCGATACCGCGAGCTGCCCGACCTGCACTTGCTCCACCTGAGCTGACGCGCAGCCTCACCGGCTCTTACTACGCTCCGCGGGTGGTCTCCGAGGGCGAGCAGGCACCCGACTTCACCGCGACGGCCGACGCCGGCGAGCAGGTCAGCCTCTCGGACTTCCGTGGCAAGCCGGTCGTTCTCTACTTCTACCCCCGGGACGACACCCCCGGGTGCACGACGCAGGCGTGCGGCATTCGCGACGCCTACGGCGAGTTCGAGCGCGCCGGCGCCGTCGTGCTCGGCGTTTCGCCCGACAGCGAGAGGAAGCACGTGAAGTTCAAGGAGAAGTACGGGCTTCCGTTCACGCTCCTCGCCGACCCGGAGCACGAGGTCGCGGAGCGCTACGGCACGTGGGGCGAGAAGCGCTACATGGGCAAGACGTACTGGGGCGTGCAACGGGTGACCTTCCTCATCGCGCCCGACGGGACGGTCGCCAAGGTCTGGCCCAAGGTGAAGCCCGACACGCACGCGGCCGACGTGCTCGCGGCGCTCGCCTCCGTCTGAGCCTCCGGAAATCCCCCGGTGGAGGATGGCCGAGCCTCACTCGCCCTGCGAGGATCGGGGAGCGGCTGATGCAGCTCCTTCTGCGCGACCCCACGTACACCAACCGGCTCGCGGCGTTCCTGACGAGCGTCGGCCGGAGCGCGGTGTCGGCGCGCCGGATCGTGTCGACCTCGTCGAGACCGCCGAAGACTCGGAGTACCTCGAGCTCTACCTCCGCGTCTGGCGCCTCCTCTATCCGGAGGCCGACGTCGAGCTGGCCGAGCTGAGCCTCTAGGCGCCGTCCCCTCTTTCTGCGACGCTAGGCGCGTGTTTGGCTGGCTCCGCTCGCTCTTCGGTCGTGGGCGGCGGGACGAGACCTCCCCGATTCGCGAGGACGAGGCCTACGCCCGCAGCTACGGCGACCGCAGCGGTGAGATCGTCAGCGTCGCGCGCCAGGAGCCGAAACCGATCCCTCGCCGCACGGGCGACATGACCGGCGAGCTGCTCCGCCGCGCCTTCGAGGTGAAGCTCGACTCTCGGGGCAAGACCAAGACTTGAGACGTGCTCCGACGAATCGGGCAGCCATGGACACCGGCGGCTCCAAGCTAGTCGTACCAGGGTGTGCTAGTCCGACGCGTCGACCTCCGAAGGACCCATGCTCACTGCGGCGGCAACGTCCCGCATCCTCTGGGTTTGTGGGGATCGGCAGCGCGTACGCAGCTGCCCGATCGGACCGGCGCTACCGGCTGCCTTGGGCGAGATCAACCGAGACCTGCAGCAGGCACTCGCGCTCGCCCGGCTGAGCGAGCACGGCTACTCGGAAGATGTGCCGGTGCCCGCTCTCTGGTCCCTGCCCCCAGCGCCGAAGCCGAGGAGGAAGAGCGGCTCGTTTCGAGCGCTCTGGTCAACCCTTAAGGGCGTAGACGAAGGAGCCGCTGCCGAGCAGCCGCCCGTATCGGGCCTGGGTCCGCTTCCCGAACCCAGGCCAGACATACCAGCGGTAGGACCCGCCGTGCAGGTGGTGGTGACGGCCCAGGTACGACCAGTCCACGGGGAGTCTGAGGCTCGTGCGCTTCGGCCAAGCGCTCAGGATGCGTCCGCCTCGGTACACCGAGACGTTGTAGTAACTTGCTCCCTTCGCGGGTAGCCAGGTGAGAAGGGGCCGCCCGGCGACGCGCTCCCCGGGGACGGGTGAGGTGAGCCGACCGGTCCCCGTGACCACGATTGTTGCCTGGCCCTTGTTCCCGGCCTCGTCGAATTCGGTGACCGTGTACGTGTACTTCGCGCCGACGCGGAGCCCCTTGTCGCCGACCTCGGTTCCCGTGCCCCGATAGAGATCCTTGGCCGGGATCGAGCCGCCGCTGCGGGTGACCTGCGAGATGCCGGTGCCGCCCGATGTTTTCCACTTGAGCAACACGCTCCGGTCGCCGTGCTCGGCGGTCAGAGACCGCACGGTCGGCGGTGTGGCGTCGTACGAGAACCTGTATACGGCATGGCCGACGTTGCCCGCTTTGTCCGTGCAGGTACCGGAAACTGAAGCATTGCTGTTGTCGGGGCCGCTGTAGGCGGTCGAAGAACAGGTCGCGATCCCGGAGGTGGCATCGGTTCCTTTGAACGTGAAGGAGACGGGCTTCGTGTACCAGCCACTTGCATTCGGCGGGCGGCTCGGAACGCCGCGGACCATCGGTGGTGTCTTGTCGATGTAGAGATCGAGAACGACTTCGGCGTTTCCCGTCGGCCCCCAGGAAGCCCTGCAGTCGATACGCGTGTGGCCTTCGGCGGTAACCGCTCCGATGAAGCATCCGTTCACCGAGACCGGAGGATTGGGGTCGAACGTCCAGTTGACAAGAACGTTGCTGACATACCAGCCGTTGGCACCCAGCGTTCCCTGCACGTCGGGCGAAAGCGAGACCGACGGCACAAGCGTCACCGGGTTTTTACCCGCGGCACCGGTCGGGAAAGCGAGGCAGGCGAAAGCCAGCAGGAACAACAGCCAATAGTGAGCGGTTCTTGTGCCCCTCGTCACGATTTCTCCCTGCCGCAGCCCCACAACAGGTTAGTCAGATTAAGGCGCTGCTTCTGGCCCCTGTCAACCCCGGCGGCGGCGCCCCGGGACATGCCGGCTGCAATGCGGATGAGAGGACTTGAACCTCCACGAGCCGAAGCCCACACGGACCTGAACCGTGCGCGTCTACCAATTCCGCCACATCCGCGCGGAGGGCCAGTTTAGCCTGAGCTGGCCATCCGAACCGATGCCGGACGTACGTACCATGCGGCCCTCTTGCGGCGCTCCTCGCTTCCCCTCGCGCTCGTCCTCACTGCGGCCTTCGCGCTGCTGGCGGGGGGATCGGCGGCCGCCTTGCCCCGTTCCGCCGGCAATCTCGTCGAGGTCGTCGTCACGCTGCCGCGGCCCTCGCTCGCGGTCGAGGTAGCGCACAATCGGACGCTCCTGGCCGCGGCCCGCCGGAGCCACTCGGTTTCGGTGCGCACGCCCGCGGCTGTCTCCTATCTCCGCACGTTGGCGGGGGGACAGCGCACGCTCGCAGCACGGCTGGCGGTGTCGATCCCCGCGGCCCGCGTCAACTGGCACTACGGCGTCGCGCTCGACGGCGTCTCGGTCGTCCTCCCCGCCTCCGACCTCGCGCGCCTGCGCTCGATCCCGGGTGCGACCGTCTGGCCGAGCATCACGTACCACGCGCTCCGCGACGTGCCCGCTCGCGGCGCGGCGGCCGCGGCGGACCCCGGCCCATCCCTGATCGGTGCCACGGCGCTCTGGGGACAGAAGCTCGCCACCGCCGGCCAGGGCCTCAAGATCGGGATCATCGACGACGGCATCGACCAGGTGCATCCCTACTTCAAGCCGTCGGGCTTCTCGTATCCGGCCGGGTTCCCGAAGGGAAACACCGCGTTCACCACGCCGAAGGTCATCGTCGCACGCGCGTTCCCGTCGCCCTCCACGCACTGGAAGTACGCCGACCGGCCGTTCGATCCGCTGTATTCGTTCCACGGGACCCACGTCGCGGGAATCGCGGCAGGCGACTACGACACGCCGACCGCTCCCGACAACGACTCCCCCATCTCGGGCGTCGCGCCGAAGGCATATCTCGGCAACTACAAGGTACTGACCGTGCCGACGGCGGACTACGGGCTGGACGGCAATTCGCCGGAGATCGCCAAGGCCGTCGACCAGGCGGTCGCGGACGGGATGAACGTCATCAACCTCTCCATCGGCGAGCCGGAGGTCGTGCCGCGCCGCGACATCGTCGTCCGGGCGCTCGACAACGCCGCGGTCGCCGGCGTCGTGCCGGTCGTCTGTGCCGGCAACGACGCGGACATCGGGGGGCTCGGGACGATCACCTCCCCCGGTACGGCTCCGGCCGCGATCACGGTCGCCGCGTCGACCATGGGGCACGGTGACGGAACGCGTCCGGATCACATCGCTGACTTCTCGTCCGCCGGGCCGACCCCCGTGTCGCTTCAACTCAAGCCGGATGTGACCGCGCCCGGCGTCGACGTTCTCTCCTCCATCCCCGCGCACGACTTCGAGACGCTGGATGGCACGAGCATGGCATCACCCCACGTGGCAGGCGGTGTGGCTCTTCTCCTCCAGCGTCATCCCACGTGGACGGTGCAGGAGGTGAAGTCGGCGCTCGCCTCGACGGGAGACGAGATCCACCCCACCAGCCACTCCGGCGAGGTCTCGGTGCTCCGCGAGGGCGGCGGCCGGATCAACCTCGTTCGCGCCGACCAGCCGCTGATCTTCACGAATCCGACCTCGCTCGGCTGGGGGCTCGTCCGGCGCGGGATCTCGGAGACGAAGGAGCTCACGACCGCCGACGCCGGAGGCGGGCACGCGCCGTGGAGCGTCTCGATCCACACGCAGTCGCTACCGCAGGGCGCCAAACTCAGGCCCGAGACGAAGACCCTGGTCGCCGGCGCCTCGCTCAAGCTGCGGCTCACGGTCTCGGCGACGGCGAAGGCGGGCGACGGCACCGGGTTCGTCGTCCTGACCCGCGGCTCCGACGTCCGTCGGGTCGCGTTCTGGTTCCACGTCGAGGTACCGCTGCTCGGCCTCGATCCGCACCGGATCCTCCGCGCGCCGGGCGTCTACCACGGTGACACGGCCGGCAAGGCGTCTCACGTCTCGTCCTACCGCTATCCGCAGCGAGGCCTCGCAGTGGGAGTGCCGACGCGGCTCGGCGGGCCGGAGCAGGTGTTCCGGTTCACCCTGCGCCGGCGGGTCGCGAACTTCGGCGTCGTGATCACCCGCCATGCGCCGGGCATCCGGGTCTCGCCGCGCCTCGTCGCGGACAACGACGAGAACCGCGTCGTCGGCTACACGGGGGTTCCGTCGAGCCTGAACCCGTACCAGGGCTTCGACGAGGCGGAGCCGGTGGTGGGAGCCGTGCTGCCCGAGCCGGGCACGTACGAGTTCGTCTTCGACACGCCGACCGGCGCGAAGCCGGGCAGGTTCACGTTCCGTTTCTGGGTCGACGACACGTCACCGCCGTCGATCCGGCTCCTCGGTCACACGGCCACGATCGGTCGGCCGCTCCGGGTCGCCGTCCACGACTCCGGCTCCGGCGTCGACCCGCACTCGCTCCATGCGAGCATCGGCGGGAAGTCGGCCCGCTTCACGTACAGGCCCGGCGTGCTGCTCCTGCAGACGAACGGCCGCCGTCCCGGCCGGCAGACCGTGACCATCCGGGCGTCCGACTACCAGGAGACGAAGAACATGGAGGACGTCGGCCCGGTGCTCCCGAACACCCGGGTCCTACACACGACGGTGACGCTCCGCCGCTAGCGGGAGCGGCGTTCGCGGTCGTTCGTGGTCGGGAGATTGGCGAGATCCCGCTCGACGCTCGCGGCGAACTCGTCCGCCTCGTCGTCACGAACGACATGCAGGCTCTGCTTCCTCTTGGCCCGCTCACGGCGACGACGGGACTCGACCCCGAACCGCTCATCCAGCCGCGGCCACTCGGCGCCCGCGACCAATACGACAGCGACCGCGAGCAAGGCGATGTACAGCCAGCTCACGGAGCGAGTCTAGCGCAGCACCGCCGGCCCGGAATCCGTCACGTCGTGAGCGCCTCGACCTTCGCGTTGAGATAGGCGAGGTACGGCTCCGCGTCGAGCGGCCCGCCCACGACCCGCTCCAGCAGCTCCGCCGGCTCGAAGGTGCGCCCCCAGCGGTGGACGTGCTCGCCCAGCCACTCGCGGAGCGAGCCGAACTCTCCACGCTCGAACTCCGGATCGAGGTCGCCGAGGTCCTCCGCCGCGCGTTCCCAGAGCTGCGTGCCGATGACGTTGCCGAGCGCATAGGTCGGGAAGTAGCCGAAGTTGGAGTCCGACCAGTGGACGTCCTGCAGCACGCCCTCCACGACATTCGCCGGCTCGACGCCCAGGTACTCGCGGAGCTTCGCGTCGAACGCCTCCGGCAGGTCGGCCGGCGTCACCGTGCCCGCGAGCATCTCCCGCTCGAGCTCGAAGCGCAGGATGATGTGGAGCGAGTACGTCACTTCGTCGGCGTCGACGCGGATCACGCCGGGCGCGACGCGATTGAGCGCGCGGTGGAACTCCTCGAGCGGGACGGAGGCGAGCCGCTCCGGGAACGCCTCCTGGAGCTGCGGGTAGAAGAAGCGCCAGGTGGAGAGGCGGCGCCCGACGATGTTCTCCCACAGCCGGCTCTGGGACTCGTGGAACGACGAGGAGGTGCCCTCCTGCAGCGGCGTGCGGAAGTAGCGCTCGTCGACCTGGCGCTCGTAGATGCCGTGACCGAACTCGTGCAGGCAGGAGAGGATCCCGCCGACGCTGTCGAGGTCGAAGCGCGTGGTCAGCCGAATGTCCGCGGCGGACATGCCCGTCATGAACGGGTGGACGGTGTCGTCGAGCCGCCACGCCTGGTCGTCCATCCCCCAGCGCTCCATCATCAGGATGGAGAACTCCCGCTGCAGCTCCAGCGGGAAGTCGCCGTGGAGGCACGAGTCGTCGACCGGCTCGCCGAGCCCCGCGACGAGCGGCACGAGCACCTCCTTCAGGCGCGCAAAGACCGAGGCCACGTCCGCCGTCCGCATGCTCGGCTCGTGATCGTCGAGCAGGACGTCGTACGGATCGTCGAACGGCTCGTGACACGCGACGTACTCCCGAGCGAGCTCGAGCCGGTGCTCGAGGTGCGGGCGGAAGATCTCGTAGTCGGCGGCTGCGCGCGCCTCGAGCCAGGCGGCGTAACCGAGCGAGCCGGCTCGCGTCATCTCGGCGCGCAGGTCGCTCGGGACGCTGCGCCGCTTCTCGTAGTCGCGCCGCGCCACGCGGATCACGCTCGCCTCGAACGACCCGCGCTCGGAGCTCTCCTCGAGCTCGCGCAGCTCCTCGAGGAGTTCGCCAAGCTCGGGTGCGATGGCGCGATCGTGCGCGAGCCGGGCGAGCGTCGCCAGCTGCTCTGCGCGGGCAGGAGCGCCGAGCGGCGGCATCTTCGTCTGCTCGTCCCAGCCGAGCAGGTAGCCGGCGCGCTGGAGGTCCGAGATCTCGCCGAGCCGCAGGAGGAGCTCATCGAAGCGGGAGCTGAGGTCGGGCACGAGCGCGGACACTACCGGCGCGGCAACAAGCTCCCCGGGTTGGACTCGAACCAACAACCCTCCGGTTAACAGCCGGATGCTCTGCCAATTGAGCTACCGGGGATTGGCGGCGCCCAGTGTAGCGAGGCTAGGCGAAGGCTCTGATCTCGTCGCGGAGCTTCGCGAGCTCCTGCTGGAGCTCGACGAGGCGCTCGCCGTCGGCGGCCGCGAGCTCGCGCTGCAGCCCGCGCTCCTGCAGGCGGAGCAGCAGCTGGCTGGCGGTCTCGAGCGTGATCTCCTCCTTGTCCTCGAGCGCGTACAGCTCGGCGAGGAGCGCCGTCAGATCGTCGTCCGCCGTCGCCTGTCCGAGCAGAACCGCCCGGGCGCGCCGGTGCAGATCGTCGTCGAAGTGCTCCGGGCCGAGCCGCTCGAGCTCCGGCAGCAGGGATTCATGGGCGGCGACGCCGGCGAGGGCGCTGCGCTCGAGCCGTCGGCCGGCATCCAGCAGGCGCGGCGAGATCACGCCGGCGGCGCTCGATCGCGTGCGGGGTGCGAGAGCCGCCTGCGTCTCCGGCGGCAGGTCGAGCAGATCGGTTGCGAGACGCCGCGCGTCGAGATGCTCGGGGGAGTCCGGCTGCGCGCGCAGGAACGTCTCGATCGCCGTGAACGCCGCGTTGCGGTCGGGCGCCTTGGCGTGCAGGAGGCGCACGCGGTGAACCGGATAGCTGACCGGACTGGCGAGCTGGCGCTCGAATGCCGCGGGATCGTCGGCGGGATCGGTGCCCGGCTGGAGCGCGACGATCTTCACGTCGAAGCCCTGCGCGACCGCGAGCTCCATCCCGCGCAGCGTCGCATCCTGGCCGGCGGCGTCGGCGTCGAAGCAGAGGAAGAGCCGCTTCGTCAGCCGCGCGAGCTCCCGGAGCTGGGCCTCGGTGAGCGCCGTCCCCATCGACGCGACGACCGGTGCGAAGCCGGCCTGCCGCAACGCGAGCACGTCGGTGTTCCCCTCGACGACGACGGACCTGTCCTCGCGCGCGATCGCCTGCCGCGCGGTGTCGAGCCCGTAGAGGAGGTCGCCCTTGCGGAACAGCTCGCCCTCGGGCGAGTTGACGTACTTCGCCTGCAGCGGATCATCGTCGTGGAGCTTCCGCGCCTGAAAGCCACGAACGCGGCCGCGCGCGTCGGCGAGCGGGAAGACGATGCGTCGGTTGAAGTAGTCGTTGCCGCGGCCGTTCGCGAGCCCGACCGCGCGGAGCTCGTCCTGGGTGTAGCCCTCGGTGAGAGCGCGCGATGCGAGCCGGGCCGCCCCCGGCGCGTAGCCGAGCCGAAACTCACGGCAGACCTCCTCGCCGAGCTCACGGGACGCGAGGTAGTCGCGCGCCGGAGCACCCGTGTCCGACTCCCAAAGGACGCGTGCGTAGAACTCGGCTGCCCGCTCGAGCAGCGCGCGGAGCCGTTCGTCGCGCCGCCGCTTCTGCTCCTGCTCGGGCGACGCCTCCTCGTATTCGAGCTCGACGCCGAACCGCCGCGCGAGCAGCTCGATCGCGCCGACGAAGTCGAGGTTCTCGGTCTTCTCGACGAACGTGATCGCGTCGCCGCCCTCGCCGCAACCGAAGCACTTGAAGGTGCCCCGCGCCGGCGAGACGGTGAAGCTCGGCGTCCGCTCGGAGTGAAAGGGGCAAAGGCCCTTGTACGTGCTCCCGGACTTGCGGAGGCGGACGACGTCCTCGACGATCGGGAGGATCTCCATCGTCGCCTTGACGCGCTCGACCGACTCGTCCTTGATGCGTGCCACGGTGGTTCGGCCGGCCCCCTTACCGGATTCCTCGGTCGCGAGCGCCGAGCGATGCAAGGACGCAAGGAGCGCCCATAGCGGTTCCTATGGGCGCGACTGAGGACGCCGCAGCGCGACGCGCGATCGCGGGCGAGGGGCCGGTGGAGGGGGTCGGGCGGACCACTAGTCCAACTCTGCCGCGTAGCTGAGCGCGAACCGGTCGGTCATCCCGGCGAGGTAGTCGGTCGCCGCATCGGGATCCAGCCCGCGCTCGTCGACGAGCTCCTCGAAGATCCGCCGCACCGCCGCGCGGGCCGGGGCGTGATCCTGGGCGTGGTACACGCGTTCGAACATGAACGCGCGCAGCGCCAGCATCGCCTCGCCGATCTCGTCGCTCTGCACGATGTCGCCCGCCCGCGCCGAATTCTCGACGACGTCGTGGACGAGCGTGTCGATGCGGCGCGAACCGTTGTCGCCGAGCAGCGCGATCGGCTCGCCCGGCAGGTCGGCGGGATCGAGGTGGCCGGCGCGCGCGGCGTCGTCGATGTCGTGGTTGATGTACGCAAAGCGGTCGACGAGCCTGACGATGCGCCCCTCGAGTGTCTCCGGCGCCTCCGGGCCGGTGTGCTTGAGGATCCCGTCGCGCACCTCCCACGTGAGGTTGAGGCCGCGGCCGTCACGCTCGAGCCGCTCGACGACGCGCAGCGAGTGCTCGTTGTGGCGGAACCCGCCGAGGCCGCGCTCGCGCAGGAGCTCGTCGAGCGCCTTTTCGCCGGCGTGACCGAACGGCGGATGGCCGACGTCGTGTCCGACCGCGATCGCCTCGGTCAGGTCCTCGTTCAGACGCAGCGCCCGTGCGACCCCGCGCGCGATTCCCGCCGCCTCCAGCGTGTGGGTGAGCCGCGTGCGGTAGTGGTCGCCCTCGGGATCGACGAAGACCTGCGTCTTGAGGCGCAGGCGGCGGAAGGCCTTCGAGTGGACGATCCGGTCGCGGTCGCGCTGGAACGGCGTCCGCAGGCGGCACTCCTGCTCGGGAGCCTCACGCCCGCGCGTCTCGTACGAGCGCACGGCGAGCGGCGAGAGCCACTGCTCTTCGTGCTCGCGAACCGCGTCGGCAAAGCCGTCCGCGACCTGTCCGGCGATCTCCGGCATCGTCAGGCCAGCGTATCCCGCTCAGATGATGATCGGGACCGTGCCGCCGTCGGCGCTCCAGGCGGCGCCGGTGACGTAGCTCGCGCGCGGCGAGCAGAGGAACGCGATCACAGCCGCGATCTCCTCGGGCTCGGCGAGCCGGCCGAGCGGACGTCCCGCGGCGACCTTGGCGAGCACCTCGTCGCGCTCGCCCTGCTGATCCGCGAGGCCACCCTCCCCGAGCCAGGCCTCCGTCGCCGTCGGACCGGGCGTGACCGCGTTGCAGCGGATGCCGTCCTTCGCGTACAGGTCGGCCACCAGGCGCGAGAAGGAGAGCAGCGCGGCCTTCATCACCGAGTAGTCCGGCATGCCGGTGGACGGGCGCTTCGCCGCGGTGGACGAGACGTTGACGATCGTCCCTGCCCCCCGCTCGCGCATCCCGGGCAGCGCGGCCCTGGTGGCCCGCACCGCGCTCAGCAGGTTGAGCTCGAACGAGGCTTGCCAGACGTCGTCGGTCACGTCCTCGAGCTTCCGGATCTCGCTGTAGCCGACGTTGTTCACGAGCACGTCGAGGCGCCCGTGCGCCGCGATCGTCTCCCTCACCACGCGCTCCGGCTCGCCCGGCTGCGAGAGGTCGGCCCGTAGGTCGCCGCCGCTGCGGCCGGTCGTCACCACGGTTCCACCCTCGACCCGCAGGAGCTTCGCCGTCTCGAGGCCGATCCCACCGGTGGAGCCGGTGACGAGGCAGACGCTGTCGGCGAGCCCGAGGTCCATGGCTGGCTAGCGTAAACAGTCGTGACCACCTTGCTGCTCGTTCGCCACGGCGAGACCGACTGGAACGCCGACGGGCGGCTCCAGGGACAGACCGACCGGCCGCTCAACGACTTCGGCCGCCGGCAGGCGCAGCAGCTCGCCGAGGACCTCGGGGCCGAGGAGCTCGAGGCGATCTACTCCAGCGACCTCGCCCGGGCGCGCGAGACAGCCGAGATCGTGGGCGAGCAGCTCGGGCTGCCGGTCACGCTCGATCCCGATCTCCGCGAGAAGGACTGGGGCAACTGGGAAGGACTGACTCCCGTGGAGCGTGATCGCGTGGAGTTCGTCGGCGAGACGACGGAGGCGCACCAGGAGCGGACGCTGCGGGCGTTGCGGCGGATCGCCGAGCGCCACGCCGGAGACCGACCCGTCCTCGTGGTCACGCACGGCGGCTCGCTCCGCCGCGTCCAGGTCGCCGTGCTGGGGATGGCGCTGCCGGTCGTCGAGAACTGCGGCAGCTGGCGGTGCGCGTACGAGGACGGCCGGTTCCGCGCAGCGGGCTGACCGTCTCTCCGGTCGTGGCGGTCGTGCCGGACGCCGACCCACCGGTGCTGGGCCGGAACGAACGCGACGCCCAGGACGAGCCCGCAGACGACTGCCGTCGCCAGCCCGTAGAGGCACGCAGTCTTCCCGGGGACTTGCGTCCGATCCTCCGGCAGGACGTCGTCGCCTCGACGCGCTCGCCCCAGCGGTACGGATCTGCACTCACGGTGCCACGGGTGAACGGACAATGAGCCGAGCGTGGCACTCTCCTGTGAGAACCAGGCACGGAAGGAGGCTCTGAGAGATGACCGAGACGAGACGAACAACGACCGAAGAGGCCCGCCGAGTGGGCGACGAGATCGGAGTCGACTGGGATCGCTTCGACCTCGAGCAGTTCCGGCAGGGAATGGACGTCGAGTTCGAGCATGGATCGCACGATCCGCAGACCGACGTCACCCACGACGACCCGATCGTGACCGGGAAGATCGCGCTCGCGCACATGAAGGAGTTCCCGGACTACTACGAGCGCCTGGAGCGGATGGAGGCCGAGGCCGAGAGCTACTGGAGCACGCGAACGTCCTGACCGCGTGGGCTACGCTCCGGGCGGTGGAGGACTACACGAGCAAGTACAAGGGCGAGCAGGTGGAGGTCGCGCTCTTCGGCGGCGACTACCAGGAAGGCGTGCTGACCGCGTACTGCTACGTCGACGAGGTGGCGCACATCGAGTTGAACGGACACATCCTCGTCCCGCTCCAGAACATCGCGTCGCTGCACTGCTCGAGCCGCTGTGACGCCCCGCAGAACGAGGATTGGCCGCCGCGCGGCCTGCTCGAGGACGACGGGCAGGAAGACGGCGGCAGCGGCGGCGACGACCGCTAGGGCCACGTGCTCCCGGCGGCCCGCAACATCCTCAAGGCCTGGCTCCTCGTCCTCGCGCTCGTCGGCATCTTCGGCCTCGTCGGCTGGCTGCTCGACGGGGTGCGGGGGCTCTCGATCTTCGTCTTCTCTGCGCTGCTCGTCGCCGCGGGCGCCTACTGGACGTTCGACCGAGTCGCGCTCGGCATGATCCGTGCGCGGGAGCTCCCGCTCGGCGAGGCGCCGCTCCTGCACTCGACGGTGGAGCGGTTGGCTGCGCGGGCGGGGATCGCGAAACCGCGCCTGTACCTCATCCCGGACGGGCTGCCGCTCGCCGCGGCGACCGGGCGCGGCGTGCGCAGCTCGTCCGT
>CAWCLZ010000007.1:0-8003 GCA_963796555.1 uncultured Actinomycetes bacterium | reverse complement strand
GCCTACTGCAGGTCGAATCGGTGTGGACCACCCGGTGCGCCGCCGGCGGTAAGGCCGGATTCGGGGCAGAGGTGGCGCCGACCATCGGGCTCGACGGCGAAGTGACGGCGGTAGAGGCCCGCGCGGTTGAGATATATGAGCCGACCGCAGGTCGGGCAAAGTCTCGGACGGCCGCGTCGATGCGGCGAGGCCATCTTGGAGTCGCGGGGTGTCGAGAACGTCACCCCTCGAAGGTAGGTGCCGCCGTGTGGGCCCGGCTTGATCTCTCTTGATCAAGCGGGGGCGCAACCTGCGGCTCCTCCGGTAGCGGACGAGAACCTAGGCGGGGATCCGGAGGACGTCGGCCGAGCAGCCGGCGACGAGCGCGCTCCGCCAGTCGTCGACGCCGGCGAGTTGAGGATGGCTCACCTCGACGGCCGTCTCCGGCCAGGCGTCGAGCGCCAGCGCGGCGGCACCGCCCTCCGATCCGATCGCGAGCAGCTGGTCGACCGAGAACACGTCCCGACGACCGGACTGGCGCCGCGCGATCCCGTCGAGCTCGCGTAGCTCCTCGAGCGGGTCGATCCGCACGTTCGAGTCGGAGCCGATGCACAGCGCGATGCGGCGGTGGAGGAGCCGCTCGACCGGCAGAAAGCCGTCGCCGAGGTTCGCCTCCGTGGTCGGGCAGGCGCACACACGTGCGCCGGCCTCTGCGAGCAGGTCGAGCTCGTGGCCGTCGGCGTGCGTCGCGTGCACCACCGTCGTGCGCGGGCCGAGGCAGCCGCACGCGTCGAGCAGCTCGATGGGGCGGAGGTCGTGCTCCGCGAGACATTCCTCGATCTCGCGCGACTGCTCGTCGGCGTGGACGTGCAGCGGCAGCTCGTGCTCGGCGGCGTAGCGTCCTAGCTCCTCGAGCCAGTCACGGGGGCACGCGCGGACGGAGTGGGGGGCGACGCCGACCCGGATCCCGCCGTCCCGTAGCTCCTCGAGCTCGCGCAGATAGGCGGCGACCGACTCCTGCCGGAAGCGCTCGATCCCGCCGCCTGCGTAAGCCACGTGCAGCAGCACGAGCTCGACTCCGGCCTCACCCGCGGCCTCCGCCGCCGCGCGTCCCTCCTCGAGGCCGAGGTAGTGGAATTCGCCGACCGCCGTGTAGCCCGCGGCGCGGAGCTCGCGGTAGACCTGCGCGTACTCGCGTCGCACGGTCGCCTGCGTCTGCGCGGCCGCGAGCTCGAGCATCGTCTCGCGCCAGGCCCAGAAGTCGCCGCCCTCTACGCGCCCGCGCAGCGCGCGCTGGAACGCGTGGCAGTGCGCGTTGACGAAGCCGGGGATCCGTGGCAGCTCAGGCACGCCCGTATCCTTTCCACATCGAGGCTCAGGCTCCCGCAGTATCGACGCCGCTCGCGCAGGTTCCGAACGCGCTCACGATCGCGCGGCTCGTCCTGATCCCGATCTTCGTCGTGCTCATGGTGCAGGCCGGCCACGACCCGAGCTGGCCCGCGGGCGTCGTCTTCGGCATCGCAGGCATCACCGACCAGGTGGACGGCTTCCTCGCGCGCCGCTGGCACGTCGAGTCGCGCTTCGGACAGATCGCCGACCCGCTCGCCGACCGGCTGATGATCGACGCGGCCGTGATCCTCCTCGCCTACTACGACCGCCTGCCCTGGATCGGGCTCGCGGTGATCATCGGGCGGGACGTCATGCTGCTCGTCGGCTCGAGGATCCTCGCGCCGCGCGGCATCGAGCTCGAGGTCAACACCGTGGGCAAGGCCGCGACCTGGGTGCTCTACGCGGCGATCTTCTTCCGCATCGTCACGCACGAGGCGACGCAGTGGCCGCTCTATCTCTTTTGGGCCGGCCTCGTCCTCGCCGTCGTCGCCGCAGTGTTCTACATCCGGACCGCGCGGAAAGAGCTGCGCCGATGAAGGCCGTCGTCATGGCCGGGGGAGAGGGCACGCGGCTGCGGCCCCTCACCTCGAACCAGCCGAAGCCGATGGTGCCGATCGTCGGCAAGCCGTGCATGGAGCACATCGTCGAGCTCCTCAAGCAGCACGGCTTCGAGGACGTGATCGTCACGGTCGCCTTCCTGCCGCAGGCGATCCGCAGCTACTTCGGCAGCGGCGAGTCGCTCGGCGTCGACATCGGCTACTCGGTGGAGGAGTCGCCGCTCGGGACGGCAGGCTCGGTCAAGCGCGCGGCGGGGAGGCTCGACGACACGTTCCTCGTCATCTCCGGAGACGCGCTCTGCGACGTCGACCTGACGCAGCTCGTCGAGGCGCACCGCGAGAAAGGCGCCTCCGTCACCATCGGCCTCAAGTCGGTCGAGAACCCGCTCGAGTTCGGGATCGTCGTCACCGACCAGGACGGCCGCGTCGAGCGCTTCCTCGAGAAGCCGTCCTGGGGCCAGGTCTTCTCCGACACGATCAACACCGGCATCTACGTGCTCGAGCCGGAGGTGCTGAAGCACATCCCGCAGGACCGGCCGTACGACTTCTCGAAGGAGCTCTTCCCGCTGCTGCTCGAGATGGGCCGGCCGATCTACGGCCACGTCTTCGACGGCTACTGGCAGGACATCGGCAACCTCGAGCAGTACCGGCAGGCGAACTTCGACGCGCTCGACGAGAGCGTGCAGCTGGAGATCCCCGGCATCCGCATCCGCGGCAACGTCTGGCTGGGGGACGGGGTGGACCTCGACGATCTCGACGCGATCCAGGGGCCGGCCTTCCTCGGCAACTACTGCCGGATCGCGCGCGGCGCACACGTCGGCCCGTACACCGTGCTCGCGTCGAGCGTGACGGTGCGGGAGCGCGGCCGCGTGGTCCGCTCGATCGTCGACACCTCCACGTACATCGGCCGGAGCTGCGAGATCGAGGGCGCGATCGTCGGCCGCAGCTGCGACCTCCGCGCCCATGTGCGCGTGCACGAGGGCGTGGCGATCGGCGACGAGGTCACGGTCGGCGCCGAGAGCGTGATCCTGCCCGGCGTCCGGATCTACCCGTTCAAGGAGGTCGAGACCGGCTCGCAGCTCCACGAGAGCCTCATCTGGGAGTCGCGCGGGACGACCCGCGTCTTCGGCAAGAACGGGGTCTCTGGCATGGTCAACGTCGACCTGACGCCGGACGTGGCGGTGCGGCTCGCCGCGGCGCTCGGCACGGCGCTGAAGCGGGGCACGCGCGTCGTCGCGAGCCGCGAGGGGGCCGCCGCCTGCCGGATGATCAAGCGGGCGATGATCTCCGGCATCTCGTCGACGGGCGTCCACGTCGCCGATCTCCGCGTCAGCCCGGCGGCCGTCGCGCGCCACCTCGTGAAGTCGGAGGCGCACGACGCGGGCTTCCACGTCGGCGTCAGCCCGAACGACCCCGAGGTGATCCGGATCCAGTTCTACGAGCCGTCGGGAGTCGAGATGAGCGCCGCGATGGAGAAGGAGGTCGAGAAGCACTTCACCCGCGGCGAGTTCCGCCGCGTCGCGGCCGGCGAGGTCGGCGGCATCTCCTATCCCGCGCGAGTGCGGGAGACGTATGCGGCCGAGTTGCTCTCGACGATCGACGCCGACGCCGTGCGCGACCGCCGCTTCCGCATCGTCGTCGACTACGGCTTCTCCGGCGCCTCGTATGTGCTGCCGCTCGTGCTCGGCCCGCTCGGGGTGGAGGTCGTGTCCGCCCATGCCTTCGCCGGCGAGGGGCCTGACTACACCGATGCGACCCCCGGGCTCGCGGCCTCGATCGGCCAGACGAAGCGGCTCGTCTCCGTGGTCGGCGCCGATCTCGGCGCGGTCTTCGATCGCGCGGCCGAGCGCCTCCATCTCGTCGACGAGCAGGCGAACGAGGTCCCCGTCGAGCAGGCGCTCCTGCTCTTTCTCCGCTTGCTCGGATCGAGCGGCCGCCGTGGGAAGCTTGCCTTCCCGGTGACCGTGACGAGCCAGGTCGAGAGGCTCGTCGAGAGCTCCGAGCTCGAGGTCGTGCGGACGCCTGCGTCCCTGCCGGAGCTGACGCGCGCCGCAGCCGAGGGAGGCGTCGTCTTTGCGGGCGGCGTGGGCGGCGGCTACGTGTTCCCCGAGTTCCTGCCCGGCTACGACGCGGTGGCGAGCCTCGCAAAGCTGCTCGAGCTGCTGGCGCCGGTCAACCGGCCGCTGTCGGAGCTCGTGGCGGAGCTGCCCGAACCGACGCTCGTCCACCACCAGGTCCCGTGTCCGTGGGCGCTGAAGGGGCTCGTGATGCGCGTGCTGAACGAGCGCCTCGCCGGCCGAGACGTCGACCTCACCGACGGGATCAAGGTGTTCGACGAGCGCGGCTGGGCCCAGGTGCTGCCGGATCCCGACGAGCCGGTCCTCCATCTCTACGCCGAGGGTGAGACGCGAGAGGCCTCGGACGAGCTCGCACGCGAGCTGCGGGCGCTCGTGAACGAGATCGAACAGGGCGAAGCCGCCGCAGTCCGCGCCTAGCGCCTTTTGCTCCAGCCGAGGGCAAAGGCTAAAGTTCAGCTTCACCCTCGACCGAAAGGGCCTGATGGAACCGCTGCCGGATCTCGCGACACTCTCCGACGAGGATCTCAAGAAGCTCATCGACGAGCTCACGCGCGAGGAGCAGGAGGTGTCGTACCGCCGGCGGCTCCTGCACGGAAAGATCGACATCCTGCGGGCCGAGCTCGTCGCCCGGCTGCAGGAGACGCAGGGGAGGAGCGTCCTCGACTCGGTGGACGTCGACTCGCTCACGGACATCCTCACCGGCAAGGCCGCGCCGCCTGCCTGATGGCGCACGTCTACTGCCCTGAGTGCGGGTACAACAACCCGGAAGCTGCGCACTTCTGTGCGAAGTGCGGCGCGGCGCTCGTCGTCCCCGAGGAGGGCGAGTCGACCGAGTCGTTCGCCGCTCCCGACGTGCCCGAGAGCCTCGACCCGCTCGACGATCTCGGGATCATCCACGGCGCGGCCCTCATCGTCCGCTCGGGCGGCGGACGCGCCGGGGAGACGTTCGCCCTCGACGACGGCCCGACCACGATCGGGCGCTCGCCGGAATGCGCGATCTTCCTCGACGACGTCACGGTCTCCCGCAAGCACGCGGTCTTCACGCAGGACAGCGAGCGCTGGCAGATCGAGGACCAGGGCAGCCTGAACGGGACCTTCGTCAACCGCGAACGGGTCGAGACGGCCGGCCTCGGCGACGGCGACGAGATCCAGATCGGCAAGTACCGGCTCACCTTCCTCCAACGCTGATGGCGATGACGGAGACACCCTCGCGCCGCCGGCTCCTCACGATCGGCACGGTCTGCAACCGGCTCCGCGACGAGTTCCCGGACGTCTCGATCTCGAAGATCCGCTACCTGGAGGATCAGGGGCTGCTGACCCCGCGGCGGACGCAGGGCGGTTACCGGCTCTTCTCCGAGGACGACGTGGAGCGGCTGGAGACGATCCTGCGCCTGCAGCGCGACGAGTTCCTGCCGCTGCGCGTGATCAAGGAGGAGCTCGACGCGGGCGCGGGCAAGCAACGGCGCCGGCGACGCAGCGCCGTCGACGCGGGGGAGGAGGAGCTCGATCTCGACGAGCTCTGCGAGCGCGCCGGCATCACCGCCGACCGCGCGCGCGAGCTCGAGGAGTACGGGCTGCTCGAGCCGCGCGTCGAGGACGGGCAGCGGATCTATGCCGAGAGCGAGATCGACATCGCCGTGGCGTGCGAGGCACTCGCCCGCTTCGGGATCGGCGCGCGGAACCTGCGCGCCTTCCGCACGGGCGCCGACCGCGAGAGCAGCCTGCTCGAGGCGGTGATCGGGCCCGCCCTCCGCTCGCGCAGCGCTGAGCGCCGGCAGGCCGCACTCGGCGACCTGCAGCGGCTCGCGCAGAGCGCGCAGGAGCTCGCCGACCTGCTGCTACGGCGCAACGTCCGCCGCCTCGTCGAGTAGCCTCGCGACGTGGCGTGCATCGATCTCACGACCCGGGTGCGCGAGGTCGCGGACTTTCCCGAGCCGGGCGTCGGCTTCAAGGACATTTCGCCGCTCCTGCTGGACCCCGAGGCGCTGCGGCAAGCCGTCGGCCGGCTTGCCGACTGGACGCGCGAACGCGGGGCGGACCTCGTGCTCGGCGCGGAGGCGCGCGGCTTCTGGCTCGGCGCAGCGATCGCGGTCGAGGCCGGCTGCGGCTTCGTCGCGGCTCGGCGGCCGGGCAAGCTGCCACCTGAGACGGTTTCCGCGACCTACGGACTCGAGTACGGCCAGAACACGCTCGAGGTAGCGGCCGACGCGATCGGCAGCGATGCCCGCGTCGTCATCCACGACGACGTGCTCGCGACCGGCGGCACGGTGGAGGCGATCGCCGGCCTCGTCGAGGAGCTGGGCGGCACGGTCGTCGGCGTCAACTTCGTGGTCGAGCTCTCGTTCCTCGGCGGCCGCGAGCGCCTCGCGGGCTACGACCTGTTCTCGCTGCTCACGTACTGAGTCTCCGTCCGGCGCCGTCTCTACAACGTCCGCATGTACGACCCCCTGACGGGGCGCTACGCGTTCGCCTGTCCGGTACGGGGCGAGACGCACGTGCCGCTCTCGGCGTTCCGGAGCATCGCGCAGCTCCCCGGTGCCGCCCATCCCGCCGTCTTCCGCGTCCGGTTCGGCTGCGACTGCGGCGACGAGCACGACGGCCTCCTGACGCACGGGGAGCTCGACTGGGCGCCACTCGGCCTCGGCGCGGGGGAGTTCCTCAACCTCATGACCGCCGGCCTCGACCCCGTCGGCGCCGAGCTGGGCGAGCTCGCGGCGCTTCACATCAAGCGGGGCGAGTGGCCGTGGAGCTTCTTCTGCTTCCCCGAGGAGCAGCCGCGTCCCGTGTTCCCGTCGTCGTTCACGCTGCTCACGGCGACGGACGGAACCGTGGGGCTCGCCGTGCGCTGCCCCAGTTGCCGCCGGCTGTCGCTGAACCTCGTCTCGCACCCGCACGTCGACATCCCGTTCCACAACGACCGCGAGATCGGAGTGGTGGAGCACATGTTCGCCGAGGACGCGCTCGCGACGCTCGACGAGTTCCGCGCGGAGCTGTGGTCGGCCTCGTTCGACGCGCGTAGGCTCGCGCTCGAATAGTCCCGTTCGCAGCGGCGGATCCCTGCCGGGAGGGATCACGCCGCGGCGTGGGTTCCCCGATATACGAGACAGGATGACCGTCTTGGCCCAGGAGACGACTCACCGGGGAGCACGGCTCCTCGTCGTGCACCTCGAGACCCTCGATCCGCAGGCTGTCCCAGCGCGCGAGCGGCTCGAGGTCAAGCTCGGCGACGACCTCGCGCGCATGCTCGTCTTCGCGCTGGCGGCGCCCAGAAGCGGCCGCCGGGCCGCCTAGGGCTGAGAGCGCCGGCGCCGCGCCCGGCGCAGCGGCCTCTCCTCGCCGCGCAGGCGTACCAGCAGCCAGATCCCCGCGAACGAGACGAGCGAGATCACGATCGCGATCGCGCCGCTCTCGCCGACGGCGATCAACCCGAAGTAGATGTACACGCCGAGCCCGATCGCCCAGATGAGGGCGATCACTCCCTGGTCGATGCTCGGCGGGCGGGGCGGGTGCATCGCGGCGATCGTAGTCGAGCCGGAGGCCGCGCGCCGCACATGGGGCGGACCAAAAAAATTCGCCGAGCCGGTCGCGGTTTCGTCCACAGCCCCGGTCGACTTTCCGTTTCGGCCCTTGCGAGCCGCCCCGTACGACCTCCCGGTGCTGCTTCGTCCTACTCCCGCGCCCTGCTCGGCGCAAGAGGGAATGTATGGCCTCACGGGACAGGGCGCAAGGGGTCGAGAAACAAAAAATGCCGCAATTTGCGACCGTTGAATAATCAACATTTCCACAGCACTCCGTGCATCCTGTGGATAAGTTCCCCCGAAGCTTCGGCAAGGGGCGGAACTCCGCAGGGACGACTCCGGTCGGGCTGCGGGAAGGATGCGGCGAAGAATCGATGGCGCATCCATGAGTCGCGTGGACACCGCTCAGCCGGACTCAGGGCGGGGGACGGCCCGCCGGTGCGATGCTTCTCCTGCTACTTGACATAACACTGCTTATCGTG
>CAWCLZ010000006.1:0-611953 GCA_963796555.1 uncultured Actinomycetes bacterium | reverse complement strand
GTGACGGGGTTGCAGGTGCTCAGCAGGCCGGCATCTCGCAGCACGCGGCCGTCCTTGATCGCGGCCATGAGCCCGATCAGAACGATTCCGACGATGAGGATCTTTACGAGCATCGTCTCTCCCGGCTTGCTCGCCCGTCTTCGTCGGCATCGGCCGTCTCCGAGCCGATCCCTCCTTCGGACGAACCGCGGTCAGCGCGCGATGAGCGCCTCGAGTTCTCGTTCGAGCTCGGCGAGCTCGTTGCCGTGCCGGCCGAGGCCGCCGCCGAGATCGTCGAGCGTCTGCTCGAACCGCTCGCGCTCCGCGGCGACGAGCTCGAGGAGGCTGTCACGTTCAGCCTCGAGCTCACGGATTCGCTGCTCGAGCCGCTCCGCGTCGTGCTGGGCGGTTTCGGTCTCGCGCGAGAGCTGCGTCGCGAGGTTGGCGAGCGCCCGGCGGTGCTCCTCGAGCTCTTCTCTCGTGGTCGCAAGCTCGAGCTGGAGCTCCGCGATGATGTGCTTCTTGCGGCGCCGGCGAAGCTGCCGCGGAGCGGCCTCTGCCTCCGGCGCCGGCTCGGCCGCGCGCGTTTCGTCACTCCGGCCGGCGACGATCGCCACCGCACCCAGGAACGCGGCCAGACAGATCCCGGCGGCGTACAACACGCCCGGGAGCCCGCCGACCTCGAGGTAGGCAGCCGCAGCGGCCGCGGCGCCCGTGCCGGCAATGCCCGCTGCCGCAAGCGTGCGTGCCGGCGTCCTCGTCACCGCAGGTGTCCGCCCTGGATGATCGCTACGAGCTCCTGCGTCTTCGTCAGTGCGCGCTCGAGCCGGCTGTTGCGGTCCGCAAGCTCGTGCTTGAGGCGGTCGACCGCCTCCTGGTCGCGGAGGCGCTCGAGGCGCATCCGCTGGAGCTCGGTCTCGAGCTCCTGCACGCGCTGCTCGCGCGCGGCCATCTCGCCGCCGAGCTCCTGCATCTTCCCGCGCAGTTCCTGCAGCCGTGTCGCCTCGGAGTCGAAGAGGCCGAGGACGCGTTCGAGCGACCGGCCCCACACCGGCGCCGCAGCGGCGGCGCCATTTGCGATCGGATCGGTGCCGGAGGATGCGACTGCCATCGACGCGCTGTCGAGCAGGGAGGCGAGCGTCGAGGCCTTGACGACGCCGATGTCGACTGCGCCGGAGAAGTGTTCGCGAATCCCCGCGATGCGCTCCGGGGTCGCGTCTGCGAGGACGACGCGGACGCTGCCGTCGCCGCAGCGGACCGGAGCGGCGCCGATGCGCGCGAGTTCCTCGCCGCCGACGCGGGTGGCGGATTCGCTGTCGATCAAAAGCGGCTGGTCGTCGAGGTATGGGAGCTCCCAGCTGCGCGCGGTCCCAATCGCCACGTCGCGCTCGTCGCCCGGCTCGACGCGCTGCTCGTCGTCGAACGTCGTCTCGCTCTCGAAGTAGTAGTCGTCCACTGCAGGGCCTCCAGTTCGTGTCTCTGCGGAGTTATCGGCTTTCCGAGCGCCGCTCTTTAGGCGCTTTTAGGCGCCGAACGCCTCAAACCTGCGCGAGATAGACGCAGACGTCACCGCCGGGGAGCGTGCGGCCGCTGCGCACGACCTCGTAGAGGACAGGGCCTTCCCCGTCGGGCAGCACCAGCTCGACGGTCTGGCCGGCCTGTGGCGGCACGCCCGTCTGCGGCACGAGCTCGTAGCCGTTCGGGCCCGGGACGAACAGCGAGTAGTCGATTTCTTCCGTCTCGGCGTGGGGCTCGTCTGCGACAACCTCGGTTGCAGGCTCGTCGCTTTCTGGCTCCACCTCCGGCCCTGCCTGCTCGGTTACGAGCTCGTCCGGGAGATCCTCGCTGCTGGGGACGAGCTCGGTTGCGAGCCTGCGAACCGCGGCGAGCGCCTCGAGCAGCCGTTGCGAGTCGAGCTGGAGCTTCGCATCGCGCTCGTCGGCGGCGGAAGCAGCAGCCGCGAGCTGCTCGATCGCGGAGCCGAGCTCCTGCTCGAGCACCGTCCGCTGAGCCAGGAGCGTCTCCCGCTCAGCGCGGTGCAGATCCTGTTCCTCCGCGAGCAGGCGTGTCCGCTCCTCGGCCTCCGCCTGGGACTCGGCGGCGGTGACCCGGAGCCGCTCGAGCTCGGCGACGACGCGGTCGCGCTCGGCCTCGAGGGCGATCTGCGATTCGCGCACGCGCTCTGCCTGCCGCAGCAGCTCCCGGGCCTCCTCGAGCTCGCTCCTCAAGCCGTCGCGCTCCTCGACGACACCGCGCAGCTCGGCGGCAGAGCTCTCGCGGACCTCGGCAAGGCTTTGCCGGAGCCGCTCTACTTCGGCGCGAGCCTCGTCGCGCTCCTCGGCGGCGGGGCCGACCGCAACGAGCCGCTCGAGTGCGTCGCCGAGCTCTTCCTGGAGCCGCTCGCGCTGGGCGCTGAGCTCGTCTCGCTCGCCCGCATGCGATTCCTGTTCTTCGACGAGCCGGCGCTCCTGCTCGGCGGTTGCGGCCTGCGCCTCGGCAAGTGTCGTCTGCAGTCCGTCCAGCTCCTCCCGGGCGCGCTTCTGTTTCTTCCGGAGCCGGCCGAGCTCCTCCTCCTGCGTGGCCCGAGTCTCGGCGAGGACGCTCTCGAGCCGGCCGACCTCGCCCAGCAGTCGCTCGTGCTCGGCGGCGGCGGCAGTCTGCGCCTCGGCAAGCGTGGATTCGAGCCGCTCGACTTCGGTGCGCAGCCCGTCCCGCTCCTCGGTTGCGGCGCCGACGGCGGCGAGCCGCTCGAGCGCGCCACCGAGCTCTTCCTGGAGACGCTCGCGCTGGGCGGTGAGCTCTTCACGTTCGCCGGCGTGCCGCTCGTGTTCCTCGGCGAGGCGGCGCTCGTGCTCGGCGGCCGAGGCCTGCGCATCCGCGAGGGCGCCGTGGAGTCGCTCGAGCTCGGTAGCGACCTCGTCGCGCTCCTCCTTCAGCCGCGCGAGCTCCTGCTCGCGCTCGCCTCCCGCCTCGGCGAGGACGGTCTGCAGGCGCTCGATCTCCGCGGTCGCAAGCCCGTGTTCTTCCTGCAGCCGGCTCAAGCTCTGCTCGTGCGTCGTCTGCGCCTCGGCGAGCGCTGCCTCGAGTCTCTCGATGTCAGCCAGCAGCTGCTCTTGTTCGGCGGCGGCGGCCTGCAGGCGCCCGAGCTCGGCGGTGGCGTGCTCGTGCTCCTCCCGCAGCCGGGCAAGGTCCTGCTCGTGCTCGACCTGCGCTTCCGAGAGAGCGCTCTCGAGCTTCTCGACTTCGCCTTGATGCCGCTCCTGAGCGCCGGCGGCCGTCTTCGCCTCGGTGAGTTCATCCTCGAGGCGTTCGATCTCGGCGCGCAGCGTCTCGAGCTCGATCGGATCTGCGTCGCCGGCGAGCGGCGTCTCCGCGCTCGCTTCAGGCCCGTCGAGCAACTCCTCCGGCTCGGCGTCTTCGAGGGGCTCCGACTCCTCGACGACGGGTTCGGCCTCTTCAACCACCGGCTCTGCCTCTTCGACGGGCTCGGACTCCTCGACGACGGGCTCGGCTTCATCGACCGGCGCGGGCTCTGTCGCGTCAGCGGGCTCGCGGTCTTCGACTGGCTCGAGACTCGGACGCGCCGTCGGCGCGACGGCCGTCGGCGCCAGACGAAGCCTCGGGAGGTCGGCCCGTGCGCCCTCGTCGGCGTCCCCCGGCGGAATGCCGAGTGCGAAGCCGTATTCGGTCCGGAGTGCGCCGCCGCTCTGCATCGCGAGCGCATGTGCCACTGCCGCACCCGACGCGAAACCGAGCTCCACGATGATCTGGCCCAGCGGTCGCTTCGACTGCTGCTGTACTTCGAGCACGGTCGCGAGCTGTTCCTGGCTGATGAGCCCGAGCTCGGTCATCAGCTCGCCGAGCTGACGCGGCGGCATGCGCTCGCTCTCGGAGGAGGCGCTCATGCCTGAGTCCCGAACGGCCGCAGGGAAGTCACGCAACTTCTATCGGCGCGAAAAGCATCGATCTTGAACGGAGGACGGACCGACGCGGAAACGCTTGTTCGAGGGATGGCCCCCCGAGGTGCTCCGGACGACAATTGAGCACGGACAACTGCGGCGTCCGCTACAGCGAGTGGAGGAGGAGCGCCGTTATGTCCAGCACCATCGAAGAGACTCGAAGCCACACGACCAGCCTGCTCGAGGTCGAGTACGACGTAGAGCGGCGGGAGGCCGAGCGCCGCGAGCTCGCCCGCGACGTGGAAGCACAGCACGAGCGGCTCCACACCCTGCGATCGACCGTGCTCGAGGAGCTCACCAAGCAGCGCCGGGTCTCGCTGCCGAGGTGGCCCAGCGGGCCGAAGGTCGTCGCGACGCTCGTCGACGAGGACGAGTGGTGGAACAAGATGCTCGGGAGGAAGAAGGCCGCCTAGCCGCGCCCCGCGGTGGGGGAGCTCGGGACTGACGCTGCGCAGCGGAAGACCCGGAGCTCCCCCGGCGCGCGTGGATCAGGTCAGGGCGCCTTCCGCGATCGTCACCTAGGGCTACCGGGCGTCCTCTCTCGCTAGCGGCCGAGCAGACGATCGAGCAGGCCACGCTTCGGCGCCGGACGCTCCGGAGCGGGCGGCTCTGCGTCCACTGCGGGCGCCGGCGACGCCGGCGGCAAGTCCTCCTCCGGCGGCAGCATCGATCGCGGCACCGCTCCCCGCTCGCGCTGGGCCCGGATGGCGGCGTTCATCTCGTCGCGCTGCGACTCGTCCTCCACCGCCCCCAGGGTACGCCGCACAGGACACGCCTCCTCTCGTAGGCTCGCGGCCATGTGTTTCGACCTCGACTCCGAACCGCCGATCCCGCGGATCTCGGGCGCCGCCGTCTCGCACGACGACCTCGTCCTGCAGAGCCCCGACGGCAATCGGTTCGCGGCGTTCCGAGCGCTCCCGGATGGGGACGTCTCCACCGGCGTCGTGGTCCTGCCGGACGTCCGCGGGCTTTATCGTTTCTACGAGGAGCTTGCGCTGCGCTTCGCCGAGCGCGGCCACGTCGCTGTCGCGTTCGACTACTTCGGTCGCACCGCCGGGATCGACAAGCGGCCGGACGACTGGGACTACATGCCGCTCGTGCAGCAGCTGACACAGGAGCAGGTGCAGGACGACGTCGGAGCCTGCGTCCGCGATCTGCAGGCACTCGGTTGCAGCGCTATTTTCACCGTCGGCTTCTGCTACGGCGGCAGCGGCTCGTGGGCCGCGGCCGCTTCCGGCCACGGTCTCGCCGGCGCCGTCGGCTTCTACGGCCGGCCGAGCCGGATGATCGAGCTCGTACCGCGGCTCGACGCACCGATCCTGGCCCTGCAGGGCGGGGCCGACCAGGCCATCCCTCACGAGGACAACGCCGAGTTCGAGCAGGCCCTGCGCGACGCGGGCAAGGAGTACGAGCTGATCGAGTTCGAAGGCGCGCCGCACAGCTTCTTCGACCGCAAGCAGGAAGAGTTTCAGGCGGCGTCGGACGATGCCTGGCGGCGGACGCTCGAGTTCGTCGAGAAGCACTCGTAGCGATCAGCCGGCCCGAGCATCTCTACTACGAGGTGCGGCCGAAGCCGTAGCTCCTGCGACGGGTCGCGAGAGCCGCCGTCCTGGCCGGCGCGGCCGTGCTGTCGATCGGCTTCGTCTCCGCTACTATGCGCCGGCGCGAGGCGCCGTAGCTCAGCTGGTCAGAGCGCTGCACTCATAATGCAGAGGTCGGTGGTTCGAGCCCACCCGGCGCTACTGGAGCGCGTACATCGGAGCGAGAACAGGAATGGCAACCGGAGTCAGAGTCGCAATCACGCTCGCCTGTACCGAATGCAGGCGCCGGAACTATCAGACGCAGAAGTCGAAGCGCAATTCGCCCGACCGCGTCGAGTTCCGCAAGTACTGCCGCTGGTGCGGTAGCCACACGCTGCACCGGGAGACGCGCTGATGGCTCGCTCGACCAGGCAACAGCGTCGCCAGCGCCGCGCGCAGGCTGCCGGCACGCCGCCGCTCCGGCCCGCGCCGCGGCCACGCCCGACCACCGAAGAGGAGCCGCCGAGGGAGCCGGCCGCCCCGCGCGGCGAGCGCGCTGACGAGGTCAGGTCAGGCACGCCCGGTATCCGTTTCTTCCAGGAGTCCTGGGCGGAGCTGAAGAAGGTCGAATGGCCGTCCCAGCCGCAACTGGTGAGCGGCACCGCAGTCGTCCTCGTCGCCTGCCTCATCACCGGCGTCTACCTCTACGCAAACGACCGGCTGTGGCAGTGGGTCGTCCAACACCTGCTCCTGCGATAGGACTGAGAGAAGACGCAGATGTTTCGTTGGTATGTGATCAACACCTATTCCGGGCACGAGAACAAGGTGAAGACCAATCTCGAGCACCGGATCGAGTCGATGAACCAGCGCGCCCGCTTCCGGCGGGTGGTCGTTCCGACCGAGCAGGTGATCGAGACGAAGGACGGCCAGAAGGTGCAGGCCGAGAAGCGGACGCTGCCCGGCTACGTGCTCGTGAACATGGACCTCAACGACGACGCCTGGACCGTCGTGAAGAACACGCCAGGCGTCACGGGCTTCGTCGGAGCCGGCGCCACGCCGGTGCCGCTCTCGCAGCCAGAGGTCGACCGCATCCTCCACACCGGAGCCGGTGCGGCCACCCCTTCGCGCTCGCAGGTCGAGTTCCAGCTCGGCGAGTCGGTCAAGATAACCTCCGGCCCGCTTGCGGACTTCGACGGCGAGATCACCGACGTCAACCCGGACGCGCAGAAGCTCCAGGTGATGGTGAACATCTTCGAGCGTCAGGTGCCGGTCGAGGTCGGATTCGACAACGTCAAGAAATTGGACTGAGGAAGTAGATGGCGAAGAAAGTTCTCACCCTGATCAAGCTCCAGATCCCGGGCGGCCAGGCGAACCCGGCACCGCCGGTCGGTCCCGCGCTCGGCCAGCACGGGGTCAACATCATGGAGTTCTGCAAGGCCTTCAACGCGCAGACGGCCGACCAGAACGGCCGCATAACCCCGGTCGAGATCACCGTCTTCGAGGACCGGTCCTTCACGTTCATCACGAAGACGCCGCCGGCCGCCGTCCTGATCAAGGAGGCGCTGCGGCTCGACAAGGGCTCTGGCGAGCCGAACCGCACCAAGGTTGGGCGCCTGTCGCGGGAGCAGGTCGAGCGGATCGCGGAGACGAAGATGCCGGACCTGAACGCGCGCGACATCGATCAGGCCGCGCGGATCATCGCCGGCACCGCGCGCTCGATGGGAGTGGAGGTGGACCTTTGAAAGCGGCCACCTCGCTCACAACTCGGGCGCTGGATGCGCCTGCAAACCGTCGCATCGCGGCGTCCTCAGTCGCCTCCGTAGCCTCCGGCTACGAAGGCTCCTTGCGTCCTTGCGCTGCTCGGTTTTCGGCGCCCCAGCGCGCGAGTTGTTCGGGAGGTGACCGCTAATGGCTCAGCACGGCAAGCGCTATCGCGGCGCCCGCGCCAGCTTCGACCGCGAGGAGCTCTACTCGCCGATCCAGGCCGTCCGCCTGCTCAAGGCAATGGGTGCGACGAAGTTCGACGAGACGGTCGAGCTGCATTTCCGTCTCGGCCTCAACGTCCGCCACGCCGACGAGCAGCTTCGCGGCACGCTCATGCTTCCGCACGGGAGCGGCAAGGAGGTCCGGATCGCCGTGTTCGCCGAGGGCGACAAGGCGCGCGAGGCGGAGCAGGCCGGAGCGGACATCGTCGGGTCGGCCGACCTCGCCAAGCAGATCGAGGAGGGTTTCACCGAGTTCGACGTCGCGATCGCGACGCCGGACCAGATGGGCAACGTCGGCAAGCTGGGCCGCATCCTCGGCCCCCGCGGGCTGATGCCGAACCCGAAGACCGGAACGGTGACGATGGACGTCGGCAAGGCCGTCTCCGAGGCCAAGGCGGGCAAGCTCGAGTACCGGACCGACCGCGGCGCGAACGTCCATGTCGTGATCGGCAAGAAGAGCTTCGAGGAGCGGGCGCTCGTGGAGAACTACGCCGCCGTCCTCGACGAGATCGTGCGTGCGAAGCCGTCGGCCGCGAAGGGCCGCTACATCCAGCAGATCACGCTCACGAGCACGATGGGCCCCGGCATCCACGTCGATCCGGCTCGGATCCGGGGGATCGTGGAGGAGTTGGACGAGCAGCCTGGGGAGGCCGCTACAGTTCCGGCCTAGCAACTGACCCGCCTAAGACCGCTGGCAGGCCTCCTTGAGGGGACAGAAGACCAGTCGAGGTGAGATGAAGAGAGATCAGAAAGAACAGGTTGTCGAGGAGCTGACCGCGCGGCTGAAGGCTGCGGAAACGCTGCTCGTCGCGGACTATCGCGGGCTGACGATGCCGCAGATCGACGAGCTACGCACGAGGCTGCTCGCGAGCGGCGCGCGCTTCACCGTCGTGAAGAACACGCTCACGCGCCGCGCTGCGGAGGCGGCCGGCACCGACGCGCTGCTGGCGCTGCTCGACGGTCCGAGCGCGATCGCCTTCCTCGAGGCCGACGGCGACATGGTCGCCGCGGCGAAGGCGCTCGCCGACGCGGCACGCGAGACACAAGTGCTCGAGATCCGCGGCGGCATCATGCAGGGACGCACGGTGACGGCCGACAGAGGTGGCGAGCCTCGCGACGCTGCCGCCGGTTGACGTGCTGCGCGGCCAGGTGCTCGGCGCGATCGTCGCGCCGCTCACGACGCTTGCCGGCCTGCTCAACGCGCCGCTGCAGAACCTCGTCGGCCTCATCGACGCACGCATCGAGCAGCTCGGCGGCGAGGAGGCAGGCGCCGCGGCTGCGGAGGAAGCGCCTGCCGAGGAGCAGGTTGCGGCAGAAGAAGAGAGTGCGGAGGCGTCCCCCGAGGAAGTGGAGCCAGCCGCGGAAGCAGAGACCACGACTGAAGACGAAGAGGAGGAGTGATGGCGAACGCCGTCGACACCATCTTCGACGAGCTCGGGAAGATGTCGGTCCTCGAGCTGGTCGAGCTGAAGAACAAGATCGAAGAGGAGTGGGGCATCACGGCCGCCGCTCCGGTCGCGGTCGCCCCGGCGGGCGGCGGGGAGGCGGCGGTGACGGCGCCGCGGCGGAGGAGAAGACGTCCTTCGACGTCGTCCTCACCGGGGCGGGCGGCCAGAAGATCCAGGTGATCAAGGTCGTGCGCGCGGTCACCGGTCTCGGCCTCAAGGAGGCGAAGGACCTCGTCGACTCGGCTCCGAAGCCGGTCAAGGAGGGCATCGCCCAGGAGGAGGCCGACCAGATCAAGGCGCAGCTCGAAGAAGCAGGCGCCACGGTCGAGCTCAAGTAGCTCGCGGGCGCTGCGCGCCCGCTCGCTGGACAAACGAACTCCGCGCGCCCGAGATTGCGATCTCGGGCGCGCTTCGTGCGGAGGGCACATCGGGCTTGTGGGGTTCCGACGCCTGGTTCCGTCGCGAGCGCGCAGGCTTCGCGTGCGCGCTCGCTGGTTCGCGGCGCGTAGCGTGCCGTTACGCTGCCGCCTCGACGCCGGTCTAGCTCGAAACGCCTCAAATCACGACAGCGCCCCAAGGCCGGAGGCCAAGACAGCCGCGAAGCGGCGACTTAGCCGCAGGCCGCACCGCGCTCGCGCCGGCCTCCGCCGCGCGCGAGCGCACGACACAAGCCTCACACCCTCCAGAGCAGCCAAGACAAACTGCACGAAGCGGGCCGGAAACCGCGCTTTCCGGCTCGCGAAGTTCCGTGTCTTCTGTAGCGAATGGCACCGCCATTCGCTACAGTTCGGCTCGATACCGGCGACCGCCGCGGCTTCGGCTTGCGGTGAGGGGGGTCGTTCCGGTACCCTGGCGGGTTGCGCCGACGTTCGGCCGCTCGCAGCTCCGACGCCGATTTCTTGCCCGTTTTCGCACGCTTCAAGGGAGGCTGTTCTTCTTGACCACCACGGTCGCTTCGCCCCGCGCTCGTACGACGTTCAGCCGTCTCGAGCACGTTCTCGACCTACCGAACCTCATCGACATCCAGAAGGCCTCGTTCGCATGGTTCAAGAACGAGGGCCTGCGGGAGACGATCGACGACATCTCGCCGATCGAGGATTACACCGGCACGCTCGCCGTCGAGTTCGGCGAGTTCGAGTTCGGAGACCCGCAGTTCTCGATCAAGGAGTGCCGCGAAAAGGATCTGACCTACCAGGCCTCGCTCAACATGAAGGTCCGCTTCGTGAACAAGGACACGGGCGAGATCCGCGAGCAGGGCGTCTTCATGGGCGACTTCCCGATGATGACCGAGTTCGGCACGTTCATCATCAACGGGACGGAGCGCGTGATCGTGACGCAGCTCGTTCGCTCCCCGGGCGCCTACCTGATGGAGCCGAAGGACCCGACGAAGCAGGTCTTCACGGCGAACCTCATGCCGAGCCGCGGCTCGTGGCTCGAGCTCGAGATCGACAAGAAGGGCATCGTCTACGCCCGCATCGACCGCAAGCGGAAGCTGCCGATCACGACGCTGCTGCGCGCGCTCCCGGCCGAGGATCCCTCGACCGGTTTCGCGCTCGACACGTCGACGAACGAGGCGATCCTCGCTCTCTTCGACAACTCGCACTACATCGTCAACACGCTCGACAAGGACCCCTCCACGCGCGAGGAGGAGGCCCTGATCGAGGTGTTCAAGAAGCAGCGGCCGGGCGAGCCGCCGACGCTCGACAACGCGCGGAACCTCCTGCGCTCGCTGTTCTTCGACCCGAAGCGCTACGACCTGACCAAGGTCGGCCGCTACAAGCTCAACCAGCGGCTCGGCGTCAACGTCCCCGAGGACACGCGCGTCCTCACGACCGAGGACATCGTCTCCCTCGTCCGCAAGCTCCTCGAGCTGCCGGTCAAGATCGGCGTCCCGGAGGACTCGAAGGACTTCGCCGCCGACGGGTGCTCAGCTCTCGCGCGCGCCGATCGTCAACGACCTCGACGAGTACGAGCACTTCGGTAACCGCCGCCTGCGTACCGTGGGCGAGCTGATCCAGGAAGCGTTCCGCGTCGGCCTGTACCGGATGGAGCGGGTCGTCCGCGAGCGGATGACGACGGAGGACGTCGACACGATCACGCCGCAGACGATCATCAACATCCGGCCCGTCGTCGCCGCGCTGAAGGAGTTCTTCGGCTCCTCGCAGCTCTCGCAGTTCATGGACCAGACGAACTCGCTCGCAGGTCTCACGCACCGGCGCCGCCTCTCGGCGCTCGGCGCCGGCGGCCTCACGCGCGAGCGCGCGCCGATCGAGGTGCGCGACGTCCACCCGACGCACTACGGGCGCATGTGCCCGATCGAGACGCCCGAAGGCCCGAACATCGGCCTGATCGGCTACCTCGCCTCGTACGCGACGGTCTCGGAGTTCGGTTTCATCCAGACGCCGTACCGGAAGGTCACGAGCGGCAAGGTCAGCGACCAGATCGTCTATCTCGACGCGGTCGAGGAGTCGCGCTACGTGATCGCCCAGGCGAGCGCGCAGCTCGACAAGAACGGCAAGTTCGCCACCGACACGGTCCTCTGCCGCTCCTCGGAGGGCGAGGCCGTCATGGCGGCGGCGAAGGACGTCGACCTGATGGACGTTTCGCCGGCGCAGATCGTCTCGGTTTCGACGGCGCTCATCCCGTTCCTCGAGCACAACGACGCGAACCGCGCGCTGATGGGCGCGAACATGCAGCGCCAGGCGGTGCCGCTGCTCGTGCGCCAGTCGCCGCTCGTCGGCACCGGCCTCGAGTACCGCGCCGCGGTCGACTCCGGCGACGTCGTCATCACCTCACGGCCGGGCACGGTTGTGGACGTCGACGCCGAGCGTGTCGTCGTCGAGACGAAGGACGGCAAGGACGACTACACGCTGACGAAGTTCATGCGCTCGAACCAGGGCACGCTGATCCACCACAAGCCGATCGTGAAGCTCGGCGACAGGCTGAAGGCCGGCGACGTGCTCGCCGACGGCAGCTCGACCGACAACGGCGAGCTCGCCCTCGGTGCGAACCTGCTCGTCGCGTTCATGCCGTTCGAGGGGTTCAACTTCGAGGACGCGATCGTCATCTCCGAGCGGATCGTGAAGGACGACATCCTCACGTCGATCCACATCCACGAGTACGAGATCGACGCCCGCTCGACGAAGCTCGGCGACGAGGAGATCACGCGCGACATCCCGAACCGCTCGGAGGAGTCGCTGTCGCAGCTCGACGAGCGCGGCGTCGTGCGGATCGGCGCCGAGGTCGGCGCCGGCGACCTGCTCGTCGGCAAGGTCACCCCGAAGGGTGAGACCGAGCTGACGGCGGAGGAGAAGCTGATCCGCGCGATCTTCAAGGAGAAGGCGCGCGAGGTCCGCGACACGAGCCTCAAGGTGCCGCACGGCGAAGGCGGCGTCGTGATCGACGTGAAGACGTTCTCGCGGGAGGACGGCGACGACCTGTCGCCGGGCGTGAACGAGCTCGTCCGCGTCTACGTCGCCACCAAGCGGAAGATCGCCGAGGGCGACAAGCTCGCCGGCCGCCACGGCAACAAGGGCGTCATCTCGAAGATCGTCCCCGAGGAGGACATGCCGTTCCTGGAGGACGGCCGGCCGGTCGACATCGTCCTCAACCCGCTCGGCGTGCCGAGCCGGATGAACATCGGCCAGGTGCTCGAGACGCACCTCGGCTGGGCGGCGGCGCACGGCGTCTTCGCCGAGGACGGTGCCACGAACGGAAGCAAGAACGGCGACGTCGACTGGCGCCATCGCCGCCAGGTCGTCAACGGCGGCACACCCAGCGCGGTCGCGACGCCCGTCTTCGACGGCGCCACGCCCGACGACGTCGACGAGGCGCTGATCGAGTGGACGAAGCAGAACCCCGACTCGCCGATCAAGTTCCTCGTCGACCCGAAGCGGCCGAAAGGACGGCAGTGCTCGGGGAAGGCGCAGCTCTACAACGGGCGGAGCGGCGAGCCGTTCGAGCAGAAGGTCACGATCGGCTACATGTACATCCTGAAGCTGCTCCATCTTGTCGACGACAAGATCCACGCGCGGAGCACCGGCCCGTACTCGCTCGTCACGCAGCAGCCGCTGGGCGGCAAGGCCCAGTTCGGCGGCCAGCGGTTCGGTGAGATGGAGGTGTGGGCGCTCGAGGCGTACGGCGCCGCGTACACGCTGCAGGAGATGCTGACCATCAAGTCCGACGACACGGTCGGACGCGTGAAGGCCTACGAGGCGATCGTCAAGGGCGAGAACATCGCCGAGCCGTCGATCCCCGAGTCCTTCAAGGTGCTGCTGAAGGAGATGCAGTCGCTCGCTCTCGACGTCCACGTCCTCTCGGACGAGGGTCGCGAGGTCGAGGTACGCGAGGAGGAGGACGAGTTGCTCCGCGCCGCGGAGGAGCTCGGCATCGACCTCTCGCCCGGCTCGCTCCGCGCCGTCGGCCAGCAGCCGACGACCGAGGAGGTCGAGGAAGGGCAGGAGCGGGTCGACCAGGACCTCGTCCTGCCGGCCGACGAGTCGCTCGGCGACGTCGACGACCTCGAGGACTCCTCGGAGAAGGAAGCCAAGGAGGAGGCCGAGGCTGAAGTCGGGCCACTCGGCGAGCCTGTCGCTGATCTGGAAATCGAAGACTGAGGGCTCCCGAGGGAAAGGAGAACTTGATCGACATCAACGATTTCGACGCAATTCGGATCGGCCTCGCGTCGTCGAAGCAGATCCGCGACTGGTCGTCCGGCGAGGTCACGAAGCCGGAGACGATCAACTACCGCACGCTCAAGCCCGAGCGAGACGGCCTGTTCTGCGAGCGCATCTTCGGGCCGACGCGCGACTGGGAGTGCTACTGCGGCAAGTACAAGCGCGTCCGCTACAAGGGGATCATCTGCGAGCGCTGCGGCGTCGAGGTGACGCGGCAGAAGGTGCGGCGCGAGCGGATGGGTCACATCGACCTGGCGGCGCCCGTCTCGCACATCTGGTTCTTCAAGGGCGTTCCGAGCCGCATCGGCTACCTCCTCGACATCGCGCCGCGCGAGCTCGAGAAGGTGCTCTATTTCGCGGCCTCGATCGTCACGGCCGTGGACAACGAGAAGCGCGCGGCCGACCTGAACGGGCTCGAGGACCAGGTTCGTGCGGAGGCCGAGCGGATCGACGTCGACCGCGACGAGGCACTCGCCGCGCTCGAGGACCGGCTCGCCCGCCGCCGCGACTACTTCGCGAAGGGCAAGGAGCGGAACTTCGACGAGGACGACGACTTCTGGGGCCGCGGCCTCTCGACCTGGGCCGAGGAGCAGGTACTGCCGACCCTCGAGGACTCGCGGACCCTCGTCGGCGGGCTCTTCGTCGAGCTCGTCCCGAAGATCACGACGGAGGACTCGAAGAAGATCCGCGAGCTCGTCCGCAACTCCGCGATCCGCGACGACCGGCGCCTGGCGCCGCGCGAGCTCGAGGTCGTCGCCTCGGCGGCCGAGCAGATCAGGGCCGCCATCGCGCCGCTCGAGAAGGAAGCCGAGAAGGCGACCGGCTCGAAGAAGGGCGCGGTCACGAAGCACATCCACCGCGTCACCGAGGGGCTCCTCACGGGCGGGGACCTGAACGAGGACGACATGGCCCTCACCGAGGGTGTCGACCGGAAGAACCTCGAGAAGGCGCGCGACCTCGGCAACGGGCTCCTCCAGGAGGTGCTCGACGGCGCCGAGGCCGACACCGACCTGCGCGAGCTGACGAACGACCTCTGCCTGAAGACGGACGGCCGGATCCAGAAGGAGGACCTCGACGCGATCGTCCAGTGGGCGCTCAAGGTGCGCGAGATGTACCTCGACATCGAGTCCCGCCGCGAGGACGCCCGCGAGGCCGCCGTCGACGCCGTGAACCGGCTCGAGGAGACGTGGCGGCTGTTCCGCGAGCTCGAGCCGAAGCTGATCGTCAACGACGAGCAGATCTTCCGCGAGCTCAAGGACCGCTTCGGCTCGCCGTACGGGTTCGGCGTCTACTTCAACGGCGGCATGGGCGCGGAGGCGATCCGCGAGCTGCTCAAGGATCTCGACCTCGACGCCGAGGCCGCGCTGCTGCGCGAGACGATCCGCACGGCGAAGGGCCAGAAGCAGCAGCGGGCGATCAAGCGGCTCAAGGTCGTCAGCGCATTCACGACGAGCGAGAACCGGCCCGAGTGGATGATCCTCGAAGCCGTTCCGGTCATTCCGCCGGAGCTGCGCCCGATGGTGCAACTCGACGGTGGCCGCTTCGCCACCTCCGACCTCAACGACCTCTACCGCCGCGTGATCAACCGGAACAACCGGCTGAAGAGACTGCTCGATCTCGGCGCGCCGGAGATCATCGTCAACAACGAGAAGCGGATGCTGCAGGAGGCCGTCGACGCTCTGTTCGACAACGGCCGCCGCGGTCGCGCGGTGACCGGCCCGGGCAACCGGCCGCTCAAGTCGCTGTCCGACATGCTCAAGGGCAAGCAGGGCCGCTTCCGCCAGAACCTGCTCGGCAAGCGCGTCGACTACTCCGGCCGCTCGGTGATCGTCGCCGGCCCGCATCTGCGCCTGCACCAGTGCGGCCTGCCGAAGCTGATGGCGCTCGAGCTCTTCAAGCCGTTCATTATGAGCCGGCTCGTCGAGCGGAAGATCGTCCAGAACATCAAGGCGGCGAAGCGGCACGTCGACCAGATGCACGCCGAGGTGTGGGACATCCTCGAGGAGGTCATCCAGGAGCACCCGGTCCTGCTGAACCGCGCTCCGACGCTGCACAGGCTCGGCATCCAGGCGTTCGAGCCGACGCTCGTCGAGGGCAAGGCGATCCAGGTGCACCCGCTCGTCTGCCACGCCTTCAACGCCGACTTCGACGGCGACCAGATGGCGGTGCACGTGCCGCTGTCGGCCGAGGCCCAGGCCGAGGCTCGGATCCTGATGCTGTCGGCCAACAACATCCTCTCGCCGGCGCACGGGGACGCCCTCACGACGCCGACGCAGGACATGGTGCTCGGCTCCTACTACCTCACGTACTCCGACAAGGACCTCGACGGCCTCACCGCCGAGAAGCTCGACCCGCGTCCGCCACGCTTCCGCGTGGAGGAGGAGGTCGAGTTCGCAGTCGAGGCGAAGCAGATCGGGCTTCAGCAGCCGATCGAGTACAAGTGGAACGATGCGCTCGTCGTCACGACGCCGGGCCGCGTGATCTTCAACGCCGAGATCGACCGCTCGCTGCACGAGGCGACGTCGCGTAACGGCGACGAGGGCCCGTACCACGAGTACATCAACCGGACGCTCTCGAAGAAGGAGCTCGGCGTCCTCATCTCGGAGCTCGTCGACGGGCACGGCGCCCATGCGGTGGCCCACGTCCTCGACACGATCAAGGACCTCGGCTTCCACTACGGCACTCTCGCCGGCGTGACGATCTCGAAGAACGACATCGTCATCCCGCCGGACAAGGAGCAGATCCTCGCCGGCTACGAGGAGCGGGTCTCGCGCGTCGAGGACGCGTACGACCAGGGGCTCATCACCGAGTCGGAGCGGCACGAGCAGATCACGTCGATCTGGACGGAGGCCACCGACGAGGTCGCGAACGCGATGGTGAAGAACCTCAACGAGCTGAACCCGATCTACATGATGGCCAACTCCGGCGCCCGCGGCTCGTTCGCCCAGCTGCGTCAGCTCGCCGGCATGCGCGGCCTGATGGCGAATCCGAAGGGCGAGATCATCGAGCGGCCGATCAAGGCGAACTTCATGGAAGGCCTGTCGGTGCTCGAGTACTTCATCTCGACCCACGGAGCCCGCAAGGGGCTCGCCGACACGGCGCTCCGCACCGCCGACTCGGGCTACCTGACGCGGCGCCTCGTCGACGTCTCGCAGGACGTGATCATCCGTGAGGAGAACTGCAAGACGAAGGAGTTCGTCGAGCTGCCGCTCTTCCTGCCGGAAGGGCTGAACAAGTCCGTCGCCGGCCGGATCGCAGCAGAGGACATCCACAAGCCGCTCGCGTCCGGCAAGCCGGGCAAGACGGTCGTCGCCTCGAAGGGCGAGGAGATCACGGTGCGCCGGCTGCGGCAGATCGTCGAGGAGCTCGGCGACGAGATCGCCCACGACTTCTCGGTCCCGGTGCGGTCGGTGCTGAAGTGCAAGGCCGAGACCGGCGTGTGCCGCCAGTGCTACGGCACGTTCCTCGCGACGGGCGAGCTGTCGGAGATCGGCGATGCGGTCGGGATCATCGCCGCCCAGTCGATCGGCGAGCCGGGGACGCAGCTGACGATGCGGACCTTCCACACGGGCGGTGTCGCCGGGGCCGACATCACGCACGGCCTGCCGCGCGTCGTCGAGATCTTCGAGGCGCGTAACCCGAAGGGGGCCGCGGCGCTCGCCGAGGTGGCGGGCACGGTCGCGCTCGAGGAGACGGAGCGCCAGCTTCGGATCACCGTCGTGGCCGACACCGGCAACGAGGAGGACGACTTCTCGATCCTCGTCCCGCGCCGGACGCGGCTCAGCGTGGCGCAGGGCGAGCACGTCGAGGCGGGCGACCCGCTCCACGAGGGGTCGATCAGCCCGTCGGATCTCCTGCGCCTGAAGGGCTACACCGAGACCGAGCTGTACCTCGTCGGCGAGGTGCAGAAGGTCTACAAGTCGCAAGGCGTCGAGATCCACGACAAGCACATCGAGCTGATCGTCCGGCAGATGCTGAAGAAGGTGCGCGTCGAGAACAACGGCGGCACCGATCTCCTGCCCGGCCAGCTCGTGGACAAGATCGTCCTCGAGCGCGAGAACGCACGCGTCAAGAAGGAGAAGAAGGAGCAGGCGACGTCCGAGCCGCTGATCCTCGGGATCACGAAGGCGTCGCTCGCGACGGAGTCCTTCCTCTCGGCCGCGTCGTTCCAGGAGACGACGAAGGTGCTGACCGACGCAGCGATCGAGGGCAAGGTCGACCGGCTGCTCGGGCTGAAGGAGAACGTCATCATCGGGAAGCTGATCCCGGCGGCGACGGGCCTGAAGCGGTACCGGACGATCGAGATCGGGCCGTCCGACAAGGTGCCGGCGAGCGCGCTCGCGCGCCCGCAGACCGAGGAGCAGCTTCTCGCGGCGCTCGAGGAGATCGGCAGCGACGGCTCCGACGCGCTGGCCGGGCTCGGGCTCGACTTCGGCGGTGAGCCCCAGCCGACAGACGACGCGAACGGCGACGTAGAGCCGCGCAGCGACCTCGAGGCCGAAGAGGTTCCCGAGGTCGAAACGCCGCTCGACGACTAGCGCGCGGCGTAAGCAGTTCGCAAGGGAGGGCGGCGAAGGGCCGCCCTCTCTGCTACACAGAGGCGGGTCGTGGGGAAGCTTGCTCTCGTTCTCGGGGTTGCCGCTGCGGCGTGCCTTCTGGCCGCCGGCACCGCGGTGTCCCAGCCTGTCTTCGCGGGCCAGTGCGGCATCCGAGCGCAGCAGACCGTCTGGGGCGAGTACGGCTGGCCGTCGCTCCTGCCGATCCTCGCCAAGCCGGGAACGCTGCTCGCGGCCACCACGCACTCCGGAACCGACTACGCGGTCGCTGCGCGCGCCCGGGGCGCCGCGACCTACGCCTTCGACCTCAAGATGTCGGCGAAGGTCGGCACCCCCGCCGCGCCCGCCGATCCCTCCACCATCGAAGCCGCCGCGCAGGCCGAGTATCAGAAGGCCGTCGTGCGCAGCGGTGGCTGTGCGACGCCGCTCGTGGTCGAAAACGAGCTCTTCGGTGCGGCGATCCCAACCCCCTGGATCGCCTCAACGGCCCAGTACCGGGCGAACGTGCTCGCGTTCCTGCAGGATCTTGCGGCGCTGGGCGCGCATCCGGTGCTGCTCGTCAACAAGTCCCCCTATGCCGGCTCCGACGACGCGGTCGCGTGGTGGCGCTCGGTGGCCAAGGTCTCCGACGTCGTGCGCGAGGTCTACTTGCCCGCCACCGAGATCTGGCCGCTCGGCCCGATCCTCGGCAACCGGCTGCTGCGGGAGAGCTACCGGAACGCGGTCGTCGATCTCGCCTCGCTCGGCATCCCGTCGAACCGGCTCGGGGTCATGATCAGCTTCCTGAGCCAGAAGGGAGTGGGCGGCCGCAACGGCCTCGTGCCCGCCTCGGCCTGGTTCCAGGTCGTCAAGTGGGAGGGGCTCTCGGCGAAGCGCGTCGCGAAGGAGCTCGGCCTGGGCTCCGTCTTCTCCTGGGGCTGGCAGGAGTGGAACAAGAAAGAGATGGATCCCGACAAGCCGAAGGCGGCCTGCGTCTGGCTCTGGGCGCGAACGCGGAGCCTCTGCAACGCGCCCCGCATGCTCGGGAAGAGCTTCAACCGCTCCGTGACGGCGGGGCAGCTCATCCTGCCGCACGGCACGGTGTGCCGCCTGGAGGGGAGCGGTGCCATCGGCGGCGGCACCCTCGGCTCGCTCCAGGCGTTGACGGGTGACCGCGACGCCGCCCTCAGCGCCCTGTTCGAGCGGCTCGTCGAGACGGCGGAGCGCCCGGTGTCGCGCCACGCCGTCCTCGCCGCGCAGCAGGAGGTGATCCGGGACTCGTTCCACGGGAAGCGAAGCGCCTATCTCGCGGCGCTGCATCAGGCGCACGCGACGCGCGCGATCGCGCTGTCGGTGCTCGGTGACGAGCTCCGGCGGGCGCGACTCGAGCAGCAGCGCTACGCCCCGAAGCCGACGACAGGCGAGGTGGCGGCGTTCTACTCCGCCTACCCGGACCTGCTCGTCCGGCACGTCCGCGTCACGCCGACTCCACCGTGGCTCGCGGAGCGAACGGGGTACGCAGTCGCGGAGGCGGCGCCGCAGCGCCTGTTCACGCTGCCGACCGGGAGAACGTCGCGCCTGACGACGCTCCTCGGCACGTTCTCGGTACGGCCGCTCGGTCCGGCACAGTCGCTCGGCGCCCTGCCGCTCGTCACGGTGCGCCCGGCGATCGTCGCCGCCCTGCGCGGCTTCGAGCGTGCGCAGTCCTTCGAGCAGTGGACGATCAGGGAGCAGAACCAGGCCCTGAACCGGACGACCTGCCTCCGCGACCAGCTGCCGCAGCCGGCGGCGATCGACCTCACGGAGTACCTGCCCTTCCTCCGGATCCAGTAGGGCCGACGGCCGCAGGGCATAGCCTTGCGGGATGCTCGAGAAGTTGTGGGGGAACATCCCCGTCGGGCCGGAGACGCAGGGCGTGCGCGTCGTCGAGGCCGTCGGCAAGCGCTGGCTGCATGTCGCCGCGCGCTACGCGCCGCTACCGCCGGCCGCCCGCGCGTCGCTCCACCGGCGACGCGGCGTCCACGTCGGCCGGCGGGTCTTCATCGGCACCGAGGTCTTCATCGACGACGCCGTCCCGTCCTCGGTCACGCTCGAGGACGACGTGACCGTGATCGCCCAGACGACGATCCTCGGCCACACGTACTACCCGCGCCACTTCTACCCCTTGCTCGGCGACGAGGCCACGCGGGCCGAACTGCGGACGACGATCCGCCGCGGTGCCTATCTGGGTCTCCGCAGCACGATCCTCGCCGGCGTCACGGTGGGGGAGTTCGCGATCGTCGGGGCCGGCAGCGTCGTCACCGCGGACGTGCCGCCGTACACGATGGTCGCGGGTGTCCCGGCCCGCGTCGTGCGCGAGTTCGGCCCGGACGAGGTCGAGTCGGGCGCCTAGCCGGCCTGCGGGCCGAGAACCAAGGTTGACCCGAAGAGGCCAGCTGGCTGGAAGGCGAACGTGGAGGCCCCGCCGTCGATCAGAATGCACGAGGTGAGGACCGCGAGATTCGCCGTTCCACCGACGGCATCGGCGAACTCCGACGTGGGTGCAGGCGCGTAGAACGAGCCGGAGATCGAGCCGAGCGGTCCGTTGGGGCCGCTGCTCGCCATCGACATCAGCGCCAGGTCGTACTCGTCGATCTGCGCCTGGGTCGGGGCGTCCGGATTCGGGTTGTTGTTGAAATACGTCCTGTTCTCGCAGGTGTCGCTCGGCGCCACGGCGCGGTTCGGGTCCTGGAGGTAGGTCAGGCCTTCGTACGCGCCGGAGTTCTGGGGACCGAGCGAGATGCTGCCCGTCGTGTTGATCTCGACCTGGTCGATCGCGCCGCTTCCCGAGGTGTGCGAGGAGTCCTGGGTGTTGTAAATGAGTACGTCAGGCGCCGAGAGGGTCGACAGGCCGCAGACGAAGAGACCGCCGCCGGCCATGATGTACGTCCCCGACGCGAAGGTCACGTGGGCGGTGCTGACCGGCGGCTCTTGCGTCACCGCGGAGTTGTTGCTGTGCGTCGCGGCCGTGGTGCCGTTGTAGTGGCGCGTGACGGTCAACGTCGCAGAGCCGTTCGTGACCGGGGCATTGGTCACGAGCATCTGCTCGCTGCCGATCAGGATCACGTCTCCAGTCGAGACAGGATCCGCCGTACCGGAGCCCGACCAGTCGACGGGAATGCTCGTGGTCGTTGCGGAGACACCCGAGCTGGCATTCACCGCCACGGCCGGGCTGTACGCGACCGGGGCGTTCCCGGACTGGCAGTTGCCTCCGATGTTGCTGCCGCAGCTGCTTCCGCTCCAGGCCCCGATGCAGATGCCTCCGTAGTAGGTGCCCGGCTGGAGCGTCACCGTCCCCGACGCGATCGTGCAGGGGGCTGGATTGGCGGCGGTTCCCATGTTGACCGGCGGAAGCTTCTGGATCGTCACGCCGACGCTGTGAGTGGCGGCCGTCGTGCCGAGATATCCGCGCTGGATCGTGAGAGTCTTCGTCCCCCCGCCTGCCGTGACGAGCATGTCCTCGCTGCCGATCTGGATGACATCGCCGTTCTGCAGCGCGGTCCCGCTGGACTTGAGCGTCGTCTGGGATGTGGTCATCGTGGTGCTGACGGTTTGCGAGGGGCTGTAGTTGACCGGGGTGCTGTAGCCGGTCGTGCTGCAGGCAGGCGAGCCGAGCGTCGGAGGCGTCACCTTCCCTGCGAGCGGGTCGCCGATCGCGGCTTGCCCCGTGAGCGGGCAGCCCGTGGGCTGGGAGCTCGTGACCGGGTTGTTGCCCTTGGCCAAGGGGCACGTGATGCCGTTCACGGTCACCGTGTGACTGTTCGGGGTGACGCCGCCGTCCGTCTCCCAGCCGCCGACGACCCCGATAAACGGCGCGGAGATGTTGCCGTGCCCGGACGTGCCGAAGATGTCGAACGCGTCGGGCTTCACACCGAACTGCACTCCGTTGCACGAGTTGATGAACATCTTGTTCGTCACGTTGAGCTGGCCGCTCGAGTCGACGATCAGCGTGTGCACGTCGCACCCGGTGTCGAGAGCGACGAAGTTGTAGGGCGGCGGCGTGAGGGTCCCCGACTGGGTGAGCGTGCGTGTGATGGCGCTTCCACCTGTCGGGTTGGGCACGCTGCCGATCGACTTGAGCGTCCAGACCTGCGTCGAGGCGTTGAAGCTGCCGCCCCACGTCGCGGTCGCCGCGCCGGTGAGCGATGTCACCGTCGCGTTCGGGTCACCCGCGTAGCTGGGCGAGGGGCTCATCTTCGTCGTGTCGCTGTGGGCCGCCTGGGCCGCGGCGATTGCGTCGTTGAGCCCGGCCTCCGCCGCCGCATAGGCCTTCTGTGTGCCCACGCTGCGGGCGGCGTCGCGCGAGTCGGAGCTCGTGAAGGCGAGCGTCGACGTCACGAGAACGGTCAGCGTGAGCATGACGGCGAGCGCCATGATCAGGGCGATGCCGCTCTCGTCGGCCAGCCGCCGCATCAGGCGGGCAAAGACCGGCCGCGAGACAGGCCGAGGAGCCGCGGTCCACCGCTGCAGTTCGCTCATCGCTCCCACTGTCGGTCGGCCTGGCGGCGGCGGCGCCCCCAAAAGGGGGGATTCGCGGCGATGTTCCCTTGATGGAGTGATTCGCCCGAACGAGGGATCCGCGGGGCGGAGCTCACTGCCCGGTGAGGGAGGTGAACGCCGACTGCTCGCGCACCGTGATCGTGCCGGCCGACCCGGTGCCGGAGCCGCCAATGCTGCGCACCACGACCGTGACGAGCTTGACCGGCGCCGGCGCCGTTGTTCCGCAGGTGAGTGTCGGCGAGGTGCTCAGGGTGCCGCTCAGACAGCTGTACTCGACGTACGTGTCCAGCCGGTAGGACCTATTGTCCGGCCCTGTCTTCGTCTGCGTCGGGAGGCAGGACGAGTCGGTGGTGGTGCAGCCCGTCACGGCGGCCGCCGAGCTGTAGACGGAGTCGCCCTTGTAGGTCGAGTCCTCGGTGCAGTTCGTGCCGCAGGTCGTGTTCAGCCAGATGTTGGTGTAGCTGAGCGCCCGGAAGCGCTCCATCTGGGAGTCGGCGATGAGCTGGGCGCTCGAGATCCTGGTCGCCCGATTCAAGGCGACGTAGCCCGAGGTGTACGCGGCCACGAGCGCGAGGATCCCGACCGTCAGCACGATCATGGCGATCAGCAGCTCGACGAGCGTGAAGCCGTCCTCACCCCGTAGGTGTCGCCTCTGGAGCGCGGTCACGAACGCGTCCCGTTCCGCAGGGCGATGTCGTCGACGAGGTTGTACTTGTCGATGGTCGAGGTTGGCCCGTTGAGATCCACGGGCAAGGCGATGTGGAGCATGGGGAGGCTCGCCGTGGGTTTCAGCACACCGCTGCAGGCCGTGCTCGAGCTCGGGACGCAGAACGGCGTCGAGGTCTGCAGGTAGTCGGCCCACTTGATCTTGCCGCTCGAGGTGCAGGTCGGCCGCACCGAGGTGGAGGTCACGCGATAGAGCGCGTAGTCGCCGGTCGTCAGGGTGCTGGCGGCCGTGCACCAGGTGACGTACGTCGTCACACCGAGCGCGCTCGGGCAGACCGAGCTCAGCTGCGTGGTGATCGCGTTATAGGCCGTGCCGGCAGTGAGGGCGGTCCCGCTCGTCTGCGTGACGGAGCTCGCACAGTGGAGCTCGCGGCGGATCTTGTCGAGCGCGGTGCGGTCCTGCGCCTGGGCCGTGAAGCGCTTGTTCGCATCGATCTCGGAGGTCGTGGACTCGACGAGCACGGACGCGAGGGAGCCGACGATGATCAGGAGGATCGCCATCGTGATCAGGAGCTCGGGAAGCGTGAAGCCGCGCTCGTCGCGGGCGCGCGCGCCGAGGCGGCGCGACAGGCGAGCTCTCGCGATGAGACCCATGCGACGCCTATCGGCGGCCGGAGTCGCTTGCTTGAGTACCCCGCCGAGCGTTTTTTCGCCGGGGTCAGTCGGCGGCTGCGAGCCCGCCTTTGCCGGCGTGCTTCGCCGCATAGAGCGACTCGTCCCCACGTTCGAACAGCGTCGTGGGATTGTCGTTCGCCTGGATGTCCGCCACGCCGGCCGAGACGCGAACACGGCCGGCGCGCGCGATCGGCTGCGCCGAGACGGCCCGCTGGATCCTCCCGACGAGCTGTTGGGCCTGGCCTACCTCGACCTCGGGGACGATCACCGCGAACTCGTCCCCGCCGACGCGGCAGGGGATGTCGGCCGAGCGCACGACCTGTCGGATGCGGTCGGCGATCTCGGCCAGGACCGCGTCGCCGGCGAGATGGCCGATCCGGTCGTTGATCTCCTTGAAGCCGTCGACGTCGACGATCACGAGGGAGAGCCGCCTCTGGTACCGCTGGGCACGGTCGACCTCGCGGCCCAGGGTCTCGTAGAAGTAGCGGCGGTTGTGCAGGCCCGTCAGGGAGTCGAGGTCGGCGAGCTGCCGTGCCTCGCGGAAGCGGCGCGCGTTCTCGATCGCCGGCGCAACGCGCTCGGCGAGATCCTCGAGCCGGCGCACGTCGTCGTGGCCGAACCGGACCTCGGGATCGCGGGAGAAGACGCCGAGCCAGCCGATCCGGCCGTTGCGGCCGAGGAGCGGCACACCGAGTGCCTCGCGTACAGCTCCGGCCTCTTGCTCCTCCCCGTACAGGTACGAGTGCTCGATCGCCCGCGCCTCCCGCGTCTCCGGAGCGCCGGTGAAGATCCGGACGCCCTCGTCGTCCTCATCCTCGTCGCGGTCGAGGCCGATCGAGCCGAGCAGACGCTCGTCGCCGTCGCCGGCGGGATCGAGCTCGACGACCGCCGCATCGACCTTCGGCAGGCCGGCGGCCGCCTGGAGGGTGGAGCCGATCGCGTCGTCGAGGTCGATCGTAGTGGCGATCTGGCCGAGGAACCGGCTGCGCCGCGCCTCCTCCTCGGCGCGGTTGACGGCGCTCGACAGCTCGCGCGCGAGCTCGTCGAGCCGCGCTTCGAGCGTCCGCACGGTCGCCGTCACCTGGGCCTCGACATCGCGAGAGGTCCGGCGACGTAGCCGGCGGAGCAGCTCGAGCACCAGGAGGACACAGATGCCGAGCGCAATAGCGAGACCGATTGAAAGCCAATGCATGACCGCAGCTCCGAGATCTTCGGTGGGGCGTACTTTAGGTTCGGGCCGGAATACGAGCTACTAGCCGAAGTGGCGGGTTTCTGGCCGATTGGCGGGGTTCGCGCGGGTTCGCTACCATGCCGCCGACCGGTTGGCCGGGGTGCTTTTTGCCCCCGCCGACCGTCTCGTCACGAAAGGACTCATTTGCCGACTGTCAATCAACTCGTGCGCAAGGGCCGCAAGGCCGCGAAGGCGAAGACGAAGACACCCGCTCTCGCCGGAGCGCCGCAGAAGCGCGGCGTGTGCACGCGCGTCATGACGCAGACGCCGAGGAAGCCGAATTCGGCTCTGCGCAAGGTCGCCCGCGTGCGCCTGACGAACGGGGCAGAGGTCGGCGCGTACATCCCGGGCGAGGGGCACAACCTGCAGGAGCACTCCGTCGTGCTCGTGCGCGGCGGCTCGACGAAGGATCTCCCGGGCTATCGCTACAAGATCATCCGCGCAGCCCTCGACACCGGCGGAGTCTCCGACCGGAAGCAGGGCCGCTCGAAGTACGGCGCCAAGCGGGGCTCGTGATGCCGCGTCGTGCCGAGGTTCAGGTCCGCGCGGTCGAGCCCGACTCCGTCTACGGGTCGCCGCTCGTCACGCAGGTGATCAACAAGGTCATGCTCGACGGCAAGAAGTCGACCGCCGAGCAGATCGTCTACAGCGCGCTCGAGGCCGTCGGGACGAAGACCGGCCGGCCGCCGGTCGAGGTGCTCGAGGCGGCCGTGAAGACGGTCACCCCGGTCCTCGAGGTGCGCAGCCGCCGCGTCGGCGGCGCGAACTACCAGGTGCCGGTCGAGGTGCCGCAGCGCCGCGCCCGCACGCTTGCGGTGCGCTGGCTCGTGACCTATGCCCGCGAGCGGCGTGAGAAGGGCATGCAGGACAAGCTCGCCAACGAGATTCTTGACGCGCTGAACCAGCAGGGCGGCGCGTTCAAGCGGAAGGACGACGTCTACCGGATGGCGCAGGCCAACAAGGCCTTCGCGCACTACCGCTGGTAGACAGGACGAGGAAGGAAGACTTGAGCACCAAGATGACAGAACAAGCCGTCGCGCTCGACCGCGTCCGCAACATCGGGATCATGGCCCACATCGACGCGGGCAAGACGACGACGACCGAGCGGATCCTCTACTACACCGGCATCACCCACAAGCTGGGTGAGGTGCACGAGGGCGCTGCGACGATGGACTGGATGGCCCAGGAGCAGGAGCGCGGGATCACGATCACGTCGGCTGCGACGACCGCGTTCTGGCGGGACTATCGGATCAACATCATCGATACGCCCGGCCACGTGGACTTTACGGTCGAGGTCGAGCGGAGCCTGCGCGTCCTCGACGGCGCCGTCGCCGTCTTCGACTCCGTCGCGGGCGTGCAGCCGCAGTCCGAGACGGTCTGGCGGCAGGCGGACAAGTACAAGGTGCCGCGCATCGCCTTCATCAACAAGATGGACCGCACCGGCGCGAACTTCTTCGCCGCCGTGCAGTCGATGCGCGACCGGCTCGGCGCCAACCCGGTGCCGCTGCAGATCCCGATCGGCGCCGAGGAGAACTTCACGGGCGTCGTCGACCTCGTCGACATGCAGGCGGTCGTCTACAAGGACGACCTCGGCAAGGAGTTCGACGTCGTCGAGATCCCGGCCGAGCTCGTCGAGCAGGCGCAGGAGTACCACCACCAGCTGGTCGACGCGATCTCGCACTTCGACGACGAGGTGCTCGGGGCGTACCTCGAGGACGAGTCCTCGGTGACGGCGGAGATGATCCGCCGCGCCGTCCGCGCGGCCACGCTCGCCGACGAGATCACCCCGGTGCTGCTCGGTTCCGCCTTCAAGAACAAGGGCGTCCAGCTGCTGCTCGACGCCGTGGTCGAGTACCTGCCGAGCCCGCTCGACGTGCCGCCGGTGCAGGGCACCCACCCGAAGTCGGGCGGCGAGGAGGAGCGGGCCGCCGACCCGAAGGCGCCGTTCTCCGCTCTGGCCTTCAAGGTCATGTCCGATCCGTACGTCGGCAAGCTGACGTACTTCCGCGTCTACTCCGGCACGCTCAAGGCTGGCGACCGTGTGCTCAACACGATCACGGGCCGCACCGAGCGCATCGGCCGCATCCTCCAGATGCATGCGAACCACCGCGAGGAGCGGGAAGAGATCATGGCCGGCGAGATCGCGGCCGGCGTCGGCCTCAAGTCGACGACGACCGGCGACACGCTTGCCGCCGACAACGCGCCGATCGTGCTCGAGTCGATGACCTTCCCGGATCCGGTGATCGCGGTCGCCGTCGAGCCGAAGTCGAAGGCCGACCAGGACAAGCTCTCGACCGGTCTGCAGCGGCTGGCGGAGGAGGATCCGACCTTCCGCGTCGAGACCGACGAGGAGACGGGGCAGACGCTCATCTCCGGGATGGGCGAGCTGCACCTCGAGATCATCGTCGACCGCCTCAAGCGGGAGTTCAACGTCGACGCCAACGTCGGCCGCCCGCAGGTCGCGTACCGCGAGACGGTCGGCAAGGAGGCGCTCGGCATCCGGGGCAAGTTCGTCCGGCAGACCGGCGGCTCCGGCCAGTACGGCGACGTCGTCATCAATCTCTACCCGCAGGAGCCGGGCGTGGGCTACGAGTTCGGCGACAAGATCGTCGGCGGCAAGATCCCGAAGGAGTACATCCCGGCCGTCGACGCCGGGATCCAGGAGGCGATGGGCTCGGGCATCCTCGCGGGCTATCCCGTCGTGGACATCAAGATCGAGCTCGTCGACGGGTCGTACCACGACGTCGACTCGAGCGAACGGGCCTTCAAGATCGCCGGCTCCATGGCCTTCAAGGAGGCGATGAAGCGGGCGAAGCCACACCTGCTCGAGCCGACGATGGCGGTCGAGGTCACCACGCCGGAGGAGTACCTCGGCGACGTGATGGGGAACCTCAACAGCCGCCGCGGCCGGATCGAGTCGATGAATCCTCTCGGCAACGCCCAGGTCGTGAAGGCGAGCGTCCCGCTGTCCGAGATGTTCGGGTACGCGACGGACCTGCGTTCGATGACGCAGGGCCGGGCAGATTTCACCATGCAGTTCGATCGCTATGAGGAAGTGCCTCAGTCGATTGCGAGCGAGATCATGGACACCCAGGGTTGAGCGACCGAGAGCTGAGCGAGCGAGAAAGGGAATAGGGAGAGCGACACATGGCAAAGCAGAAGTTCGAGCGGACAAAGCCGCACGTCAACGTCGGCACCATCGGTCACATCGACCACGGCAAGACGACCCTGACCGCGGCGATCACGAAGGTGCTGTCGGAGAAGGGCGGCGGCGAGGCCGTTGCCTTCGACCAGATCGACAAGGCGCCGGAGGAGCGGCAGCGCGGCATCACGATCAACACCGCGCACGTCGAGTACGAGACGGACAACCGCCACTACGCGCACGTCGACTGCCCGGGGCACGCCGACTACATCAAGAACATGATCACGGGTGCCGCCCAGATGGACGGCGCGATCCTCGTGGTGTCGGCGGCTGACGGCCCGATGCCGCAGACGCGCGAGCACATCCTGCTCGCCCGCCAGGTCGAGGTGCCGGCGATCGTCGTCGCCCTCAACAAAGCCGACATGGTCGACGATCCGGAGCTGCTCGAGCTCGTCGAGATGGAAGTGCGTGAGCTCCTCTCGAAGTACGAGTTCCCGGGCGACGACATTCCGATCATCCAGGTCTCGGCGCTGAAGGCGCTCGAGGGCGATCCGGAGTGGAGCCAGAAGATCGTCGAGCTCATGGAGGCAGTCGACTCCTACATTCCGGAGCCGGTTCGTGACCTCGACAAGCCGTTCCTGATGCCGATCGAGGACGTCTTCACGATCACGGGTCGCGGTACCGTCGTGACCGGTCGCGTGGAGCAGGGCGAGATCAAGATCGGCGACGAGATCGAGATCGTCGGCATCCACGAGAAGGTGGAGAAGACGGTCGTGACGGGCGTCGAGATGTTCAACAAGACGCTCGACTCGGCACAGGCCGGCGACAACGCGGGAGCGCTGCTCCGCGGCACCAAGCGCGAGGAGGTCGAGCGCGGACAGGTGCTCGCCAAGCCGGGCTCGATCACGCCGCATACGCACTACAAGGCCGAGGTCTACGTTCTCTCGAAGGAGGAGGGCGGCCGCCACACGCCGTTCTTCAACGGCTACCGGCCGCAGTTCTACTTCCGGACGACCGACGTCACCGGCTCGATCAAGCTGCCGGACGGCCAGGAGATGGTCATGCCGGGCGACAACACGAACATGGAGATCGAGATGATCCAGCCGATCGCCATGGACCAGGGCCTCCGCTTCGCCATCCGTGAGGGTGGCCGGACGGTGGGCGCGGGCGTCGTCACCGAGATCATCGCGTAGAGAGGACGGGAGGCGCCGGTGCCACAGCAGAAGATCCGCATCAGGCTGAAGGGCTACGACCACCAGCAGGTGGACAAGTCCGCGCGCGACATCGTGGACACAGCCCAGCGCACCGGCGCCACCATCACCGGCCCTGTGCCCCTGCCCACCGAGAAGAACGTCTACTGCGTGATCCGGTCACCGTTCAAGGACAAGGACTCGCGGGAGCACTTCGAGGTGCGTACGCACAAGCGCCTGATCGACATCCACTCGCCGACCCCGAAGACCGTCGACTCGCTCATGCGGCTCGACCTCCCGGCCGGCGTCGACATCGAGATCAAGCTCTGAGATGAAAGGCCTCGTGGGCAAGAAGCTCGGGATGACGCAGCTCTTCGACGAGGAGAGCGGTGCCGTGACCCCGGTGACCGTGATCGAGGCAGGCCCGTGTCCCGTCGTCGCCGTCCGCACGCCGGACGCCGACGGCTACGAGGCCGTCCAGCTCGCGTGGGAGCCGGTCGCCGACCGCAAGATCTCGAAGCCGGAGCGCGGCCATCTCGAGAAGGGCGGCGTCGACGGTGCCTACCGCCACCTCGTCGAGTTCCGTGGGCACTTCGCCGACGCGGTCCAGGGCGAGAGCGTCACGGTCGAGATCTTCCAGCCGGGAGACAAGGTGAAGGTCTCCGGCGCCGGCATCGGCAAGGGCTTCCAGGGGACGATCAAGCGGCACAACTTCCACCGCGGCCCGGTCACCCACGGCTCGCACAACATCCGCAAGCCGGGCTCGATCGGCGCCTCGGCGACACCGTCGCGCGTGTTCAAGGGCGTCAAGATGGCCGGACGCATGGGCGGCAAGCGGGTCACCCAGGTTGGGCTCACTGTCCACTCCGTCGACCCCGAGCGGAACCTCCTGCTCGTCAAGGGCGCCGTGCCCGGGCCGAAGAACGGCCTGGTCGAGATCCGGGAGGACGTGCGCTGATGGCCGCGCCGAAGGCACCCGTGCTGGGAGGCGCGGAGAAGGAGGTCTCGCTCGACGAGGCCGTCTTCGCCGCCGAGATCAAGCCGCACCTCGTGCACGAGGCCGTCCGGGCGGAGCTGAACGCGCGCCGGCAGGGCACGCGCGCCGCGAAGAGCCGTGGCCTCGTCGCCGGCGGCCGCTCGAAGCCGTGGCGCCAGAAGGGAACCGGGCGCGCCCGCCAGGGCACGATCCGCGCGCCGCAGTTCGCGGGCGGCGGCGTCGCCTTCCCGCCCGTCCCGCGCGACTTCTCGGTCAAGGTGAACAAGAAGGCCGCGCGCGCTGCTCTGCGCGCCGCGCTCAGTGACCACGCCCAGGCGGGAACGCTCGGGGTGATCGCGGGCGACTCCTTCGAGACGCCGTCGACGAAGCAGGCCCTGGAGCTCCTGCAGGGCTGGGGCCAGGCGGAGCCGACGGTCATCGTCGCGACCGAGGACGAGGTGACCCTGATCAAGTCGTTCCGCAATCTGCCGCGGGTGCTCGTGACCGTGCCCGCCGAGCTCGAGGTCGCGCACGTCGTGTGGGCGCGCTCGCTCGTCGTGAGCGAAGCCGCGCTGCCGCTCGTGCAAGGGAGAGCACAGTGAGCCTTCATCCCGCCGAGATCCTGATCAAGCCCGTGGTCAGCGAGAAGAGCTACCACCAGATCACCGAGAACCGCTACACGTTCAAGGTGCACAAGGACGCGCACAAGACGCAGATCCGCCAGGCTGTCGAGGAGCTGTTCGACGTCAAGGTCGTGGGCGTCAACGTGATCAAGATGCAGCCCAAGCCGAAGCGGCGCGGGCTGATCAAGGGCACGCGCCCCGGCTGGAAGAAGGCCATCGTCGAGCTCAAGCCCGGCGACAAGATCGAGATCTTCGAAGGAGCGCAGCTGTAATGCCCATTCGCCGCTACAAGCCGACGAGCGCCGGGCGCCGCTTCATGTCCGTCTCCACGTTCGAGGAGATCACGAAGTCGGAGCCGGAGAAGAGCCTGCTCGCGCCGCTCTCGAAGAAGGCCGGCCGTAACGGGAACGGCCGGATCACGACGCGCCACCAAGGTGGCGGTCACAAGCGCCGCTACCGGATCATCGACTTCAAGCGCCGCAAGGACGGCGTCCCGGCCAAGGTCGCCGCGATCGAGTACGACCCGAACCGGTCGGCGCGGATCGCATTGCTCCACTACGCCGACGGCGCGAAGAGCTACATCCTCGCGCCCGCGCAGCTGCGCGTCGGCGCCAACGTCGAGTCGGGGCCGGCCGCGGACATCCGCGTCGGCAACGCGCTGCCGCTCGAGAACATCCCGACGGGAACGCTCGTCCACGCGGTCGAGCTCAAGCCGGGCCAGGGCGCGAAGATGGCGCGGTCGGCCGGCTCGGGCATCCAGCTCGTGGCGAAGGACGGCGACTTCGCGGTGCTGCGCCTTCCGTCCGGCGAGATGCGCCGCGTGCCGCTCACCTGCCGGGCCACGATCGGCCAGGTGGGGAACGTCGACCACCAGAACATCACCATCGGCAAGGCCGGCCGCAGCCGCTGGCGCGGGAAGCGCCCGACCGTGCGCGGCTCCGCGATGAATCCCGTCGACCACCCACACGGCGGCGGCGAGGGCAAGTCGAAGGGCGGCCGCCATCCGGTCACCCCGTGGGGCGTGCCGACGCTCGGCAAGCGCACCCGTCGCAAGCACAAGGAATCGGACAAGCTGATCGTCCGCGGCCGCCGCCGCGGCAAGGAGGGTCGCCGCTAGTGAGCAGGTCGTCGAAGAAGGGGCCGTTCGTGGAGGAACGGCTGATGAGCCGGATCGAGGCGATGAACGCGTCCGGCAACAAGAACATGATCCGCACCTGGTCGCGCGCCTCGACGGTCTTTCCGGAGATGGTTGGGCACACGATTGCCGTCCACGACGGCCGCAAGCACGTGCCCGTGTTCATCTCCGAGCAGATGGTCGGTCACAAGCTCGGCGAGTTCGCGCCGACGCGGACCTTCCGCGGGCACGCCGGCGATCGCACGGCGAAGGTGAAGCGCTGATGGCAGTCGCCGAGCAGCAGGAGCGGGAGACGGTGCGCGCGCAGGCGCGGTGGGTGCACTCGAGCGCGCGGAAGGCGCGGCTCGTCACCGACCTCATCCGCGGCCGCTCGGTGCCGGAGGCGCGGACGATCCTCGCCTTCTCGAACCGTGCCGTCGCCAAGGACGTGGAGAAGGTGCTGCGCTCGGCCGTCGCCAACGCCGAGACGCGCCCGGGCCTTCACTGGCAGGGAGACGACCTCGTCGTCGTCGCGGCTTTCGCGGACGAGGGCCCGACGCTGAAGCGCTGGCGCGCCCGCGCCCGCGGCCGCGTCGCCCGCATCCGCAAGCGGACGTGCCACATCACGATCGAGCTCGCGCAGGGAGCGCCGCTGGCGGGCATTCCGTCCGTGCCGGCGATGGCGGCTCCGGAGCCCGAGCCGGTCGAGGAGCCGGAGGCCGTCGAGGAGCCCGAGACGGTGGACGAAGCAGAAGTTGTCGAGACCGAAGCAGACGTTGCAGAGGAGACCGCAGAGCCGGAGGCCGAGGCGGAAACCGAAGAGCCCGAAGCAGAGGCGGAGACGCCCGAGGAGAGTGACGCGTAGTGGGCCAGAAGATCCATCCGGGCGGGCTTCGTGTGGGCGTGATCCACGACTGGAAGTCCAACTGGTACACCGGCAAGAAGGAGTTCGCGGCGTACATCCTCGAGGACGTCCGGATCCGCGAGCACATCTACAACAAGCTTGCGCACGCGGGCCTGTCCGACATCCTGATCCGCAAGGACAAGCAGCGGATCACGGTCGACATCTACACGGCGCGGCCGGGGATCGTGATCGGGAAGTCGGGCGTCGAGGTCGATGCGCTGCGGCGCGACCTGCATGCGCTGACGCAGAAGAACGTCCACATCAACATCAACGAGATCAAGCGCCCGGAGCTCGACGCGAAGCTCGTCGCGCAGTCGATTGCCGAGCAGCTCTCGAACCGCGTCGCCTTCCGGCGCGCGATGAAGCGTGCACTCGCCTCCGCGATCCGCTCGGGCGCGGCCGGCGTGAAGATCCAGTGCTCGGGCCGCCTGGGCGGCGGCGAGATGAGCCGGCGCGAGATGTACAGCGAGGGACGCGTCCCGCTGCACACGATCCGCGCGGACATCGACTACGGCTTCGTCGAGGCGAAGACGGCGTCCGGCCGGATCGGCGTCAAGGTCTGGATCAACAAGGGCGAGATCATGCCGGAGGGCTTCGACACCGGCGACACGCGGCTCGGCGACCAGGACACGCGCCGCCGCCGCGGCGGAGCGCTCGAGGGCCTCGGCGCCTCCCGCGAGAGCGGGCGCCGGAGCGGCCCCGACCGCGAGGGCCTCGGCCCGGTACGGCAGCGCAGGCGTGGCCAGGGCGGGGGGCCCGGCGGTCCCGGGCGCGGCAGGGGCCGCGGTCCCGGCTCGGGCGGGCGTCCGCGCCGCGACCAGCAGGGCGAGCGGCCGCCGCGCACCGAGGATCAGGCCACGCCGCCGGTCGAGGAGCGCGAGCAGCCGGTGACCGAGCAGCGGGCCCAGACGACTCCGGTGGAGCCGACTCCGGTGGAGACGCCGCCGGTGGTGGAGGCTGCTCCGCAGGAGGCCGAAACGCCGACCGAGGCGGCACCCGCAGGCGAGGCGAAGCCGAAGCGCGCTCCGCGCAAGAAGGCTCCGGAAGCGCCGAAGGACGGTGAGAGCTGATGCTCATGCCGAAGAAGACCAAGTACCGCAAGGTTCACCGCGGCCGCCGCCGCGGCACGTCGAGCGGGCAGACCGCCGTCCAGCACGGCGACTACGGGCTCAAGGCCCTCGACGCCGGCTGGATCACGAACCGGCAGATCGAGGCCGCCCGGATCGCGATGACGCGCAAGATCAAGCGCGGCGGCAAGGTCTGGATCAACGTCTTCCCCGACAAGAGCTTCACGAAGAAGCCGGCCGAGACGCGCATGGGCTCCGGCAAGGGCTCGCCCGAGGGCTGGGTCTGCGTGATCAAGCCGGGGCGCGTGATGTTCGAGCTCGCCGGCGTGCCGGAGCCGCTCGCCAAGGAAGCGCTCCGCCTGGCCGGCCAGAAGCTCTCCGTGAAGACGAAGGTCGTGAAGAGAGAGGACGTACTCTTTTGACCCGGGCATCGGAACTACGTGACCTGACCGACGACGAGCTCAACGATCAGCTCGCGGAGCGGCGGCGCGAGCTGTTCAACCTCCGCTTCCAGTCCGTGACCGGCGCGCTCGAGAACTCCGCGCGCCTGAAGCTGGCGAAGCGCGAGATCGCACGGATCCTGACGGTTGTGAACGAACGCGAGGCAGAAAAGGCAAGGGCAGCGTCTTGAGCGAGAACGAGCAGAACGACGAACAGATCGAGGAGGCTCCGGCCGAGCCGGAGTCGACCGAGGAGACCCCGGTCGAGGCCGAGGCTTCGGTCGAGGAATCGGAGGCCGTAGAGGAGCCTGCCGCGGAAGAGCCCGAAGCTCCCGTGGAGGAGCCTGTGGCCGAGGAGCCTGCGGCTGAGGAGCCTGCGGCTGAGGAGGCTGCCGGCGAGGAGCCCGCGGCTGAAGAGCCCGCGGCCGAGGAGGCAGCGGCGCCACAGTCCGAGCCGAAGAAGAAGCGCAAGCGGCTCCCGCGCCGCCTGCGCTCGCCGAAGACCCGCCGGCGCGTGCCGCCGGGCGGCGAGCGAAAGCCGATCATCCGCGAGCCCAAGCCCGAGCACGACCGCGGTCGGCGCCAGGAGCGCCGCGGCGTCGTGGTCTCGAGCGCGATGGACAAGACGATCGTCGTCAAGGTCGACCTGATCAGTTCGCACCAGCGGTACAAGAAGGTCATCCGCCGTAGCGTCAAGTTCCACGCCCACGACGAGCAGAACACGGCGAACGTGGGCGACATCGTCCGCATCGTCGAGACTCGTCCGCTGTCGAAGACGAAGCGCTGGCGCCTCGCCGAAGTCGTGGAGGCTGCGAAGTGATCCAGCAGGAGTCCCGTCTGAAGATCGCCGACAACACCGGCGCCCGCGAGATCCTCTGCATCCGGGTCAAGGGCGGCCACCACCGCCGCTACGCGCGCGTCGGCGACATCATCGTCGGCACCGTCAAGACCGCCACTCCGCAGGGTGCCGTCAAGAAGGGCGAGGTCGTGCAAGCGGTCGTCGTGCGCACGAAGAAGCCGTTCAGCCGCAACGACGGCACGTCGATCGCCTTCGACGAGAACGCCGCGGTGATCATCGACCAGCAGCGCAACCCGCGCGGCACACGCATCTTCGGGCCCGTCGCCCGCGAGCTCCGCGAGAAGAACTTCATGAAGATCGTCAGCCTTGCTCCGGAGGTGCTCTGACCGTGGCTCAGACCATGAAAGTGAGAAAGGGCGACGTCGTGCGCGTGCTCCGCGGCAAGGACGCCGGCAAGGAGGGGCGCGTGATCGAGGCGCTGCCCAAGCAGGGACGCGTCGTCGTCGAGAACATCAACATCGTCAAGCGGCATCGCCGCCCGCAGGCGATCCAGAACACGATGGGCATGGGCGGCGGCGGGATGACCCCGGGCGGTATCATCGACCTGGCTGCACCGCTGCCCGTTTCGAACGTGATGGTCGTCTGCCCCGTGTGCGGCAAGCCGACCCGCGTCGGGACGATCGAGAAGACGGTCAAGGACCGGCAGGTTCGCATTCGCGTCTGCAAGCAGTGCGGCGAGGAGATCGATCGCGGATGAGTGCCGTAGCCGACACGTACACGCCGCGCCTGAAGGAGGAGTACGAGAACGAGATCCGGCCGCGCCTCATGGAGGAGCTCGGGCTCGACTCGATCATGCAGGCGCCGCGCCTCGAGAAGATCACGCTGAACATGGGCGTCGGCGAGGCGAAGACCGAGTCGAAGCTGCTCGACTCCGCCATCGAGGAGCTGACGACGATCGCGGGCCAGCGCGCCCAGATCCGCCGCGCCCGCAAGTCGATCGCACAGTTCAAGCTGCGCGAGGGGATGGCCGTCGGCGCGCGCGTCACGCTGCGCGGCGCGCGGATGTACGAGTTCCTCGACCGGCTCGTCTCGATCGCGCTGCCCCGGATCCGCGACTTCCGCGGTCTCAACCCGCGCTCGCTCGACGGCCGCGGCAACTTCTCGCTCGGCATCCGCGAGCAGCTCATCTTCCCGGAGATCAACTACGACGACATCCAGCAAGTCCGCGGGCTCGACGTGACCATCACGACGAGCGTTGCGAACGACGAGCAAGCCCTGGCGCTGCTGCGGGCACTCGGCCTGCCGTTCGCCGACGGCGACAGGAGGGATCAGTAATGGCGAAGACGTCGCTCGTCGTGAAGCAGCGGCGACCCCAGAAGTACAAGGTGCGCAACTACACGCGCTGCAACCGGTGCGGCCGCCCGCGCGCGGTCTTCCGCAAGTTCGGCCTCTGCCGGATCTGCCTCCGTGAGCTCGCGCACCAGGGCGCAATTCCCGGCATGACGAAGTCGAGCTGGTAGGAGAGACGCGGTGCTGACCGATCCGATCGCAGACATGCTGACCCGCATCCGCAACGCCAACAAGGCGCTGCACGAGCACGCGACCATGCCGAGCTCGCGGATGAAGGTCGAGATCGCCCGCCTCCTCAAGGAGGAGGGCTACATCCGGGACTATCACGTGGAGAAGGGCGACTCCTTCGATACCCTGGTCGTCGACCTCAAGTTCGGCCGCAACCGCGAGCGGGTCATCTCCGGCCTGAAGCGCGTGTCGAAGCCGGGCCGCAGGGTCTACGCGAGGAAGGACCGCCTTCCGCGCGTGCTCGGCGGGATGGGCGTCGCGATCCTCTCGACCTCGTCCGGGCTCGTCACGAGCCGCACCGCGCAGGAGCGCGGGATCGGCGGCGAAGTAGTGGCCTTCATCTGGTGACCGAATGAGCAGAATCGGCAACGCACCCATCTCGATCCCGGACGGCGTCACCGTCACGATCGAGTCTGCCCGCGTCGCGGTCGCCGGCCCGCTCGGGACGCTGCAGCAGCAGGTTCCGACGCGGATGAAGATCGAGCAGGCCGATGGTGTCGTCACGGTGAAGCGGCCGACCGAGCGCGGGGAGGACCGGGCGCTGCACGGCCTGACCCGGACGCTCGTCGCCAACATGGTCCAAGGCGTCACGCAGGGCTTCGAGAAGAAGCTCGAGATCCAGGGCGTCGGCTACCGCGCAGCCCTCAAGGGCACCGACCTCGAGCTGAGCGTCGGCTACTCGCACACGGTCACGATCAAGCCGCGCACCGGCATCACGTTCGACGTGCCGACACCGACCGAGATCTTCGTCAAGGGAACCGACAAGCAGATGGTCGGGCAGACAGCCGCCGAGATCCGCAAGGTGCGCCCGCCCGAGCCGTACAAGGGCAAGGGAATCCGCTACGAGGGCGAGTACGTCCGCCGGAAGGTCGGCAAGCGTGCCTAGCCTCACGGTCAGAGAAGCTCGTCTCCGGCGTCACCGCCGCGTGCGCGCGAAGGTGCGCGGCAGCGGCGTGCGGCCTCGCCTGGTCGTCTTCCGCTCCAACCGCGGCATCGAGGCGCAGCTCGTCGACGACGATACGGGCCGGACGCTCGCGTCGGCCTCCCATCTCGGCCTCGCGAAGTCGTTCAAGGGTGACAAGACCAAGCAGGCGGAGGCGGTCGGCACGGCTCTCGCCGCGGCGGCGAAGAAGGCCGGGGTGGACACGTGTGTGTTCGACCGCGGCGGCTACCTCTACCACGGACGCGTCAAGGCGCTCGCCGACGGCGCGCGCGAGGGAGGACTCGAGTTTTGAGCGGGATCGAATACACCGAGACGCGCGAGCTCAAGGAGCGCGTCGTCGAGATCAACCGCGTCGCGAAGGTCGTCAAGGGCGGCCGGCGCTTCTCGTTCACGGCGCTCGTCGTCGTGGGTGACGAGGTCGACCGCGTCGGCGTCGGCTACGGCAAGGCGCGCGAGGTACCGCTCGCGATCACGAAGGCCGTCGAGGACGCGAAGAAGAACCTCTTCACGATCCCGAAGCACGGCACGACGATCACACACGAGGTGCTCGGCAGGTTCGACGCGGCGAGGGTGCTCCTGCGCCCGGCCTCCGAGGGAACCGGCGTCATCGCCGGCGGCGGAGTGCGCGCGGTGCTCGAGCTCGGCGGCGTCCGCAACGTGCTCGCGAAGAGCCTCGGCACGACGAATCCGATCAACATGGCGAAGGCGACGGTCGCTGCCCTGCAGGACCTGCGCCGGCCCGAGGACGTGGCCCGGATCCGCGGCAAGCGCATCAGTGAGGTGCTGCCGCTGCCCGCCACGCGCGCCGCCGAGAAGGAGGCTCCCGCCGCAGAGGCCGCGGTCGTGGTCATCGAGGAGGAGCCTGCTGTGGTCGAAGAGGCGCCCGCCGTCGAGGACGCGTCCGTCGAGGAGCCGGTCGCCGAGGAGCCGGTCGCCGAGGCCGCAGAGCCTGCGGCGGAGCCGGAGCCCGCGGCGGAGGATTCCGCCGAGCCCGCAGCCGAGGAGAGCAAGCCCAAGCGGCGCGGCCTGCGCAGGAAGAAGGACGACTCCTAGTGAGCAAGGTCCGCATCACGCAGGTCCGGTCCCAGATCGGACAATCCCAGCGCCATCGCGGTACCCTGCGCGCACTCGGGCTCGGCCGCATCGGCCGCAGCGCCGAGCATGAGGAGTCCCCGGTGCTCGCCGGCATGCTCCGCAAGGTCCGCCACCTGGTGAAGATCGAAAGCGCCTGATGCCCGAGAAGCAGCTGAATCTCTCCAATCTGTCGCCGGCGCAGCCGCGCGAGGACCGCAAGCGCGTCGGGCGCGGTCTCGGCTCCGGCAAGGGCCGCTACTCCGGCCGTGGCATCAAGGGCCAGAAGTCGCGCTCGGGCTCGCACAAGATGCGCGCGGGCTTCGAGGGCGGCCAGACGAGCATCACCATGCGGCTCGGCAAGCTCCGCGGCAACACGTCGAAGGACGCAATGCCGATCGGGCCCTTCCGCACCTACACGCAGCCCGTCAACATCCGCGACCTCGGCCGGTTCGACGACGGCGACGAGGTGACGCCGGAAACGCTCGTCGAGAAGCGCCTGCTCAAGAACACGCGCACCGACGTGAAGCTGCTCGGCGTCGGCGAGCTGACGAAGAAGCTCACCGTGCGCGTCCACGCGATCTCGGCAACCGCGCGGGAGAAGGTCGAGGGAGCCGGTGGCACCGTCGAGCTCCTGCGCGAGCCGAAGGTGCAGAAGAAGCGGCACCACAAGGCGAAGGCGGTCACCGCCGAGGAGCCGGAGGCCACGACCGACGAGCAGCCCGAGGCGGCCACCGCGGAAGAGGCTCCGGTCGAGGAAGCAGCCTCGGAGGAGTCGGAAGGAACCGAGGACTAGATGTCCTGGCTCGCAAACGTCTGGCGTGTCCCGGAGCTACGCAGGCGCCTGCTCTTCACGGCCGGCGTCCTCGCCGTCTACCGGCTCGGCTCCTGGATTCCCGCGCCGGGCGTCAACCAGCACGCGCTCTCGCAGTTCTTCGGCAAGGGAGCCGGCGGCAGCGGCGTCCTCAGCCTGCTCAATCTCTTCTCGGGCTCGGCGCTCTCCCGTTTCTCGCTCTTCGCGCTCGGGATCATGCCGTACGTCACGGCCTCGATCATCTTTCAGGTCATGGCCGTGGTCGTCCCCTCGCTCGAGCGCCTGCAGAAAGAGGGTGAGGCCGGCTACGCGAAGATCACGCAGTACACCCGGTACCTCACCGTCTGCCTCGCCGCCGCCCAGTCGACCGGCTACGCCTTCCTCTTCAAGCAGTACGGCGTGCTGCAGAACGTCAACACCGGGCGGATGATCATCATCGTCGTCACGCTCACGGGTGGCACGACGATGCTGATGTGGATGGGTGAGCAGATCACGAAGCGCGGCATCGGCAACGGGATCTCGCTGATCATCTTCGCCTCGATCCTCGCCTACGCGCCGTCGGGGATCAGCGGCTGGATCAACGGCGGGACGACGGCACGGCTCTTCTTCCCGCTGATCGCACTCGGGATCGTCGTCTCGGTCGTCTTCGTGATGGAGGGACAGCGGCGGATCCCGATCCAGTACGCACGGCGCCAGCTCGGCAACCGGCAGACGAGCGGCGGGTCGACCTACATGCCGCTGAGCATCGTGATGGCGGGGGTCATCCCGATCATCTTCGCCGCCGCGATCCTCGCCGTACCCCAGACGGTCGGCAGCTTCGAGGTGTCGTGGAGCAACTGGCTGCAGACGAACTTCGGCTACACGAGCTGGAAGTACCTGCTCCTCGAGGCGATCCTGATCATCATGATGACCTACTTCTATACGTCGGTCGTCTTCAATCCGGTCGAGCAGGCCGACAACCTGCGCAAGTACAACGGCTATATCCCCGGCATCCGGCCGGGCCCGCCGACCGCCGCCTACTTCGACCGCGTCCTGAACCGGCTGACGTTCCCGGGTGCACTGTTCCTCGCGTCCGTCGCGGTTGCACCGTCGGTCTTCATCGCGCACTTCCATTTCTCGCAGGCGACGTACCGAGCCCTCGGGGGAACCTCGGTCCTCATCGTCGTCGGCGTCGCGCTTCAGACCATGCGGCAGATGGAGTCGCAGATGGTCATGCGCCATTACGAAGGGTTCTTACGCTGAACATCCTCGTCCTCGGCCCGCAGGGCTCGGGGAAAGGCACCCAGGCGCAGCGGATCAAGGCGATGTACGGGATCCCGCACATCGCCACGGGCGACATGATCCGCGAGATGAAGGAGCTGCCGACCGAGCTCGGGCACGAGCTGAAGGTCGTCTACGACCGCGGCGATCTCGTCTCGGACGAGCTCATGATCCGCCTGATCCGCGACCGGCTCTCGCGCGGCGACACGCTCGGCGGCTTCGTGCTCGACGGGTTCCCGCGCACGATGCCTCAGGCCGAGGCGCTGGACGAGCTCCTGCGCGAGCTCGGGCGCAAGGTCGACGCCGTGCTCGACTTCCAGGTGCCCCACCAGGACGTGCTGCTGCAGCGGATGCTGCGCCGTGCCGCAGAGGAGAACCGCTCCGACGACACGCCCGAGGCGATCCAGCGGCGACTCGAGCTGTACGAGCGCGAGACCGCGCCGCTCGTCGATTACTACCGCTCGCACCAGGCGAACGTCGTCGGCGTCCACGCCGACCGCACGGTCGACGAAGTCTTCCACGAGATCGAGCAGGCGCTCGAGCAGGTCCAGCGGCACTCGACGGTCGAAGCCTAGTGTCGTGATCGTCCGCAAGTCCGAGGCCGAGATCGAGGGGATGGCGCGCGCAGGTGCGCTCCTCGCGGAGACGCTCGCGCTGGTCGCCGAGCATCTCGAGCCCGGGGTCGAGATGCTCGAGCTCGACCGCGTCGCCGACGAGCACATCGCCTCGAAGGGCGGCCACCCGACCTCGAAGGGCTACAAGGGTTTCCCCGCCGCGCTCTGCATCTCGCCGAACGCGATGGTCGTGCACGGAATCCCAGATGACTACCGCGCGCGGGAGGGCGACCTGATCTCGCTCGATCTCGGGGTCACGCTCGACGGGCTCGTGGCGGACAGTGCCGTGACGCTGCCCGTGGGCGAGATCTCGCCGGAGGCGCAGAGGCTCCTCGACGTCTGCCGGGAGGCGCTCGGCGCAGGCATCGAGCAGGCTCGCGTCGGCAACCGGCTCTCCGACATCTCCCACGCAGTCCAGGTCGTCGTCGAGGGAGCCGGATTCTCCGTCGTGCGCGAGCTCGTCGGGCATGGGGTCGGCCGCTCCTACCACGAGGACCCGCAGATCTACAACTACGGGCCACCGGGCCGCGGTCCGGTGCTGCAGGAAGGGATGACGCTCGCGATCGAGCCGATGATCACGGCCGGCGAGCCGGGTGTGTACGTCCACGCCGACAACTGGTCGATCTCGTCCCTCGACGAGTCCCTCGCCGCCCACTTCGAGCACACAGTTGCCGTGACCGCCGACGGCCCGAGGATCCTCACGTTGGCGAAAGCCCCTTTGCTACGATGATCGCCTTCGCGCACGGCTCTGCCGTGCGCGGTTCTGCGTCCGAGACACCTATTCACTGAAGGGGATTTGCCTACCAAGGAAGAGAAGATCGAGGTTGAAGGCGAGGTCGTCGAAGCGCTCCCGAGCACGATGTTCCGGGTGCAGCTCGACGAGGGTGGCCACACAGTGCTCGCGACCATCTCCGGGAAGATGCGGAAGCACTACATCCGGATCCTCCCCGGCGACAAGGTCAAGGTCGAGCTCAGCCCCTATGACCTCAATCGCGGTCGAATCACCTATAGGCACCGCTAAGCAGATGAAAGTCCGTCCCTCCGTCAAGCCCATGTGCGAGCGCTGCCGCGTGATCAAGCGGCACGGCACGACCATGGTCATCTGCTCCAACCCCCGGCACAAGCAAAGGCAGGGCTAAGTGGCACGTATCGCCGGAGTCAACCTTCCAAACCAGAAGCGGCTCGAGATCGGCCTGACGTACATCTACGGAATCGGCCAGCCGACCGCGCGCAAGGTCGCCGCGGAACTCGGCCTCAACCCGGACACGAAGGTCAAGGACCTCACCGACGAAGAGGTCACGAAGCTCCGCAACTACATCGACTCGGAGCTCGAGGTCGAGGGTGACCTGCGCCGCGACCGGCAGCAGGCGATCAAGCGGCTCTCCGAGATCGGCGCGTACCGCGGCATCCGCCACCGGCGCGGCCTGCCGGTGAACGGGCAGCGGACGAAGACGAACGCGCGCAGCCGCAAGGGCCCGAAGAAGACCGTCGGACGCGGAAAGAAGGCGAAGTAGCGTGCCGGGAACGAGAAGGCAGGCGGCCACCCGTGGCCGCACGCGTCGCCGCGTCCGCAAGAACATCGCGATCGGCCAGGCGCACATCAAGACGAGCTTCAACAACACGATCGTCGCGCTCACCGACCGCGAGGGGAACATGATCGCGTGGGAGTCCGCCGGTTCGGCCGGCTTCAAGGGCTCCCGCAAGTCGACACCGTTCGCCGCGCAGGTCACGGCCGACGCCGCGGCACGGAAGGGAATGGAGCACGGGCTCCAGAAGGTCGAGGTCCTCGTCAAGGGTCCGGGCTCCGGCCGCGAGACGGCCATCCGGTCGCTCCAGGCAGCGGGTCTCGAGATCCTGTCGGTCAAGGATGTGACGCCGCAGGCACACAACGGCGTCCGGCCGCGGAAGCGGAGAAGGGTCTAATGGCCCGCGAGCTGCATGGCTAGAGACTTGGGTCCGAAGTGCCGCATCTGCCGCCGCGAGGGGATGAAGCTCTTCCTCAAGGGCGAGCGTTGCCTGACGGAGAAGTGCGCGATCGAGCGCCGCTCGTATCCGCCGGGCGAGCACGGCCGCGGCCGCATCAAGCAGAGCGAGTACCTGCTGCAGCTGCGCGAGAAGCAGAAGGCACGCCGCTACTACGGCCTGCTCGAGAAGCAGTTCCGCAACTACTACGAGAAGGCCGCCAAGCGCTCCGGCGTCACCGGCGAGGAGCTCTTGCGGATGCTCGAGACCCGGCTGGACAACGTCGTCTACCGGCTCGGCTTCGCCGTCTCGCGCGCCCAGGCGCGGCAGCTGGTGCGCCACGGCCACTTCCAGGTCAACGGCCGTCGGGTCAACATCCCGAGCTACCAGGTGAGGCCTGACGAGGTCATCACCGTTCCGTCGACCTCCTCGGCGCAACAGGTGATCCGCGACGCGACCGATCTCGTCTCGACCGTCGCTCCCTGGCTCCAGGCCGACCACGACGGACTCACCGGCAAGGTGCTGAAGCAACCCGAGCGTGCCGAGATCGACACGCCGGTGCAAGAGCAGTTGATCGTCGAGCTCTACTCGAAGTAACGGAAAGAGGGAATCTTCTTGGCGACTAGAGAAATGGACTTCCAGATCCCGAAGATCGTCCACGAGGACGTGGACGACCACCGCGGGGTCTTCGGGATCGAGCCGCTCGACCGCGGCTTCGGTCATACCTTCGGCAACTCGCTGCGGCGCGTGCTGCTTTCCTCGCTGGAGGGCGCTGCCGTCACCTCCGTGAAGGTGGAGGGGACCGCACACGAGTTCACGACCCTGCCGGGTGTCCGCGAGGACGTCACCGACATCATCCTCAACCTCAAGAACCTCGTCGCGCGGCTGCACGGCGAGTCACCCGAGATCGAGGTGCACATCGCGAAGAAGGGCCCGGGCTCGGTCACGGCCGCCGACATCGAGGCGCCCGCTGACCTCGAGATCCTCAACCCGGAGCTCGAGATCGCGAACCTGTCCGACAAGGGCCGGCTCGAGATCACGCTGACGATCGGCCGCGGCCGCGGCTACTCGCCGGCGGAGCTCAACCGCGGTCCGCAGCACACGATCGGGGTCATCCCGATGGACTCGATCTTCTCGCCGGTGCGCCGCGTCGCGTACCAGGTCGAGGCTGCGCGCGTCGGGCAGCGGACCGACTACGACAAGCTCATGCTCGACATCACGACCGACGGCTCGGTCGAGCCGAAGGACGCGCTCGCGGAGGCGGCCGAGATTCTGATCCGGCAGCTCGCGATCTTCACCGACCTCGACCGCATCGAGGGCTTCGGGGAGGCCGCGCCGGTCGACGGTGGCGGTGTCTCGCCCGAGGCGGCGCTCGCGCACGGGATGGAGAACTTCCCGATCGAGGAGCTCGAGCTCGGCGTCCGCTCGTACAACTGTCTCAAGCGGGTCGGGATCGAGACGATCGGCGACCTCGTGATGAAGAGCGAGCAGGAGCTGGCCGCGATCCCGAACTTCGGCAAGAAGTCGATCGAGGAGGTGCGGGAGACGCTCTCGCAACACGGTCTCCACCTCCGCGGCGAGAACGGCTCCGGCGGCTACGAGTAGAGAGCAGCGATGCGCCACGCCCGCACAGGGAAGAAGCTCGGCCGCGATTCGGCGCACCGCAAGGCGCTGTACTCCAACCTGACGTGCTCGCTCATCGAGCACGGCCGGATCCGCACGACCGAGGCGAAGGCCAAGGCCGTGAAGCCGTTCGCCGAGCAGATGATCACGCTGGGCCGGCGCGGTGACCTCCACGCGCGCCGGCAGGCGCTCTCGGTGCTCCGCTCGCAGGAAGTGGTGCACAAGCTGTTCGCCGACGTCGGGCCGCGGATGGCCGATCGCCCGGGCGGCTACTCGAGGATCGTCAAGCTCGGCCACCGGGCCGGCGACGCCGCCGAGATGGTCTATCTCGAGCTCGTCGACTACGACCCCGCAGCTCGGTAGCTAGCCGCCGATCGGCTTGCCGAGCAGGCTGCCGAGCCCCGCACTGATCGCCACGATCAGGACGCCGGCGAAGGTCACGATCCCGAGAGCGCGGACGAACGTGTCCTGGAAGAAGCGATAGCGGAAGTACGCGAGCATCAGGAGCTCGAAGGCCACAACGGCAACCGCAAGGAGCAGTGCGACGCCGTAGTGGGGGATGAGGAACGGCAGCGAGTGGAGGATGCCGCCGATGAAGGTGCCGCCGCCCGTGATCAACCCGCGGCTCAAGGGGCTGCCGCGGCCGGTGAGCTCGCCCGTGTCGGAAAGTGCCTCCGAGAAGCCCATGCTGATCGCCGCACCGATCGACGTCGCGAGGCCCGCGATGAACGCGTAGCGCGTGTCGTGCGAGGCGAGGACGACTGCGAAGATCGGCGCGAGCGTCGAGAGCGAGCCGTCGATGAGCCCGACCATCGCCGGCTGGACCTTCTGGAGCAGGAAGGTATGCTCGTCGCTCACAAGATAGAGTATATCAAAATATGTGCAAAGTAATAGAGCATAAGGCACACCTGACAAGCACGGTGAGGACGCCCTGACGTGCGCCTCATCCTGACGCTCGAGTACGACGGCACACCCTTCCGCGGCTGGGCCGCGCAGCCCGGGCTGCCGACGGTGGAGGCCGCTCTGCGGAAGGCGCTCGCCGAGACGTTCGCGTCGGCCGAGAGTCTCGCCGTCGCCGGTCGCACCGACACCGGCGTCCACGCGCTCGGCCAGGTCGTCTCGGTCGACGTCGAGGGCGGGCCTCCGGCGGAGCGTGCTGCGGCGGCTCTCAACCCCCGCCTCCCGGACGAGGTCACCGTGCTCTCGTCGGCCGAGGCTGAGACGAGCTTCCATGCCCGCCACTCCGCGCGCTCGCGCACCTACCGCTACCGGCTGTTCACGCGCTCCGCGCCGTCGCCGTTCGAGCTGCGCCGGAGCTGGTGGCTGCCGCAGCCGCTTGACGAGGACGCGCTGGCCACCGCAGCGGCCGACCTCGTCGGCGAGCACGACTTCAGAGCCTTCACACCGGCGCAGACGCGCCACACGGCCTTCGCCCGCATCGTGGAGCGGGCCGAATGGACCCGCCGCGGCGACCACCTCGACTTCGAGATCACCGCGAACAGCTACCTCCGCCACATGGTGCGCAGCCTGGTCGGCACGATGGTCGAGGCTCCGGCGACGATTCCCGGCCTGCTCGACGGCGGACCGCGGTCGGAGGCGGGAGTCACGGCCCCACCGTGGGCCTTGTACCTCGTCTCAGTCGCCTACTAGGAAGGTCGCGATCTCGCCGGGCGCGAGCTCGAGGCCGGCGTCGACGTCTGCTTCCTCGTCGAGGCGGATGCGGCGCGCGGGCAGGCTAAGGGTCAGCGCCTCGGGCTGCGGATTCGGGTTGAAGACGCGCAGGACGAGCCCGCCGCTGTCCTCGGCCTGCTTGAGGCACGAGCAGACGACGTCGCCGCCGAGCTCCAACGGCGGCTCGAACGGGTCGCCGCGGAGGAAGTCGGTTCGGTAGTCCTGGCTCGCCCGGACGAGCGCCGCATTCGACAGCTCCTCGCCGTCGAAGCGCAGCGCGTACTCGAAGACGTGGCGGCCTCGGCACTGGCCGTCCGGTGTGGCGATGTCCGGCCCGGCCGCGAGTGGGCGCGTCGGCATCCCGCCCGGCTGCGAGATCGTCCCGACGCAGCGCAGCAGTGTCAGGCGTAGCCCGTCCGGGACAGCCTCGTACTCCGGCAGCCCTTTCGTCAGCAGGACGAGCGGGCCGAGAGCAACGGCGCCGAGCGTGTGCGCCGTCGGCGCGGGTGGCTCGACCCACTCGGCGCGCGGCGGCGGCGGCGCGAGCGCGCGGTGGACGACGGCGAACTGGCTCTCGGCCCGCACCCCGTCGCCGGCGCCGTCGGAGCGGACGAGGACGCGTAGCCGGTGGTCATCGGCCTCGTTCTCGACGACGCTGGTCAGCTCGATCCGGTCGAGCCCCGGTACTGCGCGGATCGTCGTCTCGATCCTGATCCCGGGGAGCTCGTGCTCGAGGGTGAGCCCGAGCCCGTCGCCGTCGCGCCGCGAGGCGGCCAGCCGGGCCGGCCTGGGCTCTCCCGCGGGGCAGAACGTGTAGAGGTCGCCGACGTCGGGCTCGTCCTCGAAGACGAGCAGCTCCGCAATCGCCTCGAGGTCGACGGGTGGCTCCTCCACGGTGAGCGGTTCCGAACGCCGCGCGCTGAAGCCGTCGAGCTCGAAGACGGCACCGTCGACCATGCGGCGCCGACGGAACGGCAGCGTGTTCACGAGCGCGCCGCCGACGCCCAGAGCCTCCCGTTCGACAAAGTCCAGCGTCCGGTCGAGTTGCTCGTAGCGGACGAGCATGTCGCGGTGCACCTCGTCGCACGAGCAGCCGCAGATCGAATCGTGCGGATGGTTGCGCAGGAGATCGCGCCACGCCAGCCGCAGCTCCGCGGCGGGATACGGCGTAGCGCCGCGGAGCGTCTGCAGAGCGGCCGCCGTCTCGATCGAGAGCAGACGCCGCTCGGCGCGCTCGTTCGCCTGCTTGAGGTAGATCCGTGCCGAGTTGACGCCGCGCAGGATGTTCTGGAGCCTGCCGCCCACCAGCTCGCTCTCGTGCACCGGCAGGCCGTCGGGCGCCGGCGCGTAGTCGTCGTAACGGCCGATCCGGAACGGCGCCCCGTACGTCCTCTCGAGCCCGGCGAGGATCTGCGGCAGCTCGGGCTCGATCGTCTCGTGGTCCGAGCCGTCCGCGAGCAGGATCTCGTCCTGGCCCGCGTCGCGCGCGAGCGTGCCGAAGCGCTCGACGATCCGGCGCACGCGCTCCTCGGCGTCGTGGTACCAGGCGAGGCGCGCGAAGTTGTCGTAGTGCGGGAGCATCTGGCACGCGACCACCTCCTGCGGCCCGGCGCGCCAGCGGAAGACGACGCCGACGTCGTCGATCTCGTCGCCCAGCCCGCGCGAGAAGAGGAAGGTGCGGATGCCGAAGCCGGCGAGGATCTGCGGCAGCTGCGCCGGATGCCCGAAGCTGTCGGGGAGGTAACCGGCGCCGCTCGGCTCCACCCCGAACCGCCGGCAGACCCGGCGGCCGAGCAGGAGGTTGCGGACGAGCGGCTCCCCGCCGACGAGGATCTCGTCCGGGAGCACGTACGAAGGCCCGACCTCGAGGCGCCCAGCCTCGAGCAGCGCACGCAAGCGCCCTTCGTTCTCCGGCCGCACCTCGAGGTAGTCCTCAAGCACGATCGCCTGCCCGTCGAGCGTGAACGAGGTGAAGTCAGGGTCGCCTTCGAGCGTGTCGAGCACGCCGTCCACGACCGAGCCCAACCGCAGCCGGAAGAACTCGAACGGCAGATACCACTCGCGGTCCCAGTGCGTGTGCGGGACGACGAGGTAGCGAAAGTCCGACACCTCGGGCACAGGCGCAGACCCTACTGACCACGCCGATACGATCGACGCATGCGCTTCGAGACCGTCCTCTTCGACCTCGACGGCACCGTCGTCGACTCGGGCGGCATCATCCTCGCCTCGATGCGGCATGCGACTCGCGAGGTGCTCGGCCGCGAGTACTCCGACCAGGAGCTGCTGCAGACGGTGGGCGGCCCCGGCCTGGAGGCGCAGATGCACGCGCTGGCACCCGACCACGTCGACCGGCTCGTCGACGTCTATCGCGCCCACAACGAGCCGCTCCACGACGAGCTCGAGGCCTGCACGGGGATGGAGGAGGTGCTCGAGCGGTTGCACAGCGAGGGCCGGCGGCTCGGCGTCGTCACGGCCAAGCGTCGCGCGACCGTCGAGCTCGCGTTCGCCAACGTCCCGCTCGGCCACCTCTTCGAGACGGTCGTCGGCGGTGACGAGACCGAGCGGCACAAGCCCGACCCGGCACCGCTTCTCCTCGGCGCCGAGCGGCTCGGTGCCGACCCGCCCGCGACCGCCTACGTAGGCGACTCGCCCTTCGACGTCCGCGCCGCGAAGGCCGCCGGGATGTTCGCCGTCGCCGTCACGTGGGGCCGGATCCACGACCGCGCGCGGCTCGAGGCGGAACACCCGGACGCGATCGTCGACCGCGCCGAGGAGCTCCTTGGCGTCCTCTAGGACCACGACTGCCGCCGCACGGGCCGCTGAGCTCCGCGAGGTCCTCAACCGCGCCCTCATCGCCTACCACGTCGAGGACGCGCCGATCATGGAGGACGCGGCCTACGACGCCCTCTACGACGAGCTCGTCGCGCTCGAGGAGGAGCAGCCGAAGCTCGTCACGCCCGACTCCCCGACGCGCCGCGTCGGCGGCCTGTCGGACCGCTTCGAGAAGGTCCAGCACCTGGAACCGCTGGGCTCGCTCGAGAAGGTGACCACCAAGGAGGGACTGCGGAAGTGGGACGACGACGTGCGCAAGCGCCTCGGCGCCGACCCCGAGGTCGCGTACATCCTCGAGCCGAAGATCGACGGGCTGGCGGTCAACCTCACCTACGAGCACGGCGTCTTCGTGCGCGGGGCGACTCGCGGCGACGGCGTGCAGGGCGAGGATGTCTCACCGAACCTGCGCACCATCAAGGCGATCCCGCTGCGGCTCGAGGGCGACGCTCCGGCGGTGATCGAGGTGCGCGGCGAGGTGTACCTGCCGATCTCGGGCTTCCGGGAGCTGAACGAGCGCCTCGCCGGGACGAATCAAAAGCTCGCGCCGAACCCGCGCAACGCCGCGGCCGGGAGCCTGCGCCAGAAGAACTCCGCGATCACCGCCGACAGGCCTCTCTCGATCTGGGTTTACGGTGCCGGCCACCGCGAAGGCGTCGAGTTCGAGACCCAGTCCGGGATGCTCGAATGGCTGCGCGAGCACGGCCTGCGCACCAACCCGTTCGCCGAGCGGTTCACGTCGATCGAAGACGTCGCCGCCGCCTGCGTCGAGTGGGAGAAGCGGCGGTTGGAGCTCGACTACGAGATCGACGGTGTCGTGGTCAAGGTCGACTCCCTCGACCAGCAGCGACGACTCGGAGCCCTGCATTCCCGGCCCCGTTGGGCGCGCGCCTACAAGTGGGCGCCGCTGACCGCGGTGACGCGGCTGCTGGAGATCCGCATCCGCGTAGGCCGCACGGGTGCGCTCAACCCCTGGGCGATCATGGAGCCGGTGCAGGTCGGGGGCGTGACGGTCAGCCGCGCCACCCTGCACAACGAGGAGGACATCAACCGCAAGCAGATCCGCGCGGGCGACGACGTGGTCGTCCAGCGCGCCGGCGACGTCATCCCGCAGATCGTCGGGCCGGCCGGGCCGCATCGGCGAGGGACGAAGGAGTTCCGGATGCCGATGCACTGCCCGCTCTGCGGCACGGAGATCGTCAAGCCGGAGGGTGAGGCGACGCACCGCTGCCCGAACCGGGCGTGCCCGTCCCGCGGCCTCGAGACGCTGATCGCCTGGACCGGCGTCGCCGACATCGACGGTGTCGGCGAGCAAACCATCCGCGTCCTGTGGGACCAGGGCCTCGTCCGCTCGCTGCCCGACCTCTACCGACTCACGAAGGAGCAGCTGGTCGAGCTCGAGGGGTTCGCCGAGATCTCGGCGAGCGCAGCGATCGAGTCGATCGGGCGCTCCAAGCAGGTGCCGTTCTCGCGCGTCCTTCTCGGCCTGAACATCCCGGGGATCGGCTGGGTGCTGGCGCGCAACCTCGCGAGCCATTTCGGGACGGTCGACGCCGTCATCGCGGCCGGGCCGGAGGAAGTCGCCGAGGTCGAGGGCTTCGGCCCCGACCGCGCCGAGGACGTCATCGACTGGTTCGCGGACGAGCAGAATCGTGCGCTCGTCCAGGAGCTCCGAGACCTCGGGCTCCGCTTCGAGCTGAGCGACGAGGAACGGCCCAAGCAGGGTCGGCTGATGGGCAGCACCTACGTGATCACCGGCACGCTCGAGCGGTTCTCCCGTGACGAGGCGAAGACGCAGCTCGAGGCGCTCGGCGCGAAGGTGACCGACTCCGTGTCGGCCAAGACGACAGGTCTCGTCGTGGGGGAGGAGCCAGGAGCCTCGAAGCTGACGAAGGCCCAAAAGGCCGAGGTGCCGATTCTCGCCGAGGCGGACCTGCTCGAGCTGCTCGGCGAGTCCTAGCCGTCAGGAGGATGAGGAGCTCGTGGCTGCGTGCGCCAGCACTTGCGCGAAGCGGTTCTGCGACGCCTCGGCGTTGAGCGCGCGCACCGGGCTGCCGTTCTCGAGGATCGAGAAGGCGTAGCGGTCGCCGACGAAGCCCGAGAGCGACGAGGCGTTGTCGGTCGTGCCGGTCTTGGCGCGGACGAGGCCGTGCGCCGGGCCTGTCCGCATGCGGTGCTCGAGCGTGCCCGTCTCGCCGGCGATCGGTAGGGAGGGGACGAGATAGGGCCGCAGGTCTGCGTCCTCCCACATCGTCCGCAGCAGCGTGACGAGGCCGAGGGGTGTCCAGCGGTCGAGCAGCGAGAGCCCGGAGCCGTCGACCATGCGGACCCCGGCGAGCGGCACGCCCGCCGTGCGCAGCAGTTGACGCTCGACCGCGAGCCCGGCCGCCGCAGAGCCGCCGGCGCCCTGCACGGCGCCGACCTCCTTGAGCAGCATCTCCGCGTAGAAGTTGTCGCTGTAGACGTCCATGTGGCGCACCAGAGCCGAGAGCGGCGCGGACACGACGTCGGCGAGCGGAACCGCCTGAGCCGAGGCGACACCCGTCGCCGCCTCGCCGTGCACGCCGACGCCGGCCCGGCGCAGGTCACGCCGGAAGACCTGCGCCGCCATCAGCGCGGGCCGTCCCGTCTCGTACCGTCCCGTCCAGCCGCGGTTGACGATCAGCGCGGAGAGCGCCGGCGACTCGTGGAGATAGAACCCCGGCTTCCAGCCGAGCCCGGTGCGGCGCGTGTCGAACCAGCTCTCGTCGCCGAGGACCCGGCCGCTCACCTCCCGGATCCCTTCAGCCGCCACCTGGTGTGCGAGCGAGTTGAGCTGGGCATAGGACAGCGCCGGGTCCCCGTAGCCCTTCAGCACGAGGTTTCCCTGCCATGTCGTTCCGTTCAACTGTCCCCCGCCGAGCACGTCGGTCTCGATGCGGAAGGAGGGGCCGAGCGCGGTCAGGACCGCGTAGGTCGTGGCGAGCTTCTCGTTGGACGCGGGCCGGAGCGGCAGCCGTGCGTTGCGGTCGAAGAGCGTGGCGCCGGTCTCGAGGTCGAGGGCGATCGCGCCCGTCCGGGCGGCGCTCACGTGCCGCGCGTGCAGCGCCCGTGCGAGCTGCGCCTGGAGCACGCTGCGAGACCCGGCCTGGGCGGCCGGGACGAGGGCAAACGCGGTGATCGCCACTGCCGTTGCGGCAAGCCGGAGGGGCACGTCCTTCATTGTTCAAGCAGCACGGTAGACGTCAAGGGGGATGGGTCGGCCCGGGCCGCAAGATGGGCCGTGCGGCCCATTCCCGCTGCCGCTCCGGGGTCCGATAATCGTGTGGTGCCGCTGCGGGACGAGATAGCGGATCTGCTCGGGCTGCCGGAGGACGGCGCCGGCGCACCCAGCCTCGACCGGATCGAGTCGACGTTGACGGCCGGCTACGGAGCCAAGCTCGCGCTCGAGGCCGAGCGCTCGCGGCTCGAGCGACGGCTCGGCGCGGTCGCCCGGGAGGCAGGTGAGGTCTCGGCGCACAGCGTCACCACCGAGCTCACCGACCTCTCCGCGCGCCTCGACAGGGTCGACGGTGAGCTCGCGCGACTGCGCCTGCTTCTCGACGATCTCCAGGCGCGCCGCCGGCTGGCGCGCAGCGCCGCCTAGACGATCCCGCTTCGCACCGCGTAGACCGCGGCCTGGATGCGGTTGTCGATCTGCAGCTTCATGAGGATGTTCGAGATGTGGTTCTTGACCGTCTTCGGGCTGATGTGGAGCTCGCCGGCGATCATCGCGTTGTCCTTGCCGTTCGCGATCAGTTTCAGCACCTCGATCTCGCGTTCCGAGAGCTCCGCGCGGATCAGCTCCTCGATCTCCGGCTGCGCGCTCGTGGCCCGGATCCGCTGCAGCACCTTCGCGGCTATGTGGGGAGAGATCAGCGCCTCGCCGCGCGCTGCCGCCTGTATGCCCGACACGAGATCCTGGATCGAGGCGTCCTTGAGAAGGTAGCCGCAGGCGCCGGCGAGGATCGCGTCGGTCACGTCCGAGTCCTCGTCCGAGATCGTGAGCATCACGACGCGGGTCAGCGGCGAGACCTCTGCGATGTGCCGCGTCGCTTCGACCCCGCCCATCGCGGGCATGTTGAGATCCATCACGACGACGTCCGGTGTGAGCTCGCTCACCTGGGTGACCGCCTCGGCGCCGGTCGCGGCCTCACCGACGATCGAGAGGTTCTGCTCCTCGAGCAGGTTCCTCAGGCCTGTTCGAAACAGGTCGTGGTCGTCCACGAGCAGCACACGGAGCGGCTCCGTCTGCCGTTCCTCGCCCATTTCCACGAGTTCCGTCACCGCGCCTGTCCCCCTCTCGCGGCGCCAGTGTACTCAGTAGATCGTGATGGTGACGGTGCGCCGACCCCAGGCCGCGCACTGCGACGGGGTCATCCAGAGATCGATGGTGTCGCCCTTGATCCCGCCGCCGACGTCTGCCGCGACGCCGTTGCCGTAGCCCGGGATGTAGAGCTTGGTGCCGAGCGCGATCACCGAGGGGTCGACCGCGACGACGCCCTGGCCCACCGGCATCCCTGTCGCGGCGCGGCCCGGGAGGTCGTAGCACGTGGCGCTCACGGTGAGCTGCCGCTTGCCCGACGGAGCCGACGTCGTCGGCTGCTGCAACGTCTGTGACTTCTGCTGGGCCGCCTGCGCCTGCGTCTCGACGCTGCGGACCTGTGCGGCGCGCATCTCCTGCGCGCGCAGGGAGGAGACGTAGGCGGCGCGGGATGCGGCTGCGGCTGCGGCTCTCTCCTCGGCCCGCCGGGCGGCGGCCAGCGAGCGCTCGAGCCGGCGCTCTTCCGCAGCGAGCCGGCGCTGCGACTGGAGCAGGCGGAGATGAGCCGCGCGGGCCGCCTCGATGATCTGCCGGTTCTGGCTGGCGACGCGCGAGAGGTCGTCGAGCTGCCGAAGACCCGTGCTGAGCGATTTCGCCCCGAGCACGACGGCGAGCGAGCTGACGCTGCCCCGCTCGTACTGGGTGCGCAGCTCGATTGCCAGGCGGTGCCGGCCCGTCTTGAGCGACGCCCGGGCGGCGCGGAGCTCTCCCTTCAGGGCCGCCCGCTGCTGCCGCAGCGCGACCGCGGCGGTCTCGAGCGAGGCGAGCCGCCCACGCCAGGCCTGAAGCTGTGAGTCGAGCGCGTACAGGCTGAGCAGCGCCTGGTGCGTCCGGGAGCCGAGCTGTTGCGTCGTCGTCTCGACAGGCCCGCTCGCGCTACGACCGCTCGCGCCGGGAGCTGCGAGCGCGGCCGACGCGGCCGCGAGTGCGAGCGTGCCAACGAGAGCGCCGAACCGCACGGCGCGGGATCTCCTCCCTCCGAACATGCCGGAGGACCGTAGTCGACGGAGCTACTCCATGTGGCGCCTAACCCGGTTCGGCGGTCGCTCGTTGTGCCAAATTGCAGCATTTTCGCGACGGTTCTCCGTGCGAGTGTCCGGCAGGGTTGTTACCGTCATGTGCTCGTGACGGGCGGGAGGACGTCATTGCGCGTGCCGCGGCGGCTAGCTGCGCTCTCGGCACTGCTGATCGGCCTGCTTCTGGCAGGTCTATTCGGGGCCTCGGCGCCGCGTGCCGACGCGGACCCGATCGGGGCGAAGCGCGCGCAGGCGCAGCAGGTTCTCGTGCAGCTGCAGCGCCTCGATGCGGCAGCGCAGCGGGCGAACAGCCGCTACCAGGCGGCGAGCCGGAAGCTGCAGCGCGTCGAGCATCAGCTCCGGGTGAATCACCAGGCGCTGGGTGTTGCTCGCGGCAACCTCGGCCACGCGCAGCACCTGCTCGCGAAGCGGCTCGTCGCGAGCTACACCTCGCAGGGCGAGCAGTCGTCGCTCGCCATCTTGCTCGGCGCTCGCAGCCTCAACGACCTCATCTCGCGCATCGAGACGGCCAACTCGATGTCGAAGCAGGACTCGGCGCTCATCCAGGAAGTGCTCTCGTTCCACCGCCAGATCGTGCACCGGCGGACGCTGCTGCGCAGCGAGCGTGTCCGGCAGAACCAGCTGGTCTCGGCGCGCGCGGCGGAGCGCAACCAGATCGAGGGCAGGCTCGCCACCGAGCACCATCTCTACAACTCCGTCCGCGCCCAGATCCAGCAGATGATCTCGCGGCAGCAGGCTGCGCAGGCTGCTGCGGCCCGTGTCGCGCGGGTCGCGCAGACGCAGGTCGCGACTCCCAAGGCGAGCTTTGGCAGCCAGCCCGCCAGCACCTCGATCCCGGGCGACCGGTACGCCGGCGTCGTCGGGATCGCGATGCGCTACCTCGGCACCCCCTACGTCTGGGGCGGCGAGAGCCCAAGCGGCTTCGACTGCTCCGGGCTCGTGGCGTACGTCTATGCCCAGGTCGGGGTGTCTCTGCCGCACTACACCGTCGCGCAGTACGACTACGCGGACTCTGTCTCGGTGCCGCGGAACCAGCTCGAGCCCGGCGACCTCGTGTTCTTCGCCGGCCTCGGCCACGTCGGCATCTACGTCGGCGGTGGCAGCTTCATCCACGCGCCGCACACCGGCTCCGTCGTCCGCATCGACAGCCTGAACTCGGGCTGGTACGCCTCCGAGTACGACGGCGCGAAGCGGATTCTCGGCTAGCTACCGGCCGAGTCGCCCGGATACAGCTGCTCGATCTCGTCCGCGAAGTGCTCGTGGATGACTCGGCGGCGTAGTTTCAGCGTTGGGGTCACCTCGCCCTCCTCCTGGGAGAAGTCGCGCGGGAGGATCACGAAGCGCTTGATCTGCTCGACGCGCGTCCGGTCGCGGTTGACGTCGTCCACGAGCGCCTGCACCAGCTCCTGCGGATCGCGCCCGCCCGAGCCGAGCTCGGCTTCGTCCAGCGTCACGAGTGCGGACACGTAGGGGCGCCGGTCGCCGACGACGATCGCCTGCGAAACGAAGCGCGATGCCTTGAGGGCGTTCTCGAGGTTCTGCGGCGCGATGTTCTTGCCGCCGGCGGTGATGATGAGGTCCTTCTTGCGGTCGGTGATCCGCAGGAAGCCCTCGTCGTCGATCACGCCGACGTCGCCGGTGCGCAGCCAGCCGTCGTCGGTCAGGGCCGCCGCGGTCGCGTCGGGCTCCTTGTAGTAGCCGGCGAAGACGGAGTCACTGCGGATGAGGATCTCGCCGTCCTCGGCGAGCCGGACCTCGGCGCCTTCGACGGGCCGGCCGACGGTGCCGATCCGGAAGTCCCCCGGCTCGTTGACGGTGGCCGAGCTTGCGGTCTCGGTCAGCCCGTAGCCCTCGATCACCGGCACGCCGAGCGCGTGGAAGAACTCCATCACGTCGGTCGAGAGCGGGGCGGCACCGGAGACCCCGACGCGCAGGCGCCCGCCGAGCCGCTCGCGCACCTTCGAGAAGACGACCTTGTCGGCGATGCGCTGCTGCCGCGCGAGGACGGCGCTCACCGAGGCTCCCTCGCGGCCGGCTCGGCTCGTGCGGGCGCCGACGCCGAGCGCCCAGCGCCCGATCCGGGTCCGCATGCCGCCGGCGCGCTCGATCTCGCCGAGCGCATTCGCGTGAATCTTTTCGTAGACGCGCGGGACGGCCGGCAGGACCGTCGGCTTGACGGCCGCCAGAGCCTCGGGCACGCGCGCGACATCGGCGACGAGCGCAACGGTCGCCCCGCGATACGACGCCGCCTGGTGCGCGAGCCGGCCGTAGCTGTGGGCGAGCGGCAGGAAGAGGAGGCAGATGTCGCCCGGCTGGTTCATTCCCTCGACGACGCGCATCGCGGCCGAGACGAGGTTCAGGTGCGTCAGCATGCAGCCCTTCGGCGGCCCGGTCGTGCCGGACGTGTAGATCAGCGTGGCGAGGTCGCCCTCGGCGACCGGCTCCGGCTGCAGGTGCCTGGCGAGGCGTCCGTCCGCTTCGAGCTTTTCGAGCCGGTCGAATGGAACGATCTCGCGGAGCTGCGGCAGCGAGCCGCGGATCGAGACGAGCTTCCGCGTCTGCTCGTCGTCCTCCGTGAACGCGAGCACCGCCTCGCAGTGACCGAGGATGTACTCGCACTCCTTCGCGGAGCTCGTGGGGTAGAGGCCGACGACGACCGCGCCGATCGACATCACTGCCCAGTCGAGCAGGATCCACTCGAGCCTCGTGCGAGCGAGGACCGCGACGCGGTCGCCGTGCCGCACGCCGCGCGCCAGCAGCCCGTGCGCGAGCCCGGCGACGCGTTCGGCCGCCTCGTCCCACGGGACCGGCCGCCAGCTGTCCGCCGTCTCTTCGAGATACGCAGGCTGATCCGGCGCGTTGGCGACGGCGTCGCGCCAGAGCTCGGGCGTCGTGCGGCTCTCCATCCGCGGAATCGTATGCAGGGAAGGCGATTAAAATCGAGAATTCGGGCAGTCCCCAACTAAACTGGGACTTTCTTATGCGGACCATCTGGAACGGATCGATCAGCTTCGGCCTCGTCAACATCCCCGTCGGGCTCGCGCTTGCGACCCAGCGGCAGGACGTCTCGTTCCGCACGCTCCACCGCGAGTGCGGCACGCCGATCAAGCAGAAGCGCTGGTGCCCGGTGCACGAGCGCGACGTCGAGCCCGACGAGCTCGTCAAGGGCTGGGAGTTCGCGAAGGGCCAGTACGTCCTCGTCGAGGAGGCCGACCTCGAGGCCGTCGCCCTGACGCGCTCGCAGTCGATCGCCATCCTCCGTTTCGTCCGGCTCGAGGACGTCGATCCGGTCTTCTTCGACCGCACCTACTACCTCTCTCCCGCCGACGCCGAGGCGCAGCGCAAGCCGTACGTCCTCCTGCTGCGCGCGATGGAGGACTCGGGCATGGCCGCGGTCGGCAAGTTCGTGCTGTGGGGCAAGGAGAACCTCTGCCTGATCCGCTCGAAGGCCGGCGCGCTGCTGCTGGAGACGCTTTTCTTCGCCGAGGACGTTCGGGCGAGGGACGAGATCGAGAACGCCGTCGCCGAGACCGTCGTGCAGGACGCCGAGCTGAAGCTGGCCGAGCAGGTCATCTCGAGCCTCAGCGGCGAGTGGACGCCCGAGGACTTCGAGAACGATTACCGCCGCGATCTCGCGCAGATGCTCGAGTCGAAGCTCGCGGGTCAGGAGATCGTGGCGCCGGAGCCCATCGCCGAGGCTCCCGTGATCGACCTGATGGAAGCGCTGCGCCAGAGCGTCGTGGATGCGCAGAGCCGCCGCGCGGCGGACGGCTCCAAGGACGGGAAAGCCCGCTCGAAGGCGGGCTCCCGATCTCGTAGGGCGCCGGCGAAGAAGTCCGCCTGACGCCCGGGCTCTACGCGGCCGACTGCTGCCTGGAGAGTGCCTGCAGCTGTGCCTGGAAGAGGTACTTGTCGATCTTCCCGTGGTAGATCGGCACGCCCTCTTCGACGCAGACCCGGATCACCTCCTGCCTGTCGATCTTGAGCTCCTTCGACAGTTCTTCGGGCGTGAGGTGATTCGCCATCGGTTGACTCCTTTCGGAACGAAAAAACCCGCCGCGCGCAACGCGCTGGCGGGCTAGATCGCACCCTGTCTTGTCGTGTTTGCGGACATCACTCGGCCCGCCCTGCAGAAGCATCCATTAGGTCGAACAATATGCCTCAGTGGTGACAGACCGCAACCACCGGCTGGACGGATTCGAGGAACGCGAGCTCGAGTGGCGCGGAACGCGGCTTCGCTACGCCGTCAGCGAGGGGGTGGCCGGCGCGAACGGCCCACCGCTCGTGCTCGTGCACGGTCTCGGCGGGACGATCGAGAACTGGCGCGCGCTGGCGCCGCCGCTCGCGACGGAGCATCGGGTGCTCGTCCCCGATCTGCCCGGTCACGGACAGTCCGCACCGCTCCCCGACGCGCGCGATGTCGACGCGCTGGCCGCTGCGGTCATCGGGATCGTCGACGCGGAGGAAGCTCGCGGCGCGGTGTGGATCGGGCACTCCCTCGGCGGCGTGGTCGGGCTACGGGCCGCGGTGCTGCGCCCCGACGCGGTCCGCGGGCTCGTCCTCGCCGCGGCGGCCGGCATCGGCTCGGGGACGCGCGCTGCAGAGGTGACGCTCGCGGTGCTCGGCGCGGCCCGGCCGGGCCGCCTGATCGCGCCCTACCGGCACACCTGGGCGCACTCGCGGCTCGGCCGCCGGGCCGCGTTCGGCTGGTGGGGCGTGGCGGATCCCGACGCGCTCGACCCCGAGCTCGCCGAGGCATTCCTCGAGGGACCGGCGCACCACACCGACATGCGCCAGGCGGGCCGGGCGCTGCTCGTCTCGGATCCCCGCACCGAGCTCGACCGCGTCACCTGCCCCTGCCTCTGCCTTTGGGGAGCACGCGACAACTGGGTTCGCGTCGAGGACGGAGTCGAGTACGCACGCCGTCTTCGCGCACCGCTACGGATGATCGCCGGCTGCGGCCACCTCCTGATCGGCGAGCGGCCGGACGCCTGCCTCGCGGCGATCCGCGAATTCGTCGACTCGCTGGGCTAGACCCTTGGGCTAGACCGCTGGGTCAGACGGCTGCGGGCGCCTCGAACGGGATCACCTCCCCGCCTTCTTCGTCGTCGCGTCGCGGGCCGCCGCCGAGGAACTCGACCCGCCGGGCGACCACCTCGAGAGCGCTCCGCCGCTTCCCGTCGTCCTCCCACGAGCTGGACTTGAGCCGGCCGTCGACGGCGATGCGTCGCCCCTTGCCGAGATACTCGGCGCAGAGCTCGGCCTGCCGGTCCCAGGCGGATACGCGCACGAAGTCCGCGCCGCCGTCCTGGCTCGCCCGGTCGACCGCGAGCACGAAGCTCGCCACCTTCTTGTCGGGCCCGACCTCGCGCAACTCGACGTCGGTCGCGAGGTTCCCGATCAGCGTCACCACGTTCATGGCATGGACGGTAGGCGGGAACCCGCCACGGCCGGGTCACGGCTTTGTGCCGATTTGCAGATAACGTTGCCCCGCGATGGGCCTCTTTTCGGGACTTACCGGCTTCGGGGGCCGCGACATGGCCGTGGACCTGGGCACCGCGAACACGCTCGTCTACGTGCGCGGGCGCGGCATCGTCCTGTCCGAGCCCTCGGTCGTCGCCATCGACCAGCGCTCGGGGGAGGTGCACGCGGTCGGCGTCGAGGCGAAGCGGATGCTCGGGCGGACGCCGGGGACGATCCAGGCGATCCGTCCTCTCAAGGACGGCGTGATCGCCGACTTCGACGTCACCGAGCAGATGCTCCGGCACTTCATCCAGAAGGTGCACCAGCATCGGTTCGCGCATCCCCGCGTGGTCGTCTGCGTCCCGTCGGGCGTGACGGGCGTCGAGAAGCGTGCGGTGGAGGAGGCGACGCTGTCGGCCGGCGCGCGCCAGGCTTACCTCATCGAGGAGCCGATGGCCGCCGCGATCGGCGCCGGGCTCCCCGTCGCCGAGCCGACCGGGAACATGATCGTGGACATCGGGGGCGGCACGACCGAGGTCGCCGTCATCTCGCTCGGGGGGATCGTCGTCTCGCAGTCGCTCCGCGTCGGCGGCGACGAGATGGACGAGGCGATCATCAATCACATCAAGCGCGACTACAAGCTCCTGATCGGCCAGCAGACGGCGGAGGAGATCAAGCTCGAGATCGGCTCGGCGTGGGACCTGCGTGAAGAGCTGCAGGCCGAGGTGCGCGGCCGCGACATGCTGACCGGCCTGCCGAAGACGGTCGTCCTCACCTCGGAGGAGGTGCGGCGCGCGCTCGACGAGCCCGTCACGCAGATCATCGAGGCGATCAAGTCCACGCTCGACAAGACGCCGCCGGAGCTCGCGGCGGACATCATGGACCGCGGGATCGTGCTCGCAGGTGGCGGCGCGCTGCTCACGGGGCTCGACGAGCGGCTCCGCCACGAGACCCAGATGCCGGTCCACCTCGCCGAGAGCCCGCTCACGTGCGTCGCCGTCGGCTCGGGCCGCAGCCTCGAGGAGTTCGAGGCGATTCACCGCAGCAACAAGGCCCGTAGCCGCAACGGCCGCCACCGCTACTAGGCACCAAAGGATCAGCCCAGTTGGCGGGCAGCCGCGGTAACCTGTTGCGGTGGCTCCACCAAGTCGCAGCGCCCGCGCGGCGGTTCTCGCCTCGTCGGTTAAGCGCTCGAAGCCTACGCCGTACCCCTCGAAGGCTCGCAGCGCGCTCATCCGCCGTCTGATCGTCGTCGGCCTCGTCCTCGTCGCGCTGACCCTGATCACGATCTCGTTCCGTTCGCCCACGTCGGGAGCGCTGCACAGTGTCCAGGGCGCCGGCTCGACCGCGCTACGGCCCTTCCAGATCGCGGCGACCCGGATCGCGCAGCCGTTCCGCGACGCGTATGACTACGTCGACGGTCTTGCGAACGCCCGGGCGGAGAACAAGAGGCTGAAGCAGATCAACGCCGACCTGCGCGCGAAGGACCTCCAGCGGGCGGGGCTTGCGGCGGAGGAACCGGCCATGGCGAGGCTCCTGCACTACGTGCAGGGCCCGGTCTTCCCGAAGGACTTCCGAGTCGTCAACACCGCGGTCATCTCGCCGCCGGGCGGGCCGTTCGCGCATTCGCTCGCGATCGAGGCGGGATCGTCGGAAGGCGTACGGCTCGACTCGCCGGTCGTGAGCGGCGACGGGCTCGTCGGGATCGTCTCGAACGTCGTTCCGGACACGGCGCAGGTGAGACTGCTCAGCGACCCGAACACTTTCGTCGCCGCCCTCGACGTCGACACCGGGGTGCGCGGAGTGGTTCACACCGGACCGGGCGGGACGCTGATCCTCGACACGGTCCAGAAGCAGTTCAAGGTGAAGAAGGGCGACAAGCTCGTCACCGCCGGGACGCACAACGCGCGCTATCCGGATCTTTATCCGTACGACATCCCGATCGGCACCGTCTCGTCGGTCAACGCCACGGATACGCTCCCCTTCCTCCAGGTGCAGCTGCAGCCGTACGCGAACCTCGGCTCGCCCGAAGCGGTCGCGGTGCTCGTCTCGAAGAAGCAACACCGATGACCTTCGGCGACGGCGTCAAGGCCGCCGCCCTGCTCTTCGTCGCGGCGGTCGCCCAGGTCTCGATCTTCTCGCAGGTCCACGTCTTCGGCGCAGTGCCCGACGTCCTGCTCGTCACGCTCGTCGGGGTCGCGCTGCTCCGCGGCAGCGTCGTCGGCGCCGTCGGCGGCTTCTTCGCCGGGCTCATCGTCGACACGGCGACGCTCGGCACGCTCGGCCTCACGTCGCTCGTGCTGACGCTCGTGGGCTACTGGATCGGCCGCTACGGCGAGACGACGGGTCGCGACCGCGCACACGCCCCGTTCCTGTCGGTCGCCGTGGTGACGGTCCTCTACCAGTTCGGCTTGCTCGTCGTGCACTTCGTGCTCGGAGAGAACGCGCCCGCGGGAGCGGTCGTCCGCAGTCTCGTCCCCGCGATCGTCCTCAACCTGGTCCTCGCCGCGCCGCTCTATGCGCTCGTGCGCCGGCTCCTGCGCCCGACCCACCGGGACGAGCTGACGGCGGAGGTGCAGCTCCTTGGCTAGCACCACGACCGGGCGCCCGACGCCGCTCCCGCCGCGGCGCCGGCCCGCCGACGAGCAGCCGGAGGCCGGCCAGACCACCGTCGAGCCGTACCGCCTGACGCCGAAACTCGCCAGGCGCGTGGCGCTGCTCAGTGCGCTCGTCGTGATCGGCTTCGCGGCGCTCTTCATGCGTCTCTGGGCGCTCCAGGTGCTCTCGGGGTCGCAGTATGCCGCGCGCGCGGCGGCGAACCAGGTCCGCACGGTGCGCGTCCAGGCGCCTCGCGGGACGATCGTCGACCGGCACGGCAACGTCCTCGTGGCCAACGAGCCGGTCACGTCGGTCGAGCTCTCGCCGTCGGGCCTGCCGAAGGTCTACGCCACCCGGGTGGCCGAGCTCCGCGCCCTGGCGCATGTCACCGGCGTCTCGGTCCGGCACCTGACGAACCTGATCCTGGCCCGCCGGAAGGTCGGCGACATGCTCGACCCGATCGTGGTGCGCACGCGAGCGACCTGGCCGATGCTGACCTACCTCGAGGAGCGGTCGGCCCAGTTCCCCGGCCTGACCCTGGCCCGGACCTACATCCGGCGCTACCCGCACGGGTCGCTCGCAGCTCAGCTGCTGGGCTACGACGGCCAGATCTCCACTTCCGAGCTGAAGGTACTCGGCAAGGACGACTACGCGCCCGGCGACGTGATCGGCCAGACGGGAGCCGAATTTGCCTTCAACCCGTACCTGCGTGGCACGCCCGGCCTGGCGCGGGTTCACGTCGACTCGCTCGGCCGGCCGTGGAGCCCAAGGCTGCTGACGACGCCGCCGCAGCAGGGGCAGACGGTGCGGTTGACGCTCGACACGGGGCTCCAGGTCGCGGCCCAGAACGCCCTCGAGGACGGCATCCAGGCCGCGCGCAACAGCGGCCAGTTCGCGGCGGACGGCGGCGCCATCGTCGCGCTCAACCCGCAGAATGGCTCGATCCTCGCGCTGGCGTCGGCGCCCTCGTACAACCCCTCGGTCTGGTCGGGGACGAGGACGACGAAGGCACTGAACGCCCAGGGCCTCGGCACCCCGCAGTCCGCACAGGACAAGAACTACCCGGCGCTGAACCGTGCGCTCGACGCCACGTATCCGCCGGGCTCGGCCTTCAAGCCGCTCACCGCCATCGCTGCGCTGGAGGAGGGCCTGATCAAGCCGTACTCCTTCTACCCCTGCACGGGCACGTACACGGCCCCGGAGGACAGCTCGCACCACGTCTTCCACAACTGGGATGCGAACGTCAATGAGGGGATGGATCTGCCGACCGCGCTCGCCCAGTCGTGCGACACGTACTTCTACGGCGTCGGGAACAGCTTCTACTTGCTGCCGCCGGACCGCGGCCAGCCGCTCCAGCACTGGGCTCGCAAGTTCGGCTTCGGCAGCAAGACGGGGATCGACGTCGGCCCCGAGGTGCCCGGTGTCGTGCCGACGATTGCCTGGAAGCGCCGGATGTACACGCGGAAGACCGACCCGAACTGGCAGATCGACCGGCTCTGGAAACCGGGCGACTCGATCACGCTCGCCATCGGCCAGGGTCAGCTCCTCGTGACCCCGATCCAAATGGCGCGGCTCTACGCAGCGATCGCGAACGGCGGCAAGCTCGTCACCCCGCACGTCCTCCTCGACGTCCAGAACCCGAACGGGACGATCGTGCCCACGACGGCGCCATCGGTGCCGCGGCCGATTCCGGGGCTCAAGCCGGCGTATCTCAAGGCGGTCCGGCAGGGCCTGTACATGGGCACGCACAGTCCGCTCGGCACGTCCTACGGCGTCTTCGGCAACTTCCCGTATTCGATCGCGGGCAAGACGGGAACCGCCCAGAAGGACGTGCAGTTGCCCGGCACCACCTACGTCCACGACGAGAGCCAGTCGTGGTGGTGCGGCTATGGCCCGACGAACGATGCGAAGCTCGTCGTCTGCGCCGTGATCGAGAACGGAGGCGAGGGCGGCGCGGCCGCCGCGCCGGCGGCCGAGCGGGTCTTCGCGAAGTTCTTCCACACCCACTCCGTGCAAGCGGGCTACACCCACTCCGACTGATGCTCGAATACGCCGGATCCCAACGAGCAGGCCTGCAGAACGAGCGCGAGGCGCTGCATCTGCTCACCGTCTTGCGCTCCTTCGACTGGATCCTCGTCGCCGGGGTCGCGGCGCTCGTCGCCGTGGGGCTGTGGGGCGTGGCCGGGATCACGAAGTTCGCCATCCCGAGCGACCCCGCCTACTACCTCAACCGCCAGATCCTCTACGCGTGCGTCGGGGCCGTCGTGCTCGTCGTCGCCGCCCTGATCGACCCGGACCTCTACCGGCGCTACTGGCGCGCGATCTTCGTCGGCACGGCACTCGTCATCGCCTTCGTGCTGCTCGTCGGGCACGCAGCGCACGGCTCGACGCGCTGGATCAGCCTAGGGTTCTTCACCTTCCAGCCGTCGGAGTTCGGGAAGCTCCTGTTCGTCCTCGCCCTCGCGGGGATGCTGTCCGAGCGGCAGCGCGACCTGGACCGGTGGGGGACCACCCTGAAGGTCATCGGTGTCGGCCTCGTGCCGGTGCTGCTCGTGTTCGTCCAGCCCGACCTCGGCACCGCACTCGTCTACATGGCCGCGCTCGCCGCGATGCTGTTCGTCGCCGGGGTGCCGTGGCGGCACCTCGCCGTGCTCGGCGCCGTCGTCGTGCTCATCGTCGTCGGCGTTCTGTGGGCGGCCCCCGCGGCGGGGGTCAGCCTGCTCAAGGGCTACCAGCAGCAGCGTTTGACGTGCTTCATCCATCCGTCCACGTGTCCAGCTGCGCAGGGCTACAACCTCGGACAGTCACTCACGACCCTCGGCTCCGGCGGGCTGCTGGGCCGCGGCATCCAGCACGCGACGCAGGTCAAGCTCGGCTTCCTGCCGGAGAGCCAGAGCGACTTCGCGTTCTCCGCCTACGCCGAGCAGCGGGGCTTCGTCGGCGCCGCTCTCCTGCTCGGGCTCTACCTGCTCGTGCTCTGGCGAGGCCTGCGGGTGATCACCGTCGCCCGCGATCTTTACTCGGCGATCGCCGCCGGGGGCATCGTGATCGCGCTGCTGTTCCAGATCTTCGTCAACGTCGGCATGACGATGGGGATCGCCCCGATCACCGGCATCCCCTTGCCCTTCGTCAGCGTCGGCGGCTCCTCGCTGATCGCGAACCTCGCGGCGATGGGCGTGCTGCTCGCGATCCATGCGCGTGGTCGCGCCTCCCGCTACTCACGCCGGCGCTGATGGGGCGGTACGCCCCAGCAGCGGGGAGGGGGCGTGGGGGAACCGGGAGGTTCCCTCACAGACGAAGAAGAAAGGGGCGCGTGGGGGAAACACGGTTTCCCCCACGGGAGCGAGCCGGAGGGGAGCGACGCTGATGGCGCTGCCGGTCTCGGCCGGGACGATCCGGAAGCTGCTGCGCGAGTTCGCGGAGTCGCGGTCGGTCGAGCAATTCGTGGCCGTCGGCGGTGCGCGCGAGCTCGCGCCCGTGTTGCGGCAGCAGTTCCTCCGCGGCCGCGCCACGCCGGGAGCCGTGCGGCTGGGCAGCCCGGAGCACGCCGGCGTCTACGTACACGTCCTCGCGGGCACGGTGGATGACGAGGACGTCGCCGTGCTGCGGCAGGCGCGCTACGCGCCCGTTCCGGCCGTCGCCGTCGCTGTCGGTCTCGCGGAGGACACCCCGATCCCGTATGTCTACGCGACGGATGTGGTCCGGGTCGGCGTGGGGGAGCCGTTTCCACTCGAGACGATCACGCAGGTGATCGCGGCGCGGCTGGGGGAGCGCGGTGCGCCGCTCGCCGCGCACGTGCCGTTGCTCCGCGAGGCCGTGACCGAGCAGCTCCTCGTCTCCTTCGCGCGGCGGAACGGTCTCCTTGCCGCTGCCCGGCGCCCTGGCCCCGACCTGCCGGGACTGGCGCTGAACGAGCTTCGGCTCGTGTGGAGGCTCGCACAGGCCGACGGCGCCGCCGGCGAGGTCGCGGAGCGCCTGCCGGAGCTCGCGGCGACCGTCGCCACCGGCTTCGGGCTGCGTGCCCTGGCGCGTGAGGTGCGAAAGCTGGCGCCGGGCGCGGACTGGGCCGTGAAGGTGCTGGTGGCGTATGCGGGGACGCGCGCGCTCGGCGAGGCCGCGCGCCTCCGCTTCGCGTTCGCTCCTACGCCGCGGCCGGGCGGAGCCGCGCGCGCCTGGCCCGGATCGCGCGCAGGCGCTGCGTGAGCCGCGCCCAGGCCCACGGCTCGACCTCGTGGTAGCGGGTCTCCGACTGGCTGCGGGTCGACTCGAGGTACTCGAACCAGGCATCCGCCTCTTCGATCAGCAACAGCTCTTCGGCCTCGCGTTTCGCCACCACCGTTCACCTCCCGGTCGTGAGTTGGCGGGATCGTAGGTCCGGGCTCGGACGGACTCCGGTGGGAGCGGTTGCTACCCTGGGCTCATAGGCCATGCCAAGGCTTTTCATTGACAACGAGCGCGCGCGCATCTCACTCGAGATCGCCGGCGCGCGCTTCCACGAAGGAGTTCTTACTTGCCCTGGTTCCGTTTCCGGAAGAAATCTTCCGACGACCAACGCACCGACGTACCCGAGCTCGAGGCGAAGCCCGAGCCGCAACTGACCGACCCGGCCGCCGGCGCCGCCGGCTCCGAATCGACCGATCCGACCAAGCCGAAGCGCCGCCGCGGCAGCCGTGGAGGGCGCGGACGTAAGAAGCCGGGCTCCGCCGCTGCCGGCGGGACCGCGGCCGCACCAGACCGGAAGGACACGGCGCGGAAGGAGAAGGCCGAGCCGGCGCAGCAGTCCCAGCGCCGCGAGCTCTCGCAGAAACAGGAGCGCCGCCGCGACCAGTCCCAGCGCCGACGCCGCGAGCCGCAGCGCCGTCCGCCGCTGCCGGCCGCGAAGCGCGAGCTGCTCGTCTCCGTCGACGTCGGCGAGCGCCGCGTCGCCATCCTCGAGGACGCGCAGGTTGCCGAGGTCTACCTCGAGCGGCCCGAGCGCCGCTCGATCGCCGGCAACATCTACGTCGGCCGGGTCGACAACGTCCTGCCCGGGATGGAGGCGGCATTCGTCGAGATCGGCCTCGAGAAGAACGGCTTTCTCTACGTCGACGAGATCGTCAGCCCCGAGCTCGAAAAGGGGCACGGCCGCAAGATCCAGGATCTCATCTCGCGCGGCCAGACGATCCTCGTTCAGGCGGTCAAGGATCCGATGAAGACGAAGGGCGCGCGGCTGACGACGCAGATCTCGCTGCCCGGCCGGTTCGTCGTCCTCGTCCCGCAGGGAGAAGGGCTGGGCGTGTCCCGCCGGCTCGACGACGACGAGCGCAACCGGCTGAAGGACATCCTCAAGCGCCTCGACGTGAAGGAGGGCGGTGTGATCGTCCGCACCGCCGCCGAGGGCGCGTCCGAGGAGGACATCGAGCGCGACCTCGTCTTCCTGCAGCGCCTCTGGCGCTCGATCCAGGCGAAGGCGAAGGACGCGAAGGCGCCCGAGCTCCTCTACCAGGAGGCGGAGCTGCCGCTGCGCGTCGTCCGTGATCTCTTCACCGGCGACTTCGAGAAGGCGTACGTCGACGACGACCGGACGTACAAGCGCGTCGTCGGCTACCTCAAGAAGACGTCGCCGCACATGGCCGAGCGGGTCGTCCGCTACAAGGACAAGGCGCCGCTCATGGAGGCGTTCGGCGTCGAACAGGAGATCAAGTCGACGATCGGCCGCCGCGTCGATCTCCCCTCCGGCGGCTATCTGATCTTCGACTACGCCGAGGCGTTCACCGTGATCGACGTCAACACCGGGCGCTTCGTCGGCGGCCGCGGCAAGAACTCGGCCGGCCGGCTCGAGGACACGATCACGAAGAACAACCTCGAGGCCGTGAAGGAGGTCGTCCGCCAGCTGCGGCTGCGCGACATCGGCGGCATCATCGTCATCGACTTCATCGACATGGCCAACCCGAAGAACCGGGCTACGGTCGAGGAAGCGCTGCGCACCGAGCTCGAGCGCGACCGGACGAAGACATACGTCGTCGAGATCTCACCGCTCGGGCTCGTCGAGATGACGCGCCAGAACGTGACCGACGGGCCGCGCGAGGTCATGACGCGCAAGTGCCCGACCTGTGCCGGCGACGGGATCGTCTACTCCGAGGCCTCCGCGGCCCTCGACGTCGAGCGGCGGCTGCGCTCGCTCGCCGCGGGCTCGCGGGCGCAGGCGTTCAGGGTCGAGCTCGCCGACTCGATCGCGAGCGCCCTGGTCGGTCCCGGTGCGCGGCGGCTGGTCGAGCTTGAGGCCGTCACGAAGAAGCGCTTCTTCCTTGACGGCAAGCCCGAGACGCACCTCGATCACTTCGTCGTCCTCAGCGAGGGCAAGCTCGACGACCTGGCGCCGCCGGCGCCGGTGGCGGAGAACGCGGAAGTCATGCTGCAGCTCGTCGAGGTCGATCGGTACGACGGGGCGGCCGCCGTCGGGAAGCTCGACGGGCTCGACATCGTCGTGGCCGACGCGGCCGCGCAGGTCGGCAAACGCGTCAAGGTGCGCGTCGAGCGTGTGCTCGACGGGCGCGCCTATGCGGTCGCGCTGCGCAAGACCAAGGCGCTGCCCGAGCCGCTGACGGCCGAGGGCGAGGCCGAGAAGCCGACCCGCAAGCCGCCGGCCCGGAGGGGTGCAGCGGTCGAGAAGGAGGCGCCGCCGACCGGGGCCGAGGAGCCGGAGGCCGCCGAGGTCTCCGAGCCTGCCGGCGAGGTCGAGGCTGACGAGACGCCGGAAGCCGAGGCGACGCCGGCGCCGAAGAAGAAGACGCGGCGCGGGTCGCGCGGCGGCCGCAAGCGGAAGAAGCCGGCGACGGCGGAAGCGGTCCTTGCCGAGGCCGAGCCCGGCGCTGCTACCGAGAAGTCTCCCGAGTCCGGCGCTGCTCCCGAGAAGTCTCCCGAGTCGGCGCGGGCGGTGACGATCCACGTTCCCGGCGACGATCTCGGCCGCAAGGGCGCCGCAGAGCCCGAGCCCGCCAAGACGCCGACCGCGGAGCCCGGGCCCGCAGCAGCGGACGAGCCGGCGACGGCCGAAGGCGAGGAGGCGCCGAAGCCGAAGAAGAAGACGCGGCGCGGCTCGCGTGGCGGCAAGAACCGGAAGAAGAAGCCGGCTGCGACCTCCCAGAACGGCGCCGAGGCGGCTGTCGACGGCGAACCGGCTGCAGAGGCCGAGCCCGCCTCGCCGGACGCCGAACCGGCTCCAGAGGCCGCGCCGATCTCGCCGGACGGCGACTTCGCCTACGTCCCGATGTCCGAATGGGCAGACGAGCTGGAGCACAAGGGTTAGCTACACTGCCGAGTCGCGGGCGCCCGGCCCGCGTTTCCACGCCATGAGCTCCTACGCGATCATCAGTCTCGGCGGCAAGCAGTACCGCGTCCACGAGGGCGAGCGGCTGCTCGTCGACCGCCTGCGCGTGGACGAGGGCGCGACCGTCGAGCCGCGTGTGCTGCTCGTCGGCGGCGACGGCGCGCCGGATCTCTCGCCGTCTGCAACGGTGACCGCCCGCGTCGTCGGGCACGAGCTCGGCAAGAAGATCCGCATCGGGAAGTATCGCCGCCGCACGGGTTACAAGAAGCACACCGGCCACCGCAGCAAGCTCACGCGGATCGAGATCGAGTCGATCGGCGCCGCCAAACGCGCGAAAGCGGCTACGAAGCCCGAGGCCGAGACGGCTGAGAAGCCTGCGGCGAAGGAAGAGCAGCAGCAGCCTGCCGGGCAGCCGCCGGAGGGCTACGCGTCGATGACGATCGCGCAGCTCTCGGAGGCGGCCGGCGGTTGGAGCCGTGAGCAGGTCGAGGCGGCGCTCGAGCACGAGCGGTCCGGCAAGGCCCGCAAGGGCGCGCTCACGGCGCTCGAATCGGCACTCGAGGAGAAGAACTAATGGCGCACAAGAAGGGACTCGGCTCGTCGCGGAACGGGCGCGACTCGAAGCCGAAGATGCTCGGCGTGAAGCTCTTCGCCGGCCAGGACGTGACGTCGGGGATGATCCTCGTCCGGCAGCGCGGCACGCGCTTCCGGCCGGGCCCCGGAGCCGGGATCGGCAAGGACGACACGATCTTCGCGATGCGCGACGGCAAGGTCGCGTTCCGGACGAGCGGCGAGCGCCGCTTCATCTCGGTCGTCGACGCCGAGTAGCGCATGTTCCACGACCGCGCGCGCCTGACGGCCGTCGCGGGTCGCGGCGGTGACGGCTCGATCCACTTCCGGCGGGAGAAGTACGTGCCGCGTGGCGGGCCCGACGGTGGAGACGGCGGCGCGGGCGGCGACGTCGTGCTCGTGGCCGATTCCCGGCGGCGCGATCTCTCCGGCTTCCGGCCGAACCAGAGGCTGCGCGCGGGTCGCGGTGGGGCCGGCGGCGGCCGCGGCTCGCACGGCGCACGTGGCGAGGATGCGGTGCTCGGCGTGCCGGTCGGGACACAGGTCTTCGAGGGCGAGGAGCTCGTCTCCGACCTCGCGCGCGCGGGCGCGCGTGTCGTCGTGGCGCAGGGCGGGAGCGGCGGCCGCGGTAACAAGCAGTTCGCCGGCCCGAGCCGCCAGACACCGCGCTTCGCGGAGGTCGGCATGCCGGGCGACGAGCGGGAGATCGAGCTCCGACTCAAGCTCCTCGCCGACGCCGCTCTCGTCGGCCTGCCGAACGCCGGCAAGTCGTCATTGCTGACGCGGATCTCGAACGCACGGCCGAAGGTTGCCGAGTATCCGTTCACGACCCTCTCGCCGGTGCTCGGGACGGTGGAGTCGCCGGACGGCCGCCAGCTCGTCGTCGCCGACGTGCCCGGGCTGATCGAGGGAGCAAGCGAGGGCGTCGGGCTCGGGCACGAGTTCCTCGCGCACCTCGAGCGCGCCCGGGTGCTCGTGCACGTGATCGACTCGTCGGAGGACGACGCCGACGAGCGCTGGCACACGATCGACGCCGAGCTGGCCGCGTACGGGGCCGGCCTCGACGAGCGGCCGCAGATCGTCGCGCTCAACAAGATCGATCTGCGTCCCGAACCGCCGAGGTTCGGCGTCGACGACGAGCGGATCCTCCGCGTCCTGCGCGTCTCTGCCGCGACCGGCGCTGGGCTCGACGAGCTGCGCCGCGCGCTGTTCGAGCTCGCGCCCGAGGCGGAGGATGAGCCCGTCGGGCCCGCCGACGAGATGGTCGACTTCCTCGTCTACCGGCCGAAGCCGGCCCGGCGCGGGTTCCGCGTCTACCGCACCGAACGCGGCTTCCGCGTCACGGGCACGCCGGACGAGGCCGAGCTCGAGGCGATCCTCCGCGGCGCAGGCGCGCGCGCCGGCGACGAGGTGGAGCTGGGGGAGGAGCTGCTCGAGTGGGAGTAGTGCTGTACGGCGGCGCGTTCGACCCGCCGCATCTCGGCCACGTCGCGGTCGCCGCCGGCGCGAGGAAGCGCTTCGGCGCCGAGCGGCTCGTCGTCCTCGTGACCGAGCGGCCGGCGCACCGTGCAGTCCACGCGTCCTCCGGGGATCGGCTCGCGCTCGCGGCCGCAGCGTTTCCCCGCGACGACGTCCGGCTCGACCCCTACGCGCGCACCGTCGAGCTGCTCCGCGCCGAGCCCTTCGAGGATCCCGTCTTCGTGATCGGTGCCGACCAGTTCCGCGACTTCCTCGCCTGGAGCGAACCGGCCGAGGTGCTCCAGCGGTCCCGGCTGGCGGTGGCCACGCGACCGGGCTTTCCGCGCGACGAGCTCGACGTCGTTCTCGGGCAACTCGACCGGCCGGAGCGCGTCCTCTTCTTCGAGATCGAGCCGAATCCGGTGGCCTCGACGGACATCCGGGCTCGAATCGCCGCCGGCGAGCCGCTCACCGGCCTGCTGCCGGACGCCGTCGCGCAGCTCGTCACGGAGCGAGGCCTCTATCGTCCGTGAACCGGGGATACACTGGAGAGAGAAAGCGATCCCAGGACACGAAGACACTCTGAACTCCCTCGAACAGGCCCGCCGCATCGCCGCTCTCGCCCTCGAGAAGCTGGCGGGGGACGTCGTGATCCTCGACATGCGGCCCGAGTGCTCCTTCACGGATTACTTCGTCATCGCCACCGGGCGCAACGCGCGGCAGACCGCCGCGATCTGGGACGAGGTCCACACCCGGTTGAAACAGGAGGAGCGGCTGCTGCCGCAGGGCGTCGACGGCCCGCGCGAGGGTGCCTGGATCGTCGCCGACTACCTCGACGTCGTCCTCCACATCTTCACGCCCGAGGCGCGCGAGTACTACCGGCTCGAAGACCTGTGGAGCGACGTGCCCGCGGTCGAGCTCGACGCCGCGGCCGTCTAGGCCGGGCGGATCCCCCGTCGGGTCAGGAGCACGTTGCCGGTCTGGGCCGGCACTCCCTGCACGGGCTTGCCGCCGAGCCGGACGTCGACGTTCCACGGCGCGCCGAAGTCGATCCAGACGGGTCCGCTCGCCAGCCGGACGGGCAGCGTCTTGCCCTGCAGGAGCGTCCCCTCGTAGACCGTCGGGCCGGTCGAGCTGCCCGAGCGGATCCAGAGCCAGGAGCTGCCGCGGGACGCCACAACGACCGCTCGACTCGGGAGCCCGACGGAGACGTGCTTCTTGTGCGTCTTCCGCGGCGTCGTGTGCGTGGCGGTCGTGGTCGGGGTCGTCGCCGTCGTGGGCGGCGGCGTGCTCTGTTTCCCGCCCGAGGATCCGCTGAGCTGCCAAGCGGCGACCGCCACGATCGCGACGATGAGCCCGACCGCGAGGAGCGGGCGCAGGAAGCCGACGCCGCCGAGGCGTCTGTCCCTCTGGGCGAACCGCTCGGGGACGAGGTGCGGTTCGTCGGGGTGCGCGAAGCGGCTGTTGTACTCCTCGACGTACAGGTTGCCGTCGAGGCCGAGGTAGTCGGCATACGTGCGCAGGAATCCCTTGACGTACGCGTCCCCGGGCAGAAGCTCCCAGCGTTCTTCCTCGAGCGCCTGGAGGTAGCGGTCGCGGATGCGAATCGCCTTCTGGACGTCGGCCGGCGTGAGGTTCCGCTTCAGGCGGGCCTCGCGCAGGCTCCCCCCGATCTCGAACATGCCGCATTGTCGCGGACCCCGGCCGGGCGCGCCAATCCCGCTCTACGTCAGCGCGGGTCTTCTCCTCGCGGCGCGCGCCAGCTCGGTCAGGTCGGCGAGCGCCCGCGCGGCCTCGGCGGCGTCGCGGTCGCGCAGCTCCGCGTGCGCAGTGCGCCCGGCGGTGTCGACGTGGACTGTCGCGAGGCGCAGTCGCCGCTGCACCGGTCCCTGGACGTGGCGCAGGCTCTGCACCTTCTCCAGCGGCACCCAGCAGGTGACGCGGCGCAGCCGACCGCTGGTCGTCGCGACGCAGGTCTTGCTGCGGCCCCAGCTCAGGGCCGGGTAGCGGAACGGGCTCTTCCAGAAGACGCGACGCGGCGGCCGTGACAGCTCGCGCGGCGGGTCGGAGATGAGGCGATCGACGAGCTCGAGCCCGAGCGAGCGCTTCCCGACGGGAATCAGTGCGCGCAGCTGGCCGCGCTGCGCCTCGCCTTCTCCCTTCCGGCGCTGCCGGCCGGCGACGTCGACCTCCAGCCGGGACCAGCCGAGCGGTCGCCACAGGAGCGGCTCGACCAGCCGCACGGCCTGCACTCGACCCGGCCTGATCACCTCCGCCGTCAACGCGACCAGCCCGCCTCGTAGGTGGAGGCCGTCAGGCCCTTCCGCGACGGTCAGCCGGTACTGCTGGTTGAAGCGGCGCCAGATGAACGTCACCATGGCGAGCGCCCAGATGAAACCGCCGCCGCCGAGGCCCCCGGCCACGGCGTGCGGTGAGACTGCGAAGCCGACGGCCAGGCCGACCAGGACCACGACGAGCCACCAGTTCTCGAGCAGGATCGACGCGACGAGCGGCCCGGTCGGCACGGTCGCCACGACGTGCTCGAGCGGCGCGGCAGGTTCCGGCCGGGCCACCGGGACCTGGGCGGCGGCCTCCTCGTGGCGCGCGCCCCGGGCCAGGGCCAGCAGCTGGTCGCGCAGCGGCTCGACCTCGTGCTCGGCCACGTAGGCGAGCCGCGCGGTCCCGCCGCTCGACCCGGCCATCCGCAGCCGCAGCTCGGCGACGCGAAACAGCCGCGCGAGCCCGGGCCGGACGACGTCGATCGCCTGCACCTGCGCCAGCGGGAATCGCAGCGACTGCCGCCGCAGCAGCCCGGTCTCGATCCGCAGGTCGTCGTCCTCGATCCGCCACCGCGTGACGAGCCAGGAGACGACACCGGCGAGCACGATCACGGCGACGACGCCCAGCTGGGGCGCCTCGCGACCCAGCGAGTCGCCACCGAAGGCGATCAGGATGAGGACGAAGAAGACGGCGGTCGTCGCACGTCCGCCTCGCACCACGGGCGAGAATGGATGGAGGCGCTGCCAGCCCTCCGGCATTCTCGTGCTCACAGGCCGGCCGCCTGCGCCTCGCCGAGCTCGGCCAGTCTGTCGCGGAGGCGCGCCGCTTCCTCGCGCTCGAGCCCGGGGATGCGCGCGTCCGTGGCCGCCGCCGCCGTGTGCAGGCGAACGGTCGCGAGGCCGAAGGCGCGCTCGAGCGGGCCGGCGGTCACGTCTATGAACTGCATCCGGCCGTACGGGACGACCGACAGGCGGGAGAACATCACGCCGCGCCGGACGAGCAGGTCGTCTTCCCGCTCGGCGTAACCCCAGGAGCCGAAGCGGCGGCCACCGAAGCGCCACGCGATCGCTCCGAGGACGAGCGGCACGACCGCGAGGCCGTACGCCGCAGTGAATCCGGAGACCTCACCGGCAACCACGAGCGCGGCGGCGGCCAGCAACGCGGGCACCCCGATCTCCAACCGGCGCAACGTCAGCAGCTGCCGCGAGGGCGTCCGCCACTCTTCAGGTTCCACACCCACCGCGAGTGGACCCAGCCGGGCTCGAACCGGCGACCTTCGCGCTGCCAGCGCGACGCTCTCCCAGCTGAGCTATGGGCCCCTGGGACGACCCAGTGTAGACGACGTCGCCGGCCGCCTAGACTCGGCTCCATGAGCCACGAGAGCGCCGAAAGCGCCGATCTCCTGCTTCGCGGTTACCACGCCTTCATCGCCGGCGACCTCGCGGCAATGGAGCTCCTGCTCGACCCGGACGTCGAGTGGGTGGCCGCCGGCGAGTCGGAGGCGATCGTCGTGAGCCGCGACCGCGTCCTCGAGCTGGTGGCCGAGCGCGTCGCCGAGGACTATCACGTGGTCGTCGACCGGGCCATCGGCCTCGGCGACCATGTCGCCGTCAGCATGCGCTTCTCGCGGATCGAGCTCGATCCGTCGGACGAGCGCCCGTTGCAGAGCCGGCGCTCGTACCTCCTCGGCCGCTGGGCCGCCGTCGTCTACATGCGGGACGGCCGGGTCGTGCGCGTCGAGGAGCACCCGCACCTCGAGGCGGCTCTCACGGCTGCGGGGCTCGAGGACGAGGTCGCATGAGACGCGTGCTCGTCGCCGGCTTCGAGCCGTTCGGCGGCGCAGACGTCAACGCGTCGCAGCAACTCGTGGAGGCGCTCGCGGCCGAGCCGCCGGCCGGGTGCGAGCTCGCCTCCGCGGTGCTGCCGGTGGTGTGGGCGCGCGCGGCGGACGAGCTCGTGAGCGCGCTCGAGCGGGAGCGGCCGGAGCTCGTCGTCTGCTTCGGCCAGGCGGACGGACGCGCACAGGTCGAGGTGGAGCGCTTCGCCCTCAACTTCGACGACGGCTGCGACGAGGAGGGCGAGACGCGCCGCGTCGAGATCGCCGCGGACGGGCCGGTCGCCTACCGCTCCTCCCTGCCGGTGGACGCGATAGTCGATGCGCTCCGTGCGGAGGAGATCCCGGCAGCGGCCTCCCGCGATGCGGGCGGCTACCTCTGCAACCACGTCTTCTACGTCCTCATGCGTGCTCTCGCGGAGCGGCCTGCGGTCGCCGGCGGCTTCGTCCACGTGCCGCTTCTGCCGGAGCAGGCTCTCGAACGGCCGGTGCCGACGTTGCCGTTGGAGACACTGGTTCGCGCGGCGTGCACCATCCTTGCGGCCGCAATGAACTAGTAGGTACAATTTCGGTACCTACTACAGCTTGGAGAGTGAATCCGCCGTGACCGATCTGCTGCTCGTCCCGCTGGAAGACACCGTTGTCTTCCCGGGCATGAACGTCACCCTCACCGTCGACGTCGGGGACGAGGACCGTGTCGTGCTCGTTCCGCGGCACGAGAACGAGTACGCCGGCGTCGGCACCGTCGCCGAGGTCACCGACCACGTCCGCATCCGCGGCGGCGGCCACGCCGTCAGCCTCGCAGGCCTGCACCGCGGCGTCGTCGGCGCTGCCCACTCCGACGCGCTGGGGCGGCTTCGCGCGGAGGTCGAGGAGCGTGAGGACGAGAATCCGCCGCCCGTGCAGACGCGCGAGCTCGAGCGCGAGTACCGCGCCGTCGTCGAGGAGATCCTCGACCTGCGTGGCGCCGACGACCGCATCCGCGAGTTTCTGCGTGCCATCAGCGAGGCCGGCGCGCTCGCCGACACCTGCGCCTACGCGCCCGACATCAGCTTCGCCCAGCGCGTCGAGCTGCTCGAGACGGTCGACGTCGTCGAGCGCCTGAAGCTCGCTCTCGAGCTGCAGCGCGAGCGGCTCGCCGAGCTGCAGGTGCGGGCCCGCATCCGCGACGACGTCGAGGAGGGCGCGCAGAAGCAGCAGCGCGAGTGGTTCCTCCGCCAGCAAATGAACTCGATCCGCAAGGAGCTCGGCGAGGACGAGGGCTCGGTCGTCGACGAGTACCGCACCAAGATCGACGAGGCCGGGATGCCCGAGGACGTGCGGGCACAGGCCGAGCGCGAGCTCCGGCGTCTCGAGACGATGGGCGACGCGAGCGGCGAGGCCTCGATGATCCGCACGTACCTCGACTGGCTCATCGCCGTCCCGTGGTCGGAGCGGAGCGACGAGACGCTCGACCCCCGGGGCGCCCGAGAAGTGCTCGACGCCGACCACGCCGGCCTCGAGGACGTCAAGGACCGCATCGTCGAGTACCTCGCGGTGCGCAAGCTCCGTCAGGACCGCGGGATCGCGAACGACCAGAAGAGCGGCGCGATCCTGACCCTGATCGGCCCGCCCGGGACCGGCAAGACGTCGATCGGCGAGTCGGTCGCGCGCGCGCTCAACCGCGAGTTCGTGCGGATGTCGCTCGGCGGGATCCGCGACGAGGCCGAGATCCGCGGCCATCGGCGCACGTACATCGGCGCGCTCCCGGGACGGCTCGTCCGTGCGCTCCGCGACGCGAAGACGATGAACCCGGTCATCCTCCTCGACGAGGTGGACAAGGTCGGCGCCGATTGGCGCGGAGACCCGTCCGCGGCGCTGCTCGAGGTGCTCGACCCCGCGCAGAACCACTCGTTCCGCGACCACTACCTCGACGTCGAGCTCGACCTCTCGGAGGTCTTCTTCATCGCGACCGCGAACGTCGCCGACACGATCCCCGGTCCGCTGCTCGACCGGATGGAGGTCATCCGCTTCGACGGCTACACGGTCGACGAGAAGACCGCGATCGCGCGTGGTTACCTTTGGCCGCGGCAGGTCGAGCGAAACGGGCTGCGCGAGGACGAGGTCTCGGTCTCCGACGAGACGCTCCAGCTCGTCGTCTCCGAGTACACGCGCGAGGCCGGTGTCCGGCAGCTCGAGCGCGAGCTCGGCACCGTGCTGCGCAAGACTGCGACCCGCATCGCCGCCGGCGAGGTCGAGGCGCCGCTCGAGGTCGGCGTCGACGTCGTGCGGGACGCGCTCGGCCGCCAGAAGTTCTTCCAGGAGGCGGCGGACCGGACGGCGGTTCCCGGTGTCGCGACCGGCCTCGCCGTGACCGGTACCGGCGGCGACGTCCTCTTCGTCGAGGCGACCTCGATGGAGGGCGGGGGTGAGCTCGTCCTCACCGGCCAGCTCGGCGACGTGATGAAGGAGTCGGCGCGCATCGCGCTCTCCTACGTCCAGTCGCACTCCGAGGAACTCGGGATCGACCACGACGCGTTCAAGGACCGGTCGTTCCACGTGCACGTCCCCGCGGGCGCGATCCCGAAGGACGGGCCGAGCGCCGGAATCACGATGACGACCGCGCTCGCGTCGCTCCTGACGGAGCGGCCCGTCAAGCACACCGTCGGGATGACCGGCGAGGTGACGCTGCAGGGCCGCGTGCTGCCGATCGGTGGACTGAAGCAGAAGGCGCTCGCCGCACACGCGGCGGGTCTGACCGACGTGATCATCCCGGAGCGGAACCGGGCCGACCTCGACGACGTGCCCGAGGACGTGCGCGAGGCGGTGAGCTTCCATCCGGTGATGACGCTCGGCGAGGTGCTCGGGCTCGCGCTCGAGCCGAAGGCAAAGCCGAGTCTCCATGCGGTGTAACCAGTGCCGGCCCCTGCCCGAGGAGGTCGCCCGCGCGGCAGACCTCCTCGGGCGGCGCTGGGCGCTGGCCATCCTGTGGGCCGCCGCCGAGGCGGGCGCCGTCCGCTTCAACGAGTTCAAGCAGACGCTCGAGGGCATCCCGCCGCGCACGCTCGCGGCGCGCCTCTTGGACCTCGAGGACGCCGGGATCCTCGAGCGCCACGTCTTCGACACGCGCCCGCCGCGTGTCGAGTACCGGCTGACCGAGGCCGGCCGGCGAGTGCGCCACGTCGTCGAGGCGCTGAACGCCTGGGCCGCTTCCGCCTGAGCCCGGGAGCGCGGCCGGGTTCAAGGCCGCAGCCGGGGGTAGACTCAGAGGCAGTGAAGGGGCCGGACACGTTCTGGGAGCTCATCTTCATCATGGTGGTCCTCAAGATCCCCATTGCCTACCTCTGCTACGTGGTCTGGTACGCGATCAAGGCGGAGCCGCGGGGACGCGGAGGCCCGGCCGGAGTCCGGGTGCTGCCCGACTCGCCGCCGCCGAGCCACGACCGCCTGCGCCGCTCGTCGCGCCGTCGCCCGCTGCGGCCACACGGGGGCCCGGCCCGGGTCTACGCGCGCACGGAGCGCGCCGCTGCCGCGCGCGCGGGTAGGATCGCCGACCGTTGAGCGCGGAAGGCCAGATCGCCGGTGAGAGCGGGGGCAAGCGGACGTCGCAGACGGTCGCCGGCTACCTCTCCGCGATCGCGATCTTCATGAGTCTCATCGGGCTCGCCTGGCATCCGCTCCGCCTCATCGTCCCGTCGCTCGCCCTCGCGCTCGTCGCGTCCGGAATGGGGAACGGAAAGGGGCGCCTGCAGTTCGCCGCCGTGCTCATCTGCGCCGTCTGCCTCTTCTTCGGGCTCACGATCGCGGTGGCCCTCAGCAAGCCGCTCTGGTAGCGGCGGCCCGCTGCTACAACGGAACCGGATATGGAACGTCCCGATGTCGACGGGCTGAACACGGGCTACGCCGCACTGCTCCTCGAGCAGTACCTCGACAACCCCGGCGCCGTGCCGGAGGAGTGGCGCGACCTCTTCGAGAGCGAGCCCGAGGTCCTGCTGCAACGGCAGCCGGGCCTCGCGCGGCTCCTCGAGCTCGCAGCCGCGGACGGTGACGGTGAGGGACATGCTGCGCCATCCGTGCCCGACACGCCGGCGCCCCCGCCCGCACCGGCTCCCTCGGTGGCCGAGGAGGACAAAGAGCTTCTCGGCGGCGTCGCGGCGGCGATGGCGCTCGTCAAGGCGTTCCGGATGCACGGCCACCTCGCGGGGCACCTCGACCCGCTCGGCTCGGAGCCGCCCGGTGACCCGGCGCTCGAGCCGGAACGGCTCGTCCCGACGCTGACGCCGGAGCTGCAGGCCCGCATCCCGGCACGGCTGCTGCGCCTTCACGTCGGGGGCGAGACGCTCGCGGATGCGCTGCCGCGGCTCCGGGAGACGTACACCGGCACGATCGCCTACGAGATCGAGCACATCTCCGACCACGAGGAGCGCGTCTGGCTGCGGCAGGCGATCGAGTCCGGCCGCTACCGGCGCCCGCTCTCGCGCGACGAGCGGGTGCGGCTCCTCAAGCGTCTCAGCCAGGTCGAGGGGATGGAGCGCTACCTGCGGCGCGCCTTCCTCGGGCAGAAGCAGTTCTCCGTCGAGGGTCTCGACGTGATGATCCCGATGCTCGACGAGGCGGTCGAGCTCGCCGCATCCGACGGCGCCCACGAGGTGGTGCTCGGAATGGCCCATCGGGGCCGGCTCAACGTCCTCGCGCACGTCGTCGGCCGGCCGTACGAAACGATCCTGCGCGAGTTCGAGGGCGAGCGGACGATCGAGGCCGTCGTCTCGAGCGAGGAGGGAGGCAGCGGCGACGTCAAGTACCACCTCGGCGCGCAGGGAACACGCTCGACGCCGACCGGCGACATCACGATCACGCTCGTCTCCAACCCGAGCCACCTCGAGGCGGTCGACCCCGTCGTCGAGGGACGCGCCCGCGCGGAGCAGACCGACCGCTCGTCGCGGCAGGGCTTCCACGACCCGAGCGTCGCTCTGCCCATCCTCATCCACGGCGACGCGTCGTTCGCGGGCCAGGGGAGCGTCGCCGAGACGCTCAACCTCGAGGCGCTCGCAGGCTACTCGACCGGCGGCACCCTCCACGTGATCGCGAACAACCAGGTCGGCTTCACGACCGACCCCGAGAGCGGCCGCTCGACCCGCTACTCGAGCGACCTCGCGAAGGGCTTCGACATCCCGATCGTGCACGTCAACGCCGACGACCCCGAGGCGGCGCTCGCCTCGATCCGGCTCGCGCTCGCCTACCGGGAACGCTTCGGCCACGACGTCGTCGTCGACCTCGTCGGCTACCGCAGACACGGTCACAACGAGCAGGACGAGGCCGCGTACACGCAGCCGATGCTCTCCGGCGCGATTGCCACACATCCGACGGTCCGCGAAGAGTTCGCGGCGCTCCTGGTCGCCGAGGGCGACCTCACGCAGGAGGAGGCGGACGAGCTCGAGGAGGAGGTCGTCAGCGAGCTGCGCCGGGCGCACGAGGCCCTCAAGCAGACCTTCGGCCAGGGCGAGCCGCTGCAACGCAGCGACACACATGTCCCGGCGGCGACGGGCGATGAGGTGGTCACGGCCGTGGCCGCCGACCGGCTGCGCGAGTTGAACGAGCAGCTGCTGCGGGTGCCCGACGGCTTCTTGCCCAACGCGAAGCTGATGCGCCAGCTCGAACGGCGCCGCGAGGCGCTCGCCGAGGGCGGGATCGACTGGGGGCAGGCCGAGGCGCTCGCCTTCGCCTCGCTCCTCGTCGAGGGGATCCCGATCCGGCTCACCGGCCAGGACACGGAGCGCGGCACGTTCTCCCACCGGCACGACGTCCTCCACGACGCGGAGACGGGAGCGACGTTCACGCCGCTGCAGCATCTCGACGACGCCGGCGCAGCCTTCGAGATCTACAACTCGCCGCTGTCGGAGTACGCGTGCGTCGGCTTCGAGTACGGCTATGCCGCGGCTGCTCCGGAGGCGCTCGTGCTCTGGGAGGCCCAGTTCGGGGACTTCGTCAACGGCGCGCAGATCATCATCGACCAGTTCATCGCCGCCGGCCTCTCGAAGTGGAGGGAGTCGACGCGTCTCACGCTGCTTCTACCCCACGGCTACGAGGGCAACGGGCCCGAGCACTCGAGCGCCCGCCTCGAGCGCTTCCTCCAGCTCGGGGCGCAGGAGAACCTGCGCATCGCGAACTGCACGACGTCGGGCCAGTACTTCCATCTCCTGCGCCGGCAGGCGCTGGACGCGACGGCGCGGCCGCTCGTCGTCATGACCCCGAAGGGGCTGCTGCGGCTGAAGCAGGCGGGCTCGACGCTCGAGGATCTGGCGGACGGCGAGTTCCGGCCCGTGCTCGACGATCCGGATCCCGACCGCGAGCACGTCGAGCGGCTCGTCATCTGCCAGGGGAAGGTCTACTACGACATCTCCGGCCACGAGCAGCGCGCGAGTGCAGCAGGCGTCGCGGTCGCACGGATCGAGCAGCTTTACCCGTTCCCGACCGAGCGGGTGCGAGCCCTGGTCGCCGGCTACCCGCACCTGCGCGAGGTCGTGTGGGCGCAGGAGGAGCCGCAGAACATGGGCGCGTGGCGGGCGATTCGGCACCGGCTGGAGGAGACGAAGCCCGACGGCGTGCTGCTCGTCTACGTCGGGCGCACGTGGCGCGCAAGCCCGAGTGAGGGGTATCCGACCGCGCACCTCCGCGAGCAGGACCGCATCGTCCGCGCCGCGCTCGGCGTCTAGCGCCAGCCGCGTCCGTGATGGCCGTGGCCCTGCGCTACTTGTGGCGGCGGCCCGTGGCGACCTTGGCCGCACGACTTGCCAGCCTGGGTCCGTGCCTGCGGGCGAGTATGACGAGCTGCCGGCGTTGCGCCGGTGGGAGGCGGCGCCAGATGTCCCACGCCACGATGGTGATGGCCCACGGGGAAGGACGGAGCTTGCGGCGGCTGCGTGCCATGCCCTGATCCTGGCAGATCGTGCCCGGGATTGCGCCGTCTCTGCGGGACGTTCGGCCCGCCGAGGTGTCCGCGAGGCGAGGGTGGCCAGTGTACGGGGGGCCGCCAGCCCGCGTGTCCCCGGTGCCTCTGCCAGTGCCCCGAGGTCTGTTGTCCGGTCGGTGTGGGCGCGGTTGCACCGCCGGGCTGCGGAGGCGGATGGGGTGACGGAGGCGAAACCGCCGGCGCCTGCGTCGGGGCCGGAGTCGTCGTGGTCGTCGGAGGAGGAGTCGGAGTAGGCGCGGTCGTCGTCGGCGTCGGCGGAGGCGTGGGTGCGTGTTTCGGGTTTGCGGTACTCGCGGCCGGCGCCGGGGTCGGCCGTGCGGCTGCCGGCGTCGGCGAGGCGGTTGGAGCGGTGGCTGTTCGCGAGGGCGGTGGGGTCGCACGACGGGAAGCCGCGCGGTCGCGCGCCTCGGTGATCCTCGGCGCCTGAACGACGCTTGGGCCGGGACCTGGTCCGAAGGCGATCCCGAGCGGGGTGGCCGGGGACGTGAGCAGGCGAGGGATCAGGGCGCCGCCCGCCACGGCCACCGCGAGCAACAGCCCGGCGATCACGCGCTCCTTCACGCTCATGTTGTCCCCCCCTCCCGCCGACAACTTCCCAGAGGGTATCGGCAGGAGGGAGGGATCGCTTGAGACCGGAAAGGGGCTGGCTGAGCAGCTTCAAGCTCAAGCTCGTGGCGTACTTCGTCTTGCTCTCGCTCGTCCCGCTGGCGGCCACCTACTGGGGGTTCAGCACCGTCGCCGGAGCAGGTGAGTCGCACCAGGTCACTCTCCGGCAGGAGGCGGGGCTACGGGCCGCGCTCGCGCTCTACGCGGAGCAGGCGGATCGCGCGCAGGCGCAGGCGCAGCAGCTCGCGCGCTCCCGGCCGCTGCAGCGCGCGCTCACGCAGCGTGACCGCCGGAGCCTGCAGCGGATCTTCGTCGGCCGGCCGTCCCTCTACGTCCTCGGCAGCCGCGGCTTGCGCGTGGGCTCCACGCCGCGGCTCGCTGCCCGCTTCCCGGTCGATGTCGTCTCCGGCACACGCCACCTGGGCGAGGTGGTGGCGACCGTCCCGCTCGACGGCAGGCTGGTCGACCACCTCCGGCGAGATGCGGCCTTCGCCGCGGGCGACGTTCTCGTCCTGCTCCACGGGTCGCGGATTGCGGCGTCCTCGCCGCAGCTGCACGGGCGTGTCCCTCTCGCGGCCGGTCGCAGCGCGACCCTCGACGTCGCGGGCTCGCGTTATCGCGCGTTTGCCGCGCCGGTCCTACCGAGAGCTCCGGCGGTCCGGCTCGCCGTCCTGACCCGGAACTCCATGATCGAGGCCGCCGACGCGCGGACCCGGAACCGTCTGCTCGCCGGGCTGCTCGCCTGCCTGGCGCTCGTCGGCGTCGTCGCGTACCTCCAGGGACGGGCGATCACCCGCCACCTCGGCCGCTTCGCAACGGCGGCCCGCGGAATCGCGCGTGGGAGCCTCCACGAGCGGGTGCCGGTTCGTGGGCGCGACGAGTTCGCGGAGCTCGCCGCCGCGCTCAACGACATGGCCGCGCAGCTTGGGGCACGGCTGGCCGAGCTCGAGACCGAACGCGGACGCGCGCGCGAGTCTCTCACGCGTTTCGGGGAGGCGCTCGCGGCGACGCACGACTCGAAGCAGCTGCTCCGCATCGTCGCGGCGGCCGCCGCCGAGGCGACGTCCGCGCGCGGCAGCCGGATCGTGACAGCCGACGGTTCCGTCGTGGCCAGCGGCGATGCCGCCGGCGAGGGTGAGCGTCTGATCCTTCCCCTCACCGCCTCGGGCGAACGCTTCGGGACCCTCGAGCTCGTCGGCGATTCGTTCAGCAAGGAGCAGCAGATGAACGCGGCGTCGTTCGCCGCGCACGCGGTGGTCGCGCTCGAAAACGCCCGCCTGCACGGCCTGGTCGAGCGGCAGGCCCTCGTCGACGGGCTCACCGGACTCGCGAACCGCCGGGCGGCCAACGAGGCGCTGCACGCGGAGGCGGCGCGCGCCGCGCGCCTGGAAACGCCGCTCTCCGTCGTCCTCGCCGACCTCGACGGGTTCAAGGACGTGAACGACGAGCACGGCCACGCTGTCGGGGACGCGGTCCTGCGCGTCTTCGCCGAGGTGCTGCGCGAAACCCTCCGCGAGTCCGATGTCGCGGGCCGCTGGGGCGGGGAGGAGTTCCTCGTCCTGCTGCCCGGAGCCGACGAGGATGGTGCGGCGCGGCTCGCCGAGCGCGTCCGCGCGCGGCTGGCGGAGCGCAGCATTCCGGGCCTGCCCGCCCGCCACGTGACCGCGAGCTTCGGCGTCGCCGAGCATGTGGGGGAGACGAACGCCGAGCAGCTGCTCGCCGCCGCCGACGGCGCGCTCTACCGGGCCAAACGAGCCGGCAAGGACCGGGTCGAGAGGGCCGAGCAGGCCGTCTTTTGACACTCTCCAAACGGAAAACCGCGGCGATCCGGGTTACAATCCGCGCGGACGACGAGCACGACCCCACGGGAGGACGCCTAATGCCGGTAGAGACACCGTCTATTTTCGCGCAGGTCATCAAGGAGCACCTCGATCTGAAGGAGCGGAACGCGCAGCTCGGCGGCTCGATGCCGATCGAGCACTACAAGGAGGACGGGGATCCGTTCGAGAACCATCCGCTGTTCAAGAGCGAGGAGCAGGCGCGAATCGAAGAGACGATGGACGGCGTCGATCCGGACTTCAGCGACGCGAGCCTCGAGGACGTCACGGTCTGGCCGGGCGAGGAGCCGCTTGAAGAGGTCACGGCCGAAACGACTGAGGCTGCCGCGCCCGCGATCGAAGAGTCCGCGTTCTGGGGGAACGGCGGCGCGCGCGACTTCGACTGGGGCGACTAGCTAGCTCGCGGGTGCTCCGCACCCGCTCGCTGAGATAAGGAACCCGCTTCGCGGCGTCTGCGGGAGCGGGATTACGGAAGCGGGATTGCGTTCACCCGCACGAGGGATTCGTGGCCGCTCTCTCGCACCGATGCTTCGTGCGTCTTCTGCGGTCGACTTCCGGGAGCTTCGAAGTGCATCTGAACTGCGATCGATCGGGGGATCGGTGGTAGTCCGGCCCAGCCATCTCCGGCTTCTGGACGACGACGGCCAACCCGGCGATCCAACCCTCGTCGAGTCGTACCGGCGGCTCGCGGACGTGTTCCACGAGGTGCTCGCGGAACAGAGCCTCGACGCCCTCCTCGTGCGCATCGCTGACACCGTGGGTGACCTGATCCCGTCGCTCGACACGCTCACGATCTACGAGGCCGACGAGACGAAGCTCGTCCTCAAGCCGGTGCTCGTCCGGGACGTGTACGCGGACGAGATCATGAGCACGACGATCAGCTTCTCCGAGGGCATCACCGGCTGGGCGGCGCGGCATCGCGAGGCGGTGTGCAGCAACCAGGCGCATCTCGACCCGCGCGTGCGCACGGTGCCGGGAACACCCATGGAGCCCGAGGCCTTGATCTGCGTCCCCCTTATCGCTCGCGGCCAGATCAAGGGCGCGCTCAACATCTACCGCGAGGGCGATGCCGTTGCGTTCAGCGAGACCGAGTTCGAGATTGCGAAGCGCTTCGGCGACGCGGCCGCGCTCGCGCTCGACAACGCCGAGATCCGCGCGCGCCTCGAGCATCAGGCCCGCACCGACTCGCTCACCGGCCTCTTCAACCACAGCGTCTTCTACGAGCGGCTGCGGCAGTCGCTGCAGGACGCGAGCCGCACCCACCTGCCGCTCGCCGTGCTCATGCTCGACATCGACGACTTCAAGCGCGTCAACGACGTCCACGGCCACGCCGTCGGTGACGAGCTGCTCCGGTTCCTCGCCGAGGCGCTGCGCGCGATCGTGCGGCCGGAGGACGTCATCTGCCGGCTCGGCGGCGAGGAGTTCGCGGTCGTCATGGACGGCTGCGGAGGCGAGAACGCAGTGAGTGTCGCCGACCGGGTGCAGAGCCGGCTGGCGGAGGTCGACTTCCCGGGAATCGGCCGGATGACCGTTTCCGTCGGGCTTGCCCTCGGGCCGGAGCACGGCATGAACCCGCGCGAGCTCGCGGCGTGCGCCGAAGCGGCGATGATGACCGCGAAGGCGCACGGTAAGAACCAGGTCGTCCTCTACGACGAGGCGGGCGCGAGGCGGCCGAACGCGCCGGGCGTCGAGCGTGACGTGCGTTCGATCGCGCACCTGAAGATGCTGCAGACCCTGACCGGACGGCTGAACAGGCTGAACGACGTGCGGGAGATCGGCGACGCGATCGCCGCGGAGCTCCGGTCGCTCGTCGATTACCACAACTGCCGCGTCTTCGTGGCGGACGGCGACGAGCTCATTCCGGTCGCCTTCCTCGGCGACCTCACGTCGGGCATGGACTCCGTCTCGCTCGACATACTCCGCAAGCGCGTCGGCGAGGGAGTCACCGGCCGCTGCGCCGAGCTCGGCGAGTCGATCACCGTCGCCGACGCCGCGAACTGCGAGTTCGGGCAGTTGATCAAGGGCACCGACCCGATCGAGGAGTCGCTCCTCGCCGTGCCGCTGCGCTACGGGAGCCGCGTCGTCGGCGTGATCGTCGTCTCCAAGCTCGGGCTGAACCAGTTCGACGAGGACGACGTCCGGCTGCTCGAGGTGCTCGCGGGTCATGCGGCGGTCGCCGTCGAGAACGCGAGCCTGTACGAGTCGGCGCGCCGCGAGGCCGAGAGCGCGACCTCGCTGCTCGAGTTCGGTCGCGAGCTTGCAACCCTCGTCGACCTCGAGGACATCGCGGCGCGCGTTACCGAGCTGTCCGCAGAGATCCTCGGCAGCAGCAACACGTCCTTCTACCTCGAGATCGAGGGCGAGCTTCGTCTGCACGGCGCGCACGGGCACTCACCGGAGACGGCCGCCGCGCTCGCCTCGCGGCCGCTGCCGCTCGCGCTTCTCGACGTCGACCGCGACCCGTACATCGCCGAGCCCAGGGAGTACGAACCGGCGATCGGGCGAGAGGCGCCTGTCCCGGGTGGTCGTTACGCAGTCGCGCCGTTCAGTGTCGACGACCGCGCTGGTTGCCTTGTCGCGTTGGTCGAGCGGGACGACTTCGGGGAGCGCGAGCTCGCGCTGCTCGCCGGCCTCGCGCAGCAGGCGCGGCTCGCGATCGCCAACGCCTCGAGCTACGAGGGGCTCGAGCGGACGTTCGTGTCCACCGTCGAGGCGCTCGCCAACGCGCTCGAGGCGAACGACGAGTACACGTCCACGCATGCGCGCTGGATCACGGATCTCTCCCTTCGCGTCGGCCGCGAGCTCGGCCTCGACGAGCGGGCGCTGAAGTGTCTCGAGCTCGGTGCGCTGCTCCACGACATCGGCAAGATCGGCATCCCGAGCGACGTGCTCTCGAAGCCGGGGCGCCTGACCGCCGTCGAGCGGAAGCTCGTCGAGACCCATCCGGAGCTCGGCGAGCGGATCATCGCGCCGATCGACCGGCTTCAGGTCGTGCGCCCGATCGTCCGCCACTGTCACGAGCGCTGGGACGGCGGCGGTTACCCCGACGGCCTCGCCGGCGAGGACATCCCGCTCGAGTCACGCATCATCTTCGTCTGCGACGCGTATCACGCGATGACGACCGACCGGCCGTACCGCCGCCGGCTCAGCCACCCCGAGGCAATGCGCAGGCTTGCCGATGCGGCTGGGAGCCAGTTCGACCCGTACGTGGTCGAGGTCGCCCTGCGCGTCCTCGAGCGGTCCTAGCCCGCGGCTGCGAGCTCCTGCTCGCCGCCCTCGAGCGCGTGCGCAAGGCGGCGGAACGGGCCGTCGACCGCGAGCAGCTCGCGCTCGCTGCCGCGCTGGATGATCTGTCCGTTCTCGACGACGAGGATCTCGTCGGCGCGCCGGACGGTCGAGAGGCGGTGGGCGATGATGATCGAGGTGCGGCCCCTGAGCAGCCGGTCGAGTGCCTGTTCGATCAGCACCTCCGTTGGGCGGTCGATGTTCGAGGTCGCCTCGTCGAGGACGAGGATGCGCGGATCGGCGAGCAGCGCGCGCGCGATCGAGATGAGCTGGCGCTCGCCGGCCGACAGGCCCGCACCGCCCTCGCGCACCTCGTGGTCGAGGCCGCCCGAGAGCCGCGCCGCCACCCGGTCGACTCCCACCGCGGCCGCTGTCGCGGCGACCTCCTCGTCCGTCGCGTCGGGCTTTGCGAAGCGGATGTTCGAGGCAATGGTGCCGCTGAAGAGGAACGGATCCTGCAGCACGACGCCGAGCTGGCGCCGGTACGAGCGGAGCTGGACGTCGCGCAAGTCGTGCCCGTCGACGCGGATCGCGCCCTCGCCGGGGTCGTAGTGGCGGCCGATCAGTCGGGCGAGCGTCGACTTGCCATGGCCCGACTCCCCGACCAGCGCGAAGCAGGCGCCGGGCGCGAGGTGGAACGAGACCCCGTGCAGAACCGGATCCTTGCCGTAGGCGAAGACCACGGAGTCGATGTCGAGATCGCCTTCGAGGCGCGGCAGCGGATCAGTCCCGGGCCGGTCGTAGATCTCCGACTCCTCGTCGAGGATGCTCGCGATCTTCACCATCGCCGCGCTCGCCGACTGGAGCTGCCCGTAGACGTCGGAGAGCTCCTGCAACGGTTGGAACACGAGCTGCAGGAGGTACATCGCCGTGAACAGCGTCCCGATCGTGAGCGTCCCGTCCTCGTACAGGTTCGAGCCGAAGTAGATGACCGTGCCCATCGCGAACACGCCGAGGAACTCGATCGACGGAAAGAAGACCGAGAAGATCTTCTGGACGTAGGTCGCCTGCGTCCGGTTCGCGTCGTTGAGGGCGTCGAACTCGGCCTGGAAGCGACGCTCGCGGTTGAACGCCTGCACGACCGCCATCCCGGCCACCGACTCGGCGATCTGCGCCGTGACGGAGGCGATCCGGTTCCGCTGCTCGACGTTCGCCGCGTGCGAGACGCGCTGGAACCACCGCGAGAGGATCAGGGTCGGCGGCAGGACGACGAAGGCGATGAGCCCGAGGCGCCAGTCGGCGATGAGGAGCGCGATCACCGCCGCCGGCAGGAGGAGGACGTTGGAGACGAGGGTCGGCATCCCCTGCGACAGGACGTCCGAGACCGCGTCGACGTCGCTCGTCAGCCGCGCGATGATCCAGCCGGCCTTCTGCTGCGAGAAGTAGCGGAGCGAGAGGCCGGTGAGGTGGTCGAAGAGGTCGCGCCGCAGGCCGATCACGATCGCCTGACCGATCGTCGCGAGCCCGCGGATGAGCTTCGCCTGCAGGAGCCAGCCGGCCGCCGCGACGCCCAGATAGAGGATGACGATGATCGTGAGGTGGTGTTCAGCACCAGGGACGCCCTTGCTGGCGGGGACGATCCCCTTGTCGATCGCGTTGCGGAAGAGCAGCCAGCCCCCGGTCAGCGCGGCAGCGTTGCCCGCGCCGACGAGCACCATCAGCGCGGCGAACCGCTTGCGGCCCTCCATGTACTTCCAGAGGCGCCTCACGCAGCGATCACTTCGTCCCCGAACAGCCTCGCGAACTCGCCGCCGGCGCGCAGCAGCTCTGCCGGCTTCCCCGACTCGACGATCCGCCCGTCGGACAGGACGACCGCGCGGTCGGCGATCGCCACCGTCGAGAGGCGCTGCGTGGCGACGAGCACGGTCCGGCCGGCAAGCGCAGGGCGTAGGCGGGCGACGAGCCGACGCTCGGTGAGCGTGTCGACCGCCGAGAGCGGGTCGTCGAGCACGACGACGCGCGCGCGGGTGACGAGCGCCCGCGCGAGCGCGACCCTCTGGCGCTGGCCGCCCGAGAGGTTGATGCCGCGCTCGCCGATCAGGGTGTCGTAGCCCTCGGGGAGGCTCGGCCCGAACGCGTCGACGCCGGCCGCCTCACAGGCCGCGAGCACGTCCTCCCAGTCCGCATCCTCGCGACCCGCGGTGAGGTTCTCGCGCAGCGGCACCGAGAAGAGCACGGGCCGCTGCGTGACGAGGGCGACGTCCCCCCGCAGCTCCGCGATGGGAAGGTCGCGCGTGTCGATGCCGCCGACGAGCACGCTTCCGCCGGTCGGGTCGTAGAAGCGTGGCAGCAGATTGAGCAGCGACGTCTTGCCGGAGCCCGTCGACCCGCAGACGGCGAGGATCTCGCCCGGCTCGACCACGAGGTCGAGGTCGTGCAGCACGTCCACCTCGCCGCCGTACGCGAAGCTCACGTTCTCGAAGCGGAGTCCGAGCTGGCCCGTCGGAAGACGACGCGGGCTCGTCGGCTCGGGCAGCGGCTCGATCCCGTCGAGCCAGCCGAAGCTGCGGCCGGCCGAGGCGAGGGCCCGCTGCGCGAGGTCGAGGATCCAGCCGATCGCCTCGAGCGGCCAGACGAGCTGCAGCAGCAGCGTCTCGAAGAGCACGAACTGGCCGAGCGTGATCTGGCCGTCGATCACGGCGCGGCCGCCGAAGAAGACGACCGCGGCGATCGAGAGGGCGGGGAGGTAGTAGAGGCCCGGAACGTGCTGCGCCTCGACGCCGGCCTGGTCGAGCGCGGCCGCGCGGACGCCCTCGGCCCGATCGCCGAACCGCTCGCGAATGTCGTTCTCGCGACCGAACGCCTGCACCATCTCGATCCCGACGACGGCCTCGTCCGCGGCCTCGGTCACGTCGCCCTTCCGCGCCTGCACCCGGCGGGAGATGGGTGAAACGAGATGTCCGAAGCGGTAGGCGACGAACCCGATCAACGGCAGCGACACCCCCGCGTAGAGCGTCAGCCGCGGATCGACGAGCGCGAGGACGATCCCGGCCCCGATGATCATCATCACGCTCTGCATCCCCTGCACGAGCCCCCAGCCGATGAAGTAGCGGATCGGGTAAAGGTCGTTCGTGGCCCGCGAGAGCACCTGACCGGTCGCATGCCGGTCGTAGAACGCGCGCGGGTAGCGGAGGTACGCCTGGTAGAGGAGCTCGCGCATCCGCGCCTCGATCCGGATGCCGATCCGGGCGGTCGCGTAGCGGCGGTTGAAGTTGATGAAAAAGCGCAGCAGGGCGAGCCCGCCGATCGCTGCGAGGTAGGGCGGAAGCAGGTGCTCCTTGTGGGGGAGGATCGCCTTGTCGATCGCCTGCGAGATCAGGATCGGGATCACGATCGAGATCAGCGTGTAGGCGAGCGCGCAGGTCAGGCTGAAGAGGCCGAGCTTCCACTGCTCGCGCCAGAGCCCGAGCAGGCGTCGGAAGGTCGGCAGTAGGCCGAGGTCGGGTGGTTCGACTGAGCTCACATACCTAGACATGGCGAGACGCCCGGCGCAAGAGGCCCCTCAGCCTCGCGTCGAGCCAATCGCCGAAGATAGCAGGCGCCGCGGTTGGGCTTTAGCGCGGTTTTTTCAGCTGCGGGTCGGCGAGCATGCTGCTGCGCCGGAGCTTCGCGCTGGCCGCCGGCTCGAGATCCGGATCGGTCGGCGGTTGCGGGAGCGGGGTTGGAGCCGGCGGCTGGCCCTCGGGATCTGGGTCGCGCGGCTGCTCGGGCCGAGTCGGAGCCGAGCCGGTGCCCCGCGCCTTCTCCTCGTGGAGGTGCATGCGCAGCCCGGCGAGCTCCCGCTCGACCTTGCGGATCGCCTGCTCGCGCTCGTCGAGCCGTTCCCGCTCGGCCTTCGCCAGAGCGAGCTCCTGCACCGCTTCACGCTCGCGCTTCTCTGCCTTCGCGATCGCCTCGGCGAGCTCCTGGGAGCGGTCAGGCCCGGCAGGCGCGGCGGGCGCGCCGGAGCGCCGGCGACCCTGCCGGCCGGCGACGTCGAGTCGCAACTGCTCGAGCTCCCTCTCGCGTGCGGCGACGCGCTGCGCGTGCTCGCGCAGCGTCCGCTTCATCTCCTCGACCTCGGCGAGCGCGTGCTCGTAGCGGCCCCGCATGTCAGGCCCTTCGGTCACGGTTGAAGTGTGGCTTCCATTCCGGCTGGTGGCAACCGCCTACGGTCGGCGATGGAGCGTACCGGGATCGAACCGGTGACCTCCTGGTTGCAAACCAGGTGCTCTCCCAGCTGAGCTAACGCCCCGAGCGAGCCCAGTGTAAAGCCAGCCCGCTATAGAGCGTGCTTCGGCTCAGGCCGCACGCTCGAGCCGCTCCTCGACCCGCGCGCGCGCGACGATCGAGTCGCGATCGCCGAAGCGTAGACGGGCGCGGACGGCACGATGCTCGTCCCAGAGGACGTCGAGCTTGGCGTCGATTGCGTGGATCTCGGCCCGCACCTCCGGGTCGTGCTCCGCGGAGAGCCGGTGCCACAGCTCCGTACGCTCTTCGCTCAGGATCTCGATCTCGTTATGGATCTGTTTGAGGCTTCGCATGACTGATTCAACGGACGATATGCCCGCAACATTCCACGCGAATCCTCAGCGTAAACGGAGGAACTTCAGGCCGCCGCGAGTGCCTCGCGGACGCGGTCGGAGACAGCGGCGAGCTCGAGCGTCTCGCCCGTCACCTCGCGGAGCAGCTCGTCGGCCGTCGGCTTCTGCCCTTCCGCCCACAGCTCCCGGAGCAGCGAGCCGGCCTCGCGGCGCGAAAACCAGGCGTTGCCGAATTGCTCCCGGAGATATGCGCGCAGCTGTGCCTCGAAGGCCCAGGCGCGGAGGTACTCGGAGGCGTAGAAGCCCTCGTCGATATCGCCGAGGTAGTCGGTGGCGGACGGCTCCACCTTCGTCGCGTCGGCGAGCAGCTCGACGTAGCGTGGCCGTAGCGCGCTCAGATCGTCGGCGGCGTGGAACTCGAGCTCGTACAGAAGCTTCGCGCTGTAGCGCCGGACGAGCCAGAGCAGCTGTACCGCTCCCTCCGCGGCGAACTCGTACGGGCGCGGGAAGTCGAGCCGCCGTTCGAGCCAGACGGGATCGGTGGTCAGATACTCGAGCACCATCGCCCAGCCCTCGGTGACGGAGTTGTCGCCGAGCCGCCGCTCCTCCGGCGACAGGGAGGCGTCGGTGTGGGCGAAGTGCTCGGTGTGCCCGGCCTCGTGGAAGAGAGCCCGCCAGTCGTCCGGCCCGCCCTGCGGCTTCATGACCAGCACGACGCGGCCGGGTACCTCGATCGGCGAGCAGAACGCCCGCGGATCCTTGTTCGGGCGCTCCTCGAGGTCGAGCTCGACGTTCTCCTGCGCGTGCAGGTCGATGCCCAGGTCGGCGAGGGTGCCTTCGAGGGCGGGCAGCATCTGGTCGCGCGGGAACGCCGCGTCCCAGCCGACACCGCGCCAGGCGCGGCCGACGTCCCAGCGCCGGATCTCCCCGAGCCCGAGGCCGACGCGTGAGCGGAAGAACCGGTCGCCCGCCTGCACCCAGAGGTCCTCGGTGTCGGCGAGCAGGCGCCGGCACTGATCGGCGAGGTCGTCGAGCGGGAAGCCGAAGCTCCGGTAGAGGTCGGCGTAGCTGTCGGCGCCGAGCCGGCGCGTCTCGCGCTGCACGACCTGTGCCGCCTGCAGTTCGAGCGTGTTCAGGTGCTCGTCGGTGAGGTCGTTCCTCGCTGCCTCGATCCGCTCACGGACGCCGCGGTCGTCCTCGTTCATCAGCCGCGGCCTCAGCATCCGGAACGGGATCCCCTCGCCGTCGACCGTCGCCGTCAGCGTCGCTTCGAGCTCGGCGACGCGTTCGGCCTCCTCGCTCACGAAGTTGCCGAGATAGCCGGAGCACGCGAACTTCCACAGCTCGCGCCGGCGGCGGTTGCCGTCGACCGAGGCTCCGAGCCCGAGCGCCGTGTCGAGCTGGGTCAGGCGCTCGTGTCGCTCGTAGATCGGCGCGATGTCGAAGGTCTCCTTGAAGCCGGCGAAGTGAAGGTAGGCCTCCTCGTCGAGCTCCGCGATGAAGCGGTCGGCGTCCGCGCTGAGCGCGTCGATCTCACCTTGCTGGAGCGGCTCCGCCATGCGGATTCGTAGGATAGACCCGTGCACGAGATCTCTCTCCGGACCGACCGCAAGACGCAGCTGATCGAGATCACCGAGCTGGTCCGGGATGCGCTCGGCGGGACGAACGGCGCCACAGCGGCGCTCGTCTACGTCCCGCACACCACGGCCGGCGTCGCGATCAACGAGCGCATCGATCCCGAGCTCGTGACCGACCTCGAGAACGCGTTCAATCGCGTCGTGGGCGACGACTGGGAGTGGCGGCACGACGACGAGGACGGGCCGAACGCGCCGTCGCATGCACGCGCCTCGCTCGCCTCGAGCCCGCAGGTGCTGATCCCGCTGCGCGACGGGAGCCTTGCCCTGGGCAGGTACCAGGGTGTCTTCTTCTGCGAGTTCGACGGGCCGCGCGAGCGCAAGATCTACGTCACGACGCTTTAGAACTCGCTTCGAACTGAAGCACGGGCCGCGTGGTCACTCCGAAACTAGTTCTGACGGTACGGTGGGCGCATGGCCGCGCCGGTGACGAAGGGGGAGGAGCTCGAGCTCGACGTGGACTCGCTCGCCTTCGGCGGGAACGGAGTCGCGCGGCTCGACGGCTTCGTCGTCTTCGTGCGGCGCGGGCTGCCCGGCGACCGCGTCCGCGCGCGGGTCACGAAGGTCAAGCGGAACCACGCCGAGGCGCTCGCGACCGAGGTCCTGAGGCCGGGGCCGGAGCGGGTCGACGCACCGTGCGCCCACTTCCCCTCCTGCGGTGGTTGCCGCTTCCAGGATCTCGCCTACGAGGCGCAGCTCGCGCAGAAGGAGATGCAGGTGCGCGACGCGCTGCAGCGGCTCGCGGGTCTGGCCGAGCCGCCGCTCGAGCCGATCCTGCCGTGCGAACCAGAGATCTTCCACTACCGCAACAAGGTCGAGTACTCGTTCGCCGCCACGCCCGCTGGGCCGGCGCTCGGCTTCCACCGGGCCGGCCGCTGGGACGAGGTGCTCGAGATCGAGCGCTGCTGGCTGATCGACGAGCTCGGCAACGGGATCCGCGACGCGGTGCGCGCCTGGGCGCGGGAGGAGGGGTTGGAGCCCTACTCGCAGGCCGACGGCAGCGGCTACCTGCGCCACCTCGTCGTGCGACAGGGCCGCAACACCGGCCAGGCGCTCGTCCAGCTCGTGACCGCGCCGGGCGACCGGTTCGAGACCGGCTACCTCGTCGACGTCCTGCGCCGCTTCCCGGAAGTGCGCTCGATCCACTGGGCCGTGAACGACAGGCCGGCCGAAGTGACGAACCTGCCGACGCGGCTGCTCTGGGGCGAGGAGTGGATCGAGGAGGAGCTCGGCGGGCTGCGCTTCCGCGTGCGTCCGAACGCCTTTCTCCAGACGAACACCGCGATGGCCGAGCGGCTCTACGCGCTCGCGGGCGAGGCTGCGGGGCTCACCGGCGACGAGACGGTCTGGGATCTCTATTGCGGCATCGGCACTATCGGGCTCTCGCTCGCCGGCGACGCGCTGACGGTCTGGGGGATCGAGGTGTCGGAGGAGTCGGTCGCCTGCGCGCTCGAGAATGCCGAGCTCAACACGATCACGAACGCCGCCTTCTTCGCCGGCAATGTCGGCGAGGTCGTGGACGAGCTGCTCGAGCGCTCCGGCCCACCGGGCGTCGTCGTGGTCGACCCGCCTCGGGCCGGCCTCGCGGGCAAGGCGCTGCGGCGCCTCGGCCGGATCCGCGCGCCCCGGCTCGTCTATGTCTCCTGCAATCCGACGACGCTCGCGGGCGACGTGAAGGCGCTACGCGAGGAGTACGGCTACGAGCTGCGGCGCGTGACCCCGGTGGACATGTTCCCGCACACGCCGCACGTCGAGTGCGTCGCCCTGCTCGAACGGGCGGCGTAGGCTCCTCCCATGGCCGAGTCGCCGGAGGAGAAGCAAGCGCTCGAGAAACTGGACGAAGAGACCCGCGAGGTCGCCTGGGGTGAGTTCGACAAGGAGGCGGACCGCGAGTTGAACACCGGGGGTTGGTGGAGGTGGCGCCCACTCGCCCGGTTCGGTCGCCCTCGCCCCTTTCGTCCGGTCAAGGGCGATCCGCTCCTGGAGCCGGTCGACGACGAGGACCCCGGCGACGAGCACGGCCTGCGCGAGGCCCTGCACGGCGACGACGAGAAGAGCTAAGCCGGCCGAGGCCGGAATCTACGCCAGAGCAGGTCGCAGTTCGCGAGCAGGAAGCCGGCCGAGAGGAACGGGAGCGCCGGCAGGCCGCTGACGCTCGTGGCGTTCGCGATCACCAGCGTCAGCGAATACATCCCGGTCATCGCGAGCCACGTCCAACCCGGCCGCAGCTGCCACCGCACCGTCGCCGCAAGAAAGAGCGCGAAGAAGAGGAGGTCCGGCGGGCCGAGACCCGCGGCGCGCCCGCCCGGCGCGACGAAGGCGACCGCGACGGCCGAGTACACCTCGATGTGGTGGTTGACGATGTTGTTCGTCGGTCCGGCGATCACGGAGAGCGTGTCGACGAACGGGATGATCAGCGCGATCAGGACGACCCAGGCGAGCTCCTCGAAGAACAAGAGGAACAGCCAGCCTCCGCACGTGTACGCGGCGAGCTTCGCGAAGTTCGCGGCGAGGTGCGCGCCTACCTCCCACGTCACGACGGCGGCGGCCAGGAAGACGACGAGCCCGATCGCCACGAGCCGGCGGCGTGACCAGAGCGGCAGCGCGAGGTAGATGAGCAGCAGCGTCGCCGGGAGCACTCCCGCCGCGACGATGGCGACCGCGGTCCACGACCCGACCGGGTTGAGACGCGGCGCGACGGCGTCCCACGTCACGACGGCGGCGAGGACGAGGGCGAACGCCGCGACGCGCGCCCGCGTCATCCCGCCCGGGCTCAGTACGGGGGCGTCTGGCTCCACCACTCGCCGAGCACCTTGAAGGCGTTCCAGAACGCCGTCTTCGCCGGCTGCTCGTCGAGCGACTCGTCGATGGCGGGCGTGACGAGCCCCTGGATCGTCGGCGTCAGCTCCTGGAGCTCGCCCTCCGTGAGCCCGAGCTCGCGGGCGAGCGGGAAGCGCGCCGCGTTGAGGAAGGCGACCGCCGGCTCGCCCATGACGACCACGAGCTTCGGCTGGACGATGTGCAGCTCGCGCAGCAGGAAGGGCTGCGACTCGTCCTCGTCACCGTCGGCGAACTTGAGGCAGTTCGTGCCGTAGATCGCCATCGGGTCGACGTGCAGGCGCTGCAGCGACTTGAGCAGCGCGTTGCCGGCGCGGCCGTAGAACGCGACTCCCTCCTGCAGCTCCGATGCCTGCGGCGAGTGCTTGAGCAGGAAGACGTCGGCGAGCGGGTGGCCGGAGCCGAGCACCGGGACGCGGGCTCCCCCGGCAGCCTGCGCGAGCTCGTCCCCGAGAGCGTTGCTCTCGGTGATCGCCTTTTGCAGGTACTTCTCGTAAATCTCGTCGTTCGCCACAGTCACAGGATGCCCCGGTGACGGAGTTCGGGATCAGCCCAGCCGTTCCTTGGCTCGCGGACGCATCGGCGTGCGAGGTGCTGAACCGATTCTCGGAGCCCTGCCGTATCTCCGACCATGCACACGAGGATCGTGCAGGCGAAGCGTGGCCCGGAGCTGGTCGTCGGGCCGCTGCGGCACGGAGATGTCGACACGGTGCGCGCGGTGTTCGCGCGGCTCGGGGCCGAGTCGCGGCGGACGCGGTTCCTGGGCCCGAAGCCGGAGCTGAGCGAGTTGGAGCTGCGGTGGCTCGTGAACGTCGGCCCCGACCATCACGCGCTCGTCGCCTCGGTCGACGGCGATCCCGAGCCGGTGGCGATCGCGCGTCTCGTCCGCCTCGGCGGTGGCAGCGCCGAGCTCGCGTTCGAGGTCGCGGACGCGTACCAGGGCCGCGGAATCGGCTCGGCTCTCACTCAGCTGCTCGTCGCGGACGCGCGCGCGGCCGGGATCTGCGAGCTGACTGCGCTCGTCCGGAGCGACAACCGCGCTGCGCTCGCTCTGCTGCGGCGGTGCTCGGCCGGTTCGAGCTGCGGCTGGAAGGACCGGACACGTTTGTGCGGGCGCTGCTGCCGGGCTGCTCCTAGCGCACGCGCTCCTTGGCCTGCGCCACCCACTTCAGCCCCTGGAGGTAGACGAGCGACTTCGGGCGGCGCACTACCTCGGCGTCGTGGAGCGAGACGAGGAACTCCTCCGGGCCGCTGAAGCGCCGCATCCGGACGGCGCCCGTGCCGACACCGGCGAGGACGTGCGCGTCGGACCCGGCGCCCGGCGTGAGGTTGTACTTGCGCGCGAAGCGGAGGGCCTCCTCGTTGTACGCCTCGAACAGGAGCCGCGCGTTGTACACCTCGAACACGTCGATCTCCGCGAGATGCCTATGGATGGTCGCAGGCTCCGGGATCGCGTGCATCCGGTCGAAGGGGTGCGGGAGGTAGACGAGCCCGCCCTGGGCGCGGATCGCGGCGATGGTCTCCCCGAAGGACATGCCCCGCGGGATCTCCTCCCGCAGGAAGAGCCCGATCACCTCGCCCTGCTCGGCGGTCTTCACCTCCTCGCCGGGGATCACGACGAGCTTGCGCCCGCGGGCACGTTCGACCGCCTCCAGCGCGCCGCCGAGCACGTTGTGGTCGGTGACCGCGATCGCGCCGAGCCCCTCGGCCTCTGCGTGGTCGAGCAGCTCGTCGACGTCGATCGAGCAGTCGTGCGACCAGCTCGTGTGCAGGTGGAGGTCGGCGACGATCCAGTCGCGTTCCTCGAACGGGTGGCGCGTCGTGTGGCTGCGGCGGCGTGAGGCGAGGCGCTTGTAGACCTCCTCGACCCGGTCGGCGAGCGCCTCGGTCGTCTGCGAGCGGGCCGCGGTGAGGCTCTCGACGGCGCGGCGCGAGCGGAAGGTTTCGTCCTCGATCATCCGCGCCGTCTCTGCGGCGGCGAGCTCGGGCTGCTCGGCCCGGCCGGGCGGGGCTGCGATCGCGGCGCCTGCCGTCTGGGCCTCGGCGACGAGGCGCGGCAGGCCTTCGGCCGCGGGGACGAAGATCGCGGCGTTGCGGAGCAGCTCCGCGCGAGCCGCGCCGGTGCGCGCGGTGCGCACGCGCATCCGCCCGCGCAGCCGCGGCGAGACGGTCGGCCGCGAGGCCGGGATCCGCGTGCGCAGGAGCACGAGCTCCCAGTCGGGCTGCTCCGCGAGCTCGCGGACGAGAGCGCGCAGAAGCGGCCGCTCGGTCTGGCGCCACTCCATCACGACGAGCTGCTTCTTCTGGGCCGGCGCGAACAGCTTGGCGTCGATGCCCTGCGGCACGACCTCGTAGCGGCCGGGGAAGCGGACGGCGGCCGCCTCCGCGACCTCCTCCGTCGTCGCGAGGAGCGCGTCGACGCGGGCGAGCAGCCGTTCGCGCTGGGCGCGGCCGGGCGGGTAACCGAGCCGCTCGGACGAGAAGAACGTGGCGGCCGTGAGCGCGGCCGAGTCGCGGAGCGCGAGGTACGACAGGCTCGGCAGCCCCGGCTCGAAGCCGTGGACGACGTCGAAGCGGCCGCGTGCGAGGGCGAGCGAGAGGCTCGCGCGCACGCCCACGGGCACTCCCATCCGGCTGCGGCGGGAGATCGGCACAGCCGGGCCGATGGCGATCAGCTCAGGCGGGTCGTCGAAGGAGCCGCGCAGCGCGCGCCGTCCGGCGGCGAGGTCGCGGGCCCGGTTCGAGGGAGCGAGGACCGTGACCGCCTGACCGCGCCGCCGCAGCTCCTGCGCAAGCCCGCCCACGTGCTCGTTCATGTCGTGCGGTTGCGACCAGGCGAACGGCGTGACAAGCGCGATCCGCACGTCGATCGAGTCTAGTGCCAGCTAGAGCTCGAGGAGCATCTCGTGCTGGCGGACGACGACCGTGCCGCCGAGCTCGCGCAGCACCGCCGCAGCCGGATCCTCCGCCGGGAGGTTGAGCACGTAGACGTCTCCGAAGCTGCGAAGCGCCCGGAGCAGCGGCTCCGGCTCGCCGGCGTACTGCTGAAGCTGCGCCGTCGAGCGCACGTAGAAGAGCATCGCCCCGCTGTCGGTGACGAGCCCGCGGACGTCGTCGTAGTGGGAGAGAGTACCGTCGGCTCGCTGCCAGGGCTCGTGCCGCTCGGGGAGCTGCGCCCTCGCCTCGGCGACCGGGACCTCGTGGCCTCCGGGATCACCTTCCGCGCCCGGCAGCGTCCAGACCTCGACGTCCTGCACCAGCTCGTAGCCGAGCTGCCCGTACAGCTTGAGGGCGGCCGTGTTCTCGACGATCACCTCGAGCCAGACCCGCCGCACGCCGCGTTCGCCCGCCTGCTCGTGCAGGGCGCGCATCAGCGCCTCGCCGACACCCGAACGGCGCGCGCTCGTGACCACGCCGACGCCGCCGATCCAGGCGTCCTCAGCGCGCAGGCCGAGGTTCCCGAGGCCGACCGGCTCGCCCTCGCGAAAAGCGACCCGCGACGCGTCGAGATCGAGATCGAAGGCGTCGTCCATGAACGCGAGCTGCTGCTCGTCGAGGTGGAACGGCAGGAGGTAGCCCTCGTAGGCCGCGTTGAACAGCGCCGCCCGCTCGGTCGGCGAGAGCGCGCGCGCCGAACGGAGCTCAGATCTCACGGGTGCGCTGCTGCCGGTTCCGCAGGATCGTGTCGACCGCGAAGGTGATCGAGTTCGCGATCGTGCCGTAGATGAGCGGGACGATGAAGACGAGCACGGCCGTCGAGTTCGAGCTCGTCGCCGCGGAGATGTAGGCGAGACCGGTGAGCCCTGCAAGCACGAGCCAACCCAGAAGGGTCGCCACCAGTCCCATGCCCCCGAGGACCATCGCCGCGAGCCCGATGAACGGGACGGCGAGCCACAGGTTCACCCCGAGACCGTGAGCCGCGTACGGGTAGCGCAGCTGCCACGCATACATGACGAGGCAAAACGAGACGCCGAGCAGCAGGACGGCCGTGGCTCGTTTCAGGCGGTCGCTCACGTCTCGCAGAAGCCCGGCGTTCCCGGGGCGACGACGAAGACCAGGAGCATCGAGAGGGCGGACGCCACCACGGCCAGCGGCACGATCGTCCACGGGCGGTAGGTGCGAAGCCCGAAGCTGCCGAGCGCGAGGAAGACGAGCGCGCCGACCGTGCACCCCAGTGCGGTCCAGCCGCCGCTCACGTCCTTGCCGCAGAGCGACGAGCTGACGCCGATCCCCCACCAGAGCCAGAACGCGACGAACGCCGCGGGCAGGGTGCAGGCTCCGGTGACGAGCGACACGCGCGCTCCGTACGTGCGCCGGCCGGCGGCCGCCGTCGCAGCGAGGCCACCGCAGATCACGAGGAGGCAGAGCGGCGGAAAGATCGTGAAGGCCCACGCCGTGCCGACCAGCATCGCGGCGATCGGGACGAGAACCGCGAGCGGTGCCAGCCAATCCCTCGCCGACACCGCCCGCGTGGCCATCGTCGCTAGACCTCCGCCGGAGCCTCGTGCTGCGCCGCGACGCGCGCGTTCTCGCGGATGAACTCCTCGGTCAGCTCGTACGCCTCGTCGTCGACGATCTGCTTGGGCGGCGACTTCATGAGGTACGAGCTCGGCCCGACGAGCGCGCCCGAGACGTTGTTGTTGAGCGCGAGCTTCGACAACCGGACGGCGTCGATCACGATTCCGGCCGAGTTCGGCGAGTCCCAGACCTCGAGCTTGAGCTCGACGTTGAGCGGCACGTCACCGAACGACGAGCCCTCCATCCGGATGTACGCCCACTTGCGGTCGGTCAGCCACGGCACGTAGTCGGACGGGCCGACGTGGACGTTCCCCGGGCCGAGGTCGTAGTCGAGCATCGACGTGACCGCGTTCGTCTTCGAGATCTTCTTCGACTCCAACCGCTCCCGCTCGAGCATGTTGAGGAAGTCGGAGTTGCCGCCGACGTTGAGCTGCATCGTCTTGTCGAGGTGGACGCCGCGCTCGCGGAACAGCGAGGTGAGCACGCGATGCGTGATCGTGGCGCCGACCTGCGACTTGATGTCGTCGCCGATGATCGGCAGGCCCTTCTCCTCGAACCGCTTGCCCCAGTAGTCCTCGCGGGCGATGAAGACGGGCATGCAGTTCACCATCGCGCAGCCGGCCTCGAGGATCTGCTCGGCGTACCACTTCGTCGCGGCCTCCGAGCCGACGGGGAGGTAGTTGACCACCACGTCGGTCTTCGTCTCCTTGAGGATCCCGACCACGTCGTCGGTCTTGCCGTGCGCCTTCTCGACGACCTGCGAGAGGTACTTGCCGAGGCCGTCGTGCGTCATCCCGCGCGAAACCTTGATCCCGGTCTGCGGGACGTCGGCGAACTTGATCGTGTCGTTCGGATGCGCCCACATCGCGTCGGCGAGATCCTCGCCGACCTTGCCCTTGACGACGTCGAAGGCCGCGGTGAACTCCACGTCCCGGACGTGGTAGCCGCCGAGGTTGACGTGCATGAGGCCGGGGACGAACTGGTCGTCCGGTGCGTCCTTGTAGTACTCGACGCCCTGGAGCAGCGAGTTGGCGCAGTTCCCCACGCCGACGATGGCGACGCGGACCTTGCCGTCGTCGAGCCGTGCCCTACCGTTGGTCGTTGCCACTGGATCCTCCGGAAAGTTGTTTACGGACGTGCAGGACGCGCTGGACGACCGTGAGCCACGCCGTCGCGGCGAGCACGACGATCGCCCACGGCAGGCCGCCCCACGGAGCGAAGACGAGTCCCGCGGTGATCAGCACCACCCGCTCGGCGCGTGAGCCGAGCCCGACGTCTCCTTTCAGGCCGAGAGCCTCGGCGCGGGCGCGCGTGTACGAGACGAGGAAGGAGCCGACGACGGCCGCGACCGCGACCACCACGGCCCAGTCCTCGTTGTGGCGCGCGAAGACGAGCGCAATCGCCGCGAGCATCGCACCCTCACCGACGCGGTCGGTCGTGGAGTCGATGAATGCGCCGAACGGGGTGGACTTGCCGCCCACGCGGGCGAGCGCGCCGTCGAGGATGTCGAGCAGCGAGCCGACCACGAAGATGGCGGCGGCGAGCCAGTAGATGAGCAGCGCGTTGGCTCGATCCTCGAACGGGACGAGGACAGCCGCGAGAAGGCAGAGCGAGACGCCGGTCGCCGTGAGGACGTTCGGGGTGACGCCGGTGCGCGCGAGCCTCGTGACCGAGCGGCCGGCGAGTGAGCGGGCTCCGGTCGTGTAGCTGTGCTTGACGCGCCGGAGCACTGGAGTCGAATTCATCTCCACCATCGCAATCCTGCTATGCCCAACTATAGCAGGTTTGCGATGGCCGGGCCAAGCGCGCGCAGGCGCGCGAGGTGTCGCGGAAGCAGGCCGGTGGCCAGCAGCGAGACGACCGCGACCATGATCCCGGCGAGCACGTCGACGACGTAGTGGTTCGCGGTCGCGATCACGCAGAACCAGACCCAGACCGGCCAGAGCGCCCACAGCGCCTTGGCCCAGATCGTGCGCGACGTGGAGACGAGGAAGAAGCCGACGATCAGCGCGTCCGCGGCGTGCAGGCTCGGCATTGCCGCGTACGAGTTCCCGAAGGTCTGCAGGAGCGCGCTCGAATGGTTGACGCCGGCGACGAAGCCCTTGTCCGGGAACATCCACGGCGGCGCGGTCGGCACCAGCCAGAAGCCGATGAGGCCGATCAGGTTTGCGAGCAGGATCGTGTTGCGGAAGCGGGAGAACGTCTCGTGCCGGCGGAGATAGACCCAGAGGAGCGTGAGGCCGATCACCGTGAACTCGGAGTTCCAGTACGTCCAGGCGGAGGCTGTCAGCAGGAACTGCGACGAGTCGGCGACGCGCTCCACGCTCAACTCGAACAGGTGATGGCTGACGTGCTGCTCGAACGAGATCACGCGTAGGCCGTTCACGATCGCCTTGGTCGGGTCGCGGTCGGTCAGATGCCGCACCGCGAGGTACGTGAAGTAGAAGCCGAACCAGATCGAGAGCTGCAGGCCGAAGTCGCGCCAGCCACGCGGCAGCACTCGACGTCCCATAGCTACGACCCGGGCCATGCCGGAACTTTAATCCGTGCGGTTACAGGAAGGCCACAACACCGTGACTACCCGCCGATATAGGACATCTCGACCTTAGGCCGCGAAGCCGTTTCCGCCGTCCGCAGCTCCGAATAGCGATCCGTTCGGCGCGCCCAGATCGCGCGGAGCCGCTCGCCGAGCTCCTCGTCGGAGGCGCCGAGACGAACCGGCGCGCGGAGGTCGTGACCGCGGGCGGCGAAGAGGCACGTATAGAGGCGGCCCTCGGCCGAGAGGCGGGCGCGTGAGCAGCCGCCGCAGAAGGGCTGGGTGACCGACGCGACCACGCCGATCTCGCCGCCGCCGTCGCGGTAGCGCCAGCGGCGCGCCGTCGCATCCGGCCGCTCCGCTCCCACCGGCTCGAGCGGCCAGCGCTCGCCGATGCGCTGCACGATCTCCGCGGCGCTGATGACGTCCTCGAGCCGCCAGCCGTTCGTCGAGCCGACGTCCATGTACTCGATGAAGCGGAGGACGTGGCCGCTGCCGCGGAAGTGCTCCGCGAGCTCGAGCACGTCGCCGTCGTTGGCGCCGCGCTTGACGACCGCGTTGACCTTCACCGGGAGCCCGGCGGCCGCGGCTGCTTCGATCCCTTCGAGCACGCGCTGCACGGGGAAGTCGACGTCGTTCAGCGCCCGGAAGGCGCCGTCGTCGAGGGAGTCGAGGCTGACCGTGACGCGGCTCAGGCCCGCGGCGGCGAGCGCCTCGGCTTTCTGCGCGAGGACGGAGCCGTTCGTCGTCAGCGCGAGCTCGAGCTTCTCGCCGTCAGGCGTCTCGAGCGCGGCCAGCAGCTCCACGAGGTGCTCGACGTTGCGGCGGACGAGCGGCTCGCCGCCCGTGATCCGCACGGTGCGCACGCCGAGGCGGGCGAAGATCCCGGCGACCCGCGCCAGCTCCTCGAGAGTGAGCAGCTCGCGGCGCTCGAGGAACGCGTACTCCCGCCCGAACACCTCCTTCGGCATGCAATAGACGCAGCGGAAGTTGCAGCGGTCGGTGATCGAGATGCGCAGGGTCTCGAGCGGGCGCCCGAGCCGGTCGAGGAGCGGTTCCATCCCTCCAGTATGCGGACCGCTACTCGGCCCAGACGCGGGCGAGCTCGATGAGCGTCGCCGCGGCGAGGCCCATGTCCTCGACGCAGATCCACTCGCGCTCGCTGTGCGCGTCGTGGCCGCCGGTGAAGATGTTGGGCGTCGGCAGCCCCATCTCGGTGAGAGCCGAGCCGTCGGTGCCGCCGCGAATCGACGTGCGCTGCGGCTCGAGGCCGACGCGGCGGATCGCCTCCTCCAGGTTGGCGACGATCTCGGGGTGCCGCTCGAGCGCGTCGCGCATGTTGCGGTACTGGATCCGGTCCTCGACCTCGATCGAGCAGCGGGGCTCGGCGGCTGCAACCTCCTCGGCGAGGCCGCGGAGGAAGGCGACGTGCCCGGCGAGCTGGTCGTCCTCGAAGTCGCGGACGATGAAGCGCAGCTCGACCTCGGACGAGTCGCCGTCGACGAGCACGGGGTGGACGTAGCCCTCGCGTCCCGCGGTCGTCTCGGGCGCGAGGCCGTCCTGCGGGAGCCGGGAGAGGATCTCGCCGGCGAGCTTGATCGCGTTCACGAGCTCGCCCTTGGCCCAGCCGGGATGGATCGCGCGGCCGCGAATGCGCATGCGCACCTGCGCGCCGGAGAACGTCTCGGACTGCAGCTCGCCCGTCGTCGAGCCGTCGACCGTGTAGGCGGCCGTGGCGCCGAAGCTCTCGACCGGGAAGTGGACGACGCCGCGCCCGATCTCCTCGTCGGGGTTGAACGCGACCTTGACGGTTCCGTGCGGGATCTCGGGGTGTGCGACGAGATGCGCGACCGCGGCCATGATCTCGGCGACGCCGGCCTTGTCGTCGGCGCCGAGGAGCGTCGTCCCGTCGGTCGTGATCAGCTCGTGCCCGACGTGCCTGGAGAGCTCGGGCGACTCCACCGGGCGGATCACCTGGCCCGAGTTGCCGAGCACGATCTCGCCGCCGTCGTAGCGCACGCGCTGCGGCGAGACGCCGGCTCCGCTCACCTCACGGGCCGTGTCGACGTGCGCGAAGAGCGCCACGGTCGGGACCTCGTGCTCGACGGTCGCCGCGAGCGTGCCGGTGACGTAGCCGTGCTCGTCCATCGCCACGTCCGCGAGCCCGATCTGCTCGAGCTCGGCGCGGAGGAGGCGCAGCAGGTCGAGCTGGCCGGGGGTGCTCGGATACGTGTCCGACTCCTCGTCGGAGCGCGTGTCGATGCGGACGTAGCAGACGAAGCGCGCGGCCGCGTCCTCGGCGAGCGTGGCGGCGAGTGTCGTCTCCGCAGGCATCGCGCGAGTGTACGTTCGAGACGTGCGCCTGCGTCTCGTTCAGCTCTACTGCGGCCTCGTCCTGTACGGGATCAGCTCCTCGCTGCTCGTCCTCGCGAACCTCGGGCTCGATCCGTGGGACGTGTTCCACCAGGGCCTGTCCCGGACGTTCGGGCTCGCGATCGGGACGTGGGCGATCATCGTGGGCGTCGTCGTGCTCCTGTTCTGGATCCCGCTGCGCCAGAAGCCGGGGATCGGCACCGTCAGCAACGTCGTGCTCGTCGGCCTGACGATGAACGTCGTGCTCGGGCACGTGCACCCGCCGCACATGCTGTCGGTTCGGATCGCGTGCCTGCTCTGCGGCGTGCTGCTGAACGGGATTGCGACGGGCGCGTACATCGGGGCGGGGCTGGGGCCTGGGCCGCGTGACGGCCTGATGACCGGGCTGGCCGCGCGCGGCCATTCGATTCGCGTCGTTCGCTGGGGGCTTGAGTTCACGGTGCTCGTCACCGGCTGGCTGCTGGGCGGCACGGTTGGCGTCGGCACGCTCGTCTACGCGGCCGCAATCGCTCCGCTCGCGCACGTGTTCATCCCGCTCTTCTCGCACGGCCGGCCCGCGCCCGAGGGTGCCTTGGAGGCCCTATAGCCGCCGTCGCCCTCGCGCTCGCGTCGGCGTTTCTCTTCGGCGCGATGAGCGTGGCGCTGCGGATGGCGCTGCAGCGCGATCGCGACGCGGCGCTGGGCACGATCGCGACCGTCGGCCCGGCGCTCGTCGTCGCGTTGGTCGTAGCGGCGGCCGAGACGCCGTCGCGCGGGTTGCATCTCTCGTCCGCGTGGCCGTTCCTGCTCGCGGGATTGCTCTCGCCCGGCGCCGCGCAGATCCTCGTCACGCTCGCGATTCGCGACTCGGGCTCGTCGCGCGTCTCGATGATCTTCGGCACGGCGCCGCTCGTCTCGGTCGCGATCGCGCTCGTCTTCCTCGACGAGCCGGCCAGCGCGCCGCTGATCGCGGGCGCGGTGCTCATCGTCGGAGGCGGCGTGCTGCTCGTTCGCGAGCGCGAGCGTCCTGCGCACCTGAGACGGCTCGGCCTCGTCTTCGCGTTCGCCGGCGCGACGCTCTTCGCGATCCGGGACAACCTCGTGCGCCACCTCGCCGTCGGCAACACCGCGGTGCCGCCTGCGGTCGCGGCCTCGGCGGCGCTGTTCGGCGGATTCGTGTTGGCTGCGATCTGGGCCCGGCGAGGGATCAGCCGCCGTTGGCTCGGCTTCCTGCCCGCAGGCGTGCTCTTCGGCGCCTCGTACGTCACGCTCTTCGAGGCGTACTACCGCGGCCGGGTCACAGTCGTCGCACCGCTCGTCGCGATCGAGTCCCTGTTCGGCGTGGCGCTGTCCGCGCTGTTCCTCCGCGAGTCGGAGCTGGTGGGGAAGAAGCTGGTCTTCGGCGCCCTCTTGATCGTCGCCGGCGGCGCGCTGATCGGCGCCTTCCGCTGAGACCGGCAAGACCGGTGCCAGGTACCGTCACAGAGGTGTGACGCAGTCATGACAGCCGCGTTGGAAGCAGGACGGCACGCTTGAGATGAGCGATGCCACGGGCGGCACGCCCTACGTGGCCATGGTGCAGTTCGCGCGGTATGGAGCGCGGCGGCTCCACGACGAGGGTGAGCTCCTCATTGCTTTCGCGTACGTCGCGAACAATCCCGTCAAGGCAGGTCTTTGTTCAGCGCCCGCCGCCTGGCCGTGGAGCAGCTACGGCGGAACTGTCGGAGCGACGGCCTTGTCCTCGTTAGTGAGCCCTGCCGAACTCGTGCGTGCGTTCGATGGCTGCGGTATCGACCCACGAGCCGCCCTCCGCGCATTCGTCGAAGCTGCGTGACGGTCTCGTACAGGTACCTGGTACCGGTCATCGATCGGGCGTCGCGTGCCTGCGCGGGCAAGCGTCTCCTGTCGAACGGGCCATATCTGATATAAATAGGCTCAGATTTTCTCACCAGAGGAGGCAGAACACCACATGGCGAAGACCATCGGCATCGACCTGGGCACGACGAACTCGTGCATGGCCGTGCTCGAGGGCGGCGAGCCGGCCGTCATCCCGAACGCCGAAGGCGGCCGCACGACACCGTCCGTCGTCGCGTTCACGAAGGACGGCCAGCGGCTCGTCGGCGCCCCCGCGCGGCGGCAGCAGGTCACGAACCCGACCAACACGATCTTCTCGATCAAGCGCTTCATGGGGCGCAAGTTCGACGAGGTCACGGAGGAGATGACCATCGTCCCGTACGAGGTCGACAAGGGCCCGAACGGCGACGTGCGCGTCCAGGCGGAGGGCAAGGAGTACGCCCCGCCCGAGCTCAGCGCGATGATCCTCCAGAAGCTCAAGCAGGACGCGGAGGCGTATCTCGGCGAGACCGTCACGGACGCCGTCATCACCGTCCCGGCCTACTTCAACAACGCACAGCGCGAGGCGACGAAGGACGCCGGCAAGATCGCCGGCCTCAACGTGCTCCGCATCATCAACGAGCCGACCGCGGCCGCACTCGCGTACGGCCTCGACAAGGAAGGCTCCGACCAGACGATTCTCGTCTTCGACCTCGGCGGCGGCACCTTCGACGTGTCGGTGCTCGAGCTCGGGGACGGCGTGTTCGAGGTCAAGTCGACCGCCGGCGACAACCACCTCGGCGGCGACAACTTCGACAAGGCGGTCGTCGACTGGATGGCCGGCGAGTTCAAGAAGGACCAGGGCATCGACCTGACGCAGGACAAGATGGCGCTCCAGCGCCTGTACGAGGCCGCGGAGAAGGCGAAGATCGAGCTGTCGTCCACGATGACGACGCAGATCAACCTGCCCTTCATCACCGCGACCGCGGAAGGCCCGAAGCACCTCGACCTGCAGCTCACGCGGGCGAAGCTCGAGGAGATCACGGCCGACCTGCTCGCACGGACGGTCGAGCCGACGAAGCAGGCGCTCGCCGACGCGGGCCTCGACTCCTCGAAGATCGACCATGTCGTCCTCGTCGGCGGCATGACCCGCATGCCGGCGGTGCAGGAAAAGGTCAAGGAGCTGATCGGCAAGGAGCCGCACAGGGGCGTCAACCCCGACGAGGTCGTCGCCGTTGGCGCCGCGCTCCAGGCCGGTGTGCTCAAGGGTGAGGTCAAGGACATCCTCCTGCTCGACGTCACCCCGCTCTCGCTGGGGATCGAGACGAGGGGCGGCGTGATGACGAAGCTGATCGAACGCAACACGACCATCCCGACCAAGAAGTCCGAGGTCTTCACGACCGCGGAGGACAACCAGCCCTCGGTCGAGGTGCACGTCCTCCAGGGCGAGTCGGAGATGGCGACCTACAACAAGACACTCGGCAAGTTCCAGCTCGTCGGGATCCCGCCGGCGCCGCGCGGCCTGCCGCAGATCGAGGTCACCTTCGACATCGACGCGAACGGGATCATCAACGTGTCCGCAAAGGACCTAGGCACCGGGAACGTCCAGCAGATCCAGATCCAGGGCGGCTCCGGGCTCTCCGACGACGAGGTGCAGGACATGATCCGCAACGCGGAGTCGCATGCCGACGAGGCCCACCGGCTGCGCGAGGCCGCGGACACGAAGAACCTCGCCGAGACGCTCGCCTACCAGACCGAGCGCTCGCTCTCCGAGCACCGCGACAAGCTCGACGAGTCCGAGGCCTCGACGATCGAGGGCCGGGTCATGGAGCTGCGTCAGGCGCTTGAGGGCGACGATCTCGCCGAGATCCGCGCCAAGATGGACGCCCTGCAGGAGTCCTCGCACAAGCTCGCCGAGGTGCTGTACGCCGAGGCGGCCCAGCAGGCCCAGGCGTCCGCGGGCGGCGGCGGCAACGGCGAAGCCTCCGACTCCGGCGACGAGGTCGTCGAGGAGGGCGAGTACGAGGTCGTGGACGAGGAGGCTCCGACCTCGTGAGCGAGGAGCACGTTCAGCAGGAAGAAGCGACCGAGACGCAGGACGAACGGCCGGTGCCTGGCACGGAAGAGCCGAGCCAGGCACCTGTCGAAGACGATCGCCTGCTCCGGCTCGCGGCCGACTTCGAGAACTACAAGAAGCGGGCGGCCCGTGAGCGGCAGGAGTACGTCCAGCTCGCGAACGAGCGGCTGATCGCCGAGTTGATCCCGATCCTCGACGACCTCGAGCGGGCGCTGATCGCGGGCGAGCAGCACGAGGAGGCGCAGCTCGAAGAGGGCGTGCGCCTCGTCCACCGCTCGCTCGCGGGGCTGCTCGAGCGCCACGGCGTGACGCCGATCTCCACCGACGGGAAGTTCGACCCGCACGTGCACGAGGCGCTCCTCTCCCGGCCGTCCGAGGCCGAGGAGGGCTCAGTGATCGACGTTGTGCAGCGGGGCTACAAGCTCGGCGAGCGCGTCGTGCGGCCCGCCCGGGTCGTCGTCGCTGCACCGCCGCCGGCGCACGCGGAGCCCGAGGGCGATGCCTGAGTCGCTCTACGACACGCTCGGCGTCAAGAAGGGCGCGTCGGCCGACGAGATCAAGAAGGCGTACCGGAAGCTCGCGCGCCAGCACCACCCGGACACGAACCAGGGCGACAAGGCCGCCGAGGAGCGCTTCAAGCAGGTGCAAACGGCGTACGACGTCCTTTCCGACCCTGAGAAGCGGAAGGCGTACGACCGCTTCGGCTCGACGAACGGACGTGGCGCGCCCGGCCCCGGCGGCCCGAACGTCGACTTCAGCGACTTCGAGTGGAGCGGCGACCTCGGCGACATCCTCGGCGGGATCTTCGGGAACGTCCGCGGCGGCGGTGGTCGCCGCGGACGCCCGCAGCCGGTGCGCGGCGCGGACGTCGAGACCGAGGTGCGCCTCTCGTTCGAGGACTCGCTCCGCGGCGCCGAGGCGAAGGTGCCGGTCGAGCTGACCGTCGCCTGCTCGGAGTGCGGCGGGACGGGCGCGCAGCCCGGCACGGCTCCCGTCATCTGTCCCGAGTGCAACGGCCGCGGCGTCAAGGCCGAGAGCCAAGGCCTGTTCGCGCTCTCCCAGCCCTGCCCGCGCTGCCGCGGCAACGGCACGGTGATCGAGCAGCCGTGTGCGAGGTGCAAGGGGTCGGGCCGCGAGCGTCGGCTGCGCACGTACACCGTCAAGATCAAGCCGGGCGTCAAGGACGGGACCAAGATCCGGCTCAGGGGGAAGGGCGAGGCCGGCCAGCACGGCGGGCCGAGCGGCGACCTGATCGTCGTCACGCGGGTCGAGGCCTCGCCGACGTACGAGCGGCGGGGCGACGACCTGATCGTGCAGGTGCCCGTCTCCTTCCCGACCGCCACGCTCGGCGGCAAGGTCGACGTGCCGACGCCGGAAGGCGCGGTGTCGCTGACGATTCCCGCCGGGTCCGAGGACGGCAAGCTGCTGCGGATCAAGGGCCGCGGGGCGCCGCGCCTCAAGGGCTCGGGCAAGGGAGACGTGCTCGCGCGTGTCCGCATCCAGGTGCCGAAGCGCGTGAACAAGAAGGAGCGGGAACTGCTCGAAGAGCTGCAGAAGGCGGTCGGCTGAGTGAAGCAGCGGATGTCAGAGCACGAGAAGCTTCTTGCGCAAGGCCCCAGAGAGGCGCCGGAGCCCGAGACGGCGGAAGAGCGCTCGCGTCGCACGGGCCTCAAGACGGCAGGCACCGGCGTCGCGGCCGGTGGGATCGGGCTCGCGAAAGCCGGCATCCTCGGCAAGATCTTCCTCTGGTTCCTCGTCTGGCATGGCGCTGTCACGGCCGCCCGACTCGGCGGCTGGATCGGGATCATCCTGGTCGCGGCGCTGGCAGCCGGCGTCCTCGTCTACCGGCGGAGGCGTGCGGGATGAAGACCTCCGATCGGCCGATCTACATGATCTCGGTCGCGGCCGAGCTCGTCGGGATGCACCCGCAGACGCTCCGGATGTACGAGACGAAGGGTCTCGTGCGGCCGCAGCGGACGCCCGGCGGCACGCGCCTCTACTCGGAGGCCGACATCGAGCGGCTGCGGATCGTGCAGCGGCTCACCTCCGAGGTCGGGCTCAACCTCGCCGGCGTCGAGCTCGTGCTGCGGCTCGAAGACGAGCTGCGCCGGGCGCACGCGCAGGTGGAACGCCTGCAGCGGGAGCTGCGTCGCGAGGTGCAGAACGTGCACAAGCAATACCGCCGCGACCTCGTCCTTGTCCGCGAGGAACGGCTACCCGACGCAAAAGCCAACAGAGCAAGGCAGTAAGGCATGGACTTCAACAAGCTCACGATCAAGGCCCAGGAGGCCGTGGCGGCGGCGCAGGAGCTCGCGCGCCGGAACGGCAACCCCGAGCTCTATCCCGAGCACCTGTTGCTCGCGCTGCTCGACCAGGAGCTGCCGCGCGAGCTCGTCCCCGATGCGGCCGCGCTGCGCGCCCAGGCCGAGGCGACGCTCGCGCAGAAGCCGCGCATCGAGGGCTCGCAGCAGCAGCCGCAGGTCGGCGCGCAGTTCTCGAAGGTGCTCGACCGCGCCTTCGACGAGGCGAAGAAGCTCGAGGACGAGTACGTCGCGGCGCAGCACCTCCTGCTCGCGCTCGACGTCGTCCCCCGCGCTGAGCTGCTCGCGAAGATCGCCGAGGTCACCGCGGGCCGCCGCGTCACGTCACAGGACACCGAGGGGACGTACCAGGCGCTCACGAAGTTCGGCCGCGACCTGACCGAGGCCGCCGAGACCGGAAAGCTCGACCCGGTCATCGGCCGCGACGAGGAGATCCGCCGTGTGATCCAGGTCCTCTCGCGCCGCACCAAGAACAATCCCGTTCTGATCGGCGAGCCCGGCGTCGGCAAGACCGCGATCGTCGAGGGGCTCGCGCAGCGGATCGTCGCCGGCGATGTCCCCGAGTCGCTGAAGGGGAAGCGCGTTTGGGCGCTCGACATCGGCGGGCTGCTGGCCGGCTCGAAGTACCGCGGCGAGTTCGAGGAGCGGCTCAGGGCCGTGCTCGAGGAGATCGAGAGCGCGGCCGGCGAGATCATCGTCTTCATCGACGAGCTGCACACGATCGTCGGTGCGGGTGCGGCCGAAGGCGCCGTCGACGCCGCGAACATGCTCAAGCCGATGCTCGCGCGCGGCGAGCTCCGCTGCGTCGGCGCGACGACGCTCGACGAGTACCGCAAGCACATCGAGAAGGACGCGGCGCTCGAGCGGCGGTTCCAGCCCGTCTTCGTCGGCGAGCCGTCCGTCGCGGACACGATCGCCATCCTGCGCGGCCTGAAGGAGCGCTACGAGGCGCACCACAAGGTGCGGATCCGCGACTCCGCGCTCGTCGCCGCCGCCGTCCTCTCCGAGCGCTACATCGCCGACCGCCAGCTCCCGGATAAGGCGATCGACCTCGTCGACGAGGCTGCGTCCCGGCTGAAGATGGAGATCGAGTCGTCGCCGGTCGAGCTCGACGAGGCGAACCGGCGCGTGACCCAGCTCGAGATCGAACTCGCTGCGATGGGCGGCGAGTCGGACGACGTGCGCGCGCCGCTCGAGAGCGAGCTCGCGGAGGCGAAGGAGCGCCGCGACGGGCTCGCCGCGCGCTGGGCGCGCGAGAAGGAGGCGCTCGACCGCATCGGCGAGATCACGCAGCAGATCGACGCCCTGCGCATGGAGGCCGAGCGCGCCGAGCGCGAGGGCAACCTCCAGCGCGTCGCCGAGATCCGCTACGGCGAGCTGCCCGCGCTCGAGAAGGAGCTCTCCGAGCGCGACTCGCAGCAGGCCGCCGGCTCGATGGTGAAGGAGGAGGTCGACGAGGACGACGTCGCCGTCGTCGTGGCGCGCTGGACAGGCATTCCTGTCGATCGCCTGCTCGAGGGCGAGACCGAGAAGCTCGTCCAGATGGAGAACCGGCTGCACCGGCGGGTCGTCGGTCAGGACGAGGCGGTCGAAGCCGTCGCGAACGCGCTCCGCCGCGCTCGCACCGGCCTGCAGGACCCGAACCGGCCGATCGGCTCGTTCGTCTTCCTCGGCCCGACCGGCGTGGGGAAGACCGAGCTCGCGCGCGCCCTCGCCGAGTTCATGTTCGACGACGAGCACGCGATGGTGCGGCTCGACATGAGCGAGTACCAGGAGCGGCACACGGTCGCGCGGCTGATCGGCGCGCCGCCCGGCTACGTCGGCTACGACGAGGGCGGCCAGCTGACCGAGGCGGTGCGGCGGCGGCCGTACAGCGTGATCCTCCTCGACGAGATCGAGAAGGCGCACGCCGAGGTCTTCGACGTGCTGCTGCAGGTGCTCGACGACGGGCGCCTCACCGACGGCCGGGGCCGTACGGTCGACTTCCGGAACACCGTCCTGATCATGACTTCGAACGTCCGCTCGGCCGAGGCGCTGCGTGACGTGTTCCGGCCGGAGTTCCTGAACCGGATCGACGAGGTGATCGAGTTCAGGCCGCTCTCGAAGGAGCAGATCGCGGAGATCGTCGAGCTGCAGCTCGGGCGCTTGCACGAGCGGCTCGCCGAGCGGCGAATCGAGCTCGAGCTGACGGACGCCGCTAAGGAGGCGCTCGCGGAGGCCGGCTGGGATCCGGCCTACGGCGCCAGGCCGCTGAAGCGGGCCATCCAACGGCTGATCGAGAACCCGCTCGCGCTGCTCCTGCTCGAAGGCGACTTCGCCGACGGCGACACGGTTCACGTGGACTCCGACAACGGCGCGATCCGCTTCGAGAAGGCGGGCGCGGCACTCACGGTGTAGATCCGGGGATCAAGCCTGCGACATCGGGTGCCGATGTCCGGCACATGCGCCTCACCCTCGCTGCTGCACTCTCGATCGCGGCCCAGATCGCCGCGGGGCAGGTCCGCGCGCAGGTGTGGAAGCTCCAGGACGCACGCAGCCGCTGATCGCAGCCGCAAAGTGTGTCGGCTGCGGCAGCCGAAAACCGCCGCGCGCGGCTCAACCATGCGAGGCGGGTAGCTGCCACCGTGACGGGAGCGTCAGGAGAGTGTCACGCGTAGCCTCTCGCCGTGCTCATTGTCGCTGCCACCGAACGCGAGCTCGCGCTCCTCGACGGGCTCGACACGCTCTGCTGCGGGATCGGACCGGTCGAGGCCGCGTTGCAGACTGCGCGGGCGCTCCAGGAACGCGCGCCGGACTTCGTCGTCCACGCCGGGATCGCGGGCTCCCGCACGCTCGAGCCGCCGGCGCTCGTCCTCGGGAGCGAGGCCGTCTACTGCGACGTGCTGGATCCGGGCTCGGCGGTGCCGCGCGTCGAGCGGGCGCGTCCCGATGCGGTGCTGCTCGAGCGGTCACGTGCCCTGCTCCCCGAGGCGCAGGTCCTGCCGATCGCGACGTGCGGCAAAGTCGGCGGCGGGACGGGTTTCGAGGTCGAGGCGATGGAAGGGTTCGGCGTGCTCCGCGCCTGCGAGCTCGCCGGCGTGCCTGCCGTCGAGTTGCGCGCGATCTCCAACTCGCCGGACGAGGCCGACCGCACGCGCTGGCGCTTCGACGATGCGTTCGCCGCGCTCGCCGCGGCCCTAGAGCGACTCGACGTCGTCTAGGAACTCGGCGTTGCCGTGGCGCGTCGGCGCGCCGTAGACGAAGACGAGGATCTCCTCGTCGCTCTCGTTGCGCATCTGGAGCGGCGTGCCGGGATGCACGACGACGACACCGCCCGGCTCGACGTCGACCCGCTCCCAGGGCTCGCCGAGCAGCATGGTCAGCGTGCCGCGCAACGGGACGAAGACCTCCTCCTGATCCGGGTCGAGGTGGCGCCGCCCCCGGGTGTGCGCCGGATAGCGCCACATCCGCGCGCGCGACTCGGTCATCTGCGCGGGCTCGGTGAGCGTGGCCGCCCCCCGCGGCTCCTCGCCTTCGTGCCCGGGCCGCTCCTCCCAGTCGAGGTCGGCCTGCTGGACGACGTCCCAGCTCATAGGCCGACGATACCCTCCGCGCCGATGGCCGAGCGCCGTGGAGTCGAAAGTCGCCCAGCCGCGCTGCCGCCCGCGGAGCGGACGATCGGCCAGCTCGTCGCCGAGTCGATCCGCTTCTACGGCGAGCGCTTCTGGGCGTGTCTTGTGCTGGGAGTGCCGGCTGCCACCGTGGCCATCCTCTTCACCCAGGTCCCACGGCGCACCGGCTTGCTGCTCGCGCCGACGCTCTCGGCCGCGCTCATCAGCGCGTCGTTCGTCTATGCATCGACGGTCGTGCTCGACGCGTCGCCGCCGCTGCGGAGGCTCGTCACTGCGTGGCTGATCGGGTGGCTCGTGTTCGCGCCGGTTCCGTTCCTCGTGCTCCTGTTCATCGTTCCCGGGCTCCTCTGGCTCGCAGCGCTGGGGCTCGTCGTGCCGGTACTCGTGAAGGAGGACATGCCGGTGCGCGCCGCCCTCCCGCGCGCCTGGCAGCTCGGTCGAGCCGACTTCCTGCACGCGCTCGGCTCCCTGTTCACGCTCGCAGTCGTCGTCCTGCTGTCGCAGTCCGTCCTCGTCTTCGTCCTGCGCGGATTCGGGGATGCCGCCGACTCGGTCGCGCTCTTTCTCGCGAGCGTCGTCCTCTCGCCGCTCCTCTTCGTCGGCTCCGCTCTCCTCTACGTCGATCAGGCCGCGCGGGTCGAGTAGTAGGGTCAGGCCATGCCTATCTACATCATGCTTTCGCGACTCTCCCAGCAGGGAGTGCAGACGCTCCAGAGCAACCCGTCCAGGCTCCAGGAGGTCAACCGCGACGTCGAGGAGCTCGGAGCGAAGGTGCTCCACCAGTGGGCGACACTCGGCGGGTTCGACTTCGTCAACGTCGTCGAGGCCCCCGACCTCGCAACGATCGCGAAGGTCTCGGTCGCCCTCGGCGCCCGCGGCTCGACGAAGGTCGAGACACTGCCCGCCCTCTCGATCGACGAGTTCGTCTCCTCGATCTCGTAGTCACTCCGCGACGGCGACGCGGCGGACGGTGACGCCCCAGGCGGCGCCGGTCGCGAACAGCTCGTCCGGATCGACCTCGCCGAGCCGGCCGAGGAAGTGCGGCTCTGGGTCGTCGGTCGTGCAGCCGTAGACCGCGGCCTGCAGCTCCGGCTGGGGCGGCTCGTCCTGCGCGCGCGCAGCCTCCTCCGCCCGGCGCTCGGCCTCCTCGGCGGCGGGGCCTTCCATGTAGCCGCGCGGCATGGCGGGAGCGTAGTGCGGTTACCCTCGGTCGCGTGCCGCCCGCCCTTGCCGTCCACGCGCTGGAGAAGCGCTACGGGCCCGTCCATGCGCTGAAGGGCGTCGACCTCGCGGTGGAGGAGGGAGAGCTCGTGGGGCTGCTCGGCCCGAACGGCGCCGGCAAGTCGACGCTCGTGAAGATCGCGGCCGGCCTCGTGCGCGCGACGGGCGGCCGGGCGGAGGTCGCCGGTGCGCCTGCAGGTTCCCGCGCCGCCTGCGCCCGGCTCGGTTACCTCGCGGAGCTCTTCCGCTTCCCCGGCTGGTACACGGCGGACGAGGTCCTCGCCCTCCACCAGCGGCTGACGAGCTCGGACGGCGGCGCCGCCGAGCGCGCGCGGCTCCTCGAGCTCGTGGCGCTCGACGACGCGCGTGACCGGCGGGTCGACGGCATGTCAAAAGGGATGCAGCAGCGGCTCGGGATCGCGCAGGCGATCGTCGGCTCGCCGCGGGTGCTCGTCCTCGACGAGCCGACCTCGGCGCTCGACCCGGCCGGCCGCCGGATCGTCCGCGTGCTGCTCGAGGAGCTGCGCGACCGCGGCGTCTCGGTCCTGCTCAACTCGCACCTGCTCTCCGAGATCGAGCTCCTCTGCGACCGCGTTGCGATCCTCCGCGCTGGCGAGGTCGTCGCGGCCGGGTCGCCGGCCGAGCTCTCGCGACCGCGCGGCGTCGAGCTCGAGACCGAGGAGAGGACGCGCACGATCGAGGGTGCGACGCGGGAGGACGTGCCGGAGCTCGTCGCCGCGGCGGTCGCGGCGGGCAGGCGCGTCTACGGCGTCCGCGTCCTCACGTCCACTCTCGAGGACACCTACCTCGAGGCCGTGGGAGACGAGGTCTCGTGAGCGTGGTGCTCACGATCATGGGCTACGGCTTCCGGGAGGCCGTGCGGCGGAAGGTGTTCGCGGTCGTCGTGCTGCTGACGGTGGCCTTCCTCGGCCTCTTTTGGCTCGCGACCCACTACGTCTTCACGCGTCTCTCGACGATCCAGCCACCGCAGGACGTCCTGGTCGACAATCGCACCTTCGCGGGCGCCTTCCTGCTCGGGCTCGCCATGTTCGCGACGCTCTTCCTCGGCGTCGTGCTCGCCGTCTTCCTCACGCTCGGCGTCGTCTCGGGCGATGCGGAACGCGGCCTGCTGCAGCCGCTCGTCGTGCGCCCCGTCAGCCGCCGGACTCTGCTGCTCTCCCGGTTCCTCGGCGCCGCGGTCGTCTGCATCGCCTACGTGCTCGCCGTGTACGGGATCGCTTTGGCGATCATCGACCTGTCCGGCCACTGGCTGCCGCCGTCGCCGGCCGCGCCGGGCCTCGAGCTGGCCGGCGGCGTCGTGATCGTGATCGCCCTCTCGATCCTCGGCTCGGTCGTCCTCTCCTCGACGGCGAACGGGATCGCCGTCTTCATGCTCTTCGGCGCCGGCCTCACCGCGGGCCTGCTTGGCACGATCGGCCACGCGCTGAGCTCGCACTCGATCGAGCACGCGGCGACGATCGCCGCGTGGGCGTTGCCGTTCGAGGCGCTCTACCAGGACGGTCTGCGCCTGATCTCGCTCAACGCCAGCGGGATCACGGGATTCCTGCTCCAGCTCGGGCCGTTCGGCGGCGCGTACGTGCACGGCTGGGAGATCCGCGTCTGGGCCGTCGCGTACCTCGGCGCCGCGCTTGCGCTAGCGGTGTTCCTCTTCCGCCGCCGCGATCTCTAGGGCGACTTCGCCGGCGAGGCGCGCGTTCTGGGCGACGAGCGCTTTGTTCGCCGCCTCGGTGCCGCCGCCGCTCTCGCGGTGGAGGTGCGAGAGGACGAACGGGGTCACCGCCTGACCGCTCACGCCCGCTGCTTCGGCGGCGGCCAGTGCCTCCTCGATCAGCGGCTCCACGTCCTCGAGCGGCTCGTCCGGCGGCCGGCCGAGCAGCAGCCCGGCCCCGCCCAGTCGCCAGTGCGCGGCGGCCACCTGCGCCGCCTCCTCCGCAGACTCGACGCGCGCCGAGACGGGCGGCCCGCCGGCGGCGGCGTAGAAGAGCGGCAGCGTGTCGACGCCGAACCCGAGCACCGGGACGCCGAGCGACTCGAGCAGCTCGGTCGTGGCCGGCACGTCGAGGAGCGACTTCACGCCGGCCGAGACGACGAGCGCGGGAGTCCGCGCGAGCTGCGCGAGGTCGGCCGAGACGTCCGGCGGATCCGGGAAGCCGCGGTGGACGCCGCCGATGCCGCCGGTCGCAAGGACGCGGATGCCGGCCGCGCGCGCGACCGCGAGCGTGCCGCCGACCGTCGTCGCGCCGATCGCTCCCTGGACGGCGGCGGCTGCGAGGTCGCGCGGCCCGGCCTTGCGGGCGAACGGCCCGAAGCGCTCGAGCTGCTCCTCCGTCAGTCCGATGTGCACCTCACCGTTCAGGACTCCGACGGTCGCGGGAACCGCGCCGGCCGCGCGCACCTGCCGCTCCGACTCGAGCCCGACGTCGACGCCCTCGCCGGGCGGGAAGCCGTGCGCGACGAGCGTGGTCTCGAGCGCGACGACGGCGCCGCCCGCGTCCAGCGCCTCGCGCACCTCGTCGGCGACGCGGATCACGCCGACCGTTCCATCTCCGCGAAGCGGCTCTCCTCGCCGCTCCGCACCTCGTGGAAGCCGGCGCGCCGGTACGCCCGCAACGCCCGCTCGTTCCAGCGCGCGACCCAGAGCCGGAACGTGCGCGGCCGCCACTCGCGGCGCGCGTAGTCCAGCCCGGCTTCGATGAACGGCTGCGCCAGGCCGCGGCTGGTCAGGTCCGGGCGCATTCCGAGCCCGAGCCGCACCTCATGTCCCTCGGGGACGAAGTTGAAGAAGCCGACGAGCTCGCCGTCGTGGTCCACCACGGCCCGGAGATGAGTGCGCCGCGCCGGATTCGCGAACAGCTCGACCCTCCGCGGGTCGGCCGAGGTGTCGTACCACTCGTACGGAAACTCGTACCGCCACGCCGCGATCGCGACCGCCTGCTCGTCGGTGATCGGCTGCACCTTCACGCGGCCTGCTCCATCTGCACGAACTCGTGCTCGCCCACCAACTCGAAGCGGCGCGTCTCGCGGCCGATCTCGCGGAAGCCGAAGCGCTCGTAGAGCCGGATCGCGCGCTCGTTCCAGGCGGCGACGAAGAGGCGGAACGCCGTTGGGTGCCAGTTGTCCGCGGCGTAGCCGAGCTGGGCGGACAGGAACGACGCGCCTCGCCCCCGGCCGGTGAGCTCGGGCCGGAGCCCGATGCCGACCTCGACGCCGTCGCCGGGCCAGTCGAAGTACCAGAACGCGTCGAGGCGGTCGTCTCCGTCGGCGAGCACCGCGCGGTAGTGCTGGCGGCGCCCGGGATCGCGCATCTCCGCCTCGTCGGCGGGGTCCGAGGCGAGGTCGTAGAAGTCGTACGGCGGTGGGTACCGCCAACCGGAGACCTCGTCCGCGTGGCTCTCGGTCCAGTCCTCGATCCTCACGGCAGCGACCCTACGTTCGCGACGCAGCGGGCCGCCGCAGAGAGGCCGCGCCGCGCAGCTTCTTCCAGCGAGCCGCCCACCAGGAAGCCGGCGGCGAGCGCGTCCCCGGCTCCGGTCGGATCGACGACGTCGGCTTCGACGGCGGCGAAGTCGAGCTTCGCGTCCACGGTGAAGACGGTGCACCCTCGCGCGCCTCGCTTGAGCACGCCGACCGGCGCCGTCAGGTGGGCCCCAGGGCGCCGAGGGCGCCCGGTCTTCTGGCCGGGCGTCGTCGGCTCTGCCGGCGACGCTCCCAGCCCCAGGCCGAGCAGCTCCCACTCGGCCTCCGTTGCAAAGAGCACGTCTGGCGCGAGCTCGTCCAGTAGCTCGCGGAACGCCACCGGGCCGTAGCTGCGGATCTCGGTCCACGCGGCGACGTCGACCGAGATGCGCGCGCCCTGCTCGCGCGCGAGGCGGGCGGCCAGCAGCGCCGCCGCGGCGATCGGCTCCCGCAGCAGCGCGTAGCCGGAGAGGTGCAGGACGTCGCACGCGAGCCAGGCGCCGTCGAGCTCCTCCGGCGCGAACGACGGCGCGACCCCGCGGTCGGACGCGAGCGAGCGGTCGCCGGCGTGGACGACGGAGACGACGACTCCGGTCTCACCTTCGGACACGGGGCCGACGAGCTCGACACCGCGCGTGCCGAGCTCCCGGGCGACGAGCTCGCCCGTCGGGTCGTCGCCCCGCTTCGCGATGCACCGGGCGTCGGCTCCGAGCTCGGCCGCCCAGGCCGCGACGTTGGCCGCCTGGCCTCCGGCGCCGGCCCGGTTCGACGCGCGCACGTCGCCGCCCGCCGCGAGCGGTTCCTCGAGCAGCACGACCACGTCGAGCAATACGTCACCGAACGTTGCGATCCGCAAGGCACAATCGTCCCATGCGGTCGGGGAGGACGAGCGCGAGAGCGCGGGATTTTCTGCTGGGCGGACTCGTCGGAGGCGCGGCAGCGGTCGCGGCTGCCCGCCGCCGGCGGCTGGTGCGGCGCCGTCGCGAGCAGCGGCTGGAGCGCCCGGCCGGCCTCGCCGCCTTCGAGGGAGCACCGTGCTTCGAGGAGCTGCTCGAGGAGCAAACGGCGGTGCGGGAGCGATGAGTCCGGATGAACCTTCCGCGTGACGGCGCAGATCGGTGAGAATGGGAACCTGATGGTCCGGCCGGTCCGCGTCATTGCCCTGCTCGGGGTGCTCCTGTCCGTGTTCGTCGCGCTCGCGGCGCCGGGCACGGCGTCCGCACGCCTGTCGCCGGGCGGCGAACGTCTTCACGTCGTCGTCGTCGACCGGATCAACGATGCGACCTGGGCCACGCTCGCGAGACGTGGTGCGGTCGGCCTCATGCGGGCGGGCTACGGCCCGACGACGAACCGCCGCCGCGCCCTGGCCGAGCTCGTGCGCGGGACGGAGGTGAACGCCCGGCTCGGCGGTGTCCCCGCGGGCAAGCCGCTCATCAACACGAACAAGGCGAGCGTCTACCCGAACTGCACGGTCTGCATCATCGTCCAGCTGCCGCCGCGGGGCCGGCCGACCTCGAACGACCAGCTCTACCGCGTCGCCGTCATCGGCGGCGGCTTCCACGGGCTGCTCACGTCGCCCACGACCCACATTCCCGGGCTCGTCTCCATCGTGGACATCGAGCCGACCGACTTCGGAGGACACCCAGCGACGTCCCTCGCCTGGACGCCGTCGAAGGACGCAGTCGGCCGGCTCTCCCGCCTCGGCCAGGCGATCCACTCGAACAACCGGCTGAAGTTCCCGGTGCTCTTCATCCTCGCCGGCCTCATGCTCGGCCTTGCGCTGCTCGGCGCGCGCGCGGCGCTGACCGCGGTCCCCGCCGCCCTGCTCGTCAATCTCGCGCTCGGGATGGGACAGGTCTCCAACGAGGTGCTCCTCTGCGCCGCGATGTCGGTGGGGACGCTGCTCGTCGCGTTCGCTCTCGCGCGCCTCTGTCGCAGCGAGACGGCTCTCCTCGCGCTCTACGGCGGCGTGGTCGCGCTCTACGCCTACGTGATGGTCACGCGACCGGAGTGGCAGGCCGTGACCCCGTTCGGCCCGACGCAGAACTCGCGCTTCTGGGGGATCGGCAACCAGGTCGAGACGCTGCTGCTCGCGCCGCTCCTCGCCGGCGCGTTCCTCGCGCGGCGCCGCTTCGGGATCCTGGGCTTCACCGTGTTCGGCGTCTTCGGTCTGGTGGTGATGACCGACAACCGGCTCGGCGCGGACGGCGGCGGGGCGATCGCGCTCGGCGTCGCTCTCGCGGTGCTGGGGACACGTCTGTTCAAGCTCGGCGTGCGCGGCTTCGTCGGCCTGCTCGCGTCCGCGGCGTTCGCCGTGCTCTGGATCGTCTCGCGCGGGCTTGCCCAGCCTGGCCCGAATCACCTGCGCAGCGCGTTCTCCGACCACGGCGCCGGACTCTTCAAGTCGCTCGCGAGTCGCGTGCCTCTTTCATATGTGCCTGCGCTGCACGCCTGGCAGATGGTCGTCCCGCTCCTGTTCGTGCTCGTGGCCGCGTTCGCAGTCGCGTGGCGCTTTGCCCGCGAGCGGTCGACGCGAGATCTGATGCTCGCCTTCGTCGTCGCGATCGTGACCTCGCTGCTCGTCAACGACTCCGCCGCGTACGAGCTCGCGGCCGGAGTCGCCGTCGTCGGCGCGTTCGCCCGCTTCGCACCGGCTCCCGCGCCCGCTCGCGCGCGCGTTCTTGCGCCGGCCGTCGCCCGTCTCCTCGCGCGCGTGGGATTCAGGCAACCTGAGCCGGTGCCTGTGCCGGTACCCAACGAATCGACGTCAGGCTGAGCATGGACGACCCGCAGATCCACGGCGCCATCGACCAGATGGTCGAAGAGGAGCACCAGCTCTGGGAGCGTGAAGGCGCCGGCCAGGCCACGGACGCCGACCGGCGGAGGCTCGAGGAGCTACGCGTATCCCTCGACCAGTGCTGGGATCTTCTGAGACAGCGGCGCGCGCGCCGCGACGCCGGCCAGAGCACCGAAGGCGCCGAGCTCCGGCCCCCGGACGTCGTCGAACGCTACGAGCAGTAGGTCGGCCGAACTGCCTCGGAACGCCCAGAGCGGGATCTTCGCGCTCGGCACGGCCTCCCATGCCTATCTCGAGTTCGACGCTGCGGCCGGCGCGAGTGCCGCCGCCGTGGTGCGGGCGGTCGCCTCGTTGCGCGAGCCGCGGACGACGATGGGCGGCGTCAACCTCGTCGCCGGCTTCCGGCCCGAGGCGTGGCGCGACGTGCTCCCGGAAGATGCGCCGGCGGAGCTGGCCGGGTTCGACGTGGAGATTGCGGGCGTCGAGGGATTCGTGATGCCGGCCACGCAGCACGACGCCGTGCTCTGGATCTCGGGCGGTGCCTACGACGTGATCTTCGACGTCGCCCGTGCCACGATCGCGGAGCTCGCCGGCGTCGCGTCGCTCGCGGACGAGACGTCGAGCTGGCCGTATCGCCACGATCTCGACCTGACCGGCTTCATCGACGGGACCGAGAACCCGACGCTGATCGAGGCGCCCGAGGTCGTCCTCGTGCCGGAGGGCGAGCCGGGAGCGGGAGGCACGATCCTGCTCCTGCAGAAGTGGCCGCACGAGACCGAGGCCTGGGAGGCGCTCACGGTTCCGGCCCAGGAGGCGGTGATCGGACGCACGAAGGCCGACAGCACCGAGCTCGAGGACAAGCCCCTCGACTCGCACGTCGCGGCCACCGACCAGGACCGCTTCGGCCACATCTTCCGCCGCAACACGCCGTACGGGATGGTGGGCGACCACGGCACGATGTTTGTCGGCTTCAGCGCGACGCAGCAGCCGCTCGCGGTGATGCTCCAGAGCATGGCCGGCCTCGTCGACGGCCGCCGTGACGCGCTCACCCGCTACTCACAGCCGACCACCGGTGCGTACTACTTCGTCCCGTCGATCGAGTCGCTGCGCGCCGTGAGCGCCTAGGCTCTGACCATGGATCCCGACCATGCACGTGAGTTGCTCCAGGCCGAGCGGGCGCGAATCGAGCGTGCCCTGGGGCAGCCTCGACACGAGGACGATGCGGAGCCGGGGGGCGTCCAGGACGCCGCGGATCACGCCTCGGACCTCTACCAGGACGAGTTCGACGAAGGTCGCCGTGAGGACTTCGAGGCCCAGCTCGCCGCGGTCGAGCGTGCCGAGGCCCGGCTCGCGGCGGGCACCTACGGGCTGTCGGTCCTGAGCGGCGAGCCGATTCCCGACGAGCGGCTCGAAGCCCAGCCGACGGCCGAGTTGACGATCGAGGAAGAGCGCGCCGACGAAGGCGCCTAGTTAGTGCCGGCGCCGCCGGCTGCGCCAGATCGCTCGCGCATCGTCCAGGGTCTGGTCGGCAACCCAAACGATCACCGCGACGACGCAAAGGGCCGGGAGCATGCGGACAAGCCTAGTCACGGTGCGGTTCGACGACGAGCACGTTGCCGGCTGCGTCGATGCGGTCGGCCACCGCCCAGTCGACGACGCGCCACGGGCCAAGGTTGTCGGGGAGGTAGAGGACCTCGCCGAGCCGTGGCTCGTGGATGCGGCTCACCGACCGATAGCGGTCGACGATCTCCGGCCCGTCGAACCTGCCCTTCCTCACGCTCCACACCATGCTCCCCACGGCCCGAATCGTGGCACACACAGGCTCCCCCGATTCGGGTGAAATCGCCGTTCACGCGTAGCCCGTGGCGGGGGAAATGCGCTTGTTCAAGCCCTCTCGTCCCTCCCTGCTACCGTCTGCCACCCCGTGCCGATCTACGAGTACCGCTGTCCGAACGGACACCTCTTCGAGCGCTTCCAGTCCATGACGGCACCGGCGCCGGAGACGTGCGACGAGTGCGGCGCGTCGCCCGTCGAGCTCGTCCTCTACCCGGTCGCGATCCACTACAAGGGCTCGGGCTTCTACACGACGGACTACGGCAAGGGGAAGGCCGCGAAGAAGGAGGGCGACGGCGGCTCCTCCAGCGGCGACGGGGACGGTGGCGGCAAGAAAGACTCGAAGCCGGCCGAGAAGAAAGCCGCAACCGGCGGCGACTCCTAGTTACTTGCCGTAGCTCGCGTTGCCGACGACGCAGCCCGGCGCATAGGGCTGGCCCTTCGCCGGCGGCTGCGGCGCCGATTGTCCGAGCACCGTGTCGATCACCTGGTGGTTCTCGGGGCTCGAGAGAATCACGTCGCCGAGCGAGTTTGTGAAGCTTGTCCCGCCGAGACGGCAGTGGACCGTGCTGCCCGACCGGAACTTCACCCAGGCGAGCTGCATGAGCTGCCAGGTCGAGAGGTCGGTCGCGATCGGCTTGAGCAGCGAGCCGCCGCTGAACGGCAGCGAGAAGAACCGCGACGGGTTCGACAGCTTGCTGAGCGTGGCCTGTTGGACGAGCTGCTGGTTGTGCTGGCGGTCGAAGTCGGTCCACGATCGGTCGAGCTGGTTCTCGCGGATCCGGGAGAAGATCAGCGCCTCGTGCCCGGTCAGGTGCGTCGGGCCCTTGTGGAAGCGCCAGCCCTTCCACCGCAGGCACTCCGCCTGTGTCCTGTAGGGGCAGTCGAACCGGTTCGAGAGGATGTTCTCCGGCACATTGACGGTGATGCCGCCGACGGCGTCGATGAGTTGTTCGAACTGGTTGAAGTCGACCATCACGACGTGGTTGACCGGCATACCCGAGCCGAGGAGCTTGTCCACCGTCTGCACCGCGAGCTTCGGCCCGCCGAACTGCATCGCCGCGTTGATCTTCTGCGCGCCGTGGCCGGGCACGTCCGTCTGCAGGTCGCGGGGAATCGAGAGGTAGTAGAGGCGGTGGTGGCCCGGGTCGGTGCGGAGGATGGTCATCGAGTCGGAGTGCTCGTCGACCGAACGGCCGGTGCTCCCCTTCCCGGTCGCGTGGTCGGTGCCGAGCAGCAGGATCGTGGTCGGGCTCGAGAGGAGGAGACCGCCGTCCGAGGCCAGCGCCGGACGCACGCTCTGCGGCAGCCGCTTGTTCGCGTCGCTGACGCCGCTCGCGACCGAGAGGTAGCCGAGGACGCCCCAGATCATGGTGAGGACGATCAGGCCGAGAACCGCGACGAGCGTCCAGCGCTTCCAGGTCCAGCCGAACCAGAGACGGCGCCGGCGCGGCGGCCGCTCGACGATCTTGCCCGGCCCGCTGCCGTCGCTGCGGACGGCCCGCCGGGCCTCCCGATCGCGCCGCTGCAGCGGCACTTTGCCCTTCGTCCGGCCGCCGCGGTAGACGCGATACGGCTTCTCCCCGGAGGCGGCCATGCGGAGGATTACGGTACCCACTGTGCAGGCGGGCTATGCGATCGGCGTGGATCTCGGGGGCACGAAGATCCTCGCCGGGGTCGTCGCCCGCGACGGGACCGTCGTGCGGCGCCACGAGCGTCCGACCGCGCAGGACTCGCAGGAGCACGTCCTGTCCGAGCTCGAAGCAGCGGTGGCAGAGCTGCTCGACGACACGGTGGCCGCGGTGGGGTTCGGCACGCCGTCCCCGATCGACCAGGAACACGGCGTCGTCGTCCGCTGCGTCAACCTGCCGCTCGAGAACGCGCCGCTCCGCGACCGGATGCAGCAGCGGTTCGGGATCCCGGTCGGGCTCGACAACGACGCGAACGCGGCCGCGATCGGCGAGTGGCGCGCCGGCGCAGGCCGGGGCGAGGACGACATCGTGATGCTCACGCTCGGGACCGGCGTCGGCGGCGGGGTCATCTCAGGCGGCAAGCCGTTCCGCGGCCGGAACGGCATCGGCGCCGAGCTCGGCCACGTCGTCATCCTCCACGACGGGAGGCCATGCCAGGGCGCGTGCACCGGGCGCGGGCACCTGGAGGCGTACGTGAGCGGGAGCGCGGCGACTGCAGCTGCGCGCGAGATGTTCGGCCCGTCGGCCGACGCGCATCGGGTCGTGCGGCTCGCGAACGAGGGCGACGCGCAGGCGAAGGATCTGCTCGAGGAGGTCGGCCGCTACCTCGGCTCGGGCATCGGCTCCTTCGTCAACGTCTTCGCGCCGCACCTCGTCGTGCTGGGCGGCGGCTTCGGCGTCGCGGCCTACGACTATCTGCGCGGGCCGGCCGAGGAGGTCGCGCGGCGGGAGGCGCTCGAGCCGATGCGCAGCGAGATGCGGCTGGCGAAGGCCGAGCTCGGCACGGCCGCAGGCCTGATCGGCGCCGCCTTCGTCGCCTTCGAGGCGCTCGATGCCGGCTGAGGTCTGCGCGCTTTCCGTCCCCTTCCGCGACCTGGCGCCGGTCGTCGACGAGTGGCGGGAACGAACGTGTGCGACGAAGCCCTCGCACGGCGTGCTGCCGCACGTGACGCTGCTGATCCCCGCACCGCCGGATGCCGACGGTGCTGCCGAGGCCCTCGGTTCCTTCGGCCCGTTCGACGTCACCTTCGCCCGCTTCGGCCGCTTCCCGGGAGCGCTGTGGCTCGCTCCCGAGCCCGCCGAGCCGTTCGTCGAGATGACGAGGTCGCTGCTCGCGCGGTTCCCCGGCTACGAGCCGTATGGGGGAGAGTTCGCCGGGATCACGCCGCACCTCACGGTCGCGCAGGGAGAGGAGCTCTCCGCAGTGGAGGCCGCTCTCGAGCCGCTGCTTCCACTCCGCTCCAGGGCGTCCTCGGTCGTCCTGTTCGAGCAGGTCGCCCCGGACCGCTGGCGCCAGAACGCGGAGTTCGCGCTCTGATGCCGCTCGCGGTCTGCGCGACGCCGATCGGGAACCTCGAGGACGTGACGCTGCGCGTGCTCGCCGAGCTCGGCGCCGCCGACGTCGTCCTGTGCGAGGACACGCGGCACACGCGCGTCCTGCTCGAGCGGCACGGGATCCGGGCGAAGCTCCTCTCGTACCACGAGCACAACGAGGCGCGGCGGACCGCTGAGCTCCTGCCGCGGCTCGAGGCGGGGGAGCGGGTCGCGCTCGTCTCCGACGCCGGTCTGCCGGGCGTGTCCGACCCGGGGGCGCGGCTCGTGCGGGCGGCACTGGGGGCCGGCGTCGGCGTGACGGTCCTGCCGGGGCCGTCGGCGGTCGAGACGGCGCTCGTCGCGTCCGGGCTCGTCGCGGAGCAGTACCGCTTCCTCGGCTTTCTCCCGCGAGGCGAGGCGAGGCTGGCGGCGCTGTGGGAGGAGCTGCGCGGCTCGCCGTGGCCGGCGGTGGCCTTCGAGTCGCCGCAGCGGCTGCCCGCGACGCTGCGCTCGCTCGCGGCCGCCGATGCGGAGCGGCAGGCGGTCGTCTGTCGCGAGCTGACGAAGCGATTCGAGGAGGTCGCGCGCGGGACGGCCGTGGAGCTCGCGGAGCGGTTCTCCGCGCCGCCGAAGGGCGAGATCACCCTCGTGCTCGGGCCGGGCGCGTCTCGGGACGCCGGTGCAGAGGGGCGTGCGCTCGCGTCCGTCGCCGAGCTCGTGGCGGCGGGCCTGCCGCGGCGGCAGGCGGCGGAGATCGTCTCCGGCCTGACGGGGATCCCGCGGAACCGCCTCTACAGAGAGTCGTTGTAGGCAGATTTGACAACGCAGGTCGGTCGCGCTATTCTGCGCGTCCTGTTGCTCAAATTGACAACGACACGGCGGTTGGCGGTACTGCTCTTCGTCTTCCTGGCGTGGACGCCGGCCGCCTACGCCTGGAGCTGGCCGGTGCAGGGGCCGGTCGTGCAGCCGTTCTCATACGACGAGTCGAACCCGTACGCCCCGGGGCAACATCGCGGCATCGACATCGGCGCGGATGCGGCAGGCGAGATCGTGGTCGCGCCTGCCGCCGGCACGGTCAGCTTCGCGGGATCGGTGCCGACGAACGGCAAGTCGGTGACGATCGAGACCGCGGACGGCTACTCGGTCACGCTCACGCACCTGGGCTCGATCGCCGTCGCCAAGGGCGCGACGGTTGCCGAGCAGGACGCGGTCGGCGCGGTCGGACCGAGCGGCACGCCCGAGGAGGCCGGGCCGTACGTCCATCTCGGGATCCGCCGGACGGCCGATGCGAACGGCTACGTCGATCCCCTCGGCCTGCTCCCTCCGGCCGGCGGGACCGGTTCGACCGACAGCGATCAGCCGGTGTCGCAGCCGAGCTCGAGCAGCACGTCTGCGGCTGCGCCCGCGAAGAGGCCGGCGTCTCCGGCCCCGGCCAGACCGCAGCTGAAGGCCACGGTGCAGAGTCGTGTCCGGGCTCACCGGGACCGACCCGCACAGGAGCCGCGCACCGAGGTTCGGACGACCCGGTCGCAGCAGCGTCCGCGACAGGCCCAGCGCAATCGCCCGAGCGAGCGGACGAGCTCCCTCCGGCGGCCGGTCGTCGAGCCGGCGGCTCCCGAGCCGCTCGGCCTCGACGCCGGCCACGCGACCCGGCCGAGCGCGACCGTCGCGCAGCCGCGGCTCGAGTCGGCGAGCCCGCTGCCCGCGCTGCTGTGTAACGGCGCCGCGGCTCTCTTTGCGCTTGGCCTTGCCGTCGCTGCCGCTCGGCTTCGCCGACGCAGACGGACGAGCCCGGTCTCGAGCGCGCAGGTTCTCCGCCTGGCACGGCCGGTGTCCGAGCACCGGCCGTTCTCCCGCGCGGCGTAACGCGCCCGGAGCCGGTTCGTATGATCTGGAGCCTTGTCGGAAACGCCCCAGAAGATCCTCGTCTCGGTCGCGTGGCCCTACGCGAGTGGCCCGCGTCACCTCGGCCATGTCGCCGGCCCCGGGGTGCCGTCGGACGTCTTCGCGCGCTATCACCGGCTCAAGGGCAACGACGTCCTCATGGTCAGCGGGACGGACGAGCATGGCACGCCGGTGATGGTCTCGGCCGACCGCGAGGGCGTGACCCCGCGCCAGCTCGCCGACCGTAACAACGCGCTCATCCTCGACGACTACGTCCGGCTCGGCATGACGTACGACTGCTTCACGCGGACGACGACCAGCAATCACTACGCCGTCGTCCAGAACATGTTCCGCACGCTGTACGAGCAGGGGTTCCTCATCGAGCAGACGACGCTCGGAGCGATCGCGCCCGCGACCGGCCGCACGCTCCCCGACCGCTACATCGAAGGCACCTGCCCGATCTGCGGCTACGGCGAGGCGCGCGGCGACCAGTGCGACAACTGCGGGAATCAGCTCGATCCCATCGACCTGATCGACCCGCGCTCGATCGTGGACGGCTCGACGCCGGAGTTCCGCGAGACGACGCACCTGTTTCTCGACCTGCCTGCCTTCCGCGAGCGGCTGGTCGAGTGGATCGAGGCGCAGACGCACTGGCGGCCGAACGTCCGCAACTTCGCGCTCAACCTCGCGAGGGAGGTGAAACCGCGCGCCATGACCCGCGACATCGACTGGGGCGTCCCCGTTCCGGTCGAGGGCTACCCCGAGGACACGAAGCGCATCTATGTCTGGTTCGACGCGGTGATCGGCTACCTCTCCGCCGCGATCGAGTGGGCGGACAACGTCGGCCGGCCCGAGGCGTGGCGGGAGTGGTGGCAGAGCCCGGACGCGCGCAGCTTCTACTTCATGGGCAAGGACAACATTGTCTTCCACGCCGTCATCTGGCCGTCGATGCTGCTGGGGTACGGCGACGATCTGCAGCTGCCGTACAACGTCGTCTCGAGCGAGTACCTGACGATGAGCGGCAGCAAGGCGAGCACGAGCCGCGGCCATGCGATCTGGGTCAAGGACTTCCTCGACCGCTACGAGCCCGACGCGCTGCGCTACTACCTCACCGCCGCCGGGCCTGAGACGCAGGACAGCGACTTCACGTGGGAGGAGTTCGTCCGCCGCACGAACGACGAGCTGCTGGCCAACTGGGGCAACCTCGTCAATCGGACGCTCGTCAACGCGCAGCGAAACTTCGGCGCCGTTCCCGAGCCGAGGCCCCTGACCGAGGGCGACCGTGCGCTTCTCGAGGCGGTCGAGCGCGCATTCGACACGGTCGGCGAGCACATCGAGAACGCCCGCTTCCGCGCCGCCCTGGCGGAGTGCATGGCGACGAGTGCGCTCGCGAACCAGTACCTCTCCGACCAGGCGCCGTGGGCCGTCGCGAAGACGGATCGCGAACGGGCCGCCACGGTGCTCCACGTCGCGCTCCGCACGGTCGACTCACTGAAGACGCTGTTCACACCGTTTCTCCCGTTCAGTTCGCAGGTGCTGCACGAGCTGCTCGGTTACGAGGGCTGGATCGCCGGCCCGCTCGAGCTTCGCACCGTCGAGGAAGAGGACGGCTCGACGCACACCATCCTCACGGGCGACTATGCGAGCTGGGTCGGCTCCTGGGCACCGAGCGAGCTGCCGTCCGGCCAGACGCTGGGCGAGCCGCGGCCGCTCTTCCGCAAGCTCGACGCGGAGGCAGTCCTCGCAGTCGAGCTCCCGTGATCGACACCCACGCGCACCTCACCGCGCTCGAGGACCCCGACGAGGCGGTCCGGCGCGCCGCCGAGGCGGGCGTGACGCGGATCCTCACGGTCGGCACGAGCGTCGACGACTGCCACGGCGCGCTCGGGCTCGCCGAGCGGCACGACGGCGTATTCGCGATCCTCGGCATCCACCCACATGAGGCGGCCACGGCCACGGCGGGCGAGCTCGGAGCGTTGCGGGAGTTGCTCGCGCATCCCAAGGCGGTCGCGGTCGGCGAGACCGGGCTCGACTGGTTCCGCGACTACGCGCCGCGCGACGACCAGCGGCGGCTCTTCGCCGCGGAGCTCGGGCTCGCGGCCGAGCTCGGGAAGCCCGTCGTGATCCACACGCGCGCCGCAGACGACGACACGCTCGCCGCGCTCGCCGGCCACGAGGGCACGGTCGTGCTGCACTGCTTCTCGTCGCCGCACCTGCTCCCGACCGCGCTCGAACGCGGCTGGTACGTCTCGTTCGCGGGCAATGCGACCTTCCCGAAGGCCGTCGACCTCCGGCTCGCGGCGACCCAGGTCCCGGCAGAGCGGATCCTCGCCGAGACCGACTCGCCCTACCTCGCGCCGCAGCCCGTCCGCGGGAAGCCGAACGAGCCCGCCCACGTCGTCCACACGTTCGCCGCCCTCGCGCAGGCGCGCGGGGAGGAGCCGGCCGAGCTCGAAGCCCAGATCGAGACCAACGCCGCCGCATGCTTCGGTCTGTGAAGAAGGAATACGGCCAGCACTTCCTGGTCGACCGGAACATCCTCGAGGTGATCGGCCGCCTGGCCGAGCTTGCGCCCGACGACGTCGTGCTCGAGATCGGCCCCGGGCAGGGCGTGCTCACGCGCTACCTCGCCGAACGCGTCCGTCGCGTCCACGCCGTCGAGATCGACCGCGCGCTCGAGCCGGCGCTGGACGACCTCCCCGAGAACGTCGACGTCGTGTTCGGCGACGCACTCCGGCTCGACCTGCCGCAGGACGCGACGAAGCTCGTCGCGAACCTCCCCTACAACGTGGCGACGCCCCTCGTCGTCGAGAGCCTCGACGGGCTGCCGAACGTCGAGCTCTGGTGCGTGATGGTGCAGCGGGAGGTCACCGACCGGTTCTTCGCGCAGCCTGGAACGAAGGAGTACGGCGCCGTGTCGGTCCTCGTCCAGCTCGTGACGCAGCGAACCGGCTTCCACCCGGTCTCGCGCACCGTCTTCCGCCCGCAGCCGAACGTCGACTCGGCGCTCGTCGCGTTCCGGCGGACCGACCTGCCGGCGGATTACGCCGGGGTGAAGGAGCTCGTCACAGCCGCCTTCGCCCACCGGCGCAAGACGCTCCCGAACTCGGTCGCGCTAGCGGGGCTCGCGACCCGAGAGGACGCGGCGGAGGCGCTCGCCGCGATCGGCCGTCCCGCGGAGATCCGGGCGGAGGCGCTGGCGCCCGCGGAGTTCGTCGCGCTCGCGCAGGCGTTGCCGTGAGCCGCGCTCCCGCACCGGCGAAGGTCAACCTCGCGCTCGTCGTCGGCCCGCCGCGGGACGACGGCAAGCACGAGGTGCTGACCGTCCTCCAGCGCATCGACCTCGTCGACCGGATCGAGCTCGGCGAGGCGCCCGAGCTCCGGGTCGAGGGCTTCCCGGAGGACACGCTCGTGCGCCTGGCGCTCGACGAGCTCGCCCGCAGCGCCGGCGTCGAGCCGCGTTGGCGCGTGCGGATCGAGAAGAAGATCCCGGTCGCCGCCGGGCTCGGCGGCGGCAGCTCCGACGCGGCGACCGCGCTCCGGCTTGCGAACGAGACGCTCCCCGAGCCGCTGCCGGCCGAGGAACTGCACGCGCTCGCTGCGCAACTCGGCGCCGACGCCCCGTTCTTCCTCGCCGACGGCCCACAGCTCGGCTCGGGTGACGGAAGCGAGCTCCGGCCGCTCGACCTGCCGCAGGACTTCTGGGTCGTCGTTCTGCTTCCGCACGGTGCCGTGAAGACCTCGACCGCCGAGGTGTACGCCGCGTTCGACGAGCGGAAAGACGTGGCCGGTTTCGCCGAGCGGCGGCAGGCGCTCCTCGACGGCCTCGCCCTGGTGGAGCGGCCGCGCGACCTCGCCGTCCTGCCGCCGAACGACCTTGTGAGCTCGCCGCTCACGGAGGCGATTCGCGCGGCCGGAGCCTTCCGCGCCGACGTCTCGGGAGCCGGTCCCTCGTTGTACGGCCTCTTCCACCACCGCCGCGACGCCGACGCCGCGAAGCGCGCGTTTCGGCGCTTCGGGCAGGCCTGGGTCGCGGCACCTGCGTGGTACGGTTGAGCCCGTGCTGAGCGACGGCTCTCAAGTGATCGAGGGGTCGTCCGGCGAGCCCGAGAAGCGGAGCTGGTACCACCGCCACCGGATCCGGATCGTCATCTGGGTCGCGGTGCTCGAGGGCATCTTCGTCTGGCTGACCCACGGCCTCCACGTCACGACGATCCTCGTCGTGGGGCTGATCGCGCTCGTCTGTTTCATGCTCTACCGCTTCACGAGCGGGCGGACGCAGTCGTCGCTGCTCCACGAGATCACCTGGTTCCTGGCCGCGTCGCAGCTCGGCGCCATGATTCTCGTCCTCGCCGGGAAGGTGCTGATCGGCGCCTTCTGGATCCTGCTCGTGATCTTCGCGCTCGTTGCCCTGGGCCTGCTGCTCCTCGACCGCCGGTAGACTTGCGTGCCCCTGGGGCGTAGCCAAGTGGTAAGGCAACGGGTTTTGGTCCCGTGATCCCAGGTTCGAATCCTGGCGCCCCAGCCACCTCTCCCTGACATGGCAGACGAGCTTGCAGCAGTCGTGATGGCCGCCGGAATCGGTACGCGCATGAAGAGCGCGACGCCGAAGCACCTGCACCCGATCCTCGGCCGCAGGATGGTCGACTGGGTCGTCGGCGCGGCGCGCGAGGCCGGCGTCGAGCGGCTCGTCGTCGTCGCATCGCCGCAGACGAGCGACCTGCTCGAGGACGTCGAGGTCGCCGTGCAGGAGGAGCCGCTCGGCACGGGTGACGCCGTCCGCTGCGCACGTGCCGCGCTCGAGGGTTTCGGCGGCGACGTGCTCGTCCTCAACGGCGACGTCCCGGCGCTCCGGCCGGAGACGATCCGCGCGCTCGTCGACACGCATCGCGCCGCCGGCGCCGCCGCGACCGTCCTCTCCTTCGAGCCGGCGGACGCGGGCGCGTACGGGCGCATCGTCCGCGACGGCGACGGCAAGCTCGCCCGGATCGTCGAGGCCGGCGACGCCTCGCCCGAGGAGCTCGAGCTGGGCGAGGTCAACTCCGGCATCTACGTCTTCCGCGCGGAGAAGCTCTGGCCGGCGCTCGAGCGGCTCGACCCGCACAACGCCCAGGGCGAGCTGTACGTGACCGACACGCTCGGCCTGCTCGTGGCCGACGGCGAGCCCTGCGCCGTCCAGCTTGCGGACGATCCACTCGAGGCCGAGGGCGTGAACACGCGCGTCGAGCTTGCCCTCGCCGCCGCCTCGCTGCGCGACCGGATCAACGAGGCGCACATGCTCGCGGGCGTCACGATCGTCGATCCGGCCACGACGTGGATCGAGGCCGGAGTCGAGATCGAGCCCGACGTCGTCGTGCACCCGTACACGGTGATCCGCGGCGGCGTCCGCATCGAGGGCGGCGCCGAGATCGGGCCGTTCGCCTACGTCCGCGCCGTGAGCGTGATCGGCGACGGCGCGAAGATCGGCACCTTCGTCGAGGTCAAGAACGCAGCCGTCGGCGCCGGCGCCAAGATCCCGCACCTCTCGTACGTCGGCGACGCCGAGGTGGGGGAGGGCTCGAACGTCGCCGCCGGCAACATCACGGCCAACTTCCCGCACGAGCCCGGCGTGCCGAAGGGCCGGACGAAGATCGGCCGCAACGTCAGGACCGGTGTGGACACTGTCTTCGATGCCCCGGTCGAGATCGGAGACGACGTTTGGATTGCAGCCGGGACCGTCATCACGGATGATGTCCCTCCCGGTTCGCTGGCCGGGTTTGCCCCGCGGCAGACGACGAAGGAAGGGTGGGTCTACGAGAAGCATGGAAAGCCCGACGGCGACGACTGAGTTGCCCCTCCCGGGGCTCGAGGGCGGTGCCACGATGAGCGACCCATCGCCGCAGCACTACATCGTCCGGGGGCCGGAGAAGCGGCTCATGGTCTTCTCGGGCCGCTCGCATCCCGCCCTCGCGCAGGCCATCGCCGCGAAGCTCGACGTGGAGCTCGGGGACGTCGAGCTCAGCACCTTCCCCAACGACGAGACCTACTGCCGCTACCTCGAGTCGATCCGCGGCGCCGACGTCTTCATCGTCCAGACCGGCTCGCCGCCGGTGGACAAGAACCTGATGGAGCTCGTCCTGATGATCCAGGCGGCGAAGCTCGCGTCCGCGAAGCGGATCACGGCCGTGATCCCGTGGTTCCCGTATTCGCGCCAGGACCGGAAGGCGAAGCCGCGCGAGCCGATCTCGGCGCGTCTCGTCGCAGACATGCTCCAGCTCGCGGGCGTCGACCGGGTGCTCACGATGGACCTGCACGCCGGCCAGATCCAGGGCTTTTTCACGATCCCGGTCGACCACATGACCGCGCTACAACTGTTCGGAACCCACTTCCGCGACCTGGGGCTGACCGGCGAGGGCGTGGTGGCCGTTGCGCCCGACGCCGGGCGCGCGAAGCACGCGGTCCGCTTCGCGGAGATGATCGAGGCGAGCTTCGCGATCATGCACAAGATGCGGGTCACCGCCGACCACGTCGAGGTGACGGAGGTCACGGGCAAGGTGCGGGACAAGATCGCGATCGTCGGCGACGACGTCTCGACGACCGGCAGCACGCTGGTCGCAGGCGCCCGGGCGCTCAAGGAGCACGGCGCATCCGAGGTCAACGTCTTCGTCACGCACGCGCTCCTCTCGGACGCCGCCCTCGAGCTGATCTCCGGGTCGGAGATCGACCGCATCGTCGTCACCGACAGCATCCCGGTCGATCCACGCAAGCGCCCCGAGAACATGACCGTCCTGAGCGTCTCGGGCCTGCTCGCCGAGGCGATCATGAACGTCTTCGCCGACGACTCGGTCTCGGCGATCTTCGGCGGCGAGAACCAGCTCTTCTGAGCTCGCCGCGGGCGACGCGAGGCACCGGATCTTGATCGCCGACGCCCACAGCGATCTGCTGCACGAGCTGATCTACGTGGAGGAGCGAGGCGAGCAGGCTCCGTTTCGCTCCCGCTGGCTCGAGCAGCTGCTGGACGGTGGGGTGGCCCTGCAGGTTTGCGCCGCCTACCAAGCGCCGGACGCGGATGCGGCAGGCGCTCTCCGTGGAGTTCTGCGGCAAGTTGCCAGCTTCCACACGGCCGTAGAGTCCACGCCGGAAGTCTTCATGGTCAGCGGACGGCGCGAGCTCGAGCAGGTCGGGACGAACCGTCTCGGGTTGCTGTTGGCGATCGAAGGCGTGTCCTCGTTCGGCGAGGACCTGTGGCCGCTGGACCTCGTCGCGAAGCTCGGCGTCCGGGTGCTCGGCCCGACCTGGAACGAGCAAAACGCCTTTGCGCACGGCTGCGACCACGAAGGAGGGTTGACAGCGCTCGGCGAGCGGCTGATCGACCGGGGACCCACCCTCGGTATGGTCGTCGACCTCGCACACGCCTCGCCGCAGACGCTCACCGATGTCCTCGACCGGGCTCCCGGCGGTTCGGTCTTCGTCAGTCACGCCTCCTGCCGGGCGATCTACGACCACCGGCGCAATCTCAGCGACGCGCAGCTGACCGCGATCGCCGAGCACGGAGGAGTGGTCTGCCTGATGCCGCACCCGTTGGTGGTCGATCCGGGCCGACCCACGCTCGATCGCTTCGTCGACCACATCGACCACGCGATCTCGGTGATCGGAGTCGAGCGAGTCGGGCTCGGCGGCGACTTTCTCGCGCAGATCGCACGCGCGACGGGCGAGGAGCAGCGAGCGCAGGACGGCGTGCAGATCGACGCGACACTGGACGGGCTCGAAGGGCCGCGCGACTACCCACGCCTGCTCGAGGCGCTTCGCGCTCGCGGCTACTCGAGCGCGGACGTCGAGGCGGTCGCCGGCGGCAACCTCCTCCGGTTCCTCGCTGCCGGGCTTCTCCCGTAGCCTTATCTGGTGACCCAGGCGCGGCAGGGCGACGAGGCGGCGGATCTCGAGGCACTGCTCGGGAGTCTCGGTAGCGACGTCATCGGGCTGGTCGCGGCGCCGCGCGGTCTCGGGGTCGCCGTCGGAGAGCCCGTGATCTACGACGAGGGCGAGCATTCGGCGATCGCGCCAGGCGCGGTCGTCCTTGCCGTCGCCGTGCGGCCCGGGACGCCCGAGGCATCGAAGCTCCTGCTCGCGGCCGAACAGGCCGAGGCAAGCGCCGTCGTCTTCAAGCGCGGAACCGATCTCGCGGGACTGAGCCAGGTTGCGGCCTCCGCGGGTCTGGCGGTTCTCTCCGTGCCGGAGGAGATGACATGGACGCAGCTCCACGGGTTCCTGCTCAACGCACGCCGGTTCTCGGCGCCGGCCGACGGCGTCGGCGGGATCGCGGGCGTGCCGATCGGGGATCTGTTCGCCCTCGCAAATGCGATTGCCGGGATGGTGGGCGGAGCGGTGACGATCGAGGATCCGGCGCGCCGCGTGCTCGCCTTCTCGACGCTCGGCGACCAACCGATCGACGCTGCGCGCCGACGCTCGATCCTGGGCCGCCAGGTTCCCGACTCGACAGGCATGCGGAAGCTCTACCGGCGCGTCCTGGAGGCGGACGGCGTGATGACCGCGGACCAGCGGGTGCTGCTCGAGGTGCTCGAGGGCGGCCTCGACGAGGTCGAGGACCTCGATCCCCGGTCCCGGTGGCGATTCGCGCGGGTGGCAGGATGATCGGATCGATCTGGGTCGACCACCCGGTCGCTCCCCTGGACGGAGAGGCCCTACATGCCCTGACGGAGGCAGCTCGCATCGCGGCACCACATGTGATCCAGGCGCGGGCAGCTCGCGACGTCGAGCGCCGAATCCGCGGCGAGATGCTCCTCGCGGTGCTCGAGGGCCGAGCCTCGGCCGAGGAGAATGCGGCGCGGCTCGGGTTCGCCGCGGACGCGCTCTTCACGGTGCTTGCGTTCTCTGCCGCGGTGCGGGGGGAGATCGACGAATTCGAGCGAGAACGGCTCGTCGACCTTGTCGGCGTGTACTGCGAGGCGTTGCACGGCCAATGCGCGGCGATCGCGATCGGCGAGAACGTCTACGCGCTCCTGCAGGGGGACGACGCGTCCGAACGCGACCGCGTGAGCCGCGTCGCGCGGGAGACTCAGAGCCACGCGGGGACGAGAGTCGGCGGCATTCTCGCGGCGGTCAGCTCGACGGTCGACGGCCTCAGAGAGGTCGCGGCCGCGCGACGGGAAGCGGAGCGTGTGCTCGAGGTGCTTCGTCTCGACCGGGTGCCGCAGACGCTGGCCACGATCGAGGACGTGCGCAGCGAGGCGGTGCTCCTGGAGTTGAAGGAGCTCAAGCTCGAGCACCCGAGCCTGATGCGCGGCAAGCTGTCGACCGTGCTCGAGCACGACGCGCAGCACTCGACCCAGTACGCGCTGACGCTGCGGGCGTACCTCGACGCGATGGGTGACGTCGTCGCGGCCTCAGGGGGCATCTCGGTGCATCCGAACACCTTCCGCTACCGGCTGCGGCGGCTCCACGAGCTGTTCGACATCGACCTGAAGAACGCCGAGGAGCGCCTGGTGCTCGAGCTGCAGCTGCGACTACTCGGCGACGATACGCTCTGACACGCGTGTCGACGACCGCTCGGTCGTGAGCGAGGTCGTGAGCTCGTCGAGGATCTCCGGGATCGGCGTCACCCCGAGGCCCGGGCCTTGCGGAACCTCGAGCCGACCGTCGCGCAGGACGAACGGCTCGGTGATGTCCTGCGCGTAGTAGCGGCCCGAGGCAGAGGTGTCTCCCGGCAGCGTGAAGTTGGGCAGAGCCGCCAAGGCGACGTTGGCGGCGCGTCCGAGCCCCGTCTCGAGCATCCCGCCGCACCAGACCGGTACGTCGCGGGCGGCGCAGACGTCGTGGATGCGGCGCGCCTCGAGATAGCCCCCGACCCGGCCGGCCTTGATGTTGACGATGCCGCAGGCTCCGAGTGCGATGGCGTCCTCGGCCGATCGAACCGACGTGATGGATTCGTCGAGGCAGATCGGCGTGCGGACGAGACGCGCCAGCTCGGCATGGCCCCGGACGTCGTCTTCGGCCAGTGGCTGCTCGATCAGCAGCAGGTCGAACTCGTCGAGCTTCGCCAGCTGTTGGGCGTCGGCGAGCGTGTAGGCCGTGTTGGCGTCGACCTGCAGAAGGATCTCCGGGAACCGCTCCCGGACGGCGCGGACGGCCTCTACGTCGTGGCCGGGCTCGATCTTGAGCTTGATGCGGCGGTAGCCCTCGGCCAGATAGCCGTCGACGACCTCTACGAGCTCCGCCGGATCCTCGAAGATGCCGATCGACACGCCGCAGTCGACCTCGGCGCGCACGGCTCCGAGGTAGTCGGCGAGCGGCGTGCCGGCGACTCGCAGCTCTGCGTCGAGGACGGCCATCTCGAGCGCGGCCTTCGCCATCGGGTGACCGTGGATCGGACGAAGGATCTCGGCGACCTGGTCCGCGGCGACATCGCCGGCCTCGAACAGGCGCGGCAGCAGGTGGCGGCGGATCACGTCCTCGGCTCCGTCGACGTACTCCGGCGAGTAGAGCGGCCGGGACATCGCAACGCACTCCCCCCAGCCCTCGGTCTCGTTGCCGGCGACGCGCACGAGGAGGATGTCGCGATGGTGCTCGACGCCGAACGACACCCGGAACGGCGCGATCAGCGGGAGGTTGATGCGGCGGAGGTCGACCGCCTCGATCTTCATCGCGTCAGGAGGAGCCAGCCGTCGCGCGTGATCGCCTCGCCGCGGCACCCGTCTGCGACGGCGCCGCCGATCGCCGCGCGGACGGTTTCGCGCCAGGCGTCGGCCTGCTGCGGATCGCTTCGTCGCAGCCCGACGATGTCGTCGGGGATCCAGACGAGCCGCCTGTCGGCCACGGACTCCGTGGTGACGGGGGCGCCTTCGCTGTCCGGCGCGACGATGACCGCACCGGGCCGCACCACCGGCTCGATCGGCAGCAGGTCGGCCGCCTCGATCACGCGAGGGGACGCGAGCTCCCACTGCAGCAGTACGCGGTCACTCTCGCCCGAGCCGTTGACCCCGTCGAGCAGAGGGCCGTAGAAGTCGGGGTAGTAGCCGACGATTGTCGCTCCGAGCTTGCAGAGGTTGAAGAAGAGGTTGCGACGCACCAGCGGATCGGCCGTCCAGCGGACGCTTGCCACGCCTTGCTCGAGCGCCCAGGCGCGTTGGAACTGCTTCAGGGCGAAGCCGAGCGACCTGTTCTGCAGGAGAGGGTCGATGCCGGTGATGTGCGAGTGCAGGTGCAGCTCGTCGGCGTCCTGACCGAAGAACGCGATCGAGACGCCCACGAGCTCCCGCTCGCTGAAGGCGCCTGCGACGAAGTTGCCGGCATGGGACAGCGCGCGCAGGAGCGCCGCCGGAGCCTTCGGGTCGTCGTCGCTCCAGATGCGGGCGACGAGGCGCGACGCGGCCTCGAACTCGGCGACGGCGTCGAGCAGGCGGATCTCGACGCCGGCCCGGTCCGCGGCGGCCAGCGCCGTCGCGGCTGCGCCGGCGGCGAGGTCGGACGGGAGATCGCCGGTCGTGGTCTGCAGATCGGTCACCTTGCTGCGATGGTTCCACGCGCCGTGTTCGCGCGGCCTGGTTCGTGCGTACAACACTTGTGGTTGTAACTGGTTCGGACCTCCGAAGGTCCCGCTCTGCCGAACGACGCAGAATGATGCCGATGCCTAAGACCTCTCCTGCCTTGGTCGACGCGCTCCGGGGACGCCTCCCTGAGATGGTCGAGGCCCTCGAAGCGCTCGTGCTGGCCGAGTCGCCGAGCGCCGACCCGGAGGCCTGCGAGTCCTGCGCGTCGGTCGCCGACGATCTCGCCCGCAGGATCGTCGGGGAGCCGGCCGAGCGCGTGATCGTCGACGGCCGCACGCACCTGCGTTGGCGGTTCGGCGGAACGCCGCGCGTCCTGCTGGTCGGCCACCTGGACACCGTGTGGCCGCTCGGAACAGTCGCGCGCTGGCCGTTTCGCGTCGACGGTGACGAGGCCACGGGGCCCGGCGTCTTCGACATGAAGGCCGGTGTCGCGCAGACGCTCTTCGCCCTGGCGATGATCGGCGCAGCCGGCGGGCTCGACGGCGTGACCATGGTCCTGACGACGGACGAAGAGATCGGCTCGCCGAGCTCGCGCGCCCTGCTGGCCGAGGAGGCGAACGGTGTTCGGGCTGCGCTCGTCGCCGAGCCGAGCTTCGCCGGCGCGTTGAAGACCGAGCGAAAGGGCGTCGCGCTCTACCGCGTCGAGGCCGTGGGCCGCGCGGCTCATGCGGGGCTCGATCCGGACCAGGGCTGCAACGCCGCCGTGGAGGTTGCCCGGCAGGTGCTCGCGCTCGCCGAGCTTGCCGAGCCCTCCGCGGGGACAACCGTGACGCCCAGCCTCATCGCGGCGGGAACCGCTGCGAACACGGTTCCGGCCTCCGCCGTGGCGCACTTCGACGTTCGTTTCGCCACGCTCGAAGAGGCGGACCGGCTCGCCCGCGCCTTCTCCGCGGTGCGTCCGAGCGTCCCGGGCGCGACCGTGCGGGTGGAGCGGGAGACGTTCGTACCGCCGCTCGAACGGAGCTCTTCGCGGGAGCTGTTCGAGCTGGCACGGCGCCTCCAGGGTGAGCTCGGGCTTCCTCCGCTGGCCGGGGCGTCGGTCGGAGGCGGCTCCGACGGCAATCACATCGCCGCGCTCGGCGTGCCGACCCTGGACGGGCTCGGGGCGGTCGGCGATCACGCGCACGGGGAGGGAGAGTTCGTGGTGGTGTCCGCACTGGCCGAACGGGCGGCGCTGCTGGCGGCACTCGTCGCGGAGTTGCTGTCCGCCTGAGCCGACGGCTCCTTGTGCGCGAGACCGAGGAACGGCGCCGCTCTTAGGCGGTCGGTACGAAGCGCTGTCCAGCGCGCCCAGACAGGCTATGGCCCGACCCCCGGAGGAGGAGGACCCGACGTGAGCCGACGTCAGCACAGCGAAGATCTGAACGACATCGCACTTCCCGAGCAGCCGGCGCTCTCACCCGACGGACGGGAGATCGTCTACGTGCTGCGGACAAGCGATGCGGCCGTCGACCGGAACGTCACCGAGCTGTGGCGAGTCGGCAGTCGTGACGGCGATCCGCAGCGGCTCACGAACGGCCCTGCCGACTCTTCGCCCGCATGGTCCCCGACGGTTCTGCGCTGGCGTTCCTCCGCACCGGGGACGGGACGGCGCAGATCCTGCTCCTGCCGGCCACGGGAGGCGAGCCCAGAGCCTTGACGGATCTGCCCCTCGGTGCCGGGCAGCCCGTCTGGAGCCCCGACCGCTCGCGGCTCGCATTCGCCGCCCCCGTCGACCTGCTGGCGGCGCCGGGAGAAGCCGACGACGATCGGGCCCGCCGCTGCCACGCTCCGGTCGTCACCGAGCGCCTCGACTATCAGGCCGACGGCGTCGGGATCCGGCGCGGCATTCGCCTGCACCTGCACGTCGTCGAGGTGGAGACGGGGCAGTGTAGGCAGCTGACGAGCGGCGACTGGGACGCCGGCGCGCCGGCGTGGTCGCCGGACGGGAAGCAGCTCGCCTTCCCGGCGGCGATGGCCCCCGACCGCGATCTCGTCTTCAGCCTGCCGGTCTACGTCGTCGCCGCTGACGGGACGACCGATCCGCAGCCGGTCGCGCTGGTCGACTCGGCCGCTCTTGCGGTCAGCTGGACTCCGGACGGTGCGGGGCTCCTCGCCGTCGCGATGGATCCGGACAAGGGCATAGCCGCGCACGCCCATCTCGTGCGCGTCGCGCTCGACAGTGGCGACGTCGTGGATCTCGCGGCGTCGCTCGACAGAAACGTGATGCCCGGCGGCCCCGGCTACCCGGGAGCCGCGCCGCAGGTCGCCGGCGACGGAAGGACCGTCGTCTTCTGCGTCCGCGACCGCGGCTGCACGCATCTCTACTCGGTCCCGCTCGAAGGGGGAGAGCCGAGGCCGCTCGTCTCCGAGCCGGGCACGGTCGTCAGTGGCGCATCGGTCGCCGGCTCGCAGGCGGCAGTCGTCCTGGCAACGCCGACGTCGTACGGGGAGATCGCCCTGATCCAGCTCGCCGGCGGTGAAGCGGAGATCCGCACCACCCACGGCCCCGACTCGGAGGAAGTCGAACTCTTCGTGCGCGAGGAGCGCGAGTTCACGATCTCGGATGGCACGGTCGTCCACGGCTGGCTCGTGCGTGACCCCGAGGCGTCGACTCCGCAGCCGCTCCTGCTCGACATCCACGGCGGGCCCCACAACGCCTGGAACGGCGCCGCCGACCCGGTGCACGTCTACCACCAGGAGCTCGCGGCGCGCGGCTGGGCGGTGCTCCTGCTGAATCCACGCGGCAGCGACGGGTACGGAGAAGACTTCTACCGGGCCGCTCTCGAGGAGTGGGGTGAGGCCGACGCGCGGGACTTCCTCGAGCCGATCGACGCGCTCGTCGCGGATGGGCTCGCCGACCCGGCTCGGCTGGCAGTGACGGGGTACAGCTACGGCGGCTACATGACGTGCTACCTGACGAGTCGCGATCAGCGCTTCGCCGCGGCGGTGGCGGGCGGCGTCGTCAGCGACCTCGTCAGCATCGGCGGAACCTCCGACGATGCGCACCTGATCTCGCGCTACGAGCTCGGAGGCGAGCCGTGGGCGATCAGCGAGCGGTACCAGGCGATGTCGCCCCTCTCTCGCGTGGAGAGCGTCGTCACGCCGACGCTGACCTACCACGGCGAGGCCGATCGCAGATGTCCGGTCGGCCAGGCCCAGCAGTGGCACACGGCGCTGCGGGAGCGGAGCGTGCCGACGACGCTCGTCCTCTACCCGGAGGAAGGTCATCTGTTCATCCTCGACGGGCTGCCGTCGCACCGTCGCGATTTCAACCGCCGCGTCACCGACTGGGTGGAGCAGCACGCCGGCGTCGGCGGCGCGCGCCGGCCCCGGCTCGACGATGCGCACTGGCGCCGCCGGCTGGCGGCGCTGGCGGAGCGGTATCGCGTCCCGGGCGCCACCCTCGGCATCCTCCGCGTTGGCGACGGCGTGGACGAGACCTGCATCGCCGCGTACGGCCTGCTCAACAAGGAGACCGGCGTCGAGACGACCGGCGACTCCGTCTTCCAGATCGGCTCGATGACGAAGGTCTGGACGGCAACCGTCGTGATGCAGCTCGTCGACGAGGGGAAGCTCGATCTCGACGCCCCGATCATCGACGTGCTGCCCGAGCTGGAGCTCTCCGATCCGGACGTGGCCTCGCGGGTCACGATGCGCCATCTGCTGACGCACACGAGCGGCATCGACGGCGACGTTTTCACGGACACGGGCCGCGGAGACGACTGCCTCGAGCGTTACGTCGCTCTCCTCGCGGAGGCCGCACAGAACCATCCGCTCGACGCCACCTGGTCGTACTGCAACTCCGGCTACTCGCTCGCCGGCCGGGTGATCGAGAAGGTCACGGGCGGTACGTGGGACGCCGCGATCACGGAGCGTCTCATCGGCCCGCTCGGTATGACGCACACCGGCACCTTGCCCGAGGAGGCGCTCCTGCACCGCGCCGCCGTCGGCCACATGAGCGAGAACGGCTCCGAGCCCGAGCGCGCGCCGGCCTGGGCCTTGCCGCGCTCACTCGGGCCGGCCGGGCTCGTCAACTCGACCGCCGCGGACGTGCTCGCCTTCGCCCGCATGCACCTGGTCGGCGGACTCGCGCCGGACGGCACGAGGATCCTGGACGAAAGCACCGTCACGGCGATGGCCGAGCATCAGGTGGACCTCCCCGACAAGTACACCCTGGGCGACTCGTGGGGGCTCGGCTGGATCCGCTTCGGCTGGGACGGAAGGCGCCTGATCGGGCACGACGGCAACACGCTCGGCCAGGCGGCGTTCCTGCGTGTTCTGCCGGATGAAGGGCTCGCGGTCACGCTCCTGACGAACGGGGGCAACGCACGCGATCTCTACGAGGACCTCTACCGCGAGATCTTCCGCGAGCTCGCCGGCGTCGAGTTGCCGCACCCGCTCGAGCCGCCGGCGGAGCCTGTCGAGGTCGACGTCAGCCCGCGCCTCGGGACCTACGAGCGTGCCGGAGCCCGGCTGGAGGTGCTGGCCGGCGCCGAGGGGCCGACCTTGCGCACGACCGTGACCGGCCCGATCGCCGCCCTCGTGGCCGAGCCGACCCACGAGTACCCCATGGTCGCAGTCGCCGAGGATCTGTTCGCCGTGCGCGATCCGGACGCCCGGGCCTGGACGGCAATGACCTTCTACGACCTGCCCACCGGAGAGTCGTACCTGCATTTCGGGGTGCGCGCGACCCCGCGGACTAACTGAGTGTCAGTTGTCGCGTCTCACTAAGAACTTGCAGGGGGTTTGTACGAGATCACGATGCCGGTGGCCTGAGCTCGCCCTAGTCTCGCCGGTACCTGAATATCGAGTTGGAGGACTGAAATGCGTAAGTTGCTAGCCGCTTTCCTGGCGGCATCCGCGGTAGCACTAATCCTCGTGGGGCTGGTGGCGGCAGCGACGCTTGCCCCGGGCAAGGCGTCTGCGACTGCGAGTCGCACTGGCGCTTCGCATGCCGCCGCGACGGGAACAGTCACCATCGCCGTCACCGCCGATCCAGGCAAGCTCGACCCGGAGCAGACGGCGGGAGCAGGGGCTCAGCAGGTCGCCGAGTTCAGCTACGACACGCTCGTGCACCAGCTGCCCGGCGGCAAAATCGTCTCGGGCCTCGCGACGAAGTGGAAGGTGCTGTCGAAGACGAAGGTGCGCTTCACGCTCCACTCCGGCGTCACCTGTTCCGACGGGACGAAGCTGACCGCGTCGACGGTGAAGAAGAACTTCGACTACATCGCCAACGGGTCGAACTCGTCGCCGCTCATGAACCTCTACGTCCCGCAGAACAGCACGACCGCCGCCAACAACAAGAAGCGGATGGTGACGGTCACGTTCCCGTCCGCGAACCCGTTCCCGGTCCAGGGGCTCGGTGCGGTGCACATCGTCTGCGCGAAGGGGCTCGCCGACAGAAACATGCTTCTCAACGGCGCCGACGGCTCCGGCCCGTACAAGCTGGTGAGCGTCTCGCCGGGGAGCAAGTACACGTTCGCCCTGCGCAAGGGCTACACGTGGGGCCCCAACGGCAGCACGAGCAAGGGGATGCCGGCGAAGGTCGTGCTAGACGTGGTCACGAACGAGACGACCGCCGCGAACGAGCTCCTCACCGGCCAGGTGAACATCGCGACGGTCACCGGGCCCGATCGGGCGCGGCTCGAGAAGGCCAAGCTCTTCAAGCGAGTCGTCGCCGCCCAGCCGGGAGATATCTGGTTCAACGAGAAGAAGGGCCACCCGACGTCCAACGTCACCGTCCGCAAGGGAATCATCCAGGCCTTGCAGGTCGGGCAGCTCGGCAAGGTGTTCACCTCGGGTGACGGCGTTCCGATGAAGCAGCTGACGCTGAAGTCGTTCACGCCCTGTGGGGGAGATTCGGTCACGGGGAACGTGCCGAAGCACAGCGTGTCGAGCGCGCAGAAGGCATTGTCGGGCCATCCCGGCCTGTCGATCCTCTACGCGAATGACGGAGGCCCGGGCTCGGCTGCCGCAGCGGCGCTCATGCAAAGCCAGCTCTCTGCCGCGGGTGACAACAGCGTGACGCTCGACGGCACTACGACGCCGAACCTGCTCGGCACGCTCTTCGGGGGCGGCAACTGGGACGTCGCAATCGTTCCGCTCGGGGTCAGCGCGCCGTCGCAGCTCGTGCCGTTCCTCTCGGGAGCGGGGCCGGCGGGCGGCGGAGTCAACTTCGCGTCGATCCACAATGTCGCGTACGGGAACCAGGTCGCCCAGGCGCAGAACGCGTCCGGCGCGACGTCCTGCATGCACTGGCTGGCCGCCGAGAAGGCGATCTTCAGGCACGGCGACCTCCTGCCGACGTACTGGAGCACGCTGCCGACCTTCGCCAAGGGCGCGAAGTTCAGCATGGGCGATCAGGGCATTGCGCCCGCGAGCCTGAGGGTGACGAAGAAGAAGTGACGTAAGTGACGGCCGCTCCGGCCTCGATCGAGACACGAAGGCGCTGGTGGGCGGATCGACCGAGATCCGCCTACTTCGCCCGTCGCCTCGGGCGACTCCTCGTGTCGCTCGTGGTGCTGCTGACGATCACGTTCGCGATGATCCACGTCATTCCCGGCGATCCTGTGCGGACCTCGCTGGGACTCACTGCCCCGGCGCAGCTGGTCAAGCAACGGCGTGCCCAGCTCGGTCTCGACAAGCCCATCTGGCAGCAGTACGTCGACTACGTCGACCGGGCCGTCCACGGCGACTTCGGAACGTCGCTTACGAGCGGCGAGCCCATAACCGAGATCGTGCGAACACGGCTGCCGACCACGCTACGGCTCGCCGGGCTGGCGTTCCTGTTCGCCGTGCTGGTCGGCGTACCGCTTGGCGTCCTCGGCGCGGCGCGCACGCGTGACGGACGCAGGCGGTACAGCGAGCTGGCGTTCACGGCGACAACCGGCGCGTTTGCCTCGATCCCCTCGTTCCTGCTCGCCGTGGCTCTCATCTACCTGTTCGCCATCAAGTGGCCGGTGCTTCCCGTCGCGGGGGAGGGAGGGGTGCCGTCCTACGTCCTGCCGATCGCCGCGCTCGCGATCGGTCCTGCGTTCGCTCTCGCGCGCATCGTGCGCGTCGAGGGATTGAAGGTCCTCGAGGAGGACTACATCCGAACCGCTCGCGGCAAGCGTCTTTCCGCGCGGCTGATCTACCTCCGGCACGCCCTGCCGAACATGCTCACCGCGACCCTCACGATCTCCGGGCTCCTGCTCGGCGGGCTGATCGCCGGCACTGTGCTCATCGAGTCCATCTTCTCGTGGACCGGGCTCGGGTCGACGCTCGTCAACTCCGTGACCGCCAAGGACTACCCGTCGGTTCAGGCGGTCGCGCTCGTCTTCGGCTTCTTCATCCTGATCATCAACTTCGTCGTCGACATGCTGCTCGCCGTCATCAACCCGCAGTCGACGATCCTCGACCAGTGAGCGGCCGCCGCTTCGCGCGCTGGCCCGACCTGTTCCGGTCGCCGGTCGGTATCGCCGCCGCGCTGATGGTGGGCGGCTTTCTACTGCTCGCGGTGATTGCGCCGCCGCTCTGGTCGCATGCTGCGTCGAAGATCGATATCGCCGCGGTCTCCCAGGGATCGACAGCCGCCCATCCGCTGGGCACCGACGTGCTCGGTCGCGACATCCTGCATCGCACCCTCGTGGCCACCCGGCTGTCGGTGCTGCTGGCGGTCCTGGCCAGCCTGCTGGGCGCTGCGATCGGCATACCCATCGGGGTGTTGCCGGCGCTCGTCGGGCGCAGGCTTGGCCGGCTGATCACGAGCGCGATCAACCTCGCTGTCGCCTTCCCGACGTTGCTGCTGGCGATCTTCGTGGCCTCGATCGTCGGCCTGGGAGCCCGCGGCGCCGTGATCGGGATCGCAGCCGCAGTTGCTCCGTACTTTGCGCGCCTGAGCCAGACGCTCGCGGCCTCGGTGGCCGGCGCGGAGTACATCGCGGCAGCTCGCGTGCTCGGGATCGGGCGGCCGAGGCTGGCCGCTCGGCACGTGTTGCCCAACGTGGCGGAACCACTGTTGCTGACGCTGATGCTGACGATCGGCGACGCGCTGCTCGCTCTGGCCGGGCTCAGCCTCCTGGGAGTCGGTGTGCAGCCGCCGTCCTACGACTGGGGAGGCATGCTCACCGAGGGTCTCCAGCGGATCTACGTCACGCCGATCGTCGTGGTGGGCCCGGCAGTCGCCATCATCCTGGCCGCGCTCGGCTTCAACCTGCTCGGCGAGACGCTCGCCAAGGGGGCAGCGAGACGCGACGGGAAGCTGCCGCGGACGAAGGAGGCGCTACCCGCGGTTCCGGTGGCCGAGCACCACGAGCACAGCGAGGAGCCGGACGGCGGTCCGCGGGAGACGGTGCTGGACGTGCGGGGGCTCACCGTGGCGTTCCCCGGCGGCTCGGTTCCCGTGCGCGACGTCTCGATCACCGTCGAGCCCGGCGAGATCGTGGGCATCGTCGGCGAGTCTGGGTCGGGCAAGAGCCTGACCGCGATGGCGATCGCGGAGCTCCTCCCCGTCCGGGCGCAGGCGACAGCCGAGCGGCGCCGGCTCTTCGGGCGCGACCTCGGGTCGCTCGGCAACGCGGCGCGGCGCCGCCTGCTCGGACGCTCGCTCTCGATCGTCTACCAGGATCCGATGGCCTCGCTCAATCCGGCGCTGCGCGTCGGTCGTCAGCTCGCGGAGGTCGCCGAGGTCCACGAAGGGCTCTCCAGCCGCGACGCGAGGAAACGCAGCGTCGAGCGTCTGCGCTCGGTGCGGATCGGATCGCCCGAGCGACGGGTCCGCAACTACCCGTACGAGCTCTCGGGAGGAATGCGGCAGCGGGTGATGATCGCCATGGGCCTGATGGGGAGCCCGCAGCTGATCATCGCCGACGAGCCGACCACTGCCCTCGATGTCACGGTTCAGCAGCAGATCCTCAAGCTGCTGGACGACGTCGGCACCGCCACGGGTGCGGCGGCGATTTTCATCTCGCACGACATCGCGGTCGTCTCCCAGCTGTGCCAGCGCGTGCTCGTGATGTATGCGGGCCGCGTTGTCGAGGAGCTCGACGTCGCCACCCTCGTGCGCCGGCCGGCCCACCCCTACACAGCGGCGCTCCTGGCGTCTGTGCCGACGATGGAGACCGACCGGGATCGTCCGCTCGTCTCGATCCCCGGTCGCGCAGCCGGCCCGTTCGACCAGTCGCCTGGTTGCCCGTTCGCACCGCGTTGCCCCGCCGCGTCGGATCGCTGCGCGAGTGAGCTGCCCGTGCTGAAGCCGCTGGACAACGGTCACCGGGTCGCCTGCTGGCACCCTCACGCGGTTGCGCCGCCGCCTGGATCCACTCCGGACGACAAGTTTTTGGAAGACGCGCTCGCATGACGACGCTCGAGACACGCGGTCTCACCGTCCGTTTCGGGCGCGGCCGGTCCGCGCTCGTCGCGGTCGACGGTGTCGACCTGACGGTGCCGGAGCAGACGATCGTCGGTCTCGTCGGCGAGTCCGGCTCGGGCAAGTCGACCGTTGCGCGGGCGGTCGTCGGGCTCGTCCCGATCGCCGGTGGCGAGATCCTGCTCGACGGCGCCGCGGTACGGCACCGGCGCACCGGCTACGTCGCGGGGCTGAACCGGCGTGTGCAGATGGTCTTCCAGGACCCCTTTGCGTCGCTCAACCCCCGGATGACCGTCGGAGCAGCGATCGCGGAGGCCGCCGGCGCCGGGAACCGCACATCACGTAGCGTCCGCGCGAAGGAGGTCGAGGAGCTGCTCGAGCTCGTCCACCTCGACCCGGCCGTGATGCAGGACCTGCCGAGTCGTCTTTCCGGCGGGCAGCGTCAGCGGGTGGCTCTGGCGCGCGCGCTCGCGGTTCGTCCGGAGGTTCTGATCGCCGACGAGATCACGTCGGCGCTCGACGTCTCGGTGCAAAGCGCCGTCCTCAACCTGCTGCGCGACCTGCGCACTCGACTCGGCATCTCGATCCTCTTCGTCTCGCACAACCTCGCGACCGTGCGCTACGTCAGCGACGCGCTGGCGGTGATGTACCTCGGGCGCCTGGTGGAGGCCGGCCCAGCCGAAACGCTCGTTGCCGACCCTCAGCATCCCTACACGAAGTCCTTGCTCGAGGCGGTGCCGCGGCTCGGCGTCTCGATCCGGGAGGTCGGGGTGGCCACGCTCGATGCGGTGGAGGCGCCCGACCCACGCCACCCGCCGAGCGGCTGCCATCTTCATCCGCGGTGTGCCGTCGGACCGATGGTCGACCCCGCCCGACAGATCTGCATCGAGCGCGATCCCCGCGAAGGCGCCGCCGAGCGTATGCACCATGCGGCGTGTCACTTCGCGCCGACCCGCGCGTTGGAGCTGACCCCAAAGGAGGCACGGTGACCATGGCGACAACCGAGACGTCCACTCTGCTCGAGCGGCTCGAGGAGCTGCGCAACCGACACGGCGTGCCTGCGGCCTCGGTCGCCGTCCTCCGAGGCGAAGAGGTCGACGCCGCCGCCTCCGGAATTCTCAACCTCGACACCGGCGTCGAGGCGACGGCCGACTCGCTGTTCCAGATCGGCTCGATCACGAAGGTGTGGACCGCGACGCTCGCCATGCAGCTGGTCGACGAGGGACGAATCGAGCTCGACGCACCGGTGCGCCGTTACCTGCCCGGCTTCCGCGTGGCCGACGCCCTCGTGTCCGAGGCGGTGACGATCCGCCACCTCCTGACCCACACGAGCGGGATCGACGGCGACCACTTCGCCGACACCGGCCGCGGCGACGACGTGCTCGAGCGGTACGTGGAGACGTGCGCGGAGCTCCCGCAGGTGCACCCGCTCGGCGCGACGATGTCCTACTGCAACACGGGCTTCACCGTGCTCGGCCGGGTGCTCGAGGCCGTCACCGACACCGTCTGGGACGACCTGTTGCGGACGCGTCTCGTCGAGCCGCTCGGGCTCACCCACACGGTGACGCTGCCCGAGGACGTCCTCCGCTTCCGTGCGGCAATCGGGCACATCCAGCCGCCGGGCCACGAGCTGCGGCCGGCCCCCGCCTGGGGGCTCCCACGCACGGCGGGGCCGGCCGGAGCGATCTGCTCGACCGGGCAGGAGCTCGTGGCGTTTGCCCGGCTGCACCTGCAAGACGGGCTCGGTCCCGGAGGCGCGCGGCTTCTGAGCGAGGAGTCGGCGCGCGCGATGCGGGAGCCTCAGGTCGAGGTGCCGACGGGCGGGGTCGGTGAGTCCGAGGCTCACTGGGGCCTCGGCTGGTCGGTCTACACCTGGTCGGGCAGGACGGTGGTCGGGCATGACGGCGGCACGATCGGACAGGCCGCGTTCCTCCGGGTCGTGCCCGACTCGGGCGTGGCGGTCGCGCTGCTCACGAACGGCGGCGATCCGTACGGGCTTTTCCGCGAGCTCTGCGGCGAGCTCCTGGCCGAGGTCGCCGGCGTCGCGCTTCCACCCGAGCCGGTCCCGCCCGAGTCGCCTCCGCCGGTGGACGCGACGCGCTACGTCGGTAGGTACGACCGAGCGGGTGCCTCGCTCGAGGTCGCTGCGAGGGACGGTGAGCTTGTCGCGATCCAGACGGTGACCGGGCTCGGCTCGGAGCTGGCGCCCGAGCCGGTCGAGATGGGCCTCGTGCCGCTGGATGCCGAGCGCGAGGTGTTCCTGGCGCAGCATCCGGCCCTCAAGGGAGCCTGGCTGCCGGTGCGGTTCACGACCCTCACCGACGGCCGCCGCTGCCTGCACATCGGCGGGAGGGCCACACCGCGAACCGACTAGCGGCGTTTCGCACGTCTCACCTGCGTGTGCAGGCCGGCAACGAGGGTCTCGACGCTGAAGGCCCAGGTCTCTTCGGGCGTGGTCGCGTCCGTCAACGCGACCACGTGCGGGAAGCGGTCGGGGGGTAGGAGCTCGGTCTGGGTCTCGGCCGTCTCGCCGCGGGCCGCGGCCGCGCGTTCGAGGCCGCTCGCGAGCGCGACATAGGTCGTCGCCTTGACCGCGCCGTACGCCTCGGTTGCCGAGAGGCCCGCTCGCTCGAACGCCGCGAGCGCGACCTCGAACGACGACAGAGCACGCTCACCCTGGACTGGGCGGCGCTCGAGTGCCGTGAAGGCCCCGGGATGAGCCTCGGCGATCACGCCGATGGCGGCGACGAACTCGCGCACCCACGCCTCCCAGCTCCGCCGGCGTCCGGGCAGGTCGGCTTCGGAGACGAGGAGCTCGATGATCCCGTCGACGATGGCGTCACGCGTCGGCACGTGGTTGTAGAGCGACGTCACGTGGACTCCGAGTTCCGCGGCGAGCCGCCGGAGCGTCACCGCGTCGAGCCCGTCGCGGTCGGCCAGGTCCCGGGCCGTTGACACGATGCGATCACGGCTGAGCGGCGACACGCTCGGATCCTAGCCGACTCGTTTGACCCGCACCTACATTGTAGGTAGGATGACCTACACCGTAGGTAGACGAGGAGAGGAGTCCGATCGTGTACAGCCAAGCGGAGCTCGAGACACGGCTCGCGGAGTTGATCGCCGAACACAGCGTTCCCGGTGCGCAGCTCGCCGTCATCGACGGCGACGAGATCGTCGAGAGCGCGGCCGGCGTGCTCAGCCTCCGCACCGGCTGCCCGGTCACGACCGACGCGCTGTTCCTGCCCGGCTCGATCGGCAAGCTCTACACGGCGACGCTCATCCTCATGCTGGTCGAGGAGGGGCGCCTCGATCTCGACACCCCGATCCGCGCCTATCTCCCCGAGTTCCGCGTGCAGGACGAGGAGGCAGCCGCTGTCGTCACGCCTCGGAACCTGCTCTCGCACACCAGCGGCTTCGACGGCGACCACTTCACCGACACGGGGCGCGGCGACGACGCGTTGGCGCTCTACGTGGCAGGCTGCGCCGATCTGCCGCAGATCGCTCCGCCGGGCTTGATCTGGAGCTACAGCAACAGCGGCTATTCGATCCTCGGCCGGATCGTCGAGGTGCTGAACGGCGCGACGTTCGAAGACGTGCTGAGAGAGCGGATCTTCGAGCCGCTCGGCCTCGAGCACACGGTGTCGTTCGCGGACGAGGCGATCGTCCACCCCGTCTCGGTCGGGCACGACCCGGACCCGGAGGACCCGAGCCGGATGGCGGTCAGCTCACCCTGGGCGCTGGCGCGGGCGTTCGGCCCGATGGGTGCGGCCGTGATCGCGAGCGCGGGCGACGTGCTCCGCTTCGTCCAGCCTCACCTCGGCGGTGGCTCGGGAGAGCTGCTCGAGGGGAGCCTCGTCTCCGCGATGCAGGCCGAGCAGGTACAGCTCGTCGACGACCTGCTGGGTCCCGCGTGGGGGCTGGGTTGGATCCTCGACCGTTGGGGCGAGATCGACGTGATCGGCCACGACGGAAACTCGATCGGCCAGAACGCCTTCATGCGCGTCGCACCTGGCGAACGGTTCGGCTTCTGCCTGCAGACGAACGTCGGGAGCGCGCTCCTGCTCTACCGCGGGGTGGCGGACTGGCTCTTTGGCGAGCGCTTCGGGGACGGGGTAGGGCCGAGCGCCGGACCGGCGCTGATCGCCGAGGAGGCCGTCGCCGACCCGGCGCGCTACACGGGCGTCTACGAGCGTGAAGGGCTCCGGCTCGAAGTGAACGCCGACGACTCGGGTCACTTGCTGGCGACTGTCACTCCGACCCACGCGGTCGCGGAGAGTCAGGGGTGGCCGTCGATGATCGACCTCCCGCTGCAGCCGACGGATCGGCCGGACACGTTCATGCTGCGGGTGCCGATCGCGGACGCGGACCTGCCCGCCGTCTTCTTCTCGCCGGAAGAGCCGGGCGGCATGCCGACCTATCTCCATTACGGCGGCCGGGCCAAGCGCCGAGTCTCCGCCGGCTAGACGCGCACTCTTACCGCTGCGTATGGCTCCAGCCCGCTTTGTAAGGTGCGGCGGTGCCGAAAGTCACCGAGGAACACCTCGAATCTCGGCGAGCGCAGATCCTCAAAGGCGCGCGCGCAGTGTTCGCGAGCTACGGCTACCACGGTGCGACGGTCGCTCGCCTGGAGGCGGCAACGGGCCTGTCGCGCGGCGCCATCTTCCACTACTTCGAGGACAAGGAAGACCTGTTCATGGCGCTCGGAGTCGACGCGAATCGCCGCTATGTCGAGGCGATCACCACCGGCGGTTTCGCCGAGGCGATCCACGCGATCACAAACGAGAGCCCGGAGCTCATCGTCGTTCTGCAAGAGCTGGAGATGCGCTTGATCCAGGACGAGGACTTCAGGCTGCGGATCGCGGCGAGCACGGCGGAGCAGCGCGACCGGCTCGAGGCCTGGTTCCAGGAACAGCGCGCCAGTGGGGGGATGCGCACGGACATCGAGTGGGACGACCTGGTGCGCTTTGCCGGGATCGTCGTCAACGGCCTCGCGCTCCGGATCGCCGGTGGCTACGAGACCAACGTGGACACGGTCGTGCGCCTGCTCGACGACGCGCCCCGGCCACCGCAAGAGTCGCGCCGCTGAGACGTCAGGCCGCGGCGGCGGCGAGCCGCCGGCGCACGAGGCGGTCGGCTGCTTCCGCCGGGGTGATGCCTGCCGCGTCGGCCTCGGCGAAGAGCGTCCGGAGCGTGTCGCCGATCCGCGCGAGGCCTTCCTGGAGCTGCGCTTCGTCCCAGCCCTCGTCCTCGAGGCCGATCAGCTGGATGATCCCGCCCGCGTTCACGACGTAGTCGGGCGCGTAGAGGATCTCTCGCTCGCGCAGCCGGTCGGCGTCTTCGGGCTCGGCGAGCTGGTTGTTGGCGCAGCCCGCGATTGCGCGGCAGGCGAGGCGCGGGATCGTCTCCGCGTTCAGCGTGCCGCCCACGGCGCACGGCGAGTAGACGTCGACCTCGGTCTCGAGCACGCGCTCCGGCGCAACCGTCTCGCAACCGCTCGCCGCGGCGCGCGACTCGTCGACGTCGCTGACGAGCACGCGCGCGCCGGCGTCCGCCAGTTCGCGCGCGAGCACGCCGCCGACCGAGCCGGCCCCCTGCACGAGGACCGAGCGGCCGGCGAGCTCAGGCGAGCCGAAGGCGTGCTCGACCGTGGCGCGGATCGCGTGGAGCGCGCCGCGCGCCGTGCCGCGGCCGCTGTTCCCGCCGCGACCGGTGGTGCCGTAGACCCAGGGGCACGTCTCGGCCACGACGTCGAGATCCTCCGGCGAGATGTTCATGTCGCCGGCCGTGCGGTACGTGCCGCCGAGCGAGGCGACGAGCTCGCCGTAGCGCCGCAGGAGCCGCTTGCGCGGCTCACCCGTCGGCAGCTCCGGCACGGCGAGCACGGCCTTGCCGCCGCCGCGCGGCGCTCCCGCGGCGGCCATTTTCCACGTCATCGCGCCGGAGAGGCGCATCGCGTCCGCGAGGCCGTCGGCCGGCGCGGGATAGACCCGCATGCGCGTGCCTCCGCCCGCCGGGCCGAGCGCGGTGGAGTGGACGCACACGAACATCCAGGCTCCCATCTCGGCGTCGTGGCGGACGACGGCTTCCTCGCCGTCCCACCCCGCGAGCAGGCTCTCGAAGTCCATGCAGCGGACCGTACCGAAGCGCACCTCGGCTACACTCCGCCGCCGGAATGGCCGGAGAACGCACCAAACTCGTGGTCGTCGAGCGCGAGCAACTCGGCTCGGCGAATTCACGCCGTCTGCGCAAGGAAGGCCTGGTGCCGGGCGTCCTCTACGGCAGCGGTGAGCCGGTCGCGATCACCATCGCCGAGCGCGAGCTCCGGCGCGCGCTCACCGGTGCGTCGGGCCTGCACTCGATCCTCGACGTCGAGATCGACGGCAAGGGAGAGACCCACGCGTCGATTCTCAAGGAGTACCAGGTCGATCCCGTGCGGGGCGGCGTCACGCACGTCGACCTGCAGGAGGTGCGGCTCGACCAGGTGATCCAGGCTTCGGTCTCCGTCCAGCTCCACGGCGGCGAGGACGCGCCGGGCGTGCGCGAGGGCGGCGTGCTCTCGCAGCCGCTGCGCGAGGTGACGGTCGAAGCGCTGCCGCTCGAGGTGCCGGAGCATCTCGACCTCGACGTGTCGGGCATGGACATCGGCGCCACGCTCCGCATCTCCGACCTCGCGGCGCCGGAAGGCGTCACGCTCCTGGACGACCCCGAGATGGTCGTCGCCACGGTCACGGCGCCGACGAAGGTCGTCGAGCCCGAGCTCACCGAGGAGGAGCTGGCGGCGCTCGAGGCCGAGGGCGAGGGCGAGGAGGGTGCCGAGGGCGAGGCTGGCGAGGGCGCAGCCGAGCCGGAGGCCGATGCCTCCGGCGGCGAAAACACCGCCGAGGAGTAGTTCCCCTTGTATCTCGTCGCCGGTCTGGGGAATCCGGGCCGGGAACACGCCCGGAACCGGCACAACGCCGGCCGGCTCGTCGTCGACGAGCTCGCCCGGCGGCACGGCGGCTCGTGGCGCGGCAAGTTCTCCGGTCAGCTCGCGGAGGTACGCGTGGGCGACGAGCGCCTCGCGCTCCTGAAGCCGGAGACGTACATGAACGACTCCGGGCGCGCGGTCGGCCCCGCCGCCTCGTTCTTCAAGCTCGAGCCGAGCGAGGTGCTCGTCGTCCACGACGAGGGCGACTTCGACCTTGGCCGCCTCGAGCTGAAGGTGGGCGGCGGACTCGCCGGCCACAACGGCCTGCGCTCGATCGCGCAACAGCTCGGCACGCCGGACTTCCTCCGGCTGCGCATCGGCGTCGGGCGCCCCGAGCGTGGCGACCCGCGGCCGCTCGCCGACTGGGTGCTGGCGAACTTCGAGCCGCACGACGATCCGGAGGAGCTCGTCGCGCGTGCGGCCGACGTGATCGAGCTGCTCGCCGCCGACGGCGTCGAGCGGACGCAGCTTCAGATCAACCGGCGTTAGCCGCGCTCGCGGAGTGCTGCGTGCGCCGCTCCCGGCTGCAGATCGAGACCCGCCGCGATGCGTTGCAAGAGCTCGAGCAGCTCCTGGAGCTCCGCCTGGCTGAGCGAGTCTGCCACTTGCCCGTCGAACTGCCGCGCCTTCCGTTCCGCCTGTCTGAGGAGCTTCTTGCCTGCGACGGTCAGGTGGAGATTCCGGACGCGCCGGTCACGCGCATGCGGCCGGCGCTCGACCAGCTCGCGCCGCTCGAGCGCGTCGACGATCGCGACCATCCAGCTGGGGGAGATGTGCAGCCGCTCGGCGAGCGCGTTCTGCGCCTCACCACCGCTCGCACCCACCGCCCGGAGCAGCGCGAACTCGCCGGGCTCGAGCTCCAGCGGCTCCAGGATCCGCTGGAAGCCGCGGGAGACCGCGAAGCCGAGGCTCGAGAGCAGGAAGGCGACGCTGTGGAACGGCGGTGTCGGTTTGCGTTCGGTCACGGCCATATGCTACAGCTACCGAACAGTTCAGTGACTAAACGATTCATCGTCTACCGAACGAAGGGATCGGCTTGCTCGCCAGACTCGCTCATTTCGTCTCACGGCACAGGTGGAAGGTCATCGCCGCCTGGATCGCCCTCACGCTCTTCGGTGCCTTCGCCGCCGGCCAGGTCTCGAAGCGCTGGTACCAGAGCTTCTCGATCCCGGGCAAGTCCGCCTACGAGGCGAACCAGCGCACGCTGAAGGCGTTCGGCACGGGCGTGCGGCCGCCCGACGTCGTCGTCTTCCACACCTCCGGCGACGCGACGAAGAGCGCCGCGATCGAGGCTGCGATGGCACGGGCCGCCGCTGTGATGTCGGGAGCGCGGACGAGCTCGTACTTCTCGACGCACGACCCGATGTACGTCTCGCACGACCGGCACACGACGTTCGAGGAGATCTATCCGCCCGGGCCGTCGACGTTCTCGACGACGAGCGGCGCGGCCGAGGTACGCGCGGCAGCCGCGCGCGGGCTGCCCTCGGGGATCCAGGTCGAGGTGACGGGCCACGATCCGCTCGAGGAGGCGAGCTCGCACGGCGGTGGGAGCAGCAGCATCCTCCTCGAGGCCGTGATCGGCGGCCTCGGCGCCATCGTGATCCTGCTCTTCGTCTTCGGCACGCTGCCCGCGATCCTGATGCCGGTCGCCGTCGCCGCCGGCGCGATCCTCAACACGTTCACGCTCGTCTGGGTGCTGACGTACATCACGAACGTCTCGATCATCGTCCAGTACCTGATCGCGCTCGTCGGGCTCGGCGTCGCGATCGACTACGCGCTGCTGATGATCTTCCGCTTCCGCGACGAGCTGCGGGAGGGGAAGGACACCGAGACCGCGCTCGTCGAGACGATGACCCACGCCGGCCGCTCGGTGATCGTCTCTGGGTCGACGGTCGCCGTCGGCCTCCTCTCGATGGTGATCCTGCCGCTGCCGTTCATTCGCTCGATCGGGATCGGCGGGATGCTGATTCCCGCCGTCTCGGTGGTCGCTGCGATCACCCTCATGCCGGCGCTGCTCGCCGTGCTCGGCGAGCGGATCAACAGCCTGCGCGTGCTGCCCAGGCGCTTCGCCGACAGCGGCCATCCCGAGGACGGCGCCTGGGGCCGCTGGGCGCGCTTCGTCCTGCGGCGGCCGTGGGCGGTGGCGGGCGTCGGGCTGGCGATCGTGACCGTGCTCGTCGTGCTCGGCCTCCAGCTGAACCCGAACGAGTCGCAGCTCAAGAGCTTCCCCGGCACCGGCACCGCCATCGCGGGCCGAACGATGCTCGCCGACGCCGGCATCTCGCCCGGCGTGATGAAGCCGTTCGTGACCCTCGTCGAGCGCGGCGGCAACGCGCAGACGGTCGCCGCCAAGGAGCGCACCGTCCCTGGAATCGTCGGCGCGACCGTGCCGCCAGGCCCCGGCTGGCACCGAGGCCAGGACACGCTCGTCGAGGCCCTCCCGGCGATCGACGGCGCCGCACCCGGGATCCAGGGCGTGATCGACCGCGTCAACGCCGCGCTGGACGGGACGAGCGGCACGCTCGGCGGTGTGCCTGCTGTCGACCGCGACTTCGTGCACGCGATCTACGACAACTTCCCGTACCTGCTCGCGTTCGTGCTCGTCCTGACGCTGATCCTCCTGACGCGGGCGTTCCGTTCGATCGTCCTGCCGGTCAAGGCCGTGCTCCTCAACCTCCTCTCCCTCGCCGCGTCGTTCGGGATCATCGTCTTCATCTTCCAGGAGGGCCACGGCTCGTCGCTCTGGAACATCACGGCGACGCAGGCGATCACGGCCTGGATCCCGTTGATGATCTTCGCCTTCCTCTTCGGCCTCTCGATGGACTACGAGGTCTTCATGCTCACGCGGATGCGGGAGGCGTACGACGAGACGCACTCCACGAGCCGGGCGATCGAGCTTGGTCTGGCGAGAACCGGGAAGCTCGTGACGAGCGCCGCTCTGATCCTCATGTTCGCGTTCCTCGTCCTCTCTTCGAGCCCGGGCTTCGAGATCAAGGTGTTCGCGATCGGCCTCGCGGCCGGGATCATCTTCGACGCGACGGTGATCCGGGCGCTGCTCGTGCCCTCGCTGATGACCCTGCTCGGCAAGTGGAACTGGTGGCTGCCGCACTGGACGCGTCGCGCCCTGTTCATCCGCCCGGAGGGATCGCCAGAGGTGGAGCCGGCTCTAGAGAGCTGACAGCGCCGGCGCCGGATCGGGTCCCGGCACCTCGCGGCGGCGCACGCTGCGCACCTCGGCCACGAACACGAGGGGTCAGCGTCGGGTCGAGGCCGATCGCGTCCGAGATCGGCCCGGCGAGCACCTGTCTCGCCGGCATCAGGCAGAGCGAGAGCAGGAGGTCGATCGACGCGACCCGGGCGAGCCGTCCGGGCTCCACCTCTTGCTGCATCGCGGTCTCGAAGAACGTGTCGCCCATCAGGATCGAGCCGCCGAACGGCAAAGGCCATCGCCACCGGATGGCTCGGCCGGATCCGGTACGCGACGAAGCCGCCGAGCACGCCGCCCAGCGCGGCGGAGCCGACGATCAAGCCCCGGGTCACTCCCGAGGGGGCGGGGCGAAGACGTGGGTCGTGCTGCGGGAGAGCGAGATCAGCGCATTCGCCTGCTGCAGCCGGCCGGCGCTGACGGTCTGGGGGACGAGCGCCTTGGACGCCGGGTTGAAGAATCCCGCCGCCGCCCCCGCCGGCCCGGCAGCACCGCGAGCTGCCAGACAGGTGCGGTTCCGGAGAAAAGCAGCGCCGCAGTCAGGCTCTGGGTGCCGACGCGGACGAGGTCGGCGGCGATCAGCACCGTCCGCCGCGGCAGGCGGTCCGCCCAGACGCCGCCGGCGAGCGTGACGGCCGCGCCGCCGATCGATCGTGCAGCAGGCGAGGACGAGGCCGACGCCCGTCGCGCGGCGCCGAGATCGTGGCCCACGGCCCAGATGAGGGCGACAGGAATGAGGGAGTCGCCGACCGCCGAGCCGGTGCGCGCGAACCAGAGCAGCCTGAACTGCCGTTCTCTCAGCGGCCCGAACCGACCCACGCCGCGCACGTCGGGGAATGTACGCCCCGGGTCGGCTCGTTACCATCGAGCTCCTGCGGAACCCGCCGGTTCCGCCCTTCGTCATGGACCGTCCGGTATTGCACGCATTCGTCCAGGAGCTCGTCGGGCACGAGCGCCTTGGCGAGCTCGCGGACGCGCTGCCGACGCGCGCCCGCGTGTCGGAGCCTGCGCTGCCCCTTCTGCTCGCGACACTGCACGAGCGCCTCGGGCGCGGAGTCGTCGTGCTCCTACCGGAGGACGCGGACGCGCGCGACACCGCCGAGGCCGCTGCGTGGTTCCTCGGCGACGACTCGGTCGGCCTGCTGCCGAGCCGCGGCGTCACCTGGGAGTCGGGGCTCGCGCCTCCGCCGCACCTCGTGGGCGAGCGGGCGCGCGCGCTCCACGTGCTCGCACGCGGCGGGCTCGTCTGCGCGTCGGCGCGAGCGCTCGCCGAGGGCCTGCCGCCGGTGGACGCGCGCCCCGAGCCGATCGAGCTGCGCCCGGGCCTCGAGCCCGGCGTCGACGGGCTCGCGGAGTCGCTCGCCTTCGCGGGCTACGAGCGGGTCGAGCGAGTCGACGACCGCGGCCAGTTCGCGGTGCGCGGCGGCATCGTCGACGTCTTCCCGACGACGGGCCGCGAGCCGTTCCGGATCGACTTCTTCGGCGACGAGATCGAGTCGGTGCGTGCGTTCTCGCCGTTCACGCAGCGCGCGCTCCATCCGGTGCCCGAGGCGACGCTGTACCCGGCCGCCGAGCGGAGTGCCGAGCTGCTGGGGCCTGAGCTCGCCGACGACGAGGACGGCGAAGCCGCCGTCGAGGTGCCCGGCGACCTCGTCCCGCCGCTCGAGCGGGCGCCCGATCTCGTCTTCCAGCCGGACGACGTGCGCAGGGTGTGGGAGGAGGACGGCGTCGCCGAGCCGCCGTCGCTGGCGGGCTCGACCGAGCTCGACCCGTTCCCGCAGTCGCAGCCCTTCGCGTTCGAGGCGCAGCGGCCGGCGATCGCCGCGCGCGGGCTGGCCGAGGCCGAGAGCGAGCTCGGCGCGCTCCTCCGCTCGGGCCAGCGTGTCGTCGTCGCTTTCCCGCATCGCGGCGAGGCACTGCGCACCCAGAACCTCCTCCGCCGGGTCGAGGCGCGCGTGCTCGAGCCCGGCGACGAGCTGCCGGAGGAGCCCGAGCTCCTCTTCGCCGTCGCGCCCGCGCGGCGCGGCTTCGTCTGGCGCGACCTCGGCCTCGTGCTGCTCCCCGACCACCAGGTCTTCCGCCGCCGCGTGCCGCGCGAGCGCCGCCTCGGCGGGCGCGCGCTGCAGTCCTTCGCCGACCTCCGCACCGGCGACTACGTCGTGCACGAGGATCACGGCGTCGGCCGGCTGCTCGGGTTCGAGACGAACACCGTCGCCGGGATCACGCGCGACTACCTCCTGCTCGCGTTCCGGGGCGAGGATCGCCTCTACGTCCCGCACGAGCAGCTCGGCAAGGTCTCGCGCTACGTGGGCGCCGACGCCTCGGCTCCCGCGCTCTCGAAGCTCGGCGGCAAGGCGTGGCAGACGCTCAAGTCGCGCGCGCGGGAGTCCGTCCGCGAGCTCGCCGGCGACCTGATCCAGCTCTACGCGCAGCGCCAGACACGCGAGGGCGTCGCGTTCGACCTCTCGAGCGAGTGGCTGCCGCAGCTCGAGGCGAGCTTCCCCTACCGCGAGACGCCCGACCAGGAGGCGGCGATCGAGGCCGTGAAGGAGGACCTCGAGGCGCCGCGGCCGATGGACCGGCTCGTCTGCGGCGACGTCGGCTTCGGCAAGACGGAGGTCGCGGTGCGCGCCGCGTTCGCCGTCGCCGTGAACGGCCGGCAGGTGCTGCTGCTCGCGCCGACGACCATCCTCGCCGAGCAGCACTACAACACGTTCCGCGAGCGGTTCCGCGACTTCCCGGTGCGGGTGGAGATGGTCTCCCGCTTCGTGTCGCCGAAGGAGACGAAGCGGATCCTGGGCGACTTCAGAGCGGGCAAGGTCGACGTCCTGATCGGCACCCACCGGGTGCTCAGCCGCGACGTGATCCCGAAGGAGCTCGGGCTCGTGGTCCTCGACGAGGAGCAGCGGTTCGGTGTCGCGCAGAAGGAGCTGCTCAAGTCCCTGCGGCTCGAGGTCGACGTGCTGACGCTGAGCGCAACGCCGATCCCGCGCACGCTCCACCTCTCGCTCGCCGGGATGCGCGACATCTCGATCATCGAGACACCCCCGGAGGGACGCCGGCCGATCAGGACGACCGTGGGCGAGTACGACGAGGAGCTCGTGAAGCTCGCGCTCGAGCGTGAGGGCGAGCGCGAGGGGCAGGCGTTCTTCCTGCACAACCGCGTCGAGACGATCGAGGAGCGCGCCGAGCAGCTGCAGCAGCTCTGCCCGGGACTGCGCTTTCTCGTCGCGCACGGCCAGATGCGCGAAAAGGAGCTGGAGGAGCGGATGCACTCCTTCCTGCGCGGCGACGCCGACGTGCTCGTCTCGACCACGATCATCGAGTCCGGGATCGACATCCCGCAGGCGAACACGCTCATCGTGGAGCGCGCAGACATGCTCGGCCTCGCCCAGCTCTATCAGATCCGCGGCCGCGTCGGCCGCTCCGACGCGACCTCGTTCGCCTACCTCTTCTATCCCGACGCCCGCGAGTTGACGCCGGAGGCGCGGGCGCGGCTCGCGACGCTCGCCGACCACACCGAGCTCGGCGCCGGGTTCGCGATCGCGATGCGCGACCTCGAGATCCGCGGTGCCGGGGAGCTGCTCGGCGCAGAGCAGTCCGGCCACGTCGCCGCGGTCGGGTTCGAGCTCTACGTCGAGCTCCTGAACGAGGCGGTCGCCGAGCTGCAGGGCCAGAAGCGGGTCGCGGCGCGGCCGGTGCGGGTGGACGCGCGCGTGGACGCCTACGTCCCGGCCGCCTACGTCGACTCCGAGGCGCTCCGCATCGACGTCCACCGCCGGCTCGCGCTCGCCGAGACGGAGGACGAGCTGCGCGAGTTGCAGGCGGCGCTCGAGGACCGATACGGGCCGCTGCCGGACCCGGTCCAGAACCTGTTCCGGATCCAGGAGGCGAAGGTCAAGATCGCGCTCCTCGGGGCCGACTATCTCGTGTTCCAGAGCGGGAAGGCGACGGTCGGGCGGCTGGTGCTCGGCTCCGGCGAATTGCGTGAGCTCCGCGACCGTGCCAAGACCGCAATCTATGCGTCAGCTAAGCAGGAAGTAAGCATTCGTGGGCAAGAGGAATTGGCCCAAGCGGTGCAGCTGGTCGATGCTATCTTGGACGCGCGCCGAGCAGCCTGAAACCGCCTGTCGCCGCTGCGGCGCTTCCCGCGACATCGACCTCACTGGATGGAAATGAAGACTCGCCTGCCCTTCCTGCTCCTGGCCACACTCCTGGTCGCCCTGCTCGCCGCGTGCGGCGGCGGCAGCTCCAACGGCAACGTGCCCGCCGGCTCGATCGCGCAGGTCGCGTCCGTCCCGATCACCAAGGCGAGCTTCACGGCGCTGATGAGCGTCGCGTGCGCGCGCTACACGGCTCAGGGACAGGCGTGCCCGAAGGTCGGCACCCCGACCTACTCGTCTCTCCAAGACTCGGCCATCACGTTCCTCGTGCAGCAGGAAGAGCTTGCGCAGGAGGCCAAGAAGCTCGGCGTGACCGTCACGCAGAGCGACATCCAGAAGCAGGTCGACCAGATCACGAAGACCTACTACCAGGGCAGCAAGGCGAAGCTCCTGCAGGCGCTGAAGAAGGACCACATCTCGCTCGCCCAGCTCGAGCAGTACGAGCTCCGCCCGAACCTGCTCGGCCAGGACGTGCAGAACAAGGTGACGTCGGCCATCGTCATCTCCGATTCCGCCGCGCAGAAGTACTACGACGCGAACAAGGCGTCGTTCGCGACGCCGAAGACGCGCGAGGTGCGCCACATCCTCGTCACGAACAAGAGTCTCGCCGAGAGCATCGAGCAGCAGCTGAAGAACGGCGCGAGCTTTGCGTCTCTCGCGAAGAAGTATTCGAAGGACACGGGCTCCGCGGCCCAGGGCGGCAAGCTCTGCGTCGCCCACGGCGGCTCGAGCGGCGCCTGCCAGCAGACGGTCGCCCCGTTCGACAAGGCTGCGTTCTCCCTCAAGACGAACCAGCTCGGGCTCGTGCACAGCGTCTACGGCTGGCACGTCATCCAGCCGATCGGCTCGGTCAAGCCGGCCCACGTCCAGACCTTCGCGCAGGTCAAGGCCCAGATCCAGGCGAACCTCGCCTCGCAGCAGAAGCAGACCGCCTGGCAGGCCTGGCTCGCGAAGATGGCCAAAGACTTCAAGGGCAAGGTCGCGTACCAGACGGGCTACCAGCCTGCGACGACCACCACGGCGACGACGCCGGCAGCGACGACCAGCGGCTAGGTGACCTCGAAGGAGGAGCCGGCGGCGGCTCTCCTCGAGCTGCAAGAACTGACGGAGCGTCTGCGCCGTGAGTGCCCCTGGGATCGCGAGCAGACCGCGGCGACCATCGTCCCCCACACGGTCGAGGAGTCGTACGAGGTCGCGGACGCGGCCTTCGCCGGCGACGACGAGAAGCTGCTCGACGAGCTCGGCGACCTCCTCTTCCAGGTCTACTTCCTCGCGCTTCTGCTCGAGGAGCGGGGAGCGGGCGACCTGGCGCAGGTGGCCCGCGGCGTGCACGCGAAGCTCGTGCGGCGCCATCCGCACGTCTTCGGTGACGTCGAGGCGCGCACGGCCGAGCGGGTGCGCTCCAACTGGGAGCGGATCAAGGTCGAGCAGGAGGGCCGCGAGGGCATCTTCCACGACGTCGCGGACGGGCTGCCCGGGCTCCTCTACGCCCGCAAGGTCCAGCAGCGGGCGAAGGCCGTCGGCTTCGAATACCCGGATCTCGCGGGTGCGTTCGCCGACCTGAAGGACGAGCTCCGGGAGCTGGAGGAGGAGCCGTCGGGGAACGAGCTGGGCGACGTCCTCTTCGCGGCGGTCAACGTCTCGCGTAAGCTCGAGGTCGATCCCGAGCTCGAGCTGCGACGCGCGGCACAGCGCTTCCGCCGCCGGGTCGAGGTGGCCGAGCAGCTCGCTGCGGCGAGCGGCGAGGATTGGAGCGAGCTGCCGCTCGACGAGCAGGACGCGTACTTCGACAAGGCAAAGGAGCGCGAGTGAGCGCGATCACCAAGGTCCACGCCCGGCAGGTCCTGGACTCCCGCGGGAATCCCACCGTCGAGGTCGAAGTCGTGGCCGGCGCGCTCGGCAGGGCGATCGTCCCGTCCGGCGCCTCGACGGGCGTGCACGAGGCGGTCGAGCTGCGGGACGGCGGAAGCACGTGGAACGGAAAGGGCGTCTCCACTGCGGTAGCGAACGTCAACGGAGAGATCGCGTCGGCCGTCGCCGGCCTGGACGCGGCCGACCAGGCGGCAGTCGACCTGCGCCTGATCGAGCTCGACGGAACGCCGAACAAGGGCCGGCTCGGCGCGAACGCCGTGCTCGGCGTCTCGCTCGCCGTCGCGAAGGCTGCGGCCGCCGCTGCCGGCGTCTCGTTCTTCCGCCACCTCGGCGGCGAGGACGCGACGACGCTGCCGGTGCCGATGCTGAACGTGATCAACGGCGGCGTCCACGCCGACAACTCGATCGATCTGCAGGAGTTCATGGTCGTCCCCGCCGGAGCGGACAGCTTCTCGGAGGCGCTGCGGATCGCGGCGGAGACCTACCACGAGCTGAAGACGCTGCTGGCGGAGCGCGGACTGTCCACCGCCGTCGGCGACGAGGGCGGCTTTGCGCCCGACCTCGAATCGAGCGAGATCGCGATCGAGGCGATCCTCGACGCCGCCGAGCGGGCCGGCCATCGCGACCGGGTCGCCATCGCCCTCGATCCGGCGTCGAGCGAGTTCTTCTCCGACGGCCGCTACCGCTTCGAAGGGCGCGAGCTCGCGCCGGACGAGATGGCCGGCTTCTACAGCGACCTCGTCGAGCGCTTCCCGGCGATCGTCTCGCTCGAGGACGGCAACGCCGAGGACGACTGGGACGGCTGGCGCGCCACAACCGAGCGGCTCGGCGACCGTCTCCAGCTCGTGGGCGACGACAACTTCGTCACGAATCCGGAGCGGCTGCAGCTCGGCATCGAGCGCGGGATCGCCAATTCGATCCTGATCAAGCTGAACCAGATCGGGACGCTGACGGAGACGATCGAGACCGTGCGGCTCGCGCAGGCGAATGGCTACACGGCCGTCGTCTCGCATCGTTCCGGCGAGACGGAGGATGCGACGATCGCCGACCTCGTCGTCGGGCTCGGCACGGGCCAGATCAAGACCGGCGCGCCCGCGAGGAGCGACCGCGTCGCGAAGTACAACCAGCTGCTCCGGATCGAGGAGGAGCTCGGTGACAGGGCGGTGTACCCCGGCTGGCGGGCTTTCCCGCGCTGGACCCGTTAGTACCCTGAGTCGGATGCCGATCGACCGCCGCACCAAGATCGTGGCGACCCTCGGACCTGCGTCCGACTCGCGGGACCGCCTGCGCGCGCTGCTCGAGGCCGGCGTCGACGCCGTCCGCTTCAACCTCTCGCACGGCGCGCACGAAGGGCATTCCCAGCGGGCCTGGCTCGTGCGCGAGATCGCGGCCGAGCTCGGCCGGCCGGTCGCGCTCATCGCCGACCTGCAGGGCCCGAAGCTGCGCATCGGCGAGCTGGCCGAGCCCGTCGTCCTCCACACCGGAGACCGGATCAGGATCTGCGCGGAGGAGCTGGCGAGCGACGGCGAGCTGCCGATCGCGCCGGCCGTGATCGGAGACGTGCTCGAGCCGGGCCACGACGTGCTGATCGACGACGGGCTCGTCCGGCTGCGCGTCGACGAGGTCGAGGGCGGCCACGCGACCTGCGCGGTGGTCGTCGGCGGGCTCGTCAGCTCGCACAAGGGCGTGAACCTGCCGGGCGTGCCGGTCCCGATCCCATCGCTCACGCGCAAGGACCTCGCCGATCTCGACTGGGCTCTCGAGACCGGGGTGGACTTCGTCGCGCTCTCGTTCATCCGCTCGGCGGCAGATGTCCGCGACCTGCGCTCGCTGCTCGAGCAGGCGGGCTCGCGCGCGCACGTGATCGCGAAGATCGAGAAGTCCGAGGCGGTCGACGTCCTCGACGACATCCTGGCCGAGACCGACGCGGTGATGGTCGCGCGCGGCGACCTCGGCGTCGAGATCGGGCCTGCGCTCGTGCCGCTCGTGCAGAAGCGGATCATCCACCGGGCGCTCGAGCGCGGGAAGCCGGTGATCACGGCGACCCAGATGCTCGAGACGATGGTGCACTCGCCCGAGCCGACGCGGGCCGAGGCGAGCGACGTCGCGAACGCGATCCTCGACGGCACGTCCGCGGTGATGCTCTCCGGCGAGACGGCCGTCGGCGAGTACCCGGTCGAGGCCGTCGCGTACATGGACCGGATCGCGCGGGCGGTCGAGCCGAGCCTCGACTACCGGCACGAGCTGCCCGAGGCGCACGAGAACCCGACGATCGGGCAGGCGATGTCGAATGCCGCCTGCGACCTCGCGGAGGCGCTGCAGTCGAAGGCGATCCTCGTTCCGACCTTCACCGGACGGACGGCGAACGCGGTTGCGCGGTTGCGGCCCCGCCGGCCGATCGTCGCGCTCACGCACGTCGACTGGGCGATGCGCCAGCTCGCGCTCGAGTGGGGCGTGACACCCGTCCTGATCTCCGAGACCTCGGACGTCGAGGAGCTCTGGCGCCTCGCCGTCGAGGCCGCGCGCGATGCCGGCATTGTCGAGCCCGGCGACAGCGTCGTGATCACCGCGGGGACGGCGGTCAACATCCCCGGCGGCACGAACGTCATCAAGGTCGACCTGGTTCAGTAGCCGCAGGACCGCGGGGCCCGCCGGAGAACTCCGGCTGGATGGCTGCGAGGAAGAAGCCCCGCAGGCGGCTCGGCGGACGGGTCGCTCGGCGCTGGTTCGCGCTGGGCGTGCTCGTGCTCGTCGGGCTCCTCTATTACCGCCCGCTGCACGACTACGGCGATGCGCGCTCCCAGCAGGCCGCGCAGTTGACGGCGGTGCGAGCGCTGCAGAAGGAGCAGGCCACGCTCCGGCAGCGGCTCCAGCACGCGTCGTCGCCCGTCGCCGTGGCAGCCGCGGCGAGGACGCTGGGCTACGTGCGCCCGGGCGAGCACCTCTTCATCGTCAAGGACATCCCGCAGTGGCGGCGCAGGCAGCATGGCGGCAGTCATGCTCCCCGCCATGGTCACTGACGCCGATCGCGCGGTCGTAGCGCGACAGCTGGGACGCGAGCCACGCACGCTCCGCCGCGTCGCGGTGCGCTGCCCGTTCGGCGCTCCGGCTGTCACCGAGCAGAGTCCCTACGGAGCGGGCGGCGAGCCGTTCCCGACGACCTACTACCTCACCTGCCGGCACCTCGTGGCAGCCGTCTCGCGGCTCGAAGCCGCCGGAGGCGTCGAGCGCTGGAGTGCGGCGACGCGCGCCGATCCGGTGCTCGCGGCGAGCCTCGCGGGCGGCGACGAGGAGCAGCGGAGCCTGCGCAAGGAGCTCGCCGGCGAGGCGACCGGCAGCGACGGAGGTGCCTCGCTGGATTACGGCATCGGTGGCTCGCGGCGAGGCGGCAGCCTCAAGTGTCTCCACGCGCACGTCGCCTTCGCGCTCGCACGACCGGGCTACGAGCTCGGCGAGCGGATCCTCGCCGAGGTCGAGCCGCGCTGGCCGGAGCGGTGCTGTTCCACGTGAGACCGAGACCGTGAGCCGGGTCGACGTCGCACGCCAGGAGTGGGAGGAGGGAAGCCGCCGGTTCGAGGCCGCACGGGACGACCGGCACAGGTACGAGCAGCTGCTCGAGCTCCTCGAGCTCGTGGTCGACGAGCTGCGCCGGCGGATCGGCCAGACGTACACCCTCGGAGAGCTCGTCACCGCCTACGGCGAGTCCGAGCGCTGGGCGCGCGAGGTGCTCGACGAACGCTCTGCGGCGCCCGGGTGGCCGCGCGAGCTCACGCTCGTCGTCGCCGCTGCGTTCGACGCGTATCAGCGCGGCGCTGTCGATTACGGCCCGTGAGAATGTGCGCCTGACACACATCCGGGTGTAAGAAGTGTGAGTTTTGGTCAAATTCACGCCGATGGCCTACAGAGACGACACCGCACACCGTGAGCCCGAGTGGCTGACCCTCGGGCAGGCTGCACGCTTCCTCGGCGTGGCCCAGAGCACCATGCGCAAGTGGTCGGACCAGGCCCGCGTGCCGGCCTTCTACACGCCCGGCGGCCATCGGCGCTTCCGGCGCGGCGACCTCGAGTCGTTCCTCGCCCGCTCCGGCCCCGGCCGCCGGCAGGCCGGCCCGACCGTTCTCCTCGTCGACGATGACGAGCGGATGCGCGAGCTCGTCCGGATCGAGCTCGAGCGGGAGGGCTACGACGTGCAGCAGGCGACGACCGCCGACGAGGGGCTGGCCTTGATCGAGAGCAGCAAGCCCGAGCTCGTCCTCCTCGACGTGATGATGCCCCACATCGACGGCTGGGAGATGCTGCGCCGGATCCAGGAGCGGCACGGCGCCGGGGCGATTCCCGTCCTGATGTTCAGCGGCCAGGTGGACGAGGAGGCCCGGCGGCAGGCGGCGTCGAGCGGAGCGAGCGGGTTCGTCGGGAAGCCGTTCGACCTGGACGAGCTCGTCTACCAGGCCAAGCAAATTGTTCCGGTCTAGCGGGTAGCTCGCGAGTGCTGCGCACTCGCTCGCTGAGCTGAGGAACTGCGCCAACGGGAGAGCGCGGTCTCCCGTTGGCTCCGTGCAGAGAGCAGATTGGGCCGCTGGGTTCTCTGCGCAAGTGCCGCTGGTCCGCGGCGTCGTGACGTGCCGTTACGCCGCCGCCTCAGCGCCGAGAGGCTTGAAACGCTCAAACCAACCTGGCGCCAAGGGCCGGAGGCTAAGACAGCCGCGACGGCGGCGACTTAAGACGCAGGCCGAACCGCGCTTTCCGGCCCGCGCAGTTCCCTACTCGCTACGGAAGGTCTTCGGCGGTGAGGAGCAGCCCGGCGCCGAGGAGCCCGAGTGCGCCGAGCAGGCTGATGTAGAGGCCGACCCCGCGGGCGGTCTCGAGGAAGTACGTGTCCGGGACGGAGATCAGCCGGATCAGGACGAAGATCACGGCCAGCGCGCCGAGCGCAATCAGGACCAGCCGGTCCGGCACGGCCGCCGGCAGCACGATCCCGGCCGCCCGCAGGCCCTCGAGGATCAGTGTCGCCAGCCCGGCGAAGAAGACGAGCTTGCCGAGGGCGCCGGTGTGCCAACCGATGACTGAAAGCGTCTGACCGTTCGGCAGCGTCCCCACGTACCAGTCGGTGAACGCGGAGACCGTGAGCACGAGCCCGGAGACCCACGCCAGTCGCACTCCCCAGCTCCCGGTGGCGGGCGTCGCGCGCTCGGAACGCGGCCGCCGCTCGGGCGCCGTCCGGGCGGGGCGGGCTGGCTCGGGCGTTTCCACAGGCGCAGTATGGCTGGGACGGGGCGTGCTCGTCGCTGCTGCCGACTGCGCCTTGATCGGCGGAGGCATACGGGTCGAAAGCTAGAATCCAGCCCTCCGTGGCCAAGCGCGCCGGCTTCATCCTCTGTCTCGTCGTCTGCGCCCTCGGCGTCGGCGCGAGCCACGCCCGCGCCGACAACCCGCCGCCGCCTGCGGTGATCGCGGCCGGCGTCCAGATCGGCTCCGTCGCCGTGGGCGGGATGACCGCCGACGAGGCGACGTCCGCGGTGGAGCAGGCCTACCTCGCTCCCATCGCCGTGAGGGTCGGGACGCACTACACCGTCTCGGTCTCGCCCCACTACTTCTGGACGGCGCTCCACCTCGACCCGGCGGTCCAGGCGGCGCTCGTCGCTCCGGCGGACACGCTCGTCCCGCTCACACCGACGTTCGCCACGAAGCGCGTCGTCAAGTGGGTGGGCAAGCTGGCGCGCAAGACCTATCGGGCGCCGGCCGACGGCACGCTGCTCCTGCGGCACAACCGCCCGTTCTTCACGCACTCGCACTCGGGCCGCGCCCTCCGTACGTTGCCGACCCGGATGATGGTCGAGCACTCCATCGTCGGCGGCGCGCGCTCGCTCATCCTCGCGCCGCTGAAGACGCTCGACGCCGCCGCGGCCAAGTCCGAGCCCGTGATCGTGATCCACCGCGGGATCAACCGCCTCTACCTCTACAAGGGGACACACCTCGTGCGCGTCTTCCCGGTGGCCACCGGGCAGGCCGCCTGGCCGACGCCGCTGGGCCACTTCGAGATCGTGGTCAAGCAGAAGAACCCGTGGTGGTTCCCGCCGACCCAGGACTCGTGGGCCGCAGGCGCCAAGCCGGTCCCGCCCGGCCCCGACAATCCGCTCGGGACGCGCTGGATGGGGCTGAGCGCGCCGGGCGTGGGCATCCACGGCACCGACGAGCCCTGGTCGATCGGGCACTCGGAGTCGCACGGCTGCATCCGGATGCAAGTGCCATCCGCGGAGTGGCTGTACAACCGCGTGCGGGTCGGGACGCCGGTGTTCATCATCCCGGCCTAGCTCGGTCGTGGTAGGCCCTCTCAAGCTCGGGGCGCAGGCACTCGCGATGATGGGAGTGGGGATCCTCGCGTCGCTGCTCGTGTGGCATCTGACGCACCAGACGCCGCCGCCGAAGGTCGGCGCACCTGCGCCTGCGTTCTCGCTGCCACGCCTCGATGGCGGCGGCGATGTCTCGCTCGCGTCTCTTCGCGGCAAGACCGTCGTACTCAACTTCTTTGCCTCGTGGTGCGCCCCGTGTAAACGTGAGGCGCCCGACCTGGAGTCCCTCTGGCGTCGCTATCGCTCCAAAGGCGTGGTCGTCCTGGGAGTCGACAGCGGCGACGCCAGAAGTGACGCGCGGCGCTTTCTGCGTGCTCACGGAGTGACGTACCCGATCGTCTTCGATCCAGGTGAGAAGCTCGCGTACGGTCCATATTCGTTGGCCGGCTTTCCGACCACATACGTGATCAATGCCGCTGGCAGGATCGTCGGTGATCGCGTCTCCGGCTCGGTCGCCGACGAGGGCAATGGCAAGCTCTTCATGCGCGACCTGAAGGCGGCGCTAAAGACGTGACGGGCCGGCTCAAGACCTCTGCCCAGGTGATCGCGCTCGCGTGCGTCGCGGGCCTGCTCGCGCTCCTCATCTGGTCGGTCGTCCACCAGCAGCACGCCCCGGGCGTGGGGTCGGCGGCGCCCGCGTTCACGCTGCAGAGGCTCGAGGGGCCCGGCAAGGTCTCGCTTGCGTCCTACAGGGGGAAGCCGGTCGTGCTGAACTTCTGGGCGTCGTGGTGCGAACCGTGCAAGAGCGAGGCCGCCGTGCTCGAGCGTGACTGGACGCGTGATCGCAGCCGGGGGGTCGTCTTCCTCGGCGTCGACTTCCACGACCTCCACTCCGAGGCGCGCCGCTTCGTGAGCGCCCACGGGCTGACGTTCCCGATGCTCGAGGACGGCTCCGGCAACGTGACCCAGGGGAGCTACGGGGTCTCGCAGGTGCCCGAGACCTACGTCCTCGACCGGCAAGGACGGGTGGTCGCGCACCTCCGCGGCCCGATCACCGACCCCGGTTTCGCCGCCGAGTTACAGAGCGCAATCGCGAGGGCGTCGGCGTGATGCTGCGGCTGGTCGCGGTGGCGGCGGCTGCGCTCGTCTTCGCTGCGCCTGCGGCGGCGTGCGCGCAGCCGCGTACGTCGCTGAACTTCCTCGAGGGCCAGGTGATGTGCCCGACCTGCCACACGACGCTCGACATGTCCGACTCGCAGGCGGCGGTGCAGATCAAGGGGTTCATCGCGCAGAAGATCGCCGCTTGCTGGACGGCGCAGCACATCGAGTCGGCGCTCGTCGCCAACTACGGCCAGGCGATCATCGCGGCTCCGTCGCACAAGGGCTTCGACCTCCTCGCCTGGTGGCTGCCGATCGCGGCCGTGCTCGGAGGCGCGCTCGTCCTCGCCTTCGGTGTCTGGCGCTGGAGCCGGCGCAAGGACCCCGAGGAGCCGGACGAGACCGCAGGCTCCGGGCTCGACGAGGAGACCGAGCGTCGCCTCGACGACTTGCTGGCACGCTTCGACTGATGGGCGGCAGGCTGGGCTAGTGGGAGGAAGACTGGGCATCTCGTTCGCGGCCGGTTTCGTCTCCGTCGTCCTGCCGTGCGTGCTCCCGCTCGTCCCCGGCTACCTCGCAGCGCTGTCGAACGTCGAGGCCGGCCACCTGGGCGAGCGCGGCACCACCCGGCGCGTGGTGCTGTCGAGCATCCCGTTCATCGTCGGCTTCACGGTCGTCTTCGTCGTGCTCGGGGCGGGAGCCGCGGCGGTCGGCTCCGTCCTCTCGGCCACGGCGCGGACGCAGGTCGCGGGCTTCATCCTCGTCGTGCTCGGGCTCGCGTTCATGGGCCTCCTGCCCGTGCCGGAGCGGGTGCTGGCCCCGGGCCTACTCTCGGGCGCGCGGAGGCGCGGCTCGGGCGCGCTCCTCGGCGGAGCGTTCGCCGTCTGCGCGGCGCCGTGCATCGGCAGCGTCCTCGGCGCCGTGCTCGTCCTCGCGAGCACGAGCGGCACGGTGCTGAAGGGAACCGTCCTGCTCGCGGCGTACGCGCTCGGCCTCGGCGCGGCGTTCGTCGTCGCCGGCCTTGCCTTCGTGCGTGCGATGGGAGCGTTCCGCTGGCTGCGCGACCGCTACACCCTGATCCAGGTCGGGAGCGGGATCATGCTCGTCGCGCTCGGCCTGCTCCTCTTCTTCCACCGCGAGTGGTGGCTCCAGGTCGGAGTCAACCGCGCGCTGATCGACCTCGGCCTCTCGAAGCCCTAGACCTGCGGCGGATCGAGGTCGAGCGAGCCTGCGGCGACGCGGGCCTGGGCCGCCTCCACCTGAGCAAGGACGCTCGCGACGTCGACGCCGCGATGGGCCGGGGCGAACGGCGCGAGCCGCCGCGTTGCCTTCTCGAGCTGGCGCCCCGTGGCGACGGGGCGACCGCGGTCCGCCTGGTACCACGACACCGCGACGTGGACGAGCCCCTGAAAGAAATCGCGCTCCTCCGCGGGCGCCGCGCGCCACGCTTCCTCGAGCTCCTCATGCGCCTCGAAATAGCGCCCGGCGCGAATCGCTTCGAGCCCGCGCTTGTATGGAGCCTCCATCCCGCTTTAGGCTTCCGTTGTGGCGACGATCCGGCTGTGTGGGGTCGATCTCTTCATGCGGGGGAAGCTCGACGCGCTCCTGCCTGGCCATCGTCTCATCACGGTCGACCACGCGGAGGATCCGGAGCTCGTTCTCGCGGACGTCTCGCGGGTCGACCCTGAGGAGGTCGCGGACACGTATCCGGACATCCCGATCGTCGGATTCACGAACCACAACGACACCTCCGGGCTCCGCGCCGCGCACGCCGCGGGCTTCGACCAGGTGCTCGCGAAGTCGGCTCTCGGTGATCAGCTCGGCGCAGTCGTCACGGAGCTCACAGGCCCCACCGAACCCTGACGGTTGGCCGTGCGGCCGCTCGTGGCGGCTATCTACAGTAGGGCGCTGTGACGTACATCATCGCCGAGCCCTGCATCGACATCAAAGACCTGTCCTGCGTGGACGTCTGTCCGGTCGACTGCATCCACGTGTTCGACCGGATCCTCGTGATCGATCCGGAGGAATGCATCGACTGCGGGGCCTGCGAGCCCGAGTGCCCGGTCGAGGCGATCTTCCCCGAGGATGCGCTACCGGACAAGTGGAACGCATTCGTCGAGATCAACTACGCCTTCGACAAGGGCGCGGACGTCGTCAACCAGCTCACGCAGAAGTACGCGGACGAGAACAACGTCCAGAACGAACCGATCGACTGAGCGGAGAGCCGGCTAGCCGGCGAGATACGCGCAGCGACGGCGGTCGCCGGGGAGCGGTGACGGGGCGAGCTTCGTCACGCGCAGCTGCTGCCCCTCGACCTCCACGCTGGACCCGACCGACGGCGGGTCCCCGTCCTGCTCCACCAGCTCGTAGCCGGAGGGCTTCCAGACGAAGAGGAGGTACCGCTGCGCGCCGTCGCCGTTCACGCGCGCAAGCCTAGTCGTCGCCCGTGGGCTGGCCGCGCAGTTCGAGGCTCATCGTCGTGCCGCCGACCTCGTGGTCGAGGGTGAGGTTCGCGCCGAGAGTGCGCGCCCGCTCGCTCATCACCTCGAGCGCGCGGCGCCGGCGCTCCGTTGGCGCGTCGTCGCGGATCACGAGACGCAGCGTGCCCGGCGCGTCCGAGGTCGCCGCCACGTCGAAACGGGTCGGAGGCCCGCGCCGGATCGCCTCCTCGAGCGCCTCGCGGACGATCTGGTACAGCGCCGCCTGCGTCTGCTCGGCGAGCGTGTCGATCAGCGCCACGTCGAGCGTGACCTCGATCCGGTGCTCGCGGCCGCGGGTCTGCGCGAGCGCGTCGACCGCGGCCGTGAAGCCGTGATCGCGGAGCGCCACCGGCTCGAGGTTGAAGGAGAGGTCGCGGAGCTCGCCGACCGTCGTCCTCGTCCGGGCGAGCGCGCGGTCGAGGATCTCGCGCGCCTGCTCGTGCTCGCCGCGGCGAATCAGGTCGAGCGAGGCGTCGAGCATGAGCGCGACGCCCGACAGCGACTGCACCGGGCCGTCGTGGAGGAACAGCGCGATCCGCCGGCGCTCGTCCTGCTCCGCAGCGAGCACCTGCTCGGCGGGCTCGCGGTCGGTCGCGGCGATCGTCTCGGTTGCGGCGGAGCTGGTCGACCGCGGCTTCACTAGTCGATGATCGCTTCGCGCAGGGCGATGGCGACCGCCTGCGTGCGCGTGTCGGCCTCGAGCTTGGCGAGGATGTGCCGCACGTGGCTCTTCACCGTCTCCTGGCTGATGAAGAGCTTGGAGGCGACGTCCGCGTTCGACATGCCGTCGGCGAGGAGCTGCAGGATCTCCCGCTCGCGGCCGGTCAGCATGTCGTCCTTGTCGCGGCCGGTGAGGAACGCCGGCATGAGCGCCGGGTCGACGTAGCCCTCGCCGCTCGCGACCTTCTCGATCGCGCGCAGCAGCGTCTCGTGCGGCGCCTCCTTCAGGACGTAGCCCTTGGCGCCCGACTCGAGGCCGCGGCTGAGGAGGCTGCGCTCGCTGTAGGCGGTGAAGATGAGGACCGAGCTGTCGGGCACCTTCTCCATCAGCACCTTCGTCGCCTCGAGCCCGTCCATGCCGGGCATGCGGACGTCCATGATCACGACGTTGGGGCGGCGCCGCTCGGCAAGCGCGACGGCGGCCTCGCCGTCGGCGGCCTCGCCGATCACCCGGATGTGCGGCGCCCGGCTGAGCGACAGCCGGAGCCCCTCGCGCACCACCTCGTGGTCGTCGACGATCAGACAGGTGATCTCGGAGGCGGCGGCCACGCCGGGAGATCATAGATCGGCAGTCCGGCTGTCACATAGCGGCGATTTGCAGCTGCTCGGCCTGGGGAGCCGGCTCGATCCGCACGCGGCGGCGGTCGCGGACGCCGTGGCTGCGGGCGAGCGCGCGCACGAGCTCCCGCACCGGCTCGGTCTCCCGCCGCGGGAGGTAGGCGCCGCTGCTGTAGCGGCGCTCGTACTCCGGCAGGAGCTCGGGCCAGTCGCGCTCGAGCGCGGCGAGGAAGTGCTCGCGCGTTCCGGGCCGCAGGTAGAGGAGGTTCGCCCAGATCCCGGTCGCTCCGGCCGCCTGGGCCTCGCGCACAGCCTCGGCGAGGAGCTCGGGCCGGTCGCTCAGTCCGGGCAGGATCGGCGCCATCCCGACCCGAGCGTCGATTCCCGCGTCCACGAGGCGCGACAGCGCGCGGAGCCGTTGCCGCGGCGGCGAGGTGCCGGGCTCGGTGCGGCGCCAGATCTCGTCGTCGAGCGTAGGGACGGAGAAGGTGACCGACACCTCGGCGCGGCGTGACGCCTCGGCGAGCACGTCGACGTCGCGCACGATGAGCGGCCCGCGCGTGATGATCGCGAACGGACTCGCCGCGTCGGCGAGCGCCTCGATGCAGGCCCGCGTGAGGCGGTAGCGGCCCTCGGCCGGCTGGTACGGGTCGGTCGCCGCGCCGATCGCGACCGGCTCGCGCTCCCAGGACGGACGGGCGAGCTCGCGCCGCAGCACCTCCGCGACGTTCGTCTTGACCCGGATGCTCGCGCCGTAGCGGTCGTCCCACGGCCGGTCGGCCCGCGCCTCGAACGCGCGGACGTAACAGAACGTGCACCGGTGGGCGCAGCCCATGTACGGGTTCAGCGACCAGGCGAACGGCATCCCGCGGACGCGGTTGAGGGCGCTGCGGCACGGCTCCTCCCGGTACTCGGCTCGCATCGGTAGAGGATAGCGAACATACGTTCGCATAGACGGATGCCGCCGACCACGTCCCTATACTCCGGCCGGAGAGTTGGACGAGAACCCTCCTAGTACCTACGCCCTCGAGGGGGTGAGGGCGTGACACTCCTCTTCGAGCTGATCGGGGTCGCGGTCCTGATCCTGCTCAACGCGTTCTTCGTGGCGGCGGAGTACGGCCTCGTCACGGCGCGCCGGACGCGGATCATCGAGCTCCAGCACCAGGGGAACCGGCGCGCGCGCGACGTGCTGCGGATCACCGGCGATCCGGGCCGCTTCATCGCGGGGATGCAGCTCGGCGTCACGCTCACCTCGCTGGGCATCGGCGCCCTCGGCGAGGCGACGCTGTCGCACCAGTTCGACAAGTGGATGTCGACGGTGCTCGCAATCCTCCTCGCGTACGCGCTCCTGAGCTTTTTCCACGTGGTGTTCGGCGAGCTCGTGCCGAAGGGCGCGGCCCTCGGCCACGCGGAGGGGACGGCGCTCTGGGTCTCGGCTCCGGTGCGCGCGTTCGTCGCGGTCTTCCGCCCGTTCATCTGGGCGCTGCAGGCCGCGAGCGACGCGATCCTGCACTCGTTCGGCCTCGAGCCGCCGGGCGCCGAGCGCGAGGTGCACTCCGAGGCCGAGCTGCGCATGCTCGTCTCGCGCTCCACCCAGCAGGGGCAGATCGACGAGAGCGAGCGGGAGCTGATCGACAAGGTCTTCGTCTTCGGCGACAAGGACGTCGCCGACGTGATGGTCGCCAAGCCGGACGTGGCCGCGGTCTCCGTCGACATGCCTCCGGAGGAGGCGCTCGCCGTCGTCCTCGACTCGCCGTACACGCGTTATCCGGTCTTCCGTGAGTCGCTCGACGACATCGTCGGTGTCCTGCACGTGCGCGACCTCTTCAAGGCGATCCACGACCGGGGGCTGAGCGGCCTCGACCTGGAGTCGATGCTCCGGCCGGCCTACGTCATCCCCGAGACGAAGGATCTCGCGTCGCTCCTGCAGGAGTTCCGGCGCACGAACAGCCACTTCGCGGTCGTGGTCGACGAGTACGGCGCCATGGTCGGGATTGCGACGCTCGAGGACCTGCTCGAGGAGATCGTCGGCGAGATCGAGGACGAGTTCGACGTGCCCGAGGAGCAGGTCGAGCAGATCGGCGAGGACTCGTACCGCGTCGACGGAATGTTCTCGATCGACGAGTTCAACGAGCGGTTCGGCACCCACTTGCCGGACGAGGACTTCCATACGGTGGCCGGCTTCGTCTTCGGCCAGCTCGGCCGCGCACCCGAGCCGGGCGACGACGTCTCCCACGCCGGCATGCGGTTCGACGTGCTCGAGGTGGAGGGCAACCGCATCGAGCGGATCGCGGTGACGTTCGAGAAGCGGCCCGAACCGCGCGGCGGCGAGCTCGCGGACTACGTCGACGAGGACGAGGTCGAGTAGGGCTCAGTCGGCTTGTTCGCCGGGATCGATCGGCGGCCAGTCGGCAGGCCACCAGTCTCCCTCCGGGTCGGTGGTCTGCCCGACCTCGATGATGTAGCCGTCGGGATCTCTGATGTAGCAACGGATCTCGTACTCGTGCTGCTTCGGCGGCGTCAGGAACTGCGCGCCACGGGCGCTCCATTCGGCGTAGACGGCGTGGATGTCCGCGACCCGGATATTGAGGAAGCTGCTGACGCGATCGGGGTCGCTTGGCGTCTCGAGGGTGACCGTGGGTTTGTCGTCGGTGGGGCCTCCGCCGACGTTGATGATGATGAAGCTGTTGGCGAGCGCGATATTCGTCGGCTCTGGGCCGAAGACCTCCGTCCCGCCGAGTACCTCCGTGTAGAAGCGCCGCGAGCGCTCGACGTCAGCGGAGACGATGAAGTGCGTCACGACCATCCGGTGTGCGGGTTGCGTGGGCTCGTCCACTGCCACCTCCACTTACGACGGGTCTAAGGCCGTCAGTCAACCAGGTTGGGTTCGTCGAGGGTCGGACTGGTTGCCGATTTCGAGCGGGTCGATCGAGCTGTTCTCGATCGTCCACGCGGCGAGCTCGTCGCGCGCCACCGAGTAGATGAGGTACGGCCGGCCCTGCCAGAGGCCGACGTTCTCGACGTCGGTGCGCGACGGGCGCGGCGGCGCCGAGACGTGCGAGTGGACGACCGCCAGCTCGTAGCCCTCGTCCTCGAGGAACCAGAGGTCGGGGGCGACCTCCAGCTCGAACCGGTAGGGCGACGCCGCGCCGTTCCGGCCCGGCTCGTAACGCTCGGCGACACTGTTGCGTAGCACGAGCAATCCGCAGCTCTCGTTCGGCAGCTCCGCTCGCGCGTGCTCGGCGAGCTCCTCACGCACGGCCGGCGGGATCACCACCACAGCTTGCTCTCGTCGATCTCCTCGCCCTGCCAGAAGCCGGCCGAGAGGTACTTCCAGCCGCCGTCCGCCAGGACGCAGACCACGATTCCCTCCTCGAGCTCGCCCGCGAGCCGGCGGGCAACGTGGAGCACGGCGCCGCTCGAGACTCCCGCGAAGATGCCCTCGCGTTTCAGGAGCGCGTGCGCACCGGCGACGGCGTCCTCGTTCGAGACCAGCAGCTTCCGATCAAGCTTGGCGACGTCGAGGATCGGCGGGACGTAGCCGTCGTCGAGCGAGCGCAGGCCCATCACGGGGTCGCCCGGCAGCGGCTCGGCGGCCGCGACGACGACCTCGGGGAAGCTCTCCCTCAGCCGCGCGCCCGCGCCCATCAGCGTCCCGCCTGTGCCGAGGCCGGCCACGAGCACGTCGACGCGGTCGAGCGCCTCCGCGACCTCGCCGCCGGTACCGTCGTAGTGCGCGCGCGGGTTCGCCTCGTTCGCGTACTGGAACGGCATGAAGTAGCGCGGCTCGCGCTCGGCGAGCTCGAGCGCCACACGGACGGCGCCGTTCGAGCCCTCGGCGCCGGGCGACTCGACGATCTCCGCTCCGTACAGGCGCAGGAGCTGCCGCCGCTCCTCCGTCGCGTTCTCCGGGAGGACGCACGTCAGCGAGTAGCCCTTCAGCTTGGCGACGAGCGCGAGCGCGATGCCGGTGTTGCCGGAGGTGGGCTCGAGCAGCTCGCGGCCGGGCTCGAGCTGTCCGGAAGCCTCGGCCGCCTCGATCATGGACAGCGCGACGCGGTCCTTGATCGAGCCGGTCGGGTTCTGGCCCTCGAGCTTCGCGTAGAGGCGGACCGACGGCTTCGGTGACAGGCGCCGCAGCTCGACGAGCGGGGTGTTGCCTACGAGCTCGAGCAGGGAGCCGGCCGTGCGGAGGCTAGAGCCCACCGGCCATGGCGGGGAGGAGGATGACGCTCGAGCCGTGGTCGACGGCGGTGTCGAGCCCGTCGAGCGTCCGGACGTCCTCGCCCTCGACGTAGACGTTCACGTACGGCGCGATGTCCCCGTCCTCCACGAGCTGGGGCCGGAGACCTGGGAAGCGGGCCATCAGGTCGAACAGCAGCTCGCGCACGGTGCCGCCCTCGGCGGGCACCTCGCGCGCGCCGCCGACCTCGCCGCGCAGCATCGGTGGGATCCGGATCCGGCTCATGCGTGCGCCGGTCTCCCGCTGCAGAACTCGACGTAGTCGATGTACTCGGTGATCGTGGGCGAGTCGCCGCAGACCGGGCAGTTCGGGTCGCGGCGGAGGTTGACCTCGCTGAACTCGGTCGCGAGCGCGTCGAACAGCAACAGCCGGCCGACGAGCGGCTCGCCGATCCCGAGGCAAAGCTTCAACGCTTCGCTCGCCTGCAGCGAGCCGAGGATGCCCGGCAGGACGCCGAGCACACCGCCCTCGGCGCAGCTCGGTGCGAGCTCCGGCGGCGGCGGCTGCGGGAAGAGACAGCGGTAGCACGGGCCGGCGCCCGGCTTGAAGACCGTCGCCTGCCCCTCGAAGCGGTAGATCGAGCCGTGCACGAGCGGAATGTCGTGCCAGACGGCCGCGTCGTTGATCAGGTAGCGCGTCGGGAAGTTGTCGGTGCCGTCGACGATCACGTCCCAGCCGTCGGCGAGGATCCGCTCGACGTTCTCGGAGTTGAGCCGTTCGATGTACGGGACGACCTCGACGTCGGGGTTGAGCTCCGCGAGCGTGCGCTTGGCCGACTCGGCCTTCCACTCGCCGAGGCGCGAGGTCGAGTGCAGCACCTGGCGCTGGAGATTCGAGGCGTCGACGCGGTCGTCGTCGACGATCCCAAGCCGGCCGACGCCGGCCGCCGCGAGGTAGAGCGCCGCCGGCGAGCCGAGCCCGCCCGCGCCGAGCAGCAGCACCCGCGAGTCGAGCAGCTTGAGCTGTCCTTCCTCGCCGACCTCGGGGATCAGGACGTGCCGGCTGTAGCGCTGCCGCTTCGCGGCGTCGAGCGTGCGCGGCAGCTCGGTGGGGAGGCCGCTGCGCTTCCAGTCGGTGTAGCCGCCGGCGAGCGAGACGACGTTCTCGTAGCCGAGCTCCTCGAGCGACTTCGCGGCGAAGGCCGAGCGGTTGCCGGCGGCGCAGTAGAGAAAGATCGGTTGGGCGCGATCGGGAGCCGCCTGCTCGATGCGCGACTCGAGGTTGCCGCGCGGAATGTGGATCGCGCCCGGAATCCGGCCCTCGGTCCATTCGTCCAGCTCGCGCACGTCGACGACGAGCGGCCGGTCGTCGGCGGCGAGTAGCTCGCGCGCCTGGGTGACGTCGACCTCGTCGATCTCCGACTTGACCTGCTGCAGGAGTTCCCGATAGTTCGGCATCGCTTTCGTAAATGTAGCGACCCCGTTCCTGGCTACGCTCGGAGCGTGGCGACGGAAGCTCGCCCCCTCGTGGGAATACGGAACCGGCGCGTCGTCGTCATCGTCGCGCTGGCTGCGCTGATCGCCGCGGCGGCAGTGGTCGGGGCGACGCTGCTCCAGACCCGCGGCGAGCGGACGACTCTCCCCAACGCGGTGGTCAAGCCGCGCGCCGGGCTGCCTCCGCTCGACCTCAACTTCGGCGTCGACACCGGCGCGGAGGCACTCGCGCTCGCCCGCGCGCAGGTGCTCTACAACGCCGGCCGCGCGACGCAGGCTGCCGCGATCTTCAACCGCTACCACTCGCTCGAGGCGCAGATCGGCTCGGCCTTCGCCGCGTGGAAGCAGACCGGGCTCGCGCCGCTGCAGAGCCTCGCGGCCGGGCATGCAGGGAGCAGCGTCGCGCTGCTCCACCTCGGCATCGCCGACTACTGGGCGGGCCGGAACGCCGACGCGGTCGCCACGTGGGAGAAGACTGCGAAGGTCGGCGCCGATTCGCCGTACGGGGTCAAGGCGGAGGATCTCCTGCACCCGAAGCTGAGCCCTCCGGGCCTGCCGTCCCTGCCGTACCTCGTGCTCGACTTCGGCCCGTCGCCCGCGATCGCGAAGCTGCCTCCGTCGGCAGAGCTTGCCGCGTTGGCCCGCGCCGCGGCGAGGCCCGACGCCCGCGCGAAGCTCCTGTACGGCTCCGCGCTCTGGGGGCTCGAACGGCCGCTCTCGGCCGAGCAGCAGCTCGAGGCCGCCGCGAAGCTCGAGCCGCACGACCCGCTCGCGCGCACGGCCGCGGCCGTCGGCAGGTTCTCGAAGGCGAATCCGGTGTTGGCGTTCAGCCGCCTCGGCCCGCTCACCGGCGTCTTCCCGCACTCCGCGGTCGTCCGCTTCCACCTCGGCCTGCTCCTGCTCTGGAGCGGCGAGCGGAAGAAGGCGATCCAGCAGCTCCGGCTCGCGGCGGCCTACGGCCGGCATTCGTCCTACGGGCAAGACGCACGAAGACTGCTTTCGCGCCTGCCTGATACTAGGTCTAAGTAAAGGAAATATGAGCCGAACGGCCTATGGCGGCTGTGGCTCCGTGCGTGGCATTCTCCACCATCGCGAGGGAGGGGGAGCATGGCCGAGACAGCCGTGATGGAGGCGTCGCCTAGCGACGTTCTCGAGACGGACGAAGCACGAAACCTGCTCGAGACGGCACTGGCCGCCGGGCGGGTCAGCGTCGAGGAGATCGCGCTTGCGCTCGACGAGCTCGAGCTCGACCAGGCGCAGGTCGAAGAGGTCTATCGCGCGCTCGAGGAGCTGCACGTCGAGATCGTCGACGCCCAGGCGACGGAGCCCGAGCCGAAGCCGGAGGTGCGGCTCGACGAGACCACCCGCGAGGTCTCGACCGACGCGCTCCAGCTCTTCCTCAAGGACATCGGGAAGGTCGAGCTGCTGACCGCCGCCGAGGAAGTCGAGCTCGCAAAGCGGATCGAGCGCGGCGACCACCGCGCTAAGCAGGAGATGGTCGAGGCGAACCTTCGCCTCGTCGTCTCGATCGCGAAGCGCTACCGCAACCAGGGGCTCCCGTTCCTCGACCTGATCCAGGAGGGGACGATCGGTCTCGTGCGTGCCGCCGAGAAGTTCGACTGGCGCAAGGGCTACAAGTTCTCGACCTACGCGACGTGGTGGATTCGCCAGGCGGTCGCCCGCGCGCTCGCCGACAAGGGCCGCACGATCCGGATGCCGGTCCACGTCGTCGAGAAGCTGAACAAGATCGTCCGCTCCGAGCGCAAGCTGCGCGGCGAGCTCTGCCGTGAGCCGCTGCCCATCGAGATCGCGATCGACGTCGACCTCCCGCTCGACGAGGTGGAGCAGATCCTCCGCACCTCGCAGGCGCCGATCTCGCTCGAGAAGCCGGTCGGCGACGAGGACGAGTCGGAGTTCGGCCACTTCCTCACCGACGAGAACGCCCCGCTGCCCGACGAGGCGGCCGATGTGACGCTGCGCCAGGAGCTGCTGCGCAACATCCTCGGCACGCTCTCGCACCGGGAGCGGCGCGTGCTCGAGCTGCGCTACGGGCTCAGCGGCGAACAGCCGTGCACGCTCGACGAGGTCGGGCGCGCGTTCAACGTGACGCGCGAGCGGATCCGGCAGATCGAGAACCAGAGCCTGAAGAAGCTGCGGGCGCTCGGGCTGACGAACTCGCTCAGAGACGTCGCCTAGACTCGGCCGATGCGCAAGCTCGACCCCGCCGACCTCGGCGACCTGCTCGGGCAGCCGCTCGTGGCGGTGCTCGCCACGTACCGCAGGAACGGCAGCGTCCTGCTCTCGCCGGTCTGGCACCGGTGGCGTGACGGCGGCTTCGACGTCGTCGTCGGCCCGAACGACATCAAGCTGAAGCACCTGGGTCGCGACCCGCGGGCGAGCGTCCTCGTCTACGGGCACGAGCCGCCGTACGCGGGCCTGGAGGCGCGGGGTGAGGCGCGTCTCGAGGCGGAGGGCGCCGCCGAAGCCATCCTCTCGATGGCGATTCGCTACCTCGGCCCCGAGGACGGCCCGGCCTACGCGGCCACCGTCACGAACGCCGTGCTCGTCCGGCTCGAGCCGGACGAGCTCCGCGGCTGGGACTTCGCGGACGACTGGAGCTAGGCGCCGAGGAAGCTCTCGAGCGAGCGGCTGATCCCTGCCGTGTCGAGGCCGTGCGCGGTGCGGTGCTCCGCTCCCGTGCCGTAGTGGCGGAACTCCGCGTTCGGGATGCCGAGGGCGAGTAGCCGGTGCGGCCGGTCGCGCAGCGCGACCGCGATCTCGGGAGCCGACGTGCCGGCGAGGTACGGCTCGACGAGCACCACGTCGGTGCCGTCGGCGAGCGCGTCGCGCAAGTCGTCGTGTGGGAACGGGCGCACGGTCGCGACGTAGGCGATCGAGACGTCTCGGTCGGCGGTCGCCTCGAGAACCGGGGTCAGCGTGGGGCCGACGGCGACGACGAGCGGTGCGCCGGGAGAGCCGTGCCGGAGCACCGTGAGCCAGCCGGGATCGACCCGGGCGTGGTTCGTCTCCTCTGTGAGGCGGAGATACGTGCGGCCGTCGCCGCCGAGTGCCTGCCGGAAGAGCCGGTCCGCTTCGTCCACGTGTCCGGGCACGTGGATCGTCCAGCCGGGGAGCGCCGCGACGAGCGCGACATCCTCGGGCGCCTGGTGCGTGCGGCCCTCGTGGGCCGCGTCGTACGAGGCGCCGATGCTGACGAGGACCGTGCCGAGGTCGTTGTGGCCGAGGTCGAGCTTGAGCATCTCGTAGGGGCGCTCGACGAGGAACGGTGTGTACGAGTGCGCGATCGGCCGGTAGCCCTCGAGCGCGAGGCCGGCGGCCACGCCGATCATCAGCTGCTCGCGGATGCCGACGTCGAAGTGGCGCGGATGCTTGCCGATCGCCTCGGTCCCGATCTGGGCCGTGACGACGGCGACCCGGTCGTCCTCTTCGAGCGCCTCGCGGGCGAGCTCGTAGAAGCGCTGGCGCATCGTCGTCATCTCGCCTCCACCTCCGCGATGACGCAGCGCGGCCGCGTGCCTGCGGGATCCGGCGTCAGCGCAGCCTCGAGCTGCTCGTGGTCGCGGCCGTCTACCCGCACCGTGTCCCAGCCCTCGAGCGCGAACCGCCGCTCGACGCCTTCCCGCCAGCCGTGCGTCGACGAGTGGTTGTCGATCACGATCGCAGTGAGCGCCTCGAGCCCGATCCGGCCGGCGTACTGCACGGCCTCCCAGTTCGAGCCCTCCTCGAGCTCTGCGTCGCCGAGCAGGCAGTAGACACGGCGACCGGTCAGCGCGGAGCCGGCTGAAACGGCGAGCCCGTGGCCGAGCGAACCGCTCGAGAACTCGGCGCCTGGCACGAGCTTGCGGTCCGGATGATGGCCGAGCGGCGAGTCGAAGTCGCCGAAGCCGTCGAGCAGCTCGACGGGGAGCAGCCCCTTCGCGGCGAGCACGGCGTAGTACGCGGTGGGGCCGTGACCCTTCGAGAGGATGAAGCGGTCGCCCCCGCCGAGGACGCGGTCGTAGAGGACCCAGAGGACGTCGAGAGTCGAGAACGAGCTCCGGTCGTGCTTCTCGTCACCGGTCAACCGCGTGAGGAGCGCCGGCAGGTCGTCGTAGCCGAGGGGTGTCATTGTCGCCATGCCCTCACCGTAGAACTTCAACTATAGTTTAAGTCAAGTGGCCAGAGAACTGACCATCGGCGAGCTCTCCGAGCGAAGCGGCGTCTCCCAGTCGGCGCTGCGCTTCTACGAGCGAGCGGGACTGATCTCGGCGCGGCGCACGGACGGGAACCAGCGGCGCTACGCGAGCGTCACCCTCCGGCGCGTGGCGCTCGTGCAGGCGGGGAAGGCGGCCGGCGTCCCCCTCGAGCGGATCCGGGCGGCGCTCGACGAGCTGCCCGCCGGCAAGACGCCGACCAAGCGCGACTGGGAGCGGCTCTCGCGCAGTTGGCGGCGTGAGCTCGACGAGCGCATCGCGACGCTCGAGGCGATCCGCGGCCGGCTGACGACCTGCATCGGCTGCGGCTGCCTCTCGCTGCGCACGTGCGCACTGCTCAACCCCGGCGACGAGGCGGGTTCGCTCGGCGGAGGCGCGCACTATCTCCGTAGAGTCTCTCCCCGTGGATGAGGCCTGGCGCGCCGAGCTGGCGGAGCTGATCGCGATTCCGAGCGTGAGCGCCGACCCGGCCCACCGGGAAGACGTGAAGCGTGCGGGCGAGTGGGTCTGCGAGCTCATCCGCCGCATCGGCGGCACCGCCGAGCTGACGCCGTTCGGCGAGCGCGAGCTCGTGCTCGGCGAGATTCCCGCCTCGAACGGGGCCGGCGATGCGCCGACCGTTCTCGTCTACAACCACTTCGACGTGCAGCCGCCGGCGCCGCTCGAGCCCTGGGAGTCCGACCCGTTCGAGCTCGACATCCGCGGCGAGTGGGCGTACGGGCGCGGCGTCGCCGACGACAAGGGCCAGCTCTGGCTCGTCCTCAAGGCGGCGCAGCGGCTCGTCGAGGCGGGCGCTCTGCCCGTCAACCTCCGCATCGCGTTCGACGGCGAGGAGGAGGTCGGCGGCCACACGATCGCCGACTGGATCGCCCAGGACGAGCGCGGGGCCGACGCCTGCGTGATCTTCGACGGCGGGATGCTGCGGCGCGACGTCCCGACGATCGAGCTCGCGACCCGCGGTCTCGTCGGTGTCGACGTCAAGGTGCGCACGGGCGAGCGCGACCTGCACTCCGGGATGTACGGCGGCGTGGCGCTCAACGCGATCCACGTGCTGTTGCGCTGCCTCGACGCGGTGCTCGCCGGCCCGGACGGCCGGCTGCCGGAGCCGCTCCGCGCCGGGATCGCTCCGCCGACCGCAGACGAGCTTGCCGCCTGGTCGGAGCTGCCGCCGGGTGCCGAGGCGATCTCCGAGGCCGGCGCCCAGCCGCTCGACGCGAAGGCGGGCGAGGAGTTCTACGTTCGCACGTGGGCCGAGCCCTCGACCGACGTGAACGGGATCGTCGGCGGCAAGCCCGGCGTCCGCAACACGACGCTCAGCGTCGAGGCCTCCGCCGAGTTCTCGATCCGCCTCGCACCGGGCCAGGACGCCGAGACGATCGGCGCCGCCGCGGAACGGCTCCTGCGCGCGGCGGCTCCCGAGGGAGCAGAGCTCGAGATCGTCGTGAAGGGCTCGAACCCGGGCCTCGTCCGCGCCGACGCGCCCGCGGTGCAACTTGCGGTGGACGCGTTCGAGCAGGCGCTCGGGACGCGGCCGCTGCTCACGCGCGTCGGCGGCTCGATCCCGCTCATGCCCGCGCTGACCGAGAAGGGCATCGACACGATCCTCAGCGGCTTCGCACTGCCCGAGTCGAACGTGCATTCGCCGAACGAGCGTTTCCTCGTCGAGTACTTCGCGGCCGGGATCGACACGGTCGCGGCGCTGTTCACGGCGCTCGGCCGGCTGAACTAGCTACAGCGCGTGCGGGTGCTCGCGCCCGCAGGGGAGCCATTCGTGCCCGAACTCGCGCATCGCGTCGATGATCGGCAAGAGCGACTCGCCCTTCGCCGTCAGGGAGTACTCGACGCGCGGCGGCGTCTCGGGGTAGCTCTGCCGTTCGAGGATCCCTTCGGCCTCGAGGGCGCGGAGCCGCTCGGCGAGCGTGCGCGGGCTGATGCCCTGGCACGAGCGCTCGAGCTCCGAGAAGCGGCGCGGCCCCTCTGAGAGGTCGTGGACGAGAAGCGCGGTCCATTTCGCGCCGACGATCTCGGCCGTCGCGGCCACGGCGCACTCGCCCGCGACGTGGACAGGGTTCATCGTCCGTGTCGCCATGCACTCGATTGTACGCCGCGTTTCCTAGGACCGGAACGGGGCCGGGCAGGCGTCGATCTTCGGGATCGAGAAGCGCGCGATCGTCCCGAAGCCCTCGCACGGCTTGCAGGCCTGCGCGACCCCGGCGTCGCAGGCGACCGAGAGGAAGATGAAGGCGTCCTCCATCGTGAAGCCGTGCTCGTCGACGAGCAGGCGCGCCGCCTCCTCGGACACGAGCGCGAGCGCCTCGCCGTACTCGGACGCGGTCGCGTGCGGCAGCCAGCGGTCGGCGAGCTCGGTCACCGGCCACGTCGCCTGCTTCCCCTTCAGGAGGTCGAAGCGGAGGTCCACCTCGCCGGCGATCTCGACGCCGGTGAAGCAGATCTCGCCGTCGCCCATCGCCGCGTGCATGTCGCCGACCGCGAACATGCCGCCGGGCTGTCGGACCGGGAAGAAGATGCGCGCGCCGGCGCCGTGCCAGTGGTCGTCGAGGTTCCCGCCGTGCCGGCCCGCCAGCCCGTTCGAGAGCTCCTCGCCGCCGGTCGCGACGCCGACGACGCCGACCATCGGCAGGGCGGGGAACGAGACGCGGTCGTTCATCTTCACGACGCCGTCCTTCACCTCGAACAGCCGCGTGAGCGGCGACTGCACCTGGTCGATCAGCTGGCCGAAGCCGGGGATGAGCGTGGCGACGCCCCACTCGATCGGCCGCACGTCGAGGATCTCGGCCACGAGCGAGTCGCCGGGTTCTGCGCCCGTGACCGCGACCGGGCCGGTGGCGCTGTTGATCCGCGAGAGGTCGATCTCGGTGACGAGGTCTTCCTCGCTCCGGATCTGGCCCGTGAAGCAGTCGTTCGTCTCGAAGGTGACGACGTCGCCGGGCTCGACCTCCAGCACCGGTTGGAGGTCCGGCCCGAACGACCAGATCACCTCATCGCGTGAGATTCGGTGCTGCTTCATCTCAGTGCTGCGTCATCTCAGTTCCATGGCGGCGGATTGTGGGTCCAGCGGCCGCCGAGCATGGTGGCCACGACCTGAACGTCGCGCAGCTCCTCCGGCTCGCACGCCAACGGGTCGCAGTCGAGCACGACCAGGTCCGCGTAGCGGCCGGGGACGAGCGTCCCGCGGACGCGTTCGTCGTGCGAGAGCCAGGCCGGCGCGACGCAGACGGCGTGGAGCGCCTCGTCGAGCGTGAGCCGCTGGTCGGCGCGCCAGTGGTCGAGCACGGCCGCGACGACGCCGGCCCACGGCTCGAGCTCCTCCACCGGCGCGTCGGAGCCGTTGGCCAGCAGCGCGCCCGAGTCGAGGAGCGAGCGGAACGAGTACGTCTCGTCGAGGCGGTCCGGCCAGAACCGCTTCGCGAGCTGCTCGTCGGACGGCGCGTGCGTGAACTGGAGAGAGACGGTGATCCCCAGCTCGGCGAAGCGCGCGACGTCCTCGGGGGCGAGGCACTGAGCGTGCTCGATCCGCTGCCGCAGCCCGAGGGGCTGCCAGACGTCGCGAGAGCGCTCGAAGGCGTCGAGGGCGGCCTTGTTCGCGGCGTCGCCGATCGCGTGCACGCCGACGGGCCAGCCAGCCTCGGCTCCTGCGCGCACGATCTGCTCGAGCTCCTCGCTCGTGGTGATCACGACGCCGCTGCCGTCCGCCATCCAGGCGGTCTGCGAGCCGAGCGTCCCGTCCATGAACGTCTTGAGGTAGCCGAGGCGGAGCAGGGGAGAGCCGACCCCGCTGCGCAGCCCGATCTCGCGCAGTTGCGGCAGCCGCTCGGCCGGCGTCGACTGCCAGACGCGCTGGAGCAACGCGCCCTGCTGCTCGAGCTGCTGCCACAGGCCGATCGCGCCGAGCCACCCGTCCTTGTCGTGCAGCGCCGTGACGCCGCGCGACGCCGCGATCTTGACTCCGGCGCGCATCGCCTCGACGTACTCGTCCGCGGGGACGTGTGCGAACCGGCCCTTGAAACGCCAGGCCGCCTCCTCGTAGAGCACGCCTGTCGGCTCGCCGCGGTCGTCCCGGACGACGACTCCTCCCTCGACCTCGAGGTCGCCGCCCGCCAGCGCGAGCGCGACGGAGTTGAGCCAGAGCGCGTGGTAGTCCTTGGAGATCAGCAGCGCCGGCCGGTCGCTCACGACCTCGTCGAGTGCCCAGCAGGTCGGAGGGCCGTCGGGCCAGTCGGCATCCCTCCAGCCCTGACCGCGCAGCCAGCTCGCGGCCTGCGGGGCGGCGCGCACCCGGTCGAGCGCCTCGGCGAGCGAGCCGCAGCCATGCAGCCGGACGTCGTTCTGGGAGAGCGCCCAGGTCGGAAAGTGGACGTGCGAGTCGGTGAAGCCGGGGAGGACGCAGCGGCCGCCGAGGTCGACGGTCTCGGGGCTCGGCAGCGAGCTTTCGTGCACGCCCACGCCGCCGGCGATCCGCTCTCCCGCGATCCAGAGCGACGAGACTGTCGGCAGGGACGGGTCGAGCGTGCGGATCGTCCCGTTCCGGAGGATCATGCGCAGAGGCTACTGCGAGAGGAGAGTGACGATGTTCGATCATGTCGGCGTCAACGTGCGGGACTTCGAGAAGAGCCGGGCCTTCTACCGGCAGGCGCTCGAGCCGCTCGGGCTCCAGGAGACGGCTGCGTTCGAGGAGTGGAAAGCGGCCGCGTTCGGCCCCGAGGGCAGGTACGCGTTCTGGGTCGCGCAGCGCGAGCCGTACGGCACCGGGACGCATGTCGCGTTCACCTGCGACGATCGCGAGACGGTCGACGCATTCCACGCGGCCGCGCTCGCGGCCGGCGGTACCGACAACGGCGCGCCCGGTCTGCGGGAGCAGTACCACCCGGGCTACTACGGCGCGTTCGTGCTCGATCCCGACGGCAACAACGTCGAAGCGGTCTGTCACCAGGGCTGAGCGATGACGAGCGAGCGGGCGGTCGAGCGGCGGGTCGTCTCCGTTCTCTTCGCCGACCTCGTCGGGTTCACGTCGCTGTCCGAGGAGCTCGACGCCGAGGACGTGACACTCGTGCAGGACGCGTACTTCGAGGCGGTCCGGGAGACGGTCGCGCGGCACGGCGGTCAGCTTGAGAAGTTCGTCGGGGACGCGGCGATGGCCGTCTTCGGCGCGCCGCGGGTGCGTGACGACGACGCCGAGCGCGCGGTGCGGGCGGGACTTGCGCTCGTGGCAGCGGTGCAGCGCGTCGGCGCCGGCCTCGGGCTTGCGCCGGGTGCGCTCCGCCTGCGCGTGGGCGTCGCGAGCGGCGAGACCGTGTACGGGCAGGCGAGCGCCGAGCGCGGGCCGGTCACCGGCGACGTCGTGAACACCGCCGCGCGCCTGCAGGCGGCGGGGGAGCCCGAGACCGTGACGGTCGGCGAGGTCACGGCACTCGCCGTCGCGGACGCGATCGAGCTCGAGCGCCTGCTGCCGTTCGAGCTGAAGGGGAAGGTCGAGCCCGTGCCGGCGTGGCGCGCGGTCGGGATCCACGCCGAGCGGTCGCGCGAGCGCGCGCTCGGGCGGTTGCGCGCGCCCACGCTCGGACGCGAAGGCGAGCTGAACCGCCTCGGCGCGCTCGTCGGCTCGACCATCCGGGTCACGGTCGTGGCGCCGCCCGGCGTGGGCAAGACCCGGCTGCTCGACGAGCTCGCGACCGCGGCGGGCGATGCGGCCGTTCTGCGCGCGCGGCTGCGGCCCGATGTGCTCTCGCCCTTCGATCCGGTCGGGCAGCTCGTGGGCGGAACGCGGGCACCGGGCGAGCTCGCCGCGCTCGCGCGTGCGGCGGGCGCGACCGAGGCCCGCGCGGCCGTGGTCGCCGAGCTGCTGGGCGCGGTCGGATCAGCCGAGGCACAGCCGGGCGTAGAGCGGGAGCAGCTCTTCACCGCCTGGCTCGAGGGCCTCGACGCGCTCGCCGGCGACCGCCCTGCGATCTGGCTCGTCGAGGACGTCCACTGGGCCTCGCCGGACCTGCTTGCCTTCCTCGACCTCGCCGGGCGAGCGGCGAGGACCCGCGGGCGCCTCGTCGTGGCGACCGCCCGGCCGGTGCTCCTTGATGAGCGTCCCGGGTGGGTGGACGGCGGCGAGCGGCTCGACCTGCCGCTGCTCCCGCCGCGCGAGACCGAGGAGCTCGTGCGCGAGCTCGTCGGCCAGGCGCTGCCTCCCGAGCTCGTCGAACGCGTCGCCGAGCGCTCCGCCGGGAACCCGCTGTTCGTCGAGGAGCTGCTGCGCACCTGGGCGGGGGTCGGGATTCTCGCTGCCGATGACGCCGGCTGGCGGCTCGCCGCGCCTGCCGAAGAGGTGGAGCTGCCGCTGACCGTGCAGGCGATCTATGCCGCGCAGCTCGACGACCTGCCGCCGCCGGCGCGTGCCGCGGCGAGGCGCGCCGCCGTCGCCGGCCGCCGTTTCCCGCGCGAGGCGCTGGCGGTGCTCGAGGTCGAGGAGGCCGCTGCCGCGCTCGAGACGCTCGTCCGCCGGGCGCTCGTCTCCGAGCCGGAGGAGGATGTGCTGCTCGGCCCGAGCCACTCGTACCGGCACGCGCTCCTGCGGGACACGGGTTACGCGAGCCTCGCGCGCGCCGAGCGGGCTCGCCTCCACGTGCGGCTCGCGGAGTGGCTCGCGGAGCGGCCCGAGCAGTCGAGGCCCGCGCTCGCCGAGGTCGTCGGCCGGCATTACGCCGCCGCGCTCGAGGGCGCACCTGCGCTCGCGCGGGATATCGGTGGGCTCGCGCGGGACACGCTCCGCTCGCGCGCCGCCGGCTGGTTCGAGACGGCGGCGCGGGTGGCTCTCGGCTTCGCCGCGTGGGCGAGCGCCCGCGATCTCGCCGCTCGCGCGCTCGAGCTGAGCGGCGAGGAAGGGCTTGATCGCGCCCGGCGCCTCCACCTGCTGGGCGAGGCGACGGCCAAGGCAGCCGGCGTCGACGACGCGCGCCCGCTCCTCGAGGAGTCCCTCGGTGCCTACCGGGCGGCCGGGACGGAAGCTGCGCGGGATGGCACCGTCGACGCGGCGTGCTCGCTCGGTCGACTGCTCAGCTCGCAGACGCAGTTCGCCGCCACGGAGCAGCTCGCCGACGAGCTCCTGCTCGAGCTCGGCGAGCGCGAGGACGCGGCGACGGCGAAGCTGCTCGTGCTGCGCGGCAGTGCCGCGCTCAGCGCCTGGGACGACTTCGGCCGCGCGCGCAGCGACGGCGAGCGCGCCCTGGCTCTCGCGCGGGGCGCCGGCGACCCCGAAGCCGAGCTCGAGGCCCTGCAGCTCTTGACGTATGGCGTCGAGGAGGACGACGAGTCTGCGCGACGGCGCTGGGCCGAGATCGAGTCGCTCGCCCATGCCCGCGGCCGCTGGGAGAGCGCCGCAGGCGCCGCGCGGGCGCAGGCCGTCGTGTTCGTCGCCGACGAGCCCGAACGGACGCTGTCCGAGGTCGGACGTGCCGCGGAGTTCGCGGAGGCGCGCGGTCTCGTGGACTACGTGGCCTGGGCAGATCACGGCCGGGCGGAGGCACATCTGGTCGCCGGGAGTTGGGATGACGCGATCGACGCCGGCCTTCGTGCGGTCGAGGCGGCCGAGGCCCGCAATCTCTTCCAGATCGCGGTTCGCGCCTGGTTCGTGCTGCGGCCGATCGTCCAAGCCCGCCGGCGCACAGACCTGATCGAGCGCGCGTTCCCCCTCTTCGAGACGCTCCGCGGCTCGAGCGACTCGCCATACGCGCGCGTCATCGTCTGCGCGATGGACCTCGCGTTCGCGGAGATTGGGCTGCTGCCGTCGTTCGTGCCGGAGCTCGAGCCGCGCCTCGCTTCGTTCGACCTCCTGTACGGCGATCCCAGCTGGCTGGCGGCCGTGGAAGCCGTCATCCAGTCATGGCTCGACGTCGGTGCGCTCGCCGACGCGCGGACCGCCGTCGACCGGCTGCGGGCCGCCACCGAGGGCAAGCACGTTTCGCAGCTGGCGCTGGCCTCGCAGGCTCTGACGCGGGCGCGGCTGCTGCTCGCCGAGGGTGACGCAGCCGCGGCCGCCGCCGCGGTGGGGCCGGCGCTCGGCACCCGGGCGCCGTGGTGGCGCGCACGAGCCCTGCGCGCCCTCGCGACACCGGAGTCGGTTGCCCAGGCGGCAGTGCTCGAGCAGTCGCTGGGAATCGAGTCGTCCCCGTAGACTCCGCGCCGTGCCCTGGGACGTCCTGACCGACGAGCAGCGGGAGCTGCGGGACCTCGTCCGGCAGCTTGCGCGCGAGCGGATCGCGCCGCGGGCGGCCGAGATCGACGCCTCCCACGAGTTCCCGTGGGACATCGTCGAGCTGTTCCGCGAGAACGACATCTTCGGCCTCTTCTTCGCCGAGGAGCACGGCGGGCTCGGCACCGGCGCTCTCCTCTCGCTGATCGCGATCGAGGAGGTGGGGAAGGTCTGCGCGACCTCGGCGCTGATCCTCGCCGTGCAGGAGCTCGGCTCGCTCGGCCTCAAGCTCGCGGGCAACGAGGAGCAGAAGCAGCGCTACCTCCCGAAGTTCGCCTCGGGCGAGTGGCTGCCGGCGTATGCGCTGACCGAGTCCGGCTCGGGCTCCGACTCGGCCGCGATGCGGACGACGGCGCGGCGCGAGGGCGACGAGTACGTCCTCGACGGCTCGAAGCGCTTCATCACCAACGCCGGCGTCGCGGGCCTCTACACCGTCTTCGCCAAGACGGATCCCGAGGCAGGACACTCCGGCATCTCGGCGTTCGTCGTCGAAGCCGAGACGCCCGGATTCGCGGTCGCGCGGCTCGAGCCGAAGATGGGCATCTCGGGCTCGACCACCGGGGAGTTGACGTTCGACGACTGCCGTATCCCGGCCGCGAACCTGCTCGGCGCCGAAGGCGAGGGATTCCGGATCGCCATGCGCATCCTCGACCGCTCGCGCCCCGGGGTCGCGTCGCAGGCGCTCGGCATCGCGCAGGGCGCGACCGACTACGCGCTCGAGTACGCCAAGACGCGCGAGACGATGGGCCGGCCGATCGTCCAGCACCAGCTGATCCAAGCGAAGCTCGCCGACATGGAGACGGAGTGCGAGGCGGCGCGCGGCCTCCTCTACCGCTACGGGCGCATGGTCGACGAGGGCGTGGACGACGCGGAGCTGACGAAGGCCTCGGCGATGGCCAAGCTCAAGTGCGGCGACGTCGCGATGGCCGTCACGACCGACGCGGTGCAGATCCTCGGCGGCTACGGCTACATCAAGGAGTACCCAGTCGAGCGCTTCATGCGCGACGCGAAGATCACGCAGATCTACGAGGGGACCCAGGAGATCCAGCGCCTCGTGATCGCCCGCGAGATGCTGCGGGAGAGCCGGGCGTTTCTCCTCGCCGGCGTTGGCTGAGCTCTTCCGGCCGAGCGAGCACGAGCCTCTCGCGGCGGCGGAGTGGGACGAGACGCGCGCCGAGGCGGCGATCGCGGCAATCGTCGCCGACGCGGAGGCGGCATTCGACGGTGAGCGCTGGCCATGGCACCCGCGCGACGGCGAGCAGGACGAGGATCCGAACGACGTCTACTTCGGTGGCGCCGGCGTCATCTGGGCGCTCCACGAGCTCGGTTCGACCGGTTGGGAGGACGCCGCGGTCGCGTTCGTCGATCGCTACCACGCCCAGCCGGTCCTCGGTGAGTTCACCGTCGAGACGAGCTACTCGTTCGGCGAGCTCGGGATCGACCTCGTCGCCTACCTGCTGACGCATGACGCCGGCCTCGCGGACCGCGTGCACGAGCTCGTCCTCACCCACCCCGCGGCCGAGACGAACGAGCTGATGGTCGGGACGCCCGGGGCGATGCTCGTCGCCGAGGCCATGCTCGCGTGGACGGGCGAGCCGCGCTGGGACGACGCCTGGCGCGAGTGTGCCGCGCGGGTCGCGGCCGCGCGCGACGCTGATGGACTCTGGACGCAGCACTTCTCGGGGGAGGAAGCCCGCTACCTCGGCCCGGCGCACGGCTACGCCGGGAACATGCGGGTACTCGCCAATCGGGGACGGGCGCCCGAGCCCGCGAACCTCGAGCCGTACGTGCTGCGAGAGGACGCTCTCGCGAACTGGATCCCCAGGGCGGGTGCGCGTCCCGGCGAGATCCGCGTCCAGTGGTGCCACGGCGCACCGGGGATGGTCGCGACGCTCGGCGATCTCCTCGATCTCGAGCTCGCCGTCGGGGGCGGTGAGCTGACCTGGCGTGCGGGACCGCTCGCCAAGGGCTCGAACCTCTGTCACGGCACGGCCGGAAACGCGTACGCGTTCCTCGTTCTCCACCGCCGGACGGGAGACACGCTCTGGCTCGACAGGGCGCGCGCCTTCGCGATGCACACGATCGGCCAGGTTGAGAACGAGCGCGTCGAGCTCGGTCGCGGCCGGTACTCGCTCTTCACCGGAGACGTCGGTGTCGCTCTCTTCCTGCGCCACCTGCTCGACGGCCAAGACCGCTTCCCCACCATGGGACCGTTCCGCGCTGAGTAGCCTTCGGGCTGTGAATGCAGAGGAGCCAGTCGTCCTGACGGTCGTCTCCGGCGAGTCGGAGGCCGAGGTGGTCTGCGGTCTGCTCCGGTCGGCGGGGTTCGAGTGCGCCTACCGGGACACCGAGGCGATCGACTCGTCGCTCGAGGACTTCATGGCGGCGGGATCTCGGGAGATCCTGGTGCACGCGAAGGATCTGGAAGCGGCGAAGGAGCTGCTCGCGGCGCCAGCGTCGGAGGACTGAGCATGCGTCTCGACGGCATCCACCACGTCACCTGCATCACGGCCGACGCGCCGGGGAACGTCGACTTCTACACGCGCGTCCTCGGACTGCGGCTCGTGAAGAAGTCGGTCAACCAGGACGATCCGACGGTCTACCACCTCTTCTACGCCGACGAGAAGGGGCACGCCGGCTCCGACATCACCTTCTTCGAGTACCCGAACGCGCGGGTCGGCCAGGCGGGGGGCGGGATGGTCCACACCGTCGTCTGGCGGGTTGGCTCGGCCGCCGCGCTCGAGTTCTGGGCCGAGCGACTGAGCGCCGAGGGGCACGAGGTCGAGGCCGACGGCGGCTCGCTCCGCTTCGCGAATCCGGAGGGGCTGCAGCACGAGCTCGTCGTCTCGCAGGTCGCCGACGAGCCGCTCGTCGCGAACCATCCGGAGATTGCGGGCGAGCTCGCGCTGCAAGGCTTCGAGGGTGTGCGCGCGTACGGCCGGCCCGACGGCGAGTTCCTCACGAGGCTCGGGTTCGAGCAGGAGGACGGCCGCTGGGACACGCGGGCCGAGACGCGCGGCGGCTGGATCGAGTACGGCGAGCCGCCCGAGGTGCCGGGCGTGGGCGGCGCGGGCACCGTCCACCACGTTGCGTGGGCCTCGACGATGGAGGACCAGCAGGCGTGGCATGACCGGGTCGAGGAGATCGGCGGCCGCCCGACGCAGATCATCGACCGCTTCTGGTTCCGCTCGATCTACTTCCGCGAGCCCGCCGGCGTGCTGTACGAGATCGCGACGCTCGGGCCCGGCTTCGCGACGGACGAGGATCCGGCCCATCTCGGCGAGAAGCTGATCCTGCCGCCGGCGTTCGAGCACCTGCGCGACCGCGTCGAGCCGGTGCTGACCCCGTTGCCGGATCCGCGGGCCGACTGGGCGACCCGCTAGCCGTCGCCGAACGGCCGGCATGGTGGCAGCCACCGTGCCGGGCGTGTGCCGGAAGCGTGACGCGGCTAGGCGCCTGGGTGGGGGAGCGAGGTCGTGTCCACGACCTCGAAGTCGGCGCCCGTGAGGCGGCCCAGGGTGTGGAGCTGATCGTTCGACCAGTGCCGGTTCGGCGCGCCCGAGATGTACCACGGTGAGCCGTTGTCGGCGAGGATCATCCCGTAGCGCTGCAGGGCCCTCAGCACGACGCGAGCCTGCGGCGGGAACGAGGCGATGTTCACGCTCGCCTTCAGCCGCACCCGCAGCCCCATCGGCGGCAGCGACGGATCGGTCGAGTCCGACGCGTAGTGCCGTGCCGGATACACATACGCGCGCCGCGTCGTCGGCGCCGTGAAGCGAAGCGCGTGGTCGATCACGCCGCGCTTGACCTCGTCCCAGCGGGCGAGCCCGGGGAAGATCGGCAGCCCAGCCGCGTCGGCCGAGGTCCAGCCCGCCGGCCGGAGGTGGTTCGAGCGCATGTTCCAGGTCGCGCCGGAGCCCGCCGTCCAGCCGCGGCTCGTATGGCGCAGGTCGTAGAGCTCGTAGAGGCGGCACGTGCTCTTGTCGACGAGGATCGCGTGCCGGTCACCGCCGGCGTGCGGCCCTCCCTCGATCTGGACGTGCCGCGGGATCGGGTAGCGCACGCGGTCGGACTGGGCGGCGTACCCGAACGAGACATGACGCAGCGGCGTCGTCCGCGAGACGACGTCGAACGGGATCCCGATCGGGCCGCCGTCCCACTTGCCCGAGCCGAAGTCGGCGTGCGCCGGGGCGTCGAGCCCGATCGAGGCGATCAGCTCCGCGGAGTCGGCCGCCACGGGCAGTGTGTCGACGCGCTGGTTCCACGGATTGTTCGCCGGGAAGACAGGACAGTGCCCCGCCGCCGGCAGCCGCAGTGCCTCGGCGGCGGTCGAGCCCGTGAGCAGGACGGCGACGAGCGCGACTGCGGGCGCGAGACGTCTCACGGCCTTGTGATCGGCCGGCGTGCGCCGCCGCTAAACGCGGATTGGGGGATAGCGGCCGCGCACCTTGTCGACGAACGCGGCCAGGCGCTCCGCGATCTGGGGATCCTGAAGCTCGAGCACGTTCTCGGCGTTCAACTCTCCCGAGTGCGAGAGGTTGAAGCTGCCGACGAAGACGGTGTCGTCGGCGACAGTCACCTTCGCGTGCATGTAGTCGTGCACCGAGCCGGGCGCGTAGGGCGTCGTGACCTTGCCGGAGAACGGCGCGCGGCTGAGCGCCGTCCGCAGTAGCGGCGCTTTCCACTCGGCGTTCCCGTTCTCGTGCCACTGCTGCAGCACCTCGGCGATCTGCGTTGCGTCGACGACGCCGGCGAGGTCGACCTTGCCGTCGGAGGCGACCTGAGCGAGGGTCGCCAGGATCGGCGCCGAGCTGATGACGGGCGAGGCTATGCGGACGCGGCGCTGTGCCGAGCCGATCGCCTTCGCGATCCGGTGCGCGAGCTTCTCGCCGCGCCCCGGACAGAACCACGCGCGCATCCCGTCGACCGGCGCCGTCTCGACCTTGCCGCTGTGGGCCACGTTGCGCGTCGTCCAGAGCTGCTCGAAGTCGTCGCGGTAGCGGGCCGCGACGGCCGGCGAGTCGACGGTGACGATCACGTTCTCCTCGCGCGTCCACGAGTCGGCCGTCCAGTTCGTCGACCCGGTCCAGACCGAGGCGGCGTCGCGGACGACGTACTTGTGGTGCATGAGGTCGGGGACGCCCGGGATCGCGGCCGTCGGGAAGGGCATCGACTCGACCGCGTCGGCATCCGTGATCGGCGGTGGCGGCACCGGAGCAGCCTTCGCGTGGTCGAGGTTGTACGCCAGTCGGACGGCGACCTCGCGCTTCGCGGCGGCGGTCAGGGCACCGCAGACGATCTCGTCCAGCTCCGGCGGGAGGTTGAGATCGTAGATCGCGATCTCGAGCGTCTGCTGCGCGTCAGCGACGAACTCGGCGAGCGCATTGGCGGTCTGCTCGGCCGGCTGGCCGCCGTCGATCAGCGTGTGGACTTCGACGCCAGCCACTCCGCCTTGTGCGCCTTCTTCGCGGCCTGGTAGTCGGCGAGCGCCTGGGCCGAGTCGACGTCGCCGAGCGTCGGATGTGCCGGCACGAGCTCCTGCGCGACCGGCACGTCGAAGCGCTTCGCGAGCACCGACCCGAGCGCCTTGACCTTCATCTCGCCGAAGCCCGGCAGCGCGGAGATCCGCTTGCGGAGGTCGTCGCCGTCGGCGGCCTCGGTCCAGAGACGTGACGCGTCGCCGCCGTAGTCCTCTGCGACCGTCGCCGCAAGGTCGCGCACCCGCCCGGCCATCGAGCCTGGGAAGCGGTGGATCGCAGGCTTCGCCCGGAAGAGCGGCTCGAGGTCGGCCTGTGCGACCTTGCGCGGCTCGAGCGTGCCGAGCCGCTCCTTCAGCCTGAGCGGGCCGAGGAACGCCTGCTGGACGGTGACCTGCTGGTCGAGCGCGAAGCCGACGAGCAACGCGAACGGATCGTCCGCGAGCAGGCGGTTCGCCGCGTCGTCCTCCGTGAAATAGAGCGCCTCGGGCATGGCCTGATCCTATGCAGACGCCTGCAGCAGGGCGCGGCAGCGCTGGACGTACGGCGTCGCCCGCTGCTCCTCGAAGTAGGCGAGCGCCGCGTCGAGCCGCGAGGTGTCGCCGCGCTCGGCGGCGAGCAATGCGGCCCAGGCCTCGGGGAACCGCGCGCCGATGGAGCCGTAGAGCTCGGACGCACGCACGAGGTCGCCGGACGCGGCGGCCCGGCCGGCCTCGAGCCAGGCGTACCCGGTTTGTCTTGCGGCCACCGCGAGGTACTCGTCGCTGCGACCGAGTTCGACGAGTTCCAGCGGAAGGTCGAATGCGATGTCGTCGAGCTCTCCCGAGAGCACCTCTTCGAGCACGGAATCTGCTTCTGCGTCCCTGCCGGCGGCCCGGAGGCATCTGGCAGCGGTGGTGAGGATGAACGGGCCGACCTGCGCGTCTCCTCCGCTCTCGCGGAAGCCGTCAAGGGCCTGCTCTGCATCCGCTAGCGCCTTGTCGGTGTGGCCCTGAATACGCAGCGCCCAGGCCCGGCTGGCGCGTACCGGCCGTTCCTGGTACCTCGCGCTCCCGAGACCGGTGTCGAGCACCTTCGTGGCGGCGCTGACGACGGTGTTCACTTCGCCCCTGTTGTACGCGTCGTACACGAGTTCGGCATCGTTCCAACGGAGCAGGCCTATCAACCCGTACCGCTCGGCGAGCGCGCGCGCCTCGTGTATCCGGGCCGACCCGTCCGCCAGTCTCCCGACCTCCCAAAGCGTGTTCCCGAGGTTGTTCAGGCCCGTTACCAGGTGAAACAGAGAACCGGATTGCGCCGAGAGTTCGACGCTGCGCTCGAGGTCCGCCACTCCCTCCGCGTCACCCGACAGGACCCGTGCGAGCCCGATCGTGTTGAGAGCGATCGCCTCCGCTCGTTCGTCCTTGGTCTCCCGCGCGAGTGCAAGCGCCTCACGCGAGAGCTCGAGAGCGCCCTGCGCATCGCGGTCGAGGAGATAGCGACTGCGCGCAACGGCGGCCATCGCACGTCCGGAGGCGGCTGACGTCGGATCCTGTCTCGCGAGTTCCAGCGCCCGATCGCGGGCTGCGCGAGTCGCGTTGGTGTCTCCCCGATGGAACTGGTCGCTCCCCAGGAGTGCGACCGCATCCGCTGCCCGTCCCGCGTCTCCGCAGGTGAGAAACGCCTCGATGGCAGCTTCGCCAAGGGCCAGCACGTCGTCGCCATCACTGAGACGGCTCGCATCTGCGGCGAGCAGAAGCAGCGGACCCCGCTCGGGGTCGTCCTCTGGGGTGAGTGCCAGAGCCTCGAGCGCGAGCTCGTGCGCCCCTGTGCCCACGCCGAGCGAGAAAGCCCGTCGCGCACCGTCGACGAACGCCTGCCGTGCGGGCAAACGAAGCGCGGTCGTGTCGAGCCCGGCCGCCTCCGAAAGGGAGAGAGCCTCGTGGTAGTGGTGGGCAAGCATCTCGGCGAGATCCTCCGCGCGATCGCCGGCGAGCGCCCCGAGCCACTCGGCCGCCCGCCGGTGCTTCTCGGCCCGCTCCGCGCGCGGGATCTGGCCGTACGCGACGTCCCTGACGAGCGCATGCAGGAAGGCGTATTGCGTCTCGCCGGCGATCGAGGAGCGGCGGTCGCGACGGACGAACTCCTTCCGCTCGAGCGAATGGAGGACCTCCGCGTCGGCCCCGGGTAGCGCGCCCGGCCAGAAGACCTTGCCGATCACCGATGCGTCCTGCAGCAGAGCCTTGTCCGCCGGCGCGAGCCCGTCGATGCGCGCTGCGATCAGCCCCTGCACCGTCTCGGGCAATGGAAGGTCGCCGCCGCCGTGCTCCGCGAGCATTCGCGCGTATTCCTCGGCATAGAGCGGGTTACCCTCGGCCCGTTGCAGCACGGCCTGCTGCGCGTCGGCGTCGAGCACGGGACGATCGAGCAGCCGCTGCAGGAGGACGGCTGTCTCTTCGTCGCTGAGCGCGCCGATCGAGAGCGTGAAGGCGTTCCGCTTGCCGCCTCCCCACCCTGGCCGCCGGTCGAGCAGCTCCGGCCGGGCGGTGCCGACGATGAGCAGCGGGACCGTCGTCGCCCACTCGGCGAGGTGATCGACGAAGTCGAGCAGGCCGTCGTCCGCCCAGTGGAGATCCTCGAACACGAGCACGAGCGTTCGCTGCTCGGCGGCCGCCTCGATCAGCCGCCGCCACGCCGCGAACGCCTCCTCGCGCTCGGAGCGCTCCGAGCCCTCGAGGCCGACGAGGGGACGCGTGTGGCGGGCCAGCCACTCCCGTTCTTCGTCGTCCTGGGCGAGCGTCTCGACCATCGCGTCGAGCTTCTCCTCGGCGGTCGCCGCGTCGTCGGACTCGAGAATCCCGGCGTGCGCCTTCACGATCTCGCCGAGCGCCCAGAAGCTCACGCGCTCGCCGTACGGCAGGGAACGGCCCTGGCGCCAGCTGATGAGGTCGGGGTCGGCCTCGAGGATCTGGAACAGCTCCGCCACGAGGCGGCTCTTGCCGATCCCCGGGACGCCGACGAGGGTGACGAGCTGGGACGACTGCTCGGTGCGCGCCCGTGCGAGCGCGTCGGCGAGGAGGTCGCGCTCGCGCTCGCGTCCGACGAGCGGGGTCCGCAGCTTCTGCTCCACGTCGCTGCCGAAGCGCGACCGGGCGCCGACCGCCTCCCACACCTTGACCGGCTCGGCCTTGCCCTTCGCCGCGACGGCCGGCGCCTCGCGGTAGTCGATCGCGTCGCGGGTGGCGCGGTACGTCCCTTCGCCGACGAGGATCCCGTTGACCGGCGCCGCGCTCTGCAGCCGTGCGGCCGTGTTGACGACGTCGCCGGCCACCATCGCGTCGCCCTCGCCGGGCTTCGCTCCGAGGGCGACGAGCGCCTCGCCGGTGTTGACGGCGGTACGGATCTGGAGCTCCTCGCCGATCGACTCGCGGATCGCGAGCGCGGCGCGGACAGCGCGCTCGGCGTCGTCCTCGTGGGAGACCGGCGCACCGAAGACGGCCATCACGGCGTCGCCGATGAACTTCTCGACGGTGCCGCCGTGCCGCTCGAGTTCGGCGCGGAGCTGGGCGTAGTACGCCGAGAGCGTCGCGCTGACGTCCTCCGGGTCGAGCCCTTCCGCGCGTGCGGTCGAGCCGACGAGGTCCGTGAAGAGGATCGTCACGACCTTCCGCTCCTCGCGCGCGGGCGCGGACACGGGGACGAGCGCGGCGCCGCACATCCCGCAGAAGCGGGAACTGCCGGGATTCTCCTGGCCGCACGCGGGGCAGGTCTGCATGCCGCATACCGTACGGCAGCGGCATCTCTGCGAACAGCCAGACGCCTGAACCTACGCATGCCTGATCGGGGCTCTCACCGATGCCGCCCACCCGTGCCGGAGCGACGCTGAGTCCATGAGGAGCCCGTTCCGCAGCGAGAGTGCCGCGTTCCACTTCCTCCTCCTGACCGTCGCCGCGTTTGCGATCGTCATCGCCGCGTCGCTGGGCGGGACCGTCGCCGCGATCGTCGCCTGGGCGGTCGTCTCGGCCGTCGCGGTGGCTCTCTACGCGCGTGGCTGGGAACGCACCGAGCCCGAGATCGTCCGGCATGTCGGGCCTCCGGACGAACGGAGGGTCGTCGTCGTCGCCCCGCTGAGAGCCTCGCCGCTCCATGTCCTCGCGAACGACGTCGACGCGGAGCAGGCCGCGGCCCGGACGCGTGCAGGCGCGGTCCTGGACTCGCTGTGCGCCCCGCACGTACGGATCTCGACGGCGGTGGGGGACGATCCGGTCGCGGCGGTCGACGACACGCTCCACACGTTCGGCGGCGATGAGATCGTCGTGCTGTCAGGAGACGACACGCTCGTCGAGCGGATTCGCGAGCGCTACGCCCTGCCGGTCACGCAGATCGACTAGAGCGGCGCGGCGCTACCCCGAGAGGGCGGCTGTAGGCTGAAAACCATGCCCGCGCTCGACTCCTTCAGGCCGGAAACGCGCGCCTGGTTCGAGCGGAACTTCGCGGCGCCGACGCCCGCGCAGGCTCAAGGCTGGCCGGCGATCGCGGCCGGCGGACACGTCCTGATCCAGGCGCCGACCGGCTCGGGGAAGACGCTCGCGGCCTTCCTCTCGGCGATCGATCGTCTGACGGCCACGCCGGGACAGGGTCTGCGCGTCCTCTACGTCTCGCCGCTCAAGGCGCTCAACTACGACGTCGAGCGGAACTTGCGCGGGCCGCTGGCCGGCCTCCGGTCGGAGCTCCGCGTCGCCGTCCGCACCGGCGACACGCCGCAGAAGGAGCGCGCAGCGATGCTCCGCGAGCCGCCCGACATCCTGATCACCACGCCGGAGTCGCTCTTCCTGCTGCTCACGTCGCGGGCGCGCGAGCTACTGCGCAGCGTCGACACGCTGATTCTCGACGAGGTGCATGCCGTCGCGGGGACGAAGCGCGGCGTCCATCTCGCGCTCTCGGTCGAGCGGCTCGAGGCGCTCGCTGCGCAGACGCCGCAGCGGATCGGCCTCTCGGCCACGCAGCGCCCGCTCGAGGAGATCGGGAAGTTCGTCTCGGGAGGACGGCCGATCGAGCTCGTCGACGCCGGAGTCGCGAAGGAGCTTGACCTCGAGGTCGTCGTCCCCGTCGACGACATGCGCGAGCTCGGCTCGACCGCCGCGCTTGATCAGGGCGAGTACGTGCGCGGGGCCGGCGACTCGTACATCACGCCCGGCCGCGAGGTCGGCGCGCGCTCGATCTGGCCCTCGATCTACCCGGCGCTCGTCGAGCTCGTCCGCGCGCACCGCTCGACGATCGTCTTCGTCAACAACCGCCGCCTCGCCGAGCGGCTCGCCCTCCGGCTCAACGAGCTTGCGGAAGAGGAAGTCGCGCGCGCCCATCACGGCTCGCTTGCGCGGGAGCAGCGGACGCAGATCGAGGAAGACCTGAAGGCCGGCCGCATCCCGTGCCTCGTCGCCACCTCGTCGCTCGAGCTCGGGATCGACATGGGTGCGGTCGACCTCGTGATCCAGGTCGAGTCGCCGAAGTCGGTGGCGCGCGGCCTGCAGCGGATCGGCCGCGCCGGCCACTCGCTCGGCGAGGTCTCGCGCGGGCGCATCTTCCCGAAGTTCCGGGCCGACCTCCTCGAGTGTGCGGTCGTGGTGCAGCGGATGCGGGAGGGGCTGATCGAGGAGACGCAGATCCCGCGCAACCCGCTCGACGTCCTCGCGCAACAGATCGTCGCGATCTGCACCGACGAGGAGATCGAGGTCGCCGAGCTGCACGAGCTCGTGCGCCGCGCGTATCCCTTCGCCGACCTCTCGCGCTCGCAGCTCGAGAACGTCCTCGACATGCTCGCAGGGCGCTACCCGTCGGACGAGTTCGCCGAGCTGCGGCCGCGGATCATCTGGGACCGCACGGCCGGCGTCGTGCGCGGGCGGCCGGGCTCGCGGCGGCTCGCGGTCACGAACGCGGGCACGATCCCCGACCGCGGGCTCTTCGGCGTCTTCATCGCGGGCGAGGGCGGCGGGCGTGTGGGTGAGCTCGACGAGGAGATGGTCTACGAGGCTCGGGCCGGCCAAGTGATCATGCTTGGCGCTTCCTCGTGGCGGATCGAGGAGATCACCCGCGACCGCGTGCTCGTCTCACCTGCGCCGGGCGTGCCGGGTGCGGTGCCGTTCTGGAAGGGCGAGGGCATCGGGCGCCCGTACGAGCTCGGCGAGGCGATCGGCAGGTTCGCGCGCGAGCTGCTCGCGGCGCGAGATCCGAAGGTGCCCGATCTCGACGAGCGTGCCGAGCGGAACCTCCTCGCCTTCCTCCGCGAGCAGGAGAAGGCGACCGGTGCGCTGCCGTCGGACCGCACCGTCGTCATCGAGCGGTTCCGCGACGAGATCGGCGACTGGCGCGTCTGCATCCTCACACCGTTCGGGGCGCGGGTGCACGCGCCCTGGGCGATGGCCGTCGGCGCGCGGCTGCGCGAGTCGCTCGGTCTCGAGGTGCAGTCGCTCTGGTCGGACGACGGAATCGCCTTCCATCTGCCCGACGCCGACTCGCCGCCCGCGACCGACCTGTTCGTGCTCGATCCGGACATGCTGGAGGAGCTCGTGCTCGCGGAGGTGGGGCAGACGGCGCTCTTCGGCGCGCGCTTCCGCGAGAACGCGGCGCGCGCCCTGCTCATCCCGCGCCGCCGGCCGGGCGAACGGACGCCGCTGTGGCAGCAGCGGCTGAAGGCGCAGGGGCTGCTCCAGGTCGCGCGCAAGTACGCGAGCTTCCCGATTGTGCTCGAGACCTATCGCGAGTGCCTCCAGGACGTGTTCGACCTGCCGGCGCTGAAGCGGCTGCTCGGCCGGCTTCGTGCGCGCGAGATCGACCTAGTCGACGTCGAGACGGCGTCGGCGTCTCCCTTCGCGTCGTCGCTCCTCTTCGACTACATCGCCACGTACATGTACGAGGACGACACGCCGCCCGCGGAGCGGCGGGCGCAGGCACTCTCGCTCGACCGCGACCTGCTGCGGGAGCTGCTCGGCCAGGAGGAGCTGCGCGAGCTGATCGACCCGGCGGCGCTTGCCGAGGTGGAGGCGTCGCTGCGGCCGTTTCCGCGCGACTCGGAGGCGCTCCACGATTTGCTTCGGCTCAGAGGAGACCTGCGGGTGGGCGAGTTCGACGAGTCGCACGCCGCGATCCTCGAGGCGGAGCGGCGGGCGATTCGCGTGCGCATGGCGGGCGAGGAGCGGCTCACGGCGGCGGAGGATGCCGGCCGCTACCGCGACGCGCTCGGGATCATGCCTCCGTCGGGCTTGCCGGGCGTGTTCCTCGAACCCGTGCCCGAGGCGCTGCGCTCGCTCGTGGTGCGCTTCGCGCGCGGCCGGGGGCCGTTCACGACGGCCGAGGCGTCGGCCTGGTTCGGCGTTGAGGTCGAGGAGGAGTTGCGGGAGCTTGAGCGCGGGGAGAAGCTCGTCCGCGGCGAGCTCCGGCCCGGCGGCAGCGAGCGCGAGTGGTGCGATGCCGACGTCCTGCGGCGCCTGCGCCGTGCGTCGCTCGCGGCGCTCCGCCGTGAGGTCGAGCCTGTCGAGCAGGCGGCGCTCGGCCGCTTCCTGTCGAGCTGGCACGGCATCGACCGCCGTGCCTCGCTTCGCGAGGCGGTCATCCCGCTCCAGGCGCTGGCACTCCCCGTGGCGCTCTGGGAGGCGGAGGTGTTGCCCCGGCGCGTGCCCGACTACCGGCCCGAACAGCTCGACCAGCTCTGTGCCTCCGGCGAGCTCGTGTGGGTCGGAGCCGGGCTCGACCGCGTGGCCGTCTTCTTCCGCGACGACGCGCCGCTGCTGGGGCGTCCTGCTGCGGCGCCGCTGCCCGAAGGCGAGGCGCATGCGGTGATTCGGGCGGCGCTCGCCGGCGGTGCGCTCTTCTGGGACGGGCTGCTCGCCGCCACGGAACTCGAGGCCGAGACCGCGCTCCCACCGCTGTGGGACCTCGTCTGGAGCGGCGAGGTGACGAACGACTCCTGGGCGCCGCTCAGGGCGAACCGCCGGTACCAGGTACCGTCACGAAAGCGTCACGGCCGGCGCTTCTCCCGTGCCCGCGCGCACCGGCCCACCGCGACCCAGGGGCGCTGGTCGCTCGCGGCCGAGCTGTTCGCCGGCGGAGAGCCAGACCGTCGCGCCCTCGCCGAGCTGCTCCTCGAGCGGCACGGCATCGTGACCCGCGACTCGGTTCGCGCGGAAGGGATTCCCGGCGGCTACAGCGCGGTCTACGGCGAGCTGCGCGCGCTCGAGACGCTCGGCTCGTGCCGGCGCGGCTACTTCGTCGAAGGGCTCGGCGGTGCGCAGTTCGCGCTCGGCGGCGCGGTCGAGCGCCTGCGCGAGCTGCGGCCGCGCGAGGACGACGAGCCGGACCCGCTCGTGCTCGCCGCCGCCGATCCGGCCCAGCCGTACGGCGCCGTCCTTCCGTGGCCGAAGCGCGCCGGAGCGCGCGCCGCCCGCGTGGCGGGAGCGCACGTCGTCCTGCTCGGCGGTGAGCCGGCGCTCTTCGTCGAGCGGGGCGGCCGCTCGCTCGTCCCGCTCCGGGAGCCGGACGAGGACTGGCTCCGCCCGGCGCTCGCAGCGCTCGTCGGCTTCGTCAAGCGCGGCGGAGCGAAGCGCCTCGCGGTGGAGCGCTTCGACGGCGAGCCCGTGACCGAGACGCTCGTCATGCCGCTGCTCGTGGAGGCCGGCTTCCTCGCCGGCCCGCGCCGCGCCGTCCTCAGGGCTTAGACAGCGCCGCCCAGGGATGACGCGCTTGCGTCTAGCGGCCGCCCTGGCAGCGCGGCAACCATGGCTGGTGGAACGTTCCGCGGTCCTGGCGAGGGAGGGATTGAGACGAATCGGGTTCGTTGGTTGCTCGGCTTGGGGGTCGCCGTCCTCGTGCTGCTCGCGCACCCGCTGGCCGGGTCGGCGAAGGATCGGCAGGTCCTGGCCTACACGGGAGGCCTCTGGCGAGGCCTGATCTCGCGCTGCGGCACTGCGGCCGCCGCAGACGAGCCGTACCCGTGGCCGCTGAAGCCGTTCCACCAGCAGCACCCGGTGCGAGCCTTCTTCGGCGATCCGCGCAACCTCGTCGCCAGCGTCAACGCGCCTCTGACCCCGGACTCGCCGGGCCAGTTCTCGTTCCACAACGGGATCGACGTCTACGCGACGCCCGACCAGAAGGTGTATCCGGTCGTCTCGGGGCGGGCGCGCGTCCCGAACGCGCAGGAGGTTGTCGTGCGCACGCGGGACGGGCGCACCTTCCAGTACTGGCACATCGTCCCGCTCGTCCACACGGGCGCGTGGGTGACGGCCTCGAAGACGGTGCTGGGGGAGGCGATCCCGAAGCGGGGCCACCTGCACCTGACGGAGATCCGCGGCACCTGTGCCGTGAACCCGCTGGCTCCCGGGCACCTGGAGCCGTACCGGAGCACGAGCCATGCGGAGGTCGTCGGCCTCGACGCGGTCGGCTCCGACGGCGTCATCCTCGATCCCGCGCAGATTTCTGGCCCGTTCGAGCTGGTCGTCCGGGCGCAGGACCAGACCCCGCTGCCCGTTCCGCCGCCCTGGCAGGACCTGCCCGTCACGCCTGCGTCGGTGAAGTGGCGCCTGACCCGGGCCGGCGTCGGAGTCCTCGTCCCGTGGACCTACGCCGCCGACTTCGCCGTCACGATCCCGCCCAGCCGCGACTATTGGCGCGTCTATGCGGACGGGACGCACCAGAACTTCGTCGGCCGCTCGCAGCCGCAACTGCCCGGCTCGTACGGCTTCCGGCTCACGCCGCCGGACACCACGCTGGCGCCGGGGAGCTACACGGTCGCTGTCCATGTCGCGACGACCGACGGCAACCTCACCACGCAACACCGCACGTTCCGGGTCGTGCCCGGCGGCGCGCCGCTCTAGGCCGGCGTGAAGACGCAGTAGCTGCTCGCGGGCGGAGGGACGCCCGGCCGGAACAGCACCTTGCGCGCGGGCAGCGGCGGCGCGCCGTGGCCGAGCCCGGCCAGCCTGACCACGCTGCGTCCGTGGTTCCAGAGCGCGTGCGCGTGCGGCAGCTGTGTCACGTAGCCGGGGACCGGGTGGCCGGCGACGGTCGCGAGCTGGCTGAGCCAGTGCGCGCTCGCGTCCTCCGAGCAGGTCGCGCCGCGGAACTCGTGCACCTCCGACGGAGCCGTGCTCCAGACGTCGATGAACCGCATCCCCGACCGGATGTCCGCCGCGAGCCGGCCGAGGTGATGGCTTGGCGAGCGCTCCGCGTACGCCGCCGGCATCTGATCCGGTGTCCCGCCCACGGAGCGCACGATCTCCTGCTGCGTCGCGTGGTTCGGCGGCAGCGCGTCGTAGCGGGCGGCGAGGTCGAGGTAGCTGTCGATCACGATGAGCGCGTCGGGACGGAGCCGTGGTTGGGACGCGACGAGCTCGGCGTTCGCGAATCCCGAGTACGAGACCCCGACCACGATCAGCTTCGAGACCTTCACGCCGCGGGCCTCGATCCTCGCGGGAAGCCGCGCCACGGCGGCGTCGTAGGCGGGATTGCCCCAGTCCTCGAGCCGCCCTGCCCGCTCGCCGGGCTGCTCGTACCGGTTCGGGCCGTAGTCGGTGCACAGGAGCGACGCGGCGAGGTAGTGGGCGAGGTGGCGCAGCTGCATGCAGTAGATCGGCCCGCCGACCGTCAGTAGCAGCGGGTGCGGCGACACGCGCGCGCCCGGCGTCAGGGTCAAGTGCACGCGGACCAGCGGAGAGCCGGCGCTGGCGCGGCGTGCGGCGGTCCCGAACAGACCGACCGCGACCAGCGCCGCGACGACGGCGAGCCAGCACAGGAGAACGCGACCCCGACCCCGACCCAACACCGGCGGGAGCCTATAACGGGCAGTCGGACGGAGCCAACCCCCGGTCAGCCGTGGTGCAGGAACCGGAAATAGAACGCCCCGAACACCAGGACGATGCCGACGTTGGCCGCCAAGCGCCCCCAGACGTGACCTCGGAAGAACAGGACATCCACGCCGACCACGACGGCCACCATTGCGATCACGTACAGCGCGATGACCGCCGTTCTCCCCACGGAGCCACCTTTGCACAGGGGGCTCCGGGGGTCGTCACATCGCCTATCCTCGGCGTCGGGCGCGGTGGTCACCCCTGATGAGATCCGGGCGCTGGCGCAGACGCTTCCTCGCAGCTACGAGGTGTTCGTGCGCGGCCAGATCAAGTTCCGGGTCGGCCAGATCGTGTGGCTCGCGCTCTCCAAGGACGGCCAGCGGATGGGCTGCGGTTTCCCGAGGGAGATGCGACGGGCCGCCGTCGAAGCGGAGCCCCACAAGTTCCAACTGCCCAGCGAGAGCGACATGCGGTTCAACTGGATCCACGTCCGCCTCGACGCGCTCGACAGCAACGAGATGCGAGACCTCGTCGAGGAGGCGTGGTCGAGAGCCGTGCCTCTCTCCGTCGCACAGGAATACGGCCGGACGCAGGGGTACCGGTAGCGCGTCCAGAGACGGCCGGCGCGCCGCCTGCGCGGAGTTAGGGGATCCGGAGGTTGACGATCAGGCCTCTCGGTTTACCCGAGCGATCCTTGTATGAGCCGACGACCGTGCAGCGGTGCGCGGAGGAGCAGGAGACCGAGTTGAGTCCCGGCGAAGCGTTCTTGGCCGCGTTCGCGGGCACGGCAGGGCTGATCGCGCGTTGCCACTCGCCTCGACGTTCGACTTCGATGATTGCGTGCGCTACGTGGGTGCCGTAGTTGCCGACTGCAACGCAGCTGCCGCGTGCGCCACAGCTGACCGAGGTCAGAATCGTCTCGCCGGGGGCCTTCGCGTTCTGCGGGAGGACGACCTTGGAGGCGCTCCACGCGCCGCGCCGCTCGGTCAGGAGCCAGCCGTGATACGTGCCCGGGTACCCACCGGGGTGCGGGTATTTCACGTACGCGCCGATTGCGGCGCAGTCGCTCGCATCCGCGCACGAAACACCGAAGAGAGGATCGTCAAAGGCGTTGGGCTCGTTCGGCGCAGACCCTCCGCGAGGCACCGGCGCCCGAATCCCTGGCAACCAGACGCCGCGGCGTTCTTGCGCGATCAGCCCTTGCTCCCTGCCGTTTCGGTCCGTGTAGCCGCCGACCACGGTGCAAACGCCCACCGAGGGGCATGACAGCCCTGTGCCGAAGTGGTCGCCTGCAGTGCCACCGCCGGGAAGCTGCACGCTGACGGCCTGTTCCCACTCGCCCGCCTGCTCGGTCGCGACCCAGCCGGCGGGTTCGTTCAGGTCGCCCACGCGCACCGCGTAGGTGCCACCGGCAACGCAGTTCCCTGCCGAGGGGCAGGAGACGACGGTGGCGACACCACCCGGCCCGTCACCGTTGACGTCGGATGTCGTCGCGGCGTCCGGTGGAAGCTGCGCATCGACGCCGGCGCCCCAGATTCCGTCCTTCTCGTTCACCAGCAGGGCGTGGGGCTCGACGTCGTGTGGCTTGAAGGTCGTGTACGTGCCGACGGCGGCACAGTTGCCCGCCGAACCGCATGAGGCGGAGCGGAGAACGGGAAAGGTCTTGGCAGCTTCCAGGTCGCCGCGCAGCTGCACCACGGACGAGCGCCAGCTCCGTCCCTGCTGCGTCACAACGTAGACGCCGGTGCTTCGGCCTCTCGCCGTGCCCACGCATGTGCCGACGGACGGGCAGGCGAGCGCGATCACACCGAGGTTCGCCGGAGTCGCATCGAGCTCCCACTTCGCGCCTCGCTTGCTCAGCGCGAGCAGGTGTCCGACCTGATTCGAGGCCGGGGGCAAGTTGTAGCCACCGGTCGCAACACAGCCCGTCACGGAGGGGCAAACCACCTGGGACAGGGTCACCCACTTTTTCTGGTTCGCACCTGCCGGCAACGGCGCCTCGATCGCCGTCTGCGTTACCCCGGCCGCGCGGGTGGTTACCGCTGCCGACCGCGTCGCACTCGTCATCGGCGGCACAGTCGCCTTCTCCGGAACTGTCGTCGGCTGCGTTTGAACTCGTGCTCCGGAACCGCACGCCACAGCGACAAAGACGGCGGCCCCGGCCGCGATCAAACGCACGGCCAAAACGTATGACCCAACTCTCAAGACTTTGTTAAACCCCCGAAATCGCCAGGAAGGCATCCCCCATCACGGCGAAACACGCAGCTATCCCATAGTTCGTTACCGGGGCCGCTCCCGCATCAGGAAAACCCCGGATCGGCGCGCGACCATGTTCCGGAATGCTGCTCTTGCTCGCCCTCTACGGGTTTCGTCGGGCCTTTGCTGTGGCCGAAGTACTGCCCGCCTGTGGCATGACGGTGGGCTGGGCCAGCGTTCCGGAATGGCCCCTGAGCGGTCTGTCCTTTTTTGATTCGGATCGTCGGCCGTGCGTGAAGTGGGCCTGGCGTGCCTGTTGGTTGGGTAGGCGCGCCAGGCCCGGCGTTTGTGTTTCTTCTAGTGCTTGAGGAGGGGTGCGAGCGAGTGGACTTGTACGGTGTCGCTCGCGTTACCTAGGTACGGGAGGTGCCAGTTCTGCTCGATCGTTTGGAGCAGGGAGTAGTGGTTGGTCGGTGTGTTGTCGGTCGCGCCGCGGGCTCCGTGGCGGGCGATGACGATCATCGGGACCTGGCCGCCGCCGTACACGGTGCCGCCGGCGAGATCCCCGCCGCCGCCGCTGGTCGGATCAGGAGGAGAACTCGGGAGCACGGGCGAGTCGCAGCAGCCGCTGTTGTCATCGGGTCCGTAGGGCGAAGAATCCTCGTAGCCGCCCTCGTCCCAGGTGACGAAGATCGCCGAGTTTCCGGTCCAGGCCTTGGAGTGCATGATCGCGGTCACCCAGGTTTTGAGGAATGTGTCGCCGTCCTGGTAGAGCGCAGCCTGGTACTGGTCGGTGGGGGTGTTCGGGTACGGGCACTCGGGGGCGCCGCCGTGCATGTCGTTGCAGATGTTCGGTGAGATCCACACGAACTGCGCCACGTGACCCGAACTCAGGTCGGTGCTCAACTGGGTGAGCGGAACGACGTTCGCGGCGCGCTGCGAGTTGCCGAATACCTCTGGGTACTGCATGAACGGGTTGTGCTTGCGCACATAGAGCGCGTCGCTCGTCGGGCTCGAGGTGCAGTCGGGGTCGGTGCTTGAGCAGCCGCCGTAGTCCCCGGTGTATCCGGCCGAAGGCATCGACTCCATGTAGCCCTTCCAGCTGATGTGCGCGCGCTCGAGCTGGTCGACGAGATTGAGATGGTTGAAATACCCCTCGTCGGCCTGCGCCTCGTCGTCGGCATTCGAGCCCCAGGTACTGCCGCTCGTCACTGCAACGTAGTTCGGCAGGCTCGTATGCGTGACTCCAAAGTAGTTGGTCTCCAGCCCGTAACCCTTGGCGATACTCCGGATGAAGGTCGTGTTGGAGTTGGAAGGGCTGAGCAGATCCGAATAAGCCGTGTTCTCCATCATGATCACGAACACGTGGCTCATTGCCGGCGAGCCGTGACCTCCCCAATGCCCGCCGTGCCCGTGGTGCCCGGACGCGGCGGCTGGAAGCGCAAACACGACCACGGCCGCAACACACGCCCCTGCAAGCACAAGGACGTTCAGGAGACGATTACGCATTGCTTACCCCTTTCGGTAGGTAAGAGCTCGAAGCGGAAAGCTCCCCTGATCCCGTCCGCTCCCACGCAGTTTCTAACCCATTCCCGCACTCCAGGCTGCAGTCAGCGCCAGTTCGAGTCACGAAGCGCCCGCCGAGCGGGTGAGCCCTGGCCTTGGCCAGCGTTCGGGAATGCCCACTGGAGACTCGGGCGGAGCGCGCGGGCCGCAACTCGCGCGCGCCGGCTCAATCGTCCGGCGCTCGGATAGGAGCTTCCTAAGGCGTGCCGCCTCGCTTCGGAGGAGAGGTCTGCTTGCCGGGGCCAGTGTTCTGGAATGACCCCTGAGCGGGAGAGCGCTACTAAGGAACCTCAGTCGGGGTGATTGTCCGCGTGTCTGTCGCCTTTGTATTCGACCCACCTTTACCGACAGTGTCGGTGAGTCGCTGCTCGGCGCTGGGCGCGAAGCCCTCGCCATCGGAGATCTCCGGGTGTTCGTCCCGCCACTCGGCTGGGCTCCACCAACGCCGGATTCGGTCGCGTAGCGTCACGTCGCCGGGCAGCGTAGTAGGCACTTCAGGCGATAGCAAACTCGCCTGGGCCAGTGTTCCGGAATGACCCCTGACGAGCTTCCGCGTGGTAGCGGCTTGGGCTTGCGATAAAGAAAAGTGCGGGTGAGGCTCCCTATGTAGGTGAGCATGGCTGCAAGCGCAGAGTCGATAGAGGAGCTGTACCGGAGCCGTTATGCCTCGTTTCGAGGGGGGCTCGCGGCGCTGACCGGGAGCTACGACAGCGCGCGTGATGTGTTGCAGGAGGCGTTTGCGCAGGCGTTGCGTGACCGCGAGCAGTACCGAGGCGACAGCTCGCTTGCCGCATGGGTGTGGCGGATCGCGTTCCGAGTCGCGCTCCGCAGCCGCGTCAACGGCCAGCGAGAGCTGACTCTCGATGAGTTGGTTGCCGCCGCCCCGATCCCCTCAGCGGAGGGTGATCCTCTGCTCGCAGAGGCCCTAAAGCGGCTCCCGCCGCAGCGGCGGCTGATCGTGTTCTTGCGTTACTTCGCGGACTTGTCCTATGCCGAGATCGCGTCTCTGTGCGAGATCAGCGAGGGCACCGTCGCCGCGACGCTGTCGCACGCCCATGCCGACCTACTGAAGAACCTTGAACAAGAGGAGGCCCCACGATGAGCGACACGCAAGTGGTCGAGGAAAGGCTGCGCAGGTTCCTCGTCCCGCCGGACGACGCGGATTGGCAAGACGTGCTCCGCCGCGCCGGGGAGGCGGCCACGCGACCCGCCCCACGCGTCACACGCCGCCGGACCGCGCTGGCACTCGCCGCCTGCATCGCGGTGGCAGCGCTTGCCGTTGTGTTCTCCGGCGTGCTCACCTCGTCGCACGCCGCGCAGCAACACCAAGCGACTATCGCGCCGAGGAGCACGCGACCTCTGGGATACGAACCGATCACCCTTGACTTCACGCGCGGCGGCCAGCAGATCACTTCGATCAACGTGACAGTGAACGCCCCGATCCGTGACGCGACGCTGCAGTTACAGGTCCTGCGGACACAGGACCGTGTCTGCCCGGCTTGTAGCAACGCTGAGCACCATGTCGTTTTCCAGGAGCAGGTCCCGATGACCAACATTGCTTCCCCGGCCGAGGGACCTCCCGGAGTCGTCGCCCTCTCAACCTGGTCCGGGACCCTCTCGCCCAGCAACTGGGACGGCGGCTGCCAGAACGCTTTCTACACCGTCGCGTTCCAGTCCGTTCCTTCCGGCAGCCCACTCCCAGACGACTCGCACTCGGGCAACGCTGCCTGGTTCACGTGCAGTTCGGGCTAGCGAGCCGTCGCCTGGGCCAGTGTTCAGGAATGACCCCCGAGCGGACGCTCTAGTGGACGACTTGCCAGACTCGGTAGCCGCCCTTGAAGCGGCCAACGAAGAACACACTTTCCGAGAGGCTTCCGCTCTTCTTGAAGGCGCGGCGGGTGATGTAGACAACGACGGTGCGCCGCCACACGCGGGTTCCGCAGTCGAATCTCGCTCCGCCGCCCCGGTCGTGATCGGCGGTCGCCACGTCTGCCCGGACAACCTCAGGGTTCCCGGACTTCGCGTAGTGGAGCGCTGCCCTCGCAGAAGGGCTGACCGGGTTCGCGGTCAGCGGCAGGAGGCCGCGCGGATCGACCGCGACGGTGGTAAGGCCGCGCTTACAGATCGGCGATGTCTTCGATCCGCGAGCGCTGGCGGCGGATGCAATCAACGCGGCCAGCAACATCACCGCCACGCCAGCGGACAGCAGCCGGACAGCAGAGGGTCGCACCTGGGGAGAGTACCGCCTCACCCCAGAGGACTCTCGCCTGGGCCAGCGTTCGGGAATGACCCCTGAGCCGGATCGAGTCGGGCAACTCAGGGTTGCAGGCCGCCACTGGTCGAAGAAGGCGGCAACGCGGTTACCCCCGGTCGCGGCCGTGACCGACAAGTGCCGTCGCTCGACGCGACGTACCCTCACGCGCTCGGGGAAACCGAACGTGATCTGAGTCGACGACCCGATCGTTCGGGCTGCCGGGCCAGGGCTTCCAGTCGCCGCTTGCGGACGCTGTTCCAGCCCTGCCGGCGTTCGGCGATCTGCTCCTGCGCCCACTTTGCCCAGGCGATGTACTCGCGTTCGTAGCGAAGCGCCCATTCCAGTGCGAGTGACGATGCGAACTGGATCCCGCCGTTCGCGGTTCCATGTTCGCGCCGCTGTTGCTCGTCGTCGGCGAGCGTCTGCTCGAAGCCTTCGAGGCGCTGTCGGTGGACCTCGATCTCGTCATCGAAGAAGGCGATCGCCTCGTCCGCATTGAGCAGCCACAACATGAAGACGCGGAGGATGGCTTCGTTCCGCACGGGCCGGTCGGGCGACGTCTCTCGCAGCCAGCGTTGGACTTCGTTGACGCCGGCTTGTGTCACTGCGTATGTCTTCCGTTGTCGCGGCCCTTGCTCGACGATGCGGATCAGCTCAGCGTCCTCGAGCATTGCCAGTGTCGGGTAGATCTGCGAGTGCTGCGCCCGCCACGCTCGCCCGACTGTGCGCTCGAATAGGCGCGCGAGGCTGTAGCCGCTCATCGGCTCGGCGGCGATCAGTCCCAGCAAAGCTCGGCTGAGGGTCGACAAGCTTCTACTCTATCAGTCGCTTCTGACATGTATCAGTTGACATGTGGTGACATCGGTCGTAGGGTCCGGTGTCCCGCAGCCCAAGGAGGAGCGAAGGAGGAGCGATGGCCGTCGACGAAGCACACACGGAGGAGACGCCGTACGGTAAGTACGTGACGACCGGTGGGTGGTTCGTTCACAACCTCGGCGAGGCGCTGGCGGTGCGGTTTGAGCGTGGGACGGCGCTCTATCCGCTCGAGCCGCGGGATGCGCCCTTCGGCGACTTCGGCGTCAACGTCCGAGTGCTGTGGCCGGGTGAGCCGAACGCGCTCTATCACGCCGAACAGGTGCAGGAGGGCTTCCTCGTGCTCGCCGGCGAGTGTGTGATGATCATCGAGGAGCAGGAGCGTCGGCTCCATGCCTGGGACTACGTCCACTGCCCCGCCGGTACGCGGCACGTCTTCGTGGGCGCAGGTGAGACCCCGTGCACGATCGTCATGATCGGCGCGCGGCCTGGGGTTGAGCACCTTCGCTTTCCGGTGAGCGACGCCGCGGCGGCGTACGGCGCGTCGGTCGCGGAAGAGACGGCCGACGGCGATGTCGCATACGCCGGCTGGCCGCAGGGCTTCGACGCGGTGCGCCTGCCCTGGCCGCCTGAATGACCGCATCAGTGCCGGGCATCGCGCTCGCTGCGGCCGCAGTTTTACTTGCCTCGACGGCGTGCGGTGCGCACGGGCGCGCTGCACGTTCCGATCCGCCGCTGCCGTCGCTCGAGAGCGACTGCGGCGACGCGCACGGGGCGCACCTACAGCCGATCTGGCTGCACACGTCCGATGCACAGCGGCTCTACGCGATCCGCGGCGGCGCCGGTCCCACCGGCGTTGTGCTCGTGCCCGAGTCCCCGCCTGGCGACGTCTGCGGCTGGCTTCCGTACGCCGCCACGCTCGAACGGGCCGGCATGCGCGTCGTCGCCTTCGACTACCGTGGTACGGGCGACTCGCCCGTACAGAGGGGGCGGTCGCCGTTCGCGTACGGGCGCGACCTCACTGCCGCCGTTGCGCAACTGCGCGCCGACGGCGCGAAAAGGGTGGCTGTCGTCGGCGCGTCATTCGGCGGAGCCGTCGCGATGACGTACGCCTCCGGCGTCGAGGCCGTGGTCAGCCTCTCCGGCGAGACCGCTCTGCCCCAGTACCACCTCGACCCGCTCGACGCCGTGTCGCACCTGCACGCCCCGCTACTGATAGTCGGGTCGCGCGACGACGCCTATCTCCCGATCGCCGGCGCGCGAGAGCTCCTCCACCGCGCGGGCTCAAGTGCCAAGCGCCTCGTGCTGTACCCAAGCTCGTGGCACGGCTGGCAGATCGTCGAAGACGCGCCGTACGCGCGCAGGGCGAGGGCCGTCGTGCTTGCATGGCTCCGTTCGAAGAGCGCCTAGCGCATAGCTCGCTCAAGAGCGCAGGGAGATGCCTGATGACCAGGGCCATAGCGGATCCCAATCGCGTCACGTCCGGTTCCCTCGTGTTGGCGCCGGCACCACGGCTGGATAGAGCACGCTCGCCTGGGCCAGTGTTCCGGAATGACCCCCGACCGGCGCGGCGACCTCCTACGTCGCCCACCGGCACCTACGCGCGTGAAGCAGCTTCCTAGTCGAGCTACCCCGGAAAGCCCTGGCCGGAGTCATAGCTCACGGTCCAGTGGTGCCTGGGGTCGCGCAGAGCGAAGCCCAGTCGGGCGCGACTCGCGGACTGCTCCTTGAAGTTGCCCTGCAAGAAGACGTCCGCCCAGTTTCCGCCCCGGATTTCGATGCTAGTGATCTTTGGGTGGCCAGAGCCAAGGCCCACGTGAGGGAACAGTTGTGTCGCCTCCCGGCGAGCGAGGCGCTGTTTCGTTGACAGACCTCCGCAGCCTGCCAGGACGCTCGACGCGAGAATCAGGACACAGGCGGAGATGAGAAGCTTCACGTCCCTTGTTATACGCCGCAGGGGAGAGGACCGTCACCTGCCCGAGCGTCCTCTCACCCGAGCGCGTCTGCGGGGGCCAACTCGGCAGGTGGGACGAGCCTGCGCGCCGCCGACTATGCGCCGTCCGCCTCTGTCTCGGCCACGAGCAGATGCACCAGCTCCGCGGCTGTCAACTTGCGCCCCTGGGCGGCGCCGGTGCCGCCCATGAACAGCAGGCCTCTCTCCGCGGAGACCCTTCGCTGCTCGGGGAACGGCAGCGGCGGCGGCCCCGCCATCAGCTCCTCGAGCGCCGGCGTCCGCGCGGCGCGCATCGGCCGGCCGGTGTACGCATCCGTCACGACGGTCTCGAGCGAGCGGATCGCCTCGAGGTGCTCGGGTGGACGCTCGGCCTCCGGCGTGAAGAGGAAGGCGGTGCCGAGCGAGACTCCCGCCGCTCCGAGCCGTAGCAGCTGCGCTATTCCGGTTCCGTCCACGATCCCGCCGGCCGCGACGACCGGCAGCGAGACCGCGTCGACGCACGCGGTCACGAGCTCCGCGAGCGGCACGAGCGGGAAGCCGCCGAGGAACGAGCCGCGATGACCGCCCGCCTCGGCTCCCTGCGCGACGACAGCGTCCACTCCCGCCTGCTCCAGCGCCCGCGCCTCGTCGGCCGTCGTCGCCGTCCCGAGCGTGACGAGGCCGGCCTCGCGCAGCGGTGCGGGCTCGACGATGCCGAAGGCGAAGCTGAACACCGGCGGCCGCTCCTCGAGGACGACCTCGAGGCCGGCCTCGTCGAGGTACGGCGGCGCGAACAGGTTCACGGCAAAGGGGCGGTCGGTCGCCGCCCGCACCTCGCGGATCTCTGCCCGGAGCTCTTCCGGGGAAAGGGTCCCGCCCGCGACCGAGCCGAGTCCCCCGGCCGCGGAGACCGCGGCGGCGAGCGCCGGCGGCGCATTGTTCGCCATCGGCGCCTGCACGATCGGGAAGCGAACGCCGAGCAGGTTCGTGAGCGGCGTCTCGAGGATGTTCAAGCCGCGACGAGCTTGTAGCCCGAGCCGCGAATCGTCACGAGCCGCTCGGGCTGCGACGGGTCGCGCTCGATCTTCCGGCGGAGGTTCGAGATGTGCACCTCGCACGCGTGCTCGTCGCCGACGTGCTCGCTCGCCCAGAGATGCTGCATGAGCTCGCGCCGGGAGACGACCGCGTCGGGCTGTTCGGCGAGGAGCGAGAGCACCTTGAACTCCGACAGCGTTAGATGGACGCGCTCGCCGTCGACGAGCACCTCGTGGCGGCCGAGGTCGATCTGGAGGCCGCCGAGCTTGCGCACCGTCCCGCCGCCGCCCGCGCGGTCGAGCTCGCGGCGCCGCAGGATCGCGCGCACGCGGCTCAGCAGCTCGGCGCTCGAGAACGGCTTCGTCACGTAGTCGTCCGCGCCGAGCTCGAGCCCGAGCACGCGGTCGGACTCCGCGTCGCGCGCCGTGAGCATCAGGATCGGGACGTCGCTCTCGGCCCGCAGCGCCCGGCACACCTCGACGCCGGATAGCCCGGGCAGCATCACGTCGAGGACGACGAGCGAGTAGCGGCCCGAGCGGCCGGATTCGAGCGCCGACTCCCCGTCCCGCTCCTCGTCGACCTCGTAGCCTTCGCGGCGCAGGGTGAAGGCGACGACGTCGCGCACGCCCGCGTCGTCGTCGACCAGGAGGATCGTGTCGCTCACGCCGCAGGGACCTCCTCCCGCACCCGCGCGGGCGCGAGCAGAATCCGGAAGACGGTCCCCTCGCCGGGGGATGAGTCGAGCTCGATGCGGGCGCCGAGCGTTCGCACCGACTCGCGCACGATTGCGAGGCCGAGCCCGAAGCCCTCCGCGTCGCGCTCGCCGCGGTAGAAGCGGTCGAAGACGTGGCGCTGCACCTCGGGGCTGATGCCCGGGCCCGAGTCCTCCACCTCGACGGTGACCGTGTTCCCGTTGCTGTAGGCGCGGAGGACGACCGAGCCGCGAGCCGTGTGCTTGGCGGCGTTCTCGCCGAGGTTGCGTAGCGCCTGCTCGAGCAGGTCGCGGTTCGCCGCGACCGCGAGCCCGTCGCCGACCTCCACGTCGACGACGACGCCGGCGTGCGGGCGGAGGCCCGCCGCGATCTCGCGCAGGAGAGGCGCCAGCTCGACCGCCTCGATGCGCGGCTGCTCCTGCCCGGAATGCGCGCGGGCGAGCGTCAGCATCGCGCGCGCGAGCCGCGCCAACCGGCCGGACTCGCGCTCGATGTGGCCGAGGAAGCGGTCGCGCTCGACGGGATCCTCCTTCGCGCCGGCCTGGAGCACCTCGACGGCGCCGATGATCGTCGTCAGCGGCGTGCGTAGCTCGTGCGCGGCGTTGGAGACGAACTCGCGCTCGGCGAGCTCCCGCCGCTCCTGCTCGGTCAGGTCGTCGACGACGAGCAGCGCCCAGTCGGTCTCGGGCTGGGACGGGATCCCGGTGACGCCGTACGCGTGCTGCTCGTCGGGCGTCACGTGCACCTGCGTGACCGACGCGCGCTCGTCGAACAGGCGGTGCGCGAACTCGCGGAGCTCGAAGCCCTCCCAGGGCTCCGGCAGCTCGTCTCCCTCGCGCAGTCGCCCACCGAGGATTCGGCGCGCCTCGGTGTTGGCGAAGTGGACAACGAGATCCTGGTCGATCGTGAGCACTCCCTCGTGCAGCCGCTCGAGCAGGAGCCGCAAGCGGTCGCGCTCGGCCTCGAGGCGGCGGAACCCGCGCCGCAGCTGGCGGCGCATCCGGTCGAAGCTGTGCGCGAGCAGCCCGAACTCGTCACGGAAGCGGTAGCGGAGCGGCGTCTCGAAGTCGCCCTGCGCGATCGCCTCCGTCGCCGCCGTCAGTCGGCGCAGACGCAGCGCGATGAGCTGAGCGAAGAGGAGCCCGACGATGACGCCGATCACGCCTGCGATCACCCCGGCGCGGAGCGCCTCGCCGTTGACGGTGTCGATCGCCTCGGCCGTGTCCGGCTGCCGGCTGATCGCCACGAGCACCTGGCCGTGGTACGGGATCGCTGCGACGAACGAGCCTCCGTCGGACGTCCCCTTGACGAAGTCGCCGCCGCCGGCGAGCGCGGCCCGCACGGCCTCGCGCTCGAGAGCCGAGGCGGTCGACGGCGCACCGGTCGGCCCGAAGAGCGCGAGCCGGAGCCCCTGCTGCGTCCGCGCAAACTGCTCCAGCGTGTCCGGCGTGACGTTCTGCCGCGCGGCCGCTCGGGCGTCGGCGAGCGCGAGACTCTCGCCGTGCGCGCGGAACGCGTTCTCCGACCGGTCGGAGAACTGCGCGACGACGATCGCGGTCGAGGTCGCCGCCACGACGGCGAATGCGACCCCCAGCCACCAGCGAACTCCGATGAACGGCTTCGGCACGGCCGAAATGGTACGGGGCTGCTCCGGGTAGGAGGGAGGGCGCCGCCGTCGTAGGAGACTCGGATGCGCGCGCCGCACCTCCACGACACGCTCCGCCGCTTCTGTCTCGGCGCCTTCGCCGTCTTCACGCGGGATCTCGAGGACGGGATCGACCTCCCCTTCGCGTTCGAGGAGCACGGCTCGTACGGCCGGCCGACGCTCTACGAGTACCGGCCGCTCGTGCGCGGCTTCGTCGAGGCGCGGGCCGAGCGGCTCTTCGCCCGGGTCGACGTCCAGGACGCGGTCGCCGACCTGCTGCGCGAGCCCGCCGCTCGGATCTTCGCCCATGCCCACGAGGGAGACGTGCGCGACGAGCGGCGCGCCGTCTACCGCAGCGTGCTCGTTCCGCTCCTCGTGCGCACGGCCGAAGGCTGCGGCGGCTTCGACTGGGACGACTCCGCCTTCGCGCGCGCCTACGAGGAGCTCGAGGGCGCGCTCTACGGCGAAGGCCACTCGTACGGGGCGGTCGCGCCGCTGGTCGGTCTCTCCGTCGGCACGCAGATCGAGCTCGGCGACGGGATCCGCGTGCGCGTCGCCGCCACCGGCGAGCTGGCGGCGATGTGGCCCGAGGCGGCGGGGCTGCTACCGCGGAACTTCGGCCGCGAACCGGACCGGACCTGCGTGCTCGAGCTCGAGCGCTCGCTCGCGAGCGGCACGATCGACGCGCCCGACGCGCCCGGCGAGCTCGCGGACGCGGTCACGGCGATCCGGCTTTCCACCTCGGCGCCGGTCGCGGCCGGCCCCGTCCTGTTCGAGCGGCTCGACTGGCGCCCGTACGGGATCCGGCCCGTGCTGCCGATCGCGGCGACCGCTCCTCCGGGCGAGCCGACGCGGCTCGATCCCTTCCGCGCCTCGGTCGCAAGCGACGTGCGAGTCCGCCTCGGCTCGGCCGACGACGACGCGCACCTCGGCGAGGCGCTCGACCGCTGGGAGCTGGCGCTCTTCCAGGCGGAGCCCTTCCGCGGCGAGCAGCTCCGCCACGCGCTCGAGTCGGCACTCGGGGAAGGCGACGGAACCTGGGCGGCCGCGATGCGCGCTGCCGCTCTGCTCGGCGCGACTCCGGCCGAGCGCTCCGACCTCGCGGCGAAGTTGCGTGAGCCGAACTGCGAGCTGGTGCGGCGGCTGCTCGTCGCGGTTCTCCTGCACGGCGACCGGCGCGCTCTCATCCGCGACCTCGACGAGGCGCTGCTCGGCGTCACGGACGCGGTAGCAAGTCTCCAACGGCGCGCCAGCTAGCCGGCACAGACACGTCAGGAGTTGCCGCCTACCTTCGAGGCATGGAGGAAGCGCGAGCGGTTCTGGCCCGGCTGGAGCGGATCGAGGCGCTCGAGCGCGCGGGCGCCGGCGTGCCGTCGCTCCTCGCCGAGCTGCGCGAGCTCGTGCGCGAGGCGGGGGAGTGGGCCGAGCGGGAGCGTGACCCGCGGGCGCTCGAGGCGGCAGCGGCTCTGGCGGCGGCCGACCACGCGGAGGCCGTTGCGACGTGAAAGCCGTCGTCCTCGTTGCCGCTCTCGCAGCCGGCGTACGGCTCGTCGCCGGCCGACCTCGCCTCCTACGCCTACGCCCGCGGCTGTGACTCCGCGAGGAACCAGCGGGCGGGCTGGCGCCGGGCGCGGCGTGGAACGCGCTCAACTCGCTGAACAGCGGCCTCGTCGACCCGGAGCTCGTGTGCTTCGGTTGCTGACGTGCGTGGGCGTCCTGTGCGCGCTCGCCGCCGCAGGCGCGTTGTCCGTCGCCGCGCAGGGCGCACCGCACGACAGGCGGGCAGCGGCACGGCTGGCGATCCCTGGCCGGATGCTCGGTCCCGGCGTTCCCGTCCCGATCCCGCCCGCGCTGCTGCGGGAGCGGAACGGCTGGCTCGTCAGTGACGGCGGGACTCTCGTCGCCGTCTACGCCGGCACGGCGGGCGACAACCCGTCGGTAGGCCGCCTCGTTATCGTCCGCCAGGACCTGGTGGCCGGCCTGCAGACGGTCAGCACGCTCGACGCGGGACCGACGGGTGCGCTCGCGACCGTCGCGGCTCCCCTCGGCAGCTCCGTCGAGACGTCGGAGCAGGCGGGAGACATCCGCATCCGGGCAGCCGGCGGCCGGGCGCTGCGACTCAACCTCGGCTCGGGAACGGTCGTCGACGGATGACTCACGTTGGCTTACGTGGCCCACACAACCCGCGGCTAGCGTGGTCCCTCCGATGGCCGCCCGATCGAGTGACACAGCGTTGTACGCGTTTCGTCGATAGCAGCGGTGCAACTGCGGTGATGCGGCTTCTCTCCAATCGGAAGGTTCAGCTCGTGCTGAACGTCGGCTTCGGCCTGGTACTCCTGGGCGTGGCGTTCTTCAGCGTTCGCCACTTCGTCGGCAGCGGCTGGCCGATCCATCACGCCGACCCGGTGCTCGTCTCCGGCGCGGCCCTCCTCTTCCTCGCCGCCTACGCGTTCAAGGCGTGGGGCTGGCAGCGGCTGTTCCACGCGAGCGAACGGCCGAGCGCCGACGCCCTCGCGTTCGCGGGCGGCGCCGCCTGCGTCGGTGGGATCGCGCTCCCCGGCCGCATCGACGACGCGGTTCGCATCGCCGTCGTGAAGCGCTATCCGGGGACGAAGACCGGGATCGGGACGCTCGGCCTCAGCCTGATCATCCTCGGCATGCTCGACAACGCCGCGCTCACGCCCATGGCATCCGTCGCCGCGGCCGGCTCGAGCCACTGGACGGCGCGGGCCGGTTTCGCCGTCGTCGCCCTCGCCGGAATCGCCGCCGCGGCCGTCGTCGCCTTCCTGCCTCGGATCGCCCGTCTCCCGTTTGTCAGCCGCCGCCGCTTCGGCCGCTGGGTCGCCGAGCACACGCACTGCACGAAAGAGGCGTGGGCGGCGTGGCTTCTGATCTCGGTTTCGTGGACGCTCCGCAGCGTCGCTGTCTTCCTGCTCCTCAACGCCCTCTCGATGCCGGGCTCGTACGTGCTCGCGCTCGCGTTCCTCGTCGCCTCCGCCGCCTCCGCTGCTCTCCCGATCGCCCCGGCGGGCGCCGCGACGCAGGCGGGGGCGGGCGCTGCGATCCTCGTGCTCGGCGGCGTCGGCACCGCGGACGCGGTCGCGTTCTCGATCGCGGCGCAGGCGCTCGTCATCGTGACGGGCGCGGCCGTGATGCTCCTCATCGCGTCGTGGCGGCTCGCGCTCCGGCTCCGCGCCTCGCGCGTCGCACGCGCCGCGACTGCTGCAGCTGCTGCCTAGCCGCTGCCCGCCGCGGCTTCGGGGCCGCTCGCGACGAAGTCCTTCTGCCGCACGAGCAGGAAGGCGAGGATCGCGCCGACGAAGACCACGATCGCGGAGACGACCAGGATCGTGTTCAGGCCACTGATGAAGGCGGTGTGCGCCGCGGTTGTCTGGGCTTGGTCCCCGAAATGGACGTAACCGGATGCGACGCCCTGCGCCGTTGGGTAGCTGATCCCGAACGACGTGTTAGAGGCAGCGAGACTAGAGGCGATCCGGCTCTGGAAGATGGCGCCGAGCGCGGCGATGCCGGTCGCGATCCCGACCTGGCGGAACGTGTTGTTGATCCCCGAGGCCATCCCGGCCCGCCGCGGCTCGACGACGCTGACGGCGGTCGAGGCCAGCGGCGCGTTGACGAGCCCGATGCCGACGCCGCCGACGATGAAGCCCGCGAGCAGCGTCGTCCAGGTCGAGTCGAGCTTGATGCCCCACATCAGCAGCAGGGCGACGCCGGTGGTCGCGAGCCCGCCGCCGAGCAGCAGTCGCACCGGTACCCGCGTCGACAGCCGTCCGGCGATCGGCGCGACGACGAACGAGACGAGCGAGAGCGGCAGGAAGATCACGCCTGTCTTGACCGCCGAGTAGCCGAGCACCCCCTCGAGGTAGAGCGGCAGGAACAGGAACTGCGCGAACATCCCCGCGGAGATTGCGAAGGCGGTGATCTGGGCGCCGGCGAAGGTGGGCACCTTGAAGAGGCGGAAGTCGAGCATCGGTGACTCCTGCCGGAGCTCGACGAGCGCGAAGGTCACGAGCAGCGCCGCGCCGACGACGAACAGCGCGACGACGCGGCCGCTCGACCAGCCCCAGTCGTTGCCGCGCAGCAGGCCGAGCACGAATGCGAACAGCCCTGTCGTCAGCGTCACGAGGCCCCAGACGTCGAAGCCGCCGTGCTGCTCGTCGCGCGTCTCGCGGAGCTCACGCACTCCGCCCGCGACGCAGGCGATCCCGATCGGGATGTTGACGAAGAAGATCCAGCGCCAGCCGACGTACGTCGTCAACGCGCCCCCGACGAGCGGCCCGATCGCCACCGCCATCCCGACGGTCGCGCCCCAGATCCCAAACGCGGTGCCGCGCTCCCGCCCGTGGAACTCCTGGGAGATGAGCGCCAGCGAGCCCGCGAACATCGCCGCGCCGCCGATCCCCTGCGCGCCGCGGGCCACGATCAGCCAGGTGGGTGACTGCGCCGCGCCGCACAGAGCCGACGCGATGGTGAAGAGCGCGATCCCCGAGAGGAAGACGCGCTTGCGGCCGAGCAGGTCGCCGAGCGAGCCGGCATTGAGCAACGTCGCCGCGAGCGTGAGCGCGTAGGCGTCCACGACCCACTGCAGGTCGGTGAAGGAGGTGTTCAGCTCCTTGTCGATATCCGGCAGTGCGACGTTGACTACCGTGATGTCGAGGAGGAGCATGAACACCGCCACGCACACCACGATCAGGACGCGCCATTTCCGCTCCATCAGTTTCCGCTCACCGAAGGGGAAACTAACCAAGCAGGAGTCGACTACGGCGGTACGAAAGGTCAGCAGGGATGGGGCTCACGCGGTTACTAGCCCGTCCGCAGGCGCGGACGGCCGATAGCGGTCCGGCGATGGCCCGGGTAATCGCGTTCGCCAACCAGAAGGGCGGCGTCGCCAAGACGACGACGACTCTCAACCTCGGCGTGGCGCTCGCCGAGCAAGGGTTGCGCGTGCTCGCCGTCGACCTCGACCCGCAGGGCAACCTGACGATGTCGCAGGGCTGGAACCCCGACGAGATCGACCGCTCGATGTTCGACGTCCTCGCCCACCGGCTGCCGATCAGCGAGATCGTGCGCACGAATGAGATCGACGTCGCCGTCTCATCGATCGACCTCGCCGGCGCCGAGCTGGCCCTCGCCTCGATGATCGGGCGCGAGCGAGCGCTCGAGAAGGCGTTCCTGCCCGTGCGCGAGAACTACGACTACATCCTCATCGACACGCCGCCGTCCCTCGGCCTGCTGACGATCAACGCGCTCGTCGCGGCCGACGGCGTGATCGTGCCCGTCCAGTGCGAGTACCTCTCGCTGCGCGGCCTCGTCCAGCTCGAGAACACGCTGTCGATGATCCGCGAGAACCTCAACCCGAACGTCGGGATCCAGGGGATCCTCGCGACGATGTTCGACCGGCGGCTCCTGCACTCGCGCGAGGCGGTCGAGATCCTGAAGGAGAACTTCGGCGACCTCGTTCTCAACACGAAGATCCGCAAGACGGTGCGGTACGCGGAGGCGCCGGTGAAGGGGCAGTCGATCTTCAAGTACGACTCGACCGGCGAGGCCGCCGGGATGTACCGCGACCTGGCGAAGGAGGTGCTCGATGGCGCGTCGGCGCGCAAGCATGCGTGAGGGCCCGCTCGCGGAGCTCTTCCGGGCGACCGAGGCGGCCCAGAAGCAGGCGGAGCAGGGCGGCGAGGCAGAGTCGCGGCCGCCGGAAGACGCCGCGGCTGCCGCTTCCGAGGCGCCGGATGCACCGGCCGAGCCGGACGAGCGGACGGTCGAGCACGTCCCGAGCTGGGAGGAGACGGGTGCCGAGGCCGAAGCGGAGGCGGAAGCCGCGGCCGAGCCCGGCCCTGCTCCCGAGCCGGAGCCGCCGGCTGCGCCCGCCGAGCCCGAGCTGCGGAAGGAAGACCTGCCGCCCGTCACGCGCTACCTGGAGCCGCTCCCCGAGTCGCCCGCACGGCTGCACCGGAAGGGCGCCGATACCGGCGCCTACCTCGCGGTGATCAAGGTCGTGGGCGTCGGCGGAGCCGGCCTCAACGCCGTCGACCGGATGATCGACGCCGGCATCAGCCAGGTCGAGTTCGTCGCGGTCAACACCGACATGCAGCAGCTCCGCACGAGCGACGCTCCGGTCAAGATCCACATCGGCCGCGAACTCACGCAGGGCCTCGGCTCGGGCGCCGACCCCGACGTGGGGCGCCGGGCCGCCGACGAGGCATACGACGAGCTGAAGCAGGAGTTGCGCGGCGCAGACATGGTCTTCGTCGCAGCGGGCGAGGGCGGCGGCACCGGTTCGGGCGCCGCGCCGATCGTTGCCCGGATCGCACGCGAGATAGGGGCGCTGACGGTCGGAATCGTCACGACGCCGTTCCGCTTCGAGGGTACGAAGCGGCGCAGTCAGGCGGAGCAGGGAGTCGTCGACCTGCGCGGCGCGTGCGACACGACGATCGTGATCCCGAACGACCGGCTGCTGGAGGTGCTCGAGCGGTCGACCTCGATGCTCGACGCCTTCAAGGTGGCCGACGACGTGCTGCGCCAGGGCGTCCAGGGGATCTGCGACCTGATCACGATGCCCGGCCTGATCAACCTCGACTTCGCGGACGTGCGCACGATCATGTCCGACTCCGACACGGCCCTCATGGGCATCGGTTTCTCCTCCACGACCGGCGACGGGCGGGCGAAAGAGGCCGCCGAACGCGCGCTGCGCTCGCCGCTCATCGACGCCGAGATCACCGGTGCGCGCGGCATCCTCCTCTCGATCGCGGGCGGTGACGACCTGACGCTCATCGAGGTGAACGAGGCCGCCGAGGTGATCCGTGCCGCCGCGACCGACGACACGAACATCATCTTCGGCGCGACCGTCGACGACCGGCTGAACGGGCAGGTCTGGGTGACCGTCGTCGCCACCGGGTTCGGCGGCCGCGGCCGCCGTCCACGCGGCGACTTCGGGACGCCGCCCACCGAGCAGCGCCGCCCGCCGGGCTCCACCGGTGAGCGGGGCGGCGAGCTCGACGTGCCGTCCTTCCTCAAGACCTGACGCAGGACGCGGCCGTGGATGCCTATCTCGCCATTGCGTCGAAGCGCGACGAGCGTGCGTACGCCGACTCGCCGATCCCCGCCGAGGTGCGCGAGCGGATCCTCGACTCGGGCCGGCTCTCGGGCAGCTCGCGGAACCGGCAGCAGTGGGAGTTCGCGGTCGTCTCCGGGCAGGCGCAGGAGCGTCTCGCGGAGGCCGTCTACGCACCGGAGAACGTCGCCTCGGCCACGCTCGTCGTCGCCATCGTCGGCGACGCGGGTGCGTTCGACACCGGCCGCTGCGTGCAGAACATGATGCTCGGGGCCTGGGGCGACAGCGTCGTCTCGTGCCCGAACGGGATCCGGGACGCCGAGGCTGCCGCCGAGATCTGCGGCGGCGAGGTGCGGGCGGTCGTCTCCTTCGGCTACCCGGCGCGGCCGCGCGAGCCGGCGAGCCGCAGCGCGGAGGAGTGGTCCGCGCGCGCGAACCGCAAGCCGCTCTCCGAGCTCGTCCGCGAGGTCGGCTAGCCGCTACCGGCCCGGCAGCGCGGCGTCGTGTCCGTGAACGCGTCGAACAGGCTGCTCGCATCGACGTCGAATGCGATCCGCACCGTCGCCGCCGTCCGCGTATGCAGGCGGATCAGCCCGCCGGGCGCGCGCCTGAGGCAACCCGTGGACGCATGCCAGTACGGCGACCAGCGCACGGCGACGCGATACGTCCCACCGCGCGAGACGTGGAGGCGGAGGCGTGACTCCCGGAGTGCGAGCACCGCGGGCTGCCCCGGCCCCGTGACGATCGGCCGCGCGTCCGGCACGGCGTAGATCGAGACACCGCGACGGGCGAAGACTTGCGTCAGCCCGGTCCGCCCGCTCCGAATGAGCCGTGCCTCGCGCCGGGAGCTGTGGTCGGGCGGCGCCTTCGTGAGGACGACGTACTCGACGCCGAGCCGACGGAGCCAGGTCATGTACTCGGCCGCCGTGAAGCGGTGGTAGAGGAGCCCGGCGATGGGATGGTCGTCCTGCCGGAACCAGCCGCGCACGAGCGGAATGTCCGCTCGCGCCAGGTAGAGCGCCGGCCAGTGGTCGATCGTGTCCACGGCCTCCACGCGGTAGCCGGTCCGCAGGTGCGTCCGCAGATAGCCGACGGGAGCGACCCACATCTTCGGGCTCACCGAGGGGTCGGAGACGCTGCTCGCCCAGCTGCTCGCCAACGGGAAGACGTTCCAGGCCGCCGCGAGCGCGACCGCCGCCACGACGATCGGCAGCGGACGCCAGCGCCGCAGCGCCGCGACGAGCAGCGCGAGCGGCAGCGCGAGGAGGCGCACGCGCGCGATGTCGTGGCCGAGCCCGGTCGGGATCGCGTAGATCGCGACGACGGCCAGCAAATAGACGGCAAGCACTCCGCGCAGGCCCCGGGCGCGGTCGAGCCCCCAGGTCAGCGCGAGGAAGACGCCGCAGAAGGCCGCGGCCTGAACCGCCTCGCCGGCCGGGAATCCCAGTGTGCCCACGGGAAACAGGTGCAGCGTGACGAGCTCGGCCGCCGCCGCGAGCGCGACCGCGGCTGCGGGCACTGCCGCGGCGCGAAGCCGCAGGTCGCGGCGGCGGCCGGCAGCGACTCCGGCGAGCACGACGACGAGCATGACGAACGCCACCGGGCTTGCAGCGAGGGTGAGGAGGATCAGCGCCGCCCCCACCCAGCTCCGTCCGGCCTGCAGCGCGAGCAGGCAGAGCAGCGCCAGCAGGACTCCGAGCGCGAGCGGGAGCTCGGCCGCCAGGATCACTCCCGGCCAGACGAGCGCGAACGAGCGCCCTGCCCAGCGCGCCGCGGGTCCCCACTCGCGCTCGAGCAGGCGAGCGAACGCGCCGGCCGCGAGCGCCACCGTGAGCACCGCCAGCAGTCCGATGCCGAAGACCGCTGCGAGCGGGTAGTAGAGGACGCTGTAGCCGACGAACGCGTAGCGGCCGGCGTACCAGAAGTTGTCCCAGAGCGTCAGGCCGTGGTGGACGAAGAGCCGCAGCTGGTACTCGTGCGCCGCGAGGTCGCCGCCGCGCGGGCCGAGCCAGACGAGCAGCGACGCGGTAGCCGCCGCGAGCCCGGTGCAGAGCGCGGTTTCGCGCACGGCCGGCAGCCGGAGCCACCACGACGTGCGCGCATCGGCTGCGAACGACACGTCCCCCATGCCCGCAAAGCGTACGCTCGCCTCATGAGAGGCGCGTTGGCAGCCGGTCACCCGCTCACCGCGGCCGCCGGAGCGGATGTCCTCCGCGCGGGCGGCAATGCCGTGGACGCCTGCATCGCGGCAGCCGCGGTGTCCTGGATCTGCGAGAGCCCGCTCACCGGGCCCGGCGGCGGCGGGTTCCTCCTCGTCCACCAGGCGGGTGAGGCGCGCACCGAGCTGCTCGACTTCTTCGTCGCGGTGCCGGAACGCGCGGCAGACCCGTCGGAGCTCATCGAGCTCGTCGTCGACTTCGGCGGCTCGCAGCAGGTCTTCTACACGGGCCCGATGTCGGTGGCGGTGCCGGGCACCGTCCTCGGGCTCTGGGAGGCGAGCAGCCGCTGGGGAACGGTGCCGTGGGCGGATCTGCTCGCGCCGGCGGCACGGCTCGCCCGCGAGGGCGTCGTTCTCAACGAGCCGCAGGCGTACCTGCACAAGATCCTCGACCTGCTGCTCCGCTATTCGCCGGAGGGCGACGCGCTGTACGGGCCGGGTCGCGCACTTGGAGTCGGCGAGCGGTTCGCCGTGCCCGAGCTGGCGGACACCCTCGAACGGCTCGGGGCCGAGGGGCCGGACTACTTCTACCGCGGCGAGCTCGCGCAGCGAATCGCCGCCCACGTGCCGGTCACCCTCGAGGACCTCGCCCGTTACGAGGTGATCGACCGCAGGCCACTCGCCGTGTCATACCGAGGCGGCGAGCTCAGGACGAACCCGCCGCCGTCGGCCGGAGGGCGCCTGCTCGCTGTCGGGCTCGAGGCGCTCGGAGCTGCGGAGGCGACCCCGGTCGCGATCGTGCGGGCGATGGAGGCGATGGGGCGCGCCGAGGGGGCCGGCGGCACGACACACATCAGCGTCGTCGACGGCAACGGGGACGCTGCTTCGCTCTCGTGCTCGCTCGGCTCGTCGGGCGGTGTCGTCGTTCCGGGCACCGGCCTCCAGCTCAACAACATGCTGGGGGAGCCCCAGCTCGCCGGCGAGGAACGCGCGGGCGCGCGGGTGACGTCGCTCATGACGCCGTCGCTGCTGCTGCGCGACGGGAGGCCACGGCTGGTCGTCGGCTCCGCGGGCAGCAGCCGCCTGCACGGCGCGATCCTGCAGGTCGTGGCGAACGTCGCCGCGCACGGGTTCAGAGTGGACGAGGCCGTCGAGGCGCCGCGCATCCACCTCGAGAACGGCGTCGCGCACTGCGAGGACCCGGCTGCGGCGGATGAGCTCGAGGCGGCCGGCTATCCCGTGGTCCGCTGGCGCGCGAAGAACCTCTTCTTCGGGGGTGTCTCGGCGGTCGAGATCCGCGACGGCGGGACGCTCGCGGGGGCGGGGGATCCGCGGCGCGGCGGTGCTGCGGTAGTAGTTGAGGCGTGAGCTTCCGGATCCGGCAGGCCGAGCCGTCCGACGCGGAGCAGCTGAGCCGGCTCGCCGATGCGGTGAGCGCCGAGCCGGAGGGCTGGCTGATCAGCGTCGCGGGCGAGTGGCGGAGCGCGGGGGACGAGCGTCGCTTCCTCAAGGCGCTGCGCCGCTATCCGCACGCCGCCGTCTTCGTCGCGGAGCGTGACGACGGGACGCTCGTCGGTCGCCTCTCGGTCGGACGCGACCCGCATCCTGCGAGCACGCACGTCGCCGACGTCGGCCTGATGGTCGCGCTGGGCGCCCGCCGCCAGGGCGTCGGGACGGCGCTCCTGCAGGCGGCCGCCGACTGGGCGCGCGAGACCGGCGTCCGCAAGCTCGAGCTGCACGTCTTCCCGTGGAACGAGGCCGGGATCGCGCTCTACGACGCGTTCGGCTTCGAGCGCGAGGGCTACCGCAAGCGGCACTACCGTCGCGGCGGCGAGCTCGTCGACGCGATCCTGATGGCCTACGTGGTGGAGTAGCCCAGCTCGACGGTGACGCCGCCGACGAGGGTCTGGAAGACGACGCAGTAGCGCTCGGTCCGCTCGAGCAGCTTGGCGAGCTCCTCGTCGGACGCGTCCCCGGTGAGGTCGAAGCGGAGCCGGATCGCCGTGAACCCCACCGGCGCCTCACGGTCGACGCCGAGCGTGCCGCGGAAGTCGAGGTCGCCCTCGGCGTGGACGCTGCCGGCGACGTCGAGCTCCATCGAGGTCGCGACCGAGCGGAGCGTGACGCCCGCGCAGGCGACGAGCGCCTCGAGCAGCATGTCCCCCGAGCAGGCGAGCGTGCCGGTGCCGCCCGTCGCCGGATGGAGGCCCGCCTCGACGAGCTGGCGCCCCGTGTCGACCTTGCATGCGATGTGCTCCGCGTCGAGCTCGCCGTCGGCTCGCAGCGTGATGACGGCTGCCGCCGGCTCCTCGCGGTAGCGGTCTTTGAGCGGCTTCTGCACCGCCTGGAGTGAGGCCCGGTCCATGTTTGCATCCTAGAGCGGTGATCGAAGCCGCGAGCCTGCCGATACGATCGGCTCATGGCCTCGCTGGTCGGAGACCCCGAGCGTGATCACACCACGAAGGAGCTGCAGCGCCACTATCTCGAAGGGCGCCTCTCTCTCGAGGATCTCGCCGGGCGGCTAGAGACGGCGTTGCACGCACGGAACGGCGTGCAGCTGCGGTCGGCGCTGAACGAGCTTCCCGCACGCTGGACCGACCCCGACGTCATGCGAGAAGCGGTGCGATCGCCGGTGCGCGCGATCCGGAATGCCGCGATCCTCGCCGCCACCGCCGCCGTGTGGCTGCTCTGGAGCGTCGGCGTGCTGGTGGCGTTCGTCGCCTGGCTTGCCTCGAACGGCGCCGGCCTCGGCGCCCTCCTGGTCTTCCCGCTCGTCTGGTTCGGCGTGAGCTGGCTGCTCTGGTCGACCGGCAAGCGTCGGCGCGCACGACGCTGACGGAGACCGCGACACGGTGAGCGACCTCGACTTCGGCGCGGGCGCGCCGGTACACGGCGATCTCGACGTCCGCTGGATTCACGGCTCTCCCCGCGGCGCGGAGGACACCGACCCGCCGATCCAGGTGCACCGCTACGACCCGCACACCTACGTGCTGCGGCAGAGCAAGGCTCTCACCGCCGAGGCGCCGTTCCTGTACCTGCTCTTCGGCAATGAGCGTGCGGTGCTCTTCGACACCGGGGCCAGCAAGAAGACGGCCGGCAACCCGCTGCGTGAAACCGTGGACGGGATCGTCGAGAGCTGGCTGGCCGAGCACTCACGCGACGACTACGAGCTGATCGTCGCCCACACCCACGGCCATCTCGACCACGTGGAGGGAGACGCGCAGTTCGCGGACCGGCCCGCGACGACGGTCGTCGACCGCGAGCTGCAGGCGGTGCAGGCGTTCTACGGCTTCACCGCCTGGCCGGAGCAGATCGTCGCACTCGACCTCGGCGGCCGCGTGCTCGAGCTCACCGGCACCCCGGGGCACCAGCGTGCCGCGGTCACGGTCTACGACCCGTGGAACGGGTTCCTGCTCACCGGCGACAACGCGCTGCCGGGCCGGATCTACGCGTTCGACTTCCCCGCCTACCTCGACAGCATGGAGCGGACCGTCGAGCTCGCTCGCTCGCGCGAGGTCACGCACGTGATGGGCTGTCATATCGAGATGACCAACCGGCCGGGACAGGACTACCCGCTCGGTTGCAGCTATCAGCCCGACGAGCCGCCGCTGCAGATGACCGTCGAGCAGCTGATCGACCTGCGCGACGCGGCGCGGGCGGTCAAGGACAAGCCCGGCGCGCACACCTTCGACGATTTCCGGATCATGAACGGCCCCTACCGCCGCTACATCGTCAAGCTCCTCGCTCGCGGCCTCTGGGCGAAGGTCCGGCCTCCGCGGTGACGAAACGCTCGACCGCGACGCTGACCGCGTTCGAGCGGATCGACTCCCAGAGGTCGAAGGTGTGGTGAGCGCCGGGCAGCTCGGCGTACTCCACCGGACGGCTCGAGCCCGCGCGCATCCGCTCGACGAAGTCGCGCACCCTCGCAGGCCGGACTAGGAGGTCGTTCTCGCCGTGGATCACCAGCAGCGACGGCGGCGGCCGGTCGGGCGTGAGGTCGCCGTAGTAGCCGTAGCGGCCGACGATGCCGGCGATCGGTGACGCGCCGGCGTTGACGGCGGCGACCGCCAGGTAGGCGCCGGCCGAGCTGCCGACCAGGAAGATCCGCTCCGGGTCGCCGCCGTACTCCCGCGCGTGCGAGCGCAGCCAATCGATCGCGGCGAGGCAGTCGGCGAGCTGCTCCTCCGGGGAGACCTGCGGGCGCAACCGGTACCCGGTGCCGGCACAGACCAGCCCGCGGTGGGCGAGATGCCCGATCAGCGGCCGGGCCTCGCGTCGCTTGCCGCCCGAGTGGAAGCCGCCGCCGTGGAAGTGCAGCACCACCGGAGCGCCGGTCGGACGGTCCCGCCGGTGGTAGACGTCGAGGGTGCGGCGCGGTCCTTCGCCGTAGGGGAGGTCGCCGACCCTCACGACGTCGCGGCGGAGGGCCGGCAGCGGCGCCACGAGGATCCGGCCCCACGGCCGTCGCGGGGGAGGGTTGCCGAGGGCGGCGTCGGCGCGAAGTCCCCGCCCGACGATCACCGCAAGCCCGAGGAGAACGGCCAGCGCGGCGACCGCGACCGCGACGCCGCCCGCCGAGTCGAGATCCCCCTGCGCGAACGCGAGGGCCGTCGACGTGATCAGCAGGTAGCCGCCCAGGAACGGCAGCTCGCTCGTCACCAGCGCCGGGATTCGCGCCACGCGGCCGAGCCGCCGCCAGCGGGTGAGCGTGCAGGCCGTGCCCCAGCCCACGAGGACGACGGGATCAGCAGGCCGACGGGCATCGCGATGAACTTGTAGCTGCACCCACCGCCGATGAGTCACCGGCGGTTTGTCAGTCTCCAGCTCGATGTGGCCGGAGCAGGGCCGCCAGAGCAAGGAGCGTCAGACGCCGCGCTACCTGATCTCGTTCGATGCCCACGCGATGGACCACATCCCCGCGGAGGAGATGCCCGCGGTCGGCGAGGCGTCGCACGCGGTGGTCGAGGAGGCCATGAACGCCGGCGTCTGGGTCTTCGGCGGCGGGCTGGAACACCGGCAGGCGAGCATCGTGGCCACCGACGGAACCGTCACCGACGGCCCGTACCCGGAGGCCGTCGGCGGCTTCTGCGTCGTCGAGGTCCCCTCGCGCGAGGAGGCGCTGGACTGGGCCGCCAAGAACGCCGTCGCCTGCCGCTGCGCGCAAGAGGTGCGCGAGTTCATGCCCGATCCCCTGGTCGGCAACTAGTGGTCGGCAACTCGAGGTCGCCTGCGGCCGGTGGCGAGGGCTTCCCCCGCCGGAGGGATACCTGCGGACGGCCGGCTGCCTACCGTTGGCTCCATGAGTCCACGGCATCCGCTGCGGCGCCTGCTGACCGGCCTGCTCGTGTTGGCCACGTTCGCGACCGCCGTCGCCGGGATGCTGCTACGCACCCAGGTCGTCGGGATCGCTCTGCTCGGCGGTGCCGCGCTCTGCGCGATCTGCGCGTGGTCTGCGCTCGGCGCGCCGGTCCGTCGCCGCGACATCGCACCGGAATCCCCGCTCGGCTGAACCGCTAGCGCCGCGCGACCCAGATCCCTGTGCCCGCGGCGCCGACTGCGGCTGCTGCGCCCAGCACCGTCCAGCCGAGGCCGTGGTTCGGCCCGACCGCGGAGAGCGAGACGACGAGCGTCGCCACGACGAGGCCTGCCAACGCGAGCGTCGCGAGCGCCGCGCCGCGGCGCCGGGCCAGTCGCGGCTCGGCGCGGAGCTCGAGGCGCGAGTCGACCGACCAGGCCGACAGCTCTCCGCAGAGGAGGAGCAGCACCGCGACGAGCGGTGCGCTCGCGTCGATCCGGTCGCCGGCGGACGTCACGGCGGCGACGTACGTGCCGCCGGCGAGGAACAGCGCGGGACCGAGGCCGCGGCCGCCGGAGACGAGCGCTTCGACGAGCAGCAGTGCCCCGATCACGGCGCCCGGCACGAACGCAACCAGCGGCAGCGGTGCGTGGACGAGCGCGTCCGCGACGACTCCTCCGTACGCGGCCGCGGCTCCGACGGCGAACGCTACGCGGGCCTGGCGAGATGCCTGAATGCGTTCACCTCCTCGAGCGGTGCCGCGAGCGGCTCGTCTTCGCGCCACGTCACGACCGGGACTCCGACCTGCTCGTAACGCCAGCGGAGCGCTTCGCGGGAGAGGCGCCAGAGACGATGGGCCAGCTCGAGCTGCGACCCCGGAGCAGGCGCGACGAGCTCGAGCGGGGACACCTCCACCACGACCAGGTCGTAGCCGCGGGCGCGCAGGTCGAGCAGCGCGGCGGCGGTGCGGTTGTCGAGGAGCGGCGTGATCGCGAGCACGAGCGCCTTCGGCGGCAGCGTCCGCGGCGGCAGGACATCGACGCCGCGCAGCGCGAAGCTGTGCACGACCTCGCTCGTCAGCAGCGTCTCGACGATGGCGTACAGCTGCCGCGTCCCCGACGCCGGAACGAGCCAGGAGAGGAAGCCGCCGAAGCCGACGAGCCCCACGCGGTCCTTGCGCTGCAGATAGATGCGGGCGAGCGTCGCGGCGGCACGCACGGCACGGTCGTTCGTGCTCCGCCCCTCGGCGCGCACCTCGGCGAAGGTGTCGAGGAAGAGGACGACGTCGGTGTTCCGCTCCGGGTTCTGCTCGTTCACCCAGAGCGAGCGGCGCAGCGCGGTCGCGCGCCAGTTGACGCGGCGCAGCCGGTCGCCGGGCTGCCACTCCCGCAGGTCGGCGAACTCGATCCCCTCGCCGCGGGCGCGCGAGACCTGGTTGCCGGCGAAGACCTGCGTCTCGAGCGGCGGGACGAGGGTGCGGAGCGTCTCCTCGCTCGGGAAGACGCGCAGCGGCTGCGGCTCGCCCGCCTCGCCCTCCCACGAGCGCAGCGCGAGTGCGTCGCGGGCGCGGTAGAGCACGCGCCCGATCGAGAACACTCCCCACCGCTCGCACGGCAGTTGCAGCTCGACCGTCCGCTCCTCACCAGCGCGCAGGCGGATCGACTGCGTCCGCCCGCCGTCGGCGTCGAGCGCGGGCGGCAGCGGGATGAACAGCTCGAGACGCTCGACCCCGTGCGGCGAGGACAGCTCGATCGCCGCGGTGACCTCGTCGCCCTCGATCACCCGGTCGCGGTCGAACGACACGGCGACCGCGATCTCCGGCTCCTGTACGGCGACGCCTGCGATCAGTGCGAGCAGGAACGGAGCCGCGAGTGCGACCGGCTCGACCCGGCCGAGCGCGAGGCCCGCGACGAGCCCGGCCGCCGCGAGCAGGGCATAGACCGGGAGGCGCCAGGAGGTGTAGCCGGTCACGCCTCGGTGCTGGCCAACGCGTCCTCCGCGGGCGGCGTCGGCACCGTCTCGAGCACCTCGGCCACGACGTCCTCGGCGCGGAGCCGCTGCACCCAGAGCTCCGGGCGCACCATCAGCCGGTGGGCGAGCGCCGGCACGGCGACCGCCTTCACGTCCTCGGGAGTGACGAAGTCGCGGCCGGTGAGCGCCGCCTTCGCGCGCGACAGCTTGACGAGGGCGAGGCTGCCGCGCGGGCTCGCGCCGACGGCGAGCCGGTTCGACACGCGGGTCGCGGCCACGAGGTCGACGACGTAGCCCTCGATCGCGTCGGAGACGTGCACCTCCTCGAGCGCGCGCTGCATCTCCACGAGCGTCGGCCCGTCGACCACCGGCTGTAACTCGACGTCGTCGACGCCGCGCTCGAGACGGCGCTCGAGCATCTCGATCTCGTGCTCGCGCGCCGGGTAGCCGATCGAGATGCGAACGAGGAAGCGATCGAGCTGCGCCTCGGGCAACGGGTACGTCCCCTCGTATTCGATCGGGTTCTGCGTCGCGAGCACGAGGAACGGCGGCTCGAGCAGATGCGTCGTGTTCTCGATCGTCACCTGGCGCTCCTGCATTGCCTCGAGGAGCGCGGCCTGTGTCTTCGGCGGGGCGCGGTTGATCTCGTCGGCGAGGAGGAGGTTGGCGAAGATCGGACCGGGGCGGAAGACGAACTCGGTCGTCCGCTGGTCGAAGATCTGTGAGCCCGTCACGTCGCCCGGCATCAGGTCGGGCGTGAACTGGATGCGGGCGAAGTGGACCGAGGTCGCCTGCGCGAACGAGCGCGCGATCAGCGTCTTGGCGAGGCCCGGGTAGTCCTCGAGCAGCACGTGGCCGTCGCTCAGCAGCGCGAGCAGGATCAGCTCGAGCGGGCCGCGCTTGCCCACGACGGCCTTCTCGACCTCGTCGAGGATCGCGTTCGCTCGTTCGCGGAGCTCGGGGAGCCCGGTCACAGGGCCTCCACCCGTGCGATCACGGCCTCGATGCGCTTCTCCGGCACGCCGGCTGCGTGGCGGTTCTTGGGCTCCGGCCGGTCGGGGCGCAGCAGCTCCCAGACGTCATCGCCGAGCAGCGCACGGGCGGCGTCGGGCCGGCGTTCGAGCTCGAACCCGTGGCGAGCGGAGATGCGTGCAGCCGCCACGGCCCGTAGGAGTGGCAGCAGCCGCCGCTGGGCGCGATCCGCGTCCGCGCTCCCGAGCACGAGCTCGCCCTGCATCCGCAGGAGCTCTTCCGGCTCCGGGGTCGCACGCTTTTGTCTCCGCAACGCCTGCTCGAAGCGAGGCGGAGGCGTCGGCCAGGCCGGGTCGTCCCTGTGCCGGTTGAGCACGGCGAGGACGATCGCGCTCGCGAACACGACCCAGATCCCGAGGGCGCGGGAGGTCGGGATCTGCGGCAGCGCGAGCAGGACGACGAGGGCGACCGCGGCCGCGGTCGCAGGCCAGCCGAAGCGCCGCGCGAGCCTCACGCCGGCACCAGCTCCGAGGCACGCACCTCGTCGCGCACCGCGATCAGCGCGTCGACCGCGTCGTCCCTCATCGACGGCTCCGGCTCATGGTCGCTGAACCTAGCCCATTCGAAGAGATCGGTGAGCCTGCGGACGGCGCCGGCGCTCGCGTGGAGCGTGCGCAGCGCTCGTTCGACATACTCGAGCGGCGCCTCGGAGGGGTGTCGCGGGATTCCGGCGACGGCGAGGGCTGCCTCCATCCGGGCGTACGCGGCGATGATCGCCCGGCGGAGATCGGGGTCGGTGCGCAGATCGTCGAGCGACAGATCGAGCGCTGCAGCGAGCGTTTCCGGCCCCGCCGGCTGTGGCCGGAAAAGCCGCGGGCCGCGGGCTGCGCGCAGCGTCCCGACGATCGCCGCCACGACGAGGAAGAGGCCGAGCACGATCGCGACCTCGTTCCAGCGGAGTCGAGGGGCACGCGTCGCGGTGCCCGCGTGCCCGCCCGCGCCCGGATGGGTCGGAGAAAGCTGGACCTGCTCGGGAGGGAGGTGGAAGTGCGAAAACGCGTGGTGCCGCGCAAGGACGATTCCGAGCATCGCGACGAGCGTGAAGCCGGCAATCGTCCGGAGCATGTGACGCTGAAAGTAGTCCCGCGGCTTGCCCGGGGACTTGCGGACGAAGAGCGTGGCAACGACGAGGAAGGCGATCAGGGCCACCGCCGCGACGATGAGAACCGTGGTGAGGGTGTAGTCCCAGAACGCCAGCGGCAACCCACCCCTGCCGCCGCCGGACGAGTCGAGCGGCCGCCCGCGGGCCGCGATCGCGACGACCGCGAGCAGCATCGTGACCGCGAGAGCGAGGGGAACGAGACGGCTCCGGTTCACGAACGGAGTGTCGCACCGGGTCGCCCCTCGACGGGAGGCCGTTGAGGAATCGAGGCGGCGGGATCTACCCGCCGACGCCCTTGCAGTTCTGGTGCGCCCAGGCGCTCAGATGCTGCTCTGCCTGCTTCAGCTTCGGCGTGTCGAACGACTTCGCAGCCGCCGCGAACGCCGCGGCCTGCGCCGCCGTCGGCGGCGTCGTCGAGCCCAGCTTGTAGCCGGAGCTCTGGAGCGTATGGAGGAAGCCCGTGAACGCGGTCGCGAACGTCTGGAAGTCGCCGCTGATGTCGGAGGGGGCTGCCTTCGCCAAGGCCTGCAGCTCGGTCGCCTCGGTCTGGAGCGCATTCGTCGAGTTCCCCGACGCCTCGACTGCGGCCGCTGCCTTCGCCGCGAGACCGGCCAGGTCCTGGCAGTTCTTCGCGTTCGCGAAACTGGGCGAGCCCGAACTGCTGGAGGTCGTCGCCGGGAGCTTGATCGTGGCGGTCGTGGACAGCGTCGAGGACGGGCTCTTCGTGCCTCCGCCGCCGCAGCCAGCCGCGAGCGCGACCAACGCTGCGACGAGCGTGGCTGCAGCGACCTGCTTCGACCTCGTCGTCATGGTGACCCCGATCGTAAACCTCTCGCACGCCGTTGCCAAGGGCGAGACCGCTGTCCGCCGGAACGCCGAGTACGATCGACTCCCCGTGCCCGAAGCGCCCTTCGTCCACCTCCACGTCCATTCGGAGTACTCGATCCTCGACGGCGCCTGCCGGATCCCGGACCTCGCGAAGCGCGCCGCCGAGCTCGAGATGCCGGCCGTCTCGCTCACCGACCACGGCTCGCTCGCGGGAGCGGTCGACCTCTACAAGGCGGCGCGGGACGAGGGAGTCAAGCCCGTCCTCGGCTGCGAGGTCTACGTCACCGACGACCGGCACGTCCAGCAGAAGGGGCAGGCGCACCTCACCCTCCTCGCCGAGACGAACGAGGGCTACGGGAACCTGATCAAGCTCTCCTCGCTCGGCTACCTCGAGGGCTACTACTACAAGCCGCGCGTCGACTGGGAGCTGCTCGAGCGGCACGGCGCCGGCCTGATCGCGCTCTCGGGCTGCCTCTCGGGCCGGGTGTGCAAGGCGCTCGAGGAGAACCGAGGCACCGACGCCGAGGCCGAGCTCGACCGGCTCGAGCAGGTCTTCGGGCGCGACTCGGTCTACGTCGAGCTGCAGAACGCGCACCTCGACATCCAGCAACGGATCAACCCGCAGCTCGTCGAGCTGGCGGAGAAGCGCGGCCTGCCGACGGTGGCTACCGGCGACGTCCACTACCTCCGCCACGAGGACGCGCAGTCGCACGAGGCGCTGCTCTGCATCCAGTCGGGCGACTCGCTCAAGAACCCGAACCGCTGGCGTTTCGAGACCGACCAGTTCTTCTTCAAGACGCCCGAGGAGATGGCCGCCGACTTCCCCGGCCGCGAGGACGCGCTGCGCCGCACGCTCGAGGTCGCCGAGCGCTGCAACGTCGAGATCGAGCTCGACCGGATCCTGCTCCCGCACTTCCCGACGCCCGACGGCCGCGACGCCTTCGAGTACCTCGTCGAGCTCTGCGAGAAGGGCGTCGAGAAGCGCTACGGGACGGTCTCGCCCGAGCTGCGCGAGCGCCTCCAGTTCGAGCTGAAGACGATCAAGGAGATGGGCTTCTCCGACTACTTCCTGATCGTGGCCGACTTCGTCGGCTTCGCGCGGCGGAACGGGATCAGCGTCGGCCCGGGCCGCGGCTCCGCGGCGGGCAGCATCGTCGCCTACAGCCTCGAGATCACCGACCTCGACCCGATCCGCTACGACCTCCTCTTCGAGCGGTTCCTCAACCCGGGCCGCAAGTCGATGCCCGACATGGACATCGACTTCGCCGTCGCCGGCCGCGACCGCGTCATCAACTACGTGCGCGAGAAGTACGGCCGCGACCGCGTGGCGCAGATCATCACGTTCGGCACGATGGCCGCCCGCGCCGCGGTACGCGACGCGGGCCGCGTGCTCGAGCATCCGTACGGCGTCGTCGACAAGATCGCGAAGCTGATCCCGGAAGGGCCGGGCCAGAAGCTCGACCAGTGCCTGAAGCCGGGCGCCGACCTGCGCCGCGAGATCGACGCCGATCCGGTCGCCAAGGAGATCGTCGAGCTGGCGCTCCCGCTCGAGGGCCTGACCCGGCAGGACGGGATCCACGCCGCAGCCGTCGTGATCGGCGCCGAGCCGCTGATGGACACGGTGCCGCTGCAGCAGAAGGGCTCCGACCAGGAGATCGTGACCCAGTTCGACGGCACCACGATCGAGAAGCTCGGCCTGCTCAAGATGGACTTCCTCGGCCTTCGCAACCTCGACGTGATCGACAAGGCCGTCGAGCTCGTCCCCGGTCTCGACATCTCGACGATCCCGCTCGACGACAAGAAGACCTACGAGATGCTCGGGCGCGGCGAGGCGATCGGCGTCTTCCAGTTCGAGGGCTCCGGGATGCGTGAGGCGTTGCGCTCGATCAAGCCGACCGTCTTCGACGACCTGATCGCGATCGGCGCGCTCTACCGGCCCGGCCCGATGGCCTACATCCCGGTCTACGCCCGCCGCAAGAACGGCAAGGAGCCCGTCACCTACCCGGACGCGCGGCTGAAGCCGATCACCGCCGCCACGTACGGCATCTGCATCTACCAGGAGCAGTACATGGAGATCGCGAAGCAGATCGCCGGCTTCTCGCCCGCCGAGGCCGACGACCTGCGCAAGGCGATCGGCAAGAAGATCCACTCGCTCATGGCGTCCCTCAAGAGCAAGTTCCTCGAGGGGTGCGCCGCGAGCGGCACCGCGGCCGGCGTCGCCCAGCAGCTCTGGGCGGACATGGAGCAGGCCCAGGACTACTCGTTCAACAAGTCGCACGCCGCCTGCTACGCGCTGATCTCGTACCGCACCGCCTGGCTACGCGCGAACCACCCGCGCGAGTACATGGCCGCGCTCATCTCCTCGGTGATGAACACGAAGGACAAGGTGCCGTTCTACGTCGCCGCCTGCGACGAGCTCGGGATCGAGGTGCTGCCGCCGGACGTGAACGAGTCGCAGGTCGACTTCGCGGTCGTCGAGGGCAAGATCCGCTTCGGGCTCAACGCCGTGAAGAACGTCGGCGAGGCCACGTGCCGCGCGATCGTCGCGGCGCGGGAGGAGGGCGGGCCTTTCGCCTCGATCTGGGACTTCACCGAGCGCGTCGATCCCTCGGTCGCGAACAAGCGCTCGCTCGAGTCGCTCGTCTCCAGCGGCGCGCTCGACTCGACCGGCGCCTCGCGGATGGGGATGCTCCACGTCCTCGAGGACGCGCTCTCCTACGGCCAGAAGCAGCAGCAGGACCGGCTGCTCGGCCAGGCCTCGATCTTCGACCTAGGCGAGGAGCCCGCGGCCTCGGCGCGCCACCACGCGACCATTCCGGAGGGCGAGTTCGAGAAGTCCGAGCTGCTGCGGCTGGAGAAGGAGAGCCTCGGCCTCTACGTCTCCGAGCATCCGCTCAGCGCCGTCCGCGACCAGCTGCGGCGGCGCACCGACTGCGCGCTCAACGAGCTCGAGCGGCGGCGCGAGGGCGAGACAGTCCTCGCGGGCGGGATCGTCGCCGGGCTGCGGACGACGACGACGAAGAAGGGCGAGCCGATGGCCTTCGTCCAGCTCGAGGACCTGGCCGGCTCGGTCGAGGTCGTCGTCTTCAACTCGACCTACGCCGCGGCGCGTGCGCTGCTCGTCGAGGACGCCGTGCTCGTCGTCAAGGGACGCGTCGACCACAAGCAGCAAGGGGAGACGAAGCTCATCGCGCTCGAGGTGACCGCGTTCGAGGCGGTGCCCGAACGGCGCGAGGTGCGGCTCAAGGTGGACGCGCGCAGCGCCCCGGCGGGCGTGATCCGCGAGCTGGCGGGCGTCGTCCGCGACTTCCCCGGCGAAGCGCCCGTGTACGTCGATCTCGTCACCTCGCTCGGGCCGAAACTCCTCGAGCTCGGCCCGGAGTACCGCGTCGACCCGCAGCCGGACTTCTTCGCCTCCGTGCGCCACCTGCTCGGCGCAGCGGCCGTTCAGTAGCCCGTTCGAGGGCCGTATGTACTGCAGAAATCCCCCCGGAGGGGGAGATCCATTCGTCGCAGATTCCCGAAAGTGAGAGACGGACACTGCGGATGACTACGGCACACGAAATCATCGAGACCGAACTCGACCGCGTGGAGCGGTGGCGCACCGCCGAGCTCATGCGCGCGGGCTTCGCGGGCGACGACGCCGTCGCGCTCGCGGCTCGCCTGGAGGTCGATCTCCACGAGGCGATCGAGCTCGTCCGGCGCGGCTGCCCGCCCGAGCTCGCGTTTCGGATCCTGGGTTGACCTGACGGTCACCGGGCGGCGCGGGCACAATGCGTGCTCGTGACCGGCGTCGTCCTCGGCTACATCCCCTCTCCTTCGAACGGCACCTTCAGCCTCGGCCCGCTGACGCTGCACCTGTACGGCGTGATGCTGCTGCTCGGCATCGCAGCCTGCATCTGGCTGACCGGACGCCGCTGGGTGAGCTGGGGAGGCGACTGGGATCTCGTCTTCCGCATGGCGCTCTGGGGAGTGATCGCCGGCGTCGTCGGCGCGCGCCTCTACCACGACCTCACAAGCTGGAACCAGGACTCGGCGATCCATGCGCACTGGTACGGCTTCGCCGCCGTCTGGGACGGTGGCCTCGGCATCTGGGGCGCCATCCCGTTCGGCCTGCTCGCCGGCGCGATTGTCGTCAAACGGTCGGGCAACAGCGTGACCCTGATGATGGACGCCGTCGCGCCGGGGATCCTGCTCGCCCAGGGAATCGGCCGCTGGGGCAACTACTGGAACCAGGAGCTCTACGGCCGGCCGACGACGCTCCCGTGGGGCCTGAAGATCGATTCCGCCCACCAGTCCGGGATCCTGGCGCGCTATCAGGGCGCGGCCGCCTACCAGCCGACGTTCCTCTACGAGTTCGTCTGGGACCTGATCGGAGTCGGCGTCCTGCTCTGGATCGACCGGCGCTTCACGATCAAGCGGCCGGGGCTCTTCGCGCTCTACGTCGCCTGGTACACGACCTTCCGCACGTTCGAGGAGATTCTGCGGATCGACCCGTCGAACTACTTCCTGCACATGCGGGTCAACTTCTGGGTCTCGCTCGGGGTCTGGATCCTCTCGGTCGGCTTCTTCGTGTGGTGGCAGTTCTTCCACGACCCGTCCGAGAAGCCCGATCAGCCGGACAAGCCGGAGCAGAAGCCGCGGCCGGTGCCGGCCGGGCCGCGTATGGCCGTCCCCAAGGGCCGCGTCCGGTAACGCCTCTAGGGTCCGGGGCGTGATCGTCCGGGAGCTCGAGCTCGACCTCGACGCGTTCGAGGGACCTTTCGACCTGCTGCTGGCGCTCGTCCTCAAGGAGGAGCTCGATCTGCGCGACGTCGACCTCGCGGGCATCGTGACCGCGTTCCTCGAACGGCTCGCCGAGCGGGAGGAGCTCGACCTCGAGGCGTGCGGCGAGTTCCTCGTGCTCATCGCCGCGCTCCTCGAGCTGAAGGCACGGGGTCTCTTCCCCGACGAGGCCGCCGAGCTCGCCGAGCTCGATCCCGAAGAGGCGGCGGAAGAGCTCGCTCGGCGGCTCGCGGAGTACCGGCGGGCCAAGGAGGCGGCCCTCTGGCTGCGCGAACGGCTCGCCGACGAGGGCGACCGCTACTTCCGGCTCGGCCCGGCGCCGCTCGCGCCCAAGGTCGAGACGCCGCTCGCGCCGCAGGATCCCGGGGCGCTCGCGCGGGCGCTCGGCGTGCTCGCGCAGGAGCCGCCCGAGGTTTCGCTCGCGCACATGGCCCTCCGCTTCCCGCCGGTCTCGCAGTTCCTCGAGCGCTTCCGCGCGCTCCTCCGCCGGCGCTCGCGGTTCGACTTCGACGCGGAGGTGGGGGAGATGACGCGGCTCGAGCAGGCGTCGGCCTTCCTCGCCGTGCTCGAGCTCCGCCGCGCCGGCGAGCTCTCGATCGAGCAGGCGGCGCCGTTCGCGCCGATCCGCATCACCCGCGTCGCGCAGGAGAACAACGCCGAAACCGAAAGGACCGCTGCATGGACCGTCCGCTCCGCCTGATTCCCGCAGATCCGCTCGACAAGCTCGCGCGGACGCTCGAGGCGCTGCTCGTCGTCGCCTCGGCGCCGCTCTCGGTCGAGGAGCTCGCGGCCGCGGCCGACGACGATCCGGAGCGGGTCGAGGACGCGCTGCGTCTCGTGGGCGAGCGCTTCGCGGAGGAGCGGAGCGGGATCGTGCTGGAGCACGTCGCCGGCGGCTGGGCGTTCCGCGCGGGGCGGGAGGAGGCCGCTGCGTGTGCGCGCCTGTTCGAGCGGCCGGCGCAGCGGAACCTTTCCCAGGCTGCGCTCGAGACCCTCGCGATCGTCGCGTACCTCGGCCCCTGCACGCGGCCGGACATCGCCCGGATCCGCGGTGTCGCAGCCGACTCCGCCGTCGCGAACCTGCTCGAGCGAGGCCTGATCGCCGAGGCGGGCCGCGACCACGCCGCCGGTGGAGCAGTCCGCTACCGCACCACGCCGCTCTTCGAGCGCGTCTTCGGGCTCGAGAGCCTCTCGGAGCTACCGCGTCTCGACGATGTCGGCACGGACACGGCAGAGATCCGTGACCGACTGCACGCGGTAGCCGAGCAGCGTTCGGCTTAACGCTGCGGCACACCCACGTCACGGTGGCAGCCGCCGTGCCGTCCTCGCAACGCGAGCCTCGCCGCTTCGTCAGAGCTTCTTGATGATGTCTTCGGCTTCGCCGCGGGTGAAGGCGCGTAGCGTCTCGGTCTGCTCGGCGCCATGGTGGCTGAGCTTCGTGACGATCTCCAGGGCCGTGTCGTCGTCGGGGGCCTCGAAGACCTCGACGACGTCGTAACGGCCGAGCGTCACCCAGACGCCGACGAGCTTTCCGCCGGCCTCCTCGATCTCCCGCTCGCCGTCCTCGATCCGGTCCCGCCAGGCCGGGAGGCCCAGCCGCCCCTGTGATGTCCAGCGGATGAGCGAGATGTACTGCGGCACGCCCCTATCTTTTCAGGATGCGATTGAACGCGTTCCTCGCCAGAGCCGGAGTCGCCTCGCGCCGCCGCGCGGACGAGCTGATCAAGGCCGGTCGCGTCACGGTGAACGGCGAGCCTGGACAGCTCAACACCGTTGTCGGCGCGCAAGACCGCGTCGAGGTCGACGGGCAGGAGGTGGAACGGCAGCGGCTCCGGTACGTCCTCCTCCACAAGCCGGCCGGAGTCGTCACCACGGCGCGCGACCCGCAAGGGCGGCCGACCGTCGTCGAGCTCGTCCTGGGGGAGCCGCGCGTCGTCCCGGTGGGGCGGCTCGACGTGGACACGACCGGCGCGCTCCTGCTCACGAACGACGGCCCGCTCGCACACCGGCTCGCCCACCCGCGCTACGGCGTCGAGAAGACGTACGTCGCGGAAGTCGAGGGCGAACCGGACGACGACGCCCTGCAACGGCTGCGCGACGGGATCGAGCTCGACGGCGACCCGACGGCTCCGGCGCGCGCCCGCCGCCTCGGCGCCGGCCAGGTCGAGCTCGTCCTCCACGAGGGACGCAAGCACCAGGTGAAGCGGATGCTCGCCGCCGTCGGCCATCCGGTCACGCGGCTCCACCGCAGCGGCTACGCGGGGCTGACGCTCGAAGGGCTCGAGCCCGGCGCGTGCCGGGAGCTCGAGCCCTCCGAGGTAGAGCAGCTGCGACTAACTACTAGTGCGGCAAGGCCTGCGCCTGGCTGATCAGCGAGTTCGCCTGATCGATCCAGCTCTGAGCCTGCGAGTTCGAGATCGGAGTGCCGTTGAATGCCGCATCGAACAGCGCCGATCTGATCTGGCCCGCGAGCGTGTCTCGCTGTCCGGTCAGGTTGGTGATGTCGTCCTCGAGGTTGTTGTACTCCGTGGTGTCGGTGCTCTTGAGGGCCCTCGTCGACGTGGCGAGCGTCGCCAGCGCAAACTGGCCGAAGGGCGCGTTCACCTGGTCGTCGGCCTGCTCGAGGTCGGCGATCTTCTGGCCGTCGAGCGCCTTCGGGAGAGCGGGCTTGTCGAACGCCTGCACGAGGGCGTGGCCGTCGTCGGTGTAGTCGTCCTTCAGCCCGAGCAGTGCGAGCATCGTGGGGCGGACGTTCGTGTGGTCGGTCCAGGTCGTCGAGTTCACCCGGCCCTTGGCAATCCCGGGCCCGACCATGCCGACCCACGTGTTGCCGATCTCCTGCTGCACGTCGCCGTGGTTCCAGGCGAACCCCGGCGCCACGCACTCCTTGACCCCGCTGCAGTTACTCAGCTGGAAGAAGAAGTCCGGGTTGCCGAACATCGTGAACGTCGGCGTCCGGGCCGGGTCGGAGTTGACCATGTGGAGGGTCTGTTCCTCCACGGTGTCGGCCAGCTGATCCGCCGCCGGCACCGGCTGGCCGTTGTTCACGTACGGATCGGGCAGCGTCAGGCTCCCCAGGTCCTGCTCCAGCTTCCGCACGCCCGCGTTGTCCCGCGGCGGCTGGCCGTTCACATAGACCGTCGGGGCGTCGTCGAAGTGGATGTCGAACGAGGGCTCGCCGGCCGGCAGCACGCCGGTCCCGGAGGAGAGGTTCACGTCGACCTCGCCGAGCTGGTTCGACGGGCAGGCCGTCATGACCGTGCACGTGCGGTGGTCGTAAATGAGGTTGTTCGAGCCCTGCTGTGGTGTGCCGACGCCGCCGGCGAAGTGGTCGCCCTCGTCGACGGTGACCACGAACAGCGTGTTGCCCCTGTTGATGCCGTGCTGCTGGAGGTTCTGGAAGAAGTTCTCGAACGCGGTGTCGTAGTCCTTGAGCTGCTGCTCGTGCGCGATCTCGCCCGGACCCGTCGCCGAGCTCGAGTACGAGTCGGTCGAGAGCGTGGGCACGTGCAGGTCGTGCACGTCCGAGATGTACGCGTAGGTGACCGGGACGCCGTTCTCCTGCATCGCGGCGACGTAGCCCAGGCTGTTCTTGGCGAGCATCCCGTCGAAGCCCGGGAAGCCGCAGCGGCCGACCGGGTCGGTGATCGGGTTGCCGCTCGTGTCGGCGACGCATGGGCTGCCGTGCGCAACCGCCGGGTCGACGTACTTCGCCCCGAACAGGCCGTCGAAGCCCGTGTAACCGCCCGGCTCATCCGGCAGCAGGTCGGGCTCCGCGTTCGGGTTGTTCGCGCAGACGCTTCGCGGCGACTGCGAGCAGTGGACGGCGATGCCGACGAAGTCGGTCTGCGCTGCCTGCGAGTCGCTGTTCGCCTCCGTCGCCTGCGGCGAGGGATTGCCGAACACCTTCGTGATGTCGCCGCCGGGGGCGGTCGAGGTGTTCTCGAGCTCGATGTTCGCGGTGCCGACGCCGCCGACGTCACACCCGGCGCGCGTGTACGGCACCCACGGCGCGGGCGTCGTCTTCTGGCCGTCCGTGACCATGTTCGGGAGGTTGTCCCCCGAAACACCGACCGGGTCCGTCCAGTACTTGAACGAGCTCGTGAAGTTGGGCTTGCCGCTCGAGTCGAAAGCGTCGTAGCTGTTCGACGAGGTCTGCCCCATGCGGTCGGGGTAGAGGCCTGTGAGCGAGCTGGTGATCCCGCCTGCGGTGTGCGAGATCAGGATCGTGTGGTCGTTCGTGAAGAGCGTGCCGTCCTGCTTCAGAAAGTTGAAGAGATGCGGCATCTGCACGAGGTCGCCCGCGACGTTCGACCTGTCTGAGGCGAAGTGCACGTTGTCGAATTGGAGATAGATCACGTGCTTGATCTGTCCGTGCCGCCCGAGCGAGCACGACCGCTTCGGGCCGGGCGGCGGCGGGCCGGCTGCGCCGTGGCCGGACGCGCCCGCCACCTGGACCGCGACGAGTGCGACGACCGCAGCAAGCGCGCCGACGATCGCCGCGAGAGCGATTGGCTTCCTCATGTGTTCCCCCTCTGGTTGCGGTTGAGTCCGTTCCGCAGTTGCGGGACGAGCTTCCCTGCGACGAGCCACGGCGTGGGCATCGCCGTGGTGACGCATCCGAAACGAAGCTGTGAACCCCGCTTGCCGGAGATTTACAAACCGCGTGGGCGCGCCGCGCCGAACAACCGGCCGGCCTCGGCCTTGACGAAGCCCATGCGCTCGTACATCGCCTCGAGCGTCGGCTCGCTCGCGCGCCGCGCCTTCTCCGCGCCGACCGCGAGCAGCCGTTGCAGCTCCCGCTCGTCGGCGCGCAGCGCCTCGAAGCGCTCGCGGATCGGCGTCAGCAGTGCGACGACCGACTCGCCGACCGCTTCCTTGAAGTCGCCGTAGCCCGCGCCGTCGAAGCGCTGCTCGAGGTCGGCGACCGGCTCGCCGGTGGCGACGCTCATGATCTCGAGGAGGCTCGACACGCCGGGCTTCTGTTCCGGGTCGTGGCGCACCTCGCGGCCGGAGTCCGTGACGGCCGACTTGAACTTCTTGCGGATCGCGTCGGGCGAGTCGGTCAGGTAGACGGCGCCCTGCTCGGAGGAGAGCGTCGTCGACATCTTGCTCGTCGGATCCTGCAGGTCCATGATCCGCCCGCCGACCTCGGGGAACTGCCCGTCGGGCACGCGGAACGTCTCGCCGTAGCGGTAGTTGAAGCGCTCGGCGATGTCTCGGGCGAGCTCGAGGTGCTGGCGCTGGTCGTCGCCGATCGGCACCAGATCGGTCTGGTAGAGCAGGATGTCGCCCGCCATCAGCACGGGGTACGTGAACAGCCCGGCCGAGATGAATTCATGGCGGTCGGACTTCTCCTTGAACTGCGTCATGCGGCCCAACTGGCCGTAGCTGGCGACAGCCGAAAGCAGCCAGGCCGCCTCGGCGTGGGCCACCACGTGGCTCTGGCAGAAGACGGTCGAGCGCTCGGGGTCGAGGCCGGTCGCGAAGAGCATCGCCGCGAGGTCGAGCGTCGACTCGCGCAGCTCCGCCGGGTCGTACTCGACGGTGATCGAGTGCAGGTCGACGATGCAGAAGAAGCCGTCATGCGTCTCCTGCGTCCGGGCGTACTGGCGGAAGCCCCCGCTGTAGTTGCCGAGCGTCTTCCGTCCGGTCGGCTGAATGCCCGAGAAGACGCGCGGCTCGGCGTCTCTTGGTGTCGGAGTGGTATCGGCGTCACCGGCCATGGAAGGGGATTCTGCCTAAGCTACTTCGATGGCAATCACCGGCGCACCCGAGCTGCTGATCGTGATGGGGGCGAGCGCCACCCAGGATCAGGTGGACGAGGTCGTCGCGCGGCTCGACGAGGCCGGCTGCTCGGCGCTCGTCACGCCCGGCCGCGAGGCGACGGTGATCGGCGCGATCGGCGAGCGCGAGCTGCTCGCGGCGCTGCCGCTCGAGGGCTTCGCCGGCGTCGAGCAGGTGCTGCCGATCCTCAAGCCGTACAAGCTCGTCTCGCGCGAGCTGTCGCCCGATCCCACCGTGATCGAGGCGCGCGGCCGGCGGATCGGCGACGGTTACTTCGGCTTCATCGCCGGGCCGTGCACCGTCGAGACGCGGGAGCAGACACTCGAGACGGCGCGAGCGGTGGCGGCCGAGGGGGTGACGATGCTCCGCGGCGGCGCCTTCAAGCCACGCACGTCGCCATACGCGTTCCAGGGGCTCGGGGAAGAGGCGCTCGAGATCCTCAAGGAGGCGCGCGCCGAGACCGGGTTGCCGCTCGTCACCGAGCTCATGGACCCGCGCCACGTCGAACAGGTCGTCGAGGCGGCGGACGTCATCCAGATCGGCGCCCGCAACATGTCGAACTTCTCGCTGCTCTCCGAGGTCGGCCGCGCGCCGAAGCCGGTCCTGCTCAAGCGCGGGCTCTCCTCGACGGTCGAGGACCTGTTGATGGCCGCGGAGTACATCGTCAAGGAGGGCAACTCCGAGGTGATCCTCTGCGAGCGCGGGATCAAGACGTTCGAGACGGCGACCCGGTTCACGCTCGACATCGGCGCGATCCCCGTGCTCAAACAGGAGACGCACCTGCCCGTGATCGTCGACCCGTCCCATGCGGCGGGCCGGCGCGACCTCGTCCTGCCGCTCGCGCGGGCGGCCGTCGCGGCGGGTGCCGACGGGATCATCGTCGAGGTGCACCCGCGACCCGAGGAGGCGCTGTGCGACGCCGCACAGCAGATCCCGACCTCGGAGTTCGGCGAGTTCTCCGACGAGATCCGCGCGCTCGCGTCCCTCATGGGCCGCACGATCGGTTAGTGCCTCGTCCGGTCATGCTGCCCCGTCTCTGGGTCGCGAGCACCAAGCGATGCAAGGACGCAGGGAGCCCCGATAGCGGCTCCTATCGGGGTGACCGAGGACGCGGCAGCGCGCCGCGTGATCGCGGGCCAGAGGCCGGCGAGTATGGCCGGGCGGGGCACTAGTGCGTGTGGAGCCGGCGGTCGCGCTCGTCGGGCACGTCGTCGTGCCCGGGGACAAGTCGATCTCGCACCGCGCGGTCCTGATCGGCGCGCTCGGCGAGGCCGAGACGCGCGTGCACGGCTTCGGCCGCTCCGGTGACACGCAGGCGACGGTCGACGCGATGCGCGCACTCGGCGCCGAGATCGAGGACATCGCCGACGACGAGCTCGTCGTGCAGGGCTCCGGCCTCCGCGGCCTGCATGCCGGCTCGGTCGACTGCCGCAACGCGGGGACGCTGATGCGCCTGCTGACCGGCGCCCTGGCCGGACAGGAGGGCGAGTTCACGTTGACCGGCGACGAGTCGCTCACCCCGCGGCCGATGGAGCGTGTCGCGGCGCCGCTGCGCCGGATGGGGGCCGAGGTGGAGACGACCGACGGCCATGCCCCGCTCGTCGTTCGTGGCTCCGGCGCTCTGCGTGGGCTCGAGCTCGACCCTGAGGTGGCGAGCGCGCAGGTGAAGTCCGCGATCCTCCTCGCCGCCCTCAACGCGGAGGGTCCGACGACGGTCGTCGAGCGCATTCCGACCCGCGACCACACGGAGCGCATGCTCGAGGCCGCCGGCGTCCGTGTCCGCCGGCGCTCGTCGTCGGTGACGGTCGAGCCCGCGGGGGCGCTGCGGCTCGAGGAGGTCGACGTCCCGGGCGATTTCTCGTCCGCGGCCCCGTTGCTCGTCGCCGCGGCGCTCGTTCCGGGCAGCGACGTCACGATCCACGACCTCGGCGTCAACCCGCGCCGCACCCGGCTGCTCGACGTGCTGGGGCGGATGGGCGCGCGCGTCTCGGTCTTCGAGCGACGCCGTGCAGGCGGCGAGCCGGTCGCGTCGGTGCAGGTGCAGTCGGCAGAGCTCGTGGCGACCGAGATCGGCGCCGGCGAGGTGCCGGGTCTCGTCGACGAGCTCCCGCTGATCGCGCTCCTCGCCTCGCACGCGCGCGGCGAGACGCGCGTCTCTGGTGCCGGCGAGCTCCGCGTCAAGGAGACCGACCGCATCGAGGCCGTCACCGACGGGTTACGGCCGCTCGGCGCTCGGATCCGCTCGCGGCCGGACGGCTGGACGGTCACGGGCGTCCCCGTGCGGCTGCGCGGCGGCCGGGTCGACGCCCGCGGCGACCACCGGATCGCGATGCTCGGCGCCGTCGCAGGCCTCGCCTCGCGTGAGGGTGTCGCGATCGAGGGCGCCGACACGGCAGCTATAAGCTTCCCCGGCTTCTACGAGCTTCTGGACTCTGTGACGAGGCGATAAGAGATGGTTGTGGCGATCGACGGGCCCGCCGGCGCGGGCAAAAGCACGGTGGCGCGCGCACTGGCGGAGCGCCTCGGCTTCCGCTACCTCGACACCGGGGCGATGTACCGCGCGCTCACCTGGCTGGCGATGCAGCGCGGGCTCGACCTCGGCGACGCCGAGGGGCTGGCGCAGCTCGCGCGCGAGCAGCCCGTCCTCTTCACCGACGACGACCGCGTCTGGATCGGCGGCACCGACGTCACCTCCTCGATCCGCGAGACGCGTATCGACCGGATGGTGCCCGTCGTCGCGCGGCATCACCCCGTGCGCGAGGTGATGCGCGAGCGGCAGCGCGAGCTCGGGCGAGACGGCGATGTCGTGATCGAGGGACGTGACATCGGGACGGTCGTCGCTCCGGGCGCCGAGGTGAAGGTGTTCCTCGTCGCCGACCGCGCCGAGCGCGCGAAGCGGCGGGTCGCCGAGCGGCCCGGCATCGGCGCCGACGCGCTCGCCACCGACCTCCGTCTCCGCGACGAGAGCGACGCGGCGCGCATGCAGCCGGCACCCGACGCGATCGAGATCGACACCACGAGCCTCGAGGTCGAGGACGTCGTCGATCGGATCGAGTCGCTCGTCCGCGAGCGCTCCGCAGCGTGAACGCACACGACATCTCCTGGGTGATCGGCCGCCCGGTTCTCGGGGGCTCTGCGGCCCTTGCGACCCGGCTCCGTTCCTACGGCACCGACCGGATCCCGCTCAGCGGCGGCCTCGTCATGGCGTTCAACCACTTCAGCTGGATCGACATCCCCTGCGTCGGCTGGGTCTGCAAGCGCAACCTCTACTTCCTCGCGAAGGTGGAAGCGCACAGAGTTCCCGGGCTCGGGGAGGTCATCCGCACGTTCGGGACCCTGTCGGTGCGGCGCGGCGAGTCGGACCGCGAAGCCGTCCGGCTGATGCGAGAGGTCGTGCGCGACGGCGAGACGCTCGGCGTCTTCGTCGAGGGGACGCGGCAGCGCAGCGGGGTGCCCGGGCATGTGCAGCCCGGCGCGGCGATGGTCGCGCTGCAGGAGGACGTGCCGGTGATCTGCGCCGCCGTCCACGGCTCGCAGAACTGGAAAGTGGGCAACTTCGCGCCGGTCTCGATCGCCTGGGGCGAGCCGATGCGCTTCGAAGGGCTGCCGCGCGGCGGCAAGGGATACCGCGAGGCCTCGCAGCAGATCGAGGACGAGTTGCACCGCCTCTGGAGCTGGCTGCGCGACCTGCACGAGGCGGGCCGGCCGCGCGATGCCGTCCCGCCGACGCGCGAAGGCGCCGGCCCCGTCACGCTGCCGGCGTGAGCGACTCGGACGAGATCGACGCCGACGAGATCGACGCGGGCGAGCTTCCCGCGCCGCCGCCTCCGCCTCTCCTGGGCGCGGTGGCGATCGTCGGCTTCCCCAACGTCGGCAAGTCGACGCTCGTCAACCGGCTGACCGAGACGCGCGCCGCGGTCGTGCACGAGACCTCGGGTGTGACGCGCGATCGGAAGGAGCTCGTCTGCGAGTGGCTCGGCAAGCGCTTCGTGCTCGTGGACACCGGCGGTGTCGACATTGCCGACCGGACGCCGCTGACGCGAGCGATCGCGGACCAGGCGCGCGAGGCGGTGGGGGAGGCGGACCTCGTGCTCTTCGTCGTCGACGCGCGAGCGGGCGTGACGCCGGGCGACGAGGAGGTGGCCCAGATCCTGCGCGAGTCGCACAAGCCGGTGCTCGTGCTCGCGAACAAGATCGACGACCCGGCCCAGGAGCCGCTCGTGCTCGAGCTACATCGGCTGGGGCTCGGCGATCCGATCCCGATCTCGGGGCTGCACGGAACCGGCAGCGGCGACCTGCTCGACCGCATCGTCGCCGAGCTCGAGCGGCTCGCGCCTCCGGGGCGGCCCTCGCTGTCCGACGACGCGATCCGCGTGGCGATCCTCGGCCGGCCGAACGTCGGCAAGTCGAGCCTCGTCAACGCGCTCCTCGGCCGCGAGCGGCTGATCGTGAGCGAGATCCCCGGCACCACCCGGGATGCGGTCGACACCGTGCTCGAGCGCGGCGACCGCACCTTCGTCCTGATCGACACCGCCGGGCTGCGGCGCAAGCGGCGACACCGGCAGGGGATCGAGTACTACTCCGAGCTGCGTGCGCTCGAGGCCGCGGAACGCGCCGACGTCGCGCTCGTCCTGATCGACTCGGCGGAGGGGATCGTGGAGCAGGACATCGCGGTCGCCGACGTCGCCCGGCACTCGGACTGCTCGACGCTCGTCGTCCTCTCGAAGTGGGACCAGACGACGATCAACGTCGAGGACGTTCGCGGCGAGCTGCGGCGACGTCTGCGCCAGCGGCCACCGTTCGTCGCGGTCTCCGCGCACACCGGTCGCGGCCTCGAGCGGCTACTCGACCACGTGGCCGAGCTCTTCGACCGGCACGTCGCGCGGGTTCCGACTCCCGAGCTGAACCGCGCGCTCGCGGAGCTGCGCGAGGCGCGGCAGCCGCCGAGCGGGCCGCGTGGCCGTCGGCTCAACCTCCTCTACGGCGCCCAGATCCGCGTGCGCCCGCCGCGCTTCCGCTTCTTCGTCAACGACCCCGGGCTCGTGACGCGCGACTACGGCTACTGGGTCGAGAACCGGCTGCGCGAACGGTTCGGCCTGGAGGGCGTGCCGGTCTCGATCGACTTCGTCCGCCGTTCGTAACTCTCGACCGGCGCCGAGTCTTGACCGGCGGTCGAACAGGGTTCAGGCTCAGGGGGATGCCAGAGCGCCCGACCGGCACGGTCAGCTTCCTGTTCACCGACATCGAAGGGTCGACGCAACTGCTCCGGCAGCTCCGCGACCGCTACGACGAGGTGCTCCAGGCCCATGCCCGGCTGATCCGCGCAGCGGTCGAGCGGTACGACGGGCACGAGATCGACACGCAGGGCGACGCGTTCTTCGTCGTCTTCGCCAGAGCCCGCGACGCGGTCGCGGCGGCGGTCGACCTGCAGCGTTCGTTTGCGGCGGAGCCGTGGTCCGACGGCGTGTCGGTTCGGGTGCGGATGGGGCTCCACACAGGCGAGCCGCTCGTAGGCGGCGAGCGGTACGTCGGGATGGGCGTCAACCGCGGCGCACGCATCTGCGCTGCGGGCCACGGCGGCCAGGTGCTGCTTTCGAACACGACCCGCGACCTCGTCGAGGACGACCTGCCGGACGACGTCCGTGTCGTCGACCTCGGTGAGCACGCGCTGAAGGACCTGCCGCGGCCGGAGCGGATCTTCCAGCTGGAGATCGCGGGCCTTCCGGTGTCGTTCCCGCCTCTGCGGACCGCCGAGGCCTCCGGCTTCGAGGGGCGCGAAGGCGAGCTCGAGCGTGCTGCGCAGCGGGTCGCGTGGCGGCAGCGGCTCCGCTCGCGGCGCGTACTCGGGGCAGCAGTCGTCGCCGGGGCGGCTGCCGCCGCGGTCATCGTTGCGCTCCTCGCGCTCGGCGGCGCCTCGCAGGCGAGCGCAGCGCCGAACTCGGTCGTCGCGCTCAATCCCTCCGGCTCGATCTCCTCGGTCGTTCCGGTCGGCGCCCAGCCGGCTGCGCTGACCTCGGGCGCGGGTGCGCTGTGGGTGGCGAATCTCGGTGATCGGACCGTGACCCGCGTCAACCCCGTGTCGGGCAAGACCGCCCCGGCGATTCCGCTCCCTAGTACGCCCGTCGGGATCGCTGCGACGAAGAACAGGGTGTGGGTGACCAGCGGTACGGGCGCAGTCTCGACCATCGATCCCACGTACGACGTGGACCAGCCGAAGCTCTCGTCGGTGGCCCTCTCGCCTGCCGGCACCTCGTACGCTGCGACGACCGAGGTGCCGACGCTCGCCGCCTTCGACTCGATCTGGGTCGTCGATCCGGACGGCTACGTCTCGCGGATCGATCCCGCTTCCAAGCCGGTCGTACGCGTGATCGTCGGGGACGACCCGGCGGCGATCGCGGCAGGCGACGGCTCGGTCTGGGTCGCCAACAGCTCCGACGGGACGGTGACGCAGATCGACCCGACGACCCTCGACACTGAGACGTTCCCCGTGGGCCACGGCCCCGCCGCGATCGCCGTGAACGCGGCGGGCGTCTGGGTGGCGAACGCCGGTGACGATACGGTCGTGCGCGTCGACCCCGACACGAACGCGGTGGTCTCGACCCAAGGCGTGGGCAACGCTCCGGCGGCTCTGCTCGCCACGCCGACCGCGATCTGGGTCGCGAACTCCGGTGACGGAACGGTCATGCGGCTCGACCCACGCTCGGGAGAGCTACTAGGCACGAAGCAGATCGGGGGAACGCCGGATGCGCTCGCGTTCGCCGGCGGCCGGATCTGGGTCGCGGTCGCTCCGCCTCCGCCGAGTCCTCCGGCGACCGGCGGCACCGCCCACCTCACCGCCCAGCGCGACCCCGGGCCGCTCGATCCGGCGGTGGACATGGATCTCCAGATCCTGTACGCGACCTGCGCGAACCTCGTCACGTATCCGGACAAGCAAGGCCCGGCGGGATCTCACGTGGTGCCCGAGGTCGCGGAGGCGGTGCCGACCCCGACCGACGGCGGGACGACGTATACGTTCAGGATCCGTCCCGGCTTCCGCTTCTCGCCACCGTCGAACGCGCCCGTCACGGCAGCCACCTTCAAGTCGACGATCGAGCGGGTCGTCAACCCGCGCCTCAAGTCGTTCAGTGCCGCGTTTTACAACGACATCGTGGGCTACGCGCGGTACCGCGCAGGCAAGGCGCAGGGGCTCTCGGGTGTCGTCGCGCGAGGAAACACGCTCACGATCAGGCTCACGCATCCTGACGGCGGCTTCCTCACGAATCTCGCCCTGAGCACGGCCTGCGCCGTGCCGCCGGGCACGCCGGACCAGGTGCTCAACACCATCCCCTCGGCCGGCCCGTACTACATCAAGTCGTACACGCCGCGCCAATCGCTCGTTTTGCAGCGCAACCCGAACTACCCCGCTCACGGCCACCGCCCGCACGTTTTCAATCAGTTCGTGTACACGATCGGAGTCGACCCTTCCCGCGCAGTGACCGAGATCGAGGGCGGCAAGGCGGACTATGCAACAGACGGGTTGCCCGCCTCTGTCGCGACAGCGCTGGCGAAGAAGTACGGCTCGGGCGGCCACGCCGCCAACGCCGGGCCCGAGCAGTACTTCGCAAGCGAGGCGAACGGCGTCCGGTACCTGATGCTGAACACCAGCCGGCCGCTCTTCGCGAGCGCCCGCGTGCGACGAGCCGTCAACTACGCGATCGACCGGGAGGCTCTGGCGGCGCAGGAGCGGAAGTTTCTCTTCCCGGTTTTCGGCGGCGGGGCGGCGAACGGCGACCTCTTCCCGCCGTCGGCCCTCGACGCGCGGAACTTCCACCTCTACCCGCTCCGGCCCGATCTGAAGAAGGCGAAGCAGCTCGCGGGTCACATCGACGCGACCGCGGTCCTCTACGGTGCCACCCAGCCGCCCTGGCCGCAGGAGGCGGCGCTCATCAAGCGAGAGCTGAAGCCACTCGGGATCGACGTCGAGGTGAAGCTCTTCCCCGAGGGAGTCTTCTACCAGCGGCTCGGGCTACGCCCCGGCGCGCCGTTCGACCTCGCCGTCATCGGCTTTGGGGACGGCGGTACGGATCCGGCGGAGTTGCTCCAGATCTTCGACGGCACCACGATCGGCTCGCCGGAAGGCAGTGACATCTCGTACTTCGACAATCCCGCCTACGACCGCGAGTTGCACGCGATCGAGAGGCTGTCGGGCGCGAAGCGGTACCTGGCAGCCAACCGACTCGAGTACCGGCTCGAGCGCGACGAGGCTCCTGCGGCCGCGATCGCGACCGGTACGAGCCAGGACTTCTTCTCCGCCCGCATCGGCTGCCAGCTGTACCAGCCGGTCTACGGCATCGACCTGGGTGCGCTCTGCATCCGGCCCTCGAAGCCGTAGCCTTCCTCGCGTGAGGTTCCTCGTCGTCGGGGCCGGGTCCTGGGGCACGGCGTTTTCGCGCGTTCTCCTCGACCGCGGGCACGAGGTCACACTCGCCTGCCGTACGCGTGAGCAGGCGGAGACGATCGCGAGCGCCGGCTGGAATCCGCACTACCTCCAGGGCGTCGACCTGAGCGGAGCCGAGGCGGTCGCGCTCGCGGACGCTCCCGGCGAGGTCGACGTCGTCGTCGCGGCAGTGCCGAGCCGGGCGTTCGCGGAAGTCGTCGAGGCGCTGCCGGGCGACGCGCCGGTGCTCAGCCTCGCGAAGGGGCTCGACCCCGAGACCGGCGAACGCCTCTCCACGCGGGTTCGCGGCCGCTCGGTCGCCGTCCTCTCCGGTCCGAACATGGCGGAGGAGATCGCCGAGGGCCTGCCGACCGCGGCGGTGATCGCGAGCGAGGACGGGTTCCTCGCGGGTCAGCTCCAGCACGCGCTGAACTCGGGCCTCTTCCGTGCCTACGTCAATCCCGACCTCATCGGTGTCGAGCTCTGTGCGGCCGCGAAGAACGTGATCGCGCTCGCCGCCGGCGGCGTGGACGGGCTCGGGCTCGGGGACAACGCGAAGGCCTCGCTCATCGCGCGCGGCCTCGCCGAGATGGCGCGGCTCGGGGAGGCGGCGGGTGCGAAGGCCGAGACCTTCGCGGGTCTCGCTGGAATCGGCGACCTCGTGGTCACGTGCTGGAGCCGCCACGGCCGCAACCGTCATGCCGGCGAGCTGATCGCGCAGGGACTGACGCCTGAACGGGCGGTCGCCGAGATCGGCCAGACGGTGGAGGGCTTGACGACGGCGCCGACCCTGCGCGACCTCTCGCACCGGCTCGGCGTCGAGCTCCCGATCACCGAAGGCGTCTGCGCCGTCCTCTCCGGCCACAGCCTGACCGAGCTCGCCGCAGGCCTGATGGGCCGCGAGCCGACCGAGGAGTAACGCGAAGACCGGTGGCAGCCACCGTCACAGAGCTGTGACGGAAAGGCTCCCGAATCCGCTCTACACCGCTTCGCCAAGCGCCTGAGGTCGTCACACTCCCGTAAGGGTGGCTGCCACCGGCCTGCGGCGCCGGCTCCGTCCGCTAGCCTCCGGCGCATGTCCAGTCGCTCCTTTTCCTTCACCTCGGAGTCGGTCACCGAGGGCCATCCGGACAAGATGGCCGACCAGATCTCCGACGCGGTGCTCGACGCCGTCCTCGCCGACGATTCCGGCGGACGCGTCGCCTGCGAGACGCTGATCACGACGGGGCTCGTCGTCGTCGCCGGGGAGATCACGACTGAGACGTATGTCGACATCCCGAGCCTCGTCCGCCACAAGATCCGCGAGATCGGCTACACGCGCGCGAAGTTTGGCTTCGACGCGGACACGGCCGGCGTCGTCGTCGCGATCGACGAGCAGTCGCCGGACATCGCCCAGGGCGTGAACGACTCGTACGAGAGCCAGCGCGGCGACCACGACCCGCTCGACCGGGAGGGGGCTGGCGACCAGGGGATGATGTTCGGCTACGCCTCCAACGAGACCGACGAGCTGATGCCGCTGCCGATCATGCTCGCGCACCGCCTCGCGCACCGGCTCGCGGAGGTGCGGAAGGCCGACGTCCTCCCGTACCTGCGCCCCGACGGGAAGACGCAGGTCACCGTCCGCTACGAGCTCGACGAGCACGGCCGCCAGCGGCCGGTCGAGATCGAGCGCGTGCTCATCTCCACCCAGCACCGCGACGGCCTCGACTGCGACACGCTGCTCAAGCCGGATCTGATCGAGCACGTGATCGAGCCGATCCTGCCGAAGGACCTCTACGACGCGCAGCGGCTCGAACGGCGCGACTTCGTCTACTGCAACCCGACCGGCAAGTTCGTGGTCGGCGGCCCGATGGGGGACACCGGGCTGACGGGGCGCAAGATCATCGTGGACACGTACGGCGGCGCCGCGCCGCACGGCGGCGGTGCGTTCTCGGGGAAGGACCCGACAAAGGTCGACCGCTCGGCGGCGTATGCCGCGCGCTGGGTGGCGAAGAACCTCGTCGCGGCGGGCCTGGCCGAGCGCTGCCAGCTCCAGGTCGCGTACGCGATCGGCGTCGCGCATCCGCTCTCGGTTCTCGTGGACACGTTCGGCACCGAGGCGATTCCGGTGCCGCGGATCGAGGAGCTCGTCCGGGAGCACTTCGACCTCCGCCCGGCCGCCATCCTCCGCGACCTCGACCTGCGTCGGCCGATCTACGCGCAGACGGCCGCGTACGGCCACTTCGGTCGCACGGGCGCCGACTTCACCTGGGAGAGCAGCGACCGCGCGGAGGCACTCCGCGCGGCCGCGGGGCTCGGAGCGGCGGCTACGAAGGTCTGACGAACAGCCCGGCCGCGGCCTTCTCCGAGATCGCCCGCTCGCCGACCTGCTCGATCGCGACCGTGAACTGATCCGCCGCCGGCTCGGCGGTGCGCACGAGGATGCTCGTCCCCGGCACGAGACCCTGGTCGTAGAACCAGTGCAGGAGATCGCCGTCGTGCTCGGCGAGGCGGATGATCGTCGCGCGCTTCCCGGCCGGCAGCGTCGCGAGCGGCACGAGCTCGGCGTTCTCCGCCTGCTCCACCGCCGGGTCGACCGGCCAGCCGTGCGGGCAGCGCTGTGGGTGGCCGAGCTTGTCGTCGATCCGCTCGATCATCTCGTCGCTGAACGTGTCGCCGAGCTCGTCGGCGCGCTCGTGCGACTCGTAGCCGGTGTAGCCCATGAAGTCGGTCAGCAGCCGCTCGATGATGCGGTGCTTGCGCACCACGCGCTCGGCGCGCTCGCGGCCGGTCTCGGTGAGGAGCGCCTCCTTCTTCGTGCCGCGCTCGATCAGCCCGTCGGCTTCGAGCCGCTTCAGCATCTCGCCGGCCGAGGCGCGCGAGACGTGCAGCATCTCGGCGACGCGAGACGCGAGCGGAGGGGAGCCGGAGCCGTGCGGCGTGTACTCCCCGATCGGGAACGCGAGGAAGTAGATGGTCTCGAGGTACTCGTCCACCGAGTGGCCGGCAGCAGGCACGCGCCTATATTGCCGCGCAGCTGAGCTGTAAGGGTACCCTTACACGATGAGTACTCCCGAAATCCTCCTGCTCGGCGCCATCGCCGGCGTCACCATCTTCCTCGGCCTGCCGATCGGGAGGGTCCGGGGTCTGAGCGCGAACACGCGCGCCGGGCTCTCAGCGCTCGCAACCGGGATCCTTGTCTTTCTCTTCTGGGATGTCATGTCGAATGCGGTCGAGCCGATGGACACCGCGCTGGAGGCGCACGACTGGAGCCGGTTCGCCGCTCTCTCCGCGCTCGGCATCGCCGGCTTCGTAGGCGGCCTGATGAGCCTCGTCTACTACGAGGCCTGGATGAAGGGGCGCGCCGGCCGCCGCTCGTCGCCGCTCGTCGGGCCGGGGGCTGCCGCGGTGGACGAGTTCGCGGCCCGCCGCGAGTTTGACCTGTCGAATCCCGCCATCCGGCTCGCGTTTCTGATCGCGGTCGGGATCGGCGTCCACAACTTCGGGGAGGGCCTCGCGATCGGCCAGGCCGCCGCCTCGAACGAGATCAGCCTCGCCGTGACGCTGATCATCGGTTTCGGCCTGCACAACGCGACCGAGGGCTTCGGGATCATGGGCCCGCTGAGCGGCGAAGGGATCCGTCCCAGCTGGAAGCTCATCCTGGTGCTCGGCCTGATCGGCGGAGGGCCGACGTTCCTGGGCACGGTCGTCGGGCAGGCGTGGACGAGCGACGCGATCTCGGTCCTCTTCTTCACGGTCGCCGGCGGCTCGATCCTCTACGTGGTGCAGGAGCTGTTCGCCGTGAACCGCAAGTACGGCAATCCGGTCCTCATCATGTGGCTGCTCGTGCTCGGCGCCCTGCTCGGCTTCGCGACGGACTTCGTCGTGACCGCCGCCGGCGTCTAGGCGCCGCGCCGGCCGCGCCTCCAGCGTGCGCGCGGCCGGAATGGCTTCGTGCTCGACGGCTCAGGCGCCGGCGAGGATCTTGGCCTTCTGCGCCTCGAACTCGGCGTCCGTGAGGACGCCCGCGGCCTTCAGCTCGCCGAGCTGCTTGAGCTGCTCCAACGGGTCGGCGGCAGGCGCCGCCGCCGGAGCCGGAGCGGGCTCCTGGTACTGCTGCTCTTGGGGCTGGCCCTGGTCCTCCTGGGACCAGCGGTCCGCCTGACGGCGGGAGACACGGTTCGAGACCGCAGTTGCGGTTCCCGAGATCACGGCTACGCGGGCGACTCCTCGAAGCAATGGCATGTCTGACTCCTTTCTACGCGTTCGTGGCGTCGAGTGACTCGGCATGCTCGGCGAGGTCGGCCCCGGGGATGCCTCCCCTGGCCACGAGCTGCGCGCCGCTCGCTTGGACGGCCTCGGCGAACCCGCGCGCCCACCGGTTCTCGTAGAGCAGGATCGCGGCCGAGGCGCCCGCCTCGAGCGCGCCGCCCGCGTCGTCGTAGTCGGCCTCGCCGATCAGCCCCGACGACGCTCCCTCGAACTCCACGAGGTCGAGCTCGCCGTCGGCGTCGAGGTCCGCGAGCGCGAGCCCGGCGACCACGCCGTCTTCTCCCTTCGTCACGAAGACGAGGTCGAGCACGCGGATGAGCCCGCGGTCCGTGAGATTGGCGAGCTCCTTGAGCCCCTCGCCGTTGGGCTGCGTCCCGGCGGGCCACTCGACGATCAGATAGTCGACGGGGCCGAGCGCGATTTCCTGGTCGGTCATTCCTCTCCTCCTTGCCTGGCTTTCGCCCTCATGGTCGCATTTTTGTCTCCGGAGGCATCACCCCGACGGGAGGAGCCGACCAGGGCCGCGGCTACGCTCGCTGCCCGTGTCTCGCCTCGCCTCCGTCTACCCGATCGTCAGTGCCCGCTCGCTCGCGCGGCCGTTCACCTACGAGATCGGGGACGAGGTGGGCAAGGGCGCCGTTCTCGCGATCATGTTCGGCAACGCTCGCCGCCGGGGGGTCGTCGTCGACACCGATGCCGAGGCGCCGCCGGATGTCGAGCCGGTCGCCGCCGAGCGGGTGCTCGAGACGCTCCCGCCGGCGCTCGTCGATCTCGCCCTCTGGCTCGCGGACTACTACGGCTCGACTCCGGCCCGCGCGCTCGCGCTGATCGCGCCGCAGCAGGCGAAGCGGCGCGGCGAGCGGCGCGAGGTGACGGGCACGGCCGGCCTCGCCGCCGAGCCGGCGCCCGAGCGGCTCTCCGAGACGCAGGAGCGTGCGCTCGCCCGGATCGAGACGCTCATGGCGACCGGCGGAGGCAACGTCCTCCTCGCCGGCGCGACCGGCAGCGGCAAGACCGAGGTCTACATCCGCGCCTGCGAGGCCGCCCTCGCCGCCGGCCGCGGCGCAATCGTCCTCGTGCCGGAGATCGCGCTCACGCCGCAGACGCTCAGCCGCTTCCGCGCGCGCTTCGGCGACCGTGTCGCGCTGCTCCACTCGGGCCTCTCGGAGGCCGGGCGCAGGGACGAGCGGGAGCGAATCGTCGCGGGCGAGGCGACCGTCGTGGTCGGCGCTCGCTCGGCCGTGTTCGCGCCGCTCCCGTCCCTCGGCGTGATCTGCGTCGACGAGGAGCACGACGCCTCGTACAAGCAGGAGTCGGATCCGCGCTACGACGCGCGCACGGTCGCCGCCAAGCGGGCCGCACTCGAGGGAGCCGTCGCGATCTTCGGGTCGGCGACGCCGCGGCCGGAGTCCTGGCACGCGCTCGAGCGGCTCGAGCTCGGCGGCCGGCTCGGGGCGCCGCTGCCCACGGTTCGGGTCGTCGACCTGCGCCAGGAGACCGGCTACCCGCTTTCGGCACCGCTCCTCGCCGAGCTCGGTCGGCTCGCGGAAGGAGGCGGCAAGGCGATCCTGCTGCTCAACCGGCGCGGCGTCGCGCCGGCCCTCCACTGCCGCGCGTGCGGTGTCACCCGCCGCTGCGCGAGCTGCGACGTGGCCTTCACCCTGCACGCAGCTGCAAGCGTCGGTGGCAAAGCCGCCGACGCGCGGCCGGAAGACCGCGCTTCCTTCGGCAGCGCTCGGGCCGGGACGCTCCGCTGCCACCACTGCGGTGCCCGCGAGCCCGCCGCCGAGACGTGCCCGGCCTGCGGCTCGGCCGAGCTCGCGCGGATCGGAGCCGGAACGCAGCGGCTCGAGCGCGAGCTCGAGAAGCACGTGCCCGAGCTCGAGCGGATCCGGCTCGACGCGGACGCCGTCGCGAAGCCGGTGGAGCTCCGCGAGGCGCTCGAGCGGTTCGCGCGCGCCGAGCGGGCCGTCCTCGTCGGCACCCAGATGGTCGCGAAGGGCCATCACTTCACCGGAGTGGAGCTTGCAGCTGTGGTCGACGCCGACACCGGGCTCGGCCTCCCTGACTTCCGCGCCGAGGAGCGGACGTTCCAGCTCCTCACCCAGCTCGCCGGTCGCAGCGGCCGCGACGCGCCGGGACGCGTCCTCATCCAGACGTTCCAGCCCGACTCGCGTGCGGTCGAGCATGCCGCGCGCCACGACGTCGCCGGCTTCCTCGCGGGCGAGCTTGAGCGGCGTCGGGTGCTCGGCTACCCGCCGTTCCGGCACCTGGTGCGGGTGCTCGTCTCCGGCCCGGACCTTGCCGACGCGACTCGCGCGCTCGAGGAGCTGAAGGCCGGCCTGCCGGAGTTCGAGCTGCTCGGCCCCGCGCCGCTGCTCAGGCTGCGCGGCCGTCACCGCACTCAGCTCGTCGGCAAGACCGACCGGCCGCGTGCCCTCGCGTCGCGGGCGGCGATGCTGCTCGCGGCCGCGGCGCCTGCGATGCGCCGCGCCGGACTGAGCGCGGTCGTCGACGTCGATCCACAATCCGTGTGATGCGCACGGGAGGATGTCTCTGCGGCGCTGTGCGCTACACGGTCCGCGGTGAGCCGTTCCACGTCGGACGCTGCCACTGCGCCGACTGCCGGAAGCGATCGGGCAGCACCTACACGATCTACGGACAGTGGCGGCTGGACGCGTTCGAGTCGACCGGCGAGTACGCGACGTACGAGGGAGACAGCTTCTGCCCGCGGTGCGGCTCGCGCTTGTTCCTGCTCGGCGAGGAGGCGGTCGAGATCCAGCTCGGCTCGCTCGACGACGCGCCGTTCGAGCTGCGGCCCGAGGCGGAGCTCTGGATCAAGCGCCGAGAGCCGTGGATCCACAAGGTCGAAGGCGCCTCGCAGTACCACGAGAACCGCGACTAGCCCGAAACGGCCGCGGCCCGGTCGCCCGGGAAGCGGTCGAGGATCCAACCCGCATCGAGGGGCTCGCGCAGATACGAGCGGCCGTTGACGCGGACGAAGTCGCGCGTGCGCGGATCCATCGCCAGCCGCGCCTCGGCCGGGAAGTTGCGGTTGTGCCGCCCGATCAGGTCGTTGACCGTGGCGAAGCTCCAGCTGTCCGCGAGCTCGCGCCAGGCGGCCGCGAAGTCCGCCGGGTCTTCGAGCTCCACGGCGAGCTCGCCCCACGCCTCCCCGAGCCGGCGCTCGTGCTGCTCGACGGCGTCCTCGATCGCGCGCAGCCGGCGCATCCAGGCCGTCGGCCCGCCCAGCGCCTGCACGCCCGCTGCCGGATCGGGGCGGAAGTTGCGCGGCCGCTGCGGCAGCGGCGTCCCGCGCGCCGGGCTCGCGGTGAGATCGGCCTCGAGCAGCTCCCGCTCCCGGCGTTCCTGCGGCGTCTCGGGCTTCGTCGCGCCCTGGCTCATGATCTCCCGCACCGTCCTGGGATCCACCTCGGCGAGGGTACAGTCCGGCGCGATGGGCGAGATCGAGGGACAGATCAAGGAGGAGGAGCTCGACGCCGAGCAGCAGGCGCGACGGCGCGTGGCGCTCGCGCAGATCCGCCAATACCCCGACGCGGCGCTGAAGCTGGCGGCCCGCCCGGTGGAGGAGTTCGACGACGACCTGCGGCGGCTCGCCGACCGGATGAAGCAGCTGATGGTCGACGCCAACGGAATCGGGCTCGCCGCGACCCAGGTCGGCGTCCTGCAGCGGTTCTTCGTCTTCCAGGTCGCCGAGGACGAGACGGTCGCGCTCGCGAACCCGCAGATCGTGGAGCGCGGCGAGGAGACGACGGTCGAGGACGAGGGCTGCCTTTCGATCCAGGGCGTGCTCCTGCCGGTCGAGCGGTCCGCGACGATCGCGATCGAGGGCCGGGACGAGCACGGGGCCGAGGTGCGGTACGAGCTCGAAGAGCCGTACTCCCGCGTCGCCCAGCACGAGGCCGACCATCTCGACGGCGTCCTGATCCTCGACCGGACGACGCCCGAAGCGAGGCGCGAGGCGCTCGCAAGCCTGCGCCCGCGCATCGTAATCGGCTGAGCATGGCGCGACGGATCGCGGTTGCCGCGACCGGGGAGTTCGGCGCCGACGTACTCGGGCGGCTCGCCGCCGAGCATGACGTCGTCCAGCTGCTGACGCGGCCGGACAAGCCGCGTGGGAGGGGACGCCGCGTCGCGTCGCCGCCGGCGAAGGAGGCGGCCGAGCGGCTCGGGATCCCGGTGGCGCAGCCGGCGCGGCTCGACGAGCCGGTCGAGCTCGGAGCCGACACGGTCGTGGTCTGCGCGTACGGGCTCCTGATCCCGAACGAGCTGCTCGATCAGGCGCTCTGGCTCAACGTCCACCCCTCGCTGCTGCCGCGCTGGCGCGGTGCCGCCCCGGTCGAGCGCGCAATCCTGGCCGGCGACGACGAGACCGGCGTCACGATCCATCGCACGGTCGAGGCGCTCGACGCCGGGCCGGTCGCAGCGCGGCGCGCCTTTGCGATCGCGCCCGAGGACGACGCCGGTGCGGTCTACGCGCGTGCCGCCGAGCTCGCGGCCGAGCTCCTGGGCGACGTCCTCGCGCACGACGAGCCGCGGTTCGAGCCGCAGCCGGAGGAGGGCGTGACGTATGCCGAGAAGATCCGGCCGGCGGACCGCGTGCTCGACCCGGACGCTCCGGCGCAGGAGCTCGTCAACCGCGTCCGGGCGCTCTCGCCCCACATCGGCGCGCGCCTCGGCGACCTGATCGTCTGGCGTGCGCGCGTGGGGGAGGACGGCGCGTTCGAGCCGCTCGAGGTGCAGCCCGCCGGCGGCCGCCGCATGGCGTACGACGCGTACCTGCGAGGCCGTAGATGACCTGGTGGCACGCCGTCGTCGAGTCGGAGCACGAGCTCATAAATCCGACGAGCGCGGACAAGATCCGGCTGCTCGGCGAGCGGCTCGGCCTGGGGCCGGGCTCGCACGTCCTCGACATCGCCTCCGGCCACAGCGGGCCGGCGCTGGTGCTCGCCCAGGAGTTCGGCTGCCGGCTCACCTGTGTCGAGCGCGCGCCCGAGTTTCTCGCCGCCGCGCGGGAACGCATCAGGCAGGCGGATCTCGAGGATCGGATCGAGTTGGTCGAGGCCGACGCCGCAACGTTCGAGCTGGGCCGCTACGACGCCGCGCTCTGCCTCGGTGCGACGTTCGTCTACGGCGGGCTCGTCCCCACGCTCGAGCGCCTCCGTGCGGCGGCGCCGCTCCTCGGGGTCGGCGAGCCGTACTGGCGCTGCCGGCCGCTGCCGCCCGAGCCGGAGTCGGACGCAAACACGCGGACCGACGAAGAGGACTGGCAGCCGCTGCCGGAGACCATCGAGCGCGCGGAGTCGACCGGCGTGCGCGTCGTCTCGCTCATCGCGTCATCCGCAGACGACTGGGATCGCTACGAGTCGCTCCACTGGCAAACGCTCGATCGCTGGCTCGCGGCGAATCCGGCCCATCCACAGGCGGAGGAGTTTCGTCTCCGCGGCGCGGCCGCCCGCGACCGCTACCTGCGCTGGGAGCGGGCTGTGATGGGTTGGGCGATCTTCGTCTGCCGCTCGTGATCAGCCCCGCTCGCCGGGCGGCCTACGAGGTGCTGCTCCGCGTCTTCGAGCAGGAGGCGTACGCGGACCGCGCCTTTCGCAGCGCCGCCGAGGACCTCGACAAGCGCGAGCGGGCGTTCGCCCAGCGGCTCGCGTACGGCTCCGTGCAGCGCGTGCGGACCCTCGACCACGCGATCGAGACGCTGGGGCGGCGGCCGGTGCGGAAGCTCGACCCGCCGGTGCGCGCGGCGCTGCGGCTCGGCGCCTACCAGCTCGGCTACACCGACACCGCGCCGCACGCGGCGGTCAACGAGTCGGTGGAGCTCGTCCGCCGCGCGCGGATCGAGCGAGCGGTGCCGTTCACGAACGCGGTCATGCGGCGGCTCTCCGACGGCATCCGGCCGCTCCTCGAGTCCCTGCCCGACGGGCCGCTCAAGGAGTCGTACCCCGACTGGATCTACGAGACGTTCGTGCGCGTGCTCGGGGCGGATGGTGCGCTCGCGCTGATGCGGGCGATGAACGAGCCGCTCGAGACGGTCGTCCGGCTCGTCCGCGGCGAGCCTCCGGCCGGCGCGGAGGCAACGGATGTGGCCGGCGCGTACCGCGTCGAGCGCGTGGACGAGGGCCTGGTGGCGGACGGGAGGATCTGGCCACAAAGCCGTGGCTCGCAGCTCGCAGGCCTGTGTGTGGGCTCGCGGGAAGGGGAGCGCGTGCTCGACCTCTGCGCCGCCCCCGGCGGCAAGACCGGCCAGCTGCGGGGGGATGTCACCGCGGTCGAGATCGATCCGCAGCGAGCGAGTGAGCTGCGCGCCAACCTGACGACGATGGGGCGGCCGAACGTCACGGTCGTAGAGGCGGACGGGACCGCGCTGCCGCCCGAGCTCGACGGCTTCGACCGGGCGCTCGTCGACGCGCCCTGCTCCGGCCTCGGCGTCCTCGCACAACGGCCCGACCTCCGCTGGCGCGCCACGCCGCTTCCCGACCTCCAGCTCGCGCTCCTGCGTAGCGCCGCCGAGCGGGTGCGCCCGGGCGGCACGATCGTCTACTCCGTCTGCACGCTGAACCCGGACGAGTGCGAGGCGGTCGTCGACGCGAGCGGGCTCGGCATCGTGCCGCTCGGGGAGGAGTGGCCCGAGTTCGCGCACCCGTCGCGGCCGGAGTTCCTGCTCACGTTGCCGCACGTCCACGGCACGAGCGGATTCTTCAGCGCGCGTCTCGTACGATCGCCGGGATGAGTTGGTCGGAGTGGGTGCGGAACGCGGAGGTCGAACCGTCGCTCTACGCGGCCGACTTCGCACGCCTCGGCGAGCAGATCGAGACGCTCCTCGCCGCCGGCTGCCGCATCTTCCACTTCGACGTCGGCGACGGCCACTTCATCGAGCCGGTCACCATCGGGCCGATCGTGCTCGAGTCGATCGCGCCGCTCGTGCACGAGGCCGGCGGGGTCCTCGACTGCCACCTGATGGTCGACAACCCGCTGCGCTGCATCCCGCAGATCGCGCGCGCCGGCGGCGACAGCGCCACCTTCCACTACGAGGTGGTGGACGACGTCCCCGCCACGATCGCCGCCACCCGCGAGCACGGCCTGCAGGCCGGTGTCGCCTTCAACCCCGAGAGCGAGCCCGAGGACGTGGCCGCCGTGGCGGCAGGGGCCGACCTCGTCCTCTGCATGAGCATCCATCCGGGCTACAGCGGCCAGAAGTTCATGCCGGATGCGGTCGACCGGATCGCGCGGCTGCGCGCGGCTCTGCCGGCGCACGTCTACGTGCAGGTCGACGGCGGTATCGACGAGGCGACGATCGGTCCGGCGTACGCGGCCGGCGCGTCGCTCCTCGTCGCCGGCTCGGCCGTATTCGGCCGCGAGGATCTGTCGCGCGCCTACCGCGGCCTCGTCCAGGGTCTCGAGTGAGCCATTTCGAGCGGGCGCTCGAGCTCGCCGAGCGCGGCCGGGGTAAAACCGGCGACCATCCCCTCGTCGGCGCCGTCGTCGTGCAGGACGACGAGGTAGTGGGGGAGGGCTGGTACGAGTACGAGGGAGTTCGTCACGCCGAGACGATCGCGCTCGAACAGGCCGGAGACGCCGCGCGCGGCGCGACGCTTTACGTGACGCTCGAGCCCTGCTCCCACCACGGCCGCACGCCTCCCTGCGCCGACGCCGTGGTCGGCGCCGGCATCGCCAACGTCGTCGTCGGTGCCCGCGACCCGAACCCGGTCGTCGACGGCCGCGGGCTCGAGCGCCTCCGGGCCGCGGGGCTCGAGGTCGAGCTCCTCGACGACCTCGCCGCGCGCCGGCAGAACGAGGCCTGGCGCGTCTGGAAGGCGCGCGGGCGCCCCTTCGTCACCTACAAGGCCGCGGTCACGCTCGACGGCCGCGTCACCGTGCCGGGCCGGCGCTGGCTGTCGGGCGAGGAGTCGCGGCGGCGGGTGCACGAGCTGCGGGCCGCCTCGGACGCGGTCGCTGTCGGGATGGGGACGGTGCGCGCCGACGCGCCGCGGCTCGATGCGCGCGACGTGGGCGCCGTCCGCCAGCCACGCCGGCTCGCCTTCGGCCGCGGTCCCCTGCCGGAAGGGTCGGGGCTCGAGCTGCGCACCGGTCCGCTCGAGGACGAGCTGCGTGCGCTCGCGGCGGAGGGCGTCCAGTCGCTGCTGCTCGAGGGTGGCCCGACGCTCGCCACCGCGTTCCTCGCGGCCGGCCTCGTCGACAAGCTGCTCCTCTTCGTCGCGCCCGTCGTGGCGGGCCAGGGAGCGTCGGTGCTCGGCGACCTGACCGCGCCTCTCGACCTCCTCCACCTCCGTGCAGAGCCCTCGGGAGAGGACGTGCTCTTGGAGGCGTACCTGCGCGAGCCGTAACCTTCGCTCCATGTTCACCGGCATCGTCCGCGAGCTCGGCACCGTCGACGGCTTCGACGGCTCCCGGCTGGTCGTTGCGGCGCCCGCGACTGCGGCCTCCGCAGCGGTAGGCGACTCGGTCGCCGTCACGGGCGTCTGCCTCACGGTCGTGGAGCGCGGCGAGGGACGGCTTGCGTTCGACGTCGTCCCGGAGACGCTCTCGCGCACGGCGCTGGGGAGCCTCCGACCCGGCGGAACCGTGAACCTCGAGCCGTCCCTTCGCCTGGGCGACCAGCTGGGCGGCCACGTCGTGCAGGGCCATGTCGATGCCGTCGGCAGCGTCCGCTCGGTCACGCCGGAGGGAGACAGCCGCCGCATCTGGGTCGACGCGCCCGAGACGGTCGTCCGCTACTGCATCGAGAAGGGCTCGATCGCGGTCGACGGCGTTTCGCTCACGGTCGCCTCCTTCGACGACGAGGGGTTCGAGGTCGCGCTGATCCCGCACACGCTCGCGGTCACGACGCTCGGCGGCCTCGAGCCAGGCGCCGAGGTCAACCTCGAGGCCGACGTGCTCGGCAAGGTCGTCGAGCGGCTCCTGGCGGCGAGGCTGTCATGAGCTCCGCGGTCACTCCCTTTGCGACGATCGAGGAGGCCGTCGAGGACATTCGGGACGGGAAGATGGTCGTCGTCGTCGACGATCCCGAGCGCGAGAACGAGGGCGATCTCGTCTGCGCCGCGCAGTTCGCGTCGGCCGACGCCGTCAACTTCATGGCGACGCATGCGCGCGGCCTGATCTGCCTCTGCCTGACGGGCGAGCGCTGCGAGCAGCTAGGCCTGCCGCCGATGACGCAGCGGAACGAGGCGCGCCTCGGCACCGCCTTCACCAACTCGGTCGAGGCCCGCGAGGGAGTGACGACGGGCATCTCGGCCGCCGATCGCGCGCACACGATCCACGTCGCGATCGATCCCGCCTCGACGCCGCACGACCTCGTCCAGCCCGGACACGTCTTCCCGCTGCGCGCTCGCGACGGCGGCGTACTCGTCCGCGCCGGCCAGACGGAGGCGGCCGTCGACCTCGCGCGGCTCGCCGGCCTCGACCCGTCCGGCGTCGTGTGCGAGATCATGAACGAGGACGGGACGATGGCCCGCGTGCCCGATCTCGTGCCGTACTGCGAGCGGCACGGGCTGCGGATGGTCACGGTCGCCGACCTGATCGAGTACCGGCGGCGGACGGAGAAGCTCATCGAGCGTGTCGTCTCGGTGCAGCTGCCGACGGAGTTCGGCGCCTTCACGGCGATCGCCTTTCGCGAGACGCTCACCGGCCGCAACCACCTCGCACTCGTGCTGGGGGAGCTCGGGGACGACGTGCTCGTCCGCGTCCACTCCGAGTGCCTGACGGGCGACGTCTTCCACTCGCTCCGCTGCGACTGTGGCGAGCAGCTCGAGGCCGCGCTCGCCGCCATCGCCGCCGAGGGCAGCGGCGTGTTGCTGTACATGGCGCAGGAAGGGCGCGGCATTGGCCTCCTCAACAAGCTCAGGGCGTACGAGCTGCAGGAGCAGGGGCTCGACACCGTCGACGCCAACCTCGCGCTCGGCTTCGCCGCCGACGAGCGGGAGTGGGGGATCGGCAACCAGATCCTCTCCGACCTCGGGATCACGACGATGCGGCTCCTCACGAACAACCCGAAGAAGGTGTCCGGCGTCGAGGCGTACGGCCTGAAGGTGACCGAGCAAGTGCCGATCGAGATGCCGCCCCATCCCGAGAACCTCCGCTATCTGGCCGCCAAGCGGGATAAGCTCGGGCACAAGTTGCACCACCAGGGTCTCAAGTTCGAGTCGGAGGGCGAATGAGCACGAGTGGGGGTTTCTGGCCGGGCGAGTCGCCTTCGGCCGCCGAACAGGACGACGTGCAGGAGCCAGAGATCCCGATCGCCGATCCCCCCGCGTGGCCGCGGCCCGAGGGGGAAGCGAAGGCGGAGGCAGCGACGCCGGAGGCGGAGCCTGCGGCTGAGCAGACGGCAGTCGAGCCGGCCGCGGTCGCCGAGCCGCTCGCGACCGAGCCGGAGCCGATCGTCGAAGAGGAGCTCGAGGCCGAGCCGGAAGCCGCGCCGATCGGGCACGCGCCGGGCGAGCTCGACATCCCCGACGGCGTCGCCGTTCTCGAGGGCTCGCCATCCGGCGCGGATCGCACCGTCGGCATCGTCGTCTCCCGCTTCAACGGCGAGATCTCGAACCGGCTCCTCGAGTCGGCGCTCGACGCGCTCGCGGCCGCCGGCGTGTCGGCGGAGCGGATCACGGTGATGCCGGTGCCCGGCGCGTTCGAGCTCCCGATCGGCGCGATGGCGCTCGCGAAGACGCGCCGCTACTCGTGCGTGATCGCCCTCGGTTGTGTGGTGCGCGGTGAGACGGCGCACTTCGAGTACGTCGCCGGCGAGGCGGCCTCCGGGCTCCAGCTCGCAGGCCTCGAGACCGGAGTCCCGGTCGCGTTCGGCGTCCTCACCGTGGACACGACCGAGCAGGCGGAGGCTCGGGCCGACAAGGGCGCCGACGCCGCGCGGGCCGCGCTGGAGATGGCCGACCTCTTCTCGCAGGTGCGCCGGCAGGCGAAGTCCGGCTAGCTCGCGGGACTTCGGTCTCGGGACGCGTTCCCCCCAGCGCGCAGAGCCACGCCCCGACAGGGCATGTCCGGTGTCTGACACCTGGCCATGCTCGATCGAGACATGTCCGACCCGGAAGAGCCGCTCGATGACTCGTGTGGGGCCGGTCCAGACCTGTCTCGGTGCCTGACACCGGGACGTGGCTTCAAGAGACGTTCGGCTACACTCCGCCGCCGATGTCGAAGGTTTGCGCAGTCTGTGGGAAGAAGCCCGGCTTCGGGAATCACCGGAGCCACTCGATGGTGGCCACGAAGCGGCGCTTCGAGCCGAACCTCCAGCGCGTCCGCGTGGTGATCGGCGGCACGGCGAAGCGCGCCTACGTCTGCACGCGCTGCCTCAAGGCCGGCAAGGTCCAGAAGGCGCTCTAGCCCGAGCTGTTCCCGGCGTCCTGGACGTCGTGAATGAACCAGAGCCGCTCGCCGGTCTGCGATGCCGTTGCGGCCTGGACCGTGATCTGGCCCAGCTCGGGGTACTCCGCGACCTCGGGTGAGGGGTGGGTGGAGACCATGAGATAGCGGCACTTCCCGTCGCCGTCGTTGCGGAAGCCGTGGGCTCCCGCAGGCCCGATCGGGAACAGCACGACCTCCCCGCGCCGCACGACCCGCTCGCCGTCGCCCGTCTTCATCGTCAGCTCGCCGTCGAGGAGGACGAGCAGCTCCTCGGCCGCGTGATGGAAGTGGTAGACGGCGAAGTTGCCCGGCCCGAGCTCGTAGAGCGTGGCGCCGAGCTGCTCGGCGCGCGGCAGCCGCTTCGACTTCGACCCGCCGCCCGACCAGTCCTCGCCCTCGTCCCACTCGTGGGTCCAGATGTTGTCGTCGCTCATACCGGGATTCTGCTCGCAACCGCGCACCGAGGTCGTCGGTCCAAGCACACGATGGAGGCAGGGCAAGCGGTTTCCTCGCGCCTCGGGCGGATCACGATCTCGAGCGAGGCGATCGCGCAGATCGTCGCGGAGACGGCGCTCGAGTGCTACGGCGTCGTCGGGATGAAGGGCTCGCTGCGCGGGCAGCTCGCCCGGGCCCGCGGGCGGCCGCGCGGGATCGAGATCCGCCGCGACGGCGCCGACGTGACGGTCGACCTCCATGTGGTCGTGGAGTACGGCCTCAACCTCGCCGAGGTCGCCTCGAGCGTCGGCAACCGCGTCGCCTACGAGGTCGAGCGCCTGACCGGGCTCCCGGTGCGTGCGGTAGAAGTGCACGTGGACGACGTGCGAACCGGCGGCAAATGAGCGCCCAGCGCGATCTCGAGCTCGTCCGCGGGCTCGTCGGCGCGGCTCTCGCCTCGCTCGAGACGAGCCGCCGGCGCATCGACGATCTGAACGTCTATCCCGTCCCCGACGGCGACACCGGTACGAACCTCACGCTCACCGTGCGCGCCGTGGCGGACGCGGTCTCCGCGGCGGAGCCGGGCGACCGGCCCGTGCTCGCGCACGCGGTCGCGCGGGCGGCCCTGATGGGAGCGCGCGGCAACTCGGGCGTGATCCTCTCCCAGATCGTGCGCGGTGTCGCCGACGTCCTCGCCGAGTCGACGAACGGGATCGGCCCGGCGCTGACCGCCCGTGCGCTCCGCGGCGCGTCCGATGCCGCCTACCGCGCCGTGCGACGGCCGGTCGAGGGGACGATGCTGTCGGTCATCCGCGAGCTCGCAGAGGAGGCAGAACGGCGTGCGGACGGCCCCGAGCCGCTCGGTGCCCTGCTCGTCGAGCTCGTGCGGCACGGGGAGGACGCCGTCGCCCGCACGCCCGAGCAGCTCGACGTCCTGCGTGAGGCGGGAGTGGTCGACGCCGGCGGCGCCGGGCTCGTCGAGCTCCTGCGCGGCCTGACCGGAGCGGTCACCGGCGAGGCGCTGCCCGCCGCGCCCGTCGCCGAGGCGCCGACCGGCGTCGACGCGATTCACCTCGAGCCCTCTCGCTACCGGTACTGCACCGTCTTCGTCGTCGAAGGAGAGGCGCTCGATCGCGACGGGCTCGAGTCGCAGCTCGAGCGGCTCGGCGACTCCCTCGTCGTCGTGGGCGACGAGTCGGCGCTCAAGGTGCACGTTCACACCGACGAGCCCGGCACCGCGCTCTCGCTCGGCACGGCCGCGGGCACGATCGAGGGCGTCGAGATCGCCAACATGCACGAGCAGCAGGAGCGGCGAGAGCGGCGTCTCTCGCTGGTCCCTTCAACGCGCACGAAGTCCGGAGTCGTCGCGGTAGTCGCGGGGGAGGGGAACCGGGCCCTCTTCGAGACGCTCGCCGAGGGGGTCGGGGCGATCCGCATCGTCGCGGGCGGGCAGACCGCGAACCCGTCGACCGCGGAGCTCGTGACGGCGCTCGAGGAGCTGGCGGCGGACGAGGCCATCATCCTGCCGAACAACTCGAACGTGCGACTGGCCGCCGAGCACGCGGCCGAGCAGGCGGAGCGGCCCGCAGCGGTCGTGCCGACGGAGTCGATTCCGGCCGGGCTCGCCGCGCTTGTCGCCTACGACGGAACGCGCAGCGCCGCCGAGAACGCCGAGGAGATGGCCGCCGTCGCAGCGGCGGTCGCGACGGGCGAGGTCACGCGTGCCGCGCGCGACGTCGAGCTCGACGGCCTCGCGGTCGGACAGGGCGACTGGCTCGGCCTCGCCGACGGCCTGCCCGTGGCGGGTGGAGCGGACTTCGCCGCCGTGGCGTTCGAGGTCGTCAGCCGCCTGCTCGCGGAGCCGCGCACGCTTCTGACCCTCCTCACCGGCAGCGAGCCGCCGCCGTTGGACGGGCTCGTCGAACGGCTCGCGTCGGTCCATCCGGAGCTCGAAGTGGAGGTGCACGAGGGCGGGCAGCCGCACTACCCGCTCTTGCTCGGAGCGGAATAGGGTTGGACGGATGCCGCCAGTCCGAGTCGTGCTCGTCGAAGACAACGAGGTTTTTCGAGACGCCCTCGAGTTGCTGCTCGGGATGAGAGACGACGTCGAGGTCGTGGCCTCGGTCGGAGACGGGATGGCTGCCGTGTCCGCCGCGAAGGAGCACCGCCCGGACGTCGTGCTCATGGACTACCGCATGCCGGCAGTCGACGGCATCCAGGCCACGGCCAAGGTTGTGGCGGAAGTGCCCGGCGTCGCCGTCGTCGCGCTGACCGCGTCCGCGGACGCCGCCGAGCGCGAGGCGCTGCTGGCCGCGGGAGCGGCCGTGTGCCTGATGAAGGACCAGGAGCTCGACGAGATCGTCGCGGCCATCCTCCAAGCAGCCGCAGTCACGGGGTGAACCTCACCGCCGAGAACACGGCGATCGTCCTCGACTCGACCGCCGACCTGCCCGACGCCGCCGACCGCTTCCCGAACTGGCGCGTCGTGCCGCTCTACGTGCGCTTCGGCGACGAGAGCCTGCGGGACGGGGTCGACATCGACCCGGCCGAGTTCTACGCGCGCCTGCGCGAGTCGAGCGTCTTCCCGACGACCTCACAGCCGACGCCGGGCGATTTTCTCGCCTGCTACGAGGGGCTCCGCGCCTACGAGCGGATCTTCTCGCTCCACGTCTCGGCCAAGGTCTCCGGCACGTTCGCGAGCGCCGAGACCGCGGCGGCAGAGCTCGGATACGGCATCGTGCGCGCGATCGACACCGAGACCGCCTCGGCCTCGATCGCCATGCTCGCGCTTGCGATCCAGCGCCGCCTGGAGCGCGGCACGACCGACGAGGAGATCGACGCGCTCGTCGAGCGCTACCGGCGGGAGCGCGGGCTTCTGTTCACGGTCGACACGCTCGAGTTCCTGCAGCGCGGCGGCCGCATCGGCAAGGCGGCCGCGTTCGCGGGCACGCTCCTGCACGTCAAGCCGATCCTCTCGATCCGCGACGGCGAGGTCGAGCCGGTCAAGCGGGTGCGGGGAGAGCGGAAGGCGTTCGCCGAGCTTGCGAAGGCGCTGGAGACGCAGACACGGAACGAGCCGGCCTTCCGCCTCGCGGTCGCGCATGCCGCAGCACCGGAGCGGGCGGCCGAGCTCGAAGCGCTGGTGCGCGAGCAGCGGCCGCACGCCGAGCTCGAGCTGGTCGTGACGCTCGGCGCGGTCATCGGCGCGCACGCCGGCCCGGGCACGCTCGCGCTCTTCTGGTTCCGCGACGGAGACTGACGTCCGGTCCGGCCGGGATACTGCTTCCGCTCGGTGCCGCGGACGATGACAGCCACCCGTCGACAGACGGTCTTTGCAGGCCTGGACCAGCCCGGGACGTGGCCGCCGACCCCGCGCGCGCTCCGCCCCCAGAGCCTCGAGCTCGCTCTCGACTCGCTCCCCGGCGTCGCGGCGACCACGCAGCGGAAGCTCGGGAAGCTTGGGCTCGCAACAGTGCGGGACGTGCTCGAGCACCGGCCGCGGCGCTACGAGACGGCCGCGGACCAGGTTGCCGTCGCAGAGTTGCGCGAGGGCGAGGAGGTTGTGGTCAGCGGCCGCGTGCTCAACGTCGAGAAGCGACCGCTGCGCGGGCGCCGGCGGACGCGCATCGTGGCGCGCGTCGACGACGGCACGGCCGTGATCAGCGTCACCTGGTTCAACCAGCCGTGGCTCGCCGATCGGCTCAAGCCGGGAACGGAGATCCGGCTGCGCGGCAAGCTCGGCCGCTACGGCTTCGAGCCTCGCTCCTACGACATCGGCGACGAAGCGCGCGCTACGGCGGATTTCGCGCCTGTCTATCCGGCAGCGGAGGAGATCGCGGCCTCGACCGTGCGGCGGGTCGTCGACGCGGCGCTCCCGCTGGCCGTCCACGTCCCCGACCCGCTCCCCGCCGAGCTGCGCGAGCGCGAGGGGCTCGCGCTGAAGCGCGACGCGCTTGCTGCCGTCCACCGCCCGCACGACCTCGGCGAGGCGGAGACCGGCCGGCGCCGGCTGGCGTTCGAGGAGCTGCTCGTCCTCCAGCTCGGGCTCGCGCGGCGCACGGCCGAGCGAAATCAGACGCTCGCGTCGGCGCTCGGCGAGCCGGGAGAACTCATCCACCGCTACCGCACGGCGTTGCCGTTCGCGCTCACGCCGTACCAGGAGCAGGCGATCCGCGAGATCGACGGTGACCTCGCGCGCACCGTCCCGATGCAGCGGCTCCTGCAGGGAGACGTCGGCTCGGGCAAGACGGTCGTCGCGCTCTACGCGCTCCTGCGCGCGGTCGAAAGCGGGCGCCAGGGCGCGCTGATGGCGCCGACCGAGACGCTCGCGGAGCAGCACTTCCTCACGATCGCCGACCTCTGCCTGGAGCTCGGCGTCAGCTGCGCGCTGCTCACGAGCTCGTCGGGGAAGCGCGAGCGGGAGACGGCGCTCGGCGCCGACGTCGTCGTGGGGACGCACGCGCTGATCCAGGAAGGCTTCGAGTTGCGCGACCTCGCGGTCGCCGTGGTCGATGAGCAGCACCGCTTCGGAGTCGACCAGCGCTCGGCGCTGGCGGCCGGCCGCGCTCCGCACGTCCTCCACATGACCGCGACGCCGATCCCGCGCACGCTCGCGCTGACCGTCTACGGCGACCTCGCGGTCTCGGAGATCGCCAAGCCGCCCGCTTCGCGCAAGCCCGTGATCACGAGCTGGATCACCGAGGATCGGGCCTCCGAGGCGTACACGCGGCTGACCCGGCTGTTGCGCGAAGGCCGCCAGGCCTACGTCGTGTGCCCGCTGATCGAGGCGTCCGAGACCTCGCTCGCGCGCGCGGCGGAGGAGGAGGCCGAGCGCCTGCGTCGCGCCGAGCTGCGCGACTTCAGCGTGGGCTGCCTCCACGGCCGGCTCAAGGCCGCCGAGCGGCGCGACCTCATGGCCCGCTTCAAGGCGGGCGAGCTCGACGTGCTCGTCGCGACGACGGTGATCGAGGTCGGCGTCGACGTCGCCAACGCGACCGTGATGATCGTGCAGGAGGCCGACCGCTTCGGGCTCGCCCAGCTCCATCAGCTCCGGGGCCGCGTCGGCCGTGGCGCCGAGCAGTCGTACTGCGTGCTCGTCTCGCGCGCGAAGGAGGAGCTGACGGAGTCGGCCCACGCCCGGCTGCAGGCGCTCTGCGACACGAGTGACGGCTTCGAGCTAGCGGAGGTCGACCTCGAGCTGCGCGGCGGCGGCGCCCTCCTGGGCACGCGGCAGTCGGGCCTCTCGGATCTCCGCTTCGCGCATCTCCGCCGCGACCGTGACCTGCTCGAGCGGGCGCGCGCGGCCGTGCCGGACGTCGGTCCCGGGCCGTTGCAGGACGCCGCCGCGGCGCGCTTCGCCGAGATCGAGCCGGAGGCGCTGGCGTGAGGCTCATCCTCCGTCTGCGCGCCCGCCGCCGAGCTACCCCACGTCCTGGGCCGGAACCCGACTCCGAGCGGCTGCACCGGATCTACCGCGAGACGCACCGCCACGTCGAAGAGCTGCGTCGCGCGGCCTGACCGTGGTCAGGCCGCAACCTGCTGCTCGGACGCGAGTCGCTCCGCGCGGTGCTTGATCCCCAGCAGCATCTTTCGTTCCATGACGAGCGAGCCCGGCTCCATCGCGATCACCCCGAGCTTGTCCTTGAGCTTCGGGAGCCTGAAGCTGTTGCGGCTGTTAGGCGCGTGTCTGCACCTTGCTCCTCGAGGCTCCTCGAGCAGGAACGTCGGGGCCTAATTGCCGTCGGCGGAGATGTTCAGGCCGAGCAGGTTCTCGATCCAGTCGTAGGTGCCCGCGCCGCCTCGCGGAGCCGGCCCCATCTGCGCGATCCAGGGCCACACCGCCGAACCGGGGCATGGATCGCCGATCCTGAACTGGGGAGCGACCCCGGAGGAGGCGGCGGCCGCCTCACTGCCAGGCCACGAGCTGCTCGAGCATGCCGACGGAGTGGCAACCCGGGCGATCACGCGGCGGTCGGGGCGAATGCGGGCGCCGGGAGTGGTCGTGCCGCAACGGCGATTCCGGCGTCCCACCCAGGCGCTCTGCCGCCCGCTGGGAGAAGCACCTGCTCGATGCCGATCCCGGCTGAGACGAGCAACCAGGAGATCAGCGAGTTGGAGTTCCACATGTCGCCGGTCCTGAGCTCGTCCCGGCCCCAGGTCGGCGTCGGAACCAGCGGCGTGAGATCGAGAATGCGCTGCGCGAGCGCCGGGTCACCGCTGATGAGGCGCGGACTCTCGACTGCCTCGGCGACGTCCGGAATCTCCCCGTCGTGCCAGCAACGCACCTCGTAGCGGAAGAGCTTCGCCCGGCCGAGCAGGTGGCTGCCGACCGCACCTCCGGCGACGACGCCGTGGTCGCCGTCCCCGCCGCCGACGACCGGAGTCATCTCGATCGTGAAGCGGCCACTCTGGACATGCACCTCGAGCGCCGAGTGGTACAGGTCGTATCGCCTGCGCCGCTCGGCGGCAGCGACGAGCATCTCGTAGACGCGGCCGTTGAAGCGCACGGAATGCCCGCCGGCTCCGAGAGGGAGCCAGTACAGATCGACGCCGAAGTCCATCGCGTCTCTAGGCTCGCAGCCGAGGTCGGGAATCGCTTCGTGCGAGCTGCCTGCGGCCGATTACGGAGCGCAGCCGTCGAGTAGCGCCGCGAGCTCGCGCGGGCGCTCGAGCATCGGGGAGTGGCCCGCGTCGAGCTCGAGCGGCTCGACGCCGAGGACATCCCGGGCGAGATGTCGTTGCCAGTCCGGCCGGATCACGGTGTCCTGCGCGCAAACGACATAGGCGGGCCGCTCGACCGCGAGCGGATCTGACCCGTAGGGAGCCTGCCTGCGGAGCCTCGACGCCAAGTGCTCCTGCCCGGCCGGGTACTGGAGCTCGCGCGCCGCGACGGCTGGATCCGGGTAGTACGAGCGGCCGAGCTCGTCGCGGACACGGCCCTCGCCGAAGCCCGGCACGAAGATATCCGTCCACTCCCCGGGCGCGGCGACGAGCGCGGTGAGGAAGACGTGGGTGTGTGCCTCGACATACGGAATCGTGAGCCCCCCGAGCGAGTGCCCGACCACGACGTCCGCCGCCGGGACGGCCGCGACGTACTCCTCGACACCGGCCGCGACGTCCGCGCACGGGAGGTCCGGCGTGTGCACGACGTGGCCGTGCGCCTCGAGTTCGGCGCGCACCGGATCCCAGGCCCAGCCGCCGTGCCACGCTCCGTGCACGAGGGAGAAGGACGCCATGCGACGATCTTCCCATGCGCGTCATCGCCGGTAGCCGGAAAGGGCACAAACTTGCCGCGCCGCACGGCCTCGACACGCGGCCGACCTCAGACCGCGTCCGCGAGAACATCTTCAACCTCGTCGGCCCGGTGGAGGGGGCCCGGGTGCTCGATCTCTTCGCCGGCTCGGGGGCGCTCGGGATCGAGGCGCTCTCGCGCGGGGCCGCGAGCGCCGTCTTCGTCGAGCGCGACGCGGATGCGGTGCGGACGATCGAGCGGAACCTCGACCACGTGCGGCTGACGGGAGCACGCGTCGTGCAGGGCGACGTCCTCGGGACGATCGCCCGGGAGGCGACCGCGGGCGCGAAGTACGATCTCGTGCTGGTCGACCCTCCCTACGGAATGCTCACTCAGATCCAGCCACGCCTCGCGCGCCACCTGCCCCCGCTGCTCGCAGCGGACGGCCTCCTCGTGGTCGAGACCGACGCGCGCACCGAGCCCGAGCTGCCGTTGCCTGTGCGCACGAGCCGCAAGTACGGCCAGACCCGCGTCACGCTGTTCGAGGCGCCGCAATGATCACGGCGATCGCGCCAGGCAGCTACGACCCGGTCACGAACGGCCATGTCGACGTGATCGCCCGCGCGGCGGGGATCTTCGACCGCGTCGTCGTCGGCGTGGTGGGGATGCCGCAGCACAAGGAACCGATGTTCGCGGTCGAGGAGCGGGTCGAGTTCCTCCGCGGCGCGCTCTCCGGTCTCCCGAACGTCGAGATCGACGTCTTCCGTGAACTGGTGGTCGACTTCGCGCGCAGATGGGACGCGAAGGCGATCGTCAAGGGTCTCCGCGTGATCTCGGACTTCGAGTGGGAGTTCCAGATGAACCAGCTCAACCGGACGCTCGCCCCCGAGGTGGAGACGGTCTACGTGATGGCGAGCCCGCAGGTCAGCTTCGTCTCCTCGAGCGGCGTGAAGGAGATCGCGGCCTTCGGCGGCGACGTCTCGGCGCTCGTTCCGGCGCCCGTCGCGCGCCGTCTCGCCGAGCTCTTCCCGGATGGTCGGCCCGGCACGCCCGAGCGGCCCGGAGAGTGAAAGACGCCGATTAGCGGCAGTTCTTGATCGCGCCCTCCGCCGAGCGGGCTACACTCCCCAACCAATGGACGTACTGGTTCTGATCGACAAGCTCGACGACCTGGTGCACAACGCCAAGGCCGTCCCCCTGACCGACCAGGTGCGGATCGACCGCGAGGAGATCTACGACATCCTCGACCAGATGCGCGCGACGATTCCGGAGGAGATCAAGCAGGCCCGCTGGATCGTCAAGGAGCGGCAGGAGATGCTGGCCGAGGCGAAGCGTGAGGTCGACCGGCTGCTCGCGGAGGCGCGGGAACAGGCGGTGCGCGAGGCGTCGCAGACCGAGATCGTGAAGATCGCGGAGCGGCAGGCCGACGAGATCGTCGACGACGCGCGGCGCAGCGCGCGCGAGATGAAGCTCGAGATGGAGGACTGGGCCGACAACCAGCTCGCCTCCCTCGAGGTCAATCTCGAGCGCTTCCTGACCGCGGTTCGGCGGGGTCGCGACCGGCTGCACGAACGCTCGCAGGAGACGGTCATCGCGGGTCTCGCCGCCAACGGCGACGTCGCCGACGACGAGCGCTTCTAGCGTCTAGCCCCGCAGCCGCAGCGTCAGCGTGGCATGTGCCTGCGGCGTGTGCTGCGGGACGATCGTCCCGGCCGCCGGCTTCTGCGCGACGACGACGGCAGCGCAGCGGTGTCCGTCGAGTCCGCGCGCGTAAGAGGTCTGGATGCGGAGGCCGCCTTCCAGCGCGATCCGCTCGGCGTGGCAGGCGTTCAGCCCGACGAAGTCCGGGATGCGGACGGACGCGATCGTGACGGGAGGCGGCGCGTGCGGCGCCGACGGCAGGGAGACCGTTGCTGTTGCGAAGAGCCCACCTACCAGCAGTAGGACGAGGAAGAACATGAGCACGAGGGCCACGGCGAGCCCGACCCAGAACCGAAGCCGCCTTCGCTTCTGCTGCGGCGGTTGCTCGGAGACGAGCCCGCGCTCGCTTGCCCACGTCGCCGCAAAGCGGCGCGGATCGCTCTCGCCGATCATCTCGGCGGAGGAGACGCCGTCGGCCTGGGCTTCCTCGAGATCGGCCTCGAGGTCGGTGGCCATCTCGTCGGCGATTGAGTCCGGGACGCCGAGCCGCTTCCACTCCCGCCGGCACTCCTCGACGAACGTGCTCATGCCGACACCTCCGCTTCGATAGCTCCTAGAACCGAGTCGACCTCGCCGCGGACCTCGCGCCAGGCGCGCACTCCCTCGCTGAGCGCGCGGCGGCCGCTCGGCGAGGCGCTGTAGTACTTGCGCGGCGGGCCGCCATCGCTGGCCTCACGGTGGGTCGCGACGAGCCCGTCCCGCTCGAGGCGGCCGAGCAGCGGGTAGATCGAGCCCTCGCCGACGGTCGAGAGGCCGCGCTCGCGCAGCCGCCGCGTCATCTCGTAGCCGTACGCGGGCTCGTCGACGACGACCGCGAGGAGGCAGAGATCGAGGACTCCACGGAGCATCTGGCTGCGCCGGCTCTCGAGTGCCATGCGCCGCATGATAGTGGACTATGTCTTGTTCTGCAAGGTAGTCGGCGCCAGCTCGCGGGCGAGCTCGACGAACGCCTCTGCGGTGTGCGAGCGGTAGCGGTCCCGGTGCCAGGCGAGGACGAGCGTGCGCGGCGGGATCCGCGAGCCGAACGGCAGCACCTTCACGGCGCGGTCACGCGGATCGACGACGAGCTGCGGCTCGATCGCCGCGCCCAGGTCCTCCGCGACGAGTGCGCCGAGCGTGCCGTTGTCGTCGGTGCGAAAGATGACGTTCAGCTCCGGAACGCGGCCGGCGAGGTGGCGCTCCGGCTCGTCGGTCGTCCGCCTCCCGATCAGCGGCAGCTTCGCGATCTCGCGTAGCGGCGGCGCCGCGTCGAGCTTCGCGAACTCCGAGCGTGCCGAGACGAGCAGGACGTACGGATCCTGCAGCACCTCCGCCCACTCGAACGGGCCCTCGGGCAGCGGTAGCTCGGCGAAGGTCAGGTCGAGCTCGCCGTGCTCGAGCAGGCGCAGGAGGTCCTCGGCGGCGCTCTCCTCCCGCACCCGGATGCCCACCTGTGGCCACTGCTCGCGGAAGCGCCGGACGAGCGCGGGGAGGAGGCGCGCGCCGACGCTCTGGTAGATCCCGACGCGGAGCGTTCCCGCTGCGCCCTCGGCGAGCGCGGCCATATCGGCGCGGGCGGCGTCGAGGCGGGCGACGATCGCGTCCGCGTGGCCGAGCAGGAGGAGCCCGGCCTCGGTCGGTTCCACGCGGCGGGGGCCGCCCGGGCGGTCGAACAGCCGTTGCCCGACGATCCGCTCGAGCTGCGCGATCTGCTGGCTGACCGCCGACTGCGTGTAGCCCAGCTCGCGCGCCGCCCGCCCGAAGGAACGGGTGCGCGCCACGGCCTCCAGAGCCGCGAAATGGCGCAGATCGACGCCCAACCAAGCATTAGCACTCATGATCGATACGAACGATAACTCAACTTGTCCTGATCAATAGGCGACGGCACCATGGGTCAGTGAGGACGAAGATCATCATCGCGCTCGGGATCGTGTACGTCGTCTGGGGATCGACGTATCTCGCGATCGCCGTGGCCGACCGGACGTTGCCGCCGCTGCTCATGCTCTCGGTGCGCTTCGCGCTCGCCGGCGGGCTCCTCTATGCGTGGTCGCTGTGGCGCGGAGACGTTGCCGCCGCCCGGCTGGGCCGGCGCGAGTGGACGGCCGCCGCCGTCGTGGGCGGGCTGCTCCTGTTCGTCGACACGGGCGGCGTCGCCTGGGCCGAGCAGCGGGTCGCCTCGGGCCTGACCGCGCTGCTCGTCGCCTCCGTGCCGCTGTTCGCGGCGGTCCTCGACCGCACGGTCTTCGGAGTCCGGATCTCGCTCGGCGCGCTCGCCGGGATCGCGACGGGACTGCTCGGCGTCGCGCTGCTCGTCGGGCCGAGCGCGCATGTCGACCCGGTCGGCGCGGCGGTGATCCTCGCTGCGGCGTTCGCCTGGGCGGCCGGCTCGGCGTATGGACGCGTCGCGCCGCTGCCGCGGGCGCCGTTCCTCTCGGCCGCGATGCAGATGCTCTGCGCCGCGGCGCTGCTCGGGATCGCGGGAGCAGCGACCGGCGAGGTCGGGCGCGTGCATCCGGCCGCGATCTCGGCGGGCTCGGTCGCGGCGTTCGGCTTCCTCGTCGTGTTCGGCTCGATCGTGGCCTTCACCGCCTACGGCTGGCTGCTGCGGAGCGGCGCGCCGAGCGTGCTCGTCTCCACCTACGCCTACGTCAACCCGGCGGTCGCCGTCCTGCTCGGCTGGGCGTTCGCGGGCGAGGCGGTCGGCGGGCGCGAGCTCGCAGCCGGTGCCGTGGTCGTCGCCTCGGTCGGGATGCTCGTCCTCGCACGCCACGCGCCGCACACGCCGGAGGAGGCCGAACCGCTGCCGGAGACAGTTGAACCCTACCTCCGGGGCAAGGAGGCGCAGGACGATCCGTACCCGCCGTCGGTGCCACGGCTCGCCGAGTTGCGTCGCATGGCCCCCTGAAAGCTTCCGCCTGAGCCGGACATAGGTTCAGAGTGAGAGGCGTGCCTCGCTCCGGCCTGGACCACGAGGAGGACTTCCGCCGCCTCTTCGCCGAGCACAACCGGCAGGTGCTCGCGTACGCGCTGCGGCGGTGCGAGCAGCGGGCGGACGCGGAGGACGTGGTCGCCGGGACGTTCGCGGTCGCCTGGCGCCGATTCGCCGATGCGCCGGCGGAGGAGTTCCGGCTCGCGTGGCTCTACGCGATCGCCGCGCGGGTGCTCGCGAATCAGACGGCGGTCGCTGCGGCGGCTCGCGGCGCTGCGGTCGCGGCTGCGGGAGTCCCGGCGGCGCCGCCCGAGCGAGGGGAGCTCGCGGAGGTGCTCGCGGCGCTGCACGAGCTGCGGCCGGAAGACCAGGAAGTCCTGCGCCTCGCGGCGTGGGAGGGACTGACGAACGCCGAGTTAGCCGTCGCGCTCGGCTGCTCGGAGAACGCCGCGGCGATCCGCCTCCACCGCGCCCGCAAGCGCCTCGTCGAGCGGCTCGAGAAAGAAGAGCCGTCTGCCGGACATTCAGTGGTTGGAGACGCTGAATGAACGAGACCGACGCGATGAAACTGCTGGCAGAGGCGAACCCGGTTCGCATGGACACCATCGGAGCCGTGGAGCTGCCCGACTCGCTCTTTGCGACCCGGCGCCCAGCCAGACGCCTCGTCCTCGCGGCTGCCCTGGTCCTCCTAGCCGCGCTCGCTGCCTCGTTCATCGGCGTCTTCGGCTTCGCTGGTCCGCGCTCTCACTCCGATGCGTCGAATCGGCCCCGTGGCCGTGACTCCGACCCCACCGCAGCCGATCCCGCTCGCGGACGCCTCAGCGGCCCTGGGAGCGCCGGTGGTTCTGCCGGACACGCCACTGCTTAACGCCTCGGATGTCGGCGTGGTGACGAAAGATTGCGCGGCGTCCGGCGACCAGCAATCCGGCTGCGTCGTCTCGGTCGATTTCCCGGCGCAGCGCGTCTCGATTCGCTATGGGCGCTATGGACCACCCTTCACCGATCCCCTGCCGGACTACGAGGCGTCGGTGGCCGACGACACGTTCCCCAACCGCGAGATCATCTATCTGGGCGGGACACCCGCCTACCTCACGCCGAAGGCAGTCGAGTCGCCCGGATCGGGGAGCACGATCAGCTTCCAGGTGGGCGAAACAACGATCGGCATTTTCGCTCGGAACTACGACGGAACTGGTGTCGAAGAACTGGCCCAGTCGATCGTCGATCGATCGGCGCCGACACAGCCGGCGCATGGTCAGGCGGCCCTTGCCGATGCCTCGGCAGTGCTGGGAGAGCCCGTCGTCCTTCCGAACACCTCGCTTGTCAGCCGATCCGATGCTGCGCCCACCGTTTCGACCGCATGCCCGTCGGCCGATCAGCCCGGCGCGGTGTGCCAGGTGACGGTCGACTTCCCCGCGCAGGCGCTCACGATTCGATATCAGCGTGGGATCCACGACGGGAAGCAACCGCCGGCTGTGTCGATGGTCCGGAACAGGTACGCGGCGGTCGTGAACCACAACCGAGTCGGTGCGGAGCTCCTCGATCTCGACGGGACGCCAGCGCTGTTCGTGCCGGCGCACTCGTCCGCGCCTCCCTGGGTCGAGTTCTTCGTGGGCGACGTCGACGTCCTGGAGCAGGGGCCGCTCGACGGAACGGCGCTGCAGTCGGTAGCGCAGTCGATCGTCGACGCCTGGGCCGCAAGGTAGCGCTCCCGCCGCCGCGCTACGGTGGCGGCATGACCACGTTCGACCTGCGCACGCTCCGGATCCGTTCCGGCGACGAGGCTCGCGAGTCCGTCGAGATCGAGCTCGAGCCGCTCCTCCTCGCCGGCCAGACGTATGAGCCGAAGCCGAACCCCGTGCCCGCCGAGCTTCGCGTGACGCGGGCGTCGAGCGGCACCGTCCTCGAGCTCGCGTTCGACGTCTCGCTCGCCGGGCCGTGCTTCCGCTGCCTCCAGGACGCCGAGCTGGCGCTCCAACTTCGGCTGCGCGAGTACGAGGCCACCAAGCCGAACAGCGAGGAGGAGCGAACCGAGTACCTCGAGGACGACCGCCTCGACCTCTCGGCCTGGGCGCGCGACGCGATCGCGCTCGCGCTGCCCGACCAGATCCTCTGCCGCGACGACTGCGCCGGCCTCTGTCCGGTCTGCGGCAAGGATCTCAACGCCGAGCCCCACGAGCACGTCGAGGAGCGCGTCGACCCGCGCTGGGCCGCGCTCGAAGCGCTCCGCGAGTCCGAGTAACCGCGCTAGCGGTCGATCGAGGACATGTCCGGGTAGCGGTCGCCGGCGGCCGCGCCCTGCGGGAACGCCTGCTCGAGCCGCTCGAGCTCCCCTTCGCTCAGCTCGACGTCCACGGCCTCGACGTTCTCCTCCAGATAGCGCCGACGCTTCGTGCCCGGGATCGGGACGACGTCGTCGCCGCGCGCCAGCACCCACGCGAGCGCGATCTGCCCGGGCGTGCGCCCCTTCTCCGCGGCGAGCTCCTCGACCTGGGCCACGAGCTCGAGGTTGCGCTCGAGGTTCTCACCCTGGAAGCGCGGCAGGTAGCCCCGGAAATCGCCCTCCGCAAAGCCGTCCGCCGACTTGATCTGTCCGGTGAGGAAGCCACGGCCGAGCGGGCTGTAGGCGACGAAGCCGATGCCGAGCTCGCGGCAGGTCGCAAGCACCCCGTCCTCGGGATCGCGCGTCCAGAGCGAGTACTCGGACTGGAGCGCCGCGATCGGATGGACCGCGTGCGCGCGCCGGATCGTCTCGGACGAGGCCTCCGACAACCCGAGATGGCGCACCTTGCCCGCCTCGACGAGCTCCGCCATCGCGCCGACGGTCTCCTCGATCGGCACGCGGACATCGACGCGGTGCTGGTAGTAGAGGTCGACGTGGTCGAGGCCGAGCCGCTCGAGCGAGGCCTCGCACGCCTGTCGCACGTACTCGGCGTCGCCCCGGATCTCGCGCGAGCCGTCGTCCGAGCGGACGTTGCCGAACTTCGTTGCGAGCACGACCTCGTCGCGCCGGCCGGCGATCGCCTTGCCGACGAGCTTCTCGTTCGCGCCGCGGCCGTACATGTCCGCCGTGTCGAGGAAGTCGATCCCGAGCTCGAGCGCCCGGTGGATCGTCGCCACGGCCTCGCCCTCGTCGGTCGTTCCGTAGAACTCCGACATCCCCATGCAGCCGAGGCCCAGGGCGGAGACTTCGAGCCCGTGGGTTCCCAGCCTGCGCTTGTCCATGAGGCGACGCTACCCGCGCCGCAGGCTGCTACGCGGCGGGGAGGACGAACGGCGTCGTCGTCGTGATCGCCACGAAGCCGAGCCGCTCGAGGATCGGCCGGCTCGTGGGGAGCGCGTCGGAGTAGAGCCAGCGGTAGCCGCGCTCGCGCGCCAGCTCGGCGCGCCTGGCCACGGTCGCGCGGTAGAGCCCTCTCCGGCGGTACTCGGGCATCGTGACGCCGCCGAACAGGCCGGCAAACTCGACGTCGTCTTCGAAGTCGACGCGCCCGCCCGACACCGGCTGCCCGTCGGCCACTGCGACGACGGCGACAGCCTTCTCCGGGAGCCCGTAGCGCTTGCCGAAGATGCGCGCCGCGAGCTCGTCGAACTCGTCTGTCGCAAGGCGAACCTCGACTTCGGCGGGCGGAGGCGGGATCGACGCAGCTTCGGCGACCACGACGGTCTCCTCGTCCTCCGGCTCGAGCCCGGCCGCGAGCAGCCGCTCGCGCAACTCGGGGCCGTCGTGCGAGTAGTACTTCCACTCGACATGGCCGGGGAGCTCGCGCATCCGCGCGATCAGCGGCTCGACCTCGCCGTCGTCGGGCCGCCAGAGCACGGCACTCCAGCCCTTGCCGACATAGAGGTTGCCCGGCGCGGCCCGGCGCCGCATCTGCTCGTCGAAGCGCGCGAGGATCTCGGTCGTATCCACCGGCGCAGGCTATAGTGGGCCGCCGTTATGGCCGTCCCGAAGCGGAAAACCTCCAAGTCGCGCCGCGACAAGCGGCGTGCGACGCACAAGATCAGCGCGCCGAAGGTCAACGTCTGCGAGACGTGCGGCCAGCCGAAGCGCCCGCACCACGTCTGCCCGACCTGCGGCAACTACAAGGGCCGCGAGGTCGAGCCGCTCCGCGTCCACGCTCCGTAGAGTCCGGACTCATGGCACGGATAGCCGTCGACGCGATGGGCGGCGATCGTGGTCCCGAGGCAGTGGTCGAGGGCGCGCTCGCTGCACGCGCTGATGGCATCGAGCCCCTCGTCTTCGGCTCGGCGGACCTCGACACGCGCGGCCTCGAGCTCGTGCCCACGACCCAGGTCGTCGGCATGGACGAGAAGCCGGCCGACGCGTTCCGCACGAAGGAGGACAGCTCCCTCGTCCGCGCCGTCCAGGCCGTCGCCGACGGTGAGGCCCAGGCGGTCGTCTCCGCCGGCAACACCGGAGCGATGCTCGCGGCAGGCCTCGTGCTGCTGCGGCGCGTCCCCGGTGTGCGGCGTCCGGCGATCGCCGTCCCGATCCCTTCCCGCAACGGCCCGTCGGTCCTGATCGACGCCGGCGCGAATGCCGACTGCCGCCCCGAGCACCTGCTCCAGTTCGCGACGATGGGAGCCGTCTTCGCGGAGGAGATCCTCGAGATCGCCCGCCCGCAGGTGCGCCTCCTCTCGATCGGCGAGGAGCCGGAGAAGGGGAACCGGCTCACGCTGCAGGCGCATGAGCTGCTCGCGGCCTCCGATCTCGACTTCCGCGGCAACGCCGAGGGCCGCGACGTCCTCGAGGGCGCCGCCGACGTCCTCGTCACCGACGGCTTCACCGGCAACGTTGCGCTCAAGGCGGTCGAGGGGACGATCCGCACCCTCCTCGACTCGCTGCGCGAGGAGATCAGCGCCAGCACGACGGGAACGCTCGGCGGGCTGCTCATTCGGCCCGCCGCCCGGCGCCTGCGCAAGCGCCTCGACCCCGACACCTACGGCGGCGCGTACCTCCTCGGCCTGCGCGGGCTGGTGGTGATCGCGCACGGCAACTCGTCCGCGACGGCGATCGCCAACGCGATCCGCCTCGCCGCCCGCGGCGTCGATCACGACGTCGTCGGCCGGCTCGCTGCACGCCTGTCGCAGCCGCAGCAGGCGGAGATTGTATGATCGGCGCGCTTTTCCAGCCCCACGACACAACGAGGTGACATGGCAGCGTCGCGCGAGGAAGTCTACGAGCGGGTCAAGGAGGTCCTCACCGAGCAGCTCGGGATCGAAGAGGCGGACATCACCGAAGAGGCTTCCTTCCAGGAAGACCTCGACGCCGACTCCCTCGACCTCGTCGAGCTGATCATGGAGCTCGAGGATCAGTTCGGGATCAAGATCTCGGACGAGGATGCCCAGAAGATCCAGACCGTCGGCCAGGCCGTCGACTACGTCACGTCGCACCAGTAGCCGCGGACCCGGATCTCGCGCAGCTGATCGCCGAGCTCCCGCCTGAGCTGGCGGAGCCCGTCTTCACCCACACCTCGTGGGCGAGCGAGCGAGGCGCGGCGTACGAGCGTCTCGAGTTCCTCGGCGACAGCGTGCTCGAGCTCTCGGTGGCGCATGCGCTCTACGTGCGCCACCCGGACTTCTCCGAGGGACAGCTCGCCAAGGTGCGCTCGCACGTCGTCTCGCGGGCGACCTGCGCCGAGGTGGCGCGCGAGCTCGGCCTCGGCGAGCGTCTCGTCTCGCAGGCGCCGTCGACGCAGACGGAAGAGGAGCTCGAGCGCCTCTCCCGCAACCGCAACGTGCTTGCAGCGGTCATCGAGGCGGCGCTCGGCGCGGTCTTCCTGCAGCACGGTCTCGCCGCGATCGAGGACGCCGTCGTGGCGGCCTTCTCCGACCAGATCGAGCACGCGCTCACCTCGCGTGTCGACCACAAGACGGACCTCCAGGAGCTGCTGGCCCGCACCGGCCGTCACGTCGCATACCTGGAGATCTCCGTCGAAGGACCGCCGCACGAGCGCCGCTTCACGTGCGCAGCGACCATCGACGGCGAGGAGCTCGGCCGCGGCGAAGGCGGCACCAAGAAGGCGGCAGAGCAGGAGGCGGCGCGCGAGGCGCTCGACAAGCTCGACGCCGCGGAACCTTCCTAGATTTCTGGCATCCTGTGCCGCCTCATGGCTGAGCGGCGGCCCACCAACTCCGAGTTGCGCATGCAGCGGCTCACGTCGGAGGAGCGGGATTCCGAGCCTCGCGGGATCCTCGAGATCTTCGCGGAGAGCGAGCACGCCGACGAGGACGCTCCGCTCGCTCGCGACGACGAGCACCGGCACGACCGGCAGTAGCGTCCTACCGCCTCTTTAGGGTCCGGACGGTGCATCTGCGCGCCGTCAAGCTGCGTGGCTTCAAGTCGTTCCCCGACCCGGTCGAGATCCGTCTCGAGCCGGGCGTCGGCGTGATCGTCGGCCCGAACGGCTCGGGCAAGTCCAACGTCTCCGACGCGATCCGCTGGGCGGCGGGGTCGCTCAGCCCGACCGAGCTGCGGGCGGAGAAGCCCGACGACGTCCTCTTCGCCGGCGGCGGCTCGCGCGGCGTGGCCGACTTCTGCGAGGTCGAGTTGCTGTTCGACAATGCCGACGGCGCGCTGCCCGTCGACTACGCCGAGCTCTCGGTCGCCCGGCGGCTGCACCGCGGCGGGGAGGGGCAGTACCTCGTCAACCGGGCTGCCGTGCGGCGGCTCGACCTCGTCGAGCTGCTCGCCGACCTCGGGCTCGGCCAGGGGATGCACTCGATCATCAGCCAGGGCAAGGTCGAGGCGATCCTGGCCTCGCGGCCGGCCGAGCGGAGGGCCCTGATCGAGGAGGCGGCCGGGCTCGGCCGCTTCAAGGCGCGCCGCCACCGCGCCGAGCTGAAGCTTGCGCGGGTCGCGCTCGAGGTCGAGCGCGCCCGCGACGTCGAGGCGGAGGTTCGCAAGCGGCTCCGTCCGCTCGCGCTCCAGGCGACGGCGGCCGAGCGGGCGCAGAAGCTGGTGGTCGAGATCGCACGTCTCCGCGCGCGGGTGGCGCAGCTCGACCTCGCGGGGCTCGAGGAGCGGCTCACGGAGCTCGAGACCCGGCGCAATGCGGCGGGAGGCGGCCGGCGCGGGGTGGAGGAACGCCTCGAGGCGCTGCTCGCGGAGCGGGGACGCGCCGAGGAGGAGCTCGCGGACGCAGCCGGGGGACGCGAGCAGGCGCTGCAGGCTCTCTATCGGCTCCGCAGTGCCGCCGAGCGTCTCGCACTGCGGCGTGAGTCCGCCGAGGCGCTGGTGCAGCGGCTGCGCGACGGGATCGCCCGGCCGCGGCGGACGCTCGACCAGCGCGTCCGCGCCGAGCGCGCCGCTCTCGCCGACGAGCTGCAGCTGCTGGAGGAGCGCCTGCGCACGCTCGACCGGACGCTGGCCGAGCGCGAAGGGCTGCCGCCCGCAGCGCGCGCGCTGGCGGAGGAGGGTGAGCGGATCGCCCTCTCGCTGCTCGAGGTCGAGCCGGGCCGTGAGCGTGCGGTTGCCGCGGCCCTGGGTCGCACGGCTTCGGCCGTCGTCCGCGACGACCCGGCCGGAGCACTCGCGCTGCTCGAGCGGGCTCGGGAGTCGGGCCTCGGCAGCCTCGTCGTCCTCGTCGGCCGGGATCCGGCCCGCCTGGTGAGTGAGATGCCGGTCGTCTCGAAGGAGGAGCTGCTGGCCACGCTGGTGGCAGCGGTGACGCCGGAGGGCTTCGGTTATGACCCCGAGCGGGGCGAGCTGTGGTTCGCGGGTGAGACGGCCGAGGCGCTCATGCTCGAGTTGCAGGCGCGGCGCAGCTCGCTCGCGGCAGAGGCCGAAGCACTTCGGGCACGGCTCGACGTGCCGATCCCGGAGGCTGCCTACTCGCTCGAGCGGAACGCCTCGGCCGACCGCAGCATGCAGCTCGCCGAGCGACTCCTGCACGCGCTCGACGTCTCGGTGGAGCACCTCGAGGCGCCGTTGCGTGCGGAAGGCGACACGGGCTCCACCCGCAGCGGTGAGCTCGGGGCCGAGCTGCGCAGGCTCGGCGCGGCCGAGGTCGAGCTGCGGCAGGAGCTCGCGGCCGCTTCCGAGGCCGTCTCCACGATCGAGGTCGAGGCGGCCCGCCTGGGCGCCGAAGCCGACGAGGCGCGACGCCGCTTCGAGCAGGCTGACGCGGACGAGCCCGCTGAGGGCGACGACCGGGAGGAGCTTGCCGCCACCGTCGAGCGGCTCGAGCGCCGCCGCGAGACGCTCGGCCAGGTCAATCCGCTCGCGCAGGAGGAATACGAGGCCGAGAAGGTGCGGCTCGAGGAGCTCGCCGCGCAGCGGGCCGACCTCGAGACGAGCCTCGAGGAGATCGAGAAGCTCCGCAACGAGCTGACCGAGACGGTCGAGCGCCGCTTCACCGAGACCTTCGACGCCGTCCGCGGCCACTTCGAGGACGTCACGGCAACCGTCTTCCCCGGCGGCGAGGGCCGGCTCCGCCTGACCGAGGCCGAGGAGGGTGAGGACGGCGAAGCCGAACCGGGTGTCGAGGTCGAGCTGCGCCCCGCCGGGAAGCGAGTGCAGCGGCTCTCGCTCCTCTCCGGCGGCGAGAAGGCACTCGGCGCGATCGCGTTCCTGTTCGCCCTCTTCCTCGCGCGGCCCTGTCCGTTCTACCTCCTCGACGAGGTCGAGGCCGCGCTCGACGACACGAACATCGGCCGCTTCGTCGAGCTGCTACGCCAGTACTCCGACCGGGCGCAGTTCGTGGTGATCACGCACCAGAAGCGGACGATGGAGGCCGCCGACGTCCTGTACGGCGTGACGATGGGCGGCGAGGGGGTCTCGCAGGTCGTCTCCCGGCGCCTCCCACGCGCGGACGCGAAGCTCGCCGGCGCAGCCTAGGAGGGTTCGTGCTCTACGCCCCGGCGGCGTTCGAGCCGCTGACAGACGAGCCGTGGGACGAGGCCCGCGTGCGCGACGGGATCGCCGCGATCGTCGCCGATGCCGACGCGGTGTTCGACCGCGACGCGCTGTGGCCGGCGCACGAGTGGGACGGCTACAACGCGGCGCTGCCGCTGAAGAACCTCTACCTCGGCGCGGCCGGCGTCGTCTGGGCGCTCGACGACCTGCGGCGCCGTGGCCTGGCGGAAACGACGCTCGACCTTCCCGCTGTCGCGCTCGACGCCCTCGAGCGCTGGCGGGCGGAGCCGGACTACATGGCGGGCGAGGTGCTGCCCGAGCCGTCCGAGTCCGGGCTGCTCACCGGGGAGACCGGAATCCTCCTCGTCGCGTGCAGCCTCGGCCACCGCCTCGGAGACGAGCTGCGCGTCCGGATCCGCGCGAACCTCGCCAACGAGGCGGAGGATCTGATGTGGGGGACGCCGGGGACGCTGGTCGCAGCGACGGCGATGGGCTGGGAAGACCTGGCGCGCGAGTCGGCGGACGCGCTCGCGTCCCGCCGCGACCCCGAGGGGCTGTGGACGCAGCGGCTGTGGGGGACGAGCTTCCGCGGCGTCGGCACCGTGCACGGGCTCGCCGGGAACGTGCGGGCGCTGCTCCAGGTCGACGACCCGCGCAATGAGGCGCTGCGCACCGAGTCGGCTGTGGTGCTCGCGCGGCTGGCGACGCGCGAGGACGGGCTCGCCAACTGGAGCAGCGAGGGCAAGCTCCAGTGGTGCGCGGGCGCGCCGGGAGTCGTCTCGGCGGCGCGCGACTACCTCGACGAGGAGCTCCTACTCGCCGGCGCCGAGCTCGTCTGGCGAGCGGGCGCGCCCGGCGACGAGAAGGGGCACGGAATCTGCCACGGCACCTCGGGCAACGGTTACGCGCTGCTCGCCGCGTTCGAGCGGACGGACGACGAGCTGTGGCTCGAGCGCGCCCGCCGCTTCGCGATCCACGCGCTCCAGCAGGCGGCGCGCCTGCCCGGCCGCTACTCGCTCTTCACCGGAGGTGCCGGCACGGCGCTCTTCGCCGCCGCCTGCCTCGACGGCGACGCGCGCTACCCCGTGCTCGAGCGCCACCGGCGAGCGGACTGAAGCGGACCACGTAGGATCGCCGGCGATGGACGAACGCCTCGAGCGTTATGCGGAGCTCGTCGTCGGGGTCGGCGCGAATGTCCAGCCGGGCCAAGAGGTCTTCCTGTCCGCGGCCGTCGAGCACCACGAGATCGCACGTGCCCTTGCCCGTTGGGCCTACAAGGCCGGTGCCTCCTACGTCCACGTTCTCTACGGCGATATGCACGTGCGCAAGGCGATGATCGAGCTCGGGCCCGACGAAGCTCTGACCTACACGCCTGGCTGGCGCAAGACGCTCTCCGAGTCGTGTCAGGGCAACGCGATGATCGCGACCACCGGCGATCCCGAGCCGGAGCTGCTCGCGGACGTGGACGGCGAGCGCATCGGCCGGGCGGTGCAGCAGGAGCTCTCGGAGATCCGACGGCAGCAGATGAGGGAGAACACCGTCAACTGGTGCGGGATCGGGGCTCCCGGCGCGGCCTGGGCCCGGCAGGTCTTCGGCGAGCCGGACGTCGAGCGCCTGTGGGAGACGGTCGCGTTCTGCATGAGGCTCGACGAGCCCGATCCACCGGCCGCCTGGCGGGAGCACCTCGCGCGTCTCGCCGCGCGAACGGCGCAGCTGGACGACCTGCGTCCCGACGCCCTTCACTATCGCGGTCCCGGCACCGACCTCACGCTAGGCCTGCTTCCGTACGTCGGCTGGATGTCGGCGGCCGCGACCGTCACCTCGGACGGAGTCGGCTACGTCGCGAACATGCCGACCGAGGAGGTCTTCACGGCACCCGATGCACGGCGGACCGAGGGGACGATCCGCCAGACGCTGCCGCTTCCGCGCGCGGGACAAATCATCCGCGGGTTGGAGCTGACGTTCGAACTGGGCCGGGTTGTCCGGGTCGAGGCCGAGTCCGGCGCGGACTTCGTCCGCAGCCACCTGGCGACGATCGAGAACGCCGACCGGCTCGGCGAGGTCGCGCTCGTCACGAAGGAATCGCGTGTCGGCCAAACGGGGCTTGTCTTCTATGACCCGCTGTATGACGAGAACGCGACGTGTCACCTTGCGTATGGCACCGCGCTCCCGTTTCGCATCGAGGGCGAGCTCGACGATGGATTCAACGTCGCGAACACACACGTCGACTTCATGGTCGGCGGGCCGGAGCTCGAGGTGGACGCCGTGCTCGCCGACGGGACGGAGATCCCGCTGATCCGCAACGAGGAGTGGCAGCTCGCGTGACGGACGACGAACGCCTCGAGCGATACGCCGAGCTCGCCGTTCGCGTCGGTGCCAACGTCCAGGCAGGCCAGGAGGTCTTCATCCGCGGTCTCGTCGAGCACGCCGAGCTCGTCCGCGCACTCACGCGGCAGGCGTACCGAGCCGGTGCGTCTTACGTCAGCGCCGAGTACGACGACCAGCACGTGAAGCGGGCGCTGATCGAGCTCGGGCCCGACGAGGCGCTCGCCTACTCGCCCGAGTGGCAGAAGGCGCAGACCGAGGGAATGACGGACAACGCCTTTCTGGGGACGACGGGAAATCCCGAGCCGGAGCTGATGGCGGACCTCGACGGCGCGCGCGTCGGCCGCGCGATCCCGGTCGAGATCGCCGAGATCCGCCGGCGGCAGAACCGGGAGAACAGCGTCAACTGGTGCGGGGTCGGCGCGCCGACGGAGGGCTGGGCGCGGCAGGTGCTGGGCGAGCCCGACGTCGAGCGCCTGTGGGAGCTCGTCGCGTTCTGCATGCGGCTCGACGAGCCCGATCCGGTCGCCGCCTGGCGCGAGCATCTCGACCGCCTCGACGCCCGGGCCGCCGACCTCACAGAGCGCAAGCCCGACGCACTCCGCTACCGCGGGCCGGGGACGGACTTCACCGTCGGCCTCCTCCCGACCGCGCGTTGGGGCAGCGCCCGGTTCCGCACGCGCGGCGGCATCGAGTACGTCGCCAACATGCCGACCGAGGAGATCTTCACGACGCCGGATCCCCGGCGCGCCCAGGGGACGCTGCGCTCGAGCCTGCCGCTCAACCTCGGCGGGCAGCTCATCCGCGACCTCGAGCTCACGTTCGAGGACGGGCGGATCGTCCAGGTCGAGGCCGAGACGGGAGCGGACGTCGTCCGCGGCCATCTCGCGAACATCGAGCACGCCGACCGGCTCGGCGAGCTGGCCCTCGTGACGAAGGAGTCGCGCGTCGGCCAGACGGGGACGCTCTTCTACAGCACGCTGTTCGACGAGAACGCCACCTGCCACATCGCCTACGGCGCCGGGCTTCCGTACGCCTTCGACGGCGAGCCCGACGAGGCGATGAACATCGCGAACATCCACGTCGACTTCATGGTCGGCGGGCCGGACCTCGAGGTGGACGCGATCCTGGCCGACGGCACCGAGCTTCCGCTCATCCGCAACGAGGAGTGGCAGCTCGCCGCGTAGCTGGGCTCAGTTGCTCGGCGAGCCGGACGCGGCGCCCGACCCCGAGGAGGAGGCCGGCGGCCGCTTCTTCTCGCGGCTTCGCGACTCGCTCTCGAAGTCGCGCCGGGCGCTGACCGGCGAGCTCGCCGCGGCTGCATCCTTCGACCCCGGCGACGACGCCGACTGGGAACGTCTCGAGGAGGCGCTGATCGCCGGCGACGTCGGCGTCCGCGCCACGGCCGAGCTCGTGCGGAGGCTCGAGGCGCGCGGCGAGCTCGGGGATCTCAACATGGCGCTCGCCGAGGAGGTGACCGCGCTCTTCGGCGAGGCTCCGGTGCTCGACGTGCAGCACGAGCCGGCCGTGATCCTCGTCGTCGGCGTCAACGGCACCGGCAAGACGACGACGATCGGCAAGCTCTCGGCGCGACTCGCGGAGCACGGCCGTTCGGTCGTCGTGGGCGCGGCCGACACGTACCGAGCGGCGGCGGAGGAGCAGCTCGAGATCTGGGCGCAGCGGGCCGGGGCGGACTTCGTCGGCTCCGAGCGCGGCGCCGATCCGGCCGCCGTCGCGTACGACGCGGTGGAGGCGGCCGTGGCGCGCGGCCGCGACGTCGTGGTCGTCGACACGGCCGGCCGCCTGCACACGCAGACGAACCTGATGGAGGAGCTGGCGAAGGTGCGGCGCGTGATCGCGAGTCGCCTCGACGGAGCGCCGCACGAGACGCTGCTCGTGGTGGACGCGACGACGGGGCAGAACGGCGTCCAGCAGGCCCGTCTCTTCGGCGACGCGGTCGGCGTCACCGGAGTCGTGCTGACGAAGCTCGACGGCTCCGCCAAGGGCGGAGTCGCGATCCCGATCGCCTACGAGCTCGGCCTGCCGGTGAAGCTCGTCGGCGTGGGCGAGGCGCTCGAGGACCTGCAGCCGTTCGACCCGCGCGACTACGCGCGCGCGCTCGTCGGCTAGCTGCCGCCCGGGCCGATGATGACGACGTAGGTCCGGATCGGGTTCTCGGTCTCGATCGCGATCCCCTCGACCACGTACGTGCCCGGCTCTGCACCGTCCTTCTTGGCCTGATTCCAGGCGTGCTCGAGCGCGTCGTGGAGACTCTTGCCGCGGCCTTCCCAGAGGACCTCGATCTCCTCGTCTTCCTTCATGTCCACCTCCTTTCGCGGGGAGACACTACTCCGGCGCGGGCGCGGTTTCCACGAGCGCCGCCGCCCAGCCGGCGCCGACGACGTTCCCCTTCAACTCGTAGACCGTCCGCGCCTCGGCGGCGACGACTGCGGCGTCGGGTGATCCTGCGGCACGGAGAACGCGCGCGAGCGCGAGAAACGCCGTCGCCTGCAGGTCGAGGAAGTCGGTCGGCGCCGCCAGCTCGACCGCTTCCCGTGCCAGTCGCTCCGCCTCCGCCGCCTCTCCCGCGCGGGCCTGGACCTGGGCGCGGGCAACCCGCCACATCACCTGCGTGACGATGTCGTCCTCCGTGGCGTGCGACTCGGCGACCCCGGCGAGCTCCTCGGCGTCGGCGGAGCGGTCCTCCTGCGCGAGGGCCGCCGCGAGATAGGCGGCGATGGTCGGCCGGACGTGCATCTCGCCGATCTCCTCGAGCATGCGGTATCCGGTGCGGAGCTCGCGCTCGGCGGCTGCCGCGTCGCCGGCCAGCAGCTCGATTGCCGAGGCGTCCATGGCCCGGATCGCGCGGCGGTGCGCCATGCCGAGGTCCTCCCAGAGGCTCTGCGCCCGAGCCCACTGTGCGCGTGCGTCGGCGAACGCGCCGCGCATGGCCAGCAGCACGGCGAGCGAGCTGAGGATCGAGGCGGTGAGCAGCCGATCGTCCTCGCTCTCGCGCAGGAAGAAGTGCGCCCGCTCGACGGCGGCGTCGACCGGTGTCGGGCCGAGCTGGATCGCCTGCATCAGCGACGCCGCGACGAAGGCCGCCTCGCGCGCGTCGCCGGCGCGCCGCGCATGCTCGAGCGCGTGCTCGAGCGCGGCTGCGCGCTCGCCCCAGCGGCACGCGTTGACCGGCGGCTCGCTGAGCAAGTGCCAGGCCTTGGCGACGCCGCTGTGGTCGCCGAGCTCCTCGAGCACCGGGATCGCCTCCTCGGCGACGCGCGTCATCTCCTCGTCGGACGTCTCCGCGTTGGTGAAGATCCGGAAGAACTCGCGCTCGATCAGGGTGCGCAGCTCGAGCCGCCGGTCGCCCGCTGCGCGTCCCAGGCCGAGTGCCTCCTCGAGCGCACCCTCGGCCGCCGCGAAGGCACCCGATCGCATGAGGGCGACCGCGAGGTCCAGGAGCGCATAGCCGCGTGAGCCGCCGGCCCGCGGCAACAGTGACACGCCGCGCTCGAGCAGGTTGACCGCGGCCGGTACGTCGTCGCTCGCCAGCGCTCGACCGCCGGCGGCCGTGAGCAGCTCGCCTGCGCGCTCGCCGAGCAACCGGGTGTGGTCGTCGACCGCGTCGAGCTCCTCCCGGTAGCGGTACGCGTTCTCGAGGTGGTAGCCGACGAGCTCGTCACGGCGGTCGTGGAGCTCGAGCCAGCCGGCGAAGCGCTCGTGGAGGTCGGCGCGCGTCCGCTTCGGGATCCCCGCGTAAGCCGCGTCGCGGATCAGCGCGTGCCGGAAGCGGAAGCCGTCCTCGCCGGGGATGCTCGAGACCGCGGGCTCGACGAGCTCGCGGCGCACCAGACCCAGCAGCATCGGCCCGATGGTCTCGTCGCCGCTGCCGAGGGCGGCCACGGCACCCGGCCAGAAGTCCTTGCCGACGACCGCGGCCCGCTCGAGCACGTCCCGGTCGGCGGGAGCGAGGCGGTCGAGCCGCGCGGCGAGGAGCGCCTGGATCGTCGGCGGGAGCGTGACGAGCTCGGCCGTGGCCCGCGCGTCCTCGGCGAGCATGGCCACGAGCTGCTCGGTGTAGAGCGGGTTCCCCTGCGCGACCTCGGTGACCCGCTCGCGGAGGTCCGGTGAGAGCATGGCGCCGCCGTCGAGCGCGTCGAGGAGCTCTGCCGCCTCCCCGGTCGAGAGCGGCTCGAGCCGTACGTGCGCGCCTTCCCAGCCTGGCCGCTCCTCGAGCAGCTCTTCCCGCGCCACGCAGAGCAGCAGGATCGGCGCGTCGCGGCTCCAGCGGCTGACATGCTCGACGAGGTCGAGCAGCGTCGGCTCTGCCCAGTGGACGTCTTCGAGGAGGACGAGCAGCGGCCGCCGCCGGGCCAGCACCTCGAACAGGCGGCGCACAGCCCAGAAGAGCTCCTCGGGCGGGGCGGCCCCGCTGCCTGCGACCACGCGCAGGCGCTCGACGACGAGTGCCGCGTCGGCCTCGTTGCCCATCGCGTCCACGACGGCCTGCTCGCCGCCGAGCCGCCGGAGGAGCTCGGTGAGCGGCCAGAACGTGATCCCGTCGCCGTAGGGGAGGCAGCGCCCGGCGGCGACGGTCGCATCTCCGCCGACCTCGGCGACGAGCTCCGACACGAGCCGCGTCTTACCGACTCCGGCCGAGCCGATCACCGTCACCAGCCGGCACTCGCGTACGTCGGCACTCGCCGCCAGCTCGTCTCGTAGGAGGGAGAGCTCACGCGTGCGGCCGATCAGCGGCGTGTCCCAGCGCCGCGCGAAAGACTCGGCGCCGGCGATCGCCTCGACCACCCGCCAGGCCTCGACGGGCGCGCTCTTCCCCTTCGCCGCAACGGGAGCGAGCGGGACGAGTTGCGAGGCGTGACGCACGAGCCGCTGCGTGACCGCGCCGATCAGGATCTCGCCCGCGGCGGCCGCCTCCTCCAGGCGTTTCGCGGTGTTGACCGCGTCGCCGGTCGCGAGCGTCGCGGCCTCATCGCCCGTCACCACCTCACCGGTGTTGATCCCGATCCGGATCCGCAGCTCGGGCACGTTGCGCGGCTCGAGGGAGGCGTTCAGCCGCTCGACGGCCTGCTGCATGTCGAGCGCGGCCCGCACCGCCCGGAGCGCGTCGTCCTCGTGGGCGCGCGGGAGGCCGAACACCGCCATCACCGCGTCGCCGATGAACTTCTCCACGGTGCCGCCGTGCCGCTCGACCGCGATCCGCATCTCCTCGTACCACGTGCCCAGCAGCTCGCGCAGCTGCTCGGGATCGAGGCGCTCGCCGAGCATGGTCGAGTCGGCCAGGTCGCAAAAGAGGACGCTGACGGTCTTCCGCGCTGCCGCTGCGGAAACCATGGGCGCAGTCTGACCGCCGGGCCGCGCCGTTTCCAGCCCGGGTACCCTGCGGCCGATGTTCGACGCACTCAGCGAGAAGCTCCAGAGCGCCCTCGGCGACCTCCGCGGGCGCGGCGTCCTCGACGAAGAGGCGATCTCCCGCGCCATGCGCGAGGTCCGCCTCGCGCTGCTCGAGGCGGACGTCAACTTCGGCGTCGTCAAGGAGTTCGTCGCGCACGTGCGTGAGCGCGCGCTCGGCGAGGACGTGCGCAAGAGCCTCACCCCGGGCCAGCAGGTCGTCAAGATCGTCCACGAGGAGCTGACCGCGCTGCTCGGCTCGTCCGACTCCCGGCTTGCCTTCTCGCCGCGGCCGCCCACCACGATCCTGCTCGCGGGCCTGCAGGGCTCGGGCAAGACGACCACCGCCGGCAAGCTCGCGCTCCTGCTCTCCAACGAGGGGCGGAAGCCGGCTCTGGTGGCCGCCGACCTGCAGCGTCCGGCGGCGATCGACCAGCTCGTCCAGCTCGGGGAGCAGGTCGGCGTCCCGGTCTACGCCGGCGAGCGCAGCGACCCGGTCAAGGCGGTGCACGACGGGATCGAGCAGGCGAAGGCCGAGGCTCGCGACGTCGTGATCCTCGACACGGCCGGCCGTCTCCACGTCGACGAGGACCTGATGGACGAGCTCGCCGCCGTCCGGCGCGAGGCCAAGCCGACCAACGTCCTCCTGGTGCTCGACGCGATGACCGGTCAGGAGGCCGTCAACGTCGCGCAGGCGTTCCAGGAGCGAATCGACTTCGACGGTGTCGTCCTGACGAAGCTCGACGGCGACGCGCGCGGCGGCGCCGCGCTCTCCGTGCGCGCGGTCACCGGCAAGCCGATCAAGCTCGCCTCGCTTGGTGAGAAGCTTGACGCGCTCGACTGGTTCCACCCGGACCGGATGGCGTCGCGGATCCTCGGCATGGGCGACGTGCTGACGCTGATCGAGCGGGCCGAGGCGGCGCTCGCCGACGACGAGAAGGAAGAGCTCGAGCGCCGCATGATGAAGGGCGAGTTCACGTTCGACGACTTCCTCTCCAGCTACAAGATGATCCGCCGCATGGGGCCGCTGCAGGGCGTGCTCAAGATGATCCCGGGCCTCGGGAAGCAGCTGGAGGGTCTCGACCAGGTCGACGAGGGCCAGCTCAAACGGGTCGAGGGGATCATCCTCTCGATGACGCCGCACGAGCGGGGCGTCCCGCACGTGATCGACGCCTCGCGCCGTAAGCGGATCGCGGCCGGCTCGGGCACGACGGTCGAGCAGGTCAACCAGCTGCTCGAGGCGCGCAAGCAGATGGCGAAGATGATGAAGGCCGCCGGATCCGGCAAGATGCCGCAGGTGCCCGGAATGGCGGCGGGAGCGCCTACCATCGTCGGGTCGAAACCCAAGCCGAGTGCTACTCGCAAGGCGAGCAGCAAGCGGAAGAAGAAGAAAGCGAGAAGGTAACCGGATGGCAGTGAAGCTCAGGCTGACGCGGGTCGGCTCCAAGAAGAACCCGATCTACCGCGTCGTCGCCGCCGATTCGCGCTCGCCGCGCGACGGCAAGTTCATCGAGATCGTCGGGCGCTACAACCCGCAGTCGGATCCGTCGCTCATCGAGCTCGACGAGGAGAAGGTGCGCGGCTGGCTCGAGAAGGGCGCGCAGCCGACCGAGACGGTGGCGAAGCTCCTCAAGACGCAGGGCATCCAGTAGGCGTGGCCGAGCTCGTCGCCGAGCTGGCCCGCAGGCTCGTCGACGAGCCTGACGCTGTGCGGGTCGAGGAGGTCGAGGAGTACGACGGCACGCTCGTCTACCGGCTGCACGTGGACGAAGCCGACATCGGCAAGGTGATCGGCCGCCAGGGCCGGCTCGCCCGCGCGCTGCGCACGATCGTCCGCGCCGGCGGAGTCGACGCCGGACGCCGGCTCCAGCTCGAGATCGTCGACTGACGTGACGTCGGTCGCCGCGCTGTACGACATCCACGGCAACCTCGCCGCGCTGGACGCCGTGCTCGCGGAGGTGCCGGACGACGCGACGATCGTCGTCGGCGGCGACATCTGCGCGGGTGGCGAACAGGCGGCCGAGACGCTCACGCGGCTCCGTGGGCTTGGAGATCGCGTTGTCTGGCTGCGCGGCAACGCCGACCGCGAGCTCCATCCCGGTGAGGAGGGGCTGGCACCGCCGGACTTCCTCGAGCAGGCGCGCTCGCAGCTGAGCGAAGAGGAGATCGAGTTCCTCCACAAGCTTCCGCCGACGCAGCGTCTCGGCGACGTCCTCTTCTGCCACGCGTCGCCGCGCAACGACCTCGACATCTTCACCGAGCGGACGCCCGACGAGCGGATCGCGTTCCTCTTCGACGGCCTCGACGTGTCGACGGTGGTCTGCGGCCATACGCACACGCAGTACGACCGCACGGTCGGCGGCGTCCGGGTCGTCAACGCCGGCAGCGTCGGCGCGCCGTACGAGGAGGAGCCCGGCGCGTATTGGCTGCTCGACCTCGTCCACCGCCGTACGCCCTACGACGGCGCCAAGCTCAAGGCTTCCCGCGCGGAGACCGTCGCAGAGTTCACCGAGCGTGGGCTCTGACCTCGTGCGCGTGGGACGGGTCGGGAAGCCGCACGGGCTCGACGGCGGCTTCTTCGTCGAACGCGCGAGCGAGCGGCAGAAGGTGTTCGCGACGGGCGCGACGCTGTACGCGGCGGGCGAGCCGGTGACCGTCGTCGCCTCGCGCCACGGCTCCGGCGGCCGGCAGGTGATCGTCCTCGACCGGCACGTCGAGCGCGGCGCCGAGCTCGCCGTCCCGCGCGCGACCCTGCCGAACCTCGGCGACGAGGACGAGTTCTACGTCTTCCAGCTCGTCGGCCTCTGCGTGGAGGAGGAGAGCGGACGCCTGCTCGGGCGGGTGCGGGAGGTACTCGAGTACCCTGGGAACGACGTGCTCGAGCTCGACTCGGGTGCGTCGCTCCCCCTCGTCGAGGCATGCGTCCGGCAAGTCGATCTGGGGAACGGACGAATCGTCGTCGCCGCAGGGTTTGCAGACCCCGAATAGCCGCCTGTGCGCATCGACGTCTTCACTCTGGTTCCCCACGCCTATGCCTGGCTGACCGAACAGCGGCCGGTCGCGACCGTCCTCGGCGGTGAGCTCGAGCTGCGGCTCTTCAACTACCGCGACTCGACGCCGCTCCGCGCCGGCCAGGTCGACGACGAGCCGTATGGCGGCGGCGCGGGGATGGTCCTGCGCGTGGACGTGGTCGCCGCTGCGCTCGAGGCCGCCTACGGCGGCGAGCCGCCCGGCCCGGTGATCGCGCTCAGCCCCAAGGGTCGCCCGCTCACCCAGGCGGTCGTGGAGGATCTGGCCGAGCTGCCGGAGCTCACGCTGCTCTCGTCCCGCTTCGAGGGTTTCGACGAGCGGATCGTCGACCACCTCGCGACGGACGCGCTCTCGGTCGGGCCGTATGTCCTCTCGAACGGCGACCTGCCGGCGATGGTCGTCCTCGACGCGGTCGCCCGGCGGCTGCCGGGCGCGCTGGCCGAGGGGTCGGGAGAGTTCGAGAGCTTCTCCGAGGCGCTCGGCGGAGGGCTCGAGTATCCGCACTACACGCGGCCGGCCGAGTTCAACGGCTGGGTGGTCCCGGACGTGCTGCTGTCGGGCGACCATGCGCGCGTCGACGCCTGGCGGCGGGAGCAGGTGCGATGAGCGACGACTGGGGTACCTCCGGTCCGGGCTCGGGCGACGAGGACGAGAAGGACGACGCCGATCTTGGCCGCGACGATCCCGGCGGTTGGCCGGCAGACCAGCCGGGCGGCTGGCCGACTCCCGCCTCCGACTCGCAGCGGCCGGACTACGGTGAGCGATCGGGGGACTGGCAGCGGTCGGACGAGCCCGCATCCGACGAATACGGGTACCGCAGGCGGGAGAACCTGTTCCTCGACGACGCCGAGCCGGAGTCGTACGCCGAGCCACACAGCCGCGATCCGCTCGCCCGCCTCTTTCCCGGCCTGCCGCGCAGCGTCAGGGTCACGCTCGACTGGATTCTCACCATCGCCGGCGCGATCCTGATCGTGCTCGCGCTCAAGCAGTGGGTCGTGAACCCGTACCGCATCCCGTCGTCGTCCATGGAGCCGACCCTGAACTGCGCGAAAGGTCTCGCGAACCCGGGTTGTCTCGGCGATTCGAGCGACCGCGTGCTCGCCTGCCGCATCTGCCTCGATTTCACCAACCCGTCCCGCGGCGACATCGTCGTCTTCAACACGCCGCGGCAGGCCGCCCTCAAATGCGGCGAAGGCGGCACGTTCGTCAAGCGGGTGATCGGCCTGCCGGGCGACACGGTGCGCGAGGACCACAAGGGCAACATCTGGATCAAGAGCGCCGGCTCGCCCGCCTTCGTGAAGCTGAAAGAGCCGTACATATCCGCGAAGGACCGGCTGGCCGACTCCCAGCACTTCGGCATAACCAGGCGCGTCCCGGAGGGGGAGTACTTCATGATGGGCGACAACCGCGCGGAGTCGTGCGACTCGCGCACCTGGGGCTCGGTGCCGCGCAACAAGCTGATCGGAACCGTCTTCTTCGTCTACTGGCCGCCCGACCGGATCAGCTTCAAGTAGCTGTAGCCGGACGAAGAGCTGCGCTTTCCGCCCGCGGAGTTCCGTTTCCAGTACCGAAGAACGCAGCTCTTCGGTACTCTGGGCCGTCGGCCGTCCGGCCCTCTTTCCATGAGCAAGGTCATCCAGGATCTCGAGCGCGCTCAGCTGCGCAACGTGCCGCGCTTCAAGGCGGGGGACACGGTGCGCGTCCACTTCCAGGTGATCGAGGGCACGCGCCGCCGTGTGCAGGTCTTCGAGGGGATCGTGCTCAAGCGGCAGGGAGCCGGCGCGCGCGAGACGTTCACCGTGCGCAAGCAGTCGTTCGGCTACGGCGTCGAGCGGACGTTCCCGCTGCACTCGCCGAAGATCGAGAAGATCGAGGTCGTTTCGATCGGTGACGTCAACCGCGCCAAGCTCTACTACCTGCGCGACCGCGTCGGCAAGAAGGCGCGCGTGCGCGAGCGGCGGTACGGCGCCGGTTCGGAGCTGCCGCAGGCGGTGGACGGCGCGCTCGCGGAGACCGAGGCGGAGGCCGAGCCGACCGAGGCGGCCGTCGAGGAGCCCGTTGCCGCGGACGAGGTCGAGGTCGTCGAGACCGAAGCCGAAGAGTCCGTCGCCGAGGAGCCTCAGGCCGAAGAGCCGGTGGCCGAAGAGGCCGAGGCCCCGGAGTCCGAGGCTGCGGACGAGCCCGAGCCCGAGGCTGCGGCCGAGCCCGAGACGGCGGACGAGCCCGAAGCGGCTCCCGCCGAGTAACACCTTTCCGGCAACTTCGTAACGCACGCTCTCGGCGCCCGGATCGCGCGCTATGGTCGCGGGCGTGCAGAAACGGACCGGCCAGAAGCTCCTACGCTTCGATCGCCGCCTCGGCGCGCGGTTCGTCGCGGGCGCGGACGAGGCGGGGCGCGGCTCACTCGCCGGCCCGCTCGTGGTGGCGGGAGTCCTGCTCGACTACGGCGCGCTGCGCGACCATCGCGTTCGGCCGCTCGGCTTCCTCAACGACTCGAAGCAGTGCTCGCCGGAGCGGCGGGAGGAGCTCTTCCACGCCGTCGTCGCCTGTGCTGAGCGGGTCGCCGTGCGGGTGATCCCACCGGGCGACATCGACCGGCACGGCCTGCACCGCTCGAACCTCGCCGGCCTGCGGGCGATGCTCGAGGCGCTGTCTCCTCCGGCCGAGGCCTGCCTCGTCGACGGCTTCCGGCTCGGCCCGGCGGCGCCGGAGCACACCGCGGTCGTCGACGGCGACGAGAAGAGCGCGGCGATCGCCGCGGCGTCGATCGTCGCGAAGGTGACGCGCGACCGGCTGATGCGCCGGCTCGACGCGCTCTATCCCGCGTACGGCTTCGCCCGACACGTCGGCTACATCACGCCCGGCCACTCCGCGGTCGTGCGGGCGCTCGGCCCGTCGGCGGTGCACCGGCTCAGCTTCCAGGCCCTCTGTTACGAGGGCGAGGCAGTTGCCTAGAGCCGGCTCCGGGCAGGCAGCTGAGGAAAAAGCCGTGCGCTGGTACCGGCTGCGCGGTTGGCAGATCGTCGGCGAGAACGTCTGGGCCGGCGGCAACGAGCTCGACCTGATCGTGCGGCGTGGGCGGACGCTCCGGTTCGTCGAGGTCAAGGCGAAGCGAGGCTCGCGGTTCGGCGATCCGCTCGAGATGGTGACCGAGGAGAAGCAGCGGCGGCTTCGTCGCGCGGCGGAGGCGTGGCTCAACGTGCGCCCCGAGCTCGGGCGGCTCTCGGTCGGCTTCGACGTGATCGCCGTGCGCGACGGTCGCGTGCAGCGCGTGCCGCAGGCGTTCTAGCCGCAGCGTCGAATCCCGTCGCGTGGCCGTCACGCAGGACGAGCTGTACGCGACGCTGGACCTCGACCTCTCGTGGTCCGAGGCCGAGCTGCCCGAGCGGGAGCGGACGAAGCACGTCCACCGGCTGCACCCGTATCACGGGAAGTTCATCCCGCAGCTCGTCGAGGTGCTGCTCGACCGCTATCTCGCCCCGGGCGATCACGTCCTCGACCCGTTCGCAGGTTCCGGGACGACGCTCGTGCAGGCGCTCGAGTCCGGGCTCGACGCGACCGGGGTGGACATCGCGGCGTTCAACTGCCTGCTGATGCGCGTCAAGACTGCGCCGTACGACGTCGCGGAGCTGGGGGAGGATCTGCGTGACGTGGCCGCGCGGGTCGACGAGCTGCCGCAGCGGGGAGCGCGCACGAGCGGATACCTGCGCGCGTGGTACGCGCCGCGGTCCGCCGCCGAGCTGCTCGGCTTCCGCGAGCTGATCCCCGGGTACCGGCACGGGGATGTCCTGCGCGTGATCCTCTCGCGCGCCGCGCGGTCCTCGCGGCGGGCCGCCCACTTCGACCTCGAGGCGCCGAAGCAGCCGCAGCGCGGCGAGTACTGGTGCCACAAGCACCGGCGCGCCTGCAAGCCGGTGGACTCGGCGGGCCGCTTCCTCCGCCGCTACACCCTCGACACGCTGGCGCGGATCGAGGAGTTCGCGCACCTCCGCGACGCCGAGCGCGAGGCGACGGTGCTGCACGGCGACGCGCGCGGGCTCGAGCTCGCCGGGTCGTACGACGGGATCCTCACCTCGCCGCCGTATCCGGGGCTGATCGACTACCACGAGCAGCACCGCTACGCGTACGAGCTGCTCGAGCTCGACGACCGGCGGGAGCGCGAGATCGGTGCCGCCGCAGCGGGGACGTCGCTCGCCGCGCTCGAGGCGTACCGGGCCGGCATCGCGGCGGTTCTGGAGCGCTCGGCGGCTGCGGTGCGGCCCGGCGCGCCCGTGCTCGTCGTCGTCAACGACCGGCGCGACCTCTATCCGGAGATCCTCGCGCGGGCGGGACTCCGGCTCGAGGCGCGGCTGCGCCGGCACGTCAACCGCCGCACGGGCCGGCGGGCGGGGGAGTACTTCGAGGACGTCCTCGTCGCGCGCGCGGCCTGAGCGGGCCTCGGGCGTAAGGACGCTGGCCCATGCCAGCGTTCGTGTATGTTACTTGAGTGGCTGTCGCAGCTGTTCGCGCCGGGATTTACGCTCGCATCTCATCCGATCGCGAGGGCGAGGGCCTTGGTGTGTTGCGTCAGCTTGAGGACTGTGAGCGGTTGGCGGCGGCTCGCGGCTGGGCGGTGGTCGAGCGGTACGTCGACCAGGACGTCAGCGCCTATTCGGGGAGGCTGCGGCCGGAGTATCGCCGCTTGTGGACTGACATCGAGAGTGGCTCGATTGATGCGGTGGCGATTTATCGTGCCGACCGTCTGCACCGTCAGCCGCGCGAGCTGGAGGCGTTCATCGACCTCTGCAACGCTGTTGGTTTGACGAACGTAGCCTCCGTAAGCGGCGATCTCGACCTTACGACTCATGAGGGGCAGCTGGTGGCGAGGGTAACCGGAGCGGTTGCGAAGAACGAGAGCGACGTCAAGAGCGCACGCATTCGGCGGCAGAAGGAGCAGGCCGCCGAGCAGGGCAGAGTTTCTGGCGGGGGCACGCGCGCCTACGGCTACGACACACGCGGGATCGCGATAGTCGAGTCGGAGGCCGAGATCGTGCGGGAGGCCGTGCGGCGCACCCTGGCGGGAGAGGGCATGCGCGGGATCTGTAACGACTTCAACGAGCGCGGGGTACCGACTTCGACCGGCGGGCGCTGGTCGCCCCAGACGATGCGTCGGATGCTGATGTCTGCCCGGATCAGTGGTCAGCGTGAGCACAGGGGCGAGATCGTCGGCGAGGCCACCTGGCCCGGCATCATCAGCCGTGGCGACGGTGAGCGCGTCCGCGCTTTACTGGGCGATGCGGGCCGCCGCACGAACAAGAGCGCCCGCCGCTACCTCCTCGTGCGGCTCCTGCGATGCGAGCAGTGTGGCGAGTACCTCGTCGCTGCTCCGCGCGGGGACGGCACCCGCCGCTACGGCTGCCGCAAGGGGGCTGGACTCAGCGGCTGCGGCAGGACATTCATCAACGCCGAACCGCTCGAGCAGTTTCTCGTCTACGCGATGCTTGCCCGCCTCGACACGCGCGAGTTGGCCGACGCGATCGCGCAGCGGCAAGCCGAGCCGGACGCCGAGCGCTGGCAACAGGAGGCCGACACAGCGATCGCGCTCCGCGAGGAACTCTCGCTCGCCTACGGCAACGGTGAGATCACGATGGTCGAGTGGCGGACGGCCCGCGAGCCGATCGAGCAGCGCCTCACGACCGCCCGCAAGCAGCTCGCCAGTATCAGCCACACGACCGTCCTCTACGGCTTCGTCGGCGACGCGGCGGCGCTCGAACAAGCCTGGGAATCGCTCGACCTCAGCCGCCAGCGCGCCATCCTTTCCACTGTCCTCGATCATGTCGTCGTCGGCCCCGCCCGGCGCGGCTACAACCGCTTCGACGAATCCCGTCTGCGTCCGGTCTGGCGCTTCTGAGGCGGCCAGCCGAGCAGCTCCGCGATCGCGGCTAGTCCCTCTCGATCGCTGATCGTTAGCGGCACGCATTGGTCCACGCATGAGCGCTGCACCCACGCCACCGCGCGGGCTCTTAGATCGTCAGTCCCACTGCGCCCAGCAGGCGGGCGGGCCACGCCACCCGTCCACCGACGAGGACACCCAGACCCGCTCTGCTGGCGATCCCATGACGCCCGAGGCCCGCTCGATCACGTCCTCGGCGGAGCAGCCGTAGCAGAGGATCTTGTCCGGCTGGAAGCCCTGCGCGACCTCGTAACGATGCAACCCCGCCGGCCGCCGCTCGTCGCCGAGATCGCGGCCCGCGTAGCCGGCCAGATAGCGGGCCGCCAGTCGCGCCTCCGCCAGCTGGCCGGAGCCGACCGGCAGCCCGTCGAGCAGCTTGATGTGCACGAAGCCGTGCCCCCACGATCGCTCGATCAGGCCGCGCGGCACGAAGCGCCCGACCGCGAAGTGCGCGTGCAAGCCGTGGCCGCCCGGATGCCACTGCGGCACCCACACATACGGCAATGGCCCCGCCCCCAGCTCGTCGCGCAGCTCACGGAAGAACGCGCCGAGATCCGAGCGCAGCGCCCCCGGATCGTGGCAGCCCTCGCCGCGGTAGGTCAGTGTGCCGAGCCGGTTGAGCCGGTTCGCGGCCCCGTAGCGGCGGACCTTGGCCCGCGCCCGTCGCGCCGCCTCCTCCTGCGCGCGCTCGACGTTCGGCGGCCGATCCGACGCCGCGACCACCGACCGCCGCACCGACAGACAGCCACCGCCCTCCGCGGCTTCCGGGTAGAGCGAGAACGCCCACAACGACTCAACCCCTAGTCTCATCCAAGAGACTATGCCGACACGGTCGGACGGAGTCTCAGCTCTGCGACTTCGCCTGGCCCTTCTTCATCGCCGCCCAGCCCTCACGATGCGCCCCGAGATCGAGCTTGATCCCCGGCAGCACGAACTCGTCCGGGTGCGCCCCGAACGCCATGCGAAAGAGCTTGATCCGCCGATAGATGCTGGCCCGGCTCATCCCCATCGCCAGCAGCCCCTCGAACCCGCCCTCCAGATGCCAGACCACCCAGAAGCCGTACAGATCCACGATGCTCCCCGCGGCGTAGCGCTGCACCAGCGGGCGAAGCGCCGGGGTCGTAACCTTGCGCACCCCGCCCACGTACGCCTCCCAGGCCCGCCGCGCCACACCGCGGCCCTCCGGAGACTCCATCCGATCCGAACGGAAGTCCACCACCTAGTCTCAGCCTAGCGACTACAGCGGACGGCGGGTGCAGGCGCGAGCCAATCAGAACCGGCTTTGACTGGGCGATACAGAACAACCCCTAACAGCCGCCCTTCTGTGTTGTCTGAAGTGCAAATATGCACCCTTTGCAGGGACTCTGCACCCCAACAACCCCGAACTGCACTCCAGCCAACAGCCACAACCCACCCCCCGAGTTTCGTTGCACATTCAAGTGAAGAAACCCACCCCACAACAAAGCGCAGCGTCAGAGCGCACACTGGCCCAGGCGAGTCACCCGTCCCTCCGTCGCCATCGCGTGACATTTCCGCTCGCTGCGCCGTATCTTTCCTGTGATGCACGTCGCTCTTGATCCGCGGATTGCGGCGCCGACCCACCGCATGTCCCGTGCGCGCTTTCTAGGCGTCGCCCTTATCGCAGCCGTTGGTCTAGCCGTTGGTCTGGCCTTTGCGTTTCGTTCACCGAGCGGACCAGGGGTACCGCGCCCGTTGACAGCGTCTACCCGGATGGGCGCGCTCAAGATTTCAATCCCGCGCGGGTTCAGTACCTACACCATCCGCGGGGGCTTCCACCGAGCCGGAACTCGCCCGCCGGTGATCGGCCACGTACTCACGGACTTTCGGCTGCCAACGCACACCAGCATCGGCGCACTGCTTGACCAGTGGGCCGCGTACCGCGGCACGGGTCCCCAGGCGAACAGAGTCGCACTCGAACTCCAACTCTGGGCGCCTCCTTCGTACATCCCTCCAAGGGTGTTTCTGCATCTGCCGCTCAGCCCGAACCAGCCGTGGTCGGACGAACGCCTTGCCAACGGCGCGGTTGGTTATCGCTATGGCTTCCTCCGGTACCGCAAGGCGCTCTACGTGGTCATGTATTGGGCCGGTCGGGCAGCTCCCTCGAACGACCGCGCCGCGGTTCTCCGAGCGCTCGCATCGATCCGCCCCAGCGGTTAAGCCTCAGGGGTCATTCCGGAACGCTGGCTCAGCCGAGCGGCCCGCCCTCTGACGTGGAATATTCGGGTGACAGGAGGGCCGTGCGGTGTCGTATAACACGGGTGATGCGCCGTCTAAGCGTGCTCGTGGCGGTAGCTAGTGCCGCCTTCGTCGTGGCCGGTTGTGGTGGCGCGCATCACGCCAGCGCGTCCATGCGACCCGGCGGGATTTTGGCGTCCGGGGGTGAGCTTGTCGGGTGCATCGTTGCGGACCTCCCACGGAGTACGGCGGTGCGCTGCCGCCCGGCTGGCACGAACAGCGCGCGACGCGGGCTGCTTGTCACCGTGTCTGACACGCATAGGCACACCGTCCGCCACCAGCACATCCGTCCCGGTCACAGTTTCCACTTCGTGCTCCTTCCTGGCCACTACCGCGTCGGGATGGTACGACGTGGCCACCAGGAGGGACTCTGTCCCCAGCGGGTTGTGACCGTGCGTCCCGGACGGACGACCCATCAGAACTTCCTAATCGGCTGCGCCTAGTTACCGAAGCGGAGCCTCGCGCCATACCTGCTCGCTCAGGCGTCATTCCGGAACACTGGCCCAGGCGAGTGCTCTTCCCTCTGGGCACGGCCAGGGTCACGGCAGGTTGGTCTTGTGAGAGCGAACTAGAATGGCTCCGGCCAGGCGATGACGGCGATACAGGAGGCAAACTCGGTGACCGAGCACCAAGAGAACGCAGAGTGGAACGTCGCGGACTGGCACGGCAAGATGCTGGTCGACCGGAACGGCGAGAAGATCGGCAAGTTGCAGGACGTTTACGTAGACGTGGAGAATGACGAGCCGCAGTTCGCAACCGTTAAGGAGGGCTTCATCGGCCGTCACCTAACCTTCGTGCCGCTCGGCGGCATCAGCATTGGTCCCGACGAACTTCAGGTGACGGTGACCAAAGAGCAGGTCATGTCCGCGCCGAACATCGAGCAGCACGGCGAGGAACTTGCCCAGGCAGACGAATCTGCCCTCTACCATCACTACGAACTCAACTACACGCCGCCGGATACGGAGAGCGGACGCCGCCTCGCCCGCCGCTGATGTTGCCTACATGCAGCACTGGGATCTGACAGAAACCAACGCCGGAGGCAGAACGGGTCCGCGCGTCCTCTTCTCGACCTCGGAGGTGCGCGCCGTCGTGATCGCCCTCGCCCAGGGAGAGGAGATGGGCGATCATCAGGTGCGCGAGCGGGCGCTCATTCAGGTCCTCAGCGGCAGCGCCAGTTGCACGAGCGGTGTGGACACGGCGACCTGTGCGGAGGGCACGCTCATCCTGTTCGATCCGGGCGAGCCTCATTCCGTGCGGGCGCTGCTACCGACGCAACTGCTCGTCGTGCTTGCCCCATGGCCAGCACCGGGGCACTATGACGCCGCAGAGGGCGAGGACCCGCACGAGTTGCCCGTTCACGCAACGCAGCCGCCGCGCAACGCCCCCTCTCTGTAGCCGACAAACGTTTCAGTTCTGCGTGAGCTACGAGCTCGCAGCTTGGGCAGTCGGGTGACATTCCGCAACACTGGGCCAGGCCACCGTTGTCTCGCCAGGTTGCGCCAGGAGCCCGCGAAACCGTCGGGCTGCGTCGCGCGTAAGGTCTTTCCGTGACCGTCGTGAGGCGTGTTGTGGGAGCCCTGCTCTGCCTGACCGGTCTCGTCTGGATCGGTCAAGGCACCACGCTCATCCAGGGCTCGTCGATGACCGGCAGCACGTTCTGGGCGGTCATGGGCGCCGTCTGCCTGGTCGCCGGTGTCGTCCTGCTCGGCTGGCCGTGGCACCAGTCGAGCGCAGACGCCTAAGCCTCGCCGGTGAAGTAGTCGACTGCGTCGGCCAGGCGGAACAGCTTGCCGGGCGGCCAGGCCCCGACTTTCTCGGAGTCCGGGTAGACCGAGGTGGCGACGGCGAGCCGATTCGACCAGATGCAGACGCGCACGGTCTCGTCCGTCCGGTTCGTCACCTTGTGCGCGCCTTCCTCGCCGGTCGGGAAGAAGGCACAGTCCCACGCGTCGAGCTCGCGCTCGCCCTCGGGTGTGCGCAGGGTAGGCCGGCCGGCGAGGACGATCAGCCACTCCTCCTCGGAGTTCTCGTAGTGGTACGGACAGATGCTCAGTCCGGGCGCGAGCTCGTACACCTTCATCACGAGCTGCTCGCCGCCCACGAGCGGCCCGACGCGGGCGGAGCGTGCGCCGTAGCCAGGCGGCTCGTCCTCGTCGACCGTGAGCTCGACGTCGAGGAGGTTGGCGACGCTCACGGCTCGCCCTCCCAGTAGCCGACCTCCTCGCCGAGCCGGCCGCGATGGTCGAAGCCCGGTCCGGCGAGACGGAACTTGCCGCTGTCCGGGTAGACGGTTCCGTCCCCGTAGGGCGCGTGGCTCGAGGGCATCGCGTACCGCGCTGGCGCGTCCGTGTGGTTGCGCACGGCATGCGCTCCGGCCGGGCCTGCGGGGAAGGCGACCACGTCGCCGGCGCGCAGGACGGACTCGCCTTCGGGCGTGCGGAGCGACAGCTCGCCGGCGATGACGATCAGCCACTCCTCCTCGGTCGTCTCGAAGTGATACGGCCAGGCGGCGTTGCCCGGTGGGAGCTCGTAGACGCTCATCCCGGTCGCGGCCGCTCCGAAAAGGCGGCTGAGCGTCGAGGCGGAGAACCGGTGCCCGGGCGGGCCCTCGTGCTGCTCCAGCGCAAAGGTCAGCAGGTTCTGGACACGCTCCGAGCCGGTCACGGCGCTCACCCTAGCCCGGCCGGATCCGGCACGAAGCCGGCAATTCGACGTGACGGTTCCGCCTCTAGCCTCGGAGCGTGCTCGCACGCGCGGTCACCCATGCGCTCGTCGGGCTCGAGCCTCGCCGAGTCGACGTGGAGGCGCACGTCCGTGACGGCCTGCCGGGCTTCGCGATCGTCGGCCTCGCCGACCGCGCCTGCCAGGAGGCGCGGGAACGCGTGCGGAGCGGCATCGCTGCCGCCGAGCTGACCTTCCCGCCCGGACGGATCACGGTCAATCTCGCGCCGGCCGAGTTGCGCAAGGAGGGCTCCGGGTTTGACCTCCCGATCGCGCTCGCGTTGCTCGCCGCGTCGCAGCAGCTTCCGCGGAGCGCGCTCGAGCGCACCGCTGCGGTCGGCGAGCTGGCGCTCGACGGCCGGCTGCGCCGGGTCGGCGGCGTCCTCGCCGTCGCGGAGGGCGCACGGCGGCTCGGTGCCGAGCGTCTGCTCTGTCCCGCCGACTCGGCTCGTGAGGCGGCCCTCGCCGGTGTGGCGGCGATCCCGATCCGCCATCTCGCTGAGGCCGTCGCCTACCTGCGCGGCGAGCTCGAGCTCGGGCCCGAGCAGCCGCTCGCGCCGAACGGGCATGCGTCGTCCCCTGCGCCCGACCTCGCTGACGTCCGCGGCCAGGAGCGCGCCCGGCGTGCGCTCGAGCTGGCCGCGGCGGGTGGGCACAACGTCCTGCTCGGCGGTCCGCCGGGGACGGGGAAGACGATGCTCGCGCGCCGCCTGCCCGGGATCCTGCCGCCGCTCGAGTCCGCAGCCGCGCTCGAGGTCACGCGGATCCACTCGGTCGCCGGGCTCGTGGACGACGAGGAGCCGCTCGTCTCGCGGGCGCCGTTCCGCGCGCCGCATCACAGCGCCTCGACCGCCGCCATCGTCGGCGGCGGCCCGCACCTGCGGCCCGGCGAGGCCAGTCTCGCGCATCGAGGCGTGCTGCTCCTCGACGAGCTCGCCGAATTCCAGCGGCCGGCGCTCGAGGCGCTCCGCCAGCCGCTCGAGGACGGCTTCGTCTCGGTCTCGCGCGCCGCCGGCAGGGTCGTCTTCCCGGCCCGCTTCATGCTCGTGGCGACGATGAACCTGTGCCCCTGTGGCGGCCGCGGAGACCCTGCCGCCCAGTGCAGCTGCTCGGCGCAACGGCTTGCCCGCTACCGCGACAAGCTCTCCCGTGCACTCCTCGACCGGTTCGATCTCGTCCTCGCGATGCCGCGCGTCCGTGGGGAGGAGCTCGCCGCCGCGCCGAGCGAGAGCTCCACCGCGGTTGCCGCGCGCGTCGCGACCGCGCGGGAGCGGCTCGCGGCGAAGCCGCCGTCGCGTGACACGGAGGCGGATGCGCTCCTGCGCCGCGCCGCCGACCGCCTGCACCTGTCCGGACGCGGTTACGCCCGCGTCGGCCGGGTCGCCCGCACCATCGCCGCTCTCGCGGAGTCCGACTCGGTGCGGCCGGAGCATGTCGCGGAGGCTCTCTCCTACCGTTCGCCGGACGAGCTGGCGAGTGTCTGAGCTCGCCCTCGCCGCCTTCGCGTCCGAGACGGGCACGCACCTGATCCGCCCGCCGCGTGGGGAGCGCTGGCGCGCGTTCGAGCGGCGCTTCGACGAGCGTGCCTATCTCGAACGGCTTGCCGCGGTCGGGTATCGCTTCCTGCCACGGTCGGCCCCGGACTTTCCGCGGCTGCTGCGCGCGATCCACGACCCGCCGGCCGGGCTCTTTCTGCGCGGCGAGGCGGAGCCCGAGCTTCTGGCCCGGCCGGCCGTCGCGATCGTCGGAGCGCGCGCCTGCTCTGGCTACGGCTCCTCCGTCGGCCGCAGCCTCGCCCGGGATCTGGCAGCCGCCGGTCTCGTCGTCGTGAGCGGGCTCGCGCGCGGGATCGACGCCGAGGCGCATCGCGGGGCGCTCGAGGCTACCGGGCCGACGGTGGCCGTGCTCGGCTGCGGCATCGACCGCGACTATCCGGCCGCGCACGCCGAGCTCGCCCGCCGCGTGGCGAACGCCGGTCTCATCGTCTCGGAGTACGCCCCCGGCGTCGAGCCCGCGCCCTGGCGCTTCCCGGCCCGCAACAGGATCGTGGCCGGCCTTTGCGCGGCGACCGTCGTCGTCGAGGCGCGCGAGCGCAGCGGCGCGCTGATCACGGCGGACCTCGCGCTCGAGGAGGGACGGGAGGTGTTCGCAGTGCCCGGCGAGATCACAGCGTCGCTGAGCGCCGGGACGAACGCGCTGCTCAAGCTGGGCTGCGCGCCGCTGACGGGCGCCGCCGACGTCCTCGCCCACTTCGGGATCGAGCCCGAGCCGGTGCGCGGCGAGAGCTCGCCGCTCCTCGAGCTCCTGCCCGCGAGCGCCGACGAGCTCGTGCGCCAGACGGGGCTCGGAGCCGACGAGATCGCGCGCACGCTGGTCGAGCTCGAGCTGGAAGGGCGTGTCGTCATGCGCGACGGTCTGTACCGTCGCGCTTCGTGAATCCGTACTGGCTGGAGGAACCGAGCCCGCCGCGGCCCGAGACCACGCTCGACGGCCGCGCGGACGTCGCGATCGTCGGCGCCGGCGTGACGGGCTGCTCGGCCGCGCTCCGGCTGGCCGAGGCCGGTCTGCGCGTCCGCGTGCACGACGCGCGTGGGATCGCGGAAGGGGCGAGCGGCCGCAACGGCGGCTTCGCGCTCGGGGGCGGCGCCGCCCGCTACGACGTCGCACGCGAGACCTACGGCGCGCAGGCAGCTGCCGCGTACTGGCGCTGGACGAACGACGCCCTCGACGAGATGGCAGACCTCGCCGGCGACGCGCTCCGGCGTCCCGGCAGCTACCGCCTCGCCGCCGACGAGGAGGAGCGAGAGGGCATGAGGCTCGAGTACGAGGCGCTCCGCGAGGACGGCTTCGAGGCGGAGTGGCTCGACGACGTTTCCGGCGGCGCAGCCGGCCGCTTCCACGGCGCGATCTCCCATCCTCACGGCGGCTCGATCCAGCCGGCGCGCTTCGTCCGCCGCGTGGCCGCTCTTGCGACGGCGGCGGGAGCCGAGTTCCGCGAGCACGAGCTGGTGGAGAACCTCGAGGCGCTCGACGCCGATCGCGTCCTCGTCGCCACCGACGGTTACGGACATGGGCTCGTGCCGGAGCTCGCCGACCTCGTCTGGCCGACCCGGGGCCAGGTAGTCGTGAGCGAGCCGCTCGACCGTGTGCTCTACGACCGCCCGCACTACGCGCGGCAGGGCTTCGACTACTGGCAGCAGCTGCCCGACGGCCGGATCCTGCTCGGCGGCTTTCGCGACGTCTCGATCCTCGACGAGCTCACGGACGTCGAGGAGACGACGCCGACGATCCAGGCTTCCCTCGAGTCGTTCCTCTACGAGCTCGCCGCCGCGGAGGTGGCGGTCACGCACCGCTGGGCCGGCATCTTCGGCCTCACGCAGGACCTGCTGCCGCTCGTCGGCGCGGTGCCGGGCCGCGACGGACGCGTCTGGGTCGCGGGCGGCTACTCCGGCCACGGCAACGTGCTCGGCTTCGCCTGCGGCCGGCTCGTCGCGGACGCGCTGCTCGGCGACACGACGTCGCCGCAGCTCGAGCTGCTCGACCCGGCCCGCTTCGCGGAGGAGGGCGGGCCGGAATGAGTGCGATCAGCGTCGAGAGCCTGCGAGTCGTACGGGGCGGAACGGTCGTCCTTCCGGAGCTGTCCTGCGAGGTGGCGGCCGGCACCGTGACAGGGCTCCTCGGCCCGAGCGGCAGCGGCAAGACCACGCTTCTCCGCGCGATCGTCGGCGTGCAGCGGGTTGCAGGAGGCGCCGTCGAAGTGCTCGGTGACCCGGCCGGGTCACCCTCACTGCGCGTCCGTGTCGGCTACATGACGCAGGCGCCGTCGGTGTACGGCGACCTGACCGTCCGCGAGAACCTGGACTTCTTTGCCGGGGTGCTCGGCGTGCCCGCGGCCGCGGTGAAGACGGCGATCGGCGATGTCTCCCTCACCGAGTTCGCCGACCGCGTCGTCGACCGGCTCTCGGGCGGCCAGCGCGCGCGCGTCTCGCTCGCCACGGCGCTGCTCGGCGCGCCGGACCTGCTCGTGCTCGACGAGCCGACCGTCGGCCTCGACCCGGTGCTCCGCCGCGACCTGTGGGAGCTCTTCCACCGCATCGCGGATCGCGGCGCGACGTTGCTCGTCTCGAGCCACGTGATGGACGAGGCCGACCGCTGCGAGAGCTTGCTCCTCCTGCGCGAAGGCAGGCTTCTGGCGCAGGGGACACCGGCCGAGCTGCGTGCACGCACCGGCGAGCAGCAGCTCGACGAGGCATTCCTCCGGCTCGTGGAGACCGCGGAATGAGCGCTCGCGTCACCGGTGCCGTCGCCCGGCGGGTGCTGCGGCAGCTGCGCCGCGACCCGCGGACGCTCGCGCTCATCGTCGGCGTTCCGTGCCTGCTCGAGTTCCTGCTCCAGCAGCTGTTCGGTCGCCATTCGCCGGTCTTCCAGCACATCGGCGCGCCGCTGCTCGGTCTGTTCCCGTTCATCACGATGTTCCTCGTCACTTCGATCACGATGCTGCGCGAGCGGACGTCGGGAACGCTCGAGCGGCTGATGACGCTGCCGCTCGCGAAGCTCGACCTCCTCGCCGGATACGGGCTCGCGTTCGCGCTCCTGGCCGTCGTCCAGGCGACGATCGTCTCACTTCTCGCCTTCGGGCTGCTCGGCCTGGAGGTGGACGGCCCGGAGTGGATCGTCGTCGCCCTTGCGGTCGCGAACGCGGTTCTCGGCAGCACGCTCGGGCTGTTCACGAGCGCGTTCGCCGAGACGGAGTTCCAGGCGGTCCAGTTCATGCCCGCAGTCGTCTTCCCCCAACTGCTCCTCTGTGGGCTGTTCGTCGCACGCGACGAGATGGCCACCTGGCTCCGTGTGGTCTCGGCGGTGTTCCCGCTCACGTACGCCTACGACGCGCTCGCCCGTGCGGCGGCCGACACCCTCGACGCGCGCTTTGCCCTCGACGTGGCCGTCGTCCTCGGCTGCATCGCGCTCGCCCTGGTGCTCGGGGCGGCGACACTGCGTCGCCGCACGGCTTAGTGCTCAGAGGTTCTTGACGTCGGCGATGAGCTGGTCGATCGACGCCTTCGCGTCGCCGAACAGCATCACGGTCTTCGGGTTGTAGAAGAGCGGGTTCTCGATCCCGGCGAAGCCCGGGTTCATCGAGCGCTTGAGCACCACCACGGTCTGTGCGTCGTCGACGTTGAGGATCGGCATGCCGTAGATCGGCGAGCTCTGGTTCGAGCGCGCGTCCGGGTTGACCACGTCGTTGGCGCCGACCACGACCGCGACGTCCGTGCGCGAGAACTCGGGGTTCGCCTCGTCCATCTCCTTCAGCTGCGGGTACGGGACGTTCGCCTCGGCGAGCAGGACGTTCATGTGCCCCGGCATCCGGCCGGCAACCGGATGGATGGCGTACGAGACCTCGACGCCTTTCGCCTCGAGCAGGTCGGCGAGCTGGCGGACGTCGTGCTGCGCCTGCGCGACCGCGAGGCCGTAGCCCGGCACGAAGACGACCTTGTGGGCGTACGCGAGCATCACGGCCACGTCCTCGGCCGTCGCGCTCCGGACGGCGCCGCCGTCGCCTGCGGCCACCGAGGCGGCCGCCTCCGAGACCTGGCCGAACGCGCCGAAGAGGACGTTCGCGACCGAGCGATTCATCGCCCGGGCCATCATCAGCGTCAGCAGCGTGCCGGAGGCGCCGACGAGCATGCCGGCCACGATCAGGAGGTTGTTCTCCAGCTCGAAGCCGCCGAGCGCGACGGCGACGCCCGTGAACGCGTTGAGCAGCGAGATCACAACGGGCATGTCCGCGCCGCCGATCGGGAGCACGAAGAGGACGCCGAACGCGAGCGCCGCCAGGATCGTGACCCAGAGCAGCCACTCGTCCTGGACTCCGGCGACGAGAGCGATCGCGCAGCCCAGGGAGCCGATGAACAGAGCGCCGTTGACGAACTGCTGGCCGGCGTACGTGATCGGACGGCCGCCGATCAGCTCCTGCAGCTTGGCGAACGCGATCATCGAGCCGGCGAACGAGATGGAGCCGATCAGCGCCGAGAGGACGATGCCGAGCGAGATGTCGGCCGTCGGCGCACCGGGAAGCGGTAGCACCCGGTGCACTTCTGCGAGCGCGATCAACGCGGCAGCACCGCCGCCGACGCCGTTGAACAGCGCCACCATCTGCGGCATCGCTGTCATCTGCACCTTGCGTGCCGCGACTGCGCCGAAGCCGCCGCCGATCAGCATCGCGATCGCGATCGCCCACCAGCTCGTCGAGCCGACCCTGATCCACGTGACGACGATCGCCAGCACCATCCCCGCCGCGCCGATCTGGTTGCCTCGCCGCGCGTGCGCCGGGTTCGAGAGGTAGCGCAGCGCCAGGACGAACGAGACGATCGAGACCAGGTAGAGGAGGTTCGCGAGGTTGTAGCTCACGTCTCGTCCGGCTTCTTCGGCCGTTCGCGGCTCTTGAACATCTCGAGCATCCGGTCGGTGACGACGAAGCCGCCGACCACGTTCGCGGCGGCGAGGACGACGGCGGCGAAGCCGACGATCCAGGTGAACGCGCTCTTGTCGGGCTGGCCGAGCACGATCATCGCGCCGACGATCACGACACCGTGGATCGCGTTCGTGCCCGACATCAGCGGCGTGTGCAGCAGCGTCGGTACCTTCGAGATCACCTCGACGCCGAGGAAGATCGCGAGCACGAGGATGGTCACCTCGAAGACGAGAATCGTGTTGTGGATCACTCCGCGGCTCCTTTCCCGGCGACGCAGGCGCCGCTAGTGATCTCGTCCGACCAGTCCAGCGTGAGCTCGCCCTCGGGCGCGAGGTGGAGGAGCAGCGCCTGGACGTTCCGCGAGTACAGCGTCGACGCGTGGTACGGCATCGTGCTCGGCAGGTTCGTCAGGCCGACGAGCGTCACCCCGGCGCGCTCGACGATCTCTCCCGGCTCCGTCAGCTCGCAGTTGCCACCGGTCTCGGCGGCGAGGTCGACGATGACGGAGCCCGGGCGCATGGCCTCGACCGCGGAGGCCGGGATGATCTTCGGCGCCGGCCGGCCGGGGACGGCGGCCGTCGTGATCACCACGTCGAAATCCACGATCCGGCCCTCGAGCGCCTGCTGTTGCGCCGCCATCTCCTCGGCGGTCAGCTCACGCGCGTAGCCGCCCTCGGCCTCGGCGCCGGTCACGCCGAGGTCGAGCCAGTTCGCGCCGAGGCTCTCGATCTGCTCGCGCACGACGGGACGGACGTCGAAGCCGGTCGTCACGGCGCCGAGCCGGCGGGCGGTGGCGATCGCCTGCAAACCCGCCACGCCGGCCCCGATCACGAGGACCTTCGCAGGGGGGACCGTGCCGGCGGCGGTCATCAGCATGGGGAAGAAGCGCGGCAGGTGCTCGGCGGCGAGCAGAGCGGCCTTGTAGCCACCGACGGTCGCCTGCGACGAGAGCGCGTCCATCGGCTGTGCGCGCGTGATGCGCGGCACCGACTCGAGCGCGAACGCCGTCACGCCGCGCTCCGCGAGCGCCGCGAGCCCGGCCTGGTCCGAGAGCGGCTCGAGAAGCCCGATCAGGAGCTGGCCCGAGCGAAACCGCTCGCGCTCCTCCGGGGACGGCTTGCGCACCTTCAGGACAGCGGCCGCGTCCCACGGGTCGCCGAGCGCCGCGCCGGCCTCGCTGTACGCGTCGTCTGGGAACGACGCTGCGTCGCCGGCGCCCGGCTCGACCACGAGCTCGAAGCCGACGGCGGCGAGCTTGCCGACGGTCTCGGGGACGAGCGCGACCCGGCGCTCGCCTTGCGTCGTCTCACGCGGGATCCCGACCCTCATCCGGGGCGTAGCCTACGTAGCTTGACGCACTTCGTTGAGCACTACGGGCTCTGGGTCGTGTTCGGCGTCGTCTTCCTCGAGGTGGCGGGGCTTCCGTTCGTCCCCGGCGAGACCGCGCTGATCGCAGCCGGCGCGCTCGCGTCCCAGGGCCACGGGAACATCGTCGCGATCATCGCCGTCGCGATTCTCGCGGCGGTGCTCGGCGCGCTCTTCGGGTACGGCGTCGGCCGCGGTTGGGGACGCGAGCTCCTGGTCCGCTGGCAGTGGTTCGAGCGCGTCTCGCACAAGGGAGTCGAGCAGTCGCAGGAGTTCTTCCACCGGCACGGTTCGAAGGCCGTTTTCCTCGGCCGCTTCGTGCCCGTGCTACGGTCGACGCTCGGCTGGATGGCCGGCATCGGCCGGATGCGGTTCGGCAGGTTCATGGTCTGGAACGTCGCCGGCGCCGTCGTCTGGGCGAGCCTGATCGGGCTCCTCTCGTATTACCTCGGCGCCGCCGTCGTCAAGGCCGTGCAGCGGGACATCGGGATCGGGATCGCGGTGATCGCGGTGATCGTCCTCCTGCTGGTCGGGTTTCATTTCCTGCGGCGCCGGATGGAGGCGTGAGGCGCGGCGTCTCGCTTCTGTTGCTCACGCTTGCAGCCGCGGGCTGCGCGGGCAGCTCGGTGGAGGCGACCATCCCGAAAGCGGCGCCGCCCTCCGTCCGTCTGCCTGCGTTCACGCATGTCGTGCTCGTCGTGTTCGAGAACCACGAGGCGTCCTCGATCGTGGGGAGTCCCGACGCGCCGACCTTCAACGCCCTCGCCCGCCGCTATGCGACGTTGACCGACTACACGGCTGTGGCCCATCCGAGCCTGCCGAACTACCTCGCTCTGGTGTCGGGCTCGACGCACGGGATCACGAGCGACTGCACCGACTGCGTCGTCCGTGCGCGCAGCCTCGCCGACACCCTCGGCGCCGCCGGCAAGACGTGGAAGACGTACGCCGAGGATCTGCCGAGTGCCGGCTTCACCGGCGGCTCGTCGGGCCGGTACGCGAAGAAGCACGACCCGTTTCTCTACTTCCGCGACGTCGCCGACTCGCGGGGGCGACGAAACCGCGTCGTTCCGTTCACGCAGCTCGGCCGCGACCTCGCCGCGCACCGGCTGCCGGACTTCTCCCTCGTGATCCCGAACCTCTGCGACGACATGCACGACTGCTCGGTCGCGACCGGCGATGCCTGGCTCAAGGCCCACGTCGTCCCGCTGCTGCACTTGCCGGAGCTCCGCGGCGGGGTCGTGTTCGTCGTCTTCGACGAGGGTTCGAGCAACACGGGCGGCGGTGGGCATATCGAGGCGCTCGCGCTGGGGCCGACGGTGCGGCGGGGTTCCAGGTTCAGGAAGGCGACGAACCACTATGGCTTGCTGCGGACGATCGAAGACGCCTGGGGGCTGCCGCGGCTCGGCTTCTCACGCACCGGGACGCCGGTCGGCGGCATCTGGAAGAGGTAGGAGTCGCAGGCCCGGCGCGGAATCCGTCCGGGTCATGCTCGTCTCGATCGCACGCGCGCTCGAACAGCGCGATCAGACCGTCGGCCACGGCGACCGCGTCGCGGCGCTCGCGGAGCCCATCGCCTTGGAGCTCGGCTGGGACCGCGAGAGGATCCGCCTGCTCCGCTGGGCCGCGCCGCTCCACGACGTCGGCAAGGTCAAGCTGCGACCACAGCTGCTCGGCAAGCCCGGACCGCTCACCGTGGAGGAGGTCGCGGAGATCCGGGGCCACCCGGCCGCAGGCGCGCGGCTCGTCATGCCGATCCGGAGGTTCCACGACGCGCTCCCGTATGTCCTCTTCCACCACGAGCGGTGGGACGGCAGCGGCTACCCGGCCGGGCTGAGCGGGCGCCGCATCCCGATCGAGGCCAGGATCCTCGCCATCGCCGACGCGTTCGACGCCATGATCTCGGCACGGCCGTACCGCGGGGCACTCACCCACGAGCACGCGCTCGCCGAGGTCGAGGACGGGGCGGGCACGCAGTTCGACCCGGTCGCGGCGGAGCTCTTCGTCGACGCCTGGGCCGAGGGCTGGGACACCTGGCACGCCGCCGCAGCTTCTTAACAAGCGAGGGCTACCGTTGAGATATGAGAAAGCTCCGCTGGCTGGGGCTGTTCCTCGCACCGGCTCTCCTGCTGTTCGCTCCGCAGGCCGGGGCGGCCAAACCGCAGGCGAACGTCGTTGAGCGGACGGCCTATCCGGTCTGGACGGTCGCGATGGACTGGCCCCGGGTCGCGTACGCCGGCGGCAAGGAGTACAACAGCGGGACGATCCGCGTCTGGAACGTGGTCACCGGCAGGTCCTCCGCCGTCAAGAGCGGGCAGCACGGCTTCGCCGCGCACCACGCCGCGGAGATCGCGATCGCCGGCAAGCGGATCGCGTGGCTGAGGACCCAGCAATTCGGCAACACGGAGCTCGACCACTGGCTCTACACCGCTCGGCTCGGCGGACCTCCGCGCCTGCTGAAGCGCACGCTCGGCTACACCGACACCGACTGCGGCTTGGGCGGCCCACAGATGGACGGCCTGGTCGGCTCGGAGAACGTCATGGCCGTCAGCACATGGGTCGAGAACTCGAACGGCACGGACTCGTGGAACAAGCGACTCGACCTGATCACGCCGAAGGGACTGCGGACGATCGCAACGGGATCGGACGCGATCGTTTCCGTGTCGGCAGACGGCGGCCACATCGCCGTCGTTCCACGTCCGCCGGTGTCCATGGCACCGGGCTACTGCGTCTCGACTTCGTCCACGACTCGAGTCGTCATCCGCTCCTCGAGCGGCGCGTCCCTCGGCGAGATCGCGATCGCCCCTCCCGATCCGAGCACGTTCGTCCTCGGAGTTGCGCTCAGCGGCAACCGGCTCGTCGTGCTCACGGGGACGCAGCCCGACTCCGGTCCCGCGACGGTCACGCTCGACGTATACGACTGGACGACGGGCGCACTCGTGCACACCTGGCCTGTTCCGATCCACCAGTATCTCGGGGAGGTCAGCCTCGAGGTGTCCGGGCAGCTCGCGGCCGTCGAGGGGCCCTACGGGCTGCACCTCGTCGGCCTGAACACCGGCAACGAGGCTGTGATCGGGCCTGCGGGCGCTTATGCGATCGGTCCGCGCGGGCTCGTCCACGCCGTCAACACCCGTAGCAGCGGGAAGCTCGTCTTCGTGCCGATGGCGAAGCTGCTCGCCCTGGCGAGCTAGAGCGTCGCCCAGACCTCGAGCTTCGCGCGGACGCGTCCGATCACGTCGTCCGTGAACTCCGTCGTGCCGAGGTCGCCGCTGAGGTCGGCGGTGCGCGCGCCCTGCGCGACCGCTTCGAGGCAGGCCTCGCGAATCGCCCGTCCCGCGGGCTGCGTGTCCGCGCCGGCATGCGAGAGAAGCGCGGCCCCGGCGAGGATCATCGCCATCGGGTTCGCGACGTTCTTCCCCTGCAGGGACGGCGCCGTCCCGTGCGCCGCCTCGGCCATGATCGCAGCGGGCTCGAAATCGTCCTCGAAGGCGACGAGCAGCGACTCCGAGCCGGCGATCGAGCCGAACAGCGGCAGGACGAGGTCGGACAGGATGTCGCCGTCGCGGTTGAGCGCGGGGATCACGAGCGGGTCGCCGGCGGAGGAGAGGAGCAGCGCGAAGGTGGCGTCGATCAGCTGCGGTTCGTACGGCACCTCCGGGTGGCGCTCCGCAGCCCCGTCCATCTCCTCCTTCAGCATCCCCTCGTACGTCGGGCTGACGGTGTACTTCGGGCCGCCGAAGACCTTGGCGCCCGTCCGCTCGGCCTGGCGGAACGCGAACTCGGCGACCGCGTGGCAGATGCGGCGCTCGATGCGCTCGGTGCGGAACGCGACCTCGTCGTCGCCGGAGCCCTCCCGCCATTCCTTGGCGCCGTAGGCGTCTCCGACAGCCATCCGCACGATCGAGATCGGCGCGTGGACGCCCCCGAGCGGAGCGACTCCCGGAATCCGGCGCCCGGTGCGCACGATCACCTTGCCGCCGATCTCCTCGCGGAGGATGCGGTTCGGGGAGCCGATCTCGCCGCGCCCCTCCGGGGTGACCGTCGCCGCCTTCAGCCCGAGCCCGTGCTCGCGGATCGCGGCCGCGGCGTCGTGCACGACGCCGTTGTCGGTCTGCCGTCGCCGCTCGAGCGAGAGGTCGAAGCGCGGGAAATCGAGCTCGACGCCGATCACGTCGGGCTCGAGCATGCGGAGGCTCTCCTCCAGGAGTTCCTGCCCGGTCTCGTCGCCCTCGAGGACAACGATCGTCCGCTCGTCGCGCATCGGGCGATCGTAGCCCGCCTTCGGCGACGGCGGTGAGCCAAGAATGCAGCCGCTCGATTTGCGCCGTGATTTCGCTAGGGTTTTGCCCGGAAATCAGCCTTTGTGAAGGAGGAGAACAGTGGCTAGGAAAACGGTGCTCGTTTGCGACAGTTGCGGTACCGAGGTCGAGGAAGGGAAGGGCGCGGTAATGCGCGTCACGTACAACGACGCGCGCCGCGGGTCGAAGCAGGCCGACCTCTGCGACAACTGCGCGGGCCGCACGCCGGGCCGCGCGACCGCCCGCCGAGGCCGCAAGCCGAAGTCCGCGGCAGCGGCCTGAGTCCCGTCTGAAGACCGTCCCGCGGTCGCGCTAGCGTAGGCGGGTGCCGCTGCGCCTGATCGCGGGGCCCGCCAACGCGGGCAAGGTCGAGCTGCTGCTCGGCCGTTTCCTCGACGCGCTCGACTCTCCCGGCGCGCCCGAACCCGTGCTCATCGTGCCGAACCGGGCGGACGTCGATCGCGTCGAGCTCGAGCTGCTGGACCGGCGCTCGGCGCTCTTCGGCGGCTCGATCGGCACCTTCGACGACCTGTTCCGCCGGCTCGCGGCCGGCTCGGCCGACGGCCGGTCGCAGCTGGGGCGGGTGGAGCAGACACTTCTCGTGCGCCGGGTCGTCGACGGCGCAAAGCTCGACCGTTTCGCCAAGTCCGCTGCGCATGCGGGCTTCGTCGACTCCCTCGAGCGGACGCTCGGGGAGCTCGACGAGGGGCTGCTGGCTCCGGACGCGCTCGCCGGCGAGCTCGGCATGCTCTACGCGGGTTACCGCGACGAGCTCGATCGGCTAGCGCGCTGGGATCGCGGCCTGCTGCGCGCTCACGCGGTCGAACGCCTCCGCGCCGACCTCGGCGCCTGGCACGGTGAGCCGGTCTTCGCGTACGGCTTCGAGGACCTGACCGGTGCCGAGTGGGCGTTGCTCGAGGCGCTGGCCGCGCGGACCGAGGTCACCGTTTCCCTCCCGTACGAGCCGGGGCGACCGGTCTTCGCGGCGCTGCGGCGGACGGCCGAGGATCTCGCGAGTCGAGCCTCCGGCGCGGTCGAGGAGCTGCCGCCGCGCTACGCCGCGGTCGCGCCGCCCGCCCTCGCGCATCTCGAGCGGGCGCTGTTCGCGGACGTGCCCGGCGAACCGCCGCCGCTCGACGGCGTGATCCGCTTCTTCGAGGGAGCCGGCGGCCGTGGCACGCTCGAGCTGGTGGGCGAGGAGGTGCTTGCGCTCGCGCGGAGCGGCATGCCGCTCGAGGGGATCGGCTTCGTCGTGCCGGGTTACGACCGGATCCGCGGCGCGCTCGAGACAGTGCTCGGCTCCTTCGGCATCCCGTACGCCGTCGACGGGGAGCTGCGCCTCACACAGACACCGCTCGTCCACGCGCTCGCTGCGCTGCTGCGCTTCGCGTGGGCCGGAGGGACGAGGACCGATCTCTTCGGCTTTCTCCGCTCGCCGTTCTCGGGGCTCGAGCGGCGGTCGGTCGACTTCGTCGAGGGGCGCCTGCGCGGCCGTGCCGTCCAGGCGCCGGACCGCGTCGTCGAGGAGGCCGAGCGCCTGCGCGAGGGGCCGCTCCCGGCGCTCGCGGAGTTGCGCGGTGCCGCCGACCCGGTCGAGGCGGTACGCGAGCTCGCGGAGCGGATGCTGCGGAACGCATACGGCCTCGAGCGGCCACCTGCGGATGCCGCGAGCCGACTCGACCTCCGGGCCTACGAGGCCCTGCGACGGCTGCTCGGCGAGCTCGACGGCTGGCGGGAGCTCAGTGGCGAGCTAGGCAGGGAGGACGTGGTGGCCGCGATCGAACGTGCTGCGCTGCCCCTGCGCACGGGCGACGACGCGGGCCGGGTCGCGGTCGTCGATCTCCTCCGTGCCCGCACGCGCCGCTTCGACGCCGTCTTCGTCCTCGGGCTGGAGGAGGGGAGCCTGCCTCGCCGCGGCGGCGGTTCGCCGTTCCTCGACGACGACGCCCGGCGCGCGCTCGACGAGCGAGGCGCGCGCCTCGAGCGGCCGGATCCCGTCGAGAACGACCGCTACCTCTTCTACACGGCGTGCACGCGCTCCTCGCAGCGCCTCTACCTCGTGCGCGAGGCAGCCGACGACGACGGGAGCCCGCGGGAGGCGAGCCCGTTCTGGCACGACGTCCAAGCCCTGTTCGACGCCGACGACGTGCGGCGCTGGACGCGCCGGCGTCCGCTTTCCGCGCTGACCTGGCCGCTCGACGACGCGCCGACCGAGCGAGAGCGCCTCCGGGCGCTCGCCGAGCTCGCCGCTCACGACGGCGAGGCGGCGGACGCACTGGCGCACGCGAACGGCTGGGGGCGGAGGCTCGAGCGCGCACTGAGCGCCTTCAACCGGCCGACACGGCTCAGGAGCCCGCTCGTGCTCGAGCAGCTCGCCTCCCGCACGTCGTTCGGCGTGACGGAGCTCGAGCGCTTCGCCGACTGCTCCTCGGCCTGGTTCTTCGAGCGGTTCCTCTCGCCGAAGACGATCGACGCGGAGCCCGACGCCCTCCAGCGCGGGATCGTCGCGCACAGCGTGCTCCACCGCTTCTTCGCGCGCGTGCCGGCCGAGCTCGGGGTGGAGAAGCTCGAGCCGCAGCACGTCGAGGCGGCGACAGGCCTGATGCGCCGCTGCCTCGACGAGTCGATCGCCGGCGTGCGCATGGATCTGACCGAGATGCAGCTGCGCGAGCTCGACCAGACGCTGTGGCGCGATCTCGTGGCGCTCGTCGAGGAGGAGTGCGACTCGGAGCTCTCGCTCGTGCCGCGCCGCTTCGAGGTCTCCTTCGGCAGCGAGCGGGCGGCGCCGGAGCTGCAGCGCGGACTCGAGCTCGGCTCCGACCTGACCCTGTCCGGGAAGATCGACCGGATCGACGTCGACCCGTTCGGCGCGCGCGGGATCGTGCAGGACTACAAGTCCGGCAAGCACGCGCACTCGGCGGCCGAGATCGAGCGCGAGCTGCGCCTGCAGGTCCCGCTCTACATGCTCGTGCTCCGCGATCTCGTCGGGCTCGAGCCGCTCGGCGGGCTGTATCGGCCACTCGCAGGCACTCGGCGGGCGCGCGGGCTCGTGCGCGCCGACGAGATCGAGACGCTGCCCGGCTACGTGAAGAGCGACTATCTCGACGACGAGGCGTTCTGGGGTGTGGTCGAGTCCGCCAAGCAGACGGCGGCGGCGGTGGCCGGACGGATCCGGGACGGAGACGTCCACCACGATCCGCGCGGCGGCGACTGCCCGACCTGGTGCGACCTCTGGCCGATGTGCCGGGTGGAGCGGCCGTGACCGCGCTGAACGAGCAACAGCTCGCGGCGGTAGAGGCCGGGGGAGAGGTTTTCGTCTCGGCCGGCGCCGGCACCGGCAAGACGGCGGTACTCGTCGAGCGCGTGGTGCGCGCGGTCACCGAGCGCGGGCTCGACGTCGACTCCGTCCTCGTTATCACGTACACGCGGCGAGCCGCCGGCGAGCTGCGCACGCGGATCCGCGCGGCGCTCGCCGAGCGCGGCAGGCACGACCTCGCGCGCGAGCTCGACGGCGCCTGGATCTCGACGATCCACGGCTTCTGCGCCCGCCTGCTGCGGGCCTATCCGCTCGCCGCTGGGCTCGACCCGCGCTTCCGCGAGCTCGACGAGGCGCAGGGCGCGGTGCTCCGCTCCGAGGCGTTCGGCGAGGCGCTCGCCGAGTTCTGCGCCGGCGACGATCCGCAGCGGCTCGAGCTGCTCGCCACGTACGGCAGCGACCGGCTCCGGCGGATGCTGACGAACGTCTACGAGACGCTGCGCGCGGCGGGGCACGAGCTCGATCTCGCGGTGGCTGCACGGCCGGAGCTCGGCGACCGCGTGGACGAGCTGCGCGTCGCGGCGACCTCGCTCGCGGGCGACCCGGATGCGACCGAGGCGCAGGCACGCGCGACATCCGGGCTGCTCGAGCTCCTGGAGCGTGACCTTCGTCCCGACCGGCTGATGAGCCTCGGCGACTTCAAGGCTCGCGGAGACCGTGCGGCCGCCTACCGCGAGGCATTGGCGGCGGTCGAGCAGGCTGCTCTCGACGAGGCCGCCGCGCGCGACGGCGCGCTCCTCCAAGAGCTGCTGACGCTGTTCGCCGAGCGCTACGCCCAGGCGAAGGCGCGCGAGTCGGCGCTCGACTTCGAGGATCTCCAGCTCGAGGCGCGCGACCTGCTCCGTTCGCAGCCCGAGCTCCGCGAGCGCGAACGGGCGCGCTTCCGCTCAATCCTCGTGGACGAGTTCCAGGACACGAACCGCCTGCAGACCGAGATCGTCGACCTGCTCAGGACGCCGGAGACGGAGCTCTTCTTCGTCGGCGACGAGTTCCAGTCGATCTACGGCTTCCGCCACGCCGACGTGGAGGTCTTCCGCGAGCGGCGCGAGGCGGTCGAGCAGCCGCTTTCCCTCACGCTCAACTACCGCTCGCGCCCCGAGGTGCTTGCGGCCGTCAACGAGCTCTTCGGCTCGCACTTCGGCGGGGAGTTCCAGGAGCTCGCGGCCGCGGCAGAGTTCCCCGACCCGGTCTTCGGCCACCCGGTCGAGCTGCTCGTCACCGACAAGGAGAGCTACAAGGACAGCGGCGTCCACTGGCGGCGGGGCGAGGCGCGGGCCGTCGCCCGGCGCGTGCGTGAGCTCGTGGACACGGGCGCGGCGACGGCCGGGGAGATCGTTCTGCTCTTCGCAGCCGGCACGGACGCGGAGTGGTACGAGGACGAGTTGCGGCGGGCGGGGCTGCCGACGTACCGCGCGACCGGCAAGGGCTACTTCGGCCAGCAGCAGGTCGTCGACATGCTCATGTATCTCCGGCTGCTGCAGAACCGTTACGACGACGCGGCAGTCCTGTCGGTGCTCGCCTCGCCGTTCGTCGGCGTCTCGAACGACGCGCTCGCCCTACTGCGACGGGTCGCGTCGCGGCGGCCGCTCTTCACCGGCCTCGAGCACTCCATGCCGCCGGGCCTCGCCGAGCGCGACGAGCGGCTGATGCGCGCCTTCCGCCAGCGCTACGACCGGCTTGTGGAGGCGATGCCGCGGCTCTCCCTCGAACGGCTGTGCGAGCAGATCGTCGCGGAGCACGACTACGACCTCGCTGTGCTCGCGCAGTGGGATGGGCGCCGGCGCTACGCGAACATGCGCAAGCTCGCGCGGCTCGCCCGCTCGTACGAGGAGCTCCGCGGGCCGGACGTCGAGGGCTTCGTCCGCTTCGTCGCCGAGCAGGAGGCGGTCGGGGCGCGCGAGCTCGAGGCGGTCGCCGAGGAGGAGGGCGCCGACGCGGTGCGCCTCCTCACGATCCACGCTGCGAAGGGGCTCGAGTTCAAGGTCGTGATCGTCGCCGACGCGGGGCGCGACCGGGTGGCGCCGTCGGCGGACGAGATCCTCGCGCTACCCGACGGCCGCTTCGGCTTCCGGGTCGCCGACCCCGTGACGGCGAAGCAGCGCGGCGCCTTTGACTACGAGGCGGTCAAGAAGGCGCGCCAGGAGGCGGAGCGGGCCGAGCGACTGCGCCTCTACTACGTTGCGATGACCCGGGCGAAGGAGCGGCTGATCGTCTCCGGCTCGGTCGACCTCGGCACCGACCATGAGATGCCGACGCCCATCGCCTGGGTGCTCGAGCGGCTCGCGGCGGAGGGGGAGCTCGCGGAGGCAGGCGACGCGCCGCTCGAGCTCGTGCGTGACGACGCGCGTCTGCTCGTTCGGCTCGACCGCTACCGGCCGGAGCCCGCGGCGACGAGGACCGAGACCGAGACCGAGACCGAGGAGCAAGGACAGCTCGCGCTCTTCGCAGCGCTCGAAGAGGTCGCTGCCTCGCGGGCCGCGCCGGTGCTCCCGCCGCTCGTGGCGCTCCCGGAGCCGCCGCTCCACCGCGTGCGCAGGCTCTCGTTCACGTCGATCTCGCTCTTCGAGCAGTGCGCCTACAAGTACTTCGCGCGCTACGGCCTCGGGATGAGCGAGCGGCCCGTCGAAGGCGACGGCGCGGGGGAGAGGTCCGGCGCGGAGATCGGCAGCGCCGTCCATTCGGTGCTCGAGGAGATCGACCTCGCGGCGCCGGCCGTCCCGGAGCTCGAGGACGAGCTGGTCCGCGGCTTCGTCGCCGCGTACTGCGAGTCGGATCTTGCGCGTCGCGTCGCGGCCTTCGAGGGCGTCGAGAAGGAGCGCCACTTCACGTTCCAGCAGGATGGCGTTCTCGTCCATGGCTTCATCGACGCGTTTCAGCTGCGTGACGGCCGTGCGCTCGTCGTCGACTACAAGACGAACGCCCTGGGCGAGGCTGCGCCGGACGAGATCGTCGAGCAGGACTACCGGCTGCAGCGGCTCGTCTACGCGCTCGCCTGCTTCCGCGCCGGTGCGGACGAGGTCGAGGTCGTCTACCACTTCCTCGAGCGGCCGGACGCGCCGGTCGAGGCCGTCTTCACGCGCGCCGATGTCCCTGGCCTCGAGTCCGAGCTGTCCGCGGCGATCGCCCGCATCCAGGCGGGAGAGTTCCCGCCGACGCCGAGCGAGTTCGCCTGCGCGGGCTGCCCGGCGCTCGACCTCGTCTGTGCAGGCCCGCGCCTGCGCCCGCGGCTCCCGGAGGCCGTTGCCTCGTAGCTACCTGCAGGAGGCCCGACGGCGCGTCGGGCCGAAGAAGCAGCGGATCGGGCCGATCATCGAGCGGCTCGCGGCCGAGCACGCCGACGCCGGGATCGCGCTCCGCTTCCGCAGCCCGCTCGAGCTGCTCGTCTCGGTGATGCTCTCGGCGCAGACGACCGACGTGAACGTCAACCGCGTTACGGGGCCGCTGTTCGAGAAGTACCACCGGCCGGAGAACTATCTCGCCGTGCCGCAGGAGGAGCTCGAGCGTGACATCTTCGCGACCGGCTTCTACCGCCAGAAGGCGAAGGCGCTGCGCGGGACGATGCGGATGCTGATCGAGGACTTCGACGGCGAGGTGCCGAGCCGTCTCGAAGAGCTGATCCGGCTGCCGGGTGTCGCGCGTAAGACGGCGAACGTCGTCGCGGCGGAGCTCGGCGAGCCGCAGGGGATCGTCGTCGACACGCACGTACGGCGTCTCTCGCAACGGCTCGGGCTCACGCGCGAGGAGGATCCCGTCAAGATCGAGCGCGATCTCGTCCGGCTCGTGCCTCGTGCCGACTGGGGCCGCTTCCCGCATCTGCTGATCTGGCACGGCCGCCGCGTGTGCGACGCGCGCCGCCCCCGCTGTGAAGACTGCGTCGTCAGTGATCTCTGCCCGTCGAGCCGTGTCTGACCGCGCCGCCCGCTCCCGCAGCTTCGAGACCGTCGCCACCGACTACGAGCGGCACCGGCCGGAGTATCCGGCGGAGGCGCTGCGCTGGGCGGCCGGGCAGCTGGGGCTCGAGCCGGGAGCGCGCGTCCTCGACGTCGGTGCGGGGACGGGGAAGCTGACGCGCGGGCTCGTCGCGGCCGGCTTCGAGGCGGTCGCGGTCGAGCCGGGAGGCCCGATGCTGGCGCAGCTCCGCGAGGCGGTGCCGGAGGCTGAGGCGCACGAGGCGCCGGCCGAGGCGATCCCGCTCCCGGATGGGAGTGTCGGGGCCGCGTTCGCCGGGCAGGCGTTCCACTGGTTCGACCGCGAGCGGGCCTTGCCGGAGCTGCACCGTGTGATCGGCGTGGGCGGCGGACTGGCCCTGCTCTGGAACTGGTGGGACGACCGCGATCCGCTGCAGCGCGAGCTCGGCGAGCTGATGGGCTACGCCGGCCACGAGCCGTACCGGAACGATGAGCTGCCGGGTGAGCCGTGGTTCCACGAGCTGGGCCGCACCGTGGTCGAGAGCGTCGAGGAGTCGAGCCCGGACGCGCTCGCCGGCTACCTCTCCACGGTGAGCGCGTTCCTCACGGCGGAGCCGGCGGAGCAGGAGAAGACGCTGCGAGGAGTCCGTGAGATCGCGTCGCGCTACGGCGAGCGGTTTCCGCTGCCGCGACTGACCTACGCCTTCGCTTTCGCGCGGCTCAGTTGACCCGCGGGTCCTCGGGCATGCGCGCGACGAGCTCGTAGATCCCGCCCTTGCGGCGCAGGACGTCGCGCCACAGCTCCTCCGGGTCGTCGGTGAAAGCATCGTCCGGGAGTGCGGGCTCGAGGATCCAGTCCTCGTCCGCGAGTTCGGCCTCGAGCTGCCCGACGCCCCAGCCCGCGTAGCCGGCGAACACCCGCCGGCGGGTCGTGGCCGGGACGATCTCCTCCGGCTCCGCCAGCGACGGGAAGCCGAGCGCGCCGAACAGCGGCACGGCGGCGTCGTCCGGATCGAGGAACTCGCCCAGCACGAGCACGGCCTCCGGTTGCACGGGGCCGCCGACCCAGACCGGTTCGCCGTCGTCGACGACCGGCTCGAGCTGCGGCACCGCGCCGGCCACGTCCACCGGCGACGGGCGATTGAGGACGAGCCCCGCCGCGCCTTCCTCGCCGTGCTCCGTCACGAGCACCACGGTGCGGCGGAAGTTCGGGTCGAGCAGCGCCGGCGAGGCGACGAGGAGATGTCCCTGCAGCGATTCCACGGTCCCATTGTGGCCGTCGGACGCTAGGCGTCGCTCGAACGATACGAAACGATCTGCACCTTCTCGAGCGTGAGCATCCCTTCGCCGACCATCTCGTCGAGGATCGGCACCACACGGTCGATCTGTCCCGGCGTGTCGACGATCTCGATCACGACGGGCAGGTCCTCGGACAGGCGCAGGATCCTCGACGTATGGATCCGCGAGTCCGCTCCGAACCCTTCGATTCCTCGCACAACGGTCGCCCCCGCCAGCCCCTCCTGCCGCACGCGCTCGACGATCGCCTGGTAGAGCGGCTTGCCGTGCCAGGTGTCGGACTCTCCGATGAAGAGGCGGAGGAGCTTCCCTTCTCCTTCAAGCTTCATACCGCTCTCGCCGCCACTACTCCAAGATAGACCGCGAACAGCCCGATGGCCGCACTGCCGAACATATTCGCCGCGGCAAGCCCGACTGCGCCGTCCTCGAGCAGGCGATATGTCTCGTACGAAAGGGTCGAGAAGGTCGTATACGCGCCGAGTAGCCCGATCGTGAGTGCCGAGCGCACCCAGGAGGCCGTCGTGAGCTGTTCGGTCATGAGGGTCATCAGGAAGCCGAGCACGAATGCGCCGCTCATGTTGACCACGAACGTCCCCCATGGGAAGGAGGACGGAAAGTGTCGCGACACCAGTCCGTCGAGGCCGTAACGAGCCAGCGCCCCGAGCGCTCCCGCGATGCCGATAGCCACGATCGTCCGCAACTGAAGCTCCTTTCGATCGTAGGAGCCATCAGCCTCTGCGGCGGTTCGCGGCGAGCTCCATCGCCCTGGCGCCCAAGGGTGCCGGCGGACAATCTAGCCTTGCGCCGGCGTCAGCGCGACGAGCAGGCCGCCGTCGTCGTCGAGCGCGGGGAAGAAGTCGCCGATCACGGGCTTGACCTGGCCGCCCCGCGTCCGCAGCTGCAGGTGCTCGTTCAGGCGGCGCACGCCCCATTCGAGCGAGAGCTTGACCGGGTTCTTCTCCTCCTCGAACCCTGCAAGGCTGAAGGCGGAGACGACGTCGGCGCCGAGGACCTCCTGCTCGCTCCAGCCGCTCAGCTCGAAGACGCCGCGGCCGATGGCGAGGATCCGGCCCTCCTGGTCGCACGTGACGAGGCCCGTGGTGGGGGCGGGGTAGTAGTCGTCCATCAGCTCGAAGAGGAAGCCGAACCCGCAGTGATGGCAGGCTACGGCCTCATCGAACATCCCCTCTTTGCGGTCGATGTCGATCGACCGCTCCTTGCAGTTCGGGCAGATGAAGTGCGGCACGGCGCCAGGCTAGCTACCCGTTTGCGCATCGCCGCCCGCTAACGGACCGGCTCGGCCTCCGGCCTTGGAGCGGCGCTGTTGTGGGTCTCGTCCGCGGCGAGGAACCGCTCGGCGTCGAGGGCGGCCATACAGCCGCTGCCCGCCGCGGTGACGGCCTGGCGGTAGACGTGATCCTGCACGTCGCCGGCCGCGAAGACGCCGGGGATGTTCGTCTGCGTCGTCCCGGGTGTCGTGACGAGGTAGCCGTTCGCGTCGTGGTCGAGCTGGTCGACGAAGAGCTTCGTGTTCGGGTCGTGGCCGATCGCGATGAACAGCGCGCCGGCCTCGGTGTCCTCCGTCTCGCCGGTCTCGGTGTTGCGGAGCCTGAGGCCGCTGATCGAGTCCTCGCCGAGCACTTCCTCGACGACGTACGGCGTCTTGAGCTCGATCTTCTCGTTGTCGCGCGCGCGGTCGATCATGATCTGGGACGCGCGGAACTCGTTCCGGCGGTGGACGAGCGTGACCTTGTAGCCGAAGCGCGTGAGGAAGAGAACTTCCTCGAACGCCGTGTCCCCGCCGCCGACCACGAAGATGTGCTTGTCCCGGAAGAACGCGCCGTCGCAGGTCGCGCACGCCGACACACCGCGCCCCTTCAGCCGCTCTTCGGACTCGAGCCCGAGCCAGCGGGCACTTGCGCCGGTCGCGACGATGACCGAGCGGGCGCGGTACTCCTCGCCCTCGACCCAGACGCGGAACGGCCGCTCCGAGAAGTCGATGCGGGTCACGTCGTCGGTGATGAACTCGGTGCCGAAGCGCTCGGCCTGGCGACGGAACTCGGCCATCATCTCCGGCCCCATGATCCCGTCGGGATAGCCCGGATAGTTCTCCACGTCGCTCGTGATCATCAGCTGGCCGCCCCAGTTGAAGCCCTCGATCACGAGCGGTTGCAGGTTGGCGCGCGCAGCGTAAAGGGCTGCGGTGTATCCCGCGGGCCCTCCGCCGATCACGATCAGATCACGTACGTCGCTCATCGATTCCTCTCTCACAAGGTGTACGACGTATTAAACGATCTGGGGCGGACTGACGTTCCCGGTCGCCGCGGTTCGGGGGGCCGTTCTAGGCGGCGTCGAGGGCGCGCGGCGGCTCGGCAGCGAGCTCTGCCTGCTCGTCCGCGGCCTGGTCGAGCTTCGTCTCGAAGCGGTCGAGCCGTTTCTCGGCGTCGGCGTACTTGCCGTGCGCTCGCCCGAGGTGCGTGCCGACGAGGTCGAAGTCTTCCTTGAACTTGCCGAACTCCACCTGGAGCGCCGCGCAGTAGCGCATGACCTCCTCCGCGCGCTGCTCGATCTGCAGCCCCTTCAGCCCGAGGACGATCATCTGGAGGTAGGCACTGAAGGTCGTCGCCGAGACCGGGAACACGCGCCGCTCGTGCGCGTAGGCAAGGAGCGCGCCGGTCTTGCCGCTCACGAGCTCGTAGTGGATCGTCTCCGCCGGCAGGTACATGAAGGCGAAATCGAACGTGCCGAGGTCGGGGCGGATGTATTTCGACGCGATCGCGTCGATGTGCCCCTTGACGTCGCGGGCGAACGCCTTCTCGTGGAGCTGCTGCTCGTCGCCCTCGGACGCGGTCATGCGCTCGAAGTTGTCGAGCGGGAACTTGGCGTCGACCGGCAGCAGCCGTCCACCGGCGCGGATGACCGCGTCGACGCGGTCGCCGGTGTCGAACGTGTACTGCAGGTCGTAGGCGTCGGGCGGGAGCCGGTCGCGCAGGAGGTTCTCGAGCAGCAGCTCGCCGAAGCCGCCGCGGGCCTTCGGCGGCCGCAACGCCTGCTCGAGCTTGCCGAGCTCCTTCGCGCGCTCGATCATCTCCGCGGTCGCCTGGGTCATCTGACCGAGCCGGTCGTGGATCTGGGTCGTCGTCTCGGTTGTCGCCGCGAGCCGCGTGTTGAGCGTCTGCTCGAGCCCCTGCAGGCGCAGCTCGAACTCGGCGTTCCGCGCAGAGAGGTCGTTCGCCGTCCGCTCCTGCAGCGCTCCGAGCTCGCCGCGCAGCAGCCGGGGCAGGAAGATCGCGCCCGCGGCGAGCGCCGCAAGCAGGACGAGCAGGATCAAGACGAGTCCGATCATGGGGCGCGGGAATGTACAGACGCCGTCGGACGGACCACGAAAACGCCGGCCCCGACGAACCGTGAAGTCCATCGGAACCGGCTCGCAGAGCCTATGCGGACGATGGCCTCGGAGGTCAAGCAGGAAAAGCGCGCTCTTTGCGCACTTCCGCCGGACGATGCGAGCGTCCTAACCGCAGGCCGCGGCGGCGTCAGCGCTTGCTCGACATCCTGCAGGACTAGTGGCCCGCCGGCGCCATGGCGAGTCTGCAGCTTGCCGCCCGTGGAGCCGATGAAGATAGTCGGCGTCCCCTGGACCTTCTTCTGCGTGGCTAGCGCGTCGACGGCCTTCGCGGTCTCCTTCGAGGCGGAGCTGTTGACGTCGGCCTGCCACTTGGCGAGGTTGAGGCCGTCGACGCTCGCCGCGATGATCGCCATCTCCCGGCCCGTCAGCCAGCCGCTCTCTTCCTGGCGCTGGTTGTCGTAGAGGACCTTGGCGTACTCGTAGCCCTTGTTCTGCTGGGCGGCGGCGATCACGCCGTACCGGCCGGTGAACGACTGTGGGCCGAGGAAGGCCCAGGGCTTGAGGTGCAGCTGCACCTTCCCGTCCGCGATGTACGTTCTTGACCACCGCGGGGAGCTGTGTCGACCTCGTAGAGCCTGGCAGACGGGGCACTGGACGTCGATGAACATCTCCATCGTGACGGGCGCCTTCGGGTCGCCGAGAACGTGATCCGTTCTGCGGGATTCCCTTGAAGAGGTCGTTCGCCTCGGCCGCGCCGGGCAGCGCGCCGGCCCAGCTCCTGCTGCCGTGCGCGGGTAGGTCCCTGCATGTCGCTCGTCGACACGATCGGGCCGCCGCTGCCGCCGCTGCTGCCGCCGCTGAGGACGACGCCGAGCACGACGGCGATCACCGCGATCAGGACGACGCCGCCTGCGATCGCGAGGACGCGCGGCGATGCCTGGCGCGTGCCGGTTCCGCCGCCACCCTTCGAGCGGACGGGCGGTGGCGCCGCCGCAGCCGTCTGCTGCCTCTGCTGTCTCGCTCTCTTACCGCTCGGCATGGGCGGGAAGGGTAGCCGGAGCCTCGGATTCTCCAGCGGAGGCGAGCAGTAAGAATCCGATGATAAGAAGGGACGCCGTGAGCGCCAGGGTCGGGATCGTGAGATAGCCGAAATCGTGGTTGATGATCCAGTTGGTACTGCAGCCGCCGCCGGTCAGGGTGCACGCCCCCGGCTCTTTGATCACGCCGTACTCGATCAGCATGTGGTAGATCGACGTGCCGGCGCCGACGATCGGCAGCGGGAGCAGGTAGCGCGCGGCGCGGTTGTCGCCGCGCACGGCGATCAGGAGCGTGAGGATCGAGAGCGGGTACATCAGGACCCGCTGGAACCAGCAGAACTCGCACGGGATGAAGGGCGCGACCTGCGAGTAGAACAGGCTCCCGCCGGTGGCGATCGCCGCGACGACGAACGCTCCCCACAGCTCGTAGCCCCAGAGCAGCTGGCGGAGCCAGTCGAGCGGCCCGCGCACGCCCACGAGCGCGAGCACGCCGACGATCAGCCCGAAGACGATGAGCACCTGTCCCACGACGCCGAGGACGGAAAGGGCGATGACCGTGTCCTGCGTCACTCCGGCGGCAGGGTATCGGCCGAGGCGGTGGGCGTTACCCTGACCCCGCCGGGGTGGCGGAACTGGTCAGACGCGCCCGACTTAAAATCGGGTGGCCCTCGGGCCGTGCGGGTTCAAGTCCCGCCCCCGGCATCGCTCGACGATGCGGAAGAGACCGAGTTCGTCAGGCCCGAGCAAGGTCTCCCGGGGGCAACGTATGGGGGCAACACGTAAGACGTCGGGTGTTGCCGCGTTTGCAGGTCGTGCGACCTTGGTGCGACCTCGTCTCGCTCAGGTGAATGGTGGGGAGAGGGGCTACGGGGCCCGGTCGTTCCTGCTCTCCTTCAACCGATTCCACGGCCACACGCCGTCTATCTCGACGTCGAGCGAGAAGCTGAGCAGGATTCGGATCAGGACGATGATTCCGAGCACGGTCACGCTCTGGAACGTCTGATCTACGACCACGGTGCGGACGATGTCCGCGACGATGAGCACTTCGAGCCCGAGTAGGATGCATCGGCCGAGATCACGGCGAAGCCGTTCGTACGAGCCGGCCCTTCTCGTGTCTGTGGCTGCGTCGCGGAGAAACGCGAGGAACGCGCCCAGCCCGCCGAGGACCATGATGCCGGTGCCGACCGTCTCGACTGCCTTGACGACCTCGGTAATCCACTGGTCGTAGGTCACCGGCGAGAGGCTACTCCCATCAAGCAGAGATGCCCTTGCCTCTGATCGCCCCGGGCACCCACAGCTGAGGTGGATGATGCGACCACCTACCAGGTGCGGGCGACGACGCGGAGGTCATCTCCAGGCCGGAGCTGTGCCTTTCTCTAGGGCACGCCCACGTGGCCGTGTTCCGGAATGACCCCTTGATCGAGAGTCGAAGGGCTATCCGCGTCGGGGGATGGGGGGTTCTTCGTGGCGTCGGGCTCGGCGGGCGGCCTCGTTCCGTGAGATGCGTTCCTCGGCCCGTCTCGGCACGCCCGCGACCAGGCGGAGCTGCAGGGTCTCCCGTCGAGCGTGTCCGATCTCGGGCGTACCTTGTTCGAGGTGAAGGGCGGCAAGCGGATCGTTGACGCCGGCAAGAAGGTTCGTGCCGCGCCACGGCCGAATCCGATCGAACGGCGCATGTCGAGGTTCCTGCGCGAGCCGCCCTCTATTCGGACGGCCGCGAGCGTGATCGTCATTGCGACTACGGCGGTCGTCGTCGGCGGCGGCGTCTTGATCCGGGTGCTGGACCACCGCGAGTACGCGAACGTCTGGGTCGGAATGTGGTGGTCGATTCAGACGGTGACGACGGTCGGCTATGGCGACGTCACGCCGAAAGACGTCGCCGGCAGGCTCGTCGGTGCATTCGTGATGTTGGAAGGTATCGCCTTCTTGGCGATCGTCACCGCCGCGATCACTTCGACCTTCATCGCGCGCGCTGAAGCGGAACGTGCTCAGGCCGAGGGCGCTGACGAGGCGGCGCAGGACTCGCGAGTCGAGGGACGTCTGGACGAGCTAGCCGCGCACCTCGATCGTGTCGAGTCGATGCTCCGCGATCTCGGCAATCGACTGCCGGCTCCTTAGGCGCGAGTCGAGCTCCCGCGGTTACGCCTGTTGGGGGCGTGCGCGGGAGCTGCGCTCGTAGAGGGTGGCGTTGACCACGGCGGCGCCGACGATCACGCGTCCGATCAGGAAGAGGTCGAGAAGGATGGCACCTGCGATCCCGAGCGCGCCGTAGGTGGTCGACTTCTCCTTGATCATCTGGCCGAGGATGAGGACGCTGAAGATCTCGACGGTGACGAAGCCGATCGCGTAGAACAGCGATCCGGGGATCAGGTCGGTCCAGCGTGCGTCGGCGTGGGGCAGCTGCAGGGAGACGGCGAGCCAGAGCCCGGCGAGGGCGAGCACGAAGACCACCAGTGCGATGATGCCGCCGATCGCCGTCTGGTGGTTGACAGGCGCCGACGCCGGCAACGAGCAGGAGCTGGCCGGCGAGTGCTGCGGCGAAGATCTCGAGCTGGCGGGAGCTCACCCTGACCGAGGCGGCCGAGCCTTCCCAGGCGAGTGCGTGCACGATCGAGACGGCCCGGAACAGGACTCTGGTCATGTAGGCGAGCACGAGCAGCGAGGTGAGCGCTACCCACCAGCTCGAGGAACCCTTGGCCGCAGCCTCAACCTCCTTGGTGACGGTCCCGGCGATGCCGACCGAGTTCACGACGACGTGCGGCTGCACACCCAGGACACTCGCCAGCAGTCCGAGGCCGGAGACGAGGAAGAAAGCGAGCGGCAGCAAGAACACGAACAGCCGGTAGGAGAGCGCGCCGGCGAGTATGCCGCCGCCGATGTGGGAGTCCCGCTCGACCGTCTCGAAGGTGGCATCGAGCGCCGGCGATCGTCCGCGCGCCTCCTGCACCCAGCCTTTCAGCGCCCGCGCGTTCTCGACCCAGTGGGCCAGCCGCCCTAGCAGCGTCCGCTTCGGCCGCGGCAGCTCGATCTGCTCGGGCTCGTCGTTGTGGTCGGGATCGGCCGTCATCGCGTACCGCGGCGTTGCTTCTCCGTCTCGCGCCAGCTCGCCCACACGGGCGAGAAGACCCCGCAAACCAGCGACATCGTGATCAGCACGAACACGGCGCCGATGAACGTGATCACGACCCCGAACGAGCCGAAGGTCTTGCCATCCGCGTCCAACGGGGCCGCCAGGAAGAACGGCGAGGTGGCAGCCGTCCCACCGAGCACGACGGCGGCAAGTAGCGCGCCGGGCAGTAACGCACGCAGTCCGATCCTCCGGTGCAGCAGGAACCGCGGCACCCAGAGCCAGAACACCGTCGAGCCGACGAGCCAAACAGGTATCAGCACGAGCCAGCCCGTGTCGTGCAACCGCACGGTGGCGAGGACGGCGAGCGCGAGGACGCCGGTGAGGACGAAGAAGAAGATCGCGAACAATCCCTGGTCGGCCAGCGAGTCGACCTCGACCCCCCAGGCGCGCGCGTAAACGTCCTGGTAGATCTGGCCGATGCCGATGCCCCACAGAAGAAAGCTGACGAACACCGTGAGGCTCGCCGCCAGCGCGTTCGACGAGGCGCTACCGAACGTGCCCTCGACGAGGCTGGCGGTGGCCCCGTTCAGCTTCAGGTGGGAGACCAGACGCTCGGCGAAGACGTTGGTGTCCCCGCTCGACGGATGGAGGACGGCAGCGACCACGAGCACGGCCGGGAGCACCGACAGCGTCGAGTACACGGTCACCGCGCAGCCGGAGCTGCGGCTCGCCGCGAAGTAGGCGCGGAACCACTGCAACGCCAGTCGGCCGACAGGCGTGTCGGCACGGCGTTCCAGCCAGTCGCGCACCGCCTTGGTACGACCGTGATCGGAAGTTTTCTCGACGCTGTTCATGGCTAGGTCGGAGCCCGCCTGGGTTTGGGCTGGGTGTCGGGCCGCCCCTGGCCTGCTCCCCCGTCAGATCCCTCGCCGATCGCGCCTCCGCTCGCGCCTCCGCATGCCGCACACCGACACGGGCGAGAGCGGCCTGCCGAACGGGTCGATGAACAGGGTGACAGGCCCGGCTTTCGCCGGAACCGTCCCGTCGAGGACCTTGATCGAGTACGAGAGCTCACCCTCGACGAGGATCGGCTCCTGGATCACCACCACCGCGTCCTCGGGCACCTCGCCGCCCGGCTCGAGAAACGCGAGCACAGCATTCGGCGGGTCGGCCTGGAAGCTGTTGTCGCCTTCGCCCCACAGGTCGACGAAGTCCCCCGTGGCCATGTGCCCGACGACCCGCTGGGGTCGATCGGAGAAATAGAGCGTCGAGGGCGTGGTCCCGTGCAGCGTGAGGGTGCCGCCGTCGCTCGTGATGCCTTGCGCTGTTTGCACGAACATCGATTCCTCGGCTTCGAGCTCTGCGATCTGCTTCTCATCCATCGTGCTGACCTCCGTCTCGTGTCTTCCACCAAGCGGTCACAGCCCGGGTTCGGCCCTCAGTTCCAGGGGCTTCGTCGACTTATGGCTACGTTCGCGCTGGCTTGGGTTTGGCTTGGGCGCCGGGTTGGACTGTCGGGATGCCTCCGGTGAACAGCAGGGCGATGAGCGCAAAGAGCGCGAGGATCGAGACAGCCACGCGCAGCCCGTCGATCCGGCTCTGCTCGTTCGTCTGCACGATCGCGTTCGCGGTCCGCGGGGGGACGTGCGCGTCGGAGAGCGCGGTCTTCAGGTCGGCGTCGGAGATAAACGGGACCCCGCCGGCGAGCTTGGTCTGTGCCTGGGCGGCGACGCGGTTGGGGACGGCCGGGTTGTTCTGGACGCCGGTGAGGAACGACGCGGTCAGCGCCGAGATGAGCACGGCTCCCGCGAGCGCGGTGCCGATCGACGCGCCGAGTTGCGTGCCGGTGTTCTGGATTCCGCCGACCTCGCCGCTCTGCTCGTCGGGCACCGCCGACACGGTCACGGCCCCAAGCTGGGAGGCGATCGAGCCGATCCCGGCACCCGCCAGAAGCAGCGGCCAGGTGACGATCTCCGGGCCGGCGCCGTAGTCGAGCAAGGCGAGCAGGAGCACGAGCCCGCCGAACATGGCGATGAAGCCGAGCCGGATGACCCGCCGCGGGTTCGCGCGCGGAAACACCTTGGGGACTCCGGCCGCGAAGAGCAGCAACATCAGCGAGAGCGGCAGCAGATGCATGCCCGTCGCGACCGCCGACAGACCGAGCGCAACCGACAGGAACAGCGGCACGACGAAGAAGATCCCGGCCTGCACGAGGAACAGGAAGAAGAACGAGGTGACGCCGCCGCGCAGCTGGATGTTCTGCAGCATCTTCGGGTCGATCAGCGCGGCCTGGCCGTGCGCGATCCGCCGGTTCTCCCACATCGCGAACACACCAACCACCACGCAGCCCGCGAGCACGAGCCAGATCACGGGCGAAAGCCCAAGCCACTCGGGAGCACCCTGCTTGGCTCGCACGAACCCCCACGCACCCGACTTCAGGGTGCCGATCACGATCAGGCCGAGGCCGGCGGCCGACAGTGCCGTGCCGACCAGGTCGAGCCTGGCGCCCTTCTCGGGCGGTGTGTCGTTCACCCGCCGCGCCAGGGCGAGAATCACGATCACGATCAGCACCTCGCTGACGAACACCCACCGCCACGAGGCATAGCTCGTGAAGAAGCCGCCGACCACCGGCCCCACCGCGGCGGCCATCGCGCCGGCAGCCGCCACGAGCCCGTACGCGCGCGGCCGGTCCGGCTTGCCGAAGTTCGAGGCGACCAGCGCGACGATCGCCGGAAAGATCAGCACCGCGCCGAAACCCTCCAGGAATGACCAGCCGATGATCAGCACCGGCAGGCTGTGAGACAGCGCCGTCGTCAGCGACCCGCACGCGTAGACGACGCACCCGACCGTAAACGCACGTTTCCGGCCGATGATCTCCCCGACTCTGCCGCCGGTGATCATGAACGACGCCATGACCAGCGTGTACAGCGTGATCGCCAGCTGGATCCCGGTCACATCGGTCCCGACGTCCCTGGCGACCGTGGCGATCGCCGTGTTCATCACCGTCATATCCAGGGCCATCACGAACTGCGCCGACGCCAACGTGAGCAGCACGAGACCCGAAGCCTTGGCGGCAACAGAAGATGCGATCGGCGCGGTCGTCACGACGGCGAACCCATCGGTGGCATCGCCCCGGGGGCTTTCACCTCGAGCAGGGTGAGCCCGAGATCGGATATGCGCTGCAGCAGACCTTGCAGCTCCGCCTGGTCGCGGATGAACCCGCTCAAGGTCGTCGTCCCGCCGTCGCGTGTGAGGGTCATGCCCTCGAAGACGGCCTCGACCTGGTCGCTCAACTCACCTGCGACGATCAGCCGATACGTCCTGCCGGGCACATCTCCGAGGATGGCACCTCCCGCCGGGCGCTCACGAGAGGTGCGGGCCGATCACCCTGATGATTCCGATTGCTCGGCCGACCGACGCCTAGCCGCCGAGGCTCTTGCAGGCGTCGGCGCTCTGGAACGCCGAGGCGAGCGAGCCCTTTGCACTCTGCAGCGACTTGATCGTCGTCTGTGCCGTGGTTAAGAGGCCCTTGACCTGCGGCGCGAGCGGCACCAGCGCCGTCGCGACGGCCGTGACCGAGGCGTCCGCCGGGATAGAGGCGACGGCGGTTTGTGCGGCACTGACCGTGCTCGCCGCCTGGCTCGAGAGCTGATCGACCTGCGTCTTTGCGGCCTGCCCGCCCGAGGTGTTGGGAGGGGGAACGGCCCTGATCTGCTTCTTCAGCGTCTTGGTGGCCGTCTCGGCCTGGGCGATCGTCGACTGCAGCGATGCCTTGGAAATGCCGCTGCTGAAGCCGCTCGAGGTGACGTTCTTGATCTGCTGCTCCCAGGTGCCGACTGCGCTGCAAACGCTGTTCGCGTAGGCGTCATTCGCCTGCGTGTCGGCGCTGCTGCCGCCGCAGCCCGCCGCAACGAGCGCCAGGACGGCGAGCAGCGCCAGCATCGGCACGGCGGTAGCGCAACTGGCGACGAGACCGCTTCGTCCAGTCCTGTCAATGGTCATCGTGAAACCTCCTCGCGTTGATCCCGGGCACGGTTCCGAGGATGGCACTTCGCGTTCGGCGCTCACGAGAGGAGCGGGCCGATCACCCTGATGATTCCGATCGCCCCGGCACGTTTTTCCCAGCCTCAGCCGACGCGGGGCCGTCAGGCGGTGATAATTGTTGCAATTGCGGTGGATTCAGGTGAGCTAGCGAAGGCTCGGCGTGACCGTCTGGAAGCAGGCGATCATCCGCCGCTGGTCGAGGCCAAGCTCCAGCCTCCGGGAGCGGGTGGTGACCAGGTCAAACGGCCGCGCATTCTGCAGGCGCTCGACGCCGGCGAGGGGGTCGCGCTGACGCTCATTGCGGCGCCGGCGGGCTATGGCAAGACCACCGCGGTTCGCGCCTGGTGCGAGAGCCGAGAGGGCGCCTTCGCGTGGGTCACGGTCGACGAGGGTGACAACGATCCGGTTCGGTTGTGGACGTATGTTGCGACTGCCCTCGATCGGGTCCGGCAGGGACTCGGGCGGGGTGCGCTGCAGAGCCTGAGCGTGCCGGGGAGCTCCGTCGAACATGCCGTCGATGAGCTGATGAACGCGATCGCCGCGTACGGCACCGGGCTGGTTCTGGTGCTCGATGACCTTCAGGCGGTAACGGATCAGGAGTGTCTTGCCTCGATCGACTTCGCGCTCAGCCATCTGCCGGCGGGCGCGCGCGTGCTCGCCGTCACGCGGGCGGATCCCGCGCTCGGGTTGGCGCGGCTGCGTGCTCGGGGCGCACTTGTGGAATTGCGCGCGGACGAGCTGGCATTCACCGCCGCGGAGGCGCACGAGCTGCTCGTCGAGCGAGGGCAGGTCGGGCTCGGAGCGGAGGAGATCGAGCTGCTTGTGGAGAAAACTGAGGGCTGGCCCGCTGCGCTCGTCCTCGCCGGGATCTGGCTTCGGGGTGTCGACGACCCGGGCCGGGCCGTGTCCGGGTTCGGAGGAGACCAGCGCTTCGTGGTCGAGTACCTGAGCCAGGAAGTTCTCGCGTCGCTCGACGCCGAGGATCGCTCGTTCCTGCAAGGGGCCTCCGTTCTAGGCCAATTCACCGCCGAGCTCTGCGACGCCGTGTTCGAGCGCACCGATTCGGCGTCCGTGGTGGCCGGGCTCGAGCGCTCGAACCTGTTCATCCGCCGGCTGGAGCGAGGAGGCTGGTTCCGTGTCCACGCGCTGTTCGCCGAGTTCGCCGTTGCTCAACTCTCAGCGCAGAAGCCTGGCGAGGCGGAGCGGATCCATCAGCGCGCCGCGGTGTGGCTGTTGTCGCAAGGGTTGCCGGTAGAGGCGGTCGAGCACGCGGCTGCAGCGGGTGACGACGAGCGCGTTGCGCGCATGCTCGCCGAGTACCACCTGCCGCTGATCAGGAGCGGACTCGCCCGGACGATTCTGCGACGGGTTCGCACGCTTCCCGACGAGAACCTCCTTGAGCATCCGGAGCTCGCCGTTGCCGCCGCGGCTGCCGCGGTACAGCCCGGTCAGGGCACCATCGAGCAGCGCCGGTATCTCCAGATCGTCGATCGGGCGCAGGCAGAGCGCCCCGAGCGGTTCACCCCCTACGTCGAGGCATTCGCCCTGCTGGTACGCGCGATCGCTATCGACGGAGGCGTCGCACGGGCGGTGCAGAACGGCCGGCGCGCGGTCGAGCTCGCAGGTGCCGAGTCAGATGAGATCCTCACGGGCGCTCTCACCGGGTACGCGCGCGCGCTCTACTTCGCGGGCGACCTCGACGAAGCCTGGGAGGTCGCTGTTCGCGTCATCGAGCATCCGAGCATCGAGCGCCGCGTGCCAAGCCATGCGCTCGCACGAACGACACTGACGCTCGTCGCGGTCGAGCGCGGATGGCTCGAGTCCGCACGAGGCCATGCCGAGAAGGCGAAGGCGGTCGTCGGCCGGATCGGCACCAGCCGCAGCTGGCTCGGCGGGAACGCATCAGCGGCGCTCGGCGCCGTGCTTGCAAGCGAGGGAAAGCTTGCGAAGGCCGAGCACGAACTGGCCTACGCGGAGCACTACTTCAGGGACGAAATCGCCACCGTCCCCCACGCATGGCTGCTCATACTTCTCGCCAGAGTGCGCATGCAACGCGGCCGTCTCGACCAGGCGGATGCCACTCTCCAGGCGGCACGACAAGCACTCGAGGAGCTCGCAGACGGCGGCCGACTCCCCTCGCTCGCCGACGACGTCGAACACGAGCTCGGGACCGCAGCGGCCCGCGCCGGCAGCGGAGAGATGCTCGAACGACCGAGCGAGGCAGAGCTCGCCGTCCTCCAACTCCTGGCCGGCGATCTGTCCACACGTGAGATCGGGGAGCACCTCTTCGTCTCCCCCAACACGATCCGGTCGCACACGCGCGCGCTCTACCGCAAGCTCGGCGCCAACTCCCGCCCGGAGGCCGTCGCGCGGGCGACCGCACTCGGCCTGCTCGGGCCAGCCAACGCCGGTCGTTCGCGTTCACCTGAGTGAATCGCCTCGCGTGCCGCCACCACGCGAAGAGACGGCGTAACGTCGAAAGCGGTGTTACACAAGCAGACGGTCCTACAGACCGTGTAGCCGCGTCGACGACCGCACAGTTCGTCGAGAGACAAGGAGATCCTCATGCCCGAAGTGACCGAGACACCAGTCCTCGATCTGCTCGCCAGCATGACCGCTGACTCGGTCGAGGCGTCGAGCCTCGATCCCGAGAAGGTCATGCTCGTACGCATCGCCGCCCTCGTGGCGATGGATGCCCCGCCGGTCTCATACCTGTACAACCTCGGCACGGCCGCCGACTTCGACGTCGACGCGGACGACGTTCGCGGCGTCCTCGCCGCGATCGCGCCCATCGTGGGAACGGCACGCGTCGCGTCGGCGACGAGCAAGATCGTGCACGCGCTCGGCATCGCGATCGACCTCGCTGAGCTCGAGGCCGACGAGGCGCAGGAGGCCTAGCCTTCAGCGCCCTCGCTGGCAGGGTCAGACCCGCCGCGTGGCGGTCTGACCCTGTCCGCCGCACAGGTCAGACAAGGAGGTACAACGATGACCGAAACTCTGGCTGACCAGCTCGCGACCGAGGAGTCGGTGTTCGCGCAGACCGCGCAGGGCATCGAGAGCGACCGTGCCAAGCTGACGCTGCAATGGATCGCGCCCGCGACGCTCTACTTCTCCGACCGACCCCAGCGGGTCGTCGGGCAGATGGCGACGACCGACTTAGTCGACCTTTGGGCCATCGGCGACGACAGCTTCGAGACCGACCCGCCGAACGCGGTGCTCTCGTTCCTCGAGTCCGGCGCCGACGCCTCGGCCGACGCGCTGGCCGTGCTCACCCCTCCGGGCGGCCACTATCGCCCGTCTCCGTATGCGGTGTGCGTAGGCGCGAGCGACGACGGGATCCGCGCGGGTTCTGAGCACGAACATGACCAGGTCGCAGCGCCCGCTTTGTCTTGGCGGGGCGACATCGCCACGAGCTGTACCGAACTCATCGACTGCGAAACGAGAACGGAGCCGCCATGCCCGAGGGACTATCTGCAACTGAGGTCGGCAAGGAGATCGGCGAGCACAACAAGCACGCCAATGGACACACGGAGAAGAGCCGCCGCGACCGGCTGATCTCGATTGCCGAGGCAGTGCTGCTCTCGATAGTGACCATCACTGCGGCATGGTCAGGCTACTCGGCCGCGAAGTGGGGCACCGAGTCGTCGCTCAGGCTCGCCAAGGCGTCGGCGACGCGGACGAAGGCCAACCGCTACTTCCAGGAAGGGCTGAGCTACCGCACCGCAGACGCGCTCCTCTTCAACGCCTGGTTCGGCGCCTACATCACCGGCAACAAGAACGGCATGCGCGTGGCCGAGAAGCGCTTTCGGCCTCAGTTCGAGGTCGCCTTCGTCGCCTGGCTTGCGACCCACCCATTCACGAACCCGAACGCGCCGCCGGGACCGCAGTCGATGCCGCAGTACAAACCGATCGGGGAGGCCCTTTCGCGTTCGCTCGACTCGCAGGCCAACGCGTACTACGCGCAGGGCCAGAATGCGGCCGGAACGGGCGACGACTACGTGCGCGTCACCGTGGTCCTCGCGAGCGTGCTCTTCCTCGTCGGCATCAGCACCCAGTTCTCGACAAGCGGTGTGCGGTACGGGCTGCTCGCAACAGGCGCGTTACTGCTGCTCTTGGCGGCCGAACAGATCCTCTCGCTGCCGGGCCCGCCGTGACGCTAGTGGAACACCGCGCCTGTAGCCCTCAGGGATCCACCGTTTTCCGATACCCGCCCGGCGGGTTGCTGAAGCCTCGCATCAGATTCCATGCGAGGGCGATGCGAGCGGGCTGGGGGTCCGCGAAACAAACGCTGGTGGCCGCGGGCTCGGACCGCATCCGACGGTTAGCTGCGTGGCGGCGCGGCGAGCCTGCGCGTCCGGTACTCGTGCATCGGTTTGCTCTCCATCGCAGGGGCGCGTTTGGCCGCGGCGGTCTGGTACCAGCTGGCGTAACGGCTCACCAGCGGCGCCGCCGAGAGTCCGTGCACCAGCACCGAGAGGCCCACGGTGAGGTAGGTGGCCGCGACGATGGTTCCGCCGTGAGCGAGATGCGAGTCCTCGACGATCACGGCGAAGACGATCGATGCGAGCCCGCGTGGGCCGAACCAGCCCATGAAGGCCACCGTCGGACGTAGCGCGTGGGTGCCCCACAGAGAGATCGCCACGGGCAGCATCCGCACGACGGTCAAACTCAGCACGGCATAGAGCGCGATCTGCCAGCTCACGTCCTCGAACACGGGGCCAAGCAGCACGGCGCCGAAGACGAGGAACGTGACACTGTCGAGCAGCGCCCCGGTCTCCTCGGTGAAGCGCATCGTCGGGGCGACGTTCTCGCGGGCGATCGAGCCGAACAGCGCGCCGGCCACGAACGCGGCGATGAACCCCGACCCGCCGAGGTCGTCGGCGATCCCGTAGGCGAGGACCGCGGCCGCCACCGGGACGATATGCCGCCAGGCATCGTCGATCAACTGTCGTCCGCCGGCCACGTTCACGACCACCGCGGCGAGGAGGCCTGCTGCGACACCGCCGAGCAGCCCGTAGCCGATCTGCTCGGGCACCACGCGAAGCGGGTGCGACCCGGCACCGGACACGGTCGCGAGAACGATCAGCAGCAAGGGAACGCAGATCCCGTCGTTGAGGCCGCTCTCGACGTTGAGCGACTGACGTACAACCTGCGGAAGTCTCGTGTCGGTGACGACCGCGCTGCCCAGCCCGGCGTCGGTCGGCGCGAGGATCACGCCGAGAATCATCGCCTCGCTGAGTGACAACGATCCGAACAGCAGCGCCGCGACCAGCCCCCCGAGGACGACGGTCAGTGGCAGACCCACGCCCAGCAGACGCAGCGGCATCGAAGCCTCACGACGCAGGCCCCGCAGATTCACGCGCGAGGAGTCCGAGAAGAGGACGACCGCGAGCGTCGCCTCGGCCAGCGTCCGCACGGTCGAGCTCGTGGGACGCACAGAGAGGTCATCCAGAACCAATGGCCCCACGAGCACCCCGACCGCGGTCACCACCATCGCCGGCGTCACCGGCGTGCTCGACAGACGCCGCGATACCGCCGCTACCAGCAGCAACGTCAGACCGACGATCGCCAGCCCGGAACTCACCGCTTACCGATCGGGGCGGAGGTTTGGCAACTCACGCGGGTGTCGGCGCGGCCTTTGCCGAACGTTCCTGCATGCGGTCCGCAATGAACATGACCACCACGGCGATCCCCACCCCGATGAAGGTGAACAGCACCCGGCGACCCTCCGCCGCATAGTTGGTGGGGTGTGGCAGGTCTGCGGCGACGAGGGCCGCACCGGCGATGGCAGCCGTGTAGTAGGCGTAGTTCACGCCGTGGATGGCAGCCCCGATCGCGGCCAGGAGGATGATGGTCACCACCAGGGCGTCCTTGTCGTGGACGGCCAGCAAGATCGGTATGGCCACGACAGCGCCCAGGCCTGCACCGATGACGCGTTGCAGGCCCACCAGCCTGGACTGCTCGATGCTCGGCTTCATGGCGATCAGCGTGGCGATCACCATCCAATCCGCATTGGGCTCGTGGAACCCGTAGGCGATGGCGGCGGATGCTGCGAGGGCCAGAGCTCGTATCAGGGCGAAGAGCACGACCGGTCGGGTGAGCTTGACCGCAGTGAAGGGCTCACCGGGGAGGTCGATGACCGGACCCGGCCGCCATTTGCGCCGGCTTAGCAACCACACGATGCCGATCAACGCGATCCACACTGCCGATCCGATCAGCCACGCCAGTGCCTGGTCCCATCCGGTGGTCTTGATCCGATCGGCGCGGTAACTGACCGGCAGGACGACAGCGACGACGAACCAGATGTTGAGCAGCAGCCCCACGCTGAATCGATGCAGTCCGAACTTCACCGCCAACCCGGCCGACAACGTGACCACGAAGAGGGCGAGCACCACGAATCCCCAGGCCTGGGTTCCGACGAAGAACGCCAGAGCGGTCACCGCCGCACCGCCGAGGCCGAAGGTACCCATGCTCCACGCACGCTTCGGGTATCCACCGCCCGGGTCGCTCAGGGCGGTGGTCAGCACGGCGAAGATGACGCTGACGACGTACTTCTGTTGGTCGAGCTGGGCGATGGCGAACCAGATCACCAGCAGGATTCCGCCAATGGCCACGCCCGCGGGCAGGCTGAATGCCTTCCCATTGACCGAAAACACTCTGGCGAGTTGGCTCATGAGTCAGATCAGAGCCTCTCACACGGCCCTGGTCCCAGCACTGCGGGGCAATCAGATTCACCAGGGTGATTGAGCCTCGTTCCCGCAAACCACCGGCCCAGAAGGTGCAACGTCTCGAGGAGAGGGGACTACAACCGAGAGGAGATCCCATGGGATCTGACAGCGACACCCCCGTCTTTCTCTACATCGCCGCCTACGCCGACCCGGACGCCGCCGAGGCCGACTGGGACGGCATCAAGGAGCTGGCGAAGGACAAGACGATCGCGGTCGACGGCCTCGTGCTCGTCAGCCGCGACGCCGACGGGAAAATCCACGAGAAGGACAACGCCCACACGGTCGGCGTCGGTACGGCCATCGGCGCGGCCGGCGGCCTGCTCGTCGGTCTGATCTTCCCGCCGGCGTTTCTCGCTGCGGGAGCCGTCGGCGCCGGCATCGGCGCCGGCATCGGCGGTCTCGTCTCGCATTCCGAGAAGAAGGACATCAAGGCCGAGGTCGCGGACGATGTTCCGCCCGGAAGCTCCGGCATCGTGGCGTTGTTCGAGCCGGGCTCGTCCGCCGAGATCGAGAAGGCGCTGCCGAAGGCCAACAAGGTCTCGAAGCACGAGGTCGACAAGGACAGCGTCAAACAGGCCGAGGCCGCAGCACCGGCACCCGTCGCGAGCTAGGAAATCAGCGGTCCCTGTCCCCGTCGACGGGGCCAGGGACCGCACATCCATCCGAGAGAAAGAGAGGCTCGACTATGACTCTCCTTGCCAGCAGCTATCCGTTCCTGAACATCATGTGGTCGATGTTCATCTTCGCCCTTCTCGTGATCTGGGTTGGCTTCGTGATCTGGATCTTGATCGACAACTTCAGGCGCCACGACCACAGTGGCTGGGCGAAAGTCATGTGGCTGCTTTTCATCATGTTCGTGCCGCTGATCGGTGCGATCTCTTACATCATCTCACGGCCGGTGACGGCCGACGAGGCGATGGCCTGAGTTGGCTGATCGTCCTTCTGAGAGAGAGGGGATTCGGCGACTGAATGAAGCGAGCGAGGTTGGGAGGCAACCGAATGAGCGCCGACGGCACTACTGCAACTGATGAGATGAGCGAGCGGTCGAGCAAGGTCGCGCGGGTCGACCACTTCACGGTGGACGAGCGCGTCGCGAGGGGGAAGGCGGCCCGGGCCGACGTTCCGCGTTCGGCGCATGCAGTGTGGGAGCCTTCGCCCGATCGTGTGAGCCCGGTCGAGTTGCTGGAGGAGCAGGCCAAGACGCGGGTGCCAGAGCTGGTGCCGATTCGGTACGGGCGGATGTTGGTGTCCCCGTTCACCTTCTATCGAGGCGCAGCGCTCGTGATGGCGGCTGATCTCGCGAACACAGCGAGGACGGGACTGCAGACGCAGTTGTGCGGTGACGCGCATCTGTCGAACTTCGGTGCGTTCGCGGCCCCGGACCGTCGACTGGTGTTCAGCGTCAACGACTTCGACGAGACGCTGCCGGGCCCGTTCGAGTGGGACGTGAAGCGCCTCGCCGCGAGCTTCGCCGTCGCCGGGCGCGACCGTGGGTTCGACGACAAGCAGCGGGAAGGGGTCAACCTGGCAGTCGGAAAGGGCTACCGGGAAGCGATGAGCGGCTACGCCGCGACGCGGAACCTCGACCTTTGGTACACACGCGTCGACGTCGACGATCTCATGACCGAGCTGCAGCGAGTCGCGACGGTGAAGGAACGCAAGCGCGCAGAGCAGAACCTTGCCAAGACGCGGACGAAGACCAGCCTCAAGGCGTTCGCGAAGCTGACCGAGATCGTCGACGGCGAGCCGCGCATCATCGGTGACCCTCCGACCGTGACTCCGATCGAGGACCTCTTCTCGGCCGACCGGGCGCACGAGTTCGACGCCTTCCTGCACGAGACCTTCCGCTCCTACCGGCGCACGCTCCCGGGCGACCGCCGCAAACTGCTCGAGCGTTATCGCTATGCGGACGCCGCGCGCAAGGTCGTCGGCGTCGGCAGCGTCGGCACGCGGGCGTTCATCGTGCTCCTGCTCGGCCGCGACGGCAACGATCCGCTCTTCCTGCAGTTCAAGGAAGCTGAAGCGTCGGTGCTCGAGCGGTTCCTTGGAAAGAGCAAGTTTGCAAACCACGGCCAGCGCGTCGTCGAAGGCCAGTGCCTCACCCAGGCAGCGAGCGACATCATGCTCGGCTTCATCAAGGCCCAAGGCGTGGACGGCATCAAGCGCGACTACTACATCCGCCAGCTCTGGGACGAGAAAGGCAGCGCGCTCGTCGAGCTGATGGAACCCACGATCATGACCCTCTACGCGAAGGCCTGCGGCTCCGAGCTCGCACGCGCCCATGCCCGCGCCGGAGACGCGGTCGCTATCGCGAGCTACCTCGGTGCCAACGACGCCTTCGACCGTGCCCTCGCCCTGTTCGCCGAGTCCTACGCAGACCAAAACGAACGCGACTACAACACATTCAGCAAGGCCGTCAAAGACGGGAACATCACGGCCGAGACGGGCGTCTAGCTCGGCCTTCGCTGGTGACTGCGAGAGTCCTGATCCGGGCAGTTTGCGATTAGCGTGCAGCAATGAGCGGCGCGCCGACCGAGCCGGCACCGGGAGCCGGTGGGCCGCCCCGTCACTCTCGCGTCCCGGCTCGGGCGCAGCGGGCGGCCGCGAAGGGTTCTGCGGTTGCCGAGCGGGGCCGCCTTTGGATCGAGAACCAGCCGCCTGATTCACGCAAGGGCGCCACGATCGGCTGGGTGCGCCGCTATCAGGCTTCCAACGGACAGCTGTTCGCCGTCCTCCTGAGCGCGTACCTCCTCCTGACGCTCCTGCCGGTGTTCCTCGTCGTTGCGAGCTACTCGTACAAAGATCCGACTGCGCTTGCCGACCGGATCGAGCACCGCCTGAGGTTGAAGGGCACGACCGCCCAGCTGTTCTCGTCGGTGATGGTGGGTACCGGGGAGCACAAGTTCTCTGCCGTCCTGATCGCGATCATCGACCTCTTCTTCTTCGGGCTCGGGTTCCCCCGCGTCTTGCAGATTGCCCACGCCCGCTCCTGGGGGATCGATCTGGGCAAGTCGGTGCTCGCCGACCAGGCCCGGTATGTCGAGGTCCTCTCGGCCCTCGTCCTCGGCGCGGCGCTCTTTGTCGTCCAGGCAAAGGCTCTAAGCGGGGAGCCCTCCTGGATCGGCTGGATCCTCGATCTCGGCTGGCTGGCGCTGATGTTCGGCTTCTTTGTCTGGGCGCCGCGGATCTTGCTCCATCACCGCGTCTCGACGCGCAACCTCGTCCCCGGAGCCGTCTTCACCGTGCTCTGCCTCGTGGTCCTGCGGCTGATCTCCGTGCTCTTGCTCACCCACTGGCTGAACTGGTACTCGACGACCTACGGCGCGTTCGGGATCGTGATCGCGATGTTCTTCTGGATCATCCTGATCGGCACCGTCTTGATCCTTGCCGCGGCGCTCTCACCGGCCCTCGCGCAGCGGCGCGACCTCCTCGAGGCCCAAGCCAAGGATCGGGTCTGAGTTCACACCCATCGTCCTGCTCGAACGCAGATGGCGCGGTTCCCTCCGTGAGGGAACCTGCTTGGTCTCGGAAGCGTACGCCCTGACCCGCGGCTCGAGCGGGTCGGGAAGACGGACCGAGGTCGGCGTAGCCACGTCCACGAACAAACGTGGGACGGGGTAGTGAAGGTTCGCGCCGACGGGAACTGCGGAGGAGTAGCCGTACGCGTCGTACGGGGGCAACTTTGGGGCAACGAGACTCTCCGAGACCAGCCGACGTGGGAGGGGCCGGATTCGGTCCGAACCCGCACAGCCAAGCCAAGAACCTCAGGTGGGCCGAGGCAGACCGAGACGCCCGAAGGGACTTAAAATCGGGTGGCCCTCGGGCCGTGCGGGTTCAAGTCCCGCCCCCGGCATCACTCAATTGTCGTTCTCGTCAGCGGAGTGGTCTGAACGCTGCCCGTAGCTCCTGCGTGAAGAGCGCCGGCTCCTCCCAGGCGGCGAAGTGCCCGCCCTTGTCGACCTCGTTGAAGTAGATGACGTTCGGGTACGCCGTCTCGACCCAGCTCCGCGGCGTGCGCCAGATCTCGCCGGGGAAAGTGGTGAAGCCGACCGGGAGCGAGATCGCCGGCGGAGGCGTCGCTGCGGCTTCCTGCGGGTCGTTCGGTCCGCCTTCCCAGTACGACCGCGCGGCCGACTCTCCGGTTCCCGTCAGCCAGTAGAGCGTGATGTTGTCGAGGAGGCGGTCTCGCGTGAGGTTGCCGGACGGCTCGTCGTCGACGAACGCGCTCGCGATCTTGTAGTACGCGTCCGTGTCGTGGTCGGCCAGCCAGGCTGCGAGAGCGATCGGCGAGTCGAGCAGCGCGTAGCCGACCGTCTGCGGCCGCGTGGCCTGCTCGATGAAGTAGCCGAACCCGCCGGTCTTGAAGACGTCGATCGCTGCGCGGGCGGCTCTCTCCTCGTCCGTATCCTCCGGCATCGTCGCCCCCGCGAGCGCCGGGAAGAACAGGTTCGTGTGGATGCCGATCAGCCCTTCGGGCGCCTGCTGGCCCATCCCGTGCGTGACGGCCGCACCGACGTCCCCGCCCTGCGCCACGTAGCCGGCGTAACCGAGGCGGTGCATCAGCTCTGCCCAGGCCTTTGCGACGCGGATCGGAGGAATCCAGCCGGTCTCGGTGGGCTTCCCCGAGAGCCCGTAGCCGGGCAGCGACGGGATCACGACGTCGAAAGCGTCTGCGGTGTCGCCGCCGTGCGCCGGTGGGTCCGTCAGGGGCTCGATGACGTCGAGCATCTCGATCACCGACCCGGGCCAGCCGTGGGTGATGATCAGCGGCAGCGCGTGCTCGTGCGGCGAGCGCACGTGGATGAAGTGGATGTCCACGCCGTCGATCTCGGTGACGAACTGTGGCAGCGCGTTGAGGCGCTCGGCGACGCGCTCGAAGTCGTACTCGTCGAGCCAGTAGCGCGCGAGCGCCTGCATCGCGGCGAGCTGGACTCCTTGCGAGCGGTCGGCGACGAGCTCCTTGCTCGGCCAGCGCGTCGCTGCGATGCGCCGGCGCAGGTCGTCGATCTGCTCCTCCGGGAACTCGGCGTGGAACGGCCGGATCTCGGTTGCGGTCTCGACGGTTGTGCTCATGACGACCTCCTGTGGTCGTGTGACCCCTGCCACTCGAGCCTACGTCCGGCGGATCCCGCTGGGCAAGCCTCGCCACCGGATCGTCACCAGGAGCACCGCGCCTGGTGCGAGGCGCGGGCGAACGTTCCCGGCTCCTGATCTACTGCGCGCGATGCTCCGGTGAACGGGACAGCTGCCGTACTCGCCCTGCTCGCGGCCGTGTGCTTCGCGCTCGCCGCGACGCTCTGGCAGAAGGCCGCGCTCAGCCTGAGCGGGGTCTCGTTCCGGCAGCCGAAGACGCTCGTGGTGCTCCTGACGCGCTGGGTCTGGCTGCTCGGCCTCGTCGCGCAGATCGTCGGTGTCGTCCTCCAGGCAGCCGCGCTCGATCGAGGTCGTGTCTCGATCATCCAGCCTCTGCTCGTGACGACGGTCATCTGGGCCCTGCCGCTGGGGTATTTCCTGACGGCGCAGACGATCGGCGCGCGCGAGGTGGTCGGCGCGGTGATCATCGTCGTCGGCCTGGCGCTCTTCGTCTCGTTCGGCGATCCGGCGGCGGGAGTGAGCAACGCGCCTTGGTCCGACTGGGTCGCCTCGATACTCGTGATCTGCGCCGCCTGCGTCTCGCTGCTCGTCTTCGCGAACCGTGGCAGCCTGTCGATGAAGGCGGCGCTGCTCGGGACGGTGGCGGGGTTGCTCTACGGCCTCTCCGCGACGTTGATGAAGCCGGTCGTCGAGGACCTGCACACCGAGTCGCTCGGCCACCTCGTCTCCGGCTGGCAGTTCTGGGTCTGGGGGGCGGCCGGACTGATCGGTTTCCTGTTCCAGCAGCTCTCGCTGTCGACCGGCCGGCTGGTTCCCTCGGTCGCCGCGGTCTCGGTCGCCAACCCGGTGGTCAGCGTGCTGCTCGGCGCGCTCGTGCTGCAGGAGCGGCTCGAGAAGAACCCGCCGTGGCACGCTGTCGTCGCGGTCGGCGCGCTCTGCCTGGCGCTCGTCGGCTCGGTCGTGATCTCGTCCACGAGGACGGGTGGCGGCGAGACCGAGCAGGCGGAGCCTCCAGCCTCGGCCGCGCCGCAGCCGGCCGGCTGACCGGGAGCCCAGACCCCATCTGTCTTGCCGCATCTTGGGTTCTGTGCCAATCTGAGCTCGACTCGCCGCGGGGGGAGAGGGGGCACCGTCCCCATGAACAGTTCGGCCGTCAGCCGGAATAGCGCCTTCGATCAGCTGGATGGGGACATCGAGCGACGCGACGCTGCCTTCGGGGCCGGCGTGCGGAAATCCGACCTCGTCGTCAGCGCGGTTGCCTTCGCCGCAGCCTCCGCCGCCGCCGCGATCGTGGCCACCGGCGGGGTCGCGACCGACCCGACCACGGTCGCGACGGTCCTCGTCGCCAACATCGCCGCTCTCGCCCTCGGCGGCCTGCTCTGGCGGCGCGGCCGCCCCACGAGCTTCTTCGGGAACCTCCTGCTCGCCGAGGGCCTGCTCGTCTTCGTCTCCAGCCTCGCGGGCTCTGCCAACTCGGTCCTCCATCTGCTCGGGATGCTGGGCGGCTGGGCAACCGGGCTCGGGGCGACCTGGCTGCTGCTGAGCTTCCCCGGCTCGCGGCTCGGAGGAGAGGCCCGGATCGTGATGGGGCTCGCGCTCGCCACGTTCCTGCTTGGCGAGCTCCCGCTGATCCTTCTGGCGCCGAGGGTCGTAGGGGTCAGCGGGATCGCCGGCTGCGCTGGGGTGTGTCCCGCCAACCCCGCGCTCGCCCTCGACTCCCCGCAGGCCGCGGAGGTGTTCCGCCACGTCGAGGGTGTGCTCCAGGCGACCTGGGGAGCCGGGCTGCTCCTCTACCTCGCGACGAGCTTCGCGTGGGCGAGCCACGCCCGGCGCCGCCTGCTCTTTCCCGTCTTCGCCACCTCCGTGCCCTTCGTCCTGGCCTTCGCGGTCAACGCCCTGGTCTTCGACCTCGCCGGAGTCGCGCCGAACGACACCGCGCGCGCGATCTTCGCGGGCACGCGGATCCTCTTCCCGCTGGGGTTCATCGCGGGGCTGCTCTTCGCGCGGGCCTACGCGGGAGAGGCGCTTGCGTTCATGGCGCGCAGGCTCGTCGGCCGGCCGTCGGTCGCGGCCGTCGAACAGCTCGTACGGCGTGTGCTCGACGATCCGCAGGCCCTCCTGGTCTTCTGGCTGCCGCGGAGTGAGCAGTTCGTGGATCGGCACGGGGCGCATGTCGTTCTCGACCCGGCCCAAGAGAGGCAGACCTGGCGCGGCTTCGGACACGGCGACCTTCGGGTCCTGGCCGTCGTCCACGACGAGGTGCTCGGCGAAGATCCGGAGCTCGTGGCGGCCGTTGGAGCCGCGTCGCTGCTGGCGCTCGACAATCGCCGGCTCGAGCACGACTTGCTCGAGTCCGTGGACGCGCTGCGCGCGTCCCAGCGGCGGCTCGTAGGGGCGGCCTCGGCGGAGCGTCGGAAGATCGAGCGCGATCTTCACGACGGCGTGCAGCAGAAGCTCGTCGCGCTCCGGATCCAGCTCGAGCTCGCCGGCGACCTCGCCGGTGCGGACGGGCTCGGCGGCCGGCTGGCCGAGCTGGCGGCCGACCTCGACGACGCCCTCGACGAGCTCCGCGCGACCGCCCACGGCATCTATCCGCCGCTTCTCGCCGACGAAGGGCTCGAAGCAGCCCTGCGCGAGGTCGCGCGCCGGTGGCAACTGCCCCTCAACGTCGATTTCGAGGACGTCGGCCGGCTCTCCGAGGATCGTGAGACCGCCATCTACTACTGCTGCCTCGAAGCGCTGCAGAACGTCGCCAAGCACGCCGGAGGCGACGCCGTTGCCTCACTGCGGCTCTGGCCGGAACGGAACGCGGTGCGCTTCTCCGTCAGCGACGACGGAGTCGGCTTCGTCTCGCGGCCGGGGGCGAAGGGAGCCGGGCTGACGAACATGGTCGACCGGATCGGGGCAGTGGGGGGTACGCTCGCTGTGAGATCGGCGCCGGGAGAGGGGACCACGGTTCTGGGCCGGGTCACCATCGAGGCGAGCGATCGAAGCAGCGATGTCATCCACATCTGAGTCACTTACCACCGAGCGTTCCGCCCTACAGCGGGTCTACCGCGTCGTCGTCGCCGAGGATGCGTACCTCATCCGCGAGGGGATCCGCAGCGTGCTCGAGCGGGAGGAGGACGAAGTCGAGGTCCTCGAGTACTGCGCCGATCTCGCCTCGCTTCTGCGTGCGGTCGAGTCGGACCCGCCCGACGTCGTGATCACGGACATCCGGATGCCTCCGACGAGCACCGACGAGGGCATCCAGGCGGCGTCGTTCCTGCGGGAGAACCAGCCCGAGATCGGTGTCGTCGTGATCAGCCAGTACGTCAGCCCGCACTACGTGCTCAAGCTGTTCGAGCACGGCTCGGCGGGACGCGCCTATCTGCTGAAGGAGCACATCGCGCACCGCATCCAGCTGCTGGAGGCGATCCGCGAGGTTGCGGCCGGTGGCTCGGTCGTCGACCCGAAGGTCGTGGACGTCCTGGTCGAGGCCCGCATGCGGGCGAAGAACTCGCTGCTCTCCCGGCTGTCGGCGCGGGAGCGGGAGGTGCTCGCCGGCGTGGCCACGGGAGCTTCCAATGCCGCGATTGCCGACTCCCTCTTCCTCACGAAGCGCGCCGTCGAGAAGAACATCAACTCGCTCTTCGCGAAGCTCGACCTCACCGACGACAAGACCACCAGCAGGCGGGTTCGGGCCGCTCTGCTCTTCCTCGCCGACGCGGATCTGGAGGCATCGCCCGAGGTCTGACGCGCGGGTTGGAGGCGCACCATCCGCGCGGCGCCTCGTCGCGCCGAGCGCTCTCACGCACTACACGGTCCGGGCGTAGGCCAGCTCGCACGACTGGCCGGGCCGCAGGACGCGCACGTCCACGGTCGGAACCACGGTCGCGGCGAGCTCCGCGAAGGTCTGGGCCGGCGTGTCGTCTCCCTTCGGCGGCCGCCACGGCGCGTAGGTTCCCCAGTGGATCGGGATCGCGAGGCGCGGCTCGATCAACTCGAGCGCGGCCACCGCGCGGGCGGGATCGAGATGACCCGCGGGAAGCCGCGGCCCCCAGCCCGCAACCGGCAGGAGGGCCACGTCGACGCGTCCCAGCGCGCCCATCCCCTCGAAGAGGTCGGTGTCGCCCGCGAAGTACACCGTCTGCGTGCCCGCGATCACGTACCCGACGGGTTGCGTCTTCCCGGTGCCCACGCGGAAGCCGGAGTCGTGCTCGGCGTGAGTGACCCGGATCCGGATCGCTCCGACGCTCACCTCGTCTCCCGCAACGACCTCCCGGACGGAACGGAAGCCGCGGCGCCGCAGGAGGCCTTCCGCACCCGCCGGCACCAGCACCTGGGCTCCGCGGTCGAGCCGGTCGAGGGACGGAAGGTCGAGGTGGTCGTGATGGGTGTGGGAGAGGAGGATCACGTCGGCGCCGTCGAGGACCGCCATCTCGACCGGCGACCTCCGGCGCAGGTGGACGATCCGGTCGCGGAGCACCGGATCCGTGACCACGAGGTGCCCGTCGAGCTGGATCACGGCGCAGCTGTGCCCGAGCCAGGTCAGCGTCCCCGCCTGCGGCTGCGGGGCCATTCAGGTGAGCGGGAGCCAGCGCGAGCCGGCGTCGGCGAACGCATTCGGGGGGTCGCTCACGGTGATGCGGTCGGTGGCGATCGCGGTCACGGAGTCGATCGGGATCGCGGCGGCCTCCTGTTGCAGCACGACGTGCGTCAGCCGGGCTCCCGCGACGAGAAAGCCGTCGAGGGTGCCGATCTCGTCTTCGTCGGCCGAGATGACGGCGCTGCCGCGCCGGAGCTCGGCCGAGCCGGGCGGGATCCGGTCGTAAGTGACCGCGTAGCCGGTTGCGAAGTCGCTGCCGAAGTCGCCGAGCTCGGCCCCGAAGCCGGGCACGACCTGCAGGTCCTCGACGCCGATGTCGCTCCGCTCGTCGCTGTCGGGAAACGTCTCGAGGCCGACGTAGGAGAACGAACGGATCGTCGGGAGATTCGAGACGTCGGCGCCGTTGCACGAGAGCACGACCTCGCTGCCCGCGGCCCAGCCAGGGACGAGGAGCTCCGCCGGCACCAGGCGTGCAGCGCCGCTCGCAGCCTCGACGACGAGGTGCGTGACCCGCCGCTCTTGCGGGTCGATCACGACGTCGGAGAGCCGTCCGGCCGGCCCATCGCCGCAGCTGACCGGACGGCCGAACTGCAGCGGTGTCATGTCCTGCGGGCTCTGCTCGGTGCTCAGGGCGCGCACCGCAGGCCATCGTGTGGCACGGCTGCGGCCTCGTCGATCAGGCCGAGGACGACCGCGCGCTCGACTGCCGCGCTCCGGCTCGTGACTCCGAATTTGCGGTAGACGGCGATGGCCTGCGTCTTGACCGTGTTGCGCGAGACGTAGAGGCGCTCGCCGATCTCACGGAACGAGAGGTGGGTCGCGAGCAGCGGCAGGAGGCGCTGCTCCGCGGGCGTCAGGCTCGACGCCCAGCGTCCCTCCGGCTCGTCCAGTGCGTGCGTGCGCCGGTCGAGCTCGGCGTAGTGCTCGACCAGCACGCCGAGTCGCGGCCGGACCCGGAAGATGTCGCTGACACGTCGCAGCAGGGTTCGGGCTCCAGCAGCGTCCGCGAGCGCGAGCCGCACCCGCGCGAGCTCGAGGAGCGCGTAGGCCGCAAGCCAGGGCACGGCGGGAGTTGCCAGCGAGAGCAGCACTTCAGCGCGCTCGAGCGCTGCGGCCGCCTCGGCCGGCTCACCGCGTCGCGCGGCGTTTCTCGCGCCGACCACGTCGAGCAGGAGCGCGACAAGGGACAGGGCGGACGGCTCGATCGCCGCAACCGAAGCGGCCTCCGCGGCGAAGGCCTCGGCGTCGTCCCGCTCGTGCTCGCCGCCCGCGAGCAGCGAGCGAAGACACAGGCCGAGGATGGTCAGCTCGGTCGCGCCCGCCGCGGTGGCGAGCTCGACCGCCAGCACGAGCTCGCTCTCGGCACGCGCGCTGTCACCGGCGAGCAGCAGGGCCGCGGCTCGTCCGAGCACTGCGGCCGGCCGCCACGGATGGCCCGGAGGGAGCCCCTCGCCCGCGGCGTTCGTGTCCTCGAGCATCTGCTCGGCGCCGTCGCGGCAGCGGAGCCCCTGCAGAAGGCCGCGGCGCGGATCGTCGCCGCCGAGGCCGCGCAGCGCGGTGTCGGCCCAGTGCTGCGCGTTGCCGGCCCGTCCTCTGAGCGCGTAGAGCCACGAGGCGGCGATACAGAGGTCGGGATGGTTCTCGACGTCGTCGTCGGGCACGAGGTCGAGCCAGCGCTCGAGCGCGTCCAGCCGGCCGCGTCCGCAGGCGGAGACGGCGAGCCGCTCGGCGAGCTCTGCGACGCGGCCGACGTCGCCGGCCGCCGCGGCGTGCTCGAGCGCCTCCTCGATCGCGCCGATCTCGACGGCGCGGCCGGCCGCGGCGCGATGCAGGGCGCGCGCCTTCTCCGGCTCGGCTCGCTCGAGCTCCCTCGCCAGGACGTCGCGGACGATGCGCGGATAGCGGTAGCGGCGCCGCCGGTGGTCGAGGGGCACGGCCACGCCGTCGCGCTCGAGGGACTCGAGCATCTGGGCCGAGTCGGAGCGCGCGAGGAGCGCGTCGCAGTCCTCCGACGTCAGCTCGGTGAGCACCGACGTCTGCAGCGCGAACCGCCGTTGCGCGGCCGACAGGCAGGCGAGATGCTCCGTCTCGAGATAGTCGGCGAGGAAGCGGTCGTCGCCGCCCAGGGTCGAAGCCTGCGCCCCACTGTGCAGCGACAGGGCGGCGAGGAAAAGAGCGGCCGGCCAGCCCTCGAGCCGCTCGGCGAGGGCGGCGGCCTCCCGGCGAGGGAGCAGGACGCCGGCCCGCCGCAGCAGCGTCTCCGCCTCACGGCCGTTGAGCGTCAGCTCCTGGGTCCCGAGCTCGAGCAGGCGGCCTTCCGCGCGCAGGCGGGCGAGCGGCAGCGGCGGCGGGCGCCGGGCCGCGAACGCCACGCTCGTCCCCTGCGCCGCCTGGCCGAGCAGCCGCTCGAACGCGGCGAGCGCCCCGGGTGAGCGGAGGACGTGGACGTCGTCCACGAGCGCGAGCGAGCCGGGCCGGTCGGCGACCTCGGCGAGCCGCGGCTCGAGAGTCTCGGCATCGTCGTCCTCGGGCTCGAGGTCGATCCAGACCACCGGACGTTGCTCCCGCTCGGCCCACTGGGCCAGCAGCGTGGTCTTGCCGAACCCTGCAGGCGCGACGATCGCGACGATCGTGCCCTCCGCCGCTCCGCAGAGCCGGTTGAGGAGCGCGGTCCGGACCACGGCCTTTGCGGTCGCGGGCGGGACGGCAGGCTTCGCCGGCCCGGCCTCCGCGCGGGTCAGCGGTTCCAAAATCGACACGCCATTAGCCTGCCGATGCCTCGAGGCCCGGCCAAGGGCGCAGGCCCGTCGCGAGGGTGGTAGGCGGGCCTACCCCCGTGGGGCAGGCCTGGCTAGGAGGCCGCGATCGCCTTCGCCTTGAGATCCTCGAACTCGGCGTCGGTGATCGCTCCCTCGGTGCGGAGCTCGTTCAGCCGCGCCAGCTCGTCGGCCGTCGAGGTGGATGCGCTCGCCGCAGGCTCGTAGTCGTAGTCTCCGGCGATTCTCGGCCTCGAAACGGTGTAGACGATCGCGCCGAGGATGGGCAAGAAGATATGAAGAGCGCCCAGAGCGCCTTCGCCCAACCCGAGTGATCCTGCTGGCGGAAGTTGTCGATCATCAGCATGATGACCCACGTGAGGAGCAGTCCGAAGTGACAGAAGCGGACCCAGGTCAGGAGGCGCCTGCACAGGAGCCGGCTGCGCAACCCGGCGCCCAGATCGAGCGGCTGGTCGAGCTCCGCGAGCAGGGGATCCTGACCGAGGAAGAGTTCGCCGCCGAGCAGAAGAAGCTGCTCGGGGACTAGGCCGGGCGGAGCGGCGGCGGTCCCTGCCGCAGGCGGAACGCCGTCACGATCTCGAGGATGCCGTGGGCGAGCGCCGACGCGCCGACCCACACCACGAGCAGGAACGCCTTGTGTCCGAAGTCGCCGGCGGCCCAGAACGCGAGCAGAACCAGCACCACGCCCGAGATGAGCCCGACCCACCACAGCTCGGCCGGGCGCGCGTAGAGGGCAACGACGATGTCGAAGATCCCGCGCAGGAGCAGGTAGAACGCGAAGATCGCGGCCAGCGCGTCGAACGTGTTCTGCGGGTGGATGTAGGCGGCGGCGCCGATCGCCGCGAACACGATCGCCAGCCCGATGTGAACTGCGCGCCACCAGCCGTGGGCGCCGGCCGCCGTCACCGCCTCGAACAGTGCTGTGGCCATCAGGACCGTCCCCAGCAGGATGGACAGCGCCGATACGGTCGTGTAGTCGAACTGAAAGACGAGCAGAGCGAAGATCACCCACAGCGTCCCGGTCACGAGCGGGATCCACCACAGCGGCTCGCCGCCCCGGCCGGGCTCGTCGAGGTCCGTGCCGACGAGCAGTGGCTCTTGCACGGCGCCCCTCCTACGTGGTCGTGGTCGTCTGCGTGTCGTCGGGCTCGGCGGCCGCTGCAGCGGGCGGCCCGCCCGCAGTCGCGGGCTCGAGCGCCGGCGCCGACGGGAACTCGGTAAGGGTCTGGCGCCGCAGCGCGACGAGGCCGATCGCGATCAGGGCGGCGAGGAGCAGGATCCCCCACCAGGTGCGCAGGGCGTGGGTGCCGCCCCAGAGGAGCAGGAGCAGGTAGACGAAGCCGGCGCCACCCCAAACGATCCCCTGCCGCTCGTTCAGCACGGGGGCGAACCGCTCTCGCAGCCAGACCGCCGGGGCGCTCGGCCCGGCGAACACGGCCGCCAGCGTCACGACCACGCCGTAGAACAACGTCGCTGCGCCGATCTGGCCGAGGATCGAGGTGCCGATCAGATACAGGTGGTGCGTCGCGGGCTGGTAGCCCGGCATCGCGAGCGAGTTGACGATGTAGTTGCCGAGCAGGGTCCGGATGACGAGCACGAGGAGCCCCACGAGCGCGAGGCCGATGCCCGCGTTGCGGAGGGTCGCGCGCCTGGCGCCGCGCGCGAGCCAGATCGCGAACCCGTAGAGGACGAGCACGGCGACGAGGAGCCAGGCGCTCAGCACGTGCACGGCCTGGACGCCGTCCTGCGCGGCCTTCAGCTGATCGGACTTCATCAGCGTGATCGTGCCCGTGCTCGCCGGCAGCTTCGCCAGTGCGCTCTCCGGGATGCCGAGCTCCGTCCCGATCTCGACGATCATCGCGTGCACGTCGAGCGTCACGTTGCCGTTGCCGGTCGAGATGCCGAGCCCGGTCTTGTTCTCGAGCACGTTGACGAGCTTCTCGTGCGCGATCGCGCTCGCCCTGATGAAGAGCTGCTGGACGCGCGGCCGCTGCAGGAGCCGCTCCACGCCCTGCGTGGCCGGCTGCTCGAGCGCGCCCGCGAGGACCGGGCCGAAGCGCTTGAGGTTCTTCGGGAGCCGATCCGAGAGCGCCTGGCCAACGTCGACGTTCGTGTACAGCTGGTTGACCGTGTACGTCGCGAGCGCGCTCTGAACCTTCTGGTCTTGGATGACCTGGGTCGTGGCCTTGTTCCAGGCCGAGTTGTCCAGCATCTGCCGGTTCACCCAGGTGGTCAGGATCGCGACGAGCGCGATGACCGTCGCGAGCACGACGAGTACCCAGACGACGATCTTTCGCCCACGGCTGAGCGGCGCAGCGGCTGTTGCGGTCGGGGCTACCACGGCTGCAGTGTGCTCGTCGGCTGCCATCGACGGCATCGTCTCATACGGATGAATGGCCCGTTGCCGGCTGGGCCGCCTCCGCCTCCCGCCGCCGGAGCACGAACTTGCGGATCTCGGTCACCGCGACAGGCGCGAGCGCCGAGACGATGCAGATCAGCCACTGGTGGAGCGTCAGTGGGAGGGTGTCGAGGATCCGGTTGAGCAGGTTCAGCTGCGGCGCGAGGATGATCGCGAGCACCGAGGCGCCCGAGAACATGAGGAACCTCCGGTCGCGGAGAACGTCGAGGCTGAAGACCGAGATGCGCTCGTCGCGCTCGCAGAACGAATAGAAGAGGTTCGCGATCGCGAACGAGGTCATCCCCATCGTGCGGGCGACCTGCCGGTCGTACTGGTTGTCGGCCCAGGCGAGGACGCCGATGGTCACGGCGCCCATCACGCCGCCGACGAGGGCCAGCCAGAGCAGCTTCGAGCGCGGGAGGATCTGGGCGTCGGGATCGCGCGGCTTGCGCTTCATCAAGCCTTCGGCCGGCTCGCCGTAGCCCAGTCCGACGGCCTGGAAGACCTGCGTCGTGAAGTTGATCCACAGCGTCTGCAGCGGCACGAAGGCGACGCCGCCGACGACGTTGCCGATCGCGACGCCGAGGAACGTGAAGACGAGGCCGAACAGCACACCCATCTGGAAGCGGATGTACTTCGTCAGGTTGTCGTAGAGCCCGCGTCCCAGCTCGACCGCGCGCACGATCGTGGCGAAGTTGTCGTCGGTGAGGATCATCGCGGCGGCCTCCTTCGAGACCTCGGTGCCGGTGATCCCCATCGCGATGCCGATGTCGGCGCGCTTGAGGGCGGGTGCGTCGTTCACACCGTCGCCGGTCATCGCCACGATCTGCCCCTTCGTCTTCAGCGTGTCGACGAGCCGCACCTTGTCCTCCGGGGTGACACGCGCGATGACGCCGATGTCGTCGATCTGCGCGAGCAGCTCGTCGTCGCTCATCGCGGCGAACTCGGCCCCGGTGATGGCCTGACCCGTGATGCCGAGTTTGGTCGCGATCGCCGCGGCGGTGACCGCATGGTCGCCCGTGATCATCCGCACCTGGATCCCGGCGGAGTGCGCGACCGCGATCGCGTCCTTGGCGGTCGGCCGCGGCGGATCGACGATGCCCACGAGCGCGAGCGCCGTCAGTCCGTCCAGCAACGGGAGGAGGTCGGCGCTCGGGTCGAACGAGGCCGGGTCGAAGTCCTTGCGTCCGGTGGCGAGGACGCGGAGGCCCTGCTCGCCGAGCCGCTCGTTCTCGGCCTCGTAGCGCTCCTTGAAGCCGGCGTCGGCGTCCATCAGGTGGAGGTCGTCCGGTGCCAGCGTCTGCGTCGTGCGGGCGAGCACCTGGTCGGGGGCGCCCTTGACGAAACAGCGGACGACGTCCGTGCCGGACTCGTCCTTCATCCGGTGGAAGGTCGCCATCAGCTTGTACGCCGTGTCGAACGGCAGCTCCGCGACGCGGGGATACGTCTCGCGCGTCGCGACCGCGGCGAGCCCGCCCTTCTCGCCGAGCACGACGAGCGCGCCCTCGGTCGGGTCGCCGATCAGCTCGCCGTCGTGGACGACGGCGTCGCACGCGAGCACGAGCGGCTGCATGAACGGCTCGAGGTCGACCTCGGGCTGTCCCGCGACCTTCTTGATCACGCCCTGCGTCGAGTAGCCGGTGCCGTCGATCTCGTAGCGGCGGCCCGGGATCGTCAGCTCCACCGCGGTCATCTGGTTGAGCGTCAGCGTCCCGGTCTTGTCGGAGTTGATGGCCGACGTCGAGCCGAGCGTCTCCGTGGAGCGCAGCCGCTTCATGATCGCGTTCGCCTTCGCGAGGGTCTGCGTCCCCATCGAGAGGATCGCGGTCACCACCGCGGGCAGGCCGGTCGGGATCGCGGCGATGGCGAACGCGATCGCGGCGAGGAACACGGTGTCGAAGGACTCGCCGCGCGACAGGTTGAGCACGATCGAGACGGCGAGCGCCGTCCCGGAGATGACGAGGATCTGGCTCGTCAGCTTGTTCAGCTGCTTCGTCAGCGGCGAGGCCGCCTCGCTCTCCTGGGAGAGCATGTTCGAGATGTGGCCGACCTCGGTCGACATCCCGGTCGTGGTGACGATCAGCTCGCCGGCGCCTCTCGTCACGTTCGTGTTCATGTAGGCCATGTCGGTCCGGTCGCCGAGCGGCGCGTCGGCCTGCGTGACGGTCTCGGCGCTCTTCGCCACCGGCATGCTCTCGCCGGTCAGGGCCGACTCGTCCACCTCGAGCGTCGCCGCCCTGAGCAGCCGCCCGTCCGCCGGCACGACGTCGCCCGCCTCGATCGCGACGATGTCGCCCGGGACGAGCTGCTCGGCCGGCACCTCGACGAGCTCGTTCCCGCGGCGCACCTTCGCCTTGACGATCATCATCTTCTGCAGCGCGGCGACCGCGGCTGCCGCCTTCCCCTCCTGGTTGAGGCCGAGGACGGCGTTGAACAGCGTCAGGAAGAGCAGGACGAGGCCGGTGCCGAGCTCGTGCAGGGGCCAGATGCTGCCGATGCCGGCGACGAGCAGGACGATCTGCATCGGGTCGCGGTACTGCCGCACGAACGCTCGCCAGCGTGGCTCGGTCTCGGCGGCGACGAAGGCGTTCGCGCCGTACTTCTCGAGCCGCGTGGACGCCTCGGCCGGGGCGAGCCCGGCGTGCGCGTCGACGCCGAGCGCCTGGGCGACGACGTCACTCGGAAGCGCGAACCACTGCTTGTCGTGGTGCGGGGCAGGGGCTGGTGCTGCCGTCGTCGCCATCGTTGTCTCCTCCTAGGTGGTCGGTACCGCGGTGCGCGTGACGGTGGTGCCGGCCTCGCCGCGCAGCACCGCCTCGATCTCGGCGATCGAGCCGATCGCAGCGGTGCCGCCGGTCTTCTCGACGAACGTACACGCCGCGCGGACCTTCGGCCCCATCGAGCCCTCGGCGAAGTCGGCCGCAGCGAGCTCGGCCGGCGTCGTCTGGCGGATCGGATGCTGGTCCGGCGTGCCCCAATCGGCATAGACGGCGTCGACGTCGGTCGCGATCAGGAGCATGTCGGCCGCGAGGTCCACGGCGAGCAGCGCGCTCGCGAGGTCCTTGTCGATCACCGCCTCGACGCCCTCGAGCCGCCGGCCGGGGGCCGCGGGCTCGTCGGTGTAGCGGGTCGGGATGCCGCCGCCGCCCGAGCAGATCACGATCCAGCCGGCGGCGAGCAGCGTGCGGATGGCGGGGATGCCGAAGATCCGCTGCGGCAGGGGTGAGGGCACGACGCGGCGGAACCCGTCGGCGTCCGGCTTGAACGCCCAGCCTTTCTCGGCGGCGAGCGCGTCGGCCTGCTCCTTCGTGTACATCGGCCCGATCGGCTTGGTCGGGTTCGCGAAGGCGGGATCGTGCCGATCGACCTCGATCATCGTCAGCAGGGTCGCGATGTGCTTCTCGAAGGGAAGGACGTTCCCGAGCTCCTGCTCGAGGATGTAGCCGATCTGGCCCTCGGTTTGCGCGTCGAGGACGTCGAGCGGGTAGGCCTCGACGTCCTTGTAGGCAGAGCCCTGGAGGGCGAGCAGACCGACCTGCGGCCCGTTGCCGTGTGCGATCACGAGCTCGTGGTCGCGCGCGAGCGGCGCCAGCGCGGCGCACGCCGTCCGCGCGTTCTCACGCTGGTTGTCCGCCGTCAGCGCCTGGCCGCGGCGCAGGAGCGCGTTGCCGCCGAGCGCGACGACGACGCGCATCGTCAGCGCCTTCCGATGGTCGCCACCATCACTGCCTTGATCGTGTGCAGCCGGTTCTCGGCCTCGTCGAAGACGATCGACGCCGGCGACTCGAAGACGTCGTCCGTCACCTCGAGCGCCTCGAGCCCGTACTTGTCGTACAGCTCCTGGCCGACCTGCGTATCCGTGTTGTGGAACGCCGGCAGGCAGTGCATGAACTTGGTGTCGGGGTTGCCGGTCAGCGCCATCGTCTCCGCGTTGATCTGGTACGGCGTCAGGAGCTCGATCCGCTCCTGCCAGGCCTCCGCCGGCTCGCCCATCGAGACCCAGACGTCGGTGAGCAGGAAGTCGCAGCCGTTCACGGCCTGGGCGACATCTTCGGTGATGGTGACGCTCGCCCCGCTCTCCCCGGCGAGCTTGTACGCGAGCGAGGTGAACTCCTCGGAGGGCCAGAGCGACTCGGGCGCGGCGATCCGGACGTCCATGCCGAGCTTCGCGCCGCCCACCAGATACGTGTCGGCCATGTTGAAGCGGGCGTCGCCGAGGTAGCAGGAGACCATCTCCTCGTATGGCTTCGTGCTGTGCTCGCGCATGGTCAGGAAGTCGGCGAGGATCTGCGTCGGGTGCCACTCGTCGGTGAGGCCGTTGTAGACGGGAACGCCGGCCCATTCCGCCAGGTCGTCGGCGATCTGCTCGCCGAAGCCGCGGTACTCGATCGCGTCGTACATGCGGCCGAGGACGCGGGCAGTGTCCTTCACCGTCTCCTTGTGGCCCATGTGCGAGCCCGTGGGGCCGATGAAGGTGACGTGCGCGCCCTGGTCGTAGGCGGCGACCTCGAATGCGCAGCGGGTGCGCGTCGAGTCCTTCTCGAAGATCAGTGCGATCTCCTTGCCTGCGAGCAGCGGCGCCTCGCGGCCCTCCTTCTTCGCCCGTTTCAGCTCGGCGGCGAGGTCGAGCAGGTAGCGGATCTCGTCCGCGGAGTAGTCGGCCAGCGTCAGGAAGTGCCGGCCCCGCAGGTCGATGACGGCTTTCATCTCTTCCACTCCTCTCGGGCCTCACCCGGCTTCGGCGGCGGACGCTTGGTCACCGGCGCGGCGCCACTTCCATCCGCGGAGCCACCCCCGTTGCCCAATGCAGAGATCGTCCGTGCGGGTTGCCGCAGCGGCATCACCCGCAGAGGACGATGTTCGATCCGGCTTCGCGTGTAGCGTCGACGGCGGATGTCCCCGAGACGACTCCTCGCCGTCGCCTGCTACGCCGTGGTGGGGTTGCTCGGCGTCGCCGTCGCGCTCGCGACGGCCGGTTGCGGGAGTGGGGGCGGCGGTGGTCTCTCGACGGCGCTCACCTTGACCCGCCCCACCATCCCGGGGACGACGACGGCTCCGCCGGAGGGGGAGACGCAGACGACGGTGACGTTCGAGACGACGACCGAGGAGGCCCCGGTCGCGCCGTCGGTCACGGTGACCGAGACGTTCCCGGCGGTCACTGAGACTCTTCCGGCCAACACCGTCACCGTCACCAAGACGCTGCCCGTAAGCACGGAGACCCTGCCCGCAACCACCGAGACCCTCCCTGCGACCACCGTCACCACGACCGCTGTGAACCCCGCCGCCGCGGCGGCAGCGGGCGCCGCGGTGGTGTCTGCGCAGGAGCCGGAGGAGGAGACGCCGTGGGGCTGGATCGCGTTCGGGATCCTCGCCGCCGCGCTTTTGACCGGAGGCGTGGTCTGGTGGTGGCAGAGGCGTTCGGCCCGGCGGAACGACGAGCCGGCGCCGCCGGCCCCGCCGGACTAGCGCGCGGCGCCGAACCGTTCGACGAGCAGGCTGTGCCGCAGGCCCCGGTCGCTGACCGTGAGCTCGTCGCACTGCAGCTTGTCGAGCACCGTCCGGACGATGCATGCACCGGCGAGGATCACCTCGGCCCGGGGCGGCTGCAGGCCGACGATCTCCCGTCGCTGCTCGGTCGAGCGCGTCCGATACAGCTCGATCTGGCGTTCCACCTCGTTCCGGTCGAGGACGGTTCCCTGGACGACCTCGGGGTCGTAGGTGGCGAGGCCGTGCCGGACCGCGGCGAGGTTCGTGAGAGCGCCGCCAAGGCCGACGAGCGCGGCGGGACGCGGGCGTCCGTCGAGTCGCGCGAGGTCGGCCCCGATCGCCTCGAGTGCCGTCGCGAGCGTGTCGTCCGGGACGACGCCGTCCAGGCCGAAGCGCTCGGCGTAGCGCGCGGCGCCGACGTCCAGGCTGAACCGCTCCTCCACGCGCCCGGCGCGACCGAACGTGAACTCGGAGCTGCCGCCGCCGGTGTCGAACACGACGAGCGAGTCCGTGCCGACCTCGAGCTCGGACGTAGCGGCGAGGTACGCGAGCCGGGCCTCCTCCTCGCCGGAGATGACCTCGATGCCGACGCCGCAACGCTCGCGGACGGCCTCGACGAGCTCCGCGGAGTTCTCGGCCTGCCGCATCCCGGCAGTCGCGACGGCGGCGATCTCGGCCGTTCCCTCGCGCCGTGACTCCTCGACCATGCCGACGATCGCGTCCGCGGTCCGGCGCATGGGCTCCGGCTGGAGCGCGCCGGTTTCCGCGAGCCCCTCGCCGAGCCGCGTGACCTCGGCGCGGTCGACGACCGTCCGCCACCTGCCGCCCGCTCGCCGCTCTCCGACGTGCAACTTGACGGAGTTGGTGCCGACGTCGAGCACGGCGAAGCGCATGGGATCGAGCCCGAGCATCGTCTTGAGCCCGCGCGCGAGGCAGACGTTCGGCCGGTCGGCGAGGCCGAGCTCCGCGACCGCCGCGGCGACGAGCTCGGGATCCTCGGCCTCGACCGCGATCGTGCGCGTGGTCTGGAGCACGGCCGTGACCTCCGACAGCTCGGCCAGGCAGCCGCCGACCTCGTAGTGGGCGCGGCGCTTGCGGACGGTGACGTCCGCGAGCGCCGGATGGGGAAGCACGAGCTCGGAGACCAGCTGCTCGAAGGTGTAGGTGGCGCGGGCGAGCTCCGGGCCGGCGACGCCGAGCGCGCCGAGCACCGTCGCCACGTCCGCGGCGGCGAGCGGGAATTCGCCTTTGAGGACGGGGCGCCACTGCTCGAGCCCGGCACCGTCGACGGCTTCGAGCCGCTTCACGTCCATCAGCCCGTCGCGGACCTTCACCGAGGCGTCGCTCTCCTCCGACAGAACGTAGAGCTCCTCGCTCTCCTGCACGCGCTCGGCCTCGAGCCCGCCGAGCAGCTCCTCGGCGGCGCCGAAGCTCTCGCCGAAGGTGCGCCACTCCCAGCGCGGGACGAGGCCGGCGACGGCGTCGGCTCCGGCGCTCACGCCGTCTTCCCGGCCTGCTCACGCGCGAAGAACTCGAGCGCCTTGCGCGTCTTCGTCTCCTGCTCGCCGGAGAGGTCGACCCCGCGCCCGGCGAGGAAGGCACGAGCCTCGGCGGCGACCTGGAACGCCTCGCTCGTCGCGGCCCGCGTGGACAGCTCGAGGATGTGGGAACCGTCCGGGTAGAACCAGATCTCGGCCACGAGCTTGCGGCCGAGGCCCGGCGGGACGTCGCGCAGCTTGAGCACGAAGATCGGTCCGAGGACGGTGAGGTCGTCGAGCCCGATCCCTTGCGGTGCGTGCGCCGCATAGAGCTGGCGCTGCTCCTTCGAGAAGAGCTTCCGCAGCGGCAGCTTCCCACCGGCAACGCGGCGGACGTCGTCCGAGTCGGGCGAGCCCTTGAGCGTTCCGGAGCAAACGAACCCGCCCGGCAGCGCGTCGACCTCGACGCGGAAGCCGGCCGACCGCCGGAGCTCCGCGGGCAGCTCGCTCGGCACGACGGGGCGCAGCTTGACGATCGAGTCGCCTCCCTGGCCCTGGATTCGTCGCGCGCGGACGACGACGCCGTGAGCGTCGAGATCGAGCTCGGGTGTGTCGAAGAAGAAGACCTGGCGGATCTGTGCCTCGAGCGGGTCGAGCTCGAGCGCGGTCAACGTCGAGCGCTGGTTCGGCGTGGGCACCGTCAACTTCAGCTCGACGCTGTCGGCTCCCTCGAGCAGCTTGAGCAGCCGCGCGATCTCCTCGGTCGAGAACGTGGGCGGCGGGGGCGGGGCAGCAGGCATCAGTTCTTCCTCTCCGATCAGGCAGCGTTGCGCGACAGGGGCGGCCGGGCGTCGTCACAAGTGGGTGAACCGGCTGGAGTGGGGTGCGCACCCCGCCCCGGCTCGCATGGGCAGTGTGGGCGCCGTCCGAGGCAGTTGCCAAAGTCTCGACGACCTGTCTCAAGGAGGAAACTCGGTGGCTACCCGTGACGACGCGTACGAGTTCGACGAGGAGAGGGGCTTCGGCTGGTTGCTGTTCGCGGCGACCATGCTCGGTCTCGCCGGAATCCTCAGCATTTTCGACGGCATCGGAGCGCTGTCGAAGGCGAGCTTCTACGCCGCCAACGCCCACTACGTGTTCAGCGACCTGCGCACGTGGGGCTGGTTCATGCTCATCGTCGGCGTACTGCTCATCATCGCCGCCATGGGGGTGTTCAGCGGCTCGGGGTTCGCACGCTGGTTCGGGATCTTGGCGGCCAGCCTCAGCCTGCTCGCCCACTTCGGCGCCATGCAGGCGTATCCGTTCTGGTCGCTGATCATCATCACCATGGACATCCTGGTGATCTACGCGCTGGCGGTGTACGGCGGGAAAAAGATGGAGTGAGCCTTCGCGGCTCTTCGCACGACCTGGAGCCCCCGGCGTTGACGCGTCGGGGGCTCCTTGCGTTGTAGATCGTGGCCGACCGCGCTCGCCTCGTCGTCGTCTCCTGCGCCTCGCGAGCCGAGGCGGAGCAGGCGCTCGCCGCGCTCCGCGAGTCGAAGGCTGCCGTGCACGACGCCGCAGTCGTCACGCGGCTCGAGAACGGCCGCGTGGAGCTGCAGCAGACGGGCCAGATCGCGGCCGGCGAGGGTGTCGTGGCCGGCGGGACGGTCGGGTTCGTCGCCGGAATGCTGCTCGGCGGCCCGATCGGCGGTGCCCTCCTCGGCATGCTCGGCGGCGGGATCTGGGGCGCGCGCGACACCGGCGTCCCCGACGCGCGCCTGCGGGAGCTCGGCGAGTCGCTCGCTCCCGGCGGAGCGCTCCTCTGCGCGCTCGTGCCGCCCGCCGACGCGGCCGCTGCGCGCGAGGCGCTGGCGGCCTACGGCGACGTCGCCGACGCCGACGCGCCGGCGGTCCCGTAGCGGCGGCGGTGGAGGAGGTACGCGATGCCTCCGAGCGGCAACGGGAGCCAGAAGGTCAGCAGCCGGTACGCGAGCGTTGCGACGACGGCCTGATGCGCGGTCGCCCCGGCGAGCGTCAGCAGCCCGGTGAGCCCGGCCTCCACGAAGCCGAGGCCGCCCGGTGTGAACGGGATCAGGGCCAGCAGCATCCCGCCGGCGTAGGCGAGCACGACGAGCGACGGATCCGGCCGGGCGCCGACCGCGGCGAGGCAGCAGAGGAGGCCGAGGTAGTCGAAGGCCGGCTTGGCGACGACCGCGCAGAGCGCGAACGGCCAGCGGGCGCCGAACGCGTGCCGTAGGCCGTCGCGCTGGTGCAGCAGGCGCTCGCCGGTTCCGTGTGCGTCGCGCTTGCTCGGCAGCAGCCGGAGGACGGCGTCGATCCCGCGGCCTACCAGGAGGAGCGGGCGGTCCCAGAGGAAGGCGGCGAGGCCGGCGAGGACCGCCAGCACGAAGGCGCCTCCGCCGATGTAGGCGGTCGTCAGCAGCCCGTTCGGCGCCTTGAGCCCGCCGAGGATCGCAGGGAGGGCGAGCACCGGGAAGGCGAGGATCGTGGTCGTGTTCGCGACGGCGACGGCGGCGAGCCCGCCGGCCACGTCGTCGCTCCGCACGCCCGCGCGCACGAGCATCCGGTAGGAGAAGGCCCCGGCCGTCGCCGCACCACCCGGGATCACGTTGCCGGCGGCGTTGCCGGCGAGCTGCGCGGTTCCGACGGCGAACCAGCTCGGCGTACGCAGCGCGATCCGCTGCACCTCCCAGAGCGCCATGACGCTCGTCGCCTCGAAGACGAGGGCCAGGAGGATCCACCATGGCTCGAGGTCGGCGAGGGAGTGCCATTGCGTGAAGAGGTCGACGAGGCTCGGGAACAGGAAGTAGAGCGAGACGGCCGTCGCGAGCAGTAGCAGCACGCGAAAGACCACACGCCACGGCTTGCCCTTCGCGGGGATCTCCGGTTCTGTTGCCGCATCCATTCTCAGGACGCTAACGCGCGTCGGGTGCACCTGCCTGCGGCGGGCGTGCGCGCTTCCTGGCACGCCGCGGCGGGCGATGGTGCAATCCCGGCGATGGAGATCGGGAAGCCGCTGAGGAAGATCGTCGTCGAGCCGATCCGCAACCCGGTCCCGCCGCGGACGCCCAAGCCGGCGTCGCAGCCCACGCCCGCCCGGCCCGCGCCGCCGCGAGACCGGGTCTGAGCCGGGCTTCAGCGGCCGCCGCTTCGCCGGTCGCTCTTCGGAGCCGGCCCAGCCGCCGAAGAACGTAGAGTCGGGCGGTGCGCAAGTGGCTGCCTCTGACGATCCTTGCGGCGGCCCAGTTCATCATGGTGCTGGACTCGAGCGTGATGAACGTCTCGATCTCGCAGATCGTGGCCGACCTGAACACGACGGTCACCGGTGTGCAGAGCGCGATCACCATGTACACGCTCGTGATGGCGGCGTTCATGCTCGTCGGCGCGAAGCTCGGCGACATCCTCGGGCGTGACCGCGCCTTCGGCCTGGGTCTGGCCGTGTACGGGCTCGGCTCGCTGATCACGGCGCTCAGCCCGAACCTCACGTTGCTGCTGATCGGCTGGTCGGGGATCGAGGGGCTTGGCGCGGTCTTGGTGATCCCGGCCATCGCTGCGCTGACCGCGGCGAACTACGAAGGCAAAGCGCGTGCGTTCGCCTACTCGATGATCGGCGGCGCCGCGGGCGCGGCGATCGCGGCCGGCCCGCTGATCGGCGGCTACGTGACCACCACCTGGACCTGGCGGTACGTCTTCGTGGGCGAGGTCGTGGTGGTGAGCGTGGTGCTCATCGTCCACCGGCGGATGAAGCGCGCGCCCAAGCCCGAGCACCCGCCGAGGCTGGACTACGGCGGAGCCGCGCTCTCGGCGGTCGCGCTCGGGTTGATCGTGTTCGGGATCCTGAAGAGCAGCACCTGGGGCTGGATCAAGCCGATCGCCGCGCCGACGATCAGCGGCCACGAGATCACGCCGCTCGGGTTCTCTCTCGTGCCGTTCCTGATCATCGGCGGCTTCGTGGTGCTCGGATCCTTCTTGGCCTATGAAGAGCGCCGCGAGCGTCTCGGCAGGAGCACGCTGCTCAACCGCGCGCTGCTGAAGATCGAGACCCTGCATGCCGGCCTCTCCTCGCTCGCGGCACAGCAGCTGATCGTCATGGGCACGTTCTTCGTCCTGCCGGTGTACCTCCAGGTCGTGCTTGGCTTCGACGCGTTCGAGACGGGGAAGCGGCTCTTCCCGATGTCGATCTCGATGCTGGCCGCTGCGCTCGCCGGCCCGAAGGTCGCGGTGCGGTTCGGGCCGCGGGCCGTCGTCCAGGTCGGCCTCGGCGCGATGGCGATCGCCGCGCTCGTACTCGTCGGGACGATCGACGTGACCCTGAACGGGACGGCTTTCGCGGTGTCGCTCGTCTTCTTCGGAATCGGCGCCGGGCTCCTCATGTCACAGCTCGGCAACGTGATCATGTCGTCCGCTCCGCCGGAGGAGACGAACGAGGCCGGGGGGCTCCAAGGCACGGCGCAGAACCTCGGCGCGTCCCTGGGCACCGCGTTGATCGGCTCGGTGCTGCTGCTCGGACTGCTGAACGGGTTCAACTCGCGGATCCAGCAGAACCCGGCCGTGTCCACCGACGTGAAGACCCAGCTCGCAGCGGCAACCGAGAATGGGATCCCGATCGTCACGACCGCGCAGGCGCACCAGGCGCTGCTCGACGCCGGGTTGAGCCCGGCCGACGCGGACGCCGTCACGGCCGACTACGGCGACGCGCAACTCAACGCGCTCAAGACGGCGATGCTCGCGGTCGCGCTTCTCGCGGTGCTCTCGTTCTGGTTCACGCGGCGGTTGCCCGGAAGGCCGAAGGAAGCCGCCGCGCCGACCTGATCCGGCGGTGTCTACAGCGAGCTGATCGCGAATGCGACCGCGAACCCGAACGTCGTCACGACGCCCACGAGCTTGCCGCCGTGCTCGAAGGCCTCCGGCATCATCGTGTCGGCGAGCATCGTCAGGATCGCCCCGCCCGCGAAGGAGAGAGAGGACGAAAGCGACGACGCCGTGCGAGACGGAGTCGAAGAGGGCGAAGCCCACGAGCGCGGCGAGGCCCAGCGTCGTGGCGACCCCGAGCCAGAGCAGGAGGACACGCCCGCGGCTCCAGCCGGCCTGGGCGAGGCCCGATGCTGGCGGCGATGGACTCCGCGACGTTCGAGAGCGCCACCGCGACGAGGAACGCGGCGCTCACGCTGCCGTCGACGACGATCGTCAGGCCGAGCACGAGCGACTCCGGGACGCCGTCGAGGATGGTTCCGAGGACGATCGCGAGCGGCGAGCCTTCGGCCTGGCGGCCGCCCGAGTGCTTGCGGTCGCCGCCGCCCATGCGGTCGACCAGCAGGTCACCGACCCCGCGAACAGGCCGAGCGCGACGCTGCTCCGTCCGCCCTCTTTGTCCCACGCCTCCTGCGCGAGCTCGAAGGCGACGGCGCTGATGAGCACGCCGCTGCCGAAGGCCATGACGAGCCCGAGCGTGCGCTCGCCGATGCTCCAGCGCAGCGCGACAGCCCCACCGACGATGAGAGTCGAGGCGGCGAGGAACCCCCAGCCGAAGGAAGCCGCCACGACCCCGGTCGCGCCTCAGACGTCCGTGTAGGGCCAGAGGCCGCTGCCCTCGAGCATCCCGCGGTCGAACTGCTGCACGTAGGCCCAGTCGACGGGTGTCTCCGGCGCCTCGTGCGTCGGGGTCGCCTTCACCTCAGCCACGGTGACCCCCAGCGTCACGACGCGCCGCTCGTGGTCGACGGACTTCACGGCGCCCGCCGGGACGACGTGGTGCACGTCGTGGTGGCCGTCGTGGTAGCTGACGACCATGTAGCTCTCACCGGGCGCGTAGCTCGCCCACGACACGTGGCCGATGCGCCCGTCCGTCGCCTCGAGGTCGTAGCCCTTGACGCTCTCGTCGTGCCCGACCGAGCCGGCCGGAAAGCTCCAGCCGGTCCGCTTCTCCGGTTCGCTCATCCCCCGGATGGTTCCACAGATCCGGATCGTGTGGGCACGCCGTCCCCCGTCGGCTCCGCACCCCTGCGCGGCCCGCCGCGCTTGCGGCAGAATCACGTCATGTGCCGCTGGCTCGCGTATTACGGCAAGCCGATCCGGATGGACAAGGTTCTGTATCAGGGCCAGTACTCCCTGATCGACCAGAGCCTCAAATCGCGACTCGGCGCGGAGCCGACGAACGGGGACGGGTTCGGCATCGGCTGGTACTCGTCCGAAGGCGAGCCCGGGGTCTTCCATAGCACCGAGCCCGCCTGGAACGACCGCAACCTGAAGGAGATCTCGGGCCACATCGAGTCGCACCTCTTCCTCGCGCACGTCCGCGCCACGACGGGGACGCCGGTGCAGCAGACGAACTGCCACCCCTTCCACTACGGCAAGTGGCTCTGGGTGCACAACGGGCTCATCGGCGACTGGCTCACGGTCAAGCGCGACCTCGTGCTCGCAGTCGATCCCTCGCTCTACCCGCTGATCGAAGGGACCACCGACTCCGAGGCGCTGTTCTTCCTCGCGCTCACGCTCGGTCTCGAGGAGGATCCTCCGCGAGCGGTCGAGCGTGCGATCGGGCTCGTCGAGGAGATCGGGCGCAAGCACGGCGTCCAGTACCCGTTCCAGGGCACGATCGCGACGACCAACGGCGAGCGGCTCTGGGCGTTCCGCTACTCGAGCGAGGGCAAGTCCCGTTCGCTCTACTTCTCTACCACCTACGACACGCTGAAGGCGCTCTATCCCGACGATCCGCGGCTCGCCGACTTCGACGAGGAGTCGCGCATCGTCGTATCAGAGCCGCTCGGCGACGTGGCCGGTGTCTGGAACCCGGTCCCCGAAGCGAGCTGGGGCGTCGTGCAGCCGGGCCCGGACGAGATGAGCACCTTCCGGCCCGCCGCGCCGACCGCGGTCTAGCCCGGCTACTCGTCGTTCGCGTAGTCGTCGACCTCGTCGGCGGTCGATGCGCGTCGGACGAGGTCCTCGATGCAGTTGCAGCAGTAGTGGATCCGTCGTTCGCCCGAAGGCGACAGCACGGTGACCCAGCCCCGCTCCGCGAGATCCTTCACGTGTCCGCACTCGACACACCGCATGGGCCGCACGGTACGGCCGGGCGCGGGCGTCCGGCTGGCGCAGGTTGGCCCATTCCGGGCCGCGACGGCGGTCAGCCCTTGCGGAGGAGCCCGTCGCGGTGCGCGACCGCCAGCGCCTCGATCCGCGAGTGCACGCCGAGCGCGCGCAGGAGCCTGCGAACGTGGTTGCGGACGGTGTCGACGCTGAGGTGGAGCTCCGCGGCTATCTGCGTCGTGGAGTGGCCGCGCGCGAGCAGATGCAGGACCTGGTTCTGGCGCGGCGTGAGGTGCGGGTGCGGCAGCGGTGGGGCCGCCTCGTCCTGGCTCCGCACCACGCCGAACACGCCGACGATCCTGTGCCCGTCGCGGAGCGCGCACGAGCTGACCTCGACCTGGACGCGGTTGCCGTTCGGATCGACCACCACGACCGTGGCGTCGGTCGACTTCTCGGTGCCCATCATCTTGCGCAGGAACGACTCCTTCGCCTCGCGCGCCTGCTCCGGCACGACGACGGACGACTGCTGCTTGCCGCGGATGTCGCCGACGAGCTCCTTCCCGGCGGAGTTGACCCAGCGGACGATCCCGAACCGGTCGACCGCGTAGGCCGGAACGTTCAGCTCCTCGAGGCCGCGATGGAGATCGCCGGGGATCTCGCCATGCTCGAGCGCGTTCCCTACGTCGGAACTCCGAGCAGCGGACTGCTGTGCAGCGGACATCATCGGCCTCCTCCCGGTAGAGCCTAGCGGGGTCGGGTCAGCCTGCCGGGACGAGGGTGTCGCCCTCGGCCGGTCCGGGGCCTGCGCGAGCCTCGGGAGCCTGTTCGAGCGGTTGGTCGAGCGACTTGCCGATCCGCACGACTGCGGAGACGAGCGGCGCGGCGAGCACGAGACCGAGCATCCCGAACAGGCAGCCGGCGCCGATCGTGACCACGAGCACGACGAGCGGGTTGAGATCGAGCGCGGAGCCCATGGCGAAGGGCTGGAAGAGGTTCTGCAGCAGGCCGTTGGCGAGGATCACGACGACGAGCATCGCGACCGCGGTGCCCGTCCCCTGAGCGCCGAGCGCGATGAGCACGGCGAACGCCCCCGCGACGAATGCCCCGATATACGGCACGTACGCCGTCACGAAGGTGACGACGGCGATCGTGCCGGCCAGCGGCACGCCGAGGAGGAACGCCGCGAGCCCGACCACGATCCCGTTGAATGCGGCGACGAAGGTGACGCCGCGGAAGTACCCGCGCAAGGACACGAGCACCGAGCCGCTGATCGTTCTCGCCAGCGGCTCCGGCAATCCGGCGTGACGGTCGACCCAGCGCCGCATCTGCGGTCCGTCCTTGAGCAGGAAGAAGGTGCCGAGCGCGGCGAACGACAGGCCGAACAGGACCGAGGCGAGCCCGCGGATGCCGTTCACGATGCCGTGTACGAGCGTCGAGACCATCTGCGACGCGGCGTGCTTCGCCGTCGTGGCCGCACCAGATGCGCTCGATGAGTCGACGCCGGAGCTCTTCAACCAGCCCTGGAGCTTGTCGACGCCGGTGGTGGCCTGGGCAGAGATGTCGGCGCTCTGGCCGGTGATGCCGGCGATGACGATCACGACGATGAGGACTGCGACCGTGGCGATCGCGATCAGGACGAGCCCAGCGGCCAGCGCTCGCGGCATGTGGCGGTCGAGCATGCGCACGAGGGGCATCGCCACGACCGAGACGATGAGCGCGCAGACCATCGGCCCGACGATCGTGTATGTCTCGGCGAGCAGCCAGATGAGACCGATGACGAGCAGCAACAGCCCGACGAGGAGCCAGGAGCTGCGGCCGAGGTCGCGCAGCCAGCGCGGGGTGGTGAACGCGCTTCTCAAATGCGCGCGCCCGGTCTCCGTGGCGTGGCCCTCCCCTGCGTTCACGTCCTGCGAGTTTCCTCCGCGCGTCGGATGGCGCCGGTCATCCCGGCGGGGTGAGGCGTGCCGCTCGGGCGCGGGCGAGGATCGACTCGTTGGACGGCGTGACCGAGGCGGGGACGCCCCCGGAGAACGGGAACAAGCGCGGCGCACGCCGCCTGGCCTCGTGGGGAGGCTACGTCTGGTTCATGAGCTTCGGCACCTTCCTGCCACTGCCGATCTTCGTCGCCGGCTATCTCGTGCACCTGACCCTCGTGGGTGCGCCGCTCGCGCGGCGGGCCCACCGCTTCGGGATCTTCCTGTCCACGCTCGGCCAGAAGCCTCCCGGAGCCGACAAGCTCGAGTCGCGGCCCAGGGGGCGACGGGAAGAAACCGTTTGCGGAGCGCGTCCGCGCCTACGCGCCGCCCGGCTGGGTCGAGCGCCACGGCCGGCCGTTCGGCTTGCTCGCCCGCGTCGCCTGGTTCGTCTGCGTGGGCTGGTGGCTCGGCGCTCTCTGGACGCTGCTCGCGTGGAGCGTCTTGCTTCTCCCGTACCCGTTCCCCGAGCTGATCCGGAAGCTCCTCGCCGACCTGCCGAGCGTGATGACGCTCGCGCAGCCGCAGTCCGCCTAGAGCCCCTCCTGCACGGTGATCCGGTGCTCGTCCGCGGCCTTCTGCAGCGCGGCGTGGTCGCGCTCGTTCTGGTCGGCGTAGGCGACCGAGAACTCGGTGAGCGCCCGGTCGAAGGTGTCGCCCTTGCCGAGATAGGAGCTGATCGCGATCCGGTCGCCGGAACGGGCATGTGCACGCGCGAGCAGGAACCCGCAGACCTCGCCGTAGAGCGCGAGCCCCTCGGGCAGGATCGCGTCGAGGTCGACCGAGGTCTTCCAGTCCCAGAGCTGGCGGACGAAGAAGTCGCGCTCGGCGCCGTCTAGGGTCACCTTCGACCGCAGCCAGCCGAGGAAGATGTCGCTCGACGCCTGCATCAGCCGCTGGCCCGCCACGACACGCTGGCCGTGGTTCTTGTAGGTGCTCTTGCCCAGGTATGGCTCGAGCACCGAGGCCTGCGCCTCCTTGATCTGCAGGAAGAGCGGATCGTCGCCGTCGCGGCCGAGCATGAGGAGGATCCAGCAGCGCGTGCCGACGCTGCCGACGCCGACCACCTTGCGCGCGATGTCGACCATCCGGAACTCCTCGAGCAGATGGCGACGGTCGTCCTGCAGCGTCTGTCGGTACTGCCGGAACAGTCCGTGGATCACGCTCTCGAGCTGCTCGAACTGGATTCCCGCCTCCTGGGCGAGGTCGGCTGCCGAGACGATCAACGGAGGATCCGAGACGATACGCGGCTCGCCGTCGACCTCCTGCGTGAGCTTCGCGAACGCCTTGAGGCTGTCCTTGGTTCGGGCCTTCGCGGCGGCCTTCGCCACGTTCGCCGCCTGCTGCCTGGCCTGCTGCTCGTGGAGACGTTGCTCGATCGTCTCGACGTCGAGCCGGGCGTACCAGACGTCGAGGTTGCGCGCCTCGGCCAGTCTCCGCATCCACTCGCGGTAGGCGCGGACGGCGCTCAGCACCGCCTTCGTGCGCTGTGCCTCCGTGAAGTCGCGGTCACGGCCCGCGATCTCGAAGCTCGCAGCGAGGCGCTTCACGTCCCACTCGAACGGTCCGGGCAGCGTCTCGTCGAAGTCGTTGAGGTCGAAGACGAGCGAGCGCTCGGGAGAGGCGAAGCCGCCGACGTTGGAGAGATGGGCGTCGCCGCAGAGCTGCGCCTGCAAACCGGCGCGCGGCGTGGGCGCGAGGTCGTGCGCCATCACCGCTGCGGCACCGCGGTAGAAGGTGAACGGAGAGACGAGCATGCGGCCGTAGCGGACGGGGACGAGCTCGGGGACGCGGGACGCCGCCTGCGAATCCAGGATCGCGACCGGGTCGCGGTCCGGGACGAGCTCGAAGCTCGCGTGGCTCGAGCGCGGGCACTCGGCGCGGGCCGCGCGGCCGCGCGCCGAGCGCTCGGCGGCGGTGAAGTGCTCCACCGGCGCAGCGATCGGGGGGTGTCCCTCTTTCTTCTCGTCGAGCGCAACCATGGGATCTCCTTTCCTTCCGCGCAGAAGGCTACAGCGCGGCGACCAGCAGGTGGTCGCACGCCGCCGGGCCGCTGGTCCCAGCCTCAGGCCGGCGCGGTGTCCTGCTCCTGGTAGGTCGCCAGCAGCTCCTTCTCGCGCTCGGCCCGCGGGAAGCAGAAGAAGACGAGCGCGGCGCCGAGCAGCACGGCGACGATTCCTGCCGTGTACGCCCACTGGTCACCCTGCAGGAAGGCCGTCTTCGCGGCCGCGATGATGTTGTCCTGAACCGACGGCGGGTACCGGGCGGCGGTGTCGGCGGCGCTGGAGAACGACTTCGTGAGCTCGCTCTGGACATTGCTGGTGATGCCCTTGCCCTGGGCGGCGACAGCTGCGCCGGCTGCGGATGCGTAGCCCGCGGTCAGCAGGGCACCGAAGATCGACTGCATGATCGCGCCGCCGAGGTCGCGCTGCAGGTCGGCGGTGCCCGACGCCATGCCCACGCGCTCGACCGGTACCGAGCCGGTCAGCGAGTGCGAGGCCGGAGTTCCGGCGAGGCCGACCCCGATCCCGACGAAGGCGTAGCCGAGCGCGACCTTCCAGTAGGCGATGTCCTCCTTCCACAGCAGCAGCATCGTGAGGAAGCCGAGAAGCACGAAGACGTAGCCGAAGAGGAGCGTGAACCTCGCGCCGCGCGCCTCGACCAGCTTGGCCGACCGCGGCGCAACGACGACCATGCACGCCGCCGCCGGCAGGATCGCCAGCCCCGCGTCCACCGTCGAGTAGCCGAGCACGTTCTGCAGGAACTGCTGCCCGATGAACATCGCTCCCATCAGCGAGCCGAACACGATCAGCCCCGCACAGGCCGCGACCCAGAACGTCGGGCGCGCGGCGACCTTCAGGTCGTAGAGCGGGTTCTGCGCGCGGCGCTGCCGGATGTAGAACGCGATCAGGGCCGCCGCCGCGACGATGAACAGGCTCAGGATCAGGGTCGTCTCGTTCGGGACGGCGGCGAAGTTGATCCCCAGGATCAGGGCGCCGACGAGGAAGATGGAGAGCACCCCGCCCGTGTGGTCGACCGGCTCCGTGCTCTCGTTCACGTGACTCGGCACGAACTTGACCGCCATGGCGAGCGCGATCAGCGCCAGCGGAGCCGTGAGCAGGAACACCGACCCCCACCAGTAGTGCTCGAGCAGGATCCCCGCGCAGAGCGGGCCGAGCGAGCTGATCGCGCCGCCCGTCGCCGCCCAGAGCGCGATCGACTTCGTCCGCGCCGGCCCTGACCAGAGAGCCGTGATCAACGCCAGCGTCGTCGGGTACGCCATCCCCGCCGCGAGCCCGCCGATCACGCGCGCCAGGAACAGGACGTCGATCGACGGCGCCCAGGCGGCGAGGCAGTCCGCCGGGATCGTCAGCACCATGCCGAGGACGAGCAGCAGCTTCCGCCCGTACCGGTCGCCGACGGCGCCGAAGTACAGCACCGACGCCGCCAAGCCGAGCGAGTAGCCGACCGCCACGAGATTGAGCGCCGTCTGGGACGCGTCGAAGTGCTGTCCGATCGACGGCAGAGCGACGTTCGCAACCGCGAGCCCGAGGTTCGCGACCGCGGCGACCGCGATCAGAGAGCCGAGAACGATGCCCGCGCGCTGCGGGGCGTCACTCTGAGGGGCGGCCGCCATCAGCGAGACCCTAATGCGCGAACGCCGTCGCGTTCGACGCGTCGTGTGTCGGAGCCGCCTGCTTCTCGAGCCGCGCCAGCTGCCGTTTCACGTCTGCGACGAGGAGGTCGGCCATGTCGTGCGTGAAGCCGCGCCGCACCACGACGCGCAGTGCGGCGAGGTCGGTGCGGTTCTCCGGGAATGTGTAGGCAGGCACCTGCCAGCCGCGCTCGCGCAGTGCGAGCGAGAGATCGAAGACGCTGTAGTTCTCCACCTCCGGCTTCAGCTGGAACGCGAAGACCGGCAGCTCGTCGCCGCGGGTCAGCAGGTCGAACGGCCCGAGCTTCTCGAGCTCCGCCGCCAGCCCGGTCGCCACGTCCCGCCCGTACTGCTGCACCCGCCGGAAGCCTTCGAAGCCGAGCCGGATGAAGTTGTAGTACTGCGCCACGACCTGCGCGCCCGGACGCGAGAAGTTGAGCGCGAACGTCGGCATCGTGTCGCCGAGGTAGTTGACGCGGAAGATCAGCTCGTCGGGGAGCGCAGCCACGTCGCGCCACACGATCCAGCCGACGCCCGGGTAGACGAGGCCGTACTTGTGGCCTGACGTGTTGATCGACGCGACGCGCGGCAGCTGGAAGTCCCAGACGAGGTCCGGGTCGACGAACGGAGCGAACATGCCGCCCGAGGCGCCGTCGACGTGCACCGGCACGTCGATCCCGCTGTCCTTTTCGAACTTGTCGAGTGCGGCGCAGATGTCGGCGACCGGCTCGTAGGAACCGTCGAACGTCGAGCCGAGGACGGCGACGACGGCGATCGTGTTCTCGTCGCAGTGCGCAACCGCACCTTCCGGCGTGAGGTGGTAGGTCTCGCCCTCCATCGGCACGAGGCGCATCTCGACTTCCCAGTAGTTGGCGAACTTCTCCCAGCAGACCTGGACGTTCGCGCCCATGACGATGTTGGGCTTGTCGGCGGGCTTCCCGTCCGCTTCGCGCCGCTTGCGCCAGCGCCGCTTGAGCGCCATTCCCGCGAGCATCGCCGCCTCGCTCGAGCCGGTCGTCGAGCAGCCGGTCGCCTCGCTCGTCTCGGGGGCATGCCAGAGGTTGGCGAGGATGTTGACGCACCGCGTCTCGAGGGCCGCGGTCTGCGGATACTCGTCCTTGTCGATCATGTTCTTGTCGAGGCACTCGGCCATCAGGCGCTCGGCCTGGGGCTCCATCCACGTCGAGACGAACGTGGCCACGTTCAGGCGCGCGTTGCCGTCGAGCATCAGCTCGTCGTGGACGATCTGATAGGCGACCTCCGGCGGGAGCTCACTCTCGGTGAGCCTGTGCCGCGGGATCCGCTGGGCCTCGAGCGAGTAGAGCGGGGCGATCAGGAGGTCCGTGGCCTGCTTCAACTCCTGCGCTTCATGGTTGAGGGGCATCGTTCTCACTCTCCTTTTTGCGGATGAGGGCTCGTCCCGGGCCGGCCAGACGGGTGACGACCACCGCCACGACCGTGACGAGATACAGCTGGCCGATCAGCGCCTCGAGCACGGCGAGCGCGTGGCCGAGGTTCCCGGCCGGCGTGTAGTCGCCGTAGCCGAGCGTGGCGAGGGTGACGTAGCTGAAGTAGAGGCGTAGCGAGCGGGTCCCGTCCGTTCCCTGGGCGAAGAAGGGCCCGTGGCCGAGCACCGCCAGGACGCCGAACAGGAACATGAACAGCATCCCGAACAGCATGTAGACGCAGATCGCGCCGGCGACCGACCGTGAGTTGATCTCGTTCTGCGAGACCGCGCCCTTGGCGATCACGACGGCGACCGTGATGATGAGGAGCCCGGCGACGAGGCCGAGCGCGGCCGTCAGGGCCTCTCCCCGCCAGAAGATGTTGATCACGGCGGCGATGCCGGCAGCGGTGGCGATCGCGAATGAGGTGGTGTGCTCGGTCATTGCGAAGCCCGCCGTCCAGATCGCGATCAGCAGCGTTGCGCTCTGGATGAGGACGATGAGGCTCGATGCCCAGGGCTGGTCGGGCAGGAGCGCGGCGAGGAAGAAGGTGACGAAGATCGCCGCGAGCACGGCCCAGTAGCTGTGGCGTGCCCGCATTCGCTCGATCCGTTCGAGGTGCGGCGGGCGGGCCGGAGCGACGCCGGTCATGGCCCCAGCCTCGACCGCGCGGCCGGGCGGCGCATCGTCCTGCGCGGGTGAAGCGGAGGCCGTTTCATCCGTCCGGCATGACGCAGGCAACGTACGCCTGGTCGAAGCTCACGCCGTTGAACGAGAGGAGACGCACGCTGCGCCGGCGGAAGTCGGGCGAGCCGTTCGCGGCCACGACCGCGGTGTCGATCGCGCCCGACTACGCCGAGCCGCTGTGCGCCTGGAGGCTGTGGGAGGTCGCCGACCTCGACACATCCCCCCGTCTGCGTAGTCTCTACCGGATGTCGTTCTGGCCGGTCGGAGCTCCGTTCGAGGCGCGGTGCGAGGCGCAGCGGTTGCGCCTGTCCCGCCGGCCGCGGCATGCGGTTCCGAGCGAGACGTGCAGCTGTGGCATCTACGGCGCGCCCCTCGAGCTCCTGCGCAGGCGAATGGCGATCGACGACGGCCTGCCGCCGGACTCTCTCTTCGTGATCGGCATGGTCTCCTTGTGGGGCGACGTGCTCGAGTGCGAGCGCGGTTGGCGGGCGGCGCTCGCGTATCCCCGGCACCTGTTCGTGCCGCGCGGCTTCCCGGGCGCGGCGGAACGGACCGCGGGCCTCGCGGACTACGGAGTGCCGGTGGAGCTCGTCGACACGCGCGACGTCGCCGGCGCGCTCGATCACGTCGCGGAGCTCGCCGCATGACCGCCGTCGCGCAAGAGGCACCGGCTCCGCCGGAGCGGTCTCGGCCGCTGTGGCGCCGGATCCTCGTCTGGGCGCTGATCGTGGTCGTGATCGGCGCCGCAGCGAACCTCCTCGGCTGGGACCTCAAAGGCTGGTTCCACAACCTCTGGACGACGATCACGACGATCTCGGTCGGCTCGCTCATCGCGGCGATTGCCCTCATGGTGGTGCAGACGACAGCGACGGCCTATGCCTGGTACTCGATCCTCCGCTTCGCCTACCCGGAGCGGACGAAGTGGAAGGACATCCTCGCCGGTTACGCCGTCTCCGTCGCGCTCAACTCGATTCTCCCGGCCAATCTCGGCACGCTCGTCTTCCTGATCATGGTCACCGGCTTTCTCGCTATCAGCTTCGCCGCCGTCCTCGGCGCCTACGCCGTCGAGAAGATCTTCTTCACCCTCGCCGGCACCTTCACCTACCTCTACCTCTTCATCAGCATCGGCGGCTCGTTCGACATCTCCTTCAGCTGGGTGCACAAGCACCCGGCCGCCACGATCGTCGTCTTCGGCGGGGGCGCCCTGCTGATCGGGCTGCTCGTGCGGAGGTACTGGCCGCACGTGGTCGAGTGGTGGGACAACGCGAAGGAGGGAGGCGCGATCCTCGGCAACCGCGGCGCCTTCTTCGGGCGCGTGTTCCTGCCGTCGTTCGTGAGCTGGTGCGCCGGGCTCGGCGTAGTCGCCGTGTTCCTGAATGCGTACGGCATCCCGGTCAGCTTCGACACGCTGATGCACGTCGCCGGCGGCAACTCGCTCGCGAACGTGACGTCGGTCACGCCGGGCGGCGTAGGGGTGACGCAGGCCTGGAACGTCGCCTCGCTCAAGGGCGTCGCCTCGTCCACCGACGCCACGGCGTACTCCGTGGCGCAACAGCTCGTGTCGACCGCGTGGTGCATCCTCTTCGCGCTGATGCTCATGATCTGGGCCTGGGGGTGGGGCGGCGGCAAGAAGCTCGTGAGCGACTCGTATGCCGAGGCGAAACGGCGCCAGGAGGAGCAGTCGGAGCAGCGGCGCGCCAAGAAGGCGGCCAAGGCGGAGGCCAAGGCGGCGGACGCCGGCCAGGCCACTCAGTGAGCGCAGCGTACGGCGAGGCCCCGGGCTGGAAGCCCGAGCGGCCTCGCTTCCGGGCGAGCCAGCTCGTGATCGTCTGGCTGCTCGGATCCGTCGCCCTGTTCGTCGCGACGAGGCTCGTCCCCGGCGCGTCGGACTCGACCTTCCGCTCCGCGCTCGGCGCTGCGCTGTTCATCGCGGTGCTCAACGCGATCCTGCCGCCGCTGGTCGCGGCGCTGCGGATCCCGTTCACCGCGCTGATCGGCTTCTGCGGCGTGCTGTTCCTCGACGCCGGGATGCTGCTCCTCGCCGCCCGGGTCAGCGGCGGGCTGGCGATCGACTCCTTCTGGTCGGCGCTCGCCGTCGCGGTCGCCGCGTCGGCGGTCGGCGTGATCCTCTCGACCCTCTTCGGCACGAACGACGACGACATCTACTCGCTGCGCGTCGTCGAGCGGATCGCGCGGCGCTCGGGCGAGCGGGTCGTGACGGACACGCCTGGGATCGTCTTCCTCGAGATCGACGGCCTCGCGCTGCCGGTGCTGCAGCGGGCCATGCGCGACGGCCATGCCCCCACCATGGCGAGCTGGGTCGAGGACGGCACGCACCGGCTCGCGGAGTGGGAACCCGATCTCTCCTCGCAGACCGGCGCCTCGCAGGCCGGCATCCTGCTCGGGTCGAACGAGGACATCGTCGCCTTCCGCTGGGTCGAGAAGGAACGGAAGGTGGTCGTCGCGTGCTCGTCGCCGGAGGACTGCGCCGAGCTCGAGCGGCGGCATCTCACCGCGGGAACGGGCCTCCTCGTCGACGGCGGAGCGAGCCGCGGCAACCTCTTCTCGGGCGGCGCCGATCACATGATCCTCACCGTCAGCCGGATGGAGGCCGAGCGCTCGGCCAACCCCGGCTATCGCGCTTTCCTCTCGAACGGCTTCAACGTGGTACGGACCTTCGTCCTCCTCTTCTGGGAGGTGATCCTGGAGCTGGTGGCCGCGGGGAGGCAGCGCCGGCGCGACGTCCGGCCGCGCGGCCACCGGGGCGGCATCTACCCGTTCCTGCGCGCGACGATGTGCGTGCTCGTCCGCGACCTGATCGTCTACGGCGTCCTCACCGACATGCTGAAGGGGAGGCCCGCGGTCTACGCGACCTTCTCGAGCTACGACGAGGTCGCGCATCACTCCGGCCTCGAGCGCGAGGACACCCTCGAGGCCCTGCGGAAGCTCGACCAGCAGTTCGGCCGCATCGAGCGCGCCCGCCGCTACGCCGCGCGCCCGTACGAGCTCGTTGTCCTCTCCGACCACGGCCAGACGCAGGGGGCGACCTTCAAGCAGCGCAACGGCTACGGGCTCGACGAGCTCGTGCAGCGGAACCTCGCGCACGGCGGCGTCAGCGCGATCTCCGGCGGCGACGAGCAGAACGCGATGGTCGGCCACGCCGCCGCGGAGGCGACGGGGCGGAAGGCGAAGCCGGCAAAGAACGACGTCTCCGGCCGTGACGTCGTCGTCCTCGGCTCGGGCAACCTCGGCCTCGTCTACCTGATGGAGGAGGAGGGCCGGATGACGCGCGAGGAGCTCGACGAGCGCCACCCGCAGCTGCTGCCGGCTCTGTCCTCACACCCACACGTCGGCTGGGTGCTCGTGAAGTCCGCGGAGCACGGCGCCGTCGTGCTCGGGCCCGGGGGCGCGAGGTATCTCGAGGAGGACCGCGTGGACGGCCGCGACCCGCTCGCCGGCTTCCACGCCACGGCGGCCCAGCATCTCCTGCGCACGCACGGTTTCGCGCACGCCCCGGATCTGCTCGTCGGCAGCTTCTACGATCCGGCCCTCGACGAGGGTTGCGCCTTCGAGGAGCTGATCTCGTTCCACGGCGGTCTCGGCGGCTCCCAGACGCAGCCGTTCCTGCTCTACCCGGCGCGCCTGCCCGCCCCCGGGCAGCGGGTCGTCGGCGCCGAGACTCTCCATCGCGTGCTCGTCGGGTGGCGGCGGCTGGTCGCGGAGCCCGTGGCGCAGCCATGATGGCGGCAACATGGCGGGGAACCGGACAGCGATCGTCGTCCCCGGCCACGGGTGGCCCGACCTAGCCGGCGTGCACCGGATCAGCGGGCGCTGCCTGCGGCTCGTCCGCGAGGCCGAGCAGCTCGTGAGTAGTGGGGAGGCGGACGTGGTCGTCTTCAGCGGCTGGTCGCCGACCCGCGGCTCTTCGGAGGCCGAGCAGATGCGGGACGCGTGGCGCGGCCCGGACGTGGAGCTCGTCGTCGAGCCGACGGCGGCCTCCACCGCCGAGAACGCCGCCCGCACCCTGCCGCTGCTGCTCGAGCGGGAGATCGGGGCCGCCGTGGTCGTCTGCGCGCCGCCGCACCTCTTCCGGACGCGGCTGTGCTTCCGCCGGCTCTACCGCGGCTCGGGCGTCGAGGTCTCATTCCGCGTCCCGCGGCTCGCACCGACCGTCCGCTCGGTCGCGTGGGAGCTCTGCGCGCTGCCGTTCCTGCCGCTGCAGCTCCGCGCCGCGCGGGCCGAGCTCGCCCGGAGGCTGCCGTGAGTGACACCGTCGTCTTCATCCCGGCCTGGAACGAGGAGGAGAACCTGCCCGCGGTGCTCGACGAGCTGCATGCGCAGTTGCCGGAGGTGGACGTCCTCGTCGTCGACGACGGCTCGACCGACCGCACGGCCGAGGTCGCCCGTGCGCACGGGGCGGAGGTGCTGTCGCTGGGGACGAACGAGGGCCTACAGATCGGGATCGCAGCCGGCTACCGCTGGGCCCTCGAGCACGGCTACGCGTTCTGCGGGCGCGTCGACGCGGACGGCCAGCATCCCGCGGAGGAGCTCGCGCGGTTGCTCGAGCGCGTGCGCGCGGGTGAGTTCGACGTCGCGGTCGGCTCCCGATTCGTCTCCGGGGAGGGCTACGCGCCGTACCGCTACCGGCCGAGCGCGGCGCGGCGGCTGGGGACAGGAGTCTTGCGACGCTCGATGGGTGTCGTGCTGCGCCGTCCCTTCGGCGACGCCACGAGTGGTCTCTACGCGGTGAACGCGAAGGCGCTGCCGCTTCTCGCCGAGCCGTACACGAGCGGCGCGCCGGAGGTCGAGGCGCTGATCCGCATCGTGGACGCGGGCTTGCGGCTCGAAGAGGTGCCGGTGGACATGGCGCCTCGCGCCGGCGGCGAGTCGAAGCTGCGCGGCAGCAAGGCCGTGCGGCTCGTGCTCACCGTGGCGGCGACGCTTGGGCTCGCACTGCTCGCCCGGCGCCGGCAGGGGCGCGGCTGACTCAGGGCTTCGGCGTCGGCCGCTCGAGTAGCTCGATGATTCGGTCGAGCCGGTCGTCGAGCTGTTGCGTGTGCTCCGCGAGCCGGGCGAGTTGCTCGTCGACACCGGCCAGTCGGGCGATGACGGGGGCCTCGGCCTCCTTCGCCGAGCGCCCGCTCCTGCTGGGCGCGGGCGACGAACACCGACGTGATCGCGGCCGTGATGATCGCGAGGAAGGCGACACCCCACAGCATCACGAGTGACGTCAGGATCTTGCCGATCGCCGACGCGGGTGTCAGGTCCCCGTACCCGACCGTGGTGACCGTCTCCAGCACCCACCACATGCCGAGCCAGACCGACGCGTACTCCTTGTGGTCGAACACCCGCATCATCACGCCGCCCAGCACCACGACGAGCACGGTCGCCGTGACGATCACGTTCGCAGCGAGCCGCACGGACGGGGGCTCGCGCAGGAACTTCGACATGCGCCGCTCGATGATGCTCCCCGGATGGGTCGCGCGGCGGGCCTTCTGGGTGAGGCTGTCGGGCGGTGTGCTGTCGGGCTGCGTCACCCGGCACGCCTCCGCTGATAGGCGAGCCAGCCGAACGTCGCGAGCGCCGACACGGCGAGGAGCACGACGAGCGCCGTGAGCCAGTTGCCGCCGGCGAAGGAGAACCCTGTCAGGAGGCCGACGACCGCCACGAGCAGCGGGAACACTGCCAGAAGCACAACTCGCGTCAGGGCGAGGAGGCCGCCCGCCTGGACCCGCTCGCCGTGCGTGACGACGACGCCGTCGTCCGCCGGCCCCGAGGCCGAGTAGTAGATCCGGGCGCGCTCGGCCAGGCGGAGCGTGCTGCGGCGCATCGAGTAGGCCATGTACGGCACCCAGACGAGCGGGAGGACGAGGCCGACGAGCACGAGCACGCCGACGCCGGCCCAGCCCGCGGTCGCCCGGAGCCGGCTTCGCTCCACGGGTGGCGCGAGGACCTGCAGCAGATAGGCCATCTTCTTCAGGGCCTCGATCCGCGTGCCGCGGGGCAGCCGCTTGCCGACGCGAGCGCTCGCGTCGGCCGGCAGGTCCGCCAGTGCCTGCAGCGCCTCGCCGGTGGAGGAGTAGGCGCCGAGCAGCACGAGCAGCTCGGCGGCGCGGAGCCGGTCGACCGGGCTGCGGTCGGCGGCGGCGGCGAGCTCGTAGACCATCTGTGCCTGGCCGAGCAGCGCCGCGCAGAACGCCACCGCCATGAGGAAGACGAACGGCCCGCCCACGAACGCGCCTTCCGTCATCACCACCCGCGTCTGCCGGGTCACCACCAGCTGCTCGAGCTCGTCGCTGGTCGGAACCGGATCCCGCGAGCGCAGCTTCGCCACCGCGGACTCCGCCCGTGGGCCGAAGCGCGCCAGCGACCAGACGGCGAGGTGCTCGGCGGCGTGCTGCGGGTCTGCCCACATGATGCGGAGCAGCCCCGGGGCTTCGAGCATCGCCTCGGTCTTCCCGGTGCTCGAGGGCTCCTCCACGTCCGGGACCGGTGCCTGCTCGAGGCCCGCGCTAGCCATGTCTGCGCCGTTCCACGAGGGTGACGTTGAGCGCCGCCGTCATGACCATGACCCGCCCGACCATGAACAGGCCGAGGAGCAGCGCAGCCGCGAGGCCGAGCGCGCCGTAGGTTCCCTGCTTGCTCAGGGCCATCGGCGCGAACGCATAGGTCGCGATCGCCTGGATCAGCATGGCGCTGACGCCGAAGAGGAGGGCGCCGGGGAGCAGGTCGCGCCAGCCGGCGTCCCGATGTGGCAGCCGGATCGAGATTGCCAGCCAGATGCCGGCAAAGGGGGCGATCACGAGCAGGCTGGCCGCCACACCGGCTCCGAACGACCAGCCTCTGGCCGTCGTGACGGCTCCGGAGCAGACAAAGACGGCGAGCATCAGCACGAGCAGCCTCGCGGTCGCCCGCGCCGTCGGGCGCGGGGCGGTGGCGCGCAGGTCGGTCCAGACCAGCCGGTGCGAGGCGATCAGGGCTCTCAGGACGCTTCGGGTTGCCCAGAACAGGAGGGGGATGCCGACGAGCAGCCCGTACCACCGCGAGGAGCTCTTCGCCGCGGAGGCGACGGACCCGGAGACGATCCCCGCGAGCCCGAGTGATCCCGCCGTGCCGAGCGGGGAGTGGGACGTCGCTTCGGCGGTGACCCCGAGCCCGGCCACGAGGACGAGCGCGAACGGGAGCATCCAGATGAACAGGCGATAGGCGAGAGCGCCCGCGATGATGCCGCCGCCGACCTCGACGTCGCGGTCGAACAGCTGGAACACGGTGTCGACGTAGGGGCGCCGGGTGCGTTCCACCGCCGCCCGCTCGCTGATCTGCTGCGCGCGCGCGGCGAAGGCCTCGGTGCGCAGCCGCCGGCGCTCGGTTTTCGTGGGAGCCTCGGGCGACAGCTTCTCGCTGGTCATGCTCCGAGCCTACGACACGGCGCCGCGGTGGCCGGCGTCGTCGTAGATCACCTCGGTACCTGCGAGATAATCGGGCAGCGCGCGGCGCCGGCGATCGAAGAAGGCCGGGACGAAGCCGAGGAAGCACGGGATGATCGCGAGCGCGAGCCCGAGCGTCCGCACGATGGCCTGCCACCCGGTCAACCGGCCGTCGTTCCGCCGCGAGACGACGCGCACGTGCAGCAGCCGCATCCCGGGGGTCTGCCCTGCGGTGTGCCAGAAGACGACGAAGTAGCCCGCCGCGATCGCCACCGTGGCGAGCGCGAGCAGCCCTTGCGCGAGCCACTCGGGCCGCAGGCCGCCCACCACCGAGGCGACGAGGGCGGCGGCCCCGCCGAGCAGCGCGGTGGCGGCGACGATCGCGAACGCGTCGACGGCCAGCGCGACGCCGCGGCTCGCCACACCCGCGAACGGCGTCTCAGGCGTGCTCTTGCCCGTTGAGAGCCGGGAGTCGAAACCGGCGGCGTTGCCGCGTACTCCGGTCATGACCTCGTCGGCGAGGCCTGCGGTCTGGGACGTCAGCGCAGCCCGCACCTCCGGTCCCGAGAGGACGCGCTCGAGTGCCTGCTGCAGCGCCGGGCTGGCGAGCACCCGGTCGAGCAACTCCTGCGACTGGGGGCTGGCGAGCGTGGTCTCGAGCATGCGCTCCAGCTCGCCCGAGGCCACGAGCTCGTGGACGACTCGCTCCATGACGCGATGCCGCACCAGGAGGCGGCCGAACTCCTCGGGCAGCGGGCTCGAGAGTGTGCGGTCGAGCGCGCGCCGGACCTCGGGCGTCGCGAGCAGCTCCTCCGCCGCCGCCTCGAGCGGGCGCGTCCAGACGCGGGCCGCTACCCGCGCGGAGTAGGCGGCCGCGCCGCCGATCGCGTCCGCGACTGCCGACCGCTCGTCGGGCGCGCCTTCGTCGGTTGCTGCTCCCATCGCCGGCGCCCGGAGCGCGGGCCGCTAGTAGCTGCCCTCGTGCGGCGAGTTGTTCCGGCGGTCGTGCAGCCAGCCGAAGGCAAGTGCCACGACTGCGAGAACGAGGAGGGCGCCGAGGAAGCTCCACGCGTAGACGAGGCTCAGGAAGAGCCACGCGACGACGAACACGCCGATGCCGCCGAGCAGAAAGAGCCCGGCGACCTTCAACCAGAACTTGGATCCGTAGTCGTCGTTCATCGGTTCGAACTGTATTCGACGGGCCTGCGCCACATCATCCGTCCGGGCCGATCGATCTCCCCTAGCGGCCGGCGGCGTAGCCCTGGCGGCCGCGCGGGTTGGCTCCGGCCTTGAGGATTCCGTCCCGCTCGCGCGCGACCGCGGTGACGCGGCCGAGCGTCCACGGGCCGGCCACCTCGACGTCGTGCCTGCGCCGGCGCAGTCCCTCGATCGTCTCGGCCCCGGCTCGCTCCTCGACTGCGACGTGGCGCGGGATCGTCTCGCGCGGGTAGAAGCTCGACGGGAACGCCTCGGTGTGGTGGCTCGGTGCGTCGATCGCCTGCTGGAGGTCGAGCCCGTGATGGACATGGCCGAGGAAGACGTGCAGCGTCCACTGATCCTGCTGGTCGCCGCCCGGCGTGCCGAGCGCGAGGTACGGCTCCCCGTCGCGGGCGACGAGCGTCGGCGAGAGCGTCGTCCGCGGGCGCTTGCCGGGCTCGAGCGAGTTCGGCAGGCCTTCCTCGAGCCAGAACATCTGCGCCCGGGTGCCGAGGGGGAAGCCGAGCGAGGGGATGACGGGCGCGCCCCAGAGCCAGCCGCCGCTCGGTGTCGCCGAGACCATGTTCCCGAACCGGTCGGCGGCGTCGAGGTGGACGGTGTCCCCTCGCGTCGGCTCGCCGACGCCCGGCGCGACCGGTACGTCCGTGACCGGATGGGCCAGCCGCGGCTCGCGGCCTCCCGGCGAGCCGGGACGAAGGTCGGGCGACGCCTCCTCGCCGAGCAACTGCCGCCGCTTCTCGGCGTAGTCCCGCGAGAGCAGCTCGGCGAGCGGCACCTCGGCGAAGTCCGGGTCGCCGTACCACGCCTCGCGGTCGGCGAAGGCGAGCTTCGCGCACTCGGTGATCGTGTGCACCCACTCGGTCCCCGCCTGGGCCATGCCGTCGAGGTCGAACCCCTCGAGCAGGCGGAGCTGCTGGAGGAAGACCGGCGCCTGGCTCCACGGGCCGGCCTTGAAGACCTCGTGGCCGTGGTAGTTGACGGAGAGAGCCTCCTCCCAGGTCGGCGCCCAGTCGCGCAGGTCCTCGTCGGCGAGCAGGCCGGCGTGGCGCTCGCCGGAGCTGTCGAGCCATTCGTGCTCCTGGAAGCGGATCATCTCCTCGGCCACGAAGCCGCGGTACCAGCAGTCGTGCGCCGTCTGGAGCTGCGCATCCCGGTCGGCGGAGGCGGCTTCGGCCTCGGCGAGGATGCGCCGGTAGGTCGCGGCGAGGGCGCGGTTCCGGTGCAGCGTGCCGGGCGCCGGCGCCGGCAGGTAGACGTCGACCGACGTCGTCCAGTGATCGGTGAAGAGCTGCTCGACCTTGCCGATTGCATCGCCGATCGCGGCGACGGCCGGGTAGCCGTCCTCGGCGTAGCCGATCGCGAAGTGGAGCACGTCCCGCAGCGGCAGCGTCCCGTGCTCCCGCAGCAGGGCGATCCAGCCGCCGAAGGCGCCGGGCACCACCGCGGCGAGCGGCCCGGTTCCTGGGATCAGCGTGAGTCCGAGCTCGTCGCGGTACCGCTCGATCGTCGCCGCCCGCGGCGCGGGGCCCTGCGCGCAGAGGACGAGCGGCCGGTCGCGCTCGGCCGGCCAGACGAGCGCCGGCAGGTCGCCGCCGGGGCCGTTGAGGTGCGGCTCGACGACCTGGAGCATGAAGCCGGTCGCGACGGCGGCGTCGAACGCGTTCCCGCCCTGCTCGAGCACGGCCATCCCCGCTGCTGAGGCGAGCCAGTGCGTCGACGCCACCATGCCGAACGTTCCGTGGAGCTCTGGGCGCGTCGAGAAGCTCATCGTCCGACGATAGTGTGCCGCGCGCCATGCACGCACGCTTGCACTCGCTCAGGCTCGACCCGAAGCTGATCGCGATCGGGCTCGGCGGCGGCCTCCTGTCGGGGCTCCTGGGAGTCGGCGGCGGGATCATCATGGTGCCGCTCCTCGTGCTCTGGGCCGCCTACGCCCAGCGCGACGCACATGCCATCTCGCTCGGCGCGATCATCCCGATCAGCCTCGCCGGGATCGCGGCCTACGGCGTCGCGGGGGAGGTGCGGTACGGGACGGCGATCGCGCTCGCGGCGGGGTCGGTCGTGGGCGCACGGATCGGCGCGGGCTACCTCGCGCGAATCGACGAGCGGCTGCTCAAGATCGTGTTCGGCGTCTTCCTCGTCGGAGTGGCAGTGCTGCTTGGAGTCCACGCATGAGCGGCCCGACGCTCTATGTCGCGCTCGTCGCCTTCGGTGTCGTCGTCGGCGTGGCGTCGGGGCTGCTCGGTGTCGGCGGCGGGACCCTCATCGTGCCGTTCCTCACGCTGGCCGTCGGCTTCTCGCAGCACGCCGCGGAGGCGACGTCGCTGCTCGTGATCCTGCCGACGGCGATCGTGGGGAGCCTCGTGCTGCGCCGCCGCGGGGTCGGCGACCTCGGGCTCGCGCTCCGCTTCGGCGTGGTGGGCGCCGTCGGCAGCGTGCTGGGGGCGCTGCTCGCGCTCGCGCTGCCGGCGGACACGCTCCGCCTCGTCTTCGCCATCTTCGTGGGAGTGGTCGGTCTCCGGCTCGCGCGCGATGGGATCCGGGACGAGCGGTCGGCGCCGGACGGTTGACCTCCTACGATCCCACGCTGTTCGAGGGCGCCGCCGCGCACTACCGGTACGGCAGGCCGCCCTACTCGCCGCAGCTCGAGGCCGTTCTGACCGAGGAGGTCGGCCTGGACGGGAGCGGCCGGCTGCTCGACGGCGGCTGCGGGCCGGGCATCCTCACCATCCGGCTCGCCCACCTGTTCGAGGAGGTGGTCGGCCTCGACCCCGACGCGGACATGCTCGCCGAGGGCCGCCGGGTCGCCGACGAGCAGGGGATCCGGAACATCCGCTGGGTGCAGGCTGTGGCCGAGGACCTCCCGGCAGCGGCACCGGGGCCGTACCGGCTGGTGACCTTCGGCCAGTCCCTCCACTGGACGGACGAGGCCCGGGTGGCCGAGGCGGTGTACGACCTGCTGGAGCCGGGCGGCGCGCTGGCGCTCGTCGTCCACACGGTCGAGGGCCGGTCGGAGCCGCCGAGCCCCGGGCCGCCGCGGATCCCGCACGCGGAGCTCGAGGCGCTGGTCGAGAAGTACCTCGGCACGACGCGGCGCGCCGGTCAGGGCGTGTCGCCGGTGCGGACGCATCGCTTCGAGGACGTCCTCGTTCGCACCCGGTTCGGTGCGCGGCGCTCGATCTTCGTCCCGGGCATCCCCGACCTGCTGCGGGACAGCGAGAGCGTGCTCTCGGGCTACTTCTCGCTGTCCAGCTCGGCACCGCACCTGTACGGCGACCGCGCCGACGCGTTCGCGGCGGAGGTGCGGGAGTTGCTGGCGGAGCGCTCGCCCGAGGGCGTGTTCTGGGACTGGCCCGGCGACACCGAGGTCGTCCTCGCCGTCAGAGGCTGAAGCCGGCGGGGTACGCGTAGTTGGCGAGGTACCAGACGTCGAGCCCGATCACGCCGCCGTAGGCCGCGAGCCAGAGCAGCTTGTACGTGGCGGATGGGTCCTTCCGGATGTGGACGACGAGGGCGACGCCGAGCACGACGAGCTGGAAGATGACGTAGGCGAGCGGCTTCACTGCGGCATCTCAGGGTAGCCGGGTCGTCGGGCGCCGCTACTCGTAGCCGAGATCGCGGAGACGCTCGACCATCTGCCGTTCCTCTTCCTCGGAGTAGACCGGCTCGTCGCTCGTCTCCCGCGGCGTCTCCGCCGCGACCGCCTCGGCCGCCTCGCCCGTGTCCTGCTCGAGGATCGCCGCGAGCGGCTCGCCGTCCAGACCCTCCGTCGAGAGCCCGAGCAGGCTCAGGATGGTGGCCGGCAGCTGCACGATCTCGGCGTCGTCCGGCACGTCCGCCGGCTGGATCCCCGGGCCGGTCGCTGCGAGGATGCCCATCACGCCGTGATGGCCCGAGTAGCCGTACGACACCTCGGGATCGAGCCGCTCGTGCCGCTCGAAGGGCTCGGTCCAACGGCGGCGGGAGGGGTCGACGTTGATGCGCTCGTCGTACGGGATGAGCATGAGCTCCGGCGCCTTGGCGAGGAACGGCCCCGTGAACAGCTCCTCCTTCCGCAGCACCTGGAAGGCGGGCTCGCCCGTCTGCGGGTGAGGGATCTCGGCGAGCTCGGCCGAGAGGGCGTCGATGTACGCAGGATCGTTCCGCGCGCCCGTGAGCTCGCCGAGGTAGACCTGCCCCTGCGAGGCGAAGCCGTAGGCGCGCGTGCTGCCGAAGTCGATGTCGGCGAAGACGCGGTCGGCCGCCGGCCGTGGCAGGAACGGCAGCAGGTCGAGCGCGCGGCCGTACCAGCCGACCGTCCGGACGAGCTTCTGGTCGACCCGCGCGAACCAGTCGAGCCGGCCCCGCCGCCACGGCTGCAGCGACCGCTTGCGGAAGCGGAGATGGCCGCGCTCCTCGAGCCAGCGGTCGAGGTGGAACATCCAGTAGATCGGCTTCATCCCGTGATCCGAGAAGAGGAGCACGGTTGGCTCCTCGCCGTACTGCGCCGCGGCCGCCTCGATCAGCTCGCCGCAGAGCCGGTCCACGCGCTCGTAGACCTCGAGGAGCTCGTTGCCGGCGCCGGTCGACGGGTGCGCGGGGTGCTCGGGATCGAAGCGGGCGAAGCCGAGGTGGCCGACGTGGTCGGTGCTCATGAAGTCGACGCAGAGGAGCTGGAGGTCGGGCTCGAGCTCGAAGACGAGCTTGCAGACGCCGGCCATCTGGTCGGCATGCTCGAGCAGGCGGCCCGTGTAGGCGGGGAAGTCCTCCCACCAGCGCTCGGCCATGGGGTGGTGCGCCGTGACGAGGTCGGGGTAGGCGGCGAAGATCTGCTCCTCGGCGGTCGCCGGCAGGATCTGCGGGCGCTCCGGGCCGCCGTAGCCGGTGACGACGATCCCCTCCAGCGGCTCCGCCGGGTACGTGAACGGGATGCCGACGTACGCCGAGCGGATCCCGGCCGGCCCGAGCAGGCGCCAGAGCGGCGTGCCGGCGCGGCTGGCTGCGCTCTCGAGCTTCTGCGTGCCCCGGTTCGGGTTGGTGGTGAAGTTGAAGATCCCGTGCCCGCCCGGGTTCAGCCCCGTGAGGAAGGTCGACCAGGCCGTCGGCGTGAAAGCCGGGTCGGTCGAGCGGAGCGGCCCGAACGCCCCTTCCCGCGCGAGCCGCGAGATCGTGGGCAGCTTGCCCTCGCTCATGAGGCGCCGGACGAGGTCGTAGTCGGCGCCGTCGAAGGCGAGGGCCAGGACGCGTTTCACCGGCTCCAGCCCTTCACCGGCCCAGCACCTCGCGGTAGACCTGCTCCAGCTGCGTGGTCGGGTCGCCGAAGCGCGCGTGCACCTCGCGCAGGTTCCGCTCGCCGTAGCCGCGGCGGAGCTCCACGTCGCGCGCGAGGCGCACCATTGCGGCTGCGACTGCGTCGACGTCGTGCCGGTCCTCGACGAGCTCGCCGCCCTCGCCCTGCTGGATCCACTCGTCCATGGAGGGCGCGAGGCCGACGACGAGCGGGACGCCGCTCGCCATCGTCTCGAGCAGCGAGGCGGGGGAGGAGTCGACGTCTGCGAGCGTGACGGCGAAGTCGGCGGAGGCCGTCACCGCCGGAAGTTCCGCGGCCGGGACGTCCCGCACGGCCATGTACGGCTCGACTCCGAGCTCTTTGGCGAGGCGGTCGAACTCCTCGCGCGTCCAGCCGCCGCCGGCGCTCGAGAAGAGACGGAGCTCCGGCACCTCTTGTCTCGCCTTGGCAAAAGACCGCAAGACGACGTCGAGGTTCGAGTAGGGCCGGAAGTTGCGCAGCGAGAGGCAGACGACCGCGTCGTCCGGCCAGCCGAGCGCCTGCCAGCGGGCGCGGTCGGCGTGCTCGGGCGAGTAACCGTCGATGCGCGCGTGCCAGAAGATGCGGTGGAACTTCGCGCGGTCGGCACCGAGCCTCACCGCGGCATCCTCGAGCGCCTGCGAGTTGACGACGTAGGCGAGCGCACGGTCGGGGGCGATCGCCACCCGCGCGCGCTCCTCCGCCTCGGCCGAGTTCCAGGCGTCGACGATCGCGTCCTTCCCCCAAGGGCTGACGACGAGCGGGCCGAGTCCGGCCCGCGCCGTCCAGTAGCCGTAGGGCAGGAGGTAGTGGGAGTGGACGACGTCGGGCTGCACGCGCTGCGCCAGCCGGGTGAGGGCGGGAGCCATCCGGTAACGCCGCACGAGCGGCACCTTGAGGAGCGGGTCGAGATCCTGGAACTGGTGCACGACCAGGCCGTCGAGCTCGCCCTCGCGCGGATTGACGCGGCCCGACGCGACGTGCACCTCGTGGCCTCGCTCCGCGAGCCGGGTCGCCCAGCGGGCGAAGTGGCGCGACTTGGCGTCGCCGACGCCGAGGATGCGGAGCGACTCAGCCACGCTTCCCTGCTCCGGTCAGGGTCCGGACGCCGCGCACCGCATGGCGGCCGATCTGCACGAGCGCCGGCTTCGGGTCGTCCCGTGCGAAGACGGCATCGACGTACGGCGGCCGCTCGAGCGCGCGGCCCGAGCCCGCCATGAGCGTGATCGCCCAGCGCTTGCCGTCGCCGTGCATCCGCACCGGTGGCAGCGGGTCGCCGACGAGGTCGCGGTACGCGATCCAGGGGAGATCGACTCCGCACGCGGCGGCGAGGCTGTGCCACTGCCACAGGCGCGGGTTCACCTCCAGCAGCTTGTACCGGCCGTCGCGCGGGTCGCGCATGAGCTCGACCTGAGAGATGCCGTGGAAGCCGAGCGCCCGCAGGAGCGCGAGTCCGTGCTCGACGACCTCGTCCACCCAGAGCGCTTCCCCGGCCCGTGCGCTGCCCATGTAGCCGCGCGTCTGGCTGAGCTTGTGTCCCGAGAAGAGACCGAGTGCCTCGCCGCCCGAGTCGAGGTAGCTGCCGAGCGTGTACATCTCCTCGGGCCCCGACGGGATCAGCTCCTGCACCATCGGCTCGTACGGAGCGGCGGCCTCGTACGCGCGCTCGAGCTCGGCGGGCGTCTCGCAGCGGAAGAGCTGGCGCTTGTGGCTGCGCCGGAAGCCGACGTTCGCCGACGGCTTGACCACGAGCGGGAAGCCGACCTCCTCGCCGGCGGCGCGCGCCTCCTCGGCCGAGCCCGGATAGAGCGTGCGCGGGACCGGGACGCCGGCCGCTTCGGCGGTCTCGAGCTGGTGGCGCTTGCTCTGGATCTTCTCCAACACGTCCCAGCCCGGGAACGGGAAGCGGTAGCGCTCGCCGAGCACGTCGGCGTGGCGCGCGATCGCGTTCAGGTGCTCGTCGTGGGTCGGGAAGACCGGCAGAACGTCGTCGGTCTCCTCGGCGATCGCCTGGAGCGCCTCGATGAAGCCGTCCTCGTCGTCGAGCGGGTCGGGCGCGAGCCGCGCCTCCGCGTAGCGCGAGCGCAGGCCGAGCGCGTACGTCCGATTGTCGACGGCGAGCACGCGCAGCCCCTGCCGGCCGAGGGAACGGATCGCCGCCAGGCCGTTCACCCACGCGACTTCGACCACCACGGCCGTGCCCTGCTCAGACATCCGCGCGAGTCTAGTTATGGGCCGGAAGCAGTCGTCTCAGCCGCCTCCGCTCGGCCGGCAGGTAGAAGCCGAGCGGCGCGAGCAGAAGCGGGAACAGCGCCGTGAGGCCGAGCGCCAGGGGGATGGAGTTGGGCAGCGCCTCGCCGATTCCGGTCAGCACGCCCGCGACGACGAGGATGCTCACGACGCGCCGCCACTGGTAGTCGATCCGGTAGATCCGCTGCGCGTTCCACGTGCGCACGAGCATCAGGAGGGCGTACGCGGCGAGCGTGGCGTACGCGGCTCCGACCATGCCGTAGGCCGGGATCAGCAAGAGGTTCAGCGTGAAGTTGAAGACGGCGGCGATCGTCGCGGCGACCCAGTTGAACTTCGTCTGACGCATGCGGCCGGTGGCGATCGTGACGACGATGAAGCCGGCGAAGAAGACGCTCGAGTAGGCGAGCGCCGGGATCGCGTTGGCGGCCGGCCAGTAGCTCGGCTTCTTCCCGAGCAGACGAACGATCCACGGCGCGAAGAGGCTCAGGCCGACGGCGGCCCAGGCGGCGAGGAACATCAGGTAGGTGAGGATGTAGGAGTAGGCGCGCTTCGCCTGGCTCTCGTCCTCGATCGAGTAGGCGAAGGCGGGCCAGGCGACTTGGAAGGCGGTGAAGAGGAGCACCATCGCCGAGGCGATCTTGTAGGCGAGCGAGTACTGCCCGAGCTCGTCGAGCCGGTACTGGCCGTGCAGGAGCTTGCTGAGCATGAAGCGGTCGCCGAAGTTCGTCACCCACATCGCGAGCCCCGCCGCCATGAGCGGGAACCCGAAGCGGTTCACCTGATGCAGGAGGTGCCGGTCGAACTGGAGGCCGAGTTGCTCGCGGCGGTAGCCGAGCAGCGCGATGAACACAACCAGCGTGCCGCTGAGGTTGCCGACGATGATCCCGAGCGGGCCCTGCTTGTAGACGACGACGAGAATCACCGTGAGCGGCACGGTGATGCCGATGTTCAAGAGCGTCGCGATGGTGAACGCGACCGACCGCTTCTCCGCCCGGAAGAGGTTCGTCATCTGGGCGTAGTTGACGTTGACCCAGAGCAGAACGGCCGTGGCGATGACGAGGCTCGTGCCGCTCCCCTGCAGATTGCGGCCCTCGTTGATGCCCAGCCCATCGGCGATCTGCGACGCGAACAGGATGCAGAAGGCCAGCGCCAGAGTGGAATAGGCCATCTGCGCCCAGAAGACGGTACGGACGAGCCGGCGCCGGTAGTCGGGGGCCTTGTCCAGGAAGTAGAAGCGGATGAAGCCGAAGTTGGCGCCGCCCCGGACCACCACGACCACGACGGCCATTAGTGACATGAGGAGCTCGATCCGGCCGTAGTCCCCCGCGGAGACGTAGCTCGTGTAGAGCGGCAGCATGAAGACCGCGAGGAAGCGCGACATGAGCCCGCCGATGCCGTAGATCACCGAATGGCGGCTCAGCTCGAGCAGCTGGGAGGCGAGCGACTGCGACCGTCCGTCTCCGGCGTCAGGAGCGCCACTCGGCCGGGCCGGCGTTTGCACGCTGCTCACGGGGCCGATGGTAGCCCGCTGCCTGGAGGGCCAATCCGCGTGCGGCACTACACTCGCGCCGTGGCGATCCCCGCTTCCGTCGAGCAGCGGGCGCGCTGGGTGCTCGACACAGTGGGAGCGTCCCACGTGCGTCTTGGTGAGGACATGCCCTATCGGCCGGAGGCGTGGGAGGCCGTCGAGCGCGGCGAGCTGCCGCAAGGAGACGACCTCGCGGCGGCGTTCTTCCACCTGGCCAGGGTCGAGGAGCGGGGGGCCGAGCTCGACCGGCACGGACGCTTTCTCGCCGCTTCCTCGTGTCTCGACCCCCTCGATCCGCCGCTCGAGCGGCTGCGGCGGGAGCTCGGCGCCGAGCCGCCGCTCTATCGGGGCGCGCGGTTCGCCGTCGCGCTCACCCACGACGTCGACGTTCCCTGGCGCTGGACGCGGATCGGCGTGCGCGGCGCGGCCGCGCGGCTGAAGAGTCATGCCCTCGCAGGCCGGGCCGGGCAGGCCGTGCACGAGGCGCGCGGGCTTGCGCGCGTGCCGCTGCACAAGCTCCGCCGAACCGACCCCAACTGGCGTTTTGCGGAGATCGCCGCCGAGGAGCGTGCGCACGGCGCCCGCTCGACGTTCTTCCTGATGGCCGGCCACGCTCACCGGGCCGACGGCGCGGCGCCTGAGGCCTACGACAGACTCCGGCCGCGGCTCGTCGAGACGCTGCTCACGGCCGACGCAGAGGTGGGCCTCCACGGCAGCTACCTCGCCGCCGAGGATCTCGACCGGCTGGCACGCGAACGTCTGCTGCTGGCGCAGCTCGACGGGCCGCTGATCGGGCACCGCTACCACTACCTCCGCGTCGATCCGCACCGGAACCTCGCGCCGCTCGCCGGGATCGGCTTCCGCTACGACACGTCGCTTGGCTTCCCCGACGCGCTCGGCTTCCGCGCCGGCGTCGCACACCCTTTCCGTCCGTGGGACTTCGTGCGCGATCGTCCCGCCGACCTCGTCGAGGTGCCGCTGGCCGTGATGGACGCGACGCTCGCCGAGGAGCGCTACGCGGGGCTCTCGGCGGCGGACGCGAAGCCGCGCGTGCTTGCGCTGCTCGACTGGGCGGCCGAGCACGGCGGCGCCTTCTCGATCCTCTGGCATCCGGAGCGGTTCGACGCGCCCAGCGCCCGCGGCTGGGACCGGCTCTACTTCGAGCTGATCGAAGCCGTCGGCGAGCGCGGGGGCATCTGTCTCGCCGCGGGCGAGCTCGCTCGCCTGGCAGCTGAACGCTTCGGGCTGCCGCGCGACTAGCCTGGGTCCGATGGCTAAGAGCTCACAACGAAATGACGCACGGGTCGCCTGGACACGCTGTGCGGCGCGCTGCGGCGTCCTCAGTCGCGTGAATAGCGCTGCTCTTCCCGCTCCCTGCGTCCTTGCATCGCACTCGCCCATCGCATCCAGTCAACGCGTGGTCATCCCGTTGTGAGCTCCAAGCGCGTCCTCGTGATCGGGCTCGACTGCGCGGCACCCCAGTTCGTCTTCGACCGCTGGCTGCCGGAGCTGCCCACGATCCGCTCGCTCACCGAGCGTGGCGCGTTCGGCGTGCTCCGCTCCTGCGATCCGCCGATCACGGTGCCGGCGTGGTCGGTGATGACGTCGTCGCGGAGCCCCGGCTCGCTCGGCTTCTACGGCTTCCGCAACCGGCGCGACCACTCGTACGACCAGCTCGAGTTCGCCGATTCGCGCGCCGTGCGCGTGCCGCGCGTGTGGGACATCCTCTCGGCGCGGGAGCGCGACGTGATCGTGCTCGGCGTGCCGCAGACCTACCCGCCGAGCCGCGTGAAGGGGGAGATGGTCTCGTGCTTCCTCACTCCCGACCCGCGGACGAGCCGCTACACGTATCCGCCCGAGCTGAAGGACGAGATCGAGCAGGTCGTCGGGAACTACATGGTCGACGTCGAGAACTTCCGCTCGGAGGAGAAGGACCGCCTGCTCGACCAGATCGAGGAGATGACCGAGAAGCGGTTCCGCCTCGCCGAGCATCTGCTCGAGACGCGGCCGTGGGACCTGTTCTTCATGGTCGAGATGGGCACCGACCGCATCCACCACGGCTTCTGGCGCTTCACCGACTCCGAGCACCGGCTGTTCGAGCCGGGCAATCCCTACGAGCACGCGATGCTCGACTACTACAAGCGGCTCGACTCGAAGATCGCGAGCCTGCTCCGGTTCGCGGACGACGACACGGCAGTGCTCGTCGTCTCGGACCACGGGGCGAAGAGGATGGACGGCGGCATCTGTGTCAACGAATGGCTGCGCCGCGAGGGGTACCTCGTACTGCGCGAGGAGCCAACCGAGCCGACGCGCCTCACGCCCGACCTCATCGACTGGTCGCGCACAGTCGCATGGGGCGAGGGCGGCTACTACTGCCGCCTCTTCCTCAACGTCCAGGGACGCGAGCCGGAGGGGATCGTCTCCCCGGACGACTACGAGCGCGTGCGGAACGAGCTGAAGGAGAAGCTCGAGGCGCTCGGCGACGACCAGGGCCGCCTGATCGGCACGGTCGCGCACCGGCCTGAAGACCTCTACGCCGAGGCGCGCGGGATCGCGCCCGACCTCCTCGTCTACTTCGGCGACCTCTACTGGCGGAGCGTCGGCCAGGTCGGGACCGGGACGGTGCACGTCTTCGAGAACGACACCGGGCCGGACGACGCCAACCATGCGCACGAAGGGCTCTACGTGCTCGCGGCCGACGGCGTGCCGCCGGGGCCGGGGCCGCAGCGCGCCCTGCACGACGTGGCGCCGACACTGCTCGAGCTCCTCGGCGAGCCCGTGCCCGCCGACATGGAGGGGCAGAGCATGCTCGGGCCGGCGGCCCTCGACGAATCCGAGCCGTCAGCATCCCGCGACGATTCCGTCACGGACACGCGCAGCCTCTCCCGTTAGGCTCGAAAGTGGGTGGTGGCGCGGGGTGGCCCCAGCGGGCCACCGCGCCGGTCGCCCAGCGGAGCCGCCGATCGACGCCCGGCCGTACACTCCGGCGAGTGTCCGAGCTGGATACGTCGCCGACGGAGCCGGTCCTCGAGTGGGACACGCACCTGTTCCGCATGGCGCGCGCCCAGTACGAGCAGGCGTTGCCCTACGCCGACGTCTCGGACATGGTCGCCGAGCGGCTCAGCTTCCCCGAGCGCGCAGTCATCGTCAGCGTTCCGCTTCGCCGCGACAACGGAACGATGCAGATCTTCCCGGGCTACCGCGTCCAGCACTCCACCCTGCTTGGCCCGACTAAGGGCGGCATGCGCTACGACCCGGAGGTCTCGCTCGGCGAGTGCGCCGCGCTCGCGACCTGGATGACGTGGAAGTGCGCGCTCCTGCGCCTTCCGTACGGCGGCGCGAAGGGCGGTATCCGCTGCGACCCGCAGGCGCTCTCACAGCGCGAGCTCGAGAAGCTCACGCGCCGCTTCACGTCCGAGCTGATCCGCGAGATCGGCCCGCACACCGACATCCCGGCGCCCGACATGGCCACGAACGAGCAGACGATGGCCTGGATGATGGACACGTACTCGATGCAGAGCGGCTACGCCGTGCCGGAGGTCGTCACCGGCAAGCCGATCTCGATCGGCGGCTCCGTCTTCCGCCGCGAGGCGACCGGCGCCGGCGTCGTGATGGTGACCGAGCAGGCCGCGAGGCGGCTCGGCTACGAGCTCGCCGGCCGCGCCTGTGTCGTGCAGGGCTTCGGCAACGTCGGCGGTGTCGCCGCGTCGGAGCTGCACGAGCGTGGCGCCCGCGTGATCGCGGTCTCGGACGTGTCGGGCGGCGTTCATTCCGAGGCCGGCCTCGACGTCCCCGCCCTTCACGCCTACGTCGCCGAGCACGGCTCGCTCGCGGGCTATGACCGCTGCGAGCGGATCACGAACGAGCAGCTCCTCGAGCTCCCCTGCGACGTCCTCGTCCTCGCCGCCCGCGAGGACCAGTTGACCAGCGCGAACGCCGACCGCGTCCACGCCTCGCTCGTGATCGAGGGTGCGAACGGGCCGACGACGATCGAGGCCGACGAGATCCTCGGCGAGCGCGGCATCACCGTCGTGCCGGACATCCTCACGAACGCCGGCGGCGTCACGGTCTCGTACTTCGAGTGGGTGCAGGATCTCGGACGGCTGTTCTGGGACCGCGACGAGATCCGGCGCAAGCTCTCCGACAAGATGACCGACGCATTCGACCGCGTCTATGCGGTGGCCGAGGACAAAGGCATCACGCTTCGCCAGGCGGCGATGGTCGCGGCGATCCGCGAGGTCGCCGCAGCGCTCGAGGCTCGCGGCATCTACCCGTAAACGCGAGAATGCGCACGTGAGCCCCGAGACCGTCCGCGACGCGATGGTGCCCGAGCCGACGACGCTCGGTGCGGCCGCGCGCGCGCAGGACGCGGGACGGCTGCTCGCCGACAGCACCGAGGTTCGGGCGATCTTCGTCACCGAGGACGACGGGCGCCTGCTCGGTGTGGTGACGCGGAAGACGCTCGTTCGCGAGGTCGTGGCCGCCGGCCTCGATCCAGGTGTCGTGAGCCTGCGCGAGATCGCGGAGCCGCCGAACGTCACCCTCGACGCCGGCCTCGAGCTCGAGGGCGCCTTCCGCTTCCTCGAGGAGCAGGATCTCGAGCGTGTCCCCGTCGTCGAGGAGGGCGGCCGCCTCGTCGGCGTCCTGTCGCGCGCCGTCGTCCAGCGGCGCCTCGCCGAGGACGAGCCGTCCGAGGGCGAGCCCGAGCCCGGCTCAGTCGTCCTCTAGCAGCAGGTGTAGGCGCCGGGAGGCGCAGCGCCCTCTTCCGGCTCCGGCAGCTCGGCGGCTGCGAGCGCGGCGCCGTCGAGCAGGTCCCGCTCGCTGGCGCGGATCGAGTCGAGGCCGTACCGGTCGAGGATCGCGAGCAGGACCGAGGCGCCGGCGACGATGACGGGCGCCCGGTCCGGGTCGAGTGCCGGCACGCGCCGCCGCTCCTCCAGGGGCAGGGCGGCGAGCCGCTCGAGCTGCGTCCGCGCGCCGTCGCGCGTGAGGATGTGTCCGTGCACGCGCGCGCGGTCGTACTCCTCGAGCCCGAGATCGAGCGCGGCGAGCGTCGTGATCGTTGCGGCAACGCTGACCGCGTCTGCCGGCCGGAGCTCGGGCAGCAACTTGCGGGCCGCCGCCGTGAGCGCCTCGACGTCCTCGCCGTGGCGCTCGGTGCAGCGGACGGTGCCCAGCGGCAGGCTCGTCTCGAAGTCGCCGAGGACGAGCTCGGTCGACCCGCCGCCGATGTCGACGAGCAGCGTGGACGTCCTGAGCTCGCCGACGCCGCGACGCGTGAGCCCCGCCTCCTCGGCGCCCGACAGCAGCTGCGTCGTGAACCCGTAGCTCCACTCGATCTCGCCGAGGAACGCCTCGCCGTTCTCGGCGTCGCGGACGGCGCTCGTGGCGACGAGCAGCGTGCGCTCGGCGCCGAGCGACTCGGCGGTGCGGCGGTAGTCGGTGAGGGCGTTGCGGACACGGGCGATCGGCAGGGGGAGGAGGCGGCCGCGCGCGTCGACACCCTCGCCGAGGCGCGTGATCCGCGCCTCGCGGTGCAGCTCCTCGACCCGCCCGTCTTCGATCTCTGCCACGAGCAGGCGCGTCGTGTTCGTCCCGAGGTCTACCGCCGCGACGATCACTTGCGGGGAAGGTAGGCGGCGACCCGCCCGACGGTGCTGTCCACTTCGCCGAGCGCCGCGCGCAGGACGGCGAGCTGCGCGAGCGAGACGTGCAGCTGCTCGAGGCTTCCCTCCAACTGGGCCGTCGTGTCGCCCGTGGCCGCGAGCTTCTCGGAGACAGCCTCGGCCTTGCCGGCGAACTCGTCGAGTCGGCGCAGAGTCTCGCGGTTCGTCGCACGCGCGCCGCGCCACGCACTCCGCACGTGCACGGCGAACCACGCGAGCGCTGCGATTCCCACCAGCGCGACGACGATCAGCGCGCCCCAGATCGCCCAATCCCACATCCGGGCGATGCTACAATCGCCGGAGCGACGCGGGGTGGAGCAGTCAGGTAGCTCGCCGGGCTCATAACCCGGAGGTCGCAGGTTCAAATCCTGCCCCCGCTACTGGAAAAGCCCCGCTGCTGCGGGGCTTTTCGTATCACCGGTGGGTCGGGCCGGAGTCGGAGGTTTCATGGCGGACAAGGAAGAGAAGATCGAGGTCGAGGGCTCGGTGGTCGAGTCGTTCCGGAGCGGACAGCACCGGGTTGTCCTCGACAACGGGCACGAGACGCTCGGCTACACGTCCGGCCGCATGCGCCGGTATCGGATCCGCATCAACCCGGGCGATCGGGTCAAGATCCAGCTCTCGCCGTACGACCTGAGCCGCGGTCGCATCGTCTACCGCGAGTCGTAACCGCGGCGACGGTCAGCCGACGAGGCGGCCGCAGAGCTCGCACATGACCGCGTACTTCTTCACGCCCGCGGGAGTCACGGCGATCTGACGGCGCACCGCCCGGTGGCGGCAGAGGTTCACCTGCGGCAGCAGGCGACGCACCGGCGGCGGATCCGGCAGGTGACGAACGGCACCGCCGACGGCGGGACAGCCCGCCTCGTGCTCACGCCAGACGTCGTTCACGGGCTGGCCCGTGATCGCGACCCAGCCGCACGCTTCGCAGGAGACCGTGATCACGTAGCCCAGGGTACGCGTGGGCTCGGCCCCAGGCGTCTTCGGCGTGGTCGTTCTCGTTACGCTGGCTCGATGGACGAGGCGCTGCGCGAGTTCGGGTTCGACACCCGCGCCGTCCACTCCGGGCAACGGCCCGATCCGTATACCGGCGCGAGCGCGACGCCGATCTACCAGACCGCGGGGTTCGTCTTCGAGGACACGGAGTCGGCGTCGGCGTACTTCAACCTGCAGGAGTACGGCAACGTCTACAGCCGGATCATGAATCCGACCGTGGCCGCGTTCGAGGAGCGCCTCGCGAACCTCGAAGGCGGCGTCGGCGCCGTCGCGTTCGCCAGCGGGCTCGCCGCGCAGGCCGGGCTCTTCTTCGCGCTGCTCGAGCCGGGCGACCGGATCGCGGTGGCGAAGGCGCTCTACGGCGGCTCGACCGCGCAGCTCAACCACCTCGCGCGCAAGCTCCAGATCAGCCTCGACTGGGTCGACATGGACGACCCCGACGGCTGGCGCCGCTCCGTCACGCCCGACACGAAAGCCCTGTTCGCGGAGACGATCGCGAACCCCGGCGGCAACGTGCTCGACATTTCCCTCGCCGCGGCGGTCGCCCACGAGGTCGGTGCGCCGCTCATCGTGGACAACACGTTTGCCACGCCGTACCTCTGCAGGCCGCTCGAGTTCGGCGCCGACCTGATCATCCACTCGGCCACGAAGTTCATCGCCGGGAACGGGACGACGATCGCGGGCGCCGTGGTCGACTCCGGCACCTTCGACTGGTCGAACGGACGCTTTCCGGCGATCGCCGATCCGTCGGCCGCGTACCACGGCCTCAAGTTCCACGAGACGTTCGGCGTCTACGGGCTGCTGATGAAGCTGCGGTCCGAGACGCTGCGCGACTTCGGTGCGGTGTTGGCCCCGTTCAACGCGTTCCTGCTCGTGCTCGGGCTGGAGTCGCTCGCGGTGCGGATGGACCGCCACGTTGCGAACGCACTCGCGGTGGCGGAGTGGCTGCGCGAGCAGCCGGGCGTCGGCGCGGTGCGGCATCCCGCGCTCGCCGACAGCCCGTACCGCCCGCTCGTCGAGCGCTACCTGCCGCGCGGTGCCGGCTCGGTCTTTTCGTTCGACCTCGAGAGCGGACGCGAGGGCGGGCGCCGCTTCATCGAGGCGCTCTCGCTCTGGAGCCACCTCGCCAACGTCGGCGACACGAAGAGCCTCGTCATCCATCCCGCCTCGACGACGCACCGCCAACTCTCGGACGAGGAGCTCGCCGCGTCGGGCGTCGCGCCCGGGACGGTGCGGCTCTCCGTAGGGCTCGAGGACGTGGACGACCTCGTGTGGGATCTCGAGCGCGGCCTGCGTGCGGCGCGCGGCTCGGCCGTCACGGCGTGAACGAGTTCCAGGACCGGCGCACGATGCAGGAGCTCGTCCTCAACGCGCGCACCGTCGCGATCGTCGGGCTCTCGGCGAGCGAGCTGCGCGCGAGCCACTTCGTCGGCTACTACCTGCAGCGGCACGGCTACCGCGTGATTCCCGTCAACCCGAACGAGGAGCGGATCCTCGGCGAGCAGGTCTACCCGAGCCTGCGCGACGTGTCCGAGCACATCGACGTCGTCGACGTCTTCCGCGATCCCGTCGCCGTCCCCGACCTCGCGCGCGAAGCGGTCGAGGTCGGCGCGGCCGCGCTCTGGCTGCAGTTCGGCGTGATCAGTCCCGAGGGCGCGCGGATCGCACAGGAGGGCGGTCTCGCCGTCGTGATGGACCGCTGCTTCAAGGTCGAGCACGCGCGGCTGCTCGGCCGCATGCACTGGATGGGGTTCGACACCGGCGTGATCGCCGGGTCGCGCAATTAGGTCAGCCCGACGGCCTGCGCGAGCAGGAAGACGTTGAGCGCGCTGATCAAAGTGGCGACCGCACCTGCGACGACGATGGTCGGCAGCCGGTTGACGTAAGCGCCCATCACGTCCCGCCGGCTCGTCAGCAGGAGCAGCGGGACGAGGGCGAACGGGATCCCGAAGGAGAGCACGACCTGGCTGAGCACGAGCGCGCTAGTCGGGCTGACGCCGATCGCGAGGATGATGAGCGCCGGGATCATCGTCAGCCCGCGCCGGACGAGCAGCGACAGGCGCAGGTTGACGAAGCCGGCCATCACGACCTGGCCCGCGTAGGTGCCGACGCTCGAGGACGAGATCCCGGACGCGAACAGCGCCACCGCAAAGGTGAGCGCCGCCGTTCCTCCGACCAGGTGGGAAAAGCCGGCGTGCGCGCCTTGCAGCGTGTCCACGTGCGACCAGCCCGGGCGGTCGTGGAAGAGTTTGGCGGCCACGCAGAGCATCGCCATGTTCACGAGACCGGCCAGGCTGAGCGCCACGATCACGTCGATTCGCTCGAAGCGCAGCACGTGTCTTCGCTCAGCCTCGTTGCGCACCGGCGTCCGTCCGTTCATCAGCGCCGAGTGGAGGTAGATGACGTGCGGCATGACGGTCGCGCCGATGATCCCGACGGCGAGATAGATCGAGCCGAGCCCGTCGAAGTGGGGGATGAGCCCCTGCGCGGCGCCGTCCGCCGAGGGTCCGATCTTCAGCGTCTCGTAGAGGAAGCCGAGCAGGATGAGCCCGAGGAACGCGGTGATCGCGAGCTCGAAGCGTCGGAAGCCGTGGCGCTGCAGCTCGAGCAGGGCGAAGGCGATCACGCCGGTGATGAGGCCGGCGGGCAGGAGCGGCACGCCGAAGAGAAGGTTGAGGCCGAGCGCGGCGCCGATGAATTCCGCGACATCGGTCGCCATCGCCATCACCTCGGCCTGGATCCAAAGGCCCCACGCGACCGGCCGCGGGTACTGCTCGCGGCACAGCTCCGGCAAGTTCCGGTCGGTGACCACGCCGAGCTTCGCGGAGAGGTGCTGGATGAGCATCGCCATGAGGTTCGCGGCGAGCACGACCCAGAGCAGGAGGTAGCCGTAGCGCGCTCCGCCGGCCATGTTGGTGGCGAAGTTGCCGGGATCGACGTACGCGACCGCCGCGACGAAGGCCGGCCCCAGCATCGTGAGCATTGCTCGCGCCCGGCCGCGGGCGACGATCGTGTGGAGCGGTGTCGCGCCCGGCCGGAAGGTCCGGTAGGCCTCGTCGCTCAGGATGTCGCCTTCCTCTCGACACGCATCGCGCGGGCGAGCGTCGCGCCGAGGACGTGGGTGTCCTTGCCGACGCGGACGAAGAGCGGCCCGTCGAACGGCTGGCGCTCGACGAGCTCGAGCCGCGCGCCGGGCACGATGCCGCGCTCGCCGAGGAAGCGGAGCATCTCGGGCTCGCTGTCCGAGATCCGGACGAAGGTCGCCGTCTCGCCGGGCTCGAGCTCGGCGAGCGCAGGCGCCGGCGTCTCGGCGAGCTTCAGCTCGCGGCTGGGGATCGGGTCGCCGTGCGGGTCGACGGTCGGGTCGCCGAGCTTGGCGGCGATCAGCTCCTCGAGCTCCTCCGACAGCGCGTGCTCCAGCACTTCGGCCTCGGCGTGCACCTCGTCCCACGTCATGCCGAGGCTCTCGACGAGGAAGAGCTCGACGAGCCGGTGGTGGCGGATCACCTCGAGCGCGACGCGCCGCCCGCGCTTGGTCAGGCGGACGCCGCGGTAGCGCTCGTGCTCGACGAGCCCGAGCGCCGAGAGCTTGTGCAGCATCCCCGAGACGGAGGCGGGGCGGACCTCGAGCAGGCTCGCGAGGCCGGTGGTCGAGGCTTCGCCGTCACGGGACTCGAGCGTGTAGATCGCCTTCGCGTAGTCCTGGACGGCGGAGGTGAGGTCGTGGGTCTCGGACGCCGGAAGTTGAGCCATGCCTAAATCCTATGTTAGGTGCGGTATTTGGGCAAGCGGATCCGCACACGCACCGATGCGGCGGTTCCACCGCGCTGCGACCGTCCGGGGAAAAGAGTGCAGGAGGTGTGCGATGAGAACGCTCGTCGTCTACGAGTCGTGGTTCGGGAACACGCAGCGGATCGCGGAGAAGGTCGCGGCTGCGGTCGCGCCGGAGAGCGAGGTCGAGATCGTCTCGGTGAACGACCCACTGCCTTCGCTCGTCCACGTCGACCTCGTGGTCCTCGGCGCGCCGACGCACGTGCACGGCCTCTCGAGCGCGCGGTCGCGCCAGGGTGCGATCGACCAGCGCGGAGACGGTGGCGAGCCCGGGATCGGCGCCCGCGACTGGATCGACCGGCTGCCGCCGCGCGGCGGCCCGCGCATGGCCGTCTTCGACACCCGCGCGCACAAGCCCGAACTGCTCGTCGGCTCGGCCGCCCACGGGATGGCGCGGCGGCTGCGGCGGCACGGCTACGCGCTGGCCGTCGAGCCCGGGAGCTTCTTCGTGACGGGGATCGAAGGCCCGCTCGAGGAAGGCGAGCTCGAGCGTGCGTGGGAGTGGGGCCGGACACTCGCGAACGAGGTGCTGAGCCCCACGGCATGATTGGTAGATGCACGACCATGCGCACGGGCATGGGCACGGAGGCGGCGAGGACGCGCGCCGCCTCGGCATCGCGCTCGCGCTGATCCTCGTCTTCATGGCCGGCGAGGTCGTCGCCGGCATCCTCGGGCACTCGCTCGCGCTGCTCTCCGACGCGGCGCACATGCTCACCGACGCCGGAGCGCTCGTGATGGCGCTCGTCGTCCTGCGGCTCGCGGCTCAGCCGGCAAGCGGCAACCGCACCTTCGGGCTGCGCCGCTCGGAGATCCTCTCGGCGCAGGCGAACGGCGCCGCGCTGCTCGTCCTCGCGTGCCTGATCGTCTACGGCGCCGTGCGGCGTCTCGTCACCCCGCCGCCGACCGACGGCGGCGTGGTCCTCGTCGTCGCCCTCGTCGGGATCGGGGTCAACCTCGCCGCCACCTGGCAGCTTGCGGGCGCGAACCGGGAGTCGCTCAACATCGAGGGGAGCTACCAGCACGTCCTCAACGACCTGTTCGCCTTCATCGCGACCGCGATCGCCGGCGCGGTGATCCTCGGCACCGGCTGGGTGCGCGCCGACGCCGTGGCGGCGCTGCTCGTCGCGGGGCTCATGCTGCGCGCCTCGTGGCGGCTGCTGCGCGACTCCGGCCGGGTGCTGCTCGACATCGCGCCGGCGGGACTGCCGGTGGAGGAGATCGGGACGGCCATGGCCTCGCTGCCGGGGGTCGTGGAGGTGCACGACCTCCACGTCTGGGAGGTCACGACAGAGTTCCCGACGCTCTCGGCCCACGTGCTCGTCGAGCCGGGAGCCGACTGCCACGGCATCCGGCGCGAGCTGGAGGCGCTCCTGCACGAACGCTTCGGCCTCGGGCACACGACCCTCCAGGTCGAGCACGCGCCGGCGAAGCTCGTCCAGATCCGCTAAAGGAGGTCTGCGTGGCGATGACTCCACGGCGGCTGACGTTCGGAGCGCATGCAGACGCGTACGAGCGGGCCCGTCCGGCGTGGCCGCAGGAGGCGGCGCGGTGGCTCGTCCCCGACGGTGCGGAGCTCGTCGTCGAGCTCGGAGCCGGCACCGGCAAGCTCACCCGGGCGCTGGCCCCGCTCGGGGAGCGGGTCGTGGCGGTCGAGCCGGATCCGCGGATGCTCGCCGTCCTGCGCGGGCTCGAGCTCGAGGGGGTAGAGGGCTCGGCCGAGGCGATCCCGTTCGACGACGGGGTGGCGGACGCGGTCGTGGCCGGCTCGAGCCTCCACTGGTTCGAGCTCGAGCGCGCGCTGCCGGAGATCCACCGCGTGCTGCGCGCCCGCGGCCGCTTCGCCTTCGGCTGGAACCACCGCGACGATCGGCACCCGGCCGTCGCCCGCCTGGGCGCGACGGTCCATGCGGCTCAGGCGCGCGGCCCCGGACCGCGCTGGCGAAGGCGCGACTGGGCAGCCGAGCTGGCCGCGACCGGTCTCTTCCGGGACGTCGAGCGGGCGCAGTTCGAGCACGTACACGAGCTGCAGCGGGAGGCCCTTGGCGACCATCTGCTGTCCTACTCGGGTGTCGCCGCACTGCCCGAGGACGAGCGCCGACGCGTCCTCGCGGCGGTTGCGGGGCTGCTCGACGCCGACGAGTCCGTGAGCGGCGGCGGCCGGCTGCGGCTGCCGTTCGTCGTCACCGCCTATCGCGCAACGCGCGTGACTTAGGCAATCAGTCGGACCCCTGAGATAGCCGGTGTATGCTGCCGACTCGCAGCTAGGTATTGCATCGGCATTCGAGACGGGGAGCAAGGCGAGTCGTGACGACGGGGATGAACAGGTCGGGGTTCTTGCGGCGTGGTGCGGTCGGCGGCGGGGCGCTGCTCGTGTCGGCGTCGGGGCTGGCAGCCGTCGCACCGGCTGCCTGGGCAGACACGCCTCCCACCGGCGACCTGGCCTACCTGCGCTTGCTGATCGCGGCCGAGCTCCTGGCTGTCGACTTCCAGTCGAGAGCGCTGGCGAGCCGGAAACTGCGCCACGAAGCGCGCTCCCTGCTCCGCCAGATCAAGGCGGACGAGAACGCGCACTACACCCAGCTCGCGAACCTGCTGACGGGGGCCGGGGGGACACCCGCGACCTCGGCCGACATCGACTTCCGCTACCCGAAGGGGAGCTTTCGCAGCCACGCCTCGATCCTGACGCTCGCGTGGCGGCTCGAGCACCTGATGGTCGGCGCGTACGTGGGCGCGATCGAGAACGTCGAGACTCCGGAGCTACGGCTGCCGATCGGGCAGATCGCCGCGAACGAGGCCCAGCACCAGGGCGCGCTCGGCGGCCTCAGCGGCCGGCCGGTGATCGGCGAGGCGTTCGCGCCGGCGCTCCAGATCGGAGCCGTGTCGGACGTCTTGGGCGAGTTCGAGAGCTGACGATGGCGAAGCAGCAATACACGGCTAGCGAGGCGGCAGCGGCACTCGGGATCAGTGTCGACACGCTGCGCCGCTGGGACCGGGCGGGCCGGATCAAGGTCAAGCGCGACCGGAGCAACCGGCGGGTCGTGTCGGCCGCGGAGATCGACCGGCTGCGCGGCGACGGCCAGGGGACGCATATCAGCGCCCGCAACCGCTTCCGGGCGACCGTGACCTCGATCGAGGTCGACGGCCTGATGGCGCAGGTGGAGTTCGTCGTCTCCGACCCGGTGCGCCTCGTCGCGATCGTCACCCGGGACGCGGTCCAGGAGCTGGGCTTGAAGGAAGGGATGGCGGCCACCGCCATCGTCAAGTCCACCAACGTGATCATCCAGAGCTAGCCGAAAGGGGTCTCGCCCGTGTCCAGCCGCCGCAGCCGCCTCGCGCTCCTGACCGTCGTCGCTCTGCTCGTCCTGCTCGCGGTACCGGCCGGCGGGACGGCCTCAGCGGCGCGCACGCAGATCACGGTCTACGCGGCCGCATCGCTGACGAACGTCTTCCCCGCCATCGATCCGAACGAGCAGTACTCCTTCGGCGGCTCGAACGCGCTCGCGGCGCAGATCACCCAGGGCGCGCCGGCGGACGTGTTCGCCTCGGCCAACATGACGCTCCCGACGCAGCTCTTCCAGAACGGGCTGTGCTCGAAGCCTGTCGTCTTCACCCGGAACCGGCTCGTGATCGTGGTCCCGAAACAGAACCCGGCTCACGTCCACAACATCTACGACCTGACGAAGCCGGGCGTGAAGATCGACATCGCGGCGCCGGGCGTGCCGGTCGGCACCTACACGCTGCAGATCCTCAAGAACATGAACCTGACGAACGCCGTCCTGAAGAACGTCGTCAGCCAGGAGACCGACGTGCGCGAGGTCCTGGCCAAGGTCGCGCTCGGGGAGGCCGATGCGGGCTTCGTCTACTCGACGGACGCGAAGACCGTGCCCGGCCAGGTGCGCGTGATCACGATCCCCGCGTGGGCGCAGCCGAAGGTGCAGTACGGGATCTGCGTCGTCTCCCACAGCACCCACAAGTCCGCCGCCAAGGCGTTCATCAAGCGGGTGCTGAGCAAGGCAGGCCAGAAGAAGCTGCACAAGTACGGCTTCCTGGCCCGTGTCAAGAAGAAGTAGGCGGGGGGCGCGCGGATGAGGCGCAGGCTCGGCTTCGGCCTCTTCGTCGCGGTCGCGGTCGTCACGCTCGCGTTCCTCGCGCTGCCGATCGTCGGGATCTTCGTCCACACGACGCCCGGGAACCTGGTCCACCAGCTCTCGAACCCGGTCGTCACGGACGCGCTCGTCGTGAGCCTCAAGACGAGCCTCATCGCCCAGGCGCTGATCCTCCTCTTCGGCACTCCGACTGCCTACCTGCTCGCCACCCGCCGCTTCCCCGGTCACACGCTCGCCGTCACCCTCGTCGAGCTGCCGCTCGTCCTGCCGCCGGCCGTGGCCGGCATCGGACTGCTCGTGGCGCTCGGCCACTACGGCCTGCTCGGCTCCAGCCTGGACGCGCTCGGAGTCTCGTTGCCCTTCACGCAGACCGCGGTCACGGTCGCGGTCGCCTACGTCGCCAGTCCGCTCTACATCCGCCAGGCGATCGCCTCCTTCGAGGCGACCGATCCGCACCTGACCGCGGCGTCGCGGACGCTCGGCGCCGGGCCTCTCCGCACGTTCTTCCGCGTCGTGCTGCCGCTCGCCCGCGGTGGGCTCATCGCCGGCCTCGCGCTCTCCTTCGCGCGCGGGCTCGGCGAGTTCGGGGCGACGATCATGTTCGCCGGCAGCCTGCAAGGGGTCACCCAGACGCTCCCGCTCGCGATCTACGCCGAGTTCGACATCAACTTCGACACGGCCGTCGCGATGGGCGGCGTGCTCGTCCTGTTCAGCGCCCTCCTCCTGCTAACGCTCAGAATCGCTCTCTCATGGCAACGGTCACCCTCGAACAGGTCACTGTCCCTCTTCGGGCTTTCCAGCTCTGCCTGAGCCTCACGGTCGACTCGACGGTCGCGCTGGTCGGCCCGTCGGGCTCCGGCAAGAGCACCGTCCTGAACGCGATCGCCGGCCTCGTCGAGCCGGCCGCCGGATCGATTCGTTGCGGTGAGGAAACCTGGTTCGACGCCGACCGTGGCGTCTGCGCGCGACCGGAGGACCGGCGGGTCGGGCTCGTCTTCCAGGACTACGCGCTCTTCCCGCACCTCACCGTCCGCCAGAACATCGAGTACGCGCGCCGCCACGCCGCCGACGAGTACCTGGACCGCTTCGGGATCCGGAGCCTCGAGGACGCCCGCCCCGGCAGTCTCTCGGGCGGCGAACGGCAACGCGTCGCGCTCGCCCGCGCCCTGGCGCGCGATCCCGAGATCCTCCTGCTCGACGAGCCGCTCTCGGCGCTCGACGCCCATACCAAGATCGAGGTGCGCACCGAGCTGCAGGAGCTCCTCGCCGGGCTCGAGATCCCGACGCTGCTCGTGACGCACGACTTCGAGGACGCCGCCGCGCTCGCCGGCCACGTCGGCGTGCTCGTCGAGGGTGAGCTTCGACAGACGGGAAGCCCGGCCGACCTCGTCGCGGAGCCCGCCGACGCGTTCGTCGCCTCGTTCACCGGCGCGAACCTGCTGCATGGGCAACCACACCAGACGAGCTCCGGCACGACCGGGATCGAGCTCGACGACGGCAGCGTGATCCTGACGAGCGACCCGGAAGCCGGTGCCGGGACGCTCGCCGTGTACCCGTGGGACATCACGATCTCGACCGGGCGCCCCGACGACTCCGCGCTGAACGTGATCGACGGAACCATCACGGCGATCACCGAGCTCGGCAACCGCGCCCGCGTCACGGTCGGGCCCGTGAGCGCCGAGATCACGGTCGACTCGCTGCGCAGGCTCGGGCTCCGGACAGGCGGGCACGCCTACGCGAGCTTCAAGGCGACCGGAACCCGCGTCGTCGCGAGCAGCTCTTAGCTCTGAGGGTTGCGGAGCCCGAGCGCGCCGATCAGGCCGCCGCAGACGAGCAGCCCGGCGACGACGCCCATCGTCGCGTGGAAGCCGTGCACGGTGAGGTGGTCGCCGCCGCCGGCGGCCACGATCCCGAGGATCGCGATCGAGAGCAGTCCCGCGATGCGGGCGACCGCGTTGTTCACGCCCGACGCGACGCCGGCGTCACCGGCCCTTGCGTCGGCGAGCACGGTCGTCGTCAGCGGCGCGACGGTGAGTGACAGCCCGAACGCGAAGACCAGCAGGGCCGGGAAGACGTCCACCCAGTAGTTCACGTCCTGCGGCAAACGCGTGTAGGCGAGCACGCCGAGGCCCGCGATCACGGGCCCGAGCGCCATGAAGAGCCTCGGACCGTACTGCATCGAGAATCGCCCCGTGCGCGGCGAGAGGAAGAACATCACGAGCGTGACCGGCAGCAGCGAGATGCCGGCCTGCAGCGCCGAAAAGCCGGCGAACTCGATCAGGTAGAGCGTGAGGAAGGTGGTCAGGGCGGAGAGCCCGCCGTAGACCGAGAGCGTCTCGACGTTCGTGACCGAGAAGTTGCGCAGCCGGAACAGCCGGAGCGGGAGCATGGGCCGCGGCGTCCGCAATTCGTAGACGACGAACGCGCCGAGGCAGGCAGCGCCCCCGACGAAGGCGCCGAGGATCAGCGGATCCCCCCAGCCGCGCTGCGGCTGCTCGATGAAGCCGGTCACGAGCAGGCCTAGCCCGGCCGTGCACAGGATGGCGCCCAGCACGTCGACCTTCATGTCCTCACGCCGCTTCTGGTGCAGCCCGCCGAGCCGCCTGAGGAGCGCCAGGGTGACGGCCGCGATCGGCAGGTTGATGAGGAAGATGACTCGCCACGACGAGACGTCGACGAGCCAGCCGCCGAGGGTCGGCCCGACGATGAACGAGATGCCGGTCCAGGACGTCCACTGCCCGATCGCATTCCCTCGCGCGGTGCCGGTGAACGTGGCCGTGATCATGGCGAGGGAGGCCGGCACGAGCAATGCGCCGGCCACGCCCTGCAGGCCGCGGAAGACGATGAGCGCCGGCGCGTCCGGGGCGATCGCGCAGAGAACGGAGACGCCCGCGAAGCTCGCCACCCCGAGCGCGAAGACGCGCGACTCCCCGAAGATGTCACCGAGCGAGCCGCCGACGAGGATCAGCGACCCGAGCGTGAGCAGGTAGGCGTCGACGACCCACTGCTGCGTCGCGAGCCCGCCGCCGAGCTCGGCCTGGATCGACGGCAGCGCGACGTTGACGACAGAGCCGTCGATGAAGGCCATCGACGAGCCGAGGATGCTGGCGATCAGCGTCCAGCGCGCCATGCTCGAGTCCAAGAGCGCCGCGCCTTCGGCCTCCTCCATCCGGCGATCCTACGGCGAGCGCAGGAGGAGGGCGGGCGGCCCCCGTCGGGCCGCCCGTTGTGGGGAGAGGAGCTAGGAGGTGGCCGCGCTCGGCTGGACGCCGAGGTCGACCGAGGTGTGCGTCGTCGTCCCGCCGCGCTTGACGGTGACGGTCACCTTCTCGCCGGCCTTCGAGGCCGTGACCGCGGCGGTGAGGTCGTCGGCGGAGGTGATCGTCTTCCCGTTGTAGGCAGTGATGACGTCCCCGACCTTCAGGCCGGCCTGCGCAGCCGGAGCGCCCTTGACCACCTGGACGATCTTGGCGCCGCCCGGCACGCTCTCGATCCGGACGCCGAGGTAGGCGTGCTTGACGGTGCCGCCCGCGATGAGCGTCTGCGCGACGGTCTTGTCGGCGTCGATCGGGGTGGCGAAGCCGACGCCCGCGTTGTCGTTCGTGTCGCCCGCGTTGAGGATCTGGTCGTTGATCCCGATCACCGTGTTCGTTGCGGTGTCGATCAGCGGCCCGCCGGAGTTGCCGTGGTTGATCGCGGCGTCCGTCTGGATCGCGCCGGTGATCGAGAAGCCGTTGGGAGCCGTGATGTTGCGGTTGACCGCGCTGACGATGCCGGCCGTCATGGTCTCCTGCAGGCTGAACGGGCTGCCGATCGCCACGACCGTCTGACCCGGCTCGACGGTCGACGAGTTCCCGAGGGCGAGCGGATGCAACTGGGACGCCGGCACGTCGACGTGGATCACGGCGGCGTCGGTCGACTTGTCGGGCGTGCCGACGACGGTCGCCTTCGCGGTCGAGCCGTCCTGGAAGGTGACCGTGATCGACTTGGCCCCGCTGACGACGTGCTCGGCAGTGAGGATGTTGCCCTGCGAGTCGATCTCGAAGCCGGTTCCTTCGGCCTCGGCCTTCTGCGAGCCGCCGGGGTTGCCGAAGGGGAAGCTGCCGGACGAGCTCCCGCTGCTGGAGTCGAGCTGGACGGTGATGTCGACGACGCCGGGAGCGTCGCCCTTGTACAGCTGCGCGAGCGAATCGGTGCTCGTTGTGGACGAGGCCGGCTGTGCGGGCACGACGACGGACGATGCGCTCGGCGTCGCGGAGCCGTGGTTCGAGAGTGCGTACGCACCGGCGCCTGCCGCCGCGCCGATCGCGAGAGCGACCACGAGGGCGAGGCCGAGCCGCAGGCGCGGGCTGGCTGGGCGAGGGTTCATGTGCTGGTCTCCTTGCATGAGTGTCGGCAGCAGCGTGCCGGTTTTTCCTAGGACCTACCTGAGAGTGGTGTGAGGGTTCGGTAAGGACGTAGCGACCGCTTGCAGGCCGAGCTTCGTCCGATCGACTCATGCTCCCGGAAGCCGAGCGCCGTTGGGCGGCGAATTGGACGTGCGGCGGAGACCGTAAGCGGAGCTGGTTGCCGCCGGGTTGCGTCGGCCCGCGTGGTGGACGGATCAAGAGGGCCGCTTTGCCTGCTCCTCGCCGAGCCGTAAGGGTTCGCTAAGAACGGCTGGCGATCTTCCCTTCGCTCTGCGATGCTGCGGGGGTGGTCGCAGAGGCTTTCGTCGCCCTCTCGCTCGCGGCGAAGGGGCCTCCACCGCCGCACAGGTTCCTCGCGGTCGACGCCCAGCGGCGCCGGGTCACCGTCACGCTGATCGCCTCCTACAACGGCGAGAACAGCGGCTACAACTTCGACGGCTACTCGCGCTTTCTGATGTGGACGGTGCCGCGCGGCTGGACCGTGCGCGTCGTGTGCACGAACCGCGGGCCGCGCCGGAACTCGTGCGCAGTGGTGCAGGGCGCCGACTCGGCGAAACCCGCGTTCCGCGGCGCGGAGACCCCGCAGCCCCGGCTCGGGCTGGAGGCCGGTCACACCGCGCGCTTCACGTTCCGCGCGAGCAGGAAGGGCGTCTACCGCTTCGCCTGCCTCGTCGCGGGGTACGAAGACGCGCGCATGTGGGACGTGCTCAAGGTCACCCGAGGGGGCAAGCCGTCGGTGGTCGACCTGCGGGCGACGTAGCTACGCGTCGTCGCTCGAGCGGCGGCGGAGGACGATCACCCACCAGATCATGATCGCGATCAGCAGTGCGAGCGGCAGCGCCCAGGTCAGGATTTCAGCTGACAGGTAGGCGGCGGTCACGTCCATGAGAGCTCCTCGGGTCGGGGATCGGGGGCCGGCTGCGCCTCGTCAGCGCCGGGCTCGAGCCAGCGGTAGAAGGCGGCGAACGCCGCGATGAAGTACGTGAGCGAGCCCGGCACCCACATGACGCCGGCGGCGAGCTGCTGGTCGGTGAGGGACGGGTACGCCGAGTAGATCGGCTTCGGCGCGAACGCGAGCACGATCGCCAGGATCCAACCGGGAATCATCGCCAGCGCGAACCAGCCGGCACGATGCAGGTGGTCGATGCGCGCGCGCACCGGCGGCGCGTCGAGCAGCGCCCCCCAGAAGATGAGCGAAGGCACGAAGAAGCAGACGTGCTCGAGGACGTGGATCCACTCGTTGCGCGCAGCGGCGTCGTAGAGCTGCGGCACGTGCCAGAGGGCAACGCTTGCCGCCACCACGGCGAGTGCGACTCCCGGACGCTTGAAGTAGCCGGCGCTACGCCGGAAGGTCGGCGAGCGCGAGAGCGCTCCCCCGACGGCGCGCCTGGTCGAGAGCGGGAACGGCAGCCACATGCGAGGCCACGGACGGCCGAGCACGATAAGCGGAGGCGCGACCGTCATCAGCACGATGTGTTGGGCCATGTGCACCGAGAGCCATGTGTCCGCCCATGTCTCGAACGGCCGCTCGAGCACGACGAACGCGAGCGCGACGCCGCTGTAGAAGCTTGCCTCGCGCCAGAGCCGCGTCCTCCCGCGCCGTCCCAGGGCGTACAGGACTGCCGCCGCCCCGCATACGACGAGAGGCAGCGGATCCATCTAGAGCAGGTAGAGCACGATCCAGGTGACGACGGCGATGCCCGCGAGGAACGTCCAGTAGAAGCTGAGCGCCACCAGCTCGGCGCGGACGAGGGAGAGCGGGTCGCGGATGTCGTGCGCCGTGCGGTGCGGGTCGCCCGAGGCCTCGCCCGGCGCCGGGGCACCGGTCTCGGTCTTGCGGTAGCGGAACGAGGTGGCGAGCGTCATCTCGAGCCAGAGCAGCGTGCCGAGGACGAAGAGGAAGAGGAATGCCGTCCAGCCGAAGTAGACGCTGGCAAAGCCGCCGTCGGCGGGCCCGAAGCTCTGTTCCGGCCACGCGATGGCCTGCAGGACGAGCCCGACGACGCCGATGAGCAGCGCAACCGCGCCTTTCTGGCGCCATTGCCGCCGCCGCAGCGCCCGGTGGTCGGCGAGCCCGAGCCGCACGAGCAGTGCGCTCAAGACGTAACACGCCACGACGGCCGTTCCCCAGCCGACGGAGGCGTCGACGCCGCTCGGCTTCCACATCCCGCCGTTGTTCAGGGAGCGGAGGTAGAAGTAGCCGAAGAGGAAGGAGACGAAGCAGAACGCGGTGGCGCCGGCCAGCAGATAGCTCGCCGAGACGAGGTTGCGCCCCAGCAGCTCCGGCGGCTCCTCCTCGACGACCTCGTAGCCGGTCCCTTCGACTGCCAGCGGCTCGGCCATCTCTCAGTCCCTCCCCGCCGGCGCGCCCGCCGGGATCGCGACCGGCGGCGCCCCTTCGCCGTAGCCGTACGGGTCGCTCGAGAAGACGGGGATCCGGTCGAAGTTTTGGACGGGCACCGGCGACGGCAGCTGGAACTCGATCGAGCGCGACCCCCACGGGTTCGCCGCGGCCGGCTTCTTCACGAATGCGAGCGACCAGATGAGGTTGAAGAGGAAGACGAGCATCGAGGCTCCGAGCAGAAACGCGGAGACGGACACCCAGTCGTTGAGGAACTGGAGGTTGCTCGCATAGGTCACCGCACGCCGCGGCTGCCCGAGGAAGCCGACGGCGAAGAGCACCCCGAACGCCGAGTTGAAGAAGATGAACATCGTCCAGAAGTGGATCTTCCCGAGCCGCTCGTTCAGCTCCCACCCGGTCATCTTTGGTACCCAGTAGTAGATAGCCGCGAAGAACGTGAAGACGAGGCCTCCCATGATCGTGTAATGGAAGTGCGCCATCACGAAGAAACTCCCGTGGGTCGTCACGTCGCTGGGCACGTCGGAGAGGAAGACGCCGGACAGCCCGCCGATCAGGAAGTTGAAGAACCAGGCGAGGCAGAAGAGCATCGGCACCGTGTACCTGATGTGGCCGCGCCAGAGGGTCATCATCCCGCAGAGGAACGTGAATCCGGTGGGGATCGAGATCAGCTCCGTCGAGAACATGTAGAAGGGGCGCAGGTCGCCGTTGATGCCGCTCACGAACAGGTGGTGCTGCCAGACGAACCAGGAGAGGAGCGAGACCCCGAGCAGGCCCGAGACGGCGAGCCGGTAGCCCCAGAGCGGCTTGCGCGCGAACACCGGCAGCAACTCGAGGACGATCGCGAACCCCGGCAGGGCGAGGATGTACACCTCCGGGTGCCCGAACACCCAGAAGAGGTTCTGGTACAGGTAGTTGCTCCCGCCGCCTCCCGGGTTGAAGAACGTCGTCTGCGCCGTCCGGTCGAGCGCCGCCATCCCGAGTGTCGAGATGAGCACCGGCGCGGCCAGCACCATCAGCACGGAGGTCGAGAGGACGCCCCAGACGAAGATCGGCAGCCGCGTCCACGTCAGGCCGGGCGCGCGCATCGTCAGGATCGTGACGATCATGTTCAGGCCGAGCAGCGTCATCGAGACGCCGACGAGGGCGAAGAAGAGGACGTAGTTGTCGAAGCCGGGGTTGGCCTGGGTGGAGAGCGGGGCGTAGCCCGTCCAGCCGGTCGGGAAGCCGCCGAAGAAGATCGTCGTCGTCAGGACCGCGCCGGCCGCCATCAGGAGCCAGAACGTGAGCGCCTCGATCCGTGGGAAGGCCATCCGCCGGGCGCCGATCATGATCGGGATGAAGTAGTTCGCGAACGGGCCGAGGATCCCGCTCGTCATCATCCCCATCATCATCGTGCCGTGCATGCCGACGATCGTCAGGTAGGTGCCGGCGGGGAAGACCTGGTTGTGCGGAGTCAGCAGCTCCGTGCGAATCAGCATCGCGTTGAGGCCGCCGATGAAGAAGAACAGCCCGATGCCCCAGAGGTACTGGATGCCGACGACCTTGTGGTCGGTGCAGAGGCTGAAGTAGCGCGTCCAGCCTCCCTCCTCCTTCTCCCGCAGCGACGGCGGGTAGCCGAGCAGCCGCTTGACCGGGTAGTTGAGGAAGCCGAGACCGACGAGGAAGCCGACGATCCCGCCGATGTAGGCGAGGTAGACGGACAGCTCGTTGTAGTCGATGTCGCCGAAGTACTCGATGCTCATGCCGTGAATGGCGTGGGCGCCGAACCAGCCGACGTACCAGCCGACGACGCCGAGGACGAGGCCGGTGATGAGGTTGAAGCCGATCAGGCGGCGCCAGAGTGGCGGCTGCGGAGCGGCGACGGCGGCGTCGGTCATCCGGCTCTCCTCGTCGGCTCGGGGAGGTAGCTGTACGCGAACGGCGCGCCTCCCTTGTCGGGCGGCCTGTTCGCATACGGCTTGATCGACGCGTAGAGCGCCACAGCGTGCGCGGCCCAGTTCCTGAACTGCGACGCCGACACGACGTAGCCGTTGTTGTACATGTAGCCGTGCCAGAGCCCGCAGAGCTCGGCACAGTGGACATGGAACGTCAGCGGGCCTTTCGTGTTGACGTAGGCGACGTTGTCGACGCCGGGGTTCGCATCTGCCTTGACGCCGAGCTCGATCGCCCAGAACGAGTGGACGACGTCGAGCGACGTCACGTGGAAGACGATGAGCCTGTTCTCGGGCAGCACGAGCTGGTTCGACTCCATTCCGCCGAGCGACGGGTAGCGATAGGTGAACTGCCACTGCTGGCCGATCACCTGCACCTGGAAGGCGCTCTGGTGGCCGGCCGGCAGAGCGATCGGGTTCGGCCCCTGGCCGCCGCCCGCGCCGTCCTTGAGCAGCTCGTACGTCCCGAAGCCGGCGAGGAAGAGCACCATCGCCGACGTGATCACGATCCAGAGCAGCTGCACGCGGGCGTCGTTCCGCAGCGGCGGCCCGTCGAGCACGGCCTCGTTCCGCTTCGCGTGGAACTTGACGAGCCCGTACCCGAAGAAGACGATCATCAGGCAGAGGACGGGCGTGATCAGGCTGGTCATCACCTGGTTGCTGAAGGTCTGTCCCTGGGCCTGCACGCTCCCGTTGCCCGGCGGGATGAGCGGCCCGACGTAGATCGCGACGAGCGGCGTTGCGATCGCGCTCAGGATGATCCAGGCGACGACGACCCGCACGCCGTCGTTCGTGGGCTCGGTCGCAGGGGGCGCGGCTGCCGGCTCGCTCGCCATCAGGCCTTCACATTGAGGAAGCCGTCCATGTAGCCGATCGTCTGCATCGGCCCGCCGAACCCGAAGATCCACCCCGCCGCGCAGGGGACGAAGCACTGCCAGCGGTAATGGCCGGGCGCGGTCGTGTGGAACGTGAACTTGATCGTGCGATGCGCGTTCTTCGTGACAGAGCACGGCGCGTAGCCGCACTGGTTCTTGGCATCGTCGGCCACGCCCGGCAGGGCGACGATGAGCCGGAGCGCCGGCACCGCGAACGTGTGCGACGCGTCGTTCGGGTCGATCGCATTCACGGGCTTGCCGTCGACGAGCACCCGGTTTCCGACCATGCCCTGCGGCCGGCCGAGATAGGGATTCCGGAGGCCGCTCGCGCCGTCGAAGTTGTAGATCGTCACGTGCACGGTCGCGTGCGCCGGCAGATCCCACACCGTCCGGCGCTCCCAGCCCTGCGACGTATGGATCAGGTACGAAACCCAGTCGGGATTCGGGCTGAGCTTCGGGCCGACGGCGGCCACGGTCTGGATCTCGAGGTTGACGACCGGGTGGCCGTTGACGTTCTGGACGGGCACGGAATAGGACGGCGAGCCTGCGAGCGTCGTCAGGTTCGCGACGTAGAGGCCGATGACCACGCCGATCGCCGCCACCGCCGCGACGACGAGCACGAGTTTCACGCCGACCCGCATCGGGGTGCGTCCTATCAAGCGTGGGGCACAGGTGCCCGGCTCATGACGAACCTGTCATCTGCCGGTCATCTGCACGTCATCGGACGCCGTTGTAGATTCACGCCAGGAGGTCGGCATGCGGATCTTGGTCATCGAGGACGAGGCTCGAATCCAGTCGTTCCTGTCCCGCGGTCTCGAGGCCGAGGGATACACGGTCGTAGCGGCCGGGGACGGGCGCGAGGGGCTCGACCTGGCGACGCGTGCGCGCTGGGACCTCGTCGTGCTCGACCTGCTGCTGCCGGGGCTCAACGGGCTGCAGGTGCTGCGCGAGCTGCAGCGCACGAAGCCCGGGCTGCCGGTCGTGATCCTGTCGGCGCGCGGCGACGTGCAGACCAAGCTGCGCGGCTTCGAGCTCGGCGCGACCGACTACGTCGCGAAGCCGTTCTCGCTCGACGAGCTGCTCGCGCGGATCCGGGTCCGGCTGCGCGGCGCGTCGACGTTCGGCGACGAGCACGTCCTGCGCGGCGGCAACGTCGTCCTCGACGTCCCGCGGCGGCAAGCCGGCGTCGGCGAGCGGACCGCCGATCTCTCGGACCGCGAGTTCCGGCTCCTGCACCACCTGCTCGTACACGCGGGCGAGGTCGTGAGCAGGGAGCGGCTGCTCGCCGAGGTGTGGGGCTACGACTTCGACCCGGGCTCGAACGTCGTCGAGGTCTGTGTGCGGAGGTTGCGGCAGAAGCTCGGGTCTGAGGCAGCGATCGAGACGGTACGGAATGCCGGATACCGGCTGGCTACGGCGTAACGCGCTCGAGCTCGGCTGGTTCGCGTTCGCGGCCGTCGACCTTGCGTTGATGGTCGTCCGACCGGACCTGATACGTATCCCGTTCTTCCTGCTCTGGATCTCCCTCGCCGTGGTCTACGGCTTCCGGCCGTGGCCACGCCGGCACACGGTCCTCGTCGCCGCCGGTACGGCTGCCGCAGTCATAGCGGTCGTCATCCTGGACGGCTTCCACGGAGACGAGCTGTCCGGGAAGCTGCTCGCCGTGCCGCTGCTCGCGCTGATGTTCGGGGCGATGGCGTGGCATGCGCGGCGCAGCGCGGTCCAGCTCGAGCAGGTCGAGGCCGTCGCCGAGGTGCGGAGGTCAGTGGTCGAGCGGCAGCTGCAGTTCCTGGCGGACGCATCCCACGAGCTGCGGACCCCGGTGACGATTGCGCGCGGGCACCTCGAGCTGCTGCGGCGCGAGCTGCCGGACGCACCCGAGCTCGAAGTGGCGCTCGACGAGCTCGCGCGGATGGAAGGGATCCTCGAGCGCCTACTGCTACTCGTGCGTGCGGGGCAGCCCGGATTCCTCGTGTTGCAGCCGATCGAAGTCGAAACGTTCCTCGGCGACGTCTTCCTCCGCTGGTCCGAGGTCGCCGAGCGGGCGTGGCGGCTGGACGTCGACGTGTCGGGCTTGCTGCCCGTCGATCCGGATGCGCTCCGGTCGGCGCTCGACGCGCTGCTCGAGAACGCGGTCAAGTACACCGACCCCGGCGACTCCATCGAGCTCGCGGCGCACGCCGATGGTGTCGGCGGAGTCGTGATCGAGGTCTCGGACTCCGGCTCGGGTATCCCGCCCGAGGCTCTCGCGCGCATCTTCGACCGTTGGACTCGCGCCGACGGCGCACGCACCCGCGAGCGTGGCGGTGCGGGGCTGGGCCTGGCGATCGTCGCCGCCGTCGCCCGTGCGCACGGCGGCCGTTGCTCGGTGAAGCGGCTGCCGCGCGGGACGGCATTCCGGCTTCATTTGCCCCTGCGGGTCGCTTCCGCTGGAGCGCCGAGCCCGACGCCGGCCGCTGAGGGGGGAATGGCCGGCGCCGGGCCTGAGCCGACGCTGACGGAGGAACGGGTCGCGCTGGGCTGAATGCTCTCCGTCCCAGGTGAGACCGACCTGAGACAGTCGTGAGAGGTCGCTAAGAGTCGAGCGCGGCGCGGAGCGAGCCGACGAACTCTCGTAGCGCTTCAGGTCCGCTCTCGGCGACCTCGACGGCCCGCGAGCCGACGACGACGCCGTCTGCGAGCCCGCCGGCCGCGCGTGCGAGCTCCGGCGTCGAGATCCCGAAGCCGATGAACAGCGGAACGTCGCTGACCGCCCGCGCGCGCTCCACGAGGGGCGGCAGCGCGGGGGAGAGCTCGGTCCGGGCGCCGGTCGTGCCGGTCACGGAGACGAGATAGAGCCAGCCGTCGGTGGCTTCGGCTGCGGCGCGGATCCGCTCGTCGGTCGAGGTCGGGGCGACGAGCTGGATCCTGCGCAGCGCCGGCTGCTCTTCGACCGGAAGGTCGACGAGGATGAAGCTCGAGGCGCCGCGCTCCCGGGCGTCCGCCGCGAAGCGGTCGTAGCCGTAGGCCTCGAGGATCGCGGCATAGGTCATCGGGACGAGCGGCGTCTCGGGCAGCAGCTCGCGCGTCCGGGCGAGCACGTCGAGGCAGGCACGGGTGCGCATGCCGCGGGCGAGCGCGCGCTCCGACGCGCGCCGGATCATCGGCCCCTCGGCGAGCGGATCCGAGAACGGGAAGCCGAGCTCGACGATGTCGGCGCCCCCCTCCACGGCCGCGCGGGCGAGCTCGGGCGTCTCGGGCTCGGCCATGAGGTAGATGACGAGCTGCTTGCTCACGCGACACGCAGGACGCCGATGATGTGCTCGCCGCAGCTGCGAGAACCGGGGTCGGGCGCGAGTTTCTGCTCGAGCTCCTCGAGCAGGGCGCGGATCTCGGGCTCGGAGACGTCGACGTGCGGGAGAACACCCGCGGCGGCACCATCGACGACCTCGCCGTGCGGAGCGAGCAGGTCCTCGACCTCGTTCCAGAGATACATGCGCATCGGGAGGTGGCCATAGCCGTCGCCCTCGGGCAGCAGACCGGTGCGTGCGACCTCGAGCGACTTCCCGGGCCCGTCACGCCGGGCGAGGTCGACGAGAATGGGTGCGTAGTGGATCACTGCGCCGGCGAGCCCCATCACGCTGACGAGAACGTGTCCGCCGGGCCGTGTGACCCTCGCGAGCTCGGCGACGGCGAGCTCAGCCCGATCGACGACGTAGCTCAGCGGCCCGCCGAAGCAGACCGTCACGTCGAACGCGTCGGCCTGGAAGCGTGAGAGGTCGGCGATGTCGCCGACCACGGCATCGATGTCGGGTACGCGCGCCCGCAGCAGCTCGAGCTGGCCCGGCGAGATGTCGAGCGCGGTCACCTGGGCTCCGAGTCGGAGCAGCTCACTCGTGAAGCGGCCGGGCCCTGAGCCGGCGTCGAGCACCCGATCGCCTGGGCGCACGTAGCGCTCGAGCATCCGGACGTGCGTGGTCAGGCTCGGGCCGGGCGTCCGTCCGTCCTCGAAACGCGTCCACTCACGCTCGCCGTACTCGTCGAAGAACTCGGCCGTGCGCGCGGGATCCCAGGTGGTCACAGGTGTTCAAGCACCTCGGCGAGGTCCTTGTCGCCGCGGCCGCTGAGCCCGACGAGGATCAGCTCGGCGTCGAGGTCGCGTGCGCGGGCGAGGGCGTGCGCCGGCTCGAGCGCGGGGAGGATGCCTTCGGTGCGCGCGAGATCCTGGAAGGCGGCGAGGGCTTCGTCGTCTGTCGCGGTGAGGTACTCGGCCCGGCCGGTGTCGCGGAGGAACGCGTGCTCGGGGCCGACGCCGGGATAGTCGAGCCCGGCAGAGATGGAGTGGGCGTCAGCGATCTGGCCGTCCTCGTCTGCGAGCACCGACGAGCGGGCTCCGTGGAGGACTGCGGGGCGCCCGCTACCGAGCGATGCTGCGCCCGCGGCCTCGACCCCGACGAGCCGTACGGCCTCGTCCTCGAGGAAGCCGTGGAAGATCCCGATCGCGTTCGAGCCGCCGCCGACGCACGCCACGATCGCCTCCGGGAGCTGCTGCTCCACCGCGAGCAGCTGCCCGCGCGCCTCGCGCCCGATCACCGACTGGAGCTCGGCCACGAGCTCGGGGTACGGCGCAGGCCCGACGCACGAGCCGATCAGGTAGTGGGTCGTCTCGACGTTCGTGATCCAGTCGCGGATCGCCTCGCTCGTCGCCTCCTTCAGCGTCTTCGTGCCGAAGTCGACGCCGCGCACCTCCGCGCCGAGCAGCCGCATCCGCTCGACGTTGGGGCGCTGGCGGCGCATGTCCTCTTCGCCCATGTACACGACGCAGTCGAAGCCGAAGCGCGCGCAGACGGTCGCGGTCGCGACGCCGTGCTGGCCGGCGCCGGTCTCGGCGACGATCCGCCGCTTCCCGAGCCGCCGCGCGAGCACCGCCTGGCCGAGCGCGTTGTTGAGCTTGTGCGCGCCGGTGTGGAGGAGATCCTCGCGCTTGAGGTAGATCCGCTTCCCCGGCGCGAAGCGCTCGGCGAGCGTGAGCGGCGTCGGCCGGCCGGCGTACGTCGTCAGCAGGTGCTGGAGCTCTGCGCGGAACGAGTCGTCGGCGAGAGCCTCACGCCAGCCGCGCTCCAGCTCGTCGAGCGCCGGAATCAGCGTCTCGGGGACGTAGCGTCCGCCGTAGTCGCCGAAGTCGCTCATGCGTGTGCCTCCTCGACGAACGATCGCACCTTCTCGTGGTCCTTGATCCCCGGGGCGGACTCGAGCTGCGACGCCGCGTCCACCGCCCACGGGTGTACGGCGTCGATCGCGGCGCGCACGTTGTCCGGGCCAAGCCGGCCGGCGAGCACCAGGCGGTCTTCGTCGCTCCGTGCGTTGCGCCAGTGGTCGGGGTCCTCGCCCTCCCAGGGCAGGTCGGCGACGCGAGCGACCGGCTCACCGTCGCGGAGCAGGACGGCGCCGCGGCCGCGCACGGTGCCCTCCTCGCGCTCGTAGAGCTGCACGAGGTCCGCGCCCTGCTCCTCGGGCTCACCGACGAAGACGGCGACGCTCAGCACCGTCTCGGGCACGTCGAGCACGGCCGGCGCTCGGCGGGGTGAGCCCTCGGCGAAGATGAAGCCGCAGAGGTCGGCACCGGCCTCGACTGCGGCGTCGACGTCCTCTTGCCGCGTCAGGCCGCAGACCTTGACCAGGGGTCGCGAGAGCAGCTCGTGCAGCGTTGCGCCGGGAACGGCCGCGCGCATGAGGGAGGTGCCGACGAGCACGGCGTTCGCGCCGGCGAGCTCGGCCGCGGCCGCCTGCGCGCGTGTGTGAACCGCGCTCTCCGCGACGACGATGCGGTCGCGAGGTGCTTGCGCCACGAGCGCGAGCTGCGCGGCGCGGTCGATGCGGAAGGTGCCGAGGTCACGCGCGTTGACGCCGATCACCCCGGCGTTGAGACGGGTGGCGCGCTCGAGCTCGTCCTCGTCGTGCGCCTCGACGAGCGTGTCGAGGCCGAGCGCCTCGGCGGCGCGCATGAGGTGCGCGGCCGTCGGGTCGTCGAGGTCGCGGAGGATGAGAAGCGCCGCGTCGGCGCCCGCCTCGCGCAACTCGCGCAGGTGCTCCTCCGTCGAGAAGAAGCCTTTGGCGAGTAGCGGGAGCCCGACGGCAGCCCGTGCGGCCCGCAGGTCGTCGAGCGAGCCGGCGAAGGCGTCGTCGACGAGCACCGAGACGGCGCGGGCGCCGGCGCGCTCGTAGGCGGACACGACGTCCTCCACCCGCGCTCCAGGGCTGATGTCGCCGGCCGACGGCGAGCGGCGCTTGAACTCGGCGACCGCGCCGAACCCGGGCCGGGCGAGTGCCTCCGAGAGCCTCACCTGGCTCCTCGAGACACGCCTGGTGTCAGACACCGGGCATGTCTGAAAGAGACGGGCGCGCGGCTCAACCATGCGGCGGAACTCCGCGGGCCGTGTCTCTGAAAGCCGATGTCCGGTGTCAGACACCGGACATGGGGGGCTGAGACGCTGCTCATGGGGACACCTCGGTCTGCGAGAACGCCACGAGCTCGTCGAGCCGCGCGGCTGCCGCGCCCGAGTCGATCGCCTTGCGCGCCCATGCGATGCCTTCCCGCAGGCTCTCGGCGTGGCTCGCGGCGGCGATCCCACCCGCGGCGTTGAGGATCACAGCCGAGCGGTGGCCGCCGTCCGCGCCCGTGAGCACCGCTCGCAACGCGGCCGCGTTTGTCGGCGGATCGCCGCCGCGCAGCTCCTCCGGGTCGCAGCGCTCGATGCCGAGCTCGAGCGGGTCGAGCTCGTACTCGCGGACCCTCCCACCCTCGACCTCGCAGACGAGATTCGGGCCGCACGGAGACAGCTCGTCGATGCCGCCGGCGCCGTGCACGACGAACGCGCGCGTCGTCTCGAGCCGGACGAGCGCGTCGGCGAGCGTCCGCGCCAGCTCCGGCGAGTAGACACCGAGCACGAGCGCGCGCGCTCCTGCCGGGTTCGTCAGCGGGCCGAGCACGTTGAAGACGGTACGCGTCGCGAGCTCGCGGCGAACCGGCGCGGCGTGCCGCATTGCCGGGTGGTGCGCCTGCGCGAAGAGGAAGCCGAAGCCGAACTCGTCGATCGAGCGCTCGATCCGCTCCGGTGGCAGTTCGAGTTCGAAGCCGAGCGCCTCGAGCACGTCCGCGGCTCCGGTCTGTGACGAGGCGGCGCGGTTGCCGTGCTTCGCGACGGCGGCTCCCGCGGCGGCCGCGACGAGCGCGGCGGCGGTCGAGATGTTGTACGTGTTCGCGCCGTCGCCGCCCGTGCCGACGACGTCCACGAGATCGGTGCGCGTGGGGCTGACGCGGAGGACGTGCTCGCGCATCGCCTCGGCGCAGCCGGCGATCTCCTCGGCGGTCTCGCCTTTCGCCCGCAGCGCGACGAGGAAGCCTGCGATCTGGGCCTGCGTCGCCTCGCCGGCCATGATCACCGCCATCGTCTTGCGCGCCTCGTCGCGGGTGAGGTCGTGGCCGTCGAGCAGCCGGGCGAGCGCCTGCTGGATCACAGCCTGCCCTCGAGGAAGTTGCGCGCGAGCGCAGGCCCGTCCGGCGTCAGCACCGACTCCGGATGGAACTGGACCCCGACCGCCGGCAGTTCGCGGTGCCGTACGGCCATCACTTCGCCGTCGTCGGCGAACGCGGTCGGCTCGAGCATGTCCGGCAGCCGCGTCGCGGCGAGCGAGTGGTAGCGGCCCGCCTCGAACGGATCCGGCAGTCCGGTGAAGAGGCCGCGCCCGTCGTGCCGCACGGGGCTCGCCTTGCCGTGGAGGAGCTCGCGCGCATAGCCGACCTCGCCGCCGCAGGCCTCGACCAGCGCTTGATGGCCGAGACAGACCCCGAGCGTCGGCGTCGTCGGCAGGAGCCGCTCGACGATCGCCGGCGTCGCGCCCGCGGCCGCCGGACGGCCGGGCCCCGGCGAGATGACGAGGTGGGAGGGAGCGAGCCGCTCGGCCTCGTCCGCGTCGAGCTCGTCGTTCCGCCGCACGACGACGTCCGCCCCGAGCGCGCCGAGCAGGTGCGCGAGGTTGTACGAGAACGAGTCGTAGTTGTCGATGAGGAGGATCACGGCACCGCGTCCTGCTCCGACTCTGCCAGCTCGATCGCAGTCTCGAGCGCCCGCAGCTTGGCGAGGCACTCCTCGTGCTCGGCCGCGGGATCCGAGTCGGCCACGATCCCACCGCCGGCCTGCAGATGCGCGACGCCGTCCCGCAGCCAGAGCGTGCGGATCGCGATGCACGTGTCGAGCTCTCCCGTCTCGGGCAGGAGATAGCCCACGGCGCCGGCGTAGATCCCGCGCCGGTACTGCTCGAGCTCCGAGATGATCTGCATCGCGCGCACCTTCGGCGCTCCCGAGACCGTGCCCGCCGGGAAGCAGGCGCGCAGCAGCTCGAACGGGGTGATCTCGTCGCGGAGCTCGCCCACCACCTCCGACACGAGATGCGTGACGTGCGAGTAACGCTCGGGCTCCATGAACCGCTCGACCCGCACGGAGCCGGGCACGCAGACCCGGGAGAGGTCGTTGCGGCCGAGGTCGACGAGCATCGTGTGCTCGGCACGGTCCTTCTCCGACGAGAGTAGCGCGGCCGCGTCGCCTTCGCCGGGCGCGATCGTGCCCGCGATCGGGTTCAGCTCGGCGCGGCGGCCGGCGCACTTGACCACCGTCTCCGGCGAGCTGCCGACGAGCGCGACGTCCCCGAGCTCGAGCAGGAAGAGGTACGGCGACGGATTGACACGCCGTAATGCCCGGTACAGCTCGACGGCCGACGCGGAGGTCGGGCGGGTCGCTCGCTGCGCGATCACGACCTGGAAGACATCGCCTTCGCGGATGTGCTCCTGCGCGCGCTCGACGCGACGGAGGTACTCCTCGCGCGACGGCTCGCGCTCGAGCCGCCCGCGCCGAGCCGTCCCGCGGGGCAACGGCGGCGGTGTGCCCGCCAGCCCGGTCGCCTCGCCACGCAGCAGCTCCGCGACGCCCCGCGCGTGGTCGAAGCGCAACAGAACGTCCGGGACGAGCAAGAGGCTCTCCGGCACCTCCGGCCCGTCCTCCGGCAGCGGCACCGTCGGCTCGAACGTGGCCACCGCGTCGTAGCCGACGTAGCCCACGACCGGCTCGCCGAGGGTCTCCGCCTCGACGAACGAGACGAGCCGCGACCCGGCGCCGACGAAGCTGAAGCGGCCGAGCCGCCCGCGCTCGACCGACTCGAGCAGGAAGGCTCCGCGCGCGTTCTCGCGCAGCATGAGGTACGCGCCGAGCGGCGTCAGGAGGTCGGTTGGGAGCTCGGTTTCGGGCATGAAAAAGGCTCCTCGCGGAGCCGGGTGGAGCGGGACGGGCTGTTCCGGCGCACTCAGCGTGCGCGCAGGCTCCCGCCGCGCTCGGTGCGCCAGGCCCACCGGTTGCGGACGGACGTCATGGCGGCAGGGTAGGCAGGCGCCGCCCGAGCGTCAAGCGGCGAAGACGTGGCCGGCGTCTTCGAGGATGTCGGCGGCGCGGCCGAGGTCGGACGACCGGATGAGGACGTAGTCCGACTCGAAGGTCGAGATCACGAAGATCGGGAGCTCGGCATCGGCCAGCGGCTGGACGAGCGACGCGATGACGCCGGTGAGCGAGAAGTCGAGCGGCCCCATCACCTCGAGCACGGTCCAGCCCCGGTCGACGCTCTCGCCCTCGGGCACGTCGTGGTCGCGGCAGACGACGGAGACCTCGTGGTCGGTGCGGGTGACCGAGCGAAACGGGCCTTGGTCGACCCACTCCGGCAGCTCGGAGCCGGGCTGGAGCCGGACGACGGCGTAGCTGTCGGGCAGTGTCCGGAGTTGCACGCCGGGACGCTAGCGCGGAGTCGCACGAAGGGGCGCAGGTAGTGTCCCGCAGCCGTGCCACTTCCCGAGCTGCTTGAACGCCTGCTGACGACGCCGGGCCCCTCCGGGCAGGAGCGCGCCGCCGCCGCCGTCTGGCGGGAGGCAGCGGCGCCCGTCGGCGAGGTCTCGTCCAACGTCCTCGGCAGCTCGTGGGTCTGCATGGCGGGGACGGCGGGAGGCCCGTCGCTCGCGGTTGTGGGCCACATCGACGAGATCAGTGCGGTCGTCACGCATCTCGGCGACGACGGCATCGCCGCGATCCGTCCGGTCGGCGGCTTCAATCCGGCGGTGATGGTCGGGCAGCGCGTCGACGTGCTCACGCGGAACGGCCCGCTGCCCGGCGTCGTGGTGGCCCGCGTACAGAAGCGCCGCGGCCGGGCCGAGGAGCGGAAAGCGATCGAGTACGAGGATCTGTTCCTCGACGTCGGTGCCGCGGACGGCGACGAGCTGCGCGTGCTGGTGCGGCCCGGTGACGCGGCGGTCTGGCACGGCGCGCCGGTCGCCCTGGCCGGGAACCGCGTCGCCTCGCGTTCCTTCGACAATCGCATCGGCTGCTACGTCGCGCTCGAGGCGGCGAGGCGGCTGGCGGAGCAGGGGGGAGCCCCCGGCGATTTCATCGCCGTCGCCGCGGTGCAGGAAGAAGTCGGCGACTTCGCGGGCTCCCGGACCGCGGCTTTCGCGACCGAGCCTCAGGTGGCGATCGCGGTGGACGTCACCCATGCGACCGACGTCCGCGGCGGAGACCCCGAGGACGAAGGGAAGGTCACGCTCGGCGGCGGGCCGACGCTGATGCGAGGGCCGTCGATCCATCCGGCCGTCTTCGAGCTCCTTCACGAGACCGCCGAGGCGGAGAAGATCCCCTTCGCGCTCGAGGTCTCGCGCGGCACGACGAGCACCGATGCGGACGCCGTTTACCTCAGCCGGCGCGGCATCGCCACCGGTCTCGTTTCCGTCCCGCTTCGGTACATGCACTCGCCCGTCGAGACGGCCGACCTCGGGGACATCGAGCGTGCCGTCCAGCTCATCGTCGCGTTCGCGCTGAAGCTCGACTCCGGGCTCGACCTCGCGGGCTAGCGTTCGTTTCGGAATGACCACGCGCTGACCGGGTGCGATGGTCGAGTGCGAGACAAGGACGCAGGGAGCGCGAATAGCAGCGCTATTTGCGCGACCGAGGACGCAGGATCGTGCCGACCAGCGCAGCCGGGCGGCCCGTGCTTCATTTCGATGCGAGCGCTAAGTTGGAGCAGTGAGCCGCTCCGTCATCGTCTCAGCCGTCCGCACCCCGTTCGGGAGGCTCAACGGCGGCCTGGCCGCGTATCCGGCGACCGGGCTCGGCGCGATCGCGATCCGCGGCGGCCTCGAGCACGCCGGCCTCGAGGGGCGCGAGGTCGACTACGTGATCATGGGCCAGGTGCTGCAGGCCGGCGCCGGGCAGGCTCCGGCGCGGCAGGCCGCGGTCGGCGCCGGAATCCCGATCGAGGTCCCGTCCGACACGGTGAACAAGGTCTGCGCCTCGTCCATCCGGGCCGTCGAGATCGCCGATTCGATGATCCGCGCGGGCGACGTCGAGCTCGTCGTCACCGGCGGCATGGAGTCGATGACGAACGCGCCGTATGCGCTGCCGAAGGCGCGGCAGGGCTACCGGATGGGCGATGGGACGCTCGTCGATCTGATGATCTGGGACGGGCTGCATTCGACGTTCGACGACCTGCACATGGTGGAGCAGGCCGCCAAGGTCGCCCGTGAGCTCGGCGTCTCGCGCGAGGAGCAGGACGCCTGGGCTCTTCGCTCCCACGAGCGTGCCGCAGCCGCCCAGGACGCGGGCCGCTTCGACGACGAGATCGTCCCGGTCGGCGAGATGACCGCCGACGAAGCGGTGCGGCGCGACACGACCGCCGAGAAGCTCGCCTCTCTCAAGCCGGTCATGGATCCCGAGGGCACGATCACGGCCGGCAACGCGCCAGGCGTCAACGACGGAGCCTCGTGCGTCGTCGTGTGCTCGGAGGAGTTCGCGCAGCGGCGCGGGCTCGAGCCGCTCGCGACGATCCTCTCGCAGGGTTACGTGGCGGACGAGTTCGCGTGGCTCGCACGCACGCCGGCGAACGCGGGCCGGCAGGCGCTCGAGAAGGCGGGCCGCTCGATCGGCGACGTGGAGCGGGTCGAGGTGAACGAGGCGTTCAGCTCGGTCGCGCTCAACTCCGTCGCGATGCTCGGCGCCGACCCGGAGACTGCGAACGTCAACGGCGGCGCGGTCGCGCTCGGTCACCCGATCGGCGCGAGCGGCGGCCGGCTCCTCGGCACGATGGTGCACGAGTTGCGCCGCAACGGTGGCGGCCTCGGCCTCGCCGCGATCTGCTCCGGCGGCGGCCAGGGCGACGCCATCCTGATCGAAGTCTGAAAGGACCTCCAGAGCACGCCGCCGCGTAAAAGCGGTGTCACCCGAAGGAGGAACCCATGCGCAGGCTCGCCGTCTGTCTCGCCGTTGCCGTCACCGCCCTCGTCGCCGCCCGTGCGGCGTTCGCGGACGGGCCGATCTACGTCACGCAGGGAGGCGCCGGCGTGGTGAGCCGCAACGGGGCCTTCCACTACGTCGCCCTCGCGAACGGAACCGGCGCGACGCTGCTCGTGAAGGTCTATACGGCGGGGACCGAGGTGTACGACTCGATGACGCTGCCCGGCGCGTGGGGAACTGCGCTGATCGGCAACGCAGGCCAAGCCGGACAAGGACTCTCCCGTGACGGTCACACGCTCGTGCTCGAGTCCACGTCAGGGCCACTCGGCTCGTCGAGCAAGTTCCTCGTCGTGGATCCGACGCGTTGGAAGGTCCGCAAGCGGATCACGCTGCCGGGCTCGTTCACCTTCGACGCGCTGTCGCCGGACGCGTCGAGGATGTACCTGATCCAGTACACGGCGTCGAACGACCTGACCGACTACGTCGTGCGCGAGTACGACCTGCGCACGAACCGGCTGCTGCCCGGGAAGATCGCCGCGCGGGACGAGGACGGAGACGAGTCGACGATGGCCGGCTACGCGCTGACCCGGACGACGAGCGCGAACGGCCGCTGGGTGTACACGCTGTACCAGAAGCCGTCCGGGGCGCCCTTCGTGCACGCGCTCGACACGGTGCGTGGCGTTGCGCACTGCATCGATCTTCCGGCAAATCGCAGCCTCGACAACATCGTCCTCTCGCTCCGCAACGACGATCGGACGCTGGCCGTGCAGTGGAGGAGTGGACGTCCGTGGCGTAACGTCGCGGTCGGCAGCTGGCAGGTCTCGGAGGCGCGCTCCGCGTTCCCATGGGCGTGGGTCGGGGCCGGGATCGGCGGCGGGCTGGCGATCCTCGCGGCGGCGTGTGCGGTCCTACTCCTGCGGCGCCGTCGCCGTGAGGAAGTCGAGCAGCACGCGGGACAGGAGCTCGGGCTCGCGTAGCGTCACGTAGTGGTCGGAGTCGAGCTCGACGTGGCGCGCGTTCGGCGCCTCGTGCGCGACGAGCGGGCCGATCTCGCGGAAGCCCGCCGGATCGCGCGACGCCGTCACGATCAGCGTCGGCACCGCGAGCTCGCCGAGTCGCTCCTTCGCCGGCGGCCCCGCCGGGTCGAGCGGCTCGACGCCGTCGGGGAGCGGGTTCGCGTCGGGCGTCGCGCGCCAGAGCTCGCGGATCCGGTCGTCGGCGCCGACCGGAGCCCAGACCTCGAAGTCGATCTCCATCATCGCCGCGAGCTTGTCCTCGGCCGCGTCGTAGCGCGCCTCGTGCTCGTCCGTGTAGGCGGCGCCGTCGTGGCCGCCGAGCCCGGGCGCGACGCCGGCTACGGCCCAGAGCCGCTCCGGGTGGGCGAGCGCGATGTCGAGCGCCAGCTTGCCGCCGAGGGAGAGGCCCACGAGCGCGGTTCGCTCGATGCCGAGCTCGTCCAGCACGCCGACGACGTCGTCCTGCCACGACCACGGCGCGGCCGGCCCGGTCGAGCGGCCGAAGAAGCGGAGGTCGGTGCGGATCGTGCGGAACCGCTCGGCGAGGAGTGGGACGACCGGCTCCCAGAGCCCCGAGTCGCCGAGCCCGCCGTGCAAGAGCAGGACCGTTGGACCGTTCCCGGCCTCGTCGTACCAGAGGCGCGCACCTTTGACGTCGACCGTCGGCACGGGACGACGATAATCCCCGCATGAAGTTCGAGCACGTCCTCGTCGTCGGAGCGGGCCAGATGGGCGGCGGGATCGCGCAGGTCGTCGCGGTGTCCGGACGCCACGTCTCTCTCTACGACCCGTATCCCGGCGCGATCGAGCGGGGCCTCTCGACGATCCGCAAGAGCCTGGAGAAGCTCGCGGAGAAGGGCGGCGCCGACCCGGGCGAGGTGCTCCTGCGGATCACGCCGGTCGAGGAGCTCGTCCCGGCCGACCTGATGATCGAGGCGGTCGTCGAGGACCTCGACACGAAGGCCGAGGTCTTCCGGCAGGCCGACCAGACGCTCGACCAGGGGGCGGTCCTCGCGTCGAACACGTCCTCGATCCCGATCACCTCGCTCGCCTCGGTGACCGACCGGCCCGACCGCGTGATCGGGATGCACTTCTTCAACCCGGTGCCGGTGCTGAAGCTCGTCGAGGTCGTGCGCGGCCACGAGACCTCCGACGAGACGGCGGCAGCGATCGTCGCGCTGGCGGAGGATCTCGGGAAGACGCCGGCCGTGGCCAACGACTTTCCGGGCTTCGTCTCGAACCGGATCCTGATGCCGTTCATCAACGAGGCCGTCTGGGCGCTGCACGACGGGGTGGCCGAGGCGGAGGCGATCGACACGATCGCGAAGCTCGGTTTCGCGCACCCGCTGGGGCCGCTCGCGCTCGCCGACCTGATCGGGCTCGACACCTGCGTCGCGATCATGGAGGTACTGCAGACGGGGCTCGGCGACCCCAAGTATGCGCCGTGCCCGCTGCTGCGCGAGCACGTCCGGGCCGGCCGTCTCGGGCGCAAGTCGGGCCAAGGTTTCTACGCTTACGGCTGATGGACTTCGAGCTCTCCGCCGAGCAGAAGGAGATCCAGGCGCTCACGCGCGACTTCGTCCGCGCCGAGGTCGAGCCGCACGCGGCCGAGTGGGACCGCGAGCACCACTTCCCGCGCGACGTCTTCGCGAAGCTCGCCGAGCTCGGCCTGATGGGCGTCTGCGTCCCCGAGGAGTACGGCGGAGCGGGCGCAGACTTCGTCTCCTACATGGTCGTGCTGGAGGAGCTGTCGCGCGGCGACGCGGGCGTCGGCGTAACCGTCGCCGTCCACACGAGCGCCGTGACCCTGCCGTTGCTGCGTTTCGGAACCGACGAGCAGCGCGCGCGTTTCGTCCCGCCGCTCGCCCGCGGCGAACTGATCGGCGCCTTCGCCTTGACCGAGGCAGAGGCAGGCTCCGACGCCGGCGCCCTGCGCACCTCGGCGACGCGCGAGGACGGCGGCTGGCGGATCTCCGGCGCGAAGCAGTTCATCTCGACCGGTGAGTACGCCGGGACGTTCCTCTTCTTCGCTCGCACCGATCCCGACACGCCGGGTGCCCGCGGTGTCTCCGCCTTCGTGCTCGACGCCGACCACGTCCGCGTTACCGGGAGCGAGGAGAAGCTAGGGCTCAACTCCTCCACGACCAACTCGCTCGCCGTGGACGTCCACGTCGACGCCGACCGGCTGCTGCACGAGGAGGGGAAGGGCTTCCACATCGCAATGGCGACGCTCGACGGCGGCCGGATCGGGATCGCCGCGCAGGCGGTCGGGATCGCCCAGGCGGCCTACGACGTCGCGCGCGAGTACGCGAAGGAGCGGCACGCGTTCGGACGGCCGATCGCCGAGTTCCAGGCGATCCAGCACAAGCTCGCGGACATGTCGACGGAGATCGACGCGGCCCGGCTCCTCGTGCACCGCGCGGCCTGGCTGAAGCAGACCGACCAGCCGCACACCGAGGCGGGCGCGAAGGCGAAGCTCTTCGCCTCGGAGATGGCGCGCCGCCAGACCGGCGAGGCGATCCAGATCCTCGGCGGGTACGGCTACACGAAGGAGTTCCCGGTCGAGCGCTACTACCGCGACGCGAAGATCACCGAGATTTACGAGGGCACAAGCGAGATCCAGCGGCTCGTGATCGCGCGCTCGATCCTCGGGCTGCAGGAACGCGCGCTAGCCGCGGGCTAGAGCTTCTGCCATCCGGGCCTTCGCGTCCTCGAGGACGGGCTCGCCGTGCGAGACGAGGAGCCGCTCGATTGGCAGCTCCATGAGGCGGTTGAGCGAGGCCTCGAGCTTCTCCGGGCGCTTGAGCGCGGGGCTCGCACTCACGTGTAGCTCTCCTTCGACGTCGACCGAGAAGATTTCGCACACGACGAGGGCGGCATGTGGGCGGATGAAGTAGGCGACCTGCCGCTCGTCGGCCCCCTCGATCGCGACTTCTTCGACGCCTTCTGGGAGCGTGCCACCGAGCCGCGCCTCGTACCGCTCGGCGAGCTCGTCTGCGCTGCGGCGATGCCACTCCGCGGTCAGGAGGATGACGACGGGGAGCCCGCGCCGCTCGACGTCGGCGTCGAGATGGCGGAAGAAGTCCGCCTCCTCGCCCGCGGGAACGAGGGGGTCGATGAGCACGGTCGCGTCGTGGGCCTCGTAGTACACGCAGCCGACCTCGCGCGCCTCGCGCTTGTGGTTGGGCCAGTTCTCCCAGTTCGGGTGCTCGGCGGTCCAGCGCCAGAGACCGTCGGCTACGCGGACGGTTTCCACGCGTACCTCACGTCCGGCATCTTCTCCTCGTTGCCCTCGCCGTCCGTGAACTCGATCGGCACGAGCCCGTGGCGCTCGTAGAAGCGGCGGGCGCCCTCGTTCTGCTGGAACGTCCAGAGCGTGAACCCGCCCAGGCGCCGCAGCTTCGCGTGGTCCAGCAGCTCCGACCCGATGCCGCGTCCGGTCCACCCGACGTCGAGGTAGAGGTACAGCAGCTCGTCTCCGGGCAGCACGATGAACCCGCGGACGCCGTCCTCGTCCCAGACCCAGCCCTCGTGGTCGGCCAGCTGCCTCGCGAACCACACCCGGTGCTCGTCGAGCGTGTGCAGCACCGGCAGGAAGTCGAGGGTCGCGAACGACCGCTCGTAGAGACCCGCGATCTCCTCGACGTCGTCGGCGGTCGCAGGCCGGATCATCGCCGTAGGCTAAGGGCATGCGGAACCGCGACGAGCCCGTACGCCTCACGCGCATCTACACGCGCGGCGGCGACAAGGGGGAGACGAGCCTCGGCGACGGGTCGCGTGTCTCGAAGCTCGATCCTCGCGTGGCCGCGCTCGGCGACGTCGACGAGCTCAACTCCCTCGTCGGCTGGGCGGGCGGCCTCGACCGCGTCCAGAACGAGCTCTTCGACCTCGGCGCGGACGTCTCCGTCCCGTTGGCAGGGAACGAGGATCGGCTCCGGATCACCGGGGAGGCCGTCGGCCGGCTCGAGCACGAGATCGACGAGGTGAACGCGGCCCTCCCGGACCTCAAGAGCTTCGTCCTACCCGGCGGGAGCGAACGTGCGGCGCGGCTCTTCCTCGCGCGCGCCGTCTGTCGGCGTGCGGAGCGCGCCGTACTGGCCGTCCCGGACACGAGCCCGCTCGCCGCGGTCTACCTCAACCGGCTGTCGGACCTGCTCTTCGTCCTCGCGCGCGCCGCGAATGCGGAGGCCGGTGTCGAGGAGCCGCTCTGGCGGCCTGGTTCGGCCTGAGCGGTGGTCAGGGCCTGCAATGGCAGGCCCTGACCGTTAGGCCACCCGTGAGGTTCGGGTTCCTACTTGGTCACCCTCGGGCTGGATGTCTTTCCGCTCTGGTGGTGGCCCGCGGTGCCTGTCACCGAGCCGAGTTTGATTACGGCGAGGTGCGTGTCGTAGGCCGCGGTATTCGCGTCGGAGCTCAGACAGTCGATGTCGACCGTGCTCCCGGTGCTCGTCAGCGGGGCGATGACGCTCAACGACTGCTGGTCGTCGTTGGTCGCATCGGTCGACGTGTAGCTCTGGCCGATGACCGCTGCCGCGCCACTGTCGGTCAAGTAACAGACCGAGTCCTCATTCGCACTGCCATTGGCAATCGTCGTGTTGCCCATGACCATGTACGAACCTGCCGCCAGGGTGAGCGAGGCGACCACGGTATCCGTGTCCGCGGCGCCGAGGCTGGTGGCACTATTGACGTACGTCGACGTCGCACTGCTCGGCCCGATCTGGCCTTGGATCCCCTGGATCCCCTGGATCCCCTGGATCCCCTGGATGCCCTGGACGCCCTGCTTTCCGCGCTGTCCATGCAGGGACTTGATCGCTTTGTTCGTCAGCTTCTTGGACGAGATCGAGTGATTCTTGATCTGCGAGCCGTTGATGAGCCCGCTCGCGTAGGCGGCTGCGCCCCCTCCGGCTGCGACGAACAACGCAACTGCGGCGATGATCGTCGCCGGATGCTTGAGTTGCTTCACTACTGCCCTCCTCGTACTTGGTCGTTAACGGACGGTTCAGAGTGGGCGAGCCGCAGAGAGCGACCGCTCCACCATCGAGCGCTCGCTTCGACCACGACGACTGTAACCCTTTCTGGGGGCCGGTTACAGGTTGGCTCGGCACGGCCTCTCTAAACTGACCGCGCAATGGCGACGACACGGAAGCCCGACACCGGCGGCGCCGGCGAGTGGCGACGCCGCTACGAGGGGACGCCGGAGCGGGAGGGAGAGCTCTTCTCGACCATCTCCGGCGTCGAGAACGAGCCGCTCTACTCGCCCGAGAACGTGGAGTTCGACTACGAGCGCGACCTCGGCTGGCCCGGGACGTATCCGTTCACGCGCGGCGTCTACCCGTCGATGTACCGCGGCCGTCTCTGGACGATGCGCCAGTTCGCGGGCTTCGGGACGGCGGAGGAGACGAACATCCGCTTCCGCTACCTCCTCGAGCACGGGCAGACCGGCCTCTCGACGGCGTTCGACATGCCGACGCTGATGGGCTACGACTCGGATCACGCGCGCTCGCTCGGCGAGGTCGGGCGCGAGGGCGTGGCGATCGACTCGCTTGCCGACATGGAGACGCTCTTCGGTGGGATCCCGCTCGGCGAGGTCTCGACCTCGATGACGATCAACGGCCCGGCGGCGATGTTGCTCGCGTTCTACGCGTGCGTCGGCGAGGAGCAGGGCGTCGCGCTCGAGCGGCTGCGCGGCACCGTCCAGACGGACATCCTCAAGGAGTACATCGCGCAGAAGGAGTGGATCTTCCCGCCCGAGCCGTCGATGCGGCTCGTGGTGGACATGGTCGAGTGGTGCGCGCAGCACATGCCGCTCATGCACCCGGTCTCGATCTCCGGCTACCACATCCGCGAGGCCGGCTCGAACGCCGCGCAGGAGCTCGCCTTCACGCTCTCCAACGGATTCGCGCTCGTCGAAGCGTGTGTGGAGCGCGGACTCGACGTCGATACGTTCGCGCCGCGCCTCTCCTTCTTCTTCAACGCGCACCTCGACTTCTTCGAGGAGATCGCGAAATACCGGGCGGCGCGGCGGATCTGGGCGCGGCAGATGCGCGAGAAATACGGTGCGCAGGACCCGCGCTCGTGGTTGATGCGCTTCCACACACAGACCGCCGGCGTTTCGCTGACGGCGCAGCAGCCGGAGGTGAACCTGATCCGCACGGCGATCGAGGCGCTCGCCGCTGTCTTGGGCGGGACGCAGTCGCTGCACACGAACTCGTTCGACGAGGCGCTCGCGCTGCCGACCGAGCACGCCGTGCGGCTCGCGCTCCGGACGCAGCAGGTGATCGCGCACGAGACCGGCGTCGTGAACACGATCGATCCGCTCGGCGGCTCGTACTACCTCGAGCAGCTCACGAACGAGCTCGAGCGGCAGGCGTACGACTACTTCGAGCGCATCGAGGAGCTCGGCGGCGTCATCCCGGCGATCGAGCAGAACTTCCAGCAGCGCGAGATCGCCGAGGCGAGCTTCCGCTACCAGTCCGAGGTCGAGCGCTGCGAGCGGGTGGTCGTCGGCGTCAACCGCTACGAGCAGGAGGACGAGCAGGCGATCGAGATCCTGCGTATTGACCCGGCGCTCGAGCAGAAGCAGATCGAGCGGGTGCAGGCGGTGCGCGAACGGCGCGACACGGCCGCGGCCGAGGCGGCTCTCGCGCGGCTCAAGGAGGACGCGGCGTACGAGGACCGGAACCTGATGAACCCGATCATGGAGGCCGCGCGCGCCTACGTGACGATGGGCGAGATGTGCGACGCGCTGCGCGACGTGTGGGGCACCTGGCGCGAGACACCCGTCTTTTAGCCCGAATCGGTTAGCGCCTCGTTGGCGCCCGGGAGTACGGTTCGAGCCATGAACAGACCGCGTCTCCTGCGTGGAGTGGTCATCCTGGTCTTCCTCCTTCTCGGACTCGCACTCGGAGGTTCGGCGTCAGCGGGGTCGAGGACTCTCCGGATGGTGCCGCTCGTGGAGCATTGGGACGGGAGCTCGTGGACGCAGGTGGAGGTCGCGCCTCCCGGCGCGCAGCTCGTCGAGCTCACCACGGTCGTGGCGCCGTCCGCGACGGACGTCTGGGCATTCGGTTACACCCGCTACGCCCAGCACTGGGACGGCACGGCGTGGAAGCGGGTGGCGCTGCCGGTGCCGAAGGGCTCGCAGTCGGGGGAGTTCAACGCCGCGGCGGCCGTCTCGCCGAACGACATCTGGGCCGTCGGCGACGCCGAGCCGGCGGGAAGCGCGTACGGCCACGCGATCGTCGACCACTGGAACGGCCACCGCTGGCGGCTGGTTCCCACCCCGACGTCGGGTGGCTACACCCAGCTCGTCGCCGTGACCGCGCTCTCAGCGAAGGATGTCTGGGGAGTCGGTGTTCGCGGTGTCGACACCGGGAGGCGCATCACGGAGCGCACGCTGACCATGCACTGGAACGGCAAGGCGTGGAAGCGGGTGCCGAGCCCGAGTCCCGCGACGTCGTACACGGCCGCCGGATCGATCGAGGACTCCCTCGCGGCGGTCTCCGGCAGCTCGTCGCACGACGTGTGGGCGGTCGGCCAGTACTACCTGGCAGCGGCGAACGGCGACCACGCGATGCACCCCCTCGCGCTCCACTGGAACGGCACGCGCTGGAAGGCCGTCTCGAGCCCCGACCCGGCCGGCCCCACGCACCGGAGCTTCTTCTACGGCGTGGCGGCGCCCTCTTCCACGGGAGTCTGGGCGGTTGGCAGCGCGGCTCGCAACGGCGTGCAGCACGCGCTCACCGAGCGCTGGGACGGCGCGCAGTGGCAGATCGTTCCCGCGGCCGGCAATCCGCTCTCCGGCGTCTCGGCCCTGTCCGCGGACGACGTCTGGACGGCGGGCGGCGAGACCGGTGGCGACGTCACGCACTGGAATGGGACCGCGTGGACGATCCAGACGAAGCTCGATCACGACGACGCGCTCGACGCCGTCGCGGAGGTCTCGCCGACGAATGTGTGGGCAGTCGGCGTGCGGTACGTCTACTAGCGGGTCGCGTCGACTAGGCTCCGCGCCGTGGCAGGGAAGATTCGCGTCGTCGTTGCGAAGCCGGGCCTCGATGGGCACGACCGCGGCGCCAAGATCATCGCCCGCGCGCTCCGCGACGCCGGCATGGAGGTCATCTACACCGGCCTCCACCAGACGCCGGAGCAGATCGTCGAGACCGCGATCCAGGAGGACGCAGACGCCGTCGGCATCTCGATCCTCTCCGGCGCACACATGACGCTCGTGCCGCGCATCCTCGAGCTCCTGCGGGAGAACGGCGTCGAGGACGTGGTCGTCGTGGTCGGCGGCACGATCCCCGACGACGACGCCGACGAGTTGCGCAAGCTCGGCGTCGCGGGCGTCTTCGGGCCGGGAGCGCCGACCACCGAGATCGTCGACTTCATCCGCGGCGCCGTCCCTGCATGAGCGTCCTCGTCGAGCGGCGCGACGACGGGGTCGCCGTCGTCACGATCGACCGGCAGGCGGCGCTCAACGCGCTCAACGTCGAGACGCTGACCGAGCTCCGCGACCGGCTGCGCGAGCTCGCCGAGGACGAGACGGCGCGCGTCGTCGTCCTCGCCGGCGCCGGCGAGCGCGCCTTCGTCGCGGGCGCGGACATCAAGTACATGGGCGGCCTCGGGCCGCTCGAGGCGAAGGCGTGGGGCGCGCTCGGCCACGAGACCGCGCGCCTGCTCGAGGAAATGCCCAAGCCGACCATCGCTGCGATCAACGGCTTCGCGCTCGGCGGCGGCTGCGAGCTGGCGCTCGGCTGCGACCTGCGCTACGCCTCGAGCAACGCGCGGCTCGGCCAGCCCGAGATCGACCTCGGCATCGTCCCCGGCTGGGGCGGCACACAGCGGCTGGCGCGCGTCTGCGGCCTCGGGGTCGCGAAGGAGCTGATCCTCACGGGCCGCCAGGTCAAGGCGGACGAGGCGCTTCGCAACGGTCTCGTGAACGCGATCGCCGATCCCGTGCTCGACCATGCACTCGAGGTCGCCGGGCAGCTCGCGGCCAAGAGCCCCGTCGCGCTCCGCATCGCAAAGCGCCTGCTCAACCTCTCGCCCGGCGCGCTCGAGCGGGAGGCGGAGGAGTTCGGCGACCTGTTCGCGGGCGAGGACGCCAAGGAGGGCCTCGCCGCGTTCGCCGAGAAGCGGGCTCCCCGCTTCGTCGGCAGGTAAAGGAGCGCGCACAGGAGGAGGATTCGCAGTGTAGGGCGCGTAGTCGGGGACCCCATGCGCTTGCGCCTCGTCTCCGCTGCAGTCGTTCTCGTCGCCGGGCTGGCTGCGACGCCGGCCACGCTCGCGTCGGGCGGCCGGAACCCGCAGACGGCCGGGCTGCAGGTCGCGCTGCGCGCGCAGGGCCTCTACCGCGGCCCGATCGACGCGATCTCGGGGCCGGCGACAGTCGCCGCAGTGCGCACGTTCCAGCGGGAGCAGGGGCTCCCCGTCACGGGTCTCGCGGACGCCCGCACGCGCGCGGCCATGGGGCCGCTCGGCAGCCCGCTCTTCGGGGCGCGGACGCTGCGCCGCGGAGCGTTCGGCTGGGACGTCGCGGTGCTCCAGTACCTGCTCGTCCACCAGGGGATCAGCGTCCCCATCAACGCCTACTACGACGGCCCGACCCTGCACGGCGTCCGGCTGATGCAGCAGCGCCTCCACCTGCCGACGGACGGCGTCGTCGGGCCGCACACGTTCACGGCGCTCGAAAAGCGCGACCCGGTGCCGCTCGCCGGCGGCGTCGCGGTCGCGGCCCACCACCGGTCGTCCCACCACCACCGGCAGCGCACGCTCACGGGCGTCCACGTGGTCCGGACGGGCGACACGCTTTCTGGGCTTGCACGCCGCTACCACACGACGGTCGCGAAGCTCGCTCGGATGAACCATCTCGACCTGAGCCACTACCTCCTGATCGGGACACGTCTCCACGTGCCGCACATTCGCCACGTCACGACCACCCGCGTCGCCCAGCGCACCATGAGCGTCGTCTCGGCCCGGACTCTGCTCGACCGCTGGGCCGGGCACTACGGGGTCAACGCCCACCTCGTCCGTGCGCTCGCGTGGATGGAGTCGGGCTACAACAACACGCTCGTCTCGTCGGTCGGGGCGCGCGGGATCATGCAGCTCCTGCCCAGCACCTTCCGCTTCTCCGAGACCGTCCTCATCCGGCATCGCCTGCGCCACGACGCTGAAGGCAACGTCCACGCCGGGGTCGCCTACCTCTCCCACCTGCTGCACGACTTCCACGGCAGCCAAAGCCTCGCGCTCGCGGGCTGGTACCAGGGCGAGGGCGCGGTCCGGAAGCACGGCGTGTACAAGGTGAGCAAGACCTTCGCGAAGGACGTGCTCGCGCTCGAGAAGCGCATGTGAGCCGGCGGCGGCGACCGCATCACTAGCATCCCGCCGGATGAAGATCGCCGTCTGCGTCAAGCACGTGCCCGAGGGGCCGAACCGCCTCGATCCTCAGACGTTCCGCCTCGACCGCACGGGTGAGGGCGCGCTCAACCACTTCGACGCGAACGCGGTCGAGGAGGCGCTGCGTCTCAAGGGCGACTCCGACACCGAGGTCGTGGCCGTCTCGCTCGGGCCGGAGAGCGCGCTCGATTCGCTGCGCAAGGCGCTGGCGATGGGCGCCGACCGCGCCGTGCTCGTCTCCGACGACGCTGCCGGCGGCTCAGACCTCGTCGCGACGAGCCGGCTGCTTGCTGCGGCTCTCGCGAGGGAAGCCGCGGATCTCGTCCTGTTCGGACAGCAGGCCTCCGATGCCGACGGTGCCGTCCTCTGGGCGGCGGTCGCCGAGCGGCTCGGCTGCCCGGTCGTCTCGCAGGCGATGGAGCTCGCGGTCGACGGCGGTTCGGTCCGCGTAAGGCGGCAGACGGAGTTCGGTTACGACACGCTCGAGGCGCCGCTCCCCGTGGTCGTTGCCGTGAGCGACGCGATCAACGAGCCGCGCTATCCGTCGCTCAAGGGGATCATGGGCGCGAAGAAGAAGCCGCAAGACGTCCTCTCGCTCGCCGAGCTCGGCGTCGACGCCGGCCAAGTCGGCCAGGCCGGCTCGCGGACGACAGTGCTGGCCCTCGACGAGCCGCCGGCGAGAGCCGATGCGCGCAAGATCGAGGACGACGGCAACGCGGCCGCTGCGATCGTCGAATTCCTCGCGGAGAAGAGGCTGGTCTGATGGCGATGCTCGTCTTCCTCGAGAGCCACGGCGGCGAGCTGCAGAAGGGCTCGCTCGGCGTGCTGGCCAAGGCTGCCTCGCTCGGGGACGGAGCCGCGGCCGTGATCACCGGCGAGGGGGCACGGACGCTCGCCGCCGAGGCCGGGAAGTTCGGCGCGGCCAAGGTCTGGATCTGCGAGGAGGCCGAGGTCGCGCAGCCGGTGCCGCAGCCGCGCGTCGACGTGCTCGCGCAGATCGTGGAGGAGGGCGGCTACGACGCCGTCCTCTTCGCCAACTCCGTCCTCGCCGCGGACGTCGCCGCCGGCCTCGCCGCGCGACTCGACGCGGGCCTCAACTGGGACCTCGTCGACCTCGAGCTCAGGGACGGCGAGCTCGTCGGGAAGCGGCCCGCATTGCAGGATTCCGTCTACGCCGACGTCGGCTGGACCGGCACCCCGCGGCTCGCGCTCTTCCGCGCCGGCTCGTTCGACGCGGCACCGACCGGCGGCGGCGAGCCCGAGATCGCGGACGTCTCGCCCTCGTATGCCGCGCACTCCACGGCCGTGCAGCTCGTCGGCCAGGACGCGGAGCAGTCGAGCGGCCCCTCGATCGAGGACGCGGACGTGATCGTCGCCGGCGGTCGCGGCCTCGGCTCGCCCGACAACTTCACGCTCGCCGAGGAGCTCGCCAAGGCGCTCGGCGGCGCCGTCGGCGCGACCCGCGCGGTCGTCGACGCCGGCTGGTACCCGTACTCGGCGCAGATCGGTCAGACCGGCAAGACCGTCTCACCGAAGCTCTACGTCGCCCTCGGCATCTCCGGTGCCATCCAGCACAAGGTCGGGATGCAGAGCTCCGGCACGATCGTCGCCATCAACAAGGACGCGAACGCGCCGATCTTCGACTTCAGCGACCTAGGCATCGTCGGCGACGTGCACGCGATCGTGCCGAAGCTCACCAAGCTGATCAACGCCCGCAAGGGATGAGTCGCCCGAGCAATTTCCCGCCGCCGTTCTCGGCGCGCGACTACATCACGGAGGCGACCGACCCGGCCGACGAGCGGATCGAGGTCGGCGTGCTCATCGTCGGTGCAGGCCCGGCCGGCCTCGCCTGCGCGATCCGGCTCGGCCAGCTGCTCGAGGAGCACCCGGAGCTGGCGGAGAAGCTCGGCGACGTTCCGGTCGCCGTGCTCGAGAAGGGCAAGCAGCCCGGCTCGCATCTCCTGTCCGGCGCGGTCGTGAACCCGCGAGCGCTGCGCCGCCTCTTCGGGTCGGGCTTCCGGATGGAGGACCTCCCGTCGTACGGCCAGGTCCCCGGTGAGTCGGTCTACGTCCTCACCCGCCGCGCCGCGCTGCCGATCCCGCCGCCGCCGCCGATGCGGAACCACGGCAACTGGATCTTCTCGCTCTCCGAGCTCGGCCGCTTCCTCGCCGAAAAGGCGGAAGAGGGCGGCGCGATGATCCTGCCGGAGACCACCGCACAGAAGCTCCTCGTCTCGCACGGGCGCGTGCTGGGCGTCCGCACGGGCGACAAGGGCCGGAACCGCGAGGGCGGCGAGCTGGGCAACTTCGAGAGCGGCTCCGACCTCGTCGCCAAAGTCACGGTGCTCGCGGAGGGGACGCAGGGCCACCTCACGGGTGTCGCGATCGACCGTTTCTCCCTCCGCGGCGAGGAGCCGCAGGTCTGGGAGCTCGCGGTGAAGGAGGTCTGGAACGTCGCGAAGCCGCTCGACCGCGTCATCCACACGATGGGCTGGCCGTTGCGCACCGGCAAGAAGTTCCCCGAGTTCGGCGGCTCGTTCATCTACCCGATGGGCAAGGACATGGTCACGATCGGGCTCGTCGTCGGGCTCGACTACCGCGACGCGTCGCTCTCGGTGCACGACCTGTTGCAGGAGCTGAAGACGCACCCGAAGATCCGCGGGATCCTGGAGGGCGGCGAGCGGGTGCAGTGGGGCGCGAAGACGATCCCGAGCGGCGGCTTCCACGCGCTGCCGCGGGAGCTGCACGCGCCCGGGCTGCTCCTCTGCGGCGACGGCGTCGGGATGGTCAACGTGCCGCGCCTCAAAGGCATCCACTACGCGATCGAGTCGGGCAAGCTCGCCGGCGAGGCCGCGTTCCGCGCGCTGCAGCGCGGGGAGACGCCCGCGAGCGCGCTCTCGTCCTACGACGACGCGGTGCGCGACAGCTTCATCTGGAAGGACCTGCACGAGGTGCGGAACATGCGCCAGGTCTTCGGGCGCGGCTTCTTCGTGGGCGGCGCGCTCGCCAGCGCGATGACGATGTCGAAGGGGCGCGTCGAGCTCGGGAAGCTGGCCGCCGAGCCCGACGCCGACCAGTCGCTGATCGTCACCGACCGCGACAAGAGCTACCCGGAGGCGGACGGCAAGCTCACCTTCGACAAGCTCTCGTCGGTCTTCGCGTCAGGGAACAAGACCCGCGACGACCAGCCGAACCACATCCGGATCGAGCGGCGCGTGCCCCGCGAGGTCGCGCAGCTCTGGGCGCACATGTGCCCGGCGCAGGTCTACGAGATCGGGCGCGAGGACGAGGACGGCACCGTGCTGGTCGAGCTCGCGCCGTCCAACTGCGTCCAGTGCGGGGCGATCACCGCCAAGGGCGGCCGGCTCACACCGCCCGAGGGCGGGTCCGGGCCCGAGTACACGGTCACCTGATTTACCGCGGATTTACTCCGAAACGCCGCGGCAGGGACGACAATGTGTCCATGTTCAGGCGGCACTTCGTCCTTCTCGCAGGCGTTCTCGCGGCGCTCGGGGTCGTGCTCGTGCTCGCTGCGCCCGGGCTCGCGATTCGGCGGGCGATCGTGAACCAGCTGCTCGGCCCGAAGATGGTGCGGGCTCAGATCCTCAAGAAGAACGGAGCTCAATGGAATCTCGACCGCGGCGTGATCACCCAGGTGGACGGCACGCAGCTCACGCTCCTGGAGGCCGACGGCCGCGTCCAGCCGATCACGCTCGCCGGCACGACGAGGGTCATCCGCCGGGGGACGAGCCTCCCGCTATCCGTGCTCGCGCCGAAGTGGCACGTGCTCGTGACGTGGCCGGCAACCGGCCCGGCGCTGTTCGTCGACGTCGAGAAGATCCCGAAGGCGCGCGGTAAAGCCGTCGGTGCGCTCCGTCGGGTCATCGTCAACCAGCTCTTCGGCCCGAAGATGGTCCGGGCTCAGATCCTCGAGAAGAACGGGGCCCAGTGGAACCTCGACCGCGGGGTGATCACTCTGGTGAACGGCACCCAGCTCACGCTGAAGGAGGCTGACGGCCGCGTCCAGCCGATCACGCTCTCCACCACGACGAAGGTCATCCACCTGGGGAGCAGCCTCCCGCTGTCCGATCTGGCCCCGCGCTGGCACGTGCTCGTGACGTGGCCGGCGACAGGGCCGGCGGTGTCCGTGGACGTCGAGAAGATCGCGTACGGGCAAGGCAAGGGCAAGAGCGCCGGTTGATCGCCGACCGCACACCTATCCTGAGGCCGTGACCGCCATGGCAACGGGTGGCGCGCTCCTCCTCGTCGAGGACGACGACTCGATCGGCAGGCTCGTCAAGCAATACCTCGAGCAGCAGGACGGCTGGCGCGTCGTCTGGCATCGGACCGGGGAGGAGGCGATCGCCGAGCTGCGCGGCCAGCCGATGCGCCTCGTCGTGCTCGACATCGGGCTCCCCGACATCGACGGCTTCGAGGTCTGCCGCCGGATCCGCGCCGGCTCGAAGGTGCCGATCGTGATGCTCACGGCTCGCGACGAGGAGCCGGATCGCGTCGCCGGCCTCGAGCTCGGCGCCGACGACTACGTCTCGAAGCCGTTCTCGCCGCGGGAGCTCTCGGCCCGGATCAAGGCGATCCTGCGGCGCTCCGAGCGCCGCAACGAGGACGAGGTGCTCGTCGCGCGCGAGGTCGTCCTGCGGCGCGACTCGCATGAGGTGACGGTCGCGGGCGCGCTGGTCGAGCTCACGAGCAAGGAGTTCGATCTCCTCGCCTGCTTCCTCGAGCATCCGGGGATCGTGCTCTCGCGCGAGCGGCTGCTCGACCTCGTCTGGGGCATGACGTACCCCGGTGGCACCCGCACGGTGGACGTGCACGTCGCGCAGCTGCGTCGCAAGCTCGGCGATCCCGAGGGGATCCGGACGGTGCGCGGCGCAGGCTACAAGCTCGTCCCCGGGTGAGATGAGGGGCAACGGGCTCCGCTCGCGGCTGTTTCAGGCGATCGCTGGCGTCGTCCTCATCTGCGTCGCCTTCACGATCAGCGTCGGGCTCATCCTGACCGAGCGCGCGGTCAAGCGAGCGACGCTGAACGACCTCGCGCACCAGGCCCATCTGATCGCGGGGTCTCAGGTCGGAGGGCTCGGCAGCCGCGCGAACATCGCGAAGCTCAGCCCGTACTTCACGGACGAGGACGAGAGCTACTCGCTCGACCGGCGCAGCCTGCCGGCGTGGGCGCAGCAGCAGCTCCGGCACCAGAAAGAGGTGCAGGGAACGTTCGGCGGCAACTACTTCGCGGCTCAACGGCTCAACCCCGGGACGCTCATCCTGTTGCGTCCGCAGAGCACCGCGAGCTCGCTCCTGTCGCCGTACGTGTTGGGGCTCCTCGTCGCGGCGGCCGCGGGAGGCCTGCTGGCCGCGCTCGCGGCGTTCGTCCTGGCGCGGCGCATCTCACGGCCCGTCGACCGGATCGCGGCGGCCGCGCGCACGCTCGCGAGCGGGACGCATCCGGAGCCGGTGCCGGTGGAGGGCGCCGACGAGATCGCCACGCTCGCCGGCGCCTTCAACGACCTCGCCTCGCAGCTCCGGCAAGCCCAGGAGGCGGAGCGGAACTTCCTGCTCTCGGTCAGCCACGAGCTCAAGACGCCGCTTACCGCGATCCGCGGCTATGCCGAGGCGGTCGAGGACGGTGCGATCGACCCGCAGGAGGCTGCCGCGACCGTCGCCGCCGAGGCGCGGCGGCTCGAGCGGCTCGTCCGTGACCTGCTCGATCTCGCGCGGATGAACCGGACCGACTTCAACGTGCAGAACACGGAGATCGACCTCGGGGAGGTGGCCGACGACGCGGTTCGCCGCTACGGGAAGCAGGCCGCGAGCTTCGGCGTCGCGCTGCTCGCGGTCAGCGAGGAGCACGCGCCCGCGATCGCGGACGCCGACCGCGTGCTCCAGGTCGTGTCCAATCTCGTCGAGAACGCGCTGCGGCTGACGCCGCCGGGCGGCGAGGTGCGCGTCGTCGCGGAGCCCGGCATCCTGCGCGTCGAGGACACGGGGCCGGGGCTCGCCGAGGCGGACACCGAGCGTGCGTTCGAGCGCTTCTACCTCCACGAGCGGTACGGGCGCGAGCGGCAGGTCGGCACCGGTCTCGGCCTCGCAATTGTCAAGGAGTTGACGCTCGCAATGGGCGGCAGCGTCGCCGTCGAGAGCAGCCCGGGGACGCGGACGGTCTTCACGGTGCGGCTCCACGAGCCGAAAGTCGCCGCGCGCGCGACACTTCCCGCGTGACGACACACTCCAGACACGGTGGCAGCCACCGTGACGTCTGCGTCACGAAAGCGTGACGCGCCAGGATGTCGAAAACGCGCGCGCCGTCCTCGCCGGACGGATCCACCGCACGCCCACCTTCGGCTCGACCGCGCTCGGCGTCTCACTCAAGGCGGAGCTGTTCCAGAAGACCGGCTCCTTCAAGGTGCGCGGTGCGCTCAACCGGCTCGCGGCGCTCACGCCCGAGGAGCGGGAGCGAGGCGTCGTCACCTGGTCGGCCGGTAACCACGCGCAGGCCGTCGCCTGGGCGGCGGCGCAGGAGGGCGTCGACTGCCTCGTCGAGATGTGGGAGAGCGCGAGCCCGTTCAAGGTGGGGGCGACGCGAGGCTACGGCGCGACCGTCGACCTCTCTGCTCCCGACCCGGCCGCCGCCTACGACCGCGTGCTCGAGATCGTCGAGGAGGAGGGACGTTTCTTCGTCCACCCGCACTCGGACCCGCTCGTGGTCGCCGGCCACGGGACGCTCGCCCTCGAGCTGCTCGAGGACGTGCCGGACCTCGAGACCGTCGTCGTCGGCACCGGCGGCGGCGGCCTGATCTCGGGGATCGTCACGGCGCTCGACGGCCGCGCACGAATCATCGGCGTGGCGCCCGAACAGGCACAGGCCTTCCCCGCGGGCCTCGCGGCGGGCCACAGTGTCCGCGTCGAGACGGACACGATCGCCGACGGGCTCGCCCCGCCGTTCGCCGGGGAGCTCCCGATCGAGCTCTGCCGCGGCAAGGTCGAGACCGTGCTCGTGAGCGAGGAGGAGATCGCGGAGGGGATGCGTTTCCTCTACGCGCGCGCCAAGCTCGCGTGCGAGCCGGCGGCGGCGGCGGCGGCCGGAGCGATCCTCGCGGGCAAGGTCGAGGCCGGTCGCGGCGTGGCCGTGATCGTCTCGGGCGGCAACGTGGAGCCCGACCTGGCCGCTGCTATCTTGAGAGGACAATGAAAACCGGTATCCATCCCGAGTACGTCCTCTCCACGGTGACGTGCTCCTGCGGAAACACGTTCCAGACCCGCTCCACGCAGCCCGAGCTGCACGTCGAGATCTGCTCGCAGTGCCACCCCTTCTACACGGGCAAGCAGAAGCTCATGGACACGGGCGGCCGCGTCGAGCGCTTCCAGCGCCGCCTGGAGCGCGCCGATCAGGCGCGCCGCAGCTAGCGCTCCCGACTCATGGCCAACGTCGGCGGACAGGCGGTCCTCGAGGGCGTGATGATGCGCGGCCCCGGCAACTGGGCCGTCGCCGTCCGCAAGCCGTCCGGCGAGATCGCGCAGGTCTCCCGTCCGATCGACTCGGCGATGGCGCGCCACGTCGTGTTCCGCCTGCCGATCATCCGCGGCGTGATGGCGCTCGGCGAGTCTCTCGCCATCGGCTTCCGCGCACTCGCCATCTCGGCGAACTACGCGCAGCAGCAGGAGGGAGACGACGGTGAGGTCGAGACCGAGATCTCGCGCGGGGCCATCGTGTTCGCCTTCCTGATCGCGATCGGCTTCGCAGTCGCCGTGTTCAAGGTCGGCCCCGCGCTGATCACCGACCAACTGCCGATCCGCACCGGCGAATACTTCGTGATCGTCGAGGGTTTGATCCGGGTCTCGATGTTCGTCGCCTATCTCTTTCTGATCTCGCTCCTGCCTGACCTGAAGCGGGTCTTCCAGTACCACGCCGCCGAGCACAAGGCGATCAACGCCTACGAGGCCGGTGAGCCGCTCGAGCCCGAGATCGCGCAGCGGTACTCGCTCATCCACCCGCGTTGCGGCACGGCGTTCCTGCTCTGGGTGATGGTGATCGCGGTCTTCGTCTTCGCCTTCTTCGGCCGACCGACCTGGTACTGGCTGATCGCGACCCGGATCCTGCTCCTGCCGGTGATCGCCGGCCTCGCGTACGAGCTGATCCGCTTCGCCGGCAAGCACCAGGACAACCGCCTCCTGATGACGCTGCTCGCGCCGGGCCTCTGGCTGCAGCGGCTGACGACGCGCGAGCCGTCGCTCGACCAGCTCGAGGTCTCGATTCGTGCCCTCCGTGAGGTGCTCGATCTGGAGAACGTCCGCGGCGAACAATCTCTCGTGGAGGTGATGGCGTAGTGGCAACCCAGCGTCGCGCCGAGGTGCGCTGGCACGGGAGCCTGCTCGAAGGCTCCGGCACGATCGATTCGACGACGAGCGGCGCGTTCGGCGGGCTCGGCGTCACGTGGAAGGCCCGTTCCGAGGACGAGAACGGCGGCCTGACGAGCCCGGAGGAGCTGATCGCCGCAGCGCACGCGGCCTGCTTCTCGATGGCGCTGTCGGCCGGTCTCGCGCGAGCCGACACTCCCGCGGAGGAGCTCCGGACCTCCGCGACCGTCACGTTCCAGCCCGGCGAAGGCATCACGCACATCGCGCTCGCGGTCGAGGGCATCGTCCCCGGCATCGACGGTGTCGCGTTCGAGGAGGCCGCGCTGGCCGCGAAGGAGAACTGCCCGGTTTCGAAGGCGCTCGCGGGCGTCCCGGAGATCACGCTGGAGGCCCGGCTAACGTAGTCGGCGGCATGGCCGCCACTCTCGACAGCCTGATCGATGAGCTCGAGCGCTCCTACAGGGAGACGCAGGAGCGGCTGGCGGACCCGTCTGTCTACAACGACCACCGCGAAGCCGCGGACGTGGGGCGGCGCCTGAAGGAGCTCGAGGGCCCGTACAAGCTCGCGCAGGAATGGCGGGGCGCGCGCGAGGACCTCGCGGCCGCACGCGACGATTCCGACCTCCGCGAGCTCGTCCCGGACCTCGAGCAGCGAACGTCGACGCTGGAGAGCGAGCTCCGGCTGGCGATGGTCCCGAACGACCCGGCCGACAGCAAGGACGTGATCGTCGAGGTGCGCCAGGGAGTCGGCGGCGACGAGGCCGCGCTCTGGGCCGGCGATGTCTACCGGATGCTGTCGCGCTACGCCGAGCGGCGCGGCTTCAAGGTCGAGGAGCTCGAGGCGAGCCCCTCGGACGGCGGCGGCTACAAGGAGGTCACGTTCGCGGTCAAGGGCGACGGCGCGTACTCCGTCTTCAAGTGGGAGGGGGGCACGCACCGCGTGCAGCGCGTACCCGAGACCGAGAGCGCGGGTCGGATCCACACCTCCACCGCAACGGCCGCGGTGATGCCCGAGGCCGAGGAGGTGGAGGTCGAGATCGACCCGAACGACCTCAAGATCGACGTCTACCGCTCGACCGGCCCCGGTGGTCAGTCGGTGAACACGACGGACTCGGCGGTTCGCATCACGCACGTCCCGACCGGCGTGGTCGTGTCGATGCAGGACGAGAAGTCGCAGCTGCAAAACCGGGAGAAGGCGATGCGCGTCCTGCGCGCGCGGCTCTACGACCGCGAGCTCGAGCGCCGGCGCGCCGAGCTCGACGCGACGCGCAACGCGCAAATCGGGTCGGGCGGCCGTTCGGAGAAGATCCGCACCTACAACTTCCCAGAGAGCCGCGTCACCGACCACCGGGTCAAGCTGACCGTGCACCAGCTCGACCGGGTCCTGCACGGCGAGCTCGACGACTTCACCGAGGCGCTGACGACCGACGACCGGCGCCGCGCGTTGGGAGAGTGACCGCGCGCGAAGCGCTGGCGGAGGCGGAGCAGCGGCTCGCCGCCGCGGGGGTGGAGACGCCGCGCGTCGACGCGGAGTGGCTCGTCGCGCATCAGCTCGGCACGCCGCGCGCGGGGCTTGCTGCGAGGCTCGGCGACGAAGTGGACGGTCTCGAGCCCCTGCTCGCGCGGCGTGAGGCGCGGGAGCCGCTCGCGTACGTCCTCGGCGAGTGGGGCTTCCGCCGGCTGACGCTGAAGACGGACGCCCGCGCGCTCGTCCCGCGCCCCGAGACCGAGACGCTGGTCGAGCGTGCGCTCGCGCTCGCGGCGGGAATCGAGCGGCCGCGGATCCTCGACGTCGGCGTCGGGTCCGGCGCGATCGCCCTCGCGCTCAAGGACGAGCGGCCGGACGCGCAGGTGACCGGCGTCGACATCTCGCCCGAGGCGCTCTCACTCGCGCGCGAGAACGCCGAGCGCCTCGGCCTCGAGGTGGAGTTGCGCCTCGGCGACGGCGCCGCCGCGGCGGGGGAGGGCTGGGACCTGGTCGTCGCCAATCCGCCCTACGTCGAGACGCTCGACGAGCTCCAGCCAGAGTTGCGCTGGGAGCCCGAGGTCGCGCTGATCGGCAGCGGCGAGCACGAGCGGCTCGCGCGGGCGGCAAGGGCGCGCTTCGTCGTCTTCGAGGTCGGCGACGGCCAGGCGGACGAGGTCGCGGCAATGCTCGAGCGCCTCGGCTGCACCGGCGTCGCGGTCACCGCCGACCTCACCGGCCGCGCTAGGGTCGTCGAAGGGACGCTGCCGTGATCGAGATCTTCACCACGCCCGAGGGACTGACGCTCTCGTACGAGCGGCGGGGGAGCGGACCACTGCTCGTCTGCCATCCCGGCGGTCCGGGCGGGTCGGCCGCCGAGTTCCTCGACTTCGCCGGGCTCGACGACACGTTCGAGCTCGTGCTGTTCAGCCCGCGCGGCTCGCACGGGTCCGATCCCGCCGACGACTACGCGCTCGCGTCCTACGTCGCAGACCTCGAGGCGCTGCGCAGGCAGCTCGGCGCCGAGCAGCTGAACCTCCTCGGCTTCTCGCACGGCGGCGTTGTCGCGATGGCCTATGCCGCCGCCCACGGCGCGCGGGTCGGCCGGCTCGTGCTCGCCTGCACGCTTGCGGTCTGGGGCGAGGAGGCAGAGGCGGCGATGAATCGTGGGATCGAGAAGCGGCGCGATCAGCCGTGGTTCGCCGCCGCGGCGCAGGCGATCAAGGAGGAGCAGGCGGGCGAGTTCTCGTCCGTGGACGAGCTGATCGCGAACGTCCGACTCCAGGCACCGCTCTACTTCCACCGCTGGGAAGGCAACGAGCAGATCGGAGTCGTGCTCTTTTCCGATTTCGCGCGCTCCGAGCCGCTGCACTACTTCAACACCGTCGAGTTCCCGAAGCTCGATCTCCGCGCAGGGCTGCGCACGATCGAGGCGCCGACCCTCGTGGTGGTGGGCGACGACGACATGATCGCCGGCCCTGTCTGTGCCGACGCGATCGTCCGCGAGCTGCCCGACGCGCGGCTCGTCACGATTCCGGACTCGGGTCACTTCGTCCACGTGGAGCAGCCCGAGGCGTTCCGCGCCGCGCTGACCGGCTTCCTCCTGTGACCGAGGACGCGGTCGCCGCGCTGCGCGCGGGCCGCGCCGTGATCCTCCCGACCGACACCGTCTACGGCCTCTGCGCGCTGCCCGGCCACGAGGACGTCCTGTACGAGCTCAAGAGCCGCGACCGCTCGAAGCCGGTTGCGCTGCTCGCCGCCGACGTCGGCGCGCTCGTCGCTGCGCTGCCGGAACTCGATCCGGCGGTGCTCGGGAGGTATCTGCCCGGTCCGTACACGCTCGTCTTCGCCGGCGTCGGTGTGCGCGTCCCGAACCTGCCGCCCGCTGCGGCGGAGGTCGTCGGGGCGGTGGGGGTCGTCGCGGCGACGAGCGCGAACCACGCGGGAGGGCCGGACCCACGGCGGGTCGAGGACGTCCCGGAGGAGATCCGCGCCGCCTGCGGCGCGATCGTCGACGCGGGGACGCTGCCCGGCATCCCGTCGACGGTGCTCGATCTGACAGGCGCGAAACCGCGAGTCCTCCGCCAGGGCGCAGGCCCGCCGCCCTGACGGCCGGTCGCAGCCACCATTACGACTCTGTGACGAGACGCACCGCATGGACTGCGCCAAGTCGCGCTTTCGCCGTGCTCGTGTCACGGATCTGTGACGGTGCGTGCCACCGGTCTGCGCGTGCCGGGCGCCGGCCTGCCGTAGCATCGAGCCGTGGCCGCGACCCAGGCAACGTTCGAGGAGCTGAAGCACGAGGGACTCGACGCGATCGACCCCGAGATCGCGCGGCTCCTCGGCGCCGAGCTCGAGCGCCAGCGGGGGCAGATCGAGCTGATCGCCTCCGAGAACTTCACGTGGCCGGCCGTCCTCGAGGCTGTCGGTTCGGTGCCGACGAACAAGTACGCCGAGGGCTACCCCGGCCGCCGCTACTACGGCGGCTGCGAGGTGATCGACCAGATCGAGGAGCTCGCCATCGACCGTGCGAAGGAGCTGTTCGGCGCCGAGCACGCGAACGTCCAGCCGCACGCTGGCGCGCAGACGAACATGGCCGTCTACGCCGCCGTGATGGAGCCGGGCGACACGCTGATGGCACTCGCGCTCGACCAGGGCGGCCACCTCACGCACGGCCACAAGGTCAACTTCTCGGGCCGGCTCTACCACGTCGCGCACTACGAGGTCTCACGCGAGACGATGACCGTGGACTACGACGACGTGCTCGCGCGGGCGAAGGAGGCGCGGCCGAAGGTGATCGTCTGCGGCGGCTCCGCATATCCGCGCACGGTCGAGACGGACCGCTTCCGGGCGATTGCCGACGAGGTCGGGGCGATCCTCGTCTGCGACATGGCGCACTTCGCCGGGCTCGTGGCGGCCGGCCTCCAGCCGAACCCCGTCGAGCACTGCGACTTCGTCACTTCGACCACCCACAAGACGCTCGCAGGCCCGCGCGCCGGCTTCATCCTCTGCCGCGAGGAGCACGCGAAGGCGCTTGACTCCGCCGTGATGCCGGGGATGCAGGGCGGGCCGCTCGAGCACACGATCGCGGCCAAGGCGACGTGCTTCCGGATCGCGATGACCGACGCCTTCCGCGAGTACCAGACGCAGGTCCGCCGTAACGCCGACACCCTCGCGGAGACGCTGCTCGAAGGCGGGCTCTCGCTGATCACGGGCGGCACCGACACGCACCTCCTGCTCGTCGACCTGCGCGAGTCGGAGTGGACGGGCAAGGCGGCGGAGGAGCGACTGCACGAGATCGCCGTCACCGTCAACCGCAACACGGTGCCGTTCGACGAGCGGTCGCCGTTCGTCACCTCCGGGATCCGGCTCGGCTCGCCGGCGATGACGATGCGCGGTTTCGACGAGGACGACTTCCGCGAGGTGGGGCGGATCATCTGGGAGGCGCTCACCCAAGCGCCCGACCTCGACGGGCTGCGCTCCCGGGTCGCGGCGCTCTGCGCCGAGCATCCGCTCTACGACGGCTTCCGCGGCTACACCACGTACGTCGCGTGACCGAGCCCCGCCTCACTGTCGTCTCGCACCCGCTGATCCAGCACAAGCTCGGCTACCTCCGCGACAAGGAGACGCCGACCGTGCATTTCCGCAAGCTCGCGAACGAGATCACGCTCCTGCTCACCTACGAGGCGACGAAGGACCTGCCGACCGAGGAGGCGGAGATCGAGACGCCGCTCGAGCGGATGGCGGTGCAGCGCATCTCCGGCAAGAAGGTCGCCGTCTGCCCGGTGCTGCGGGCGGGCGTCGGCATGCTCGACGGCGTCCTCTCGCTCGTCTCGAGCGCGCGCGTCGGCTTCGTGGGGATGTATCGGAACGAGGAGACGCTCGAGCCCGTCCAGTACTACCTCAAGCTCCCCGACGACCTGGCCGAGCGGGACGCGATCATCCTCGACCCGATGCTTGCCACCGGCCACTCGAGCTGCGCCGCGATCGCGGTGGTGAAGGAGGCCGGCGCGCAGTCGGTGACGCTGGTGTGCATCGTCGCGGCCCCGGCCGGGATCGAGGAGGTCCGTCGCCTGCACCCCGACGTGCACATCGTCTGCGCGGCGGTCGACCGTGGCCTGAACGAGCACGGCTTCATCGTCCCCGGGCTCGGCGACGCGGGCGATCGCCTGTACGGCACGAAGTAGCTCAGGCGCGCCTAATACGGGGGCTGCGGGTCGTACTGGATGTAGCGGCGGACGTCCCGGGCTTGCTCGGGTGAGCCGAGGCGCCCGACGAGGTGGAGGGCCATGTCGATCCCGGCCGACACTCCGGCGGCCGTGACGACCTCGCCGTCGTCGACGAAGCGCGCGTCGGGCTTTGGGTCGATGTCGTGCCCGAGTCGCAGAAGCTCCTCGAACGCCGCCCAGTAGGTCGTCGCGGGTCGTCCGTCGAGCAGGCCGGCGTCGGCGTAGACGAGCGACCCGGTGCAGACGCTCGTCAGCAGCGTCCCGCGTTCCCTCAAGCCGCGCAGCCGCGCGCGGATCGTCTCGTCGCCGAGCTGAGTGCGCGTGCCGCGGCCGCCGGGATAGACGAGGACGTCGATGTCGCCGAGGTCCTCCCAGCTCGTGTGCGGAATGACCCGCAGGCCCTTGGCGCAGGTGACCGGCTCGGTGCTCTCGCCGACGAGCACGACTTCGACGTCGACGTCGGCGGGGCCGTGGTCGCGCCAGGCGGCCAGCACCTCCCAGGGGCCGACGAAGTCGAGCTCCTCGGCGCCTGCGAAGACGGCGATGGCGATGCGCGTGCTCATCCGCCGAAGACGGCGTTGATGTTCGGCAGCCCTGCCAGCCGCGAAAACGTGCCCTCGGTGGCGATCTCCTCCGCGGCCGCAAGCGCGGCGGCGAAAGCCACACGCGCGAGGCCGCCGCCGACGCTGATCCGCCGCACGCCGAGGGACGCGGCTTCCGCGACCGTGGTGAACGGCCCGTAGATCAGCAGGTTCACGGGCTTTGGCGCGACGGCCGCGACGACGGCGGAGATCTGCTCGGGAGTGGAGATGAACGGCGCGTAGAGGCAGTCGGCCCCGGCCTCGGCGTAGGCCTGCAGCCTGCGGATCGTCTCGTCGAGGCCGGGGCGGCCGACGAGGAACCCCTCGGAGCGGCCGGTCAGGAGGACGCCGGTTCCGCTCTCGTCGATCGCGTTGCGTGCGGCGCGGATCCGCTCGACGGCGAGGCCGAGCTCGTAGAGCGGCTCGTCCGCATTGCCGGTCGAGTCCTCGATCGACAAGCCGGCGATCCCCGTCTCCGCGGCAAGTTTCACGTTCGCGGCGACGTCTGCGGGATCGTCCGCGAAGCCGCCCTGGAAGTCCGCGTTGAGCGGGATCTCGACCGCGCCCGCGAGCTCGCGGAGATGCCGGAGCTCTTCGTCTCGCGGTACCTGGCCGTCGCCTCGGCCGAGCGCCCACGCGTGTCCGGCGCTCGTCGTCGCGAGCGCCGCGAAGCCCATCCCCGCGAGCGCGACCGCGCTGCCGACGTCCCACGGGTTCGGCAGCACGAAGCAGCCCTCGGCGTGCAGCCGGTGGAAGGCGTCGACCTTTTCGCGCGTCGGCGTCATGCCGGGAATAGTCGCTTCTCCGCGGCGAGCTGGGGCGCCCACTCGAGCCGGCCGGCGCCTGCGAAGCGCAAGTAGGCGCCGAGCGCGTCGCGCATCGCCTTGACGAACCCGGCGGCGCGGCGCGGCTCGAAGCCCTCCTCCCACCAGAGTCTGAGCACCTCCACGCGGTTGGTCTCCCGGTCGATCCGTGGCTCGATCCGGCCGACGAACCGGTCGCCGAACAGGATCGGGAGGACGTAGTAGCCCCAGCGGCGCTTCTCCGGCTTGAAGAAGCCCTCCCAGACGAACTCGAAGTCGAACAGGCTCGCCAGCAGCTTGGTGTCCCAGAGCAGCGAGTCGAACGGGGAGATGAACGCGACGGACGGCGCGGGCTGTGGCGGAGCCGCCAGCAGCTCGAGCTCCGCGGCGGGAACGAAGCGCTTGCCTCGCAGGCCCTCGATCTCCACCGGCACGAGCGCGCCGAGCTCGACGAGCTCCTTGTGCAGCGAGCGCCGGATGTCCGGATTCGCGATGCGGGCGAACGTGCCGCCGGCCCCGCCTGCGCCGAGCAGCCCGTGGGCGCGGTGGCGGGAGAGCTGCTTGTGGCGGAGCTGCTCCCGCTCGGGCACGTCCTGCGCGAGCAGCTTCGCCGGGAGCAGCCGCTCGATCACGTCGTAGTACCGGACGGTGCCCTCGCGGCGTGCGAGCCCGATCACACCGGCGACGGTGTATGCCTCGAGGACCGAGCGCACAGCGTTTTCCGGCAGCCCGAACCAGTCCTTCGTCCGGCCGCTCTCGCGCTCGAAGTCGGCCGAGCAGAGCGGCCCGTCGGCCCGGATGCGCTCGAGCACCCGCTCCGCCACCGCGGCGTTGTCCGCCAGCGCCGCGGTGTGGAACCGCGGTCCCTTGCGGCCTGCGTTGACGCGATACCAGGGGAACTCGCTCGCCGGGATGAACGAGAGCGCCTTGTTGGTCGTCTCGAAGATCTTGCGGCGGCGATAGAGCGCGTCGCACCAGGCCGGCTCGTAGCCGGCGACACGCGCGTGCAGCATCAGGTCGTGGTTCCGGCCCGCAACGGCGATCGGGTCGAACTGGATCGAGCCGAGCCTGCGGATCACCTCCAGCACCGCGTCGGGCCCGCCCTCGATGGACCGCGCAGGCGCGAGGGAGTGCCGCGCGACGAGATAGCGGCGGGCCGCCTCGGCGGTGACCTTGACCGGAGGTTCGGTCAGGACAGTTGTGCGAGCCCGTCGGCCACCCACGCCCGCAGCTCGTCGGATTGGACGAACGGAGCTCCGTCGGCCGCGGCGCGCTCGAGCACGTCGTCCGTCGACGCACCCGCCTGCAGGCCGGCGTAGAGGTAGATAAGCGCGGACGAGCGTGGTCCGGTCCGGCAGGTCACGAGCGTCGGCCTCGGCAGGCCTTCGAGCGCCTCGATCTGCTTCCGCGCGAGCTCGAGGTCGAGCGGAGTGGGCGGGTCGGAGACGACGTTGGCCGACACGGGGACGGCCCGTTCGACGTCCGCGTACGACAGGCCGCCGTCCATCGACCCGAACTCCTCGCCGCAGAGGAAGAGCCAGGAGGCGGCGCCCTTCTCGCGGGCGAAGGCTTCGGGATCCGCGATCAGCCCCCGGTTGTGCGTCAGGTCGGTCGGGGTCTCGAAACCGGACATGCGGCGATCCTACTCCGGGCCGCGCGTATCGTCTTGCGGCCGATGCCGACGTCGCTCCTCGAGCTCACACGCGCCCAGATTCTGGCCTTCCGCCGCCGCGTCGGAGCGCTCGACGAGCGGCTTCCGCCGGGTGCGCGCTCCCTGCGCGTAGCGGCCTGGGCAGGGCTGACGGACAGCGTGCCGCGGGCGGCACTCCTCTCCATCCACGCGCGCGTCGAGGGAGCGCATCCGGCGAGCTGGGAGGAGCGGTCGCTCGTCCAGGTCTGGGGGCCGCGCTACAGCGTCTACGTCGTGCCGGCCCGCGACCGAGCGTTCTTCACGCTCGGCAGGCTCCCTGCTGCTCCGCGTCGCCGTGAGAGGGCGGAGGACATGGCTGCACGCATCCACGCCCATCTCGACGGGCGGCGGCTCAAGGACAACGACGTGCAGCATGCGCTCGGGGTCGGCAACGCGGTCAAGTACGCGGCGCCGACCGGGACTCTGCTCTTGCGCTGGGACGGCGCGCGAACGCCGGAGATCTGGACGGCTCCGCGACCCGAGATCGAGCCGCACGAGGCGCGGCGCGAGCTCGCCCGCCGCTACGTGCACGTCTGCGGCCCGGCAACATCCGAGGCGTTCGGCACCTGGGCTGGTGTCGGAGGCGCCGAGGCTCGCGCGGCGTTCGACGCCCTGAGCCCGTCGCTCACGGAGGTGTGCACGCCGGTCGGCGACGCCTGGATCCTCTCGCGTGACGAGCCGGGTTTCCGCGAGCCGTCGGAGCCGTCGGCCGCCGTCCGTCTCCTGCCGAGCGGCGACACCTATTTCCTCCATTGGGGTGCCGGCCGCGAGCTCTTGATCCCAGATGCCGCACGCCGCGCCGAGCTGTGGACGTCTCGCGTCTGGCCCGGCGCCGTCCTCGTCGCCGGCGAGATCGTCGGGACGTGGCGACGCTCCCAGGCCGACCTGAGCGTCCAGCCCTGGCGCCGGCTCACCCATGCGGAGCGGGACGCGGTCGAGGCGGAGGCGCACTCGCTGCCGCTGCCCGGGATCGAGGGGCAGGTCGCCGTCTGCTGGGACGTCTGACGACCTGGATCAGGCGAGAGGACGCTGGCCCGGACGAGTGTGGCGTCACCTGCGAACGCTGCTTGTTCGTGTGACGTAGGATCGCTTGCCCACCACGCGAAGAGAGGAGCAGCTGTGGCTATTGGCATCCGCATCAAGCTTCCGGGGGTCACCCAGGAACAGTTCGATGCTGTGCACGCGGAGATGGCGAAGGGTCGGAATTCGCCGAGCGGGCTTGTGTTCCATGCCTCAGGCCCGATCGATGGTGGCTGGGGCGTGATCGATTTCTGGGAAACGCGTGAGGACTTCGACGCCTTCCAGGGCCGGATTCAGGAAGGAATGACGGCAGCCGGCGTGGCAATGCAGGGACCGCCCGACGTCAAGGAATTCCCGGTTCACGAAACGATCCAGCCTTAACCCGAACCGGTGCCAGAGACAGCGGCGGGCTCGATAGGCGGAGTCGTGTCGCGCCGGCGCGTCACAGCGGAGGCATCGTCAAGCACCTGCTTCAGGGAACATTCCTGAATACTGGCCCAGCCGAGTGCTGGCCGCCGATCTAGCCCGACTAGAGAAGTCGGGAACCGCTCCGGCTGCTGCGGGAAACGAGGTGTGTCGGGCGCTCCTTTGACGAGGCATTCGAGGCCGAGTATCGGCCTCTACGCGGCTACCTCTACCGGAGGCTCGGAAGGTCGGAGGTCGACGAGTTGGCGGCTGAGACCTTCGCTATCGCCTAACCGGCGGTGGGATGACCTCGATCCCTCCCGGCCTGTGCAACCCTGGCTGTACGGGATCGCCACCAACCTCCTCCGTTGTGCGTCTCGCCGCAATGCGGACAGGGAATCCAGTGATGGTGTGGGCCGCACAGGGTCCACTGTCGTTTGACAGGCGAGGCATGAATGAGCGCGCCCGGTGACGACGACGACGGTCAGGGGTTGGGACTCCCCGGGTCGGGGTCGAGCGAGACGGGCACCGCGCCCGGATCGATCCCCTTGAAGTTGTTGTCGTAGTAGCTGTTGTCGACGCCCTTGTAGTCGCCAATTGCGGCCCAGTTCTGCCCGACGAACACGCAGTGCCGGACGGTCGTCTGGGTCGTCCCCTGGTCGAGGTAGACGCCCACGTGCGTGGTCTGGATGCGCGCGTCCTTGATGACGTTGTCGACGCTGGCCGGCTTGCCCCCCTCGGCCGGGTTGTCCCACTCGGCGTTCACACCTCGCGTGACACCGGGGCCGATTCGTAGTCGTTCGAAGGTCGACGAGGTCGTGAAGTGCTCGATGTAGATCCCGACGTGGGCGTCCTGGATGGTGGCGTTCTCGACTCGCGAACTCTTCATCGCCGTCCCGGTCCAGATGCCCGAGATCGCGCAGCTGCGTACGCTCACCCGCTGAGTCGTTCCGGGGCTGCCGAGCCAGAGGCAGGCCTCGGCGGTGCCGTTGGACGAACCGGGCACCTGCCTGCTGACCTGAGAGATTGTGAGGTCACCGAGCGAGTACGGCGAGCGCGTCGTGAAGCCGTAGTCGTTCGGGTCGACCTCGACGCCGTAGCTCAGGAACCGCCGCGCGACGATGCGTCGCGCGACGAAACCGTTCGGCTGACGGACGACGAGGCCGGCGCCGACCACCCCGTGCCCGTCCAGGCGAGTGTCCAGCACGGAGGCGCCGCTCGCCGACCCCCAGACGAGCACCTCGGCCCCCTGCGAGACCTTGCTCGGATCTCCGACGTTGAACCTCAGACCGCGGATCAGTGCACCGGACGGCCCGTGGGCGGCCCCGAGCACGATGCCCGCTGTGAAAACGGCGCGACCGAGACGAGCGGAGTAGATCCGGTCGCCGTCGGAGTCCACGAATGCGCGCCGGTTGTCGTAGACGCCCGGGGCCAGCACGATCGTCTCCGCGCGCCCATCCGAGAGCGCAGCCCTGAGTCGTGCCGACGACGAAACGCGACGCGCCCGGGGCGGCACCACGTAGCGGGCAGGCGGGCGCGGGCGCTTGACGGGCTTCAGCCCCACGGCGGCGCTGGTCGTGCTCCTCCTGCCGTGGCTCTGACCGAGCTCGCCGGCCGCCCCGCGGCCGACCCCGGCGACCAAAACGCCGAGGCAGGCGAGCCCGGCGATCACGCCGAGGGACTTGCTGCTTGTCGCGATGACCCCCATCGGTGTCCTACAGGGTAATTGCGATTCGTGAGCGCTCTCGTCTCCGAGCCAGCTGCCCGGCCTCAGTCCTATATGGGAGGGCGGAGACCCTTAGGCGAGAGATCTCGCATACCAACGGACTGCCCTGTCTTGCCACAGTTGAGTTGCACCATCGGCACACCATCAATCGAGGCGGTAGATGCGCTCGACGACCTCGGCGCCGACTCCCGACGCGAACGACGTTTCCGAGCCGACCGCGACGAAGCCGGCCCGCGCGAGCACCTTCGCCGACGCGGCGTTGTGGTCGGCCACACGACCGTAGAGCGGCCTGGTCAGCTCGACCGCGAGGAAGGCACGGAGCGCACGCGACGCCAGACTCTGGCCCCAGCGCTCCGGGGCGATCCAGTAGGCGACGTCCCGCTCCCCTTCCAGCGTGAAGCTGCCGATCGTCCCGACGAACTCGGCGCCGTCGTCGATCGCGAGCAGCAGATTCGCCGGGTCGCGGCGAACGCGTTCGTAGTGGGCGTCGAAGGCGCTGCGGTCGGACGGATCCGCCCGCGTGAACGCCGCCATCTCGACCGCCCGCGGATCGCTCTCCCAGACGAAGAGCTGGTCGAGATCGCCGTCTGCAAGCGTCCGAAGCGTGACCGCCATGAGGATGTCGAACCGTAACGGCGGAGGCGCCGCGCGCAGGCGGGCGCGTCCCGGCGGCGAAGTACTCTGACGGCGTGCTCGCGGCGATCAGCCCGCACCTCAGCGTCCTCGACGAGCTCAGCGATCACCTCCAGGTGCTCTGGGGAGCGCTCGTCGCGTTCGCCATCGTCGTCCTGCTGACGCCCGCGGTGGGAGGGATGGCGCGGCGGCTCGGAGTGGTCGACATCCCGGGCGGGCGGCGCATCAACCAGCTGCCGGTGCCGCGCCTCGGGGGGATCGGGCTCTTCCTCGGGATGCTCGTGCCGGCGCTCGCGTTCCTGCACGTCGGTGAGCAGACGCGCGGGCTGCTGCTCGGCGCGACGATCGCCGTCACCGTCGGCATCGTCGACGACTTCCGCGGCCTCCAGTGGTACGCGAAGCTCGCGGGTCAGGTGGCGGCGGCGGCCGTGGCGACCGGGTTCGGAATCTGGGTCGACCGGTTCACGTTCCCGTTCGTCGGCATCCACACCCTGCCGTCGTCGGTCGGGATCCCGCTCACGATCGTCTGGATCGTCGCGCTCATGAACATGTTCAACTTCCTCGACGGGCTCGACGGTCTCGCCGCCGGCGTCGCGGCGATCGCGGGATTCACGTTCTGCGTGATCGCGCTGTCGCTCGGGAAGGTCGACCCGGCGATCCTCTCGGCGATCGTCTTCGGCGCCTGCGTCGGCTTCCTCCGTCACAACTTCTATCCGGCGCGGATCATCATGGGCGACTCCGGCGCGCTGCTGCTCGGCTACATGCTCGCCACCATCTCGGTCCAGGGTCTCCTCAAGACGGCGGCGACCGTGGCCCTGTTCTTCCCGCTGCTCGTGCTCGCGATCCCGATCGTGGACACGACCTTCGTCGTCGTGCGGCGGCTCAAGCACGGGGAGCCTGTCTTCGAGGCCGACCAGGCGCACCTGCACCACCGCTTCCTGCGGCGAGGCTTCTCGCAGCGGCGTGCCGCGCTGATGATCTGGGCCTGGTGCATCACGCTCGCGGCGGCCGCGTTCGCGACGCGGTTCGTCCCGTTCCGCGCCCACGGGGTCTGGCATCCCTGGTGGACGCTGCTCGCCGCGTCGATCGGCCTGGCGGCGGTGGTCTTCTCGGTCTACGTCGTCTACGTGCTCGAGATCGTGAAGCTCGGCAACCGGATTCAGAAGCGGCGCAAGCCCGACGATCCGCTCCGCAAGACCGCCTAGCCGGAGGTCGGGCCTAACCCTGGTCCCGACTGAGGTTGACGAGAGTCAACAGTTATGCCAGCCTATCGCGTACCCCTCGAATGGGGTACCCCGATCGGGAGTAGTGGAAGGGAGGTTCGCGCTAATGGACGTTCGTCTAGCCGCGTGGGGCAGCTAGCCCCCGTACCTGCGGTTTAAACGCCTGCGACGGAGCCGCCAACGGACGGCGGCCGTCAGCCCGGCGGCTCCCAGCAGGTTTACCCAGCGAACGCCGGCGCAAAACCGTGAGCCGCATCTTTGCGCCCTTCGCCAGCCGCGACTTCCGGCTCCTCTGGACGGCGAGCACCATCTCGCTGCTCGGAGACGGGATCTGGTACGTCGCGATCGGATGGCAGACCCTCCAGTTGTCCAACAGCGCCACCGCGCTGGCGGTGGTCTGGCTCGCCTTCACGCTGCCGCACATCGCGATGCTGCTCTTCGGCGGCGTCCTCTCCGACCGGCTGCCGCGCCGGCGCGTCCTGCTCGGGGCGAACATCGTCTCCGGAATCTTCGTCGGCACCATCGCGGCGCTCTCGCTCAGCGGGGAGCTCACGATCTGGAAGCTGCTGATCCTCGTGGCCGGCTACGGGGCGAGCGAGGCGGTGTTCGGGCCGGCCTACGGCGCGATCGTCCCCGACCTCGTCGACCGCGAGATCCTCACCCAGGCCAACTCGCTCAACCAGCTCAACCGGCCGGTCGCGCTGCGGCTCGCCGGGCCGGCGCTCGGCGGCGTCCTCGTCACCTCGCTCGGGGTCGGCACGGCCTTCGCGCTGGATGCCGGCACCTTCTTCGTCTCGGCCGCGATCCTCTCCCGGATGGCCGTCCCGCGCACTGCCCTCTCCGCCGTGGAGACGAGCGTTCGCGCAGTGCTGCGCGAGGTGCGGGAGGGCCTGTCCGCGGTGAGGCGCGTGCCGTGGCTCTGGGCCGGGATGGGTGCGGACGCGATCGGCACGCTCGTGACCTGGGGCGTCGTGCAGGCGCTCGTGCCGCTGCTCGTGCGCAACGACCTCGGCGGGACTGCCGGCACGCTCGGTGCGGTCTACGCCGCGGGCGGCGTCGGCGCCGTGCTCGCGGCGCTCGCGACCGGCTCGCGTGGGAGCCCGCGGCGCCCGGTGACGGTGCTCTTCCTGGTGCTCGCCGGGAAGGTCGCGGCCGTCGGGTTGTTCGGCTTCGCCGCCAGTGCCGCGACGGCGATGCTCGCGAGCTTCCTCATGGGTGCGCTCTCGACCGTCGGCCTCGTGGTCTGGATGACGCTGATCCACGAGCGCGTGCAGGGCGACCTGCTCGGCCGGGTCAACAGCATCGACTGGCTCGTCTCGACGAGCCTGATGCCCATTGCGCTCGCGGTCGTCGGCCCGCTTGCGGATGCGTTCGGCGTGCGGACGCTCTTCGTGGTCGCGGGCTTCGGGGGCGCGGTGCTCGTGCTGTCGTTCCTGCTCGTACCGGGCGTGCTCGCCGGCGAGCGGCTGCCCGACCGCCTCGAGCCGACCTAGCCGAGCAAGCCCGCCTCGGCACGTTCGACGAAGTCCGCCAGCAGCCCGTTGAAGGGGTCGCCGAGCCGCTGCACCGAGTGACCTGCGCCCGGCAGGACGGCCCGTTCGGCGCCGAGCCGCTCCGCGAGCACGTCGCACAACGCCTCGAAGGCCGCGCTGTGCCCGCCCGAGACGACGCGCTTCGGGAACGGTGCGTGCGCCAGCTCGTCGAGCGGGATCTCGGCCTCCGCCGGCGACCGCTCGATCAGCAGCGTCCGCGCGCCCTGCAGCAGCTCGGGCGTGAACTCGCCGGCCGGGGCGGACGAGCCGACGAGCGAGAGGAAGCCGCGCAGGAACTCGCCCGGGTCGCGCGGGCCGCCCGTCCAGTGCTCCTCGATCCGGGCCATGAACTCGTCGGCCGCGGGGATGCCGCGCGCCACGCGGAACGCCGGCGGCTCGATCACCGTGAGCGACCGGACGAGGTCCGGGCGCCGGGCCGCGATGAACAACGCGATCACGCCGCCGTACGAGTGGCCGACGAGGTGCGCTGCGGGCTCGAGGAACTGCTCGAACCAGGCGGCCTCGTCCTCGAAGTCGACGTGTGCGACCTCAGGGCCGGGCGGAAAGCCGCGGCGATTAGGCGCCACGATCTCGAACCGCTCGGCAAGCGGCCGCTGGGCGCTCCAGGTCAACTCCGCGTTGACGACGGAACCGTGAACTAATAGGACGCGAAATTGGCTAGCCATGCTGGATTTAGGTGTCACAAAGTAGTGGGTCGCAGCCCCTCCGACACTGCTATTCTCGCGCTCGGATGCAGGGGACCACCTCGTCGCGGTTCAACGCCGCCGGTGCGGGCGGCGTTCTTCTCGCCGTGCTCGCGGCCTGCGTCGTCGTCGGCGCGCTCATCGGCTGGGCCCTCGGCTCCGGCGCGGTCGGCGCCCTCTTCGGCGCGGTTGTCGGGATCCTCGGTGGAATCGTCGCCGTCTATGCCCGGTACGGAAACATGAGCTGATGCTCGGCGGCCTCTTCTCGATCCGACGCTCAGAGCCCGATCACCTGGTGCCCGCCGCAGGTGGAACGGTCGTGATCGCGTTGCTGCTGCCGGTGGTCGCCCTCCTCGGCTGGAGCATCGCCGGCTGGGCGCTCGCGGCGCTGCTGTGGCTCGGCCTCCACGCGCTCGACCTGCTGGTGATCCGGGCGCGCTCGAAGCCGGGTAGCACCCCCGCGAACTCCGGCATCCAGGCGTTCGCGCTCCTGTTCAAGCTGATCGCCCTGCTGATCGTGCTCTTCGCGGCGCTCGCCGCCGACCGCAACCTCGCGCTGACGACGCTGCTCACCTACGGCCTCGCGTACACGTTCGAGCTCGGCCTCTCGCTCGCCTCCTACTTCGGGACGCAGTCGGCGTGACCAGGCTGCGGATCCTGCTCGTCTTCGCCGGGCTCGCGCTGCTCGCGCCGCAGGCCGCCTTCGCGCGTGGGAACTTCGACCCGACCCAGGAGTTCAAGCAGGACGACTGGATCCCGATCCACCTCGGGCCGATCGACCTCTCGATCACGAAGGCCGTCGCCTACCTCATGCTCGGGACGGTCCTCACGATCGCGCTCGGGCTCCTGACCATGCGCAGCCGCCTGACCCTCAAGCCCGACCGCAGGCAGACGATCGGCGAGACCCTGTACGAGGTCGCCCAGACGCAGATCGCGCAGCAGGGACTGCCGACCAAGGCGATCAGCCGCTGGTTCCCCTACGTGGCGACGCTGCTGCTCTTCATTTTCATGGTCAACCTGCTCGGCTTCATCCCGTTGCCGCTGACCGGGGAGACGTGGCACGGCGTGCCGACCTGGGGCATCTACGCGGCCACGTCGTCGCTCTCGGTGACGCTCGCGCTCGCGCTGCTGACGTTCTGCTTCACCCACTACGAGGGGATCAGGTGGAACGGCGCCGGGCGCTACTTCAAGAGCTGGATCCCCGAGGCGCCCAAGGGGCTCCTGATCCTGATCGTGCCGCTCGAGATCCTCGGCCAGTTCATGCGGCTGATCTCGCTCAGCGTCCGACTGTTCGCGAACATGCTCGCCGGCCACATCCTGATCCTCACGTTCCTGGGCCTGATCTTCATCTTCGAGTCCCTGGCCCTCGTGTTCGTGATCATTCCCGCGTCGGTCTTCTACATCTTCGAAGTGGTGATCGTCGTCGGAATCCAGGCGTTCATCTTCGCCGCCCTGTCCGCCATCTACATCGGCTCGGCCATCGAGCCGGAGCACTAAGGAGGAACGAGAAATGATCGGCTACATCCTCGCCGCCACGACCGGCAACGTGACGAACGCCGGCAAGGCGATCGGCCTTGCGCTCGGCGTCGGGCTCGGCGCAGCCGGTGCCGGTGTCGGCATCGGGATCATCTTCGGCTCGATGATCCAGTCCGTCGCCCGCCAGCCCGAGCTCCGCAGTGAGCTCCAGGGCATCCAGTGGCTCGGCTTCGCCCTGACCGAGGCCGTCGTGTTCTACGGCCTGCTCGGCTCGATCCTGGCGTACGTCCTCGTCAAGTGATCGTCGGCTCGAACCCACTCATCTCGGTCACGCCGGGTCTGATGATCTGGACGATCGTCTGCTTCCTGATCGCGCTGTACGTGCTCAAGCGCTTCGCGTTCGGCCCGATCCAGAAGCTGATCGACACGCGGCGGGAGTCGATCGAACACTCGCTCGAAGCGGCCGACCAGGCCCGCGACGAGGCGCAGCAGTTGCTCGAGGAGCACAAGCGGCTGATCGCGGAGGCGCGTGGCCAGGGTGAGGAGATCCTCGCCGAGGCGCGCAAGACCCGCGAGTCGATGGAGCAACGGATGCGCGAGGAGACGGAGGCCGAGCGGCAGCGCCGGCTCGAGGAGACGCGCAAGGAGATCGCCGCCGAGACGGCGCGCGCCCTCCAGCAGATCCGCACCGAGGTCGCCGACCTCACACTCGAAGCGGCCTCGCGGGTCGTCGGGCGAACGCTCGACGCGAAGCGCGACCAGGAGCTGATCGAAGAGGCGATCGCAGGCCTCGACTTCTCGCGGCTGGAGGAGAGCGCGTAGCTCGTGGCCGTCGCGCACCGCATCTACGCCGAGGCGCTCTTCGGCGTCGCGAAGGACGCGGGCCGGCTCGCGCCGGTGCACGAGGCGCTCGGCGACTTCGCGGCCACGGTGGCCGAGTCGCCGGAGCTGCGCGCCGTCCTGCGCAACCCACAGCTCGAGCCGAGCTCGAAGTCCGCGATCCTCGGCGACCTCGCGGGCGACGAGGAGCCGCTGGTCACGAACTTCCTCCGGCTCGTCGCCGAGAAGGGGCGCGCCGGGGAGCTGGAGGAGATCGCGAAGGAGTTCGAGCGGCTGATCGCACGCGAGGAGCGGCGCCTCACCGTCGAGCTGACCACGGCACGCGAGCTGACCGACGCCGAGGCCGGGGCGATCCTGAAGCAGATCGAGGACGCGGCCGGGCGCAAGGTCGATGCGACGCAGAAGGTCGACCCCGACCTGGTGGGCGGCATCGTCCTGCAGGCGGGCTCGCTGCGCGTCGACGCGAGCGTGCGCGGAAGATTGGAACGACTGAGAAACGACCTCGTGAGGAGCTGACGCACCTGTGAAGCTGAGACCGGAAGAGATCACGTCGATCCTGCGCCAGCGGATCGAGCAGTACGACGTCGAGACCGACCTCACGGAGGTCGGCACCGTCCTCCAGATCGGCGACGGCATCGCCCGGATCTACGGGCTCGAGAACGCGGTCGCGATGGAGATGCTCGAGCTCGAGCACGGCGTCACCGGCCTGGCCTTCAACCTCGAGGAGGACGACGTCGGAGCCGCGCTCTTCGGCGAGTGGGAGCAGGTGAGCGAGGGCGAGCCGGCGCGCCGCACCGGGAAGGTCGCGAGCGTCCCCGTCGGCGAGGCGCTGCTCGGGCGCGTCGTCGACCCGCTCGGCAACCCGCTCGACGGGCGCGGTCCGATCGAGGCGACCGAGACGCGGCCGCTCGAGTTCAAGGCGCCGGGCGTCATCGCACGCCAGCCGGTGAGGGAGCCGCTCATGACCGGCATCAAGGCGATCGACTCGATGACGAACGTCGGCCGCGGCCAGCGCGAGCTGATCATCGGCGACCGCTCGACGGGCAAGACGGCGATCCTGATCGACACGATCCTCAACCAGCGCGACACCGACGTCCACTGCATCTACGTCTCCATCGGCCAGAAGGCGTCGACCGTCGCCGGCATCTACGAGCGGTTGCGCGACGAGGGAGCGATGGAGTACACGACAATCATCACCGCCGCCGCGCACGAGGCTGCGCCGATCAAGTGGATGGCGCCGTTCGCCGGCTGCGCGATGGGCGAGTACTTCCTCTTCAACGGCAAGCACGCGCTCGTGATGTACGACGACCTCTCGAAGCACGCCGACGCGTACCGCCAGCTCTCGCTGCTGCTGCGCAGGCCGCCGGGCCGCGAGGCCTTCCCGGGCGACGTCTTCTACCTCCACTCGCGGCTGCTCGAGCGCGCGTGCAAGCTCAACGAGGAGAACGGCGGCGGTTCGCTGACGGCGCTGCCGATCATCGAGACCCAGGCCGGCGACGTGTCCGCCTACATCCCGACGAACGTGATCTCGATCACCGACGGGCAGATCTTCCTGCAGTCGGAGCTCTTCTACTCGGGCGTCCGCCCGGCCGTGAACGTCGGCATCTCGGTGTCGCGCGTCGGCGCGTCGGCGCAGACGAAGGCGATGAAGAAGGTCGCCGGCCGCCTGCGCCTCGACCTCGCGCAGTACCGCGAGCTCGAGGCGTTCGCGCAGTTCGGCTCCGAGCTCGACCGCGCGACGCAGCAGGCCCTGACCCGCGGCGAGAAGATGGTCGCGACGCTGAATCAGCCGCAGTACCAGCCGTGGCCGATGGAGGAGCAGGTCGCCGCGATCTACGCCGGGATCAACGGCTACCTCGACGACATCCCGACGCCGCAGGTCTCGCGGTACCAGGACGAGCTGCGCGAGCACCTCCGCGCCGAGGGCGAGCTGTACAAGCAGATCCGCGAGACGGGCGACCTGCCGGACGAGCTCGCCGAGAAGCTGAACGCCGAGATCGAGAAGTTCAGGAACGGCTTCAACATCGAGGGCGAGGGGCTGGTCTAGCCGCTTGGCGTCGCTTCAGGATCTCCGGCGGCGGATCGCGTCCGTCCGCAACACGCGCAAGATCACGAAGGCGCTCGAGCTGGTGGCCGGCGCGCGGCTGCGACGTGCGCAGACCCGCATCGAGGAGATGCGGCCGTACGCCGACCGGATGCAGGAGCTGATGGTCGGCACGGCCCGCGCGGCCTCGTCCCTGCGGAACCTGGGGCTGCTGCAACAGCGCGACGAGGTGCAGCGAGTGGCCTTCGTCCTCGTGACCGGGGATCGCGGCCTCGCCGGCCCGTTCAACGGGCAGGTGCTGCGCCGGGCGTTCGAGCTCGAGCGGAAGGCGCGGGCCGAGGGCCAGGAGGTCGTGTGGCTTCCGGTCGGACGCAAGGGCGCCTCGACGCTCCGCTTCCGCCGCTACGAGCTCACCGCGCAGTGGGCGGGCTTCGCCGACAAGCCGACCTATCACGACGCTCAGGCGATCGGTCACAAGCTCGCCGAGTTGTATGAGGCGGAGGAGGTCGACCGCGTCGTTCTGATCTACAACCGGTACGAGTCGGCGCTCTTCCAGCGGGTGACGACGACCGATTTGCTGCCGATCCGGGAGGACGTCCTCACTGCCGAGGAGTTCGTGCAGGGCGGGGAGGGCCCGAGTCCCGACTTCATCTACGAGCCGGAGCCGGAGCAGATCCTCCAGCGGCTCCTGCCCGTCTACCTCGAGACGGAGATCTACCGCGCGCTGCTCGAGTCGGCAGCGGCGTTCCTGGCCTCGCAGATGACGGCGATGCGCAACGCCTCGAAGAACGCCGGCGAGCTGATCGACAGCCTGACGCTTTCCCTGAACCGCGCGCGCCAGGCGGAGATCACGCAGGAGATCCTCGAGGTCGTCGCGGGCGCGGACGCGCTCACCGGCTAGGTCGACGGAACTCCGTGTGCGCAGTTTGCCGGCGTCAGGCGTAAGGACGCTGGCCCAGGCGACGGCACTCGGCCTCGGCGCGACGCTGCAAGCGTATTAGTCTCCTGGCGATGCGCATCCGCAGGGTGCTCTGCGTTGTAGCCGATCACCGCTGGCACGTTGACCACGCGGCGATCCACTACGAAGCTGTCATCGCATGCGTGCGCTGCGGACGGTGGCATCCCGCCCGATCAGAAACCGCGTCCGGTCCGCGCGCTGGTACGCACGGCTTCACGGATTCCACGGCTAGCACCGCTGGTCGGCGTTAGCGACCCGTCTCGCCAGTCTTCAAAGTAGACCCACGCCGCTCAGGGGTCATTCCGAAACACTGGCCCAGTCGAGCTTGCTATCGCCCGAAATGCGTCCTACCCTGCGGGCGACGTGACGCTACGCGACCGCATCCGGCGTTGGTGGAGTCCTGGAAAGTGGCGGGACGAGCATCCGGAGGTCTCAGACGGCGAGGGGTTCGCGCTGAGCGAGGAAGACCAGCTGTCGCAGACAGCGAGGGAGCCTGACCTCCTGAAGGGTGCTGGCGCGGAGAATCGCGGGTACTGGGATCGAAGCCGCGGCCCCGACTGGGGTGGGTAGCGCCGTCGGGTCAGGGGTCATTCCGGAACACTGGCCGAGGCGAGGGTGTCGCCGCCCGGGCCTGGCCCGTTGCGGCCGCACTGCTTGTGAGCTCGGCATCCAGCGGCCCGCCCCCACACTGTGACGGCTACCCATCGGATACGGAGACCTAGCTGGTCCGAGCGTTCTTCTTGGTGCGGAGGAGCTCGCGCGTCCAGTCGACGCGAGCAGTCGCTTCATCCGGCTGCGTCGCGGCCTCGATCCGCTCGTACAAGGGCAGACCTTCGGTCGAGTTGCGTCCCGCTGGCTGCTCCGCAGTGGCAACGACGCCTCGCGGCGTCTTGTCGCTCGTTTCCTGTCGGGCGTCTTCACGCGGCGTCTCGGCAATCGCAGCCTCTCGTCGAGCCGCTTCTCCGGCTGGTTCCATCTCGGTCTTCCCGGGGGCCTTCGGTCGTGCTTCGCCGAGGGTGGCCGCGACCGGCGGAGCCGGTTCCTCCAACTCGGGCTCTCGAGGCTGCTCGGGCGCCGGTTCGGCGACTACGCCCCCTCGTCGGGCCGCTTCTGCGGCCTCCTGTCGCGCGTGGGCGACGGCTTCGGCAACCTGCCGCGCCGTCTCCTGCTTTGCCTCCCGCAGAGCCGCCTCGACGGCGGCGGCGACTTGTCGCGCAGTCTCCTCCTCCGCCTCCCGCCGAGCCTCCTCACGCGCGTCGGCGGCCGCTGCCGCAACCTGCCGCGCGACTTCGTCGCCTTCCCGACGGGCCTCATCGCCCCGTCGTTTCGCATCCCCAGCAATCCTGCGCTGCGCCCGGCACTCAGGCACGCTCAACCTCCGTGCCGCGTCATCGGCCGCTTGTTGGCCAGCATCAGTAGCAGTGGCGGCCCGCCGGCGAACTGCCTCCTCTGCCGCCGATGGCCGCGCCTGCTCACGCGTGTGCGACTGCCGCTCGAGCCGTCCGATTGCCTGGCGCCGGGCTTCGGGCTCCTCCGCATCCATGTAGCTGTGGACCAGCTCCTTGCGGGCCTCAGTCAGGGATTTATCCGGCTCATGCTCCCGTCGAAGCCAGGCAGCCATCGTGCGAAAGCGTACGCAATCCGTGTGGTTGCCGCCCACCCGGCGGATCGGATTCACTGGGTTGGCAAGCCGGTTCAAAGGAGCGTAAGTGGCGGTCCAGGTCCCTCCATCATCAATCTGCCCACCGCCGGCTGCTGGCGGCTCGCGCTCCGCTGGGCTGGTCGCAAAGACAGTCTCGATCTCCAATACAGACCGGGGCGCTAGCGCGCCCATCGCTCAGGGGGTCATTCCGGAACACTGGCCCAGGCCAGAGTTATCACGCTCGACCCGCCTACACTCAAGCCGTGCTCGTCGGGCTGAAGCGGTTCAAGCACCTCCTGAATGTGACCCTCTTGGGAATCTTCGGGGTGATCCTGCTCATTGCGGGAGACACCACGGCCCGGATCATCGGGGCCGTGCTGATCGTCCTTGGCCTGGGATTGATCATCTACCGCCGCAGGCGCGGTTTCGCCCATCTCTTCTAGCGGACGGCTGCTGATTGTCCGAAGCTCGCTCGAAAGGGTCGTTATCGGGTCTGCGCGCGCCCGTCCTCGGCAAAGAACGGACGGACGCGCGCGAACCTGGTGCTAGCCCGCTTCCGCGGCGTTGACCCCGAGCGACGTGGAGAGCACGACCTCCGCGATGTGCAACTCGCGCGGTGCGAGGTCGAAGCCGGACCCGGACACCCAGTTGCCGGCCGTCGTGTTCGCGGCTTCGGCCTGGTCAGCCGTGTCCCAGGTGGTGAGCGAGAAGAGCTCGTCGTCGGTTACAGCAGCGGAGAAAGCCTTGAAGCCGGGCATCTGCTGGTACTGCGGCAACAGTTCCGCTTCGGCTCGTCGGGCGATCTCGTGCGCGTCGCCGGTGTAGGCGTACCTGGCAAGACGGGAGTGCATGGATCTCCTTTCGCGTGCCGGGTTGACCTGGTGACCCTGTCACCCGGTTGCCGAGAACGCAACCGGTTCAGGGCGCCTAGGGCAGGTCCTCCTGGTCGTACCTCGCCCGGTCCTCCTCGCGCCACTTGGCCTCGTACGCCTCCGCGTCCGTGAGCTCCTGATCCGTCAGCGCGCTCGCCTGCGCGCCTTCGCCCGCGGGATGCTCGAAGGCGGTCGTTCGACGCCGCGAGGCCACGAAGGCGACGATCAGCAAGGGCACGGCGACCAGGCCGATGATGAGCCACGGGATCACGCGGGGAGACTATCTGGCGGCCGGACAAGCTCCCGGGCGCGGGCGGCCTTGACCGCGGCCGACAGGGTCGCGATGTCGTAGGCGCCGTAATGGCGTAGGCCGTTGATGAAGAAGGTGGGCGTGCCGGAGACGGCGGAGAGATCGGCCGAGTCGACGTCCTGCGCGATCCGGGCCGAGCCCGTTCGCGTCCGTAGGTCGTCCTCGAAGCGTTCGACGTCGAGGCCGAGCTCGCGCGCGTAGCCGAGCAGGTCGCGGAAGCCGAGCGCGTCCTGGCGGTCGAGCAGCAGGTCGTGCATCTCCCAGAACGCGCCCTGCTCGGCCGCCGCCTCCGCGGCCTCCGCCGCCAGCTGCGCGTTTGGATGGACGTCGTTGAGCGGCAGGTGCCGCCAGACGTAGCCGACGTCGCCGTGCTCCCGCAGCAGCTCCCGCACGACCGGCTCCGCCTGGCCGCAGAACGGGCACTCGAAGTCGCCATACTCGAGCACCGTGACCGGCGCGTCGGCCGGGCCGCGGATGTGATCCCGCTCCGGGTCGACAGGCTCCGCGAGGTCGACGATCAGGTCCGGCGTGCCGAGCAGCATCCTGAGCCGTTGCTTCCGTGGCAGCCGCTTCGTGGCGAGGACGAGGAGCCAGGTGAGCGTCGACGCCAGCAGCGCCGCGGTGAGTGTCCCGACCTTCGCCTCGTCGAGTTGCGTGCCGTGGAAGGCGAGATCCGCGATGAGGATCGAGACGGTGAAGCCGATCCCGGCGATGGTGCCGGCGCCCGCCACCGACGCCCAGCCGACCGGAGGCCTCAGACGCCCGTGGCTGAGCCGGGTCGCGAGCCACGTCGCTCCGGCGATCCCGATCGGCTTGCCGAGGACGTAGCCGAAGATGATCCCGAGCGTGACGGGCGACGTGAACGCCGTCGAGAGGAAGCCGCCGCTCAGATGGACGCCGGCGTTCGCCAGCGCGAAGAGCGGCACGATCACGTAGCTCGTCCACGGATGCCAGAGCGATTGCAGCCGCTCGTTCGGCGACACGGCCGACCGCAGGGCCCCACGTGCCGTGCGCGCCAGGTCGCCGGTCGGCTGCTCGCGGAAGAGGCGGAAGAGGTCGCTCGCCCGCTCGAGGTCGGTCCGCTGCGCGGGATACGCGAGCGCGATGACGCCGCCCATCAGGCCCGCGACGACCGGATCGACCCCGGACTCGTAGAACGCGACCCAGACCGCGGTTCCGAGCACGAAGTAGACGAGGCCGACGTGGATGCCCGCGGCCCGGACCAGGAGGATGCAGGCGAAGAGCCCGAAGGCGACGAGCAGCGGCCCGACCGAGATCGAGCTGCTGTAGGCGACCGCGATCACGAGCAGCGCGACGATGTCGTCGACGACGGCGACCGTCAGGAGGTAGGCGCGCAAGCGGTCCGGCAGGCCTGACCCGACGAGCGCGAGCAGCCCGAGGGCGAAGGCCGTGTCGGTCGACATCGCTGTCCCCCAGCCGTGGATCGAGTCGTGGCCGGCGTTGATCGCCAGGTAGATCAGGACCGGGACGGCCATCCCGCCGATGCCGGCGAGAAGCGGCAGGGCGACGCGCCGCCTCTCGCGCAGCTCGCCGAGGTCGAACTCGCGCCGCGCCTCGAGCCCGATCACGAAGAAGAAGAAGGCCATCAGGCCGCTGTTGATCCACGCCTGGAGATCCTGCGAGATCGAGTAGCTGCCGACGTGGATCGAGAGCGTCGTCGACCAGAGGCGCTCGTACGAGGCCTGGTCGACGTTCGCCCAGACGAGTGCGGCCACGACGGCCGCGAGGAGAATGGCGGCGCTCCCCGTCTCCGTCGTGAGGAAGGCGCGCAGCGGCGTCTGGAGGTTGCGCGTCCACGCCGTGCGGCCGCTGAACGGAGCCGAGTCAGGAGCCGCCGATACGTCTGTCTCGGCCATGGCGGCAAGCTTCGCAAACGCGGTCGGTTCCACCGAGGGGGAGAACCTCGCTCGGCTAGAGTGCGCCTGCCTGCGGCAGCCCGCCAGTGGCGCCGATTCCGAGCATCAGGGGAGACTCAGTGGCCGACAACAGCAACGGCAAGCACACGGGAAAGATCGTCGAGATCAAGGGCGTCGTCCTGGACGCCGTCTTCCCGGACCGGCTGCCCGAGATCAACCATGCGCTCAGCGTCCAGGTTCCCGAGGACGGGGGCACGCGAGAGCTGATTGCCGAGGTGCAGCAGCATCTCGGCGACGATCGCGTCCGCGCCGTCGCCATGGACTCCACCGACGGGCTCGCCCGCGGGGTCGACATCGTCGACACCGAACAGTCGATCTCCGTTCCCGTCGGCGCCCAGACGCTCGGCCGGATCTGGAACGTGATCGGCGATCCGATCGACGGCAAGGAGCCCGCGACGGGTGAGCGCTGGCCGATCCACCGCGACCCGCCCCTGTTCGGCGACCTCTCGCCGACGATCGAGATCTTCGAGACGGGCATCAAGGTCGTCGACCTCATCGCGCCGTTCGTCCGCGGCGGCAAGGTCGGCCTCTTCGGGGGGGCCGGGACCGGCAAGACCGTGACCATCACCGAGTTGATCCACAACGTTGCCCTGCAGCACGGCGGCGTCTCGGTCTTCTCCGGCGTCGGCGAGCGCACCCGCGAGGGAAACGACCTGATGCTCGAGATGCAGGAGTCGGGCGTCATGGACAAGGTCGCGATGTGCTACGGCCAGATGAACGAGCCGCCGGGCGCGCGCCTGCGCGTCGGCCTGTCCGGCCTGACGATGGCGGAGTACTTCCGCGACGAGGGCCAGGACGTCCTCCTCTTCATCGACAATATCTTCCGCTTCGTCCAGGCGGGCTCGGAGGTATCCGCGCTGCTCGGCCGCATGCCGAGCGCGGTCGGCTACCAGCCGACGCTCGCGACCGAGATGGGGCAGCTGCAGGAGCGGATCACCTCGACACGCACGGGCTCGGTCACGTCGGTGCAGGCGATCTACGTGCCGGCCGACGACCTCACCGACCCGGCTCCGGCCAGCACCTTCGCGCACCTCGACTCGACGACCGTGCTCGATCGCAGCATCGTCGAGAAGGGGATCTATCCCGCGGTGCACCCGCTGCGCTCGACCTCGCGCGCGCTGCAGCCGGGCATCGTCTCGGCGGAGCACTACACGACCGCGACGCGCGTGCAGGAGGTGCTGCAGCGTTACGCGGACCTGCAGGACATCATCGCCATCCTCGGCATCGACGAGCTCTCCGACGAAGACAAGCTCGTCGTGCAGCGCGCCCGCAAGATCGAGCGCTTCCTCTCGCAGCCGTTCTTCACGGCCGCGCAGTTCACCGGCACGCCGGGCGAGTTCGTGAAGCTCGAGGACACGATCCGCGGCTTCACCGAGATCCTCGACGGCAAGCACGACGAGCTGCCCGAGCAGGCCTTCTACATGGTCGGGACGATCGAGCAGGCGGTCGAGCGCGGTAGGCAGCTCGGCGCGGAGGAGCCGGAGACGGCCGCCGAGAGCGCGGCCGACGAGCGGGCCGACGAACAGGCCGACGGGGCCGAGGCGAGCGAGGCCGAGACGGCCGGCGCTCCGGCCTAGCGAGACGACGTGGCGGACCATCCCGTCTTCCCGGTCTCGGTCGTGACGCCGGAAGGCCCGGCGTTCGAAGGCGAGGCCGAGATGCTGATCGTGCCCGGCGCGGCGGGGGAGATCGGCGTTCTCGCGCGGCACGCGCCGCTGGTGGCGATGCTGCGGGCGGGCTCGACGCGCGTCCACCTGGGCGAGGGCGAGGTGCGCGAGTTCGCGACCGGCCCGGGTTTCTTCCAGGTGCTCGAGAACCGTGCGATCGCACTCGTCGACGACGCGGTCGCGGCGGGCGACATCGACGAGGAGCGGGCGCGGGAGCAGCTCGAGGAGGCGCAGGAGGAATTGGCGAAGGTCGAGGCGGGAGAGTCCACCGCCGACCGTTGGCAGCTCGAACAGCGCATCCGCCACGCCGAAAACCAGCTGACAGTTTCGGGCGCGAGCTAGCTCGCGCCCGAGAGGGAAGGAACTGCGCGGGCCGGAAAGCGCGATTTCCGGCCCTCTCCGTGCTGTCTCGCTTGGGTGGTCTGGATGGGATGTCTGTCTGGTGCGCTCGCGCGCGGCAGAGGCCGGCGCGAGCGCGCTCCGGCCTGCGGCTAAGTCGCCGCTAGTTCGGCTGTCTTAGCCTCCGGCCCTTGGCGCCCGGTGGTTCGAGCGTTTCGAACCTCTGCTCGCGACGGCACGAGGCGTCTGAACCCGCCCGCCTCAGTAGCGGTCGATATCGACGAGCCGCTGGTCGCTGATGCCGAAGTGGTGCGCGATCTCGTGGAAGACGGTGCGCCGCACCATGGCGCGTAGCCGCTCGGGGTCGCCGCGCGCGATCCGTTCGAGCGGGGCGCGGTAGATCGTGATCTTGTCCGGCAGGGCGCCCGAGTAGTACGGCCCGCGCCTGCCCCACGGGACACCTTCGTAGAGCCCGAGGAGATTCTGGCCCGGCGGCGGTTCGTCCTCGACCGTGACGGCGACGTTCGTCATCAGGCCGCGAATGTCCGCGGGCAGCTCGTCGAGCGCGTCGCTGACGAGCTGCTCGAGCTCCGGCCCGGCGTCGTCGTTCACGGCTTCGATCCTAGGGCGAGGCGGTCGCCTCGGGTAGGACGCCGCCCTCGAGGAGCGCCGCCTCGAGCGGCGCGGCCACCGCGGCGTCGTGCAGCACGGCGAACTCGTCCCCGAGCTGCTGCTCCAACGTCGCCTTGGCCTCGTCGAAGAGCGCCTGCTCGGCCGGCTGGAGGAGGAGGCCGGCGTCGGCCAGCTGCCGGTCGGCGATCCCGGCCAGGTAGGCCGCTCGCGCGGCGTCGCCTTCGACGAGGCAGAGGCGGGCGAACGCGGCGAGCGCGTAGGCCATGACCTCCTTGAAGCCGAGCTCGAGGGTGAGCGCCACCGTCCGTTCGAGCCAGTCGCGCGCCTGCTCGAGGTGGCCGGCATGGAGGTTGTGGCTGCCGAGGTTGTAGCTCGAGATTGCCGCGTTCTGCTTGTGGCTGGCTTCGAGCGAGAGCGCCTCCTCCGTGACCTCGATCGCGCGCTCGTAGTCGCCGCGCTGGCCGGCGATGTGGCCGAGGTTGGAGAGCACCGTTCCGAGCCGGGACGGGATGTCGAGCTTGCGGAAGAGCGCGGCGCTCTCCTCGAGCATCTCACTCGCGACGTCGTACTCTTCGCGCATCGCATAGACCGTGCCGAGATCGCTGAGCTCGCGGGCGATCCAGAGCTCGTCGTCCACCTCCCGCGCGAGCGCAAGAGCGGCCTCCTCACGCTCCTGGGCCAGCTCGAGCTCGCCGAGCCGGGTCGCAATGGCTCCGCTGCCGGACAAGGCCCTGATCTGCACCTCGGTCGGCATGTCGGCGGCGTGCGGAAGCGCTTTCTCGATCCAGTCGAGACCTTCCCTGAAGTTGCCTCGCACCTCCCAGAAGAGCCGGAATGCGCTCGCCTGCCGCAGCGTCAACTCGGGCTCGTGCTCGAGCGACCAGGCGAGCGCGGCGCGGATGTTGTCGTGCTCCGGCTGGATGCGGTCCATCCAGACCGTGATGTCCTCGCCCGCGAGCGTTCGCTCCTGCATGGTCTCGGCGAGCTCCGTCAGCCACTCGGCATGCCGGCGCCGCAACTCGTCGGCGCCCGTTGCCTCGAGCTGCTCCACCGCGAAGCGCCGGACCGTCTCGAGCATCACGAAGCGGCCGTCCCGGCGACGCAGCAGATTGTTGTCGACCAGCGTGCCGAGGCTCTCGAGCGTCACGTCGCAGACGGCTTCGGCGGCCTCCAGCGTGCTACCGCCGACGAAGACGCCTAGACGCACGAAGGCCAGTCGCTCGTCCGGTCCCAGCAGGTCGTAGCTCCAGTGGATCGTGGCGGCGAGCGTGCGCTGGCGGGCGGGCGCGTCGCGCGGGCCGCTCGGGAGCAGCTGCGGCTCGCGCTCGAGCCGCTCCAGGATCTCTCCCGGCGCGAGCAGCTTCGCGCGTGCCGCGGCCAGCTCGATCGCGAGTGGCAGCCCGTCGAGCCGGCTGCAGACGCGGGCGACCTCCGGCGCGCTCGTGCCGTCCAGCTCGAAGCCGGGATCGACCGCGCGAGCGCGCGCGGCGAACAGCCGCAGCGCGTCGGTCTGCACGAGCGCCTCGAACGGCAGATCGGCGTCGGGCGTATCGAACGGCGGCACCGGATACTCGCGTTCCGCCGCCAGCCGCAGCGGCGCACGGCTCGTGGCCAGGATCCACAGGCGCGGGGCCGCAGCAAGTAGCTCGCCGACGAACGGCGCGGCGGCGAGCAGCTGCTCGAAGTTGTCGAGGACGAGCAGCATGCGCCGCTCTCGCAGATGCTCGGTCACGCCGTCCGCGAGCGAACGCGCGCCCTCCCTGACGTCGAGCGCCTCGGCGATCGTGGGGACGAGCAACTCCGGGTCCGAGACGGGCGCAAGGCTGACGAAGACCGCGCCGTCCCGAAGCTCCGGCTCGAGCGCGTCCGCGACCGCGAGGCCGAGCCGCGTCTTGCCCGTACCGCCCGGGCCGGTGAGCGTGACGAGGCGTGCGCCCTCGTCATGGAAAAGCGCGCTGACCGAGGCGAGCTCGAGCCGCCGGCCCACAAGCGGCGTCGGGGCGACGGGCAGCGGCTTCGTCGAGCGCGTCGGCGGCTCGGGGGCGGTGAGGGGTGGGTCCTGCCGGAGGATCGCTCGCTCCAACTCCTGCAGAGCAGGACTCGGGTCGAGGCCGAGCTCCTCGGCGAGAACCTCGCGGGCGTTGCGGTACACCTCGAGCGCCTCCGCCTGGCGGCCGCAGCGGTAGAGCGCGAGGAGGCGCTGCTCGAGGAACCGCTCGCGGTACGGATGCTCGGCGGTGAGCGCTTCGAGCTCGGAGACGACGGCGTTGTGCCGGCCGCAGGCGAGCTCCGCGTCGTGGCGGAGCTCGAGGGCCGTGAGCCGCAGCTCCTCGAGCCGCTCGCACTCGGCGGCCTGCCGCGTCTCGGACGGAAGATCGGCGAGCGCCGGCCCGCGCCAGAGCGCGAGGGCCTCGCGGAGGTCGTCCGCCGCGTCGTCGGCACGTCCGGCTTGGAGGCCGGTGCGGCCGCGTTCGAGCAGGCGCTCGAAGCGGTCGAGATCGAGCTCATCCTCGCCGACCACGACGCGGTAGCCGCGGCCCGCCGTCTCGATCCGCTCGGCGCCGAGCGCGCGGCGCAGTCCGTGAACGTAGACCTGCAGCGACTGGACGGCGGATGCCGGCGGTGCCTCTCCCCAGAGCCCGTCGATCAGCTGGTCGGCGGTCACGACGCGGCCGCGATTCACGAGCAGGAACGCGAGCAGCGCCCGCTGCTTCGGCGCGCCGAGCGCGGCCGAACGGCCGTCCACGAGGGCCTCGATCGGCCCCAGGATGCGGAATTGCACCGAGATCCCCCTGTCCTCTTAACTCCTGCCCAAGCGGATCTTAAGCGGCACCTCCGACGGTTCCTCTCGACAGCCGCGCACCGAGCGGCCCACCGAGAAGGAGGCAAGCATGATCCGCGCAGGAGACTCCATCGAGAACCCGGTCACCGGCGAGCGCCTCGTCTTCCGGCAGACGAGCCGTGAGACGAACGGCGCGGCCGTCGTGATCGAGACCTACGTCCAGCCGAACGGCTTCGTCGCCGCGGCGCACGTCCATCCGAACCAGGAGGAGCGCTTCGAGGTCCTCCGCGGCACCGTCGGCTTCCGGGTCGGCCGCGAGAAGCTCGTCGCCGGGCCCGGCAAGCGCCTCACGGTGCCCGCAGGCACTCCGCACAAGTTCTGGAACGCGGGCGACGAGGTGGCGCACTTCATCTGCGAGATCCGGCCCGCGCTGCAGTTCGAGTCGCTGATCGAGACGATGTTCTCGCTCGCGGCCGACGGCCGGACGAACCGCAAGGGCATGCCGAACCCGCTGCATCTCGCGGTGATCGCGCAGGCCCACTTCGACACCGTGCAGCTGCCGTTCCCGCCCGCGATCGTGCAGCGGATCGGGCTCGCGCTCGGCAGCCCGCTCGGCCGGGCGCTCGGCTACGCGCCCGTCTACGTCCCCGCGCCGCCCGCGTTCGCGCCGGCCGTCACCGCCGCGTGATGCGTCGCCGCCTGCTCATCGCCGGGCTCGTCCTCGCCGCCTTGCTGCTGGCCGCGCTCGGTGCACTGATCTCGCTCGTCCGTTCCGTCACCTCCCTCGCACCGTCCGTCGACCTCGAAAGGAGCACCGCACGATGACCACTTCCGAGAACCGCAGCTGGGCGCTCTTCGGCCCGCTGACCGTCGCCCTCTGGATCGCCGGCCTCGCCCTCCTCACCCACAAGGGGCCGCCCGACCACGCCACCGGGAGCGAGGTCCTCACCTGGTACCGCACGCACACGACGACGATCATCCTCGGCGGCTGGCTCTTCATGCTCGGCTGCCTCGGCTTCGTCACCTTCGTCTCGGGCCTCCGGCCGCGGTTGGCCGCGGCTGCCGGGCAGGTGAGCCAGCTGCCCGCGCTCGCGCTCGTCGGGGCCGGGATGGCAGGCGGCTTCGGGATGCTCACGGCCGCCGTCGACGTCGCCGGCGGAATCGACAAGAGCGACATCGGCCCGACGACCGCCGTGGCCCTCCACAACGCGACGAACATCTTCTTCGTCTGCGCGGAGCTCGCCGCGATCCTGCCGCTGGCGGCGGTTGCGATCGTGGCCTGGCGGACGCGGATCCTGCCGCGCTGGTGGGCCGGCGTCAGCGGTTTCGTCGCGATCGTGCTCGTCGTCGGCCCGGTCGGCTGGGCAGCCGTGATCTTCGGCCTCCCGATCTGGACGCTCGGAACGAGCCTCTTCGTCCTGCTCCGCTCGCCCGAGCGGATGCGGAGCACGGCGGCTGCCACCGCCTGACGCGGGGAAGAGGGCAGGAGGCGGGCTGCAGGTCGGCGCGCCTCCTCGCGTTCTAGCCGATGCGGCTCGCGACTCTCGTGGCGCTCTCGTACGCCGGGAGATAGAGCCGCTCGACGTACTCCGCTGCCATCCGGGCCGTGCCGAAGCGCGGCCCGAGCTCGGCGATCGACTCCCGCATCAGCGCGAGCCAACGCTGCGGCAGGCCCGCCTCGTCCCGCTCGTAGTACGCCGGGAGCACCTGCTTCTCGAGCACCGCGTAGAGCGCCTCCGCGTCCGCGTCGTCCTGCTCCATGTCGCTTGCGGCCTCGAGACCGCTGATCGCGAACCCGACCTCGGGGGAGTACGCCTCGGCCCACCAGCCGTCGAGGATCGAGCAGTTGAGCACGCCGTTCAGCGCCGCCTTCATCCCCGACGTGCCAGACGCCTCGAACGGACGGCGTGGCGTATTCAGCCAGACGTCGACGCCCTGCACGAGCCGGCGCGCGAGCGTCATCTCGTAGTCCTCGAGGAAGACCACGCGCCCGGCCGCAGCCGGCTCCCGCGCGAAGTCCACGACGAGCTGGATCAGATCCTTCCCGTCCTCGTCGGCCGGGTGCGCCTTCCCGGCCACGAGCACCTGGATCGGGCGCTCGGGATCGGCAAGGAGCAGGGCGAGTCGCTCGGGCAGGCTGAAGAGGAGGCTCGCGCGCTTGTAGGTCGCGAAGCGGCGCGCGAAGCCGATGGTGAGGACGTCGGGGTCGAGCTCGCGTGTGCCGCGCGTCGTGGCCACAAAGTCGAGCAGCTGCTGCTTCGAGCGGCGGTGCGCGGCCCAGAGATCCTCCGCCGGCAACTCGCGCGCGCGCTCGAACTGGGGGTCCGTGTCGCCGAGCAGCTCCTCGAGCCCGCCGGAGATCCACGTCCGCTGGTGGACGCCGTTCGTCACGGACGTGATGGGGACCTCGTCGACGCGCCGCTCGGGCCAGAGCCCGTGCCACATCTCGCGCGAAACGGCGCCGTGGAGCTCCGAGACGCCGTTCGCGTACTGCGAGGTGCGCAGCGCGAACGGGGTAAGGCCGAAGCCCGGCTCGCCCTGCTCCACTTTGCCGAGCGCCACGAAGTCCTCCCACGCGAGCCCGCAGCGCTCGACGAGCCCGCCGAGCGTCGCGCGCACGAGCTCGGGATCGAACACCTCGTTCCCCGCCGGCACCGGCGTGTGCGTCGTGAAGACCGTCGACGCGCGCAGCCGCTCGATCGCCTCGTCCGCCGTGAGGCTCTGCTCCTCGACGAGCTCGCGCATCCGTTCGAGCTGGAGGAACGCCGAGTGGCCCTCGTTCAGGTGGAAGACGGTCGGCTCGAGGCCGAGGCGGCGCAGCACGCGGACGCCGCCGACGCCGAGCAGGACCTCCTGCCGCAGCCGGTTCGCCCGGTCGCCGCCGTAGAGCGTGTCGGTGACCGCCCAGTCCGGGTTTCCCCCGAACCGGGTGTCGAGCAGGTAGAGCGAGGCGCGGCCGACTCGTACCCGCCAGACGCCGAGCCGCACCGGCACGAGCTCGCCGCCGGCGTCCGCGAGCTCGACCACCGGAGCCATCGGCACGAGCTCGAGCGGCAGGCGGTTCGCATCGACCAGCGGGTAGTGCTCGATCTGGCGGTCGTGCTCGTCGAGGCGTTGCTGGAAGTAGCCCTGGCGGTAGAAGAGACCGATGCCGACGAGCGGGATGCCGAGCTCCGACGTGGCCTTGAGATAGTCGCCCGCGAGCACGCCGAGCCCCCCGGAGTAGATCGGAAGGCTCTCGTCGAGCCCGAACTCTGCGGAGAAGTAGGCGACGAGAAGGTCCGACGGGCCGCCCTGGTTCCGCCACCACGTCTCCTCGCCGCGGTCGCGCACAAGGCGCCCTTGCACGCGCGCCAGCCGCCCGAGGTAGTCCGGCGTGATCGCTCGCGCGAGGTCGTCGTCCGTCAGCTCGGACAGCAGCGCGGTCGGGTTGTGGGCCAGCTCGGCGAAACGCCGGGAGTCGAGCGCGGCGAAGAGGGGGCGCGCCTCGGCGATCCACGTGAAGGAGAAGTCGCTCGCGATCTCGAGGAGCGCCGCGCGCAGCGTCGCGCCGTCGTGTACCTCGGCCACGATGCGGCACCCTAGCGCTCGCTCCGGCCCTCGCGCGGCGGGTGTCGCACGGGGTCGGGCAGAGGACGGCTGCTAGCGTTTCGACTACCCGGAGAGCTTTGACAGGCAGCTTGGCGACCGGGTCAACAAACGCCTAAAGCGCCCGAGAGCACCTGCTCCCGGGCCTGTTGTAAGGAGCGAAGGTGCAGGAGACGCGGGAACGGCTCGAATCCATCCTCAGGCAGCGCATCGCCGTCCTCGACGGCTCCTGGGGCGTGCTCCTGCAGCGCGAGGTGCGCGGCGAGGAGAGCTATCGCGGCGAGTGGTTCCGCGACCACAGCCACGACGTCGCCGGCGACCCGGATCTACTCAACCTCACGCAGCCGGAGCTGATCTCCCGGATCCATGGCGAGTACTTCGCGGCCGGCGCCGACATCGCGACGACGAACACGTTCACCGCGACGACGATCGGGCAGGCGGACTACGGCCTCGACGCGCAGGTCGTCGAGGAGATGAACCTCGCGGGCGCCCGACTCGCGCGCGCGGCCGCGGACGCGTGGGAGGCCAAGACCGGCAGCCCGCGCTTCGTCGCCGGCTCGGTCGGCCCGCTCAACGTCTCGCTGTCCTTGTCTCCCAAAGTCGAAGACCCCTCTTTCCGCAACGCGACGTTCGACGAGGTCGCGGAGGCGTACGCGCACCAGATCGGGGCGCTGCGCGAGGGCGGGGTGGACCTGCTCCTGGTCGAGACCGTGTTCGACACGCTGAACGCCAAGGCCGCGATCGTCGCCGCACAGGACGCAGCGCCTGAGCTCCCGCTCTGGCTCTCCTTCACCGCCGTCGACAAGAGCGGGCGCAACCTGTCGGGCCAGACGGTCGAGGCGTTCTGGATCTCGGTCGAGCACGCCGCGCCGCTCGTGGTGGGCGTCAACTGCTCGCTCGGAGCGGCCGAGATGCGTCCCTTCGTCGAGGACCTCGCGGAGCTCGCGCCGATCTGGGTCGCCTGCTACCCGAACGCGGGCCTGCCGAACGAGCTCGGCCTCCACGACGAGCAGCCGGAGGACACGAGCCGCTTCCTGGGCGAGTTCGCCCGCGACGGGCTCGTCAACATCGTCGGCGGCTGTTGCGGGACGACGCCCGAGCACGTCCGGCAGATCGCGGCCGCGGTCGAGGGGGTCGCGCCGCGCTGCGTGCCCGAGCGCCGCGCTACGACGCGCTTCAGCGGTCTTGAGCTGCTGGAGCTTGGCCCGGCAGTGGCTGGAAGCGTCGCCGCCACAGCCGCCGACGCCCGGCCGGAAGACCGCGGCGCTTCCAGCGCCGCTGGCAACTTCACGCTGATCGGCGAGCGGACGAACATCACCGGCTCGGCGCGCTTCCGGCGGCTCGTCGAGTCGGGCGACTTCCAGGCGGCGCTCGACGTCGCGCTCGAGCAGGTGCGGGGCGGCGCGAACCTCCTCGACGTGAACATGGACGCGGACCTGCTGAACGGCGAGCGTGCGATGACGACGTTCCTCAACCTCGTGGCGACCGAGCCCGAGGTGGCGCGGATCCCGATCGTGGTCGACAGCTCCCGCTGGTCGGTGCTCGAGGCCGGCCTCAAGTGCGTCCAGGGCAAGGGCGTCGTCAACTCGCTCTCGCTCAAGGAGGGGGAGGAGCCGTTCCTCGAGCAGGCGCGTGCGGTGCGCCGTTACGGCGCCGGCGTCGTCGTGATGGCGTTCGATGAGGCGGGCCAGGCCGAGACCGCCGAGCGCAAGGTCGCGATCTGCGAGCGGGCCTACCGGCTGCTCGTCGATGGGGTCGGCTTCCTGCCCGAGGACGTGATCTTCGACCCGAACGTCCTGGCCGTCGCGACCGGCATCGAGGAGCATCGCGGCTTCGCGAAATCCTTCCTGGAGGCGCTGCCGCTGATCAAGGCGAGCTGCCCGGGCGCGCGGACGAGCGGCGGGATCTCGAACCTCAGCTTCGCCTTTCGCGGCAACGACGCCGTGCGCGAGGCGATGCACTCGGCATTTCTCTACCACGCGATCCGCGCCGGGCTCGACATGGGCATCGTCAACGCGGGCCAGCTCGTCGTGTATGAGGACATCGGCCCGGAGCTGCTCGAGCTCGTCGAGGACGTGATCTTCGACCGGCGCGCCGACGCAACCGAGCGGCTGGTCGAGTACGCCGGGCGCGTGCGCGGCGAGGCGACGCGGCGCGAGGTCGACCTCTCGTGGCGCGAGGCGCCGGTCGAGAAGCGGCTCGAGCACGCGCTCGTGCACGGCATCGTCGACTTCATCGAGGAGGACACCGAGGAGGCGCGGCAGCGTGCCGATCGGCCGCTCGACGTGATCGAGGGGCCGCTGATGTCCGGGATGCAGGTGGTGGGCGACCTCTTCGGCGACGGGAAGATGTTCCTGCCGCAGGTCGTGAAGAGCGCGCGCGCGATGAAGCGGGCGGTCTCCTACCTCGAGCCCTACATGGAGGCCGAGCAGGCCGCCGGCGGCGCGCCGCCCCGAGCGCGCGGCAAGGCGGTGCTCGCGACCGTGAAGGGCGACGTCCACGACATCGGCAAGAACATCGTCGGCGTCGTCCTCGGCTGCAACGACTACGAGGTCGTCGACCTCGGTGTGATGGTGCCGGCCGAGCGGGTCCTCGACGTGGCCGTCGAGGAGGGGGCGGACGTCGTCGGGTTGTCGGGGTTGATCACGCCGTCGCTCGACCAGATGGTCGACGTCGCGCGTGAGATGGAGCGGCGGGGGCTGGACCTGCCGCTGCTGATCGGCGGCGCCACGACATCGCGCCAGCACACGGCCGTGCGGATCGCGCCCGCGTACTCCCAGCCGGTCGTGCACGTCCTCGACGCGTCGCGGGTGGCGGGCGTCGTCTCCGACCTGCTCGACCCCGAGCGGCGCGCCCGGCTCGATGCCGAGAACCGCGCCGACCAGGACCGCCTGCGCGACCTCCACGCCGAGAAGGAGCGCAAGCCGCTGCTGCCGTTCGCGCGGGCGCGCGAGAACCGGCTGCGCGTTGCCTTCGACGACCTTGCCGTGCCGGAGTTCACCGGACGTCGCCTGGTCGAGCCCGACCTGGCGACGCTGCGCGAGTACGTCGACTGGCAGTTCTTCTTCCACGCCTGGGAGCTCAAGGGCAAGTTCCCGGCGATCCTCGAGCAGCCCGCGGCGCGCGAGCTCTTCGACGACGCCCGGCGCCTGCTCGACCGGATCGTCGAGGAGCGGCTGCTCGTCGCCCGCGGCGTCTTCGGCTTCTGGCCTGCGTCGTCCGAGGGTGACGATATCGCTGTCAGCAGTGACAACGGAACTGACACGCGCTTCTGCTTCCTGCGCCAGCAGGCGGATTACGGCGACTCGCGACCGAACCGCTGCCTCGCCGACTACGTCGCAGCGGCGGGAGACCACCTCGGCGCGTTCGCGGTCACCGCCGGCCTCGGCGCCGAGGAGCTCGCCGCCCAGTTTGCAGCCGAGCACGACGACTACGACGCGATCATGGTCAAGGCCCTCGCCGACCGCCTCGCCGAGGCGTTCGCGGAGTACCTCCACGAGGTCGCGCGCCGCGCCTGGTACGAGGGCGGTCCGAAGCTCCCACCCGCACAACTGATTGCGGAACGCTTCCGCGGCATTCGGCCCGCGTTCGGGTATCCCGCCTGCCCGGACCACGGCGAGAAGCCGAAGCTGTTCGCGCTGCTCGGCGCCGAGGAGGCCGGGCTCGCGCTCACCGAGACGAACGCGATGACGCCGGCCGCGAGCGTGAGCGGCATCTACCTCGGGCATCCCGACGCGCGCTACTTCTCCGTGGGACGAGTCGGACGCGACCAGGTCGAGGACTACGCGGGCCGGAAAGGCGTCACGCTCGCCGAGGCGGAACGCGCGCTGCGGCCGAATCTCGGCTACGAGCCCGCAGAAGATGAGGCCGAGGTAAGGATCGCTTCGGCCTCTTCCGGAAGCTGAGCTATCCTCGGTGACCGGCGCCGGTGGGGCGCCGATCTCGCATGCGGACGACTCTAAAACGCGGAATCGGACAGGCCGCCGCGCTCAGCGGCAACGGCCATTCAGCCGCGCCGCCACTCTTCGGCCCGATCGTGCGCTACCGCGGGCCTGACCAAGGGCGCCGGTCCGTGATCGGCTGGATCCTGCGCGGCTTCGGCTGGCTCGTGGTCGCCCTCGCCGTGGTCGGCGCCGGCATCGCGGGAGGGGCGTATCTCTACGCGCACCAGACGCTCAAGGAGATCTCGACCCGCACGCCGCAGCTCCGGAAGGCCGACACCGGGCTCGCGGCGATCCCCTCGCCGTCCGCACCGGCGATCGCACTCGTCGCGGGCTACGACGTCCGCGGCAAGACCTCGGGCTCGAACCCGTACGCGGGCTCCAACTCCGACACGCTGATGCTGCTCCGTGCCGACCCGACGACCAACACGCTCTCCCTGCTCTCGTTCCCGCGCGACCTCTACGTGAACATCTACTGCCACGGGGACACGGTCGACACGCAGGACCGCATCAACGCGGCGTGGGGGACCTGCGGCAACAACGGACCGGCCGCGACGCTCGACACGATCCAGCATCTGACCGGGCTCAAGATCAACTACTTCATCACGCTCGACTTCCACGCCTTCAAGCAGCTCGTGAACAACCTGCACGGCGTGTACATGAACGTCGACCGCCGCTACTACATCCCGTTGCACACGGGCGTGTCGGCGGTCAACCTCCAGCCGGGCTACCAGAAGCTCGACGGCGGCCAGGCGCTCTCCTACGTGCGCTACCGGCACACCGACAGCGACATCTACCGCACCGGCCGGCAGCAGCTCTTCATCGAGGCGCTCAAGAGCCGCCTGCGCACGGCCCTCTCACCGTCGAAGATCCCGCACGAGGTTCCGAAGCTCGTCGGTGTGCTCAAGCACAACATCGAGATCGGCAAGGCGGGCGGTGGCGCGGTCGACTTCAACGAGCTCACGAAGTACCTCGGCCTCCTGTACCACCTGCCGCCGGGCCATCTCTTCCGCAATGCGATCCCGCTCAACGACTTCCACTACTTCGTGACCTCGGGCGGCGCCGACGTGGAGTCGGCCTCGCCGCAGGCGATCGCGGGCGCGGTGCACAGCTTCCTCAATCCGGACGTCCGCGACGCGCAGGTGGTCAACACCCAGTTCGGCGGGAAGCCGAAGACCTCCAAGAAGAAGACCAAGGTGCACAAGCTGCCGAAGTCGCAGGTCTCGGTGCTCGTCCTCAACGCGGGCACCGTCGCCGGCCAGGCCGTGGAGACGAACTATCTGCTGTCGAGACGCGGCTACACGACGAGTGAGCTTCCGTCAGGCGACCAGGCGAACGCGCCGAAGGTGCAGCGCGACACCGTCATCTACTGGGATCCGGCCCAACCGGACGCGCAGGAGGCCGCGCAGCAGCTCCTGCCGCTGTTCGGTGCGCACACGCGCGTGGCCCAGATGACGACGACGATCGCCGACATCTCGAAGCTCGCCGGCAACCCGCTGACGGTGGTCGCGGTCGGGACGAGCTTCCCCGGCAGGCTCGTCGTCCACAAGCCCCCGAAGGTGCAGCCGAAGGTGCCGCCGCAGGTGAGCGACGGCGCGGGCATGACGGCACCGCGACTGCGCCAGATCTACGACGAGGTGCACTTCCCGCTGATGGTCCCCCACAAGATCGCGGCGGGCTCCGAGATCTCCGACAGCGCAGGCGTGCGCGGCTTCAAGCCGCTCAAGAACCAACACGAGGTGGCGCTCACCTTCAACGTCGCGGGGACGTTCAAGTACTGGCAGATCGAGGAGAGCACCTGGAACTCGGCGCCGATCCTCCAGAACCCGTCCTTCCCGCTGATCAACAAGGGCCGGAAGTTCCTCGTCTACACGACCGGCGGCCAGATCCAGATGGTCGCGTTGCGCACACCGCGGGCGACGTACTGGGTCTCGAACACGATCCTCAACGAGCTCTCGAACTCGACGATGCTCGCGATCGCGGAGAGCCTCAGACCCCTGCATCGCTGAGCGGCGGATTACCCTAGGGCCGTGGCGCGGATCGCGATCTTCGGGGCCGGCTACGTCGGCCTCGTCACCGGCGCGTGCTTCGCCGACCTCGGCCACGAGGTCGTCGTGCGCGACGTGTTGCCCGAGCGCATCGAGGCGCTGCAGGCGGGTGAGGTGCCGATCTACGAGCCCGGGCTCGACGAAGTGCTCGAGCGCTGCCACGACCGGATCTCGTTCACGCTCGACGTGCGGGAGGCGGTCGCCGTGGCCGACTTCCTCTACGTGGCGGTGGGGACGCCGCCGACGTACGCCGGCGACGCCGACCTGTCCGCCGTCTGGACGGTGGTCGACGAGCTGCCCGACGACGCGCGCATGACGATCGTGATGAAGTCGACCGTGCCCGTCGGCACCGGCGAGAAGGTGCGCGCCGCGCTCGATGCCCGCAGCCTCGACGCGGTCGGTTACGTCTCCAACCCGGAGTTCACGGCCGAGGGCACGGCGGTGCGCGACTTCCTGGAGCCCGACCGCGTCGTGATCGGCGCGTTCGACGAGGAGGACGGCGACGCCGTCGAGGCGCTCCATGCCGGCATCGACGCCCCGGTCGTGCGCGCCGACGTCAACTCCGCGGAGATGATCAAGCTCACGGCGAACGCGTTCCTCGTCACCCGCATCAGCTTCATCAACGAGATCGCGAACGTCTGCGAGCTCGTCGGCGCCGACGTCAAGCAGGTCGCGGAGGGCATCGGGCTCGATCACCGGCTCGGCCCGCACTTCCTCCGCGCCGGCATCGGCTGGGGCGGTTCGTGCTTCCCGAAGGACTCGCTCGCGCTGAAGCAGCTCGCCGCGAACTCGGGCTACCACTTCCACCTCATGAACGCGGTGATCGAGGTGAACGAGCTGCAGAAGCGGCGCGTCCTGCAGAAGCTGCAGCGGCACCTCGGCGGGCTGCGAGGCAAGACGATCGCGCTGCTCGGTCTCGCGTTCAAGCCGAACACGGACGACATGCGCGAGGCGCCGTCGCTCGTGCTCGCCTCGCGGCTGCTCGCCGAGGGGGCGGAGGTCCGCGGGTGGGATCCGGTCGCGCGCCCCGACCTGCAGGGAGTGACGCTCTGTGCCACTCCGCTCGACGCCGTGACCGACGCCGATGCTGCCGTGATCGTGACCGAGTGGCCGCAGCTGCTCGAGTTCCCCGCCGAGGAGACACGCCGGGCGATGCGGCATCCGCTGATCGTCGACGGGCGCAACCTCCTCGATCCGGACGCCGTGCGCGCGCTGGGCTTCGCGTACGAGGGGACGGGCCGCCGGATCTCGGCGACCGACGTCCTGCCCGAGGCAGCCGAGCCCGAGCTGGAACCGAGCGAGTGATGGAGGCGCTCCTGCTGGCGGGCGGGAAGGCGGAGCGGCTGGGCGAGGCGGCGCAGGGGCTGCCGAAGCCGCTCGTGCCGGTCGCCGGGCTCCCGCTCGCGGCGTACGGCGTCGCCCGGCTCGTCGACTGCGGCGTGACGCGCGTGATCGTCGCGTGCCGCGCCGGTGACGAGGAGGCGTTCGTCCGTGCGCTCTCCGGGCTCGGCGCCGAGATCGAGGCGGCGGGGGAGGACGAACCGCTCGGACGCGGCGGCGGGCTCAGGCTCGCAGCCACGCGGCGGCAGGAGGAGGGGTCGGTGCTCGCGCTCAACGGCGACGAGCTCCTCGACGTCGACTTGCGCGCGCTGGTCGCCGAGCACGAGGCGAGCGGCGCCGCGGGGACGATCGTCGTCGCGCAGGTCCGCTCCCCGTTCGGTGTCGTCGAGGTCGAGGAGGACGGGACGGTCACCGGCTTCCGCGAGGCGCCGCAGCTCGAGCATTGGGTCAACTCCGGCGTCTACGTGCTCGGCGAGGACGCGCTCGCCCTGCTCCCGGAGAAGGGCGACCACGAGCAGTCGACGTTCCCGCAGCTCGCGCGCGAGCGGCGGCTGCACGCGCACCGCCACGAGGGCGTCTGGCTCACGGTCAACACGCCGAAGGATCTGCGCCGCGCCACGGAGTTCCTGGAGGAGCATCCCGAGTGGCGGCCGCAGAGGCAGCTCGCATGAGCGTAGGCTCGACGGACTACGGCTCCCTCGACCGGTTCGCATTCGAGCCGCGGCGGGTCGAGAAGCCGTGGGGCTGGGAGCTGATCTGGGCGCACGCCGACGCCTACGTCGGGAAGGTTCTCTTCGTGCGCGAGGGCGAGTCGCTTTCCCTCCAGTTTCACCGGGAGAAGGACGAGAGCTGGTACGTCCAGAGCGGCCGGGCGCGGCTCGAGCTCGGCGAGGCCGGCCAGGAGGCGCTCGACGAGGAGGTCGTCACGGCCGGTGCGTGCTTCCGTTTCCGCCCGGGTACGGTGCATCGCGTGACCGCGCTCGAGGACACGACGATCCTCGAGGTCTCGACGCCTCAACTCGACGACGTGGTGCGGCTCGAGGACCGCTACGGACGCGAAGGCACCAACGACGCCTGAACGCGTGCTGCGCTGGGACGGCTGCATCAACGTCCGCGATCTCGGCGGGCTGCCGCTGGCGACCGGCGGCGAGACGGCGTACCGCGTCGTCGTGCGGGCCGACTCCCTCCCCGGCCTGACCGAGTTGGGCCGGCAGGCACTCCTCGACTACGGCGTCTCGCTCGTCGTCGACCTCCGGCCGGTGCGGGAGCGCGAGGAGGAAGCGCCACTGCCGGTTCCGGTGCTGCACCAGCCGATGGATCCGCGTCCGGTCCCCGCGGCGTGGGAGTGGCCCTCGATGCGTGAGGCCTACCTCGCGTTCGCCGACAGCTATCGCGCGGAGCTTGCGCAGGCGTTGACCGCGCTCGGGCACGCCGAGCCTCCGGCCGCGATCCACTGTGTCGGCGGCCGCGACCGCACCGGGATCGCGTGCGGGATGGCGCTCTGGCTCGCGGGCGTCGAGCACGACGCGATCGCCGCCGACCACGCGCTGAGCGACGAGAGCTGGGCGCCGTTCCACGATGGGTGGTTCGCGGAGGCGCCGGACGAGCAGGAGCGCGAGCGGCGGCGCCGCATCTCGCAGCCGGCGGGCCGCACGCTCGTCGAGGTGCTCGAGCAGATCGAGGAAGGGGAGGGGATCTGGAACCGGCTGCTGGCTGCCGGAGCGGATGAGGCCGCCCTCGACCGGCTCGTCCGGCGGCTGCGCGGCGAGCCTTGACACGACTTTGTTAAGGTCGCGCGAATGGATTCGCTCCACGTCTCCCACGCGGCCGCGCGTACAGGCTGGTCGGCCCGGATGCTTCGCTACCTCGAGCAGGCCGGGCTCGTCGTCCCGTCGCGCACGCCCGCCGGCTACCGGATCTACGGCCTGCGCGAGCTGAACCAGCTCCGCTCGCTCGCCGAGCTGCGGCGCCGCTTCGGCCTTGGGATCGGCGACATCGCCTTCGCCGCGCGGTTGCGGCGGGAGCCCGAGCTCCGCACGGCGATCGACGGCTGGCTCGCCGAGGTCGAGGATGAACTCGCCTGGGTCGAGTGGGAACAACGCAAGCACGAGCGGCTACTGGCCGCATAACCGAGAAAGGACTTCATGGCAGCAACGCAGCGCTACGACGTGAAAGACCTCGCCCTCGCGGACGAGGGCAAACGGCGGATCGAGTGGGCCGACCGGCAGATGCCGGTGCTCGCGGCGATCCGGGAGCGATTCGAGCGCGAGCAGCCGCTCGCCGGCCATCGCATCTCCGCCTGCCTCCACGTCACCACCGAGACGGCGAACCTGATGCGGACGCTGCAGGCGGGCGGCGCGGACGTCGTCCTCTGTGCTTCGAACCCACTCTCCACGCAGGACGACGTCGCCGCGGCTCTCGTGGCCGAGTACGACGTGTCCGTCTTCGCGATCAAGGGCGAGGACAACGACACGTACTACGCCCACATCGAGGCGGCCGTCGATCACAAGCCGCACTTCACGATGGACGACGGCGCCGACGTGATCGGCGTCCTCCACTCGGCGCGGCGCGAGCTGCTCGGCGAGATCATCGCCGGCACCGAGGAGACGACGACCGGCGTGATCCGGCTCAAGGCGCTCGAGGCGGAGGGGAAGCTCGGCTTCCCGATCATCGCCGTCAACGAGGCGATGACGAAGCACATGTTCGACAATCGCTACGGCACCGGCCAGTCGACGATCGACGGGATCATCCGGGCGACGAACGTCCTGATCGCGGGCAAGCGGTTCGTGATCTGCGGCTACGGCTGGGTCGGGCGCGGCGTCGCGTCGCGCGCCCGGGGCATGGGCGCCCACGTGATCATCACCGAGGTCGATTCGCTGAAGGCGCTCGAGGCGTCGATGGACGGGTTCGAGGTCCTCCCGCTCGAGCGGGCGGCGGAGATCGGCGACATGTTCTGCACCGCGACCGGCGACAAGCACGTGATCGCGCGCGAGCACATGGAGGTCATGAAGGACGGCGCGATCCTCGCCAACACGGGACACTTCAACGTCGAGATCGAGATTCCGGCGCTGCGGGAGATGGCGGTCGATACCAAGAAGGCCCGGGAGTTCGTCGAGGAGTTCACCCTCGCCGACGGGCGGCGCCTGTATCTCATCGCCGACGGCCGGCTGGTCAACCTCTCCGCCGCCGAAGGGCATCCGGCGCTCGTGATGGACATGTCCTTCGCGAACCAGGCTCTGTCGCTCGAGTACGCCGCGCAGCATGCGAGCGAGCTCGACCGCAAGGTCTATCCGGTGCCGCCGGACATCGATGCCGAGATTGCGCGTCTCAAGCTCCAGACGATGGGCGTCGAGATCGACAAGCTCACCGAGGAACAGGCCCGCTACCTCGCCTCGTGGGACGAGGGAACCTGACCCGTCGCACCTGTCCCAACTGGCCCTGTCCGGTGTCTGACACCGGGCAGGGCTCGATCGGCCGTGGCCCGGTTGGTGCGGATGCCCGCGAGGCCGCTGACTGAGCCATTCACCGTCTGCCGCGGCCATGTCTAGGTGTCTGACACCGGGTCGTGGCTCTTCCGGCCATGGTTGAGCTCGAGCCGGCCCAGATCGTCCGGCTCGAGGAGGACGGTCCGGCGGTCGTCTTGCTCGATCAGAGGCGGTTGCCGGACGAGGTCGTCGACGTCCGCTGCTCAACCGCCGCTGAGGTGGCCGGCGCGATCCGGGACATGGTCGTGCGCGGGGCGCCGGCGATCGGCATCGCAGCCGCCTATGGTCTCGCGCTCGCGGCACTCCGCGGAGACGACCTCGCCGAGGCCGAGCGCGCTCTCGCAGCCTCCCGGCCGACCGCCGTCAACCTCCCGTGGGCGCTCGCCCGAATGCGCAGCGAGCCGACGCCCGAGCGGGCGCGCGCGCTCCACTCCGAAGAGGTTGCTCGCTGCCGGAGCATGGCTGCGCACGCCGCCGAGCTCTTCCGACCGGGGACGCGCGCCCTCACGCACTGCAACGCCGGCGGCCTCGCGACCGGCGGCTACGGCTCCGCGGTCGGCGCACTCCGCGCCGCGGCCGAGCACGGACTGCTCGAACGAGTGCTCGTCGACGAGACCAGGCCGCTGCTCCAGGGCGCTCGCCTCACCGCGTGGGAGCTCGAGCAGGCCGGCATCCCGCACGCGGTCATCGCCGACTCGGCGGCCGGCTCGCTCATGGCCCGCGGGGACGTGGACCTCGTCGTCACCGGCGCCGACCGCATCGCCGCCAACGGGGACACGGCGAACAAGATCGGGACATACTCGCTCGCCGTGCTCGCCGCCCACCACGCGATCCCGTTCTACGTCGTCGCGCCGACCTCGACGCTCGACCGCGAGACGCCCGACGGCTCGGGAATCCCGATCGAGGAGCGCGATCCGGCCGAGCTGACGAGCCGCTTTCCGGCCCGCAATCCCGCCTTCGACGTCACGCCCGCCGCACTGATCGCGGCGATCGTCACCGAGGACGGCGTCCATCGCGCCCCGTACGCGGAGTCCCTCCGGTGAAGGCCGTGATCCTCGCGGCGGGCTACGCCACCCGTCTCCGACCGCTGACGGACGACGTGCCCAAGCACCTTCTCCCGGTCGGCGGCCGCCCGATGCTCGAGTGGGTGCTCGACCGCGTCCGGGAGGTGGAGGAGATCGACGCGGTCCAGCTCGTGACGAACAGCCGCTTCGCTCCAGCGTTCGTCCGCTGGGCCGAAGGGCGCTCGGTGACGGTGCACGACGACGGCACGACCTCGAACGACGACCGGCTCGGCGCGGTCGGCGATCTCCGGCTCGTGATCGAGGAGGCCGACCTCGACGACGAGCTGCTCGTCCTGGCCGGCGACAACCTGTTCGAGTTCTCGCTGCCGCGCTTCGTCGAGTGGTGGCGCGCGAAGCCGCAGCCGTCGAGTGCCGTGCCCCTCCACGACGTCGGCGACCTCGAGCTCGCGACGCACTACGGGATCGCCGAAACCGACGTCGACGACCGCATCGTGCGTTTCGTCGAGAAGCCGAGCGACCCGCCCTCGACGCTCGCCTCGACCCTCGTCTATCTCCTGCCGCGGGCGCACGTGAGCCTCGTCGGCACCTACCTCGCCGAGGGTCAGAGCCCGGACAACGCCGGCAGCTTCCTCGGCTGGCTCGCAGCGCGGGAGCCGGTCTACGGCTATCGCTTCGACGGCGCCTGGTACGACATCGGGAACCACGACCAGCTGCTCGAGGCAGACAACCGCCAGCGGCGGCTGGCGGGACTGCCCGAGCGCGCGTCGTACAGCCTCGACTGAGCCGGCACGATCGCGACACACCTCGCGTCCTAGCGTGAGGACATGCTCGACCTGGTTCTGCCGCAGCGCTGCGTCGTGTGCGGCCGCGGTGGGAGGCAGCTCTGCGCCGTCTGCCGCGACGAGTTGCCACGGATCGAGCCGCCGCTCTGCGCGCGCTGCGGCGCGCCGACCACGTGGCCGGTGGAGCGCTGCCGCGAGTGCGCCGGCCGGCGGCTCGCCTTCGCCAGCGCCCGCGCCGCGGTCGGCTACGACGCCGCAGCGCGCCGGCTCGTCCACGCCTGGAAGGAACGCGGGCTGCGCCGGCTCGCCGCCGAGACCGCGCAGCTCGTCGCCGAGCGGGTGCCGCCGCCCGACGTGGACGCGCTCACGTTCGTCCCGGCCGACCGCGGCCGGCGGCTCGAGCGCGGGCACAACCCGGCCGAACGGCTGGCGCTCGAGCTCGCCGAGCTCTGGGGGCTCCCGTGCCTGCCGCTCCTCGAGCGGACGCGCGGCGGCCGCCAGCGCGGCAGCTCCGCGGTCGAGCGGCGGACGGTTCGCGGCGCGTTCCGCGCGACGACCGCCGCACCCCGTCAGGTCGCCGTGATCGACGACGTCTACACCACCGGAGCCACCGCGGCGGCGGCCGCGAGCGCGCTCCGTGCCGGGGGTGCGCGCCGGGTCGAGGCGGTCGCGTTCGCACGCGCGCTCCGTCGTGGCTAAACACGGATGCGGCCGCACGCGTCCCGAGTAGGGTTAGGTCACAGACACGCAGCGACAGGGGAGGCGCCTGATGCAGCTCCACGTCAAGGGCAAGAACCTCGAGGTGAGCGACTCAATGCGGACCTACGTCGAGCGGAGGCTGGAGAAGCTCGATCGCCGCGTCCACGAGTTGACGGAGGTCGAGATCGAGCTCGCCGTCGAGCGGAACCCGTCGATCGCCGACTCGCAGGTGGCGGAGGCCACCGTCCATCTCAAGGGCCGCACGTTGCGCGCACGCGAGGCCGCGCGCGACATGAAGGCCGCGGTCGACGAGCTCGCCGACAAGCTCGTGCGGCAGGTGAGAGACATCCACGACAAGCGCGTAGCCGGCCGCAAGCATTTCGAGGAGCCACAGTCCGAGGCCACCGAGACCTAGGTGGGGCTGTTCCGGCGCAACAAGGAGACGCTGAACGAGCAGCTCCTGCGGGAGGCGGGGCTCGATCCCGCTCAGGCGTTCGGGGACGCATCGCCTCCACCGCCGCAGCCGGTCGAGCCGCCGAAGTCGGTCCTGGCCAGGGCCGGAGTCGTCGACGGCTCCGGTGTCGGCCCGAAGGAGTGGGACGCGGCGACCACGGTCACGGCGCCGGCGCTCGTCGGCGACCGGGTCGAGTTCACCACGATCCCGAACGGCGACCTGATCGTCGGCGAGGAGAACGGCGACGCCGACCTCACGCCGCTCGCCGACGCCGTCGAGCGCACCGTGAGCCCGCCGTACCGCGCCGTCGGGCACCGGCAGGACGGAGACCTCTGGGGAGTCGGAGCGAAGCGGATCCAGGTCGCTCGGATCCCCTTCCCCGTCGGCGACAAGCTCGAGCTCTCGCAGCACACAGACTCCGGCGAGCTGCGCGTCGACGGCGAGCCGAGCGACGCGCTCGTCCCGGCCGAGCTCGGGCGGCTCGGGGAGGCGGTCGGTGACAGCTTCTACGTCGAGGCGGACCGGATCGACGGCGACTACTGGGAGGTCAAGGCGACCCCCTTGTAGCCCGCTACCCTAGGCCCGTGGAGATCGGCAACCTCGAGAAGGTTCTCCGCGTCGGCGAGGGCCGCCGGATCAAGCGGCTCCAGGAACAGGCGGCGTACATCACCTCACTCGAGCCCGAGTTCGAGCAGCTGTCCGTCGCCGACCTCCAGGGCAAGACGGCGGAGTTCCGGCAGCGGCTGGAGAACGGCGAGACCCTCGACGAGCTCGTCTTCGAGGCGTTTGCGGCCGTCCGCGAGGCCCGCAAGCGCGCCTCCGACCAGCGCATGTTCGACGTGCAGCTGATGGGCGGGATCGTCCTCCACGAGGGCGACATCGCCGAGATGAAGACCGGCGAGGGCAAGACGTTCGTGGCGAGCCTCGCCCTCTACCTCAACGGCCTCGCCGGCCGCGGCGCGCACCTCATCACGGTCAACGACTACCTCGCCCAGCGCGACGCCGAGTGGAACCGCCCCGTCTTCGAGTCGCTCGGGATGAACGTCGCCTTCATCGAGACGATGATGCCGTTCGACCAGCGCAAGGCCGCCTACGACGCCGACATCACCTACGGGACGAACTCCGAGTTCGGCTTCGACTACCTGCGCGACAACATGGCGGTCGGCCTCGACGGCGTCGTCCAGCGCGGCCATCCCTTCGGGATCGTCGACGAGGTCGACTCGATCCTGATCGACGAGGCGCGGACGCCGCTCATCATCTCCGGCGAGCCCGAGACGGCCGCCCAGCAGTACTACGACTTCGCGCGCGTCGCGAAGCAGCTCGTCCCGTTCCGCTCGACGCCCGGCGACCCGAAGGGCGCGGCCGAGGACGCCGGAGCCGACTTCGAGTTCGACGAGAAGTTCAAGACGGTCGGCGTGACGCCGCAGGGCGTGACGAAAGTCGAGCGCGCGATCCGGATCGAGAACCTCTACGCGCCCGAGAACACGCAGCTCGTCAACCACCTCTACCAGGCGCTGAAGGCCGAGTCGCTCTACCACGTCGACATCGACTACGTGATCCAGGACGGCGAGGTCAAGATCGTCGATGAGTTCACCGGCCGGATCATGGAAGGGCGCCGCTGGAGCGAGGGCCTCCACCAGGCGGTCGAGGCGAAGGAAGGCGTCAAGATCCAGGAGGAGCACCAGACCCTCGCCACGATCACGCTCCAGAACTACTTCCGCCTCTACGAGAAGCTCGCCGGCATGACCGGCACCGCGAAGACCGAGGAGAAGGAGTTCGTCGAGATCTATGACCTCGACGTCGTCGAGATCCCCACCAACGTCCAGGTGGCCCGCGCCGACGAGAACGACTTCGTCTTCAAGACGAAGGAGGGCAAGTTCGCCGCGGTCGTCGGCGACATCGAGGAGCGCGCGCAGAAGGGCCAACCCGTGCTGGTCGGCACGATCGCGGTCGAGACCTCGGAGTACCTGTCCGAGCTGCTGACGCGCAAGGGGATCAAGCACAACGTCCTCAACGCGAAGGAGCACGCGCGCGAGGCGGAGATCATCAAGGACGCCGGCCAGCCAGGCGCGGTCACGATCGCGACCAACATGGCGGGCCGCGGCGTCGACATCAAGCTCGGCGACGGTGTCCGCGAGGTCGGAGGCCTCTACGTCCTCGGCACCGAGCGCCACGAGTCGCGCCGGATCGACAACCAGCTGCGCGGCCGCTCGGGCCGCCAGGGCGACCCCGGCGAGACGCGCTTCTACCTCTCGGGAGAGGACGACCTCGTCCGCCTCTTTGCCGGCGACCGGATCAAGGGCGTCATGGACCGCTTCAAGATCCCCGACGACCAGCCGATGGAGGCGAAGATCCTCTCCCGGCAGATCGAGGGCGCGCAGAAGAAGGTCGAGGAGCAGAACTTCGTCATGCGCAAGAACGTCCTCAAGTACGACGACGTCCTCAACCGGCACCGCGGGCGGATCTACGAGCAGCGCCGGCAGGTGCTCGACGGCGAGGACCTGTCCGAGCAGATCAAGCTCTGGATCGACGAGGTCGTCGAGGACACCGTGCACCTGTTCACGCAGGAGGAGTCCGAGCTCGAGTGGGATCTCGAGGCGCTGACCCAGGCGATGGCCCAGCTCTACCAGACCGAGATCACGGCGAAGGAGCTGCAGGAGGATCTCGGCGAGATCTCCCGCGACGCGCTGATCGAGGAGTTCCAGACCGACGCGCGAGACGAGTACGTGGCGAAGGAAGAGGAGTTCGGCCCCGAGCTGATGCGGGAGCTCGAGCGCTTCATCGTCCTGCAGGTCGTCGACGTGCGCTGGCGCGAGCACCTCGAAAACATGGAGGTGCTACGCGAGGGCGTCCATCTCCGCCAGATGGCGCAGAAGGACCCGCTTGTCGAGTACACGGGCGAGGGCGAGCACATGTTCACCGAGCTGGGGCGGATCATCCGCAGCGAGGTCGTGCTCCACCTCTTCCATGCCGAGCTTGCGCCGCCGGACCAGGGCACCACAGCGGGATTGATGCCGCAGCAGGCGCCGGGCGGGAACGGCAACCTCCACTACGAGCACGAGACGAGCGCCGGCGCCGAGGTGATCGATGCGGCGCTCACGGGCGGCGTGAGCACTTCAGCCGTCGGCGGCTCCGTCGCCGCTCCGGCGCAAACCGTCCGCGCGAGCGAACACGAGAAGCTCGGCCGCAACGACCCGTGCTGGTGCGGCTCGGGCAAGAAGTTCAAGAAGTGCCACGGCGCCTAGCGCGCCGCCGCGCTCAGACCCTGGGCCAGCCCGGGTGGAACTTGCGGCAGAACGTCTGGCCTGCCTTGGCGGTGTCCGCAAAGACTGCGACGGTGACGGTCTGAGAGCCGGTCTTGTCGCGGAGCTTGCAGAGCACCACGCCGGTTCCGAGCTTCTTGCGGAAGAGTAGTCCGCCGCCGAAGTACTTTCCGTCCCACGTCCGACAAGCTTTCGGATTGCGGGGCGTGATCGTCAGCCGCAGGTAGATCGACCCGTGCACCCCTTGCCAGCCGCGGAAGAGCTTGCCGTACTGGCAATGGGACGCTGCACTCGTCGTGGCCGAGGAGGCGGTCACCGAGACAACGAGAGCCGCAACGAGTGCGACGGCGATGGCGGTGAGCTTCTTCATCGCGGCGAATGGTACGGATCGTGTCTAACGATCCGCCAACGCGTTCTAGCTCGGCCGTGGCGCCATACGCCAGTGGAAACCCACGAACCGCCGCATAGGCGCTGAGACGAGCAATCCGAACTCGATCAGACCGAGCACGTAACCGGCAACAACCTGCCGACCGACCGGTCCTCCGGCGAACTGAAGCGGCGCGGTGATGAGGCCGAAGGCCGAGACGACGACCAACATCCACCACGCGAAACGCTTCCGTCGCAGCAGCAGGACCAGAAGCAGCAAGAGAAACGCAGCTGCCAGCGACGCCGTGTCGTGCGCCCCATGCCAGAACCAGCCGTGCGCTGCGTCATACAAGAGGCCTCCGACACTGATCGCGGCGTAGACGGCCGGTACGCGCCAGTCCTCCGGAAGTCGAAGCGTCACTCCCAAAGCGTAGGCCCGTGCGCTGTCATCTGCCCGCGACGGAGACCGACCCGGTTCGGCGATCATCGACGGACAATCCAACGTGAGGGGGGCTCGATCGATGGCGACACTGAGCGACAAGCAGGCATCACTGTTCACCGATCGCAACTGGGGCGTGATCGCGACCGTTCGCGAGGACGGATCGCCACAGGCCACGCCCGTCTGGATCGACTACGACGGCGAGAACGTGCTCGTCAACAGCGCCCGCGGCCGGACGAAGGTCAAGAACATCGAGCGCGACCCGCGCGCGACCGTCACCGTCCTGCCCGCGGAGGACCAGCAGAGCGGTTACGTGATGGTGAGCGGCCCGGCGACGATCGTCGCCGAAGGCGCTCTCGACCACATCAACATGCTCGCGAAGAAGTACCTCGGCGCGGACAAGTACCCGTATCTCGGCCCGGGCGAGGAGCGCGTGATCATCCAGATCCGCCCCGAACTGGTCGACGGCTTCGGCGCGGGCGGCTAGGACACGCGGTAGGCCAGGTGCGTGACTCCGTGGCCTGCGACGACGGAGACCTGCTCGAGGTCGACGGCCGGGTCTCCGTCCTCGAAGAGCCGGACACCGCCGCCGAGCAGAACGGGCACGAGATCGAGCCTGAGCTCGTCGACGAGTCCCGCTGCCAGGCACTGCCGCGCGACGGTCGCGCCGCCGGAGATCATCACGTCGCGGCCTTCCGCGGCCTCGCGCGCCTGCGCGACCGCGGCCTCGACGCCGTCCGTGACGAAGGTGAACGTCGTCCCGCCCTCGCACTCGAGCGGCGGGCGCGCGTGGTGCGTGACGACGAAGACCGGCAGGTGAAACGGCGGGTTCTCGCCCCACCAGCCGGTCCACGGCTCGTCGGTCCACGGGCCCGGGCCGCCGCCGAACATGTTGCGTCCCATCACGTATGCGCCGAGGTTGGCCCCGGCGTCCTTGAGCACGGCGCTGCTCGGCGACTCGCTGCCGCCGTCCAGCCCGTGCGCCTCTCGCCAGACGGCGAGCTCCTGGATCCAGCCGTGCAACTGCCTGCCGCCGATGCCGATCGGGTCGTCCACGCTCTGGTCGGGGCCGGCGGTGAAGCCGTCGAGTGAGATCGAAGCCGTGTAGTTGACCATGCCCCACAGACTGCCGACGACGAGCAAAGTCATCGGCTGTCCACCGCACGGAGCGTGTTAGATGCCGCTATGACGGAGCCGCCGAATCCGCCGTCCGACCTCGACCAGGAGCGGCGCACGTCGATGGCGGCCGAGCGCACCTGGCTGGCGTGGTGGCGGACCGCGCTGGGAGCCACCGCCGGTGCGCTCGCCGTGGGACGGTTCGCTCCGAAGCTGCTCGACGTCGCTCCCTGGCCCTACATCCTGCTCGGCTGCGGCTACGCGGCCCTCGCGATCGCGCTCGCGATCGTCGGGGCACGGCGCCAGCGCGAGCTGGAGCGTGCGCTGCGAACCGGCGACCACGCACCGCTCGCCTTCCGCACCGTCGCAGTCTTCACCGTCGGCGGAGTCGCGCTCGCGCTGCTGACGGTCGTGCTCGTGATCGCCCAGACCTGAGCCGGCCGGGACGGTCGGCGCGTCTGGTCAGCAGCTGTGGACCAGGCGCGGCTTCGCGCCGTCGATCGGGACACGCCAGAGGCCGCTTGGACAATTCGAGTGGGCCGGCGCCCGCCAGAGCACCAGCAGCTGCTGCGAATTCGGCGACCAGGCGACACTCGACGAGTCGTACGGGCGATCCAGCTGCCGTCGGGCGACCAACCGAAGACGGTTCCCGGGGCGTTGCGCAGGAGCGTCGTGCTCGCACCGCCCCGTGGAGCCACGAGCCGCCAGGCCGCTCGAATTGGGCCGACGGGGGCGGCGTAGGCGATTTGTTTCCCGGCGGGCGACCAGAGTGGGGCCTCACCGCTCCGTTCCAGGCGCCGCAGGTGGCTACCGTCGGCCGCGGCGATCCAGATCCCGGGCCCCGGTCCGGGGTCCGTGGCGGCGCTGCGCATGAAGACGACCTGCTCTCCGTCGGGTGAGAGGCTCGGTGCGCCGTTGTTGAACTTCGCGCCGCCGACCACGCCGACGACGGCGCCGGACGGGACGCCGCGGACCGTGACCGGCCCGGAGCAGACGCAGCCCGCGGTCCCGGTGGCGATGCGGTCACCTCCCGCGTCGGCCGAGAACGGGTCGGGCCCCTTCGTGGCGAGGAGCTTCGGCTTCCGGCCGAACGAGATCCTGAAGGTCCCGGTGTCGTTCCCATAAAGAAGGAGGTTCGGTCCCACCCAGTCGAGCTGGCTCGGCGGGTCGATATCGGTTGAGCAGTGCTCGCTACAGACCGTGCCGCGCAGCGGGTGGACGTGCTTGCCGTCGGCATCCGAGACACAGACCGCCCGCAAAATGTTGTAGCCGCCCACGGCATGGCCATGGGGCCGGGGCGAGCGGTAGCCGTACCAGGCGACTTGAGTCCCATCCGGGGACCAGACGGGAACGGATACGGTCCCGCACGGCGACACTGCCGGCTTCGCGTCCGCACCGCCGGCCCCACAGCCGACCAGCGCAGCGAGCGCGAGCGCGATTCCCACACCTGCCACTCTGCGGCCACGGAGGATCACGGCGAGGGAAGGCTAGACCTCCACACCAACGAGCGACCAACGGCCGGGGGCGTGCGGCGCGGCGGTGGCTAGGATGGCCGGCGCGATGGCCGACGAGATCCAGCTTTCACTCGCCGAGCAGCTCGAGGAGATCGGGATCCAGCTCGACTGGGTCCGTGGTTACCTTTGACCCCGCTGCGCTGAAGACTCGCCTCGCCGAGCTCGAAGAGGAGCTCGCGCAACCCGACTTCTGGAACGACCAGCAGCGCGCGGCGCGCCTGTCTGCCGAGCACCAGCGAGGGCAGCAGAAGCTCCAGCGCTACGACGAGCTGCTCTCGAACGTCGAGTTCCTGCGCGAGGGCGCGGGCACCTTCGCCGACGAGGAGCTCGAGCCCACGCTGCGCGACGTGCAGAGCGAGCTCGCGCGGTTGCAGGAGGACGCGCTCTTCTCCGGCGAGTACGACGCGGGCGACGCGGTCGTCACGCTCCAGGCCGACGCGGGCGGCACCGACGCGCAGGACTGGGCCGAGATCCTGCTGCGCATGTACCTGCGCTGGGCCGAGCAGCGCGGCCTCAAGACCGAGGTGATCGAGTCGAGCCCGGGCGAGGAGTACGGCCTCAAGTCGGCGACCTTCACCGTGCGCGGCGAGAACGCGTACGGGATCCTCAAGGCAGAGCGCGGCAAGCATCGGCTCGTCCGCCTCAGCCCGTTCGACTCGGCGCACCGCCGCCACACGAGCTTCGCGCAGGTGATCGTCGCGCCGCTGCTCGAGGACGCCGGCGCGATCGAGATCCTCGACGACGACATCCGCATCGACACCTACCGCTCGTCGGGCGCCGGCGGCCAGCACGTGAACAAGACCGACTCGGCCGTCCGGATCACGCACATGCCGAGCGGCATCGTCGTCGCCGTCCAGAACGAGCGCAGCCAGTCGGCCAACAAGGACACCGCCATGAAGATCCTGCGCTCGCGGCTCGCCGAGAGAGCCGAGGAGGAGCGCGAGGCCGAGCTGGCGCGCGAGCGCGGCGGCGTGTCGATGGGCTTCGGCGGCAACGCGATCCGCAGCTACGTCCTGCACCCGTACCAGCTCGTCAAGGATCACCGCACCGACCACGAGGTCGGCAACACGCAGGGCGTCCTCGACGGCGATCTCGACGGCTTCATCCGCGCATATCTCCTGCAAACGGCGGGTCAGGCTTCGTAGATCGCCGAAAGCTGCGCTAGAGTGGAGCGGCTTCGACCCGCACTCCACCGGCGCCGGGCACACCGCCCGCCCAACTCGTAACCGGTAGACGTGACTGACGTACAGATAGAACAGCCCACTTCCGCCGCCGCACAGCCTGCGGCCAACGGGCAGGTCAACGGCGTCGAGCCGGCCGAGCAGCCCAAGGGCTCGATGATCGTGTTCGAGAACGTGACGAAGGTCTACGAGCCGGACGTCACCGCGCTCGACTCCGTCAACTTCGCGATCGACAAGGGCGAGTTCGTCTTCATCGTCGGTGCCTCGGGCTCGGGCAAGACGACGCTCGTACGGCTTCTGCTGAAGGAGCTCGAGCCGAGCGACGGGCGGATCATCATGGGCGGACGCGATCTCGGCCGGCTCGGACACTCGCAGGTGCCGCGGCTGCGCCGCAACATCGGCTGTGTGTTCCAGGACTTCAAGCTCCTCCCGAGCCGCAGCGCGTCGGAGAACGTCGCCTACGCGCTCAAGGTGCAGGGCGAGAGCCGCGCCTCGATCCGGCGCAAGGTGCCCGAGGTGATGACGCTGGTCGGGCTCGCGAACAAGATGAACTCGCTCCCCGACGAGCTCTCGGGCGGCGAACAGCAGCGCGTCTCGATCGCGCGCGCCGTCGTGAACCATCCGCCGCTGCTCGTCTGCGACGAGCCGACCGGGAACCTCGACCCCGACACGAGCGTCGGGATCATGCAGCTCCTGTACCGCATCAACCGCGCCGGCACGACGATCCTGATGGTCACCCACGACCGCGAGATGGTCGACAAGATGCGCAAGCGCGTGATCGCGCTCGAGAGCGGGAAGCTCTCCCGCGACGAGCGGCGCGGGGGATACACCTCCGAATGAGTCAGGTCCGTCTGCTGTTCTCCGAGGCGTGGTCCTCGATCCGCATGAACCTCTCGACGACCTTCGCGGCGACGATGACCGTGCTGATCGGGATGTGCCTGCTCGGCCTGTTCATCGCCCTCGGCACGTGGGTGCTCTCGTGGAGCAACCACATCCAGAAGGAGCTGCAGGTTCAGGTCTACATGTGCACGACCGTCTCGATGCCCGACTGCACCAAGAACGTGACCCCGGCCCAGAAGGCGGCGATCGGCAAGGCCCTCCGGCAGGACCCGGACGTGAAGCACGTGGTGTTCGTGTCGAAGGCGCAGGGACTGAAGAACTACAAGAAGGACAACCCGGGAGTGTTTCCGCAAGGCACGTACCAGCTGCTCCCCGGGAACCCGCTGCCCGACACCTGGGTGGTGACGCCGAAGCAGGGCAAGTTCACGCCGCTCATCGGCAAGCGGATCTGTCACGCGCACTACGCCGGTGTCGAGCCCTGTGCGACGGCCGAGACGGGCGGCCTCGGGAATGCCGGCGGCGTCCACTGGGAGAGCAACGTCACCAAGCGGGTGCTGACGATCGCGAAGGTCATCTCGCTCGTCTTCCTGATCGCCGTGATCCTGCTCGTGGTCGCGGCGACGCTCCTGATCGCGAACACGATCCGGCTGTCGATCTTCGCGCGACGACGCGAGATCGAGGTGATGAAGCTCGTCGGTGCGACGAACTGGTTCATCCGCGGGCCGTTCATGCTCGAAGGGCTCCTCTGCGGGCTCGTCGGCTCGGTGCTCGCGGTGATCCTGCTCGTGCTCGGGAAGACGATCGCCCTGCCGTCGATCCTGCCGCACATCGGCGGCGGCGGCACCAACGACGTGCACGCGCTGTCCTTCACGCTCAACGCACTCGCGCTGATCGGCGCGGGCCTGCTCCTCGGCGCGCTGGGCTCTGCCCTCACCCTGCGCCGCTTCCTGCAGGTCTAGTGGCCCGGGGGCGGCAGAAGCGCCCCAGCCGGAGCGAGCGACACCGGCGGCGGAGCGCACCGGCCCGGCGTCCCGTCTCGGAGCTGACCGTGCGGCTGCCCGAGCGCCGGGTCGAGCCGGAGTCGGTGATCGCGCATCTCGGGCCGACGAACTCGGGCAAGACGCACGACGCGCTCCGCTTCCTCGTCGAGACGGGATGCGGCGTGTACGCGGCGCCGCTGCGGATGCTCGCGCAGGAGGCGCACCGGCGGCTCTCGGCCGAGCTCGGCGAGGACGGCGTCGGCCTCGTGACCGGTGAGGAGCGGGTCAATCCCGGCGCCCCGATCGTGTGCTGCACGGCGGAGATGGCGCCGGCGAGCGGCGAAACGCTCGTACTCGACGAGGTGCAGTGGGCCGAGGACGAGGAACGCGGCTCGGCCTGGACACGGCTGCTGCTCGGCGGCGAGTACCGGCACATCCTGCTCCTCGGCGCCGTCGAGGCGCTGCCGCTCGTCCGGCACGCGTTCCCGCAGGTCGAGGTGCGCTTCTTCGAGCGGAAGGCGCCGCTCGACTGGTCCGGCCGCCGCGGCATCAACGGGCTCGGCCCGGGCACGGTCGTCGTCGCGTTCAGCCGCCGCGCCGTGATCGGGCTCGCGGGTGAGCTGAACCAGCTCCATCCGGGCCGCGTCGCCTGCCTCTACGGCGCGATGCCGCTCGCGTCGCGGCGCGAGGAGATCGACCGCTTCATCGCCGGTCAGGCAGAGGTATGCGCGGCGACCGACGTGCTCGGCCACGGTGTCAACCTGCCGTGCGAGACGCTGCTCTTCGCGGAGACAACGAAGTTCGACGGGAAGGAGCGGCGCGACCTTGAGCCGTGGGAGATCGCGCAGATCGCCGGCCGCGCCGGGCGCTTCGGCTTCCACGAGCGCGGCCACGTCGGTGTCCTCACCGGCGTCCCGTGGGCGGATCCCGACCCGGAGCTCGTGCGGGGCGCCCTCGTGCCGCACGTGCCGATCGAGGACGGGCACCTCGGCTACCGCGTCGTCGACTCGGGCCGCCTGCGTCCGCAGCTCTCCGACCTCAACGTGGCGCGCGTCGACGAGCTCGAGCCGGCTCTGCACGCCTGGAGGCACGCCGCGCTGCGCTACTGGAGCATCGACGGCTGGCTCGAGGTCGAGTCGATCCAACCGCTGCTCGGCCGCCTCGACGCGGTACGCGACGCGCTCCATCACGCGCGCCGCAGGCTCGAGCTCGCGGATGTCTGGAAGCTTGTGCAGGCGCCGGTGGACGAGGACGGCGCGCAGCTCCTCGGCACGCTCGCCGCGGCGCTCGCCGGCGACACGGCGCAGCAGACGGTGATCGGCTGGCTCCTCGACCCGCACCGCCTCGATGCAGCCGGGCTGGAGGAGGCGGAGCACGCGGCGCGCGAGGCATCGATCCTGCGCTGGTTCGCGCTGCAGTACCCGGGCGTTGCAGGGGTCACGATCGAGCGCGCCGCGGCGCTCGAGCAAGCCGCCGCGGCTCGGGTCGTGCGGGAGCTGCGCGCCGAGATCGAGGAGCCGACGATCGGCCGCTGTCGTGTCTGCGGCGCGCGGACGGCGCCGTGGGCGGCGCTCTGCGATCGCTGCTTCATGGCGCGCGGCTACCGCGCGGGGCGCCGCTAGCGCAGCAGGAGCTGCGTGCAGCGGAACAGGGCCATCGTCCGATCCTCCGGGTCGGTGACGGCGGCATCCCAGATCTGGGTCGTGCGGCCGCCGTGCAGGAGCCGCGCCTCGCAGTGGATCGTCCCTTCCCGCGCGCTGCGGAGGAAGTTCGTCTTCAGCTCGACCGTGGTGAAGCCCGTGGCTCCCTCCGGCAGGTTCAGGACCGTGCCGTAGCCGCACGCGGTGTCGGCGAATCCGACGACGGCCCCGGCGTGGAGGTAGCCGTTCGGCGCCATGTGCTTCTCGTGCAGTTCGAGGTGCGCGCGCACGCCGCCGCCCTCGGTCTCCTCGAAGTCGATTCCGAGCAGGCCGGGAAACCCGAACGACCCCAACTCCTGCAGCTGCGCGAGCGTGAGGTCGTCCACCCGGCCGAGCCTACACTTGGCCCGCCATGGCGAGCCCGAGCGGAGAGAAGCTGATCGTCGACAACCGGCGCGCGCGTCACGAGTATCACCTCTCGGACCGCGTCGAGGCCGGCCTGGTCCTCAGCGGGACCGAGGTGAAGTCGCTGCGCGGCGGCGAGGCGACGCTGCAACAGGCGTACGCCGAGGTGCGGGAAGGCGAGGCGTGGCTCGTCGGCCTCCACGTGCCCGAGTACATCGAGGGGAATCGCGCGAACCACGACCCGGACCGGCCGCGGAAGCTCCTCCTCCACCGCAGGGAGATCGAGCGGCTCGCGTCGAGCGTCGCGGAGAAGGGCTTCACGCTCGTGCCGACGCGGCTCTACTTCAAGGGCGGCAAGGTCAAGGTCGAGCTCGCCCTCGCGCGCGGCAAGGAGCTGCGTGACAAGCGCCGCGACGTCGCAGCCCGGGACGCGCGGCGGGAGATCGAGCGCGAGCTCAAGAGCCTGCGGCGCTAGCCCGGCTACAATTCGGACGAACATACGGGGGCGACCTGGCTTCGACGTGGTCGATCCATCCGGATGAGTTGCAAGCCGAGGTCGCCGGTTGGCCTCGTAAATCCACCGGCAAAACGCAAGTGCGAAGAACGATCTCGCACTCGCTGCCTAGGGAGACCTAGTCGGCGACGCCGCCCCGGGTGTGCCCGTGGCTCGGAGGCGGCGCCAACGAACGGGCTCGGCGCCGAGGGAGAGCTGATCGCCCGGAGCGCGACACCGAAGGATCGGCTAGTCCGGCGGTAGGGCGGCTGCACCCCGGCCGGCGGGCGAATCGAAAGGGCAGCCTAAGCTTGTAGACGCTCAGCCGGTGCGGCTGCGGACGCGGGTTCGATTCCCGCCGCCTCCACTAACTCATTCGCACACCCGTCCGCCTCCTCATCCTCATCGGATGAGGGCTTAGCCGGGGTCTGCCCCTAGCCTGCGCTCCACGTTTGGGTGATGCTTCTGATCGGCCTCTTCATACCGCTGCTCTGGCTCATTGGGGCGCTGATCCCCGCGCGCCGCTAACTCGGGTCGTCGGTCGATGAAGCTCTATCCGGACGTGCCGTCGAAGCGGCGTTCGACGATCTTCCGCGACCTCGCCTTCATCGGCCTCGTCCTGCTGTTCGCGTGGACGGGCTACAAGGTCCACAACGTCGTGGACGGGATGGCGGTGCTCGGTTCGGGTGTGAAGAGCGCCGGCCTCTCGGTCGAGAGCGGGTTCGGCTCCGCGGCGGGCGCGGTCGACGGGATCCCGCTGGTGGGCGGGAGCCTCGCTCACGCGCTCGGGCAGGCGGGTCAGGGGAGCGGCGGGAAGGTGGCCGAGCTTGGACAGCAGGGAGAGGACAAGGTGCACCAATTGGCGTTGACGCTCGGCCTGCTCGTGTTCATCCTGCCGACGGTCCTCCTGCTTGTGATCATGCTGCCGCCCAGGGTGCGGCAGATCCGCCAGCTCGGAGCAGCGAATGCGGCGCTCGTCGACACGCACGACCCGGAGCGTCGCCGGCTGCTCGCGATGCGCGCGGGTTTTGGACTCTCGTACCTGACGCTGCTCGGCTACACGCGAGATCCGCTCGGCGACCTCGCCGCGGGACGCTTCGACCAGCTGGTCGCGGCCGCGCTCGACGACGTCGGCATACGACGGCCGGCCCCCGACCCACGAGCTCCAAGATCCAACTCGCCTGTCTGACTCTGGAGTGTCTCCCACTCATCACCCCAAACGGTCGATGCGGCCTCCGACGCCGGCCGAATAGCCTTGGTTGCGCTGGGGCGCCGAGTCGCATGCCGTCGAGCAGTCGCAAGCAGCATGTTGGACTGCGGGAGGCTGACGTCGACAGGAAGGGAGAACGGGATGGAAGAGATCGGACCCGTCGATTACGTGGTAGTTGCGTTCCCGGGGAACCAGTTCAAGGGTGAGATCGTGCCTGCGCTCGAAGACCTTGTTAAGGCAGGCACGGTTCGCATCATCGATACGGCGTTCGTCGGGAAGGACGAGAAGGGGGAAATCTTCACACTCGAGGTCACCGAGCTCGATCCGGACGTGCAGGAGGCGCTCGACGCGCTCGACATGGAGGTGCAGGGGCTCTTCAACGATGAGGAGCTGCTGGCGATCGGTCAGAACCTCGAGCCGAACTTCTCGGCGGCTGTGTTGGTCTGGGAGAACGTGTGGGCTCGCAAGGTTGCGCAGTCGATCCGCGATGCGGGCGGAGTCATGGTCGCGTTCGAGCGCATCCCGCATGACATCGTCCAGGCAGCGCGCGAGTGGGCGCTGGAAGAAGCCAAGGCGTAACCAAGAAGAGAGGGGAGCCCGAAATGAGAGGACGTAGAGGTCCGGGATTGATCGGGACAGCGGTCGTGGTAGGCGGGGCGGCGCACATGGGCGCCAAGAGTGCCCAGAGGAGCCAGGCCGCCGCCGCGCCACAACAAGCCCCGCAGCAGGCAGCCGCTCCGGCTCCGGCCGCGCCGGCCGAGACCGACGACGCCGCGGAGATCCAGAAGTACGCGGCGATGAAGGAGCAAGGCCTCATCACCGAAGAAGAGTTCGCGGCAAAGAAGAAGCAGATCCTCGGCATCTAGCAATCGCGACCTCGCGAAGCGTTAACGCGCGTCCTGCTCTAGCGAACGCCAAATCGCAGCCAGCCTGAGGCTGACGCGGCGTCCCCTGCAAAGAACGCTTTCCTGCGGTAGGAGCCGGCCGCGTGCGCCGTGAAGGAGTCGCGCACAGCGCCGCCGCGGCGGATTGGGAGCTGTTGCGAGGCGACGCTGTGCCATCTCCCGCCTGAGAGGCGCTGGAAGACGAACTTGAGCCGCTTGCCCGCGTGGGTCGGCGCGACCTTGCCGCCGGCAGGACGGGGCGCCTGGCGGCGGTCCCTCGTTGCCGCAACTTGAACGTGATGAGCGGGCCTGCCGTCCGCGCCGGCGGACAACACGGAGTACCGGCCGGTACTGGGGTCGCCGGTGCCCGGCGGGTTGGTGTCGATTCCGTTCGACATCTTCAGCAAGAAGACGGGCACGTGGCACTCGGACGCCAAGATGACGTCCTCCGTGACCTCGGGGACGACGGCCGCGCCCACGGCGATCACCGTCACTCCGTAGTCACCCAGCAGCACCGAATCACGCGCGGGGCCGCCCTCAGGGGGCCCCGTCCGCGTCCGGCGGCGGCTGTTCAATGCGTTCATGCCTGCCCCCATCGGCCTCGACATCGGGGTTCCGGCTGCGCTCGTCCTCGTCGTGCTGACGGCGCTCGCCGGACGGCTCGACCTCGTCGTGGGGCGGCGGACACGCGTCTCCCTCTCAGGCCCGTTCCTCGTGGCTGCGGCGCTCGTCGGCGGGCCGCTGGTGGGTGCCGTCGCCGGCGCTTCGACCGAGGCGTTTGCGGGCAGCGGCCTCCGACGCAAGCGTGTCGCGTGCGCGATTGCCGGTGCGCTGCAGGGGCTCGTGGTCGGCGTGGTCGGAGAGCAGCTCGCGCAACACGGCGTTTCCGGTGCCGTGGCGGCCGCGACCGTAGGGCTCGTGACCGGGTTCGTGCTGGACGCCCGGGTTGCGCTGCGGCTGCTCGGTCCCGGCTTCCGCCGCGAGCTGCGGGCGGCGTGGCGCCCGCTCGCCGTCAGCTGGTTCCTCCCGGCGCCGTTGCTCGTCGTGTTCCTCTACCTCGTCCCGACGGCGCCGGGGCTCGCGCTAGTGTTCGCCGCGGGCCTGTTGCTCGTCGCAGCCTGGGCGAACCGGTTCCGCCGTCGCCTCGAGCGGACGATTGCGGCGGAACGTTCCCGCGCGCGGGTCGACGCGCTGACGGACGCGCCGAACCGCTACGCGCTTGCCGAGGCGCTCACGTACGAGCAGGCGCGGATCAAGCGCGGCGGACGGACGGCGGCGCTCTGCTTCCTCGACCTCGACCGCTTCAAGACGGTCAACGACACCTACGGCTACGCGGCCGGAGACCAGTTGCTGGTCGACGTCCACCAGCGGCTGCGGAGCGAGCTGCGCGCCAGCGACCTCGTCTTCCGCTGGGGCGGGGAGGAGTTCGTCGTGCTCGCCCCGCACGTCGACGCCGCAGAGCTGGCCGACTTCGCCGAGCGTCTCCGCCTGCTCCTCGCGACCCGGCCGTTCGCGATCGACGGGCGGCCGCGCACGATCACCGGCTGCGTCGGCGCTGTGCTGCTCGACGAGACGCGTCCCGCCCAGGACGCCCTCGAGGCGGCGAGCCGGCTGGTCAAGAAGGCCAAGCAGACGCGCAACGCAGCCGTGGTCGAGAAGCCCGCAGCAGCAGCCGCCTGAGCTGCGGCCCGGGCCGATCACTGGCACCATGGCCGACGGATGAAGATCCTTGCCGTCGCCGTCCTCGCCACCGTCATCACGTTCACCGCAGCGACGACGCACGCAGCAACGAGCGGCACCGGTGTCGCCCGGCTCACGCCCGCGCAGCGGCAGGCGATCAAGACGGCCGGCGAGTGGCACCACGGCTGCCCCGTCTGGCTGTCGCAGCTGCGCGTGCTCAGCTACCGGTACTACGGCTTCGACCGGCAGACGCACCTCGGCCAGATCGTCGTCAACCAGCAGGTCGCGTACCCGCTCGCCACGGTCTTCGCGAAGCTCTACCGGCTCCGGTTCCCGATCCGGGACGGCGCCTTCGCGTCGATGTACGGCCCGCATCCTCACCCGAACGGAGACGTCACCGCGTCCTTCGAGTGCCGCGACGCGGCGGCGTCCCCGTGCAGCAGCTCGTCGTCCACGCACCACTGGTCGATGCACGCCTTCGGCGAGGCGGTCGACCTCGATCCGCGCGAGAACCCGTACGTCGGGTGCGGGATGACGCGCGACAAGACCGCGCGCTCCTACCTGAACCGCTCCCGGCGCCGGCCGGGGATGGTGACACCGGCCGTGCGCCGCGCCTTCGCCTCGATCGGCTGGGGCTGGGGAGGCTCCTGGGTCGGCTCGACCAAGGACTACATGCACTTCTCGATCAACGGCCACTAGGCAGAAGAGCGATTCCGAGCTGAGCCGGCTCGACAATCCCGACTTCTCGGTCACGAGCGTCCCCGTGCAGTTGCCGGCCCCGGCGGCGAAGACGAGCCACTTCGCCTACTTCCCGAGCTACGGCGCCGCGAACATCGCTCCGGTCTCGGGGATCGACGAGCGGGTCGCCGACGGCCCCTACGTCCTCGACGTCATCGTCGAGGCCGGCGACCCCGCGCCGGCCGAGGCGCCGGCGCCGCAGCTGGCGGCGAAGCTCGACGCCCGGTTCCGGCTTGCGCGCAAGGGCCGCCTGCACGCGAAGCCCGTGAAGCTGCCGAAACAGAAGGCCGGGCCGCCGCGCGGCCGGCCGGATCTGTCTGTGTCGGCGCTCCGCATCTTCATGGCGCGCGCGAAGGCGGTCAGCAGCGCTGACGTCACGGCCATCGCCCAGGCGGCCGCGAACCGGATCGACGCGGCCGGCCTCGGTAGCTAGCTACGTGCCGACGACCTGGACGAGCCAGCGCCGGTCGCGCTCGCGGTCGAGCTCGATGAAGAGGACGCGCTGCCACGTTCCGAGCTGGAGCTCGCCCTCGCGCACCGGGACCGACTCCCCGGCGGTGCCGAGCAGCATCGCCATGCAGTGGGAGTGGCCGTTGCCCTGATCCATGTCCTCGGGGCAGATGTTCTCGGTGCGCCGGTCCCAGTCGTCGTGCGCGTAGTACGAGTCGTGCGGCACGAGCCGGCGGAGCAGGGTGCAGAAGTCCTCGAGGAAGCCCGTCTCCAGCTCGTTCACACGCACGCAGCAGGTCGTGTGCGGCGAGTAGATGCAGGCGATGCCGTTGCCGACGCCGCTCTCGCGCACCGCGGCCTGCACTTCCTCGGTGATGTCGGTGACGGTGAGGCCGCCGGCGGTGCGGAGGCGCGTCTCGTGCTGGAACACCTTCATCGTGGCCGTCATTCTGCGGGAATCGTTACCCGACCCGGCGGCGGAACCGGCACACCCTCAGCGGATCCTGCGCTGCCACCGTCCATCGCCACGCGATGCGTCTCGCATTGCGCGACCGTCTCGAGCAGCAGCCCGTAGGCAAGCGCACTTCAGGGCCGGCCCATCTCGAGCTAGGGAGTGCGACCGTCGAGGTCGGGGCCGATCGCCTTCGCTCCGACCGCGATCCCGCCCAGGAGTGCCGTGCCCGTGAGGGTCAGCGTCGGCGCGTGCTGGTCGTCCGCCGCGGCCGACCGGGTATCGACCCCACCGACCAGAGTCTTCAGCTCGGATTCGATGCGCCAGCCCGGCGGCGTCTTGATCGCGATGCCGCCGAACAGGGTGTTGAGGGACAGCCGCGCGTCCGGTGCGAGCTCGGCCTCACGAAGGTCGACCGCGATGCCGCCGAACCAGGCCAGCATCGAGCCTCCCGTGAAGGCGTCGGCTCGGCTCTTGAGCTCGATACCGTCGAGGACGGCGACGAGGGAGAGCTCGTCGCTCTGTTCGTCCCCGCGGGACGGCACGGTCCGCCGGACGAACGCCGCCGCGGCCATCATCCCCACGAAGGCGCCGAGCTTGAAGAGAAGCAAACCTCGCAGCGCACGCATCGAGCTCCAGGGTACAACGCCGTGGATTAATTATCGGCCCGCCTGGATCCTCGGGCTAGTGCGGGCGAATGATCTTGACGACCGGGCCGATGATGTTGCGGGCTGGCACGAAGCCCCACACACGCGAGTCACACGATGCCGCGCGGTTGTCGCCCATCACGAAGTAGTCACCCTTTGGGACGTGCCACGTCTTCCCGGAAAACGCGCTGTCTTGGCCACGGTCAGCACGCGGGATGTACGGCTCGGTCAGTCGCTTCCCGTTGATGTCGATGAAGCCGTGATCGTCCTCGTGAACCGTTTCGCCGGGTAGACCGATCAACCGCTTCACGAATGTCCCGCCTTCGCCGCACTTCATCGCAGCCTCGGGCGGCGTTCGAAACACCAGGATGTCGTCTCGCTGGATGCCGCTGCCCGGCTTCACGACCACACGATCATCGAACTTGCCGAGGCAGCCGGGCATGCCTTTCGCGCAATGCAGCGTCGGCTCCATCCCCGACGACGGGATGTTGAAGACGCGCTCCGGCGGGCTTACGTGCACCGTGGTCGTCGGGGGCGAGGACGAGGCCGTCGGGGTTGACGCCTTAGTGCTCCCGCAGGCGGTGGCCAGAGGGAGCAGGGCAACGAGGAGGAGAGGCGAGGCGGCACGTCCGTGCACGCCGCGAGAGTACGACGCTCGCCGAAGCCCGTCTAGCGATGACGTCGTTTACGCGTCACACCGGCAGCGGAGGGGACTTCGCCACTCCGCTCGCCACCCCGAGCGTCCGGCACGAGCCGCAAGACACGAAAAGCGCCGTTTCCAGCGCCTTTCGGAGTGGGCCCGCCTGGATTCGAACCAGGGACCAACGGATTATGAGTCCGCTGCTCTGACCAGCTGAGCTACGGGCCCGCGTGGCGCTAGGCCGAGCGTATCGCCCGCCGCAGCGAGAGCCACAGCACGAGCGGGACGGCGAGTGGCAGCAGCCACCAGGCTGCGACGTCCGCAGCAGCGAGCAGGGCCGTTGCGCCGATCGCGACGACCACGAGCGCCGCCACGAGCCAGTCGTCGCCGATCACGAAGTCCCACCAGAAGCGGCCGAAAGCGGTGAGTCGCCTCATGCGGGCACAGCCTCGAGACGCTCGCGCCGCAGCAGCCGCACGAGCACGAGCGAGCAGAGGATCACGAAGCCCAGCACGCCGAGCAGGGCAGCGTCGTCGCCGGGCCAATCGGCTCCGGCGCCTTCGGCGGACCAGAAGACCCCGAACGTCGTCAGCATCACGCCGACCGCGAACTTCATCGCGTTCTCGGGAACCCGGGCGAGCGGCGCGCGCACGGCGACGCCGATTCCTGCGACGAGCACGAGAGCCGCGACGGCTCCGGCCGCCGCGAGTGGGATCGAGCCCTGCGCGCTGCCGAAGGTTAGGACGATGAACACGACCTCCAGCCCCTCGAGCAGCACGCCCTTGAACGAGAGCGTGAAGCCGTACCAGTCGACGCCGGCGCGCTCGACCCGGCCCGCGCTCTCGGCCTCGGCGAGCTCGCGCGCGAAGATCGCGTCCTCGTCGTGCAGCGCCTTGTAGCCGCTCGCGCGCAGGATCGCCTTACGCAGCCACTGCAAGCCGAAGACGAGCAGCAGCGCGCCGACGACGAGCCGCAGCGCGTCGAGCGGGATCGCGGTGAGCGCCGGCCCGAGCACCGCGACCACGACTGCGAGCACGATGGTCGCGGCGCCGAGCCCGGCGAGCGACGAGCGCCAGCCGCGGGCGAGCCCGGCGGCGAGCACGATCGTCAGCGCCTCGACGAATTCGACGCCGCTGGCGAGGAAGGCTGAGAGAAAGAGAAAGCCGTCGCCGGTGTTCATCACAGACCCCAGTGGTCCCGCGGTTGAGGGTACCCGGGCGCGCCCTCGGCGCTCGCGGCGGCCGTGGCCACGTCGCCCGGATACGTCCGCAGGCCCTTGAACAGGAGCCAGGAGCTCGCCCCGAGCGGGAGGATCATGACGATGAAGGTGATCTGCAGGCCCTGGCGGCCGCCGCCGAACACGTGGTCCGAGACGGCGCCGAACAGGAGCGGGGCCAGGGCCATCGCGAGCGAGCGCAGCATCGTCCGCACCGCTTCCGCACGTCCCCAGAGGAGCGGCGGCATGATGTCGAGCCTCGCGGCGTCGAGGGGCGGATTCTGGGCGCCGAGGAAGAACGCCGCTGCGACGAGATAGGGCACGGCGGTCACCGCTCCGCGGGTGAGCAGCGCCGGAATGAACAGAAGCGTCGTGGCTCCCGCGGCGACGGCGGGCGTCCACACGCGCGCGCTCAGCAAGCCGCGCTTCAACAGATAGTCGCCGAGCGCACCGCCGGCGAGAACGCCGGCCAACGAGCCGACTCCGACCACGAGCAGGAGCGAGCTCGCGAGCGCCTGGTCGATCCCGTACTGCTCCTTGGAGAACTCCAGCCCGAACGTCTGCAGGCCCGCGAGGAAGTAGTAGCCGCACACGCTCGCGGCGATGAGGACGAGGTTCGTCCGCACGCGCAGCACGTAGCGGGTGGCCCGCCAGAGGTTCATGCGCCGCGCCGTGCCGGGGTCGACGACGAGCTCGGGATCGGGCACGAGGCCTTTCTCCCGCGCCAGCCGCTGCGCGTCGGTCGTCTGGTTACCCTCCGCTGCCTGGGCCAGCAGCTCGGGGGAGGGGCCTGCCTTGTCGGAGGCGAGCACTCCCTTGCCGCCACGCTCCGGCTCGCGCAGCCGCCAGACGATGTAGGCGAGCACGAACGCGGGCAGCGCGAGGATGACGAAGGCGGCCCGCCACGAGAGCGCGGCGACGTTGCCGGTGATCGCGAAGCCGATGCCGGCGCCGACGTACTCGCCCGCGAGGATGACGCCGTAGATCCGGCCGCGCTCCCAGCTGCCGAACCAGTCGCCGACGAGCGAGGCGACCATCGGGCCCGCAGAGGCCGTGACCGCGCCGAGGAAGAGTCGCGTCCAGAGCAGCTCTCTGAAGTCCGAGGCGGTGGCACTCCAGAGCATCGCGGCGCCCCAGGTGACGATGGTGACGCCGAGCACCCGGGTTCGTGTCACGCGGTCGGCCAGCACGCCGAACGGCAGCGAGGCGAACGCGCCGACGAGGGAGCTGACCGCGACGAGCAGCCCGATGTCGGTGTTCGAGATGTGGAGGCCCTGCCGCAGCTCCTGCGCCGACGCGCCGACGGTCGCGGCGTCGGCGCCGCTCAGCCCGAGGATCGCGGCGAGGACGATGATGACGCGCGCGCGCTCGTGCCCGCCGAGCGCGACCGTGAGGCGCTGCGCGGAGGCTCCCGCTGCCGCCGAGCCCAGAGCGGCCGCATCGGTGAGGACGCGTTTCGTGCGTGACTCGTCGGCGCTCACACCCGCATGGTCGCAGGCAGGTCCGCCTGCTCGCGCTCAGACGTCCCGGCGGACGAGCAGGATCGCCGCGATCAGGATCGCGGCGGCGCAGTAGCCGACGAGGACGAGGCCGCCGGCCAGCGGAGTCAGTGTGTGCGAGGCGTGCTGGAGGGCGAACAGTTGGCGGCCGGCGTTGCTCGGGAGGTACTGGCTGATCGCGTTGTTCCAGCTCGTCGGCAGCGTGAACATCAACGGCGGCAGGACAAAGAAGATGGCGGCGAACGCAGCGATCCCGCCCGCGGTATTGCGGACGATCGCGCCGACCGCGAGCGCGAAGACGCCGACGAGCATCACGTAGACGGCGCCGCCGATCACCGCGCGCGCGACGCCCGGCTGCGTGAACGAGATCTGCAGCTGCGGAATGCTCTTGAGGATTGCCTGGCTCGCGAAGAAGCTCACGAGCACGGCGGGCACGATGAGCACGATCGAGACCACCGCGTAGTCGAGGAGTTTCGCCCAGAGCACGGGCAGCCGCTTCGGCACGGCCGTGAAGGTGGAGCGGATCGAGCCGGTCCCGTACTCCGCGCTGATCAGGAGCACGCCGAGGACCGCGATCGCGAGTTGCGCGACGTTGACGCCGGCCAGTGCGATGTCGAGCGGGTGGCGGCCGGCACGCTCGCCCGGGGACATCGAGCTCCAGTGCGAGCGGGTGACGAAGGAGAAGAGAACCGGGAAGGCGATCGTGAGCAGGAACCCGACGCCGAGCGACCACTTCGTCGATCGCACCGAGCGGAGCTTCGTCCACTCCGAGAGCAGCACGCGGGAGAACGTGACGCGGCCGGTGACGTCGAGGTGCGGGATGCGCGCGGGCGGCGTGATCGCGCTCACGCGACCGCCTCCTCCAGCTCGGCCGCGAACTCGAGCTCGTCGCTGGTCAGGTTCATGAACGCCTCCTCGAGCGACGCCTGCTGGGGCGACAGCTCGTGCAACACGATGCCGGCGCCGGCTGCGGTTTCGCCGACCTGCTCGGGGGTCAGTCCGTGCACCTCGAGCGCGCCGCGCTCGGCGTCGGCAAACGTGACTCCCGCGCCGGTCAACGCACCCCGCAGCCGCTCGAGCTCGGGCGAGCGGACGACCACGACCTTCTGCGAGGCGCGCGCGACGAAGTCGTCGACGCTCATGTCCGCGATCAGCTTGCCGCGGCCGATCACGATCAGGTGGTCGGCGGTCAGCGCCATCTCGGTCATGAGGTGGGAGGAGACGAAGACCGTGCGACCCTCGGCGGCAAGCCCCTTGAGGAGGTTGCGCACCCAGTGGATGCCCTCCGGGTCGAGGCCGTTGACCGGCTCGTCGAGCATCACCGTCTTCGGATCGCCGAGGAGTGCTTGGGCGATGCCGAGCCGCTGGCCCATGCCGAGCGAGAACTGGCCGCTCCGCTTGCGCGCCACTTCGTGCAGGCCGACGAGGTCGATGAGCTCCGAGACGCGCCGCTTGGGGATCCCGTGCGTCTGGGCGAGCCCGAGGAGATGGTTGTACGCCGACCGCCCGGTGTGCACGGAGCGCGCCTCGAGCAGCGCGCCGACCTCGTGCAGCGGCGCGGTGTGCTCGCGGTAGTGGCGGCCGTTGACGGTGACGTCGCCGCGTGTCGGCGCGTCGAGGCCGAGGATGAGGCGCATCGTGGTCGACTTGCCGGAGCCGTTCGGGCCGAGGAATCCCGTGACGACGCCCGGCTGGACGGTGAAGCTGAGCCCGTCGACGGCGCGCTTCTCGCCGTAGTCCTTCGTGAGGTCCCGGGCTTCGATCACATCCTTGAACGTACCGGCCGCGGGTGAGTCTCAGGTGAGATGTAGGCGTGACGCTCGGCTTTTTCCTCTCCACGAACACGATCGACACGTGGCTGGAGTCCTACGGCTACCTCGTCGTGTTCCTGCTCGTGCTGATCGAGAGCATCGGCGTGCCGGTCCCCGGCGAGACGGCTCTGATCGGCGCGGCGCTCTACGCCGGCTCGACGCACAACCTCGAGATCGAGTGGGTGATCCTGGCCGCGATCGCCGGCGCGATCATCGGCGACAACATCGGCTTCTCGATCGGCCGCTACGGCGGCGCCAGGGTGCTGCTCCGCCACGGGCATCGGATCGGCCTGGACGAAGGCCGGCTCAAGATCGGGATCTGGCTCTTCCGCCGCCACGGCGGCAAGGTTGTGTTCTGGGGCCGCTTCGTCTCGATCCTGCGTACCTACGCGGCGTTTCTCGCGGGCACGAACCAGATGGCGTGGGGCCGTTTCCTCGTCTTCAACGCCGCCGGCGCCGTCGTCTGGGCGACCTTCTTCGGCGTCGTCTACTACGTGTTCGGCAGCGCGGTGCAGCGGCTGAGCACGGCGATCGACATCGGCGTCGGCGTCGCAGGGGTCGCACTCGTCGTCGCGTTCATCGTCTGGACGAAGCGGAAGGAGGGCGAGCTGCTCGAGCGCGCCGAGCGCGAGGTCGGCGGCTCGGTCGCCCAGGAGCTCGGTGAGGAGGATCCCGCCGCCTAAGCTGTACCCATGTTCCTGTTCACGAAGAAGGCCGAGATGGTCAAGCCCGAGGATGCGCTGCCCGGGCGCGAGACCCCGCTGCAGGTGCCCGAGCGGCACGAGGTGCTCGGGACGCCGCTCCAGCCGCCGTTCCCCGAGGGGATGGAGCAGCTCGTGGTGGGGATGGGCTGCTTCTGGGGCGCCGAGCGCGTGTTCTGGCAGGCCGACGGCGTCTACACGACCGCGGTCGGCTACGCGGGTGGCTACACGCCGAACCCGACGTACGAGGAGGTCTGCAGCGGACGGACGGGCCACACGGAGGCGGTGCTGGTCGTCTTCGACCCGGCCGTGCTCTCGCTCGACGGAGTGCTGAGGCTGTTCTGGGAGAACCACGATCCGACCCAGGGGCAGCGGCAGGCCAACGACGTCGGCACGCAGTACCGCTCGGCGGTGTACTGGGCGAACGAGGAGCAGCGGGCGGCCGCGGAGGCGTCACGCGACATGTTCCAGGCCGAGCTCGCGCGCGCCGGCTACGGCGAGATCACGACCGAGATCGCCGCGGCGGGGCCGTTCTACTACGCCGAGCCGTATCACCAGCAGTACCTCGCCAAGAACCCGAACGGCTACTGCGGCCTCGGCGGCACCGGCGTCTCCTGCCCCGTCGGCCTTCCCGCCTCGTAGCGGCAGCAGGCCCCGGCCGCGCGGCCGCTGATTTGACATCCAGCCACCTGCGCTGTTGAGTCCAGGCACTTTCCCGCATGGAGCGGGGGGCCATAAGGAGGGACGATGAAGCGTTTCATGTTGCTGGTCGGGGTCGCGGTGGTCGCGGCTGCCATGTACGTGGCAGCCTCGGGTGCGAGTGGGCGGGCCAGCGGTCCGACCGCGAAGCAGTTCGCGGCGCTCAAGAAGCAGGTCGCGAGCCTGAGCAAGAGCCTGAAGACGGTCAAGGCCGAGGCGAACGACGCCGACGGCTTCGTGCGGAGCTGTCTCATCAGCAACAACAGCGGCGTCCTGCCGATCAACCAGTTCGGCGATCCCAACGGCTCCTTGTCGGGGACGGCGCAGGGATACCACTACGGGACCGGCGCCGATCCGACCTCGACGGCGAGCGACACCTACGCGACGGCCCTCGACTTCGATCCGTCGACGCCGTTCCAGGGTCTGTATGTCGCGGTCGTCGATCCGGCCTGCGTGCCCTCCAGCGCCCTGCACCGCCAGGTGCACTCGGGGATGGGCCACCTGTTCGTGCTCCCCGCTCGCTCCCACTAGCGCCGACTCTGGGGAGGGCGGTCGTGACGGCCGCCCTCCCTCATCTCTCTCAGGCGGCGAGCTCCGCCGTGTGCAGGCGGTAGAGGTCGGGCTCGCAGGCTTCGAAGCCGTCGACGACGTCGGGGTCGAAGTGCAAGCCGCGGCAGCGGCGGATCTCCTCGGCCGCGACCTCCCAACTGACCGGCGAGCGGTATGGACGCTTGTCGGTCATTGCGTCGAGCGAGTCGACGACGGCGAAGATCCGCGCGCCGAGCGGGATGCTCTCCTCGGAGAGCCTGTCTGGGTACCCGTTCCCGTCCCACCGCTCGTGGTGGGAGCGGATGACGCGGGCGCCTTCCTGGTTGAGCAGCGGGACGTGGGCGAGCAGCCGCTCGCCGAGCTCCGCGTGTTCCTGCATCCGCCGCCGCTCGGGCGCGGTGAGCCGCCCGGGCTTGAGGAGGATGCCGTCGGGGATGCCGATCTTCCCCACGTCGTGCAGGAGGAAGCCCCATTCGAGGCTCGGGTCGTCGAGCAGCCCCGGCGCGACCTCGAGGGTGAGCCTCGTCGCGTACGACGTGACCCGGCGCGAGTGCATGCTCGTGCCGAAGTCGCGCGACTCGAGCGCCGACGCGAGCACCGCGACGGTCTGCGCGTAGGCCTCGTGCAGGAGTTGATGCTGGCGGCGGCCGATTTCGATCAGGCGGTTCAGATCGGCGACGTCGACGACGTCCCCGCCGTCGCCCGTCTCGCCGGGGTCCGCCTGTCGGATCAGGGGCGTAACGAGCGCGATCAGCTCAAGCGGGCTGAACGGCTTGCGCAGGAACGCCTCGGCGCCCACGGCCCGCGCGGCGCGGCCGGCCTCGTCCGAGCCGCTGATCGCGACGATCGGGATCCTGCTCGTCTGCGGCGTCTCGCGCAGGCGCTCCAGGTAGAAGATCCCATCGATCCCGGGAAGCCCGATGTCGAGCAGGATCGCGTCGGGACGCGACCCGACGAGCATGCGCTCGGCGTCGATCACGTCGTACGCGGTGTCCACCTCGAACCCCTCGAGCTCGAACGTCGTGCGGACCAGCTCACAGAGCAGCCGGTCGTCGTCGATGACCAGAACCCGACGCGTGCGGCCCATCGTCGAAACCCCCTCTGCTGACGGCAACTTCTGCGTTCTCTGTCGGCAGGAGCCGGGTTCGCGACAAGTCGGGCGCTGGGAGCACGGCCGAGGGAGCTGCAGGAACTTCTGCCGAAACCTGCCGCAAGCTCCGGCGGCAGCTCACCCGTTTGAGGTCAGCGGCGTGCGGCGATGTGCGCGCGCCCGGCGAGCAGATGTCCCTCGAGGCTCGACACATCCCAGCCTCCGGGCACGTAGATCCGGTTCTGAAGCCCCGGTCCCGGGGTCGAGAAGCCGTCGCCCTCCTGCAGGAAGCTCGCGGCGAAGTGCGTCTTCAGGAACCTGCCCAGCCACGGCCCGATGCGGGGGTCGTTCGAGCCGTGTTGGCCGTAGTTGTTGAACGGGACGGCGAACGTGCCGTGCGACCTCCAGCCGGGAACGTGGTCCGCGAGCATCCTCTGGCCGAGCTCGATGTCGTGGCTCACGCGCCGCTTGTAGTGGCGGAAGCTCTCCTGCGAACCGTTCGCCCAGACCTCGTTCGCGTAGAACGGCCCCTGGTCGCCGTCGGAGTCGACCGTGACGTCGACGTGGCCGTAGCCGGCGTGCTCGTCGATCTGCCAGCGCCCGGTCGCCTGCATCTGCCGCAGCTGCGCCCAGGTGAGACGGCCCGGATTCCCGACCGCTCCCGTGATGACGTAGATCGCGGCGTTCCAGCCGTACCGGGCGAGGATCGGGTCGGCGACCTCGAACGAGGACTGGAACCCGTCGTCGAACGTGATCAGGATCGGGCGCGGGGGGAGGTCGACCGCCTTGCCGCGGATGAACCGCACGTACTGGTCGAGCGAGATGGCCTGAAAGCCCATGCCGTGGAGCCGCTGCATCTCCGCAGCGAAGTCCGCCGGGGTCACGCTGTATGCGCCGGCGCTCGGCCCGAGGCGGTGGTAGAGCAGAACGGGCACGCCGCCGTGGAAGCGAGGGAAGAGTGTGCGCGCATGCGCACCCGGCGCCAGCGTTGCGGCGAGAACGGCGAACAGGGACAGCAGTAGGCGGAACCGGCGGCGCGGGATCCGGGAAGGCTAGCCGCCGTGTCAACGGCGCAAATGTCTCGCGGTCTCGCGGAGGTACGCCGCGCGGAACGCGCCGGCGACCTGGGCCGAGTACAGGTACGTCATGTGGTTGCCGTCGAGCCAGACGATCGTGTGGCCGATGACGGCGGGGTACTCCCGCTGGTACGAGACAAAGCCCCGGGTGGCAAGGAAGCCGATCCCGAGCCGCGTCACTCCCTGCCGCACATGGTTGTAGCCCCTGAGCGCGCTCACGGGCCACTTCGTCAGGCAGGTGCCCATCGTGGCATTCGCCCTGAGCAGGCAGTCGACGGGGCTGAAGTCGACGCCTTCGGGATCGCCGATGACCACGACGCGGCCGAGCCCGTGCAGCTCCCGGGCAGCTCCGACGACGCCCGCCACCTCAGTATCGACCGTCGGGCTGAGGCTCTGATCGATGCTCCCTCCCAGCAGCACCATGTTCGGGTGGAGGTGCCTGACCCGGCCGACCGCCCAGCGGTACCAGTCGGCGCACCGACCGCTGCCGTGGCCTGTCGGCCAGTTGGCCGGCGTGCAGCCGAGCCGCAGCAGCGGGACGACTGCCAGGTGGTCGTGCCATGCCATCTCCAGGACGGCGGGTAGCCACATGTATGCGTGCGAGTCGCCCATCAGGACGATGACCTTCTTGCTCGAGCTGTCCCCGAGGCGGCAGATCTTGGTCGCGATGACCGGGCTGCTGTCGTGGCCGAGGCACTTCGCCGGCAGCGTGTAGGGGGCGGGCATCGCCCTCAGCTGACCGATGTCGGGTGCGAGCGGCGAGGGGAGAGGGGCGCCGTTCCGCGCGGCCCGCACCGCGGCGATCACGGTCGAAAGCGCGCCTTGCGCGGTCGACGTCGGCCCGTGGATCCCGAGCGGCGTCGTCTGCGTCGTGGTCGGTCCCTGGAAGCGCTGCTGCTCACGGTTGATGCCGGCGAGCGAGCCGACGGCGGTGCCGAGGAAGACGCCCGCACAGGCGAGCACCACGACCAGCGTCTTCGCGTGGCTGCGCATCCTGTGCCGGATCGGATTCTCGATCAACGCATACGTCACGCACGAGAGTACGAACGCCCCCACCATCAGCTCGAGCTTCACGGGGAGGGCGAGCGCGTGGCCCGCATACCCGGCCGCGAGGATCAGCACCGGCCAGTGCCACAGGTAGAGGGCGTACGAGCGATCCCCGATCATGGACATCGGGCGCACTCCCAGCCAGCGTCCCGCCGCCAGGCGCGGCATCCGGTCACCCATCCCCGCGACGATCGCGCACGCCGTCCCGACCGTCGGCAGCAGCGCAGCCCAGCCGGGGAACGGCGTTGCCGCGGAGAAGACGAGCGCAGCGACGGCGATCGCCGCGATCCCACCCCAGCCCAGCACGACCTTGGCGGGCGCGGGAAGTCGCCCCAGCTTCGCCGCGCCCACGGCAAGGGTCGCGCCGAGACCGAGTTCCCACGCGCGCGCGAACGGGGAGTAGTAGGCAGTGGTCGGAGACGTGTTCGTGAGATAGATCGAGTAGACGAGTGACAGCCCCGTGAGGATGGCGATGAGCCAGAGCAGCCGCCCTTCGCAGCCGGCGGTTCTCCGTCGCATGACCCACGCGAAGCCGAACAGCGTGAGTGAGAGCAGCAGAGGCCAGACGAGGTAGAACTGCTCCTCGACCGAGAGCGACCAGTAGTGCAGCAGCGGCGAAGGCGGGTCGCTCTGGGCGAAGTAGTTGAAGCCCTGCGCCGCGAAGTGGAAGTTTGCGGCGAACCCGGCGGCGTGCAGGCTGTCGTCGACGGTTTCGCGCGCGCGCACGAAGTTCACGAGGAGGTACGCGGCGACGTCGGTTGCCACCAGCGTCAGCATGGCGGCGGGCAGGATCCGCCGCGCGCGCCGGACGTAGAACCCGAGCAGGGACACCGACCCGCTCTTGCGTGACTCGGCGAGCAGCAGGCCCGTGATCAGGAAGCCGGAGAGGACGAAGAAGACGTCCACGCCGACGAATCCGCCCGCCATGAACCCGACACCGGCATGTGCGAAGACGACGAGGAGCACAGCCACGGCGCGCAGGCCCTGGATGTCCTCGCGATGAGCAAGTGAGGCGGTCGCCGCCGGCGACACGGCCTCGGCCCGGCCGACGCTCGGGACGCGCAGGGTCGGTCTCCGGTCTATCAGCGATGGGCCAACAGCGACTCCCACTTCTCACCTCCAGGCTTTCGAGCAAGCTCAGCGCGTCGCGCACCAGTGGACGGTCCCGGTGTTCGCGGGGCCGGTGAGCTGGCAGCCGGTGCCGCTGATGAAGACCTGGAACACCGCGGTGCCGTGTGCCCGCCGCGCGGAGTCGAATCGCCGCATGTCTTCATCGCCTCCTTACGTCTGCTCGCGCAGACCGAACCGGGCTGCGTGGAGGCAGGCAGCCCAATTCTCGGCGTGTGCCGGGGCGGTCGCATCCGTAGAACGGAGCAGGGCGCTCGGTAGATCAGCGCAGCGGTTGCTCGAGCCGAACGCCGAGCAGGCGCTCCAGGCGCCGGGCGAAGCTCGGCCCGAACGCGCGGTCGATGAGCGGTTTCTTGGTCTTGCCGCCGATCTTGAACCCGATCGGGTCGCAGATGCTCGCGGAGGGCTCCGGCACGGTCGCGCGCGCGAGTTGAGTGCCGGCGGCGCTGCGGAAGGAGAGGGTGATATTCGGGCGGAGCACCAACGCGCACGCGATGGCGATCCCGGGCGGCGACACCGGGAGGGCGTCGAACCAGCGGCTGATCCGCGCGACCTGCGCCGTGTTCGTCACGGTCCGCCGGATCTTCGGCCCGCGAACGACGATCGTGCGCGTCGCAGGCGGAATCCTCTCGCTCGGCGAACGCGGGTAGATCCAGAGAGCCAGAGCGTCGACTCGGAGCACCGTTCTGCCGCGGAGTGCGACTGCGGTGACGTCGAGGTAGCGGCTCGGCGACGAGAAGCTCCACATGAGGTAGTGCGGGGCGTTGCTGCCGTAGGTGGCGCCGGAGTCCCGGAGCCCGGGCGGCCGGTGCGTCCTCACGAAGGCTGCGACAGCCGCGAGCGGCTTCCGCACGCTCCAGAAGCGATGCACGTCGACGATCTCTCCCAACGGTGCCGACCCGTAGCGGCGAAGCACGCCGCCGTACCGTCGCGGCTCGCGAGTCGCGCGGGCACCCGGCGGAGGCACGAACTGGCGTAGCAGCACCCTCGCCTCGCGACTCGCGTCCTCCTTGCGCCGCGCGGCGACGATGCTGACTCGCGGTACGCGCGCCCCCGCCAGCGTCACCCGCGGCGCCGGCTTCGCACCGGCGCCGCAGGCGGTGACGACGAGGACGAGCGCGCTCGCCGGGAGGAGAAAGCGCTTCATCCTGGTCTCTATACGTCGCCGAGGCGCGGCGCTGTCACATGCTCAGAAGACGAACGGGACGAGCATCTTGGTGGAGCGCTTGTACGCCGGGTACGTGTCCGGGAACTGCTCGGTCAGATAGCGCTCCTCGACCGTCGCGGCGTAGATGAAGTAGGAACCGGCCAGGGCGACCGGGACGAGCCAGAACCAGCTCAACGCCAGTGCGCTGCCGATGCCGGCGGTGAGGATGCCGGAGTAGATCGGGTGGCGCACGAGGCGGTACGGGCCGCTGGTCACGAGCTCCGGCTCGACTTTCTGCGTCATCGGAGTGCCCCAGTTGCGGCCGATGTGAACGCGTGCCCAGATCGCAAACCCCAGGCCGAGGGCGAAGAGGACGAGCCCTACGGCCTCCCGCCAGGGATCGGTGTGGACGCCGTGGCCGCGTAACACGCCGAGGCGGACCAGCAGGACCACGACGACGAGGAGCACCGCCCTGATTCGCAGCTCGCGCGACCATTGAACGCGGCCCCGCTTCATAGAGAAGGCAGCCAAGAACCAGTACAGCCAGAACGCCGCCCAGCCGACGACGAAGACGAGCTCGACCGGTCTCACCGACTGGACGCTAGGAGAAGCGGCAGACGATCCGGCCGGCGTACGTCGCCAGATCGGGCGCCGCCTCGGCCTCAGCTACGAGCAAGGTCCCGTACTTCGTCTCGAGCGACTCGCCGACATCCGGGAGGCGAGGCAGCTCGATGTCCTCGACGTCAGTCCAGCCGGGTCCCTCCACGGTGACGATGAACCGTGCGATGGACGCATGATCGCACGCCGCCGCCGGTCGTCAGTGCGAGATGAGCACCTTGAGCGCGACCACGACTCCGCCGAGGGCGAGATTCGCCGCGATGACCGCGATCGTGCCGGCGGCGCCGAGCCGCTCGACCCGCGCGTATCGGGCGCCCTGCGCCGCCAGGGCGAGGAACCCGAGGCCGAACGCAAGCCAGATGTCGGGCGTCTCCGCGATGACCCCGAACGCGCCGAGCAACAGGATGCTGATCGGCGCCGCCGCAGAGACCAGGATCGGCATCTCCTGCACGGCGATTCCGGTGAACTCCGGCCAGTCCAGCCGTCGGCCGCGTTCGATGCTCTCGCCGAGCGTGCCCGCATAGACGTGCGCCAGCCAGATCACCCCCGACGTCGTTGCAACGACGATGATCAGCTGGTCCGGCGAGAGATGCTCCACGGCCCCGGCCGCCAGGGCGGCCATCGCGAGCACCGTCCCGTACACGGTTGCGGCGATGCCACGATCGCCGCCGCCGATCAAGCGTCCGAGAGAGGAGCTCCCCTTCACCGGTCAGGCGGCCGGAGCGGGGCTGCGCCGAGCACGCGTGCTTCCCGTGCGCGCAGCCGCGCGTACCCCGGCTTGATCGTCTCGTTGATGAGCTCGAGCCGCTCGTCGAAGGGGGCGAAGGCGCTCTTCAGCGCGTTCGTCGTCAGCCATTCCATGTCGTCGAGGCCGATCTCGAACGCCTCGCTCAGGGCGTGGAACTCGGAGCTCAGCGTCACACCGCTCATCAGCCTGTTGTCGGTGTTGACCGTGACCCGGTAGCGGAGCCGGCGCAGGAGGTCGATCGGGTGGTCCTCGATCGACGCCACCGCTCCGGTCTGGACGTTGCAGGTGGGGCACATCTCGAGCGGCACGCGACGGTCGCGCACGAGCGCCGCGAGCCGTCCGAGCTCGGTCGAGCCGTCCGGCCGGACCGTGATGTCGTCGACGATGCGGACGCCGTGGCCGAGCCGCTCGGCGCCGCACCACTGCAGCGCCTCCCAGATCGAGGGGAGCCCGAAGCTCTCGCCGGCGTGGATCGTGACGTGGAAGTTCTCGCGCTGGATCAGCTGGAACGCGTCGAGGTGCCGCGTCGGCGGGAAGCCGGCCTCGGGGCCGGCGATGTCGAACCCGACCACGCCCTCGTCGCGGTGGCGCACCGCCAGCTCGGCGGCCTCGACCGAGCGCGCGGCCTGGCGCATGGCCGAGACAAGCAGCTTCAGCACGATCCTCCGTCCCTGCGCCTGTGCGCGCCGCTCTCCCTCCCGGAACCCGTTCAGGATCGCCGTCACCACCTCGTCCAGGGTGAGGCCGCCTTCGGTGGAGAGCTCGGGCGCGTACCGCACCTCGGCGTAGACGACGTTGTCGGCCGCGAGGTCCTCGGCACACTCGCAGGCCACGCGCTCGATCGCGTCCTGCCCCTGGAGCAGGGCGACAGTGTGGCGGAAACCCTCCAGGTAGAGCTCGAGGCTCTTGCGGTCGGCTCCGCGCAGGAACCAGCGGCCGAGCTCGGCCGGGTCGGCCGTCGGGAGCTCGTCGTAGCCGATCTCGGCGGCGAGCTCGATGACCGTCTCCGGGCGCAGGCCACCGTCGAGGTGGTCGTGCAGCAGCGCTTTCGGCGCCTCGCGGATCACGTCGAGCTCGAGCATCACCCTTCGGTTACTGGAGCCGCTCGGCGAGGTAGCGGATCGCGAGTGGGTAGCGGTACTCGATCCCGCCGTGGCCTGCGTCGAACAGCTCGAAGAAGACGTCGGTGATCCCGAGCGCCTCGAGCTCGCGCCGGAACGCGTCCGCTCCGATGTCGAGGAAGAACTCGTCCCGTTTGCCGGCGTCGATGTAGATCGCGCGTTGACTGCGGAGGGCGTCCGCGTGGCGGCGCGCCATGCGCACCGGATCCCAGGCGAGCCAGCGCTGCCAGACGTCGTCGCGCAGCATCCCGCTGTCCACGTCGAACGGCAGGTCGACGGAGCCGTCCTCGTTCGCGGAGTAGCAGGCGGCCATGGCGTAGGTGTTGACGAGCGGGTAGTCGGACTGCTTCGTGAACGCCGGACGCGAGCGGAAGTCCTCCCAGAAGCGTTCGTACGAGCCGTCGTACTCGTAGCGGAGCGCGCGCAGCGTGTCCGGGAACTCGCGCAGGTAGCAGAGCTCGAACAGCGCATCGCCCGCATGGGTCGCGAGGCCGCCGAAGACGTCCGGCCGCAGCATCGGCACCACCATCGCGCCGTAGCCGCCGCTCGACTTGCCGGTGAGGCCGCGGTGGCCGGGCTCGGCGAGCGTCCGGTAGCGGGAGTCGACGAAGGAGACGACCTCGTCGCAGAGGTACTCGCCGTAGCGTCCCGTCCCAGGAGAGTCGATGAACTGAGCACCGCCGTATGACGTCCAGCAGTCGACGGCGACGACGAGCGCCGGGGGGCAGCCCTCTTCCGCGAAGAGCCGGTCGATCAGCTCCGGCACCTTCGGGCGGAAAGCGCTGCGGTTCTGCCACATGTCGACCTGGCCGGTCATGCCCTGGATCAGGTAGATCGAGGGGAACCGCCGGTCCGGCTCGGTGTCGTACGCGGGCGGGGCGTAGACCCAGAGCGGGCGGACGTGCGGGTCGCCGAGCGGGTTGCCGCGCAGGATCTCGCTCTCGATCTCGAGCTCGTCGAAGCGACCCACCGGTTCCCGCGACCACGGCTCCACGCGGCGGTTCTATCAGGTCGCGCATGGCTAGACTCAGGGCATGGCCGAGTACGGGACGATGCGGGTCAAGAGCGGTCTCGCCGAGATGCTCAAGGGCGGCGTGATCATGGACGTCGTCGACGCCGAGCAGGCGAAGATCGCCGAGGAGGCGGGAGCGTGCGCCGTGATGGCGCTCGAGCGCGTCCCCGCCGACATCCGCCGCGACGGCGGCGTCGCGCGCATGTCCGACCCGGACAAGATCCAGGAGATCCAGGAGGCCGTGACGATCCCGGTCATGGCGAAGTGCCGCATCGGCCACTTCGCCGAGGCCCAGATCCTGCAGGCGCTCGAGATCGACTACATCGACGAGTCCGAGGTGCTGACTCCCGCCGACCTCGAGCACCACGTCGACAAGTGGCAGTTCACCGTCCCCTTCGTCTGCGGGTGCACGAACCTCGGCGAGGCGCTGCGGCGCATCGCGGAGGGCGCGGCGATGATCCGCACGAAGGGCGAGGCCGGCACCGGCGACATCGTCAACGCCGTCACGCACATGCGCTCGGTCTTCGGCCACATCCGCCGGCTCGGCGCGCTGCGCGAGGAGGAGCTGTACGCGGAGGCGAAGGAGCTGCGCGCGCCGTACGAGCTCGTCAAGTGGGTGGCCGAGAACGGGAAGCTGCCGGTCGTGACGTTCACCGCCGGCGGGATCGCAACGCCCGCCGACGCGTCGCTCTGCATGCAGCTCGGCGCAGACGGCGTCTTCGTCGGCTCGGGCATCTTCAAGTCGGGCGACCCGGAGCAGCGGGCGAAGGCGATCGTCGAGGCGACGACGCACTTCCAGGATCCGGAGATCCTCGCCCGCGTCTCGGCCGGCCTCGGCGAGCCGATGGTCGGCATCTCGACGCAGTCGCTCGATCCGAGCGAGCTGCTCGAGACCCGCGGCTGGTAGTGCCGGAGGCGCCACTCGAGGAGTCCGGCTCCGGCCTCGCCCCGACCGGTCCGGGCTGGTTCGTCGTGAACGTCGGCGACGCGACGTGGCTCACGACGGAGGGCGGCGAGAAGACGCGTTCGGGCTCCGAGTGCTCGTTCGAGAGCCCGTCGGCGGCGTTCGCCGAGCTCGGAGTCCGCATCCACGTGCTGCCGCCGGGCGAGCCGAACGGCTGCTACCACGCCGAGAGCCAGCAGGAGGACTTCCTCGTCCTCTCCGGCGCGTGCACGCTCCTCGTCGAGGGCGAGGAGCGGACGCTGCGCGCCTGGGACTTCTTCCACTCGCCCGCCGGGACGGAGCACATCTTCGTGGGCGCCGGCGACGAGCCGTGCGCGATCCTGATGGTCGGCTCGCGCACCGGTGAGTGGACCGTTCGCTACCCCGTCTCGGAGCTCGCGGCTCGCTACGGCGCGAGCGTCGAGCGCGAGACGTCGAGTCCGGACGAGGCGTACGCCGGGTGGGAGCCCTCGCGGCGCGAGCGGCCTTCCGGCTGGGATCTCCTGCCCTGGGCCTAGTCCGTCCGATGGGGGGCGGACGATTCCCTCGTGCACGACCGCGAGCGCAAGCCGGTCTGGAAGACGTCGAGCTTCCTCGTCTACACCGGTGGGCTGACCGTCCTCCTCGGCGGGCTCGCCGCGCTCACGTACCTCTCGACGCAGTACCCGGGCGGCGGAGCCCGTACGGCCTGGGCGCTGCTCATCTTCATCGTGCTGGTGCTGGTCGGCCAGGTGTTGCGGCGCGCCGGTACGTGGGTCGCGGCCGGGATCTTCGCCTTCACCGCGGTGATTGCCTGGGGCTACCTCGTCGGGTCGGCGTGGAGCTGGTTCGGTTGGCTGAACGGCGGCGGGAGCTCCGCGTTCGCCGGCTGGTCGCTGGGGCGCCTCACATTCGAGTTCCTGGTCCTCGCCGCCGCCCTGGTCTTCCGCTGGTACTCGCGGTTCCCGTTCATCGCGCTCATCTCGGCCGTGGTCGGCTGGTTCTTCGTCACCGACTTCATCTCCAACGGCGGCTGGTGGACGTACACCGTGACGCTCGTGATCGGCCTGATCTACTTCCTGGCCGGGAGCATCTCCGATCAGCCGTCGGCCTTCTGGCTCCATTTCGTGGGCGGGCTGCTCATCGGCGTGCCGATCCTGCACTGGTTCCACACGAGCGACTTCGACTTCGCCGTCGTCCTGGTCGTCTCGCTCTTCTTCGTGCTGATCGGCCACGCGACGAGGCGGTCGAGCTGGGCCGTCTTCGGCACGATCGGCTTCTTCATCGCGACGATTCATTACGTGGTCGGCTCGCCGACCCAGCTCGGCGAGAGTCTCTTCGGCCTCGGCAGCAGCGGCGTCGGCTGCAATCCGAGGGGGCCTTTGGGAGGGCCGCTTTGCACGTCGACGGGGAGCCCGATCAGTCCCTGGGCGCCGGCACTCGCCCTCGGCCTCCTCGGCTTCTGGCTCGTCTTCCTCGGGCTGCTCGGCAGGCGCCGTCGCGCGCCCGCCGATCCAACGCTCGCCTGAGCCCCGTTACCATCGACGGCGATGGAGAAGCCGCTCAGGATCGGCGTCCTCGCCGTGCAGGGGAACTTCCGTGAGCACGCCGCAATGCTGCGGCGGCTCGGCGCGGAGCCGGTCGAGGTCCGGCTGCCCGAGCAGCTCGACGGGCTCGACGGGCTGATCATCCCCGGCGGCGAGTCGACGGCGATCGGCCGGCTCATGAAGCTCTACGGCCTCGACGAGGCGGTGCGCGGGTTCGGCGGCCCGATCCTCGGCACGTGCGCGGGGATGATCGTCCTCGACCGCGACCACCTCGGCCTCGGCGACTACCGGACCAGGCGCAACGCGTTCGGCCGCCAGGTCAAGAGCTTCGAGGCGGATCTCGAGATCGGGGACGGGGAAGAGCCGCTGCGCGCCGTCTTCATCCGCGCGCCCTGGCTCGAGGACGCCGGGCCGGACGTCCAGGTGCTGGCGGAGGTCGACGGCCACGCCGTGCTCGCGCGCGAGGGACGGCTCCTCGTCGCCGCCTTCCATCCGGAGCTGACCGACGATACTCGCGTCCACGAGCGGTTCCTGAGCATCGTGAGGGAGGTGGCGAGTGTCCGGGCATAGCAAGTGGTCGTCGATCAAGCACAAGAAGGGCGCCGCCGACGCGAAGCGCGGCAAGCTCTTCTCGAAGCTGACGCGCGCGATCATCGTCGCGGCGAAGGAAGGCGGGCCTGAACCGGCCGCGAACCTCTCGCTCCAGAACGCGATCGAGAAGGCGAAGGCCGCCTCGATGCCGAAGGACAACATCGACCGCGCGATCGCGAAGGGCGCCGGCACCGACGCCGACTCGGCCGCCTACGAGACCGTGATCTACGAGGGCTACGGAGCCGCAGGCGTGGCCGTGATCGTCGAGTCGCTGACCGACAATCGCAACCGGACGGCGGGCGAGGTGCGGCACACGTTCGACAAGAACGACGGCAACCTCGGCACCCCCGGATCGGTCGCCTGGCTGTTCGAACGGCGCGGGCTCGTGCTCGTGCCTGCCGACGGCACCGACGAGGACGAGCTGATGCTCGCCGCGGCGGAGGGCGGCGCCGACGACGTCGAGCTCGACGGCTCGAGCTACCAGGTGCTCTCCGCGGCCGAGGAGCTCGCGACGGTGCGCGAGGCGGTCGCGGGCGCCGGCTTCGAGATCGAGTCGGCCGAGCTGACGATGCTGCCGAAGACCACCGTCGCCGTCGAGGACGAGGGCGAGGCAAAGAAGATCCTGCGCCTGATCGACCAGCTGGAGGAGAACGACGACGTGCAGGAGGTCTTCGCGAACTTCGACATCCCCGAACGCGTCCTCGAAAGCGCGGCCGGCTAGAACCGGCAGAAACACGCATGTCCCTGCTATAACCCGCAGCAGTGCTGGCTGCGGAGCGTAGAGACGAGATCCTCGCGCGACTCCGACGCGACGGCCGGGTCGTGGTCGCAGAGCTTGTTGCGGCTCTGGGTGTTTCCGAAGACACGATTCGTCGCGACCTGCAGGAGCTGGCCGGGCTGGGGCTTCTCTGTCGGGTTCACGGCGGTGCGCTCCCGGTGGCTCCAGATCTGCTGCCCTTCGAGCGTCGCTCGGAGGTCGCCGCGACGGCGAAGATCGCACTGGCGCAGGCGGCCATACCGCTGCTGGGATCTGCCCGCACGCTCGTCATCGACGGAGGGACGACCGCAGTCGAGGTCGCGCGCCGCCTCCCTTCGGCTTGGAGCGGCGTGGTTGTCACGAACGCGCCACCCGTCGCTGTTGCGTTGGCGGCGCATCCGCGGGCCGAGGTCGTGCTGGTGGGCGGTCGGTTGCTCAAGGACGAGCAGGTAGCGGTCGGGCCTGTCGCAGTCGACGCCTTTCGGGCGCTCCGGGCGGACGTCTGCGTCCTCGGAGTCTGTGCGTTCCATCCGGAGGTCGGGGCGACAGCGGCGAACGGCGAGGAGGCGCAGGTGAAGCGCGAGATGGTCGCTTGTGCGACAACAGTCGTCGCGCCGGCGACAGCGGACAAGCTGAACGCGTCGTATCCGTGGGTGGTCGCCGCGATCTCGGAGATCGACCATCTGATCACGGACGGCGCCGAGGACGTGACGAGTCCGTTCGCTGCGGCCGGAGCGGCCGTGGTGGCAGTTTGAGCCCGCGTGTCGCGACGTTTCTCGTCTTCGCTGTCAATGGAGCGATGGTCGGGACGTGGGTCGCGCACATTCCGTGGCTGCAGGATCATCTCGGGATCTCGAAGGCGACACTCGGGTTCTGCTTGCTGTGCATGGCCGCGGGGGCTCTTGTTTCGATGCCGATCACGGGCCACATCCTCGATCGGCTCCCGAGCGCGTCGGTCGCACGATGGACAGCGCTCGTGTTCTGTCTGATGCTGCCGCTTCCACTGCTGGCGACGAGTCCGTTCATGCTGGCGGCGATCCTCTTCGTCTTCGGGGCGAGCAACGGCGCGATGGACGTTGCGATGAACGCTCACGGGGTCGCGCTCCAGGAACGGCTCGGCCGCCCGATCATGTCCTCGCTTCACGGCGGCTGGAGCGTCGGCGGGTTCACGGCCGCCGGACTGGTCGTTCTCGCGACCACCGGAGGAGTCGACCCCCGCGTCGAGAGCCTCGTTGTCGGCCTCGCGCTGTTCCTCCTCACCCTCTGGATCACCCGGCTGCTCGGCGCCTCGTCCACGCACTCCTCGGGAGGACACGGACTCGCGCTCCCGACCCGCCCCGTGATCCTCATCGGCGGCCTCTGCTTCCTCGTGATGCTCGCCGAGGGCGCGATCGGCGACTGGGGCGGCATCTACCTCCGCCACAACACCGGAGCAGCCCCCGCCGCAGCGGCGCTGGCGTTCACCGGATTCTCGCTCGGGATGGCGATCGCGCGACTTGGCGGCGACGTCGTCAACGAGCGAATCGGCGCGAGTCGGTTGCTGCGAGTTGGCACCGGACTCGTGGCGATCGCGCTCGGTGCCGTGCTCATCGTCGGCCGGACTGCTCCAGCCGTTGCAGGCTTCGTCCTCTGCGGTCTCGGGATCGCCAACGCTGTGCCGCTCCTGTTCAGTGCCGCAGGTCGCATCAACCCACCAGGCCCGTCGCTTGCGGCCGCATTCACTCTCGGCTACTCGGGCTTCATCCTCGGTCCGCCCGTGATCGGCCTCCTCTCCGACCAAGCGGGGCTGCCCCGAACACTTGCCCTGCTCGTGCTCGGTCTGCTCGTCGTCACGGTGCTGGGAGGCCGAGCACTTACTGGGCCGGTCCCCAACCGGTCGCGGGCCGAACAGGATTCGTCCGACCGGGTCCGTAGCTTTCTCTCGTGAAGGTCGTAGGCATCGATCCGGGGACTGCTGCTTGCGGGTACGGAGTCGTCCAAGAAAGCGGAGGCCGCCTCAGGGAGGTGGCGCACGGATGCTGGTCGACGCCCGCCGGACAGGACACCGTCCGTCGTTTGAAGACGATCCACGACGCGGTGGCGGCGCTCATCGACGAGCACGCGCCGGATGCGGTGGCGCTCGAGGAGTCGTACGTCGGCGCCGACGCCCGCATCGCGCTCTCCGTCGGGCAGGCACGCGGCGCCGTGCTCGTCGCGGCCGCCAACGCGGGGCTCGACTGCCGCGAGTACGCGCCGGCCAGCGTGAAGCAGGCGATCTGCGGCTACGGCCGCGCCGACAAGGCGCAGATGCAGCGGATGGTCAAGATGATCCTCTCGCTGGACGAGTTGCCGACGCCACACCACGCCGCCGACGCGCTCGCGGTCGCGATCTGCCACGCGCTCGCGCCGCCGTTGGTGCGCGCCGCGGCCGGCTAGTGGGAACGTCCGTTCCCGTGCGTAGATTGGGCCCATGATCGCGTGCCTGCGAGGGAAGCCCGTGGCGAACACGCCCGAGGGACTGATCCTCGACGTCGGCGGCGTCGGGTACCTCGTCCACGCCACGCCGGCTGCTGTCCGCAAGGGCGAGTCCATGGACGAGATCACCGTCGAGACGTACACCCACGTGCGGGAGGACGCGCTCCAGCTCTACGGCTTTGCCGACCGGAGCGAGCGGGAGCTGTTCGTCCAGCTGCTCGCGGTCAGCGGCGTCGGGCCGAAGGTCGCGCTCGCCATCGTCTCCGGCTCGCCGGCCGCCGAGCTGCGCCGCGCGATCGCGCGCGAGGACTCGGCGCGCTTCCAGGCGATCCCCGGTATCGGCAAGAAGACAGCAGATCGCATCGTGCTCGAGCTCAAGGAGAAGCTCGGCGCCGAGGAGGCGATCGCCCAGGAGGCCGGCCCGGACACTCCGTACCTCGTCGCGCGCGACGCCCTCGTCGAGCTCGGCTGGTCGCTGCTCGACGCCGAGCGCGCCCTCGCGGAGGTCGATCCCGAGCTGCCGCCGGAGGAACGGGTCCGGCTGGCGTTGAAGAAGGCAGCGTGAACGCCGCGACGCAGTTTCTGACCCCGGGCCTGCGTGAGGACGAGGAGGAGGTCGAGCAGAGCCTGCGGCCGCGCCGGCTCGACGAATTCGTCGGCCAGGCGCGCATCAAGGAGCAGCTCGCGATCGCGCTCGAGGCGGCGAAGGGGAGGGGCGAGGCGCTCGACCATGTCCTCCTCGTCGGGCCGCCCGGGCTCGGCAAGACGAGCCTCGCGCACATCATCCGCGAGGAGCTCGGCGTCGGCATCCGCTCGGTCGCCGGGCCGGCACTCGAGCGCAAGGACGTCGCCGCGATCCTCACCGCCGTCGAGGCGCGCGACGTCGTCTTCGTCGACGAGATCCACCGCCTCAGCCGCGCGGCGGAGGAGATCCTCTATCCGGCGCTCGAGGACTTCCGGCTCGACATCGTGATGGGGCAGGGGACGGCTGCGCGCACGCTCACGCTCGACCTGCCGCCGTTCACCCTCGTCGGCGCGACGACCCGCACGGGTCTCCTCACGTCGCCGCTGCGCGACCGCTTCGGGATGACGTTCCGGCTCGACTACTACGAGGATGGCGAGCTCGCGACGATCGTCCGCCGCTCGGCCGGGATCCTCGGCGTCGAGATCGCCGACGAGGCGGCCGACGAGATCGCGGGTCGCGCCCGCGGGACGCCGCGGGTGGGAAACCGGATCCTCCGGCGCGTCAGGGACGTCGCCGAGGTGCGGCACCAGGGCGCGATCACGACCCCGATCGCGCGCGAGGCGCTCGAGCTGCTCGAGGTCGACGAGGCCGGGCTCGAAAGGCTCGACCGCGAGCTCCTGCGCTCAATCGCCGAGAAATACGACGGCGGCCCCGTCGGCCTCAACACGCTGGCGGCGGCGCTCGGCGAGGAGCCGGACACGATCGAATACGTGTACGAGCCGTATCTCCTGCAGCTCGGCTTCCTCCAGCGCACGCCGCGCGGCCGCACGATCACCGCGCTCGGCCGCGCCCACCTCGGCGCGGCGCCCGAGCCCGAAACGGACGCGCGCCTCTTTTAGGCGAAGGGCGCAGCGGTCCAGACATAGTTTCCCGGATGGTGGAGTACGACATCCATCTCGACGACAAGTTTGGCCAGCTGCGCGAGTTCGACGTCGCCGCGTTCGCCGCGGAGCACGAGCCGTGGTTCAACCAGACGCTGACGACCGTGAACGATTCCGTCGTCCGGCTCGGCGTCCTGGACGGGGAGTTCCACTGGCACAAGCACGAACATGACGACGAGTTCTTCTTCGTCCTTGACGGCAGGCTCGAGATCGAGATCGAAGGCCGCGAGCCGGCCGTTCTCGGGCCGCGCCAGGCGATCACGATTCCGCGCGGCGTGCTGCACCGGCCGATCGCGCACGGCCGCACGGTCGTGCTGATGGTGGAGCCCGCCGGCGTCGTCCCGACCGGAGACTGATGCCCGAGCTCTGGACACCCACTCCGGAGCTGCCGCACGAGGCGTTCGTCGAGCGGCTACACAAGGCAATCGCCTCCTTCGCCGAGGCGAACGGGGTGGAGAAGCCGATCGTCGAGGTCGAGCTCGCCGACCGGTCACGGTTCGTGCTCGAGCGGATCGAGCCGGAGCCCGGCTTTGGGATGGTGACGATCTACGTGACGGACGCTCGCGACGACGCGCCGGACGCCCTGATCATCCCGATCGGCTCCCTGCGACGGATCGAGCTCCGTAGCGCGCCCGAGAAGGCCGAGAGCATCGGCTTCAGTGTCCCACGGGCCACGTAGACGAGCCACGGCGCAATGAGGAGCGCCATCACGTCGAACCAGACGTAGCCGCTCGCGACCCCGCTGGGCGGGTTCCCGTCCGGGATCCCGAGACCGGGGAGCGTGGACGCCCAGCGCCACGTCCCGATCGATGTCCCGTACAGCTCGAGCGCACCCACCACGAGGAACACGCCTGCGTACGTCGCCCGGAAGCGCGACCGCCAGAGGAAGACGAGCAGCAGCGGCACGCCGACGGCCCCTGCGACGTCGAGCCGCGGCAGCACGGTCAGGCCGGCGATCCCCCAGGCAGTGGCGCCGACCAGCGCGGCCCAGACGACGGCGCGCTCGCGGAGGCTGCGGTTCAGCGCGACACCGCTCAGGTAGACGAGCCCGTGGGCCGGCGGGATGAAGAGCGGCAGGTTGTGGAGCCGGTAGTGGTAGACGCCCCAGACGAGCGAGCCCGTCACCTCTCCGACCGTCGCGAAGAGGACGACGCCCACGGCCTGCGCCCGGACGAGCAGCGCGAGCGGCCAAAGTGCCACTCCGAGCACGACGAACGTGAGCACTCCGAGTGCGAGCTGCCCGGGGAGCGAGACCTGGGTGTCGAGCGCGAGGAGCGCAGCCAGGTACGCCGGCAACACGACTGCATACCGGCGGGGGACGATCATCGCCGGTACTGGAGCTCGTGCCAGCTCGGGGTGGGGAGGAGCTCGAGCAGGGCGCGGCCGCCGTTCGTGTCCGCGAACGTGAAGTCCTGCCGCTCCTCGTCCCAGTCGACCTCGAGCAGGCCCTCCTTCACGCGGTGGTCGAGCCACGCGCCACGGAAGACGAGCTTCTTGAGCCAGTAGACGAGCGATTCGCCGCGGACGAGTGCGAGCTCGTCCCAGTGCCGGACGAGGTACTCGCCGAGCGCGCTGCGCGGCGCGGCGATCGCATCGCGCTCGACCAGCTCGACGAGGTCGGCGGTCTCGTCCTCGTCCAGCTCGGGGCTGGAGACGAGCCCGAGCCGCACCGCCGCCGCGATGACACGCTCCTCGAAGTCGAGACTGCTGAAGGAGAAGCGGTACCCGAGGAACTCGACGACGTAGTCGTCGCCGGAGTGGTAGTTGCCGGCCGCTTCCACGGCGGCAGCGTACCCTGACCGCATGCGGGTACTCCGCTATCTGATCGCGTTTGCGGTGGTTCTGGCACTGGTCGCGCTGACCGCCCTGGCGCTCGGGTGGTCGTTCGAGAAGGCGGCGTTTCTCGCGCCCGTGATCGTGGTGGGCGGAGCCGCTCTGATCGGTCTCCTGCTCCTGTGGGGGAAGGTCGCGCTCAGCTCCCTGCGGGAGTCGCGCCATCCGCGGCGGGTGCTCGCGTACTGGCTGCTCGGGATCGGGCTACTCGTGGTGTTGACCGTGCTCGGCGTTAAGCTCCCGAGCGAGGGCGGATAGCAGCCTGTCGATCTCGTCGCTCGTGGTGTAGGCCGCGACGGACAGCCGCAGGAAGTTCTTCTCCGCGCCGTCGACGGGATCTCGGCGCTGTGACGCGCGAACAGCCGCCGGGTGAGGTCGGGTGCGGGGCGGGGGAGGCGGATCGCTGCCATCTGCGCGACTGTCGACTCCGGCGCGAGGGGCTCCGTCCCGAGGAGGTCGCAGAGGTCCCGGCGCGCCTCGCGAGTCACGGCACGGCAACGCGCCCGGGTGTCGTCCCAGTCACGTTCGGTCTGGAAACGGATCGCGTCCGGGACGCTGAGCCACGCCGCCGGGCCTCGCGTGCCCTGCTTCTCGATGCGCTCGCAGAAACTGTTTCCGGCCCGGTAGCCCCAGCCAGCTGACGATGGCGGCGTCGATGCGCTCCTGGTGCTCGGGGCGGACATAGAGGAACCCCGCGCCCTTCGGCGCGCAGAGCCACTTGTGGGCGTTGCCCGCGTAGTAGTCGGCGCCGAGTGCGGCGAGGTCGAGCGGGACGCGCGCGGGCGCGTGCGCGCCGTCGACGACGTTGACGAAACCGAGCGCGCGGGCGCGCGCGACGATCTCCTCCACCGGCAGGACGAGTCCCGTCGTGGACGTGACGTGGCTGACGTAGACCGCGCGCGTCCGTTCGCCTGCGCCGGCGAAGAGCGCGTCGACCACCTCGCTCGGGTCGCCGAGCGGCAGCGGGATCGGCGCCCGGACGTAACGCGCCGCGGCGTGGCGGCAGACCCGCTCCCACGCGAGGTCGCACGCGCCGTACTCGAGGTCGGTGGCCAGCACCTCGTCCCCGGCGCGCAGGTCGAGCGAGCGGGCCGCGAGGTTGACGCCTGTCGTGGCGTTCTGGACGAAGGCGAGATCGTGCTCGGGGCAGTCGACGTAGTCGGCGAGGGCCGAGCGTGCGGCGTCGAGGAGGTCGGGCAGGCGGCGGTCGAGGAAATCGACCGGCTCGGCCTCGAGCTCGCACTGCCACGCCTGGTAGCGCTCGAAGACCGGCCGCGGGGGTGCCGAACGAGCCGTGGTTGAGGAACGGGACGGCGGGATCGAGTAGGAACGCGCGGCGGAGCTCCTCCGGGCGGGCGCAGCCATTGGCCTCTTCTACTCCATCCCAAGCCCCCACCCACCCGGGGACCGGGAAGCGTGCCGTTTTACCGGTGACGAATGGGTCGCGACTGCGTCACGAAAGCGCGGCGATGCGGAGCTGCCTGTCCAGTTCGGCCAGGTCGTCAAGCCGATTCCGTCCGCCCGCCCCCGTAGCTTGGCTGGACATGCACGAAGGCACCTGGACACTCGCCGATTGCCCGCCTGACGCCCAGGCCGGGCTCGTCCGCGGCCTCGGAATCTCCGAGCTGACGGCCGGCGTTCTGGTTCGGCGCGGTTACTCCGACCCCGCCGCCGCGCGCAGCTTCCTCGACGGTGAGCAGCCGCCGCACGACCCGTTCCTGCTCGGCGACATGGAGGCCGCCTGCGCACAGATCCGTGCCGCCGTGGACGCAGGCCGGCGGATCTGCGTCCACGGCGACTACGACGTCGACGGCATCGCCGCCACCACGCTCGCCGTCCTCCTCCTGCGCGAGCTCGGCGCCGAGGTCGCCTGGCACCTCCCGAGCCGCTTCGATGAGGGCTACGGCGTTCGCAGCGAGACGCTGGCCCGGCTCGCGGAGGACGGCTGCGGGCTCGTCCTCACGGTCGACTGCGGCATCACGGCAGCCGCCGAAGTCGCAGAGGCGAGAGAGCGCGGCCTCGAAGTCATCGTCACCGACCACCACCGGCCCGGCGAGACGTTGCCCGACTGCCCCGTCGTCGCCACCCGCCCGTCCGGGTATCCGTTCCCCGAGCTGTGTGGGACGGGAGTCGTCTACAAGCTGGGCCAGGCCCTGTTCGGTCTCGACTCCGAGGTTCCACGACGTCATCTCGACCTCGTCGCGCTCGCGACGATCGCCGACGTCGTCCCGCTCGTCGACGAGAACCGATCGCTTGCCATCGCCGGTCTGCGCGCCCTTGCGCGCACCGCGAAGCCCGGGCTCCGAGCACTCATGCAGAGCGCCGGAGTCGATCCGGCGACGGTCGACGCCGGGTCCGTCGGCTTCCGGCTCGCTCCCCGCTTGAATGCCGCCGGACGCCTCGGGCACCCACGGGAGGCGCTCGAGCTGCTTCTCACCGAGGACGAGGCGGAGGCTCGCCGCCTCGTCGCATCGCTCGAGGAGCTGAACCGCGAGCGGCAGGCCGTCGAGGGCCGGATCCTCCGTGAGGCCGTGGCCCAGGTCGAGGCCTGGCCGCCCGAGCAACGCGCCCGGCATGCATACGCCGTGGCCGGCGCCGACTGGCACGAGGGCGTGATCGGGATCGTCGCCTCGCGGCTCGTCGAGCGCTACCACCGCCCCGTCGTCCTCATCGCAGGCACCGACGGCGACTGGAAGGGATCCGGCCGGTCGATCGCCGCCTTCGATCTGCACGCCGCACTCGGCGCGTGCTCCGGCCTGCTCGGGCGCTGGGGCGGCCACCGTGCGGCTGCCGGCCTCTCGATTGCGGAGGAGAACGTCGACGCGTTCGCAGCAGCCTTCGCCGAACAGGCCGCAATGGTGCTCGCCGAGGAGGACCTCGAGCCGGTGACCTCGATCGACGCCGTCGTTGCGCGGGGAACCGACCTCTCCCTCGATCTCTGCGGCGAGCTGCAGAGGCTTGCGCCGTTCGGGCTCGGGAACCCCGCACCGACGCTGCTCGTTCCCGGCTGCGGGCTCACCAACCTGGCGACCGTGGGCGACGGCAAGCATCTTCGCTTCCGGGTCCGGCGGGACGGCCGCGATGCCGGCAGCGCGATCGCGTTCGGGCAGGGTTCGCGTCTCGAGTCGATCAACCCCGACGCTCGCTATGACCTCGCGTTCCGCCTCGATGAAAACCACTGGAACGGGACGGTGGCGCCGCAACTCGTGATCCGCCGTGTCTTCGCAACCGCTCCGCGCTATCGAGAGCTGCGCGGCTGGCTCGCGGAGGAGTGGCGCAAGGTGGCGGCCGGGCGCGACACGGAAGCGACGGCGATCTTCGCGGAGCTGGGCCTCGAGGACGGCGCTCGCCGCGACCTCCTCGAATCGCCCCGCTTCCGTGCGCTCCTCGCGACGGAGCCGCCGCTCGCGCACGCGGCGTGATCCGGCTCGCCGCGGAGGACGACTGGCCCGCGATCCTCGAGGTGCACCGGGCCGCGTTCGGCGAGGAAGACGTCGCCGGGATCGCCGCCGAGCTCCACCAGCGGTCGGACCTCTACGTCCCGGAGCTCTCCTTCGTCGCCGAGGAGGATGGCGTCGTCGTGGGGCACGTCATGAACACGTGGAACTGGCTGGAGGAGACGGACGAGCGCGTGCTCCAGCTCGCGCCGCTCGGCGTCCTGCCGGCGCACCAGCGCCGCGGCCACGGCTCCGCGCTGGTGCGCGCGTCGCTCGACGCGATCCGGGCCGCGGGCGAGCCGCTGCTCCTCGTCGAGGGCGCACCGGCCTACTACGGCCGCTTCGGCTTCGTCCGCGCCGACGAGCTCGGCCCTGCTACCTCCGCCGGAGGCGCTGTACGACTGGGCGTTCCAGGTTGCGGTGCTCGAGCCCGAAGCGGCGCTGCCGCAGGGCCGCGTCGTCTACTCGGAGCCGTTCAGGCACTGAGCAAGCGCGAGCGCGAGCCGCAGAGCGGCGCGATAACGGCGATATGCAGCCATGGAACGCGTCATTTCGCTTCTCCAACGGCCGTTCCTCCCACGAGGATTAGCCCGAAACCCCGCGAGTACACTGAGACAGTGACGGCCCTGGAAGCAGGCGAGAGGCACGAGGAGCTCCTCGAAGGGCTGCTCGCAGAGCTCGCCGCCCAGCCCGCCGACATCGACGTCGAGCTCGTCACGCGAGCCTTCCGCTTCGCAGCCGCCGCGCACGAAGGCCAGCAGCGGCGCTCGGGCGAGCCGTTCATCACGCACCCCGTGGGCGTCGCCACGATCTGCGCAAGCCTGCGCCTCGACGGGCAGACGATCGCCGCCGCGCTCCTCCACGACGTCGTCGAGGACACCGGCATCGAGCTCGACACGCTGCGCGAGGAGTTCGGAGACGAGATCGCCCTGCTCGTCGACGGCGTCACGAAGCTGACCCGCGTCCAGTTCCAGACCCGCGAGCAGGCCGAAGCCGAGAACTACCGCAAGATGGTCGTGGCGATGGCCGAGGACGTCCGCGTCATCCTCGTCAAGCTCGCCGACCGGCTCCACAACCTCCGTACGATCGAGTACCTCGGCAAGCAGAAGCAGATCCAGAAGTCGCGCGAGGCGCTCGAGGTCTACGCGCCGCTCGCGCACCGGCTCGGCATCCACGCGCTCAAGTGGGAGCTCGAGGACCTCGCGTTCCAGACGCTCCACCCGCGCAAGTACGCGGAGATCAAGACGATGGTCGCCGAGCGCCGCGCCGACCGCGAAGGCCATGTCGCGGAAGCGGCCGACGTTCTCTTGCGCGAGCTCGAGAAGGTCGACATCCCCGTCGACATCTCCGGCCGCGCGAAGCACTTCTACTCGATCTACGACAAGATGTCCCGCAAGGGCCGCGAGTTCAACGAGATCTACGACCTGACGGCGATGCGCGTGATCGTCGAGCGCGACGGCGAGGAGGGGACGCGCGACTGCTACGGCGCGCTCGGCCTGATCCACTCCCTCTGGAAGCCGATGCCCGGCCGGTTCAAGGACTACGTCGCCATGCCGAAGTTCAACGGCTACCGCAGCCTCCATACGACCGTGATCGGTCCGGAGGGCCGGCCGCTGGAGATCCAGGTACGCACACGCGAGATGCAGCAGACCGCCGAGCTCGGCGTCGCCGCGCACTGGGCGTACAAGGACGGGCGGCGCTCGAAGCGCGCCGACGAGGAGTGGAACACCTGGGTGCGGCAGCTGATGGACATCAATGCCGACGAGGACGACGCCGCCGAGTTCGTGAAGAGCTTCCGCACCGACCTCTTCGACGAGGAGGTGTTCGTCTTCACGCCGAAGGGCGAGGTGAAGACGCTGCCGGTCGGCGCGACACCGATCGACTTCGCGTACGCAGTCCACACCGACGTCGGCCACCGCACGGTCGGCGCGAAGGTGAACGGCCGGATCGTCCCCCTCCACTACCGCCTGCGCAGCGGCGATCGCGTCGAGATCCTGACGGGCAAGTCAGCCGCGCGCGGCCCGTCCCGCGACTGGCTCTCGCTCGTGGCCTCGTCTCGGGCGCGCAACAAGATCCGCCAGTTCTTCTCCCGCGAGCAGAAGGAGGATCTCGAGGCGAAGGGCCGCGAGTCGCTCGAGAACGCGCTCAAGGGCCAGAACCTGCCGTACAAGAAGCTCGCGGGCTCGGCCGTCCTCGCCGGCGTGATCCGGGAATCCGGCTACAAGAAGGCCGAGGAGTTCTACATCGCGCTCGGCTCCGGGAAGCTGACCGCCTCCAAGATCGTCGACAAGGTCCTGCAGCAGCTCAAGGTGGCCGAGGTCGCCGAGGAGCAGGTGCCGGTCAAGAAGCCGCGCGCGCGGGAGGCTCTCGGCAGCGAGAGCTACGGGATCAACGTGATCGGCGTCGAGGACGTGCTCGTCCGGCTCGCGAAGTGCTGCACGCCGGTGCCGGGCGACGACATCGTCGGCTACATCTCGCTCGGCAAGGGGATCACGATCCACCGCGGCGACTGCCCGAACGTGCGCGCGCTGCGTCGTAACCCCGAACGGTTCACGCCGGTCGAGTGGGAGGGAGGCGGCAGCCAGAGCTTCCGCGTCCAGATCGCGGTGGACTCGTGGGATCGCCCGCGCCTGCTCGAGGACGTCGCCAGGACGTTCGCCGAGCACGGCTCCAACATCGTTTCGTACGGCGGGACCGTCGACGACCAGATGGCGCGGAACTGGTACGTCGCCGAGGTCGGCGACGTCAAGGCGCTGCGCGGCCTGCTCAGCTCGCTCCGCAACGTCGACGGCGTCTTCGACGCGCGGCGCGTCACGCCGTCCTGAGTCCCCTCGTTCGAGGGATCCAGGCTCACCGACCGAGGGTTACCCCGTTCGAGGGACAGGCGAGTGGTGGAGTGGGGTCTGTCCCTCGAACGAGGGATCAGATTGTCAGCTTTGCCACTCAGCTCTCCCACACCGTGCCGCCGGTGTCCCAACCGACGAGACAGAGGTCAGCGATGCTCTTCGCGACGGCTTCCAGGCCGGCCTGCGCGACGGTCCCGTCGGCTGCGAGCTCGGCGACCCGCGTATCGCGCCACCGCACGGGGACGGTGGTCCGCCGCTCGGGATCCGGCGTGCCTGCCTCCGGCCCGAGCACGAGGCTGTCCTCCTCGACGAAGAAGATCCCGGCCCAGGCACAGTCTTCCCGCGCCGCGAGCTCGGCCACGGTCCGGCGCAGCTGCTCGTCGGCGTCAGCGGACATCGAACGGCTCCCGGTACTCGTCGGGGATCGGGATCGGCCGGCGCGTCTCGCGATCGATGAACACGAGCGTCTGGTGCGCCGTGACCAGCAGCGTCTCCTCCGGAACCTTGAGGGCCGCGAACTCGTAGGTCATGCTCGTCCGCCCGATCCGTGCCACCCGGATGTGGATCTTGAGCGCGTCGTCGAAGCGGGCCGGCGCGAAGTACTCGACGTCGTTCGCGCGCATCACGAACTCGCCGCCGACTTCGCGATGGAGGAGGCCGAGCGAGCGAAGGTACTCCGTCCGTGCGAGGTCGAAGAACGGGTTGTAGCGGCCGTAGTAGACGACGCTCTGGGCGTCCGTGTCGGAGAAGCCGACGCGTGTCTGGGTGGCGAAGGCGTAGTCACCGCTCACGAGCGGATCACCTCGAGTACCTCGTCGCGCTTCTCCTCCATCAGCTCCTCGGACGTCGCCTCGAGGTTGAGGCGGAGCAGCGGCTCGGTGTTCGAGGGGCGCACGTTGAAGTGCCAGTCGTCGAAGTCGACCGAGATCCCGTCGAGGTGCGAGACCCGCCCGGCGGCGTACCGCTCCTTCAGCTCCTGCAGCTTGAGGGCGACGTCCGGAACCGGCGTGTTGAGCTCGCCCGTGATGAAGTAGCGCTCGCGGAGCGGCGCGAGGATCTCCGACAGCCGCCGGCCTCTCGTCGAGATCAGCTCGAGCATGAGCAGGAACGGGACGACGCCGGAGTCGGCCTGGCTGAAGTCGCGGAAGTAGTAGTGGCCGGAGACCTCGCCGGCGAATGCGGCGTCCTCCTTGCGCATCCGCGCCTTGATGAACGCGTGGCCGACGCGGTTCATGAGTGCCACGCCTCCGTCCCGCGCGATCGTGTCGGGGACGGCGCGACTGGCGCGCACGTCGTAGATGACCTTCGCGCCGGGCTCCTTCGCGAGCACGCTCTCGGCGAACAGCGCGGTCACGAAGTCGCCGGGAACGAACTCGCCCGTGTCGTCGACGAAGAAGCAGCGGTCGGCGTCGCCGTCGAACGCGACCCCGAGGTCGGCGCCCTCCGCCAGTGTCTTGTTGACGATGAACTCGCGGTTCTCGGGCAGGAGTGGGTTCGGCTCGTGGTTCGGGAACGAGCCGTCCGGCTCGAAGTAGCAGCGGACGGTCTCGATCGGCAGCCGCGCGAGCACGGGCGGGAGGATCGTGCCGGCCATCCCGTTCGCGGCGTCGATCACGACCTTCAACGGCTTGAGCGACGACACGTCCACGAACGACATGACCCGCTCCACGTACGCCGTCCAGATGTCGTGAGTTTCCACTGACCCTTCCGTGACAAAGACGTCACGGTGGCCGCTACCGGGTCGTGGCCCGTCCGAACGCCTCGCATTGGTCGCTGCGCGGTCGCGGACGTCCAGGAGGCCCGATTCTCCGCCGACCGGCAGGGCGCCACGGCGGACGAGCTTCAGCCCCGTGTACTGCTTCGGATTGTGCGAGGCCGTGACCATGATGCCGCCCTCGAGGCCCAACGAGCCCACGGCGAAATAGACCATCTCGGTGCCGACGAGGCCGAGGTCGAGGACGTCGCAGCCGGCTGCCGCCGCGCCGCGAATCACCGCCTCCTGCATCGTGGGTGACGAGAGCCGCATGTCGCGTCCGACCGCGATCCGGCGCGGCTCGAACTGCTCGACGTACGCGCGACCGATTGCCTCGGCTCCGGCCTCGTCGAGCTCGTCGGGATAGATCCCCCGTACGTCGTACGCCTTGAATACCTTCGGATCGAGCACCGGCTCGAACCTACCGAAAGGAGACGTGATGGGAATGCTCGACCACGTCGGCATCGGCGTCACCGACTACGCACGCAGTAAGGCATTCTACGAAGAGGCGCTCGCGCCGCTCGGCTACTCGCTCCTGCTGGAGTTCGCCGGTGCGGCCGCCGGTTTCGGCAAGGACGACGGAGGCCGACCCTCGTTCTTCCTCGAGGCGCACGGCGAGCCCGCGCGTGGCCGGCTCCACCTCGCGTTCACCGCGGAGAGCCGCGATCTCGTCGACGCCTTCCATGCTGCGGCGCTCGAGGCCGGTGGCACCGACAACGGCGCGCCCGGCATCCGCTGGTATCACGACGACTACTACGGCGGCTACGTCCTCGATCCCGACGGCAACAACGTCGAGGCCGTCTGCCACGAACCGGCCTAGCTAGGCAGCCGCCAGTAGGACGTCGGCGATCGCGCGTGTCGACACAGCGTCCGGCGACTCGCTGATGACCACCGCAGCGCGTTCGAACCGCGCGAGCGCATCCCGCAACGGCTCGGCCCGCAGCGTCCCCTCGCCGTACGGCAGGTGCTTCGTCTCGTTGCGGTTCGCGTACTGGATGTCGCTGAAGTGGATGTGGAACGGCTCCCCCGGCTCGAGCACGCCGTCCGCGCCGGCGAGAGCGTCGGCGAACCGGTCCGTCTCGAGGAACGCGCCGTCGCTCGTGGCGTGCATGTGGGCGAAGTCGAGCACCGGCCGGACGAAGTCGACAGCGGCCGAGATAGCGAGCACGTCGTCGATCGTGCCGAAGTCGCGCACGCGGCCCATCACCTCGACGCCGAACGGGACGAGCCGGTCCTTCGCCTCGAGCCGCGCCCGCAGGTCGCCGAGCTGGTCCACGACGTCCGCGATCGTCTGCTCGCGCTCGCGGCCGAGCAGGAAGCCGGGGTGGAAGACGATGAGCCGCGCGCCGCAGGCCTTCGCGAGGCCGGCGGTGTGGTCGAGCATCCCGAGCGCCATCTTGAACTTCTTGCCGCGCTCGGCGTGGCCCATGAACGCGGCGAGCGGTGCATGCACCGAGAGGGCCACGTCGGCGGCGTCCGAGGCGGCCCCGAACAACGGAGCCGTGTCGTAGTCGAGCCAGAAACCACCGGCGAACCCGATCTCGCAGGCCCGGTAGCCCTCCGCCGTCAGAGCGGCGAACGATTCTTCGAACGTCGGCGCCTCGGGAAGCCCGCTCGGGCCATAGCGGATCTCGCCCATCCGGCCAGCCTATGCCGTCCGACCCTGTTTCTACGTTTTTGCCATGCCCAAGCGCCCGTCCAGAATCGACCTGCTCGAGCTCGACATCGACCTGCGTCTGGCCGATCTCTGGCGCGAGACGCTCGACGTGACTGACTGGAACCTCGAAGTGGTCGCCGCCTTCCTGCGCGCCGCGTACGGGAAGGGCTACTGCGACGCGCTCACCGAGGACGCACCGGGGTCACTTTGCCACGAGCACGGGTACCGCATTCCGGCCCGCAAGCCGGCCGAGAGCCCCAAGCGCTGAGCCGGTAGCGGCTGACCTGCGCTCGCCTGCGGCGAGCGGGGCTACGATGCGCGCGTGGGATCCAGTCCTGCGCGGCTCGTGATCGCCCTCTCGGTGGCGGCCGCGCTCGCCATCTTCGTCGTCTACACGGCAGTCGCCGGCAACGGCGTCGCCGACCTGACGCCGAGCAGCCTCGCGGGGCACACCGGCAACGTCTCGCTCATCGGCAAGGTCGTCGGTAACCCGCAGGCGAGCGCCGCCTACACGACGGCCGGCATGCGCTTCCGCCTCAAGGACATCGGCAGCGCGACGCCGGCGCGCGTCCCCGTCGTGTACCACGGCACCGTTCCCGACCAGTTCAAGACCGGCCGCGACGTCGTGATTCAGGGAGCGCTGGTCAACGGCGTCTTCGTCGCGCAGAAGAACTCCCTGATCGCGAAATGCCCGTCGCACTACGCGCCCGCGAAGTCGTCGAAGAGCTAGTGGCCGGCCGCTGATGGCCCCGCTCGGGCGCGCCGCGCTCCTCCTCGCCTTCGGCCTCGTGCTCTACGCGCTGGTCGCCGGCTCGTACGCCGCGTGGAAGAAGCGACGGCGGCTCGCGCACTCGGCGCAGAACGCGCTCCTGATCGCGTTCCCGGTGACGCTCGTGGCGGCGATCGTGCTGTTCGTCGCGCTCGGACGCCGCGACATGAGCTTCGTCTACGTCTCGGAGCACACGAGCCACAAGCTGCCGCTCGGTTACGCGCTCTCGGCCTTCTGGGGCGGCCAGGAGGGCTCGCTGCTGCTCTGGCTGCTCGTGCTCACGGGCTATGCGGGGCTCGCGGTCTGGCTCAACCGTCGCTCGCGCGAGCTGATCGCCTGGACCGTGCCCGTGTTCGGGCTCGTGGCCGTCTTCTTCGCCTTCATGCTCTGCTTCGTCTCGAGCCCGTTCAACGTCCAGCCGGCGCCTTCGGACGGCGACGGGATGGTGCCGAGCCTGCAGAACCCGTACATGCTCGCCCATCCGCCGCTGCTCTACCTCGGCTACGTCGGGCTCACCGTCCCGTTCGCCTTCGCCATGGGGGCGCTTTTGTCCGGCCGGACGGACGAGCGCTGGATCATCGCCACGCGCCGCTGGACGCTCGCCGCCTGGATGTTCCTCGGCGTCGGCCAGCTGATCGGCTCCCATTGGGCGTACGTCGAGATCGGCTGGGGCGGCTACTACGCCTGGGATCCGGTCGAGAACGCCGCGCTGATGCCGTGGCTCGCGGCGACCGCGTTCCTGCACTCGGTGATGATCCAGGAGAAGCGAGGGATGTTGAAGGTCTGGAACATGATCCTCGTCGCCCTCGCGTTCAACCTGTCGCTGTTCGGCACGTTCCTCACGCGCTCGGGCGTGATCGACTCGATCCATTCGTTCACGAAGAGCTCGATCGGCGGCTGGTTCCTCGGCTTCCTCGTGTTGATGGTCGTCCTCTCGGTCGCGCTCATCTACTGGCGGCTGCCGCTGCTGCGCACCAAGACGAAGCTCGAGTCGCTCGTCTCGCGCGAGGCGACGTTCCTCTACAACAACTTGCTGCTCGTCGCGCTCTGCCTGACGATCCTCTGGGGGGTGCTCTACCCGATCCTGTCCGAGGCGGTGCGCGGCGAGACGCGCTCGGTCTCGAAGCCGTACTACGACTTCTTCCTGCACACGTTCGGCCTGCCGCTGCTGCTGCTGATGGGGATCGGGCCGCTCGTGGCGTGGCGGCGGGCGTCGCTCCGCTCGCTCGGGAAGACGTTCATCATCCCGTTCGCCGCCGCGACGATCACCGGCGTGGTGCTGCTCCTGCTCGGCTTCGGGAGCTCGTGGCCCGGCCTGCTCGCGTACACGTTCTGCGCGTTCGTCGCCGCGTCGATCGTGCTCGAGTTCGTGCGCGGCCGGCGGGCGACGGGATCCGTCTTCAAGCTGATCGCGCGCAACCGGCGGCGGTACGGCGGCTACATCGTGCACGCCGCGATCGTCCTGCTCGCGATCGGCATCGCCGGCTCGAGCGCCTACCAGACCGAGCGGGAGCAGATCCTGCGGCCCGGGCAGCACATCGTGGCCGCGGGCTACACGCTCACGTACACGGGCCTCAGAGGCGTGAAAGGCCCGGACTACAACGGCTATCGGGCTCTCGTCGCCGTGTCCGGTCACGGCGAGCACTTCCAGCTCCAGCCGGGGGTCAACCACTACTTCATCGAGGGGTTCACGAACGAGGCCTCGATCTACCACGACCCGCGGTCGCTCGGCGACGTCTTCACCAAGGCCGCGCTCGTGAAGGGTACGACCAACATCGACCTCCAGGTCCTCGTGAAGCCGCTCATCAACCTGATCTGGGTTGCAGGCTTCGTCTTCGTCGCGGGCGCGCTGATCGCGATGTGGCCGGACGCAGTCGAACAGCGTCGGCTCGCGGCGCGCTACGCGGCCGGCGCCGCGCCGGCCGGGATCTAGCCGTGCAGTGGGCGCTCGCCGTGGCGGCGATGCTCGCGGTCGTCGCCGTCGTCTTCGTCGCACGCCCGTTCCTGCGCGACCCGTCTCCCGCCAGCGACCGGCTCGACGAGCTCGCGCCCGAGGCCCGGCAGCGGCTCGCGCTCGCGGAGGAGCGAGACCACGCGCTCTCGGCCCTGAAGGAGCTCGAGTTCGACCACCGGACGGGCAAGGTCTCTGACGAGGACTACCGGGCGCAGGTCGGGCCGCTGCGCAGGCGGGCCGCGCAGCTGTTACGAGCGCTGGAACAGCGGGAACAAGCTCCGCATGAGCGCCTCGCCGATCGGGGACAGCACGTGCGCTAGGTGCGACGAGGCGCTCACTCCCGGCGCCGGTCGACGCCGCCGCTAGGCTCCGCCGGGCCATGGTCGGCGTCCACCACGCGGTCGCGTTCGCAGTCCTGGCCGTGACGTTCGGGGCGGCGGCCGTCGGAGCCTGGACGTACTACCGCCGCCGGGAGGCGCACGGGCTCCTCACGCACCTGCTGGCGCTCGCCCAGACGCTGCTCGTCGCCCAGGTCGGGCTCGGCCTCCTGCTCCTGTCGAGCCACCATCGGGCGGCCGACAAGCTCCACTACCTGTACGGGACGCTCGCGCTGCTCGCCGTGCTCGCGCCGTGGATGTACGCGCCGACCGAGCGTCGCGGCCGTCTCCTCTGGTTCACCGGAGCCACCCTGGTGGCAGGAGCGCTCGCGGTGCGGGCGTACATGACTGCCACATGAGCCGGTTCTTCTCCCGCCTCAACCCGTTCCTGCGCGGCATGCTGATCCTCGCGGCGGTCGCCGCGGTGGTCGTCGTGCTTCACCTCGAGAAGACGCTGATCGCGCTCGGCATCATCGCGCGCGTCGCCTTCATCCTCGCGATCGCCTATTTCATCTTCCTGATGTGGCGTGAGCGGCGGGAGGGGATCTCGCTGTGGCCGCCGCGTGCGCAGTGGGTCTTCTACGGCGCGGCGATCGTGGCCGTCGCCGATGTCGGCGTCTACTGGTACGGCGGCGCCGTCGGCTACGAGGTCTTCGCGTTTGTCGCGATCCTCGTGCTCTGCGGTTTCGCAATGTGGCGGACGTGGCGCGACCAGCACACGTACGTCTAGGGGAGCTAGGCCTCGACGCGGGCCGAGGCGCCGTCGAGCGCGGCGAGCACCTCGCGGATCTGCACGTAGCGGCCGACGAAGATCGGCGTGTCGCGCTCCGTGTAGCGGGACGCCTCACTGTCGCGCAGGCGCAGCATGAGGTGCATGAAGTCGGCCGGCTCCTCGCACTCGAACGCGGTCATGAACTCCTGGTCGTCGATCCCGAACGAGTACGTCGTGTGGTTCTTGATCCCCGGGAACTCCTCGCGGCCGATCCGGATGTGCTCCTCCATCGCCCGCTGCCGGTCGGCCTCGGGCAGTGCGTACCAGGGCCGCACCTTCACGAACGGGTAGACGACGAGGTAGGGGAGCCCGTGCGGCGTGATCTTCCGCGCCTTGCGGGCGCTCGTGTACTGCGACGCCTTCGTCGTGGCGAGGTACGAGTACGGCGTCTCGAGCCAGCCGGCGAGCGCCGTCCCGTTCAGCGCGGTGCCGAGCTCCTCGAGCGAGTCGTAGCGCTCCGCGATCTTCCAGAGGAAGAAGTCGGAGTCCGGGCGGACGCCCGTCGTCGTGTACGCGCGCAGGTGCTCGAACCGGTCGGCGAACGATTCCACCACCTCGGCGAACTCGTCCTTGTGCGTCTGGCGCTCCTCGACGGGGAGCCGCCGCCAGGCGGGATCGACCCGCGAGAACGTGTACGCGACGTACTGACCCTCCACGGTGCGAATGCTAGCCGCGCGGATAGGCTTGGCTCTCCTGCAGGAGCGAGCGAAGGGAGCCCAGGTGAGGACGGTATTCGCCGGCGGACGGGTGTTCGACGGAACCGGCGCGGCGGTCGCGGAGGCCGACGTGGCGGTGGTCGACGGGCAGATCGTCGAGGTCGGCGTCGGGCTCGACGGCGACGACCAGGTCGACGTCGGCGGCTCGACGCTCCTGCCGGGCCTCTTCGACACGCACGTGCACGTGATGTTCGGCCACGTCGACTTCTGGCGGATGATGCAGGAGCCGTTCTCGTACCGCTTCTACGACGCGATCCGGAACCTCGACGCGACGCTGCGCCTCGGCATCACGACCGTCCGCGACGCAGGCGGTGCCGACCTCGGCGTGAAGACGGCGCTCCAGGAGGGGATCATCGCCGGGCCGCGCATCCAGATCTCGATCACCATGCTGAGCCAGACCGGCGGTCACGGCGACGGGTGGCTTCCCTCGGGCGCCCTGGCCGAGCCGTTCCCGGCGTATCCCGGCGTGCCGGGGTCGATCGTCGACGGGCCCGACGAGGCCCGGCGGCGGGTGCGCGAGCTCGTGCGCGCCGGCGCCGACGTGATCAAGATCGCGACCTCCGGCGGCGTCCTCTCGCCGCGCGACAAGCCGCAGCAGCCCGGCTTCGACGTCGAGGAGATCGAAGCGATCTGTGCGGAGGCCGCGGCCGCGGGGCTCTGGGTCATGTCGCACGCGCAGTCGATCGTGGGGATCAAGAACGCGGTTCGCGCCGGCGTGCGCTCGATCGAGCACGGCATCTACCTCGACGACGAGGCGATCCAGCTCATGCTCGACCGCGGCGCGTATCTGGTGCCGACGCTCGTCGCGCCGCACGGCGTGATCAAGGCCGCCGAGGCAGGCGCGTCGATCCCCGAGGTGGCCGTGACCAAGTCGCGCGAAGTGATCGAGGCGCACCAGGACTCCTTCCGGCGCGCCGTCGCGGCCGGCGTCAAGGTTGCGATGGGCACCGACGCCGGGGTCGTCCCGCACGGCACGAACCTCGAGGAGCTGCAGCTGATGGCCGACCAGGGCATGAGCCCGGAGGACGTGCTCGTTGCCACGACGCGGAGCGCCGCCGAGCTGATGGGCCTCGAGAGCGAGCTCGGGACGATCGAGCCCGGGAAGCGCGCCGACCTCGTCGTCGTCGCGGGCGACCCGTTCGACTTCGGTGACCTCGCGGGGCGCATCGAACGCGTCTACCAGGACGGCCGGCTCGTCGTCGAGGCCGAGCCCGAGCCTGTGATCGCAGCGGTCTAGAAAGGCTGGAAGCGCCGTCGACAAAGCCGACGACGCCCGGCCGGAAGACCCGCCCGCCTCCGGCGACCGTGGTGGCTACGGTGGCCGTCGTGGCCGCCCGGGTCGAAAACCAGTTGAAGTCGCTTCCGGCGAAGCCGGGTGTCTACCTGTTCCGCGACGAGGACGGCGAGGTGCTCTACGTGGGCAAGGCGAAGTCGCTGCGCCCGCGCGTCCGCTCCTATTTCCAGCGGACGACGGACGGCCGCCCGCAGATTCAGAGCTTGCCCGGCCGCGTCGCGGACGTCGAGGTGATCGTCACGGGCACCGAGGTCGAGGCGCTCCATCTCGAGCAGAACCTCGTCAAGCGCCACCGGCCGCCGTTCAACGTCCGCCTGCGCGACGACAAGTCGTTCCCGTACATCGCCGTCACCGTCGAGGACGAGTATCCGCGCGTGATGTTCACCCGCGAGCGGCACCGGCCCGGCGTCTGGTACTTCGGCCCGTACGCGAACGCGAAGAAGGTGCGCGAGACGCTCGACGTCCTCAACCGCGTCTTCCGCTACCGGCCGTGTGAGGGGCCGAAGCCCGGGCGGCACAGCGGCATCCCGTGCCTCGACTACCACATCGACCGCTGTCTCGCGCCCTGCGTGGGGTACGTGTCGGAAGAGGACTACCGCGGCATCGTCGACGGCGTGATCGAGTTCCTCTCCGGCGACGTGAAGCCGATCCAGCGCGAGCTCGAGCGGCGGATGCAGGAGGCGGCGGCGGACGAGCGCTTCGAGGACGCGGCGCGCTATCGCAACCGGCTCTTCTCCGTGCAGCACCTCGTCGAGCGGCAGGCGGTCGAACGGCAGTCGGTCGGCACCGTCGACGTGGTCGGCTTCGCGGCCGAGGGTGACCGTGCCGTCGTCCAGGTCTTCCCGCTCCGCGGCGGCAAGATGGTCGACCGCCACTCGTTCCATCTCGAGAACGTCGGCGGGCAGGACGTGACGACGATCCTCGAGTCGTTCGGCCTCGAGTACTACGGGAGCGCGCCGAGCGTGCCGCCGCAGATCGTCGTGCCGAGCGATGCCGGAGACCTCTCGGCGCTCGCCGAGCTCCTGGGCGAGCGGCGCGGGGCGCGGGTCGAGATCCGGACGGCAGAGCGCGGCGAGAAGCGCCGCCTGCAGCGCCTCGCCGACGAGAACGCGCTCCACGTGCTGACGAGCGACCTCGCGCAGGGCGAGCAGCGCCGGCTCCGCCGCGTTGAGGCGCTCGAGCAGCTGCGCGAGACGCTCAACCTCGAATCGCTGCCGCTCCGCATCGAGTGCTTCGACATCTCGACCGCGATGGGGCAGGACAACGTCGGCTCGCTGGTCGTCTTCCAGGACGGCCTGCCGAAGAAGGCGCACTACCGCAAGTTCACGATCCGCGGCCAGGAGGGGATGGACGACTTCGCCGCGATGGGGGAGATGGTCTCGCGACGGTTCGCGCGGCTCGCGAACGGAGTCACCGCCGAGGGGTACGACGAGTCGTTCGCGGCGACGCCGAACCTCGTCGTGGTCGACGGCGGCAAGGGCCAGCTCGCCGCGGCGCTCGCGGCGATGCGGGCGTTCGACCTGCCGCGCGTCGCCGTGATCGCGCTCGCGAAGCGCGAGGAGGAGGTCTTCGTGCCCGGGCGGTCGCGGGCGGTCGTCCTCTCACGCCACGATCCGGGGCTCCAGCTCCTGCAGCGGATTCGCGACGAGGCGCACCGTTTCGCCGTCGGCTTCCACCGGCAGCGGCGGGAGTCGCGCGGCTTCGGGTCCCTCTTCGACGAGCTCGAGGGCGTCGGCCCGGCGCGGCGGCGGGCGCTCCTCAACCACTTCGGCTCGGTCGACGCGATGCTCGCGGCGGCGCCCGAGGAGCTCGAGGGCGTCCCCGGCGTGCCCGCGAAGGTCGCGCGCAGCGTCTACGCCCAGCTGCACAAAGCCGGCGGCGGCGCTGCCCGCGCGTAGCAATCCGGCCATGAAGCGAGGAGTCCCTCTCGCCATCCTCGTTCTGACCACTGCGGCTTGCGGGTCTGCGTCGCCTGCGTCGTTCAAGTTGCCGCCGGTGCCACTGACGAAGCGCTCGGTCGTATGCGGCGCCCCACGCCTTAGACTTCAACCGGTCGTCTCGCCCATGCGCAGCGCGTGGGTCACCTGATCTGGCTCGATGTCCCGTCGTGCAAGGCGGGCCGCCCTACGAAGGTGAGGATCGAACCGTCTGCAGGAGCCCACAGGAACCGAATCCGGCTGTTCGGCACGCGTTGCGCGGACGGCACACCCCTCCGGTTTGGCTTCTTCATGGCAGACGGTGGTCGGGACGGTATGTCCGAGCGGGAGGTCGCGAAGTCCGGCCTCGCCGCGGGGGGAGCGGGTTATCTGCCGCTCTATCCCGCGCGGATGCGGCGCCACGACTGGTCCGAGTCCGGCTACGTCACGTTGACGCGCGGGAAGTGGATCGTGCAGGCGCGGGTTGCTTCGGGCGGGAATCGAAGTCGGTTGCTGGGCAGCGCCGTCTTCGACATGCGCTAGCGGTCGCCGTCGGGCTCCGGCCCGAGGAACGGGTAGCGGTAGTCGCGCGGCGGCACGAACGTCTCCTTGATCGTGCGTGGGCTGACCCAGCGGATCAGGTTCCACATCGAGCCGGCCTTGTCGTTGGTGCCGGAAGCGCGTGCGCCGCCGAACGGTTGCTGCCCCACGACGGCCCCGGTGGGCTTGTCGTTGACGTAGAAGTTGCCCGCGGCGTAACGGAGCCGGTCCTTCGTCGCCTCGATCGCAGCGAGATCGCGCGCGAAGACGGCGCCCGTCAACCCGTAGGTCGTCCCCTGGTCGATGAGGTCGAGCGTGTCCTCGTAGCGCGCGTCGTCGAAGACGAAGGCCGTGACCACCGGACCGAACAGCTCGTCTCTCATCGTCCGGAAGTTCGGGTCCGACGTCTCGATCACCGTCGGCTCGACGAACCAGCCGTCGCTGTCGTCGTAGTTCCCGCCGGCGATCACCTGCGCCGTGCCGCCGGACGCCTTGGCCTCCTCGATCGCCTCCTTCTGGGTGGCGAACGAGCCGGCGTCGATCACTGCCCCGACGAAGTTGGAGAAGTCGGCGACGTCGCCCATCTTCATGTCGCCGATCTCCTCCACGACCCGATCGCGCACCTGGGGCCAGAGGCTGGCGGGCGCGAAGACGCGGGAAGCGGCGGAGCACTTCTGGCCCTGGTATTCGAAGGAGCCGCGGAGGATGGCAGCGGCTACCGCCTCGGCGTCGGCGCTCGGGTGCGCGACGATGAAGTCCTTGCCGCCGGTCTCGCCGACGATTCTCGGGTAGTTGCGGTAGCGGGCGATGTTCTCGCCGACCGACTTCCACATGCCCTGGAAGACAGGGGTCGAGCCGGTGAAGTGGATGCCGGCGAGGTGCTCGCTCGCGAGGGCGGGATCGCCGACAGCGGCGCCCGAGCCGGACACGAGGTTGATCACGCCCGGCGGCAGACCGGCCTCCTCCCACAGCTTCATGAGGAAGTGCGCGCTGACGGCGGCGGTCGAGGCGGGCTTCCAGACGACGGTGTTACCCATCAGCGCGGCCGAGGTGGGGAGGTTCCCGGCGATCGCCGTGAAGTTGAACGGCGTGACGGCGAAGACGAACCCCTCGAGCGGCCGGTACTCGAGCCGGTTCCAGACGCCGGGCGACGAGATGGGCTGCTCCTCGTAGATGCGGGTCATGAACTGGACGTTGAAGCGCCAGAAGTCGATGAGCTCGCAGGCGGAGTCGATCTCGGCCTGGTGCGCGGTCTTCGACTGGCCGAGCATCGTGGCCGCGTTGAGCGTCTGCCGCCAGGGGCCGGCGAGGAGCTCGGCGGCGCGAAGGATGACCGCTGCGCGCTCCTCCCACGGCGTCCGGGACCAGTCCTCCCACGCGTCGGCCGCAGCGGCGATCGCACGGTCGACCTCGGCGGCGCCGCCCTTGTGGACGTCGGCGAGGACGTGGCTGCGCCTGTGCGGCATGACCGCCTCGAACGTGTCGGCGGTGCGGACCTCCTCGCCGCCGATGACGAGCGGGAGCTCCAGGCGCTGGGCCGAGAGCTCGTCGAGGCGGCGCCGGAGCTCGGCGCGCTCCGGGCTGCCGGGCTCGTAACCGAGCACCGGTTCATTGTGGGGCTCGGGGACTCGGAAGATGCCGTGGGCACTCACTGTGACGATTCTAGGGAGGGGTGGTGGGGCGGTGCTCGTCGCAGGGTGCGATGGGCGTCGCGAGGCAAGGACGCACGGAGCGCCGATGGCGGTGTCCTATCGGCGCGACCGAGGACGCCGCAGCCGGCACAGCCGGCCGACGAGCGAAGCGAGGAGTCGCGGCGCGCTCAGCGCGGCCCTGCAGCACAGTCACTGCTCCGCCGCCCCTCCCTAGGATTCGTGGTCATGGTGGTGACGCAGGTGGCCTACGAGGCTGAGGGCTGGGGCGTCGGCGAGCTCGTGCTCTCGGGCGGGCGCGTCGTCTGGCACGACCTGCCGTGGCCGCGTGCGTCGCGGCCGGAATCAGGCGGCGTGGGCGCATCGGTGGACCCGTCCCAAACCCCCACCCACCCGGGGCAAGGGGCTGTCACCGCTGTACCAGAGAACACGTCACGCGGAGATCGAGGCTTCGTCGACGAAGTCGTGCAGCTGCTGCAGGCGTACTTCGCCGGCGAGCCCGTGCCGCTCGAGGAGGTGCCGGTTGATCTCGAGTACGAGACCGACTTCCACGCGCGTTGCGCGACCGCGCTCCGCACCGTCCCTCGCGGCGAGGTCGTGACGTACGGGGAGCTTGCAGCGCTGGCGGGCGCGCCCGGGGCGGCGCGGGCCGCAGGGAGCTTCTGCGCTCGCAGCCATCTCTCCATCTTCGTCCCGTGCCACCGCGTCGTCGCCGTCGGCGGCCTCGGGCCGTACGGCTCCTACGGCACCGGGTACAAGCGGCGACTGCTGGCGCTCGAGGGCTATGCCCACGCTGTCTGACGACCTGCGGGAGGAGCTCGCGGCGATCGCTCCGGCGAACGAGTGCGACCGGCTCGCCGAGCTCTCCGGTCTCTTCCACGTCGCCGGCCGTGCGCATCTGCGCGGCCGCGGCAGCGTCGACGTCCACCTCGACGTCTCGACCTCGACCGTCGCGCGCCGCGCCTTCGCGCTGCTGCGCGCCTGCGACGTGCGGTCCGAGATCCGCACCTACCCGCGCCGAGCTTTCGACCGGGCGACCCGCTACCAGCTCCACGTGGAGGGCTCGGAGGACGCCCACACGACGCTGTATCGCGCCGGCGTCCTCGACCGCTCCCACCGACCGCTCGGCCGCCCGCCGAACCGCGTCGTCTCCCGGCGCTGCTGCGCTGCCGCCTACCTCCGCGGCGCTCTGCTCGGCTCGGGAACGCTCAGCGGACCACGAGACCCGCACCTCGAGATCCGCACCGCCGAACCTGACGGAGCGCGCTTCCTCGCCGCGATCGTGACCCGCCTCGGCGCCGAGCTTCACCTCCAGGAGCGGAGCTCCCACGCGACTGCCTATGCCAAGGGAACCGAGGCGATCGCTGACCTCCTGGTGGCGGCCGGGGCCGTCGACCTGGTGCTCGCGCTCGAGGAACAGGCCGTGCTCGCCGCGACCCGCGCCGACGCCAACCGGCTCGCGAACGCCGACCACGCCAACCTGGTGCGCACGGGCCGGGCGGCGCACGCGCAGCTCGAGGCGCTGCACCGTCTCGACGTCGACACGCTCCCAGACGACCTGCACGAGATCGCGCTCCTTCGTCTCCGCCATCCCACCGCCTCGACCGCGGAGCTGGCGCGCCGTTGCAAGCCCGCTCTGTCGAAGGCTGCGGCCTATCGGAGATTGCGCCGTTTGCAGGAGCTTTCCCGCTTCTGAAGAATCTCGCTATGCGTTGTAGGTCGCCTAGCGCGGCAACAGCGCGCGAGTCATACTCGCCTCGGCGGGTTCTCGCTCGTCCGGCGGCGGATTCAGACCCCGTCTGCCGTCAGGTCTCGAGCGGGTGAGGGGCCGGGAGGGTCGTCCTCGGAGCTTCCCGGTCCGCCCGCCGACTGGCGCGGAAGGCCGCACGAAAGACTGCGGAGAGCTACGGATTTCTCCCGCTCGGGCGCGGTTAGACTCGATTGGCAACGGACGACGAGACGAGAGGGGCTCCGAGATGGCGAAGACGAGGGTGGGGATCAACGGCTTCGGCCGGATCGGCAGGAACTTCCTGCGGGCCCAGCTGCAGCAGGGCGGCGACTTCGAGATCGTGGCCGCGAACGACATCGGCGACACGAAGACGATGGCGCACCTGCTCCGGCACGACTCCGTCCTCGGCAATCTCGACGTGCCGGTCGAGGCCGGCGACGACTCGATCACCGTCGGCGGGCACGAGATCAGGTTCGTCTCCGAGCGCGACCCCGCGGACCTGCCCTGGGCGGAGCTCGGCATCGACGTCGCGATCGAGTCGACCGGGCTCTTCACGAAGCGTGCCGACGCGGAGAAGCACCTCCAGGCAGGTGCCAAGAAGGTCGTGATCTCCGCCCCCGCCACCGATCCCGACCTCACCATCGTCCTCGGCGTCAACGACGAGGAGTACGACCCTGAGCAGCATCACATCATCTCGAACGCCTCCTGCACGACGAACTGCGTAGCCCCGGTGGCGAAGATCCTGCACGAGGCGTACGGGATCGAGCGCGGCTTCATGACGACGATCCACGCGTACACGAACGACCAGCAGATTCTCGACCTGCCGCACAAGGACCTCCGCCGCGCACGTGCTGCGGCGATCAACCTCATCCCGACCTCGACCGGTGCCGCCCGCGCGATCGGAGTCGTGCTCCCGGAGCTGAAGGGGAAGGTCGACGGCATGTCGATGCGCGCGCCGGTCCCGACCGGCTCCATCGTCGACCTCGTGGCACAGATCGGCGCCGAGCCCAGCGCCGAGGAGGTCAACGAGCTCTTCCGCGGCAAGGCCGACACCGGCGACCTCGAGGGGATCCTCCAGTACACCGACGAGCCGATCGTCTCGAGCGACATCGTCCACTCGTCGTACTCGTCGATCTTCGACAGCGGCCTCACGATGGCGAACGGCCCGCTCGTGAAGGTCTTCTCCTGGTACGACAACGAGTGGGGCTACAGCTGCCGCCTCGTCGATCTCGTGGAGAAGATCGGGGCGACGCTGCCGGCCGCCGTCGAGGCGTAGGACGAGCGATGCGCATGCCGCGTTCGGTTCGCGACGCCGACGTCGCGGGCAAGACCGTCCTGGTCCGCGCGGATCTGAACGTGCCGCTCGAGGACGGCCGGGTCGCCGACGACACCCGCATCCGGGCCTCGCTGCCGACGCTCGAGCTCCTGCTCGGGCAAGGCGCGGCCGCGGTCCGAGTCTGCTCGCACCTCGGCCGGCCGAAAACGGAGGAGGACCGCGCGAAGTACGCGATGGCGCCGGTCGCGGCGCGGCTGCGAGAGCTCCTGCCGAACGAGCGGGTCCACGTGCTCGAGAACACGCGCTTCGATCCGGGCGAGACGGCGAACGACGAGCGCTTCGCGCGCGAGCTCGCTGCCGGCTGCGACCTCTACGTCGACGACGCGTTCGGCTCGGCGCACCGGGCCCACGCGTCGACCGAGGCTGTCACGCACCTGCTGCCGGCCTACGCGGGCCTGCTGCTGCTGGACGAGCTCGAGCATCTCGGCCGCCTGCTCGGAGAGGTCGAGCGGCCGTTCGTGCTCGTCTCCGGTGGTGCCAAGGTCGAGGACAAGCTCGGCGTGCTGCGCAACCTCGGCGGCCGGGCCGACACGGTGCTCATCGGCGGCAAGATGGCCGAGGAGCTGCGCGACGGGAGCCCGCTCGGCTTTGACGTCGAGCTACCCGTCGACGTCGTCGGAGCCGCCGAGTTCGCCCGTAACGCCGAGTCGCGCATCTACGCCTACGAGGAGCTGCCGGACGGCTGGCTCGGCCTCGACATCGGGCCCGAGACCCGCACCCGGTTCGTGGAGCGGATCGAGGAGGCGCGCACCATCTTCTGGAACGGGCCGATGGGCGTCTTCGAGTGGCCGCCGTTCGCGGAAGGCACGAAGGCCGTCGCCGAGGCGGTCGCCGCGAACCAGGCCGCGTTCTCGGTCGTCGGCGGCGCCGACTCCGTGCGCGCGCTGAACGAGCTCGACCTCGCCGACCGCGTCTCGTGGGTCTCGACCGGCGGCGGCGCGAGCCTCGAGCTGCTCGAAGGCAAGGAGCTACCGGGCGTGGCGGCTATCCCGTCGGCCTAGGATCTCTCGATGCTCATCGCCGGCAACTGGAAGATGTTTCGCGGGCCTGACCCCGCTGCGCTCGCGGGGCTCGACGCGGTCGTCTGTCCGCCGTTTACCCGCCTGCGCGACTGCGTGGCCGCCGGCCTGACGACGTACGCGCAGAACGTGCACTGGGAGCAGGAAGGTGCGTTCACGGGCGAGATCTCCGCGCCGCTGCTGCTCGAGCTCGGCGTCGTCGGCTCCCTCGTGGGCCACTCCGAACGGCGGCAGTACTTCGGCGAGACCGACGAGACCGTCGCCAAGCGCGCCGTTGCGGCGCTCGAGGCCGGCCTGCGCGTGATCGCGTGTGTCGGCGAGACGCACGAGCAGCGCGAGGCGGGGGAGACCGAGGACGTCCTCCGCCGCCAGCTGTCGGTGCTCGAGCCGCATCCCGCGCTCGTGCTCGCGTACGAGCCGGTCTGGGCGATCGGCACCGGTCTCACTGCGACGCCGGAGACGGCGCAGGAGGCGCACGCCTTCATCAAGTCGCTGCTCGAGGCGCCGGTTCTCTACGGCGGCTCGGTCAAGCCGGACAACGCCGGCACGCTGCTCGCGCAGCCCGACGTCGACGGCGCGCTCGTCGGCGGGGCCTCACTCGACGTCGACTCCTTCAAGGCGATATGCGAGACGGCAGCACGTATCCCCTCGTAGCGCTCGTCATCCTCGACGGCTGGGGAATCGCGCCGCCCGGCCCCGGCAACGCGATCGAGCTCGCGGACACGCCCGTCTTCGACCGGTTGTGGCATGACTTCCCGCACGCGCAGCTCGTCGCTTCGGGCCCGGCCGTCGGCCTGCCGGAGGGGCAGATGGGCAACTCCGAGGTGGGGCACCTGACGATCGGCTCGGGGCGGATCCTTTTCCAGGATCTCGTGCGCGTGAACAAGGCGATCGAGTCCGGCGAGCTCTTCGAGAACGAGGTCCTGCGCGGCGCCTTCGAGCGCGGCGAAAACGTCCATCTGCTCGGGCTCGTCTCGCACGGCGGGGTCCATTCGCACATCGACCACCTTCAGGCGCTGCTCACGTTCGCCCCGGAGAAGACGTGGATTCACACGTTCACCGACGGGCGCGACGTGTCGCCACACTCGGCGGTGCACGACCTGGTCGAGCTGCCGGTCGACCGCATCGCGACGGTGGCGGGGCGGTATTACGCGATGGATCGCGACAAGCGCTGGGACCGCACCGAGCGCGCGCTCCGCGCGATCGTGGCCGGCGAGGGCGAGCACGCGGACGATCCCGTCGCTGCGGTGCAGGCGAGCTACGACCGCGGCGTCACGGACGAGTTCATCGAGCCGGTCGTCATCGACGGCCGCCCGCGCCTCGATCCCGAGCGCGACACCGCGATTTTCTTCAACTTCCGCCCCGACCGCACGCGCCAGCTCTCCGAGAAGCTCGCCGAGCTCGGCGTCGACCTGACGACGATGACCCGCTACCGCGCCGACTTCGACTTCCCGGTCGCCTTCCCCGAGCACGTCGTCGAGAACACGCTCGCCGAGGTGCTCGCGGCGCACGGGATCCGCCAGCTCCACTCGGCCGAGACGGAGAAGTACGCGCACGTCACGTACTTCCTCGACGGGGGGCGCGAGGAGCCGTTCGCCGGCGAGGACCGGATCCTCGTCGATTCGCCGCGCGACGTGCCGAGCTACGACCACAAGCCGCAGATGTCCGGGCCTGAGGTCGCCGACCGCGTCGTGCGTGCGATCGAGGAGGACGGATACGGCTTCGTCGTGGTCAATTTCGCGAACGCGGACATGGTCGGGCACACCGGCGTGATTCCGGCCGTCGTGGAAGCGGTGGAGACGGCCGACGAGTGCCTCGGACGCGTCCTCGACGCGGTCGAACGCGCGGGCGGTGTCTCGCTCGTCATCGCCGACCACGGCAACGCGGAAACGCTCCTGCAGGAGGACGGAAGCCCGCACACGGCCCACACGACGAACCCGGTGCCGGTGATCCTGACCGCTCCCCAGGCCGGTTTGCGTGACGGCGAGCTCTCCGACGTCGCGCCGACGATTCTGGCGCTCCTTGGCCTAGATGCGCCAACTGAGATGTCCGGTAAAAATCTCGTACAAATCCCGTAAACAATCGGTCTATACTGCCGCCACCTTGTCGCTGCCCCAGCCAGACTTCGGCGTACTGCGGAAGGCGCAGCGGGGCGATGAACGAGCTTTCTCGATCATCGTCCGCGCCTATCAAATTCCGGTCTACAACTACGTGCTGCGCATGGTCGGTGACCGTTCGCTCGCCGAGGATTTGACGCAGGAGGTCTTCCTCCGCGTCTTCCAGGGCCTGCCACGTTTCTCGCACGGCTCGAAGTTCACGACGTGGCTCTTCCAGGTGACGAAGAACCGCGTGCTCGACGAGTTGCGGGCGACCGAGCGCCGTCCGCGGGCGGTGGTGGATCTCGACGACATCCCGCCGCTCGAGGTCGTCGACGCGCCGTTCGAGCGGCTCGAGGCGATCGACGCCGTCTGGCGCGCGGTCGAGGCGCTCAGCGTCGACCTGAAGATGGCGCTCCTGCTGCGCGACGTGGTCGGGCTCTCCTACACCGAGATTGCCGACTCGCTCGAAGTGACGCTCGCAACGGTCAAGTGGCGGATCTGGAAGGCGCGCGAAGACGTCCAGCTCGCTCTCGCCCGCGAGGGGATCGAGTTCTACGAGGAGCGCGAGGTTCCCACGGTTGCGGCTGCGGCCTCAGTTGCAGCGCCCAGCCTCGTGCCGGTGCCCGTGCTCGCACCGCCCGCTCTCCCGGCGGCCTAGAAGCTACAGCCCGAGCGTGAGCCGGGCGGCGAGCATCTCGGGCAGGCCTGCGTCTCGGATCTCGCGCTGCGTCTGCTCGACGTCGTACCCGACGCGGCGAAAGCTCGCGTGGTGTGTCTCGAGGTCGAGCAGGAGGTACGCGGCCCGCGGATCGCCGTCTCGCGGCTGGCCGACTGAGCCGGGGTTGAGCAGCGCCCGCGCGCCTTCGAGGGCGAGCTCGGTGCCTGCCGGCGCGAGGCCGCCTTGGAGCTCGTCGCCCGACTGCACGACCTGCAGCGCGACGTGGCTGTGGCCGACGAGCACGAGCGGCGAGCCCGCGAGCTCGAGCGTCGCCCGCGCGCCCTCGTCGCCGAGGACGTACTCCCAGACGGGGTCGCGGGCCGAGCCGTGGTAGAGCGCGACGCCGTGGGCAGAGCCCTGTGGCTCCAGGCGGTCGAGCAGCGCCTGTGCCTCGGGTGCGAGGACGCTGCGTGTCCAGGTCGCGGCGACGCCCGCCTCGCCGCCGAACTCCGCGAGATCGATCGTTCCCCGGATGGCGAGATCGTGGTTGCCGGCCAGGCAGACGTCGGCCCGCGCCGCGATCGCGGCGCAGCACTCGTTCGGCCGGGCTCCGTAGCCGACGAGATCGCCGAGGCACCAGAGCTCGTCAGGTGCCTCCTGGTCGATCGCCGCGAGGACCGCCTCCAGCGCGCGCAGGTTCGAGTGGATGTCGGAGACGATTGCGATGCGCATCGACAGCGGCGTACGCTAGCCCGGCGAGAACGGGCACCGTCGCTGCGACCACGTCGGTGACGTAGAAGAGCAGCCCCCAGAGGCCGGCGGCGACGCCGGTGACGACGGCGGCGCCGAGCTTCGTCCGCCCAGCCACGACGACGCCGAGCAGCGCGGGGGCCAGCAGGTCGAGCCAGCCCATGAAGGCGTGGCCGAAGCTCACCTGCTGCAGTGCCGGAAGAGATCTCCCGGCGGCGATGGGGCTTTGCACCTGCTCGAGCGTGTTCGACGCCCGCTGCACGCTCGGCGTCGCCCAGACGAGCAGGATGTCGAGGACCGCAAGACAGATCAGACCCACACGGATCGACCAGGCCGGCGCGACCATCGCGATGCCGGAGGCGGCTGCGAGGCAGGCGAGTGCGATCAGCGTCGTGCCCGCTGCGTCGCGGACGAGGCCGCTCGCCAGCCAGGCCACGAACCAGAGCCCGACTGCGGCCGGCGGCCAGAGCCACCAGCGGCGGCTGCCCTTGCAGATCCCGCCCGCGGCGGCGAGCACGGGCGTTCCGAAGGTCGCCAGGCGCGCAAGAGCGTGCGGACCTTGGGGGACCGTATTGATGATCAGCACGCCGCCGCCGAGCAGCACCGCCGGGACGGCGAGCCACACCCAGCTTCGTCCGAACGGGCGCGCCTGGCGTGCCGGTGCCGCAACCGTCGCGGCCTGCACGGCGCAGAGCACCGCATACGACGGGACGAAGGAGAGCGTCAGTTCTCGTCCGGGGCGTCGTCCGAGTGGCCCGGCGCCTCCGGCAGGTTCCGGATGCCCTCGCGCGTCACGTACTTCGAGTACGAATCCTGCAGCGCCGCGATCAGCTCCGGGATGAACCGGGCCGAGGCGTTGACCCTGGCGACGACCGCGCCCGGCACGTCACCCTCCTCGACCTCGTGCTCGATCCGCGCGAAGGTCAGCGTGAACTCGTACGGAGAGAAGCTGACGTTCGCGAAGTTCGCGTACGTGCCGCCGACCAGCTCTGCCGGCATCTGGATGTTGAGCCGCCGCTCTTCCGAATCCGGCTCGGGTTGGCCGAGCTCGTCGTCTTCCATGCCCACATACTAGGAGCATGGCTCCGAACGCCCGTCCGCGTCAGGTCGCACGGCTGCTCGTTGCAGTCGGCGTCACGCTTCTCGTCGGGACGATCGCCTTCCGGGAGACGCTGCACGAGCCCTGGTTCCAGTCGTTCTACCGCTCGGTCGTCACGGTGACGCTCACAGGGCTGGATTCGATCCCGAGCAATGACAGCGCCCGGATCGTCTCGCTCGTGCTCGTCGTGGCCGGCGTGACGATCATCGCCTACGCCGGTGCGGTTATCTTCGAGTCGATCGCCGGCGGTGTCCTGACGGGCGCGCTGGCCGAACGGCGGAGGGAGCGGACGATCGAGCACCTGCACGACCACTTCATCATCTGCGGCTACGGCCGCGTCGGGCGCCGCGTCGGCGAGGAGTTCCGGGCGGCAGGCGTCCCCTACGTCGTGGTCGACATCCACGACGATGCGGTTGCGGCGGCGCGGGAGGACGGCGTGCTGCTCGTGCAGGGCGACGCGACGCACGACGAGAACCTGCGCAGGGCGGGCCTCGAGCGCGCGCAGGGGCTCGTCGCCGCGTCCGACTCCGACGCGGACAATCTCTACGTCGCCCTCTCGGCGCGCTCGGTGCGGCCCGAGCTGACGATCGTCGCGCGCGCCTCGGGCGCGGACGCGGAGCGGAAGCTGGCCCTCGCGGGCGCGGACCGGGTCGTGCTCCCGTACTCGACCGCGGGGCAGGTGATGGCGAATCTCGTGCTCAAGCCGCAGGTGACCGCATTCCTCGACGTCGTGACCACCGCGACCGGCCCCGACCTGCAGCTGGCCGAGATCGAGGTGCGCGGCAGCTGCGGGGCCGCAGGGAAGACGATCCGTGAGCTCCGCATCCGTCATGAGACCGGGGCGATCGTGATCGCGCTGCGCAAGACGGACGGCAGCTTCGACACGACCCCGGAGCCGGACAGTCCGATCGAGGTCGGCGATGTGCTGATCGGCGTCGGCTCGCCGGACGAGATCCGGGCCCTGGAAGACCTCTTCGCCCCCAGCGAGACCGTTGCCCGCTGATCCCGTCAACGCGCTCGCGGCCGCGCTCGCCGCTGCGGCCGGAGCCGAGCTCGAGCTCGAGCGGCCGGCAGAGGCCGAGCACGGCGACTACGCCACCAACGTCGCGCTGCAGCTCGCCGGGACGCGGCGCCGCGCACCACGGGACATCGCGGCCGAGATCGCGGAGGCGGCCGCAGGGCAGGACGCGGTCGAGCGCGCCGAGGTTGTGGGGCCGGGCTTCGTCAACCTCTTCCTGCGCGACGAGTGGTTCGCGGCGGCGCTCGGCGCGATGCTCGCGGACGGCGAGGCGTTCGGCGGCGACGGTCCCGAGCCGCGGGAGCGGGTGCAGGTCGAGATGGTCTCCGCCAACCCGACGGGGCCGATCCCGGTCTCGTCGGCTCGCAACGGCGCCTACGGCGACTCGCTCGCCCGTCTGTTCGAGCTCGCGGGCCACGAGGTCGAGCGCGAGTACTACTACAACGACTCGGGCGCGCAGATCGACCGCTTCCGCGCGTCGGTCGAGGCCGTCCGCCGGGGCGAAGAGCCGCCCGAGGACGGCTATCAGGGGGCGTATGTCCACGACCTCGCCGCCTTGCGGGGCGACCCGGTGCCGCTGATGCTGAAAGGGATCGAGACGACCCTCGAGCGGTTCCGCGTCCACTTCGACAGCTTCCGCCTGCAGAGCGAGCTCGAGCAGCGGCTGCCCGAGCTCCTGCCGAAGCTCGACACGTACGAGAAGGACGGTGCGCTCTGGGCGCGCTCGTCGGCGTATGGCGACGACGAGGACCGGGTGCTCCTGCGCTCGGAGGACCGCTCGCCGACGTACCGCGCCGCGGACGTCGCGTATCTCGTGGACAAGCTTGAGCGCGGTTTCGACCGCGCGATCTACGTCCTCGGCGCCGACCATCACGGCACGCGCAACTGGTACGCGGCGGTCGCCCGCATGCTCGGCCTCGATCCCGAGCGCGTCGAGGTCGTCCTCTACCAGCTCGTTCACCTGACGAGGGGCGGCGAGCAGACGAAGATGTCGAAGCGGCGCGGCGACGTCGTCCTCCTGGACGAGTTCATGGACGAGATCGGGGTCGACGCCGCGCGCTGGTATCTCGCGAACCGCGGCCCCGACCAGACGATGGAGATCGACGTCAACCTCGCCGCCGAGCGGTCTCAGAAGAACCCCGTCTACTACGTCCAGTACGCGCATGCCCGGATCGCCGGGATCCTCCGCAACGCGGGCGACGTGGCGGTGTCCGCCGAGCACGTGAGCCCGCTCGCGCCCGAGGAGCGGGATCTCGTCAAGCGGCTCGCCGAGCTGCCGGCGCTCACGAGGCACGCGCTTGCGACGCGTGGCCCGCAGGCGATCCCGGCCTACGCGATCCGCGTCGCCGACGACTTCCACCGCTTCTACCACGAGCACCGTGTGCTCGAGAGCGAGCAGGAAGCGTTCCGGCTCGGCCTCTGCCTCGCGACGCGGACGGTCATCGCGCGCTGCCTCGACCTGATCGGCGTCGAGGCACCCGAGCGGATGTAGGGCTTAGGATCCCGCTCGTGGAGACACCGGAAACACCGCCTGAGGAGAACGCGGCCGGGCTGGGAGAATCCGTCCAGGCGTACGGCCGCGCGGCCGTACGCTGGGTGGGCCGCGGCGATGAGGCCCGGGGGCTCTCGCTGCTGGCGCTCGCAGCGGCTGCCGGATCGTTCGTCTGCCTCTTCCTGCCGTGGCTCGGGGAGGACAGTCAGACGGTGTCGGGCTGGAACCTCCAGTTGGGACGGGATCTCGGGCTCGTCGCGCTCGCCGTCGTGCTCGTCGAGCTGCTCGGCCTCGCGCGCGCCTGGGTCTCGCACGGCGCGGCGCTCGTCTCCTTCTGCCTGATCGCGGGAGCCGGCGTGCTCGGCGTCTCGGCGGTCGCCGACCTGCGCTGGGGCGGTCTCATCTCGAACGGCTTCTCGGCGTTCGAGTACGGAGCCTGGCTCGCGCTCGTGTTCGCCATCCTGCTGCTCGCCCTCGCGGCGCTGCGGCTGGCGGCGTTGTGGCGACCGGCTCCGTGAGCGCCCGTACGGCCCCCGACCGCAACATCGCGATGGAGCTCGTCCGCGTCACCGAGGCGGGCGCGATGGCGGCGGCGCGCTGGATCGGCCGCGGCGAGAAGGAGAGCGCCGACCAGGCGGCGGTCGACGCCATGCGGTTCGTGCTCGACAGCGTCTCGATGCGCGGCGTCGTCGTGATCGGCGAGGGGGAGAAGGACGAGGCGCCGATGCTCTACAACGGCGAAGAGGTCGGGAACGGCGAGGGCCCCGAGGTCGACGTCGCAGTCGATCCGCTCGAGGGGACGCGGTTGACCGCGCTGGGGCAGCCAAACGCGATCGCGGTGATCGCGGTCGCCGAGCGGGGGACGATGCTCTTCCCGGGCGCCGCGCTCTACATGGAGAAGATCGCGGTCGGGCCCGAGGCGATCGGCGCGATCGACATCGAGCGCAGCCCAGCCGAGAACGTGAGCGCCGTCGCGGAGGCGCTCGGCAAGACGCCGCGCGAGGTCGACGTCGTCGTCCTCGAGCGCGAGCGGCACGACGGCCTGATCGCCGAGCTGCGCGCGGCCGGCGCGCGCGTGCGCCTCGTTCGCGACGGCGACGTCGCCCCCGCGATCGCGGCGGCCCAACCGGGCACCGGCGTCGACATGCTCTACGGGATCGGCGGCACGCCCGAGGGCGTGATTTCCGCGGCTGCGCTGAAGTGCGTCGGCGGCGGCATCGAGGGACGCCTCTGGCCGCGCAACGACGACGAGCGGCAGCAGTTGCTGGACGCCGGGCTCGACCCGGTGCGCGTCCTCCACACCAACGATCTCGTCTCGGGTGAGGACGTCTTCGTGGCCGCGACCGGCGTCACCACGGGCTCGCTCCTCCAGGGGGTCAGGTACACGCCCGGGGGCGCTGTCACGGACTCGATCGTGATGCGCTCGCGCTCGGGGACGGTGCGCCGCGTCGTGGCGCAGCAGTCGCTCGCGAAGTTGTCGGCCCTGACCGGGTTCGAGTACACCTGATGCCGGTGGACGAGGCGCAGTTCGACGACACGCCCTACGGGCTCAACCCGGCCTCGGGCGAGGGCTGGTTCGTGCTCAACCTCGCGGACGCGCTCGCGGTGCGCAACGAGGCGAAGGGCGGCGCGGTCTATCCGCTGGAGCCGGAGGGACAGCCGTTCACCGGCTTCGGCGTCAACGTCCACGTCGTCTGGCCCGGCGAGCCGAACGCGATGTATCACTCCGAGGGCGTGCGGGAGGCGTTCCTCGTGCTCTCCGGCGAGTGCACAGTGATCGTCGAGGAGCAGGAGCGCCCGCTCCGCCGGTGGGACTTCTTCCACTGCCCGGCCGGGACGCGCCACGTCTTCGTCGGGGCCGGCGACGGGCCGTGCGCGATTCTGATGATCGGCGCCCGGCCCGACGAGCCGCTCAACTTTCCCGTGAGCGAGGTCGCCGCGAAGCACGGCTCCTCGGTCGAGCAGGAGACGCCGAATCCGGGCGAGGCGTACGCGGACTGGCCGGGCTCGTTCGCGCCGGCTCGCCTACCTTGGCCGGTCGAGTAGCGGCTAGGCCGGGACCGCCTCCTGCTCCAGCTCGGGCGCGTAGACGCCGGTGCGCGCCGCCGAGTTCATCTTCGCGCGGTGGGAGTACGCCCGCTGGCCGGCCTCGACGTTCTGCTCCTTGCCGGCCCACGCCTTCAGCGCCGGCGCCTGCAACGCCCGGCCGTACGAGAACGAGAGCTGCCACGGGTGCGGCCCGTGCGCGTTCATCGCGTTGAGGTGCGCGGTCGCGTTCTCGTCCGACTGGCCGCCCGAGAGGAAGACGATGCCGGGCACGGCCGCTGGCACGTGCTTGGACAGCGTGTGCACCGTGGCGGCGGCGACGTCGTCGACGCCCGCGCGCTCCGGCGCCTCGTAGCCGGAGAGGACCATGTTGGGCTTCAGCAGCGTCCCCTCGACGTCGATCCGCTGGTCGAACAGCTCGGTGTAGAGCGCGGCGAGGACGCGGGAGGTGACGACGGCGCTCCGCTCGATCGAGTGCGTCCCGTCCTGCAGCACCTCGGGCTCGACGATCGGGACGATCCCGGCCTCCTGGCAGAGCGCGGCGTAGCGCGCGAGCGCGTGCGCGTTCGTCCAGATGCAGTACTCGCTCGGCAGCGTGTCGGTGATCGAGTAGGTCGCGCGCCACTTCGCGAACCGCGCGCCGAGGCCGTGGTATTCCTCGAGCCGCTGCCGCAGCCCGTCGAGGCCCTCGGTCACGGTCTCGCCCTCGGCGTGCGCGAGTGGCTTCGCGCCCTCGTCGACCTTGATCCCGGGGATGATCCCCTTCGAGGCCAGCAGCTCCGGGAACGGCGTCCCGTCGTCGGCCCGCTGGCGGATCGTCTCGTCGTAGAGGATCACGCCGCTGATGTACTCCTCGGCGCCCGGCGTGGTGAAGAGGAGGTTGCGGTACGCGCGCCGGCTCTCCTCGGTCGACTCGACGCCGATCGTGTCGAAGCGCTTCTTGATCGTGCCGGTGCTCTCGTCGGCGGCGAGGATGCCCTTCCCCTCGGCGACGAGCGCGGCCGCGGTCTCGTGGAGCTCGGTATTCGGCATCAGAAATCTCCCTGTCTCGCTGATCGCTGTCTGGGGCTCCATTATGGCCGGGCTACAATCGAGAGAGCCGGCGGACGTAGCTCAGTTGGTAGAGCATTGGCTTCCCAAGCACCTCCGCGCGTCCCGACGCTCGGCGACGATCGACCGCTAACGCCGATGAACACTGGGCGCGTGGCGGTTTCCGCGACCTCGGGCCCGCATCGCTACTGGGACCGTTCCCGGATCGAGGTGGCGTAGAGATGGCGTCGCAGCTGTCGCCACGCCCGGCAACGGCGACCGCGAAACGCGGTACGCTTCCAGGCGCACGAGACAACCGAGACTCGAGCACCACCACCCGGATCCCGAACGTGGGCTCGCCGCCGTCTCATCGAGCGACGGCCAGCAGCGACAGTCACCACCCTGAACGGCTGGACGGAGCACCGGCTCCTCGAGCCCCGTCGACCGGAACGGAATCCGAATCCCAGTACGGGAGGCGTTGACCGTGGTGAGTCGTCGAGATCTTGGCCGTCAGGTAGCCGAAGCGAAGCGGCGCCGCAGGGCGCTGCTCGCGAAGGCCGAGCCGCTCTCCGCCGCCGGCTGGTACGTCCAAGGGTCGGAGCTCCTCGGCGCCGCGCTCCCGTTGTACGACCGCGCCCATGACGCCATCGAAGACGTATTCGTCTCGATCGACGACCCGGCAGCATCCGACGCCGAGATCATCGCCGAGCACGGCCCCGGCGAGATCAGCACGTTCGAGGGTGAACGCTCGTGGCTGCCGCAGCCGATCGTCGAGGTGCGCGACCGGCTCCTCCGGCTGCAGTCCGAGCAGGCACGAGGGCGCGTCCTGATCGTCGCGGACGGGGCAGGCGGCTACGGCTTCACGTCGCTCGACCTCGACGCCTAACGCCGATGCGCCGGAGGCTTCCCTCGCCGCTCCATGAGTGCCAGAATCGACCATACGGTGTCGGCAATAGTCGCTTCTGCGAGCGGGTTATCCGGAATCAGCTGGCTGATCGCCATTCTCGGCCTTTACTTCCTTCCGACGATCATCGCCAACTCTCGCAAGGTGCCGAACTTCGGCTCGGTCGTCGTGGTCAACCTGTTCCTGGGCTGGACTTTCATCGGTTGGGTCGTCGCGCTGGCAATGGCTTTCCGCAGTACGCCGAGTACCGCCGCTGGCTCACCGAGCCTGCCACCGGCACAGCCAGCCGCACCGAAGCCGAGCGCCGCCGCGCCGGCCGTGGGCGGCAGGGCTCGGGCCGAGCTCGAGATGGCGACGGAGAGCACGCACGCGCACACTCAATGCCCGGACGGTCATCCCGTTCCGGAGGGCGCGAGCTTCTGTCCGTCTTGCGGCTCCGCAGTTGCCTCGCCGCCCTCGAGCTGAGCGGCGCGCGCCAAAGGGGGGCCGCCCAGAAGAGGGAGATTTCCAATCCACACCGCTGCGTCACCCGATCTCTCCCCGGAGCTCAGACGTTTGTTCAAGGTTCGAAAGGGGGCTTAGGTGCCGGTGAAGTTGAGTGATGCTCAGGTCGCGGAGGTTCGCGCGCTCAATGCAGGTGGAGTGGGGCGAGCCGAGATTGCGGCCCGGTTCGGCGTCTCGGTCCAGCATGTGGGTCGGCTCGTGCACGGCCGGTCGCGGCCGACGATCGCCAATCTCGATGCCGGTCTGATCGCTGACGGCGATGTGACTAGGGCAGTCAAGCGGTTCGTGGAAGGGCTCGAGCTCGACGCCAACGGGCAGGTGCTGGCGGAGGCGGCGGTCGCGCTTGCCGCGAAGTTGGATCAATGTCGCGCCTCGTCGAGCGGGGCGGCTGCTCAGGCTGCTCCGGGCGTCGCGCGCCAACTCGTCGAGTTGGTCGCACTGCTGTGTGCGGGGGAGCCGAAGCCGGATAACCCTCTCACCGAGATCCGGCGCCAGCTGGACGCCGAGTTGTCGGCGATGCAGGCCGGAGCCAGCTGGAAGTCCGTGCAGTAGGAAGCCTGCGGCGCCCCAGAGATCACCGATGGCGAAACCGGACGATCCGTGACACGGTCGTCCCTGTCCCGGAGCGACAGCGACAGCGGAGTCTCTCTCACCGGGCGCGTCTATGAGGCTGCGAGCCGACCCGTCCCTTAGTGCCTGTCGCGGCTTCGCTCTACGCGATCGACGGTAACGTGCCGATGTATCCGAACGCGGACGCGTATGCCAGCCATCGTTGCTGCGGTCACAGTTGCCGCCACGCTGCTTGCGGCCTGCGGTGCTGCGAGGGCGCCGCGAAGTGAGCCGCACGCCGACGCCCCGCACTGGGCGGCGCCCCTCGGACTGGCCAGGCGCTCGCGAACAAATCGCTCGTGCACCGAGTTCCGGCCAACCGCGAGGCGCGCGTATGCGGCCGTCGTTCTCAGATCCGTGGTGGTGCACAAGCGTGTGCGACTCACGCCGAGAGACGTCAACGGGTACCAGACGGTGCTCGGCGTGCTCGGGGCTCACCTTGGTCAGCACTGTCTGCCGCTGCTCTTCCACGTCCAGTTGCCCGGACCGCCGAACGGGCGCACCGGCTGGATCGAGGCACAAGCCGTACGCGTTTTCGCAGTCAGCGACAGGCTCGTGGTCGACCTGTCGGTGCGCCGGCTCGTCGCCTACCGCTACGGACGTCCGCTGCTGCGCGCACGCGTCGCGGTCGGGGCGCCGCAGACGCCGACCCCCACCGGCCGCTTTGTCGTAAACGAACGCTGGCTGCTTGACAACCGTAACGGCGTCTTCGGCATCGCCGCGCTCGGGATCTCTGCGCACTCCGACGTACTGCACGACTGGCTCCAGGACGGCCCGATCGCGCTCCACGGGACGAACGAACCGTGGACGATCGGCGAAGCGGCCTCCCACGGCTGCATCCGCCTCCGCAACGCCGACATGCGTCGACTGCTTCCGCTGGCTCCGGCGGGGACACCGGTCGAGATCGTGCGCTGACCGCGGAGGCTCAGAAGATCTTGCCGCTTGGCTGGCCCGGGCGAGCCCTTTTCTGCACATCCAGCACGCAGTCGTTCTCGCGCTCTTTCTCGCAGCGGCAGTTCCCGCTGGGGGCCAGAAAGCACCGGTCACAGAACGGAACCCGCTGGAGAGTCCGGGTCACGTCGATCGCTATCCGAGAGCAGCCACGGCCAACCCAGTAGTCGACCCCGGAAGTCCGGTCAAGGATCGGAATGGCTGGTTAGAGGACGCTCGCCTGGGCCAGTGTTCCGGAATGACCCCTGAGCGAGATCGTCTTTGGCTTACTGTGCCGTTGTGGTCAAGGAGCCAGATTCCAGGTTCTCGAGTACGCCCCGTTACGCCGACTCCAGCTTGTCGAAGTGAGGGCCTAGCGTTTGTCTGAGCGGATTGCAGCGGCAGCGCCTGCCGCTTCCGGTGCCGCGGTGGTGGCCGACGGGTTGACGAAGCGGTTCGGTTCGGTGCTGGCGGTGGACTCGTTGTCTTTTGCGCTTGCGCCGGGCACGATCACCGGCTTCCTGGGTCCGAACGGTGCCGGCAAGACGACGACGCTGCGGATGCTGCTCGGGCTTGCCGCGCCGAGCAGCGGCAGCGCGTCGGTGTTCGGCCGCCCGTACTCCGAGCTGGCCCAGCCGGCGCTGCGGATCGGGGCGGTGCTCGAGGCGACCGACTTCCATCCGGGCCGTTCCGGTCGCGACCACCTGCGCACGCTGAGCAGATCGGCGAGCTTGCCCGACGCGCGGGTCGACGAGGTGCTGCGTCTGGTGGAGCTCGACGGAGCTGCGGGCCGTCGCGTCAAGGGCTACTCGCTGGGGATGCGGCAGCGATTGGGATTGGCAGCGTCGTTGCTCGGCGATCCGGAGCTGCTGATCCTGGACGAGCCGGCAAACGGGCTCGACCCGGAAGGCGTGCGCTGGCTGCGCGACTTCCTGCGTGTCTTCGCGACCGGCGGCCGCACCGTGCTGGTCTCGAGCCATGTGCTGGCGGAGGTCGCGCAGACGGTCGACCAGGTGCTGATCATCAACCGCGGCAAGCTCGTCGTTGAGTCGTCGCTGGAGCAGCTCACGGCGCGCGTCGGCGGTTCGGTTCGCGTCCGCACCCCGGAACGTACGAGGCTGCAACAGGCGCTCGAGCGCAGCCGGATCGACGTGACGATCGTGGACGAGCAGGGCCTGCTGGTGCACGGGGTGAGCAGGAACAAGATTGGTGATCTCGCGTTCGCGGCCGGTGTACCGATCCACGAGCTCGTAGCGGAAGGCTCCTCGCTCGAGGACGTTTTCCTCGAGCTCACCGCGGAGCCGCAGCCATGATCGCGCAAACGAGGGCCGAGCTGCTGAAGATTCGCTCGACGCGGACGACCGTTGGGATCGTGCTCGGCATGATCGCCCTGATCCTGCTCTTCTCGCTGCTTTCCGGGCTGCTGACGAAGGCGCCAAGCCTGACCAGCACCGAGGACCAGCGCGGACTCCTCAGTGTCGGAAGCCTCGCCGGCGTCTTCTCGGCGCTGGCGGGGATCATGTTGGTGACCAGCGAGTATCGCTTCGGCACGATCCGCCCCACCTTCCTCTTTACACCGAAGCGCTCACGCGTGGTCGGCGCGAAGCTCGCTGCCGGCCTGCTGGCCGGCATCATCTTCGGCGTCCTCGGCGAGGGTCTCGGCTTCGCGATCGGCTACGCCTCCATCACCGGCCGCGGCTTGTCCTACGCGCTGAACGGCGGTCAGACGGCCCTGCTGCTATTTGGAACACTCGCGGGAGTCGCACTCTGGGGCGCCCTCGGCGTCGGAATCGGGATGGTCGTCCGCAACCAGGTCGGCGCGATCATCGGCCTGCTCGCCTGGGGATTCGTCGCCGAAAACCTCCTCTTCGCCTTCGTCCCATCCGTCGGCCGCTTCGCACCCGCTCACGCCTCGGACGCCCTCATCGGACTCACAACCAACCACCTCCTCCCCGCCGCAGCAGGCGGCGCCGCCCTGGTCACCTGGACAGCAGCGTTCGCGCTCGCCGCACTCGGCCTCGCCGCGCGCCGCGACGTCAACTGACCCTCGTTTGAGTTCGCTCGTCTGCGCGGCGAGCTATGCGCCTGGCCGCTGCTATGGGCAAGGGCGCGCAAAGACCTCTCGAGGAAAGGGGGCATTCTGGCCGAGCCGAACATAAGCACACCGGCACGCCCGCGAACCATGCTGGGTCGGAGGTGGCAACTCTCGCCTGGGCCAGTTGTTCCGGGATGACCCCTGAGGCGACCTACGCTGCCCGTTGCGGGTGAGTGCCTCACTCAGGCAGGGTCTTCGGCGAACGCGGGTTCGAGTTCGACGGCCTCGACCTGGTCGCTACGGCTCGCCGTTAGATAGGCGACGCCCGCGACGATCAGCAGAGCCAGGACAGCCGCGACCGGGCCATCGCCGATCCCAAGTCCGCCCGCGCTGCGGCTCTTGCCGGTCCAATCGGCGAACGACGCGCCAAGGGGACGCGTCATCACGTAGGCAGCCCAGAAGGCGAGGATCGGGTTGATCCGCAACGTGTAGAAGGCCAGGCCGGGGAGTGCGAACAGTACGGCGAAGAGGATCCCGGCCGAGAGGAAGCCGAGGTTGAGTGTGTAGGCGGCGAGATCGCCGAGCGCTGTCCCCATGGCGAAGGTGGCGAGGACCGCAGCCCAGTAGAACAGCTCACGCCGCGACGTCGTGATGCTGTGAATCGAAAGCGTCCCTTCAACCCGCGACCAGCTCCAGAAGACCAAGAACAGCAGGACAGCAAACAACATCGACGAAACCACGTAGGGCACCCGGAACTCGATGTGAGTCACATCAGCGGCCATCGTCCCGAACACCGCGACCATCGAGACCGCCAGCCAATAGACCCAGGGGACGTAACGGTCTGTCCGCAGCTGCAGCACCATCGCGACGACGAACACGACGAACCCGCCGATCACCGCCAGATACGGGTTGACCGTATGCACCAGGTAGTCCGAGGTCGACTCGCCGAAGGCGGTCGTCAACAGTTTGATCACCCAGAAGATCGCGGCGATTCGTGCCGGCACCTTCAATGAGACGGGAATGCGAATCAGCGTCATCTGGAAATCGCTGCTGGACGCAGAGTCACCGTAAGCCAGCACACCACGACCGATCTCAGAGCCACGCACCGTAGGCCACCTCCCTGAGAACGAGGTGAGATCGCCGGCCAAACTTCGACGCAGTGGCCAGCATCGGGTGACAACTTGCTCGGCTGGGCCACCGTCCTCTCATCGGAGGGTGCGCGGGCGCCGCGGCATTGGTCTCGGGGGACCCGTGGGAGGCGGGAGGCATGCGGGACGGTTTGTCCTCTGACCCAGGGTGTGGCCGCCGCGGCCGAGAGGTGGCTGGCGGCGCGGTTCAGGTGCTCAGGTGCATCGGATCCCTCATCTAGCTCTCAAGAATCAGGCCTAGGCTGCGCGGGTCTTGAAGCGGGTCGTCTTGGCCTTTCTCGCGGCGACCTCGCTCGCCGCGCTGCTGCTGGGCTCGGCCGACATCCCGGGTCATCGGCGCGACGCCGACGCGGCCACCCGCGGGATCCACAAGATCCGCCACGTCGTGATCATCATGCAGGAGAACCGCTCGTTCGACTCCTACTTCGGCACGTACCCCGGCGCCGACGGGATCCCGATGAAGAACGGCGTGCCGACGGTCTGCAAGCCCGACCCCAAGACGCACATCTGCGTCAAGCCGTACCACGACACGTCCGATCGCAACGCCGGCGGGCCGCACGGCACGGCCAACGCGATCCGCGACATCAACGGCGGCAAGATGAACGGCTTCCAGGCCCAGGCGCGCAAGGGCCGCTTCCTTGCCTGCCATCGCACGGACAACCCCGGCTGCTCGCTGACGCCGAGGACCCCGACGTGATGGGCTACCACGACTGGCACGAGATCCCGAACTACTGGGCCTACGCGCGGAACTTCGTCCTCCAGGACCACATGTTCGAGGCGGTGAACTCGTGGAGCCTGCCCGCGCACCTCTACCTCGTCTCCGCCTGGTCGGCGCGCTGCTCGCAGCACGGCAACCCGATGAGCTGCAAGTCCACGCTCTCGGCTCCGTTCGGCGCCACCGGCGGCGGCAAGCCGCTCGACTTCCCGTGGACCGACCTCACCTAGCTCCTGCACCGCTACCACGTGAGCTGGCGCTACTACGTCGCGAACGGGAGCCAGCCCGACTGCGCCGACAACCTGATGTTCTGCCCGCCCGTGCCGCAGGGCGCGACGACGCCGGGGATCTGGAACCCGCTGCCGCGCTTCGACGACGTGCACCAGGACCACCAGCTCGGCAACATCCAGCCGCTCGCGAACTTCTACCGGGCCGCCAGAAGGGCAGGCTGCCGGCCGTCTCCTGGATCATGCCCTCGCAGGCCGTGAGCGAGCACCCGCCGGCCTCGTCACCGCCGGCCAGACCTATGTCACCGAGCTGATCAACGCGATCATGCGGAGCCCCGACTGGAGCTCGACGGCGATCTTCCTCGCCTGGGACGACTGGGGCGGCTTCTACGACCACGTCAGCCGCCGCGCGTGGACGGCGCAGGGCTACGGCCTCCGCGTGCCCGGCGCTCGTGATCAGCCCCTACGCCAGCACGGGCTACATCGACCACCAGACGCTCAGCTTCGACGCCTACCTCAAGTTCATCGAGGACGACTTCCTCCACGGCCAGCGGCTCGACCCGCGCACCGACGGCCGCCCCGACTCGCGGCCCGACGTCCGCGAGAACGTCAAGATCCTCGGCAACCTCGTCAGGACTTCGACTTCAACCAGAAACCCCGGCCGCCGTCCTGCTTCCTCTCCACCCGCCGTTCAGCTGAGCCCCGCTCCACTCCTCGCACTGCTACTCGCGCTCGGCCCAACCGCAGGTGGCGCGGCAGTTTCCCGGGCGGCTCGCCCCATTGCGAAGCGTCGCCTGGGCCAGTGTTCCGGAGTGACCCAGAGCGGCATGTGTTGACAGAGGACTTCAGGGATTCATGTTTCTCTCGCCCTTCCTCCTTACGCTGCCCCGCGTGGAGAAGCTCCGGCTACGCATGCGGGACGCCGGCCTCACGTCGCCCACGGAGGAACTCTGTTCTCTCTTCGTCGTCGCGTTACCTCGCTCGCTCTCGAGCGTTCTCTACGTCGCGGCGGCCGGCGCGGTCGGACTCACCAACCTGGCTGGACGAGCGACGGAGAGATCCTCAATCGCGATCGCGTGTCGAGGCGGCTGCAGTCCCTGGCCCCGACCGGCGAGCGCTTCACGCTGCCGGGTTCGGTGCCGGGCGTCTTCGCGAGTATGAGCAGCTATCTCGACCAGGTGGCGCTGCGGCAGGGCTGCGCCTACAAGGATGTCGTGCAGCCCTTCGTGGTCGGGGGCTGGGACGGGCTTTGCGACTTCAAGGTTCTCAAGGTGCGTCGGAACGTGGCAGAGGTCGCCTACGCGATGCTGAAGCGGCAGTGGCTCTATCCCGCACAGGCCGCGACCATCTTCGGCGCCCATCCGTGGACGCTTGTCGAGGGGCTCTTCACGCGGATGCGGTGCTCGACGCGCTCCCGGGCGAGAGCGTCGAGTACGCGGACGCAGTGTTCGATCACGGTCCGCTCGAGGTCGCGCTCCGGCGGCTGTATCCGGAGGTGCCGCTCGCCCGGCTTCGCTACATCGACCGCGGTTTCGCCCGGAAGCGCCTGCGCCTTGAGACCGAACGACGAGACTCGCTCGTCTTCCGCCAGCTCGAGTGGATCGTCTCCGCGGTTCGTGAGCGATTGCGCTTGGACGGCCGACGCGAGGAGATCGCCGAGGCGCTCCCGTAGTCGACGGCTGGTGAGCGTAATCTGACTTCGAGCGCTCGCCTAGGCCAGTGTTCCGGAATGACCCCTAGGTGGATTTTGTTCATCCCTGCTCAGCTAGTGCTGGGGCTAACGCCCTCCCCGCACCCACCTGGAGAGCCTGCCCCGGCGGCTTGCCTGGCAGCCATTTCGTCTCCGGCGGAGGAGCCTGGAACTGCTCGAGCGCGTCAGCCTCAGCGGACCCAATCTTGAGCGTCACCTGGCCGGGGTAAATCAGACCAACCTGCTCGCCTGGCACATAGACGATCGGTCCCGGCTGAGAGGGCTCGAGGGCCAGGCCGTCGAATATGTCGTCCTGCTTGTCGCCCTCGATCTGGCTAACGGAACCGATCGACACGCCATCGGATGTAACGACGCTCCGGCCCTGCTCGATCTGTAGCCACGAGACCGGATCGGCGGCGTCCGAACTCTCGCCTCCCGGCGGTGACTAAAACACTCCCATGCATGTCTCTTCAAGGTATCCGAGCAGGCTCGTTGGCGGGCGCGTCGGTTCAGACTTCCGACATCAGCGCGAGAGGATCGACGGCTGGGCCAGTGTCCTCTCGCCTGACCGGGATGAGGTGGGGCATGCCTTGGCAAGCTTCGAAATCCGAACGAACCCCGCGTCTGCCACTGCAACCGCCCGTCGGTGAAGACTGGCGAGCGAAGCTGGTGGATTCAGTGCCCGCATGGACGCGACCGCCAGTCTTCCGGGATGACCCCTGAGCGTTAGGGCGTCATTCGTCCGCGGGCGTACGCTTGATCAGAAGGATGCGGTCTGCTTGGGGGTTGCCGATCGGTGGGAGACCCCATGCGGTCCCCCAAGTTCGGCGCCAATGTTGGGGAGGCGAGAGCTATGAAGCGCTGGAGTGATGATTGGCATGTGATCGGGTCGAGAAGAGCGTATGGGCTGCGGCTTGCCGCAGCGCTTGTGGTCATTCCTGGAGTTTTGGGGACGGCTGGTGCCGCCTCTAGCTCGGCTTCCGCGCCGATTTCGGCACCGTTGATTGCCTACTGGAATGGAAACAGCTGGACGCAGCAGGTCGCTCCGAACCCTGATGGCTCGGGGACGCTCACAGCGGTCGCGGCTGTCTCGCCGACAGACGCCTGGGCACTCGGCGCATCCGGCTATTCCGCTTCTGCGCCTGCGGCGCAATGGTTCAACGCCCTGGCCGAGCATTGGGACGGCTCCTCCTGGCAGCAGGTAGCCATGCCGACGCCCCCCAGTTCGTCCGGGGTGCATATTTCCGGCACGGCCGTCGTCTCCGCGACGGACATCTGGGCGGTCGGCTCCTGGGCTGACTTCGGCCCCGGTGATGGCCTGGTGCCGCTGATCGAGCACTGGAACGGCTCCGCGTGGTCGATCGTCCCCAGCCCTGTTCTTCCGCAGCCGGTCGCGAACCAGGGCGCTCAGCTCTACGGCGTGGCCGCTGTCTCGGCCTCGGATGCCTGGGCGGTCGGCTACATCGGCACCGGCACCCATCACTTCCTGATCCTGCACTGGGATGGCAAAAGCTGGACGCGCGGTCCCGTTCCCCCATAACGGCCCGCTGGCGGCCCTCTCCGGCGTCACTGCCATTTCAGCCACCGACGTCTGGGCGGTCGGAACCGTCCATACCAAGTATCTCAAGCACTTCATCACCGATACGGTCGCTCTACGCTGGAACGGCAAGGTCTGGCAGCGGATGCCGCCCCCCGGTGGGGGCAGCCTGCTGGCCGTAACGGGTAGCGAGAAGAACATCTGGGCCGTCGGCGGCTGGAACACTCGGGACTCCGGTGATGGCCAGAACCGGACATTGATCGTGCATTGGATCGGGCACTGGAAGTATTTCTCGGGGCATACCCGCTCCTCGAAATCCATTCAACAGCCACTCACCGGCATCGCCATGCTGCCCGGCAACGAGGGATGGGCGGTCGTAGGACGAGAACGAGCACTCGCTGCAGAGCCAGACCCTGATCGAGCACTTCAGCCGCGGCGCCTGGTCGCCGGTCAAAAGCATCAACCCGGCGAGAGACGACCGGTTCGCAGGCGTAGCAGCGGCTTCACCAACGGCCGTCTGGGCGGTCGGCACGTATTTCCCCGGCAGTTAGAGGAGAACACCCGCGCCGCCGGCTGGTGGAGCACCACCGAGGCGGAGGATTCCTCTCTCGACGGCTCCAAGCAGAACAGGGACCTCATCCAGCAGATCCAAGCGGCCCAGAATCAGCCAGGCATCCACAGGTTGACGGGTCACTCGGCTGGTCCAGTGTTCCGAATGACCCCCGAGCAGGGTGGGCAGAATCAGCCTGGTGGACGTTACGCACACCTTCGCCGGGCTGCCGGTCGCCGACTTTCCCGCCGCCCATGACTGGTACGTGCGTCTACTGGGTCGGGGGCCGACATGTTTCCCCACGACAAGCGTTCTGATTGTCTTATCCACCGATAGGCGGACGGTGGGCTGGGCCAGTGTTCCGGAATGACGCCTGACGCTAAGTAGCGCCTGCTCTGACGAGCGATCAGGGCTTGCCCGGATGGCTGCAGCCGTGTTCGGCCGTACTCTCCGTTTCTCAAGAGGAAAGGAGCGGTTATGGGACGCTCTTTCATGGGTCCTCGCGATCGCTTTGGTCGTTGCTGTGCTCGGCTTGGTGGCTTTGTGTTCTTCGTAGAGCCGTTCGTGGATCATGTTGAGCGCTTCCGCGACTCGGGCGGCCGAAGGCTGGGGCTCGAGCCCGCATCTCGATTGAGCGGGCACATCGAGGCTGTGCAACGCCACGGCAACTAAGACGTTTGCCTGTCTGCACAGCCCAGCGGATACGCACGGCGCCGCGTACCTTGGCAGCCGCGCGTCGAGTCGCTCGACGAGCTTCGGCCGCTGCTCGGGCTATGAGTCTTTCTTCTCCGCCCGTTTGAGGAACGGCTTGATGATGTCGATCGGTGCGGGGAAGACGATCGTCGTCGACGGTGTGCCGCTGATCTCGATCAGCGTCTGCAGGTAGCGGAGCTGCAGCGCGACCGGATGATCTTCGATGACGAGTGCGGCGTCCTTCAGCCGCTCTGACGCCTGGAACTCGCCCTCGGAGTTGATGATCTTCGCGCGGCGCTCGCGCTCGGCCTCGGCCTGGCGTGCCATCGCCTTCTGCATCCCGCCCGGGATCTCGACGTCCTTCACCTCGACGATCGAGACCTTGATCCCCCACGGGCCAGTGGC
>CAWCLZ010000005.1:0-62355 GCA_963796555.1 uncultured Actinomycetes bacterium | reverse complement strand
TGAGCAGTTCTGAGTAGTCGAGTTCGCGCTCATCCGCGACGACGTGCGTGTACGTGCGGGCCGTCGTCACGAGGTCGTCGTGGCCCACGATCTCGCCGATCCGCGCCCACGGCATCCCGCCGAGGTGGAGCAACGACACGCGGCGGTGGCGGAGGTCATGTGGAGAGAAGGCTGGCACTCCCGCGGCGGTGCACGCACGATCTCAGCGCTGTACGGAGTCGCTCGCTCGTGACGTGCTCGAAAACCCGACGATCTGGATGGCGGTCGTCGCGCGGACAGAGGGCTAGAACGGCGCCGAGTAGGAGCGGCGGTGGACTCACCCAGCGCGGCCGTCCGGTCTTGCTCGTCGCAATCCGCCAGCGCCCACGCGGCTCGTCGAGGTCGCCCCAAGGTGAGCGCCTCGAGCTCGCCAATCCGCATTCCGGTAGCGTCGAGGATCAGCGTAGGCAAGCGATACCGGGTCGGCAGGAGACGGACGACCGCCTCGACGTGCTCTGCGGTGGGGGGCTGGACGTGGCGGCGTTCCTCGTGTGGCAGCTTGACCGTCAGGCGATCGCGGGCTGGGTTCGGCTGCATGCGTGCGTGATCGAGGACCATCGCGAGGACGCTGACCGTCTTGCGGATCGTCTGCTTCTTGAGGCCTTGCTCGTTAGGTCTGCCACGAGGTCCGCGATGGTCTGGGCGTCGATGTCGCCGATAGGCCGGTTGCCGAGTCTTGGCAGGACGCGTCCTAGGGCGACGCGGTAGGTCTGGAGGGTGCCCGTGGCGACGTCGACGCGCGATGACTGCCACCGTTCCGCGACATCGGTGAGCGTGGGGGAGGACGATCGCTCATCCACGAGGCGAAGATCGGGAACGCGCAGCGCGGCGAGTTCGCCCAGCACCCACGCCTTCCGAGACAGAGCCTCTCGCTTGGTCACGAACGAGCCGGCGTAGCGCTTGCATGCTCTCCCGACCACCGAGTCGGTACTTCACTCGGACCGCTTCGACCGCCGTCGTCGCCGCGTCGTGATCCAGACGCTAGCCACCTTCGACGGATCGGGCGCACCCGGTCGTCACGGATACGGTGCACCGCTCGACGAGCTCCAGGTATTGCTCGGCTCGGATCACGGGTCGCGAGTAGCCGGGCAGCGCGACCACGGGAAGCGCGCGGAAGACGGCGTCGACGGCGCGCCGCTCGAGACCGAGCTCGCGCAGGTGGTACCGGTTCAGGAGCGCTCCGGGCGTCCTGAGCAGCTCTCTGACGGTGGCTGCCGGCGAGTCGAGGGTGCAGCTTACCTGTCTTCGGTGGCCGGGGCCGCGCAGCGGACTTCGACTTGCGTTCGAGCTCGAGCCCGAGCTGCTGCGCATTACCGTTCCGCGCCATCGAGGGACAGTAACAGATATGTCCCTGATGCGTGGAACGCACCAGATGCGTACGATGCGTGCATGACGAGCGGCACGCTGATCCGGCAGGCGCGGACGCGGGCGGGCTCTCGCAAGGCGAGTTGTCGCAGCGAAGCGGCAAGGACGGGCGCAGATCGCGCGCTGGGAGCGCGACGCCGTGACGCCGAGCCTTGAGACGCTGCGCGAGCTACTTCAGGCCTGCGGCTTCGACCTCGACCTGTCGCTGGTGCTTACCGCGGCCGGACACGCGTCTGGAGGCGAGGCTGGAGAAGGCGCGAGAGCGGACGCCGCAGGAGCGCTTGCAAGCGATGCTGCGCGCTGGTCGGCGCTGATGGCCGGCGAGTTCGATCCGTACGCGCTGCTGCAGGCGCTCGAGCGGCAGAAGGTGACCTACGTCGTCGTCGGAGCTCTCGGGCGCGTACTGCACGGCTCCGGTGAGGTCACAGACGGGTTGGACATCGTGCCGTCGACCCGGGAGGAGAACTTGCGCCGGCTCGGGCTCGCCTTGGAGGAGCTAGGCGCGCGCCGACCGGATGGGAAGCCGCCGGTCCTGGAGCGCGACCTGGTCGGCCGTGGCGTCCTCGAGTTCGAGACCGACGCGGGTGAGCTGAAGGTCGTGCCCGAGCCGTCCGGTACGCGCGGATACGACGACCTGCGCCGGCGCGCCGAGCGGCCGCCTCTTGGGCAGGGGCTGCGGCCGGCGGTGGCCTCATCGACGATCACGCCCGGATGCTGGCCGCTTTCGATCGCGAGCAGGACCGCAAGTCGCTCCTGTGCTGCAGCGGCTGATCGAGCTGGAGCACGGTCTCCGCCGCACTCCGGCCATCGAGCTCTAACCGGCTGGTTAATGAACGTTGGGCTGCCCTGTTCCGTACAGGAATAGCAAGCGTGACACAGATGCACTTCTGCGAGAAGTGCTGAAAACCGAGGCGTCCAGCCTCTGAGCGACGGGCGACCCGAACGATTCGAGCGGCCGGGCCACGCATTCCGCTCGCCTCGACAGTGACGCTGCGGAGATGCCGAGCATCAAGGGTGCATCTGCGTCCCTCTGTCCGGGGCAATAGACGTTCGCGCCGCGCGCGGATGCGTCGCCATCCGACGAGACATGCGAGAAGTCGGCCCGGCTTGACTTCGAAGAAGAACGCGATACGATCATCTTCGTCCGCTGCGGCCGAAGCGACATGGGAGGTAGTGATGGCTGCAGACGACACAAGTGGTACACGCCTAAGTCGGCGCAACTTCCTTTCTGCGGCGGCGCTTGGTGCGGCATATGTCGCAGCCGGTCCCGCCGCCTCACGTGCGTTCGCCGACGCACAGCCAGTCTCTACGGAGAACATTGACGCGTTTGAAGGCCAGCTTCTCTCATTCTCCGCCGGGACTTCGAGATCCAGACCGACAGTTCCCTTCGGCAGGTCGTTGCTCTTGGCGGGTCGACCTTTTGGAAGGGCGGCGAGACTTCGTGGGATGGCTTCTCCGTCGGTGACACGGTTCTCGTCCGGACCGTCAATGGTCAACTCGACCGCGCGTGGGCAAACCTCATCCAAAGGAGAGGGGTTGTGCTTTCAGGCGGCAGCGACGCTGTCGCGATTGCCCTTGACGACGATGGCGCCGACCAGTTGGCTGTGTCGTTGCCGGCTACTACGGATTTTCGGGACGCATTCACAGGGCAAGCGACGCGCATCACACTTCCCCCTGAAACGTCCGTCAACGTGGTCGGGTTAGAGCACCCGGCGGCCTGATCGCCAGCGCCCTCCGCTACGGACTCCCAGGCGCCGCGCCTCACGCCACGCCCAGTCAGCCGTCAGTGACCGTCACGCAGGAGCCTGGCGCGTCACCGGACGTGCAAATGTGCACCTACACGTACAACCACTTTGCCTCGCTCTTCGACTGTCCGCCGTCGGCGTGCGGGACATGTAGTACGTCGAACAGTTCGCAATGTGCGTGGCGGCCGAGGACACCTGCGGTTGTTGCAACGGCGTCAACGGATGCGCCTGCGACTGCGTTCACGGTTGTCTGACACTCGCAATCGCTGGGTGTGGGCACCACGTTCAGGTCACGGACGCATGTAACAGCAAGTACCGAGATACGGTGATCGTGGACTGCGGTCCCTGCATGAGTAACTGCGGCTGTTCCACGAATGTGTGCGGGCATGTCTGCGACTACTGCGGACTCAGCAGAACCCATCCGGTCGTGGACCTCACCAAGCCGACCTTCACCGTCTTCTACGACCCCAGCAAGGTCATGTGTTTCCCCGCGAAGGTCGCGGTGACGATCCCATGCTGATGCATGGTCTAGCGGTAGCGCAAGCGATTCTGGTCTCCGTCGTATTCCTAGTCGCTGGGAGCTCGAAGCTCCGGGTCGCCGGGTCCTCGCAGCTTGGCGATTCGGCAGCGATGCTGCGAAGGCTCGTTCCAGGATCCGTCGTGCCTCTTGCGTTGGGCGCACTGGGCGCAATTGAGCTCGCGTTGGCTGGGACAGGGCTCGTCCCGATCTCGTCACGGTTCAGCCTCGCAGCGTCCGCCGGGCTCCTGACAGTCTTCACCGGGTACCAGATCTGGACAGTCCGAGTGGCTCCTGGTACGCCGTGCGGATGTTTTGGTGCGCGCACCCGAGAGGCTGCCTCGAGGTGGACGATTCTCCGCACGGGCCTCCTTGCTCTCGCAGCTGCCGGCGGGGCGGCCCTCGGAGGGACGTCTGGCGCAAATGCGGTGTCCCTCGTTCTCGGTCTTGCCTTGGCAATTGCGGAGGCAGCCGCCCTGGCTACGTTCACGGAGAACCGCTCCAAGCGCGTGCTGGCTTCGATCCGAAAGCACGATCAAGACTGTGCGACGGTCCGCGTGCCCCTTGAGACCACCCTCACAGTCCTACGGCAGAGTGATGCTTGGCGAAGCTGGCGACGGCATCTCTCCGACGAGGAGATCCGTGATCAATGGCGGTCCGGCTGTTGGCGCTTTGTCAGCTTCAACGCGGACTATCACGGACGCGCGGCGGTCGCGGTCTTCGCAGCGCGGGTTGGGGACAAGCGTTCGGACGTTCGCGCGGCGCTCGTCGATCGAGATTCGGACGTCGTTCTTGCGTCAGCAGAGAGCGCAGCATGACTCGGATCTTCGGGTTCAGCTGCATAGGAGGAGTGAGAATGTTCTTTCGACGGCTCTGGCCTGGCTCGAGTACAAGGATGAAGCTCGGTGTCGCGGCGCTCGTAGTTCTCGCCGTGTCGGCAGGAGCGGGCGCTGCTATCGGGTTGGCGGCAGGAAATCGAGTGCACGATGCGCAACGAAAGTCGGAAGGTTGCCCGGCAGCTCTCCCAAGGCGGCTCGGTGACGCAACAGGAGTTCTCTCGGCGGCCCGTGCGTGGGGTCGGCCAGCGGCGCGTTCGTCGTCGGCCTCCTATCAACGTCGCCGTACTCACTTGGTACGAATGCTGTCTGGCGCAATGTCGCCCGGCACGCTGCGGGACTCGCGTAGCGAGCCGGACATGGGTGGCGTTTTACTACGCTCCGAGCCGCGTCAAGAGCGCCGACCTTGCCGAGGGCGTCGTCTACTTCGCGAGGACTCCGAGTGGCTGGAAGGAGTGGTACGCCTACCGCTGAGCTTTCGCCCCGGCTCGGCGCCGGCGCCCGGTCGAGTTTCGCGGTTGCGCCTAGAACTGTCACGCAGCACGTCGTCTGCCTCGTCTGAGGTGGCAGGTCGATCCGCTCACGATCGCGTGTAGGTTTGCCGATAGCGGGAAGCGGAAAAAGTCCATATACTCGACAAAGACACCAATACTCGCTATAGTCGGATCAATGATTGCAACCAAAGAACTCCTGAACGTTCGCGACACCGCTCGGGCGCTCGGCGTGCACGAGAACACGATCCGTAACTGGGAGGAGCGCGGCATCCTCCGCGCGGTCCGACTTCCGGGGAGCGGCTCAGGCGGTTCTCGGTCCGACGTCGAGCGGCTGCGCACGGAGATGTTCGAGCAGCTCGCGCCGGCGACCGAGGGCCCGGTCGTGAACACCGGCCGCGAGCGCAGCGGACGCCTCGTCTTCGGCGACGCGACCGACTAGGCGCGGGCAGTAGACCTGACCGGGCACGCCGATAGGCTGGCCCGCCGATGCCGGCGAGACCCGACCGACCTTCCGACGCCGACTACTACGAGCGGGACCGCGTCGAGCTCTTCAGCCAGGGCGACCTGTTCCGTGACGTGCCGCTCGCGTATCCGCTGCCTGCCGATGAGATCCTCGTCGACGAGGGGAGCGGTGGCAATCGCCGTTTCCTGAGCGGCCCGCTCGAGTTCGGACCGGCGATGCTGATCACGCCGAGCTGCTCCCTGGGCGCGCAAAGTGCCGGCGGATACGCGCACCCGGTTCGGACCCTCGTGCCGGTGTTGCCGCTTGCGGAGCTCGTCGAGCGACGCCTCGTCAAGGACACGGCGCTCGATGACCTACGGCGATTCGACCACCTGATCAACTACATGTACCTGCCGCCGCTCGAGGTCGACGAGCTCGAGTTCTCGATTCCGGAAAGCGTCGCGCTGCTGTACATGCCGGTCACGCTCCACCACGCGTTCCTCGAGGGCCAGCGCGTCTCGCAGCTCGCTTACCGCGGCGCGCAGCAGCTGCAGCGGAAGCTCGTCTGGTTCTACTCCGGCTGGCTCGAGAACGATCTCAACGTCTTCGATCCGCCCATGGACTGACGCCCTGCTGTCCCACTAGGGCGACGAGCGAACTCCTACGCGGGTGCGATTCCCGCCGTCTCGTCTGTGAGTCCCGCGTCTTGAGGAGGCGCGCGGCCTTCCCGCGAGCCCAAGGGTTCCAAGCCGTGGGTCGGAGGAGTCGGCCGCAGCGCCCAGCTAAGCATACGGCCTTCCGAACGAGGCTCTGTCACAAAGTTGACAGTCGGCGACGACGGGCGTAGCGTCGTGGATGGTTCGAAGCCGAAAGAGGTCTGATGGAGTCGACAGCGGACTCCTGCGGCAGAAGGTCGGGCGCACGCTTGCGCGCCCGGAGACTTCTGGACAGCAGCCGGGCTTTGTCAGTTAACAAATCCGTCGGACGGCGGCTGTTGGTCGGCTGCTTCCAGAAGGAAAGGAGGTCACGCGGAAGGCGCCTGGAGGCGGGGACCTCTTGCGGCGGAACGAGCCAGTTCAACATCGCCGGTAAGAAGAGGAATGGAGGTCAGACAGATGTACACGCGACTTCGTCTGAAGAGCCTCGTGTTCATAGGCATCGTCGCCATGGCCGCATTGGCCGGTGCAATTCCCTCGATGGCTTCAGCGCACGTGATCATCACGTACGCGCAGGGTTACAACGGGGCCGGGGGAGCTTCCACACGTCGGGCTTCGGTCCGCGCGATCTCAATCGCGTCTATCACCAATCCGGAACCACCTGGTCGTTAATCGATTGCCAAACCGATGGTTCGTGCAACAACCCATACGTGGGAAGCGTCAATCCTCTCGTCGACAACAGAGACAACCGGTACGCCAAGGCCTACTGCTCCAACATCAATGACAACAGCGACGTGCAGTGGACATGCCAGACGACGAACCCGTCGTAAGCGACTGGACGAATCAAGGAGGCATGGATATGAGCGGGCTACTGAGAAACCGCATCTTCTGGATCGGTGTCTTCGTTCCGGTTGCGCTCGGCGCGGTCTTCCTCGCCTATGGCGCTACACGTGGCGCTGGGGCGAGTGTCGCAGCCAACCAGAACCATCGCGGGGGAGTTCGGACAGCGACAGTTGTCGCACAGAGGGCCGCCGCGTCTATGAGCGCTCTGGCCAATACACCAACGGTCGCGCTGCCAGACTCCACTGCCAACGCCGTCACAGGAATCAATGATCCTTCCGGCTCGCAGGTCGCGAATTCTCTCGCGACAGGGAGTGTGGATCCCTCGCAGGCGCACTTGCTCTTGGCCGATGTCGGCTCTATTGGCGCCTCGATCTACGCCGCGACTACGAGTAGCGGCCAGGTCTGCATCTTCGACACGCTTGGCCCTTCGGGCTGCACGAATGAGTTCGACGATTCGGCACCGGTCGCTTGGGTCGGCACCACGTCCTCGAACGGCGCGCTCTCCCAGATCGCCGGACTCGTCCCAGACAGCGTGCAGGGTGTGACGGTCGATGAGGGCTCGAGTTCTCAGTCGGCGATCTTGCGTAATAACGCCTTCTACGTGGAGCCGGCAACGAGTCCGAGCGCAATCGTCGTTGCGTACAAGGACGGCACCTCTCAGTCTGTGGCGCTGCCCTCGGCGGCGGACGAGGCTAATGCGCTCAAGCAGCTCCACAGCCAGCAAGCGAAAGCAACCCCGTAAGCAGTGTTCTCGGGTCGCGCGGGCCAAGCCTGCGCGACCCGAGACCCCGTACGCTGGCCCAGACATTGGCACGTAAGGCCCATCAACACTCTGATCGTTAGCGCGAATCTGCTCATTGCGCTAAAGAAAATCCTGGTCAACGTCCCCTATAAGGTGGATGGCCGCGACGCCGCACGAGATCGAAGAGCTGTACCGCCACCGCTACGTCTCGTTTCGGCGCGGGGTGACGGCTTTGACGGGTAGCCCAGAGGGCGCCCGTGACGTAGTTCAAGAGGCCTTCGCTCAGGCACTGCGAGATCGCAATCAGTACCGAGGTCAGGGGTCCCTGGCGGCCTGGGTTTGGGGGATCGTCTTCAGGATCGCGCTCGACACCAGGCGCAACGGCCGAGAGCTGTCGACGCTCGACGAGCTCGTTGCGGAGACGACACTCCTTTCTCCGGAGCGAGATCCCTTGCTGGCCCAAGCGCTCAGGCGGTTGTCGCCGCGGCGTCGACTCGTTGTCTTCTTGCGCTACTTCGCGGACCTCTCGTACACCGAAATCGCTGCGCTCTGCGAGATCAGTGAAGGCACTGTCGCGGCGACCCTGTCGCAAGCCCATGCCGAACTACTCCAGTTCCTTCCCAAGGAGGTATCACGATGAGCGACTCGATAATCGAAGAAAGGCTGCGCGATTTCCTCGTGGTTCCGGATGACCCCGACTGGCCGGACGTGCTGCGCCGGGCGCAGGGGGCTTCAGGACCGACGTCCGCTTTCAGCCCTCTGCGGCGCCACCGCGTGCGGCTTCCGCGGCCGTCGCGCCGGGCTCTCGTCGCCGCTGGCGTAGTCTGCGCAGTCAGCCTTGTGGTCGCTGTTCCGGCTTTCGGGCTCGGACAGACAGTGACTGATTGGTTCAGTGCACCGGCTGCTCCGACCGCCACCCAGGAGTCGTTCAACGAGCTCGACACCGGAGCACCTACCGGCATGGCGCCGAATGTCAGCGGGCCGGCCCGGAGCGTGACCGACGGGCAGGTCGCGGGCGCAAACGTGAATCTCTGGGTCGCACCCACTAGTCAGGGCGGCTTCTGCTTCGAGCTGCAGAGCTACGGCGGCGGCTGCGACCGTGACCGGTCGATCCCAGTCGCCGCCGTGCTTGCCCCCACCACGAACGGCGGTGCCGTCCTCTTCGGAGACGCCCTTTCGCCGCAAGCCGATCACATCGAACTTGGATATCAGAACGGCTCGAGCGCTTCCGTCCCGGTTGTTCGGGTGTCGCAGCCACTCAATTCGAGCTTCTTCCTCTACGAGATTCCAGCCTCCGCGAACCCGTACGCGAAGGGAACACTCTCAGTCACCGCAATCGACGCCAACGGATCGGAGATCGCTACCGCGACCCTGCCAGTGGGCAAGGCTCACCCGTAGCTCGAGAACGAAGAGTCCGGACAATGTGAGGGGCTCTTTTGCAGGAGCTCCTCACGCCCATCCGAATTCCTCGCGGTTCACGGGCAGCTCGATACCCGGGTCTATGCGGGGTCCTTCGCTTGGGGGAGGGCCACGGCGCTCGCCTGTCAAAGCGTGAGTGTTGTCGCCGAGATGAACCTAGACGAGCGGACGCGATCGGATTGGGGCGGCTTTCGTCGGACGAGTCACCGGTTAGCCGAGGTCGACTGTCGCGCCTAGTGTCGCGTACGCGACTGCCAGCGCCAATCCAAGCCAAGGAGACAGGGGCTCGAAAACCGCCCCTAGAATTCCGGGCTCTGCGAGACCGAACAGTTCGCCTCGTGGGGCGCCCTGAAGAGCTTGCTGCTCGAGGTCTGCACCGGGGTCTGCACGCGACGCGTCTTCGGCGGCACGTCTGTCACAAACGTCCCGCTTGGTTGAGCCAAAAGCGGGTACTTTGTGACTCAGAAAGGCGCATACGGGATTCGAACCCGTGCCGCCGCCGTGAGAGGGCGGTGTCCTAGGCCACTAGACGAATGCGCCCGGCAGGGGGCCTAGTGTAGCGGCGCCTCGGCGCGGACCGGACTAGCTCGCGGGGTCGGTGGGAGCGCTCGCCGCCCGGCGTCGACGCCGAAACGTGAAGGCTCCGGCAACCACCGCGAGCGCGAAGAATCCTCCCAGCGGGCCGCCCACGAGCAACGGCACGTTGCTCTCCCCAGGCGCGATGCGCGCCGCGGTCGGGCGTACGATCGCGATCAGCAACGGTGCGGCGCCGGACGCTTCGAAGCTCAGCGGGTGCGGGAAGGGTTGGGCTGCAGCCGCCTTCGTCACCCCGAGCAGGTGGCGGGACTCGACCAACTGGCTGTCGATTCGCCTTGCGCCGACGTATCCGGCCGCGAGCCGAGGCTCGTCGAGACGGTCGATGCGCACGTACGAGCCCGTGTGCGGCGCGTCGATGAAGTACCCGTCGTCGATGTAGATACCGACGTGCCCGGGTGCCTTGCGCGTGCCGTCGGAGCCGACGAAGAAGACGAGGTCACCCGGCTGCAGCCGGCTCGGCGGAACCCACACGCCTTCGGGGGAGTGCCATTGCGCGGCCGCAAAGTGCACCATCGGGACTCCGAACTTCGCGAAGACGTACTTGACAAGACCCGAGCAGTCGAAGCCGGTCTTGGGGTTCGCGCCGCCCCACTGGTACCGGATGCCGAGGTATCGCATCGCGGCGGAGACGACGGCGTTGTGTCGCGCGGCCGGTGCGAGAACGCCGGGTGACACGAATGGATCGGGCGCTGCAGGAAAGTCGGGCGGCGGCTTGTGCTTCTTCTGTGCGCGGCCCGATTCGTTCGCCTGCTTCGTGTTGGAGCCGTGGTTCGTGGTCGCGGCGGAGTGCTGCCCAGGCTTGGCCCTGTGGGCGACCTGCGGGGACGCGGCGAAGGCGAAGGTGATCGTCGTCCCTGCGGGGAGCGAGTGGTAGGCCGCGAGGAGCTGCACGACGAGCGGAGCAGTGAGCCGGCCGACCCTCTTGCCGAGCGTCACCTCTCCCCAGCCGCCGATGCGCACGGCATGCCCGGCCCGGAGCGTTACCGGCGAGCCGTAGATCTCGAAGCCGCTGACCGTCCCCGCGCCGTGCGTCGCCTGGATGCTGCTCGCCGTCACGACGCCTCCGAACAGCGCCACCGACTCGAGCGCGACGTGGGCGTTCGGGCACCCTGAGCCGGTCGCGGCTGACGAGCGGAACCGGACGATCGGTGCCGCGGTCGGATACTCGGACGGTCCGAGGTTGGACGCCGGCGTGCCGAGCACCAGGACCTGGCGCCCGGGCTCCGCGATCGCCGCGGCGCCGGCGCCGACACAGCTCTTGGATAGATACGACGGCTCGAGTCGCGCGTAGGTGGTCGTCGGCGCGGTCGTCGTCGTGCCCGTGGTGGCAGTGGTGGTGGTCGTCGACGTGGCCGTCGTCGAGGTCGTGTCCGTGCTCGTCGTGGTCGTGGTTCCGGCCGCGTACGCCGACGCCGCACCGAGGGCAGCCAGCAGAACGCCGAGAACGAGGAGCCAGACCCCGCGCCGCATCGCCTCAGTGTGCCGATCCGCCCGGCTCTTCGCAGATTTCTTGCAGCGGAGGGCGATCCTGCGGCTTGGTTACGCCATCGGGACCTGGGGGAGCAGGCTCGGCTCGATCCGGTCGAGGATCTCCGCGAGGCTCGAGCCGGTCGCCGTGATCCCGTGGTTGCGCAGGCCGACGACCGCGTGCGCCGGGTCGGGTGCGGCGGCCACGAGCGCGGCGACGCTCTCGGCGAGCTCGGAGGTGCCGCAGGGATAGTTGATCTCGGTGGCCTCGATCCCGTCGATCCAGGCATGGACGTGGAGGAGCGCGCCGACCTCGGGATTCGCCTCGTAGATCATCCAGTGCTCGATGGCGTCGACCGAGACGCGCCGCGGATCGGCGTCGGGCGGGACGCTGAGGACGATCTTCCCGCCGGCGGCGTCGTAGCCCGAGACGAGCAGGATGTCCCGCCCCGGCTCGTCGAGCTTCGCCTTGTCCACGCCGCTCGCGCTCATCCAGAACCGGTGCTCGTCCTTGCGAGCCGAGAGGTTGCCGTACGACAGGCCGCCGATCGCATACAGCCGCTTGATCTGCCGCAGGTCGCGCTCGCTCACGAGCTCCTCCACCGGGAAGGGCGCCGGCAGCAGCCCGAGGCGGTCGAGGCGCCGCCCGGCCTCGCCGATCTCGCGGGTCAGCTCGTCGCCCTGCCACAGCTCCGGCTCGAGGTCGCGGCGGAACTCGTTGTCGATCACGAGGTGCGCGGTCGCGAGCGGCTCGAGCCGCGCGACGACGGTTTCTGCGAGCTCCGGTCCCTCGGGGACGAGATAACAGCCGCGCTCCATCGTGGTGAAGAGGACTCCGTGGCCCGGGACGTAGCAGAGGCTGATGTTCGCAAGCGCGCGGACGAGCATCGGATACGTCTCGCGCAGGGCGTCGGTCGGCGGAGTGGGGAGGCTCCACAGCGCCGCGGCGAACGTGCCGCGCGCGCGTCGGCGGAAGGGGCGCGGCTGCGCTGCGTCGACGCGGTTGAGCACCAGGGCCGGGGCCTCGCCGTTCGCGGCTGCGAAGCCGTGCCGCTCCAGCGCGGCGACGAGGCCGGCGGTCAGGCCCGCGAGCGCCTCCTGCTCCTCACCGAGAATCGCGAAGGACGCCATCGTCAGTCGCCGTTGACCACGATCGTCGTCGCGATCGGCACGTCGAGAGAGTCGGCGACGAGACAGGCTTCTTCGGCGCGCTCTGCGAGGCGGCGCGCCTCCGCCGGGTCCGCGGCGGTCTCGAGTTCGAGGCGGAGCCAGAGGCTGGTGAAGCCGAAACCCCCGTCGGGGCGTTGCCCGCAGATGCCGTCGGCGTCGACCGCGAGCCGCTCGTATTCGAGCCCGGCGCGCTCGGCGATGCCGGTGAACGTGACGGCGAGGCACGACGCGGCGGCGGCGACGAAGAAGTCCTCCGGGCTCCACGTGCTCTCGTCGTCGCCGCTGAAGACGACCGGCGGGCACGCCTCGATCGGCTGCTTGCCCTCGATCTGCGCCCGCACGCGGCGGCCGCCCGTCCACTCGACCGCGACCGGGAAGTGGAACTCCTTGGGGCGAATCGACCGGATGCTCGTCACCGATGCGCTCATGTCCTCACTCCTTTTCCTGTGTCGTGGCCGTTTCGAGCCGGGCGAGGAGGTCCCAGCGCTCGTCGACGTGGCGCTGCACGCTCGCGATCCGCTCCTCGTCGAGGTGCGCGAAACGGCCCTGCGTCGAGAGGAATTCGGAGACCTGCAGCGGGTGCTTGGGCCGGTACGTGATCCGCCACATTCCGGCTTCGACCTCGAACAGCGGGAAGTACCGCGACTCGACCGCGCGGCGCACGATCTCGACCGACTGCTCGGTCGGGTAGCGCCAGCCAGGTGGGCAGGCACCCAGCGCGTGCAGGAAGCGGAAGCCGTGCAGCCCTGCCGCGCGCGTGACCTTGGCACGAAAGTCCTTCAGCTCCGGCACCGAGCCGGCAGCGAGTGTGGCGACGTAGGGGATCGCGTGGGCGGCCATGATCCGGTCGATGTCCTTCTTCGTCCCTTCGCGCGGCGCGGCCACGGGGGTCGTCGTCGTCCAGGCGCCCTCGGGGGTGCCACCGGACTTCTGGACGCCCGTGTTCATGTACGCCTCGTTGTCGTTGAGGACGTAGATCAGGTCCTCGTTCCGCTCGGCGGCCGCGGAGACGGTGGCGAGGCCGATGTCGTTCGTCGAGCCGTCGCCGCCCCAGACGACGACGTGCGTATCGCCGAGGCCGCGCTGCCGCAGCGCCGCCTTGATCCCCGAGGCTTCGGCGGCGGCGGACGCGAAGGGGGTGAGGTAGACGGAGACGCCGAAGGCGCTCACCGGCCAGGCGCCGGCGATGATCGTCCAGCAGGAGGCGGGGATCACGAGGACGATGTCGCGGTCCGGGCTGGCGGCCTTGAGCGCGCCGAGGAAGTGGCGCATGTTGACCGCCGGCCCACAGCCGGCGCAGGCGGCGTGGCCGGGGAAGATCAGCGGCTCCTCGTTGATGACCTCGTCGAGCCAGACGGCCACGGTTACGCACCTCCCACGAGATAGACGGCTCCGCGGGCCGGGGAGTCGACCTGCGCGCGCTCGAGCGCGAGGCGCAGCGTGTCGGGCGTCACGTCGCTGCCGCCGAGCCCGCAGACGACGTCGGTCGCCGGGATCCCGCAGGAGCGGACGTCCTCGCCGAGCGCCCCGGGTGCACCGAACGCCGGCGAGCGGTCGACGACGCAGACATGGGAGACGTGCTGCAGCACGGCGGCGAGCTCGTCGGCGGGGAAGGGGCGGTAGGCGTGGACGCGGACGAGGAGCGGCGGCTCGTCGTCGCCCAGCAGCTCGTGCGCGGTCTCGCCGATCGTCCCGATCGTGACGAGAGCGCTGTCCGCCACTGGGTCGCCGGCGACGTCGAGCGACGCGACCTTCTCCCGTCCGAACACCGCGGCGAACTCGGAGGCGACCTCCGCGAGCAGTCCGCGCGTGCGGTCGTGTGCGTCTGCGACGTTGCGCTGGTAGGTCGCGTAGTCGTTGGGCTCGGGCAGGCCGCTGAATGCGCGCGGCTTGCGCGGGTCGAGCAGCCAGTCCTCCGGCGGCCGGAACGGAGGCAGGAATTCGTCCACCTGCTCCTGGCTAGGAACGTCGACGACCTCGGCGGTGTGCGAGATGAGGAAGCCCTCGGCGCAGACGAGCACCGGCAGCATCGCCTCCTCCGCGATCCGGTAGGCGCAGAGGACGCTGTCGAGCAGCTCCTGGCTGGACGCGCAGTAGAGCTGGATCCAGCCGGTGTCGCGCTGGCTGATGCTGTCGGCGAGGTCGGGCTCGAGGCTCCACGGAGCGACGACCGAGCGGTTGACGTTCACCGCGACGAGCGGGATGCGCTCGCGCGAGGCACGGTGGAGCTGCTCGTGCGAGTAGAGAAGCCCCTGGGACGAGGTGGCGGTGAAGCAGCGCGAGCCGGCGCGGGTGGAGGCGAGCGCGTAGCCGAACATCGAGTGCTCGCTGTCGAGATTGGCGAAGACGATGTCGTCGCGGTGGGCGACGAGCTCGGCGAGGCGCTCGACGATCAGCGTCTGCGGCGTGATCGGGTAGCAGGCGATCTGCTGTGCGCGCGCGAGGACTGCGGCGACCGCCGCGGCCTCGTTGCCCGTGAGAACGGTGCGTCCGCGCGGGAGCTCGACGCTCATGCAGGCACCTCCTCCATCTCGATCGCGTTGCGGACCGGGCAGACGTCCTCACAGATCCCGCAGCCCTTGCAGTAGTCGAGGTCGATCTCCATCACGCCGTTCACGCGCCGCATCGCCCCCTCCGGGCAGAAGAGCGCGCAGAGGCCGCAGACGTTGCAGGCCTCGAGCAGAACCGGGCGCTCGACCGACCACGTGCCGGTGTGGTTGACCCGCGAGGTGGTGAGGCTGACCGCGAAGGGCGGGAGGGGCGGCCTGGGCACGGGCGCTTCGGCCGCTTCGTAGGGCGTGTCGGAGGCGGTTCCGTGCTGGGTCGTGCAGCTCCGATACCCCTCACGGGCGGCAACGACGTTCGGCCCCGCGAGCGCGCCCATGCGAGCCCGGATCGCGTCTTCGAGGAAACCGAGCCCGTCGGGAAGCAGGAGGCGCACCGCGGCTCCCAGCACGGCGACGTTTCCCATCGGCCTCCCCTCCGCCGACAGGATCCGGTTGTGCCGCGCGACTTGCGAACCCGGAACGCGCGCAACCCGGTAGTCGCCGCGATGGGGGAACCGCGTCTCGTGGTTGACGAGAAGGAGGCCGCCGGGACGCAGCATCGCCACCGAAGGGGCCGACGGCGGCGAGGCCGAGATCGCGACGAGCACGTCGCACTCCCGCACCTTGTAGCGGCGCCTGATCGGTGCGTCGTCCCAGCGGAGGAAGGCCGAGATCGGGGCGCCGCGCCGCTCGGCCTTGAACTCGGGAAAGCTCTGCACCCAGTAGCCGGCGCGGGCAAACGTATCGGCGAGGATCTGCGACGCGAGCACCACACCCTCGCCGCCGCGGCCGGTGAGGAGCATCTCCTGCATGCCTCGATCGTGCGTCCGCGGCGCGGCGCGCGCATCGGGGATTTCTACCGCCTCGCGGCGGCTTTCCACGGATCAGCCGCTGAGCGCGTGGATGAGCGCCCGGCCGCGCGGCGTGCCGTGGCCGGTGCAGGCGTCCCAGGCGCCCCGGCGGGCGCGATATGCCCCGTTTCCGCCCTTCGGGACATCGTTGAAGACGGAACGGTCCAGGTCGTACAGCAGCGGGTTGAGGAAGCCAGAACGGGTACCGAGGTGCTGGTTGAGCTGCGCGACGAGCGCGGCCCAGAGCGGCGCCACCGCGCTCGTGCCGCCGAACGGATGGTCGTCGACGCCGTCGCCGACCAGCCAACCGCTGTGGGGATCCGCGTTCCCCGCGACATCAGGCACGCCGCGCCCGGCGGCGGTTCCTTCGTTGACGGAGGGCGGGACGCGGGCCGCCTTCTGCCACTCCGGCACGTCGTAGAGGGAGCTTACGCCGCCGCCCGTCGAGTTCCCGTCGTGGTCGTTCCATACGACCTCGTCGATGCCGTCGCCCGTCACCGCTAGGCGTGTGCCGCCGCAGGCGAGGACGTGCGGGCTCGAGGCGGGGTAGTCGACGTGGGCCATGCGTCCGGCGACCCCGTCCGTCCAGCCGTTATCGCCGGACGCGGCGCACACCGTGACGCCGAGAAGGGCTGCCGCCGTGAATGCCTGGTCGAGCGCGTGCCGGCCCTGTTCGGTCCACTCCGCTTCGGCCTGCCCCCAGCTGATCGAGAGCACGGACGGGCCGCGGGGATCGAAGAGCGCAGTCGTCACGGCGTCGAGGAAGCCGCGGTCGCTCGGGGGCGCGAAGTAGACGAGCTGCTCGGCCCCGGGAGCGATCGCGCCGATCACCTCGATGTCGAGCACGACCTCGCCGTCCGCACTGTGGTTGACGCCCGGCCGGTTGCGGAAGCCGTCCACCGAGACGGCGGAGATCGTCGGCATCGGCTTGCCGAGCTTTGCGAAGTAGCGCTGCAGGTGGGAGCGGCGGAAGCCGCCGCCGAGCTCGAGCACCGCGATCCGCTGTCCGCTGCCGTCGAGGCGGCGCGGGAAGTCGTACAGCTCGGCGACGCGCGGCGGCGTGAAGGAGGTCTTGCGGGCCTGTTCGGCTCGCTCCCGGGGGACAGCGCGACAGTCCGCGGTCGCCTGCGGCCGGTCGTCGAGGCCGAGTACCGCTTCGATCGCCGGCGCGACCGCGGCCGGGACGTGAAGATGGCCCGAGCGCCCGCGGTAGTCGCCTTCCGGCGAGCGGTAGCGAGAGAGGCGCGTGGAGAACGCGTCCTGCATCCGGGCGGCCGGCCCGGCAAGGACGACGCTGCGACGGGCCGCGCTCGCCTGGCGGACCCGCAGCCCGTGCCCTCGTGCGAACTCTTCGAGCGCGGCGAGGTCCTTGCGGGCGGCGCCGTACCGGGCGGCGAACTCGCGCCGGCTGAGGAAGCGGCGCTCGCGGAGCGGCTGCCGCCCGAGCTCGTCGGGCGCAGGCAGCGGCTCGCGCGGACGCACGATCACCGTCACCTCGATCGGCTCGTCGGACGCGATCGCTCCGACCCGGTGTGCTCCCGGCAGCGGCCTGCGGGCGCTGCCGCCGACTCGTTGTCTACTCGTCGTGCTCGCCGGGCTCTTCCTTGCCGGGCTCTTCCTTGCCGTGCTCTTCGATCCCGTGCTCTTCGAGGCCGTGCTCTTCGATCCCGTGCTCCTCGAGCCCGTCGCCGCCGTGGGTTTCCTCGCTCATTTCGTCCTCCCTATCCGCAGATTCCAGCGAATCTATCCGGCGACGCGAATCGCATCAAGCTGCGCCAGGCTTGCGGTCGCGCCCTTGGCCTCGGCGATCTGCCGCGCTTCGGTGAGCAGCCGCTCGGCGTCGGCGCCGTCATCCGCCGCCGCGGCGGCTTCGGCGCCGGCGGTGAGGGCGGCGATCGCCAGCTGGGGAAACTCGGCATCTGTCAGGAGCCGGCTCGCCTCGGTCGCCAGCTCGACCGCCTCCTGCGTCGACCCTTCCCCCAGGCGGACGCGCGTGAGCGCGGTGCGCGACAGGACCTGGGCGATGAGGTCGTGGGAGGACGCCTGCACCGCGACCTGCTGCGCGAGTTCGGTCGCCTCCTCGACCCGCCCGAGCCTCGCGACGACCTCGGCGAGGAGGGCACGGTGGGTGGTCGCCGAGGTGGCGGCGCCGATCTCGTCGAACGCCGCGGTCGAGGCGCGCAGCTGCTGCTCGGCCGCCGGGGTGTCTCCGGCGAGCAGCTCGATCTGGGCGCCCACGAACGACTGGTTGGCCCGCCTGAAGCGGAGGCCGAACTCCTCGTACGTCGCCGCCGCGTCCCGGAACAGGCGGCGCGCCTCGGCGAAGTCGCCCCGCATCGCGAGCAGCCCGGCGAGGCTCGTGTTGATCGAGCCTCGCAGCGGCGAGTCGAGCCCGAGCTCGTCCCGCAGATCCTGGATTCCCGCGATCGCCTCGTCGACCGGAGTCGGCCCGTGCAGGAGCGCCTGCGCCGACAAGCCGGCCAGCGTTCCGACCATCTCGGCCCCGGCCCGGGCCCGGCGTGCGTGCTCGAGAGCATGCTCGATCGCTTCGCCACGCGCGCGCCAGCGGCCCGCGGCGAGGTCGCCGGTGCTCCTCAGCCACCAGGCGCGGGCGAGCGCGAGCTCGTCGCCGAGCGGCTCGAGTTCCCTGATCGCCTCCTCTGCGAGCTCGACGCTCTCCTCGACGGGCGTCTCCTCGGCGAAGGCGCGCATGAACTGGAGCTCGATGCGGGCGTGCAGCTCGGCGGCCCGCTGGCCGAGCGCAACGGCGGCGTCGACGGCCTCACCGAGTGCCGCCTCCGCGCCGGGCAGGTCCCCGCCGTTGAGTCGCGCGACTCCGAGGCCGGTGAGCAGCGCAGGCAGCTCGCGATCGTCGTCAGGGAGGAGCACGCGAGCCCGTTCGAGCAGTGAGATCGTGGCCGGCGCGTCGGTGCGGCTCAGCGTCTCCTCGGCCGCGAGACGCAGGAGGCGGCCGGCGCGCCTCGCCAGCTCGGCGTCGCGCAGCCCGAGCTCGCGACGGAGGAGGAACGTGTGCTCGAGGTGGTAGCCGACGACGGCCGGCGCGGCGTCCGTCCCGTCGAGCTGTGTGGCGACCGTCTCGTGCAGGTCGGCGCGGAGCGCCTTCGGCATTCCCTCGTACACCGCCTCGCGGATGAGCGCGTGCTGGAAGCGGAACCCGTCGGTCTCGCTCATGACGTCGGGCCGGATCAGCCCGCGTCGCACGAGCTCGAACACGCGGCCGTGCGCCTGGTCCTGCTCGTCGGACGGCATCAGCTGCAGGACCGCGTCGAGCGCGAAGCTGCGCCCGAGCACCGAGGCGCGCTCGAGCACCGCCCGCTCCTCCGGGTCCAGCCGGTCGAGCCGGGCGTGGAGGACGCCGCGGATCGAGCCGCTCAACGTGACGTCCTCGCCCTCCTCGCCGGCGAAGGCCGCGAGCTGCTCGATGAACAGGGGATTGCCCTCCGCGAGCTCGGCGATGCGCTCGCGCACGGCGGCGGGTGCGTCGAGGGCGGCGAGCAAGTCATGCGCGTCCATGCTCGAGAGAGCCTCGAGCCGCAGCGTCGCCTCCGGTCGCGACAGCCACTGCGGCCGCCGCTCCGCCAGCTCGGGCCGCGCGATGCAGAGGAGCAGCACGCGCGCGGCGCCGAGGCGGACGGAGAGGTGCTCGATCAGGTCGAGCAGCGTCTCCTCGGCCCAGTGGACGTCGTCGAAGACGGCGACGAGCGGCTGCTCGCGGGCGAGATCCTCGAACAGGCTGCGCGTCGCGGCGAACACCTCGTAGCTCGAGCCCTCGAGCACGGTCTCGTCGCGCCCGGCGTGCCGGAACGCCTCGCGGATCGGCGAGAACGTCGTCCCCTCGCCGTACGGCGGGCAGCTCGCGACGACGACGCCCGCCTCGCCCTCGAGGGAACGGAGCAGCTCGCGCGCCAGCCGCGACTTGCCGATGCCGGAGTCGCCGACGACGGTCACGAGGCGAACGCCGGAGGAGGAGGCTTCGCCGTACGCGGAGCGGAGCCGCTCCAGCTCGTGCGACTGGCCGACGAGAGGGGTGTCGTCGCGGCGCGGGATCGCCGTGGCGGCGGGATCGACCGACTCGAGCCGGAACGCGGTCGTCTCCTCGGCCACTCCCTTCAGCGTCAGGGGAGGGAGCGGCGGCGCCTGTACTGCGTGACCGACGAGGCGGTGCGTGGACTCGCCGAGGACGATCTCGCCCGGGGCGGCGGCCTGCTCGAGCCGCTTCCCGACGTTGACGGCGTCGCCGCTGACGAACCCGTGGCCGGCGGACGGATCCCCCGTCACCACCTCGCCGGTGTTGACGCCGATCCGCACCTCGAGGTGCACGTCGCTCTCGCGGTCGAGCCCGGCGACGCACTCCTGGACCGCGACGGCGGCGCGCACGGCCCGCAGCGCATCGTCCTCGTGCACGACCGGGACGCCGAAGACGGCCATGACCTCGTCGCCGACGAACTTCTCGACGGTGCCGCCGTGCGCCTCGATCGCCGCGGCGGCGCGCTCGAAGAAGACAAGCATGAGGTGCCGCAGCGCTTCCGGGTCGAGCCGGCCCGCGAGCTCGGTGTAGGCGACGAGGTCGCAGAAGAGAACGGTGACCGTCTTGCGGCCCTCGACCGGCCGGCTGGAGAGCACGTCCATGTCCCGAACGTACACCCCTGGCCCTAGGATTTCGAGGTGATCCAAGTGGAGCCTGCCGGCCTGGCCGTCGAGGTCGTCGACCTCGTCAAGCGCTATCCGAAGTCACCCGTGAACGCGGTCGACGGCGTGTCGTTCGCCGCCGCCCCGGGCGAGGTGTTCGGCCTGCTCGGGCCGAACGGCGCGGGGAAGACGACGACCGTCGGGATGCTGACGACCCGCGTCCGGCCGACGGCGGGGACAGCCCGCCTCGGCGGCATCGACGTGGCTCGCGACCCGGTGCTGGCGCGCGCGCAGCTCGCCGTCGTGCCCCAGCGGAGCAACCTTGACCGCTCGATCTCGATCCGCGACAACCTCATCTTCCACGCCGCCTACCACGGCGTGCCGGCGCGCGAGCGCGTCGAGCGGGCGGACGAGATGCTCGACCAGTTCGGGCTCCTCGACCGCGCCGGAGACAAGCCCGACTTCTTCTCGGGCGGGCAGTCGCAGCGGGTGATGATCGCCCGCGCGCTCATGCACGCGCCGCGCGTGCTCTTCCTCGACGAGCCGACGACCGGGCTCGATCCGGCGGCTCGCCTCTTCGTCTGGGATCGCCTGCGCGAGCTGAGCGACTCGGACGTGACGCTGATCCTCACGACGCACGACATGGACGAGGCGGCGCTGCTCGCCGACCGGGTCGGGATCATGGATCACGGCCACCTGCTCGCGCTCGACACGCCCGCGGCGCTGATCAGCTCGCTCGAAGGTGAAGGCACGCTCGAGCTGACGGCCGATCAGGCGGCCGACGGCGTCGTGGTCGACGCGCTCGGAGCGCTTGCGGGCGTCGAGAAGGTCGAGACCGTCCACGTCGCTTCCGAGAACGGTGGTCCGGACCCGCAGCAGCCCGACTCGCAACCACTCCGCGTCCGCCTCTACCTCACCGGCGACGCGGCGCTGTGCGTGGCGCCCGCGGCCGCGGTTCTCACCGAGCACGGACTGGCGCTGCAGGACGTCAAGCTCGGCACGCCGACCCTCGAGGACGTCTTCATCCACCTCACCGGCAGGACGCTGAGATGAGCACGATCGCCGCGCCGGTGCTGAGGCAGGGGTCGCAGTGGCGCGCGTTCCGGGCGGTGCTCCGCCGCGACCTCTACGTGACCTGGCGCGAGTTCCCGGCCTTCCTCGCGCAGGTCATCCTGCAGCCGCTGTTCCTGCTCTTCGTGTTCGGGTACGTGCTCAAAAGCCTCGGCTACACGCAGCACGGCTACACGAACGTGCTCTATCCCGGTCTGCTCGCGCTCACGGCGGTGCTCACGGCGATGCAGGCGCTCGCCTTCCCGCTCGTGGCCGAGTTCGGCTGGACGAAGGAGATCGAGGACCGGCTGCTCGCGCCGATGCCGACGAGCTACGTCGTGGGCGAGAAGGTGCTCTTCGCGCTCCTGCGCTCGCTCACCGCGACGCTGATCATGATCCCGCTCGGGATCGTCGTCCTCGGCTCGATCCCCTGGCGCTGGGAGGCCTTGCCGCTCTTTCTCGCCGGACTGATCCTGGGCGGGCTCGTCGGCGCCGGCTTCGGCCTGGTGATGGGAACATTCGTCCGGCCCGAGCGGATCAGCCTGCTGTTCTCGCTCGTCTTCACGCCGCTGCTCTTCACGGGGTGCACCCAGTACCCATGGCCGAAGCTGGAAAACATCCGCTGGTTCCAGATCGTCACCGCCTGCAATCCGATGACCTACGTGAGCGAGCTCATGCGCGGCGCGATGGTGCCGGACGAGGTGCCGCACATCTCGCCCTGGGTCTGCATCGTCGTCCTGATCCCCGCCGTCAGCGTCCTGCTCACCGTCGGGCTGCGGGGCTTCTACCGGCGCGCCATCGACTGAGCTTGAGAGCTAGGTCACCGGGCCGTCAGGCCGTCAGCACCGGCATCGCCGCCTTCAGCACCGGAGCGAGGACGTCCTCGATGGTCGGGTGGCCGATCTCCTCGAGCTCGTACCGGACGTGCCGGATCGGATGCCGCGACTCGATCAGGCGTCCGAGATCGATCGGCGTACCGGTGACGACGACGTCGCACTCGACCTTGTTGACCGTCTCTTCGAGCTCGCGGAGCTGCGCGTCGGAGTAGCCCATCGCCGGCAGCACGTTCGTCAGTTGCGGCCACCGCTCGAACACGTCCCGGAGCGAGCCGACGGCCAGCGGCCGCGGATCGGCGATCCGGGCGGCTCCGGCCCGGCGAGCGGCGACAAGGCCTGCGCCAAACGGCATCTCACCGTGGGTCAGCGTCGGCCCGTCGTCGATCACGAGCACCGTCTTGCCGAGCAGGTCGGGACCTGGCTCGAGGACCGGCGGCGATTTGGCGAAGACGACCTGTGCGAGCGGGTTCACGTCCTGCACACTCTCGGCGACGGCTTCGACGTCGTGCGCGGCGGCCGTGTCGACCTTGTTGATGACGACGACGTCGGCCAGGCGGAGGTTCGTCTCGCCCGGGTGGTAGCCGAGCTCGTGTCCCGGCCGCAGCGGATCGGCCACCACGATCAGGAGGTTCGGCTTGTAGAAGGGGAGGTCGTTGTTGCCGCCGTCCCAGACGATCACGTCGGCCTCCTGCTCGGCCCGGCGGAGGATCGCCTCGTAGTCGACGCCGGCGTACATGACCATGCCGAGCCGGACCGGCTCCTCGTACTCCTCGCGCTCCTCGACCGTCGGATGCGACGCGTCGATGTCCTCGAGCGTCGCGAACCGCTGCACGCGCATGGCCTCGAGGTCGCCGTACGGCATCGGATGACGGACGAGCGCGACGCGTAAGCCGGCGTCGAGCAGTGTCCGGCCGACCTTCCGGCTGGTCTGGCTCTTGCCGCAGCCGGTGCGGACGGCGCAGACGGCCACGACGGGCTTCGAGGAGCCGAGCATCGTCGCGTCGGGTCCGAGCAGCCGGAAGTCGGCGCCGGAGGCCAGTACGAGCGATGCCTTGTGCATCACCGTCTCGTGCTTGAGGTCGGAGTAGGCGAGGATCACCTCGTCGACGCCGTGGGCACGCACGAGCTGGGTCAGCTCCTCCTCCGGGCGAATCGGGATTCCCTCGGGGTAGAGCGGCCCGGCGAGCGACGGTGGGTAGTTGCGATCGGCGATGCCGGGGATCTGGGTCGCGGTGAAGGCGACGACCTCGGTCTCGGAGTCGTGCCGGAAGACGACGTTGAAGTTGTGGAAGTCGCGTCCGCCGGCTCCCATGATGATGACCTTGCGCACGGCCGACCTCCTTTTGTCTTGCGATCAGGGTCGCGTAGCCACGCGGTCCCGCCGCCGGCGTGGACGCCGGAGCGGTTCGGCCGCTTGCGGCTGGGCGTTCGCTGCTTGCAGCAGTCGGTAGAGCTCGTCGATCCGGGTGGCCTGGGCGTCAAGCCTCGCCTCGAGACGGTCGAGCGGCGACAGGTGCTCGTTCATTGCTCGGCCTCCTCCTCGACCCCCTCGGCCGCGACCGCACGTGCGATGTCGAGCGTCGAGATCACGCCGATCGGGCGCCGGAAGTCGGGGTCGGTGACGGCGAGGTGCGCGATCCCGTACTGCGCCATCAGGCTGCCGGCCTCGGCGATCGAGCGGTCGGCCGCGACGGAGACGAGCGGCGTGACCGCCGCCCCGCCGGCGGTCAGCAAATCGAGATCGAGCCGCGTGGCGGCGACGAGGTCGAGGTCGGAGACGACGGCCCAGAGTTGGGGCGCCTCGTCGTCCTCGTCGGTGTGCTCGAACACGAAGATCGCGTGCACACCGAACGTGGCCATCATCCGGGCGACGACACGCAGCGGCGTCTCGGGCGGACAGCTGATCACGCCGCGGCTCATCACGTCTCCCACGGTCGTCGCCTCGAACGGGACGGCCGAATCGTGCCCGGGATGCCTCACGTCGATCACGCTTCGATCGTCACCGTCGCCACGGCGAGTCGCATCCGGAGAATTACTGAACAGCGGCCCGGGTCGGCACGGAGCGGCGGGCGGTGCCGGTCGCCTGCGCTGCCTCGGCGACGGCCCCGGCGACCGCCGGGGCTACGGAGCGGTTGAAGACGCTCGGGATCACGTAGTCCGCGGAGAGCTCGTCGTCCGCGATCGCCGCGGCGATCGCTCGGGCGGCGGCGAGCTCCATCTCGGGGTCGATCGTCCGCGCGCGGACGTCGAGTGCACCGCGGAAGACACCCGGGAAGGCGAGCACGTTGTTGATCTGGTTCGGGTAGTCGCTGCGGCCGGTGGCGATCACCTCGGCGAGGCTTTCGATCGCCTCCGGGTCGACCTCGGGATTCGGGTTGGCCATTGCGAAGACGATCGCGCGCGGCGCCATTCTGCGCACGCCCTCGACGCTGATCGCACCGGGGACCGAGACGCCGATGAAGACGTCGACTCCGGCGAGCAGCTCGTCGGCGGAGCCCTGGAGGTTCTCGGGATTCGTCTGCTCGGCGTACTCCTGCTTCGCAGGGTTCAGGCCTTGTCGGCCGCGGTAGAGCGCGCCGCCCTCGTCGCAGCCGACGATCCAGCTCGCGCCGGCCCGCTGGAGGATCCGCGTCACCGCCATCCCCGCTGCGCCGCAGCCGGTGGTCAGGATGCGGACCTCGTCGAGCCGCTTGCCGACGACGCGCAGCGCGTTGAGGAGCGCCGCGAGCACGACGATCGCCGTCCCGTGCTGGTCGTCGTGGAAGACGGGAATCTCGAGCGACTCGCGCAAACGTCGCTCGACCTCGAAGCAGCGCGGCGCCGAGATGTCTTCGAGGTTGATGCCGCCGAAGGCCGGCGCGATCGCCTCGACCGTACGGACGATCTCGTCGGGATCCTGCGTGGCGAGGCAGATCGGGAAGGCGTCGACGCCCGCGAACTCCTTGAACAGCACCGCCTTGCCCTCCATCACGGGAAGGGCGGCCTCGGGGCCGATGTCGCCGAGCCCGAGCACGGCGGTCCCGTCGCTGACGATGGCGACGCAGTTGCGCTTGATCGTGAGGTTCCAGACCTTGTCCGGATCCTCCGCGATCGCGCGTGAGACGCGCGCGACGCCGGGCGTGTAGACCATCGAGAGGTCGTCACGCGTCTTCAGCGGTAGGCGTGGGCGTACTTCGAGCTTGCCGCCGAGGTGGGCGAGGAAGACGCGGTCCGAGACGTGCATCACCTCGACGCCCTCGACCGACCGAACGGCGGCGACGATCGCGTCGAGATGCTGCTCGTCGTCGGCGAGGACGTTGACGTCGCGGATCTTCGTCGACCCTTCGACCCGGACGAGGTCGATCGCGCCGAGCAGGCCGCCGGCCTCTCCCACCGCGGCGGCCAGGCGGGCAAACGCACCGGGGATGTTCTCGATCCGGACGCGGATCGCAGCGCTGAAGGAGGCTGACGGATGCACGCTCGCAGGCTACGCCCCTGCCCCGTCCTCGTCATCCGCAGTCACTACGGAGCCGCCCGCTCCGCGCCTTTTGCCGGGTCGCGGAGCGGGCGGACTTGGTTCGCGGCGTCTACGGATAGATGCCGCGGATGGTCGTCGCTCTCGCGACGCGTCCCACGGCCAGTCCGTAAGCGGCGAGCCGCAGCGGCAGCTCACGCTCCAGGTGGAGCTGCCAGGTCTCGTCGAACGCCCGCGTGATGATCGCGTCGAGCCGCGAGTCGACCTCCTGCTCGGACCAGAAGTACTGCTGCAGGCCCTGCACCCATTCGAAGTACGAGACGACGACCCCGCCGGCGTTGGCGAGGATGTCGGGGAGGACGAGGATGCCTCGCTCCTCGAGGATCTCGTCGGCCTCGGGGGTGACCGGGCCGTTCGCGCCCTCGCAGATGATCTGGGCCTTGATGCGATCCGCGTTCTCGGCCGTGATCACCTGCTCGAGTGCGCAGGGCGCGAGCAGGTCGCAGTCCAGCTCCAGCAGATCCTCGGCGGCGATCTCCTCGGCGCCGGGGAAGTCACGCAACGTGCCGTGCTCCCGCTTCCACGCGAACGCGGCCGGGATATCGATGCCCTTCTCGTTGTGGAGGGCGACGGCCGAGTCGGAGATGCCGATCACCTTCGCGCCGTGCTCGTGCAGGAATACCGCGAGGTAGCTGCCGACGTTGCCGAACCCCTGCACGACGCTCGTGAGGTCGTCGAAGCTCCGACCGAGCTTCTTCAGCACCTCGCGCACCGTGAAGAACGCTCCCCGGGAGGTCGCCTCCTCACGGCCGAGCGAGCCGCCGATGTCGAGCGGCTTGCCGGTCACGACGCCGAGAGTCGGGCGGCCCTTGTTCATCGAGTACGTGTCGAAGATCCACGCCATCGTCTCGCCGCTCGTGTTCACGTCGGGGGCGGGGATGTCGACGTCGGGACCGATCTCGTTCACGATCTCGCTCGCGAAGCGGCGGGTCATCCGCTCGAGCTCTCCCTTGGACATCGACTTCGGAGCGCAGGCGATGCCGCCCTTCGCGCCTCCGAACGGGATGCCGGTGAGGGCGCACTTCCACGTCATCCACATGGCCAGCGCGCGGACCTCGTCGAGGGTCACGTCCTGGTGGTAGCGGATGCCGCCCTTGGACGGTCCGCGGGCCACATTGTGCTGGACGCGGTAGCCCTCGAACACCTCCATTCGCCCGTCGTCCATCCGCGTGGGGATGGAGACGACGACCCCCTTCTTGCAGCGCTCGAGCACACGCACGAGCGACTCGTCGATGCCGAACTCGGCGGCGACGCGACGCAGCTGCGTGCGTGCCACCTCATAGGGGTTCTCCTTCAGATGCGACTCCCGTGTGACGGTTGCCACAGCTCCTCCTTTCAGTTGGTCATTCGAGTACGTGGATGTTTCGGTCGGCGCACATGCGCTTGAGCACGGGTGGCCAGACGGTGACGCTCACCTCGCCCAGATGGGCCTTGCGGAGGAGGAGCATCATCGTCCGCGACTGCCCGATTCCGGCCCCGATCGACAGCGGGATCTCGTCGCGCATGATCGCCTGGTGGTAGGGAAGCTCCAGGAAGTCGAGCTGCCGCGAGAGCTCGAGCTGCCGGACGAGCGACTCCTTCGTGACGCGGATGCCGCCGGACATCAGCTCGTGCCGGCGCCGCGTGACCGGGTTCCAGACCAGGATGTCGCCGTTGAGGCCGTGCATCGGCCGTCCGTCGGCCGACTGCGTCTCCGTCGACCAGTCGTCGTAGTCGGCCGCGCGCAGCTCGTGCGGCAGCCCGTCGGCGAGCGGCCAGCCGATCCCGTAGATGAAAACCGCGGGATGGTCCTGCAGGATCGCCGTCTCGCGCTGCTTGCGCGGCAGGTCCGGGTACGCGGCGAGGATGTCCTCGGCGTGGATGAACTCGAGTTCTGCCGGTAGCGGCGGATACGCTTCCGCGAGCACCGGGTAGCGCTCGTGCAGGAGAGCTTCGGCCTCCTTGAGCACCCTCCAGATCGAACGGACGGTGGCCGTCAGGTACTCGAGCGTCCGGTCCTGCGGCCGGATCGCCTGCTCCCAGTCCCACTGGTCGACGTAGGCGCTGTGGTCGTGGTCGAGGAAGTAGTCCTTGCGGACCGCGCGCATGTCGGTGAGGACTCCTTCGCCGGCGCGCAGCCCGAACTGGCGGAGCGCGAGGCGCTTCCACTTCGTCGCCGCCTGCACGACCTCGGCGTCGATCGGGTTCTGCTCGTGGTCGTTGGCGATGTGGAAGGCGACGGGCGTGCGCGAGCCGTCGCGGTCGAGGTAGTCGTTGACGCCGCTCTCGCGGTCGACGATCAGCGGCACCTGCACCTGCGTGAGGCCGAGCTCCTCGCAGAGCCGGTCCTCGATCAGCCGCTTCGCGGCGTAGAGGCCGCGCATCGTCTCGAGCGGGTCGAGCAGCGGCGCGTAGTCGCCGGGCAGCACATCTTCGAGCTCGCCGTAGTCGCCGATGCCCGGGCCGGCGAGGTCGGCTTCCTTCAGGGAAGACGCCATGGTGTCTCCTTTCTCTGGAGACAGCGTCCTGCCGGCGGCGGAGCGGCGCATCCGCGACGACGCGGATTGTCCGCCTCAGCGATTCTCCTGACGACGTCGCCGACTCAGGCGGCTGCGCGCGCGGCCACGAACTGGTCGACGGCGAAGTCGAGGTCGGTGAGCGAGTGCGCGGCGGACATCTGCGTCCGGATCCTCGCGGTCCCTCGCGGGACGACCGGGAAGGAGAAGCTGACCGCGTAGACGCCGAGCTCGACGAGCCGGGCCGAGAAGGCGGCGGCGGTGACCTCATCGCCGATCATCACCGGGACGATCGGGTGCTCGCCCGGGAGGACGTCGAACTCGAGCTCGGTCATGCGCGTCCGGAAGTGGGCGGTGTTCTCGCGCAGCCGGTCGCGCAGCTCGGCGGAGCTCTCGATCAGCTCGAGCGCGCGCACGCTGGCCGCCGCCACCGGCGGGGCGACGCTGTTGGAGAACAGGTACGGCCGGGCGCGCTGACGGAGGAGCTCGATGATCTCGCGCCGGCCGGAGACGTAGCCGCCGCTCGCACCGCCGATCGCCTTGCCGAGGGTGCCGGTCACGATGTCGACGCGCTCGATCACACCGTGGTGCTCGGGCGTGCCGCGGCCGCCGGGGCCGACGACGCCGACTGCGTGCGAGTCGTCGACCATCACGAGCGCGTCGTGGCGTTCGGCGAGGTCGCAGATGCGGTCGAGCTGGGCGAGGTAGCCGTCCATCGAGAAGACGCCGTCGGTCGCGATCAGGCGGTGCCGAGCGTCGGCGGACTCCTCGAGCCGCGCCTCGAGCTCGTCCATGTCGCCGTTCGCGTAACGCAGGCGGCGCGCCTTGCAGAGCCGGATCCCGTCGATGATCGAGGCGTGGTTGAGCTGGTCCGAGATGACCGCGTCCTCCTCGCCGAGCAGCGCCTCGAACAGGCCGCCGTTCGCGTCGAAGCAGGAGCTGAAGAGGATGGTGTCGTCGGTGCCGAGGAACTCGGACAGGCGCTCCTCGAGCTCGCGGTGCAGCGCCTGGGTGCCGCAGATGAAGCGGACCGAAGCCATGCCGTAGCCCCAGCGGTCGAGCGCCTCGTGGGCTGCCTCGACGATCGCCGGATGGTTGGCAAGCCCGAGATAGTTGTTCGCGCAGAGGTTGAGCAGCTCACCGCGCCCGGTCACGTCGACATGCGCGCCCTGGGGCGTCGTGATCTCGAGCTCGGACTTGTAGAGCCCGGCCTCGCGTACCTCGGCGAGCGTCCCGGCGAGATCGTCCCGCAGCGTTCCGTACATCAGTCCTCCTCGATTTGCGTCCAGTCGAGGACGACTTTGCCGGACTGCCCTGAGCGGGCGACGGCGAACGCCTCCTCGAAGTCGCGGTACGTGAAGCGATGCGTGATCACCGGCTTGAGATCGAGGCCCGACTCGACCAGCACGGTCATCTGGTACCAGCTCTCGAACATCTCGCGCCCGTAGATCCCCTTCAGCGTGAGCATCTCGAAGATCACGGGGTTGAGGTCCAGCGTCACCTCACCGGCCGGGATGCCGAGGATTGCAATTCGCCCGCCGTGGGCCATCGCGTCGACCATCGTCCGCAGGGCCACCGGGTTGCCCGACATCTCGAGCCCGATGTCGAAGCCCTCGGTCATCCCGATCTCCCGCTCGACCTCACCAAGCTCGCGCTCCGTCGGATCGACGGCCACGGTCGCGCCCATGCGGCGCGCCAGCTCGAGCCGGTAGTGGTTCGGGTCGCTGACCACGACGTGGCGCGCGCCGGCGTGGCGGACGACGGCGGCCGCCATGCAGCCGATCGGGCCGGCGCCGGTGATCAGCACGTCCTCGCCGAGCACGGGGAACGTCAGTGCGGTGTGCACGGCGTTCCCGAACGGGTCGAAGATGGCCGCCACCTCCTCGTCGATCCCCGGCTTCTGGTGCCAGAGATTCGTCATCGGCATCGCGACGAACTCGGCGAACGCGCCGGGCCGGTGCACGCCGAGGCCGATCGAGTGTGCGCAGAGATGGCGTCGCCCGGCCATGCAGTTGCGGCAGCGGCCGCACACGACGTGGCCCTCGCCGCTGACGAGGTCGCCGACCTCGAAGCCGCTGACGTTCGAGCCGCGCTCGACGATCTCGCCGACGAACTCGTGCCCGATGACCAGCGGCACCGGAATCGTGCGCTGTGCCCATGCGTCCCAGTCGTAGATGTGCAGGTCGGTGCCGCAGATCCCGGTCTTGTGCACCCGGATCAGGACGTCGTTGATCCCGATCTCCGGCACGGGGACGTCCTCGAGCGACAAGCCCGCCGCCGCCTCCGCCTTGACCAGCGCCTGCACGCGTTCAGCCTAGACCGACGCGCAAAATCACGGCCCGGCGATCCGTGAACGCCCCGATGCAGCTGCGCCGCGGCGAGAGCAAGGTCGGCGCATGGACACACTCTGGACAGTCGTCACGATCGCGTCCGTCGTCGCGATCGTGGCCATGGTGGTATGGGTGCTCGTCGTGGCTCCCTTCACCGTGCCGTCCCACTCCGCGAAGCCGTAACGCGTTGCGCGAAGACCCCTCCGACGTGGAGAATCGCAGCACGGTGGAGAAGGTCAACGGCAGCGCCGTCGTCGAGCCGTCCGCGCTCGACGATCTGATCGGCGTGCTACGCGGTCGCGGCTTCCGCGTGCTCGGCCCCACCGTGCGCGACGGCGCGATCGTCTACGACGAGCTCGAGAGCGCGGCCGAGCTGCCGATCGGCTGGACCGACCGGCAGGAGGCGGGGACCTACCGCCTCGAGCGCCGCGAGGACGAGGCGCGCTTCAGCTACGCCGTCGGGCCGCACTCGTGGAAGCAGTTCCTCTTTCCCGCCCGGCTGCGGCTCTGGCGCGCGAAGGCCAACGGCGGCGAGCCGGTCGTCGAGGAGGAGCCGCTCGACGAGACGCCGCTCGCCTTCATCGGTGTGCGCGCGTGCGAGCTCAATGCGATTGCGATCCAGGACAAGGTCTTCACCGGCGGCAAGTTCGTCGATCGCGACTACGCCGCCCGGCGGCGCGGGATCTTCGTCGTCGCCGTCAACTGCGGCGAGCCCGCCGCCACGTGCTTCTGCGTCTCGATGGACGCCGGACCGCGCGTCGAGCAGGGCTACGACCTCGCACTGACCGAGGTGCTGGACGGCGAGCACCGCTTCTTCGTAGAGGCCGGCAGCCCGGCCGGCGCGGAGGTGCTGGCCGAGCTCACATCCCGGCCCGCAGAGCAAGCCGACGTGGCCGCGGCGACGGCGGTCACCGATTCCGCTGCCGCCCGCATGGGGCGCACGATGGAGAGCGGCGACCTGCGCGACCTCCTCGCCGACACTCTCGAGCATCCGCGCTGGGACGAGGTGGCCGAGCGCTGCCTGACGTGCGGCAACTGCACCATGGTTTGCCCGACCTGCTTCTGCTCGTCGGTCGAGGACACGACCGACCTCACCGGCGCCGAGACCGAGCGCACCCGCGTCTGGGACACGTGCTTCTCGCTCGACTACTCGTACATCCACGGCGGCAGCGTCCGCACGTCGGCCCGCTCCCGTTACCGGCAGTGGCTGACCCACAAGCTCGGCACCTGGCACGACCAGTTCGACACGTCGGGCTGCGTCGGCTGTGGCCGCTGCATCACCTGGTGCCCGGTCGGGATCGACATCACCGAGGAAGTCGCCGCGCTGCGCGGAGAGGAGACGGACGATGCCACACCAGCTTGACGAGATCCTCGCCCAGGTTCCCTTCTTCGAGGGAATGGCGGACGACCAGATCGCGCTGATCGCCGGCTGCGGGCAGAACGTCCATTTCGACGAGGGTGAGACGATCTTCCGGCAGGGCGACGCCGCGGACAACTTCTTCGTCGTCCGCCACGGGACGGTCGCGGTCGGGAACTTCGTCCCGCCGCGCGGCGGGCTCGTGATCGAGACGCTCGAGGCCGGCGACCTGCTCGGGTGGTCGTGGCTCTTCCCGCCCTACCGCTCGCACTTCGACGCGCGGGCTCTCTCGAGCGTGCGCGCGACGCAGTTCGACGGCGCCTGCCTCCGCGACAAGTGCGCTGCCGATCCGGCATTCGGCTACGAGCTCATGAGCCGTTTCGCGCAGGTGCTGATCGAGCGCCTGCAGTGGACGCGGCTCCGGTTACTGGACATCTATGGCGACGGCTCCCGTCACTGAGGACAGCGCCGCCGGCGCCTTCGTTCCGGAGCCGTTCCGGGTGGCCGACCGCCGCCGGGACACGGTCGACACGTGGACGCTCGCGCTCGAGCCCGTCGGGAGTGGCTTCGCAGTCGCGCCGGGACAGTTCGTGATGGTCTACGCGTTCGGCGTGGGGGAGGTGCCGATCTCGGTCAGCGGCCCACCCGAGCGGCCGGGCGAGCCGGTCGTCCTCACCGTGCGCGACGTGGGCGCCGTAACGCACGCGATCTGCGCGTCGGAGCCCGGTGCGACGCTCGGCCTCCGCGGCCCTCTCGGCAACAGCTGGCCGGTGGAAGCGGCGGAGGGCGGGGACGTCGTGGTGGTCGCCGGGGGGATCGGGCTCGCGCCGTTGCGCCCGGTCGTCCTCCACGCGCTCGCGCGGCGACCCCGGTTCGGCGCTGTGTCGGTGCTCTACGGCGCGCGCACGCCGGGCGACGTGCTCTACACCGACGAGCTGGCGGACTGGGCCGACGTGCTCGGGGTGGAGGTGACCGTCGACGCGGCGGACACGTCCTGGACCGGCCGGGTCGGCGTGGTGCCGAAGCTGCTCGAGCAGGCGGACTTCCGGCCCGACTCGGTGAACGCCTTCGTCTGCGGGCCCGAGGTGATGATCCACTTCACGGTCGAGGCGCTGCGGGCGCGCGGCGTGTCCGACGAGCGGATCTTTCTCTCGCTCGAGCGGGACATGCGCTGCGGTGTGGGCCTCTGCGGCCACTGCCAGCTCGGGCCGACCCTGATCTGTCGCGACGGCCCCGTTTACACGCAGGCGCAGGTCGCGCGGCTCATGGAGGTGCGGGAGCTGTGACGCCGACCCTCGCCGTCTGGAAGTTCGCCTCGTGCGACGGCTGCCAGCTCACGCTGCTCGACATGGAGGACGAGCTGCTCGCGCTCGCGGGCGCGGTGGACGTGGCCGACTTCCGAGAGGCGTCGAGCGCCGTGGCCGAAGGCCCGTACGACCTCTCGCTCGTCGAGGGCTCGATCACGACGCCGCACGACGCCGAGCGGATCCAGGAGATCCGGCGCAACTCGAAGGCCCTCGTCACGATCGGCGCCTGCGCGACCTCCGGCGGGATCCAGGCGCTGCGCAACTTTGCGGACGTCGACGAGTTCACGCGGATCGTCTATGCCTCGCCGCAGTACATCTCGACGCTCGCGACCTCCACGCCGATCTCCGCGCACGTGAACGTCGACTTCGAGCTCCGCGGCTGCCCGATCGACAAGCGCCAGCTGCTCGAGGTCGTGACGGCGTTCCTCGCCGGGCGCCGGCCGGGGATCCCGGCGACGAGCGTCTGCACCGAGTGCAAGCGGCGCGGCGTCGTCTGCGTGATGGTGGCGCACGGCACTCCGTGCCTCGGCCCGGTGACCCAGGCCGGCTGCAACGCGCTCTGCCCGTCCTACGACCGCGGCTGCTTCGGCTGCTTCGGGCCGATGGAGAGCCCGAACACGGGCGCGCTCGTGCCGCTGCTGCGGCGGCTCGGCCGCAGCGACCGCGACGTCGAGCGCCTCTTCCGCACTTTCAACGCCGGAGCCGAGCCGTTCCAGACCGCGGCCGAGCAGGTGACCGAGCATGGCTAAGCGGACGATCGTCACCGACTACCTCGCGCGGGTCGAGGGCGAGGGCGCGATGACGGTCGAGCTGGACGGCGACCGCGTCGAGCGCGTCGAGCTGCGGATCTTCGAGCCGCCGCGCTTCTTCGAGGCGTTCCTGCGCGGCCGCTCCTTCCTCGAGGCGCCGGACATCACCGCGCGTATCTGCGGGATCTGCCCGGTCGCGTACCAGACGAGCGCGGTCAACGCGATGGAGAGCCTCTGCGGCGTCGACATTCCCGAGCCGCTCCGCCTGCTGCGCCGCCTCCTCTACTGCGGCGAGTGGATCGAGAGCCACGCGTTGCATGTCTACATGCTCCACGCGCCCGACTTCCTCGGTTACACGAGCGCGATCGAGCTCGCCCGCGACGCGCCGCAGGCGGTCGAGCGCGGGCTCGCGCTCAAGCGCACCGGCAACGACGTGATGGCGCTCGTCGGCGGCCGCGAGATCCATCCGATCAACGTGAAGGTCGGCGGCTTCTACCGGGTGCCGACGCGGCGCGAGCTGCGCGCGCTCGTCGAGCCGCTCGAGCGGGCGCGGGAGGCAGCGCTCGAGACCGTGCGCTGGACGGCGGGGTTCGACTTCCCCGAGCGTGTCGTGGAGTGCGACCTCGTCGCTCTCGCCCAGCCGGGGGACTACGCGATCGAGCGCGGCCGGATCCGCTCGAGCGCCGGGCTCGACCTTGCGCCGGCGGAGTACGACGAGCACTTCGAGGAGCTGCACGTCGAGCGCTCGAACGCGCTCCAGTCGCAGCTGCGCGGCGGCGGCACGTATCTCTGCGGCCCGCTCGCGCGCTACTCCCTCGGCGCGGAGCACCTCTCGCCGCTCGCCCGCGAGGCGGCCGCGGAGGTCGGTCTCGGGGATGAGTGCCGCGACCCGTTCCGCAGCATCGTCGTGCGCAGCGTCGAGCTCGTGCACGCCTGCGACGAGTCGCTGCGGCTGATCGAGGCGTACGAGGAGCCCGACCGGCCGGCCGAGCCGGTCGAGCCCGTCGCCGGCACCGGCTACGGCGTGAGCGAGGCGCCGCGCGGGCTGCTCTACCACCGCTACCGGCTCGACGGCGACGGCACGATCCTCGACGCGCAGATCGTCCCGCCGACCTCGCAGAACCAGCTCGCGATCGAGGACGACCTGCGCGATGTCGTGGCGCGCAACTCCCGCCTCGACGACGACGCGCTGCGCGGCCTCTGCGAGCAGACGATCCGCAACTACGACCCGTGCATCTCGTGCGCGACCCACTTCCTCGACCTCCAGGTGGAGCGGAAATGACGCGCACCGTCGTGATCGGGATCGGCAACCCGCTCCGCGGCGACGATGCGGCAGGAGTCGTGGTCGCCGAGCAGCTGCGCCCGCGAGTGCCGGAGTGCGTCGAGGTCGTCTCCTGCAACGAGGAGCCGAGCCGGCTGATGGAGGCGTGGGAGGGAGCGGAGAGTGTCCTGCTCGTGGACACCGTCTCGTCGGGCGCGCCGCCCGGCACGCTCCATTGCTTCGACGCCGGCGACGAGGCCGTGCCCGCGCGCACCTTCCGCTCGTCGACGCACGCGATCGGGATCGCCGACACGATCGAGCTTGCCCGTGCGCTCGGCCGGCTGCCGGGCCGCGTCCGCGTCTACGGGATCGAGGCGGGCGGCTTCGCAACGGGCAGTGAGCTCACGCCGGCCGTCGAGTCCGCCGTCGAGTTTCTCGTCAAGGACGTCCTCCACGATCTCGAGGAGGAACGGTGCACGAGCGCGCCTTGATGACCGACCTCATGCGTGAGATCGAGGAGGTCGCCCGTGCCGACGGCGCCACGCGTGTGACGCGCGTCTCGGTGCGCCTCGGCGCGCTCTCGCACTTCACGCAGGAGCACTTCCGCGAGCACTTCGTCGACGCCTCGCGCGGTACCCTCGCCGAGGGCGCGGCCGTCGACGCGGTGCTCGCAGACGATCTCGACGACCCGCGCGCGACCGGCGTCGTGCTCGAGAGCCTCGAGGTCGATGTCCCCGACGCCGGGGAGCCGGGCTGATGTGCATCGGCTCGTCGGCCCTCCTCGTCGAGGTTTGGGACGACGCGGGCTCCCGCGTCGGCCGCCTCGGCGACGGCCATGTCGTCTCGCTCGCCTTCCTGCCGGAGGCCGAGGCGGGCGACGTCGTCCTCGTCCACCTCGGCATCCCGGTCGAAGTCCTCGTCCCCGAAACCACCGAGCCCGAAGGAGCCCCAGCATGAACACGCGCACCACCGGAGTCGTCCTCGCCTTCGTCACCGCCTGCATCAGCGGCGTGTCGATCTGGGTCAACGGCCGCGGGGTCGCGCACTTCTCCGATGCGACCGTGTACACGACGGCGAAGAACATGGTCGCCGGAGGCGTGCTGCTCCTGATCCTGCTCGTGCCCGGCTCGCACGGGCGCGGTTCGGTGTCCTCGATGAGCCGCCGGCACTGGCCCGCCTTGCTCGCGGTTGCCGTGATCGGGGGGAGCGTCCCGTTCGTCCTCTTCTTCGACGGCCTCAAGGACTCGACCGCAACACAGGCGGCCTTCATCCAGAAGACGCTCATCGTGTGGGTCGCGCTGCTCGCCGTGCCGCTGCTGAAGGAGCGCTTCGGCTGGCCGCACGCGCTCGCGATCGGCTTCCTGCTCGGCGGGCAGGTCTGGCTCGCGGGGAGTCTCGGCCACGTCGCCTTCGGCAAGGGCGAGGCGATGATCCTGCTGGCGACGCTGCTCTGGTCGGTCGAGATCGTCTTCGTCAAGTACCTGCTGCGGTCGATCCCGCCGAGCGTGGTGGCTGCGGCGCGCATGGCCATCGGAACGATTCTGCTCCTGTGCTGGCTGGCGCTGACCGGCAAGCTCGGCGACCTGGCCGGGCTCTCCGCGCTGCAGTGGCGCTGGGCGCTGCTGACCGGCCTGCTCCTCTCCGCCTACGTTGCGACCTGGTTCGCGGCGCTGGCCCGCGCCCAGGCGATCGACGTGACGGCGGTGCTCGTCTTCGGTGCGCTGGTGACGGCGATCCTCTCCGGCGTGATCGACGGCGCCGCGATCGGCGTCGGCGGAACCGTGCTGGTCGCCATCGGCTCCGGCGTGATCGCGTGGGCGGCGCTGCGTCGTCCCCCGGCCGAGGCGCCGGCGTGACGGAGCCCGCCGGCGCGCTCCTCTTCGCCCGCTACGCGTACCCACCGAATGCGCTCGGCCTCTGCGGCGCCGACTCGCCCGGCACGCTGCTCGAGTACGGCGACGCGGGGGAGAGCGACGGCGGTCTCGCGGAGCTCGCGCGCACCTTCGAGGGCGCCTGGCCGTACCTGACGCTGATCGCGGAGTCGAACCGGATCGAGGATCCGCTCGACCCGCGCGTCGTCGAGGCCTACTGGGTCGGCAACGAGCTGCTGGCGCACGTCCCGCCCGCCGTGCTCGCGCGCCACGTCAGCGAGCGGTTTCGCGGACGACTCGGCAGTGCCGGCGACGCGATCCCCTCGATCGTCGCCGCCGGGGCCGTACCGCATCACTGCTTCCACGTGTTCGCGCTCTACCCCTGGCTGGGGCTGCTGCGCAGCGGGAGCGTCGACGAGCCGCTCCGCGTCCTCGACCAGTGTCGGACGACGCCGGCGCTCGTAGTCTCCGTCGAGGGAGAGTCGGCGGAAGTCCTTGCGGAGCCGCTGCTCTGGGACGACGGGAAGCTGCACCTCGGCGAGCCGGAGCCCCGCCGGGTGCGCTGGCGCGACGGCGGTCGTGCCTTCGCCCGGCCACAGCCCGGGGAGCTGGTCTCGCTCCATTGGGACTTCGTGTGTGACGTCCTCACGGCCCGGTCGGCGGCGCGTCTCGGCGCGGTGACCCGACGCGTGCTTGCCGCCGTGAACTCGGGTGTCGCCGCGGCGTCGACTGTCGGTGCGTGAGTGGCTAGGCGCCGGCGACGGCGCCCATGGTGATCGCCGTCACGACGATCAATGCCGCGATGGTGAACGCGACGAACAGGGCCGCGATCGTGAGGGTCGTCTGCTTCATCCCCCGGCTGTTCGCCGCCCGGTTCGTGAGACCTCTTGCAGGTGTCCGCCGCTCGGCCGCGAATCGTCGTCGGGCAAGGCTCACTCCGAGGAGGTACACGGTGGACAGCTCGTTACGGTATTTCGGCTGCGTGGCAGGATTCGGCTTCGGCGTCCTGTGGATGACCGAAGGGATCGGCGCGGCAATCCTGTGCCTTGTGCTCGCGGGCCTGGGCTACGGCGCGGTCTTTGTCGCGGAGCGCGCGCGCGAGAACCCGAGCATGCTGCGGCTCCCGGCTCGGATGCCGCAAGCAGGCGCGGACGAGCTCCCGCTGCTCGCCGAGGAGCTCAACCACGATCTCGGGCACGTCTACGAGCCGTCCGACGACGCATCGAGCCCTCTCTCCGCCGAGGCCGACTACGGCTGGCCGACGGAGACGCCGGAGCTCGCTCACGCGCCGGGTGGATAACGCGGCCATGACGCACAGGATCGGCGCCGGCGCAGTCGGCATCTGCCTCGCGGTCGTCGCCCTCGTGGGCTGCGGAGGAGGTGGAAGCTCGAGCGGCACCCACACGTACGTCGTGTCGCCTGCTCCGAACAACCCGAATGCGAAGAACTTCTACGTGACGATCGTGTCGCCCGTCCCCATTCCCACCAAGCTCCTGACGGGCGGCGGCGGGAAGGTCGTCAGTAAGGCGCAGGGCCCGGAGAAGTGCTCGTACACCAAGACGGTTCAGGGGTCACACGGGTCGGGAGCCTTCCTGAGCGGCAAGACGCTGACGATCAAGGTGACCGGCACGAACCCGTTCATCCCTCGAGCCTGTGCGGCGCTCAAGCACGCGCCCCTCAAAGCCTCGAACCTCGCGGGCTGACCGGCGCCCCAAGCCCGGAGGGTCGGGAGGATGCTCGAGGCGCCGTTCGGCTTCGTGCTCGTGCCCAGGAGTTCGCCGGTGACGCTAACCGCGATCGTGGAGGCGGATGGGCCGCGTTCTGGTTACGGCCTGGCGTCCGTGGCGCGGGCGGCCGCCTCGGCAGACTCCAGCGAGGCCGCGCCTAAGGTTTCAATCCGACACTGACCGACTGGGTGGCCCTTGCACCCGACGACCTGCCGCAAGAGTGGCATGCGACCCTGGATGAGTTCACGCGCCTTGGTGAGGCCATCATGAGCGAGTCCGGGTTGGAGGAGCTCGAGGCACGAGTCCTCACGTTCGTCGACCGCTTCCTCACTGAGACGGAGCCGGACATGAGCCGCTACGAGTTGGAGCATCCCGACTGCCGTGAGTCCTCGTCATCAGACGGCACGACTGCGCCTGCCACCCGGACCGACGCCTTCAGCTCAATAGGGTCGTCCGAACACGTGCTCGGCGCGCTTCGCCTTGCTGCAAGAGCCGGCGGCGCAAACGTCGTAGAAGACGGTGGTGCGACCGCCGGACCACATGAAGAACTGAGCTGTCTCGCCCTTGACAAGCGCGGTGCAGCCGATCGTGTGCATCCTGACCTTCCAGTGACACTGCGCGTTGTCGACGTTCGGGATCGTGTTGAGGATGCGAGCGGCCTCGCCTGGGGCGTGCGGATCGCGGAACCCGTGCTTGGAGGCGGCCAGTGCGCTGCCCGCGAACACGAGAGCCGCAATGATCGGAGTGACGATCATCAGTTTCGCCATGACTCGCACAATCGGCGCTCTCGACTTCCAGTGCCCCCACCGTTCGACTGGTTTCTCTTCGTCTAAAGGGGCAACGTCCCCTCACCCACATGGCAGCGGAGGCTGCGCCACGGCGAGACCCGTGCTGACCTCAGAGGGGCTGAGGTGGCCGCAAAGAGATTCCGCCGGCTTCAGTAGGCGCACCCCCCGCTGGACTCACTATCGAGCCAGGATCGAGTCCTGACCCGCGACCTCGCGCTAGGCGCAACTAGACGGACGTAGCGGCGCCGAACTCGCGCTCGTCGCACTCCGGCGACAACCAGACGGGCTCGTCATCAACATCCAGCTGCAGCTTCCACCGGGCAGTCACACGTCCTCGCACTCGACGCACGTCGGGGTTATCGCGACTGGAAGCTGCATCGCCGTGAGTCTATGTTCGGAACCAGGATCGGCCCGACGCGCCGCAACAATCGCCGCAACACGTCGCTCGCATCCCGCTCTCCAGCACAGAGGTTGCCACCGCTGCGAGCGCGAGCTGCGACTCCGCCAGCGTCAGAGATGACGCCTCCATCCCGAGCCGTCCATGCCATCGGACGCAGGCGCGTTCGAGCTTCTCCGGGTTCTGCTCGGCGAGGAGGTCGGAGATAGGCGCGCGCGTCCTCGAGCGATACGTCCCTGAGCTCACGGAGGGTCTTCTCGGCGGCCTAGAGGTTGCGCTGCTGGATCGCGCGGGTGAAGCGTCCGCGTGCCGTCCCTTGACTCGCCATGGCCGAAGTGGGGCCGGCGGCGGTCGAGTCTAGGGGTAGAGCCAGCGAGCCTCGGCTCGAGCTTCGGCAAGACACGCGTCGTCATCCACTCGGCCGCTGTCGGCCAACCGAACAAGGCGCCTGGCTCGCTAAGGCGACATCGGTTCGCTGCCGATGCAGGGAGAACATGACTTGGACATCCCTGGTGGCCGTCGTGCTCGGAAGCTGGCTTGCGATCGCCCTCGCGGTGGGGACGATCGCCGGTCACGGGATGGCTCTCGGCGCCGACCGCGACTTCGAGTAGCTATCTGCCCTTCAGCGGGTCAGGTGAGAGGGCGCTTATCCGGTTGGACGTGTCTTCAGTGCGCCAGCGGTGTAGCCGTCGAAGCCGTCGACCTCGTCGGCGAGAACGACCGAGCCCAGCTGTTCCTCAGCCGTCGCAGGCTTCTGCACGAAGCCGACGAGCTCCCGGGCCGCGCCGTCCTCGACCAGCCCCCAGGCCAGCAGCGTGACCACCTTCGGGCCGTTGTCGTCCAGGTAGCGGGCAGCCCATCCGGGTGCGGCGGCGATCGAGACGATGGTGCGTGCCATGCGAGTGGAGGCTATCGGCGCGGCGCGCCGACCTGACGAGCGAGGTTACGACAGCTTGATCGCATGACCCTGACCCGGTGCATCTGGAAGGTTTCTAAGGCGCCTCTGGGGTCTTTCCAGAACACTGGCCCAGTCGAGTGTCACGGTTGGCTGGCGACGGTCGCTGGGTCAGGACTTTCCCTGATGATGCGGGCGCCGCGTGCCGCGAGGATTGGCCCAGGAAAGCAGTGTGGAACACGAGGCAGGATTTGGCCTGGCACTAGGCTGCGGGGCAGGGATTCGAACCCCAACTTCCTGATCCAGAGTCAGGCGTCCTACCATTAGACGACCCCGCAACGGGTCGCGCGCCAGTGTAGCCGGGCTCCAGGACCGGATCAGCTCGGGCCGACTAGATCTCCAGGCGGTACATCGGCACGAGTCGCTGCTCGGTCTCGGTGTCGATGTGGGCGACGACCTCGACGTACGGCTCGAGCCCGCTGCCGCGCAGCTTCGCCTTCAGGAGGCTGTCGACCTGGAAAATCCCGGAGCTGTTGTTCATCCGGATCTCGATCAGGATCGGCCGCTCCTCGCCGTCCGCGATCGTGACGTCCTCGATCGCCGCCGCCGACAGCGAGTGCATCGAGATGCTGCCTCTCTCGAACGGGATCCGTGAGCGGCCCTTCGCCATGTCGAGCGCGTCGGCGACGCGGACGATGCCGGCGTCGACGGTCAGCGGCTCGCCGTCGGCGCGGTGGCTGATGATCGCCTGCAACGCCTCCGACACGATCACCGTCTTGTCCGGCTCGGAGTAGAGGCCGTCGAGCAGCTCCCGCAGCTTCGGCTCGGCGAGGAAGAGCGAGAAGTCCTCGTGGCCGTGCCGGTGGATCGACATGCCGACGCAATGGAACAGCGCGGCGAGCACGACGACGATCTCCGCGTCGTCCTGCTCCAGCCCGAAGTCGCGCACGAGGCCCGGCTCGACGCCGTGCTTCGTGAGCTGGCGGAGGAGCTTGAGCGCGATGTTCGTGACGATCTGGACGTGCACCCAGGAGTGGTCGTTGATCGCCATCCGCGCGACCGCGTTGACGTTCGCGACGTGCCACCAGCCCTTGACCTGGTCGTCGGCGTTGACCCGCTCGACCACCGTCCGCAGCTTGTGATTGCCGCGCACCGGGACGTTGATCTTCATGCGCGCGACCGCCTCGGCAGGCGTCATGCGGATCTCGTGCTCAGCCTCGGCATCGACCGGCTGCTCGATCCGCTCCGTCGTCTCCTCGTCGAGATTCGCGTCGTCCATGCCTGGTAGCAGTCTGACGGATGGCGTATAGATGGGCATATGCACCAGCCACATCCCGTCCGTCTCGTCGTCGAGGACGACTGCCGTCGCAGCCGACTGACCGTCTTCCTCCGCCTGCTGCTGGCGATCCCGCACTACATCTGGTTCATTCTCTGGTCGATCGCCGCGCTGATCGTGGCGATCCTCAACTGGTTCGCGACGCTGGCCATGGGACGCCCGCCGCGGCCGTTCCATCGCTTCCTCTGCACGTACGTCCGCTACACGGTGCACCTGAGCGCCTACCTCTACCTCCTCGGCGACCCGTATCCGGGCTTCCTCGGCGAGGCCTATCCGATCGACGTCGTCCTGCCGGAGGAGCCGCAGGTGCAGCGCCGGTGGACGACGCTGGTCCGGCTCCTGCTCGCCATTCCCGCGGCGGCGATCGGCTCGATGCTCGGAGGCGGGTTCGGCCTCCCGCTCGGCTTCGTCGTCAGCCGTGGCCACGGCGGCGGCTCCAACAACAGCAGCGGAGGCGGCGGCTTCTCGGGCGGCGGGCTGCTCGCCGGGATCTGCGCGTTCCTCGGCTGGTTCGCCTCGCTCATCACGGGGCGGATGCCGAGCGGCCTCCGTGACGCGGGGGCGTACGGGATCGGCTACGGCGCGCACGTCCGCGCGTACCTGCTCCTCCTCACCGACCGGTACCCGAACAGCGATCCGACCTCGATGCTCCAGTCCGCGCCGGTACCGGCGGCTCATCCCGTCCACCTGGTCGGCGAGGCGCACGACCTGCGCCGCTCGCGGCTGACGGTGTTCTTCCGCCTGCCGCTCTTCATCCCGCACTACATCTGGTTCTACCTCTGGAGCTTGGCTGCGTTCTTCGTTTCGATCCTCAACTGGTTCGCGACGCTGATCATGGGCAAGCCGCCGCGCGCGTTCCAGCGCTTCCTCGGCGCCTTCATCCGCTACCAGTTCCACATCTTCGCGTTCCTGACGCTCGCCGCGAACCCGTTCCCCGGCTTCACCGGCGCGGCGGGGACCTACCCGCTCGATCTCGCGCTGCCCGCGGACCCGCAGCGCCAGAACCGGTGGAAGACGCTGTTCCGCGCCGTCCTCGTGATTCCGGCCTGGATCGTCTTGTTCGGCGTCCTGTTCGCCCTCTTCACCGCCTCGTTCTTCACGTGGTTCTTCGCCCTGATCCTCGGCCGGGCACCCTGGGGTCTCCGCAACCTGATGGCCTACGCGCTCCGCTACGTCGCCCAGACGAACGCGTACCTGTACCTCCTCACCGACGCGTACCCGCACGCGAGCCCGCTCGAGGGAGAAGAGACGACGACCGAAGCGTGACCCGGAGCCGGGCGCCGCTACTCCTCGCTCTCGGCGCGGGGTGGGCGATCGCCGCCTGGCTGCTCTGGCGGTCGTCGCTGCCGATGTACCACCTGCCGAACCTCGACGAGCACGCACTCTTCCAGCTCCAGGCGCTCCACCGCGCGCAGCACTACAGCGAAGTGGAGCGGCTCTTCTGGCTGGGGCAGACCGTCACGCAACTCGTGGTGCTCGGCCTCTTCGCCCTGTACGGGGTGCGGTGGATGCGCGAGTCCGCGGCCGGGCCGATCGGCACCGGGATGCTGCTCGGAATGATCGGCTTCGCCCTCGTCTGGATCGCCGAGCTGCCCTTCGCGGTGCTGAACATCTGGTGGCGGCACCGCTACGGCCTCTCCGGGAGCTACGGGCAGGCCACGATCGGCAACTGGTTCGCGCTCGGCTCCCAGTTCCTGCTGCTGTGCGTGGCGCTCGCGATCGTGATGGGGCTGGCGCGGACGCGCTGGGTCGGTGACCGATGGTGGCTGCTGGCGGCGCCGGTGTTCGTCGGGCTGAGAACCCTCCTGGCGTTCGTCGCGCCGTGGCTCCTCGGCGGCAGCTCCTTCCACGCGCCGTATGTCGCGAAGCTCGAGCGCGTCGAGCACGTGCACGTCCCGGTGCGGGTGCTGAGTGGCTTCAGCGAGCCGAACGCATTCGCCACGGGCCTCGGCGCCAGCCGGCGCGTCTTCCTGTGGCGGCCGATCGTACAGCCTCCGTTCACGCCGCGGATGGACCGCTTCGTGCTCGCGCACGAGCTCGGTCATCTCGCGCACAACCACATCTGGAAGTCGATCGGCTGGTACGCGCTCTACGCCTTCCTGCTCGCGTTTGTGATCGCGCTGGCAACGAGGCGGCGCGGGGGGATGGGGATGCCGGCGGCGGTCCCGCTCGCGATCTTCGTCTACGTCGTCCTGCAGCTCGCGACGTTGCCTCTGCAGAACCTCGTGACCCGGCACCTCGAGGCCGAGGCGGACTGGTCGGCGCTCCGGGCGACTCGCGACCCGACAGCAGGCCGGCAGCTCTTCCGGCTGTTCGTGTCGCAGACGCTCGAGGACCCGAACCCTCCGTGGTGGGACTACGTCTTCCTCGAGAACCACCCGACGCTGATGCAGCGGATCGAGATGACGAAGTACTACGCGCAGACCCGAACGCCGTAAGGGTCTCGGGTTACGCGGCGGCCCAGTCGCCGTACAGGCTCGTGTAGAGCCCCTGGAGGGCGAGGAGCTCGTCGTGCGAGCCTTGCTCGATCACCTGCCCGTGCTCGAGCACGACGATCAGGTCGGCGTCGCGGATCGTCGACAGCCGGTGGGCGATGACGAACGAGGTCCGGGCGGCGAGCAGCGTCCGCAGCGCGTGCTCGATCGTTCGCTCCGTCCCGATGTCGACCGAGGAGGTCGCCTCGTCGAGGATCAGGATGCGCGGGTCGGCGAGCAGCGCGCGCGCGAACGCGACGAGCTGGCGCTGGCCGAGCGAGAGCCGCGAGCCGCGCTCCCCGAGCTGCGTCTCGTAGCCGTCCTCGAGCCGCAGGATGAAGTCGTGCGCGCCGACGGTCTGAGCCGCGCGGACGATCTCCTCCGGCTGAGCCTCGGGCTTGCCGAAGGCGATGTTCTCGGCGACGGTGCCGGCGAAGAGGAACCCCTCCTGCGGCACGATCCCGAGCTGGTGCCGCAGCGAGTCCTGGGCCACGTCGTTGAGGTCGACGCCGTCGATCGTGATCCGGCCGCTCGTCGGCTCGTAGAAGCGGGCGAGGAGCTTCGCGATCGTCGACTTGCCCGCGCCGGTGTGGCCGACAAGGGCGACGGTCGTCCCGGCGGGCACGTCGAGGTCGATCCCGTGCAGCACTTCGGCTCCGCGGCCGTAGGCGAAGTGGATGTCCTCGAAGCGGACGTGGCCTTCGATGTGCGGGAGCGGCTCGGCGCCGGGACGGTCGACGACGTCCGGTTCCTCGTCGAGCACGCCGATGATCTTGTCCAGGGCCGCAGCCGCCGAGAGGAACGTGTTGTAGAGCTGCGACAGCTGCTGGATCGGATCGAAGAAGTTGTTGACGTAGAGCATGAACGCGAACAGCGTCGTGAGCTCGAGCGCGTTGTCGAGGTAGAGGTGCCCGCCGTAGCCGAGGACGATGGCGAGAGCGAGGGTCGCGAGCAGGCTGACGAATGGGAAGTAGAGGCCGTTCAGCACGACCGTCTGCATGTTCGAGTCGCGGTAGTCGAGCGTGACCGAGCGGAAGTTCTCCGTCGCGCGCTGTTCGCGCACGAATGCCTGCACCATCCGCATCCCGGAGATGTCCTCGGCGAGGGTGGCCGTCACGAGCCCGAGCCGCTCGCGCACCGACGAGTACGCGCGGGCGGAGCGTGAGCGGAAGAGCGCGCTCGCCAGGACCATGAACGGGATCACGATGAGCGTCGCGAGGGCGAGCCGCGGGTCGAGCACGATCAGGAGGAACGCCGTGCCGCTGAGCAGGAGCGTGCTCTGCGCGAGCGTCGTGACGCCGTCGGTGACGAGCTGGTCGATCGCCTCCACGTCGTTCGTCATCCGGCTGATCAGCACACCGGCCCGGTTCCGCTCGTAGAAGCCGAGGGACAGCTCCTGCAGGTGGCCGAAGAGCTGCTTGCGCAGGTCGGCCAGGACCCGCTCGCCGACCCAGCCGGTCATGTACGTCTCGATGTAGGTCATGCCCCAGTTCGCGAGCGCGAGGAAGACGAACAGGGCCACGAGGAGCGCGAGATTGGTCCCCGTCTTGCCGTCGATCGCGTCGTCGAGCGCGTACTTCGCGAGGAGCGGAGGGGCGAGCGCGGTAGCCGTCGCGGCCAGGAGCGAGAAGACGGAGAGGAACGTGCGGAAGCGGTACGGCTTCGTGAGCCGCCAGAGGACGCCGAGCCGCCGGCGGGTCGTGTTCCACGACCAGTCCTCGATGTCCGCGGCCGTGCGCCGCTGGATGATGCTGCCCGGCTGGTGGACGCGCACTACGCCACCTCCTCCACATCGGCCCGCGCTTCGACCGCGTCGGCGAACTGCCGCTCGAGCAGGCCGTGGTCGTAGATCTCGCGGTAGATCGAGCTCCTCTCGAGGAGTTCCTCGTGCGTGCCGCGACAGGCGATCCGGCCCTCGTCGAGCACGACGATCTCGTCCGCGAGCGCGATCGTCGAGAGGCGGTGGGCGATGATCAGCGTCGTCCGGCCGCTCATCACCTCACGCAGGCCGGCGCGGATGCGGGCCTCCGTCGTCGCGTCGACCGAGGCGGTCGCGTCGTCGAGGATGAGGATGCGCGGGTCGACGGCGAGGGCGCGTGCGATCGCGATGCGCTGCCGTTGTCCGCCCGAGAGCGTGATGCCGCGCTCGCCGATGACCGTGTCGTAGCCCTGCGGCAGCCGCTCGACGAACTCGTGCGCCTGCGCCAGCCTTGCGACCCGCTCGATCTCCGCGTCCGTGAGGTCGGGAAGGCCGAACGCGATGTTGTCCCGCACCGTGGTCGAGAAGAGGAACGGATCCTGTGCGATCACGCCGATCGCGCGGCGCAGCGACGCGAGCTTCACATCGCGCACGTCCGCTCCGTCGACGAGCACGCGCCCCGAGTCGACGTCGTAGAAGCGCGGCACGAGCGACGAGAGCGTCGTCTTACCGGCGCCCGTGTGGCCGATGAGGGCGACCGTCGTCCCGGCGGCGAGTGCGAGGTCGAGGTGCTCGAGCACCGGCCGGTCCGGCAGGTACGAGAACGAGACGTCCTCGAAGCGGATCGCGCCGTCGCCGGCGGGCAGGTCGATCGCGCCCGGCCGGTCGGCCACGTCCTCGGGCTCGTCGAGGATCTGGAAGATCCGCTCGCCCGACGCCGTGGCGCGCTGTGCCTGGCCGATCCACATCCCGAGCGAGCGGAGCGGCATCACGAGCATCGCGAGCAGGAGGTTGAAGACGACGAACGAGCCGACCGAGAGCGAGCCGTCGGCCACCATCCGCGCGCCGACGAGCAGCACGGCCGCCTGGGCGAGCAGCGGCAGGAACGAGAGCAGCGGCACGTAGGTCGCCCGCTGCCGGTTGGCGCGGATCGTCTGCGCGAAGAGCGCCTCGTTGCGGAGGCGGAACTTCTCCTCCTCGGCCGGCTCCTGGGCGAACGCCTTCACGACGTGGACGCCGACGATGTTCTCCTCAGCGACCGTGGCGACGTCGGCGAGCTTCTGCTGCACGTCGCGCAGCGTCGGGTGGGCGACGTGGCTGTAGCGGTACGCGATCGCGACGAGGAACGGCGTCACCGCGAGCACGACGAGCGCGAGTTGCCACTCGAGGAAGAAGAGGACGATGGTCACCGAGACCACGGTGAGCGCGTTCTGGAAGAAGAAGATCAGCCCGTAGCCGAGGAAGAACCGGACGCCCTGGAGGTCGACCGTCGCACGCGACATCAGCTGCCCCGTCTGGTTGCGGTCGTAGAACCCGAACGAGAGGCGCACGAAGTGCGAGTAGAGGTTCTGCCGCAGGTCCATCTCGACGTCGAGTGCCTGCTTGCCGGAGATGAGCCGGCGGCCGCTCATCAGCACCGCCGAGACGACGCCGAGCACGACGATCACCCCGACGAAGAGCCACAGCTGCTGCGTGTCGTGGTTCGTCAGCGCCTGGTCGATGACGTTCTTCCCCGTCACGAGGATGAGGGCGATCTGACACGCCTGCGAGCCGATGGCGAGGAAGATCGAGGCGATCAGGCCGCGCTTGTACGGGCGGAGGAACGAGAGAAGCCGCGCGAAGGTGCGGCGGTAGGGGACCGCGCTCACTCCGTTGAATGTAGCGACGGAGTCCTATGCTCCTCCCGGAATGGAGGTGGCGCCCGACGGCAGCCCGGTCGAGCTCTACGCACGGCTGCCGGAGTTGGGGGAGGGCGAGGTCATCGCATCGGCGGTCCGTGCGGGAGCGTCGGTGCTCGAGCTGGGTTGCGGCGCGGGCCGGATCACGCGGCAGCTCGTCAGGCTCGGCTTTCGCGTGACGGCGGTCGACGAGTCGGCGGAGATGCTCGCGCAGGTCGAGGACGCCGAGACGGTCCAGGCTCGGATCGAGAGGCTCGAGCTCGGCCGACGCTTCGACGCCGCCCTGCTCGCGAGCAATCTCGTGACCGCGGAGCCGGCGCAGCGGCGGGCGTTCCTCGAGACCTGCCGGCGCCACGCCGATCTCGTGGTCGTGGAAGGCCTGCCGCTCGGGTGGTCGCCGGAAGACGGCGAGCGGACGCTGGGGGAGGTCGTCTCCCGGTTGCGGGTGGATCGCGTCGAGGACGGCGTCGTCCACGGCGAGATGGAGTACGAGTCGGGAGACGACCGCTGGCGGCACCCGTTCGCGATGCGCGTGTTCGCCGACGACGCGGAGCTCGCTGCGGCGCTGGCCGAGGCGGGGCTCCGCCTCGAGCGAAGGCTCGACGCACGCTGGTTCGTCGCCGTGCCTCTCGGCTAGAGCCGGTCGAGCTCCGAGCGGACGAGCGCCGTGGCTGCGGCGAGCCGCGAGCGGTTCTGCTCGTCGTTGAGCCAGCCGCTCGCGCCGGACGGGTGGGGGAGCGGCACGACCGGCGTGCCTCCCACTCCCAGCTGGAAACGCTCGCCGACGCACGGCGTGAGCGCTGCGAGCCCGAGCAGACGTCGTAGCGCGAGCCCGCCGACCGTGACGATCAGGCTCGGCTTCAGCAGCTCGAGCTCCCGGTCGCGCCAGAACGAGCAGAGCTCCTGTTCGCGCGGCGTCGGCGTCCGGTCGCCGCGGCCGGAGGCGGCGCGGCCGGGGTAGCAGCGCGTGACCGAGGCGCAGTAGAAGGTCGCGTAGAACTCGTCCTCCTCGAGCTCGAGCCAGCGGCGGAGCGTTCGGCCTGCGCGCCCGCGCCACGGGAGTCGTTCCTCTCCCTCGACGATGCCCGGCGCCTGGCCGAAGAGATATGCGCGCTGCCGGGCGCCCGGCGCACGCACGGGCAGCGACTCGAGCGGGAAGCCGGCCTCGGCGCAGGCAAAGCAGCGGGCGAGGTCCCGCTCGAGCGAGGCGAGCGAGCTGTACGAGGACTTGCGGGCCGGCATCGAGCTGGAGCGTAGGGTCCGCGGCGATGCTGCCGCTCGAGGCCGTTCCCAACTTCTCCGAGGGCCGCGACTGCGCGACGATCGACGCGATCGGGGAGGCGTTGACGACGCACGCGCGGGTGCTCGACGTCCACTCGGACCCGGATCACAACCGGTCGGTGTACACGCTGGTGGGCGGCGAGGAGGAGCTCGTCGCGGCGCTGCTCGCGGGGATCGCCTGCGCGCGCGAGCGGATCGACCTGCGCGCGCACGAGGGCATTCACCCACGGATCGGCGCGGCGGACGTCGTCCCGCTCGTCCCGATCCGGGAGACCGACGCCGAGCGTGCGCGTGTCGCCGCACTCGAGCTGGCCCGGCGGGTCGGGGAGGAGCTCGGGCTGCCTGTCTTCCTCTACGCCGACCTCGCGCCCGGCCGCGAGCCTGCCTTCTTCCGGCGCGGAGGACCGGCCGAGCTGCAGCGACGCCTGGACGCCTGCGAGCTCGCGCCGGACTTCGGCCCGGCACGGCTCGATGAGCGGGCGGGCGGCGTGCTGGTCGGAGCCCGCGCGCCGCTGATCGCCTTCAACGTCGATCTCGAGGGCGGCGATCTGGACGCCGCGCGGGCGGTGGCGCAGGCCGTGCGCGAGCGCGACGGCGGCTTCCCCGGTGTGCGGGCACTCGGGCTCCTTCTGCCGCAGGTGGGACATGTCCAGGTGAGCCTCAACATCGAGGACTGGCGGGCCGCGCCGCTGCACGAGGTCGTGGCCGCGGTGCGGCGGGAGGCGACCGCGAGAGGGCTCCGGGTCACGGGGTCGGAGCTCGTGGGGCTCCTGCCGGCGGGCGCGGCGGTCGCTGCGGCCGGCTCCCTCCTCGGGGTGGACGGACTCGACGCTTCGCAGGTGCTGGAGCTGCGGCTCCTGTCCGACGACCAGGCATGACGCCGGCCTCCGGCGCGCAAGTCGTGTCGAAGCCGCGATAGACGCGTGACACCCGGGCCGATACGGTGTCTGCAGGGGGTTGCGAAACCCCCCGGGGGCACATAGGGCGACGGGCGGCGCGGGCTGAGTCCTAGACTCGCGTCGTGGCGCAGCGGACGGCGATCGGCCTGACGGGCGACGACCTGACAGTCGACGATGTCTGGGCGGTGGCGGTCGAACGGACGCGCGCCGAGCTCACCGACGAGGCGCGGGAGAAGATGAGCGCCGCCCGTGAGCTCGTGGAGCGCGCGGCGCACGGCAGCCGCGAGCACACCTACGGCGTCAACACCGGCTTCGGCCGCTTCGTGGCGGTCGCCATCCCGGAGGAGCAGACCTCCGAGCTGCAGCTCCGCCTGCTTCGCTCCCACGCGTGCGGGGTCGGCGACCCGTACCCCGACGAGGTCATCCGCGCGGCGATGCTCCTGCGCGCGAACGCCCTGGCGAAGGGCAACTCGGGCGCACGTGTGGAGACCGTCGAGCTGCTCCTCGCGCTCCTCGACCGCGGCGTGCTGCCGGTCGTGCCGAGCCGCGGCTCGGTCGGGGCGTCCGGCGACCTCGCGCCGCTCGCGCATCTCGCGCTGCCGCTCGTCGGCGAGGGGGAGGCGTGGGTCGAGGGCGAGCGGCTGGCCGGCGCGGACGCGCTCGCCCGAGCCAGGCTCGAGCCGGTGCGCCTGGCGGCGAAGGAGGGGCTCTCGCTCGTGAACGGGACGCAGTTCATGGCGGCGACGCTCGCGCTGGGCGTGCTGCGGGCGCGACGGCTGGCACACGCTGCGGACGTCGCCTGCGCGCTGTCGGTCGAGGCGTTACAGGGCTCACGCACGTCATTCCTGCCGCAGATCCACGAGCTCCGGCCGTTGCGAGGCCAGAAGACCGCTGCCGCGAACATCCTTCGCCTCCTCGACGGCTCGGCGATCATCGAGGCGCATCGGTGGTGCGACAAGGTGCAGGATGCGTACTCGCTCCGCTGCGCGCCGCAGGTGCACGGCGCCTGCCGCGACCTCCTCGACTACGCGGAGTACACCGTCGGCGTGGAGTTGAACGCCGCCACCGACAACCCGCTCGTTCTCGTCGACGACGAGGTGCTCGTCTCGAACGGCAACTTCCACGGACAGCCGCTCGCTTTTGCGCTCGACGGTCTCGCGATGGCCGTCGCCGAGCTCGCGAGCATCTCCGAGCGGCGGCTCGAGCGTCTCGTCAACCCGAACCTGTCGGACGGCCTGCCCGCGTTCCTCACCACCGACGGCGGCCTCAACAGCGGCTTCATGATCCCGCAGTACGTGGCCGCTTCGCTCGTGTCCGAGAACAAGGTGCTCTGCCATCCGGCGTCGGTCGACTCGATCCCGACGAGCGCGGGACAGGAGGATCACGTCTCGATGGGGAACGCCGCCGGCCTCCAGGCATGGCAGGTGCTCGCCAACTGCGAGAGCGCGTTGGCGATCGAGCTGCTCGCCGGTGCGCAGGCGGTCGAGTTCCACGCGCCGCTCGAGCCGGGAGCCGGCGGCCGGGCCGCGCGCGCCGCGGTGCGGGAGCTGTCGCCGAGACTGCGCGACGACCGGCCTCTCTCTGGCGACATCGAGGCGGTGGCTGCGGCGATCCGCGACGGCTCGTTCCTCGCCACGGTCGAGGCCGACGTGGGGGAGCTCGCGTGAGCACCACGGCGACGCTCGCGGAGCGGGTGGAGGCGCTCGTCGGGGACCTGTCCTCCATCCACGCGCCGCGCGGCCCGAAGCTGAACGCGCGGCAGTGGTCGACCGAGGCGCCCCTCCGCATGCTCCTCAACAACCTCGACGCGGAGGTGGCCGAACGGCCCGAGGAGCTCGTCGTCTACGGCGGCTCGGGCAAGGCGGCGCGGAACCACGAGGCCCTTCGCGCCATCGTCGCGGCGCTGCTCGAGCTCGGCCCCGACGAGACCCTCCTCGTGCAGAGCGGCAAGCCTGTCGGCGTCTTCACGACGCACGAGGGCGCGCCGCGGGTGCTGCTCGCGAACTCGCTGCTCGTGCCGAAGTGGGCGACGTGGGACGAGTTCCGGCGGCTCGAGGCCGAGGGGCTGACGATGTTCGGGCAGATGACGGCGGGCTCGTGGATCTACATCGGCTCGCAAGGGATCCTGCAGGGGACCTACCAGACGTTCGCGGCGGCGGGCGAGAAGCACTTCGGGTCGCCTGATTTGCGCGGCCGGACGATTCTCACCGCCGGGCTCGGCGGCATGGGCGGCGCCCAGCCGCTCGCCGGGACGATGGCGGGTGCGGCGATCCTGTGCGTCGAGGTGGATCCGTACCGGATCGAACGGCGGCTCGAGACGCGCTACCTCGACGAAGCGGCGGACTCGCTCGACGACGCGCTCGAGCGCGTGCGGACGGCCGCGGCCGAGCGTCGCCCGCTCTCGGTCGGCCTGCTCGGGAATGCGGCCGACATCGTGCCGGAGCTCGTGGCGCGCGGCGAGGAGTTCGACCTGATCACCGACCAGACGGCCGCCCATGACCCGTTGAACGGCTACGTGCCGCGCGGCTACTCGGTGGACGAGGCGGCCGTGCTGCGCTCGTCCGATCCGGACGAGTACCTCCGGCTGGCGCGCGACTCGATCGCCCGCCACGTCGAGGCGTTCCTCGAGTACGTCCGGCGCGGCGCCTATGTTTTCGATTATGGCAACAACCTGCGAGGTGAGGCGCGTGAAGGTGGGGTAGAGGAGGCGTTCGCATACCCGGGCTTCGTCCCGGCCTATATTCGACCGCTCTTCTGTCGCGGCGTCGGCCCATTCCGTTGGGCGGTGCTGTCGGGCGACCCGGCAGACATCACGGTCATTGACGACCGGCTGCGGGATCTGTTCCCGGACGATCCGCTCCTGCAGCGGTGGCTCGAGCTGGCGCCCGGTCGGGTGGCGTTCCAGGGGCTGCCCGCGCGGATCTGCTGGCTCGGGTACGGCGACCGTGCCAAGGCGGGCCTGGCCATCAACGAGCTCGTGCGGAGCGGCGAGGTCAAGGCTCCGGTGGTGATCGGGCGGGATCACCTCGATGCCGGCTCGGTCGCCTCGCCGTATCGCGAGACCGAGTCGATGCGCGACGGTTCCGACGCGATCGCGGACTGGCCGATCCTCAACGCCCTCGTCAACGTCGCGGCCGGAGCGACATGGGTGAGCGTCCATCACGGCGGTGGCGTCGGGATCGGCAACGCGATCCATGCGGGGATGGTCGTCGTCGCCGACGGCACCGACGCGCAGGCTGAACGGCTCGAGTGCGTGTTGACCACCGACCCGGGCACGGGCGTGATGCGGCATGTCGACGCGGGCTATCCGGAGGCGCTCGCTGCAGCCAAGGAAGGCGGATTGCGCATCCCGGCCGCGCCAGACGACGCGTGACGCCGACGAGCGGGCGGCTGCTCCTCCGCGACCTCGGGCAGCTCGCGACGCCCGCTGGAGCCGGCGCTCCGCTGCGCGGTGCCGCACTCGGCGAGGTCGAGGTGCTCGAGGACGCGTTCGTCCTCTGCGTCGGCGACACGATCGAGGCCGTCGGGCGGATGGGCACGCTGCCGGCGCTCGGGGACGACGTGGTCGAGGTCGACTGCCGAGGACTGTGCGCAGTCCCCGGTCTCGTCGACTGCCATACGCACGCCGCGTTCGGCGGTGATCGCGTGGACGAGTTCTCGCTCCGGGCGGGCGGGGCGAGCTACGAGGAGCTGCACGCAGCCGGCGGCGGGATCCTCTCGACCGTGCAGGCGACGCGTGCCGCCGGGGAAGCCGGGCTGCTCGCTGCGGTCGAGCTGCACCGCTCGTGGATGCGCCGCGAGGGCACGACCACCTTCGAGGCCAAGTCCGGCTATGGGCTCGACCGGGAGACCGAGCTCGCGTCGCTGCGTGCAATCCGGGAGGCGGGCGGAATCCCGACCTGGCTCGGCGCTCACGCCGTACCGCCCGAGTTCGCCGATGCCGACGCCTACCTCGACTTCGCCCTCACCGAGGTCCTTCCCGCAGCAGCCGGGCTCGCGGAAGCAGCGGACGTCTTCCTCGAGCGGGAAGCCTTCGACGCGGCTCAGGCACGGCGGTACCTGGAGGCGTGCCGTCACGCCGGCCTCGCGCTGCGGCTCCACGGAGACCAGTTCACGGAGTCCGGCGCGATCCCGCTCGCCGTCGAGCTCGCCGCCCGCTCCGTCGACCATCTCGAGGCGACCGGCGCAGACGGGATTCGCACCCTCGCAGCGAGCGACGTCGTGGGCGTGCTCCTGCCTGCGAGCGCGCTGTTCCTCGAGCGGCCGATGCCTCCGGCGCGGGCGCTGGTGGATGCAGGTGCCGCGATCGCACTCGCCACCGACTTCAACCCGGGCAGCGCCTTCTGCGAGAGCCTGCCGCTCGTCTGCTCGCTCGCCGCGACGCAGCTGCACCTCTCGCCGGCGGAAGCGCTCGCCGCGTGCACCGTCAACGCCGCGCACGTGCTCGGGCGCGCGGACCGAATCGGCCGGCTCGCACCGGGCTACCGCGCCGACGTCACGCTCCTCGACGCGCCCGACTGGCGCTACCTCGCCTACCACCTCGGCAGCCGGGTCGTCGCCAGGGCGGTCGTCGGGGGCGAGCTAGGCTAGCCCTCCCATGCCCACGAGGAAGCAGCGGCGCCGGGCGCAGAAGGAACGCCGGCACGAATACGAGACCGTCTGGGTCGACGACGAAGGGAACGAGCTCGAAGAGCCTCCCGAAGAGCTCGTCGCCGCGAAGCCCGACAAGCGCAACGGCGCCACGCCCAAGCCCAAGGCGAAGGCAGCCTCACGGCGCGGCGGCGGCCCGACGCGCGTTCCGCCGGCGCCGTCGTGGCGCCGCGCCGCCCGGCGCGCGCTCATCCTCGGCGCGGTCATCTTCGTGGCCTTCTACGTCCTCGGTTCCCGGAACAGCAGCGGCAGCAGCCGGCTGGCCTCCTCGCTCCTGATCACCGTCATCTACACGGCGCTCTTCATCCCGTTCACGTTCTACGTCGACCGCTTCTCGTACACCCGCTGGCAGCGGCGGACCGAGCAGCAGGGAGCGAAGGGCTCGGCCAGGAAACGCTGACCCTCGGGCGGCCGCCCGGAGGTCCACTAGACTCGCCGCGATGCCGCTGGCGGTCGACAGATACGAGCTCGGTCCGCTCCAGACGAACTGCTACGTCGTCCGGAGCGAGCGCGGCGCGGCTGAGTGCGCCGTGATCGATCCGGGCGGGGACGCTGCCGACCTTCGCCTCGAGCTCGCGCGACTCGGGACCGCCTGCGCCGGGATCCTCGTAACACACGGCCACTTCGACCACATCGGCGGCGTCGCAGACCTCGCCGAGGGAACAGGAGCGGAGGTCTGGATGCCGGAGGGCGAGCGCGAGCGGCTCGAGCGCTACCCGGAATTCGCGCCACCCAACGTCGCGGGTCGGCCGCACGCCCCCGAGCACCTGGTGAGCGGCGGGGAGACGATCGACGTTGCGGGCATCTCCTTCGAATGCCTCGCGGTGCCGGGCCACTCGCCTGCGCACGTCGCGTTCCATGCAGACGGCGAGCTCTTCAGTGGCGACCTTCTCTTCGCCGGCTCGGTCGGCCGCGTCGACCTGCCGGGCGCCGACTGGGACACGCTGCTCGCGTCGGTCAAGATGCTCGCCGAGAAGCTTCCGCCCGAGACAGTCGTCCACCCTGGCCACGGCAACGAGACGACGCTCGGCGTCGAGCTCGCCCGCAATCCGTTCCTCGCAGAGCTCCGCGCGGAAGCTGGAAGCATCAGCGGCCAAGCCGCCGATGCCCGGCCGGAAGACAGCGCCGCCTCCGGCAACGCCGGGGCATGACTCGCTTCCAGGCGCCGCGCGGGACGCATGACGTCCTGCCGCGCGACCACCTGTGGTGGCGCGTGATCCGCACCATCGAGGAGCAGTGCGCGCAGTACGGCTGGACGCGTGTCTCGACGCCCGGCTTCGAGGAGACGGCCCTGTTCGAGCGGACCGCGGGCGAGGCGTCCGACGTCGTGCACAAGGAGATGTACTCGTTCGTCGACCGCGGCGACCGTTCGCTCACGCTGCGGCCGGAGGGAACCGCGCCGATCGCGCGTGCCTACGTCGAGCACGGGCTCGCGCAGGAGCCGCAGCCGGTCAAGGCGTACACGATCGCGCCGATGTACCGCTACGGCCGGCCGGGCCGCGGCCGCTACCGCGAGCACTGGCAGCTCTCGCTCGAGGCCATCGGCTCGGCGGACCCGGCGCTCGACGCCGAGGTGATCCAGTTCTATGCGGAGCTGCTGCGGCGGCTCGGCGTGACCGAATGGGAGCTGCGGCTCAACTCGATCGGCGACGAGAACTGCCGCCCGCAGTACGTCGCGCGGCTCGAGGGGTGGCTCGACGCGCAGCCCGAGCTCGTGGCCGACGAGGAGATCGCGCACAAACGGGCGACGAGCGTCCTCCAGGTCTTCGACGTCAAGAACGAGCAGGTGCTCGCCGCGCTCGCCGACGCCCCGAAGATCGGGGACTCACTCTGTGACGCCTGCCGCGAGCACTTCGACGCCGTCAAGGCAAATCTCGACCTCTACGGCGTCCCGTACGTGCTCGACCCGACCCTCGTGCGCGGCCTCGACTACTACACGCGCACGACCTTCGAGTTCGTCGGGCCGGAGGAGAACGTCAACTCGACGATCTGCGGCGGCGGCCGCTACGACGGCCTCGTCGAGGCGGTCGGCGGGCCGGCGACGCCCGGAATCGGCTTCGGCGCCGGCCTCGAGCGGCTCCAGCTGGCGATGGAGCGGGAGGGCGCGACCGCGGAGCCGCCGCGGCTCGACGTCTTCGTCGTGTACGAGGAGCCCGAACTGCGTGGGAAGCTCCTGCCGCAGATCGCGAGCTGGCGCGCGGAGGGCCGGTCGGTCGACACCGATTACGCTGGCCGCTCGATGAAGGGCCAGCTCACCCAGGCGCAGCGGCTCGGCGCGGACACCGTCGTCGTCGCGCGCAGCGACGGGACGTACGAGGTGCGGCGGCGCGGGGAGAAGGACCGCGTCGTGCCCGACCTCGCGGAGCTCTAGTGGCCTGGCGCGACGTCATGTGCGGCGAGCTGCGCGCCGACGACGCCGGCCGCAGCGTCACGGTCGCCGGCTGGGCCGACACACGCCGCGACCACGGCGGCCTCGTCTTCGTCGACCTCCGCGACCACACCGGGAAGGTCCAGCTCGTCATCAACCCGGAGCACTCGCCGTCCGCGGCCGAGACCGCGCACGAGATCCGCAACGAGTTCGTGCTCCAGGCCACCGGTGCGGTCGTGGCGCGCGCGCCGGAGCTCGTCAACCCGAACCTCCCGACCGGCCAGATCGAGATCCAGGTCGAGGAGTTGCGGATTCTTTCCCGCTCGACGCCGCTCCCGTTCCAGCTCGACGAGGAGAACGTCGACGAGACGCTCCGCCTGCGCTACCGCTGGCTGGACATGCGCACCGAGCGGATGCAGCGCAACCTGCGACTCAACCACACCGCGATCTCCGCGATCCGCCGCGTGATGGACGAGCGCGGCTTCGTCGACGTCTGGACGCCGAGCATGACCCGCGGCACGCCCGAAGGCGCGCGCGACTTCCTCACGCCGGTGCGGCTGCAGCCCGGGAAGTTCTACGCCCTCGCCCAGTCGCCGCAGTTGTTCAAGCAGCTCTGCATGGTCGGCGGGATCGACCGCTACTACCAGATCGCCACGTGCTGGCGCGACGAGGATCTGCGGGCCGACCGGCAGTTCGAGTTCCGGCAGCTCGACCTCGAGATGGCGTTCATCGAGCGCGAGGACGTGCTCGACGTGCTGGAGGCCTGCGTCGTCGGCGCGTTCGAGGCCGCAGGCCGCGAGCCGCCGCCGCGCCCGTTCCCGCGGCTCGCCTACGACGACGTGCTGCTGCGTTTTGGCTCCGACAAGCCCGATCTCCGCTTCGGGCTGGAGATCCAGGACGCGACCGAGGTGACGCGCCGCTCCGAGTTCGGGGTCTTCAAGAACGCACCGTGTGTGCGCTACGTCGTCGTGCCGCGCACGTTCTCGCGCAGCGAGCAGTCACGGCTCGAGGAGGTCGCCAAGGAGTGGGGCGCGAAGGGGCTCGCGAACCTGACGCAGATCTCGAAGTTCCTCTCGGAGCACGAGCTCGAGGCGTTCGACGTCGAGGAGGGCTCGACGGCGCTCTTCGTCGCCGACGACGAAGCGGTGGCGGCCCGTGTCCTCGGGCTGCTCCGTCTGCACCTCGCGCAGGAGCTCGGCCTGATCGACACGAGCCTCGACGTCTTCCACTGGGTCACCGACTTCCCGCTCTTCGAGCACAGCGAGGAGTTCGGCGGCTGGACGTTCATGCACCACCCCTTCACCGCGAGCGTGCCGGGCGAGGAGGAGCTGATCGAGTCCGATCCCGGGCGCGTGCGCGGCCAGCATTACGACCTGATCTGGAACGGCTGGGAGCTCGGCTCCGGCTCGATCCGGATCCACGAGGTCGAAGTGCAGCAGGCCGTCTTCCGCGTGATGGGGATGGGCGAGGAGGAGCAGCGCGACAAGTTCGGCTTCCTCCTCGACGCGCTGCAGATGGGCGCGCCGCCGCACGGCGGGTTCGCGATGGGGATCGACCGCTTCATCGCCCAGCTCGCGCGCGAGCCGGACATCCGCCAGGTGACCGCGTTCCCGAAGATCGCGAGCGGCGCCGATCCCCTGACCGGTGCGCCGACGCCGTATCCGGACGACGCGCTCCGCGAGCTCGGCCTCCGCCTGCTCGAGCCGCCGCAGCCTGAGTAGCCGCGGCTAGAGTCCCCGTGCTCGGCCCCGTGCGCCGAATCGGGCACTCATGTAGATCCAACGCTACGTGAAAGGGAGCCGGCGTCCCGTCGAGGCATTGCCGAAAGCGGGCACGGCACCCACCTGGGAGACCAGGATCACATGGTTCGGTTTGGACGCCGGGGCCGGGCACCTCTGTACCGTGGCCGCATGCGCGAGGTCCTCGGAGACTCGAGCCGCAACGGCGACTGGGCGGCCGTGCGGCTGGTCGTGGACGGCGACCGGATCGTCGAGGCCGACGCGCCCGGACTCGAGCGCGACGTCACAGGCCTGACGCTGCTCGAGGCGGCGGCGGTCGGCGGCGAAACGCTCGCGGTCGACGCGCTCGCGAACGCGCTCGCGCCTGTCTTCCGCGCCGAGCCGTCGCCCGGACGTGTCGCGGTCGCCATGAGCGGCGGCGTCGACAGCGCGGTCGCGCTGCTGCGCTCACTGCCGAACGCGGTCGGCGTGACCTTGCGGCTGTGGCTCGATCCCGACGGGCCGGATTCCGAGCGCGCCTGCTGCTCGCCCGAGAGCGTGATCGCGGCGCGCGAGACCTGCCAGCGGCTCGGCGTGCCGCACGTGACGCTCGACCTGCGCGAGGAGTTCCGCCGCGCGGTCGTCGCTCCCTTCGTCCGCGGCTATGCGCGCGGCCAGACGCCGAACCCGTGCACGCGCTGCAACGGAGGCTTCCGCTTCGCGGAGCTGCTCGCGTTCGCTCGGCGGTCGGGCGCCGACCGGCTTGCGACCGGTCACTACGCGCGCATCGTCGAGCGCGACGGCGGGCTCCTGCTCGCCCGCGGCGCGGATCCCGCGAAGGATCAGAGCTACATGCTTGCCGCCCTCGATCCGCGCAAGCTCGCTCGTGTCTCGTTCCCGCTCGGGGAGCAGGACAAGGACGCGACGCGGGCCGAGGCCGAGCGCGCCGGGCTCGCCGCCGCCCGCAAGCCCGAGAGCCAGGAGGCGTGCTTCCTCGCCGGCGACGACTACCGCGCGTTCCTCGGCCGCCACGGGCTCGCGCCGCAACAGGGTGCAATCGTCGGCGAGGACGGGAACGCGCTCGGCCGTCACGACGGCTTCTGGCGGTTCACGCCGGGCCAGCGGCGCGGCCTCGGGCTCGCGGCAGCCGAGCCGCTCTACGTCCTTGGCACGCGCCCGTCGGCGAATGCCGTCGTCGTCGGCCCGCGTGCGTCGCTCGCACGCACGGAGATCACCGCCCGCGGCCGGCTCTACACCGACGCCGAGCGGGTCGAGGCGAAGCTCCGCTACCGCTCGGCCGCGGTTCCGGCCCGCGTCGAGACCACAGCTCGTGGCTTCCGGCTCGAGCTCGGCGAGCCCGCGTACGGCGTCGCAAACGGCCAGGCGGCGGTGCTCTACGACGGCGACGCGGTCGTCGCTTACGGGCTGATCACGGCCTCTCACTAAGATCGCACGAGGATGCTCCTCGCGGCATTCACCTGGGACGACCTCTGGAAACTGGCTCTGGCCGTGTTCCTCCTGTCCATCGGGATCACGGCCTCGTACCTCCTGGTACGGATGGCCGGAACCGTCGACCGGCTCTCGGACTTCATCCGGGGAGCGGAGACGTCGGTCTTCCCGGTCGTGGACAAGGTCGGCGGCAGCGTCGACCGCGTGAACCTACAGCTCGACAAGGTCGACCAGGTCACCGACAGCGCCGTGGACGCGGCGGACAGCGTCGACACGGCGGTGCGGGCGGTGAGCCACGCCATCACGCGTCCCGTGCAGAAGGTGTCCGGGTTCGCCGCGGGCGTCAGCTTCGGCGCCGCCGACTTCAAGGCGCGCCGCGACTGGCGCCACGCCGTCCAGGCTGGGAAGGAGGCTGCGGCTCGGCGCGAGAGCGATCTCCTCGACGAGCTGCGGGACGCGGGGAAATGACGACCGACGAGATCCGGCTCGTCATACCGGCGGAGGAGGACTTCCGACCGATCGCCCACCTCGTCACCGGCGGCCTCGCCCTGCGGCTCGACGTGACGTACGACGACCTCGAGGATCTGCAGGTCGCGCTCGAGGCCCTGCTCGCGCTCCGCGACGACGAGGACGAGCTCGTCGTCTCCCTCTCCGCTGCCGACGGCGTCCTGTACGCGTCGCTCGGCCCGCTCCCGCCGGAAAAGGTGCACGCAAACGACTCGGACGCAGGCCTCGACCTGCGCCGCATCCTCGAGACCGTCTGCGACACGCACGAGGTCGAGGAGCGCGACGGCGGCGCGTGGGTCGAGCTGAGCAAGCGGATCGCAAGCGCCGGAGCAGCTGCATGACGCGGCCCGACGACAAGATCCTGCTTCGCCGCTACCACGCGGACGGCGACCTCCAGGCCCGGGCACAGCTCATCGAGCAGTACATGTCGCTCGTGCGTGCCCTCGCGCGGCGCTACGCATACCGCGGCGAGCCGCTCGAGGATCTCGTCCAGATCGGCGCGCTCGGGCTGATCAAGGCGATCGACCGCTTCGACCTCGACCGCGGCGTCGAGCTGTCGACGTACGCGACGCCGAACATCGTCGGCGAGATCAAACGGCACTTCCGCGACAAGGGCTGGGCCGTACGCGTGCCTCGCGGCCTGCAGGAGCTGAACGTCAAGCTCTCGCGGCTCGTCGAGGACCTGACGGTCGAGCTGAGCCGCTCGCCGACGATCCCGGAGCTCGCGAAGGCCGCCGGCGTCGAGGAGGAGGAAGTGCTGGAGGCGCTCGAATCGGGCCGCGCGTACACGTCCCTCTCGCTGTCGGCCGGGAGTGGGGACGACGACGAGCTCGACCTGCTCGAGTCGCTCGGAACCGAGGAGCACCAGTACGAAGTCTCGGAAGACCGCGCCCTGCTCGCGCCGGGCTTCGAGGCGCTGGACGCCCGCGAGCGGTTGATCCTCCGCCTTCGCTTCTTCGACGGGCTGACGCAGTCGCAGATCGCGCAGCAGATCGGGATCTCGCAGATGCACGTCTCCCGCCTGATCCGGCGGTCGCTGGAGAAGATCCGCGAGACGATCGCCGAGGACGAGGAATCACTGGCCCGCTAGGCGTCAGGCGTAAGGACGCTGGCCCAGGCG
>CAWCLZ010000004.1:0-106506 GCA_963796555.1 uncultured Actinomycetes bacterium | reverse complement strand
GCCTCCTCGCGGCTGTTGGCCCGGCCCTCGATAGAACGATCGAGGCCCGGCGTCAGCGAAAGGTCGTCGCCTCCCGGTCCCGCCGCTCGCGCCTCCAGGCCCTCCTGTACGAGCCGTTCATCGTGGCGGCGCCACATACCCTTGAGACGTGCCATGAGGCCCATCGAACCGAGGTTACACCGCGAAGCCTCGCGAGGCGGCCGCTCGGGGGTCATTCCGGAACTCACTGTCATCGTGGGGGGTGCGGTGGCGTCCGGCAGTGGCAAGAGACTCGGGTCGGCGGCGGCTGACTCCATTCGGAACTGTCGGTTGGTGCCGACTTGCCAGTGTTGTGTCGCCGCCGCCTTCCCGAGACCGTCGAGCGTGACCTGATAGGAGCTTGGCAGCTGCCTCGAGTGAGGCGTGTCCGCTCGCCGGTCGCCCCCAACGGAGTAGGAGGCGAGGCAGATGATCGTGATCGGGGTGGACGTGCACAAGCACTCGATGAGTGCTGTTGCTGTTGATGAGGTTGGGCGGCAGCTCGACGCGCTGGAGACGAGCGACGGTGGAGAGCTGGTCTCCTGGTCGAAGCGGTTGGGCCGGCGGCAGCTGTGGGCGTTGGAGGACTGCCGGCACGTGACGCGCGGCCTGGAGCGGACGCTGCAGCGGCACCGGCAGCAGCTGGTCAGGGTGCCACCGCGCTTGACGGCACCGGAGCGGAGACGGGGCCGGGTGCGGGGCAAGTCGGACTTGATCGACGCGCTCGCCGTTGCCAGAGCCGCGCTACGGGAGCCGCGGCTTGATCAACCGCGGCCGGGTGAGGCGCGCCTGCGCGAGTTGAAGCTGCTGGTCGACCACCGCGATGACCTCGTCGATGAACGACGTCGCTGTCAACAGCGGTTGCGCTGGCACCTGCACGAGCTCGAGCCCGACCTCCGCGTCCCGCCCGGCGCGCTCGACCGGGCTGTCTGGCTCGACCGTTTGAGCCGAAAGCTCGCCCGCCGGCAGACGACACAGGCGAGGATCGCCCGCGCGCTTGTCGGCCGCTGCCGAAGCCTGACCCGCGCCATCGCGGAGCTCGAGCGCGACCTATCCGAGCGCGCGACCGCCCTCGCTCCGCGGCTGCTCGAACTGCCCGGCTGTGGACCGTTGAGCGCCGCCAAGCTGCTGTGCGAGATCGGCCCGATCGACCGCTTCGGCTCCGACGCCCGACTCGCACGACACGCCGGCGTCGCACCCCTCGAGGCCAGCTCAGGCAAACACCAGCGCCACCGCCTCGATCGTGGCGGCAACCGCCAGCTCAACTGCGCCCTGCACCGAATCGCCGTCACCCAGGGCCGAGTCCACCCGCCCGCACGCGCCTACCTCGAACGCAAACAAGCCGAGGGCAAGAGCCGCCGCGAAGCCATCCGCTGCCTCAAACGCCAACTCGCCCGCACCGTCTACACCACCCTCAAAGCCGAGCCCCTATTGACATAGGAGCAACACTGGCCCAGGCGAGCGACCCGCCGCTCGGCCGTAGCTACTTCGCTCATACGAAAGCGCGCGTCGGCAGAGACAGCCCGGTCGCTCCTTGGCGTGCTTAGCCGGGCGGACGTCGGTTACCTACGTTTGCTGACTGGCCCGGCGGCGGACAAACCGATGGTTCGCATCGATCTTTTCGGTGCGCTCCCAGGTCTGGCCACGGTCCCGGAGCGCGCACCGGAACTTGATCTGGCCGCGCACGAACACCTCGTAGCTGCGAGGAAGCGTCTGGGCCGGCGCCTAGACGTTCTCGTGGGCGCGCAGCGCGTCCTTGAGCGAGTCGATCTGCTTGTGCAACTCGTTGCGCTCGGCGGAGACCTCGCGCTCGCGCTCCCGCGTCGTCGCCCTCTCGAAGCCGAAGTCGATCTGATGATGCAGCTGCCTGCGCTTCTTCGAGAGCAGCGCCGCCTTGGCCTCGAGCGCGGCCAGCTCGCCGCGGAGGTCGTCGATGCTGACGTCTTCCATGCGGCCTATATCGGCAGAGGCGGCCGCGCCGTTGAGCACTTTTCGGAGTGCGAAGCACCGCGGGCGGGCTAACGACGAGCGCGCCGGGACCGGCGGCTTCCCGCCGAGCGGCGGAGCGCGTCGAGCTCCGACAGTGCCGCCCCGGCGCCGCGCGCGACCGTTGTCAGCGGCTCGGGATCGCGGCTGACAGGCAGACCGGTCTCGCGGTGGAGGAGCTCGCCGAAGCCCGACAACAAGGAGCCGCCGCCCACGAGCATGATCCCGCGGTCGGCCAGGTCCGAAGCGAGCTGGGCCGGGGTCTGCTCGAGCAGCTCCTTGAGCGCCAGGACGATCCGTGACAGCGGCCGCTCGAGCGCCTGGCGCACCTCGTCCTCGCCGAGCGTGATGCGGGCCAGCATGCCGGTGGACATGTAGCGGCCGGCGACGTCGGCCTCCGCCACGGCCGCGTGCCCTTCGAGCGCACTCCCGATCTCGAGCTTCACGCGTTCGGCCTGCTCGTGGCCGACGAGCAGCCGGTGGTGATCCTGGACGAAGCGGACGATCGCATCGTCGAGGTCGTAGCCCCCGACCGGCAGCGAGGTCGCGACGACGATCCCGCCGAGCGCGATCACGGCCATCTCGGTCGTCCCGCCGCCGACGTCCACCACGAGGGACGCGACCGCATCCTCGACCGGCAGCCCGGCGCCGATCGCGCCGGCCATCGCCTCCTCGATCAGATGCGCCTCGCGCGCGCCCGCCGACAGCGTCGCTTCGACGACGGCGTCCCGCTCGACCTGGGTCAGGCTGCTCGGGACGCAGACGATGATCGTCCGCCTGCTGCCGCCGACGAGGCGGATGAACTGGCCGAGCATCTGCTCGGTCGTCTCGAAGTCCGCGATCACGCCGTGCCGCAGGGGCCGGGTCGCGACGATCGTCGCGGGCGTGCGGCCGAGCATCTGCCGCGCCTTCTCGCCGACGGCGTAGACCTGCCCGGTCTGCTCGTCCATCGCGACGACGGACGGCGCGAACAGGACGATGCCCTCGCCGCGGCGGAAGACGACCGTGTTCGCCGTGCCGAGATCCACGGCGAGGTCGGTCCCGGCTGCAAGCGACGGCAATCTCACCGCGCCTGACGGTAGCCGTCCTACGTGTGAGCGAAGCCGAGGCTCAAGAGCCGCCGGGCGTCGGCGTACATGTTCGGCGAGTCCAGCACGACGGCGATCAGCCTCCGGCCGTGGCGCGTGGCCGCCGCGACGAGGCACCAGCCCGACTCGTGCGTGTAGCCCGTCTTGACGCCGTTCGCACCCGTGAACTCGCGCAGGAGGGAGTTGTTGTTGACGTAGATCTTGGAGTTGGTCGGCGCCGACCACCGCACCTGGACCCGCCTCGTCCGCACGAGCTTGTCGAAGCGCGGGTTCCGGAATGCGTAGCGCGTGAGGGCCGCGAGGTCCCACGGCGTCGAGTAGTTGCCCTCGTCGCGCACCCCGCTCGGGCTCGTGTAATGCGTGTCGTGCAGCCCGAGCTTCCGCGCCTCGTCGTTCATCTCGCGGAGGAACGCGCGCACCGTGCCGGCGCTCGAGATCGCGAGCTGGGTCGCGTCGTCGTTGCCGGAGTAGAGGAGCATGGCGTAGAAGAGCTTCCACGCCTTGACGCGCTCGCGGGTGCGCAGTCCCTCACGGACGAGCGGCACCTCCGTCGGCGCGCGCGCGACGGTGATCGTGCTCTGCCACGGCACCTCTTGCAGGGCGAGGGTCGCAGTCATGATCTTCGTCAGCGACGCGATCTTCCGCCGCTCGTGCGGCCGCTCCGCCCAGAGGACGCGACCGGTGCCGGCGTCCACGAGGATCGCGGCCGGTGCGCGCACCCGGACGTGGTCGCCCGCAAGGAGCGGTGCTCCGTAGAGCAGGCGCGGCGCCGGCGGCTGCCGCTGGGAGGGGGTGTGCGCAACCGTCGTGGACGCCGGTGCCTTCGGCCCGGGCCGCCGGGCGGCCGCGTGCTGCGGCGCCTTCGCGTCTGCCCGCCGCCCGAACCAGATGCCCGCTCCGGCAGCGGCGAGGACGACGAGAACGACCAACAGGACCCTCCCGGCACGAGAACGGCGCCTGCGGCGCCGCCGTGCAACCGGCGTCAAAACGTCGAGCGGCAAGGGACCGAGGTTAGCGACCTCAGCGGCGGGTCTCCCCGACCACGCTCCTAGAATGGCCGCCGTGCGCACGACGGCCGAGTTGCGGGAGGGATTCCAGGCGTTCTTCGTGGAGAAGGGGCACCTGCGGCGTCCGTCCGCCTCGCTGATCCCGCGCGCCGGCGACGTCTCGACGCTCTACACGAGCGCAGGCATGCAGCCGCAGATGCCGTTCTTCCTCGGTCTCGAACCGCCGCCGGCGCCGCTGACGACGACGTGCCAGAAGGTCTTCCGCACCCAGGACATCGACGAGGTCGGGCTGGACACGTTCCACCTCACCTTCTTCGAGATGCTCGGCAACTTCTCGTTCGGCCAGTACTTCAAGGAAGGCGCGATCGAGTACGCGACCGAGTTCATCCAGCAGCACCTGAAGCTCGACTGGGATCGCGTTTGGGTGAGCGTCCACGCCGGCGACCCGGGCCTGAAGCTCGGTCCCGACGAGGAGGCGATCGGCCTCTGGGAGCGGATCGGCATGCCGTCCGAGCGGATCGTGCCGCTGCCGTCGTCCGAGAACTTCTGGTCGGTCGGCGGCCCGGGCCCGTGCGGCCCCGACTCGGAGATGTACTGGGACTGGGGCGAGGAAGCCGGTTGCGGCAACGACGACTGCCTGCCCGGCTGCACGCGCTGCGAGCGCTTCCTCGAGTTCGGGAACCTCGTCTTCATGTCCTACGAGCTCCATCCCGACGGCACGCTCACCGACCTGCCGAGCAAGAACATCGACACGGGCTGGGGGCTGGAGCGCAACGCACGGATCGTGCAGGACGTCGCGTCCGTCTACGACACCGACGGCTACCAGCTGATCATGAACTGGGTCGCCGAGGAGTCCGGAGCTGCGTACGGCTCGTCCGAGGACGCGACCAAGGCCCACCGTGTGATCGCCGACCACGGGCGCGGGATGACCTTCATCGCCTCCGAAGGAGTCGCGCCGTCCAACGTCGGGCGCGGCTACATCCTGCGCCGCATCGTCCGGCGCGCGGTGCAGCACGGCCTGCGCATCGGCATGGAGTCGCCGTTCCTGCCGACCCTCGCCGACGTCGTGATCGAGCAGATGGGGCAGGCGTATCCGGAGCTCGTCGAGCACCGCGGCGAGATCCACCGCGTCCTCGCGGCCGAGGAGGAGCGCTTCGGGCTGACGCTCGAGCGCGGGATGGCGAAGTTCGAGGAGGCCGCGGCCAAGGGCGAGATCACGGCCGAGGACGTCTTCGAGCTGCAGACGACGCACGGCTTCCCGCGCGAGCTCACCGAGGAGCTGGCGCGCGAGCGGGGCCTCGCCTTCAACGAGGAGGAGTACACGCGGTTGATCGAGGAGCACCGCGACATCTCCGGTGAGGGCGGCACCGGCCGCTACGAGCCTCGCTTCAGCGGCGCGCCGCGGACCGAGTTCGTCGGGTACGAGCAGACCGACGTGCGCACCGCGATCACCGCGTACGCCGACCTCGGCGAGGGCTACTTCCAGGTCAAGCTCGCCGAGTCGCCGTTCTACCCGGCAGGCGGCGGCCAGGTCACCGACGCCGGCCGGCTCGAGAAGGAGGACGGCTCGCACGCCGACCTCGTCGACGCGCTCCGGCTCGAGAACGACCAGGAGCTCGTGTTTCGCGGCGACGGCTTCGCCGAAGGCGACCGCGTTCGCGCCGTCGTGCCGTGGGGCGTCCGCTATCCGACGACGGCGAACCACACGGCGACGCATCTCCTCCACAAGGTGCTGCAGGAGGTGCTCGGCGACCACGTCCGTCAGGCGGGCTCGGCCGTGCAGCCCGACAAGCTCCGCTTCGACTTCACGCACCCGTCGCCGCTCACGCCCGAGGAGCAGGCCGAGATCGAGCGGCGCGTGAACGAGCATGTCTTCGCGAACCAGCCCGTGCGGATCTTCGAGACGCCGCTGGCCGAGGCGCAGCAACTGGGCGCGATGATGCTCTTCGGGGAGAAATACGGCGACGTCGTGCGCGTCGTCGACGTCGACGGCTGGTCGCTCGAGCTGTGCGGCGGCACGCACGTGCGCTCGACCGCCGAGATCGGGCCGTTCGCGATCGTCTCCGAGCGGTCGGTCGGCGCCGGCTCGCGCCGGATCGAGGCCGTCACCGCCGGCGAGGCGTTCGCGCTGCTGCACGAGCGGGCACGAGAATCCGACGCGCTGCGCGGCGAGCTCGAACGCGCGCGGAAGGAAGCGAAGCGGCCTCAGCAGGCCGAGCAGACGGAGATCGTCTCCCAGGACACGGAGGGCGGCGTCGTCCTCGTCGAGGTGAAGAGTCTCAAGGGCGGCCCGCTGCGTGACTTCTCCGACCGGATCCGCCGGCAGGAGAAGGCGGACGGCGCAATCGTCGCGTCGCGCGACGACGGCCGCGTGTTCCTCGTCGTCAACTTCGACGAGTCGCTCGTCGCGCGCGGGCTCGACGCCGTGCGGGTCGTGCGGGAGCTCGGCAAGCACATCGGCGGCGGCGGGGGAGGCAAGCCGACGCTCGCCGAGGCGGGCGGCAAGAACCCCGACGGCATCCCCGACGCGTTCGCGGCCGCGAAGGAGATCGTCGGCGCGTGAGGGTGCTCGCGCTGGACTACGGCTCCGCGCGCACGGGAGTCGCCATCTCCGATCCGACCGGGACGCTCGCGCGGCCGCTCGGCGTGGTCGAGGGTGCCGTCACCGACAGCGGGCTCGCCGAGCTGGCGCGGCTCGTGCGCGAGGAGGAGGTCGACCGGGTCGTCGTCGGCCTGCCGCTGACGCTCCGCGGCACGCACGGCGAGCAGGCCGCCGAGACCGAGCGCTTCGTCGAGGCGCTGCGCGGCGTCCTCGCAGTCCCGGTCGAGCTGTTCGACGAGCGCTTCACGACCGACCTCGCCCAGCAGACAGGCGGCGCTGCGCCCGAGGACGCGCTCGCCGCGGCTCATCTCCTTTCGACCTATCTCGAGTGGTGCGCGGCGCGCTCGTAGCGATCTGTGCGCTGCTGCTCGCGGCCGGAGCGACCGGCTGTGGGTCGAGCAGCGCGGCGCCGCCGACGACCACGGCACGCCAGCTGCGGCAGTTCCGGGTCGTCTTCCCCGAGGGATTCACGCGCGCGCAGATGATCGCGCGCACCCAGGCGGTGGCCCAGATCGCGGAGCACGAGTCGCACCGGCCGGTCAAGCTCTCGGGCAGCACGTACGCAGCGGCGACGGCCGAGCCTCGCCGCATCCCGGGCTTCGGCAGCAAGAAGCTGCCGCTCGAGGGCTTTCTCTTCCCGGACACGTACGACTTCGACCGCAAGTCGACCTCGCCGCAGGTCGTGGGCAACCAGCTCGGGGAGTTCACCTCGCAGTGGGGCCGGCTGAACCTCTCGTACGCGCGGAGCAAGAACCTGACGCCGTACGACGTGCTCAAGATCGCCTCGCTGATCGAGGGCGAGGTCAGCGTGCCGAGCGAGCGGCCGCTCGTCGCAGCCGTGATCTACAACCGGCTCCGCGACGGCATGACGCTCGGCATCGACGCCAGCCTGCGCTACGGGCTCCACATCCCGCCGACGCAGTCGCTCACCGACTCCGAGCTCGCGAGCGACAACCCGTACAACACGCGGAAGTTCCCGGGCCTGCCGCCGACGCCGATCAACAACCCGGGAGCGGCGTCGCTCGAGGCGGCGGCGCATCCCGCGCACGTCGACTACCTCTATTTCGTGCGCAAGCCGGATCACCGGCACCACTACTTCACCTCGAACTACCAGGACTTCCTCCAGCACGAGGCGGAATACGGCTACTGAGGTGGCCCTCGTAGGGCATCCGGTGGCGCATTCGCTGTCGCCTCGGATGCAGAACGCGGCCTTCGCGGCGGCCGGGCTCGACTGGGAGTACGTCCTGCGCGACGTCCTGCCGGAGGAGCTGGAGGCGGCGGTGCGGGAGGTCGAGTACGCGAACGTCACGGCGCCGTACAAGCTCGATGTCGCGCGGATCCTCGGTAGCGAGCTGCCGTCGGTGAACACGATCGTCCGCGGGCAGGGCTTCTCGACGGACGCCGCGATTCTCGAGGCGGTCGGAGAGGTGCGCTCGCCGGCGATCGTGGGCGACGGCGGGGCGGCAGCGGCCTTTCGGCAGGCCTTGCCGGAGGCGCGCGTCTTCTCCCGGCGCGGGGAATGGCCGCCGGACCTGGGCGAGGCCGACCTCGTGATCCAGGCGACGCCGGTGCGAGACGAGGTGCTGTTCGAGCTGGGGGAGGGGCAGACCCTGATCGACCTGCCGTATCCGCGCACCACGACGGCCAAGGCTGCGGCAGCGGCGGGCGCGCGCGTGCTCGACGGGCTCGAGGTGCTCGTCGCGCAGGGAGCCGCGAGCTTCGAGCTCTGGACGGGGTGGTCGGCGCCGCGCGACGCGATGCGCCGGGCCCTCGGCTTGACCTGACGCGCTCCGGGGCATAGAACGGGCACATGCGCCGCTGCAGAGCATGCGGGGGAGGAGTGCAGGACGACTTCCGCTTCTGTCCACACTGCGGCAAGGCGCAGCGGGCCAAGATCGTCGAGTACTTCCGCGGCCACCCGGATGTGGGCGACGGCGGGCTGCGCGTCTCCGTCTATCTGACCGAGCCGCGGCACGCGCGCCTCAGCGTCTGGCACGGCGAGGAGGCGCAGGCCGTGATCTCGCTCGACCCGCAGGAGTCGGGCAGGCTGGGGCGCTTCCTCCTCGCGGCGGGGCGGCAGCGGCAGGCCGGCCTCGGTCTCGCGGGTCGCTGCTCCGCGCGGTCGCAATCCTAGGCTCTCCGCCATGACACTCGAGCTGGCAACGGCCGGCGAGTCGCACGGGCCGGCGCTCGTCGCGATCGTCTCGGGCCTGCCCGCGGGCCTCGTCCTCGACCGGGAGGCGATCGACGCCGACCTCCGTCGGCGGCAGCAGGGCTACGGCCGCTCGCCGCGCCAGCAGATCGAGACGGACGAGGTCGAGGTGCTTGCCGGCCTCCGCCACGGCCACACGCTCGGCACCCCGCTCGCCCTCGTCGTCCGCAACCGCGACCACAAGAACTGGACGTGGGGGATGAGCCCCTGGCCGCCCGAGGGCGAGCCGGAGGGCAAGGGGACGAAGCCGGTCACGCTGCCGCGGCCCGGGCACGCGGATCTCGCCGGCGTGCAGAAGCACGGCCTCGCAGACGTCCGCGACGCGCTCGAGCGCGCCTCCGCCCGCCACACCGCGGTCTACGTCGCGGCCGGCGCGGTGGCGAAGGCACTGCTGCACGAGATCGGGATCGAGGTCGCGGGCGAGGCGCTGCCCGAGGCCGGGGCGGATCCTGCTGCAGTCGACGAGGCGCGCAAGGACAAGGACACGCTGGGCGGGCGCGTCGAAGTGCGGGCGAACGGCGTCGCGCCCGGCCTCGGCTCGTATGCGCGGCGCGAGGATCGGCTCGACTCACGGCTCGCGGCGGCGGTGCTGGGGATCCAGGCGGTGAAGGGCGTCGAGATCGGCGACGGCTTCGCGCTCGCAGGACTGCGCGGCTCGGAAGCGCACGACGAGATCGGCGCGGACCGGCGCCGCACGACGAACCGCGCCGGCGGCATCGAGGCCGGCGTCTCGAACGGCGAGGAGATCGTCGTGCGCGCGGCGATGAAGCCGCTCCCGACGCTCATGCGCCCGCTCCGCTCCGTCGACCTCGAGACCGGCGAGCCTGCCAACGCGCTCGTCGAGCGCAGCGACGTCTCCGCGGTCGAGGCACTCGCGGTCGTGGCCGAGGCCGCCGTCGCGTGGGAGCTGGCGCGAGCGGCGCGCGAGAAGTTCGGCGGCGACGCGCTCGGCGACTTCGTCGGCGCCTGGCGCGCGTACCTGGAGCGGATCGACTGGGCTCCCCGCTAGACAAGCACCTCGCGCTCGTCGGCTTCATGGGAGCCGGCAAGACGACCGTCGGCGAGTGGGTCGCGCACCGATTGGGTCGGCCGTTCGTCGACGTCGACGACGCGATCGTCCGGGAGCACGGTCCGATCCCCGAGCTGTTCGCCACCCAGGGCGAGCCGGCGTTCCGGGAGATCGAGGCGCGGTTCGTCCGCGAGGCTCTGGCGCGTCCGGCACCGACCGTGATCGCGCTGGGAGGAGGCGTGGTCGAGATCCCCGATCTCCTCCCCGACGAGCGCGCGATCGTCGTCCATTTGCCCGTCGACGTCGAGACGGCATGGTTCCGCGCGCGTCGCAGCCACCGTCCACTGGCCCGCGACGAGACCGAGTTCCGGCAGCGCTTCGAGTTGCGCGCACCGCTCTATGCAGACGTCGCGGAGGCGACCGCGCGCGACGGCGACGACGTCGTCCTCGCGGCCGCCGGTGTCCACGTCCAGCGGGGTGCGCTGCAGCTGCTCGGCGAGCTCGTCCCCGGCGACGGCGCCGTCGCGCTCGTCTCCGACTCCCACGTCGCGGGCATCCACGGCATGGATGCGCAGCTCGCGCTCGGGCCGCGCCTCGCGGAGACGCACGAGCTCCCTGCCGGCGAGGAGGCCAAGACGCTCGCAGCGGTGGACCGCCTCTGGCAGGACCTGCGCCTCGACCGGAGCGGGACGATCGTCGCGCTTGGCGGCGGCTGCACGACCGACGCGGCCGGCCTCGCGGCGGCCACGTACCTCCGCGGCATCGCCTGGGCTCCGGCGCCGACGAGCCTCGTCGCCCAGGTCGACGCGGCGATCGGCGGCAAGACGGCGATCGACCTGCCCCAGGGCAAGAACCTCGTCGGTGCATTTCACTGGCCGGCGCGGACGGTCGTCGACCCGGCGCTGCTCGAGACGCTTCCCGACCCGCAGCGCCTCGAGGGGCTGGCCGAGGTCGTGAAGACGGGCCTGCTTGCGGGTGAGCCGCTCTGGGAACTTCCCGACGACGATCTCGTCCGCCGCTGCGCCGCCTTCAAGGCGGCCGTGTGCCTCAGCGATCCCGGCGAGCAGGGCGAGCGGGCGATCCTCAACCTCGGCCACACGTTCGCGCACGGGCTCGAGACGGCGGGCGGCTACGAGGGAGTAACGCACGGACGTGCGGTCGCGCTCGGCCTGCTCGCGGCGCTGCGCCTCTCCGGGCACGACACGAGCGTGGTGGAGACGGTGCTGCACCCGCAGCCCGCCCGCGTCGACCGGGAGCGTGCGTGGGAGGCAATGCACCGGGACAAGAAGGCGCGCGGCGGCGAGCTCCGGCTCGTCCTCCTCGGCGCCGACGGGCCGCGCTGGGACGTCGCCGTGCCCGAGGCCGACGTGCGCCGCGAACTCGATAGGTTGATCGCATGACTGCCCCAGAAAGTGCTTCGGACTTCCCGGGGGTCCCGAAGTGAGGGTCCTCGTCCTCAACGGCGTCAACCTGGACATTCTCGGCCGCCGCGACCCGAAGCTCTACGGCGGGCTGACGATCGCCGAGCTCGAGAGCCGCATCTACCAATGGGCGCGCGAGCTCGAGCTGACCGTCCAGTGCCGCCAGACGAACGACGAGGGCGAGTTCGTCAAGTGGTGCCACGACGCGTACGACACGTTCGACGGGATCGTCCTCAACCCCGCGGCGTGGACCCACTACGCCTGGGCGATCCACGACGCGCTCGAGTCGCTCACGATCCCGATCGTCGAGGTGCACCTGTCCAACGTCGACGAGCGGGAGGAGTGGCGGCGCAAGTCGGTCGTCTCCGACCTCGTCGCCGCGCGTTTCGTCGGCCACGGGCCGGACGGCTACAAGCTGGCCCTCGAGCATCTGAAGGAGACCACTGCATGAGCTCCAGGATCGAACGGCTGCAAGGGCTCCTCGAGGAGCCGCTGCTGGTCACGAACCTCGTCAACGTCCTCTACCTCACCGGCTTCGAGAGCTCGAACGCCGCGCTCCTCGTCGAGCCGGAACGGGTGCGCCTGTTCACCGACTTCCGCTACATCGAGGTGGCGCGGGGCATCGAGGGCGTCGAGACGGTGCAGACGACACGGTCGGTGATCGGCTGGATCCGCGAGAACCTCTCCGGCCGTTTCGGCTTCGAGGCGAACGTGCTGCCGTGGTCGTTCGCCGAGCAGCTGCAGGAGGGCGGGATCGAGCTCGTGCCGCGCGAGGGGCTCGTCGAGCGGCTGCGAGCGGTCAAGGACGAGGGCGAGCTCGAGACGTTCCGCCGGGCGTGCGCGATCACCGACCGGATGTTCGAGCGGCTCGTGAGCGAGGTGCCGTTCGTCGACCGGACCGAGCGCGACGTGGCCTGGGATATCGCGCGGCTCTTCCACGAGGAAGGCGCGGACGAGCCCGCGTTCGAGTCGATCGTCGGCTCCGGCCCGACCGGGGCGCGGCCGCACGCACGCGCCGGCGACCGCATCATCGCCTCCGGCGAACTCGTGGTGATCGACACCGGCGCCAAGGTCGACGGCTACATGTCGGACTACACGCGCACGCTCGCCACCGGCAAGCTGGACGCAGAGCTGCAGGAGGCGTACGAGGTCGTGCTCGCGGCGCAGCAGGCGGGGCTCGACGCGATCCGGGCCGGGGAGACCGGCGTCGACGTCGACGCGGCCGCGCGCGGCGTCATCGAGGGCAGCGCCTTCGCCGGCACGTTCGGCCACGGGCTCGGGCACGGCCTCGGGCTCGACGTCCACGAGGCGCCGCGGCTCTCCACCGAGAGCCCCGACACGCTCGTGGCCGGCAACGTCGTCACCGTGGAGCCGGGCGTCTACCTGGAGAGCCGCTTCGGGATCCGGATCGAGGACGACGTCATCGTGACCGAGGACGGCATCGAGAACCCCGTCGGGTTCACGAAGGAGCTCGTCACGGTCTCCTAGACCATGGGTGTTGACAGGTTCGGCCGGTTCGTCTACCTCGCCAACCGTGTCTGCAGGCGCGACATCCGGCAAACCAAGAGGATCGTCAAGAAGCCCCAGAACCACGCGCAGTACGACAAGGAGCTTCAGGCGGTTCTCAAGGGACACGACGAGCAGGCGTTCTTCGACCTGCGCGCGCTGGCGCCACCGTCGTCCGATGCGAAGCAGTTCGAGCGCGTGCTCGCGTCGTTCAACTACGAAGACCTACTCGGGCACAACCCGCTCCAGGCGGGTGACCAGGGTCAGGCCGCAAAGGTGAAGGCGCTCTTCAAGAAGCTCGACGCGGCAGACAAGACCTTCAAGAGCCGCGCCTCACAGCTCGGACTGCGCACCTGCGCCAAGGGGTAGCGGCGCGGGTACCCTCCGGCGTCGTGGCCGAGACCGTTGACACGAACAGCTTCAAAAACGGGATGCACATCGAGCTCGACTCCAAGGTGTGGCGGATCGTCGAGTTCCAGCACGTCAAGCCGGGCAAAGGCGGCGCGTTCGTCCGCACGAAGCTGAAGAGCCTCGACGCGGGTGCCGTCGTCGACCGTACGTTCCGCGCCGGCGAGAAGTTCCCGCGTGTGCACACCGAGACGAAGAACGTCCAGTTCCTCTACGACGACGGCTCCGACGTGCACTTCATGGACTCGGAGACGTTTGAGCAGTTCGCCGTCCCGCACGCCGACCTCGAGGAAGAGCTTCCGTTCATGCAGCCGAATGCGACGGTGCAAGTGCTGGCCGTGAACGGGAAGCCGTCGGGCGTGCAGATGCCGGCTTCGGTGGAGTTGACCGTTGTCGAAACCGAGCCTGGGGTGAAGGGCGACACGGTCTCGAACGTGACGAAGCCCGCGACGCTCGAGACGGGTGGTGTGGTCCAGGTGCCGCTCTTCGTCAACATCGGCGACCGGCTGAAGGTCGACCCGCGCGAGAAGCGCTACATCTCCCGCGCGTAGCGACTAACGCCAGCGGTGGACGACGCGCCAGGTGCGCCCGGCATCCGTCGTCTCGATCAGCCGATGTGCCTCACCGTCGCCCAGTGAGTACTGGAGGAGCACGAACGCCGTTCCGTTCCCGGTCACGTCGGCCCAATCTCCGAAATCGAGCTCCGGCCGCGCGACCTTGGGGAGGGCGTGCCAGTGGTGGCCACCGTCGCGAGTGACGTAGAGCGTGCCTCGCGACTCCCAGATGATCCCAAAGTCACCGTCCGAGCCGGCGATCCCGATCGGATAGCCGTACACGCTGATCCCGCCGGAGCCACCGTGGGCCGCGAACGGCGTAAAGGCGACCCGCGCCTTCCCCCGATAGACCGCCTTTGCCACGTTGCCGGCGCCGGGGATGCCGGAACAGACCGACCACGGCGTGACGATGTTCGGGTCCACGATGTCAGCCGTGACGCCGGCACTCCAGCCCTTCGGGCAGTAGCCCCTGAAGGAGAGTCGCGTGCTGCTCCGGTGCCACTTCACGGCCGCGCTGTCCGCCCAGAACACGTGGCCGTCGCCCAGCCGGACGTCGTAGGCGTCGTGGAAGTACGCGGTGTCCACGACGGGCCGGCTCGTCCGCAGCACGACGCGCCATGTCTTGCCGCCGTTCGAGGTGACGGAGACGGTGCCCGCTGAGCGACCGGTGCCGAGGATCCCGTGCAGGCGGTCGGCGAACGCGACCGTGTTCGGGACGAGGGCTGAGGGCGGCAGACGGGCCACCGTTCGCGCAGGCGCTCCAGCGGCCGCCGACAGCGCGATGAGACCGACCGCAGCGACCACCAGCGCCACTCTCGTTCTCATGGCGGAAGAGTACGCCTCCGGAGACGGGCGGTAAGGTCTCGCAGTGCCGTCGCTCGCCGACACGACGATTCGCCTGCTCGGACAGGAGCCGCTCGCCGGGCGGGTTCCCGCGGCCGAGCAGCTCCGGCTCGCCGAGATCCTCGACAAGGCCGGTTTTGCGTACCTCGAGGTCTCGGGCGGCGGCTGCTTCGACGCGGCGGTCAAGCGCGGTGTAGAGAGCCCCTGGGAACGGATCCGCGCGCTCAAGGCGCGCGTCAAGACGCCGCTCGGGCTCGCGCTGCGCGGCCGCTTCCTCGTCGGCTCGCGCCCCGTCGACGCCGACTTCTCCCGCCGCTTCGTCGCCTCGGCCGCCGCGAACGGCATCGACGTCTTCCGGCTCCACGATCCGCTCAACGACGTCTCGAACCTGCGCGAGGCCGCCGAGGCGATCGTCGCCGCGGAGCGGGACTTCGAGGCCGGCCTCGTCTACAGCCCCGGCCGCACCGGCGAGATCGAGACGCTGATCGAGCGTGCGCGGATGCTGCCCGAGCTCGGCGCGGTGCGCGTCCTCCTCCACGACCCGACCGGCTCGCTGCAGCCGCACACCGCGGAGGACCTCGTGGGCGCGCTCGCCGACGCAAGCGGGCTGCCCGTCGGGATCTATGCGCAGGGAGCCGGCGGCAGCGCCCTCGCCGCCTCGCTCGCCGCCGCCCGCGCGGGCGCGCAGCTCGTCGCCTGCGCCATCTACCCGCTCGCGCTGACGCTCCACCGGGTCTCCGGCGAGGCGCTCGCGGAAGCGCTCAGCGGCATCGGACTCGATCCCGGCGTCGACGTCGACGCGCTATGGGAGGCGACCGACCTCCTCGACGAGCACATCGGCGATGAGCTCGTGACACCGCTCGTCCCGCGCATCGCCGTGCTCGCTGCGCGCCACGATCTGCCGGCAAGCGTCGTCGGCGGGATCGACCACGCGTTGCGGTCTGAAGGCGCCGACGACCGCCTCGACGAGGTGCTCTCCGAGCTCGACCGGATCCGCGCCGAGACGGGCTGGCCGCCGCTCGCATCGCCGATCGGCCAGGTGCTCGCCTCGCAGGCGCTGCTCAACGTCTTGTCGGCGAGCCGCTATCTCGTCGTCGTGGACGAGGTGCGCAGCCTCGTTGCCGGTGCGTTCGGCACGCCGCCCGCGCCGATCGACCCCGCGCTCGAGCGCGTCGTCCAGCTGACAGCCGACCCGGAGAGCGAGGAGGACGTCACGCCGCCGCTCGACGAGGTGCGGGAGCGGGCCGGCGACTTCGCGACGAGCGAGGAGGAGCTGCTCCTGCTCGGGCTGTTCGGCGAGGACGCCGAGCGGCTGCTGCGCGGGATCCGCAATCGCGGCCGTCGCGAGGACGATCTCGCCGGAGTCGACGAGAGCCGCGCCCGGCGGATCCAGGAGATCGTGCGGATCGTCCAGGAGTCGGGCATCGGCGAGGTGACGATCGAGGAGGACGGGATGCGGATCTCGGTCCGCTCGACGCCCGATCTCCCCGCCGGCGTGCCCGGCGAGGCGCCGCTCGCCCTGCCCGAGCCGGGCCTGCCGACCACGAGCGCGGTCAGCGGGACGCTCATCCGGGTGGAGTCCCCGATGGTCGGCACCTTCTATCGCGCGGGCGAGCCGGGCGCGCGGCCGTTCGTCGAGGTCGGCGACGTCGTGGAGCCGGGGCAGACGCTGTGCATCCTCGAGGCCATGAAGCTCATGAACGAGGTCAAGGCGGACGTCGAGGGCGTGGTGCGCGGCGTGCACGCCGAGAACGCCGAGCCCGTCGAGTTCGGACAGCTCCTGTTCGAGCTCGAGCCGCTCGTCGGCCGACCCGCACTCTGAGATGCCGCTCACCGAGGTTCGGCAGGGCCTGCGCCGGTGGACGGCGTGGCACGAAGAATGGCGGGAGGACGTCGGCTGCGTGGCCGTGGACACCGACGACGGCCTCGTCGTGATCGATCCGCTCGACCCGCCCAGGGAGCTCGGCCGGCCGGAGCACGCGCTCGTCACCGTCTTCTTCCACGCCCGCTCCACGAAGGCGCGGCACGTCTGGGCCGAGCGGCGCCTCGTCCGGCGGCTTGCCTCCCGCGGCGTCGAGGTGGACCGCCCGTTCAGGGTGGGCGAGCCCTTGCCGGGAGGGATCCAGGCGTTCCAGACCGCGCGGAAGAGCGAGGTCGCCTACTGGCTCCCCCTACAGAAAGCCGTCGTCGTCGGCGACGTCCTGCTCGGCGCCGGCGCGAAGCCGCGTCCAACGGACGAGACCCTGCGGCTCTGCCCTGAACGCTGGCTCGAAGGGGCGACGCACGAAGACCTCCGCGAGTCGCTCGCACCGCTGCTCGAACTGCCGGTCACGCGCGTGCTCGTCTCCCACGGCAAGCCCGTGCTCCGCGGGGGCGGCCGCGCGCTCGCCGCGGTGCTGGCGGGCTAGGCTCCGGCGGTGTTCAACCGAGTCCTCGTCGCCAACCGGGGGGAGATCGCCGTTCGCGTGATCCGGGCGCTGCACGAGCTCGGCGTCGAGGCGGTCGCCGTCTACTCGACCGCGGACGAGGACGCGCTCCACGTGCGGCTCGCCGACCGCGCCGTCCGGATCGGGCCGCCGGCCGCCGCCGAGAGCTACCTCAGCATCCCGGCTCTCATCGCCGCGGCCGAGACCACCGGCTGCGAGGCCGTCCATCCCGGCTACGGCTTCGTCTCCGAGAACGCCGATTTCGTCCGCGCCTGCGAGGACCACGACCTCGTGTTCATCGGGCCGCCCGCCGACGTGATGGAGCGGATGGGCGACAAGGCCCGCGCGAAGACCGAGATGCGCGAAGCCGGCGTGCCGCTCGTTCCGGGCACCGAGGGCATCGCAGGGCCGGAAGCCGCGCAGGCCGCGGCCGCGGAGCTCGGTTTCCCCGTTCTGCTGAAGGCCGCAGCCGGCGGCGGTGGCAAGGGCATGCGGATGGTGACGGAGCCCGGGGAGCTGCTCGCGGCCTACGAGCGCGCGGCGGCGGAGGCCCAGGCGGCGTTCGGCGACGGCTCCCTCTACGTCGAGAAGGTGATCACGCCCGCGCGCCACGTCGAGATCCAAGTGCTCTGCGACAACCACGGCCACTACCTCACGTGCGGCGAGCGCGAGTGCTCGGTCCAGCGCCGTCACCAGAAGCTGATCGAGGAGTCGCCCTCGCCGGCGCTCGACGACGAGCGGCGCGAGGCGATGGAGGAGGCCGCCGAGCGCGCCTGCCGGCACATCGGCTACCGCAATGCGGGCACGTTCGAGTTCCTCGTCGGGCCGGACGGCTCGTTCTCCTTCATCGAGCTGAACGCGCGCCTCCAGGTGGAGCACCCCGTCACCGAGTCGATCGTCGGGATCGACCTCGTCCGCGAGCAGGTGCGGATCGCGGCCGGCGACGCGCTTGCCCACGGTGGCCGCGCCGGCCCGCGCCGCGGCCATGCGATCGAGCTGCGGATCAACGCCGAGGATCCCGCGCGCGGCTTCGCCCCGGCGCCGGGGCGGATCGAGCGCTTCCGGCCGCCTCTCGGGCCCGGCGTCCGCATCGACACGTTCGTCGAGGACGGCACCGTAATCTCGCCGCACTACGACTCGCTGATCGCGAAGCTGATCGTGGTCGACGGCAACCGCCGCCTCGCGATCGAGCGGGCGCGCCGCGCCCTGAGCGAGTTCGTGATCGAGGGCCTCCCCACGACCCGCGACGTGCTGCGGGACATCCTCGACAGCGACGAGTTCCGCAGCGGCGACTACTCGACGTCCTTCCTCGAGGAAGCCGGGGCGCGGCTGCCGGCGCTGGCAGGATCTTGAGCAGGGTGCTGGTTCAGGAGCCCGGCGGCTCGGTGCGCGTGAGCGAGGCCGCGCTGAGCGAGATCGTGCGGCGCGCCGTGGCGTCGGTCGACGGTGCCGGCCTGCGCAAGGGACGCCGGCGCCTTGGTGTCGAGCTCGAGGACGGACGCGCCCGCGCGGAGCTGCAGCTCGTCGTCGCGTACGGCCGCGTCCTGCCCGAGGTCTGCACTGCGGTGCAGCAGCAGGTCGCCGACGCGCTCGCGCAGATGTGCGCGGTCGAGGTCGACGCCGTCGACGTCACGGTGGAGGAGCTCGTCCGGCTGTGAGCACGATCAGCCGCCGCGAGGCGCGGCGCGCCGCCGTCTTCATGCTCTTCCAGTGGGACGTCACCGGCCGGCCGCTCGGCTCGCTCTACGAGGGCGAGGTCGACAGCTACACGCTGCGACTCGCCGACGCCGTGACCGAACATTCGGCCGAGCTCGACGACCGGATCACGGACGCGTCCGATGACTGGACTGCCGACCGGCTCGGCGCCGTCGAGCGCAACGTCCTCCGCGTGGCGCTCGAGGAGCTCGACGAAGGCGAGGTGCCGGTAGAGGTCGTCCTCGACGAGGCGGTCACGCTCGCGAAGCGGTATGCATCCGAGGACGCTGCGAGGCTGGTGAACGGGATCCTGGGCAAGCTCGTGCGGGAGGAGCAAGCGAAGTGAGCACCGACGAGTCGTTGAGTCGCGCGGAGGAGCTGCTGACGCGGGTCGAGGCCGTGCGCGCCGAGCTCGAGCTGCTCTCGGCGGGAGACGGCGGCTCGCCCGAGCGCGCGATCGAGCTGCTCGGCGAGCTCTCGGAGCTCGCGAAGGCGGTCGAGGACGAGCTGACCCGCGCGCAACGGGCAGCGGAGGAAGATGCACAGCCCTGACGAGCTGAAGGCGCTCGTCGACGAGGCGCTCGAGCAACTCGAGCTCTGGCCGGAGTTGCACGGCCAGGCGACGTCCGTGCGCTACGCGCTCGAGGTCGGCGGCAAGCGGGTGCGTCCCGTCATCTCGCTTGCGGTGGGGGAGTCGCTCGGCGCGCCGGTCGGCCGGATCATGCCGGCGGCGCTCGCGATCGAGCTCGTCCACACCTTCTCGCTCGTCCACGACGACCTGCCGGCGATGGACGACGACGAGGAGCGGCGCGGCCACCCGTCCACCTGGAAGAAATTCGGCGAGGGCGTCGGCGTGCTCGCGGGCGACGCGCTGCTGGGGGAGGCCGTGCGGCTCGCCGCGTCATACGAGTCGTCGGCGGTCGCGCGCGAGCTCGCCGAGGCCACGCTCGGGATGATCGGCGGCCAGTACCTCGACACGATGGTCGACGGTTACGACCTCGCCGCCGTGCACCGGCTCAAGACGGGGCGGCTCTTCTCCGCGTCGGTGACGATGGCGCTCTGGGCTGCCGAGCTGCCCGCAGAGGAACAGGCGGCGTGGCGCGCGTTCGCCGACGAGCTCGGGCTCCTGTTCCAGATCGTCGACGACATCCTCGACGCCGACGGCTACGTCCGCGAGCATGGCGCCGAGGGCGCGCGGCGCTTCGCCGACGAGGCCGCGGAGCGGGCGCGCGGGCGGCTGGGCGAGGTCGACGCGGACACGTCCGTCCTGCGCGACATCGTCGACGGGCTCGCCGTACGGACTGCGTGAGCTTCGACGATCTTCTCGAGGTCGCCCAGGCGCGCGAGGAGGTCGTCGGCCTCTACGTCTTCGGCTCCCGCGGCCGGGACTTCATGGTCGACGAGCGCTCGGACTGGGACGTCTGCGTCGTGCTCGCCTCTCGCGAGGCACGGGAGCAGTTCGAGCGCGAGTTTCCCTACGCGCACGGCGCCCGGGTGGAGGTCGTCACCGCGACACTCGACGAGCTGCGCGCGAACCGCTCCGAGCACGGGCGGTATGCCGCCGCCCACGCCGACGTCGTCCTCGACAAGATGGACGGAGAGCTCACGCGCGTCGTCGCCGAGCAGGAGTCGCTGCCGGCCGGCAGCAGGGACGCGATCGTTGGAGAGGCGCTCGACGACTACGTCAACCAGACCTACCGCTCGCTGCGCTACGGGACGCGGCTCGACGCGGTGGAGGCTGTCCCGCCTGCGCTGCGCACGATCTTCGCGCTCGGTGGCCGCGTGCGTCCGTACAACAAGTACCTCGAGTGGGAGTTGCGCCACCATCCGCTCGAAGGCTGGAGCGCCGCCGAGCTCCTGCCGCTGCTCGATCGAGTGCTCACGGCCGAGCCGGAGGCGCAGCGCGAGCTCTTCCGGCGGATCGAAGAGCCCGCGCGCCGCGAGGGCTTCGGCCGCGTGATCGACGGCTGGGAGCCGGACGTCGCCTGGCTCCGCGGCCAGGCCGAGTACCGGGTGTGAAGAAGCGCCTCGACGTCCTCCTCGTCGAGCGCGGGCTCGCGGAGTCGCGCGCGCAGGCCCAGGCGCTCGTGCTCGCCGGCCTCGTCCACGGTTACGACAAGCCCGGCCAGCAGGTCGCCGAAGACGTCGAGCTCGCGGTCGAGTCACTGCCGCCGTACGTCTCCCGTGGCGGCGAGAAGCTCGCACACGGGCTCGACGGGCTCGGCGTCGACCCGGCCGGTCTCGACTGCGTCGACGTGGGCGCCTCGACCGGCGGTTTCACCGACGTGCTCCTCCAGCGAGGCGCGGCGCGCGTGATCGCGCTCGACGTCGGCTACGGGCAGCTGCATCCCCGGCTCCGCTCCGAACCGCGTGTCACGGTGCTCGAGCGGACGAATGCGCGCCTGCTGAAGGAGCTGCCGTTCGCGCCTCGGCTCGCGGTGTGCGACGTCTCGTTCATCTCGGTGCGCATCGCGCTCCCGCCGGTGCTGCGGCTCTGCGCACCCGGCTGGGAGGCGGTCGTGCTCGTCAAACCGCAGTTCGAGGCCGGCCGCGCGGACGTGGGCAAGGGAGGTGTCGTGCGCGACGACGAGGTGCGGCGACGCGTCGTGCGTGAAGTCGCCGAGGCCGCGTTGTCCTGGGAGGCGAGCGTGCGCGGCGTCGTAGACTCGGGGCTCCCGGGGCCGAAGGGGAACCGGGAGATCTTCCTCCACCTCGCGCATTCCGAAGACCCGACGCTTCCCTATGACCTCGACGAGCGGATCGAACGAGCACTCGCCGGTTGAGACGGCGGCGGTCGTCGCGCACAGCCGCGTCGACGTGCGAGGCGCGGTCGAGCGCGTGCGGGCGGTCGCCGAGCGTGCGGGTGTCGAGCTCGTGGACGAGCCCGAGCGTGCGCAGCTCGTGGTCGCCGTCGGCGGCGACGGGACGATCCTCCGCACGCTCGCGCGCTTGCTCGGCACGGGCGTCCCGGTGATCGGCGTCAACTTCGGCCGGGTCGGCTTCCTCGCCTCGATCGCGCCGGAGCGGCTGGAGGACGACCTCGCGCGCGTCTTCGCCGGCGAGTACCTGACGATCGAGCAGCCGACGCTCGAGGCGCAGCTCGACGGGGAGACGTTCGTCGCGGTCAACGACGTCGTGGCCACGAGCTCGACGCTCGGCAGGATGATCGAGCTCAGCTGGGCGATCGGCGGCGAGGATCTCGGCGTCGTCTCGTGCGACGGGCTGATCTGCTCCACGCCGTCGGGCTCGACGGCCTACAACCTCTCGAACGGGGGCCCAGTTCTCGTGCGCGGCCTCGACGCGATGGCGATCACATTCATCGCGCCGCACTCGCTGGACGCGCGGCCGCTCGTCGTACCGCGCGGAGCGGAGCTCACGCTGCGGAACGCGACCCCGGACGTCGGCGCCGCAGTGCTCGTCGACGGCGACGAGCGCGCGGACCTCGCGCCCCAGCGGACGCTGTCCATCCGGCTCGGCGAGCAGCGCAGCCTGCTCGCGACGCTGCCGGAGACGACGTTCTTCGGCCGCTACCGCGAGACGTTCACGTCGTAGCACCGTCCGCGGCGGACACGTCCGGTGTCTGACACCGGCCAGGTCCGAAACAGCGAATGGGCGGCGTCGGGCCGCGGGTCTACGATCGCTGCGTGCTCCGGCGCCTCCACATCGAGAACCTCGTCCTCATCCGCGAAGCCGAGCTCGAGCTCGCGCCCGGCCTGAACGCGATCACGGGCGAGACCGGCGCCGGCAAGACGATCCTCGCGCAGGCGCTCGGCCTTCTCCTCGGCGCGAAGGGCGACGACTCGTACGTCGGCGCGGCGGGCGAGGAGGCGTACGTCGAGGCGGAGCTCGACCTCCCGCAGGAGCTCGAGGAGCTTGGCGAGCTGCGACCGGAGGACGAGGACGCGCTCGTCGTCTCCCGGCGGGTCTTCGCCGACGGCCGGACGCGCGCCTACGCCTGGGGCCGTGCCGCCGCGCGGGAGGACGTCGCCGCCGCCGTCGAGCGTCTCGTCGCGATGTCGGGCCAGTTCGAGCAGCGGCGGCTGGCGCGGCCGTCGTACCAGCTCGAGGTGCTCGACCGCTTCGGCGGCGAGGAGCAGCTCGCCCGCCGTGCCGCAGCGCGAGTGGCGTGGCGCGAGCTGCAGGCAGCCCGTCGCCGGCACGAGGAGCTGACGGCGAACACGGCGCTGGCCGAGGCTCGGCTCGCAGAGCTGCGCGCGCTCGTCGAGGACACGGACGCCATGGAGCCCGGCGAGGAAGAGCAGCTCCGGGCCGAGCGAGAGCGGCACCGGCACGTCGCCGAGCTCGCCGAAGGCGCGGCGGCGGCCGCCGCGGCGCTCACGCCGGACGACGGCGACGGAGCGACCGACCTCGTCGCGCTCGCGGAGCGCTCGGTCGCTCCCCTCGAACGCCTCGCGCCCGAGTTGCAGCGGGCCGGCGACGAGCTGCGCGACGTCGAGCTCCGCCTGCGCGAGACCGCGTCCGATCTCCACGCCTTCCTCGCGTCGCTCGAGGCGGAGCCCGGCCGGCTCGAGCAGCTCGAAGCCGGGCTCGACCGGATCGCGGAGGCGAAGCGCCGTTTCCGCTGCGCGACCTTCGACGAGCTGCTCGCGCGGCGCGAGGAGGCGCAGACCGAGCTCGCGGCGCTCGAGGACGGCTCCGATCCTGCCGAGGTGGCGGCCCGCGAGCTTCTGCAGGCCGAGGAGCGTGTCCATGCGCTCACACTCGAGCTCAGGGACGAGCGAAACGCCGCCGCTCCCGCATTCGCCGACGCGGTCGCCGCAGAGCTGCACGGCGTCGGGATGGGCGAGGGCGAGTTCGTATGCGAGCTGCGGGAACGTGAGGAGCCGGGTTCGACCGGAGGCGACGAGGCCGTCTTCCTCGTCCGCCCGAATCCGGGCCTGCCCTTCGCGCCGGTCGCGGAGACCGCTTCGGGCGGAGAGCTCTCGCGCATCGCGCTGGCGATCGCGGCGGTGGCGGGTGGCGACACGCTCGTCTTCGACGAGATCGACGCAGGGATCGGCGGCGAGACCGCGCATGCCGTCGGGGGATTGCTCCGGCGGCTCGCAGAGCATGCGCAGGTCGTGACGATCACGCACCTGCCACAGATCGCGGCGCTCGCCGACCGTCACTTCCGTGTGGAGAAGACTCCCGGCGAGCCGACCCACACGCGAATCGAGCAGCTGGGCGCCGACGAGCGGAAGGCCGAGCTCGAGCGGATGCTCGGCGGACAGGAGTTCCTTGCCGCTGTACGCGGCTAGGCGGACGCTGCCGGCGCCCGTCGAGGACGTGTGGGTCGTCCTCGCCGACCCGGCGCGCTGGCCCGAGTGGTGGCCGGACCTCGTCAGCGCGGAGTCGAGCGTCCGGCGCGCGCTCGCTCCGGGTGCGCACTGGCAGCTCGAGGGCACGAACCGTCCGAGCTTCCGCCGGCGCCCGCAACTGGGCGGGTCGATGCTGATCCTCGAGGTGGTGCCGCTGCAGCACGTGAGGTTCCTGTTGACGAGCGAGCATGCCGACGTCGACCTCGACCTCGAGCCGGTGGAGGACGGCGAGACGCAGGCGAGGCTCGGCATCGAGTCTCCGAGGTTCGGCGGTCTCGGACGGAGCTTCCCGTCGCAGGCGCTCGCCGGTCTCGCCGCGCTCGTCCGTCCGCCGGCCGAATAGGCACCCGCCGCTCCCGCTGCTACCCTGAAATCCCGTGAGCACGCGGGCCCCGAAGTACGTCTTTGTGACCGGGGGCGTCGTGTCGGCTCTGGGGAAGGGAATTGTCGCCGCGTCGCTCGGCCGGCTGCTCAAGGCGCGCGGCCTGCGTGTCCAGCTGCAGAAGTTCGATCCGTACCTCAACGTCGACCCGGGGACGATGAGCCCGTTCCAGCACGGCGAGGTGTTCGTGACCGAGGACGGGGCCGAGACCGACCTCGACATCGGCCACTACGAGCGCTTCGTCGACGAGAACTTCCTGCGCAGTGCGAGTCACAGCGCCGGCGCGATCTGGGACACCGTCCTGCGCAAGGAGCGCAAGGGCGAGTTTCTCGGCGCGACGGTACAGGTGATCCCGCACATCACGAACGAGATCAAGGCGCGCATCCGGCGCGCCGCCGAAGCGAGCCCGGCGGACGTCGTCATCTCCGAGATCGGCGGTACGGTCGGCGACATCGAGTCGCTACCGTTCCTCGAGGCGATCCGCCAGTTCCGGCGTGAGGTCGGCTCCGAGAACGTCGTCTACGTCCACGTCACGCTCGTGCCGTTCATCGAGGCGGCGGGCGAGTTGAAGACGAAGCCGACGCAGCACTCGGTCAACGAGCTGCGCCGGATCGGCATCCATCCCGACGTCGTCGTCTGCCGCTCGCACGAGGAGCTCTCGCGCGAGATCCGCGACAAGATCGCGCTCTTCGCCGACGTCGACCCCGGCGCAGTCGTGGCGAGCCCCGACGTCCCGGACGTCTACGAGGTGCCGCGCGTCCTGCACGCGGAGGGCCTCGACCGGCTGGTGGGCGAGCGGCTCGGTCTCGAGCTCGGCGAGCCGGATCTGTCCGACTGGGACGAGCTGCTCGAGCGGCTGCACAGCCGGCGCGAAGTCGTCGAGATCGCGCTCGTCGGCAAGTACGTCAAGCTGCAGGACGCCTACCTCTCCGTCCATGAAGCGCTCAAGCACGCCGGGCTGGAGCACGGCTGCGCTGTTCGAATGCGCTGGGTCGACGCCGAGGACATGTCCTACGACGAGACGGCCGCGCTGCTCGAGACCGTCGACGGCGTGCTCGTGCCGGGCGGCTTCGGCTCACGCGGCTGGGAGGGCAAGATCCTCGCCTGCCAGGTCGCGCGGGAGCGGCGGATCCCGTACCTCGGCATCTGCCTCGGCATGCACGTCGCGGTGTCCGAGTTCGCGCGGCACGTCGTCGGGCTCGAGGGTGCGAACTCGACCGAGATGGATCCCGAGACTCCGTATGCGGTCATCGACCTCCTGCCCGAGCAGAAGGGGATCGAGGATCTCGGCGGCACGATGCGGCTCGGCGCGCAGGCGATCGAGGTGGCCGAGGGGACGCGTGCCCGTGACCTCTACGGCGACGACACGGTTCACGAGCGGCACCGGCACCGTTACGAAGTCAACAACGCATTCCGCGAGCGGCTCGTCGAGGCCGGGCTCGTCGTGAGCGGGACGTTCCAGGAGGGGCGGCTCGTGGAGATCGTCGAGCTCACCGACCACCCGTGGTTTGTGGCGAGCCAGTTCCATCCGGAGTTCAAGTCCCGGCCGACGCGGGCGGCGCCGCTCTTCCGCGGCTTCGTCGGGGCAGCGCTCGACCGCGCGCGGACGCGGGCCGGCGAGCGCGTCGCGGTCTAGGGTCGCGCCTCTAGGATCGGCGCGTGTCGGAGGTAGTCGATCTCTTCCTCGAGCTGGCGGCGATCCCCAGCCCGCCTGGCGAGGAGCGCGGCGTCGCCGACGTCGTGCTGCGCTATCTGGGAGGCCTCGGACTCGAGCCGGACGAAGACGCTTGCGGGCCGCGGATCGGCTCGACTGCGGGCAACGCGTACGCCCGGGCCGAGCCAACGGCCGACGGGACGCCGCTCTTCCTCTGCGCGCACCTGGACACGGTGCCGCCGGACGGGAAGCTCGAGCCGATAGTCGACGACGGCGTGCTTCGGAACGCAGGCGGCACGATCCTCGGCGCCGACAACAAGGCGGCGGTCGCCGCGATGCTCGAGGGCGTGCGCCGCGTGCTCGTCGCGAACGTGCCGCACGCCGGAATCGAGCTTGTGTTCACGCCGATGGAAGAGGTGGGTCTGCTCGGGGCGGGCGCATTCGACCACGAGCGGCTGCACGCGCAGGTGGGCTACGTGTACGACCAGGAGGGCGCGCTGGGCGAGGTCGTGCTCGGTGCGCCGTGGTCGCGCGCGTTCGAGGTGCGCTTCCACGGCCGCTCGTCCCATGCCGGCATGGCGCCGGAGGAGGGGCGGTCAGCGATCCAGGCGGCGGCGAAGGCGATCGCCGACCTGCGGCTCGGCCGTGTCGACGAGGTGACGACCGCGAACGTCGGCACGATCAGGGGCGGCACCGCGGGCAACGTCGTCCCGGAGTGGTGCACGTTCTCAGCCGAGGCGCGCAGCCACGACGAGGCGACGCTCGGCGAGGTCGTCCAGGAGATGCTCGACGCGTTTTCCTTCGCCGCGACCGAGACGGAATGCGACGTCGAGACGACGGTGCGGAAGAGCTACGACGGGTACCGGCTGAAGCGGGACGAGTCGGCGGTCGCGCTCGCGGCGGCGGCGTTCGCCCGCTGTGGCGTCGAGCCGCGGTACGGCTTGTCGGGCGGCGGTGCGGACGCGAACGTCTTCAACGGGCGTGGTCTCCGCTGCGTGAACCTCTCCCACGGCGTCTATGGCTTCCACACGCCGGACGAGCACGTCTCGGTCGCGGATCTCGAGGCGATGGTGGACGTGACGGTCGCGCTCGTGGAGGCGGCGCGGGCGTGAGCCTCGAGCCGGACTCGGCCGTCCGCGTGTACGAGGGGCGGCTGATCGGACTGACGGTCGAGCGGTGGGGAGATCACGAGCGCGAGATCGTCGAGCATCCGGGCGCGGTGGCGATCGTTGCGGTGGACGACGCGGGATTCGTGACGCTCGTTCGGCAGTTGCGCGAGCCGGCACGGCAGCGCCTCCTCGAGCTCCCGGCCGGGACCGCGGAGGCCGGCGAGGAGCCGCTCGAGACGGCGCGCCGGGAGCTGCAGGAGGAGTGCGGCTTGACCGGCGGCGAGTGGCGCGAGCTGGCGGCGTTCTGGACGACGCCCGGCTTCTGTCGCGAGCGGATGCACCTCTTCGCCGCCGAGGGAGTCGAGCGCGGGGAGGCCTCCCCTGCGGCCGACGAGGATCTCGAGCTCGTCCGCTGGCCGCTCGCCGACGTCACGGAGCGGCTGCACGAGATCGAGGACGCGAAGACGCTCGCCGGGTTGTTGCTCTACCTCAGCCTCTTGCCCGACCAAGCCCGCCCGACGTAAGGCGGATCCCCCGCACCCCACCCAGGGTGGGGAGTCGATCCCGCCGCCCTCGAAGGCGACGCTAGCGGCAGAACCGTGGCGCAGCAGTGCTTTCGCGTCGTGAAACGCCGGCAGTTCCCTCACGACTTCGTCACGCAACCCTGGCGAGATAGTGTCTTCGGGCCTTGCGCATCGGAGTCCCCAAGGAGATCAAGACCGACGAGTACCGCGTGGCACTCACCCCGGCGGGGGCGCGTGAGCTAATCCAGCGCGGTCACGAGGTTCTCGTCGAGACGACGGCGGGGGACGGGAGCGCGTTCCCCGACGAACAGTACGAACGCGCGGGTGCGCGCATCGTCTCGGTTGACGACGCCTGGGGCGAGAGCGACCTCCTGCTCAAGGTCAAGGAGCCCATCGAGCCCGAGTACGCGCGGCTGCACGAGGGGCTCGTGCTCTTCACTTACCTTCATATCGCCGCCGACGCGCCGCTCACACGAGCGCTCGCCGACAGCGGCATTGCAGCTGTCGCGTACGAGACGGTTGAGACGGACGATCGCCGGTTGCCGCTGCTGGCTCCCATGAGCGAGATCGCCGGCCGGCTCGCGCCGCAGGCGGCGGCGCACTTCCTCGAGAAGCCGCTCGGTGGACGGGGTGTCCTCCTTGCCGGGACGCCCGGCGTCCAGCCCGGGCACGTCGTCGTCCTCGGCGGTGGAATCGTCGGCTACAACTCGGCGATCATCGCGCTCGGTCTCGGTGCTCGCGTCACGGTCCTCGAGCGCTCGATCGACCGGATGCGCCATCTGGACGAGATCCTCTCCGGCGGCGTCAGTCTGCTCATGTCGTCGAGCCTCGAGATCGAGCAGACCATCGCGCACGCCGACGTCGTCATCGGCGCCGTGCTCATCCCGGGCGCGCGCGCGCCGAAGCTCATCAGTCGCGAGATGCTGTCCGACATGCAGCCGGGCGCCGTCATCGTCGATGTTGCGATCGACCAGGGCGGCTGCATCGAGACCGCGCACGCCACGACGCACTCGGATCCGGTCTACGAGGTCGACGGGATCGTCCACTACTGCGTTGCGAACATGCCCGGCGGCGTGCCCGTCACCTCCACCAAGGCGCTGACGAACGCGACGCTCCCATACGTCGAGGCGATCGCCGACCGTGGGCTCGCCGCGGCGGTGGCAGCCGACCCGTCGCTCGGACGGGGCGTGAACGTCCTCGACGGAAAGATCACGTACGAGGCGGTCGCCGAGGCGCACGGACTCGACTACACGCCGCTCGACGACGTGCTGCCGCTCGCGCCGGTCTAGAAGGAACTGGCTAGCTACTAGCCGGCTCTGTCGGCTTCGGATTCTTCTTGGTCGGCGTGAACTTGACGACGATCCAGGTCACGCCGGCGGCGAGCCCGATGATCGCGGCTACGTACGCGGCAAATGCGAGGAGGCCGAGGATGGTCGCCATTGGCTACCTAGAATAGCCCGGTGCCCAGGGCGTGCGTCATCGTGCTCGATGCCGTCGGTGCCGGCGAGCTGCCGGATGCCGCGCAATACGGCGACGAGGGGTCGGACACGCTCGGCAACGTGGCGCGAGCCGTCGGCGGGCTCGACCTGCCGAGCCTCGAGGCGCTCGGGCTCGGCAACGTGGAGCCGCTCGAGGGCTGTCCGCTGCAGCCGGGAGCGCCCGCGGTGGCGGGTCGGCTCTTCGAGCGGTCGAAGGGGAAGGACACGACCACCGGACACTGGGAGCACATGGGGATCGTCACCGCCCAGGCGTTTCCGACGTACCCGCACGGATTCCCGCACGACGTGATCGACCCGTTCATGCACAAGACCGGCCGCGGAGTGCTCGGAAACACGGCCGCGTCCGGGACAGAGATCATCCAGGAGCTCGGCGAGGAGCATCAGCGGACGGGGAAGTGGATCGTCTACACCTCGGCGGACTCCGTCTTCCAGATCGCCGCCCACGAGGACACGATTCCGCTCGAAGAGCTCTACGACGGCTGCCGAGCCGCGCGGGCGATCCTCACCGGCAAGCACGCCGTCGGCCGCGTCATTGCCAGGCCGTTCGCGGGCGAGCCGGGAAACTACGTCCGAACGCCGAACCGGCACGACTTCTCACTCGAGCCGCGCCGCCCGAACTACCTGACGCTCGTGCGCGAGGTCGGCCACAAGGTGTACGGGGTCGGCAAGATCGGCGACATCTTCGCGGACTGCGACATCGACGAGTCGCACCCGACGAAGTCCAACATCGAGGGGATCCAGCAGACCGAGCGGCTCCTGCGCGAGATCGACGAGGGCTTCGTCTTCGTCAATCTCGTCGAGACGGACATGCTCTGGGGCCACCGCAACGACCCCGTCAACTTCCACCGGTGCCTGCAGGATTTCGACTACCGCCTGCCCGACCTGCTCGACGCGCTCCGCGCCGGTGACCTGCTGATCATCACGTCGGACCACGGCTGCGACCCGACGACGCCGTCGACGGACCACTCGCGCGAGTACGCGATGCTGCTCGCCTACGTCGAGGGGCGGAACGCGGCCGGACAGGTCCACGAAGGCGAGTTCTCGGACGTGGGTGCAACCGTGAACGCCTGGCTCGGCGGTAAGGCGCCGTCGCGCGGGATTCCCGGGCAACCCATCGTGACGCCGTAGGCTGGTCGCGGCGCGTCGGCGCCTGACTACGCTGGCCGCATGCCCGAGCTGCCGGAGGTCGAGACCGTCCGCAGGCGGCTCGAGCCTGTGCTCGTCGGGCGGCGCTTCGAGCACGTGCGGATCGACGATCCGCGACTCGTGCGCCCGTTCGAGGCGGCCGAGGTGGCGGCCGAGCTCGTGGGGGAACGCGTCGCGGCGATCGAGCGGCGCGGCAAGTATCTGGTTGTTCGGTTCGTGAGTGGTCGCGTTCTCCTGATCCACCTCCGAATGACGGGGAGTCTTCTGTGTGCGCCGAACGGATCGCTCCCGGACGACCCGCATCGCCGTGCTGTTGTCACGCTAGACGACGGATCGGATGTCGCGTACCGGGACGTGCGACGCTTCGGCACGTGGCTCCTGCTCGAGCCCGGCGACGCGGAGCCCTATCTCGCCGCCCGGGTCGGCGACGAGCCGCTCGACGCCGCCTTCACGGCCGCGCGGCTCGGCGAGTGTCTCGCCGTTCGCCGCACGTCGCTCAAGGCGGCGCTCCTCGATCAGCGCACGCTCGCCGGGCTGGGGAACATCTACGTCGACGAGGCGCTGTGGCGCGCCCGGCTCAACCCGCTGCGTCCGGCGGCCGGGCTCGACCGGAACGAGCTGCGGCGGCTGCACCGGGGCATCCGGGCAGCGCTCGAGCACGGCCTCGCGCGTCAGGGGTCGACGCTCCGCGACTATCGGCTACCCGACGGCAGCGGAGGCTCGATGCAGGACGAGTTCCGCATCTACGGGCGCCGCGACGAGGCATGCGACCGCTGCGGGACGCCGATCAGCCGCACGCAGGTGGCCGGCCGCACGACGTGGTTCTGCCCGACGTGCCAGCCCGAGGAGCCGGCTCAGGCGACGAGAAGCTCGTCGAGGCAGCCGTCGCGGTCGAGACACCAGAGCTCGGTGTAGCCGCCGATCGGCCGGCCGTCGATGAGGATCTGGGGCACCGTCCAACCGCCCGTCGCCTCGAGCACCGTCCGCCGAAAGCCCGGGTCGTCGTCGAGCGAGATCTCCTCGTACGCGAGGCCGCGGGAGTCGAGGAGCGTCTTCGCGCGCACGCAGTAGCCGCACCATCGCGTCGAATACATCTGGATCCTGGCCATTGCGCCCTTGCAACGCGCAAGCGGCGCGGAATCTTCCTGCCCGGTGCTGTCCCTAGACTTGGTTGGGCATGGCCGGACGGGCGTACAGCACGGAGGCCGTCGTGCTCCGGTCGATCCGGCTCGGCGAGGCCGACCGGGTGCTTCACCTCTACACCGCGGCGCACGGCCGCGTCGGCGCCGTGGCGAAAGGCGTGCGGAAGACGATGTCGCGCTTCGGAGCCCGCCTCGAGCCGCTCTCGCACGTCGAGCTCGTCCTCCATCGCGGTCGCAGCGATCTCCAAACGGTGACCGCCGCGCAGCTCGTCCGGTCGCACCGGTCGGCGCGCGAGGACTACTACCGCTTCTCCGTCGGGATGATCGGCGCCGAGGCGATGCTGCGCCTGTTCAGCGAGGAGGAGGCGAACGAGCAGGCGTTCACGGCCCTGACGCGTTTCCTCGATCTGCTCGACGAGACGCCGCACGCCGCCGACCGGCCGACTCTCGACCCGCTCGGGCTTGCCTTCCAGCTCAAGCTGCTCTGGCTGGCCGGGTACCTACCGCACGTGACCGCCTGCGCCGAGTGCGGCGCCGAGGATCGCCCGCTCGTCGGCTACTCGCCGCGCGCCGGCGGCGCGGTCTGCGAGCGTTGCGCGTCGGCGACCGAGGCCCTTGCGCTCGCCTCAGACGGGATCGCGGGGATCGAGGCGCTGCTCGCGCAGCCGCTCGCCGCCGCCTCGGAGCTCGGTCTCTCGGAACGCGCGCAGCGCGACATCCTGCGCGTGATCACCGCCTCGTACGAGTACCACGGCGGCTTCCGGCTGCGGACGCTCAGCGCCTAGCCGGCGTAGCCGAACGCCTCGAAGTTCAGCGTTCCCTGCTCGCAGACGCTGGTGGGTGGCCTGAACGGCGCCTCGGTCACGCCGCCGCCGGCGCTCGCGGTCAGCTGGAACGTGTGCGCCTGAGGCTGGCACTGGCCGGACTGCGAGTCTCCCTGGCCGGCGACGTCGGGCGAGAACCGTGCCTGGGCCGTGGCGGAGGCACCAGGCGGGAGCACGACCAGCTTGCCTGCCGGTCCCGAAGCCTTGATGTGGGTGGGCAGAGCCGTGCCGGTCACACCGAGGAGTGTTCCCTGGGGAATGCCACGGAGGGAGCACGGAGCGGACGAGGCGTTCTTCACGGCGAGCGCGTAGGCGATCTGGCCGGCGCCCGCGCTGTTGGGGACGACCGCGAACACCGCCGCAAGGTCCGTCCCGCGGCACGGCTTGGCGCCGCTCACGGACCCTGTCGTCGTCACCGTCTGGGTGGTCGTGACGGTTTGCGCGTGCGTCACGGTGACGGTCGTCGTGGCTCGACCGAGGCAGCCGGCGGCCGTCAGTCCGACGGCGGAGAGGACCAGTCCTGCTGCAGCGCGTCGTCCAGCCACGCGCGGACGCCGCCGAGCGGGAGCCGCTCCTGCGCGAGCGAATCCCGATCCCGTACGGTGACGGTCTCGTCTTCCAGCGTCTGTTCGTCGACGGTGAATGCCCACGGCGTCCCTATTTCGTCCTGCCGACGATATCGCCTGCCGATCTGGCCGCCTTCGTCGTGCTCGACGACGTGGTACTTGCGCAGTTCCTCGTAGAGAGCGCGCGCCCGCGTCGCCATACCGTCGTCGCGCGGAACGAGCGGCAGGATCGCCGCCTTCACGGGCGCGACCTGCGGGTGGAGGCGGAGGACGACACGTTCGCGGTCGCCGACGACCTCCTCGTGGTAGGCGTCGCAGAGGAGCGCGACGAAGATCCGCTCGATGCTCACGGCCGGCTCGATCACATGCGGCGTGTAGCGGTTGCCGTCGGGGTCGATCCACTCGAGCTTCGTGCCCGAGGCCTGCGTGTGCTGCGTGAGGTCGAAGTCGCCGCGGTTCGCCACGCCCTCGAGCTCCTGCCAGCCGATGGGGTAGAGGTACTCGATGTCGCTCGTCGCGCTGGAGTAGTGCGAGCGCTCGGCCTCGTCATGCTCGCGCACGCGGAGGTTCTCCTCCCGGAGGCCAAGGCCGCGGTGCCAGCCGAGCCGCTGGTCGATCCAGTACTCGTGCCACTTCGGGGCATCGAGGGGAGGGACGAAGAACTCCACCTCCATCAGCTCAAACTCGCGCACGCGGAAGAGGAAGTTGCCCGGAGTGATCTCATTCCTGAACGCCTTGCCGAACTGCGCAATCCCGAACGGCGGCTTGCGCCGCGCGAGCTGGGAGACGTTCTTGAAGTTGATGAAAATCCCTTGGGCCGTCTCCGGGCGGAGGTATGCAGCCGAGCTCTCTTCCTGGAGCGCGCCGACGTGGGTCTCGAACATGAGGTTGAACTGGCGTGCCTCAGTGAGGTCGCAGTCGGGCGTCTCGCCGGGCCGCTTGCTCGGCTTGCGGCCGCAGCTCGCCTGTTCGAGCTGGTCGGCGCGGAAGCGGAGCTTGCACGTGCGACAGTCGACGAGCGGGTCGGTGAAGCCCGCGACGTGGCCGGACGCCTCCCAGACGCGAGGGTTGAGGATGATCGCGGAGTCGAGGGCGACGATGTCGTCTCGCTCCTGCACCATCGCGCGGAACCAGAGCGAGCGGATGTTGTTCTTCGTCAGGACGCCGTAGTGGCCGTAGTCGTAGGTCGAGCCGAGGCCGCCGTAGATCTCGGAGGACGGGAAGACGAAGCCGCGGCGACGGCAAAGGGAGACGATCGTGTCCATCGTCACGGGTTGCGCGGTCTCGGCCATGCGCGGAGGTTACCCCGGCGGTCGCGGCGGGCTTTCGGCACAAAGTCGCGACCTCGCCGCACGAAGCGCCGGCGTACGGTTGCATCCCCGGGGTGGGTGGGGGTTTGGGACGGTGAGAGAAAACGCCTCCCGGTTAGGCTGACCGCCGATGCCGAACCCGCCGGTCGAGCTCCACGTCGTGTCTGACGCCACCGGCGAGACGGCGGCGCGGCTCGTCCAGGCGCTCGAGGCGCAGTTCCCGGAGCAGGACTTCGTCGAGATCCGCCACCCGCGCGTCGAGTCCCAGGACGACCTCCAGCTCGCGGTCAACCGGATGCGCGGCCGGCCGGCGGTCGTCGTCTACACGCTCGTTCAGCCGCAGCTCCGAGAGGCGATGCGCACGCTCTGCCGCCGGGCGCGCCTCCACTACTGCGACCTGCTCGGCCAGCCGATCGACGCCGTCGCCCGCGTCTCGGGGCAGGCCGCGACCATGACCCCGGGCTCGCGGCCGCCGCTCAACTCCGCCTACTTCAAGCGGATGGAGGCGATCGAGTTCGCCGTCCGCTACGACGACGGTGTCGCGCACGGTCTCCACGACGCGGACGTCATCCTCGTCGGCGTCTCCCGCACCTCGAAGACGCCGCTCTCGATCTACCTCGGCTACCTCGGTCACAAAGCTGCGAACGTGCCGGTCGTGAAGGGGATCGCGCCGCCGGCCGAGCTGTTCGAGGTCGACCGGGCCAAGGTCGTCGGCCTCACGATCGACCCGAACCGGCTGGTCGAGATCCGCCGAGCGCGGGTGCGGGCGATGGGCGCGCCCGGCCGCAACCGGCAGTACGCCGAGCTCGCCGAGATCTACGAGGAGCTCGAGCAGGCAAAGAAGCTCCACCGCCGGCTGCGCTGCCCGGTGATCGACATCTCCGAGCTGTCGATCGAAGAGACGGCGCACCGCATCCTCCGCGTCGTCGAGGAGCGCGCGGGCGAGGCGAAGGTTCAGGTCGCGCAGTGACCGCCAAGCCGCGCATTCCGCTGTGGCGCTGGGGGCTCTGGTGGCTCGCCCTGCTCGCCGGGGACATCATCTTCTACGTCCTGCTCGCCCCGATCTGGATCGGGCTGCGGGCGCTCGCCTGGATCGCCGAATTCCGAGCGCGGCGCCGTTGATGGGCAGGCGGCCCGCTTATGACAACATCTGCGGCCCTATGACCCACTATGTCTACGACTTCGCCGAGCCCTCGGAAGGCGGCCGCGACCTGCTCGGCGGCAAGGGCATCGGGCTCGCCGAGATGACGCAGCTCGGCGTGCCCGTGCCCGCCGGCTTCACGATCACGACCGACGCCTGCCGGGCCTTCATGGCGTCGGGCGGCGAGGTCGAAGGACTCGACGCGGAGGTCGCGGAGCATATCGCCCGGCTCGAGGAACAGACGGGAAAGCGGTTCGGCGACCCCGAGGATCCGCTGCTCGTCTCCGTCCGCTCCGGGGCGGCGATCTCGATGCCCGGGATGATGGACTCGATCCTCAACGTCGGGCTCAACGACGAGTCCGTCGAGGGTCTCGCGCGCTCGACCGGGAACGAGGAGTTCGCGCGCGACTGTTACCGCCGGCTGATCCAGATGTTCGGCGAGACCGTCGACGACATCCCACACGAGAGCTTCAGCCTCGACGACTCCGTCGACCGGGCGCGGGAGATCTACGAGCGCCACACCGGCCACGGCTTCCCGCAGGACGCGCGCGAGCAGCTGCGCCGCGCGATCACCGCGGTCTTCGAGTCCTGGAACTCGTCCCGCGCGCAGGTCTATCGCAACATGTACGGCATCCCCGACGACCTCGGCACGGCTGTCAACGTCGTCCAGATGGTCTTCGGGAACAAGGGCCAGGACTCGGCTACCGGGGTCTGCTTCACCCGCGACCCCTCGACCGGCGAGCTGGGCGTCTACGGCGAGTACCTCGTCAACGCGCAGGGCGAGGACGTCGTGGCCGGGACCCGCACGCCGCAGCCGCTCGTCGAGCTGCGCGGGCGTCTGCCGGAGGCGTACGACCAGCTCCTCGAGAACATGGGATCGCTCGAGCGGCACTACCGCGACATGCAGGACATCGAGTTCACGGTCGAGCAGGGGCGCCTGTACCTCCTGCAGACGCGCACCGCGAAGCGGACGGCCGCGGCGGCGATCAAGTGCGCGGTCGACATGGCGACGGAAGGGCTGATCGACCGGGAGCAGGCAGTCGCGCGGATCGACCCGAGCCAGCTCGACCAGTTGCTGCACCCGCGCCTCGACCCTGACGTCGAGTTCGAGGTCGCTGCGCAGGGCCTCAACGCCTCGCCCGGCGCCGCGTGCGGAAAGATCGTGCTCGACGCCGACGGCGCCGCCGAGCGCGGCAAGGCGGGCGAATCGGTCATCCTCGTCCGCTGGGAGACGACGCCCGACGACATCCACGGGCTGATCCAGGCGAAGGGCGTCCTCACCGCCCACGGCGGGATGACCTCGCATGCGGCGGTCGTCGCGCGCGGGATGGGCAAACCGTGCGTCGCCGGCTGCGACGGCCTCGACATCGACACCGGCGCGAAGACCCTCCGCATCGGCGGGCACCAGTTGAGCGAGGGCGACGTGATCACAATCGACGGCGGCACAGGCCGCGTCATCGTCGGTGAGGTTCCGCTCGTTCCGCCCGCGATCAACGAGGACTTCGAGACGATCCTCGACTGGGCCGACGAGCTGCGCCGCCTCACGGTGCGCACGAACGCCGACAACGCCGAAGACGCGACCAAGGCGCGCGAGTTCGGTGCGCAGGGCATCGGGCTCTGCCGCACCGAGCACATGTTCTTCGGCGAGGAGCGGCTGCCCGTCGTGCAGGAGATGATCCTCGCGCGCGACGTGGCCGGGCGCCGCGACGCGCTCGACCGGCTCCTGCCGTTCCAGCAGTCCGACTTCGAGGCGATCTTCGAGGCGATGGCCGGGCTGCCGGTGACGATCCGCCTGCTCGACCCGCCGCTGCACGAGTTCCTGCCGCCGCTCGAGGAGGCGAAGGACGAGCGGATGCGCCAGCGGATCAAGTCCCTCACCGAATCGAACCCGATGCTCGGCACCCGCGGCTGCCGGCTCGGCATCCAGTGGCCGGAGATCTACGAGATGCAGGTGCGCGCGATCGCGCGCGCGGCGAAGGCGGTGCAGGAACGCGCCGGCGCGGCGCCGCTCGTCGAGATCATGCATCCGCTCGTCGGCTTCCGCGAGGAGCTGCGCCGGCTGCGCGAGCTGACCGAGGCCGTGATGGAGGAGGAAGCGCCCGAGCTCGAGTACCTCTGCGGGACGATGATCGAGCTGCCGCGCGCCGCGCTCCGCGCGGACGAGATCGCCGAGGTCGCCGACTTCTTCTCCTTCGGCACGAACGACCTCACGCAGACGGCGCTCGGGATGTCGCGCGACGACGCCGAAGGCAAGTTCCTCACCTTCTACCTCGAGGACGGCGTGCTCGAGCGAAACCCGTTCGAGGTGCTCGACCAGGACGGCGTCGGCGACCTGATGCGGATCGCCGTCGAGCGGGGGAGGAAGACGAAGCCCGAGATCAAGCTCGGCATCTGCGGCGAGCACGGCGGGGAGCCGAGCTCCGTCGAGTTCTGCCATCGGATCGGGCTCGACTACGTGAGCTGCTCGCCGTACCGCGTACCGCTTGCCCGCCTCGCAGCGGCGCAGGCCGCGCTCAAGGAGGCGCACCGCGCCGAGTACGTCCAGGCCGGCGGGTGACACCCGGCGCTGCGGCGCCGTATAACTGAGGCATGCGGCGTGCTTCCGTAGCCGTCACGCTTCTTCTCGCCGTCGGCGGCGCGTACGCGGTAGGCGCGCTCGGCGGCTCACCGTCTCTGCGGACCGACATCCGCTTGACCCGGCACTTCGCCTGCCTCGACGCGAATCGGCACCGAGTCGACCGCCGGACTCTTCGACGCTTCCACGCCGTGACGGCCGTCTATTGCAGCGAAGGCCGGCGTGTCTATCCCGGTCAGGGACAGTGGGAGGTGCTCGTCCGCAAGGTCGCCGTCAGCAGTGTCGCCGGCCTGCAGCGGTACTACGAGCAGCCGGACCGGCGCGATCTGCCGAAGAACGGCCGTTGCTTCGACAACTTGATCGGGCTGGCCGTTCCCGGCTTCGTAAACGCGCAGGGTCGCTGGGTCACCCCGGTGCGCTGGCCGGAGGACGGCTGCGGCCATCCGCTGGGCTTCGGGGTCGGTCACGGGCCTCCCGCAGTTCGTTGGCGCGTCGTCCGCGTACACCGGATCAAGCAGCTCATCTCAGCGGCCGCGGTCGCGGCGAACTGCCCGATGAGGTGGGGGAACACCGTCGCCTGGGCAGGACCACCGCGCGACTCCAGCGGCGGACAGCTCTTCCCCGTCGCCCCGAAAACGGTGCGCATCTGTGTCTTCCGCACGCCGCCGAATCGATTCGCGGTGGGGAACTTCGTCCGCGGCTTCCGCCTCGACCCGTCCCGGACCCGCCGGCTGCTCCGGGCGCTCACCGGTCCCGGCCCCAGGCGCGGCTGCCCGAAGCAGCGCACGTTCGCAGTCGTCAGCAAAAGTCCCGGCTCGGTAGCAACTGTCGAGCTCGGAGGCTGCTACCGCGTCGATCGAGCCGACCGCACGGCCGGCACTGCGAAGCCGGCTGTGGTCAGAGGAATTCTCGGCGGATGAAGCGCGGAGCCCTGTGCACAGCCGTTTTGGTGGCGGCCGTGATCGGCGGCGGCGCGGCGGCGAGCCCGCATCACGCCGTCACCAGGGCCGAGGCGAGAACGCGGCTTGGCGGGTTGCTCGGCGCGAAGCCGCAGCGGATGTGGCGGGCGTGGACCGCCGTCGGGACGAGCTCGGTCGTGCTCGAGTGGCGGGCGTACGCGCCTCACGCGCGGATTCGGGTCGAAGGCGGTCCCGCCGGCGTCACGATCGCTCCGTACTACCGCGGTCCCGCGGTCGCCTGGCTGGGCATCTCGGGGGACGGTCCGATCGGGGTCGGCTCCGACCGGACGCGGCGTCGTCCCGTACTGCCGCTGCGCTCGGTCAGCATCCCCGCTTCGTTCGTCTCGGCCCTCGCAAACAATCGAGCAATGGTCCGCCTGGTACCGCTTCGCGTCCAGCCGACGGTCGACCGGGTGAAGGCGATCTCGAAGCTGCGGAGCTGGGGCGACCGCAAGGGCCGGCTGCAGGGCATCTGGCTCGTCCGGTTCCAGCGTGGCGACGGCCGCGAGCGGCTCGCCTGGATGTCCGTGACGCTTCACGCGCGCGTGCCGATACTCGGCTGCCCGCGCGGGAAGAAGTGCAAGCACTGGTACACGTCGCCGCTCGCAGCGTTCCTCAACGCGCGGACCGGGAAGTTGATCGAGGCGCTGACGATCAACGGCTGGAAGCCGCAGCTCCCGCCGGGCTAGCGCTAGGCGTAGCCGCGGACTTTCCAGTACGCGAGCGCAAGGCTAGCGGCGGCAACGAGCACCAGCCCGAGGATCGCCCCGAGGTCGACCGTGACGCTGCCGATTCGACGGCGATTTCCCCAGTACCCGTAGGCAAGCATGACCAGGATCCCACCGATCAGCCCGCCGATGTGCCCGCCGATCGAGACGTTGCCACCCAGCCCGTTGAAAACGAAGCCGAAAACAAGGTTGATCACGATCAGCGTCATCGCCGTCCCGCCGAGACGGCCGGTCGTCCGGTACTCGATGATCATCATCGCCCCGAGAACTCCGAAGATGGCGCCGGACGCGCCGACGGTGGGAACAAGCGGAGTCGCGATGAGTGCACCCGCCGACCCGGCGAGGCCGGAGACGAGATAGAGCCCGAGGTACCGAGCACGACCGAGGTACATCTCGACCGGGGCGCCGATCCACCAGAGGAACAGCATGTTGAGGCCGATGTGCCAGAGGCTCGCGTGCAGGAAGGCCGCGGTGATCATGCGATACCAACCGCTGTGCGCGACCTCGGGCGCGTCGAGCCAGAGCCGGTGATAGAAGCTGTTCGGATCGAGAAAGACGCGCAGGGAGATCGGATTGTTGAGGCTTGCCCCGGGCCGGGTTGCGCCGATGAGATACACGGCGGCGTTGACCCCGATCAAGATCTTGGTCACGAGCGCGTCGGTGGCGCCCAGGCGGCGGTGCGCCCGAACGACCGGGCGCGGCGCCATGTTCACCGCGCGCGTCGTCCGCCGCATTCCCGAGTGGTCGGGGCACCGGATGCCGACGGGGGCAAACGTCGCGCAGTCGGCGCAGATGGGGCGGCCGCACTCCGAGCACGAGAGGCCGGTCTCGCGGTCGGGATGCCGGTAGCAGTACTGGGTCTCGACCGTCGACATCCGGACTAGCCTAGTCCGGTGCGCGTTCAGGTTGCCTTCACTCCCGGCGAGCTGACGCCGGCTCCGGTCGGGGTCGTCGTGGACGTCCTCCGGGCGACTTCCACCATGTGCCAAGCGCTCGCCTCCGGCTACCGGCGGATCCTCTGTTGCGCCGAGATCGACGAGGCGCGCGTGCTCGCCGAGACGGAGGGACCGGCGAAGCTGGCGGGCGAGCGGCGGCTCGAGCACATCGAGGGCTTCGACTTCGGCAACTCGCCGAGCGAGCTCGAAGGCGCGCCCGCGGCCGAGACGCTGATCCTCACGACGACGAACGGGACGCGGCTGCTCGTCGCGGCCGCAGAGCGCTTCGAGCGCGTCTACGTCGGCTCGCTCCTCAACCTCGGCGCGGTCGCGGCCGCCGCGCGCGAGAGCGGGGAGGACGTCGCCGTGCTCTGCGCCGGCGTCCTCGGCGAGCTCGCGCTCGACGACGCCTACTGCGCCGGGCGAATCGCCGAGGCGCTCGGCGGCGAGCCGGCCGACTCCGCGCGTGCCGCGATCCTGCTCGCCCAGAGCTTCCCGAACGCCGTCGCAGGGCTCGGCGCGAGCCGCAGTGCCGCGAACCTGCGCCGGCACGGTCTCGAGGCCGACGTCGAGCGGTGCGCGCGGGAGAACGTCCTCGACGTCGTCCCGCGCTACGTCCGCCGCGTCGGCCCCGCGGCCGAGGTGACGCTCTAGCCCATCGCCCGGACTGCGACGTCGTGCTTCGTCACTGACGTCCGCCGGCCCGGCGTGTCGGATGAGGGCATCCCGCTGAGGAACGCGTCGCCCGTCTGGTAGTCGTCGTCGTTGTCGAAGAACACGATCGCGAGGGCACGCTCACCCTCGGGGTCGTGGAGGATCATCATCTCCGTCGCGGGCAGCCCTTCGGGCCTCTCGCCGCCCTCGATCTCCGACTTGAGCGCGGCAATCCGCTCGGAGTCGATGTCCTCGAACGTCACGACACGTGCTAGTGCCATCGAAGCCTCCCTGTCGCTTGCTCTCGTGACTCTACGCGGCGGTGAGCTCGGCGAGGGCCGCGACGGCGCCGAGAAGGACGGCCCACCTCACCTGCGTCGCTGCCCTCGCCGGAGAGCGTCGAGCCGCCGCCGCTCCTGCTTCGTCGGCCGTGCCCCGAGGTCGGCGCCGAGCGGACGGGTCAGCCGCCGCTCGACCGACAGCCGCTCGCGCTCCTCGCGCGAGGCGGGCGTCTCCTCGTAGAGCGTCGCGGCGACCTTCGCCGGCCCCCGACGCTCGGCCAGGCCGGTCACGACGACGACGCGGCGAACCGCGCCGAGCCGGATCTCGATCGTGTCGCCGGGCGCAACCTCCCGTGCCGGCTTGACCCGCTCGCCGCCGACCTTGACGTGGCCCGCGAGGACGAGGTCGGTGGCGGCGCTCCGCGTCTTGGCGAAGCGCGCCGCCCACAGCCACTTGTCGACGCGAACCCGGTCCACGGCTCATCCTGCCCACGGCAGCTCGGCCCAGGCTTCCGGCCGCTCGAGGCGCCAGGGCGGGAACGGCGCATACGCCTCCCTCGGCTCGCTCGTCTCCGTCTCGACTCCGGCGCCATGGGCACGGGCGTGCGCGGCGACCGGGTAGACGATCCCCTTGCCTTCCCGGCGGCCCTCCCGCCGCGCGCCGGTCATGAAGATCACGCACGGCCCGTCGCCGGTGCCGACGAAGGAGTGGCGTGTCCCGGCGGGACAGTGGACGAAGTCCCAGGCACGGAGCAGCCTTTCGTGATCTTCCACGAGCAGCAGACACGAGCCCGCAAGGACGAGGAAGTCCTCCTGCGCAGTCTCCGCGTGGAACATCCCCGTGGGCTTGCCGGGCTCGAGCACGGCGAGCGTGAAGCCGGTGTCCGCGAACATCTGCGGCTCGGCGTCAGGCCGCTCGGCAAGCACGCGCGGGCTGCTCTCGAACACGCAGCGGTTGCCGAACGCGTCGTTCCGCAGCCACGCGGCGTCCCCGACGTTGAGGACAAACCAGCCGGGGGAGACGGGCGCAAGACCCGAGCCGACGTCCTCCAGACGTGCTTCCTCCACCATCCCTGCTCCTTTCGCGGTTTCGCGAGATCTTGACAGGAGAACACGTGTTCGTATAGAACATACGTTCCTGTGATCGCCTGTCTCGCCATTCCCGGTCTGGAGCTGAAGGCAGCCCTGCGGCGGACGCCGACGCTCGCGCTGCGCCCGGCGGCGCTCGCTCCCGAGCCGCAGGGAGAGCCGCTCCTCGGACCGGTCACGGCGGCTGCTGAGGCCGCCGGCGTGCGGGCCGGGATGCGGCTGGGGGAGGGGCTCGCGACCTGCCCGTCGCTGGCCCTCGTCGAGCCCGACGCCGCCGGTGCCGAGCACGCCTGGGAGGAGATCCTCCACGCGCTCGAGGACGCGGGCTTCTCCGTCGATCCCGCCTCGCTCGGCGTCGCCTACTTCGAGACGCGAGGAGTCGAGCGGCTCTACGGCGGCCTCGAGCCGGCGCTCCGGCGTGCGCTCGCGGCGGTCGGGACCGAGTGGGACGCGCGCATCGGCGCGGCCGGCCGGCGCTTCGCTTCGCTCGCGGCAGCTTCGGTCGCGCGACCCGGGCAAGTAGTCGTGGTCGCCGACGAGGAGCTGCCGCAGTTCCTCGCACCGCTGCCGCTCACGCTTCTCCCGCTCGAGCGCGGCCGTTACGAAGAGCTCGAAGCACTCGGAGTTCGCAAGCTCGGACAGCTTGCCGGGCTCCCAGGAGGCGCCGTCGCCGAACGTTTGGGGCCGGACGGCCGGCGCGCCTGGAGCCTGGCGAGAGGCGGGACGGCCGCGCGGGTGCGCGGCCGCCGCCCGCCCGCTCCCGTCGCCGCCTCGCTCGAGTTCCCGGAGGCGGTCGGCAACGAACTGACCCTGAGGCGTGCGCTGGCAGGGCTCGTCGAGACCGCGCTCGCCCGGCCGGAGCGGCGCGACCGCTTCGTCCGCAAGCTCGCGTTGGCCGCCCGGCTCGAAAGCGGCGGCTCGTGGCGCCGGACGCTGACCCTGCGCGAGCCGAGCGCCGACTCCGACCGGATCCGCATCGCGCTCTCGCCGCGGCTCGCCGAGCTGCCGGCTCCCGTTTCAGAGCTCCGACTCGAGCTCGTCGAGTTGACCGAGCCGACCGGACACCAGCTCGAGCTGCTCGCCGCCGGCGCAGAAGACCGCTCCCGCCTGCGGGACGGGCTGCGCCAGGTGCGGGCGAGCACCGGTTCCGGCTCCGTCTGCACCGTCGTGGAGGTGGCACCTTGGTCCCGCGTGCCGGAGAGCCGTGCGCTGCTCGTGCCGAAGGACGAGTAGCCGCACGCTTCAACGCGCCGCGGGCGGCGCGCGTCGAAGCCGACGCAAATGGACGGCCGCTCGAGGTGAACCACCGCGTCGTCGCACTCGTCCGCGAGGAGTGGCGCGTCGTCGACCGCTGGTGGACCGAGGAGCCGGTCGTCCGTGGCTACTTCGAGGTCGTGCTCGAGAGCGGCGAGACCACTGTCGTCTTCTTCGACGGCGCGGGGGGCGGCTGGTATACCCAGCGCGGCGCATGACCGACTTCACCGAAATCGAGCGCGACGAGATCGCGGTGCAGTTCGTCCGCGTCCCGGACGGGCTCGAGCACATCCGTCGTGCGTGGGACGAGCTCGAAGCAGCCGTCCCGTTGCGCGGGCGTCACTTCTACGGCGCCTTCGATCCGGTGGCCGACGACTACCGCGCGTGCGTTGAGGTGCGGCCAGAAGACGACCTCGTGCCAGGGCTCGAGTCCGGCACGCTGCCCGGCGGCCCGTTCCTGCGCGCGCGGCTCCACGGCGAGCCGCCCGCCATCTACGAGCTGATCGGACCGACCTTCGCAGAGCTGGCGAAGCGGACACAGCCCGACACGAGCCGCCCGAGCCTCGAGCAGTACCGCCGCCGCAACGAGATCGACCTACTCCTGCCGATCTAACGCGGCCCTGAGCGTCTGCGCCGCCGCCTCGGGATCGGCTGCGTCCCGGATCGCGCGGACGACCGCGACGCCCGGAGCTCCGGCAGCGGCGACCTCCTCCACGTTCGAGAGGTCGATGCCGCCGATCGCGAACCAGGGAATCGTGAGCGCCCGTGCCGCGGCACTCAGCAGTTCGAGACCGCCCGCGACCGCATTCTCCTTCGTCGGCGTCGCGAACGCGGTCACGCCGACGTAATCGGCCCCGGCGACATCGCCGAGCTCGTCGATCGTCGACGCGGAGAGCCCGACCAGTCGGCCGGGCCCGACGAGCGCCCGCGCCTCGTCGACCGCCAGATCGCTCCGGCCCACATGCACGCCGTCGGCGCCGCACGCCTCCACGAGATCCGGACGGTCGTTGAGGACGAACAACGCGCCGTGCTCCTCGCAGGCCGCCCGAAACGGCTCGGCGGCGGCGACGAGCGCCTCGTCCCGGAGCTCCTTGTCGCGAAGCTGGACGATGTCCACACCGCCGCGCAACGCAGGCTCGAGCACGTCAGCGTCGCCGGCGGCCAGCACGAGATAGAGCCGCGAGCGGGATAACCTGTCGCACACGAACATGTGTTCGCCTAGACTCCTTGGATGGCGCTACCCGTCCCGCAGCCGTTCGCACTCGTCCATTGCAGCGGATCATGACCTACGTAGAGCTGCACGCGCACTCGGCGTACTCGTTCCTCGACGGCGCCTCTCAGCCGGAGGAGCTCGCGGCCCGCGCGGCTGAGCTCGGCTACGAGGCGCTCGCGCTCACCGACCACGACGGTGTCTACGGCTCGCTCGAGTTCGCGCACGCGGCGAAGCAGTTCGGCGTGCGGCCGATCACCGGCGCGGAGGTCACGCTCGCGGACGAGTCGCCAAGCGCCGCCGAACGCGGCGCGGTCTGCCGGCCGGGCAGCGGCGGCTTTGCCGCCGCTGCTTCCAGCCACGTCACGTTGCTCGTGGAGAGCGCGACCGGCTACGCGAACCTCTGCCGGCTGCTCACGGCGGCGCACGCACACACGCGCGACACGACGAACCGCGGGCCCGGGCCGCCGCAGCTCGACCAGGCGCTGCTCGAGGAGCAGAACGAGGGGCTCGTCTGCCTCTCCGGCTGCGCTCGCAACGGCCTCGCGGTCCGCGACCCGAACGCGGCCGCCCGGCTCGCACGCGCCTTCGGCCGCGACCGCTTCTACGTCGAGCTGCAACGCCCGTACGAACGCGGGGACACACGCCGGAACGCGCTCCTGTGCGACCTTGCCGCCTCGCTCGGCGTCCGGACGGTCGCGACGGGCGACGTCCACGCCCACGACCGGCGGCGAGCCGTGCTTCAGGACGTCCTCGTCGCCGTCCGCTGCCGCACCTCGCTCGAGGGCTGCGAGCAGGAGCGGCGCGGCAACCACGAATCCGCCCTGCTATCGCCGCAGGAGATGGGCGAGCGCTTCGCCGATCATCCGGAAGCCGTCCGCGAGACCACCGAGCTCGCGGCCCGGCTGGAGTTCGACCTGACCGAGGAGCTCGGCTACCGCTATCCCGACTTCTCCGACGGCGAGGAGCCGGCGATCGTCCAGCTGCGCCGGGTGTGCGAGGCCGCGTTCGCCGAGCGTTACTCGAACCTCAACGGCCACAAGCGGCGCGTGCGCAAGCGGCTCGAGGAGGAGCTCGCGCTGATCGACGAGCTCGGCCTCGCCGGCTTCTTCCTCCTCCACTGGGAGGTGCTGGAGCTCGCGCGCGAGGTCGCGCTCGAGGTGCGCGGCCCCGGCTCGATGCGGCACGTCCTGCCGCCCGGCCGCGGGCGCGGCTCCTCGGTCGGCTCGCTCGTCTGCTACCTGACCGGGCTCTCGCACGTCGACCCGGTCGCGAACAACCTCTCGCTCGGCCGCTTCCTCAACCGCGAGCTCGCGTCCATCCCGGACATCGACCTCGACTTCCCCCGCGACATCCGGGAGAAGCTCATCGTCCGCGTCGTCGAGCGCTACGGATCCGAGCACGCCGCGCTCGTCGCGGCCTTCGCGACCTATCGCTCGCGCGGCGCGATCCGCGACGTCGGCAAGGCGCTCGGCCTCCCGTACGCCGACCTCGAACGGCTCGCGCGCCTCACGGACGGCTGGAACGCGCAGCGCGTCGCCGACGAGATCGCCGCGCTCCCGGAGGCGGCGACGAAACTCCGCTCGCCGCGCTGGCGCGCGTTCGGCGCCCTCTGCAACGAGATCGCCGGTCTGCCGCGCCACATCTCGCAGCACCCGGGCGGGATGGTCATCTCCTCGCGGCCGCTCGTCGAGCTCGTGCCGGTCCAGCCGGCGGCGATGGAGGGCCGGCAGATGTGCCAGTGGGACAAGGACTCGTGCGCCGACGCCGGCTTCCTCAAGATCGACCTGCTCGGGCTCGGAATGCTGTCGGCGGTCGAGGAGTGCGTCGACCTGATCGCGCGCCACCGCGACGAGCGGATCGACCTCTCGCGCGTGCCGCTCGACGACGTGGACGTGTTCGCGGAGATCCAGCGCGCCGACACGGTCGGCTGCTTCCAGATCGAGAGCCGCGCGCAGATGCAGGTCGTCCTCCGCACGCGGCCGGAGACGATCGACGACATCACGGTGCAGGTCGCGCTCGTGCGGCCGGGGCCGATCCAGGGGAAGGCCGTCCACCCGTACGTCGAGCGGCGGCAGAAGCTGCGCGACGACCCGACCTACCGCGCGCCGGCCGACCATCCGCTGCTCGAGGAGCCGCTGCGCGAGACGCTCGGCGTCGTCGTCTTCCAGGACCAGGTGCTCGACGTCGCCGTCCATCTCGCCGGTTTCACGGTCGGCGAGGCCGAGGGGTTGCGGCGGGCGATGAGCCGCAAGCGCTCGCACGCGGCGCTCGAGGCGTGGCGGGAGCGGTTCGTCGCCGGCGCGCTCGAGCAGGGGGTGGAGGGCGCGAAGGCCCACGAGCTCTACGACAAGCTCGTCGCCTTCTCGGGCTTCGGCTTCCCGAAGTCGCACGCAGCCGCGTTCGGGTTGCTCGCGTACCAGTCGGCGTGGCTGCGGCACCACTACGCGCCGGAGTTCCTCGCCGCGCTCCTCAACGCGCAGCCGATGGGCTTCTATTCGCCCGCGACCCTCGTCCGCGACGGGCAGAAGCGCGGGGTGGAGACCCGCCCGCCCGACGTGAACCGCAGCGAGGCCGACTGCACGATCGAGGAGGACGGATCCGTCCGCATCGGCTTGAAGTACGTGACCGGACTGGGGGAGGACGACGCGGAGGCGGTCGCCGCGAACAGCCCCTATTCCTCCGTCAGCGAGCTCGCCCAGCGGACCGGCCTGTCGGAGGACGAGCTGCGCGCGCTCGCCGAAAGCGGCGCCTGCGACTGCTTCGCGATTTCTGACGGCGAAGGTGCCGCAAGCGGCACCCGCGGGCAGCGCCGGGAGCTCCTCTGGCAGCTCGGGCTCGTGCCACGGCCCGCCGGCGTCCCCGGCACCGCAGGCAAGGCGAAGCAGCTCGCGCTGCCGCTCGAGCCGACGGTCGCCACGCCGGACCTGCCCGAGCCGACGGTGTGGGAGCGGATGCTCACCGACTACCGGACGACGAGCCTGTCGGTCGGCGTCCACCCGCTCGAGCTGCTCCGCCCGCACCTGCCGCGCGGCACGCTCTCGAGCGCGGAGCTGCGCGAACGGCCGCACAGAGCTGACGTGCAGCTCGCCGGACTGGTGGTCGCGCGGCAGCGCCCTTCGACCGCGAACGGCGTCGTCTTCATGCTCCTCGAGGACGAGCTCGCGCAGGTGAACCTCGTCATCCTGCCGCAGGTGTACGAGCGGTTCCGGGCGGTCGTGCGCAGCGAGCCGCTCCTGCTCGTCCGCGGCCGGTACGAGCACTCCGACCGCAACCGGAACATCCTCGTGGACGAGCTCGTCTCGCTCGCGCCGCTTGCCCGGTCTCTGACCGACGGGGCGGACGTCCACGCCGCTCTCCCGCGCGCCCACCACTTCGGGCATCGCTAGCGGGAAACCGTTCGCGCCCGGCTAACGTCTGAGTTCACATCGCGTCTCACTTCTGCGATAGGTGTGTCGGGGCCGCACTGAGGGGGGCGGCAGTCGCCGTGCGATCGGGAGGAGCTTCATGAGAAGGGTTCTGGGCCTGCGAACACTCGTCGCGGCGCCGCTCTTGGCGCTGGTGTGCTGCGGAATCTCGGCGGCCGGTGCAGGAGCCGCCGCCCCCACCGGCACGAGGATCATGGCGCCCAAGCCGCTGCTCCCTCGCGGTGCCAAGCCGCTGGGCGCGGTCGCACCGGCGACGACGGTGTCGGGTGCAGTGGTGCTGCAGCCCCGTGACGACGCCGCCTTGACGCACTTCATCTCGCAGGTGACGGACAAGCACTCGCCGCTGTTCCATCGCTACCTGACCGCGGGCACGTTCGCGGCGAGATTCGGCCCGACACCCGCGACCGTCGCAGCGGTCAAGTCGCAGCTGCAGAGCTCCGGGCTCACGGTCACCGCTGTCGCCCGAGACGGGCTGATCGTCCACTTCACGGCTCCCGCGAGCCGGGTCGAGAGCACCTTCCGCACGGGACTGGAGCGCTACAGGCTCGCCAACGGCTCGGTCGGCCAGGCGCGCACCGCGCCGCTCCGGGTGCCGACCGCGATCGCGAAGGACGTGACGGCGGTCGTCGGTCTCGACACCACCCAGAGCCTCCATCCGTCGGCCGTGCTGCACGCGTCGAGGTCGGCGCAAGGCAGCCATGCCGCCGCGAAGAGCGCCACGTTCCCGCACCCGGCGGGCTCGCCGACGCCGTGCCCCGACGCCCAGACCGTTGCCGAGGAGTTCGGCGGGCTGACCGACGACCAGATCGCCAACGCCTACGGCGTGTTCGGCCTCTTCGGCGCCGGTGACACCGGCTCGGGTCAGCACATCGCCGTCTACGAGCTGGAGCCCTTCGCCAAGAGCGACCTCCAGACCTTCGACACGTGCTACTTCGGCTCGGCGCAGGCCACGACGATGCTCGGCCGCGTGGCCGTCAAGAGTGTGGACGGCGGCCAGCCGACGGGCTCCGGCTCGGGCGAGTCGATCCTCGACGTCGAGGACATCTCGGCCTTCGCCCCGGGCGCGAACATCGACGTCTACGAGGCCCCGAACAACACCTACGGCTCGCTTGACGAGTACGCGCAGATCGTCAACGACGACGCCGACCAGATCGTGACCACGAGCTGGGGACTGTGTGAGCAGGCGATACAGCAGGGGTCGCCCGGCATCCAGCAAGCCGAGAACCTCATCTTCCAGCAGGCCGCCGCCCAGGGGCAGACGGTCTTCGCGGCCGCCGGCGACGAAGGCAGCAACGACTGCAGCCTCACGGGGGCGCCGGTCAGCCCGGTCCTGTCCGTCGACGACCCGTCGAGCCAGCCGTACGTCGTGGGGGCGGGCGGCACCACGATCGACAACGCCACGCAGCCCGCGCTCGAGCAGGTCTGGAACGACGGCGCCGCGTGGGGCGCGGGCGGCGGCGGCATCTCCGAGTCCTGGCCGATGCCGGCCTGGCAGCTCGACTCGCACGTGCCGGGGGTGAACGACGCGAGCGCCGTGTCGGCCGCAGACGGCTTCGAGGCGACCGACCTCGGCAACCCGGACTTCGCGTTCTGTGCGTCGGACAACCCCGTCGGTCCGGTCGAGGGCGGCTGCCGTGAGGTGCCCGACGTCAGCGCGGACTCCGACGAGTGGACGGGTGCGATCACCGTCTACAGCACCGTCGCCGACGGCGGCTGGTTTACCAACGGTGGCACCTCGTCGGCGGCCCCGCTGTGGGCGGCCATGCTGGCGGACGTCAACGCCTCGACTACCTGCCAGGGCAACCAGCTGACGCAGAACGGCGTCGGCTTCGTCAATCCGCTCCTCTACTCGGTCGCGTCGAACCCGACCGCCTACGCGGCGTCGTTCAACGACGTCACGCTCGGGAACAACGACCCGTACGGCGACTCGAACCTCTTCCAGGCCACGACCGGCTACGACATGGCTTCGGGCCTTGGCAGCCCGCAGCTGACGCAGCCGAACGGCGGCGCCGGCCTCGCGTTCTATCTGTGCAGCCAGGCTCCGGCGACGACCCGGCCGACGGTGACGGACATCTCGCCGGACACCGGCCTCACCTCGGCGGCGGACACGCCGGGCATCACAATCACCGGCACCAACTTCGAGCAGAACGGCGTGCCGGACGTCGCGAGCATCCAGGCGGGAGATGTCGAGTTCCCGACCGGGGCGTTCAATGTCACGGGCCCGACGACGATCGTGGCCGACTTCCCGCCGGCCACATTCCTGAGCCCACCCCTGGATCAGACGGACGGAGCCGGACCCGAGGCCGTCACCGTGACGCTCACCGACGGGGAGACGAGCGCCGTCAACGTCAACAGCTGGTTCACGTACGTCGACGACAACGGCTCCTCGCAGCCGCTCCCGACCGTGACGAGCGTCCACACGTACGCCGGGCCCGAGGTGGGCGGCAACACGATCACGCTCTACGGAGCGGGCTTCACCGGTGCGACCAGCGTCACCTTCGGCGGCGTCGCGGCGTCGACCTTCACCGTGAATCCGAGCGGGACGAAGATCTCGGTCCAGGTTCCCGCCTTCCAGGACGGGACGACGGCGTGCGACCAGGACGGCTCGAGCTTCGGCACGGGCGAGAATGCGGCCAACGACATCTGCCAGACGCAGGTCGTCGTGACCAACGCGAACGGGGAGAGCCATACGGCGACGATCAAGCCCCTCTACGAAGGCGCGTTCAACGTGGCCGACGACGGCGCCATCCCGGCCCCCCCGGGCCAGGAGCCCGCGCCGGCGGCGACCGAGTACGACTACGTGCCCACGCCGACGATCACCTCGATCTCCACGAGCACCGGCGGGGCGGGGTCGCTCGCCAGCGAAGCGGGAGGCTCCGTCGTCACGATCGAGGGCAAAGGCTTCAACCTCGCCACGCTCGACTGGGTGAACTTCGGCGACCCGACCCAGGCGGCCTCGCAGCAGTTCAGCCTCGTCAGCGTCACCGGCACGACGATCCAGCTCCTGGCCCCGGGGCTCGACGCGGTCACCGTCGATCCGAAGACCGTCCAGGTCACCGTCCAGTCGGTCGCGGGCGTGTCGAACGCGACGAACGCGACGTATGCCGGAATTCCCACCGTGTCGGCCGTACAGGCGACCGCAGGCCCGACCGCAGGCAAGCCGGCCGCTCCGGACACGGGCGGCACGCCGCTCGAGATCGACGGCACGGGATTTGCGGATCAGACGCTCGCTGTGACGTTCTTCGACATCGCCGGTCCCTCCTTCGGGCAGACGACCAACTTCACGGCGGTGGGGGACACGAAGCTCAATACGAGCACGGTCGGCCAGCTCCCGGCGGTCGTCGACACCCAGGTGTGCACCGTCACGGACTGCTCGGCTCCGAGCTCGTTCAACAACGACCTGTCCGACGAGCTGTTCCTCTTCCCGCCGGGCGACCCGAAGATCGACTCCATCACCCCGAGCTCGGGGCCTGCGAACGGCGGCACGCCGGTGACGATCACCGGCGAGAACCTCGGCTGCGTGACCAGCATCTCCTTCGGCAGCGTGTTGGCGAGCGACGCCACGAACACCCAGGCGCTGCTCGACTGCGGGTCGACGGACACGGTCACCGTGACCGCGCCGCCGGGTGCGGTGGGCACGGTGCCGGTCACCCTGACGACGGTCGAGAGCGACTCGACGGGCGCGCCGGCCGCGAGCGGCTCGTTCACCTACACGAAGCCGTTTGCCCTCACGGTCACGAAGTCGGGGAGCGGCTCCGGCCACGTGACGAGCGCGCCGGGCGGCATCAACTGCGGGAAGACCTGCTCGCACACGTACCCGTTCGGGACCTCGGTCGTCCTCAAGGAGAAGGCCGCCAAGGGCTCAACGTTCGTCGGCTGGTCGGGCGTGTGCACCGGCAAGTCCACGTGCAAGTTCCAGACCGACACGCGGCTCACGGTCACCGCGAAGTTCGTGCTCGAGAACTGCGTCGTGCCGAACGTCGCGGGCAAGAGCCTCTCCGCCGCGAAGCGGGCGCTCACGTCGCACTTCTGCTCGGCCGGGAAGATCAAGCACGCCTTCTCGAGCACGGTGGCGACCGGTCGCGTGATCTCGGAGAGCCCGAAGGCCGGAACCCACCTCAAGCACAAGGCAAAGGTGAGGCTGACGGTCAGCGAGGGGAAGAAGCCCTAGCCGGCGGGCGGGCTAGCGGTGCGTCGCGTGCCGCCGCCGCATCGGCGACGGCAGGTGCGGCGCGAGGTTGAAGATCGTGTTCACGAGCGCGAGGTGGGTGAACGCCTGGGGGAAGTTCCCCAGCAGCCGCTTCGCCTGCGGGTCGTACTCCTCGGCCAGCAGGCCGAGATCGCTGGCGAGCGCGACGAGTCGCCCGAACAGCTCGTGCGCGTCGTCGTGCCGCCCGAGCAGCTCGTAGCAGTCGCAGAGCCAGAACGAGCACGGCAGGAACACGCCCTCGCCCGGCGGCAGGCCGTCGGCCGCGGAGTCGCTCGTCCGGTAGCGCAGGACGAAGCCCTCGTGCAGAAGCTCGCGCTCGATCGCCTCGATCGTGCCCCGGATGCGCGGGTCGGACGCCGGCAGGAAGCCGACGAGCGGCAACAGCAGCAGGCTCGCGTCGAGCTCCCGAGAGCCGTACGACTGCGTGAAGCAGCCCTGAACCGCGTCGAAACCGCGCTCGCAGACGTCCTCGTGGATCTCGTCCCGGATCGCCCGCCAGCGGTCGACCGGCCCCTCGAAGCCGTGCTCCTCGACCGCCCGCACCCCGCGGTCGAAGGCGACCCACGCCATCGCCTTCGAGTGGACGAAGTGGCGGCGCCCGCCGCGAATCTCCCAGATGCCGTCGTCCGGCTCCCGCCACGCTCCCGCGAGGTGGTCGAGCAGGCCGAGCTGGATCATCCACCCCTGCGGATCGACCGGCAGGCCGTGCTGGCGCGCCTGGTAGAAGCAGTCGAGCACCTCGCCGTAGACGTCGAGCTGGAGTTGCTCGCTCGCCGCGTTGCCGACGCGCACCGGTTGCGAGCCCTCGTAGCCGTCGAGCCAGGGGAGCTCGAACTCGCTCAGGCGCCGCTCGCCCGCGACGCCGTACATGATCTGGACGTCCGCGGGATCGCCGGCGATCGCCCGGATCAGCCAGCGCCGCCAATCTCCCGCCTCGTCGGCGTGGTTGCAGTGGAGGAGGGCGAGCAGCGTCAGCGTCGCGTCGCGCAGCCAGCAGTAGCGGTAGTCCCAGTTGCGCACCGAGCCGATCCACTCCGGCAGCGAGGTGGTGGGAGCGGCGACGATGCCGCCGGTCGGCTCGTAGGTGAGGGCCTTGAGCACGATGAGCGAGCGCCGGACGAGCGGCGCCCAGTCGGCAGGCACATCGACCGGGCACGCCTCGCTCCACTCCCGCCAGAACGCCTCGGTGTCGGCGAGCGCCTGCTCGGGGTCGACCGGCTCGGGCACCTCCTGGTGCGACGGGAACCAGGTGAGGACGAACGGGATCCGCTCGCCCTCGTCGACCGCGACCTCCGAGATCGTGCGCAGGTCCTCGCCGCGGGTCTCGGCGGTCGTCCGGAAGCAGAGCGCGTCCGGCCCGGCGAGCGCGACACGCGTGTCGTCCTCGTGCGTGCGCTTGCGCACCCAGGGGACGATGCGCCCGTAGTCGAAGCGGATCGTCAACTCCGAGCGGAACCGGACTCGGCCCTTGACGCCCTCGACGATGCGCACGATGTCGGGGGCCTGGCCGCGCGGCGGCATGAAGTCGAGGACACGGGCCACGGAGCCGTCGTCCGTCGTCCAGGTCGTCTCCAGCACGAGCGTGTCGTGGAGATAGCGGCGCGTGCTCGTCGCAGGCGCCGAGGGGGCGAGCAGCCAGCGGCCGTTCTCCGGCCCGCCGAGGAGTGCGGCGAAGCAGGCCCCGGAGTCGAAGCGGGGGACGCAGAGCCAGTCGACGGAGCCGTTGCGATCCACGAGCGCGGCCGTCTGCAGGTCTCCGAGCAGGGCGTAGTCCTCGATCCGGGCGGTCACGTCAGCGATTCTCGATCTCGAGGCCGAGGTCCGGCCAGCGCTTGCGGACGGCACGGTTGAAGGAGTCCTCGTACGTCCCGGCGGCATCCTCGTCCAGCGTGCCGGCGAAGCGGTCGCGCATGTCTGCGAGAGCCTCGGTCGCGGTCTCGACCACGTCGGACCAGTCGCCGTACGCCTCCTCGCGGTCCTCGCGGTCCGCGCGCTCGTAGACCCGGGACTTCTCGCGCGCCTCCTCGAGCAGATCTGCCTCGTCCTCGACGAACAGGTCGAGCTGGCGGGCGATCACGTCGCGGAACTGCTCGCGGCGCAGTCTCACGCGATCTCCTCGTAGACGGCGAGGTGCGCCTGCGCGGCGGCGTCCCAGGTCAGCTCCGCGCGCGCCCGCCTGGCACCCGCCCGAGCCTGCTCGAGCGCGGCGAAGTCCGAGAGGAGCTCGTGGACCGCCTCGGCGAGCCCGGCCACGTCTCCGGCGGTCACGACACGGCCGGCCCCGAAGCGCCGCACGGGCTCCGCGATCCCGCCGACGTCGTAGGCCACCGCGGGCACCCCGGCGCCGAGCGCCCGGAGGAGCGCTCCGCTCTGATCGAGCTCGGGCCGGTACGGGAAGACGGCGACGGTCGCGTCGCCGAAGGCGCGGTCGATCTCGGGCTGGGGGAGATAGCCGAGCCGCCACTCCACGTCGAGCCCGTTCGCGGCGGCGCGGTACGGCTCGACCGGCTCCATCGCATCGCCCGCCACGAGCAGCCGCCCGTCCCCGGCGCGCCGCACTGCCTCGATCGCGTCGCCGAGCCCCTTGTACGGCCGGATGATCCCGAAGGCCAGCACGGTGCGGCCGTCGTCGTGCCGCTCGGGGTCGCTCGGGAACACGGGGTGCGGAATCACGCGCAGCCGCTCCGGTTCGACGCCGAGCCCGGCAAGCGTGTCGCGGCCGTTCTCGCTGTGGACGACGATCCGGTCGAAGCGCGCGAAGAGCCGGCGCCACAGGTCGGTGCGATGCGCGGTGCGGCGGGGGAGAAGGTCGTGGGCCGTGAGCACCGAGGGCAGATGCGGGCGGAAGAGGAGCGCGTCGAGCTCGGGCGCCGGCAGCCATTGCATGTGGAGGACGTCCGCCTTGAATCGGCGGAGCGAGGCAAGCCCGAACGGATGCTCCGCGACTTTCAGCGGCACGCGCAGCGCCGAACGGCCGAAGACCCGCGACGAGACGGGATAGAAGATCTCCCGCCGCCGGTATCCCTCCGGTTCCGGTGCGTCACCGAAGCGAAAGCGCGACGTGACGAGCTCGACCTCCGCGCCCGCCCGCGCCAGCGCCGCAGCAAGCTCGTGGTCGTACGGCGGCGTGAAGGCCGGCGGATCGGCGAGCAGGACGCGCACTGGCTCGTACGCTACGCCGTGACCATGCTCGTGCGGACTTGGAACCTCTTCCACGGCCGGCCGTCGCCGCCGGGGCGGCCGGCGTTCCTCCGCCAGATGATCGAGCTCGTGACCCGGGACCGGCCGGACATCGTGTGCCTGCAGGAGCTCCCGGTCTGGGCCTTGCGGCATCTGGAGAACTGGAGTGGCATGCACGCGACGAGCGCCGTCGCGCGGCCTCCGCTGCTGCCGGTCGGCGCGCGCGCGGTCACGGCGCTCCACCACGGGCTGCTCCGGTCGGCGTTCTCCGGGGAGGGGGACGCGATCCTCACGCGCGGCGCGGCGCGCGACCTCGGCGAGCACGTCGTCGGCCAGGCGAAGCTGCGCCGGATCGCGCACCTGGCGGAGTTCGCAGGCGTGACGGTCGTGAACTTCCACATCGACGGCGACCGCGCGCAGCTCGACCGAGTTCTGGCGCTCGCACCCGAGCGCTCCATCGTCGCCGGCGATGCCAACCTCGTGGCGCCCGTGGCCGACGGCTTCTCGCCGCCGCTCGCCGACAGCATCGACCAGATCCTCGTGCGCGGACTGGAGCTGCGGGACGGCCCCTCGGCTTGGCCGCTCGAACGGCGCATTGTCGACGGCAGGTTGCTTTCCGACCACGCTCCCGTGGAGGCGGTCGTGGCATGACGCCCGAGGAGGCACGCGGGCAGTTCCCCGTCCTCGAGCGCGTGGCGTATCTCAATGCCGGCTCGGCGGGACCGCTCCCGCAGGCGACGGTCGACGCGATGCGCTTCCGGCTGGAGCGCGACCTGGCCGCGGGCCGGAGCACCAAGACCTACCTGGAGGACGTCTTCACGCTGCGCGAGCGCATCCGCGCGGCCCTTGCTGCCATTCTCGGCACCTCCGCCGAGCTCGTCGCCCTCACCGACTCGACGACGCGCGGCTGCCAGATCGTCCTCGCCGGGCTCGGCCTGGGTGCCGGCGACGAGGTCGTCACCACCGACCAGGAGCACTTCGGCCTGATCGGTCCACTCCACGCCAGCGGCGCCCGCGTCCTCGTGACGGAGGCCGACGAGGACGCGCTCCTCGCCGCGGTGACACCGCGCACCCGGCTGATCGCCGTCTCGCACATCCTCTGGACGACGGGACGCCGGCTCGACGTCGCGCGGCTCCGACGCCCCGACGGGCCGCCGCTGCTCGTCGACGGCGCCCAGTCGGCCGGCGCGATTCCCGTCGACCTCGGCGGCGCCGACCTCGACGCGGACTTCTACACCGTCTCGGCGCAGAAGTGGCTCTGTGGGCCGGATCCGTCGGGCGCGCTCTTCGTGCGCGATCCGGGGCGGCTGGCCGTCGCGCTCCCGACCGCGTTCTCGCCGCTGACGCATGAGAGCGACGGCTCGTTCGTACCGAAGGACGGCGCTCGCCGGTTCGACTCGGGCTGGATCGGAGCTCCCGCGCTCGCCGGCCTCGAGGGGTCGCTCGAAGTGCATCCGGACTGGCGCTACGAACGTGCCGCGGCTATGGCCGCCCGCTGCCGTGAGCTGCTCGAGCCGCTCGTCGAGACGGTCACGCCGCCGGGACACTCGACGCTCGTCTCCTTCCGCCCGCCGGGCGACCCCACGGAGCTCGTTCGCGCGCTTGCCGAGCGCGACGTGATCGTCCGCGAGCTGCCCGGCTTCGACCTCGTCCGCGCCTCGTGCGGCTGGTGGACGAGCGAGGACGACCTACGCAGGCTCGCCGAAGGTCTAGGAGGGTAGGCCGAGCTCGCCCGCAATGGGCTGTAGCGCCGCCACGATGGTGCGGATGTGCTCGTCGAGCTCGACGCCGAGATCCTCGGCGCCCTTGTAGACCTCGTCCCGGTGCACGCCGGCCGCGAAGGACGGCTGCTTCAGCTTCTTCTTGACCGACTTCGGCTCGAGCCCTTCGAGCCCGGTCGGCCGCACGAGGGCGCACGCGTGGATGAACCCGCTCAGCTCGTCGCAGGCGAAGAGCGCTTTCTTCAACAGCGTGTCGCGCGGCAGCGCGAGGTGCTCGGCATGGGAGAGCACGGTCTCGACGACTTCCTCGGGATAGCCCTCCTCGCGCAGGATCGGGGCGCCGTCCTGCGGGTGCTGGTCGAGCGTGGGGTGGATCTCGTAGTCGAAGTCGTGCAAAAGCGCGGCGACGCGCCACAGCTGCTCGTCCTCGCCGAACTTCCGCGCGTACGCGGCCGTCGATGCCTCGACCGCCAGCGCGTGGCGCAGGAGCGACTCGCTCTTCGTGTAGCGGGTCAGCGTCTCCCAGGCCTGTTCGCGAGTCGGTTCCAAGGCGCGGCTATCCTAGCCCGGCATGTCCGTCGCGACGGTCCCGCATGCCTTCGTCATCGAGGGTGGAAACCCGCTCAGCGGCCGCATCCGGGCCTCGGGGAACAAGAACGGCGCGCTGCCGATCCTCGCCGCGTGCCTGCTCGCCGACGAGCCAGTCACGCTCTCGAACGTCCCTCGGATCCGCGACGTCGAGACGATGATCGAACTCGTCGCCGGGACGGGCGCGAGCGCGGAGTGGACCGGCCCGAACGAGGTGCGCGTCGACCCGCAGGGGCTCTCGACTCCCGAGGTAGACGCCGTGCTGGCGGAGCGGATCCGGGCCTCGTTCCTGCTCGCCGGCCCGCTGCTCGCACGGCTTGGCCGGGCGAGCGTGCCGCCGCCGGGCGGCGACGTGATCGGCCGGCGCCGGCTCGATCCGCACATCCACGCGCTCGAGCGGCTCGGCGCGCGGATCGAGTTCGAGAGCCGCTACGAGATGCGGACGGACGGGCTGCGCGGCGCCGACATCTTCCTCGACGAGGCGAGCGTGATGGCGACCGAGAACGCGGTGATGGCCGCCGTCCTCACGCCCGGCGAGACGTCGATCGGGAATGCCGCCTGCGAGCCGCACGTGCAGGACCTGTGCCGCTTCCTCGTCTCGCTCGGCGCCGGGATCGACGGCATCGAGTCGAACGTCCTCCGGATCCACGGCGTCGAGAAGCTGAGCGGCGGGGAGTGGACGATCGCTCCCGAGCACATCGAGGTCGGCAGCTTCATCGGCCTCGCAGCCGTCACGAACAGCGACCTCACGATCGAGGCCGTCGTGCCCCACGACATGCTCTCGATCCTCACCGCCTTCGGCCGCCTCGGGATCGAGGTCGAGCTCGGGGACGACTGGCTGCGCGTGCCGCCGCACCAGGAGCTCGTGATCCAGAACGACCTCGGCGACCAGGTGCCGAAGATCGAGGACGGCCCCTGGCCGGCGTTCCCGGCGGACCTCACGTCGATCGCGGTTGCGGTCGCGACGCAGGCGTGGGGGACGATCCTCGTGTTCGAGAAGATGTTCGAGAACCGGCTGTTCTTCGTCGACAAGCTCGTCTCGATGGGAGCGCGGATCATCGTCTGCGACCCGCACCGCGTCGTCGTGAGCGGCCCGTCGCGCCTCTACGGACAGCGCCTGACGAGCCCTGACATCCGCGCCGGGATGGCGATGCTCATCGCCGCGCTCTGCGCGGACGGCCGCTCCGTGATCGGCAACGTCGCCGAGATCGACCGCGGCTACGAGCGCATCGACGAACGGCTCCGTGCCGTCGGCGCGCAGATCGAGCGCGTCGAGGCCTAGAGCCGCAGTACGCTCCGGGAGATGAGCGAGCAGGCTGCGGCAGGCGTGCGCGTCAACGTCTACGGGCACGGCGACGCGACGGTGGAGACGGGGCTTCCCGTCCTCAACCGCCTGCTCACGCGCCTGGCGGAGACGGCGCAGTTCGATCTCATCGTCGACATCGAGCCGGGCGACACGCAGGCCGAGGTCGACGCCGCGGCCGCCGCGCTCGGGCACGCGCTCGCGGGGCCGTTGCGGGCCGACGGCGCGCGCGGGCACGGCGCCGGCGCGATGACTTCGGCAGAGGCGCTCGCCTCGGTAGTGCTCGAGACGAGCGACGAGCCGCTGTTCGTCACGAACGTCGACCTCACCCAGGCTCGCATCGGGGGGCTCGGCACCGATGTGGCGCGGCGTTTTCTCGAGGTGCTCGCCGAGAACGCGGGGCTCGTGCTCCACGTGCGACTCCTCAACGGAACCGACAGCAGTCATGTGCTCGAGGCGATCTTCAAGGGGCTAGGCGAGGCGCTGGCCCAGGCATGCGAGAGACAGGAGGCTCGTCCATGAGCGACAAGCGCGTCATCCGCACCGAGGCCGCGCCGGCGCCGTTCCAGGGTGCGCCGTACTCGCAGGCGATCGCGGCCGGCGGCTTCGTCTTCGTGTCCGGCCAGCTCGGCCTGAAGCCGGGGGACGCCGCGATCTCGGGCGGGATCGAGGAGCAGACCGAACAGGTCTTCGCGAACCTGCACGCGATCCTCGAAGAGGCGGGGACCGGCCTCGACCGGCTCGTGAAGACGACCGTCTTCCTCCAGCACCTCGACGACTTCCAGGCGATGAACGGCATCTACGCGAAGCACGTCGGCGAGCAGCCGCCCGCGCGGGCCACCGTCGAGGTGGGAAAGCTCCCGTCCGGCGCCCTCGTGGAGATCGAGGCGGTCGCCCGGCTCTAGCTCCCGAGTCTTGCGGACTCGCTCGCTGTTTGTCGAACTCCGGCGCGGAAGAGCGCTGTCTTCCGCGCCTCCGTGCTGAGAGCTCGTTGCCCGCCGCGGCGGGCGCCTGCGGCGCGCGCCGGGGAGCGGGGGAGCCTGCAGGCTAAGCCGCCGCTGCGCGGCTGTCTTAGCCTGCGGCCTTCGTCACCTGACCGCCTCAACAAGCGTGTACACGACGCCGGGCCGCCAAGGCAATGCCCCAGGACGCCACCTCGATCTGGATGGCCCACTCAGGCGACGCGCGTAGGCGGTTGAGACGCTCTCCCCAAGTGATCCATCGCCAGCGTTGACGGAAGTCATCCGGGTGGAGGAGTCGGTTCAGAACAGTCATAAACCCGTGGAACCCGATTGCGATCCAGATCGCTCCGAACACGACACTGCTCACCGGCCGATCACCAGGGCGGAGACGATAGTCCGTCCCTTCAGCTCGTTCGAGCTTGTGTCAACCACTCGCGCCACAATGGCAGCGTGCGCGAGGAGATCGAGACATACGTCCGCGGGCTCGGGCTGGATGCCTACGTCGTCGGCGGCGCCGTGCGTGACGAGCTGCTCGGGCTCGAGTCGAAAGATGCGGACTTCCTCGTACCCGGCGTCGACACCGAGGGGCTGCGCGCGGCGCTCGCTCCGCACGGGCGCGTCGAGGACCTCGTGGTCGCCGACCGGCTCGTCGGCGTCCGGTTCCACCCGGACGCCGGTCGGATCCGTGGGTTGACCCCGGCCGGGATCGAGTTCGCGCCGCCGCGGAAAGAGGTCTCGACGGGCCCGGGGCGACACGACTTCGAGATCGTCGCCGACGCGTCTCTGTCGGTCGAGGACGACATGCGCCGCCGCGACTTCACCGTCAATGCGCTGGCGCGCCGGCTCGAGACGGGCGAGCTCGTCGATCCCCTCGACGGCAAGGCCGATCTCGAGGCGCGCCGCCTGCGCACGGTGTCCCCCCAGAGCTTCCGCGAGGATCCGCTGCGGCTCGTTCGCGCACTCCGCTTCGTCTCCCAGCTCGGCTTCGAGCCTGACGAGGAGCTGCTCGCTCAGATGCGCGAGGAGGCGCCGGCGGTGAAGCTCGTCTCGGGCGAGCGCATCGGCGGCGGTCTCTCGGCGGACGGGATGGGCGAGCTCTCGAAGCTGCTGCTCGGCGCCGAGCCGGCCCGCGCGCTCCGGCTCGCGCGCGACACTGGCGTCCTCGTCGAGCTCCTGCCGGAGTTCGGCCCCGCGATCGGGTTCGACCAGGAGAGCCGCTACCACGACCTCACCGTCGACGAGCACACGTTCGCGGTCGTGCAGGCCGCCGCCGATCGGGGTTTCTCCCTGCCCGTGCGGCTCGCCGCGCTCTTCCACGACCTCGGCAAGCCGATCGTCGGCTGGCGCGGACACGACGGGCGCCTGCACTACTACGCAAAGCCCGGCTTCGCCGCGCAGGGACACGACCAGGCCGGCGCGGACCTCGCCGCCGGGGCCCTGCTCCGGCTCCGCTATCCGAACGCGCTGCGCAAGCGCGTCGTCCGCATCGTGCGCCACCACATGTTCCAGCCGGGGAAGGGTGACGCCCTCCGCGCCCGGCGCTTCCTGCGCCGCAACGGCGACGAGATCGCGTTCGACCTCCTCGACCACAAGCTCGCCGACCTGCTCGGCAAGCGGGGAACCGAGGGCGAGCCGCCGCCCTTCGAGGAGATCGAGCGGCTGGCGCGTTTCCGCGAGGTGGTCGAGCAGGAGCGCTCGAGCCCGCACCGGCTGGGCGATCTCGCGGTCGACGGCAACGACCTGATCGCGCTCGGCTGCAAGCCGGGACCGCAGCTCGGGCGCATCCTCCACGAGCTCCTCGACGAGGTCGTCGACGAGCCGGCCCTGAACACGCGCGACCGGCTGCTCGCGCGCGCGCAGGAGCGGCTGGCGTGAACGAGGTGCAGTACGTGATCCTGGCGGGCGGCCTCTGGCTTCGGTACACGAACGAGCCGGCGGTCTGGCTCGCGACCTGGACGGGAGCGCCCACCGCGCGGAAGTGGGCGGTGGAGGAGCTCCCGCACCGGGATGCCGCCGGCGCCCGGGGTGCGGTCCCCGGCGCCGCCTGGGACCTCTCGTTCCGCGGCTTCGGCCGCCCGTACGTCTTTCCGCACCCACTCGCGCGCCGGGTCGCGACGACGCAGTTCGTGATCGAGGAGCCGTTGCTGTCGATCAGCGGCTGGTTCGAGGTCGACGGCGAACGTCACGAGCCCGACGGCGCCCCCGGCCACCGCGCCCGCGTTTGGAGGGCCCGCTCGCCCCTCTACTGCTCCCACACCGAGCGCGCGCGGCTCACCGGGCCCGGCCTCGAGGCCACCGACGTCGCGTACGAGTTCGCATCTCGCAGCAGGTTGGAGGGATGGACGATCTCGGTCTGATCCGGTGGGATCCACCCGGTCCGTACGCGGTCGCTTTCACGACACGCGTCGGCGGCGTGAGCGAAGGCCCGTACGCGTCGCTCAACCTCGGCCGCAAGAGCGGGGACGAGCCCGAGCGCGCCGACGAGAACCGGCGGATCGCGTGCGAGGCGATCGGGGCCGACGTGGAGAGGCTCGCGCTCAACTACCAGGTGCACTCGGCCCGCGTGCTGCGCGCGGTGCCCGCGCTGCGGGGCGAGCATGCAGACGGCCTCTGGACAGCCGAGCCCGGCCTGCCGATCCTCGCGATGTCCGCCGACTGCCTGCCGATCGCCGTCGCGCGAGTGGACGCGTCCGAGCCCGCGGTTGCCGTCCTCCACGCCGGCTGGAAGGGCCTGCTCGCCGGCATCGCCGGGGCGGGCGTAGACGCGCTCGGCGGCGGGACGCTGGCGGCGGCGATCGGGCCGGGCATCGGCCCGTGCTGCTACGAGGTAGGGGAGGAAGTGGCGGCGCCGTTCCGCGAGCGGTTCGGCGACGACGTCGTCCGGGACGGCAGCCTCGACCTCTGGACGAGCGCCGAGCGCGCGCTGCGAGCGGCCGGCGTCGAGCAGATCCACCGCATCGACCGCTGCACCGCCTGCGAGCCCGAGGCGTTCTTCTCGCACCGGCGCGACGCCGGCCGCACCGGCCGCCAGGGGGTGATCGCGTATGTCGCCGGCTGAGATCCGCGAACGCTACGAGCGCATCCGCCAGGAGGTCGGACCGGACGTCACGGTCGTCGTCGCGACGAAGTACGTCCCGCTGGAGGACATGGGGGCACTGGCCGACGCGGGCATCGAGCTCGTCGGCGAGAACCGCGCCCAGGATCTTGCCGCGAAGCACGCCCGCTACGGCGACGCCTTCCGCTGGCACTTCATCGGCCACCTGCAGAGCCGCAAGGCGCCGCTCGTGAGCGAGCTCTGCGAGCTGTGCCACTCGCTGGCCTCCGAGTCGGCCGCGCGCAAGCTCACGATTCCGGCGCTCGTCGAGGTCAACCTTTCGGGCGAGGCGACGAAGTCGGGAGTCGGCCCCGAGGACCTGCCGGGATTGCTCGAGGCGTACCCGGACGTTCGCGGGCTGATGACGATGCCGCCGGCCGCCGCCGACCCCGAGGCGTCGAGGCCGTACTTCCGCCGCCTGCGCGAGCTCGCCGAGCAACACGGGCTGCGTGATCTCTCGATGGGGACGAGCCAGGACTACCGGGTCGCCGCCGAGGAGGGGGCGACCTACGTCCGGGTCGGCGCAGTCCTGTGGCAGCGCTAACATCGGCGGCGCCATGCCGCTTTCCGACGTCTGGGCCCGTACCCTCGTCTACTTCGGCATCGCCGAGGAAGAGGACTGGGACGAGACGGGCTACCTCACCGAGGACGAGCTCGCCGCCGAGCACGACAATCCGAACGTGCGGCGGCTGCCGGCCCGTAAGTCGCGGCACGACTACGACGACGACTGGACCGACCCCGAGCCCGACGGGCAGCGGACGAGCATCCTCCGCCCGCGCGCGTCGCAGCGTCCCGTGCGCAACCTGCAGCCCGTGCAAGGCCCCGGCGCGTCCCGCGTCCACCTGATCCTCCCGCGCAGCTTCAACGACGCGCAGCAGGTGGCCGACCGCTTCAAGAACGGCGTCCCCGTGATCCTCAACCTCCAGTCGGCGGACTCCGAGCTGTCGAAACGGCTGATCGACTTCGCCAGCGGCCTCACGTACGCGCTCGACGGCGGGATGCAACGCATCGCCGACAAGGTCTTCCTGCTCACGCCGAGCGACGTCGAGCTGTCCGCCGAGGACCGGGCACGGATGCTCGAGCGCGGCTTCTTCAACCAGGCATAGGAGAAGGCGAACTCGGGGCGAACCACAGCTGAATGGGCGTGTCAGCCACGTTCGCGCTGCTCGGCGACGCGATTTCGAGCGTCGAGACGTTCGTCAACGTGTTCATCGGGCTGTACTGGCTCGTGATCTTCGTCTACATCCTCACGAGCTGGCTGCGGCTGCCCTATTCGCCCACGCTCAACCGGATCCAGCGGTTCCTCTACGACGTCTGCGAGCCGTACCTGCGCGTGTTCCGTCGCCTGCTCCCCTCGACGGGGGCGATCGACCTCTCGCCGATGCTGGCCCTGATCTTCCTGATCGTGATCGACCGCTTCCTCATCTGGGTCCTCAACCACGTCAACTAAGGAGAGAGCGATGGCACTCACACCCGTCGAGATCAGACACCTGACGCCGCAACGCACGCTGTTCCGCGGCTACCAGGCCGAAGCCACCGACACGCTGTTCGAGGAGATCGCCGTCAGCTTCGAGGACGTATGGCGCGAGCGAGCCGACCTCGCGGACAAGGTCGAGCAGCTCGAGACCGACCTCGTCCGCTTCCGCGAGCTCGAGAGCCTGTTACGTACGACGCTCGTCTCCGCCGAGCAGGCATCGGCCCAGACGCGCGACCAGGCGCAGCGCGAGGCGAAGCTGATCCTCAGCGAGGCGCACGCCGAGGCCCGCGAGATCCAGCGGCGCGCGATCGCCGAGAACGAGCGGCTCGAGCAGGAGTCACGGCGGCTGCGGCTGCAGCTGCAGGCGGCCCTCTCCGCGTTCGGGGAGCCCGAGGCCACGGAGACGAGCCGGGAGCCGGCGACAACCGTCGAGCCCGAGCCGGACGGGGCGACCGGCGAGGAACGGAGCTGGTACGGCGTGCCGGATGCAGACGCTGCGTGAGGTGCCCCGACGTAGACTGAGTGCGTGAGTGCGGAGACGACTCGACTGCGCTTGCGCGTCAGCCCGGGAGCGGGCCGCACGGCGTTCGTGGGCAGGCACGGTGACGCCTGGAAGGTGCGCGTCACCGAGGCGCCCGAGCGTGGACGGGCCAATGAAGCCGTTCTCCGCCTCCTCGCCGACACGCTCGCGCTCCCGCGCACGGCCCTGAAGCTCGTTTCGGGGCACGGTGGCAGGGAGAAGATCGTGGAGTTGACAGGGATGGGGCCGGCGCTGATCGAACGGCGCCTTGCCTCGGCCTCAGGGGACGACCGGGGCAGGAAGGAACGGCGGTGACGAGCATCGACACCGAGCACTTCCGCGGCGCGCTCCTCGACGAGCGGCAGCGGGTCGAGCACGCCATCGCGACGCTCCGCGACGAGCATCCCGGCTCGCTCGACGACGAGGTCGACGAGGTCGCTGCATCAGGCGGCGACCACCTCGCCGACACCGCCAGCGCGACCCTCGGGCGCGAGATCGACTACACGCTCGAGGACAACGCCGAGCAGGTCCTCTCCGAGATCGACGCCGCGTTGCAGCGCATCGACGACCGGACGTACGGCATCTGCTTCAACTGCGGCAGCGAGATCCCGCAAGCGCGGCTGGAGGCGAGCCCCTGGGCCTCTCTCTGCATCGACTGCAAGCGCAGGGCCGAGGGAGGATGAACGAGCCGGCCAGGCAGCTCGAGGTACGAGTCGGCTCGGCGACGGACGCCTTGACCCCGGTCTCCCGGGCCACCCGCTCGTTCGCGGCCACGCGCGCCCAGTGGCTGGCGCTCGCCGCGATCGCGCTCACGGCGGTCGTCGCCGACCAGGTGACGAAGCATGTCGTGGTCTCCCACCTCGTGCTCGGCGAGGGGCTCCACGTCGTCGGCCCCTTCACGATCCGCCACGTCCAGAACTCAGGCATCGCCTTCGGCCTCTTCTCGAACGCGACCGCCGCCGTCATCGTCGTCACCACGATCGCGATCGCCTGGATGCTCGCCTACTTCGCGCGCTCCGGCGCACGCCATCCGGTGCTGCCCGTGGCGCTCGGGCTCGTGATCGGCGGCAGCGTCTCGAACCTCGCCGACCGCGTCCGGCTCGGCTTCGTCACCGACTTCCTCGACTTCCGCTACTGGCCGGCCTTCAACCTGGCGGACAGCTTCATCGTGATCGGGGTCGGGATCCTCCTCGCTGCGCTGCTCCTCGCCGAGCGAGAGCCGCGGACGCCCAAGCGCTGAACCGGCTCGTCGTTCCCACCGAGGCTGCGGGGGAGCGGCTCGACCGTTATCTCGCCGGGCTGCCGAAAGTGGGCTCCCGCGCCGCGGCGGAACGGCTCCTTGTGGCCGGTGCTGTGCTCGTGGACGGAGAGCCGCGCGGGAAGAGCCACAAGCTCGCGGGTGGGGAGGAGCTCGTAATCGAGGCACCGGCCCCGCCCGCCGAGGAGCCGGCGGTCGCGCTGCCGGAGCTCACGATCGCCTACGCCGACGAGCATCTCCTCGTCGTGGACAAGCCCGCCGGCGTCGTCGTGCATCCGGCGCCCGGCCACGCCGGCGGCACGCTCGCCCAGGCGCTCGCAGCTGCCGGAGCGCAGGGCGGGGAGGAGGACCGGCCCGGAATCGTCCACCGCATCGACCGCGACACGTCCGGGCTGCTCGTCGTCGCGCGCTCGCACGAGACGTACGAGAAGCTGCAGCGGCTCGTCCGCCGCCGTGCGCTGACGCGCGAGTACCTCGCGCTCGTCGTGGGGAAGCCGCAGTCGCGCCGCGGCACGATCGAAGCGCCGATCGGTCGCGACCGGCACGACCGGCTCCGCCACTCGCTCGACACGGCGACGCCACGTGCCGCGGTGACGCACTTCGAGCTCGAGGAGCTCCTGCCACAGCACGCGCTCCTGCGCGTGCGGCTCGAAACCGGGCGGACGCACCAGATCCGCGTCCACCTCGCCGCGATCGACCTCCCCGTCGCCGGCGACCCTGTCTACGGTGTCGCGGGCGATCTCGGCCTCGAGCGGCAGTTCCTCCACGCGGCGCGGCTCGCCTTCGACCACCCGGTCACCGGCGCCGCAATCGACGTCTCGTCGCCGCTGCCGCCCGACCTCGCCGCCGCGCTCGCTGCGGCCCGCAGCTAACCTTCCCGCGTCCCGTTCCTCCTCCCCGGCGGCCCAGACGTGGCGCGCGTGCCTCTCCTCGCGGGAGGTGCGCCTCGACTCCCGCCGGCTCTGCACGACAAACCAATCTGGAAGGAGCTTCCATGGCTGTTTCGACGAGCCCCGGCGCTGTCTCCATGCGCGAGCTGCTGGAGGCCGGAGTCCACTTCGGCCACCAGACGCGGCGCTGGAACCCGAAGATGCGCCGCTTCATCTTCGCCGAGCGCGGCGGCATCTACATCATCGATCTCACGCAGACCGCGGAGCGGCTCGAGGAGGCGCGCCAGTTCCTGCGCAACGTCGCCGAGCGCGGCGGCACCGTCCTCTTCGTCGGCACGAAGAAGCAGGCGCAGGACGCCGTCGAGAACGAGGCGAAGCGCATCGACATGCCGTACGTCAACCACCGCTGGCTCGGCGGGCTGCTGACCAACTGGCGCACGATGGCCGATCGCATCGACCGGCTGCACGAGATGCGGCGCCTGCGGGACGACGGTCAGATGGACCTCCTGCCCGCGAAGGAGCGCATCGCCATGGGCGGCGAGCTCGAGAAGCTCGAAGCGAACCTCGGCGGCGTGGCCGACATGCGCCGGCAGCCCGACGCCGTCGTGATCCTCGACCTCAAGAAGGAGGCGCTCGGCGTGCGCGAGGCGCGCCGGCTCGGGATCCCGGTCGTCGCCCTGGTCGACACGAACTGCGACCCGGACGAGGCCGACTACGTCATCCCCGGCAACGACGACGCGATCCGTTCCTGCAACCTCATCGTGCACGCGCTCGCCGAGGCCGTGAACGACGGGAAGCAGAAGGTCTCGGCCCGGGAGCTCCAGCAGCAGCAGGAACAGCAGGCTGCGGCCGCCGCGGCCGCCGCGGCCGCCGAGAGCGCCCCGGAGGGCGACGTCGAGGATGTCCAGGCCGGCGAGGAGATCGAGCCGGTGACCGAGGGCGAAAGCGTCCCGGTCCCGACCGGCGAGGACCCCGCAAAGGAAGGCGCAGAGGAGACGAAAAGATCGGAAGCCGCCCTCGGCGACCCGACGCGTTCCGAGAAGGAAGAGGAGGCCTAGATGGCCGCGGAGATCTCTGCCCAGCTCGTTCGCGAGCTCCGCGAGCGCACGGGCGCGGGGATGATGGACTGCAAACGCGCGCTGCAGGAGACGAACGGCGACATCGACGACGCCGTCGTCCTCCTCCGCGAGAAGGGCATGGCGAACGCCGCCAAGCGCGCCGACCGCGCGACGACCGAAGGGCTCGTCGGCTACCGCCTGGCCGCGGACGGCTCGCGCGGCACGATGGTCGCCGTCGGCTGCGAGACCGAGCCGGTCTCGAACAACGAGGAGTTCCAGGCCTTCGGCCAGAAGGCACTCGACCTCGTCGAGGCGGAGGGCGTCGACGCCGTCTCCCAGCTCGACGAGGAGCGCGTGGCGCTGTCCGGCAAGCTCGGCGAGAACATCGCCGTCGCCGGCGCCGCCCGCTTCGAGGCAGTCGACGGTGGCCGCCTCGGCGCGTACGTCCATCCGCCGGCGAACAAGCTCGGCGTCCTGCTGCAGATGCGCGGTGGGGACGAGGAGCTCGCTCGGAACCTCGCGATGCACATCTCCTGGTCCGATCCGCGCTGGATCAGCCGCGAGGATGTGCCCGCCGACCTCCTCGCCGCCGAGCGCGAGATCTACCTCAACTCCGAGGAGGTGCAGTCGAAGCCCGAGCAGGCACGTGAGAAGATCGTCACCGGGATGCTCGACAAGCGCTTCTTCGCCGAGCGGGGCGGCGTGCTCGCAGACCAGCCGTGGATCCACGACGGCTCGCAGAGCGTCGGCAAGGTGCTCGCCGAGGCCGGGGCCGAGGTGCTCGAGTTCGAGCGGTTCTCGCTCGCGGGATGACGGCACAGCCAGAGACCGAGACCGGCCCGCGTCCGACCGCGCCCGCGTTCCGGCGGGTGCTGCTCAAGCTCTCCGGCGAGGCGCTCATGGGCGAGCGCGAGTACGGGATCGACCCCGGAGTGACCCGGGCGCTCGCGAAAGAGGTCGCCGGGATCCGTGGCGAGGGAGTCGATGTCGCGCTCGTGGTCGGCGGCGGGAACTTCTACCGCGGTCTCGCAGCCGCGGCCGAGAGTGGGATGGACCGCGCGACCGCCGACTACGCGGGGATGCTCGCGACGCTGCTCAACGCGCTCGCGCTCCAGGACGCGCTCGAGCGCGAGGGCGCCGACACGCGCGTCATGTCCGCGCTCGAGGTCTCGGAGGTCGCCGAGCCGTACATCCGGCGCCGGGCGATCCGCCACCTCGAGAAGGGCCGCGTCGTGATCTTCGCCGCCGGTACCGGCAACCCGTTCTTCACGACGGACACGGCGGCGGCGCTGCGCGCGCTCGAGATGGGCGCCGACGTGATCCTGATGGCGAAGCACGGCGTCCGGGGCGTGTACGACGGCGACCCGCGCAGTGTCGCGGACGCCGAGTTCCTGCCGCGGATCACGCATCTGGAGGCGATCGAGCGCGGGCTCAAGGTGATGGACACGACGGCGCTCTCGCTCTGCATGGACAACCGCCTCACGATCCACGTCTTCGAGCTCGCCGAGGGCAACGTCGCACGCGTCGTCAACGGCGAGCAGGTTGGAACCATCATCGCGACATCCGACAAGGAGGGCTGACGGCATGGCGACTGCGGAAGCACTGATCAACGGGGCCCAGGACAAGATGGCCAAGTCGGTCGAGCACGCGCGGTCGGGCTTTGCGACCGTCCGGACCGGTCGCGCCTCGGCGTCACTCCTCGATCGGATCGAGGTCGACTACTACGGGACGCCGACGCCGCTGCGCCAGCTCTCGACGATCAACGTCCCCGACCCGCGCATGCTGACCGTGCAGCCGTTCGACCCGGGCTCGATCAAGGCGATCGAGAAGGCGATCCAGGAGTCCGATCTCGGCCTGACGCCGTCCAACGACGGCAAGCTGATCCGGCTACCGATCCCGCAGCTGACCGAGGAGCGGCGGAAGGAGCTCGTGAAGGTCGTGCGCAATATGGCCGAGGAGCACCGCGTGGCCGTGCGCGAGATCAGGCGCGACGCGATGAGGCACCTGAAGGAGCTCGTGGACACGGGCGAGGTCGGCGCCGACGACGAGCACCGCGCCGAAGGCCGCGTCCAGGAGCTGACCGACGAGCACACGAAGCAGATCGACGAGCTCCTCAAGCACAAAGAGGCCGAGGTGATGGAGGTCTAGTGCCCTCGTCGGCGTCAACCGGCACCGACGTCAGCCCCGAGGAGCAGCTGCCCGAGGTCGCGCACGCGGTCGCGATCATCATGGACGGCAACGGGCGCTGGGCGACGGAGCACGGCACCTCGGTCGCCGAGGGCCATCGCGCCGGCTCGCGGGCGCTGCGGCCCGTCGTCGAGGGAGCGATCGACCTCGGGATCGAATCGCTCGCCGTCTACGCGTTCTCGACCGAGAACTGGAGCCGCGACGCCGGCGAGGTCGAGGCGCTGATGGAGATCTTCGGCGAGACGATCGACCGCGAGCTCGAGGATCTCGCAGCGCAAGGTGTCCGCTGCCGCTTCGTCGGGCGGCGCGACCGTGCCCCCGACTGGCTGAAGGCCAAGATGGACGAGCTCGAGACGGCGACCGCGGACAAGTCGAGGCTCCAGCTCTGGATCGCCTTCGACTACGGCGGCCGGGCCGAGCTCGTCGACGCCGCCCGCCGGCTCATCGAGAGCGGTGCCGACCCCGAGGACGTCGACGAGACCGCGCTCGCCGCATGCCTCTACGAGCCCGAGATGCCCGACCCGGATCTCGTGATCCGCACCTCGGGCGAGCGCCGCATCTCGAACTTCCTCCTCTGGCAGTCCGCGTACGCCGAATACGTCTTCACCGACACCCTCTGGCCCGACTTCGGGCCGGACGAGCTGCGGACCGCGATCGAGGAGTACGCGAGCCGGCGCCGTAGATTCGGCGGTCGATGACGAACTTTGCTTCGCGCCTTCTGGTCGCGGCGGTCGGCCTACCGCTCGTGCTCGGGATGCTGTGGCTCGGCGGCTGGTGGCTCTTCGCGCTCCTCGCCGTAGCCTCGTGGGTCGCCGTGCACGAGTTCGTCACGACTGCGCGACCGCTGCGACCGCTGGCTCCCGCGGTCTACGCGGGTGTGCTGCTCGCCCTCTTCGGAGCAGAGAAGGGCGGACCGGTGTGGCTGCTCGGCGGGTTCTGTGCGACCTTCGTCCTCGCCTTCGTCCTGCACGCGGTCTCGAGCACGCGCGCGCCCACGACGGCGGCGGTCGGCTCGACGGTCCTCGGCTCGGCCTGGATCGGGCTGGGACTCGGCTTCATCCTCCTGCTGCGCGAGATGCACGACCACGGGCGCCTGATCGCTTTCACCGTCGTTCTCACGGCCTTTGCGGCGGCCACCTTCGCCTATTTCGGCGGCCGGCTGATCGGCCGGCACAAGCTCGCGCCGCGCCTCTCGCCGGGCAAGTCGTGGGAGGGCTTGCTGGTCGGCGCGGTCGCGGGCGTCTTCGTCTCGTTCATCGCGCTCTACGACACGCGCAAGGACTATCTGACCGTCTGGCAGGCGATCGTGCTCGGCCTCGTTCTCGTGGTCGCGGAGGTGATCGGCGACCTGTTCGAGTCGGCGGTGAAGCGCGACCTCGAGGTGAAGGACACCGGCAGGCTCCTCGGCGGGCACGGCGGGATGCTCGACCGGATCGACGGGCTCCTCTTTGCGGCTCCCGCGGCGTTCTTCCTCGTCACCGCCTACGGCTTTCACTAGCCGACTCCCTACACTGAGCAGGTGAAACGCGTCGCGCTGCTCGGGGCCACCGGCTCGATCGGCCGCCAGGCGATCGAGATCGTCGAGGCGCACCCGGAGCTCGAGCTCTGCGCGGCGGCTTCGGGCTCGACGCCGCTCGACGACGTCGACGCTCCGCTGAAGGAAGTCGGAGGCGATCTCACCGACCTGCTCGAGCGCGCGCAGCCCGACGTCGTCCTCAACGCGGTCGTCGGCTTCGCAGGGATCCACGCGACCCTGTGGGCGCTCGAGCACGGGGTCGACCTCGCGCTCGCGAACAAGGAGAGCCTCGTGGCCGCCGGCGAGCTCGCTCTCGCCGCGCGCGAGCGGGGCGGTGGCCGCATCCTGCCGGTCGACAGCGAGCACTCCGCGCTCCATCAGTGCCTCGAAGGGCGCGAGCCGGAGCAGATCGACACGCTCGTGCTCACCGGCTCGGGCGGGCCGTTCCGCGGCCGGACGCGAGCCGAGCTCGAAGAGGTCACGCCCGAGCAGGCGCTCGCACATCCGACCTGGCGGATGGGGCCGAAGATCACGGTGGACTCCGCGACGCTCGCGAACAAGGGCCTCGAGGTGATCGAGGCGCACTACTTGTTCGGCGTTGGATACGACCACATAGAGGTGGCGATCCAGCCGACCTCGATCGTGCACTCGCTCGTTCGCTTTCGCGACGGCGCCGCGCTCGCGCATCTCGGCTATCCGGACATGCGCGTGCCGATCTCGTACGCGCTCACATACCCCGAGCGCGCTGCTACGCCGCTCGCGCCGCTCGACCTGACCTCGCTCACGCTGGAGTTCTCGCCGCCCGATACCGACACGTTCCCGCTGCTCGCGCTCGCCCGTGCTGCGGGCGGTGAGGGCGGCAGCGCACCGTGCGTCTACAACGCGGCGAACGAGGTCGCCGTCGCCGCATTCCTCGCCGGCCGTCTGCCCTTCCTCGGGATCCCGGAGGTCGTGGGGGAGACGCTCGCCGCCGCGGACACCGCTCCCGCTCGCGACGTGGCCGACCTCGTCGAGGCCGACCGGGCGGCGCGTGCGCTCGCCGAGGGAGCGCTGGCTCCGGCATGACGTACGTCGTCGTGATCGCCGGCCTCGTCCTGCTCATCTTCCTGCACGAGCTGGGGCACTTCTGGGTCGCTCGCGCGGTCGGGATGAGGCCGAGGAGCTTCTACATCGGGTTCCCGCCGGCTCTCTACAAGGTCCAGCGCAACGGCATCGAGTACGGGATCGGGATGATCCCGCTCGGCGGCCTCGTCCGGCTCCCGGGCATGAACCGGCCCGCCGCGCGCGACCTGCGCGTCTTCGTCGAACCCGCAATGCGCGAAGAGCCGCGCCTCGTCCCGGCCGTGGCGACGCTGCGGCGCGCACTCGAGGGGGAGGACTACGACGCAGCTCGCCGCGCCTGCTTCGCGCTCGAGCACGAGGTGAGCGCCGCAGCGCTGACGCCAGGTGCGCGACGCTCGGCCGAGCGGGGCCTGCGCGAGGTCGAGGAAGGCACCTCTCCGGAGGCGTACTGGCGCGGTGCCACGTGGAAGCGCATCGCAGTGATCGCGGCCGGGCCGTTCGCGAACATCCTGGTCGCGTTCGTGATCCTCTTCCTCGTCCTCGCCGTCAGCGGCGGGCCTTCGAACCAGGGCACGGCCGAAGTCGCCGGGGTCCTGAGCGGAGCTCCGGCGGCCAGGGCTGGGCTACAGCCCGGCGACCGGATCATCGCGGTCAACGGACGGCCCACGAACGTCAACTCCGTGTCGCAGCAGATCGAAGCGAGCCACGGGCGCAACGTGACGCTGACGGTGTCGCGCGACGGACGACGTGTGAAGGTCGGTCCGCGCCGCACCGTCAAGGTCGACGGCCACTGGAGGTTCGGCTTCACGGCCGAGCGACCGATCGTCCCGTACTCCGCCGGCAGAGCGGCCCGGGCGGCCGGCTCGAACCTCTGGGGCGTCGTGACCGGCACCGGACATGGGCTCGCCGGGCTGTTCTCCAGCCACGGGCGCAGCCAGCTCTCGGGCCCGGTCGGGATCGTCGAGGTCTCGCGGCAACAGCTCCAGGACGGCTGGAGCCACTACCTCGAGATCCTCGCCTTCGTCAGCATGTCGCTCGCGCTCTTGAACCTCCTGCCGCTGCTCCCGCTCGACGGGGGCCACATCCTGTTCTCGCTGATCGAGGCCGTCCGCCACCGTGCCGTCGCGCGCGAGGTCTACGAGCGGGTCTCCGTGATCGGGTTCTCCTTCATCCTGCTGATCATGGTCATCGCGTTCTCGAACGACGTCTCCGGCGCTCCACACTGAGCCGCTTCAGCGTCCTTTGAGGCCGGGATTCGAGCCGAACCCGCCTGGCTAGACTCAGCCCTGGATGGCAAGCAAACGGCAGATCTCCGTCGGCGGTGTCGCCATCGGCGGCGGCGCGCCCGTCGTCGTGCAGTCCATGACGACGACGAAGACCCACGACGTCGAGGCGACGACCGCGCAGATCGCCGCCCTCGCGAGCGCGGGCTGCGAGATCGTGCGCGTTGCGGTGCCGAAGACGGAGGACGCAGAGGCGCTCTCGAAGATCGTCCGCTTCTCGCCGGTCCCGATCATCGCCGACATCCACTTCAACGCCAGCCTCGCCCTGAAGGCGATCGGCCAGGGGGTCGCGGCCGTCCGGATCAATCCCGGCAACATCGGCGGCCCGGACAAGGTCGCCGAGGTCGTGCGCGCAGCGAAGGCCAAGGGAACCCCGATGCGGATCGGCGCGAACTCCGGCTCGCTGCCGAAGCACCTCGAGGAGCTCGCGCAGAAAGACCAGGCCGAGGCGCTCGTCGAAGCGGCGCTCGAGGAAGTGCGCCTGCTCGAGAGCCTCGACTTCTACGAGTTCAAGATCTCCGTCAAGTCGAGCCACGTCCCCACCATGATCCGCGCCTACCGGATGCTCTCGGAGAAGGTCGACTACCCGCTCCACCTCGGCGTGACCGAGGCCGGAACGGTCTTCGCCGGCTCGATCAAGAGCGCCGTCGGGATCGGCACCCTGCTCGCCGAGGGGATCGGCGACACGATCCGCGTCTCGCTCTCCTCCGACCCGGTCGAGGAGCCGAAGACGGCGTACGAGATCCTGAAGGCGCTCGGGCTGCGCGAGCGCGGGCCGGTGATGATCGCCTGCCCGAGCTGCGGCCGCGACAACGTCGGCGTGCACACGCTCGCCGAGGAGGTCGAGCTGCGCCTGCAGGACTACCCGCAGGCCTTCGAGGTCGCGGTGCTCGGCTGCGCGGTCAACGGCCCGGGCGAGTCCGGCGACGCGGACTTCGGGATCGCCGGCGGCCGCGACGTGGGCTTCATCTACGCCCACGGTCGCGTGCTGAAAAAAGTCGGCTCCGACATCCTGATCGACGAGTTGTTCCACGAGATCGACAAATGGATCGCCGACGGGATGAACCGCCCGAAGCGCCTCAAGATGGCCAAGCCGGCCGCGCTCGCCATGGCCGAAGCCTCGCTGATCCCGCTGGACTAGGGTCTCGCGAGACCCGATGATCCGCCGAGCCTCACAGCTCTTCCTGCCGACCCTGCGCGATGCACCCGCCGACGCGGAGGCTGCGTCGCACCAGCTGCTCGTGCGCGGCGGCTTCATCCGCCAGATCGGCGCGGGGCTGTGGGCGATGTTGCCGCTCGGCTGGCGCGTGCACATGCGGATCGAGCAGATCATCCGCGAGGAGATCGACGCGATCGGCGGCCAGGAGATGCTCTCGCCGACACTCACGCCCGCCGAGCTGTGGGAGACGACCGGCCGAATCGACGTTCCGATCCTGTTCCACGTGAACGACAGCGGCGGCCGGCCGTTCGTGCTCTCGTGGACGCACGAGGAGTCGATGACGTTCCTGGCGCGCGAGATCCAGTCGTACAAGCAGCTGCCGCAGGTTTGGTACCACTTCTCGACCAAGGACCGGGACGAGCCGCGCCCGCGCGGCGGCCTCCTGCGCGTCCGCGAGTTCATCATGAAGGACTCGTACACGTTCGACGCCGACGAGGCCGGGCTCGATGCCGCGTTCGCGCGGCACGAGGAGGCGTACATCCGGATCTTCGAGCGCTGCGGCCTCGAGGCGTATGAGGTCGAGGCGGAGTCGGGTGTGATGGGCGGCAAGGTCTCGCGCGACTTTTTGGCGCCGACAGGCTCGGGCGAGAACGAGCTGATGCGCTGCGAGAACGGCGACTACTTCGCCGACGCCGAAGCGGCGCGCGGCACACCGCCTCCCGCCGAGCTGCCGGCGGGGCTCGACGCCCCCGAGCTGGTCGACACGCCCGGCGTGGGGACGATCGAGGAGCTCGCCGAGTTCCTCACGGTCGCGGCCTCGGCGACAGCGAAGGCACTCCCCGTCGTGACCGGAGACCGCCTCGTGCTCGCGCTCGTGCGCGGCGACGACAAGCTGAGCGAGGGGAAGCTCGAGACCTTCTTCGAGGCGGCGTTCCGCCCGGCGACCGACGAGGAAATTCGCGACGCGTTCGGAGCGGGCGGCGGCTCGCTCGGGCCGGTCGGCGTCAATCTCGAGGTGATCGCCGACGAGGCGCTCCGCGAGGGCCAGTACGTCGCGGGCGCCAACGAGGACGGCAAGCATCTCCGCGGCGTCCAGGCAGGCCGCGACTACGAGCCGACCTTCGCCGACATCCGCCAGGCCAAGGACGGAGATGCGTGCCCGGAGTGCGGCGGCACGCTCCGCATCGAGACGGCGATCGAGGTCGGCCACATCTTCAAGCTCGGCACCTTCCACTCGAAGCCGTTCGGCGCGACGTTTCTCGACGAGGACGGGCGCGAGAAGCCGCTCGTCATGGGCAGCTACGGCATCGGCCTCGCGCGCACGATGGCGGCGATCGTCGAGCAATCGCACGACGAGAACGGGATCGTGTGGCCACAGTCGGTCGCGCCGTACGACATCCACGTCGTGGCGCTTCCCGGCGCCGAGGAGATCGCGCTGCAGGCGGCCGAGGCTCTCTCGGCAGCCGGGCTCGACGTCCTCCTCGACGACCGAGACCAGAGGGCGGGGGAGAAGTTCGCCGACGCCGACCTGATCGGTTGCCCCGTCCGCGTCACGGCGGGCAAGAAGAGCCTCGAGGACGGCAAGGTCGATGTAAGAAACCGCGCAGACGGCGCCGAGAAACGATTAGATGTTGCCGAGCTCGGCAAGGAGGCCTAGCGGTGGCAAAGCGGAGGCGCTTCAGCGAGGAGGGGTTCGGCGAGACCGTCGAGCACCTGATGGACGAGCAGGCCGTGACCTACCGGCAGCTCGCCGCCCGGACCGGGCTCTCCGCCGGCTACCTCAACCATCTCGTGCACGGGAACCGTCCCGTCCCTTCCAACGACGTCGTGGCCACGCTGGCCGACGCGCTCGAGGTCGAGCCCGAGCACTTTCGCGAGTACCGGCTCCGCATGATCACCGAGCGGCTCGAGGCGATGCCCGCGCTGATCGACCGGCTCTACCGGCAGCTCAACAAGCCCGGCTAGCGAAGCCGGTAGCGGAGAAACAGGTGCGAGCCGTGCGCTCGCACCGAGCGAAGCCGGCCCGCCACGCGAGTGTGCGGCAGAAGCTCGACGCCCTCGACGAGCCCGAGCCGGGGGGCTGCCGCGCGGCCGGCCAGGACGGGGGAGACGGTGAGGAACAGCTCGTCGACCAGCTGCGAGGCGACGAGCGAGCCGAACATCGACGGCCCGGCTTCCGTGAGGACGACCGGGCAGCCGCGGTCGCGCAGGAGCGCCAGGGCACGCGCAAGGTCGACCGCCTCGCCCTCGTTCACTGCGACGACCTCGGCGGCTCCGGGAACCCCAGCCCGTAGGCGAGCCGCGGCCCCGCCCGTCGTGAGCACGAGCGCACCGGATTCGAGCACCGGGTGCGACGGATCGAGCGACGCGCCGGTGGTGACGACCACGACGAGCGGCTGCTCGGGCCGACTCCGCTGCGCGCGCAACTCGGCCAGAGCCTCGGCGGCCGGCGGATAGGCCCGGTCGATGCGCCAGGTCCCCTGCGGTGAGGCCCGCAGCGTTCCCGAGCCGACGACGACCGCATCGGCGCAGGCGCGCAGCAATGCGAGCACGAACCGGTCCGCCTCGCTCTCGTCGCCGATCACCGCGTGCGAGCGCTGAAGTCCTGGCACGGCCACCACACCGTCGAGGGACTCGACGAAGTTCGCCACGACACACGGCTCGTCGAAGCCGATCCCGCCGCCGTAGAGCGCCGCGAGCTGCTCCGGCACGGCCCACCGCGGCAGGTCCCCGTCTTCCGCGAGGACCGTGAAGGCTTCGATCACCCGGTCAGCGTAAGGAACTCGGAGCGCAGAGACTCGTCCTCGTCGTACAGGCCGCGCCAGACGGTCGTGACCGTGAGCGAACCGTCCTCCTCGACGCCGCGCATCGCCGTGCACATGTGCGCCGCCTCGAGCCTGACCGCGACGCCGCGCGCGCCCGCGAGCTCGCGCAACCCGTCGGCGATCTCCTCAACGAGCCGCTCCTGGACCGTGAAGCGGCGCGCGTACAGCCGCACGAGACGCGTGAGCTTCGAGATGCCGAGGATCTCGTCCCCGGCGACATAGCCGACGTGGGCCCGGCCGTGGAACGGCAGCGCGTGGTGCTCGCAGAGCGCGTAGAAGCCGACCGGACCCTCGACGATCTGCGCGTGGCGGCCCTCGACACCCTCCGGCCGCTCGGCCGGGAACACCGTGCGCAGCTTCGGATCGCCGTCGTAGCCGGCGGTCGCGTCGAAGAGCGCCTGCACGAACCGCCGCGGCGTGTCGCGCGTGCCCGGCGTCTCGAGGTCGAGGCCGAGCGCCGCGAAGATCTCGGCCGCGTTGTGCTCGAGCCGCGCCCAGTCCGCGGGAGTGAGATCGCGCGCCGCATCGCCGTCGTGGGCGGGAAGCTCGAAGACGTTGCCGCTGCTCACGCGATCTCCTCCCGTCTCTCGGGCGCGCGCCGCGGCAGGAGCACGACCGCGATGAGCAAGACCTCCGCGACTGCGAGCCAGGCGAAGGCGCTGGGGTGTCCGAGGACCATCAGAAGACCAAACGCGGCGAGCTGCGTCGACATGCCGAGGTTGGCGAGCAGCGACACGGCAAGCGGGCTCGTGAGAGCCGGACGCCGCGCGACGAGCGCCTCCGCGAGCCGGTCCTGCGGCGCGTAGGCGAAGCGGTAGAGCCGGCGCAGGATCGCCGTGGCGCCTCCCTCGGCCTCGGCTTCGGGCTCCGCCGCGCCGGCCCGCGACAGCCGCTCGACGTTGAAATTGAGGCTGAGGACGCTCGTCAACGCGAGGAAGCCGGCGAGGGCAACCGCAGCCCGTCCGGTCGTCCAGGCAAGCGCGACGAAGAGCGCCGCGTTCACGAGCAGGTCGACCTCCGAGTCGAGATAGCGGCCGAACGCGCTCGTCCGCCCGGTGAGCCGCGCGAGCTGGCCGTCCGCGTTGTCGAGCAGCGTCTTGAGCTGGACGAGCAGCGCGGCCGCGAGCAGCGAGCCGCGTCCGAGCTCGACGGCGCCCGCGAGACCGGCCGCACCCGCAGCGACGACCACGAGCGGCGGCGGCACGCGCAGGCGCGCACACAGGAGGACGAGCGGGTGCGCGAGCGGCCGGAAGACCTTCTCGCACACGAGCTCCGTCCCGTGCCGCGGCTTGCGCGACCGGGCCAGGGCGCTAGACGGCAAAGACTCCCTCTCCCAAGCGGAGCAGGTCGCGGGCGGCGTCGATCTTGTCCCACACGTTCCAGAGGAGCACGCCGCGCGGCTTGCCGTCCTCGACGTAGGTGACGACGCCCTTGCGGTTCGGCTCCTGCCAGTCCTCGACGACCTCCAGCCGCGAGTCGACGACCCCGACCGCCTCGTAGCCGAGGTCGAACAGGTCGGAGTAGAAGAACGGCAGGTGGTCGTACGGGGCGTCGGCCCCGGCCATGTTCGCGCCGACCGCCTTGCCGTGCGAGTTGGCGTGATCCTCGTGCTCGATCCGCATCGTCGTCCCGAGCGCGCGCACGGGGAAGCGCGCCACGTCGCCGGCGGCGAAGACGTTCTCGTGCCCGGGCACCCGTCCGTACTCGTCCACGACGATTCCATCGTCGACCTCCAGGCCGGCGGATTGCGCCAGCTCGGTGTCCGCGACGACGCCCAGGCCGGCGACGACGGCGTCCGCGTCGAGCGCAAGACCGGACTCGGTCTCGACCCGGCTCCCCGAGGCCGAAGCGACGAGCTCGTCGGTGCGCACGTCGACGCCCTTCTCCCGGTAGTAGTCGGCGACGAACTGCGAGAGCCCGAGCGGGAAGAGGCGGAAGCCGATCCCCGGCTCCGGGAAGAGCATCGTGACGCGGCACCCGTTGCCGACGAGACCGGCCGCGATCTCCGAGCCGATGAAGCCGCCGCCGATCACGACGACGTGCGAGCCCTCCGGCGCGAGCTCGCGCAGGCGGTGGTAGTCGTCGAGCGTGCGGAACCAGATCACGCCTTCGGCGCCGGGAATCTCGCGCGGCTTGGCGCCGGTGGCGAGCAGGAGCTTCTCCCACGAGTACTCCTCGCCTGCGTCGTTCGTCGCCGTCTGCGCCGCGAGGTCGAGCGAGACGATGCGGCGGCCGGTGACGAGCTCGACGCCCTCCGCGGGCTCGCGCCAGAGCTTCTCCTCGGGCGCACCCTGCCACAGCCCCTTGGTCAGCAGCGGCCGCTTGTACGGCGGGTGCGGATCGGCGCCGATCATCGTGACCGAGCCGTCGGAGTCGTGTTCGCGGATGCCCTTCGCCGCCATGTCACCGGTCATCCCGGCGCCGACGATCAGGTACGTGGTCGTGTGCATCTCAGCCCTCTCTTCAGGATTTACCTTCTACCGGCGCAGCTACGGGCTACGCGGCGGCAAGAGCGGCCGTCCGCTCCGCCATCTCGCGGTCCTTCTCGGTGATCCCGCCCTCGGAGTGCGTCGTCCAGCGAACGGTGACGCGGCGGTAGCGGACGTCGATGTCGGGATGGTGGTTCTCGCTCTCCGCGAGCTCTGCGAGCCGGTCGACGAAGTCGATCGCGGCGACGAACGAGGGCAGCTCGAACTCCCGCACGAGCGCGTCGTCCTGTGCCTGCCAGTCGGTCACGCCGGGAGTATCACCGTTCCGGGACGCGCAAACACCGCCCGTTCGTACCAGACTGCAGAGGAGTGCGTGAACCGAGTGACCGAGATCTCGTCCGGCGGGCGCGACGCGGCGACCGGGCGGCTGCCGCTGCGCTCTTTCGTCGCTACTGGCGCGACGCCTGGCGGGCTGCCTACGCGATCACGGGACGCCGCTCGCTCGCGGACGACGTCGCCGCCGACGGGTTCGAGCGCGCGTTCGCAGCGCTTGGCCGGTTCGACGAGCATCGCCCGTTCGGGCCGTGGCTGCACCGGATCGTGGCGAACCGCGCGCTCGACGTGCTGCGGGCGGAACGCCGGCTCTCCGACGCGGAGCTCCCGGACACTCCGGACTTCGCGCCCGCGCATGCGACGGGGGACCGGGGCCTGCTCTCCGTGGTCGCCGAGCTCTCCCTCGAGCGGCGTGTCGTCGTCGTCCTGCGCTACGGGGTCGGGATGACGCCGAAGCAGATCGCGGACGCGCTCGACCTCCCGGTCGGCACCGTCAACTCACGGCTCGCGCGCGCGCTCGAGCAGCTGCGCGAGTCGATGGAGGTCGAGCATGCCGAGTGAGCTCGAGCGGCAGCTGGAGACGATGTTCACCGAGGCGCCCGAGCCGGATCCGGGAGCGGGGGAGAAGGCGCTCCATCGGGCACTGCAGGCGCTTCAGCCGGTCGCCTCTCCCAACCGTGGGTTCCGCACCGCAGTTCTCGCCTTCGCCGCAGGCGTCGTCCTGCTCGTGATCGCCGCCGGGTCGCTGGCAGCGGCAGGCGCACTACACGTCAGCCTCGGCACGCAAACGAAGAAAGTGCCGTTGACCTCCGGGCTCCTACTGCCGAAGGGCGCCGACGGCATCTCGGCCATCGTCTACGGCCAGCTTTCGGCGACCACGAAGAGCGGCTTCCGCCTGCAGGGCCTGCCCGTCACGTCGGCCGCCCTGTCGCCGCACGGCCTCTACGTGGCGGCGGGGATAGGGCGTACGCTCGTCGCGTTGGCCCCGACCGGCCGCCGCGCGTGGTCTCGGCCGACCGGCGTCCGTTGCGCGCACCTGGACCGAGCCTGCGGCACCGTTGCGTCGGTGGCTTGGGCGCCGGACGGCCTCCGCGTCGCCTACGTCGTCCGAACGAACACGCGGAAGCTCGTCCTACACATGATCTGGGGGGACGGGACGCACGACACAGTGCTCGACCGGAACGCGCAGGGCGTGACGCCCTCCTGGCGCGCGGACTCGCTCGCGCTCGCGTACGTGGGATCTGGAGGCAGGCCGATCATCTACGACCTGGGCCATGATTCGCACCACGTAATCAGCTGGCCTCAAGCTCGCCGGGCGGCACACCTGGCCTTCGCGGCCGGCGGCGCTCAGCTCGCGATCGGTACCGAGAGTGCGGCACTCCTGGTCGGCGAGCACAGTCACGAGGTCCTCTGGCGCGGCCAGACGCGCGGCGTCGCCTGGCTCGGCACCAGGCTCATCGTCTCTGCGCGCGTCGCCCCGCACATCGTGGGCCGGGTGTACACGGTGCGGGATCGCACCGCGACTCTGTCGAGGACCGTGCCTCTTCCCGCCCCGATCCTTGCGACGCACGGACAAACGCTGGCCGTCCTCTCCCACGAAGTACTACTCGCGGGTCCGCTCAGCTCGCTTCGCCCGGTGCTCCGGTATCGGCTTAAGCCTTGCCAGGGTGGACCGTTCGCCGCGTACATCTGCGAGATACCGATCGACGACCGTGGCGTGGATCTGGGCTAGACGCTCCACGTCGGCTAGCGCGGCCAGACCGAGATCGCGACGTACCGCGTCGCGGGCGCGACCTTGGTCGTCCAGAACCGCCGCAGCGTCCCGGCCTCGAGCTCCACGACCTGGCCGGTGAACAACGACGACGTCACGACCTGCCCGCCGAACGTGGCGAGGTTGAACGAGCCGTACGGCATCGGCACGGTGCCGAGCCGCCGGTAGGTCCGCCACAGCACCGCCTCGATCGACGAGCCGTAGCCGCTCGTAAGCAGTGCCCGCGCGCCGGAGAAGGCAACCTCCTGGGGAGCGCGCCCGGCCCGGATGACCTTCACGACCCTGCCCGTCGCGGCGTTGTAGACCGTGACGTACGGCGCCCGTGCCGAGCTGAGCCAGACGGTACGGCCGTCGGGTGCGAAGCCGACGCTGTGCGACGGAAAGCGTGGATGGAGCCGGCCGGCGATCCGCGGGCGCGCCAGGTCGGAGGTGTCGAGCCGGACGACCGTGGTCGCGACCTCGCTGAGCGCGATCCAGAGGCGCTTGCCGTCCGGGCTGAAGGACATGTGGTGCGCGCCGGCGCCGACGTGAAGACGGCGGACGATCCGCTGCCGCTCGAGGTCGATCACGGTCAGATCGCCCGTCCCTCCGTCGGCGACGTACGCGTAGCGGTCGCCGGGGGCGATTCGCGCGACCTCCGGATCACGGAAGCCGTGGAAGACCTTGACCGGCCGCAGGCTGGGCCACGCCAGCAGCGTCACGCTGCCGGTCGCGGGGCTGAGGACCACGGCAGGGCCGTGCAACGGCGCGGCGACCATCAGCGGATCGACGACGTGAACGCGCTTGAGCACGTGGCCTCCGTGCGGGCCGAGCGAGACGGCAAGAACCTCGTTCGCGGTCTCGGCCGCGACGAGAGCGACTGGCCGATTGTCCGACGGGCGGGCGGACGCGGCCGGAACGAGCAGGAGTGCGACGGCGAGTACGAGGAGTCTGCGCATGCCACCCTTACGGCGCGGCCGAACGGGGAGGTCCCATGAGCTACGGTTTGCCTCGCCTGCGGGGCGTGGCGCAGCCTGGTTAGCGCGTTGGTCTGGGGGACCAAAGGTCGCGAGTTCGAATCTCGCCGCCCCGATTCGTACGGTTTGCAGGAGGTTCGCAGGTTCGCATCTAGTCGCCTTCCTCGGCCGTCTGGGAACGCTCCGGGAACGAACATACGAAAGTGTCAAGCCTGGTGCGCGTCCGCTCAATCGCGTCGGGCATCAGGTGGCCGTAGGTTCGGTCGATCTGCTCGATGCTCGTGCCCATGAACCGGGCCAGCGTGTAGAGCTCCACGCCGGCGGCTATCGACCACGTCGCGTAGGTATGGCGGAGCGCGTACGGGCCGCGCTGCGCGACGCCTGCCGCCTTCAGCGCGGGTGTCCACTCGCGGCTGCGCCAAGTGTCGAGGTGGATATGCCCGCCGCGCTCGGCCGGAAATAGGAGCCGCGTGTCGAGCCGTGCCGGGATCGCGTCGACGGCCTCGAGCGCGCGTGCCGGCAGCGGGACGGCTCGCAGCGAGCGCGTGTTCTTGCCGACCAGCTTGATCTCGCCGGCGGTGTAGACGCGACGAACGTGGGCGACGCCTGCCTGCCGGTCGATGTCGCGCCGCTCGAGCGCCATCCACTCCTCCGGGCGTAGGCCGGTGAGCGCGACGAAGGCGGGAAGCTGCCTGTAACGCTCTGAGAGCTCGTCTCCGACCGCGTCGAGCGTCTCCAGGGTGTCGAACGCTTCGACTTCGCGCCGCTTCGGCTCCGGGTTCGGGACGAGCGCGGCGACGTTCTCGTCGAGCAGCTTGATCCGTACCGCGTAGTTGAGCACCTGCCGCAGCGCTTTGTGGATGCCCCAGGCGGACCGTTCCGGTAGCCGCTTGCGCCATGCGCCGATCGCGGCCGGGTCGAGCCGGTCAATGCGAACGTCGGCGAAGCCGCTTTGGCCGTCGCGCTTCGGGCCGCGCGTCGCGTACGCGAGCCGTTCGCGCAGGCCGCGCATCGTGTTCTTCTCGGCGTTGTGCTGGCCGAGAAACTCGTCGACGAGCTCGCCCAGCGTCGGCGGGTTCCGGCGACGGAGCGCCGCCTGCTCGCCGCGTCTGAGCGCCGCGACCTCGGGCAGCTTGCCGTCGAGCCAGTCACGGGCGTCGGTCTTCGTCTCGAAGCCGGATTGGCCGCGCTGCTGGCCGTCTTCGTCGCGGTAGCGGGCCTGCCAGTTGCCAGGGCCGCGCTTCACGACCGCGCCACGTTGTCTAGCGGGCATCGGTTCCTCCTCTACTGAGTGGGACGGGTGACGCCTGCGACACTACGCGACGGGTCGGCTCGACGGTAGGGGCGGGTGACACTTCCTCTCCCGTCGCCGGCCCGTTCACCCTTCGCGCCTCGAGCCAGTCGAGGACTTCCGACTCGCGGAACCTGAGCCGGCCGCCGACCTTGAACGCGGGCAGCTCGCCGCGCTCGGTCCAGTCGACGACCGTCCCGGCGGAGAAGCCGAGCAGGTCAGCGAGCTCGCGCGCCGTGAGGAGCGGCTCGGTCACGCGACCGTCCCGTCGGTGAGGACGCCGCAGCCGTCCACGTGCTCGAAGACGAGGTGCATGAACCCGCGCTCATCGGGCCCGTGCACGGTGCCGCGGACGCCACAGTCGGGACAGCGGCCTGAGGTGGCGCAAGCGTTCCGGATTGCGAGCGCGTTCTTGAACCGTGTCGGTGCGTCGTCGGGGATCCGCCGGAGCAGGTAGAGCGCGCGCAGCTTGGCGCGGCGGACGCTGGGACGGCCGGCGCGACTCACGAGCCCTCCTCAAGCAGCGCCGCGATCGCATCGGCTTCCTCGTCGGGCAGCGGCGGCGCTTCTTCCGCGTCAGACCACGAGACCGGCATTGACTGGAACGCATCGGGGACGCCGTTCGGGGACGCACCAGGGAACGCATGCGGGGACGCGGTGGCCGCCGGAGGTGCGTCCGCGTCCCTGCTACGCAGGGGACGCGGGGACGCATCCGGCTCGTGGGTCACCGAGACAAGGTCTGGGACGCATTGGGGACGCATCGGGGACGCACCCTCCTCGTCGTTCGTAAGGACGGGGTCGTCGTCGCCTCGATAGGGCCTTGCGGAGCTGAGCTCGAAGGCCCGTCCTACCTTTTCCTTCGATAGGTAGCCCTCATCCACGAGCACTGCGACGGCCGTGCGAAGCGCCGGCGCCTTCCCCTGAACCTTCCCCTCGATCCACCGTTGTGATTTCGGCTCGGTGCAGCTCTCTAGCGCGCGGCTCGTCCGCTCCATGAGCACGGTCGGCCGGAACTTGTCGCCGGTTCGGCTGTGGTCGGCTTCGAGGCCGTAGCTGATGCGCTCACCGTCCGAGACGAGCACGAGTCGGCCGACGGTCGGACGCGGCAGGTAGCCGCCGCGGTCCTTATGGGTCGAGAGGAGCGCACTGCCGGTGCCTCCACGCGAGAGCGGCGAGAGCAGTCGGAAGCCGATGTGCTGGTTCGCGCCCGACGCCTTCCGTTCCGAGCCGTATGCGTATTTGTCTCCGGCCTTCGCGTTCTTGACGACGTGGTCGAGCAGCGTCGGCGACGCGCCCGCGAGCGTGATCGGTGCGGCAACTTCGCGCCAGAACGTCTCCACCTCGGTGGTCGAGCTCGGGTCGAGCCCGTGCAGGTTGAGCATCGGGTTGAACGCGTCGACCACGAAGAGCCGCACTGCGCGGTCACGGAGAAGCGCGCAGACGTCGTCGAGGCGGCCGTTCTTCAGCGTCTCGGTCGGCTCGAAGTGAAGGAACCGCTCCGAGATGGTCTCGTCTGAGACGCCGAGCAGCCGCAGCCGGTCGAGCAGTTCACCCGCGCCCATCGCGTCCAGGTCGGCCCACGCGACGGCATAGCCGGCGTCCATCTCGGCTTTGGCGAGAATCAGCGCCAGCCACGTCTTCAGTGATTCGGTCTCCCCGGAGAGGAGGACGCGCTTCGCGCGGTAGACGAGGCCGCCGATCATCGGAGGCTCGGGAGGATTCGCCGCGAGGTCGAGGAGGTTGAGCGGCTGCCAGGAGTGTTCGAGGGTCACGGCCGTCCGCCCATCCGTGCCGCGGCGCGGTCTACTCGCTCGAGCGCCTCGGCGACGTCGAGACCAGCCCTGACGAGGTCGGCCGCGGTCGGGGCCAGCTGCAGCCACAGCGCTTCCAGGTGGCCAGCGAGACGGTCGGCGAGCCCTTCGAGGCTCGAGCCGGGCTCGGCGCGAAGGTGGAGCCTGCGAACATCAGCCCGCGCGCAGGTGAGGCGATGCTCGACTCCGGCCGGGACGGCCAGGGCGCATAGCGCCGCCTCACGCTCGAGCAGCAGGAGGAGGTCCGCGATGGCCTCGTCGAGCTGGACCGTGTCGCGGTCGGCGCTCACGCGCCCGCCCTCCGGGCTAGGGCTCTAGGTCGAGGTCGAGCGGGGTCGTCCGGGGCGCGAGCCTGCGCCGACCTGGTGGAGCTCCGATGCTCGCGCGGGCGAGCCACCACGGCAGCCGCGGTAGCTACGCCGACCGCGGCCGTAAGAGGCGTAACCGTCTTCTCGCGCGCGGCAGCCGCAGCGACGATCGCGTCGATGGCGCGGAGCTCTTCGTCCGTCGCATCGTCTTGCGGCGGTTGGAGACCGAACTGCGCGGCCGCCTGCCGGCGCAGCGCGACAGCGAAGCGCCTACGGGATTCCGGCGTCGAGACCCGGTCGCCGTCGCGCTTGACCCCGAACGAGTCGAGGGCTACTGCAGCATCGTCCGCCATAGCCGTCCCGTGTGTCTTGCTTCGTTCATTCGAGAGGAAACCTACACGCCGTATCGGCGCGCGTGGCCCTCCGGAACGCCAGAGGGCCGCCAGCGGCGACCCTCGAAGCGGAATGAATGGAAGCGAGACGACCGAAGACGACTCGCCGACGATCTTACGGGATCGCTCGGCTACCCCTTAGTCGCCGCGCTCGCGCAGCGCCTTCAGAGCGCGGCCAGCGCGCGAGCGAACACGACTCCGATCGGCTCACCGGCAACGAGCGCGTCGTAGTCGGGGCCGCCGACCTTTGATCGACCGGCTGGAAGCTGGCTCCGCGGCGGGAAGACGTACGAGTTGATCGTCAATCCGCCGCCGAACGGGGCGCCACCGAAGGTTGCGCTTCCAAAGGTTCCGGCGCCGTAGGTGTTGATCACCCGCACAACGTCGGCGCCCTGGTGCAGCACGAGATTCCGGACGAACCACAGGCCGTTGATGATCGGCGGGATCGACTTTACGTCTTTCTTCAGGCGGTCACGGATGACGCCAGCCCAAGCCAGGCTCTCGAAGATCGCCGCGAAACCCTGCGCGTCTGCTGGGTCTGGCGAGTTGCGGACTCGTCCTCCTGCCTCGCCGAACCCAAGAATGAGCACGGTCATCGACACAGACGACGGTGCGCTCACGCCGCCCCGACCTGTAGCAGCCCCACGAACGGCGACTCGTCCTCCTCCTCGAACGGGACAACGTCGAGAACGCGGAACCGTTTGCCCGCGCCGAGGTGAATCTCCTCACCCGGCTTGATCATGGAGTGCTGCGGGCGGCCATCGCCAGCGCGACGATCCAACCGAGGAGAGTCCAGCCCAGGAAGAGGTTGATCACGACGACCGAGCCGATGTTCGGCACCTTGCGGATGTAGGCGATGATCGTCGGAACGAAGTAGAGGAAGCCGAGGGCAAGAAGGAAGGTCCACGCCGCGAGGAAGCCGATGGCAAGAGGGAAGGTCCACGCCGCGAGTACGCCTATTCCGCCCGCAGAAGCGACTATTGCCCACACCGCGTGGTCGATTCTTTCATCTGGGCGTAGGTCGCTTCTCCGAGATCGTCCCCGTCCGGCGAGCGGAGCCTGTAGCGGAACATCTCTCCTCCGATCCGGGGCCGGACGGCGAGACGAACCTATCAGCGGTCAGGCGTGAGGACACTGGCCCAGGCGAGGCAGCCCTCGCCTGACGCTCTGGCTCTACAGCTCCGAACCGAACTCCTCCTGCCGCTCGCGCTCCTGCTCCGGTCTGTCGGATTCCGCTCCGGCGTCCTCGGCCATCTCCTCGACGTCGGCTGGCGTGCGAAGCGCCCCGCCAAGGTCAGTGCCGGCGCCCCCGCGGCTGCCACCGACTCCCCAGCTGCCGTCTGCCCAGCGCTGCAGCCTCTCGCGTAACGACACTCTCCACCACCCTTCACGAGTCCTACGCTGAACCCAGTCAGATTATCGACCCTGGCTTGCCAACTCCGCGTCGGCCAAGGGTCATTCCGGAACACTGGCCAAGGCGAGGGTTGTGGCACTCGGCTAGGGGTCGACAGCGAGGAAGAGTCGCTCTGGCGATTCCATCACCGGCGCCGCCCAGGACTGCCACGCGGTCGGCACAAGCTTGAGCGTCACATCGTCCGCCGCGGCGAGGGCGGCTTCGAGTGGGCCGTCGAGCGCTGGCTCGGCGAGGTAGCGGCGTCGGATGCGACTGTTGATCGACGCCGACTCGGCGTCGCGCACGATCTCAACTCGGCCCGAAGCGGACACCCATCGCTCCCGTCCCGGCTCTCGCGCATCGACCACCACCGAGGCTGAGGGACTCTCTTCGACGTTCTTGACCTTCCGACTCGTCGACGACGACTCGAAGTAGAAACAGCCGCCCTCAAAGAGAAACCAGATCGGCGTCAAGTGGATCGTGTCGCCCGAGTCGTGCGTCGCGAGCACCGCGCAGCGTCTTTGATCGAGGAACGACCGCAACTCGGCCGTTAGCTCATCCACGAACGACCGTCTCCCTCGGAGTGATGAGCGAGAAGCACCTGCTGATCTTGCCCGAGCTACCAGGCGCGCGCCCGGTCAAGGCACTGTCAGGGGTCTGTGAGACTCGGTGAGGGGTGTCTGTCTGGGACGCTCGCCAGCCTGGTTGCTGCCGTGCCGTGTGTGACTCGTCAGGTGTCTGGCCGCTTGATGCGTGCCTTGGGATTGATCTGTCCGCGCGTGTGCGGCGGTGCCGGTCTGGCGTCCGCTGCTGGCTTGATCAGGAGCTTGTCCGCCCGAGGGGCGTGACTCATCACAGTCCTGCCGCTGCGGTTTCCCTTGCTCAGACCGGCACCACCGGACCCTGCCAACGGAGTCGGAGGATCGAGTCGGATGCTTGCAGACGAGCTGGACTACGTGATCGGCGTCGACACCCACCGCGACGAGCACGTCCTGGCGGTGGTGACGGCGCCTGCGGGTGCTGTGGTGGCGAGGAGGGCGATTGGCGCGGATGGGCGCGGCTATCGGGAGGCGCTTCGCTTCGCTGAGCGGGTAGCGCCGGGTCGACGCGCCTGGGCGGTCGAGGGCACGGGCAGCTACGGGGCCGGCCTCGCCCGCTCTCTGAGCGAGCACGGCGAAGCCGTGCTCGAGATCAACCGCACACCACGCAGCGAGCGGCGGCTGGTCGGCAAAGACGACTCGCTCGACGCGGTCCGGACGGCTCGGGCAGCGCTCGCCAGCGAGACGCTCGCGCTGCCGCGCAGCGGTGAGCGGCGGGAGGCGCTGCGAGTCTTGCTGGTTGCGCGCAGCAGCGCCGTCGACGTCCGTCGCGAAGCACTGACGCAACTCCGTGCAGTGATCGTCACGGCGCCGGAGCCGCTCCGCCAGGAGCTGCGTCGGCTATCCGAGGGCAAGCTGCTCGCCCGCTGCAGCAGGCTCCGCCGCGCCGGTGCAGCCGACGAGCTCGCGACCCGGCTCGTGCTGCGCAGCCTCGCCCGCCGGATCCAAGCCGCAACGGTCGAAGCCGGCGAGCTCGAGCGGGAGATCCTCGCCCGGGTACGCGCACTCACCCCAGCGCTGCTCGACGAGCCGGGAGTCGGGCCGATCGTCGCCGCCCAGCTGATCGTCTCCTGGTCGCACCGCGGCCGGCTGCGCTCTGAACCTGCTTCGCCCGCCTCGCCGGCGTCGCCCCAGTCCCCGCCTCAAGCGGCCAAACGACCCGGCACCGCCTCAGCCGCGGCGGCGACCGCCAACTCAACCGAGCCCTCCACACGATCGTCCTCCACCGCCGCCACCACGACCCCACCACCCGCGACTACATCGCCAAACGGATCGCCGAAGGCAAAAGCCGACGCAACCCGGCTACTCAAGCGCTACCTCGCCCGCCACCTCTACCGACTACTCGAACAGCAGCCACTGATGCCTTGACAAGTCATAGGAGCATCATCCCGGAACACTGGCCCAGCCGAGAGTCTTTCAAGCGGCCGTCCGGCCGTCGAGCCGCGCGCACCACTCGGCTCCGTCCGTCCAGAGACTCCAGGCGTCGGCGCGAAGGCCGCCGGTGTAGGTAGTTCTGCGGATGTTTCTGGCTGCGGTGGGAGAGACACTCTTTCTTGTGGGGCTCTAAGCGATGCCCCTAAGTAGGGAGAAGGTGGCAGATGTTCACCTATGTCGGGCTCTTCAGGATTGCGCCGATGGCGCGGGAGCACCTCGATGAGACCCCCGAGTACTTCGACAAGATCCACAAGATCGTCGAGGCCGAGGGCGGTACTGTCGAGCGGTTCCTTGCAATCATGGGCCCGTGGGAGTACCTCGGCATCTTTGAGTATCCGAATCTCGAGGCCGCGTTCCGCGTCCTCGGCAAGATCGCGAAGCTCGAGGTGTTCGAGACTGAGACGTTCCCCGCAGAGGAGATCAAGGTGTTCTGGAAGGAGCTCGTCTAGCTCCGATCTCCTTCCCAAACGGGAAGTGACGGAGGCCGCCCTCGTGGCGGCCTCCATCGTTCACAGGCCTGCCGGGCTCGTCAGTGCTTCTACTGATGAAGTGCGAGCTTGGCGGCGTTAGAAGTAGCTCGAAGGCTTCCTGGCCAGGCGAGACAACGTCCCGTCAACAACACTGAGGAAGCCGCGGCCCGGAGACGGCAAACCCCGTGTCTTCGGGCCGCTTCATTGCCGTCGCTCGGGGGTCATTCCGGAACACTGGCCCAAGCGAGAGGGCTCCCTTCTGACGATCCTCGGTGGGCTCGCGCTGGAGCTCGCGAGAGCGCGAGTCGTGCCGGTCGCCGCGTAATCCGGCTGACCCTCACCCCCGGCGGCCCTTAGACTTCTAGGCAAAAGTGACAGCCAAGGAGGACATCGCGCTAGTCGCTGGCCAGTTGGCCAATCTCACACGGACGGTCGCGGAGATGGAGACGCAGGTCCGGATGCTCCGCGAGCGCGCTGACAATCAGCAAGCGCGCGCTGACCAGCAACGAGACCGAACCGAAATACAACAAGAACGCATTGACCTCGCAGCGCGAGAACTAGCCGAGGTCAGTGAGCGCCTGCAAGCTGCGGCGGACGCGCTCCGGGCAGCCATCTGAACCCTCATTTCGCCAATCACTCCCAGCAGGGGCAGGCCAGTGTTCCGGAATGACCCCTGAGCGCGCCTCGGTCAGGTCTGGCAGGACGCCATGAGCAAGCCCTTTAAGGTCGTCGTCCACGCCAGACGCTGAAGCTGGCAGCACGACCGGAGTCGGGCTCGTAGTTCACTTCTGCGATGTAGGTGGTCGTCGTCCTGGGGGTGAAGGTCTAGCCACCAAGGCCAACCGTCAGTGTCCCCGAGTCGGATGGCGAGGCTTCCTGTGGCGATTTGCCGGAAGGGATGGTGACGGTCGTGCCGCGCCAACACCATGACGGGCATGTCCGTAAAGCTCCATACGGTCGGCGGAGGACTGCCTATCCCGTAGCTCAAGAGGCCGTCCAGATGCAGACGCGCGCCGCGCTTGATCGTGTGGCTGCTCGCCGTGAGCGTCACGGTGCGTCGGTCAGGGACCATTGTGATGCTCGCCGGACTCGTTCCGTCCACGGTGTAGGCGTACTGGCCCACATGCCTCGACCTTCCTCTCGGGCTCGGTGGCGCCCCTGCTTGACACCGCGGGAGATGTGCGATATTGCTTTATCTAGCTGTCTAGATAATACGGTAATGATCGAATTTCATCTGGAGACACGCTCAGGGGTGCCGACCTACCTGCAGATCGTGCAGCAGGTGCGGCAGGCGGTGCGGCTGGGGATCCTGCATCCGGGCGATCAGCTCCCCACCGTCAAGGAGGTCGTCGAGCAACTGACGATCAACCCGAACACGGTGTTGCGCGCCTACCGTGAGCTCGACCTGGAAGGGCTCGTCGAGGGTCGGCGGGGGGTGGGTACGTTCGTCGCGAGCGGCAAGCCTCCGTTGCCGCCCGAGGATGTGAGGGCCCTGCGGTCGTCGCTGCAGCGTTGGCTAGATCGCGGCCGCGCCGCCGGGTTCGACGACGAGAATCTTTTGGCCTTGTTCGCGGACACGCTTCGTCCGCGGTCCGTCTCACGGGTGGCATGAACGACAGGCTGGCACTCCAGACGACGGGGCTCGGAAAACGATACGGGTCGACGTGGGCGCTGCACGACTGCGACCTGTCGATCCCACTAGGGTCGGTGACAGCGCTCGTCGGCCCGAACGGCGCCGGCAAGACGACGTTGCTGCAGCTCGCGGTTGGGCTGATCGAGGCGACGACGGGGTCGATCAGCGTGCTTGGGCACGACCCGCGCAAGGAACCGCTCGGCGTTCTTCCACGCGTCGGCTTCGTCGCGCAGGATCATCCGCTGCCTCGCCGCTTCACGGTCGGTGAGACGCTTAGGCTCGGACGGGAGCTGAACCCGAGCTGGAGCTATGAAGTTGCGGAGCGCCGCACCGACGAACTCGGACTCTCACGCCGCCAGCGAGTCGGAACGCTCTCGGGAGGGCAGCAGGCCCAGGTCGCGCTCACGCTGGCATTGGCGAAGCGACCGCAGCTGCTGCTGCTCGATGAGCCAGTGGCCTCACTCGACCCGCTGGCGCGACGGGAGTTCCTCAGCGGCGTGCTGAGCGCGGTGACCGAGACTGGAATTACGGTCGTGCTCTCCTCGCACATCGTCGCCGATCTCGAGCGGGTCTGCGACCACCTGATCATCCTCGCCAACGGCCGCACGCAGCTTGTCGGCCCGATCGAGGACATTCTCGCCCGTCATCGTCTGCTCACCGGCCCGCGCACGAGCGCCGCTGATGTTGCGCGTGTGCGCGACGTGATCCGCGAGAGTCACACGGAGCGGCAGACGACGCTGCTCGTGCGGGCGAACGGTCACGTCCACGACGCCCGCTGGGAAGTGCACGAGGTCGACCTGGAGGAGATCGTGCTCGCCTACCTAGGCCAAACCGGTGGCTCGGCTCGCACGGAGGCGCCGGCCGTGGCGGCGCGATGATTTGGGTCGGCTGGCGTCAGCAGCGCGTCGAGATGGCGATCGCCGCGGCGATGCTCGTGGTGCTGGCAGCCGTCGCGATCCCCGTGGGAGTGCACATGGCGTCGGTCTACTCCCACGAAGGTGTCGGCGCCTGCGCCCGCAACGTCCAGCCCGGCCCTTGCAGCCCGTTGGTGGCCTCGTTCCTGTTGCGTTTCAGCAGTATGGACATCCTCTTCACCTGGTCGACGCTCCTGCCCGCGCTTGTGGCGCTCCTGTTCGCCGCCCCCTTCGTGCTCGACCTCGACAACGGCACCTACCGCTTGTTCTGGACGCAGAGCATCACTCGTCGCCGCTGGATCGCCAGCAAGCTTGGGTTGGGTGTCGTGGCGTCGGTGGCGGCGGCTGGCTGCTTCGTCGGGCTCGCGATGTGGTTGCGCGCGCCACTCGATCACCTCAACGGCCGGCTGAGTACGAACAGCTACGACGCCGAGGGCATCGTGCCGATCGCCTACGCGGTGTTCGTGCTCGGTGTCGCCGTCGCGATCGGAGCGCTGTGGCGGCGAACGGTGCCGGCCCTGCTCGTCGCATTCGTGGTCTACGTCGTCGGCCGGTCCTTCATGGACAGCTGGCTGCGGCAACGGCTGCTCACGCCGGTTAAGACGACCTGGCTGGCGAGGGCGCCGAACCGAACCTGAATCAGGCGCTCGTGATCAACCAGTTCATCAGCAACAAGCACGGACGCCCACTCCCCGGCGCTGGGGCCCCTTGCGTGCGGATGTCCAACGGTTCCGGCGGCCTGTTCACACACACCAGCACCTGCGCGCAACCGCACCCCGGCGCACACGTCTACACGACCGCCCTGTACCAACCCACGAGCCACTTCTGGGAGCTTCAGGGTGTCGAGTTCGCGCTCGTGGCCGGCATCGGCGTCCTGCTCATCGCCTTTGCCGGATGGTGGACCCAGCGCCGAATCGTCTGAAGGCCCCTACCAACAGCCTCCGCAGCTGGCAGGAGCGAACCGCAAGCTCTTGGCGACGGATCTCAGGCGGATTATGCGGGCCTGACCCGCTCAGGGGTCATTCCGAACACTGGCCCAGGCGATGCTGCCATGGCTCGTGTGAGGTCGAGGCGGTCGACGGGCTCCAGTTGAGCGCGCGGAGATAGGGATAGGCTCTCGACATGCTCGGCTTTGTCCGGGTCTTTAGGGAGTACGAGCGGGCGGTCTTGTTCCGGTTCGGCCGGCTGCTCGATCCGCCGCGCGGCCCCGGCCTCGTTTTCAAGATCCCGATAGTCGACCAGTGGGTGAAGGTCGACCTGCGGACGATCACGCTCAACGTCCCGCCCCAGGACGTGATCACCAAGGACAACGTGCCAGCGAAAGTGGACGCGGTCGCGTACTTCAAGGTCGTCGACCCGAAGGACGCGATCGTCCAGATCGCGGACTACATGGAGGCGACGTCCCAGATCGCGCAGACGACGCTCCGCGCCGTGCTCGGCCAGCACGTGCTCGACGAGCTCCTGTCGGAGCGGGAGAAGATCAACGCGATCCTGCAGGGGATCATCGACGAGGCCACTGGCCCGTGGGGGATCAAGGTCTCGATCGTCGAGGTCAAGGACGTCGAGATCCCGGGCGGGATGCAGAAGGCGATGGCCCGCCAGGCCGAAGCCGAACGCGAGCGCCGCGCGAAGATCATCAACTCCGAGGGCGAGTTCCAGGCGTCAGAGCGGCTGAAGTACGCCGCACTCGTCATCGAAGATCATCCGGTCGCGCTGCAGCTCCGCTACCTGCAGACGCTGATCGAGATCAGCGGCACACCGTCGACGACGATCGTCTTCCCCGCACCGATCGACATCATCAAGCCGTTCCTCAAACGGGCGGAGAAGAAAGACTCATAGCCCGAGCAGCGGCCGAAGCTCGTCGAGCGACTCGACGCGCGGCTGCCAAGGTACGCGGCGCCGGCGTATCCGCTGGGCTGTGCAGACAGGCAAACGTCTTAGTTGCCGTGGCGTTGCACAGCCTCGATGTGCCCGCTCAATCGAGATGCGGGCTCGAGCCCAGCCTTCGGCCGCCCGAGTCGCGGAAGCGCTCAACATGATCCACGAACGGCTCTACGAAGAACACGAAAGCCACCAAGCCGAGCACAGCAACGACCAAAGCGATCGCGAGGACCGTAAAGAGCGTGCCCATAACCGCTCCTTTCCTCTTGAGAAACGGAGAGTACGGCCGAACACGGCGAGCCATCCGGGCAAGCCCTGATCGCTGGTCAGCAGGCGCTACTTAGCGTCAGGCGTCATTCCGGAACACTGGCCCAGCCCACCGTCCGCCTATCGGTGGATAAGACAGATCGAACGCTTGTCGTGGCGAAACATGTCGGCCCCCGACCCAGTAGACGCACGTACCAGTCATGGGCGGCGGGAAAGTCGGCGACCGGCAGCCCGGCGAAGGTGTGCGTAACGTCCACCAGGCTGATTCTGCCCACCCTGCTCGGGGGTCATTCCGGAACACTGGACCAGCCGAGTGACCCGTCAACCTGTGGATGCCTGGCTGATTCTGGGCCGCTTGGATCTGCTGGATCGGTCCCTGTTCTGCTTGGAGCCGTCGAGAGGAATCCTCCGCCTCGGTGGTGCTCCACCAGCCGGCGGCGCGGGTGTTCTCCTCTAACTGCCGGGGAAATACGTGCCGACCGCCCAGACGGCCGTTGGTGAAGCCGCTGCTACGCCTGCGAACCGGTCGTCTCTGGCCGGGTTCATGCTTTTGACCGGCGACCAGGCGCCGCGGCTGAAGTGCTCGATCAGGGTCTGGCTCTGCAGCGAGTGCTCGTTCTCGTGGTAGCCGACCGCCCATCCCTCGTTGCCGGGCAGCATGGCGATGCCGGTGAGTGGCTGTTGAATGGATTTCGAGGAGCGGGTATGCCCCGAGAAATACTTCCAGTGCCCGATCCAATGCACGATCAATGTCCGGTTCTGGCCATCACCGGAGTCCCGAGTGTTCCAGCCGCCGACGGCCCAGATGTTCTTCTCGCTACCCGTTACGGCCAGCAGGCTGCCCCCACCGGGGGGCGGCATCCGCTGCCAGACCTTGCCGTTCCAGCGTAGAGCGACCGTATCGGTGATGAAGTGCTTGAGATACTTGGTATGGACGGTTCCGACCGCCCAGACGTCGGTGGCTGAAATGGCAGTGACGCCGGAGAGGGCCGCCAGCGGGCCGTTATGGGGAGCGGGCACGCGCGTCCAGCTTTTGCCATCGCATGCAGGATCAGGAAGTGATGGGTGCCGGTGCCGATGTAGCCGACCGCCCAGGCATCCGAGGCCGAACAGCGGCCACGCCGTAGAGCTGAGCGCCTGGTTCGCGACCGGCTGCGGAAGAACAGGGCTGGGGACGATCGACCACGCGGAGCCGTTCCAGTGCTCGATCAGCGGCACCAGGCCATCACCGGGGCCGAAGTCAGCCCAGGAGCCGACCGCCCAGATGTCCGTCGCGGAGACGACGGCCGTGCCGGAAATATGCACCCCGGACGAACTGGGGGGCGTCGGCATGGCTACCTGCTGCCAGGAGGAGCCGTCCCAATGCTCGGCCAGGGCGTTGAACCATTGCGCCGCAGGCGCAGAAGCGGAATAGCCGGATGCGCCGAGTGCCCAGGCGTCTGTCGGCGAGACAGCCGCGACCGCTGTGGCGTCCCCGAGCCATCAGGGTTCGGAGCGACCTGCTGCGTCCAGCTGTTTCCATTCCAGTAGGCAATCAACGGTGCCGAAATCGGCGCGGAAGCCGAGCTAGAGGCGGCACCAGCCGTCCCCAAAACTCCAGGAATGACCACAAGCGCTGCGGCAAGCCGCAGCCCATACGCTCTTCTCGAACCGATCACATGCCAATCATCACTCCAGCGCTTCATAGCTCTCACCTCCCCAACATTGGCGCCGAACTTGGGGGGACCGCATCGGGTCTGCCACCGATCGGCAACCCCCAAGCAGACCGCATCCTTCTGATCAAGCGTACGCCCGCGGACCAATGACGCCCTAACGCTCAGGGTCATCCCGGAAGACTGGCGGTCGCGTCCATGCGGGCACTGAATCCACCAGCTTCGCTCGCCAGTCTTCACCGACGGGCGGTTGCAGTGGCAGACGCGGGGTTCGTTCGGATTTCGAAGCTTGCCAAGGCATGCCCCACCTCATCGGGGTCAGGCGAGAGGACACTGGCCAGCCGTCGATCCTCTCGCGCTGATGTTGGAAGTCTGAACCGACGCGCCCGCCAACGAGCCTGCTCGGATACCTTGAAGATGCATGGGGGTGTTTTGTCACCGCCGGGAGGCGAGAGTTCGGACGCCGCCGATCCGGTCCGTGGCTACAGATCGAGCAGGGCTGGAGCGTCGTTACATCCGATGGCGTGTCGATCGGTTCCGTTAGCCAGATCGAGGGCGACAAGCAGGACGACATATTCGACGGCCTGGCCCTCGAGCCCTCTCAGCCGGGACCGATCGTCTATGTGCCAGGCGAGCAGGTTGGTCTGATTTACCCCGGCCAGGTGACGCTAAAGATCGGGTCCGCTGAGGCTGACGCGCTCGAGCAGTTCCAGGCTCCTCCGCCGGAGACGAAATGGCTGCCAGGCAAGCCGCCGGGCCGGCTCTCCAGGTGGGTGCGGGGAGGGCGTTAGCCCCAGCACTAGCTCGGCGGGTGAGACAAAATCGCCCTCAGGGGTCATTCCGGAACACTGGCCTAGGCGAGCGCTCGAAGTCAGATTACGCTCACCAGCCGTCGACTACGGGAGCGCCTCGGCGATCTCCTCGCGTCGGCCGTCCAGCGCAATCGCTCACGAACCGCGGAGACGATCCACTCGAGCTGGCGGAAGACGAGCGAGTCTCGTCGTTCGGTCTCAAGGCGCAGGCGCTTCGGGCGAAACCGCGGTCGATGTAGCGAAGCCGGCGAGCGGCACCTCCGGATACAGCCGCCGGAGCGCGACCTCGAGCGGACCGTGATCGAACACTGCGTCCGCGTACTCGACGCTCTCGCCCGGGAGCGCGTCGAGCACCGCATCCGCGTGAAGAGCCCCTCGACAAGCGTCCACGGATGGGCGCCGAAGATGGTCGCGGCCTGTGCGGGATAGAGCCACTGCCGCTTCAGCATCGCGTAGGCGACCTCTGCCACGTTCCGACGCACCTTGAGAACCTTGAAGTCGCAAAGCCCGTCCCAGCCCCCGACCACGAAGGGCTGCACGACATCCTTGTAGGCGCAGCCCTGCCGCAGCGCCACCTGGTCGAGATAGCTGCTGAGACTCGCGAAGACGCCCGGCACCGAACCCGGCAGCGTGAAGCGCTCGCCGGTCGGGGCCAGGGACTGCAGCCGCCTCGACACGCGATCGCGATTGAGGATCTCTCCGTCGCTCGTCCAGCCAGGTTGGGTGAGTCCGACCGCGCGGGCCGCCGCGACGTAGAGAACGCTCGAGAGCGAGCGAGGTAACGCGACGACGAAGAGAGAACAGAGTTCCTCCGTGGGCGACGTGAGGCCGGCGTCCCGCATGCGTAGCCGGAGCTTCTCCACGCGGGGCAGCGTAAGGAGGAAGGGCGAGAGAAACATGTGAATCCCTGAAGTCCTCTGTCAACACATGCCGCTTTGGGTCACTCCGGAACACTGGCCCAGGCAACGCTTCGCAATGGGGCGAGCCGCCCGGGAAACTGCCGCGCCACCTGCGGTTGGGCCGAGCGCGAGTAGCAGTGCGAGGAGTGGAGCGGGGCTCAGCTGAACGGCGGGTGGAGAGGAAGCAGGTACGGCGGCGGGGGTTTCTGGTTGAAGTTGAAGTCCTTATTGATGTTGCCCAGGACTTGACTTCTCGCGCACGTCGGGGCGCGAGTCGGCGCGTCCGTCGTGCGCGGGTTGAGCCGCTGGCCTGCAGGAAGTCGTTCTCGATGAACTTGAGGTAGGCGTCGGGCTGAGGACCTGGTGGTCGATGTCCCCTGCTGGCGTAGGGGCTGATCACGAGCGCGGCACCCGCATGCCGTAGCCCTGCTGTCCATCGCGGCGGGTTGACGCGGTCGTGGAAGCCGCCCCAGTCGTCCCAGGCGAGGAAGATCGCCGTGCTGTTCCAGTCGCGGCCGCGCATGATCGAGTTGATCAGCTTGGTGATCCAGGTCTGGCCCACGGTCACGAGCGACGGCGGGTGCTCGCTCACGCCCTGCGGGGGGTGATCCAGGAGACGGCCGGGAGCCTGCCCTTACCGGCGGCCTTGTAGAAGTCCGCGAGCGGCTGGATGTTGCCGACCTGGTGGTCCTGCTTCACGTCGTCGAAGCGCGGCAGCGGGTTCCAGATCCCGGGCGTCGACGCGCCCTGCGGCACGTGCGGGCGAACATCATGTTGTCGGCGCAGTCGGGCTGGCTCCCGTTCGCGACGTAGTAGCGCCAGCTCACGTGGTGCGGTGCAGGAGCCAGGTCAGGTCGGTCCACGGATAGTCGAGCGGCTTCCGTGGCCGTCGGCGCCGAACGGAGCCGAGAGCGTGGACTGCAGCTCATCGGGTTGCCGTGCTGCGAGCAGCGAGCCGACCAGGCGGACACGAGGGAGAGATGCGCCGGCAGGCTCCACGAGTTCACTGCCTCGAACATGTGGTCCTGGAGGACGAAGTTGCGCGCGTAGTCCCAGTAGTTCGGGATCTCTTGCCAGTCGTGGTAGCCCATCACGTCGGGGTCCTCGGCGTCAGCGAGCAGCCGGGGTTGTCCGTGCGATGGCAGGCAAGGAACCGGCCCTTCGCGCCTGGGCCTGAAAGCCGTCCATCTTCCCGTGGTCGATGTCGCGGATCGCGTTGACCGTCGTGCGGGCCGCCGGCGTTGCGATCGGAGGTTCGTGGTACGGCTTGACGCAGATGTGCGTCTTGGGGTCGGGATTGCAGACCGTCGGCACGCCGTTCTTCATCGGGATCCCTTCGGCGCCGGGGTACGTTCCGAAGTAGGAGTCGAACGAGCGGTTCTCCTGCATGATGATCACGACGTGGCGGATCTTGTGGATCCCGCGGGTGGCCGCGTCGGCGTCGCGCCGATGACCCGGGATGTCGGCCGAGCCGAGCAGCAGCGTGGCGAGCGAGGTCGCCGCGAGAAAGGCCAAGACGACCGCTTCAAGACCCGCGCAGCCTAGGCCTGATTCTTGAGAGCTAGATGAGGGATCCGATGCACCTGAGCACCTGAACCGCGCCGCCAGCCACCTCTCGGCCGCGGCGGCCACACCCTGGGTCAGAGGACAAACCGTCCCGCATGCCTCCCGCCTCCACGGGTCCCCCGAGACCAATGCCGCGGCGCCCGCGCACCCTCCGATGAGAGGACGGTGGCCCAGCCGAGCAAGTTGTCACCCGATGCTGGCCACTGCGTCGAAGTTTGGCGGCGATCTCACCTCGTTCTCAGGGAGGTGGCCTACGGTGCGCGGCTCTGAGATCGGTCGTGGTGTGCTGGCTTACGGTGACTCTGCGTCCAGCAGCGATTTCCAGATGACGCTGATTCGCATTCCCGTCTCATTGAAAGTGCCGGCACGAATCACCGGATCTTCTGGGTGATCAAACTGTTGACGACCGCCTTCGGCGAGTCGACCTCGGACTACCTGGTGCATACGGTCAACCCGTATCTGGCGGTGATCGGCGGGTTCGTCGTGTTCGTCGTCGCGATGGTGCTGCAGCTGCGGACAGACCGTTACGTCCCCTGGGTCTATTGGCTGGCGGTCTCGATGGTCGCGGTGTTCGGGACGATGGCCGCTGATGTGACTCACATCGAGTTCCGGGTGCCCTACGTGGTTTCGTCGATGTTGTTTGCTGTCCTGCTGTTCTTGGTCTTCTGGAGCTGGTCGCGGGTTGAAGGGACGCTTTCCATTCACAGCATCACGACGTCGCGGCGTGAGCTGTTCTACTGGGCTGCGGTCCTCGCCACCTTCGCCATGGGGACAGCGCTCGGCGATCTCGCCGCCTACACACTCAACCTCGGCTTCCTCTCGGCCGGGATCCTCTTCGCCGTACTGTTCGCACTCCCCGGCCTGGCCTTCTACACGTTGCGGATCAACCCGATCCTCGCCTTCTGGGCTGCCTACGTGATGACGCGTCCCCTTGGCGCGTCGTTCGCCGATTTGACCGGCAAGAGCCGCAGCGCGGGCGGACTTGGGATCGGCGATGGCCCGGTCGCGGCTGTCCTGGCTCTGCTGATCGTCGCGGGCGTCGCCTATCTAACGGCGAGCCGTAGCGACCAGGTCGAGGCCGTCGAAGCTCCAACTCGATGTTCGCCGAAGACCCTGCCTGAGTGAGGCACTCACCCGCAACGGGCAGCGTAGGTCGCCTCAGGGGTCATCCCGGACAACTGGCCCAGGCGGAGAGTTGCCACCTCCGACCCAGCATGGTTCGCGGGCGTGCCGGTGTGCTTATGTTCGGCTCGGCCAGAATGCCCCCTTTCCTCGAGAGGTCTTTGCGCGCCCTTGCCCATAGCAGCGGCCAGGCGCATAGCTCGCCGCGCAGACGAGCGAACTCAAACGAGGGTCAGTTGACGTCGCGGCGGGCTGCGAGGGCGAGTGCCGGCGAGCGCGAGCGCGGCGGTCCAGGCGACGAGCACGACGCCGCCGGCGGCGGCGGGGAGGAGGTGGTCGGTGGTGAGGCCGATCAGCGCGTCCTGGGCGTGGGCGGGCGCGAAGCGGCCGACGGAGGGGACGAAGGCGAAGAGGAGGTTCTCGGCGACGAAGCCCCAGGCGAGCAGGCCGATGATCGCGCCGACCTGGCTGCGGACGATCGCGCCGAGCCCGACGCCGATCGCGCCCCAGAGCGCGACTCCCGGCGAGCGTGCCGAGCAGCAGCAGCGCGATCTGGCCGCCGTTCGAGGGCGACGGGATGCCGCGGCCGGTGAGGACGGCGTAGCCGATCGCGAAGCCGAGCCCCTCGCCGACGATGCCGAAGACGAGGCCGGCGAGCAGGCCGGCGGCGAGCTTGGCGGCGAGCACGCGCGAGCGCTTCGGGGTGAACAGGAAGGTCGGGCGGATCGTGCCGTAGCGGTACTCGCTGGTGACGAGCATGATCCCGGCGAGCGCGGAGAAGACGCCGGCGAGGCTGCCGACGCTCAGGACGCCGCGCTGGTCCTCGGTGCTGGTCAGGCTCGGCGCCTTGGTCAGCAGCCCGGAGAGCAGCGAGAAGAGCAGGATCAGCGCGATCATCCCGAGCACGAGCCCGATCGTCGTGCGGGTCGAGCGGATCTTCAGCAGCTCCGCTCTGATCTGCGCGATCATGCCTGCGGCTCCGCGGTCAGCTCGAGGAAGACCTCTTCGAGCGAGGAGCCTTCGGCGACCAGCTCGTGGACCGGGACACCGGCGGCGAAGGCGATGTCGCCGACCTGCTCGCTGGTCACGCCGTGCACGAGCAGGCCGTGCTCGTTCTCGATCGTCGTCTCGATCCGGCTGCGCTCGAGCGCCTGCTGCAGCTTCGTCCGCTCCGGGGTGCGGACGCGGACGGAGCCGCCGACGCGCGCGGTCAGCTGCTCGAGCGAGGACTCGACGACGAGCTTGCCGTGGTTGATGATCAGCACCTGGTCGACGGTCTGCGCGACCTCGGCGAGGACGTGGCTCGAGATCAGCACCGTGCGTCCGCCGGCGGCGAAGGCGCGCAGGAAGTCGCGCAGCCAGCGCACGCCTTCCGGGTCGAGGCCGTTGGCCGGCTCGTCGAGGATCAGCAGCTCGGGGTCGCCGAGCAGCGCCGCCGCGAGCCCGAGCCGCTGGCGCATCCCGAGCGAGTAGCCCTTGACGCGGCGGCCCGCGGCGCTCCGTCGAGCTCGACCAGCCGCAGCACCTCGTCGACGCGCGAGTCGGGCAAGCTCGACGGCGCGGCCGAGCGTGCGCAGATGGTCGCGCCCGGAGCGGCCGGGGTGGAAGTCGGTCGCCTCGAGCACCGCGCCGATCCGCAGCGCCGGCTGCGCGAGCTCCGCGTAGGGCTGGCCGAAGACGAGCGCCCGGCCGCTGCGTCGGCGCCGCCAGCCCGAGCAGCATCCGCAGCGTCGTCGTCTTGCCGGCACCGTTCGGGCCGAGGAAGCCGGTGATCGTGCCCGGCTCGAGCGCGAACGACAGAGTCGACCGCCAGCACCGTCCGAACCGCTTCGTCAACGAGTCGGCCACCACCGCGGCACCGGAAGCGGCAGGCGCTGCCGCTGCAATCCGCTCAGACAAACGCTAGGCCCTCACTTCGACAAGCTGGAGTCGGCGTAACGGGGCGTACTCGAGAACCTGGAATCTGGCTCCTTGACCACAACGGCACAGTAAGCCAAAGACGATCTCGCTCAGGGGTCATTCCGGAACACTGGCCCAGGCGAGCGTCCTCTAACCAGCCATTCCGATCCTTGACCGGACTTCCGGGGTCGACTACTGGGTTGGCCGTGGCTGCTCTCGGATAGCGATCGACGTGACCCGGACTCTCCAGCGGTTTCTGTTCTGTGACCGGTGCTTTCTGGCCCCCAGCGGGAACTGCCGCTGCGAGAAAGAGCGCGAGAACGACTGCGTGCTGGATGTGCAGAAAAGGGCTCGCCCGGGCCAGCCAAGCGGCAAGATCTTCTGAGCCTCCGCGGTCAGCGCACGATCTCGACCGGTGTCCCCGCCGGAGCCAGCGGAAGCAGTCGACGCATGTCGGCGTTGCGGAGGCGGATGCAGCCGTGGGAGGCCGCTTCGCCGATCGTCCACGGTTCGTTCGTCCCGTGGAGCGCGATCGGGCCGTCCTGGAGCCAGTCGTGCAGTACGTCGGAGTGCGCAGAGATCCCGAGCGCGGCGATGCCGAAGACGCCGTTACGGTTGTCAAGCAGCCAGCGTTCGTTTACGACAAAGCGGCCGGTGGGGGTCGGCGTCTGCGGCGCCCCGACCGCGACGCGTGCGCGCAGCAGCGGACGTCCGTAGCGGTAGGCGACGAGCCGGCGCACCGACAGGTCGACCACGAGCCTGTCGCTGACTGCGAAAACGCGTACGGCTTGTGCCTCGATCCAGCCGGTGCGCCCGTTCGGTGGTCCGGGCAACTGGACGTGGAAGAGCAGCGGCAGACAGTGCTGACCAAGGTGAGCCCCGAGCACGCCGAGCACCGTCTGGTACCCGTTGACGTCTCTCGGCGTGAGTCGCACACGCTTGTGCACCACCACGGATCTGAGAACGACGGCCGCATACGCGCGCCTCGCGGTTGGCCGGAACTCGGTGCACGAGCGATTTGTTCGCGAGCGCCTGGCCAGTCCGAGGGGCGCCGCCCAGTGCGGGGCGTCGGCGTGCGGCTCACTTCGCGGCGCCCTCGCAGCACCGCAGGCCGCAAGCAGCGTGGCGGCAACTGTGACCGCAGCAACGATGGCTGGCATACGCGTCCGCGTTCGGATACATCGGCACGTTACCGTCGATCGCGTAGAGCGAAGCCGCGACAGGCACTAAGGGACGGGTCGGCTCGCAGCCTCATAGACGCGCCCGGTGAGAGAGACTCCGCTGTCGCTGTCGCTCCGGGACAGGGACGACCGTGTCACGGATCGTCCGGTTTCGCCATCGGTGATCTCTGGGGCGCCGCAGGCTTCCTACTGCACGGACTTCCAGCTGGCTCCGGCCTGCATCGCCGACAACTCGGCGTCCAGCTGGCGCCGGATCTCGGTGAGAGGGTTATCCGGCTTCGGCTCCCCCGCACACAGCAGTACGACCAACTCGACGAGTTGGCGCGCGACGCCCGGAGCAGCCTGAGCAGCCGCCCCGCTGACGAGGCGCGACATTGATCCAACTTCGCGGCAAGCGCGACCGCCGCCTCCGCCAGCACCTGCCCGTTGGCGTCGAGCTCGAGCCCTTCCACGAACCGCTTGACTGCCCTAGTCACATCGCCGTCAGCGATCAGACCGGCATCGAGATTGGCGATCGTCGGCCGCGACCGGCCGTGCACGAGCCGACCCACACGCTGGACCGAGACGCCGAACCGGGCCGCAATCTCGGCTCGCCCCACTCCACCTGCATTGAGCGCGCGAACCTCCGCGACCTGAGCATCACTCAACTTCACCGGCACCTAAGCCCCCTTTCGAACCTTGAACAAACGTCTGAGCT
>CAWCLZ010000003.1:0-53375 GCA_963796555.1 uncultured Actinomycetes bacterium | reverse complement strand
CAGTCTTCGATTTCCAGATCAGCGACAGGCTCGCCGAGTGGACCCACTTCAGCCTCGGCCTCCTCCTTGGCTTCCTTCTCCGAGGAGTCCTCGAGGTCGTCGACGTCGCCGAGCGACTCGTCGGCCGGCAGGACGAGGTCCTGGTCGACCCGCTCCTGCCCTTCCTCGACCTCCTCGGTCGTCGGCTGCTGGCCGACGGCGCGGAGCGAGCCGGGCGAGAGGTCGATGCCGAGCTCCTCCGCGGCGCGGAGCAACTCGTCCTCCTCCTCGCGTACCTCGACCTCGCGACCCTCGTCCGAGAGGACGTGGACGTCGAGAGCGAGCGACTGCATCTCCTTCAGCAGCACCTTGAAGGACTCGGGGATCGACGGCTCGGCGATGTTCTCGCCCTTGACGATCGCCTCGTAGGCCTTCACGCGTCCGACCGTGTCGTCGGACTTGATGGTCAGCATCTCCTGCAGCGTGTACGCGGCGCCGTACGCCTCGAGCGCCCACACCTCCATCTCACCGAACCGCTGGCCGCCGAACTGGGCCTTGCCGCCCAGCGGCTGCTGCGTGACGAGCGAGTACGGGCCGGTGCTCCGCGCGTGGATCTTGTCGTCGACAAGATGGAGCAGCTTCAGGATGTACATGTAGCCGATCGTGACCTTCTGCTCGAACGGCTCGCCGCTCCGCCCGTTGTAGAGCTGCGCCTTCCCCGAGCACTGCCGTCCTTTCGGCCGCTTCGGGTCGACGAGGAACTTGATCGGCGAGTCGGGGTTCTGCTTCGTCCACTCGATCAGCGCCTCGTCGACGTCGTCGGGCGTGGCGCCGTCGAAGACGGGCGTCGCGACCGCGCTGGGTGTGCCGCCGTTGACGACCTGGCGGCGATGGCGCCAGTCGACGTCGCCGTTCTTGCTTCCGTTCGTGGCACCGTCCTCGGCGAAGACGCCGTGCGCCGCCGCCCAGCCGAGGTGCGTCTCGAGCACCTGGCCGATGTTCATCCGGCTCGGCACGCCGAGCGGGTTGAGGACGATGTCGACCGGCCGGCCGTCCTCCAGGAACGGCATGTCCTCCTCGGGGACGATCTTCGAGATGACGCCCTTGTTGCCGTGGCGGCCGGCGAGCTTGTCGCCCTCGGCGATCTTCCGCTTGGTGGCGACGTAGACGCGGACGAGCTCGTTCACGCCCGGCGACAGGTCGTCGCCGTCCTCCCGCGAGAACGTCTTCACGTCGATCACGACGCCGCCTTCGCCGTGCGGCACCTTGAGGCTCGTGTCGCGGACCTCGCGCGCCTTCTCCTTGAAGATCGCGCGGATCAGCTTCTCCTCCGCCGTCAGCTCGGTCTCACCCTTCGGGGTGACCTTGCCGACGAGCAGGTCGCCGGCGCCGACCTCGGCGCCGATCCGCACGACGCCGCGCTCGTCGAGCTGCGACAGCGACTCCTCCGAGCGGTTCGGGATGTCGCGCGTGATCTCCTCGTCGCCGAGCTTCGTCGAGCGGGCGTCGATCTCGTACTCGTGGATGTGGATCGACGTGAGGATGTCGTCCTTCACGATCCGCTCGGAGATGACGATCGCGTCCTCGAAGTTGAACCCCTCGAACGGCATGAACGCGACGAGCAGGTTCGCACCGAGGGCGAGCTCGCCGTTGTCGGTCGAGCTGCCGTCGGCGAGCACGTCGCCGGCCTTCAGCCTGTCGCCGAGCTTCACGATCGGCTTGTGGTGGATCAGCGTGCCCTGGTTCGAGCGCATGAACTTCGTCAGCGTGTAGTCGTCCTTGCCGTCCTTCGTCTCGACGACGACACGCTCGGCGTCGACGTCCACAACCGTGCCCGGCCGTGAGGTGATGACGACGTCGCCGGAGTCGACCGCGGCGCGGTACTCGAGGCCGGTGCCGACGAGCGGCGACTGGCGCACGAGCAGCGGCACCGCCTGGCGCTGCATGTTCGCGCCCATCAGCGCGCGGTTCGCGTCGTTGTGCTCGAGGAACGGGATGAGCGCCGTCGAAACCGAGACGATCTGCGCCGGCGAAACGTCCATCAGGTCGACGTCCTTCGCCGCCGCCATGACGGCCTCGCCCTCCGAGGAGCGGCAGAGGACCGTGTCGGTGGCGAACTTGCCGTTCTTGTCGAGCTGCGCGCTCGCCTGGGCGATCACGTAGCGCGACTCCTCGACCGCGTCGAGATAGACGATCTGGTCGCTGACCTTGCCGCTCGTGACCTTCCGGTACGGCGTCTGGATGAAACCGAACTCCGAGACCGTCGCGTACGAGGCGAGGTAGCCGATCAGGCCGATGTTCGGGCCTTCGGGCGTCTCGATCGGGCACATGCGCCCGTAGTGCGTCGGGTGGACGTCGCGCACCTCGATCGGCGCGCGCTCGCGCGTGAGGCCGCCGGCGCCGAGCGCCGAGAGGCGGCGCCGGTGCGTGAGACCTGCGAGCGAGTTCGTCTGGTCCATGAACTGCGAGAGCTGCGAGGAGCCGAAGAACTCCTTCAGCGCGGCGACGACGGGCCGGATGTTGATGATCGTCTGCGGCGTGATCGTGTCGACGTCCTCCGTCGTCATCCGCTCGCGGACGACCCGCTCCATCCGGTACAGGCCGACGCGGAACGCTTCCTGGATCAGCTCGCCCACGGTACGCAGGCGGCGGTTACCGAAGTGCTCGTACTCGTCGAGGTCGTTGACGATCGGCGCGCGCGAGAGCTGAGCCCCGTCGGCGGCGAAGTCCTTCGAGTCCTCCGGGACGCCGATCTTGACCGGGAGCTCGAGGAGCTTGCGGACGAGGGAGACGATGTCCTCGGTCGTGAGGACCCGCGTGTCCTCGGGGACGTTGACGCCGAGCCGCTGGTTGAGCTTGTAGCGGCCGACCTTGGTCAGGTCGTAACGCTTCGGGTCGAAGAACAGCGAGCGCAGGAGGTTCCGCGCGTTGTCGAGCGTCGGCGGCTCGCCCGGCCGCTGCTTCTTGAACACCTCGATCAGGGCCTCCTCCTCGCGCGTGGAGGGGTCCTTGTCGAGCGTGTTGACGATGTAGTGCGAGTTGTCGAAGAGAGCGAGGATCGCCTCGTTCGTCGACGTGTCGAGCGCGAAACCGGTCGAGGGATCCTCGGCCGGGAGCGCCCGCAGCAGCGTCGTGATCGGCAGCTTCCGCTTGCGGTCGATGCGGGCGTAGACGATGCCCTTCTTGTCGATCTCGAGCTCGAGCCACGAGCCGCGGCTCGGCATGAGGTTCGCCGTGAAGACCTGCTTCGTCGGGTCCTTCGGCTCCATCAGGTAGGCGCCGGGGGAGCGAACGAGCTGCGTCACGATCACGCGCTCCGTCCCGTTGATGATGAACGTGCCGAACTCGGTCATCATCGGGAAGTCGCCCATGAAGACGCCCTGCTCGCGGATCTCGCCCGTGTCCTTGTTCACGAAGCGGACCTTCATGTTGAGCGAGGCCTGGTAGGTCAGATCCTTTTCACGGCACTCCTTGATCGAGAACTGCGGGTCTCCGAACTCGAACTCGCCGAACTCCACGGCGAGCGTGCCGGTGTAATCCTCGATCGGCGAGATGTCGTCGATCGTCTCCCGCAGGCCTTCGTTCTTGAACCAGGCGAACGAGGCCTTTTGAATGTCGATGAGGTTTGGTAGGTCGAGAACGTGCTCGAGACGGCTGAACGTCGTACGAGCGCGGGGCGAAACGACCGTGGTGGTCAAGAAGAACAGCCTCCCTTGAAGCGTGCGAGAACGGGCAGAAACGGCGTCGGGACTGCAAGCGGCCGAACGTTGGCGCAACCTGCCAAGGTACCGGAACGACCCCCCTCACCGCAAGCGGAAGCTGCGGCGGTCGCCGGTATCGGCAGAAACCTTAGCGCGCAGCACGCGGAACCGCCACCCGCGCGCCGCGGAAGGTGCCTGCCACCGAAAGGTCGGTGGCAGGCACGATCTGCGGTAGGCGCGTTACTTGAGCTCCACCGTGGCGCCGGCTTCCTCGAGCTGGGCCTTGATCTGGTCGGCCTCTTCCTGGGCGGCGCCCTCCTTGACCGGCTTCGGAGCCGAGTCGACGAGGTCCTTCGCCTCCTTGAGGCCGAGACCGGTCACCGCGCGCACGACCTTGATCACCTGGATCTTCTGGCCGCCCACCTCGGTGAGCACGACGTCGAAGGAGGTCTTCTCCTCCGCCGCGGCGTCGCCGCCTCCGCCGCCCGCCGGGGCGACCGCGACCGGAGCAGCGGCCGTGACGCCCCACTCCTCTTCGATCTTGTTCTTCAGTTCGACCAGCTCGAGGACCGACATCTTCCCGAGCTCGTCGAAGACCTTGTCGACTGCCATCTAGCTCTCCTCCTGGGTTTCCGAATCTGCAACTTCGACTTCTGCTCCGGCTGCGGGCGCTTCGGCGTCCGCCTCCGTGGTGTCTTCCGCCGGTTCCTCCTCGGCGAGAGGCTCCGCCTCGGCCGAGGCTTCCTCCGCCGCGGGCTTTTCCGGCGCGGGCTCTTCCGGCGCCGGTGCCGCCTCTTCGCCCCCGAGCTGCTCGATGCGCGCGTCGATCAGGCCACGGAGGTTCTGCAGCGGCGCGTTGAGCAGGCCGGCGAGCGTCGTGAGCGGCGCGACGATCGCGCCGAGCACCTGGCCGCGCAGGACGTCCTCCGGCGGCAGCTTGGCGAGGGTCTCGACCTCGGCCGCGGTCATGACGCGTCCCTGCATGATGCCGCCGCGGATCTCGAGCACCTGGGTCTCGCGTGCCGAGTCGGCGAGCGCCTTCGCGGCCGCGACCATGTCGCCGTCGGCCTCGAGAAACGCGATCGCGCTTGGGCCGTCGAGGAGCGCGAGGAGCGCGTCGGCGCCTGCGGCCTCGGCCGCGCGGCGGGTGAGCGTGTTCTTGACGACGGTGAAGCGCGCGCCGCTCTCGAGCAGCCGCGAGCGGAGCCCGTCAATCTGCGGCATCGTCAGCCCGCGATAGTCCGCGACGAGCAGCGTGTCCGCAGCCTTCAGCCGCGCAGTCAGCTCGTCGACAACTTGTTCTTTCTGGTCTCTCTTCATCTCACCTCGACTGGTCTTCCGCCCGCTCAAGGAGGGCTGCCAGTGGTCTTCGGCGGTTTAGGGTCTGGTGCTAGGACGGAACTGTAGCGGCCTCCGGAGCCTGCTCGTCCAACTCCTCGACGATCCCGCGGATCCGGGCCGGATCGACGTGGATGCCGGGGCCCATCGTGCTCGTGAGCGTGATCTGCTGGATGTAGCGGCCCTTCGCGGCCGACGGCTTCGCGCGCACGATCTCGTCGAGGACTGTGGCGTAGTTCTCCACGAGCGCCCGCTCGTCGAAGCTCTTCTTGCCGATGACGACGTGGACGTTCGCGCCGCGGTCGGTCCGGTACTCGAGCTTCCCGGCCTTGGCCTCGGACACGGCCTTGCCGACGTCCATCGTGACGGTGCCGGTCTTCGGGTTCGGCATCAGGCCGCGCGGGCCGAGGATGCGGCCGAGCTTGCCGACGTTGCCCATCTGGTCCGGGGTCGCGATCGCGACGTCGAACTCGGTGAAGCCCTCCTCGATCTGCTTCGCGAGGTCGGCCGAGCCGACGATGTCCGCTCCGGCCTGCTCTGCTTCGCGCGCCTTGTCGCCCTCGGCGAACACGGCGATCCGGACCTCCCTGCCGCTCCCGTGCGGGAGCATGAGCGTGCCGCGCAGCTGCTCGTCGGCGTGGCGGACGTTGAGACCGAGCCGGAAATGCAGCTCCACCGTCTCGTCGAACTTCGTCTCGCCCATCGCCTTGAGCAGGCGGACGGCGGCGACCGGCGAGTACATCTCCTCGCGGTCGAAGCTGGCGCGGGAGTCGCGATAGCGCTTGCCGTGCTGAGCCATTACCAGTCCACCTCCACACCCATCGAGCGCGCAGTGCCCGCGATGATCTTTGCCGCCTGGTCGATGTCGCGCGCGTTGAGGTCGGGCATCTTCGTCTCGGCGATCCGGTTGACCTGCTCGCGCGAGAGGCGTCCGACCTTCGTCCGGTTCGGTTCGCCCGAGCCCTTGTCGAGCCGCAGCGCCTCCTTGATCAGGACGGCGGCCGGCGGTGTCTTCGTGATGAACGTGAAGGAGCGGTCCTCGAAGACGGTGATCTCGACCGGGGTGATGCGGCCGTTCTGGTCGGCCGTCTGCGCGTTGAACGCCTTGCAGAACTCCATGATGTTGACGCCGTGCTGGCCGAGCGCAGGGCCGACCGGCGGGGCCGGGTTCGCCTGGCCGCCGGGGATCTGGAGCTTGATCAGAGTGAGAACTTTCTTCGCCATCTGTTTCCTCAGTCGAGCTTCTTGACGTTGTCGAATCCGACCTCGACCGGCACCTGCCGCTCGAAGATGTTGACCATCACCTGGAGCTTCTGCGCGTCCGGGTTGACGTCGGTGATCTCGCCGTCGAAGTCCGCGAGCGGGCCGGAGGTGATCTTGACCGACTCGCCGAGCTGGAACTCGACCTGCGACCGCGCCTGCAGCGCGACGTTGGATCCGGTGTGCAGGATCCGGTCGACCTCGGGCTGCGACAGCGGCACGGGCTTCGCGCCGGCGCCGACGAAGCCCGTCACGCCGGGCGTGTTCTTCACGACCGTCCAGGCGTCGTCGTTGAGATCCATGTTCACGAGCACGTAGCCGGGCAGCGTCCGCTTCTCGGCCTGCACCTTCTGGCCGTCCTTCGTCTCGATCACCTGCTCGGTGGGGACGACGACGCGCCGGAAGCGGGCGCGCTGGTTCATCGACTCGATCCGGTGCTCGAGATTGGCTTTCACCTTGTTCTCGTGCCCGGAGTAGGTGTTGATCACATACCAGCGAAACATTGTGGCTCTTCTCGGCCTCCTACCTCAGCAAGATGTGTTCGATGACCCATTGCCAGACCTGGTCGTTCAAATACAGATACGCGCCGGTCACGAAGGAAGCAATGAGGACGACCGCGGTGCCGGTGACCAGCTGGTGCTGGTTCGGCCACTCGACCTTGTTCAGCTCCGCCCAGGACTCCCGGAGAAAGCGGACGCCGGGAACGCCAGACCGGACTTCGTCGCGGCGCTCGGGGCGCGACTCGGCGGCCGGCTCTCTGGGCGGCTCTTCCTCGGTGGTCGGGCGCGGCCGCGGCGCGGGCCGCAGCGGCGGGGTGCCGGCAGCCTGCGCGCGGCGCTGGCGGCGCTGTTGACGGGTTGAGCGGGCCATTGCCTACCGGGTCTCCCGGTGCAGCGTGTGGCTACCGCACCAGCGGCAGTACTTGCGGAACTCAACGCGGTCGGGCGAATTGCGCTTCGACTTCTGCGTCTGGTAGTTCCGGCGCCTGCACTCCGTACAGGCGAGCGTGATTGCGACTCTGACTCCGGTTGCCATTTCCTTATCTCACTCCGAGGGACGCGCCCAGTAGCGCCGGGTGGGCTCGAACCACCGACCTCTGCATTATGAGTGCAGCGCTCTAACCAGCTGAGCTACGGCGCCTCGCGCCGCCGCATAGTAGCGGAGACGATCGGGGCCGCCAGCGCGGCTGCGCTGCGGGCGCACGTCGTCGTGGAGACGCTCCGGCTCCGGCCCTGCCGGACCGGCGGCGCCGTGCTCGTGCGCGAGCTTCAGCACCTGCGCGACGTGCAGCGCCCGCCGCCCGGTGCCTCCCTGCTCGATCTGCGTCTTGCAGGAGAAGCCGTCGGCGACGACGAGCGTCTCCTCGCCGAGCTCGCGCACCCTGGGCAAGAGCCCTTGCTCTCCGCACGCCATCGAGACGTCGTAGTGGGACGCCTCGAAACCCCACGAGCCGGCGAGCCCGCAGCAGCCGGCGGCCAGCGTCTCGACTTCGACGCCCATCTTCTGCAGCAGCTCGACCTCGGGGTCGATCCCGCCCGTCGCCTTCTGGTGGCAGTGGCCCCAGACGAACGCCCGGCGCTCGAGCCGCGGCGGCTCGACGCCGAACTCCTGGAAGAACTCGGCGAAGTGGTAGACGCACCCCGCGAGCAGCTTCGCGTCGTCGTCGTGCGGGAGGAGCTTCCCCAGCTCGTCCTTGAACACCGCCACGCAGCTCGGCTCCAGCCCGACGATCGGCGTTCCCTCGCGATACCACTCGCGCAGCTGGTCGAGGCTGCGGCGGAGGTAGCGCTCGGCCTGGTCGAGGAAGCCGTAGTCGTACAACGGCCGGCCGCAACAGACGTGGCCCTCCGGCATCACGACCTGCCAGCCGGCCGCCTCGAGCGCCTCGACTGCCGCGACACCAACGTCCGTGTGCAGGTGGTTGTTGAACGTGTCCGGGAAGAGGACAACCTTGCTCCCGGCCGGGTTCGTCGTCCCGCCACGCTGCACGAACCACTGCTGCAGCGTCACGGGGGCGAAGGTCGGCACCGCGCGCTCCTGTGCCATCCCGGCGGCGAGCTTCACGGCCTGGGCGAACGGCGGCGTCTGCGTGAGGAAGTTGACGACCCTCGGCGCGCGCGACGCGATGCGGGCGACCCGGTCGATCAGCCCGAACGCGTACGCCTGGCGCGGGCGGAGCCGATGCTTCCAGCGGTGATGCAGGAACTCCGCCTTGAACGTGGGCATGTCGACGTTCGTGGGGCAGTCGTGCGTGCAGCCCTTGCACGCGAGGCAGAGATCGAGCGCCTCCATCACCTCGTCCGACTGCCAGCCGTCGGTGATGACCTCGCCTTCGAGCATCTCGTACAGGAGGCGCGCACGGCCTCGCGTCGAGTGCATCTCCTCGCGCGTCGCCATGAAGGACGGGCACATGACGTCGACGCCGCCGGGCGTACGGCACTTGCCGACGCCGACGCAGCGGAGCGTCGCGTGCGCGAAGTCGCCGTCGTCGCGCGGGTAGGCGAACTTGACCTGCGGCCGCCACGGGTCGTAGTCGGCGCCGAGGCGGAGGTTCTCGTCGAGGCGATACGGCCGGACGACCTTGCCCGGGTTCATCTTCCAGTCGGGATCCCAGATCGACTTGAACTCCTCGAACGCGCGGACGAGGTCGTCGCCGAACATCTTCGGCAGGAGTTCCGCGCGCGCCTGGCCGTCGCCGTGTTCGCCCGAGAGGGAGCCGCCGAGCTCGAGCACGAGGTCGCTTGCCTCCTCCAGCCAGCGGCGGAACTTCGCGATGCCGGGCTTCGTGACGAGGTCGAAGTTCCAGCGCGCGTGGACGCAGCCCTGGCCGTAATGGCCGTAGAGCGAGCTCTCGTAGCCGTACCCGTCCGCGAGCTTCGCGAGGCGACGGAGGTACTCGCCGATCCGCTCCGGCGGCACGGCCGAGTCCTCCCACCCCTCGTGCGCATCGTCCCGGCCCGGGACGAACGCCGACGCGCCGAGCCCCGCCTCGCGCACCTGCCAGATGTGCTGCTCGGCTGCCGGGTCGTCGTAGAGCTTCAGCGCGGACGGCGGCCTTCCGTCCCGCTCGAGGTCGCGTAGCAGGGCGCGGGCGTTCGCGTCCGACTCCTCCCTCGTCTCGCCGCCGAACTCGACGAGCAGCCAGCCCTCGGCGTCGGGAAGTTGCGAGCGCTCGTAGGTGTGGATGCCGAGCAGTGTCATGTCGTCGATCAGCCTGCGGTCCATCCCCTCGATCGAGATCGGGCGGTGCTCGCGCGCGAGCAGCACGTGGTCGCCGGTGCGGAACTTGTCCGGGTAGCCGACGGCGAGGAGCGAGACGCAGGGCGGTTTCGGAATCAGCTCGAGCGTCGCCTCGAGGATCGTCACGCACGTCGACTCGGCGCCGACGAGCGAGCGGGCGACCTCGAAGCCGTTCTCGGGCAGGAGCTCGTCGAGGTTGTAGCCCGAGACTCGGCGCGGAATCTGCGGATAGCGCGCGCGGATCTCGTCGGCGTTCGCGCCCGCCAGGGCCTGTAGCCGCCCCGCGATCGCGTCCGGCACCCCGGCACCGCCGCGACCGATGCACAGCCGCTCGCCGCGGTACGTCAGCACCTCGAGCTCGACGACGTTGTCCGCGACGCGCGGCCCGGGCCCGTGGAACTCCGCCTGAATCGAGTGACGGCCGCAGGAGTTGTTGCCGAGCATCCCGCCGAGGGTGCAATAGGCGTGCGTGGACGGGTCCGGGCCGAACGTCAGGCCGTGCTCGCCCGCAGCGGCGCGCAGGTCGTCGAGGACGCAGCCCGGCTGCACGCGCGCTATCCGCCGGTCAGGGTCGAGCTCGAGGACGCTGCGGAGGTACTTCGAGCAGTCGATCAGGACCGCGGTGTTGCAGCCCTGGCCGGCGAGGCTCGTGCCGCCGCCGCGTAGGACGATCGGTGCGTCGTGCTCGCGGCAGACACGGTGGACCTCGGCGAGTTCGTCCACGTGGCGCGGGACGACCACGCCGATCGGCGGCATCCGGTAGTTCGACGCGTCGGTCGCGTAGAGGGCGCGGCTGCCGGTGTCGAACCGAACTTCGCCCTCGATCGCGGCGCGGAGGTCGGCGGCGATGCTGCGGCGGTCGATGCGCCGAGTCTACGAGTGCGCTGCGATGAAGGCGAGCGTGCGTTGCCAGGCGTCGTCGGACGCGGCCTGGAACTCCTCCTGCTTGCGGTCGAAGAAGCTGTGCGGCGCGCCTTCGAACTCGATCAGCTCGTAGTCCTTGCCCGCATCCTTCAACGCCTGCTCGAACTCGACGTTGTCGGAGTGCGGGATGCCCTGGTCGGCCCCGCCCTGCAGCGCCAGGATCGGCGCCGCGAGCTGCGGCACGAGCTCGATCATCCGGCTCGGCCGCCCGTAGAAGCCGACGGCGCCGGCGAGCCCGTGGCCCGACGCGGCCGCCGCCCACGAGCCGCTGCCGCCGTAACAGAAGCCCACCGTGAAGATCGTGCCGCAGCCGAGGGCGCGGAGGTCGCCGGCGCAGGCTGCGACGTCGGCCTGCACCTGTTCGTGCGTGAGTTGCTGCACGAGCGGCATGTAGTCCCAGTCGTCGGGCCGCTTGTCGACGCCGGCGGTGCGGCCGAAGTAGTCGAAGGCAATCGCGGCGTGCCCGCGCTCGGCGAAGCGCAACGCGAGCTCCTCGTAGAAGCGGTAGAGGCCGCGGACGTCCGGCAGGATCACGACGCCGGTCGAGACGCCCTCCTCCGGCACCGCACGGAACGCCGCGAACGAGTTCCCGTCGGACGCTTCCAGGACGAGGTCGTCGTGGGAGACGGCCGCGCCCGAGATCTGCGGAACCGGCGGCTCGGAGTCGAGGTCGAAGCACATGACCCCGAGCCTACGAGAGGAGGAGTGTCCTCTGCGGCGTACCCTGAGAGCGGTGGAGGACGAGTCGCACCGCGACGAGATGAACGCCGCCATCCGCGCCCAGCGCGAGCGGGGAGCGGTGCCGCGTTCGATCCTGCCGCCGGAGGACGAGCCGCCGCCTCCGGCTCAGGAACCTCCGGCCCCCGAGCCCGAGCCTGAGCCTGAATCACCGAAGCGCGGCCTGCTGGCCCGCGTGTTCGGCCGCTGACCCGGTCTGCGCCGGAGGAGCCCGCCGGCGGCCGCCGACCGGGCTCCTCCCCCGCAGGGCGCTGCGCGCGGCTAGGCCGCCTTCTTCCTCCCGAGCATCTTGTTCCACCACTCGTCCTCGTCGACGAGCGATGCGGTGATCTTCGGCCCACTCGGCCAGCGCGGCAACGTCACCCGCCGCTGCTTCGTGAGCTCCTCGAGCACGGTCGCACGCAGGGTGTGCAACCGCTCGTGCTGGGCTTCCACATCCCGGGCGAGTTCGCGGCGCTCCACTTCCCTCCGAGCGACGTCGTACTCGACCTCGAGCAGGCTGTCCGTGTGGGTGATGCTCTCCTCGATGGTGCTGGACATGCGGCGCTCCTCCTCGACTCGCTGGTGCGGACGCCGCAGTCGTCCTAGCGCAATCGTCGTCAATAGCGCGCCTGCAGGCCATCCCTCGAACAGGCGTTTCTGCGCCGGTGTCCGCGGCATTCAAGATCGCCGCTCCGTGGGCCGATAGAAGATGCGTGATTTCCCTGCGGCTGGTCAGGATTCGGGCATGAGCGCTTCCGAGAGAGAGCGCCTGCCACAGCGTCAGCTCGGCGAGCTGATGACCGAGCTCGGTCTGATCAGCCAGGAGCAGCTCGCGACCGTCCTAGAGGTGCAGCAGCAGTCGAACCGCCCGCTCGGCCAGATCATCGTCGAGCTCGGCTTCGCGTCGGGCGCAGCGGTCGCCCACGCGCTGGCGATGCAGAGCGGCGGAGCTCTCCGGACCGAGTACGGCTTCGCGCTCGGCGTCCCGCCGAAGGACGGAGAGGCCGCCGCCGAGGTAGAGGGGGAAGCGACGCGGACCGACCTTCCCAAGCTCCGGCTGGCGCCGACAGCCGTCGCGCCCGTCCGGACGGCCGTCGAGCCGAGCGAAGACGCCGTGGAAGAGCAGCCCGAGCCGGAGGCCGTCGAGATCGCGGAAGGGGAGGCTGTCCCAGAGCCCGAGGCGACCGTGATCGAGAGCGAGGTGCCGGCGATCGCCCCGGAAGAGACCGCCGAAACGCCGGCCGCCGAACCTGAGGACGCGCCCGAAGTGGCCGAGGTGAGCGCGGAACCGCCGCTCGCCGTCCAGACCGACCCCGCCGAGCTGGAGCAGCTCCGGAGCGAGATCGAGCGCCTGGAAGCCGACCTGGCCGAGGCGCAGACGGCGGCGGGCGAGCAGGAGCGCCTGCTGGCCGACGTCGAGAAGCTCGAGACCGCCCTCGCCGAGACGCAGGCCCAGCACGAGCAAAGGCTCGCCGGGCTGCACGAGGAGCAGGAGCACGCGACCGGTGAGCTCGAGCGACTGCAGTCTTCAGCTGCCGAGCAAGAGCGGCTGCTCGCCGACATCGAGCGGCTCGAGTCAGCCCTCGCCGAGGCACAGACGGCGCACGAGCAGAACCTCAGCGTCCTGCAGGCCGAGCACAGGCACGCGACGAGCGAGGTCGAGCGCCTGCAGGCCGTCCTCGCCGAGGCCGGAAGCGAGCGCGCGCAGGAGTTCGCTCGGCTCCAGGAGGAGCGGGACGAGGTCGCGGCCGAGCTCGACGGCCTCCACGCCTCGCTCTCCGAAGCACGCGCTGCCACCGCCGGGCACGAGCAGCGGCTCGCCGAGGAACAGGAGCGACACGCCGCCAGGCTGAACGAGCTTGCCGCCCAGCGCGACGGCATGCAGGAGGAGCGCGACCGCATCCAGGAGGAGCTCGCCGAGGCGCTCGCCGCCGCCGGCCCCGCCGCCGAGGAGCGGGACGAGCTACGCACCAGGGTCGAGCAGCTCGAGTCGCGCCTCGCCGAGGCGCAGGCTGCCGTCGCCGAGCACGAGCGCCGGCTCGCCGAGAACCAGGAGCGGCACGCCGCCGAGCTGGACGAGCTCGTCGCCCAGCGCGACCGGATCCAGCAGGAGCTCGGCAACACGGTCGAACAGCTCGCCGTGGCCGGCTCCGCCGTCGAGGAGCGGGACCAGCTTCGCACCGAGGTCGAGCAGCTCGAGTCCACCTTCGCCGAGGCGCAGAGCGCCGCAGCCGCCGAGCGCGAGCGGCTGCTGGGCGACGTCGACGGGCTCCAGACCGCCCTTGCCGATTCGCAGTCCGCCCACGAGGAGGAGCTCGGCCGGCTGCGCAAGAAACGGGACCGCCTGCGCGAGCAGCTCGACGGCGTGCAGACCGCACTTGCCGAGGCACAGGCTGCCACGGCCGAGCAGGAGCGCCGGCTGGCCGAGGAGCAGGGACGGCACGCGGGCGAACGTGACGACCTCACGGCCCAGAGCGACCACCTCCAGGCGGAGCTCGGCGCTGCGCTCGAGCGGCTCGGCGTGCTCGGTCCCGCCGCCGAAGAGCGCGACGAGCTGCGCACGGAGGTCGAGCGGCTCCAGCACATCCTCGCCGAGGTTCGGGAGAGCTCTGCGGCCGAGCTGCGCGAAGTCGTCGAGGCGCGCGACGCCCTGGCGGCCGAGGTCGAGGAGGCCCGGGTGCTGCTGGAGCAGGCCGAGCGCGTGCGCGAGTCGCAGATCGCGCTCGAGGCCGAGCGCGACCGCGTGCTGGCCGAGCTCGGACGGGTTCAGCTCATCGCTACCGAGGCTCAGACGGAGGCCGAGGAGCGCGCGCACCTGCTCGCCGAGGAGCAGGACCGACACCACGAGGAGCGGGAGACCCTCCTCGCGCAGCGCACGCTGCTCGAGCAGGAGCTCGGCTCCTCGATCGAGCAACTCGCCGCCGCCGCCTCCGCCGCCGATGCGCGGGAGGCGCAGCTGCAGGGCGACTCGCAGCGGCTGCTCGAGGCGCTCGACGCGGTGCGCATGCTCACGGCCGAGCTCGTCTCGGGCAGCGTGGAGCTCCCGGAGGAGGCCGTGGTCGACGAGCCGGAAGCCGAAGTCGAGGCCGAGGTAGAGCCGGAGCTCGAAGCCGAAGAGCCCGCAGGCGCCGCCGACGAGCCTGACCTCGAGGGCGAGGAGATCGAGTACTCGCTGTTCGTCCCGGGCCCGAACGGGTACGAGCTCGTTCGGCAGACGGGGGTGCCCCCGCAGGCCGGGCAGACCGTCGAGCTCGACCTTCCCGACCACGACGAGCCGGCTCTCTTCGAGGTCGTACGCAGCGGCCGCACACTCCCCGACGGGGACGTCTGCGTCTATCTCGCGCAGGTTTAGAGCACTCCGCGACTAAAGAAGGGCGCCGGGAGAGCCGATAACTCCACAGATACGCGAACTGGAGGCCTGCAGTGGACGACTACTACTTCGAGACCGAGACCACGTTCGACGACGGACAGCACGTCGAGCCGGGCGACGAGCGGAGCGAAGCCATCGCGACCGCGCGCAGCTGGGAGCTTCCCTACCTCGACGACGAACCACTTGTGGTCGACAGCGAATCGGCGACCCGCGTCGGCGGCGAGGAACTCGCGCGCATCGGAGCCGTTCCGGTCCGCTGTAGCGACGGCAACATCCGCGTCGTCCTCGCCGACGCAAGCCCCGAGCGCATCGCGGGCATCCGCGAGCACTTCTCCGGCGCCGTCGACATCGGCGTCGTCAAGGCGTCGACGCTGGCTTCCCTGCTCGACGCCGCCTCGATGGCCGTCGTGTCCTCTGGCACCGACCCGGTCGCCAACGGCGCGGCCGCCGCGGCGCCGGTGTGGGGCCGGTCGCTCGAGCGCGTCCTCAGCGCCTTCGACACCGAGGCAACGCGGCTGCAGGACCTGCGCAACAAGCTGACCGAGCTCGGCGGCGAGATGGCCGCGCGCGAGCAGCGCGTGCAGGAACTCGAGACCGAGCTGCAGCGGATCCGCGTCGAGCGGCTGCGCGACCAGGAGGCCGTCGACCGCCTCCGGCACGAGCTGGGCGACCGGAACAACCGCCTCGAGCGCGCGCTCGCGAAGACGCAGGAGCTCGCCGCGATCATCCAGGGCGGTCACCTGCAGTGAGAGAAGCGCCGGCACGGACGCTCGCCGCGGCGGGCATCGCCGGCGCAGGAATTGCTGCGGCCGCGACGGCCTTCGTGATCGTGCGCGGCATGCCGGGGCTGCTCTACGCCGCCGGGATCTGCCTGGCCGCGTTCGTCGGCGCGATCGCGGTCTTCGCCGGCAGGCCCGAGAAGGAGTCGGTCGTCGCCGCCCTGGCGGAGAAGGCGCCCACGCCCGCCGCGGCGCCGAGCAAGCCGCGCCGACGCCGCAAGTCGCAGATCATCGCGGAGCTTCGGCTCGAGGTCGCGGCCACCGGCTCGGAGCTCGAGGAGCATCGCCACGCGCTCGCGAATCTCGCGGCGCAGCGCGCACGGGAGTCGAAGGCGGCGCACCGACACGCGCAGGAGCTCGACCATCAGATCCGTGAGCTCGAGGCCGAACGGGACGGCCTCCTGGAGGTCGTCGCCGAGGAGCGGGAGCGCTTCGAGCGCACGCTCGACGAGCTCGGCGGCGGTCTCGGGCGCCACGGCAATGAGCTCGCGGAGCTCGAGCGGGAGCTCGAAGCGCTGCTGACGCGCTAGCTCGCGGAGAAAACGATGCTTCTGAAGATCATCATCGTCGGCGCCCTCGTCATCGGGGTGATGGCCGCCATCAAGGACGGGCGCATCCTGCGGGACGCCGGTCTCCTGAGTCGTTGCTCCCCGGTCCTCGCCAACGGCCAGGCCGACTCGACGTTGCTGACCTGCACGAAAGGTCGCCTCGACGGGTGGCCGGACATGACGAACAACTCGTGCAACCTGATCGCCGTCCACCCCACGCGCGAGTTCTGGCGCTGCCAGGCGCCGGTCGTCTCGTCGCGGACGCCGACCGGATGAACGCGCATAGACAGGCCCGTCCGGGGGAATCGGGGCTAAAGCCGGTGCCGTAACCGGCCGATTTGGAGGTTGACGATGGATCTCGAACTCGTGCTCAGACGCGCCGTCGAACTCGGCGCCAGCGACATTCACCTCAAGGTCGAGCGGCCTCCGATCCTGCGCCGCGACGGCAACCTGGACGAGCTCGAAGGCGAGCCCGACCTGTCCGAGCGCGACCTCGAGCTCGCGCTCGAGGAAGTCTGCGCGGCGACCCCGAAGCGGCTGCAGACGTTCCTCGAGACCGGAGAACTCGACAGCGCCTACTCCCCGCCCGGGCTCCCGCGGTTCCGCGTCAACGGCTTCCGCCAGCGCGGCTCGATCTCGATCGCCTTCCGCGTCATCCCGCGTGAGGTCCCGAACTTCGACGAGCTGTCGCTACCGGCCGGCGTCCGACGACTGGCGGAGGAGCACCGCGGGCTCGTCCTTGTCACCGGCGCCACCGGCTCGGGCAAGACGACGACGCTCGCCGCGATCATCGACCACATCAACCGCGCCCGGCGGCAGCACATCGTGACGATCGAGGACCCGATCGAGATCGTCCACGGCGACCAAAGCTGCATCGTCAACCAGCGTGAGGTCGGCCTCGACACCGCCTCTTTCGCGCAGGCGCTGCGCCGCGGCCTCCGCCAGGACCCCGACGTGATCCTGATCGGCGAGCTCCGCGACGCCGAGACCGCGGAGACCGCCCTGGCCGCGGCCGAGTCGGGCCACCTCGTCCTCTCGACGATGCACACGGTCGACGCCTCCGAGACGATCGGCCGGATGGTCGAGTTCTTCCCGTCCGTCAAGCAGCACCTGATCCGCTCCATCCTCGCCGGCGTGCTCCGCGGCGTGATCAGCCAGCGGCTGCTGCCGCGCACCGACGGCGGCCGTGTCCCGGCGGTCGAGGTGATGATCGCGAACGCCCGCATCGCCGACCTGGTCCGCGACAACAAGCCCGACGAGATCACCGAGGCGATCGCCGAAGGCGACTTCTTCCAGATGCAGACCTTCAGCAAGGCGCTGATCGAGCTCGTGCTCGACGAGAAGGTCGACCGCGAGATCGCCGCCAACGCCGCGTCGAACCGCCACGACTTCCTGATCGCGCTCGACCGCGCCATGAAGGAGCAGGCCGCCGTGGCGCAAGTCGAGTCCGCGGAGAGCGCGGATCTCGACGACGAGCGCAAGCCGGTGGTCGAGGAGGCTGCCGACCTCGACGAGAACCTGCCGCGGCTCCGCGTCGCCGGCCAGCCCTAGCCATGAGACGCCTGCTTCCCCTGCTCGGGGCAGTGCTCGTGCTGGCCCTGACGGTCGCAGGCACGGCCGGCGCGGACACGTTCAAGGTCGTGCGGCAACAGCACGCCGCCGCTCCCACCAGCTCCGTCGCGTTCTCGCACGGAGGCGGCGCGACGATCTCCTTCAACCAGAGCCAGGCCGGCGGCATGTCCTTTGCGGCCCTCGTCCCGATCTGGCAGGCGGCCGGCAACGCCTACGGCATCCCGTGGCAGGTGCTCGCCGCGATCAACAAGGTCGAGACGAACTTCGGGCAGAACCTCGGGCCTAGCTCGGCCGGCGCGATCGGCTGGATGCAGTTCATGCCGTCGACGTGGGCCCGCTGGGGAATCGACGCGAACGGGGACGGAGTCGCCGATCCGGACAACCCCACGGATGCGATCTTCAGCGCCGCGCGCTACCTCGCCGGCTGCGGCGGCCAGTTCGACATCGCCCGCGCGGTCTATTGCTACAACCACGCCTCCTGGTACGTGAACGAGGTGCTGGGGCTTGCCAGCCTCTACGGCCAGGACGGTGGCACCGCCGGCGGGGCGATGGGCTTCGGCTTCTCCCCCAAGCAGCTGAAGGCGCAGCTCGCCTCGGCCCGGAGTCGCGTCTCGGCCTCGCATACGCAGCTCGGCAGCGCTCGCGCGCAGGCGCAGAAGCTCGCGCACGCCGAGCAGAAGTTCCTGCGTGCCGCCGGTACCGCCCGCCTCCTCTCGAACCGGCTCGACGCGCACAAGCGCGCCGTCCAGCTCGGCGTCCGTCGGCACGCGGCCACGGTGCGCGTGACCGAGTTGCGCCACCGCCTCGACGCGGCCACGACGCAGCTCGGCCGCTACCGGAGCGAGGCCAACGGCAGCGCCTTCGCGACGAACGCGCCCGCGCTCCTGACCAACAACCTCTTCGCGGGCGGCGGCAGCTCCTCGGCGCCGTACAGCGGCGTCGTCTCGATCGCGATGCAGTACCTCGGGATCCCGTACAAATGGGGTGGCGCAAGCCCGCTGACCGGCTTCGACTGCTCCGGCCTCGTCCAGTACGTGTACGCCCAGGTCGGTATCTCGCTGCCGCACTACACCGTCTCGCAGTGGAACTTCCCGGGCGCCGTCCCGGTGCGGAAGAACCAGCTGCAGCCGGGCGATCTCGTCTTCTTCAACGGGCTTGACCACGTCGGGATCTACATCGGCTACGGCGACTTCATCGACGCGCCGCACACCGGAGCGAACGTCGAGATCGACAGCCTCAGCGAGCGCTGGTTCTCCTCCAGGTACGTCGGCGCGAGGCGGATTCTCGGGACTGCGGGGGGCGGAGGCCGGCAGGCCGCGTTCGCGCCCACGAGCGGCACCACGTTCAGTTCCGACGTCGTCTACTTCACCCATTAGGGGGTCATGGACATGTTCGAACGCTCCGATACACGAACCGTGTCCCGCCGCATCCTGACACTGCCCCGCCTGACCGCGGTCGCCGCTGCCGGCCTGCTCGTGAGCGCGACGATCAGCCTCGCGGCCGACAAGCCGGCGCAGGTGACGAAGCCGGCAACGCACGCCGCGAAGCCGCAGGCCGTGATGGTCGTTCCGGACGTGCAGGGCCAGTTGTTCGTCTTCGCTTCCGGCACGCTCGAGGACGGCGGCTTCGGCTGGAAGGTCCGCGGCTCGGTCGAGGGCTATCCGGCGAACGTCATCGTCGCCCAGGCGCCGAAGCCCGGCACGCACGTGCTCGACACGGGCGCTCCGACGATCACGCTGCACCTCGAGCGCGGCAAGGGCGCGCAACTGGGCCAGCCCCAGAACCGTTCGCCGTACGGCGCGAGCCTGATCAAGCGGCCGGCGAAGCAGAGCTCCAAGTAGCTTCCGCTCCGCTTCCTCCGCCTCGACCACTCTTCCTGACAGACGCTGCAAGCTGCTCTCAAGCGGCACGGCGTGACTGTCGATAACAGCAGGGATGGATCTCGTCCTCCCGCTTGTCTTCGTGCCCGGGCTTGCACTCGGCAGCTTTCTCGGCGTGGTCGCCGCGCGCGTACCCCTGCGCCGCTCGATCGTGCAGCCGGGCTCGGCGTGCATGAGCTGTGACACGCCGATCAGCTGGTACGACAACGTCCCGGTGGTCTCGTACCTGGTGCTCCGCGGCCGCTGCCGCAAGTGCGGCGTCAAGATCCCGCCGCGCGATCTCGCCATCGAGCTCACGACTGCGCTCCTCCTCGTGGCGTGCGTGCTCGCGTTCGGGCTGACGCTGCGGACTGCCGCGGCTGCGATCGCCTGCGGCGCGCTCGTGGTGGTGACGGCCACCGACCTCGAGCGGCGGATCGTCCCCAACCGCGTCGTGCTGCCCGCTGCCGCCGTCGTCCTCGTGCTGGACACGCTCTGGCATCCGTCGCCCGTGTGGGCGATCGCAGCGTTCGGCCTCGCGGGATTCCTGTTCCTCGCGGCGCTCGCCTACCCCGGCGGCATGGGGATGGGAGACGTGAAGCTCGCGCTGCTGATCGGCGCGCTCCTCGGCCGGACGACGCCGGTCGCGTTCATGCTGACGCTCCTCCTCGCCATCGTCCCGACCGTCTTCCTCATCGCCCGCCACGGCAGCGGCGCTCGGCGGCTCGCCATCCCGTTCGCGCCGTTCATGGCCGCGGGCGCGGTGATCACGCTCTTCGCCGGCCAGGCGATCCTCGACGCATATCTCCACCACCTGACGTGAGGCCGCTGCGATGTCTGCCCAGCCCGTAGCGGGCGACGGGAGCGCGCCGCCGAAAGGCCCGGTCGCTCCCGCGCCGATCTCGCAGCTCATGGGCGAGCTCGTCGTCGACCTGCTCGAGACGACGGGCCTGATTCCCGAGGCCAAGTTCGGCGTCCTGCGAGAGAAGGTGAAGCACGCGCCGGTCGTGCAGGTGCTGATCGACGAACAGCTAGCGTCGAGCGAGGCGATCGCGCGCATCGTCGCCGCGCAGTACGGGCTCCCGGTGGTCGAGCTCGGCAGCATCGGCATCGACCCGCTGGCCGCCGAGACCGTGCCGCTGCACGTGCTCGAGCAGGTCAACGCCCTCCCGTACGCCTTCGAGGACGGCTCGCTGTGCGTCGCGATCTCCGACCCGCAGAACATCCACGGCATCGACTCACTACGGCTCGCCAGCCGCCACCCGATCTCGCTGCGCGTCGCCGCGAGCGAGGAGATCTCGACCGAGCTCGGTCGGCTCGCTCGCACCGCCGAGGCCTTCGGAGGCAGCCGCTCGTCCCTCGGCAACGACGTCGTCGAGCTCGAGGTCCTCAGCGAGGGAGACGACGCGGACGACCTCGAGATGGAGGACGGGATCTCGGACGCGCCGCTCGTCCGTCTCGTCAACTCGATCATCTTCGAGGCGGCCGAGGACGGTGCCAGCGACGTCCACTTCGAGCCCCAGGCCGACTCCCTCGTCGTGCGCTTCCGGATCGACGGCGTGCTCCACGAGACCCAGCGGATCCCCAAGCGCAGCTCGATCGGCGTGACGACGCGCCTGAAGGTGCTCGCCAAGCTCGACATCGCCGAGCGCCGGAAGCCGCAGGACGGCCGCATCTCGCTGTCCGCCTCCGCCGCCGGCCGGATGCTCGACGTCCGCGTCGCGACCCTGCCGACGGTCGAGGGCGAGTCGGTCGTGATGCGCCTGCTCGACAAGTCGAAGAAGCCGCCGACGATGGAGGAGGTCGGGCTGAGCGCCGCGATGCAGGAGCAGCTGAAGGCGATGGTCCACCGGCCGACCGGTGCGCTACTCGTGACCGGTCCGACCGGCTCGGGCAAGTCGACCACGCTGTTCTCCGCGATGACGGAGATCAACCGCCCGGAGATCAACGTGATCACCGTCGAGGATCCGGTCGAGTACCGCCTCCCCGGCCTCAACCAGGTGCAGATCAACCCGCGCGCCGGGCTGACGTTCGCCACCGCGCTGCGCTCGATCCTCCGCTCGGACCCCGACGTCGTGATGGTCGGCGAGATCCGCGACGTCGAGACCGCCAAGATCTCGATCGAGGCGGCCCTGACCGGCCACTTCGTCCTCTCGACACTGCACACGAACGACGCCCCGGCCGCGCTGTCGCGCCTGAACGAGATGGGCGTCGAGCCGTTCCTGACCGGCGCAGCGGTGACCGGCGTGCTCGCGCAGCGCCTCGCGCGGCGGCTCTGCGAGCATTGCAAGGAGCTCTACACGGCGAGCAAGGCGGAGCTCGACGCGGCGCGCATCCCGGACGAGCTGCGGCAAGGCAAGACCGAGCTCTTCCGCCGCAACGGCTGCGTGCGCTGCCGGCAGACCGGCTACAGGGGCCGGATCGGCATCTTCCAGCTCCTCGAGATGGACGAGGAGCTCTCGACCCTCGCCGCACGCAAGGCGAGTCACGAGGAGCTCGAGCGGGCGGCACTGGCCGCCGGGATGTCGACGCTGTGGGGCGACGGCGTCGACAAGGTCCTGGCCGGGCTAACCTCGCTCGAAGAGCTCGCCCGCGTCACGACCCTCTAGCCCGAGCTGCCCCACGACAGGCTGCCGGGCGCCTGCGGGAAGATCACCCCATGGAGCTGGGCTGGGACGAGGTTCGCGCGCGCAGGCTGGCGCGTTCGTCATTGAGTGAACGGGCGAGCGGCGACAGGCTCGTCGAGGTCGCGGGCGCCGTCTGCGGCGTGCACGCGCAGGTGCAGACGGCCGCCGAGCTGCAGCTCGCGGTACGCGTGGACGGCGTCACACAGGCCGACGTCCGCGCAGCGCTCTGGGAGCGGCGTGAGCTGGTGAAGGCCTGGACGCTCCGCGGGACGCTCCACCTCCACCCCGCCGGCGAGCTGCCGCTCTGGCTCGCCGCACGGCGCGCGGTCCTCGGCCCGGCCGGCGAGGCGCTGCCCCCGTGGCCCGATCCGGCCGGCGTCGTCCACCCGGCGGTCGGCGCCGACGAGGTCGCAGCGGTTCGGGCGGCGGTCTGGGAGGCGCTCGACGGCCGCTGCCTCCTGCGCGACGAGCTCGCCGAGGCCGTCGTCGAGCGCGTGGGAGCCGCGCCCCGGGAGCGGCTGCGCTCCGGATTCGCCTTCTTCCTCTCCGACCTGTGCCAGGGGCCGCCGCGGGGCTCGCGGATCACGCTGGCGCGCCCGGATCAGTGGATCGAGGGCTGGACTGAGGTCGACGAAGACGCGGCCCTGCGGGAGGTCTGCCGGCGCTTCGTGCGCGCCTACGGCCCCGCGCGGCCGGTCGACTTCGCCCAGTGGTTCGGCGGCTCGGCGCTCAAGGTCACGGAGGCGCGAGCTCTGTTCGACGAGCTCGCGGGCGAGCTGGAGGAGGTCGGCGTCGACGGTCGCGCCTACTTCGTCCTCGCGGGCGACCGGTCGTTTTCGCCGCTGAGCGCGCAGGCCCGGCTGCTGCCGGAGTACGACGTCTACGTGCTGGGGTTCCGCGAGCGCGAGCAGCTCGTACCGGAGCCCGTGCGCGAGCTGATCGCGAGCCACCGCCGCGGGCGCTACGAGGGGCCTGCGGCGACCCGTCTCGTGCTCGTCGACGGAGTCGCCGCCGGACTGTGGGAACGGACGAAGCGCGGCAAACGGCTCGAGGTCCGAATTCGCCTCACACCCGGCGTGGTGAAGGCGGCCCGCGCAGAGCTCGAGCATGAAGCCGAGCGTTTCGGTGCCTTTCTCGGGCTCGAGCCCGAGATCGACCCCCACTCGGGCTGAGAGCGGCGCTACTTCTCGCCGAGGCTGAGCTTCGTCGGCCGGGCGGCGGCGAGATCCTCGAGCGAGCTGGGCGGCGGCGTGAAGCCCTGGGAGGGAGCCGGCTCGGCCGGCTTCGGCTTGGCGGCAGGAGCCTTCGGCTCCGCGGCGGGCTTGGCAGGCGGGCCGGGCTGGGCGGCCTCAGGCTCGGGCTTTGGGGCCTCGGGCTGCGGCGCGGGCTCGGCGGCCTTGGCGGCTGCAAGCAGCTGCTCGGCCTCGCGGCGTGCGCTTTCGGTGATGCCCTCCGCCTCCGCCTGCGCCTTCTCCAGCAACTCGGTGGCGGCGGCACGCGCCGTCTCGACGCCTTCGCCGGCCTCGGCGGTGGCGCGGGCGAGAGCCTCCTCGGACTCCGTGCGCGCCGTCGCCAGGATCGTCTCGGCCTCGGAGCGGGCGTTGCTCAACGCCGTCTCGGCTTCCGACCGGACGTCCTGCGAAGCGCCCTCGGCCTCGCTGCGGGCGGCGGCGACGATGCCCTCCGCCTTGGCGCGGGCGGCCTCGACAGCCATGTCCGCCTCCGAGCGTGCGGTGCCTGCAACCGCCTCGGCCTCGGTACGCGCGGCGGCGACGAGGCCCTCGGCCTCGACGCGAGCCTCCTCCTGCAGAGCCCGGACTCGCTCGTTCGCAGCAGCGATCGTCGCTGCGGCCTCTTCCCCGACGGACGCCAGGCGCGCCTGCGCCTCGGTGGCGGCCTCGGTTGCCTGGCGGCGCTGCTCCTCGATCCGCTGCTCGGCCTGCGCGGCCTCCTGGCGAGCCGTGTCGAGGTCGCGCTTGAGGTGGTCGAGCTCCTTCTCGCGCTCGTCGAGGGCAAGCCGGCGCAACCGGACCTCCTCCTCGGTGCGCGCGATCCTGTCCTTCGCCGTCTCCTGCGCGTCGCGCTCGATCCGGTCGGCGAGCTCGACCGCGGCCCGGACGAGCTCCAGCGCCTCGAGCCTGGCCGAGCGGTTGTCGGAGGTGAAGCTCGGACTGCCGTCGGGCGCATCGGGATTCGGAGGCAGCCGCTCGAGCTGAGGGAGCGCGATGACGTCTGCGCCTAGCTCGTCGTGCCGAAGTTCGCTCTCTTCTCTCACGGGGCCCTCCTCCCTCCCGTTCGCGGCTCTCAGGCGTGAATCTCGCAGCCGAGGTAGACCAGGGCCTCGACGGCCTCGGTCACGAACGTGCTCGCCTGCTGGGCGTCGGCGAAGCTGTACGAGCGCGGCTCGGCGCCGTCCTCGCGAGCTTCCACCTCGACGTCGACGACGCAGGCATCGCCGAGATCACGCGCCCGCATCGTCACGACGGGACGTCCGTGCCGGCTCGCGCTGCGAACGAACAGCTCCCGCGGCTGCGGCTCGGGCTCAGGCCCGGGCTGGGTCGCCTGAGGGCCGCCGCCCTTTCTCATCAGCGTGCGTCGGCGACGGCCTGCGCGACCACGTCGCGGTCGACGAAGCCCTTGAACTGCGCGGTGATGACGCCGGGGCGCTTGACCACGAGCACCTCGGGCGTGTCGACGACTCCGAGCTTCCGGAGGATCGCCGTGCCCGACCGCTGGTGGAACACGTCGATGGAGACGTAGCCGACCTTCATCGCGTTCGCGCCGGCCTGCGCCTCGGTGCCGGTGAACTGATCATCGGACCCGCGCGGTGCGGTGAGAGAGACGACGACCACGGAATGCTTCTGGAGCGCGTGCACGACCGAGACCGGCAGCCCGTGCGTGTCGACCGGGACGGGGGTCGCGGTATGCGTCTTGCTCGGGGTGGGCGTCGTCGTCGCCCGCGTCGTCCGCGCCGGCGTGGTGGGCGCGGTGGTCGTGGCCGTCTTGTTGTTCGTGACGACCAAGAAGCCGCCGACAGCGACAACGACCAGTGTGAGGATGGCGACGAGCCGGATCTGGCGCGTGCTCAGCGTCGCGTTCATGGCCTTCCTATCGGCAGCCCCGGCGGTGGGGGCCTCCCTGGAACGGGGGATACGACGTGGAGACAAAAAGAGAGGGCGCGGTTTCCCGCGCCCTCGGTGCTGCAGTTGGTACAGGTGCGCTAGTTGCCGGTGAACCCGGTGCAGGGGTCCGCCGTGGCAGCCGAGTCGTTCTGGACCTGGCCCCCCGGGCCCTCGATGTGCGCCCAGTGACCGCCGGACACAGCCGAGATGCAGTACGCCTGCGTGTTGGCGGAGCCAGGAATTGCACTCACGATGCCGGTGGAGGTGCCATCGGAGATCACCAGGCCGGAGTCGTACGTGCTCTGCAACGTGGTGGCGTCCATGTTGGCGTAGCTGTTCTGGTCCGAGTAGTACGCCTCGGCATCCGGAACCGCCGAGCGGACGTCCGACATCGCCGCAGTCTGCTGGGCCTTCTTCTGGAAGCCCAGGTACGACGGAATGGCGATCGCAAGCAGGACGCCAATGATGATCAGAACGACGAGAAGCTCGATCAGCGTGAAGCCGCTCTCGTCCCTTGCGTTGATCCTCTGTCTGAGGACGTGCATGCAGTTCTCCTTTGTGACGGGTAACCCAGACCCGCCGTGTATCGGCAGCGACCGCGCCGGCTCGTCCCCCCTTTCCGAGTGATTCGTCTCACCCACGGGATCGCCCGCCGTGGGGGATGCCTGCTGGGGCGGGTTCGCGCCTCTCCCTCGATCGAGTGATTCCCGGCGGCGTCCCTAAAGCGAGCCACAGCGGCCGCCGATAGCTCGCTCGCATGACGCCGCAGCCTTTCTCCATCGACACGCTCCTCGAGCGCGTCGCCGCCGCAGACGCCTCCGACCTCCACATCACGGCGGGGTCGCCGCCGCTCCTGCGCATGCGCGGGCGGCTCGAGCCTCTCACGGAGTACGAGGCCTTCACTCCGGAGGAGACGCGCGACCTTCTCTATCGCGTGCTCTCGACCGACCAGCAGAAGCGGCTCGAGATCGACCGCCAAATCGACTTCTCCTATTCCGTCCCCGGCATCGCCCGCTTCCGCGTCAACGTCTACTTCCAGCGCGACACCCTCGCGGCCGCCTTCCGCCTCGTGCCGAGGATCATCAAGTCGGCCACGGAGCTCGGGCTTCCCGAGGTGCTCCTCCAGCTCGCGCGGGAGCCGCGCGGCCTCGTCCTCGTGACGGGCCCGACCGGCTCGGGTAAGTCGACGACGCTCGCGACGATGATCGACTCGATCAACGAGAGCAAGCCGATGCACATCGTGACGATCGAGGATCCGATCGAGTTCCTGCACCAGCACAAGACCTCGGTGATCAACCAGCGCGAGGTCGGCGCGGACGCCAAGGGATTCGCCGAGGCGCTGCGCGGTGCGCTCCGCCAGGACCCCGACGTGATCCTCGTCGGCGAGATGCGCGACCTCGAGACGATCTCGACCGCGCTGACCGCGGCCGAGACCGGCCACCTCGTGCTCGCGACGCTGCACACGCAGAGCGCGCCCAGCACGGTCGACCGCATCATCGACGTCTTCCCGTCCGCCCAGCAGGGCCAGGTGCGGATGCAGCTCGCCGCCTCGCTCCAGGGCATCGTCACGCAGACGCTGCTCCCGAGCGCCGACGGCCGCAAGCGCGTACCCGCGCTCGAGGTGCTCCTGCCCGACGACGCCGTCCGGAACCTGATCCGGCAGGGCAAGACCGAGCAGATCTATTCCGTGATGCAGACGAACACGACGCGCGGCATGCAGACGATGGAGCAGTGCCTCGCCGACCTGGTCATGCGCAAGCAGATCTCGCAGGAGACCGCGCTCGGCGTCACCGGCCGGCGCGAAGAGTTCGAGGCGCAGCTCGTACGGAGCGGCGTTACCCCTCGTTCCGATGACCACCTTCCCGAGGCCCTACGTGGCCTCCGAGTCGCAGGAGCCTCACAGTGAGCGGATTTTCCGAACTGATGAAGAAGGACATCTCCTTCAAGCGCAAGCCCTCGACGGAGACCGAGGCCAAGGCATCGAAGGCCAAGGAACCGAAGACCGACGCCACGCCCAAGGCCGAGGCCAGCGCACCGAAGGCCGAGACTGCGACGCCGAAGCGCGGGCTGACGCTGCCCAAGCGGGCGCCGAAGACCGATGTCGCGGCAGCAACGGCCGAGGCGGCGGCGTCGACGCAGGAGGAGACGGAGGAGACGACGCAGGAGAAGGCGCCGAAGCGCAAGTTCTCGCTGAAGCACGAGCTCACGCGTCAGCGCGAGCTCCCGGCGCCGAATCAGTCGACGAGTTCCACGACCCGGCACAAGCAGGTCGTCGGGCTAAGCATCGGCTCGTCCCAGCTCGCAGCCGCGGTCATCGTCAACAACGGCCGGCCCAAGCTCGTCAAGGCTGCCCGGCACACGCTTCCGCCCGAGATCGTCGTGGCAGGCGAGGTGCGCGACTCGGAAGCGCTGGCGACTGAGATCGCCGCCTTCTTCTCCGCCGCCGACCTGCCGCGCAAGAACGTGCGCCTCGGCATCGGCTCGAGCCGCACCGGCGTCCGCGTATTCGAGCGCCCCGAGGTCGACGACCCGCGCCAGCTCGCCAACGCCATCCGCTTCCGCGCCTACGAGACCCTGCCGATCCCGATCGAAGAGGCGATGCTGGACTACCACGTCGTCGACGAGGCCAATGCGCCGGACCGCGTGCTCCTCGCTGTCGCCTACCGCGACCTCGTGGACAGCTTCGCGGCCACCTGCGCCCTGGCGAAGATCGAGCTCGTCGGGATCGACATCGAGGCCTTCGCCCTGCTCCGCGCCGTCGGCGGCGAACCGCTGCACGCGGGCGAGCGGGCCGAGGCCGCGCGCGTCGCCGTCTCGATCGGCAACGACCGCACGACGGTCGCCGTCTCCGACGGACGCCTCTGCGAGTTCACGCGCGTCCTCGACTGGGGCAGCGCCCGCGTCACGGCCGCGATCGAGCGCGCTCTCGACGTCGACGCCGAGGAGGCCGAGCGGATCAAGCGGTCGGTCAACATCTCCGTCGACACGACGGCCGAGCCGGCCGACGAGCGCACGACCAAGACTGTCGAGGCAGCGCGCCGCGAAGTGAGCGGCCTGGCGCGCGAGCTCGCCTCGTCCCTCCACTTCTACCAGGATCAGCCGGACTCTCTGGGCTTCGCCGAGATCACCGTCACCGGCGGCGGCGCTCATCTTCAGGGGCTCGCCGAACAGCTCGAGGAGCTGATCGGCATCAGCGTCCGTGTCGCCGACCCGTTCGCGCGCGTCGGCTCCGGGCACGGCATCAGCTCCAACGGCCAGGACGGCGCGCTCGCCGTCGCAATCGGACTGGGAATCGAGGACTGATGCGCGCGGTCAACCTTCTCCCCCGCCAGCACGCCGAGCAGAAGCGCGAGCGGCCGAACGCGGTCGTCCTCGTCGCCGGGATCGGCGGCGCGGCGGTCGTGCTCGCACTCGTCGCCGGAACGCTCGTGGCCAGCCGCAGCGTCGACCGCGAGAAGCAACAGCTCGCCTCGGCCCGGGCCGTCCTCGCGGTGACTCCGGCGCACCACGTCTCTGCGACCACGCAGGCGTTCCGCCAGCAGGTTCTGACCCAGCGTGAGCAGCGGTCGCTCGCTCTCGCGTCGGCGCTCTCCAAGCGCGTCGCCTGGGATCGCGTCCTGCGCCGGTTCGCCCTCGTCCTCCCCAACGACGTCTGGCTCACGGGTCTCTCCGCGACTGTACCGCTGGATCCTGGGCCGACGACGCCGACGACGCCGAGCGCCTTGCCGACGGCGGCCACCGAGCTGAACATGGCGGGCTACACGTACTCCCAGGAGAGCGTCGCCCGGCTGCTCGAGCGTCTCTCGGTCGTCCCGGACCTGAAGAACGTCCAGCTCCAGAGCAGCACGTCGTCGAAGGTCTCCGGCCAGAACGTCATCAACTTCACGATCGTCGCCGACATCCGGAACGGAGGGGGTGCCTCGTGACCGCCCGCCTTGCGAGCCTGCCGAAGGCAGCTCAGATCGCGCTCGTGGCGACCCTGCTGTTGCTCGTCGCCGTCATCGGCTACTTCGCCCTGATCGCGCCGAAGCATTCCGAGGCCGCCAACCTGAAGCAGCAGACGGCCGCCGTGGAGGGTCAGATCAACAGCAACCGCTCGTCGGCGTTCACGCAGGTGTTGCCGGCCGTGCGCTCCGCCAGCGTCTTCAGCGAGACGGAGGCGATGCCGAACACGCTCGACACGCCCGACGTGCTCATCTCGCTCAGCCAGCTGGCGTCCGAGTCCGGGATCTCGTTCGACCAGATCACGCCCGAAGGCGCCAGCAGCACGAGCTCGACGTCGACCAGCGCCTCCAGCGGTGTAGCCGTGGCCACGACCACCACCGACCCGTTCGCGGTCGAGCCGATCCAGGCCAAGTTCACCGGCAGCTTCTACAACCTGCTCTCGTTCCTGCAGCGGATGCGCAACCTCGTCCGCGTCCAGAACGGCCGGCTCTTCACGGCCGGACGGCTCTTCGACGTCACCAGCGTCACCCTGGCCGAAGGCCCGAACGGCTGGCCGCAGGTCTCCGCGACGCTCGTCATCAACGAGTTCGTGCCGCAGGCCGTCACCGCGCCGGCCGCTCCCAGCACCACTGACACCACCTCTACCACGACGTCCACGACGACCACCACCTCGGACTCCACGTCGGCGGCTCCGAGCACGAGCGGAGGGACTTCATGAACCGGAAGCAGCAGAAGAGGATGGAGGACCGCCGGACCGCGAAGGACAAGAAGATGAAGAAGGTCGCGGCCGCGCTCTCGGTCGTGCTCGCCCTCGTCCTCGCCTTCGAGGTGCCCTCGCTGTTCAAGGGCAGCGGCAGCAGCAGTTCGACGCCGCCGGCCGCGACGACCGACGCCTCCACCGGCGTCACGCCCCCGGCTACCGGCACCCCGACGACGACTCCGCCCGGCACCGCCGCGGCCGCAGGCACCCCGGTGGTGAGCGCGAACACGGTGCTGCCGAACTCGGACACGTTGCCGAAGGTCGGCAAGGCGCAGCTCTACTCCTTCAGCCACTTCGCGAGCAAGGATCCGTTCGTCCAGCAGGTCGTGGACGTGGCACTGAGCCAGCCGGACGGCGGAGGCTCGACGACCAGCTCGGGCTCGACCGGCTCCACGAGCACAAGCATTGGCACGACCGCAGCCCTGACCCACAAGCACGTGAACCGCACGCTCGCAGTGAGGGGCGCAGCGCGGATCGTGGTCAACGGCCGGGTCCAAGTCGTGCGGGTCGGAGCGAGCTTCCCGAGCGCCAACCCGCTCTTCAAGCTGGTCTCCGTCAGCAACAACGGCGTCGTCCGGATCGGCATCGCCGCCGGCTCGTATTCGAGCGGCGCGAAGACCGTCTCCCTCGTGACGGGCCGGACGCTGACGCTCGTCGACACGGCCGACGGCATCCGCTACCAGCTCCGCCTGCTGGGCTAAGACGACCGATGGCCGGCTTCTCCTACACCGCGATCAGCATCGAGGGTCTCGAGACCGTCGGCGAGATCCACGCGCCCGACCTCGAGGCCGCACGCGAGCAGCTTCGCATCCGCGGCCTGCTCGCGCAGACGCTTCGCGAGCTGCCGGCGAGCGGCACGGAGGGGCTGCGCACTACCCTCAAGAAGATCAAGCCCCGCTCGATGCAGGTCTTCTCGCGCCAGTTCGCGACGATGATCGAGGCGGGGCTGAACATCGTCGCCGCGCTGGTGATCCTCGAGCAGCAGACCGATGACCCGTACCTCGCCGAGGTCATCGCCGAACTCCGCGCGGACGTCGAGGGAGGCCTCCTCCTCTCGCAAGCGATGGCGCGCCACCCGAAGGTGTTCGACGAGCTCTACGTCTCGATGGTGCAGGCGGGCGAGGCGTCGGGAATGCTCGACAACGTGCTCGACCGCGTCGCCGACCAGATCGAGAAGGCAACCAAGCTCAAGCGCCGAGTGAAGGGCGCGTTGGTCTACCCGACGGTGGTCTTCGTCTTCGCCTCGCTCGTCCTCGTGGCGATGCTCATGTTCATCGTGCCGATCTTCGCGAAGATCTTCACGGAGCTCCACGGCCAGCTGCCGACGCTCACGAAGATCGTCCTCGATATGTCCGGCGCGTTGCGCTCGTACTGGTACATCATCTTCCCGGCGATCGGGCTCCTGATCTGGGGCGCGCTCCGCTACAAGAAGACCGATTCAGGACGGCAGAAGTGGGACCGGTTCAAGCTGCACGCCCCGGTGAAGATCGGCGACGTCGTGCTCAAGGTGACGATGGCCCGGCTGCTCCGCACACTGGCCACGCTCGTCGCCGCGGGTGTCGACATCATCAAGGCGCTCGACATCGCCGGCTCGACGGCGGGCAACTGGATGGTCGAGAAGGCGATGGCGGAGGCGCGGATCAAGGTGCAAGAGGGCATCCCGATCGCGGAGCCCCTGTCGGACGACCCGATCTTCCCGCCCATGGTCTCGCAGATGGTCCGGATCGGCGAGGAGACCGGTGAGCTCGAACAGATGCTGTCGAAGATCGCCGACTTCTACGAGGACGAGGTCGACAGCGCGATCCAGTCCCTGACCTCGATCATCGAGCCGCTGATGATGATCGGCGTCGGCTTCATGGTCGGCATCATCATCATCTCGATGTACCTCCCGATGTTCAAGCTGATGCAGCTGATCGGGAACCAGGGCAGCAACTAGCTAGCTAGCTCGCCCGCGCGGCGCGAGAGAGGACATAGATCGCACGGATCGCGGCGAGTTCGCTGCCGCGGGCCGCGGCGGGGTGGGCCAGGTCTCCCCGCAGGAGCTTCTCGAGCGCGCGGAACGTGACGGGCAGCCTCGCCACCGCGTACGTCGCGCGCGGGAAGTGCTCGAAGGCGCGCTTCGCCCCCCAACCGGCGCGCGTCAGCGGCATGATCCGCCGTTCGACCGCCGCCTGATAGGCGTCGAGGTCCTCGGCGCGGCCGGCCAAAACCTCGAGCGCAGCTTCGGCGACGAGCTTGGCGGAGTAGAACGCCTCGTACATCCCGTCGCCCGACAACGGGTCGACGAGCCCGGCGGCATCGCCGATCACGGCGGTCCGGCCGCGCGCGAGGCGCGTCCCAGGCAGCCGCATCGGCAACCGGTAACCGCGCGTGTCCTGCGCGGCGTCGGGGTCGATCCTGTACGCCTCGCACATCCGGCGCAGCTCGGCGCGCAGCTTCGGCCCCTCCTCCGCGTTCCCGCCGACGCCGACGTTGATGTGGTCGCCCTTCGGGAAGATCCAGCCGTAGCCGCCGCGAACGACCGCGATCTCGAGCACCATCGCGCCGGCGTAGCGCGCGTCGTATGGGTAGTTCGCCTCGAGCGCGACACCGTGCGCAACGCGGTCAGCAAGCCCGAGCTGCTTCGCCGCTGCGCCGTTGCAGCCGTCGGCCCCGATCACGATCCGGGCGTCGAGCTCCCGCGCATCGGCAGTCTCGCCCTCCCGCACTTCGGCCCCCGCCTCGGCCGCCTGCTGCAGGAGGAAGTGGTCGAGCCGCCACCGCTGCGTCATGTAGGCGAGCGGCCCGCGGGCGCGGCGTGTGACGCGTTGGCGGTAGCGGAGACCGCACTCCAGCCGGTCGACGACGTCCTCCACGACCGGTTCGATCGAGAACGGCAACAGGCGCGCGGCGCGTCCCGTGACGCCGCCCCCGCACGGCTTGTCGCGCGGGAACGTCGCCTTGTCGAGAAGCAGGACGCTCGACCCCGCGCGGGCGAGTCGGTACGCGGCGACTGACCCCGCAGGCCCGGCTCCGACGATCGCGACGTCGTACGTGGGCACGGGACAACGCTACAGCTCAGGTGACGACGCGCCGGCGGAACGTCCGCAGGGAAGAGCCCCGGGAACGTATCCGTAGCGGTCGGACTACAATGCGCACCCCCCGGGGGTGTGCCCGAGCGGCCAAAGGGAACGGGCTGTAAACCCGTCGGCTCAGCCTACGGAGGTTCGAATCCTCCCGCCCCCACTCTCACTCACTCCCCACGTTTCGCGACGGCCTATTCGTGCTGGAGCTCGCGGACACGGAACGCGAACACGATGTCCCGCACGCCGCGGATCAGGGCGAACGCCGCGACCCAGGCGATGAGCAGAACCGCGCTCCGGCCATAGTCCCCACCGGCCCAGATGGCGAGGAGGACGAGGATGATCCCGCCGATCAGCTGCACCCACCAGACGTCGATCTCGTGCCGGGCCGCGATCGCGAAGATGATGTCGAAGATCCCGGCGAAGAGCAGGACGAAGCTGAAGACCGCCGCCAGCGCCTGGAACGTGTTGCCCGGGTGCACCAGCGCCACGATGCCGGCCACGATGAACGCGAGGGCCAGCACCCCGTTGAGCAGCTTCCACCAGCCCGGCGCGAGGAAGGTCATCACGACCTCGAAGAAGCCGGCGGCGAGCGCGACGAGCCCGAACAGCAGCGAGACCGCGTGCACCGACGAGTAGTTGAAGCGAAGCAGGATCAGTCCCACAATCGCCCAGGCGATTCCGAGGATGAGGAACAGCCACCACGGCGGCATCGCGTCTCCCACCGCCCGGTCGGCAGAGCTGTCGATTGCTGCAGCGGTCATGGCATCGAACCTCCCGGGTCGCATTTCAACTACTGAGTGACTTGCGCGCATCCTCTCGAATTTCGGCGGACAATGCAGGCCCGCTCATTGGAGCGGCTCCTACTTCTCCACCGAGGAGACCAGGCTCCGTACCTCGCGGGTGAGCGCGAGGATCTGATTCGAGAGCTCGAGCAGCTCGACGTTCTGCTGTTTCTCCTCCCCCACCAGCCTCCAGTGCTCGTCGGCGATCACCTGGCGCTTCGCGTCGGCACGGTTCTGGCTGATCAGCACGAACGTCGAGAGGAAGATCGCCTCGAGCGAGACGATCATCGTCAGCAGGCCGTACGGGTACTTCTCGACGCCGAAGCCGACCCAGCAGGTGAACCAGACCACATGGACATAGACGAAGAGCATCGAGCCGCTGAACGCCGTGATCAGGTCCGCGGCCCGGTTCTGCCGCGCCCTGGCGCGCTCGCGCTCGTGTTCGAATAGCGCCGGATCGATGGGAACCGGCAGCTTCGGCAACGGGTGAAGGAACTTGCGGATCTCTCCCCTGAAACTCATGGATCGAAGTCCTCCGTCGTGGTCGTCACGCATCATCTTCTCTCATGGCGACGCGCGAACCAAGCCCCGCGCCCGGACGTCCCGACGTAGCCGTCACGGCTGCCCGGGCTGCCGCCGGTGTCATCGCCGTCGCGGCGCTCGCCTTCGGCCTCTGGAAAGTGCGGGACATCATCGTGCTGCTCTTGCTCGCGCTGACGTTCGCGGCCGCGATGCGCCCGGGCGTGGAGTGGCTCCGCCGCCACCGCGTGCCCGAGCCGCTGGCGATCTTCACCTTCATCTTCATTGTGCTGGGGACATTCGTGCTGTTCTTCTGGCTCGCGGTGCCGCCCGCCGTGCACCAGCTCAAGGAAGCGCTCGCCCAGCACGTGGGCAACTCCACGGTCGGCCACTCGACCGGCATCCGCCACGACGTGATCGTGTGGGTCGACAGTCATCTCCACACCCTTCCGTCGGGAACGGCGATCTTCCATCCGATCGCGACATACGGCCACAAGGCCAGCTACGCGATCGTGGGCTTCTTCTTCACGCTCGCCGCCACCTGGTACTGGGTCGCGGAACGGGACTCGATGATCGACCTGCTTGTGCGGCTCGCGCCGCAGGACAGGCGCGAGAGCGTGCGACAGACGTATGTCGAGATCGACCGCAGGCTCGGTTCCTACACGCGCCTCAAGTTCCTGATGGTCTTCGTGATCGGCGCCATCCTCTCCGCGGGCTTCTATCTCGTCGGCCTGAATTACTGGCTGCTGGTCGGCGGCGCGGTCAGCCTGTTCGAGATCATTCCGGTCGTCGGGCCGCTGCTCGGCGCCCTGCTCGTGATCGCGGTCGGCGTTCCCGAGTCGCTGCACGTGACCGCGCTCGCATTGCTCGTGCTCATCGCGGTCCGCGAGTTCCAGAGCTATGTGATCAACCCGCACCTGATGGGCCGCTCGGTCGGCCTCTCGCCGCTGGTCACGCTCGTCACCGTGTCGGTGGTCGGCCTGATCTTCGGCGCCTTCGCGGTGATCCTGGCCATTCCGGCCGCCTCCGCGGCCGCCACGCTGGTCGACGTGCTCGTCTTCGGGCACGAGCCGCCCGCGGAGCCGCCACCACGGAAGCTGCGGCTGCGCCGCGGCACCTCCCCGAGCTAGCGCCGGCGGGGAGACGCGCGGAGCAGGGCTACAATCCGCGTTCCAGCCCTCTTAGCTCAGCTGGTAGAGCACCTCCATGGTAAGGAGGGGGTCGACGGTTCGAGTCCGTCAGAGGGCTCTAAAAGACCTGCTAATCGCGATTTCTTGTTGTCTGTGCTGAATGGCAGGTAAGGAGGGGGTCAGTCCCATCGGCAGAATCGCCTCGTTTGCAGGGCTTTCGCGTCTTGACCCCGACGCCAGTTCGCGCGTCTTAGCGCCGCCAGGTCGCACCAGGGTCGCACGCGCTTCGGGAATCGGTCTAGTCGCGATCGAGCAACAGCTGCACGACGAGACGTAACTCGCGCTCGCCTAGCTGAGGCTCAATCGTTCGCACGGTCGCGAACTGGCGGCCGATCTCAAGCTAATCGCCAATCTCGAGCGACCGCTCATAGTTCAGATGGCCCGCCGCCACCGCCTCGTCGCCGCGCTGCAGCTAACACGCATAGGTCAACCCCGCCCACCAGAAGGCCGGCACGATACGCGGAGCGCGCCCCACACCCTGTCGGAATCAGAGCACGGAGGAAAGCGGGACGCAGCCCTTGCGATGCGCGGCCGGTGCCGCGACGAATCTGCCGCCGTCGACTTCAGAACGATCGTCTCACTAGGCGCGTGGGCAAGGCTCTTCTCCGGGCGCTATTGGAGTAGCGACAGTTGCATCCCCGTCGCCGCCGGTGTGCGGTCCCTGTCGCAGCAACCTTCAGGCTCTCTACGTCGAACAGGAAGCCAGTCTCAACGGCGTTTGGTGGAGCGACCCCGACGGCGTTTGGTGGAGCGACTGCCTCAACCCACTACTGCTCTTCGCCTCTTGTGGCGGCGACGAGGGCTATGAGTGGCCAAGCCGTGCCGCGAAAAGGTGGCCGCACGCGGTTGAGCGTCCTGGATTAGGAGTCTATGGACGCGAGCGGGAACTCTCCGACCGGCGTCGGGCATAACAAGGTGATGGAGCCTTCCGACGCTGACCTGTGGGCACGTTCGCGGGCTGGGTAGCCCGCGCGTTGTTGGGTCTCCCCGCTGAGGCCAGCGGTCGTAGCTGGGGCACGTGAGACCAACGCCGGCGCCCGGCCGCTGAAGGGCGAGGCACCCTCTCGGGGCCGGGCGCTATCGGAGTCGTTCGGCGAGCGACGAGTGGCGCGTCCGTCCTTCCGCGCGCGCGACCGCGGTCAGCAGCGCCCGGTGTTCGCCGGCGAGCACGCATAGCCGCTGCGCGCGCGTCACCGCGGTGTAGAGGAGTGGTCGCGACAGCATCACGTGGTACTGCGACGACCACGGCGCGATGACGGCCGGGAACTGCGATCCCTGCGCGCGGTGGATCGTCAGCGCCCAGGCGAGCTGGTAGGTCTCGAGTGCCGATGCGGGGATGGCGACTTCTCGCTCGCCGTCGTCGAGCGATAGCAGCGCCTCGCCCTCTTCCTCGTCCCAGGCGAGGACGAATGCCACCTCGCCGTTCATCACCTCGCGCTCGGGCGTGTAGTCGTTGCGGGTCTGGACGATGCGTGAGCCGACGCGGAGTTCGCCGACGACGGGCGTTCCACGTGGATTGAGGCGCTGCTCGAGCTCGGAGTTCAGCTCGATCAGTCCCACGATTCCACGCCGCATGGGGACGAGCGTCATCACCTCGGTGCGCGGATCGAAGCCGCGCCGCGGCAGCGCCTCGCAGGCCAGCTCGAGCACCGCCTCACGCAGGGTCTCGGGGCCGCTGCGCGAGACCCAGAAGAAGTCCTCGTCGAGCTCCTGCTCTCCGAGCTCGGCGTGCGCCTCGGCGAGCGAGAGGAACGGTGGCCGACCGCCGTTGATTCGGCGCGCGCTGCGGACGATGAGGGAGCGCGCGGCCTGGCGGTAGATCGCGGTCAGGTGGACGCGCGACGCCGCGTCGCTCTCGACGAGGTCGGCGAGCACGCGGCCGGGGCCAATCGGCGGCAGCTGGTCCGTGTCACCGACGAGCAGGACGTGGCAGTCGCCAGCGGCGCGGAACAGCGCATCGGCGAGCTCGAGCGAGAGCATCGACGCCTCATCGACGATCACGAGCTCGAAATCGTTCGAGAGCGGATCGTCCTCGTCGCGCATGAACCTGTCCTCCTTGGGCGAGTAGCCGAGCGCGCGGTGGATCGTCAGCGCGTCGTGGCCGGTCAGGTCGCGCATCCGGCGGGCCGCCTTCCCCGTCGGCGCGCAGAGGAGCACGCGAACGCCGGCCTGGCGCGCCAGCTCGACGACGACGCGCTGTGTGTGCGTCTTGCCGGCGCCCGGGAGCCCGGTGAGGAGAACGAGCGGCCGCCTGCGGACGAGCTCCACGATCTCCCACTGCTCGTCCGATACTTCGATCCGCTCGGGGCGCGCCGGAGGGTCGAACAGCTCGTCGTCGGGCGCTGCCGCGCGCTCCGCCAGCGCAGCAGCGAGGTGCGTCTCGGCCTCCCAAAGCTCGGTGAGGTAGACGCGCTCGCGCTCGACGACGATCTCCTCCTCTGACGCAAGACGGACGAGCGCCGCCTCGAGCGGATCCGCGTCGTGCACCTCAAGCAGCCGCGCCGCCGCCAGCCACAATTCCGAAAGCGGTAGGAAGACGTTTCCGTTGCCGGCCGCCTCGCTGAGCACGAAGAGGACGCCTGCGCGCAGCCGCTGTGGCGCCTCGAGCTCGATGCCAAGCGAGCGCGCGACGCGGTCGGCCACGCGGAAGCCGATCCGCGGCACCTCGGTCAGCCGGTACGGATCGTCCTCGAGCACGGCGATCACATCCGTCCCGTACGTGCGAACGAGCCGCGCCGCGAGGCCCGCGCCGAGCCCGTGCGAGAAGAGGAACGTTTCGACCTCGCGGACGGCGGCGACCTCGCGCCACGCCTCGATCGCCCGCTCCACCGCGCGGCGCGAGATCGCGCGGCCTGCCTTCGTCCGCACCTCGCGCAGCCGATCCGGATCGCGGTCGAGCTCGGCGAAGACGTGCTCTGCGCCGAAGTGGTCGACGATCGCGCGCGCGAAGGTTGGGCCGATCCCAGGGACGCGGCGCCGCAGCCAGAGCGCAACGCCCTCCGCCGTCTGCGGGAGAACCGAGCGGAAGGACTCGACGGAGAACTGCCAGCCGTAACGCGCGTGCCGCTCGACCGCGCCGACGACAACGATGCTCTCGCCCGCGGCGACGTGGCCGAGAGGGCCACGCAGCGTGAGCGCTCGGCCGTCCTCAAGAACAGCCGACCAGATCGCGAACTCGCCCTCCGGCGAAACCCAGCGCGGCCCGCCCACAGCGAGCGTCACCGCGAGCTCGCGCGCCTCCGGGTCGATCGGCGGCTCGTCCTCGATCGTCCGCACCCTCCGAGGCTACTTGGATGGACGAAGCACCCCAGTGTCCTCTTCGGCGCAACCGTCGCCCAAGCTAAGACGCGGCCCGGCGCCCGGAATACGCCTCGGGCGCGTCGCCCGGATCGAGTGCTGCCGTCAATGGTCGCAGCTGGGGGCTAGTTGACTGAGGGCGTGCGGGATGGCTCGTGAATGCGTCGACCCGATTGCTGCCAGTCGCAGCGCCACCGTTCACGGCCGAAAGGATCGGGAGGCCAGGAAGCGCTAGGAACCCGCTCTCTTGGTTTGGCTATTGCTTCTTGCCCTTGCTGATCACGAGGTTGACCTTCGCGTCTGCCGCCAGGTTCGTTCCCGGCTTCGGCCTCTGCGAGATCACACGGCCCTTCTTGACCTTCGAGAACTTCTTCGTGACCTTGCCCGCCTTGCAGTGGGCCTGCGTGAGCGCACTTTTCGCGCCGGCAAGCGTCTTGCCCTTCACCTTCGGGACCAGGCAGACGGGCGCGGAAGACTGGAGGGTGAACGTCGCGCTCACCGACTGCGCCTGACTCATCGTCACGCTGCAACCGCCGGTGCCTGAGCAGGCGCCTGACCAACCGGAGAAGACAGAACCGCTCGCCGGCGTCGCCGTGAGCATCACCATCGTCCCGGTGGTGTACGTGTGGGAGCACGTCGCGCCGCAGCTGATGCCGGCTGGCGTCGAGCTGACCGCGCCCGATCCGTTCCCCGAGGTCGCGACGGTCAAGGTTTGGGTGGCCGCCTGAACGGTGAGCTGGATCGACTTGCTGCCGGTGCGCCCGCTGTTGAGAGGCGAGTCGCTGTCCGTCACGGTCAACGTGACGGTCTTCGTGCCCGGCGAGGCGTAGGTGTGGCTCGTCGTGGCAGCTGTCGTCGTCGTCGTCTGCCCGTCGCCCCAGTCCCACTTGTACTGGGTGATCGAGTCGCCGGGGAACGGCGCGCTGCTACCCGACGCGCTGAAGTTGTGGGAGACGCCGACTGTGAGCGTGCCCGGATCCTGGATCATGGCAATCGGCGAGATCGGCTGGAACGGCGCGGTGCCGTTCGGCGTCCCCACTCCGGAGACGCCGTCGTATCCCGGCTCGGCGTTGCACTGATACTTGTTTGCCAGTACCGAGACGCCGGAAGCGCCCCATTGGCAATCGATTAGGCCTGCGCCCTGAGTGTTCGGGTTCGATACGCCGAAGAAGTTCGCGCACGGCGCGGGATCCGTGTTGTCGCACGCACCGGTGCCGCCGACAGTCACGTCGTAGAGCTGCGCGGGAGCCGTCTGGAAGTGGCCGTAGAGCGTCATCGCGGGATAGTTCACGCCCGCCGGCCCACCGGCGAGCCCCCACATCGCCGCGACGAGCGGCGAGGCAAGCGAGGTGCCGCCGATGGTCTCCCAGCCCGGATTCGAGGCCGGGCACGCGTTTCCGTTGCCGTCGGTCCCCGTGCACCAGCTCGTGGTCTCGTAGGTGTCGAAACCGGTGAAGTAGTCGGCGTCGGCGGCGATGTCGACGCCGTTCCGGAACGTTGCTCCGCAGCCGAGGGTGCTGTAGCCGGATACGTCCTGCTGCCAGGTCTGTGCGGTGTAGATCGAGCTGCAACCGCTGCCGGCCGCGCCGCCCGTGATTCCGTAGGTGTTGGCGAACGCGTAGCCCTCGGCGTCGAGCGGGCCGTTGTCGTTCCAGACGGTTTCGCTCGCCCGGGTGCCGTCCGGATTCAGGTCGAGCGTCGTCCCGCCGACGCCCACCACGGTGCTGTATGACGCGGGTATCTGCGGAGCGTCGTTGGAGGCGACACCGAGATTGAACCCGTCCCAGCCGTACCAGCCGTCGTCGCCGGTTGAAGCAAGGATCGCAACACCCTGGTGGTTGTAGTCGCCGGCCTGCGGGTCAGACGGAAACTCCGTACCGCCATACGAGTTGCTCACGATCGTGGCGCCGAGCGACACGGCCTCATCGACCGCAGCGCCGAGGTCGCTGTTGTTGCTGCTATTCGCCTCGACGAGCAGAATCTTGCAGGCGTGGCAGAGCCCACGGACGGCCTCTACGTCGAGGGCGATCTCGCCTGCCCAGCCGACATCGGTGATGATCCCGGACGCGCTGCCACCGGTCTGGCTCACGGCCTTGAACGATGTCGATGTCTCGGCCGGAAGCCCGTACTGCGCGTCGAACGCATCGAGATCCGCGGTCACGCTCGGATCCTCGAAGGCGTCCACGATCGCCACGGTCTGACTTGTCGCGGTGGCTGGATTCACGCCGTAGGCCGCCGCGAGCTGACCGGGCGAATAGCCGCCAGCCGGGCCTGAGGCGACGGAGCTTACCGCGGCCGGCCGGGCCAGCCCGGCTTCGCGGAGCTTCGCCGCCGTTGCCGAAGAAACCTGCCTCGTCACCAGTCGGATCGCCAAGCAGGACGACTCACCTGGCACGGCTACCGCGCAGAGTCGCTGAGGCAGCTGGACGGTAGTCGTGCCCGACGACGTGCCAGCGGATGCGAAGGAGAACGCCGGCACCGCCCCTCCGACCAAGAGTACGACGAAGCCGACCAGCGATCCGAGCACGAGACGTACCGGGAACAGCAGACACGGCGCTCTGCGGCGGTCACTCAACACGTGATGCACCCCTCTCCTGAAGCGACTGCCGCACACTCAAGACATACAGCAGGCGCCGGATAGTTCAAGGGCCGCCGCGCCCGATCACTCGTTTGCGCAACGCGGCGTTTCGCGGCGCTTCTCTTATTACACCGCGGCGCGCCTTCCCTGGGGGTCGCTCAGAATCCGATAGAAGAGCACCGAACCCCTGGGCGGCCCCCTGGGCGGATCCGGAGCGAAGTTGAATTCCGCCGCGGACCTACGGTTGCCATGGACGGGCATCGAGATCCGCGGGTGACCGAGCTCGGCGGTCTAGGGTTCGGAGTCTCGGCCGGGGTAGGGCTCGCCGCTCGCTCCCTCGACCTGCGCGTTCGTCGATGTCTCGGTCTCGGCGCCGCCTTCGAGTCTCGTTGCGGGGAGTCCGCCTTCAGCGGTCTCCTCGAGCTGAGTGCTACTTCGGCGCAGCCACTGCCTGATCGCATCGAGCATCGGCATGGCGATCCTACTCCGTCGAACATCGCGGGCCGGCACTCGCCCGGCTCGGGCCTGGCTAGGGTTGGCGAGTGCTGTCGACCCTTGCTGCTCGCGGCCGGGAGACCGGCCTCATCGCCCTCCGCCTCGTGAAGTTGTCAGCGGGCGAGCGCGAGACCCTGCACGACGATGCGGAAATGTGCGCGGTCGTCCTCTCTGGCGCCGTTGACGTAACGATCGACGGGATGAAGCTCGGGACCGCGATGCGCACCGGCGACGTGTTCGAGAGCGCCGCGGACGCCGCATATGTGCCGCCCAGTCGGGCGCTCGAACTCGTTTCGCGCCGCGACGCTCTGGTCGCCGTGGCCGCGGCGCCGCTCGCCGACCGGCCCGCGGGCCGCGCGCGGCTGATCGAGTCGACCGAGCAAAGCGTGCGCACCACAGGAACCGGGAACTGGTCGCGAAGCATCCGCACGATTCTCGGTCCTGACGACGACGCCGGACGTCTCTTGGTCGGCGAGACGATCAACCCGCCCGGCAACTGGTCGTCGTATCCACCCCACAAGCACGACCGTCACGCTCCGCCGGATGAGATCGCCCTCGAGGAGCTGTACTACTACCGCTTCAAGCCGGAGACCGGCTTCGGCGTGCAGCTCATCTACAACGACCGCGACGAGGCTGCCCGAATCGTGCGAGACGGCGACGTCATCGCAATCCCGTCGGGCTATCACCCGGTCGTCGCAGCTCCCGGTTACTCGCTCTACTACCTCTGGGTGATGGCCGGCGAGGGGCGCATGCTCGCGCCGTACTTCGACCCGACGCACGCGTGGGTGCAGGAGACGTCATGAGGCCGCATGGGCGCGATTTCCAACGCGGCGGTTGAAGGACGGGTCGCCCTCGTCACCGGCGCGACCGGCTCGCTCGGACGCGCGGTGGCGGATTCGCTCGCCGCTGCAGGCGCTGCCGTCGGTCTGCTCGCCCGCTCGGTCGACAGGACCGAGGCGGCGGCCGCCGAGCTTCGCGGCGGCGGGTCAGACGCCCAGGCGTTTACCGCCGACGTGCTCGACGTTGCGCGGCTGGAGTCCGTGCGCGACGAGGTGCTCGAGCGTTGGGGACGCATCGACATCCTCGTGAACGCTGCGGGCGGGAACGTGGGCGCCGCGACCGTCGGCGAGAAGTCGTTCTTCGAGCTGCCGCTCGATGCGCTAGAGGGGGTGATCGCCCTGAACCTGCACGGGACGCTGTTGCCCAGCCGTGTGTTCGGTGCCGTGATGCTCGCCGATCCGTTCCCGGACGGCGGCAGGTCGATCGTCAACTTCTCCTCGATGGCGGCGCGGCGCGCGATGACACGCGTGGTCGGCTACGGCGTCGCCAAAGCCGCAGTAGACAACCTGACGCGGTGGCTCGCGGTCGAGCTCGGTCGCGAGAGCGGCGGACGCGTTCGCGTGAACGCCGTAGCGCCGGGATTCTTCCTCGGCGAGCAGAATCGGGACCTCCTAGTCGAACCCGACGGCACCACGACCGCACGCGGTGAGACGGTACTCGCCCGCACGCCGGCCGGCCGTTTCGGGGAGCCGAGCGAGGTGGGCGACGTAGTCGTTTGGCTTTCGAGTGCCGCAGCGTCGTTCGTCACCGGCGTCGTGTTACCGGTCGACGGCGGATTCGATGCATTCAGCGGCATCTAGCGAGGCGACGGGCGCACGTGCGCGCTGCGGCCGCCGGCGCCGCCGTACGACGACCTCGTGCCGGCCGCCCCGGTACACAGGATGTGGCGACCGGTGCGCCTTCGTGCTGACCTCAGAGGGCTGAGGTGGCCGCAAAGAGATTCCGCCAGCTTCAGTTCGCGCAGCCCCCGCCAGATTCACTATTGAGCCGCGCTCGAGCCCTGACCCCGACCTCGCCCTAGGCGCAGCTAGACGGACGTAGGGCCGCCGAACTCTCGCTCGTCGCACTCCGGGCACAGCCAGACGGGTTCGTCGCCGGCGTCGCGGTAGCTGTCAGGCGGATGAAAGGTCACGGTCGACGCAGCCGGTGCGACTTGAGTGAATCTAGAGGCCTGGACATCGACCCCTGGGAGGGACGGATGGGCGGGTACGCGCTTCGCGCGCAAGCATCTCGACTCGGACCATCTCGGGGTTAGCCTCTTCCGGTACGGGTCGGGCTACCGGAGCCGGACCGGGCACAGCCACCGCGAGCAGGAAGGTCTACGTCGTCGTCGGCGGTTCCGGCCGGGTCAAGCTCGACGACGAGGTTCTCGAGCTGCGGCCGTGGGACGCGGTCCGCGTGGCGCCGGGCACGGTTCGCGCCTTCGAAGGCGGCCCGGACGGCCTGGAGTTGCTCGCGATCGGGTCCGATCGTCCGGAGGAAGGCGACGCCCCGGGTCGCCACTCGGCCGGTTTGCGGACGTCGAGGATGTGAACGGTGGGATCGGCGGTCCGATCGGCGAGTCTGGTCGCGTCGGTGTTTGCGGTGCGGGTGAAGAAGCCCACGGCTCAGACTGAGGCGGCGCGGTCGACGACGCGGGCCAGCTTGTCCCGCACCTGGGCTGCGGTGGGTGCGAGTTGATCATTGCCGACGATCGAGAGCATGCGCTCGGCGTCGATGGCGGCGATGTGGGTGGTGTCGTCGCGCCGGTAGATGACGACGTTGCAGGGGAGGAGGGTGCCGAATTCGGGCTCCGTCGCGAGTGCCTGGTGGGCGAGCGGCGGGTGGCAGGCGCCGAGGATCACGTAGGGGTCACCGTCGACACGGAGCTTCTCCATCAGGGTTGCCTGGACGTCGATCTCGCAGAGGACCCCGAAGCCCTCTGCCTTCAGCTCTTCGCGAACGCGCTCTACCGCGTCGGTGTGGTCGAGCTCGGTGGTCGTGCTGAGGGTGTAGCCGGTTGCGAGCATTCGCATTCCTCCCGGAGGTAGCGGCGGCGAGCCTTCTCCGCCTTGTGTCGGTGGGCCTCCGCCTCTCCGGTCTCGGGCACGGTGTCGAAAAGGAGGCGCAGGATCGATTCCTCGCCGAGGGCGATCTCGCCGTTGTCGAAGACAAGGGCCGGGATCGTCTCGGTTCCGGTCGCGCGCCGGAGCGCTACGCGTTGCTCCTTCTCGACCGGTACCTGGTGGATCAGGTAGTCGATGCCGAGTTCCGTCAGCCGCTGGCGGATGCGGCGGGAGGCGGGGCACCACTCGGTCTGCCAGAGCTCGAGCATCAGGCGTGTCCGAAGCGGACGTTGGGGAGCAGGCGGTCGAGCCAGCGGGGCAGCGCCCAGGCGTGCCGGCCGAAGACCCGGAGCAGGGTCGGGATCAGGACGAGCCGGACGAGTGCCGCGTCGAGGAGGACGGCGAGCCCGAGAATGACGCCCATCTCCTTCGGCGGCAGCGGTCCGGAGAGCGCGAACGTGAAGAAGACGGCAACCATGACCGCGGCTGCCGCGAAGATCACCCGTCCCGAATGGGCGAGACCGCCGACGGCTGCCTCGCGCGGGTCGTGAGTCTTGTCCCAGTGCTCCTTCGCCGAGGAGAGCAGGAAGACGGTGTAGTCCATCGAGATCGCGAAGATCATCGCGAAGAAGAAGACGGGGGCCCATGCGTCCATGAACCCTTGCGGCTCGAAGCCGAGTAGCCCGGCGCCGTAGCCGTTCTGGAAGATCAGGCGGCCGATGCCGAAGGCGGCGCCGACGGCGAGCAGGTTTGTGAGGGCGCCGAGCGCGGCGATCAGTGGCGCCTGCAGCGCGACGAGCAGGAGCAGGAAGCCGAGCGCGAGCACGACGCCGATCACGAGTGGCGTCTTCGCCGCAAGCGCTTGCTCCAGGTCGTGGTTCTCGGCCGCGGCGCCGCCGACGAGGGCGCCGACTGGGAGCGCCGAGCGCAGGCGGTCGATGGTGCGGCCGGTGGTGCTGCTCGATGGGTCCGTGGTTGGCGTCGCCTGGATCAAGGTGAGTCGGTTGCCACCGAACTGAGGTTGGGATACCTGCGCGATGCCGGGGTCATGTTTCGCGATTGCGGCGACCTTCGCGGCTTCGGCACGCGGGGCGACGACCTGGAGCGCTCCGGGTGCGCCTGGCCCGAATGCTTGCTGTACCTGCGTGTAGCCGATGCGAGAGCCGTCCGTCTTGGGGACGACCTTGATTGACGGCATCCCGGTCTTGAGGCCGAGCACGGGGAGCGCGAGCACGATGAGGATGAGAGTGGCGGCGGGCCCGAGCAGGTGCGGGTATCGCCAGAGCCGCTCGCCCCAGCGGGCGAAGCGGGGCGAGCGGTGCTCGCCGGAGTGGACCCAGCGCAGGGAGAGCGAGTCGACCTTGGGGCCGAGCTTCGCCAGCACGGCCGGGAGCAGGGTCAGTGTTGCGGCGAGGACGAAGGCGACGCTGAGCATGATCCCGAGCGCCATCGACCGGAAGGCCGGGCTGGGCACCAGCATCACGGCGGAGAGGGAGACGAAGACGGTGAGCCCGGAGAAGAGGACGGCCTTGCCGGCAGTGTCCATCGTGATCGCCACCGCGTTGTGTACGGGCTGTTTCGAGCCGAAGTAAGCGCCGCGGAAGCGGTGGACGACGAAGAGTGCGTAGTCGATGCCGAGGGCGAGCGCGAACATGAGCGCGAAGTTCATGGCCCAGATCGAGATCTCGAAGCCGTGTGTCAGCAGCGCGAGCAGCCCGGCGGAGGCCAGGAGGCCGAGCATCGTGAGTAGCAGCGGCAGGCCGGCGGCGACGAGGGAGCCGAAGGCGAGCGCGAGGATCGCAAGGGTCACCGGCCAGGAGTAGAGCTCGGACTTCATCATCGCCGTGCGGTTGGCGGCGTTGAAGTCCGACCACATCCCCGACGCTCCGGTGAGGCTGACCGAGACGCTGCTCGTCGCGAGCTGGTGCAGCTTGCCCTTCAGCGTGTCGGCGGCGGCAACCATGGCCGTCGGATCCTTCTTCGCCCCGGCCATCACAAGCGCCGTATGGCCGTCGCGTGAGATCGAAACGCCGGCTCGCGGGACCACCACCTTCGAGATGCGCGGGTCGGAGCGGAGGGTCGCCTCCGCCTTGGCGATGACCGCGCGGAATGTGGGCGAGCTCGTGGTCAGCGTCGGGGAGTGGACGACGACGATCGGCGCGGAGCTGGAGAGGCCGCCGAAGTTGCGCTGGATCAGGTTGCGGGCCCGTACCGACTGCGACCCGTTCGCCTGCCAGCCGACGCCGGAGAGAGCGGTCTCGACCTTCGGCGCGAAGACGGCAAGCGTGAGCGCCACGACTGCCCAGGCGATCGAGACGGCCCGAACGTGGTCTGCGGCCCATCCGCCAAGTCGACCGATCGGGCCGACGGCCTCCGGGTGCTCGACCGGCGCAGGAGCGGGGGTTGCTTCGGCTACAGCCACTCGGATCTCCTCTGGCTCGCTTCCATCCAATCGCCACTGTACACTACTCTACAACTGAACAGTTTGCTATCGTAATAGTCGAGATGAAGATCCCCCACCCGCTCCCAGCAGATCTGGCTGAGCTGATCGCCCGCCGCTTCCACGTCTTGAGCGATCCGCTGCGTGTGCGGATCCTCGATCTGCTTCGCGACGGCGAGTTGAGCGTCACCGCGATCGCCGACCAGCTGGGGGCCGGACAGCAGAACGTGTCCAAGCACTTAAACGTGCTCACCGAGGCGGCGATGCTCCAGCGCCGCAAGGACGGGACTCACGTCTTCTACACCATCGCCGACGAGGGGGTCTTCGCCCTCTGCGAACAGGTCTGCGGCTCCCTCCAGACTCAGCTCCTAACACTCGCCGCTCTCGTCGGCGCCGAGTAAGCCCAACCGGAAGGAAGAACCGAGAAATGGATGTCACCACTGAGACCTTTGAGACGGAAGTCATCGAGCGCTCGCACGAGCTACCGGTCGTCGTCGACTTCTGGGCCGCATGGTGCGGCCCCTGCCGCGCACTCGGCCCTGCGATCGAGTCGGCGGTCGAGAAGCGCGACGGCAAGCTCGCGCTCGCCAAGATCGACGTCGACGCCGAACAGGGGCTCGCGGCCCGTTACGGGATTCAGAGCATCCCAACCGTTGCGGTCTTCCGCGACGGCGAGCCTGTCACCGGCTTCATCGGCGCCCACCCGGCAAGCGCGATCGGCAGCTTCCTCGACGAGGTGATCGAGAAGCACGGCGCGGCGGTCGAGGTCGCATGAGCCTCACCGCAACATCACGCTCGATACCCGGAACCCTCCGCCAGGACGTCGTCATCGACGGCAAGCACCGCCTCATCACTGATGAGCCGGTCGAGGTCGGCGGCGACGGCAGCGCTCCGGCACCGCACGAGCTACTCCCTACCGCCCTCGCCTCCTGCATCTCCACGACGCTCGTCATGTATGCCCGCCGCAAGGGCTGGGAACTCGGCCAGGTGCGCGTCGACGTCAGCTACGACCACCGCGCGACCCCACGCCGCGCTGACATCACGATCCGCCTCGGCGCCGACGTCAGCTCTGAGCAACTCGAACTGCTGGAGAAGGTCGCCGCGGCCTGCCCGGTGCGCCGCTCGATCCAAACCGAGTTCGAGTTCAACGAGCAAATCGTCCCCGCGGCCGTCGACCTCGCAGTGTCCGCGTAAAGACGCCGCGGGCAATCGTCGTGCTGGCCGGCGGAGTCCCCTGCGAGGTGCTCGGAAGACCTGCACTCCGCGAACTCGACAAGAACCTCGACGGCTACGCGGCAGGACGCCCGCATGAGACCGCGGTGGTCGTCCTCGAGCCGCGCGAGGGAGCGGACGCAGACGAGGGAGGCGTTGAGGAGGCCTAACCGATAGCCGAGCCGGTCTAGCGTTCTGAGGACCAATCGTGACTCGTCTTTACGACTTCACGAGTGCGGCCCGCCTGGCGCGGGCCGCACTCGTTCCGGGAACCCCGATCTACGCGTCACCATCGTTCGTGACCGGCAGGCCGCCGAAAACCGCGACCAAATCCGCGACAGCACCAGTGGGGGATGCTGGGGGTTTGAACGCACCCTCCAGCGATCGTGCCGGGTCTTGATGGCTCCATGAGGAGTCCGTATTCGACACGAGCAAGCTCGCTCGAGCACTCGGGACACCGATGGACGCGGCTCACGTCGAGAGGGTTGCCGCGAGGGGGGCATCGCTCCGGACGGCGGGTGCAGCGCTTGACGAAGCGAGCCCGCCGTTATACCCTTACTTTTGATGAAAGAAGTAAAGAAGAGGCGGCGGGGCTTCACGCGCATCAGCGCGAAGCATCAGGCAACGCTCCCCGTGCAAGCTCTCAAAGAGGCCGGTCTCGAACCCGGCGACGAGGTTCGCGTGGTTGCTGCCGGCAGAGGGCGCCTCGTCCTCGAGCGGGACCTCAACCTCGTCGAGCGCCATGCCGGCAAGCTCAAGAACGTCTATGAGCCGGGCGAGCTTCAACGCCTGCGTGAAGAGTGGCGCTAGTCGTCCTCGACGCATCGGTCGTCATCGCATTTCTCGATCCCGACGATGCGCTTCACGATGCGGCGGTGAAGGCTCTGACCGAGCATCAGCACGCCGAACTACTGATTCCTACCTCTGCGTATGCGGAGATCCTCGTTGCGCCCTACCGGGTCGGCGGCCAGGCCGTAGCCGAGGTCGAGGCGTTTCTCTCGGACTTCGGCGTTCGCCTCCAGGCGATCACGGCCGAAGTCGCACGCGCCGCCGCACGGCTCCGCAGCTCCTCACGCGGCCTGCGCCTCCCCGATGCCCTCGTGCTCGCAACGGGAGACGAGCTCGAAGCGGCCACCGTACTGACAGGCGACGAATCCTGGGCTCGGATCAGCGACCGCGTCACGCTGATCCAGCGCAACTAACGCCGAGCGCACCCCCTGGCGGATTCGGTTGCCGCCGCCTCGGGTCGGCCAGCCAAACCCGGCCCTTAGCGCCCCACATAGAACTGCAGCACCACCATGGATGCAGCTGGTGGTCGCTCCGCGGCTACCAGTTGGAGCCGTTGCACGAGCCGAAACGTGACGGTCTCGAAAACCGTTATCCGTCGTTAGGCGGATCGAGGGTTCAAATCCCTCCCCCTCCGCTCCCCGAGCCGAATCCGATGCGGGCATTCGAGTTGCGGGCCCGCGCACCTGCGCTCCGGGAGAGCGCCGAGAGTGCACCGAGACCTCCCGGGATCCCCTGACGCGCGGTCGGGCCGCTTGACCATCGTTGTGGTGCTAGCGATAATAGCCTTATGTCGGAGCACGCCTGGCGCCTGCAGTTGTCGCTCGACCCGCTGATCGCGGAGGCGAAGCGTCGGGCACGTCAACGACGGGTCCTGCTCGTGGCCGTGCTGCTCATACTCGGTCTCGGTGCGGGTGGGGCGACTCTGGTTGTTCGGCCGTTTGGCTGGCTCCGAACTTCCCGGCCCTACGCGGGTCCCTACGAGCCGGGCGGGATGTTCACGGGCGTTGGCGGCCCTGGCATTTCAGTCGTCTCCTGGCCGGGGACGCAGGCGGTGTCTGTGGCTTCCCGTAGCGATGCGTGGATCGTGGGCTCGGTGGCGCGGCGCTGGGACGGGCACGCATGGAGGAACGTCCCCCTGCCGCGGATAAGCGGCGCCGACCTCTGGGCGGTGGCGGCTGTCGCTCCGAGTGACGCGTGGGCGGTCGGCTGGCATTCCCGCGGGACGGGCCCGTACCACGCGCTGATCGAGCACTGGAACGGCGCGCGCTGGAGCCTCGCACGGCTCCCGCGCCTCCGTCAGGCGATGCTCTTCGGCGTGTCCGCGGCCGGCCCGCGCAGCGCGTGGGCGGTCGGTGCCACCAGGACATACCGGAAGGGCCGCTCTCACGGGTACCCGGTCACGCATCCGCTCCTGCTGCACTGGGACGGCACCTCCTGGCGCAAGCAGCCCCTGCCCTGGGCCTACCCATCACTCACGCTCGACAAGGTGGCCGCCACGGGACCGTCGAGCGTCTGGGTCGTCTCCAGCGGAGCCCAGGACGGCCTTCGGTCGAGAATCGAGTATTGGAACGGCAGGCGCTGGAGGCTCGTCTACGCGCCGTTCGGGTCGAATGATCCCCTACTCGGCTTCAGCGCCACCGCCGGCAACGACGCCTGGGCGGTCGGCAGCTATGGGCTGGGCGGCAACACAGTCGTCAAGGAATCTCACGCGCTGGCGGCACACTGGAACGGCCAACACTGGCAGATCACGCCGGTACCGAACCCGCCCGGAGGCAGCAACTCCGCCGTTCTGAACGACGTCGCCGCTGCTAGCCCCGACGGCGTGTGGGCGCTCGGGGAGAGCCAACATCTCGATTTCCAAGGCCACGACGGACTTTCCTCCACGGGCCCCACCTCGTACTTCCTGCACTGGGACGGCCAAGACTGGCAGGCCACATCGGGCACGACGCCGTCGGTCTATGACGGCGTGGCGGCCATCACCGCGGCCCCGGACGGCTCTGCCTGGGCGATCGGCAACTGCAACGTGGACGACTTCAGCCTCCGCTGGACCGGCGACAACTGGGTGACCGCACCACATCCTCGGGACACGTATTGGCGCAACCGCGGAATTACGGTGCCAGCGAAGGCGCGTCGGAGCCGACCGCCGTCATGCTCATCATCAAGTTCTGCGGGCTAGAGGCAGTCCCGCCGCCGTACCGGGACAGCGTCAGGCGTCAGTCCTCAAACTCCGCTCCGGCGTGAAGACGGCCCGGCGCAGGCGCGCGACCGCGACGCACGGCGGGCTCCACTCGCCGCCGGTGACGGGCGCCTCGCGCATCCGCCCGTCCCGCGGCCACAGGTACTCGCTCGTGGCGCGCCCGCAGGCGAGGCACAGCTCCGAGTGGGCGCTGCGCCCGCCGGCCAGCCTCGTCCAGACGGCGAAGGTCACGCGCTGGCGGCAGCCGGGGCAGCCGCGAGGCAGGTGCCGCCAGGGCAGCCACCAGGGGTGGCCGGAGGTCAGCTGGAAGATCCTGATCCAGGGCGGGCGGCCGGGGGCGTATGCCGGTCCGAACGCCGCAGCGATCGGGTCCGCGGGCTCGTCCTCCGGCCTGAGCGGGAAGTGGGCTGCCGGGATCCCGAGGAGCAGATGGCGAACCAGCACTTCGGGCTGCTGTCGGAGACCTGTGCCCATCGCAGCGGCGCGCCGCAGGAGCGGCAGCCGCGGAGGACGCTGGCCCAGGCCCGCGGACAACCCAGTGAACCGTCTGCCGCTACGGGGGTTGGTGATCCGCATCGGCACGGTCTTCTTGGATCCGTCGCTGAGCGTCACGACTACGACGAACGTAGGGCCGCCCTCGACCTCTTGCAGCCCGACGACCCGCGAATCCTCCTCCTCGATCGGGACAAGGTCCAGCGTCGGCTGTTGACGGGAGCGGCGGTCAGCCTTAGGCCCTTGCGAGGAGCGCAGGGTTGAACGCCGAGTTCTTGAGGATCGAGCAGACCAGGGGCGCGAGCTGGCTAGAGCCGTTGACCTTCACCGTCACGGTCTTCCCGTTCAAGGCCGCCCACTGGCCGTGCAACCCTTGGGCCGTCTTCGTGTACGAGCACTTCTGCGGGCCGGTCGGGTGGCTGACGATATTCCCGCCGGTCTTCGTCAAGAGGCTCGTGGGGATCGCTACGGGCGAGACGATGGTCACGTCGATGCCGGAGACGCCACTGCTTGCTGGCGGCGTGACGACATACGTGTGGCTACTGCTGTTGCTCCCGCCGCCACCACCGCCACAGCCGGCGAGTGCGAGCGACACGACGCAGCCGACTCCGAGGATCCCTCCGACCTTCAGCCTCATCACAAACCTCCCTCACTAGAACGGCCATGACACTACGACGCACCTCGGAGCGCGTCTAGGCCGCCTCGACCCGTAGCGGCCCGACAAATGGCGACTCGTCCTCCCCGAACGGGACGACGTCGACGACGGTGAACCGGTGGCCGGCGCCTATGTGAGTCTCCTCACCCGGCTTGGTCATCACCGCATAGGTGGCCTCGCAGAGGAGGGAGCCGCCGGAGACTCCGATCCTACGGAATCGAGGACGAGGCGAGCCGGGAGCCGAGCGCGAGCACCGCATGGACCTGACGGCGCACCTGCCGTGGCGAGAGGCTGCCGGCCGGAAGCTCCACTACGAACGCGGCCGTGCCGGACAGGTGGTGGTTCTGCCAGTCGGGCGCGGTGCCGCCGGGGTTCTCGTGGTGGTAGAAGCGCATGCCGGCCGCTCGGGCGTAGATGCGACCGGCGCGGGTGCTCTGCGCCCAGGCCCAGATGAGGTCCATGTGCTGGTGGTACCAGATGGTGGCGCGCGGGCGGATCCTGAGGATGAGGTTGCGCGCGATCCGCGTCTCCCGCTCCGAGAACGGCCTCGACCCGGGGTAGTAGGTGTCCCACGGACGGCCGCCGCCCGGCCAGTCCGACGACCAGTTCCTGTTCAGATCGACGCCGCGCCCGTTCTGGCGCCTGCCGATCGCGTATCCGTCGGGATTGAGGTTCGGGACGATCCAGAGGTCGACCCCGGTGTGGACGCGCTCGAGAGCGCGCGCGATCGCGATCCCGGCGCACTCGGTCCCGTGGATGCAGCCGAAGACGAGGACGGGGGTCCCGTGCGGGTTGCCCGTGTGGAACGCGACAATCGGGCGGCCGCGCTCGGAGCGGCCGAGCAGGACGCGGAGCGGCTGGGAACGCTGCGCAGCGGCCGCTTCGCCGGTTGGAACGAGAACCAGCACGACCAGCAGCGCAGGGAGCAGACGGCGCACGAACCACATACTGCCAAGCAGGCCCCGCGGCTCTTCGATCTCCCTCGGCGCCAGAGGACTCCGGGGGCCCTTGTGACCACCAACTGCGACCTGTGGC
>CAWCLZ010000002.1:0-105093 GCA_963796555.1 uncultured Actinomycetes bacterium | reverse complement strand
GACGTAGCTCAGTTGGTAGAGCATTGGCTTCCCAAGCCAAGGGTCGTGGGTTCGAGTCCCATCGTCCGCTCTCCGCTCGCTCCTAGGGCACCTCGCCCACAAGGCTGGAAGCCGCTCGAAACGGCTGGAATCCGGCGACACCTGAGCCGAGATCCTCGACCGCTACGGCTTAATGGTGCGAGAGGCGACGGAGCGTAGCATCGCCTTCGTGGAGGACCCGAGCGAGTTCGCGTTGTTCATGGTGATGGCGGACGGCAGCGCCGTGCTGCTTCCCAGCGACACGCACCCGGCACCTACGAGCGGCTCGCTGCGATCGAGCCGTGGCCGCCCGAACTGCAAACCTTCACCGGAGAGATGGCGCCGTGGCAGTGTGAGTCGGTCTATGCACTGGACCGCGAGGCGATCGCGCGCGCCGGCCTCGAGTCGTCCAGGCGGACATTGATCGCGACGCAGGGATCACCAGGGGCGGTGGTCCGCGGAAGGGTGTGGGTGGCGGCGGTCGAAACCGCCGCCACCCACAGAGTGCTGCTTCCTACTTGACCGTATAGCTGAACGGGAACGAGGCGAGCTCGTCACCGCTGGCGAACGCTTGCCCGCCGATCCCGAAGTTCACCTGGAACGCGTCGTCCAGGTTGATGAACCCGGTGACGTGCGTGCCCGGGCTCGCGCTCGGGGTGATCGTGAGTGGGATCGTCGCGCTTTCGCCCGGGTTGAGGTACACCGGGTCGAAGGTCGACGAGAGCCCGTTGTTGGCGAGCCACAGGTCGCCGGTCGACGGATCGACCGTCGGGTCGAACGCCTGCGTCGCGATGCTGAGGCTGGCGCTGGCAGTCACCGCCGGTGCCTCGCCGCTGTAGGGCCCGACCTCGCTCGGATTGATGTACCACAGCCCAGGCTGAACCTCGTCACCCGTGCTGTAGGACGCGGTCGCACTGTTGCCGTTCTGCACCGCCTGGATGTCCGGATCTCCCGAGAACGGCCCGGTGTCGAACGTCACCGGCGCAGAGCCCGTGAGACTGGCCTCCACCGAGCTCGTGTTCGTGGGCACGTCGTAGACCGGGAACGTCAGTCCCGGGTCGAGCGGCAGCGTCATGTTCTGGTCGCTGCCGTTCAGATCCGGCAGTTGCATCGTGGTCGTCGTGCCCAACCGTGGATCGAGGAAGAACGTCTCGGGCGACAGAGCTGTGTTCTTCACCGTCACGTCGAAGGTGTAGCTCTGACCCTCACTGAGCTTCGTCCAGTGCTGCGGCACGTTCGAGTTCGCATGGACGTCGTTGAACCGGATATGTCCGGTGAACGGCTGCGAGATCACGGGGAACTCCGTGCCGAACTCGATCGGCAGCCAGTCGACGACGAGCATCCAGCGACCCGGCTGCGGGTTGTTCTTGTAGACGTCCACCGTGGGAGTCCCGAGGCAGCACGATTGCGTGTTGTCGAGCGTGATGCTCGACGAGCTCGCGACCGCATTCCCCTCAGGATCGACCAGGTAGGCGACCGCCCCGTCGTCGAAGATGCCGAGGTCGACGCTGGCATGGATGTCGTGCTGGCCCCTCGGCACGTCGAACGCGTAAGTGTTGTTCTGCGACGGGTTACCGCGGCCGTTGCCGCCGGTGAGGACGCCGTGGAAGGTGCCTCCGCCGTGCGAGGTGTCGACCAGGGTGCGGACCGTGACGGGAACCGTGTTCGTGGTGCCGTCACTGCTATTCAGCACGATCGAATCCGCCACGTCGCCCGGATCGTGCGAGGGCGACGGTACGAACAGCGCCGTCCTCGTCGAGCCCGGTGCGATGTTCAGCGTGTCGGGGAAGATGTGCCCGGCCGACCCGTACGTCCAGGTGTCGGCCTGCCACATGATGTTCCCGCTGGTACCGACGTTGCCGTCCGTGTCGTTCTGCACGGTGAAGAACACCGCCGTCCACGTCCCCGGCTTCGGGTCGGAGACCTGGATGTTGGCGTAGTTCGCCAGACCCTGCGGGAGCGAGTACCCCGCGTACGCTCCGGACGGGTCGTAGAGCGCCACGTGCAGCAGCGAGGTCTGGCCCGTGTACGGGTAGTTGGCCGAGAAGTTCAGCCGGGAGGGCGTCCCGGTGTGGGGCACCTTGAACGTCTCCTCCTGGTAGACCTCGGTGAAGCCGCTCCAGATCACGAACGAGTTCGCCGTCGGCGGACCGCACGAGATCGCCGTCGAGCTCGGGTTGAGGCAGAACGAGCCGCTCTGGCTCCCGACCTTGTGGGACAGCGTCCGCGACGAGAGGTTGACCGTCTTCCAGTGGTCACCCGTGTTGGTGACCTTCACCGGCTGCGGTCCCGACGCGAAGTGCTGCGTGAGGTTGATCTGGTTCGGGCTGATCAGCAGGCCGCCGTGTGGCTTGCCGCTGGCGTGGTTGATCGACTCGGCCAGCTTGACGGCCGCGCCGATGTTCAGCAGACCCGCGCCCTGCTGCTCCGCCGGTGCGTCGATGTCGGTGGCGGTGCTCATGAGGATCTGCTTCACGAGCGCCGGCGTCGGGCTCGCTCCGTGGTGCGTCTTCTGATACGCCTGGATCACGTCGGCCGCGGCTGCCGCGGTCAAGGGAGACGACTCACTCGTGCCGCCCTCCTGCGCAATCCCGGTCGGGTTGCCGTTCTCATCGAGGCAGGTGTTCTCGGCGCAGTCGATCCAGTTGAGATCGCCCGGAGCCGTGATGTCGACCGTGCTCTGGCCTGACTGGGCGAACCCACCCGACGAGAGGCTCGAGATGTTGTTGTTGATCCAGGTTCCGTTAGTGGCGTTCGGAGTCGTGGCGTTGATTCCGCCGAACGTCTCCTGCTGGTAGCTGCGGAAGGTCGTCGACGCCGCGGCGCTGATCAGCTTCGGATCGGTGGCCGGCGACCCGGTCGTGCTGGTGATTCCGGAGTCGCCGGTGCTGGTGACGACCGTGACGCCTGCCGCGACCGCGTCGTCGTCGGCGATCTTGACCGCGTCGAGCGTCGTATCCGGGTAGGGCTGCGACCCGAAGGACTCGTTCAGCACCTTCACGCCGTGGGTCACGGCGTAGTCGATCGCCTGCACGAAGGCCGACGTCGTCTCGTCGTGCGTGTTCGGGAAGGTGTCGAGACCCATGACGCTCGCTCCCGGGGCCGCGCCGGTGATCGTGATGTCGCAGTTGGCGGGCAGCGGGTGCGAGGTGTTGACGAACTGGCTCAGGTCGAACGTCTCATTGCCCTGCGACGCGATCGAGCTCGCGTCGAGGAACGCTTCGAGGTCGAACGGGGCGTTCAGGTCCTCGCCCGCGAAGTTGACCTCGGACACGACCGGTGAGCCGGCCGGCGAACCCGCGGAGGCGTACTTCGCGTTGCGCTGGAAGTCGGGAATCGATGTGTCGATGCTGCCCGCGATGTAGCCGACCGTGATCCCGGCGCCGTCGATGCCGAGAGCGGCCGCGCCGTCGGCGTTGATCACAGAGAGCGCCTCAGGATCCTGCTCGGGCGAGCTCGCGGTTCCGCAGATGTTTCCACCCTCCGTCGGGGTCGGGCTCGAGTGCGAATGAGTCGGATGGAACAGTGAGAAAAGCTGTGAATCGGAGGGAACGTCCGGCTGCGGGGCCGGAATCACCGCATCGGGGAAGACGGCTCGGACCGAGGAGTTCTGCTCCAGCGCGGCCCGCTGCGCGGAGCTCACCGATGCGACGAGAAACGGAACTGCGTGGCCGGAGGCCACGCGCGTCGCTCCATGCGAGCGAAGCGTCTGAGCCAGCGGTCCCACTTGGCTCTTGATCAGCCTGGAACGGGCCGCGGAGCGGGCCCCCAGGCCTGCGGCCTTGTCGCGTAGCAGGACGATGACCTTCTTGGTCGGCCCGGCGGCGAACGGCATACCGTGGGTCTGCAGACCCGAAGGAACCGATGCCGACGCCGCTCCGGCGACCAGCACCATCCCGATCGTCGCTCCGACGAGCAAAAGCCCGCGCGTTGCTGTAATGCGCGCGAGAAGTCGCCTTCTCAACATGCCTTGCCCCCTTCTTCCCCTGGTTTGTGTTCCCGGTGTTCCGGGTCCGGCGGACCTTACTACTGTGGAAGATGTTTCGCACCCTGTGGAGAACCGGTCCGGTCTCGGCGCGTAAAGGGCGGTTTCGCCGTCCTCGCGGCATTTCTCACTCCCGGTGCGGTAAGGCGTGAGAGCTAGGAGTTCTTCCGGCGCGTCGAGTCGCGCGGGGGCTCGGTGTCGACGAACAGCATGCGGAACACATCTGCAGCCATCAGCACGATCACGAGCACGGCAACGACGTCGACAAGCACGTTCTCGTTATACCCCCGAGCGCACTCTCGACCCCGCCCGTTCGGCCTGGATCGGCGCTTCGATCAGCGAACGTTGTCCGGCCATGCTGCCGCGAGCTTGCGGCGGGTCTCGAGGAGGTGCTCCGGGATCACCTTGATGGCGGCGAGCACCGGCATGAAGTTCGTGTCGCCGTGCCAGCGCGGCACGACGTGCAGGTGGCCGTGGTCGATGATGCCCGCGCCGGCTACCCGGCCGAGATTCCAGCCGACGTTGAAGCCCTCGGGGGAGAAGACCGCCCGCAGCGCCTCGATCGCCTCGACCGCCAGGCGGTGCGTCTCGAGCGCCTCGGCGTCGGTGAGGTCGTCGAACGCCGAGCCGTGCCGGTAGGGCGCGACCATCAGATGCCCCGAGGCGTAGGGGAACTTGTTGAGGAGCACGAAGGCGAGTTCGGCGCGGTGGATCACGAGCTCCGGCTCGTCCTCCGGCAGGCCGGCGGCGCGGCAGAAGACGCACTCGTCTCCCTCGTCCGCGTGCTGGACGTACTCGAGCCGCCACGGCGCCCACAGCCGCTTCACACGGCGGAGGCTACTAGGAGGGTTTGGCGCAATCAGACTGAGTCGTCGGCTCAGGCTTTGCCGGCCACCGTCAGCCCGACCAGGACGAGCGAGAGCCCGCTCGTCGCGACCACGGTCACGGCGGCGATGGCGTCGAACACGCGCCCGTTGCGGTACTCGCCCATCAGCTCCTCGTTGCGGGCGAGCCGCCAGAGGAAGAAGAGCGTCACCGGCAGCAGCACACCGTTCAGGACCTGGACGAACACGAGCAGCTTGAACACCGGCAGACCCGGGATCATCGCCACCGCCGCGCCGACGAAAAGGAGCACGGTCAGCGTCGTCACGAAGACGGGGGCCTCGCGCGGCCGCCGCGCGATTCCCTTCTCGAGACCGAACGTCTCGGCGATCACGTAGGCGGCGGTGACGGGGAGGATCGCCGCTGCGAGGAGGCTCGCACCGAGCAGTCCGACGGCGAACAACAGCTCGGCGAAACGGCCCGCGAACGGCTCCAGCGCCTTCGCCGCCTGCGCAGCGCTCGAGACGCTGTGGTCGCCGTGGACGTACAGCGTCGCGCCCGTCGCGATGATGATGAAGACGGCGACGAGGTTCGCGAAGATCGACGCCATCGTCACCTCGGCACGCTCGGCCGGGATGTCCTCCGGCCCCATCCCGCGCTCGACGACGGCCGACTGGAGATAGAGCTGCATGAACGGCGTGATCGTCGTCCCGACGGTCGCGACGAAGAGGATGATGTACGTGCTGGTGAGGTGAACCTTCGGCTCGACGACCGCGCGGCCGACCGAGCCCCAGTGTGGGTGCGCGAGGATCGCCGCGATCGGATAGGCGAAGAACACGAGCGTCATCGCGACGAAGACCCGCTCCGCGAGTTTGTACGAGCCGCGCACGACGAGGAGCCAGATGACGGCCGCCGCGATCGGCACCGAGATCTGCGGCGGCACGCCGGCGAGCCCGAGCGCCGCGCCGACTCCGACGAACTCCGAGATGCAGATGCCGAGGTTCGCGAACAGCACCGCGCAGGTCGAGAAGAGCGACCAGCGTGGGCCGTACTGCTCGCGGATCAGCTCGGCGAGCCCCTTGCCCGTCACGGCGCCCATCCGCGCCGCCATCTCCTGTACCACGATGAGGCTGATCGTGATCAGCACCATCATCCAGAGGAGGTCGTAGCCGTACTTCGCGCCGACCGAGGCGTAGGTGGCGATGCCGCCGGCGTCGTTGCCCGCGTTCGCGGCGACGAGCCCCGGGCCGACGAAGGCGAGGAGCGCGATCAGCCGGATCGCGAGCCTGTTCCGCGGCCGCAGCCGGACTCGGCCGCGCGGCAGGCGCGGCGGGCGAAGCCGAAGCTTCATGTCAGTCGCTCCCGAGGAGCCCGAAGCGTCGGCGCCACGGCTCGGGCAGGACGAGCTCGAGCACGTCGTCGACCGTGACGATCCCGAGCAGCCGTTCCTCCTCGTCGACGACCGGGACGACGGTCAGGTCGAAGTCGGTCATCAGCCGCGCGACCTCCTCGAGGTCGGCGTCGGCCCGCACCGTCTGCACGGGACGGAGGACGTTCCAGAGCCGCTCTTCCGGAGTCACGCGGACGAGATCGGCGAGCGCGATCCCGCCGCGCAGGCGACGGTGCGTGTTCATCCCGTAGACCCAGGCGAGCGACTCCGGCGGGAGCGCCGACCGCTGGACCCGCTCGAGCGCCTCCTCGCGCGTCGCGTCGGCGTAGACGCAGACGAACTCCGGGCTCATCAGGCCGCCGGCGGTCGCGGGGTCGTAGCCGAGCAGGGTGCGTAGGCGGCGGGCCTGGAACGGGGAGAGGAGCTCGATCACGTCCTCGCGCCGCTCCTCGGGCAGCTGCAGCACGAGATCGGCTGCGTCGTCCGACTCCATCCGGCCGAGCAGCTCGGCGACCTCCTCGTCGCTGCGATCCTCGACGAACTCGCGCTGGTGGCCGTCCTCGAGCTCCTCGAAGACGTCGGCCTCGCGCTCGGGGTCGGCGGCCACCGCGGCCATGATCTCCTCGCCCTCGTTGTGCGACGCCGCCTCGACGAGGTCGGCGACCTGGGCGGGATGGAGCTTCGCGAGCTTCGGATGCGGCACCCGCAGTCGTACCGTCGGGACGTGTCCCGTGAAAGGCTCGACCGAGGCCCAGTCGAGGAAGCCGCCCGGCTCGATGCGCGCCGCGAATGCGCGCGGCATCACGCGGCGGACGAGGCTGCGCAGGCTGACGTCGACGCCCACCACGCGGTACCAGCCCTCGAGCCGCGCGAGCTCGATCTCGTTCGCGCGCACGAGCCGCGCGCCGTCGACGTTGATCAGCTGCCGGTCGAGGACGTCCTTCTTCAGCAGCACCTCCTGCGGCCGCCGCTGGAAGTGCTGCAGGTCGAGCTGCTCGCCGATCAGCGTCACGAAGCCCGGCCCGAGCTCGACCACCTGCTCGGCCGCGACGAAGACCGGCCGGCCGGCGACGGTCGCGACCACGCCGGTCACCGGCGGATAGTCCTCGTCGCCGAGGCGGACGATGAGGTCGTCTACGCGCCCGAGCCGCTCGCCCGCAGCGTCGCGGAGCTCGCCGCCGACGACGAGCGAGAGGTGGAACACCAACGGGGCCGCCGCGGCCATCTACGGTCGTCCTCCAGCATCACAGCCACCGCTTCCAGCGGAAGAAGCCGAGCATGCCGACGACCGTCACGGCCATGATCGCGAGCGAGGCGAAGAACGCGGGCTGCCCGTTGAAGCCGGGGAAGCCGACGTTCATCCCGAAGAGGCCGGTGATGAACGTGAGCGGCGTCAGCACCACGATGAAGACCGTGAGGACGTAGAGGATGTCGTTCTGCTGGTGCGAGATGAGCGACTCGTTCGTGTCCTCGAGCGCCTCCACGACCTCCTTGTAGTTGTCGAGGAGGTCCCAGATCCGCTCGCTCGCATCGACGAGGTCGTCGAAGTAGAGCTCGAGCTCTCCGGGCAGGAGCCGCTCGATCGAGCGCTCGAGCTGGCGCAGCGTCGGGCGCTGCGGCTTGATGATCTTGCGGTAGGAGATGATCTCCTGCTTGACCCGGTGGATGTCGGTGACGAGCCCCTTCGCGCCCTCGGCCGCCCCGATCTCCTCGTCGATCTGCTCGAGCTTGAAGCCCATCTTGTCGAGGATCGGGAAGCAGTAGTCGTAGAGGTCGTCGAGCACCTCGTAGAACAGCCGTCCGGAGCCGCGGGAGAGGAGGTTGTGGCGGAACTCCTCGCTCTCGTACGCGCGGCGGAAGAGGAGGGTCACGGGCCGGAGCTCGACGGTCGGCAGCGTGACGAGGTAGTCGGGCCCGATGAAGGCGTCGAGCTCGCCGGCGTTCAGCCGGCCGACGGTCTTGTCGTAGACCGGAAAGTGGAGGACCGTGAAGAGGTAGCCGCCCTGGCCGTTCTCGTCGCCCGTGTAGAGGTCGACCTTCGGCCGCTGGCGGCGCGAGAGGACGTCCTCGATGTCGAGCGGATGCCAGCCGAACCGCGCGGCGAGCTCCTGCGCCTCCTCCGTGGTCGGCGCGAGGTGGTGGACCCAGGTGATGCCGTCGCTAGCGAGCTCGGTGATGCGCGGCCGCGCGTCGACCATGGCCGGACCAGGAGAAATCCGGCGCCGGGAGCGGATGCGCGGCAGGTTGGGCACCGGTACTGAGGGGGTCTGCGGTCGCTGGCATGGCCCGGGAATGCTAGCCGCTGGCTGCAACGGGCACGATCGCGGCGGGTTCCCCCGGCGGCGTCAGGCGAACCCGCTCCGGCAGCCGTCGCTCGAGCGCGAGCGCGCCCGCGGCGCAGGCGAGGTTCACGCACGCGGCGATCGGCCAGAGCAGGAGCGGCCGGTGCTGGAGCAGGAAGCCGCCGGCGGCGGGGCCGACGATCCAGCCGATCTGCCACGAGATGCTGGCGGCGGCGACATAGCGGCCGACGAGCTGGGGCGGCGCGAGGTCGACACTGAGCGGAGCCTGGATCGCGCCGTGCAGGCACTCGCCGATCGCGAACACGAGCACCGCGGCGGCGAGGATCCAGAACGCCTCGGTGGCACGCGTCCACGATCCGGCGGCCCAGACCGCGAGCATCGTCCCGGCCCAGAGCACGCCCATGAGCGCGAGGCCGCGCATCCGGCTCCGTCCCTCCGAGAGCTTCACCACCGGAAGCTGGAAGACCACGACGCCGAGTGCATCGAGCGCGAACACGATCCCGACCTCCTTCTCGCTGATCCCGGTGACGTTCTTGCCGAACGCAGGCAGCAACTCGACGACGAGCGAGATCGCGGCCGTCATGAAGGCGGCGTTGAGCAGCGTATAGAGCGTGAAGACCCGGTCGCGCACCACCGCCCGCCAGCTGCCGCCGAGCCGCCCCTCGTGCAGCGCGGGGGCGCGGACCCAGGCGAGCACGACCATGTAGCCGACGAACGTGACGCAATTGATCGCGAACAGGACGGTGAATGTCTCGGGATCGCCGACGACGGCGATCAGTCCTGCGACGAGGCCGCCGAGCGCGACGCCGACGTTCATCGCGAGTCGCTGCAGCGCATAGGCGGGTGCGCGGCGCGCGGCCGGTGTCAGCCCCGCGAGCAGGGCGGACTGGGACGGCCAGAACGCGCCGCTGCCGATGCCCCAGAGCGTGTAGATCGCGAACGCCTCCCACGCCGTCCGGATCGTCGGCATGAGCGCGAAGGCCACGGTCATCACCGCGAGCGAGCCGAGCAGCACGCGCTTCGGGCCGATCCGGTCGGAGAGCGTCCCGCCGAGGAAGCCGCTTGCGAGGGCCGCGGCGGACTGGACCGCGGCCGCCGTGCCGGCCAGCCCGAACGGGATCCCGCGCACGTCGTGGAGGTAGATGAGCAGGAACGGCAGGACGACGCCGTTCCCGAACGCGTTGACGAGCGCCCCCAACTCGAGCACGTAGACCCGCCGCGGCAGGCGCGGGTCGAGGCTGTGGAGATAGGCGACAACCGGACGCACGGGCTGAACCTACTTCGCCGGCGATTTTGTCTTCTGGCTCCGGAAGCAACATGATGCAGGCGATGGGGAGCTTCATCCTGCGGCGGGTGGTCTCCGGCCTGCTGGTCATGTTCGTGGCGCTGTGGAGGGCCTTCCTGCTGAGCGAGATCGCGCTCGCGCTGCTCGACCCAAGGATGAGGACGGACTGAAGTGGCGGGCGTGCTCGAAGCCGAGTCCGCTCCGGCACGTCCGGAGCCCCGCCGGACAGGCTCCACCGGGACCTGGCGCCGCCTGGTGCGGCAGCCGGTCGCCATGTGCGCCGGCTTCATCCTCGCGGTCATCTTCGTCGTCGGCGCGCTCGTGCCGCGGTTCGTGCCCAGAGCGGCGATCAACCTCTCGGCCGAGTGGCGCAATCACCCTCCGCAGTTCAGCGGCTGGCACGTCCTCGGGACCGACGCCATCGGCCGCGACGTCCTGGTACGGACGCTCGACGGGCTCCACACGAGCGAGCAGTCGGCTCTCCTGGCGACCGTGTTCGCGACGATCATCGGGGTCGCCCTCGGTGGCCTGGCGGGGTACCGCGGCGGCTGGTTCGACGCGACGATGATGCGGATCACCGACCTGTTCGGCGTCTTTCCGGCGCTGATGCTCCTGCTCGCGATCTACACGTACTTCGAGCCGGTCACGGTCTGGAAGGCGACCGCCGTCTTCTCGCTGTACCTCTGGGTTCCGGTGGCCCGCGTGGTGCGTGCCGAGATCGCGTCGCTGCGCACGCGAGAGTTCGTCCAGGCCTCGCTCTCCCTCGGCGCCTCGGACCGCAGGATCTTCTTCCGCCATCTGCTGCCCAACGGGAGCGGCACCATCATCATCGCCGCCACCTCGCTGCTCGGCCAGGTGTTCATCCTCGAAGCGACGCTCGAGTTCTTCGGCCTCGGCGTCCCGTCGGAGATCAGTCCGACGCTCGGGAACCTGATCGGCGACGGGCAGCGCAACGTCTTTGCGCTGGGGCAGGGCTGGTGGCCGTGGGCCGGGCCGGCGACCTTGCTGCTCCTGATCCTCGTCTGCGTGAATCTTCTGGGCGACGGCCTGGCCGACGCCCTGCGCCCTCCGAAACGGCACTAGCCGCCGGGGTCGAGTCGCCTGCGGAGCTGAGTGGGGCGGCGACCTCTGCCCCCGTCGAGAACCCCGTCCGCCGCCCCGGACCACAGTGCCGCCCGCCCGGCGCGTGTCGCTGGGCGCACCTGAGCCAACTGTGCGCTGCTGAGGCCGGAGTAGTGGGGCGGCCCTCCTCGGTCCTCGGCGCCCCCTGCTCGATCCAGCCGGAGAACCTGCCGCCCCGGGCCACGGTGCCCGCCGTCCGGTGCCGGTCGCCCGACGCGTTTGGGTCATTCGCGTCTCATGCGCAGGTTCATGTGCCAGGCAGGAATCAGACCTGCCTGCTAATCGGCGGTTTTCGTCTCCGCGGGTCGCTGCGGTCGGCGCGGGGATGCCCTCGCTCTCCTCATAACCGTCGTAATACCTGGAGTCGTGCATCTCCTCAAGCCACTCGCGCGCGAGCTTCAGCCCGCGACGTTCAGGGGTCAAGGTGCCGCTTCTTGTTCTGTGGATTGCGGTTGACGTAGGTACGTGCACTGCCCGCGCCACTCGAGGAAGTCGCTGACGCGGATCATCGGCTTGCTGTATCCGGGCCAGACCTCGACCGGACAGGCGCGGAAGATCGCGTCGACGGCGCGGCGCTCATAGCCGAGCTCGCGCAGGTCGGAACGGGTCAGGATCGCGTCCGGGTTCGTGAGACGGTCGGCCGGCGGTACCGCGTCCTTGCGGTGGTGCCTTCGAGGAGGAGGACGAGTCGCCGTTCGTGGGGCTGCTACAGGTGGAGGCGGCGTAGGGACGCTATGCCGCTTGTGGCGACTTGCCGGATGGCCGCTTCGGATCGGTCAGGAGGACCACCAGGCCACCCGCAACCCCGAGGACACCTAGGAGGGCCGAGACGGGAATCTGCCAGCCCGCCCGATTCCTTGGCACGCCCCGCAGCGAGGAGGACGGCACCATGCCGCCGCAAGCCTCCGGAGCGGGGTGGCGGCAGCTCAGACCGTCGCTGAAAAACGGGTAGCTGCCGAGCCTCAGCGAACCGACGTAGACGGCCCAGCCTAGGGCGATCGCGACAACGAGTGCTGCTACGAGCCGGCGCATCTACGAATCGTCCCGCGAAGCTGTGCAGCCGTCAAGGTCCCGTCTGGGGGCTGACGTTTGTCCATTCGACGAGGAGGGCGCGCGGCTGGTCGGGCTGCTACAGGTCGAAGCCTCACGTCCGGGAAGGCTCGGGCTGGCTAGTCGACTCGCTCTACGACGAGGATGTTGTAGGGAGAGCGAGGCAAGTCCGGCACATGCTCAATAAGTCTGACGCGCCACGGGCCGGACCCGTTAGACAGATAGAGCTCCTGGCCTTCCACGGGCTCTTTGTCAGGGACGCCATAGACGTAGTCCCTCAGGACCACAGGGCCATTTAGCGATCCTTCGCGGACGGTCCAGTTGTAGTGCGCCACGCGCTGATTCTCGCAGGTCGCCAGGTCGCCGTTCGCCGTTCGCTGCTGCAGGTCGAAGCCGCCTAGCCGCTTGCGATCCACGGTTCGGCGTCGATGAGACCGTCGTATCGGCCGGACGGGTCCCGGACGACGTGCTGCACTACGTAGGCTCTCAATGGAGTGCCTTCATGGGGCCGGTTGCGCAAGTGGGAGTCACGTCGGAGCGCGTTGTCGGATCGGTACTCGAACTCTCGTTGGCCGCCCTCGAACTCGGTGACGGTGACGAAGTAGACAGGCACGCGGGACCATCTTCCCATGTGCAGGAAGTGGCTGCTGCCCTTCACTTCCGCGTCGTCGACGTTGCGGACGAGGTCGTCGTCGGCGGGGTCGGCAGCGCGTGTCTCAAATCCTGGCCGAGCGCCGCTGCTCTCCGGGTGTCACCGGGGTGTGCACCATCCGCACTTTCAGGGCATCCCAGACAACCGCGACCGCGTAACCACGCGGCCTCCGCTCAACCATGTGGGCCGAAATGCGCCAGGCAGGAATCGAACCTGCGACCTCGCGCTCCGGAGGCGCGCGCTCTATCCCCTGAGCTACTGGCGCCGGGGGAGGCAGTCTAGCGGCGGTCGGGCGTTGGTACGTTCCGCCCGTGGACGTCTCCGCGCGGCTCGTCACGCTCGACTTGGCCGAGACGTTCGTCATCTCACGCAGCGCACGCGACAGCGAGGACGTCGTCGTCGTCGAGTTGCGGCACTCGGGCGTGTCGGGCTTCGGCGAGGCGCAGCCGATCGACCGCTACGGCGAGTCCGCCGAGTCGGCGCTCGCGTATCTCGAAGAGCACGCCGAGCTGCTGGGAGACGACCCCTTCGCGCTCGAGGAGGTGCTGGAGCGGTTGCCGGCCCGGGAGTTCGCCGCCCGGGCGGCGATCGACGCCGCCCTCCACGATCTGCAGGGCAAGCTGCTCGGCCAGCCCGTGTGGCGGTTGCTCGGGCTGCGCCGGGCCGGACCGCCGACGAGCTGGACGGTGTGGCTCGGCGATCCCGACGACCTGGCGCGCCGCGCCGAGCAGGCGCTCGACCGCTTCCGGCGCCTCAAGCTCAAGCTCGGCGGCGGCGACGGGCTGGACGTCGAACGCGTCCGCGCCGTCCGCGGCGTCGCCGGCGACCGGCCGCTCCAGGTCGACGTCAACGAGGCGTGGAGCCTGGAGGAGGCCCTCGACTCGCTCCCGGCGCTGGCTGAGCTCGGCGTCGAGTACTGCGAGCAGCCGCTGCCCGCCGGCGACCCGGGCGGAGCCGAGCTGAAGCAGCGCTCGCCCATTCCGATCTATGTCGACGAGGATTGCCATACGCTCGCCGACGTCGCCGCGTGCGCCGAGCGCGCCCACGGGATCAACGTCAAGCTCGCGAAATCCGGTGGGATCCGTGAAGGGGTGCGGATGGTGCACGCCGCCCGCGCGCTCGGGCTCGGCTGCATGCTCGGCTGCATGGTCGAGTCGGGGCTCGGCATCTCGGCGGGCGCGCAGGTCGCGTCCCTTTTCGACCACGTCGACCTCGACGGCAACCTCCTGCTCGCGCACGATCCGTGGCCGGGCGTCCCGTTCGTCGACGGCGTGCAGCTTCCACCGGAGGAACCCGGGCTGGGTGTCCATGCGGTATCTGCTGCTCGCTGAGGGCTCGTCCGGCGATCCGCTGTACGGGAAGACGATGCGCGGCGTGCTGCGCTACCGGCGGGAGGACGTCGCGGCGATCCTCGACTCGACGCGCGCGGGGGAGACCGTGGACGGGGTGCCCGTCGTCGGCAGCGTCGAGGACGCGCTTCCGTTCGGGCCCACGACGGCGCTCGTCGGGGTCGTGACCCAGGGCGGGCACTTCCCGCCCGCGTGGATGGAGCTCCTCGGCGCGTGCGTCGAGCACGGGCTGGATGTCGAGAACGGCCTTCACGTCTTCCTCGCGGACGATCCCGCGCTCAGTGCGCTCGCCGCGGAGCGGGGCGTCGAGCTGCGCGACCTGCGCCGGCCGCCGGCCCGGCTCTCGACCGCGACCGGCGAGAACCTGGCGGTCGACGCGACGATCGTCCTGACCGTCGGCTCCGACTGCGCGATCGGGAAGATGACCGTCTCGTGCGAGCTCGACCTCGAGGCCCGGCGGCGCGGTCTCCGCTCGGTCTTCGTCCCGACGGGACAGACGGGGATGGCGATCGCGGGCTGGGGGATCGCGGTCGACGCCGTCGTCGCGGACTTCGTCGCGGGAGCCGCCGAGCGCCTCGTCGTCGAGGGGGCGGAGCGCGGCGGCGAGCTGCTCTGGGTCGAGGGCCAGGGCTCGCTCCTGCACCCGGTCTACTCCGGCGTCACGCTCGGCCTCTACCACGGGAGCGTCCCGCACCTGCTCGTGCTCTGCCACGAGACCGGACGCACCGAGATCGAGGGAGCCGGCGGCGGCCCGCACTCGATTCCAGCGTTGCGCGAGCTCGTCGAGCTGCACGAGCGGCTCGCGCTGCCGGCGCGCCCGGCGCGGGTCGCTGCGGTCGCGCTCAACACCCGGGCGCTGGGGGAAGAGGAGGCGCGGGCGGCGATCCAGGCGACGGAGGAGGAGACCGGCCTGCCGGCGGACGATCCCGTCCGCTTCGGGGCCGCCAAGCTCGTCGACGCCGTGCTCGCAGCGGCTCCTTGACAACCGAACACCTGTTCGTCTACCATGCGAACAGATGTTCGGGAAGCTCATGATCCTCGTCTGCATCGCGGCCCTGGCCGTCGGGCTCGCGGCCCGCGGCTCGAGTGGCGCCGGGCCGAAGCGTGCCTACGTCGTGCGCCCGGGTGACACGCTGTGGTCGGTCGCGGAGCACACGTACTCCGGCGACCCGCGACAGGGCGTCTGGGAGCTGCAGAAGCGGAACCACCTCGCCTCGACGACGATCGTCCCGGGCGAGAAGCTCCTCGTGCCCTAGCTAGAAGCCCCGGCCGGGAAGGTCGATCCCGAAGGTGTAGACCTTCTCGCCGCGGAAGAGCCGCTGCTCGGGATCCCACGGGAACCAGATCAGGACCTTCCACTCCAGCCGGCCGTCGACCGGTCCCTGGCCGAGCCACGGCGCCTGCTGGGTCGCCGAGACGTTCGCCTCCTCGCACACGCCCTGCGGCCCGATCACAATGTCGGTGAGGTTGAACACGATGTCCGGGAAGGCCGTGAGCAGCTCGGTATAGAAGCGGCGCGCCCCGTCGTGTCCCTCCCAGCGATGGCCCGTCTGGACGAGCTCGTACACGCAGTCGGGCGTCAGGGTGGAGATCAGACCCTCGAGGTCGCGCGCGTCCTCGGCGATCGAGTGCGTCTTGTACAGCTCCCGGACCTCGCGGTACAGCTCCGGCGTGATCTCGCGGCGGTAGACCTCGAGCACGGTGGGGTCGGGCACGCGTCGATCCTACAATCGCCGCGTGGATCTCGACGTCGTCTTCCTCGGTACCGCCGCCTCAATGCCGACGGCGCAGCGCGGACCTGCGGCGCTGCTCGTCCGGCGCGGCAGCGAGCGGCTCCTCTTCGACTGCGGCGAGGGGACACAGCGGCAGCTGCAGCGCTCGGCGATCGGCTTGCCCGACCTGCAGGAGATCTTCCTCACGCACTTCCACGCCGACCATTTCCTCGGTCTGCCCGGGATGCTGAAGACGTTCGCGCTGCGCGGCCGCGACGAGACGCCGCTCACGGTCTACGGGCCGCACGGCCTCCGCGAGCTCTTCAAGCGGCTGCACCCGTTCCTCGGGCGGCTCCCGTATCCGCTCACGCTCGTCGAGCTCGAGGCGGGGGAGAGGCTCGAACGCGGCGACTACATGATCGAGGCGTTCGGGGTCGAGCATGGAGCCGAGGCGCTCGGCTACGCCATCGCGGAGCCGGAGCGGCCCGGTCGGTTCGACGTCGCCGCGGCGGACGCGCTCGGCGTCCCCGACGGCCCCGCCCGCGGGCAGCTGCAGGCGGGCGTGGAGGTGACGGTGCCCTCCGGCCGCACCGTGGGCCCGGCGGACGTGCTCGGCGAGCCGCGGCCTGGACGGAAGGTCGTGCTCACCGGCGACACGGCGCCGTCGGCCCTCGTCGTCCAGGCCGCCCACGACGCGGACCTGCTCGTCCACGAGGCGAGCTTCCTCGCCGACGAGGCCGAGCGCGCGAAGGAGACGATGCACTCGACGGCCGCGGGCGCCGCCGACGTGGCCCGCCTCGCGCGGGTACGCCTGCTCGCGCTCACGCACGTCTCGCCGCGCTATTTCGGCCCCGAGCTCGCGGACGAGGCACGCGCCGTGTTCCCCGACACGGTCGTGCCGCGCGACTTCGACCTGATCGGGGTGCCGTTCCCCGAGCGCGGCTCGCCGCAGCTTGTCAAGAGTGGCGCGCGGCCTCCCCGGGGCGAAGTGGCCGAAGCCCCTATGATCGAGTCGTCATGACCGCAATGGTTCAGCTCGCAACAGCAGGAGACGTCGCGGAGGCGGAGGAGCTGCAGGAGATCCTGCGCAACGCCGGGATCGACTCGTCGCTCGAGCAGGCGCCGGAGGACGACGCGGTCAACGTCCTCGTTCCCGAGACCGAGCTCGAGGCGGCACAGGACGCGATCGAGGCGCTCACCGAGCCCGACGAGCTCATCTCCGAGCCGTAAACTGAGACCGATGCCGACGATGAGCTTCCTCCGTGGCAGGGCGCGCCTCACCGCAGGCGCGGCCACCCGGCCGCCACGCACTTCGTAGTCGCGTCTTCGCCGACGAGCTGGTCCGCGACGCGGGAATCGCGCCCGGAACGCTCGCGCTCGACCTCGGTGCCGGCGGCGGCGCATTGACGCGTGCGCTCGCCGACGCGGGTGCCTGCGTGCGCGCGATCGAGCTCGACCCGGCCGCATTGCGGCAGCTCGAGACGCGCTTCGGCGGCGATCCGCGCGTCGAGGTCGTGGAGGGAGACGCGACGCTGCTGCCGCCGCCGGAGGAGCCGTTCGCGGTGGTGGCGAATTTGCCGTTCGCCGTCGGCACCTCGATCCTGCGCTCCCTGCTCGGCGATCCGCGCGTGCCGCTCACGCAGCTCGACGCGATCGTGGAGTGGGGGCTCGCCGCGAAACGCACCGCCGTCTGGCCCTCGACGCAGCTCGGCTGCGCCTGGGGCGCATGGTTCGAGCTGAGTCTCGTCCGGCGGGTGCCGCGCGTCTGCTTCGCGCCGCCGCCGAGTGTGGACGCGGCCGTGTTACGCGCCACCCGCCGTCCTGAGCCGCTCGTCTCGCCGAAGGACGCGGTCGCGTACGGAGCGCTGCTCCAGCGCGCGTTCGGCGCCCGCCGGCCGCTCGACCGTGTCCTCCCACGCGCCCTCGTCCACCGCGCCGCCCACGAGCTCGGCTTCGATCCGCACGCCGCCGCGCGCGATCTCGACGTCCGGCAATGGGCCCGGCTCTACGCTGTGGTCAGATCTGCCACGCCCCGCCCACGAGCAGCGGGAGCTCGTCGCCGCCACGGGTCACGCCGCTGACGGTGACCTCGTCGGAGCCGATCATGAAGTCGATGTGGATCTCGCTCTCGTTGATCCGCGGCAGGTCGGCCGGGTCCGCGATCGGGTGCGCGTAGGCGTCGCCGAGCGCGAGGTGGCTCGCCGAGTTCTCGTCGAGGAGCGTGTTGAAGAAGGTGCGGCCGAGGCCGCCGATGCGGCTCTGGCCGTCGACCAACGCCACCTCGCCGAGCCGTGCGGCGCCGTCGTCGGTTGCGCAGCGCTCGCGCAGGGTCTCCGCGTTCGCGTCCGCCTCGATCTCGATAGCGCGGCCGCCCTCGAACCGGATCCGCAGGCCCGTCACGAGGGAGCCGCCGAGGTCGAGCGGCTTCGTCGAGGAGACGACACCCTCGGTCCGCTCGGGATCGGGGGTCGTGAACAGCTCCTCCGTTGGCAGGTTCGGCACGTGGTGGATGCCGGTGCGGGTCGTCGCGCGGCCGCCCTCCTTCGCGAAGCGCGAGCTGGGGAGGAGGCCGACGCTCAGGTCGGTGCCCGGCCCGACGAACCGCAACGCGTCGAGGTCGAGCTCGTCGAGCCGCGACGCTGCCTCCCAGATCTCCGTGATTCGCCGCTCCCAGGCGTCGATCGGATCAGGCTCGTCCAGCCGGCAGACATGTTCGAGGTCACGCCACAAAGCGTCGACCGCCCCCGCCGGCTCGAGCTCCGGGAAGACGACCTGCGCCCACGCCTCCGTCGCGAACGGCGAGATCGTCCAGGCGACGGAGCGCTCGTCGACGAGCTTGAGCGTCTCCTTCAGCCCGGGCAGCCGGTCGCGGCTCGTCCGCGCCGGGTCGATCCCGGCCAGCAGCCCGGGCGAGACGATCGGCGTGAGGACGATCCGGGCCGCGCCGAGCTCGCCGAGGTCGAGCATGCGCCGGCCGAGCCAGGGCGGCACCCAGGAGAGCGAGCCCTCCGCGGCCGTCTCGGCGCGGATTCGCTTCGCGAGCGGGTCGAAGTAGGCGATCTCCACGTAGCGGGCACCACGTTCGTACGCGCGGCGGGCGATCCGGTGCGTCAGCGGCGCTGCCTCGGGTGCCGCCTCGACGGCCACGACCTGGTCCGGCTGCACGTTGGCGCCGAAGTCGACGATCAGGTCGGCGTAGCGGTCGAGCAGCTCCTCGTTCACCGCCGGGACGCTATAGCGTCGCGGGTCGTGGACGAAAGCACCACGCTCGTCGCGGCCCGCGGCGAGATCGAGGTGACCGGCGACCCGGACGCGAGGTACCCGATCTACAGCGTCACGAAGACAGTCGTCGCGGCCGCGGTGCTGCAACTCGTGCGCGACGGGGCAGTCGACCCCGGCTCGGTGCGGAGCCTGCTCGACCACACGAGCGGCGTCGCCGACTACGGGTCGTTCCCCGAGTATCACGAGACCGTGCGGACGAGGCCGGGCTCCGCGTGGGCCGACGAGGAGTTCCTCGCTCGCGCCGAGGCGGCCGGGCCGCTCTTCGAGCCGGGGCAGGGCTGGGCGTACTCGAACACCGGCTATCTGCTGCTGCGCAGGCTGCTCGACGAGCGCGGCGGACTCGCGGCCTTCCTGCCGCAGCTCGGCCTCGCCGAGGTCACGATCGCCGAGCGGCTCGACGACCTCGGCGCCGCCGTCCCCGCTCCGAGCGAGCTGCTCCTCGACGGTGTTGACGACGTCCGCGGCGTCTACGATCCGCGCTGGGTCGGCCACCGAACGCTCGTCGCGCGGGCCGATGATCTCGTCGGCTTCTGGCGCGACCTGCCGGCCGAGATGCTCGACCCGGCGACGTTCGTCCCGATCGGCTTCGAGGCGCCGGCCTTTGTCCGGCCGTGCTACGGGCTCGGGGTGATGGTGGATCCCGGGAGCCCGCTCGGGCTCGTCGTCGGCCACGGCGGCGGCGGCCCAGGCTATGCGACGGCCGTCTTCGCGGCGCCGCAAGCCGACGCCGTCGCTGTCGTCCTCGCGGCGGACGAACGCTTTCCGGCCCAACGGACGGCGCTCGAGCTGCTCACGGCGGCCGTCCGTCGTGGCCGCTAAGGTGCCTGCAGCACGAACCCCTTTAACCCGGTCCCGCGAGGCCGGAAAGGAGTCGGATGAACACGCACGCGCCCATTCAGGGCGGCAAGCCTCTCCTCGACGCCGACGCGCTCGAGAGGACCCTTTCGAGAATCGCCCACGAGATCATCGAGGGCAACCCCGAGCTCGCTGACGTCGCGCTCGTCGGCATCCAGACCCGCGGCGTTCCGCTCGCGCGGCGGCTCGCGCGCCTCATCGAGGAGCGCGCCGGCGTCGAGCCCGCGCTCGGCGCCGTCGACATCACCTTCTACCGAGACGACGTCACCGTCCGCGGCGGCGAGGCGCCGCTCGCGGCCCAGCCGCTCGTGCGCGCCACCCAGCTCGACTTCCCGCTCGACGGACGCACGGTCGTCCTCGTCGACGACGTCCTCTACACCGGCCGCACGATCCGCGCGGCGATCGAGGCGCTATTCGACTACGGCCGGCCCGCGCGCGTCCAGCTCGCCGTGCTCGTCGATCGCGGACACCGCGAACTGCCGATCCGACCGGACTACGTCGGCAAGAACCTGCCCACCGCCCGCGGCGAGCGGATCCAGGTGCAGCTCGTCGAGGTCGACGAGGTCGACGCCGTCCTGCTCGTCTCGACCCCGGAGGAGGAGAGCCGATGATTCGCCTCGTCACGGACGATCTCAGACCACCGACGAACCCGCCGAAGCGGCACCTCCTGTCGGTCGGCGACCTGACGCGCGACGACGTCGAGCGCCTGCTCGGCACGGCGCGCACCTTCGAGACCTCGCTCGAGCGGCACGTCAAGAAGCTGCCCGCGCTCAAGGGCCATCTGATCGTCAACCTCTTCTACGAATCCTCGACCCGCACGTCGTCTTCGTTCGAGCTGGCGGCGAAGCGGCTCTCGGCGGACACGCTCACCGTCAAGTCGGTCGGCTCCTCGGTGGACAAGGGCGAGTCCCTCAAGGACACCGCGCTCACGCTAGGCGCCTACGACCCCGACGTGATCGTGATCCGGCATCCGCAGATCGGGGCGCCGCAGCTCGTCGCCAGGGTGACCGAAGCGCACGTCGTCAACGCCGGCGACGGGAAGCACCAGCATCCGACGCAGGCCTTGCTCGACCTGTACACGATCCGGGAGGAGGTCGGCCGGCTCGACGGGCTCCACGTCGCGATCGTCGGCGACGTCCTCCACTCGCGCGTCGCGCGGTCGCTGCTGCAGGCGTTTGCGCTGGTGGGGATCCGGGCGACGCTCGTGGGTCCGCCGGCCCTGCTGCCACGCGAGCTGCCGGCCGAGGCGACGACGGACATCGACGCGATCCGGGACGCCGACGTCGTCTACGTCCTCCGCATGCAGAACGAGCGGATGGAGCCGGGCGCGAACTTCGTCCCCAGCCTGCGCGAGTACACGGCGCGCTGGGGCATCACGCCCGAGCGGCTGCGGCCTGGGCAGAAGGTCATGCACCCGGGGCCGATGAACCGCGGCGTCGAGATCGACCCGCTCGTCGCCGACTCGCCCGATTCGCTGATCACGAGACAGGTCCGCTCGGGGCTCGTCGTGCGGATGGCCGTCCTCTACGACGTGCTGACCGGCGGTCCCGTCGGCGTGCAGGCGCTCGCTGCTGCGGAGGTCGCGTGATGCTCTGGCAGCGCGAGCTTCCGGGCGCCGACCTCGTCATCCGCGGCGCGCGCGTCCTCGACCCGGTCGAAGGGATCGATGCGCGGCTCGACGTGCGGATCGACGGCGGGACGATCGTCGAGGTCGCGCAGCAGGTGGACGCGAACGAGCACCGCGTCGTCGAGGCGGGCGGGCTCGTTCTCGCGCCGGCCTTCGTCGACCCGCACGTCCACCTGCGCACGCCCGGTCGCGAGGACGAGGAGACGGTCGCGAGTGGCACGGCCGCCGCGGCTGTGGGCGGCTTCTGCGCGATCCTCGCCATGCCGAACACCGACCCGATCGTCGACTCCGCGGCGACGCTCGGCGCTCTCGTCGAGACGGCGCGCGCCGAGGCCGAGGTGCCGGTCGGCTTCCTCGCCGCAATCACGCGCGGCCAGCGCGGGGAGGCGCTGACCGAGATGGGCGAGCTCGCCGAGATCGGCGCCGTCGCCTTCTCCGACGACGGCATGCCGGTCGCGTCGGCGGGACTGATGCGGCGGGCGCTCCAGTACGCCTCGACCACCGACCGGCCGCTCGCGCTCCACTGCGAGGAACCGACGCTCTCGCACGGCGGCCACGTGCACGAGGGACGGGTGGCGGCCGAGCTCGGCTTCACCGGCTACCCCTCGGTCGCCGAGTCGGTCGCGGTGGAGCGCGACCTCGCGCTTGCCGCCTACGAGAGCGGCCGCATCCACGTCCTCCATCTCTCGGCCGCGGAGTCGGTTCATGCCCTGCGCCGGGCACGCGAGGCGGGAGTCGCGGCGAGCGGCGAGGCGACGCCGCACCACCTGGTCCTCACCGACGACGCGGTGCGCTCGCTCGATCCGAACGTGAAGATGAACCCACCGCTGCGGGCCGAGCCGGACCGCGCCGCGCTGCTCGAGGCCCTGCGGGACGGGACGATCGAGGCGATCGCGACCGACCACGCACCGCATGCCGCGCACGAGAAGGACGTGCCGTTCGAGGCGGCGCCGTTCGGCGTCACCGGCCTCGAGACGGCGTTCGCCTCGCTCTACACGCACCTCGTCGAGCCGGGCCTGCTGCCGCTCGAGACACTGCTCGAGCGGCTGTCGGCCGGCCCCGCGCGGATCTTCGGGCTCGACCGGCCGCGGGTCGCTGCCGGCGCGCGCGCGAATCTCGTCCTGCTCGATCTCGAACGCGAGTGGACGGTCGGGGAGCGACCGTTCCGCTCGCGCTCCGGCAACTCCTGGCTGCTCGGCTCGACGCTGAAGGGCGCGCCGCGGATGACGCTCGCGGGCGGATCGGTCGTGGCCGAATGAGCTACCTCGCGCTCGCGGACGGCACGGTCTGGCCCGGCGAGTCGGTCGGCGCCGGGGGCCACGCGCTCGGTGAGGCCGTCTTCACGACTGGCATGTCGGGCTACCAGGAGGCCGTCACCGACCCGAGTTTCGAGGACCAGCTCATCTGCTTCACCGCCCCGATGGTCGGCAACTACGGCGTGGCGGAGGAGCGGAGCGAATCCGCGCGCACGCACGCCCGCGCGGTGCTGATGCGCGAGGCGTGCGGACCGGAGTGGCTCGACTGGCTGCGCGAGCACGGGCTCGTCGCGCTCACCGGGATCGACACCCGGAGCCTCGTCCTGCATCTCCGCGACGCCGGTTCCGCGCCGGCGATCGCCGTCGCGTCCGACCTTCCGGTCGAAGAGGCGGTCGAGCTCGCCGCGCAGGAGCCGCCGATGCTCGGGCGCGCGCTCGTCGAGGACGTCTCGACCGACGAGCCGTACGTCTTCACGGAGGAGGGCCAGGTCCGGATCGGGGTGGTCGACTACGGCGTCAAGAACTCGGTGCTGCGGCGCCTTGCCAAGGCCGGCGCCGCGGTGACCGTCCATCCGCACGACACGGACGCGGACGAGCTCGCCGGCTACGACGGCGTCCTCCTCTCGCCTGGACCGGGCGACCCCGAGCCGCTCGAGGCCGAGACCGAGACCGTGCGGCAGCTCCTCGGCCGCACCCATGTGCTCGGCATCTGCCTCGGCCACCAGCTGATCGCGCGCGCGACCGGCCACGAGACCTACAAGCTCCCCTTCGGCCATCGCGGCGCCAACCACCCCGTGCACGAGCGGCTCACGGGCCGCGTGCTCGTGACGAGCCAGAACCACGGCTTCGCGGTGCGGCCGAGCGAGGCGGCCGAGGTGTCGCACGTCTCCCTCTACGACGGCACGGTCGAGGGTCTCGACCTGCCCGGCCTGCGCGCCCGCTCGCTCCAGTTCCACCCGGAAGCGGGCCCGGGCCCACACGACGCGTGGCCGCTGCTCGAAGCCTGGGTCAGGGAGGTGGCCAATGCCTAGGCGCACCGACCTCGAGTCGATCTGCATCGTCGGCTCCGGCCCGATCGTGATCGGCCAGGCGGCCGAGTTCGACTACGCCGGCTGCCAGGCGCTGAAGGTGCTGCGCGAGGACGGGTTCCGCACGATCGTCGTCAACTCGAACCCGGCGACGATCATGACCGACCCCGGCTTCGCCGACCGCACCTATATCGAGCCGCTCGACGCCGAGTCGGTGGCCGAGGTGCTGCGCCTCGAGCGTCCCGACGCGCTCCTGCCGACGATGGGCGGCCAGACGGCGCTCAATCTCGCGCGCGAGCTCGCCAACGAGGGCGTGCTCGACGAACTCGGCATCGAGCTGATCGGAGCCCGCCTCGACGCGATCGAGCGCGCCGAGGACCGGTTGAAGTTCAAGCAGGCGGTCGAGTCGTGCGGGCTCAAGGTGCCGAGGTCGGCGATCGTCACGTCCCTCGACGAGCTCGACGGTCTGATGGTTCCCGCGGTCGTGCGGCCCGCCTTCACACTCGGCGGTCACGGCGGCGGATTCGCCTATACCGCGGAGGAGCTGTACCGCCAGGTCGAGCGCGGCCTCTCCGAGTCGCCGATCGGCCAGGTGCTCGTCGAGGAATCGGTACGCGGCTGGGACGAGTTCGAGCTCGAGGTCGTCCGCGACCGGATCGACAACGTCGTGATCGTCTGCTCGATCGAGAACCTCGACCCGATGGGCGTCCACACGGGCGACTCCGTCACCGTCGCGCCGCAGATGACGCTGTCGGACGAGGCGTATCAGGAGCTGCGCGACGCGGCGGCGGCGGTCATCCGCGCCGTCGGCGTGGATACGGGCGGCTCGAACATCCAGTTCGCGCGGAGCCGCGAGACCGGCGACGTGCGCGTGATCGAGATGAACCCGCGCGTCTCGCGCTCGTCCGCGCTCGCCTCCAAGGCGACCGGCTATCCCATCGCGAAGGTCGCGGCGCGCCTCGCCGTCGGCTACACGCTCGACGAGATCCCGAACGACCTGACGGGGACGACGCCGGCGAGCTTCGAGCCGACGCTCGACTACGTCGTCGTCAAGTTCCCGCGCTTCGCCTTCGAGAAGTTCCCCGGCGCCGACCGGACGCTCGGCACGCAGATGAAGTCGGTCGGCGAGACGATGGGGATCGGCCGCACGTTCGCCGAGGCGTTCCTCAAGGCGTACCGCTCGCGCGAGCTCGACCCCGGCGCCGCGACGCCGTGGCAGCAGCTCGCGAGCGACGTCCCCGACGACGTCCACCCGTTCTTCCAGCGGGAGTTCGCCGTGATCGGTGAGGCGCTCGAAGGGATCGGGGACCTCGAGACGCTCGTCGCCGGCGATTGGCTGCGCCTGAAGCGGCTCGGTCTCTCCGACGCCGAGATCGCGGCCGCTGCCGGCACGACCGAGACCGCGGCCCGCCGGCGCCGGCGGGACTGCGGTGTCCGTCCCGCGTATCGCCGCGTCGACTCCTGCGCGGGCGAGGTCGAAGCGGCCTCGAACTACTACTACTCGACCTGGGGAGAAGCGGACGAGGCGGCGCCCACGGGCGACCGCCGGCGCGTCGTGATCCTCGGCTCGGGCCCGAACCGCATCGGGCAGGGCATCGAGTTCGACTACTGCTGCGTCCACGCCGTCACGACCTATCGCGAGCTCGGCTACGAGGCCGTGATGGTCAACTGCAACCCCGAAACCGTCTCCACCGACTACGACACGTCCGACCGGCTCTACTTCGAGCCGCTCGACACCGAGTCGGTGCTCGCTATCTGCGAGCGGGAGAAGCCCGACGGGGTCGTGATCCAGTTCGGCGGCCAGACGCCGCTCAAGCTCGCGCGAGCGATCGAGGAGGCCGGCTACCGGATCCTCGGCACGCCGTTCGACGCGGTCGACCTCGCCGAGGACCGCGAGCGCTTCGCCGGCCTGCTGCTCGCGTACGGGCTCCGCTCTCCGGAGTGGGGGATCGCGGCGTCGCCCGACGAGGCGGTCGAGATCGCCGAGCGGATCGGCTATCCGGTGCTCGTCCGGCCCTCGTACGTCCTCGGCGGCCGCGCGATGCGAGTCTGTTACACGCCCGACGAGGTGCGTGAGATGCCGCCGTTCGACCGGATCCTCGTCGACCGTTTCGTCGAGCATGCCGTGGAGGTTGACGTCGACGCGCTTTGCGACGGCACGGACACGTACGTCGCGGCGGTCATGCAGCACGTCGAGGAGGCCGGCGTCCACTCGGGCGACTCGGCCTGCGTCCTGCCCGCGCCGAGCCTCTCGTTCGCGCAGAGCCAGGAGATCGCGCGGATCGTGCGGATCCTCGGGCGCGCGCTCGGCGTCGTCGGGCTTCTCAACGTCCAGCTCGCGGTCACGGGCGACGGCGACGTGTACGTGATCGAGGCGAACCCGCGCGCGTCGCGGACGGTGCCGTTCGTGAGCAAGGCGACGGGAGTCGAGCTCGTCAAGGCGGCGTGCCGCCTAGCGCTCGGCGCGACCATTGCGGAGCTCGGGCTGCCGTCAGAGCGGCCGCCGCGGCAGTGGAGCGTCAAGGCCGCGGTGCTGCCGTTCGCGCGCTTCCCCGGCAGCGATCCGGTGCTGGGGCCGGAGATGCGCTCGACCGGCGAGGTGATGGCGAGCGCCGCCGACCTCTCGACCGCGCTCGACAAGGCCGAGCGCGCGGCAGGACGGCGGCTGCCGCGTTCCGGCTCCGTCTTCATCTCCATCCGCGAGCCCGACCATCAACAGGCGGTGCCGATCGCGGCCACGCTCGTCGGCCTGGGCTTCGAGCTCTACGCGACGGAGGGAACCGCCGCCACGCTCGCGGCCGCGGGGATCGCGGTCGAGCGGGTGCGGAAGCTGAGCGAGGCGACCGACGGCGAGCCGACGGTCGTCGACCTGATCCGCCGCGGCCGCTGCGACCTCGTGATCAATACGCCGGAGGGCCGCAACGCCCGCTCGGACGGCTACGCGATCCGCGAGGCCGCACTGACGAAGCGCGTGCCGTGCATCACGACGCTGTCGGGCGCCGCCGCCGCGGTGCACGCGATCGCGACGGCGCGGGCGGAGCAGGCCATGTCTCTTCAGGAGCGGATCGATGCAGAGCTCGGCGTCTCCCAGTCGGCATAGGGTCACCGCCGCCGAGGGCATCGGCCTGTACACCCTGCTGCGGGTCGAGCGCGGCGACCTCGAGCCCGGCGTGCCGGGACAGTTCTTCATGCTCGAGGCTCCGGGCCGGCTCCTGCCGCGGCCGTTCTCGCTCTGTCTCGCACCGCCCGGCGAGCTCGCCTTCCTCGTCGACCCGATCGGGCCCGGGACGGAGGCGCTGTGCCGGCTCCGCGCCGGCGACGAGATCGGCGTCCTCGGGCCGCTCGGGCACGGCTACCGGCTCGACGTCGACCGGCCGCTCCTCGTCGGCGGCGGCATCGGCATCGCCCCGCTGTCTTATCTCGCCGAACAGCTGGGCGGCTCGCCGCGGGCCGTCCTCGGCTTCCGCAGCGCCGAGCACGCCGAAGCCGCGGTGCTGGTGCCCGGCGCCGAGGTGGTGATCGATCCCGTCTTCGTCACCGAGCTGATCGAGCCCGGCTTCGACGTCCTGGCCTGCGGGCCGGAACCGATGCTCCACGCGGTCGCCGCTCTCTGTCCGACTGCGCAGCTCGCGTGGGAGGCGCCGATGGCGTGCGGCTACGGCGCCTGCTACGGCTGCGTCGTCGAGATCGACCGCGCGCTCAAGCGCCTCTGCCTCGAGGGGCCGGTGCTCGATGCGGCGCGCGTGCGCACCCACGAGGAGGCCGTCGCGTGAGGATCTTCAATGCGAGCGGCTGCCTCGACGCGCTTGCGGCGGCCGAGGTCGCGCGGCAGCTCGACGCCTTCGTGACGAAGACGGTCACGCCGCTGCCGCGCGTGGGGAGCGCGCCGCCGCGGATCGCCGAGACCGCGCACGGGATGCTGAACGCGATCGGCCTCGCCAACCCGGGCCGCGAACTCTTCCTCGCCGAGCACCTGCCGCAGCTGCGTGAGCTCGGGATCCCGCTCTGGGTCAGCGTCGGCGGCTTCTGCGCCGGCGACTATGCCGAGACCTGCTCGCGCCTGGCCGGCCTCGAGGCGATCGAGCTCAACCTCTCGTGTCCGAACGTCGACGAGGCCGCGGACTCGGCGGCGGAGATCGTCGCCGCCTGCCGCCAGGCGACCGAGCTGCCCCTCTACGCGAAGCTGTCGGCCGCGCATCCCGACGTCGCCGAGGTCGCGCGCGCCGTCGCCGCGGCCGGTGCGGACGGCCTCTCGCTCATCAACACGCTCCGCGGGACCGCGCTCGACAAGCGGCTCCGCCCGGTGCTCGCGCGCGGCAGCGGCGGCCTCTCAGGTCCGGCGCTCAAGCCGGTCGCGCTCCACGCCGTGAGCGTCTGCCACCAGGCCACCGGCCTGCCGATCGTCGGGATGGGAGGCATCCAGACCGGCCGCGACGCGCTCGAGTTTGCGGCGTGCGGCGCCCGCGACGCCGCACTCGGGACCGTGCTCTTCGCCGATCCCGGCGCCCCGGCACGCGTGCGTGCCGAGCTCGCCGCCGCATGCGCCGACGCCGGTGTTGCCGATCCAGACGACGCGAGGAGCCTGGCAAAAAGCCCGGAAACCGAACGAAAAGTCCCCGCTTGAAGCTCGCCGGTGCATTGGTAAGATCGGCCGGCCGTGAGTCCGACCAAGACGCAGGCGCATGCTCCGCTTCGTTCCCTCGACCAGCGGATGGACGCCCTCAAGCGAGCGAATGACGTCCGCGTCAAGCGCGCGCAGCTGAAGAAGGACCTCAAGGAGGGCAAGGTCAAGATCGAGCAGATCCTCGGCAAGCCGCCCGAGTACGTCGAGACGGCGAAGGTGCTCGACATCCTGATGGCGGTGCCGAAGTTCGGCCGCGTCAAGGCGACACGGTTCCTCACCACGTGCAAGATCAGCCAGTCGAAGACGGTCGGCGGACTGTCGGACCGCCAGCGCGGCGAGCTGATCGGCCTCTTCAACAGCAGGTAGTGGAGGGGGTGCGAATGCCGGCGGTGCTCGTGGTCACGGGCCCGTCGGGCGCCGGCAAGGGGACGCTGATCCGCGAGCTCGTCGCGCGCGTGCCCGCGATCGAGGCGACCGTCTCGGCCACCACCCGCGAACGCCGGCGCGGTGAGGAGGACGGCCGCGAGTACTGGTTCCTCTCCGACGACGACTTCACGCAGCGGGTCGCGCACGGCAAGTTCCTCGAGCACGTCGAGTACGTCTCCGGCCACCGCTACGGCACGCTGCGCTCGGAGCTCGATCGGATCGCGGGCAACGGCCACCTGCCGCTGCTCGAGCTCGAGACCGAGGGAGCGCTCCGCGTCAAGCACGAGGTGCCGGGCGCCGTGACGATCTTCATCTCGGCCCGGGTGGACGAGCTCGAGCGGCGCCTGCGGGAGCGGGCGACGGAGAGCTCGGGCGAGATCCACGAGCGGATCGAGCTTGCGCGCAAGCAGCTCGAGCAGGCCGGCGAGTTCGACCACGTGATCGAGAACGACGACCTGGACCGCGCCGTCGGGGAGCTCACGAGCTTGGTGCGCCGCCTGTTGACCCCCGCAGCTACCATGCCGCAGCGATGATCGAACCACGCGTCGACGACCTGCTGGAGAACGTGGACTCGCGCTACGCACTCGTGATCGTGGCGGCGAAGCGCGCCCGGCAGATCAACAACTACCACCACCAGCTCGGCGAGGGCACCTTCGGCGACAACCTGCCGCCCCTAGTCGAGAGCCGGTCGAAGAACTACCTCACCATGGCCCTCGAGGAAGTCTCCGACGGCATGCTGAAGTACACCTACGCCAAGTAACGCGCGTTAGCCCCCGCCTGCCCTGGGTAGGCATCATTCGGGCATGTCCCGCGTCCTCCTCGGCGTGACCGGTGGCATCGCCGCCTACAAGGCGTGCGAGCTGTGCCGGCTGCTCGTCAAGGACGGCCACGACGTCGTTCCGCTCGTCACGCCGGGTGCCGAGCGCTTCGTCACCGCCGAGACGTTTCGCGCGCTCGCGCGGCGGCCTCCCGGAGACGACGTCTATCTCCACCTCACGCGCGCCGACCTGCTCGTCGTGGCGCCGTGCACGGCGAACACGCTGGCCAAGCTCGCGTACGGGCTCGCCGACAACGTCCTCACCGAGGCGGCGCTCGCGCACCGCGGGCCGGTCCTCGTCGCGCCGGCGATGAACCCGCGGATGTGGGCGCATCCTGCCACCCGCGCGAATGCCGAGACGCTGCGCGCGCGCGGCGTCGTCCTCGTCGGGCCGGACGAGGGCGAGACGGCCGAGGGTGAGCTCGGCGTGGGGCGGATGGCGGAGCCGGACGAGATCCTCCGCGCCGCTCGCAACCTCCTCATTGGCACCGGTCCGTTGCGCGGAAAGCGTGTCCTGGTCTCGGCCGGGGGCACGCGCGAGCCGCTCGACGCTGTCCGGTTCGTCGGCAACCGCTCGTCGGGCCGGATGGGCGTTGCGCTCGCGGCCGAGGCGCGCCGGCGCGGCGCCGAGGTGACCTTGCTCGCCGCGAACCTCACGCTGCCGGCTCCGGCCGGGGTCGAACTCGTCGAGACGCCGACCGCCGCCGACCTCGAGCGGGAGGCGCTCGCCCGCGCGCCGGAGGCCGACGTCGTCGTCATGGCCGCAGCGGTGGCCGACTACCGCCCGGCCGAGGCGCTCGCCGCGAAGCGGCCGAAGGACGCGGCGACGTGGACGTTGGAGCTCGAGCCGACGACCGACGTGCTCTCGGTGCTCGGCGAACGGCGTCGCGACGGCCAACTCCTGGTGGGGTTCGCCGCCGAGACGGGCGAAGGCGGCCTCGAGCGCGCGCGGCAGAAGCTCGCGCGCAAGGGCGTCGACCTCTTCGTCCTCAACGACGTCTCACGCCCGGGCATCGGCTTCGACGCCCCGGACAACGAGGTGACCCTCCTCGCGGCATCCGGAGAGCGGCCGCTTGCGAAAGCACCGAAGGAGGAGATTGCAGCCGCGATTCTCGACGAGGTGGAGGCACTGATCGGACATGGCTGAGCGCGCAGTCGAACCGGTCCCGAACGGGCTGATCGAGACGATCGCCGACAACCTCGGGCACGTCGTCCATGCGCCCGACGAGACGCTGCGCCTGGTCGTCCTCTGCCTCGTCGCGGAGGGGCACGCGCTCATCGAGGACTTCCCGGGCGTCGGCAAGACGATGCTCGCCAAGGCGCTCGCCCGCTCGCTCGACTGCCACTTCTCGCGCCTGCAGTTCACGCCCGACCTCCTGCCGTCGGACGTGACCGGCGTCAACGTCTTCAACCAGCAGCAGAACGAGTTCGAGTTCCGGCCGGGCCCGGTGTTCGCGAACCTCCTGCTCGTGGACGAGGTGAACCGCGCCTCGCCGAAGACGCAGGCGGCGCTGCTCGAGTGCATGGAGGAACGGCAGGTCTCGGTCGACGGAGTGACGTACCCGCTCGAGCCGCCGTTCATGGTGATGGCGACCCAGAACCCGATCGAATACGAGGGGACGTATCCGCTGCCGGAGGCGCAGCTCGACCGCTTCACTATGCGCGTCTCGCTCGGCTACCCGCCGCTCGCCGAAGAGGCTCGGATGCTCGACGAGCAGACGAGTGAGCCGCCGCTCGAGTCACTCGCGCCGGTGGCCGACGCGGCCGACGTGCTGCGGCTGGTCGAGGCCGCGCGGGGCGTGTACGTCGAGGAGAGCGTCGGGCGCTACGTCGTCGCCCTCCTGCGTCAGACGCGCAACGACCAGCGTGTCTACCTCGGCGCCAGCCCACGCGCCGGCATCGCGCTGCTGCGCGTGGCGAAGTCACGGGCGCTCTCCGAGGGACATGACTACGTGACTCCCGACGACGTGAAGGCCGTCGCGGCGCCGGTGCTCGCGCATCGGCTGATTCTCGCGCCGGAGGCCCGCTCGGCCGGGCTCGGCCCGGCGGAGCTCGTCGCGGACGCGCTCGCGCACACCCCGGTTCCGGTCTGATGACTGCCCGAGGCCGGGCGGTACTGGTCCTCGGCGTCCTCTGCTGGGTCATCGCCGTCGTGTTCGGCTCGGCCGCGCTCTATCCGGTCGCGGCGGGGCTCGTCCTCGTCGTGCCGTTCGCCGTCGCCTGGGTTCGGGTCACGCTGCGGCAGCCGCGCGTCACCCGGCGCTGGCGGCAGGAGGACGCCGTCTGGCGGAAGGACGACCTGCTCGAGCGGGACGACGTCTGGATCCAGATCGAGCTCGAGCGGGAGCCGGGGATCCCGCTGCCGAGCGTCGTCGCCCGGGAGCGCATCGGGCGGCTCGGGGAACGGGAGGTCGAGCTGCAGTCGCACAGCCGGGCCCGGCACTGGGGCTCGTACCACCTCTACGACGTGCCGCGAGGACGCCACCGCTTCGAGCCGGTGCGCCTCTCGATCACGGACCCGTTCGGTCTCGCGGAGGCGAGGCTGACGCTCGAAGAGCACCAGGCGCTCGTCGTCTACCCGCGGCTCGTCGAGCTCGAGCGGCTCTTCTTCGACGGCGGCGCCGGCCCCGAGCACGGCCGGCGGCTGCTCCTGCGGCGGCCGGTCGGCTTCGACCTCCACAGCGTCCGCGACTACCAGCAGGGCGAGTCGCTGCGGCGCGTGCACTGGCCTTCGACGGCACGGCGCGGCGCGCTGATGGTGAAGGACCTCGAGGACTCGCCGCGCGACGAGGTCGCGGTCCTGCTCGACGGAGATCCCGCGGGGGTCACCGGCTCGCCGCCCGATTCGTCCTTCGACGTCGCCGTCCGCGCCGCCGGCTCGATCCTCCGCGCGCAGGTACGGAGCGGGCGCCGCTGTGTGCTTCTGCTCAACACCGCCGGCCGGGAGACGCAGGTCGTCTCCTCGGAGGGACCGGAGTGGCAACGCGCGCTCGAGCTGCTCGCGGCGGTGGAGCCCGACGCGGCGGGGCCCGCGGCGGCGCTGCTCCGGTCGGCGGCCGCGCCGGCCGCGCGCTCGCTCGAGCTCGTGGTCGTCACCTCCCGGGTCCAGCGGTCGCTCGTCGACCGTTTGCTCCAGCGAGTCGGCACGCGGCGCCCGGTCGCACTCGTCCACGTCGAGCCCGAGAGCTTCGCGGGCCGCCCGCGGCGGCCGGACCCCGAGCTTCTGCGCCTGCAGGCGGCGGGTGTGCCGATCGCCGTCGTGCGCCGGGGAGACGACCTTGCGGCGGCGCTGCACGGTGCAACCGCGGCGGAGGTGGTGCGTGCGTAGGGCGGGGCGGACCGCCGCCGTCAGCGGGCCGGCGCTCGTCGTCGTCGCGGTCGCCTGGCTCCGGCTCGAGCAGCCGGTTGGCTCGCTGTGGCCCGTGCTCGCGCTCCTCGCGCTGGCGCTCGCCGCGGCTCTCCCTCGCGGCCGCCGGCTGCGGCTGGTGGCAGCCGTGGTCGCGACGGTCGTCGCAGCGCGCATCGCGGTGGGAGTCGACCTCGTGCCCTGGCGGCTCGGCCACCCCGGCTCGGCGTTCGGCCTCTCGGGCTCGTTCTCCACGCTCGGGACGCGCTTCGGGAACGGCTTCAGCGACTTCTACGGCACGCACTTGCCGTTCGACCCGCGCGTCCACACGGCGATGCACGAGCTCGTGCTCTCGGGCGTCTTCCTCTTTGCGCTCGGCGTGACGCTGCTCGTGGGCGCGCGGAAGCCCGTCGCGAGCGCGCTCGTGCTGCTCGTGGGCGCCGGGTGGCCGACGACGCTGCTCGGCCCGGCGCACGGAGTCGCGATGGGCGCCGCAATCCTCGGTGCGGCGCTCGTCCTGCTCGCCGGGTTGGGCTCGCGCCGGGCTTCGTCTCTCGCGCTGCCGGCGGCCGCGGTCGTGGTGATTGCGGCGGTAGCGGTCGGCTCGGCGACCGCGGCGCGCCACGGGCTCGTGAACTGGCAGACGTGGAATCTCGCGCATGTCGCAATCCCGCCGACGGATGTGGGATTCGTCTGGAACGCCCAGTACGGCGGCCTCAAGTTCTCGGGGCGGCCCACCACTGTCCTCCAGGTGCAGTCCGCCCGGCCGCCGACCTACCTGCGCGCAGCGGTTCTCGACGACTTCCAGGACGACGCCTGGGTGCTCGGCCCGCCGCGCCCGGCCGACTCACTCGAGCCGCCGGCCGCGCTGCGGCCACAGAACCAGACGCGGGAGGTCGTGACGGTCGACGCGCTCGCCGACACGCACCTCGCGGGCGGCAGCGTCCCCATCCGCTTCCGCGCGGGCGGGGCGCCGCTCGTGAGGCGGGAGCCGGGATTCGCGGCCCTCGACCAGAACCTCCCGCAGGGCTTCCGCTACACGGTCTGGAGCTACACCGCCCGTCCCAGCGCGGCCGCGCTGCGGCGCTCGCCGCCGGACTATCCGTCGGAGCTGACGCTCGACGACCTGTTCGACGTCGGCGCGGGCACGACGCTGCCGCCGTTCGGCTCGCCGCTGCGGAGCCTCGATGTCGCCGCGCTCGTCGCCGGGCAGCCGCGGCTCCGTCCGTATCGGCCGCTCGCGCGGCTCGCGGAGGAGGTGGCCGGCGGCGCGCGCACCCCGTACGACGCCGTCGAGGACCTCGAGCGGTGGTTCCTCGCGTCCGGCACGTTCCGCTACTCGAACCAGCCACCCGAGCTCAAGCCTGCGCTCGTCGGCTTCGTCACGACGACGCACGCGGGCTACTGCCAGTACTTCGCAGGTGCGATGGCACTGATGCTCCGCTACCTCGGGATCCCGGCGCGTGTGGCCGTGGGCTTCGCCGGCGGGACATACGACCCGAAGCAGCGCTTTTGGGACATCAGCGACCGCGAGGCGCACGCGTGGGTCGAGGTCTGGTTCAAGGGCTACGGCTGGCTCCCGTTCGACCCGACGCCGGCCGCTCCCGGGGCTGCGCCGCGGCAGACGCAGGCGGGGCTCCTTACGGCGGCGAGGAGCGGCTCCCACGGACAGGGCTCGTCCCGCGCAGGTGCGACGGGCGCGGCCCACAAGACGTCGCCCGCCGAGCAGAAGCTGAACGGCGACAACGGGTTCGCCGACGGGTCGCGTCCGCAGGGCTCCTCACCGGCTCCGCCCGTGACCGTCGCCGGCGGGAGCAGCAGTCGCAGCCGGCCGCTGCTGCTTCTGCTCGCCGTCCTCGCCGCCGTCGTGGGAGGCATCGTGCTGACCAAGACCGGCTTCCGCCTGAGGCGCAGCGCCCGCCGGGACCCGCGCGGAGTTGCGGCGGCCTGCCGGCAGGAGCTCGCCGCATTCCTCCTCGACCAGCGGATCGAAGCGCCCCACAGTGCGACGCTCGGCGAGCTCGGCGACCTCGTTCAGCACGAGTTCGGGGTCGATCCCGCCGGCTTCGTGGCAGCGGCGACGTCGGCCCGCTTCGGTCCCATCGAGAGCGCGGCCGCAGCGTCGGTCACGGCCAGGCGTGAGCTGCGCACCCTGCTCGCGGGCGCCCGCCGCGGCCTCACCTGGCGTGATCGCCTCCGCGGCCTCGTCTCGCTCCGCTCCCTCACGCGCCCGGCGGCGGCGTGAGCGAGTCGACCTACAGCCTGTTCCAGCAGGGCCGCCGCCACCTGCGGGCGGGCCTGGCCGCGCAGGCCACCGTCTCGCTCGAAAAGGCGAAGCGGCGCGAGCCGGACAAGGCCTCGATCCGCGAGGCGCTCGGGATCGCGTACTTCCGAATCCGGCGCTGGAACGAGGCCGAGGAGGAGTTTCGCAAGGTGCTGGAGCTCTCACCGGTCAACGACTACGCGCACTACGCGCTCGGCCGCAGCCTCGAGAAGCAAGGGCGCGTCGCGGAGGCGAACACGCACTACAAGCTCGCGAGCTCCCTGCGCCCGGACTCGGACCAGTACCGCGCGCGCATCCGCGAGCTCGACTAGGTTCCGCCCTCGATGCGGGCGGTGGTGCAGCGCGTCTCACGCGCCAGGGTCTCGCCGGGCGGCGGGGTCGGGCACGGCCTCTGCGTCCTCCTCGGCGTGGCGCGCGGAGACGGGGACGAGCAGGCGGCACGGCTCGCGGCCAAGGTCGCGCGATTGCGGATCTTCCCCGATGACGACGGCCGGTTCGACCGCTCGGTCGAGGATGTCGCCGGCGCGGTGCTCGTCGTCTCGCAGTTCACGCTGATCGCGGACACCGCGAAGGGCAACCGGCCGGGCTTCGCCGAGGCGGCGGCACCCGCGGACGCGGAGGTGCTGTACGAACGCTTCTGCTCCGAGCTCCGCAGCCTCGGCGTCCCGGTGGAGACCGGCGTCTTCGGAGCCAGGATGGAGCTCGAGCTCGTCAACGACGGTCCGGTGACGATCGTGCTCGACGCCTAGCCGGCCACGCAGCGGCCGTCCGAATCCACGACGTTGCTACACTCGCGTCACCACATTTCACCTGTCTGGAGAAATGGGCCTGCGGGCCCATTTTTTGTGAAAGGGACGGACGAATGCCGACGACACTCGAGAAGGAGCGCCAGCTGCAGAGGGAGATCACGCCGCAGGTCGAGCACGACCTGCCGGGCGTGGACGTCCTCGCGGTCGAGCTCCTGACGCCGTCGCGCTTCCGCGTCTACGTCGACTCTGCGGAGGGCGTCGACCACGCCCTGTGCGTGCGCGTCACCGACGTCCTGCGTGACTACCTGCGCGAGTACAGCGTCGAGGTGTCCTCACCCGGAGTCGACCGGCCGCTGCGCCGGCAGGAGCACTTCAAGGCCGCTCTGGGGCGCCGCGTGAAGTTCCGCACCTCCGGACGAAAGCTGCGCGGAGAGGTCATCTCCGCCGGTGAGCAGAGCGTGCTGGTCGCCGCCTCCGACGGCGCTGAAACCGAAGTCCCGTATGCCGAGATCGTGCGGGCCAATCTGATCGACGAGGGAGCGTGACATGAGCCAGGAGATCATCGAGGCGGTCCGCGAGATCGAGCGCGACAAGGGAATCGAAGAGGGCGCGCTCGTCTCCGCGCTCGAGGATGCGCTCCTCGCGGCCTACAAGAAGACGCCGGGTGCGTCGCGTCATGCGACCGTCGAGATGGACGACCACACCGGAGACTTCCGCGTCTTCTCGGTCGAGCTGCCGGCCGACATCGAGGAGCGCCTGCTCGACGAGGCCCGCGAGCGCAAGCTCGAGGAGCTCGAGAAGCTCGAGGAGGAGACCGGCGAGCGCCAGCACACCCTCATCTCCGACGACGATCTCGACATCGACTGGTCCGACGTCCCGGCCGAGGACGTCAAGCGCGAGGATGTCACGCCGGAGGGCTTCGGCCGCATCGCCGCGCAGACCGCGAAGCAGGTCATCCTGCAGCGGATCCGCGAGGAGGAGCGCCGGATGATGTACGACGAGTACATCGACCGCGTGACCGAGGTTGTGACCGGCATCGTCCAGCAGGCCGGCGACCGCAACAACGTGCTCGTCGACCTCGGCAAGGTCGAGGCGCTGCTGCCGCGCTCCGAGCAGGTCGACGGCGAGCGCTACGAGCAGGGCTCGCGGATCAAGGCGGTCATCACCGAGGTCCGCTCCGGGACAAAAGGCCCGCAGGTCATCCTCTCGCGGCGCGATCCCGAGCTGATCAAGACGCTCTTCGAGCTCGAGGTGCCGGAGATCGCGGACGGGCTGGTCGAGATTCGCGGCGTGGCCCGCGAGCCGGGCTACCGCTCGAAGATCGCCGTCGAGTCGCACGCCCAGGGCGTCGACCCGGTCGGCGCCTGCGTCGGCCCGCGCGGCTCGCGGGTGCGCATGGTCGTCTCGGAGCTGCGCGGCGAGAAGATCGACATCATCCCGTGGAACCCGGAGCCGGCGCGCTTCGTCGCGAAGGCGCTCTCGCCGGCGCGTGTGCGCGAGGTCTACCTCGACGACGAGGCGCGCGAGGCGACCGTCGTCACTCCCGACGACCAGCTCGCGCTCGCGATCGGCAAGGAGGGCATGAACGCCCGCCTCGCCGCGCGTCTCACCGGTTGGAAGATCGACATCCAGTCGGACACCGAGTTCGCCCAAGCCGAGGCTGAGGCGGCCTTCGGCGGCGGCGAGCCGGGTGCGGAGGACTTCTCGGGCCGCTGCGCGGCAGTCCTGGCCAACGGCAAGCGCTGCCCGAACGCGGCGCTGCCCAGCTCCCGCTTCTGCGGAGTCCCGGCCCACCAGGCGCTCGAGGGCACCGGCAGCGACTACGTCGCCGGAGCACCGCCCGCCGAGGTGGAGGTCGAGGTGGCCGTGGCCGAGGAGGCTGTGGCCGAGGAGGCTGCGGAGGCCGTGCTCGAGGCCGAGGATGTGCAGCCGGAGGCCGAGGTCGCGGAGGCGGAGGAAGTCCCCGCCGGCATCTCGGCCGAGCAGCCGGAGGAGGAGTCGTAGGCTCGGAGCCGTTGCGGCGTTGCGCCGGCTGCGGCCGGCGGGCGCCGCAGCGCGAGCTGCTCCGGTTCGCCGCCCGCGACGGAGTCGTCGTAGCGGGCCGCCGGGAGCCGGGACGCGGCGTCTACACGTGCCGCGACCTCGCGTGCTTCGAGCGCGCGGCCGAGCGCGGCGGGTTCGCGCGCGCCCTCCGCCGGCAAGTCCGCGTCGGCCCCGAGCTACGGCGCCTTTACACTGATGCGAGCCATGGCTAACGGAGGCAACAGACCGAACCGTCCGCTCCGCCCACGCGGCGGAGGCGGTGCCGGCGGACGCCGGCGCCGCGTGGTCATCGACCAGGGTGCGCAGCGTCCGCGCGACCAGCGGCAGGCGCGCCCCGACACCCAGCGCCGCGAGCCGCGCCCGCCCGCGCCCCCGCCGACGGGTCCGGTCTCTGTCGAGTCGGGCGTCAGCACGCAGGACCTCTCGCAGGCACTCGGCGTGAAGGTGCCGGACATCCTGAAGTTCCTGATGGGCCTGAGCGTGATGAAGGCGCAGACGGCCACGCTCTCGGACGAGGAGGTCGAGCTGATCGCGGCCGAGTTCGGGCGCGAGGTGACGATCAAGCATGCCGCCGACGAGGAGGAGGAGCCCGAGGCATTCGACGATCCCGAGGAGGCGCTGCAGGCGCGGCCGCCGGTCGTCACGATCATGGGCCACGTCGACCACGGCAAGACGACGCTGCTCGACGCGATCCGTAACGCCCGCGTCGTCGCCACCGAGGCGGGCGGCATCACGCAGCACATCGGCGCCTACCAAGTCGACGTCGACGGCCGCAAGATCACGTTCCTCGACACGCCGGGCCACGAGGCGTTCACCGCCATGCGCGCCCGCGGAGCGAAGGTCACGGACATCGCCGTGCTCGTCGTTGCCGCCGACGACGGCGTCATGCCTCAGACGAAGGAGTCGATTGCGCACGCGCGGGCGGCCGACGTGCCGATCGTCGTCGCGGTCAACAAGGTCGACCTCGCCGACGCGAACATCGACCGGGTCAAGGGCGAGCTCGCGCAGGAGGATCTCCAGCCCGAGGACTGGGGCGGGACGACGCAGTTCGCCGAGGTCTCGGCCAAGACGCAGCAGAATCTCGACGAGCTGCTCGAGAAGGTGCTGCTCGTCGCCGACCTCGAGCTCGAGGGCCTGAAGGCCAATCCGAACGCGGACGCCTCCGGCCCGATCATCGAGTCGCGGCTCGATGTCGGACGCGGGCCGGTCGCGACGATGCTCGTTCAGCGCGGCACGCTCAAGGTCGGAGACGCGGTCGTCGCCGGTGACGCGTACGGTCGCGTCAAGGCGCTCTTCGACTACAACGGCGAGCGCCGGGAGAGCGCGGCGCCGGGCGACCCGATCGAGATTCTGGGCTTCGACAAGCCGCCGGGAGCCGGTGAGCTTGCCCGGGTCGTGGAGAACGACCGCGAAGCGCGCGATCTCGCCAACCGGCGGGGTGAGCGGCTCCGGCGCGAGCAGCTCGCGTCGGCGCCGTCGGGCGGCGTCTCCCTCGAGGGCTTGTTCGAGCAGCTCCAGGCCGGCGAGGTCTCGGACCTCAACCTCATCGTCCGCGGCGACGTCGTCGGCTCGGTCGAGGCCGTCGTCTCGGAGCTGTCGAAGTTCGAGCACCCGGAGGTGCGGCTGAACGTGATCGCCGAGGGCGTGGGGGCGATCACGCAGAACGACATCATGCTCGCGTCCGCCTCCGACGCGCTCATCGTTGGCTTCAACGTCCGCCCGAACGCCGAGGCGCGCGAGCTCGCGTCGCGCGAGGGCGTCGAGATCCGCACCTACGACGTCATCTACAAGCTCACCGAGGAGATCGAGCAGGCCCTCGTGGGCAAGCTCGCCGCCATCTCGACGGAGGAGACCATCGGCGAGGCCGAGGTTCGCGCGCTCTTCCGCGTCTCCCGGCTCGGCACGATCGCCGGCTGCATGGTCACCCACGGCGTCGTGCGGCGCAATGGGAGCGTCCGCGTGATCCGCGACGGCGCGGTGATCTACACGACGACGATCTCGCAGCTGAAGCGGTTCAAGGACGACGTCCGCGAGGTCGCGGAGGGCTTCGAGTGCGGCATCCTCCTCGACGGCTTCAACGACGTGAAGGAAGGCGATGTGCTCGAGATCTTCGAGACGCGTGAAGTCGAGCGGACGTCGCTCGACGAGGCTCCCTCCGCTTCCTCCGACTAGAGCTCCTCAGTCGTTCGAGTCGAGCAGCTCGAGCACTGCCTGCGCGCCGCCCGCTTCGGCGTGCGCGCGGAGCGGAATGGTGTGCGGCCCCTGCGCGTCGCGCAGGTGGGGATGTGCGGTGAGGATCGCGCGGACGATCTCGACCTCGCCGAGCATCGCAGCCGCGAAGACATCGAGCCGCGCGCCGTGCGCGAGCAGGAGCTCCGCGATGTCGCGGCGGCCCATGTGGGCCGCGGCTCCGAGCCCCGTCTCCCAGTCGCCGCCGCCCCAGTCCCAGGAGGCGTTCGCGAGGGTGGCATGCCCGGCCAAGGCAGTGCGGACGGCCTCCAGATGGGCATGAGCGCTCGCGACGAACCCACGAACAACGTCGCTGTCCAGTGCGGGAGGAGGTTCGGTTGCCGGCATATTTAGGTAGCCTAACTAATGGTATGGCAGCCTGCAACCGACGTGAAGCGGCGGATCGAATCCACTCGGCAGCGATCCATCTCCTCCGCCGGGTGCGCGAGGTCGACGCGCGGGCGATGGGGATCTCGCCCGCCCGTACCTCCGCGCTCTCGGTGCTGGTCTTCGGAGGCCCGCGCTCCCTCACGGAGCTTGCGGAGGCGGAGCAGGTGACGGCGGCGACCATGAGCAAGTTGGTGGCCGCGCTCGAGCGCGACAGGCTCGTCCGGCGCTATCCGGACGTGAACGACGCGCGGGCGATCCGGCTCGAAGCGACGGCGAAGGCGCGCCGTATCCTCGCGCGCGGCCGTGCGCGGCGGCTCGACGTGCTCGAGGACCTGCTGGCCGAGGCCTCCCCCGCAGAGGTCGACGCTGTGCGCTCGGCGGCCGAGGTCCTCGAACAGGCCCTCGAATCGGCTTGAATGCCCGAGTGGCGAGCGGCTGGGTCGGGATCCTCACCTGCGAGCTCCACTTTCCGGAGGCGCACTCGCTGAAGGAGAAGCGGCACCACCTCCGCTCGGCGAAGGCGCAGCTCCAGAATCGCGTGGGTGCCTCGGTCGCGGAGGTCGACCACCACGACGTCTGGCAGCGGGCTCGCATCACGGCTGCGTGCGTCGCCCGCGAGCACGGCGAGGTCGAACGGCTGCTCGACGATGCGGAGCGCTGGCTACGGGGGCAGGAGTGGGAGGTCGCGCTCGCCGAGCGGCTGCTCGTCGATCCCGAGGACTAGGCTCGCGCCCATGCACGCCGCCGAGCTGATCGAGCGCAAACGGAACGGGGAGGAGCTCTCCGCCGTCGAGGTCGGCGAGTTCATCGCCGGCTACGTGAGCGGGGACGTGCCCGACTATCAGGCTGCGGCGTTTCTCATGGCTGTCTGGTTCCGCGGCCTCACGCCGGCGGAGACGTTCGCCCTGACCGCTGCGATGGTGGCGAGCGGCGAGACCGTCGACCTCGCGGCCCGGCTCGGCCGCCGTGTCGTCGACAAGCACTCGACGGGCGGCGTCGGCGACAAGATCACGATCGCGGTCGGGCCGGTGGTCGCCGCCTGCGGCGTGCCGTTCGGGAAGATGAGCGGCCGGGGCCTCGGCCACACCGGTGGGACGCTCGACAAGCTCGAGTCCATCCCCGGCTTCCGCGTCGAGCTGACGACGGACGAGCTCGTCGAGCAGGTCCGGGAGATCGGGATCGCGGTCGCGGGACAGAGCGCCGACCTCGTCCCGGCCGACAAGAAGCTCTACGCGCTACGCGACGTGACGGCGACGATCGACCAGGTCTCGCTCATCGCCGCGAGCATCATGTCGAAGAAGATCGCCGGCGGCGCGAGCGCGGTCGTCCTCGACGTCAAGGTGGGGGAGGGCGCGTTCATGCGCAGCGTGGGCGACGCGCGCGAGCTCGCCCGGGAGATGCTTGCGCTCGGCGAGCACGCCGGGTTGGACGTCGTCTGCGTGCTGACGGACATGGATCAGCCGCTGGGCCTTGCGGTCGGCAACGCGCTCGAGGTGCGCGAGGCGTGGGAGACGGTGCGCGGCGGCGGGCCTGGGGACTTCCGCGAGCTCGTGGTCGATGCGGCGGCCCAACTTCTCGCGCTCTCGGATCTCGGTGTGGACGAGGCGGAGGGGAGGCTCCGCGCGGAGCAGGCGCTCGGGGACGGCTCCGCGCTGGCGGCGTACGACCGGTGGGTCCGGGCGCAGGGCGGCGACCCCGACCCGGCGCGGCTGCCGTCAGCGCCGGTCGTGCGCCTCGTCCCTGCTCCGGCGAGCGGCTACGTGCGCGCGCTCGGGGCGAGGGAGGTTGCCGTCGCGGCAATGGAGCTGGGAGCGGGCCGCGAACGTGCCGGTGAGCCGGTCGACCATGCGGTCGGCGTCGTCTGCCTCCGCAAGCGGGGGGAAGAGGTCGTCGCGGGCGAGCCGCTGGCCGAGATCCACGCGCGCGACGACGCGGCGGCCGAGACGGCTGAGGCGGCACTGCTCGCCGCGTACGAGATCGGCGCCGAGCCGGAGCCGCAGCCGCTCGTCCTCGACGTGATCCGCTGAGGTTGCCCTGGTCGTCGGTGGCGTCGGCGTCGGCGTCGGCTCGTCTGCAGTTTCCGGTACTTCGCGATCGACCGACACGCACTCGTGAAGAGTTACGCGGTAGCGTCGGCGCCCGAGGGCGGCGGGAAGCGATCCCCACCCTGGGTGGGGCGTGGGCGGCTCCCTGGCTGCGATCAGAAGCGCACGCGGACGGCGGCTCGCGTGCCAAAGGCGCTTGAATAGAGCCATGAGCGAGCGCATGCGGCGGGTGGACGAGGCGGTCAGGCACGTGCTGGCCGGTGCCGTTCCCGAGCTCAAGGATCCGCGAATCGGGCTCATCACCGTGACCGGCGTCGACACCGCTCCCGACCTACGGCACGCCACCGTGTATGTCAGCGTGCTCGGCTCGAGCCGCAAGCGGCGCGCGAGCTTGCTCGGGCTGGAGGCCGCGCACGGCGTCCTGCAGTCGCGCCTCGCGCACGAGCTCAGGCTGAAACGAACCCCCCAACTGACCTTCGAGTACGATCCCACGCCCGAGCGCGGCGTGCGCATGACCCGCCTGATCGACGACCTCGCGCCGGATGACGATGACTCAGACGACTGAACTGGAGGCGATCGCAGATGCGCTGCGGCAGCACGACCGCTTCCTCGTCGTCACCCACGAGAACCCGGACGGAGACGCTCTCGGATCGCTCCTCGCGGCGACGCTCGCTCTCCGGCAGCTCGGCAAGGACGCAGTCATGTACCTCGCCGGCCAGATGCCGCTGCCGCGCGAGTACGCATTCATGCCGCTTGCCGAGCTCAGACGCCAACCGCCCGAGGACGTGTCGGATCGCGTGCTGCTCGCCGTCGACTGCGCCAAGGAGGACCGGATCGGCGACATGGGCGTTCTCGCGGCGGCCTCGCTCGTCCTTAACGTCGACCACCATCACGACAACACGCGCTTCGGCGCCGTCAACCTCATCGTGGCCGACGCTTCGTCTACGGGCGAGGTGCTGCGCGACGTCTTCGCCGAGCTGGGCGTCGAGCTGACGCCGGAGTTGGCGGAGCCGCTCTACATCGCGCTCGTCACCGACACCGGCCGGTTCCAGTACGCGAACACGACACCGAAAGCGCTCCGGCTGGCGGCAGAGCTCGTCGACGCGGGAGCCGACATCCACGCGGTCTTCCAGGAGGTGTACGAATCCGTCGAGTTCGCGAAGCTGAAGCTGCTCGCACGTGCCCTCGATCGCGCCGAAGTGCTCGAAGGCGGCCGGATTGTGGTCTCGCATCTCCTTCGGGGCGACTTTGCGGAGGTGGGTGCTGCCGAGCCGTACTCCGAGGGGATCATCGACTACCTGCGCGCGGTCGAAGGGGCCGAGCTGGCTGTGCTGATCCGTGAGCAGCTGAGCCGCGCGGCGCCGGCGCAAAAGGGCTCACTTCGCTCGAGCATCGACGAGCTCGACGTCTCGGCGATTGCCAGGCGTTTCGGCGGAGGCGGGCATCGTCAGGCGGCCGGCTTCTCCACCGATCTCCCGTTGGGCGAGATCGTCGAGCAGATCCGCCAAGGCTTCCTCGAACAACGTGCCGCCGCGCGCGCTTGAGCCCGCGGGCGTCGCGCTCGTAGACAAGCCGCACGGGCCGTCGTCGTTCGCAGTCGTCGCGCAGATCCGCCGGGTGACGGGCGCGCGGACCGGTCACGCCGGGACGCTCGACCCGTTCGCGACGGGGCTCCTCCTGGTGTTGTCCGGCAAGGCAACTAAGCTCGCACCATGCCTCGTCGGCCTGGACAAGCGCTACATCACGGAGATCGACCTCACCTGCCGAACCCCCACCGGCGATCCGGAGGGGGAGGTCGTGGACTCTCATGCGCCGCTGGGCGAGGACGAGCTAGGCGAGCGGCTCGAGCGCCTCCGGGGTGAGATCGAGCTGCCGATCCCGGCCGCCTCCGCGGTGAAGATCGGCGGTGAGCGCGCGTACAAGCTCGCACGGCGCGGCGTCGAGGTGGAGATGCCGTCCCGCCGCTCGACGGTGCACGCGCTCGACGTCATCGCGTATACGGGCGAGAAGGTGACGCTGGACCTCCACGTCAGCTCGGGGACCTACGTGCGGTCGCTTGCCATCGCGCTCGGCGGGCATTGCGAGACGCTGCGGCGAACGGCGGTGGGGCCGTTCAGCGTGGACGACGCCGCTACCCCGGACGCGTTCACGGCCGAGCGGCTCCTGTCGGGAGCCGACGTGCTCGCTCGACTCGAGGCTGCGCGCGCGGGGTCGGCCACGTGAACGTCGCCCGGGAGCCCTCCGGGTTGCCGGTCGCGCGGCGCTCCGTCGCCGTGGGAACCTTCGACGGTGTCCACCGGGGGCACCGCCAGGTGATCGCCGCTGCCGGGAAGGCCGGGCTGCGGACTGGCGTCGTGACGTTCGATCCCCATCCTCGGGCGGTGCTCGGCGGGCGGGTCGAGCTCCTCGCCACCCTCGAGCGCCGGCTCGAGCTGTTTGCGGACGCGGGCGTCGAGGACGTTCTCATCCTCCCGTTCGACGAGCAGCTCGCGGCGCTCCCGGCACAGGAGTTCGCCGAGCAGATGCTCCGCGGGATCGGAGCCGAGACCGTGGCCGCGGGGGAGACGTTCCGCTTCGGACGAGGCCGCGAGGGCGATCTCGATCTGCTCACACGGCTGGGCTTCGACGTGCGACGCGTGCCTCTCGTCGAGCAGGTCTCATCGAGCCGGGTGCGGGAGCTTCTGCACGCGGGTGAGCTCGAGCGGGCCGCGGGGTTGCTCGGCCGGCCTCCGGAGGTCGAGGGGATCGTGGTTCGCGGCGACGCGCGCGGCCGCGAGCTCGGGTTCCCGACGGCCAACCTCGATGTTCCCGCGGGGCTCCTCGTCCCGCCGGACGGCGTCTACGCGGGCGCGGCCCGCGCCCGTCGGGCGGCCGTCTCGATCGGGACGAACCCGCATTTCGACGGCGTCGAGCGGCGAGTCGAAGCGCACCTGCTCGACTTCGACGGCGGCCTGTACGGCGAGCGGCTGGTGGTCGAGCTCTGGAGCTCGATCCGCGAACAGAGCCGCTTCGACTCGCTCGCCGACCTCGTCGCAGCGATCGGCGACGACGTCGAGCAGACGCGCAGCGCCGTCCGCCCCGGCTGAGCCGCCTCGGCCGCGTCACGAACCCGAGGCGGGCAGGGCCGTCCAGCCGACGCGCGCCACACCTGCGCGAGGGAAGTCGACGCGGTGGCTCATCAGGACGCCTCCCGCGAAGCCGTACACCCCGCCGCGTAGCGCGTCGATCGCATAGTCGGGGCGGTCGATCCTGAGCCCCGTCAGCGGATCGGTCTCGCTCTCCGCGACGCGCCAGCGGCCGCCGCGTTCCTCCACCACGGCGACGGCGTCGTCGAGCTCGTAACGGCCCGGCTCGACGCGCTCGTCCCCTGCCCCAGCGAGAGGCGCAGGCCCGAGCCCGAGCTCCTGCACGACCCGCCGGATCAGGCCGCTGCCGCGCCAGCTGTTCGTCAGCACCACGAGCGCCACCTCCTCCTCCGGAACGAGCAGGAGCAGCGACTGGTATCCGCCCACCGACCCCTCGTGATCGAACGCGGGGCGACCGCCGGCCAGCTCCCTGCTCCAGCAGCCGAGGCAGTACCGGCCGCCGAGCGCCTCGGCCCGCGGGTAGCGCAGCGCGCTCAACTGCGCGGCGGACAGCGGGCCCGGACCACCGATCTGGTGGGCGGCGAAGCGGAGCAGGTCGCCGACCGTCGACCAGAGCCCGCCGGCGGCGCGCCGCGATTCCTGGTACACGACCTCGGGGCTCGGCCGGTGTCCTGTCATGCCGTCCTGAACATGGCCGGGGGCCGCGTCCGCCGGCTCCTCGAAGCTCGTACGCTCGAGGCCCAACGGCTCGAGCAGCCGCTCCCGCACCGCGTCCGAGTAGGACACTCGCGCGGCGGCCTCGCACGCCCGGCCCGCGAGCACGTACCCCGCGTTCGAGTAGGACCAGAGCCCGCGGCACGGCTCGGGCAGGAGCTCACGCGAGTTCTGGCGCAGATCCGCGGTGTGCGAGAGAAGCATGCCGGCGGTCGCGCCGCCGTCCAGGGGCTCCTCGAGGTCGAGCACGAGCGCGGCCAGCGACGCGGTGAACCATTTCGTGATCGACGCGATCCGGAACGGCGTCTCGACGTCGACCGGCCCGTCCGCAGCGAGCTCCGACCGTCCGCCGACGAGGAGCCCGGCCGCCACCGCCGGCACGCCGGTACGCGCACGCGCGCCGCGCACGATCTCGGCCAGTCGTTCCTGCGGAATCGCGCTCGCCATGCCGCTTTCCGCTACCCTACCGGGCGACCCAGGCCCGGCTCGCGCCACGTTTCCCGGCTCGGAGAGACGCAGCGCCGTGGGCGGAGCCTGAGGAGGCGAACGGAAGGAGAGGGCGCATGGCCCTTACGAAGGAAGCGAAGCAGGAGATCATCACGAAGCACGGGCGCAGCGCGGCCGACACCGGCTCGCCACAGGTGCAGATCGCGATGCTCACCCAGCGGATCAACGAGCTGACCGAGCATCTGCGCACCCACAAGCACGACCATTACTCGCGGCGCGGGCTGCTCAAGCTCGTCGGTCGGCGCCGCCGCTTCTTGAACTACCTGCAGAAGCACGACCTCGAGGGCTATCGCGCCCTCATCAAGGAGCTCGGCCTGCGCCGCTAGCTCCCAAGAACACGGAGGGTGGAAGTTCGAGCGAGCCCGAGACAAACGGCCTGGCTCGAGCTCCCGCCCTCCATAAAGCAGAGTGGAGGACAATTGATGAGTATCGCGACCGAGCGCCGGGCGCAGGTCTCCGTCCAGATCGGGACGCAGGAGATCAGCTTCGAAACCGGCCATCTCGCGAAGCAGGCCGACGGCGCCGTCGTCGTTCGCGGAGGCGACACGATGGTGCTCGCCACAGCCCAGGGACGCGCCGAGGCGCGCGAGGGCGCAGACTTCTTCCCGCTCACCGTGGACGTGGAGGAGCGGATGTACGCCGCCGGCAAGATCCCGGGCGGCTTCTTCAAGCGTGAGGGGCGCCCGACCGAGCGCGCCATCCTCACGGCGCGGATGATCGACCGGCCGATCCGGCCGCTCTGGCCGAAGGGCTTCCGCAACGAGGTGCAGGTGATCTGCACGGTCCTCAGCGCGGACCTCGTCACGGCCCACGACATCCTTTGCATCAACGGCGCATCCGCTGCCCTGATGCTCTCGCCGATGCCCTTCTTCGGCCCGGTCGGTGCGGTTCGCATCGCCCTCGTCGACGGGCAGTTCGTCGTCAACCCGACGCTGCGCGAGAGCGAGGACAACCACGAGCTCGACCTGATCGTGGTCGGGACGAAGGACGCGCTGACCATGGTCGAGGCCGGCGCGAACGAGATCCCCGAGGAGAAGATCCTCGAGGCGCTCGAGCTCGCCCACGGCGAGATCGTGAAGCTGTGCGAGGCGCAGGAGGATCTGCGCCGCCAGGCCGGCAAGCCGAAGTGGCTCGACCTCGACCTCCTCGCGGAGCTCGAACGCGACCACGGGCACACCATCTGGGAGCGGATCCAGCAGGTCGGCATCAAGGAGTCCGGCACGGCCGTCGACGAGCTCCTCGCCGAGCTCGCGCCGCCGATCACGATGGAGTCGACCGACGACGACATCCAGCGCCAGATCCAGGTCAAGTCGGCGCTCGCCATGCTGCTCGACAAGCAGCGGGCGGTCGCGGTCGAAGGCCCGGTGCGCGAGCAGTTCGGCGACGAGCTGAAGGCGCTCACCGACGCCGAGCAGGACTCGAAGGCCCTCAAGTCCGCGAAGCGTCAGCTCCTGTTCGACCGGATCATCGACGAGGTCGAGCTGCCGTTCCCGGCCGGGGGCGCTGCGGGCGACTCCGAGATCGACGAGCCGGCGGCGAAGGACTCGCAGACGAAGTCCCAGATCAAGAAGGCGTGCGAGTCGATCTACAAGGACCTCGTCCGGCAGAAGATCGCCGTCGACAAGCGGCGCCCAGACGGCCGCGGCGCCGAGGAGATCCGGCCGATCGAGGTCGAGGTCGGCGTCAACCCGCGCACCCACGGCTCCGGCCTGTTCACGCGCGGCCAGACCCAGATCCTCTCGTCGCTCACGCTCGGCACCGCGAAGGAGGGGCAGCGCATCGACGACCTCTCGCTCGAGGAGGAGCGCCGCTACATGCACCACTACAACTTCCCGCCCTACTCGGTCGGGGAGACGGGCTTCATGCGCGGCCCGAAGCGGCGTGACATCGGCCACGGTGCGCTCGCGCAGCGGGCGCTCGAGGCGGTCATTCCGACCCCCGAAGAGTTCCCGTACACGATCCGGATCGTCTCGGAGACGCTCGAGTCGAACGGCTCGTCGTCGATGGGCTCGGTCTGCGGCTCGACGCTGTCGCTCATGGACGCCGGCGTGCCGCTCAAGGCTCCCGTCTCGGGCATCGCGATGGGCCTCGTGAAGGAGGGCGACGACTACGTGATCCTGACGGACATCCAGGGCGCGGAAGACCACCTCGGCGACATGGACTTCAAGGTCGCCGGCTCCCGCAGCGGGATCACCGCGCTCCAGATGGACATCAAGATCACCGGCGTCACCCAGCAGATCATGCGGGACGCGCTCGAGCAGGCGAAGCGCGCGCGCGAGTTCATCCTCGAGAAGATGCTGGAGGTCATTCCGGAGTCGCGCTCGGAGCTCTCAGAGAACGCGCCGCGCATCACGACGATCAAGATCGACCAGGAGAAGATCGGCATGGTCATCGGCAAGGGCGGCGAGACGATCCGCGGCCTCGAGTCCGACTACGAGGTGCAGATCGACATCGAGGAGGACGGAACGATCCTGATCTACGCGACCGAGGGCACGAAGGCCAAGGAGGCCGTCGCCGCGATCGAGTCCCTGACGAAGGAGCCCGAGGTCGGCGACGCGTTCACCGGCAAGGTCGTGAAGACGACGCAGTTCGGTGCCTTCGTCGAGTTGAAGAAGGGCACCGACGGGCTGCTGCACGTCTCGAACGTCGGCCCCGGCCGGGTCGCGCACATCGAGGACGTGATGAGCCGCGGCGACGTTGTCGACGTCGTCGTGCAGGAGGTCGACAAGGCTCGCGGCCGGATCGGCCTCAAGCTCGTCGCGAAGCACGAGAACGACGGTCTCGTCCAGCCGGAGGAGCTGATCGAGCGGGCGAAGGATGCTCCGCCGCGTCCTCCGGAGGAGGATCGGCCGCGCGGCGGTGACCGCCGCGGTGGCCGGGGCGGCGGCCGGGGGCGCGGCTAGCGCCGCGACGACGAGTAGCAGTTAGCTGAACACCGGAGGGCGGGCGGCATGCGCCGTCCGACCCTCCGGCGTTCGAATCCCCCGTTCGGGTCGGCTTCGACCCGAAATCGGCTCATTCGGTGGTCGGCGCGTGCCGATGACCTCGAGTGACCGACCTGTGAGCCTTCCGACCATCTCACCGCTGCGGGGCCTCGTCGAGGTGACCCGCCTTCTGCGGGCGCGTGAGGATCTTCCCGCGCTGCTCGACGCTGTCGCACGCACCATCGGCGAGTCGCTCGGCTACCGGACCGTCGCGGTCAACCTCTACCGGCCTCAGTGGGACGACTTCGAGGTGACGACCGTGTACGGAAACGAGGAGGCGAAGAAGGTGCTGCTCGGCAACTCGCGGCCCGGCGAGGACTGGACCGTGCTCCTCGCGGATCGCTTCGAGCGGCGTGGCGCCTACGTCGTGGAGAGAGGCGCCGTGGACTGGGACTCGCTCGGTCTCAGCTACGTGCCTGCGGGAAGCCGCGCGTGTCATCCCGACGCCTGGGATCCCGAGGACGCGCTGTTCGTCCCGATGCGCGACCAGCGTGGCCTCCTGCTCGGGATCGTCTCGGTGGACGAGCCGGTCAACGGCCGCCGTCCCAAGGACGACGAGCTCGAGGTGCTCGTCGCGCTCGTCGACCACGGCGCTCTGGCGGTCGAGGCGATCCGCGAGGCGGCCGAGTCGGCGCGCCACCAGCGCGCGCTGGAGGAGCTGCTGGCCGTCTCGTCGCGGATCACCGGGGAGCCCTCGAACTCCGAGATCCTGCGCCGGGTCTGCACCGGCATCCGCGACGCCCTCGATTTCCGCAACGTCTGCGCGGCTCTGGTCGACCCGGAGACCGGCGCGGTCGTGCCGGAGGCGGCGGCCGGCTGGCACCTCGACGAGTTGCGGTCTCGCGCCGCCCTGACCGCCGCCCAGGTCGAGCCGCTGCTCGACGAGATGTTCCTGCGGGAAGGCTGCTACCTCCTCACGCACGACCAGGCACGGGCGCGGCTCGCGAGCGACGTCGACTTCTACCCGTCGCAACTCAACGGCAGCGGCCCGTGGGCCTGGAACCGTCACTGGCTGATCGTCCCCCTCCAAGACGGCCGCGGGGCGCTGCTCGGAGTGATCTGGGTCGACAATCCGTCCGACCGGCTCGTGCCGTCGGCCGACCGGCTGCAGGCGCTGCGGATCTTCGCCAACGACGCCGCCGCCGCGCTCGTCTCGGGGCGCCACCTCGGCGAGCTGCGGTTCCTCGCCGACCACGATCCGCTGACGCGCCTCCTCAACCGGCGGGCCTTCGTCAGCCGTCTCGAAGGCGAAGTTGCGCGGGCCGTCCGCTACGAGCGGACCTTCGGGCTCGTGGTCACGGATCTCGACGGCTTCAAGCAGCTGAACGACCGCTTCGGCCACGCCTGCGGCGACGACGCGCTCGTCGCGTTCGCGAGCGTGCTCGTCGAGTCCCTGCGGAAGCCGGACGACGCGTTCCGCATCGGTGGCGACGAGTTCGCGGTCCTGCTGGCCGAGGCGACCGAGGAGGACGCGCAGCAGGTCGTCACCCGGGTCGAGACGTTCCTGGAGGAGCTGGCCGTCGACGGGGAGCCGTGGGCGGCCAACCTCAGCGCGAGCTTCGGCTGCGCGGCCTGCCCTGAGGTGGCGACCGATGCGCAGACGCTGTTCCGCCTCGCCGACGAGGCGCTGTACGACGCGAAGCGGAACGGCACCGTCCTCCGCTTCGTCGCGCGCGCGTAGCTGTCTCAACCGGACATGCCCGGTGTCTGACACCGGCCGTGTCCCGTTCGGGCATGCGGGTTCGCCTACGATCGACCCGTGCGTAGGCTGGACGGAGCACGGAAAGGAGCGCAGGTGCCGGTTTAGCCGGCACCGGAGCGGAAACAATGCAGAAGGTCGTCCTCAGCGAGCTCGACTCCGGGGAGCGGGTCATCTCCGAGCGGGTCGCGAGCGTGCGCTCGGTCTCGCTCGGCTTCTGGATCGACGTCGGCTCGCGCGACGAGCGCGCCGACCGCGCCGGCGTCTCGCACTTCATCGAGCACCTGCTGTTCAAGGGCTCGCGTCGCTTTGACGCGCAGGAGATCGCCGAGACGTTCGACGCGATGGGCGCCGAGCTCAACGCCGCGACCTCGCGGGAGAACACCGTCGTCTACGCGCGCGTCCCCGATCACCACGTGGAGACGGCGCTCGAAGTCATGACCGACATGGTCTTCGCGCCGTCCTTCACCGAGGTCGACCAGGAGCGCGACGTCGTGCTCGAGGAGATCGCGATGTACGAGGACACCCCGCAGGAGCTCGTGCACGACCTCTTCTCGGCAGCCGTCTTCGGCGACCACCCGCTCGGACGCCCGGTGATCGGCACCGCCGAGGTCATCTCCTCGGTCAGCCGCCGCGCGCTCTCGGGTTACCACCGCACCGCGTACTCGCCGGGGAACGTCGTCGTCGCGGCGGCCGGGAACCTCGAGCACGACCGCCTCGTCGCGCTCCTGCAGCGCAGCGAGCGCCGCGCCGGCGCTCCCGCGCGCGCAGGCACCCGCGTCCGCCGGCCGCTCGCGCAGCTCCCCGGCCCGGGGCTCCGCTTCCAGCGCAAGGAGACGGAGCAGTACCACCTCTGCCTCGGCGCCACGGGCATCTCGCGCTCGGACCGCCGCCGCTTCGCGGCCTCCCTGCTGGACTCGATCCTCGGCGGCGCAGCGTCGTCGCGGCTGTTCCAGGAGATCCGCGAGAAGCGCGGCATGGCCTACGCGGTCTACAGCTTCGGGGCGCAGTACACCGACACCGGGATCCTCGGCATCTACGTCGGCACCCGCGAGGAGAACCTCGGGGCCTGCGTCGAGATCTGCGCCGAGCAGATCGGCGAGATCGCGGCCGGCCGTCTGCGCAAGGGCGAGCTGGAGCGGGCGAAGGAGAACCTCAAGGGACGGATCGTCCTCTCCCTCGAATCCACCTCCAACCGGATGAGCCGGCTCGGGAAATCGCTCGTCACCGACACCGAGCTCCTGACGCTCGAGCGTGTGATCGCCGAGATCGACGCGGTCGAGCCCGACGAGCTCGCCGAGCTGGCCGCGGTGTTGTTGCCGCCCGAGCGGCTTGCGGCGGCGGGAGTGGGGCCTGACGAGGAGCGCTTCCGCTCCGCAGTCGGCCGTGCGAGCTCCAGCCTTGGTGAGCAGGCCGCGGCATGAAGGTCGCCTTCTTCGGCGCGGAGGGCAAGGCGGGCAGCGCGGTCGTGCGACGGCTGGAGGAAGCCGGGCACGAGGTGCACGGGATCGAGCTCGGCGACGAGCCCGACGTGGCCGGCTGCGACGCCGCGGTCGACTTCACGACTCCGGACGCGGCGCCTGAGAACGTGCGTGCCGCGCTCGACCAGGGCGTCTCTTGCGTCGTGGGTACGACCGGCTGGGACCCGGCCGAGCTGGGCACGCTCGCGCAAGAGAAGGGCCTGCGGCTCTTCGTCGCCCCAAACTTCTCGCTCGGCGCCGTGCTGATGATGCGCTTCGCGCGCGAGGCGGCCGCGCACTTCCCGCGGGCGGAGATCGTCGAGCTCCACAACGAGGCGAAGAAGGACGCGCCGTCCGGGACCGCCAGGGCAACCGCGGAGACGATCGGCGGCGACCCGGCGATCCACTCGGTGCGCCTGCCCGGTCTCGTCGCGCACCAGGAGGTCATCTTCGGCGGCGAGGGCCAGCTGCTCACCATCCGCCATGACACGACGGGCCGCGAGTCGTTCGGCGACGGCGTCCTGCTCGCGCTCACCAAGCTCGACGAGCTGCCGCCGGGCCTTACGGTCGGCCTCGAGACCCTGATCTCGTAGAAGATCCCCCCATGCCGACCGAGGCGGCCGAGCTCGTCTTCGACGAAGCGACGAAGGTCTACCCCGGCCGGGACGGTGCGGCGGTCGACCACCTGTCGCTGACGGTGCCCGCCGGGGAGATCTGCGTCCTCGTCGGGCCGTCGGGCGGCGGCAAGACGACGGCGCTGAAGCTCGTCAACCGGCTGATCCCGCTCACGAGCGGTTACATCCGGATCGACGGCAGGGCGATCGGCGACTACGACGTAACAGAGCTGCGCCGCTCGATCGGCTACGTCATCCAGCAGGTCGGCCTTTTCCCGCACATGACGATCGAGGCGAACATCGGCACGGTGCCGCGGCTGCTGGGTTGGCAGCGGCAGCGGATCCGGGAGCGCGTGGGAGAGCTGCTCGAGCTCGTCGGGCTCGACCCCGAGCAGGATCGCAAGCGCTTCCCGGCGGAGCTCTCCGGCGGTCAGCGCCAGCGCGTCGGCCTGGCGCGCGCGCTCGCCGTGAATCCGCCGCTGATGCTGATGGACGAACCGTTCGGCGCGATCGACCCGATCGTCCGCTCGAGGCTCCAGGACGAGTTCCTCCGTCTCCAGCGCGAGCTGCGCAAGACGGTCGTCTTCGTCACCCACGACATCGACGAGGCGATCAAGGTCGGCGACCGGATCGCGATCCTCCGCGAGGGCGGGCGGCTCGCCCAGTACGACACGCCGCAGCAGATCCTCGAGCAGCCGGCCGACGAGTTCGTCGCGGAGTTCGTAGGCCGCGACCGCGCGCTCAAGGCGCTCACCCTCCGGACGCTGGGCGACCTCGAACTCTCGGGTGCGGCCGCGGACGGCCTGCCGCGGCTGCCGGTGGACACGAGCCTGCGGGATGCGCTCGCGCTCCTGGTGGCGGAGCGCCGCGACGCGCTCGTGGTCGTCGGCTCCGACGGCTCGCCGCTCGGCGTCGCGACGCGCGAGGATCTGCTGCGATGAGCCGCCTGCTCGCTGCGGGCGGCGGCCCGGTGATCCCGCACTACCAGCGCGCCAGCGCGTGCCTGCGGCACAACCACTGGTTCTGCCCGAGCTGGGTGCGCGAGCACTGGAGCGACATCCTCCAGCCGGCACTCGTCCAGCACATCTACCTCACGCTGATCGCCGTCTCGATCGGCTTCGCGATCTCCTTCGTGCTCGCGCTTCTCGCCTTCCGCTTCCGCTATCTCGGCCCGCCGCTTGGCGCGCTCGGAGACTTCCTCTACTGCCTCCCGAGCATCGCGCTCTTCACGATCCTGCTGCCGATCACCGGAATCACCGTGACCACGATCGTGCTCCCGCTCATCGCCTACACGCTGTTCGTGATCTATCCGAACATCCTCACCGGCCTCCGCAGCGTGCCGCCGGAGGTGCTCGAGTCGGCGCGGGGGATGGGACTGACGCGCAGCCAGACCTTCTGGCGCGTGGAGCTGCCGCTCGCGGTGCCGGCGATCATGGCCGGGCTGCGGGTCGCGACGGTGGCCACGATCGCGATCGCCACGGTTGCCGCCTATCTCATCCACTACGGCCTCGGAGCCCCGATCTTCGACGCCCTCGAGCAACCGGACATCTTCCGGACGGAGCTGGTCGCCGGCGGCACTCTCGCGATCCTGCTCGCGCTCGGCGCCGACGCGTTGCTCGCCCTCCTCCAACGCGCCCTGACACCGTGGAGCCGGGTCCGCTGATGGTCGCCTCCCTCTTCATCGACGCGCTTCAGTTCATCCCAGCCCATGCCGCCCTGCTGCGGGAGAAAGCAGCCGAGACAGCGGAGCTCGCGTTCACGGCGCTCGCGATCGCCCTCGTGCTCGCAGTGCCGCTGGGGCTGTGGCTGGGGCACAGGCACCGGGGGCTCTTCTTCGCCCTCGGCACGGCCTCGATCGGACGTGCACTGCCGACCATCGCGGTCATCGGCGTCTTCATCGCCTGGCTCGGCGTCGGCTTCTGGAACGTCACCGTCGCGCTCGTGATCATCGCGGTCCCGCCGCTGCTGACGAACTCCTACTTCGCGGTGGACGGCGTGGATCGGGACGCGGTCGAGGCGGCTCGGGGCATGGGCCTGCGCGAGCGCCAGATCCTGACGCGCGTCGAGCTGCCGCTCGGACTGCCGCTCCTGCTCGCGGGGGTCAGGATCGCCGCCGTCTTCGTGATCGCGACGGCGACGATCGCGGGCATCGCGGGAGTGGAACGGGGCGGCCTCGGCCAGGTCATGGTCGAACCCGTCACATACGGCTTCGCGGGTGTGCTCGCGGCGGCGTTCGTCGTCGCGGCCATCGCGCTTCTGACGGCGGCCGTCCTCGGCCTCGCCCAACACGCGGCCTCGCGCAGGATGGCACCGAGGGCGTAGGGTCCCGCGGACGAGTAGCCCGGACCGGGCAGCCACGAGAGGAGGCAACAGATGTTCCGGAAGCACACACGCCGTGCTGCGAAGGCGGCGTTTGCAATTTCCTTCGGGGTCGCGCTTCTGATCGGCCTCACCGCCTGCGGTGGTGGAGGGAGCAGCTCGACGACGACCGCGGCGTCGCCGTCGAGCGTGACGATCAATCTCGGCACCAAGAACTTCGGCGAGGAGTACATCCTGGGCCAGCTCTACGGCCAGGCGCTCCAGGCCAAAGGGTTCCACGTCGTCTACAAGGGCAGCTTCGGCTCGTCCGAGCTCGCCGACAAGGCGATCACGAGCGGGAAGATGAACTTCTATCCCGAGTACACGGGCGTCGTCGCCCTCGACCTCGCGAAGGTCAAGACCGCGCCGAAGTCCGCCAACCAGACCTACGTCGTCGCGAAGAAGTTCGAGAACACGCGTGGTCTGACGTTGCTCAACCCGACGCCGTTCGCGGACACCGACACCTTCACGGTGCTCACGTCGACCGCGAAGAAGGACGGCCTCACGACGATGAGCGACCTGAGCAAGCTGAAGTCGTTCTCGTACGCGGGCTATCCGGAGTGCGTGACGCGGATCACCTGCATCCTCGGGATGAAGCAGATCTACGGGCTGAAGAACATCCAGTTCATCCCGATCGGGAGCATCAGCGTGTACACCCTGCTCGACCAGGGCAAGGCGACCGGGGGAGACGGCTTCTCCACCGACCCGGCCCAGCTCCAGAAGAACAAGTACACGGCGCTGGTCGACAACAAGCACATCTTCGGTTTCCAGAACGTCGCACCCGTGCTGAAGAAGACATTGATCACGGGGCCGAACGGTGCGCTGCTCGTCAGCACCTCGAATGCGGTCACCGCCAAGCTGACCCTGGCTGCGATGCAGGCGATGAACAAGGCGTACTACGTCGACAAGGCGACGCCGAAGCAGATCGCTCACGGCTTCCTCGCCGCGAACGGACTGCTGAGCAAGTAGTGAAGGTCGTCGTTCTCGGCGGAGGGTCGACCGGCGAGCACTTCGTCGGCGCCCTCCGCCGGTTCGACGACGAGGCGCAGATCACGCTTGTCGAGGGCAGGCTCGTCGGCGGCGAGTGCTCGTACTTCGCGTGCATGCCCACCAAGACGATGCTGCGCGTGACCGAGCTCGGCGCATCCCTCGAGCGGGCGCCGGGGCTGCACGGCGAGCGTCCGGACCCTGAAGGCGTCTGGTCGTGGCGCGACTGGATGACGAGCGACTGGGACGACGCCGGCCAGCTCCACTACCTCGAGGAGTGGAACTGCCGGCTCGTGCGCGGCGAGGGCCGCGTCGTGCGGCCCGGCGTCGTGGAGGTGGACGGGCAGGAGCTCACCTACGACCGGCTCGTGCTCGCCACCGGCTCGCGGCCCGCGATCCCGCCGATCGACGGCCTCGGCTCCGTCGAGTACTGGACGAACCGCGAGGCGGTTCGCACGCACACGGTGCCGCAGAGCCTCGTGGTGATGGGCGGCGGCCCGGTCGGCGCCGAGCTCGCCCAGTTCTTCTCCCGCATGGGCTCGCGGGTGACGATCGTCGAGCGCGGCGAGCATCTGCTCGGGCGCGTTCATCCCGACGCGGGCGAGCTGCTGGCCGCGCACTTCCGGGAGGAGGGAATCGACGTCCGCCTCGGAGTGGGGATCGAGCGGGCGGAGCCCGGGATCACGCTCCACCTCTCCGACGGCTCGACGCTGGAGACACAGCGGCTGCTCGTCGCGACGGGGCGCCGGCCCAACGTCGAGCGGCTCGGTCTCGAGGAGCTCGGCGTCAGGACGTCGCCGCGTGGGATCGAGGTCGACGAGCGGCTGCGTGCGGACGGCGTCGACAACGTCTGGGCGATCGGCGACGTGACGGGCGTTGCGCAGTTCACGCACGTCGGGAAGTACCAGGCTCGGATCGCCGCCGCCGACATCGCGAACCGCCGCGCCAAGGCCGACTACCGCGCGATCCCGGCCGGAATCTTCACCGACCCGGAGGTCGCGACCGTCGGCCGCACCGAGGGCGACGGTCTCGTGACCGCGCGGATTCCGCTCGGTTCCCTCCCTCGCCTCACAACCTACGAGCGGCCGAAGCGCGAAGGCTTCGTGCGGGTCTTTGCCGATCCGCGCCAGAGCGTGCTCGTCGGAGCCGTCTGCGTCGGCCCGCAGGCTGCGGAGTGGCTCGGGCAGTTCACGCTCGCGATCCGCGCCGAGGTGAAGGTCGAGACGCTCCTCGACACGATCCAGCCGTACCCGACCTTCTCCGAGGGCGTCTTCTACGCCTTGCAGGAGTTGCAGGGTCAGCTCTCGTAGACTTCCTGGAGATGCTCGGCTCGGTCCTGACCGCGATCGTGACGCCGTTCCGTGCCGACGGTACGGTCGACTTCGAGCGGTTTCGCGAGCTCGCCGGCTTCCTCGTCGAGAACGGCTCGGACGGGCTCGTCGTCTGCGGGACCACCGGCGAGTCGCCGACCCTGAGCGACGCGGAGAAGCTCGACCTCTTCCGGGTGGCCGTGGACGAGGTCGGTGGACGCGCAACGGTCATCGCGGGAGCGGGTACGTACGACACGAGGCACTCGGTGCACCTGACGCGGGAGGCGACGGAGCTCGGCGTCGACGGGATCCTCGTGGTGACGCCGTACTACAACAAGCCGCCGCAGCGGGCGATCGTCCGCCACTTCGAGGAGATCGCCGGCGCGACGCACCTGCCGGTGGTCGCCTACAACATCCCCGGCCGCGTCGTCGTCAACATCGAGTCCGCCACGATCGCACGGCTCGCCGAGATCGAGAACGTCGTCGCCGTGAAGCAGGCACACGACGACCCGCTGGAGGCCCGGTTCATTGCCGAGGAGACGCGGCTCGACCTCTACTCGGGCGACGACCCGAACACGTTCGCCTTCCTCGAGCTCGGCGGCGTCGGCGTCGTGTCCGTCACGGCGCATCTCTGGGGGCCGCAGATCGCGGAGATGATCCGGCGCTATCGGGACGGAGACGTCGCGGGTGCGCGCGCGCTGCACGAGGAGCAGCAGCCGTCGTACGACCTCCTGCGGATCCAGACGAACCCGATCCCGATCAAGGCTGCGCTCAACCTCACGGGCCACGAGGTCGGCGGCCACCGACTGCCGATGATCGACGCGGACGATGACGAGCTCGCCCAGATCCGCACCTGTCTAGAGCGGGCGGGTCTGCTCGCAGCCGCGTCCGCCTAGTCGCGCGCGGCAATTCGGGACCAGCCGTCCCAACGGGACCTGGCCCGGTGTCAGACACCGAGACATGGCCGTTCGACGCCCGCGGCGCATGGACAAGCGGTTCGGCGCTCGGGACCTGGCCGGGTCGGACAGGCGTAGGTGTCAGACACCGGCCGTGTTCGGAGCGGCCGTGGCCTCACTAGACTCCTGCGCGATGGGTGTGTGCCGGATCATCCCGCTCGGTGGCCTCGGCGAGGTCGGCAAGAACATGACCGTCTACGAGGCGGACGGCTCGATCGTCGTCGTTGATGCCGGGCTCGCGTTTCCGCGCGACGAGCACCTCGGGGTCGACCTCGTCCTGCCGGACTTCTCCTACCTCCGCGACCGCGAGCAGATGGTGCGAGCGGTCGTGCTCACGCACGGGCACGAGGATCACGTCGGCGCTCTCCCATATCTGATGCGCGAGGTGCGCGTCCCGCTCGTCCTCGCAACGCGGCTCACGCTCGCGCTCGTCAAGTCGAAGCTCGACGAGCACGGGCTGCTCCGCTCCGCCGAGCTGCGGGAGCTGATGCCGGGAGACGGCCCGGTCGAGGTCGGCCCGTTCCAGCTCGAGTTCATCCGCATGGCGCACTCGATCCCCGACGCGGCCGCGGTCGTGCTCGAGACGCCGGGCGGCCGCTGCGTCCACACCGGCGACTACAAGCTCGACCACACGCCGGTCGACGGGCAGCGCACCGACGTGGGGAGGCTCGCCGAGGTCGGGAGCCTCGGAGTCGACCTCCTGCTCGGGGACTCCACGAACGCGGAGCGGCCCGGCATCACGAAGTCGGAGCGGGTGGTGGGGGAGGCGTTCCGCCAGATCTTCCCGGGCTGCGAGGGCCGGATCCTCGTCTCGTCGTTCGCCTCGAACGTACACCGGATGCAGCAGGCCGCGGACGTCGCGGTCGACTGCGGCCGCAAGATCGCCTTCGTCGGCCGCTCGATGCGCAAGAACGGGAACATCGCGCGCAGTCTGGGCTACATGGACGTACCCGAAAACCTCATCCTGCGGCCCCAGGAGCTCGCCGAGCTGCCGCGGAACGAGCAGCTGATCCTCTGCACCGGCAGCCAGGGCGAGCCGATGTCGGCGATGACGCGGATCGCATACAACGACCATCCCGCGGTCAAGGTCGAGCGCGGCGACACGGTGATCATCTCCGCGAAGCCGATCCCGGGGAACGAGCTCCGCGTCCACGACGCGATCAACCGGCTCGCGAAGATCGGCGCCGAGGTGCTGCACGAAGACAACGCCCCGGTGCACGTCTCGGGCCACGGCTGCGCCGAGGAGCTGCGCACCATCATCGGGCTCCTGCGGCCGAAATCCGTGATGCCCGTGCACGGCGAGTTCCGGATGCTCGCGGCGCATGCTCAGCTCGCACGCGAGGGGGGCGTGGCGGAGGAGCGGATCATCCTCGCCGAGAACGGCAGCGTCGTCGAGCTGCAGGACGGCGTCGCGCGCATCGTCGGCGAGGTCGAGGCCGGTGTCACCTTCGTCGACGGGCTCGGCGTGGGCGACGTCCACGACGTCGCGCTGCGCGACCGGCGGAAGCTCGCCGAGGACGGCATCCTCATCGTCGTTGCGACGCTCGCGGCGCAGGACGGCGGCGGCCTGACGGCTCCACCGGAGCTGATCGCGCGGGGCTTCGGCGAGCAAGCGGAGCCGCTCCTCGACGAGTTGCGGGAAGAGGCGAACACGGTCCTGCGGGAGCTGATCGACGACGATGTGACCGAGATCAAGCTCCTCCAGGAACACCTGCACGACGCCCTCGGCGGCATCGTCTACGACCGGACGCGGCGGCGACCGATGGTGCTGCCCGTCATCGTCGAGGTCTAGCTCCGTCACCTTGGCAGCTGCGAGGTGGCAAGGGTCGTGCCGCGTTCCAGCGCAGGAAATAGGCTCGCGGCGTGGTTGCGCCCAGGCTCACCGTCGTCGGCTCGATCAACCTCGATCTCGTCGTGCAGGCGGAGCGGCTGCCGCGTCCCGGCGAGACCGTCAGCGGGGCCCGGTTCTCGCGCGTGCCGGGCGGCAAGGGCGCGAACCAGGCGGTCGCCGCCGCTCGCCTCGGGGCCGAGGTGCGGCTGGTCGGCTGCGTCGGCCGCGACGAGCTCGCGGAAGATGCGCTCGCCGGTCTACGCGCGGCGGGAGTCGAGGAGCGGTGGCTCGCGAAGGACGCTCCGACCGGGATCGCGCTGATCACGGTGGACGCGGCAGGGGAGACCACCATCGTCGTCGCACCCGGCGCGAACGGGGAGCTGCGTCCCGAGGACCTCTCGTTCGGCGCCGCCGACGCGGTCCTCTGCCAGCAGGAGATCCCGGCCGAGACGGTCGCGCGGGCCGCCGAGCTCACTTCGCGTTTCTTCCTCAACGCAGCGCCCGCCCGCGAAGGGGCTCCGGAAGCCGAGTTGACGATCGTGAACCGGCTCGAGCTCGACGCGCTCGGCGAGCGGCCCGGCCTCGTCTGTCTCACGCTCGGCGCCGAGGGTGCAGTGCTCCTCGAGGCCGGCCGGGAGCTGGCGCGGGCCGAGCCGCCTCCGGTCGAGGCGGTCGACGGCACCGCTGCCGGCGACGCGTTCAGCGCCTGCCTCGTCGTGTCGCTGCTCGAGGGCCGGCCGCGCGAGGAGTCGCTGCGGCGGGCCTGCGCCGCCGGAGCTCTCGCCGCGTCACGCTTCGGCGCGCAGACTTCGCTTCCGACCGCCGAGGAGGTGGACGAACTGCTGTGACGACACCCATCGTCATCGACTGCGACCCCGGCCACGACGATGCGATCGCGATCCTGCTCGCGCTCGCCTCGCCCGAGGTCGAGCTGATCGGCGTCACGACCGTCGCCGGCAACCAGACGCTCGACAAGACCACGCGCAACGCGCTCGTCACGCTCGAGATCGCGGGCCGGAGCGACATCCCCGTGGCAGCGGGCGCAGAGGCGCCGCTGCGACGCGACCTCCGCACCGCGGCGCACGTGCACGGCGAGACGGGTCTCGACGGCCCCGAGCTGCCCGTGCCGTCGGCCCGTCCGGTCGACGCGCACGCCGCCGACTTCCTCGCGTGCCTTATCGAGCCCGGAGTCGTCCTCGTCCCGACCGGGCCGCTCACGAACCTCGCGCTCATGCTCGAACGGCATCCCGAGGTGCCCGACCGGCTCGAGCGCATCGTCTGGATGGGCGGGGCGATTGCGGAGGGCAACATCACGCCCGCCGCGGAGTTCAACGCCTTCGTGGATCCCGAGGCTGCGGCGGCCGTGTTCGCGAGCGGCATCCCGAGCACGATGGTCGGGCTCGACGTCACGCACAAGGCGCTGTTCACACGCGCCCATGCCGAGCGCCTGCGTGGCGCCGGTCGCTCCGGCCGCTTCGTCGCCGAGCTGTCGGACTTCTTCCAGGCCTTCCACGAGCGCTCGTACGGCTTCGACGGCTCCCCGATCCACGATGCGATGGCCGTTGCCCACGTCATCGACCCGACGCTGCTGACGACACGGCCGGCGAACGTCGCGGTCGAGACGCGCTCCGACCTTTGCGACGGCCGCACCGTCGTCGACTTCCGCGGCGTCACCGGCCGGGCGCCGAACGCGGCTGTGGGAGTCGACGTCGATGCGGAGCGGTTCCTCGAGCTGCTCGTATCGCGGATCGAGTCGCTCTCGTGAGCCTCGCCTTCGCCTGCATCGCACCGCACGGTGACGTCGATCTCGCGCCCGAGCTGCGCGCCGCGATGGAGGAGCTGGGACGCTGCTGCACCGACGCCGCCCCGGACGTCGCGGTGGTGGTGTCCCCGCACTCCGTCCACGTCGAGGGCCACTTCGCGGTCGTCACGGCCGGGAAAGTGGGGGAGTGGGAGACCGACGGCGCGCTCGCCGCGAAGATCCTCGAGGCGCCGCTGCCGATCCTCGGCGTCTCGTACGGAGGCAACGACCCGGCGACGGCGGGGTTTCCGCTCGACTGGGGGACGGAGGTGCCGCTCGAGTTCGTCCCGGCGCCGCGCGTCGTCGTCGTCGCGCCGGCCCGCGACCGGCCGCTCGAGGAGCACCTGCGGCTCGGCGAGACGATCGCCGCGCTGCCCGGGCGCCTCGCGCTGATCGCGAGCGCCGACCACGGCCATGCGCACGACCCCGACGGCCCGTACGGTTTCGACCCGGCTGCGGCCGAGTACGACGCGCGCCTGCAGGAGATCCTCGCTTCCGACCGCCTCGACTTCCGGCCGCTCGCGGAGCTCGTCGAGCCGGCGAAGGCGGACTCGCTCTGGCAGCTCCTCGTCCTCCAGGGCGCCGTCGGTGAGTCGGCTCGAGCGGACGTGCTCGCGTACGCCGCGCCGACGTACTACGGGATGCTCGTCGCCGAGGTGACGGCCTAGCAGGAGCAGGGCGGGCGCGGGCGAAAACCAAGCGCATGCCGCGCAAGCGGAAGTCGAAGCTGCGTCCGAAGCTCCCGAGCCGCGTCAAGAAGACGCGGACGAAACGGAGCGCCGGCGCCCGCAACCAACACCCGGAGCTCTGGGGCCTCGGAGCGATCGCGCTCGGCCTCTATCTCGGTGCCGTCCTCTACTTCGGCTGGAGCGGCGGGTACGTCGGCGGCTGGCTCGGGGAGGGCCTCGACAGGCTGATCGGCGACGCCAAGTACGTCGTGCCGGTCGCGCTGGCGGTGGTCGGCGTGCTCGTGGTGACGAGGAGCGCGCTCGTCGACGTCCGGCCGTTCCGCACCGGGATGGCGGTGCTCGCCGGCGGCCTCATGCTCACCCTCGGTAAGGACCAAGGCGGCTACGTCGGTCAGCTGCTGGGCGGCGCGGTCGGGGTCGCGATCGGCGCCACCGGGTCGCTCCTGCTCGGCGGCCTCCTGATGCTCGTCGGCGCGCTGCTGCTCACGGGAGCCTCACTCGGGGCGATCCTGCGCCGCTCAGGGCGCGGCCTGCACGGAGCCGCGAGGAAGGCGCGAGAGAGACGTACCGGTGCCAGGTACCGTCGAGAAACAGTCACGCCTCAGTCGGCAGCGCAGCGGCTCGCGCCGCCGGTCGACGCTGTCTCCGCGTTCCCGGACGTCGTCGGCGGGAACATTGCGCCGCCGCCGCACGCCGGCGCACAGCCCGCTCCGCTGCAGACCGAGCCGCCGGCGCTGCTCGAGGATTCGCCGACGCTCTTCGACGAGGTCACGGCCGAGCACGCGGAGTACAAGCTGCCCGACGCCGGCGTCCTCCGCGTCTCGCCGGAGCAGGGCGAGGACTCGGGCGAGACCGCCGCGCGCGTCGCCGAGCTCCTCGTGCAGACGCTCGCGCACTTCGGCGTCGAGGCGACCGTGATCGGCCAGATCTCGGGCCCGCGCGTCACCCGCTACGAGCTCCAGCTGGCGCCGGGAACGAAGGTCGCGAAGGTCGCAGCCCTGAAGGACGACCTCTCGTACGCGCTCGCCACGACCGAGATCCGGATCCTCGCGCCGATCCCCGGCAAGCAGGCGGTCGGCGTCGAGCTTCCGAACCTCTCCCCGAACCTCGTCACCCTCGGCGACATCTACGAGCCGCTGCCTGCGACGGCGAGCCCGGTCGCCGTCTGGCTCGGCAAGGACATCTCCGGCGCTGCCGTCTGGACCGACCTCGCGCGGATGCCGCATCTGCTGATCGCGGGCACGACCGGCTCGGGCAAGTCGGGCTGCCTCAACACGGTGCTCACGTCCGTCCTCCTGCGTGCGACGCCCGACGACGTGCGCCTGATCCTGATCGACCCGAAGCGGATCGAGCTCAGCCACTTCGAGTCCGTGCCGCACCTCCTCACTCCGGTCGTCTCGAGCCCGAAGGAGGCGAGCGCCGTCCTGGCCAACTGTCTCGCCGAGATGGAGCGCCGCTACGAGCGCCTCTCGTCGGTGCGCGCCCGCAACCTCAACGAGGCGAACCGCGCGTTCCGCCAGCGCGGAGAGCCGACGCTGCCGTACGTCCTCGTCGTGATCGACGAGCTCGCCGACCTGATGATGGTCGCGCCGCAAGCCGTGGAGGACGCTGTGATCCGGCTCGCGCAGAAGTCGCGTGCCGTCGGGATCCACCTCGTCCTCGCCACGCAGCGCCCGTCGGTGGACGTGATCACCGGGATGATCAAGGCGAACGTCCCCTCGCGCATCGCCTTCGCCGTCTCGTCGCAGACCGACTCGCGGGTGATCCTCGACTCGGGCGGCGCGGAGTCGCTGCTCGGCCAGGGCGACATGCTCTTCAAGCCGCTCGGCACCTCACGGCTGCAGCGCGTGCAAGGCGCGTACGTCTCCGAGGAGGAGATCGCGCTCGTCGTCGAGCAGACCCGGCAGCGCGAGCAGGAGCTCGACGAGAGCTACCTCGAGCTCCCGGAGGTCTTCGCCGAGCCCGGCGACAACGCCGACGACGGCGAGTTCGACCCCGACGACGACCCGCTGCTGGACAAGGCGATCGAGATCGTCGTCCAGACCCAGACCGCTTCCGTCTCTCTCCTGCAGCGCCGCCTGCGCGTCGGCTACACGCGTGCCGGCCGGCTGATCGACATGCTCGAGCGGCGCGGGATCGTCTCCGGCTACGAAGGCTCCAAGCCGCGGCGCGTCCTGGTGGACGAGAGCCAGTACCACTCGTACGCCGCGGCCGAGTAGTTCTCCTAGAACATGGGCGCCCGAGGCAATAGGATCGGGCCGGTCAGACCATGGGGAGAAGAGGAGGGCACATCTTGAGATCGAGGACACGCACGCTCGGGGTCCTGTTTGCGGCGGCACTGACTGTCGCGTTCGTCGCGGCGGGCTGCGGCGGCGGCGGCAGCAGCGGGGGAACCAGCGCGACCACGACGGCGCCGAAGAGCAACTTCAAGGCAGCGCTCGTCAGCGACGTCGCCGGCTTCAACGACAACGGGTTCAACAAGAACCAGCTCCTGGGCCTGGAGAAGATGAAGGCCGTGCTCGGGATCACCGCGATCCCGAAGGTCTCGCACTCGTCGAGCGACTACGTCCCGAACTACAACGCGGCCGTGCACGCGGGCGCCAACCTGATCATCGCCGCCGGCTACCTGCTCGGCGACACGGTCAAGAAGTACGCGAAGCAGTACCCGAACATCAAGTTCGCGATCACGGACGATCCGGTTGCCGCCATCGGCGGGTACAAGAACGAGATCGGCATCACCTACGCCACGCAGGAAGGCGGCTGTCTGGCCGGCGTCCTCGCGGCGAAGGAAGCGCAGAAGATGAACGGCGGCAAGGCTGGCACGATCGGTGCGGTCGGCGGCATCAAGATCCCGCCCGTCGACTCGTACATCGCCGGCTACCAGTACTGCGCGAACAAGGCGGTTCCGGGTACGAAGACGGTCGTCAACTACTCGAACAGCTTCACCGACGAGTCCGCCTGCGCGACGGTGGCGCAGAACGAGATCGGCTCCGGGGCCCAGGTGGTCTTCCAGGTCGCGGGCCTCTGCGGCGACGGCGCGCTCAAGGAGGCGTCGAAGCTGAACAAGTGGGGGGTCGGCGTCGACGTCGACGAGTACCACGTTGCGTCGCGGATCCTCACGAGCGCGACCAAGAAGACCGACGTGGGTGTCGAGACGGCGATCCGTCTCGCCAACTCCGGTCACTGGCCGGGCGGCAAGGACATCAGCCTCGACCTGAAGAACAACGGCGTCGGCGTGGGCACGATCAGCCCGACGGTGCCCCAGGCGTGGATCACCACGATGAATCAGTACAAGTCGCAGATCATCGCCGGCACGCTCACTCCGCCGGCCACGCTGAGCAAGTAGCAACTGCCCGTCTCGGCGGGAGGGCGATTCGACTTCGCCCTCCTGCCGTAGGGCGATAGCATCGGCAGCGGTGAGCGACGAGCTCGTCCTCGAGATGCGAGGCATTCGCAAGGAGTTCCCGGGCGTCGTCGCCAACGACGACGTGTCGTTCGACGTGCGCCGCGGCGAGGTGCACGCGCTGCTCGGCGAGAATGGCGCAGGCAAGTCGACGCTCATGAACATCCTCTACGGGCTCTCCAGCCCGGACGCCGGCGAGATCCGCCTGCACGGAAAGCCGGTCTCGTTCGGCTCCGCGAGCGACGCGATCGACGCCGGTATCGGCATGGTGCACCAGCACTTCATGCTCATCCCCGTGATGACCGTCGCCGAGAACGTCGTCCTGGGGACGGAGCCGGTCAAGGACGGCGTCCTGCTCGACGAGGGTGTGGCGGAGCAGAAGGTCGCCGACATGGCGAAGACGTTCAACTTCGCGGTGGACCCCGGTGCCCTCGTCGAGGACATCGGGGTCGGCCAGCAACAGCGGGTCGAGATCATGAAGGCGCTCTACCGGAACGCCGACATCCTGATCCTCGACGAGCCGACCGCCGTCCTGACGCCGCAGGAGGCCCTGGACCTGTTCGAGATCCTTCGCACGCTGCGGCGCGAGGGCGTCTCGATCGTCTTCATCACGCACAAGCTCGGCGAGGTGCTCGAGATCGCCGACCGCATCACCGTGCTCCGCCGCGGCAAGACCATCGAGACCGTCTCGCGCGAGGGCGCCACCGAGAAGTCGCTCGCGCGGGCCATGGTGGGCCGCGATGTCCTGCTGCGAGTGGAGAAGCAACCGGCGCAGCCGGGGGACGTGCTGCTCGAGGTCGAGGATCTGTGGGCCTCGGACGACCGCGGCATCGAGAAGGTGCGCGGCGTGTCCTTCGAGGTTCGCGCCGGCGAGATCGTCGGCATCGCCGGCGTAGACGGGAACGGCCAGACCGAGCTGATCGAGGCGCTCACCGGCCTCCGCCGGGCCGAGCGCGGCGTCATCCGCGTCGGGGACCGCGAGCTCCACCACGCATCGACGCGAGACGTCCTCGACGCGGGGTTGGGACACATTCCGGAGGACCGCCAGCGCCGCGGGCTCGTGCTCGAGTTCTCGCTCGCCGAGAACATCGCCCTCCACGACTACGCCGAGCCGCCGGACTCGAAATGGGGCTGGCTCTTTCCCGGGAGGCTGGTCGAGCGCGCAGGGAGGCTGATCAAGGAGTTCGACGTGCGCGGCGGCGGCCCGCTCACGCGGGCCGGCTCGCTGTCCGGCGGCAACCAGCAGAAGGTCGTTGCCGCGCGGGAGATCTCCCGTGACCCGAAGGCGCTGATCGCGGCGCAGCCCACGCGCGGCCTCGACGTCGGCGCGATCGAGTACCTCCACCGGCGCCTCGTGAACGAGCGCGACCAGGGTCGCGCGATCCTGCTCGTGTCGCTCGAGCTCGACGAGATCTTTTCGCTCTCCGACCGGATCCTCGTCCTCTACGAGGGCGAGATCGTCGGCCGCCACGAGGGCGAAGTGTCCGAGGAGCAGATCGGGTTCGAGATGGTCGGCCTGAAACAAGAGGTCCCCGCATGAGCGAGCCTAAGAAGGACTTCGTCGAGACGCCCGAGCAGGCGGCGGAGACGGGGACTTTCGCCGCCCGGCTCTCGGTCAGCCAGCGCGCCGGCGGCGTCGCCGTGCCGATCGCGACTGTGGTCCTTGCCTTCCTGGTCGGCGGCCTGGTCGTGGCTGCAACCGGCCACAACCCGCTGCTCGCTTACCGCGACATCTTCAACGGCGCCGGCCTGAACTGGATCTTCCACCCGACCTTCAACACCCAGAACATCGCCGCGTACAACCTCACCCAGACGCTCCTCCAGTCGACGACCCTCATCCTCACCGGGCTCGCGGTCGCCTTCGCCTTCCGCTGCGGGATGTTCAACATCGGGGGACAAGGCCAGTACTTCGTCGGTATTGCGGTGGCGAACTGGCTCGGCGTCAGCTTCGCGGGCATGAGCACGCTTCCGCATGTCCTGATCGCAATCGTCGGCGCGACGCTCGCAGGCGCTGCGTGGGCGGGCATCGCGGGCGTTCTGAAGGCGACGACCGGGGCGCACGAAGTCATCTCGACGATCATGCTCAACTACATCGCGCTCTACTCGCTGATCTGGGCCTTCGGCGATGGCGGGCCGCTGCAGAACACGCTCCCGGGCGGCTCCACGAACCCGGTCTCCAACACCATCGCGAACAGTGCCCAGTTGCCGGTCATCTGGGGGGCCAAGGGCTTCCAGGGTCTCGACATCGGCTTCTTCCTCGCGATCGCCGCCCTCGTCGTCTTCTGGGCGCTCATCAACCGCACGACGCTCGGCTACGAGGTTCGCGCCGTGGGCTTCAACCCGGACGCGGCCGCGTATGCCGGGATCAACGTGAAGAAGAACCTGATCCGTGCCATGGCGATCTCGGGCGCGTTCGCGGGTCTCGCGGGCGGCATCGACATGCTCGGCTACCTCTACCAGTACGGGTCGCTCGACGTCCCGGTCAGCCAGGTCGGCTTCCTCGGCATCGGAGTGGCCCTGCTCGGCCGCAACACGGCGGTCGGGGTGTTCTTCTCGGCGGTGCTGTTCGGCGCCCTGCTCGACGGGACGACCTATGGCTTGAACTCGAACGTGATCCAGCCCGAACTCGCGACATGGCTGACGTACGTCATCCTGGGACTCATCGTGCTCTTCGTCGGCGCCGAGCTCCTGATCGTGTACGCCTGGAACTCGCGTAAGAAGTTCGGCCCGCGGCGGGCGGAGCAGGCTCCCACTGCAAAGGCGGCGGCATGACCGCCTGGGGGCAGCGCCTGGAGAACCCGGTCAGCGATCGGCTTCGCGATCCGACCACGACCGGCTATGTGGCAATTGGCCTCGGCGCGTTCGCGGCGTTCCTCGCGATCCCGCCGATCGAGGCTCGGTCGCCGACCTGGCCGATCGCCGTCGGCGTCGTCGCCATCGCGCTCGGGATCTGGACTGCAACTCGCGGCCGTCGGAAACTCGGTTACGGCGCCGTCGTGGGAGGCCTGCTCGGGATCGGGCTCGGCATCCTCGCGACGCGCTCGGGGACGGGAAACCTGGAGGCCGTGTTCGACGCGACGCTCATCGGCCAGACGTTTGGCTTCGCGACGCCGCTCGTCTTCGGCGCGATCGCCGGCATGCTCTCCGAGCGGAGCGGCATCATCAACATCGCCCTCGAGGGGATGATGCTGATGGGCGCCTTCTGGGCCGTCTACGGCTCGGACAAGGGCGGTAGTTGGGTCGTCGGGCTCCTCGTCGGCATGTTGTCCGGCGGCGTACTCGCTCTCGTCTTGGCGTACTTCGCGATCCACCTCCGCGCCGACCAGATCGTCGGGGGCATCGGCATCAACTTCCTCGCGCTCGGCATCACCGGCTACTTCTTCCAGCAGTTCTACGACGGCCAGGTGGCGAAGCAGATTTCGACGGTACCGAACCTCCACATCGCGGGCCTCGGTCACTTCCTCGAAGACTCGATCGGCAACCTGAGCATCCTCACCTGGGCGAGCTTCGTGCTCGTGGTCGTCGCGTACGTCGTTCTGTTCAAGACGCCGCTCGGGCTGCGCATCCGCGCCTGCGGCGAGCACCCGCGCGCCGCCGACACCGTCGGGATCAACGTGTATCTGGTCCGTTACTGCTGCGTCATCACCTCGGGCCTGCTGGTGGCGATCGGCGGGGTCTATCTCTCGCTCGGGCCGACGGGGAACGGGACGTTCATCGACAACACGACGAGCGGCAAGGGCTATATCGCGCTCGCCGCGATGATCTTCGGCAACTGGCGCCCCGCAGGCGCGTTCGCGGCCGCCACCCTGTTCGGCTTCTCGACCGCGCTCGCGTTCAAGCTCCAGGTCTACTCGCCGCAGGCATCGGCGCTCTTCGACATCCTGCCGTACGTCCTGACCCTCGTCGCCGTCGCCGGTGTGATCGGCCGCACCGTCCCGCCCGCGGCCGAGGGCAAGCCGTACGTGAAGCAGTAGCCCGCGAACGCCGAGCGCATGAAGCTCCTTCTCACGTCGGGCGGCGTCACCAACCCGACCATCCAGCAGGCGCTGGTCGACCTGCTCCCGCAGCCGATCGCCGAGTGCAGCGCCCTCTGCATCCCGACGGCGATGTACGGACACCCGTGGGCCGGCCCGGGTGTCAAGGCCTGGCAGTTCATCAGCGGGACCTCCGAGAACCCGATGGTCGAGCTGGGCTGGAAGTCCGTCGGCGTGCTGGAGCTCACCGCGCTGCCCAGCATTGAGGAAGAGCAGTGGGTGCCTCTGGTGGGGGAGGCGGACGTCCTGCTCGTGTGCGGCGGCGACGCCGTCTACCTCTGTCACTGGCTGCGCGAGTCCGGGCTGGCGGACCTGCTGCCGTCGCTCGAGGACACGGTCTGGGTGGGGATGAGCGCCGGCAGCATGGTGCTGACTCCCAGGATCGGGATGGACTTCGTCCAGTGGAGATCGCCGGCCGGCGACGACAAGACGTTGGGCTTCGTCGACTTCTCGATCTGTCCCCATGTGGCGCGGGACGGGCGACCGGGCAACTCGCTGGCCTTCGCGGAACGCTGGGCGGCCGAGCTCGGAGCTCCGGCCTATGCGATGGACGACGAAACCGCGATCAAGGTGGACGGCGACACCGTCGAGGTCGTCTCCGAGGGGTACTGGAAGGCGTTCACCCCAGGCTCGGAAGCCGGCTGAGCGCCTGGTGAGGTGCGCACGCTCACCTGGGCCAGTGTTCCGGAATGACCCCTGAGCAGTGAGGAGACGGCGCAGCTACCGGTCGCTGGGTAGCCTCGTCAAAGCCGGTGGCGTTTACAGCCCAGACCGCGATCCTGCTGGTGCTGATCGGCTTTGGCGTCGGCGCGTTCGGGACTGTGATCGGGGCAGGCGGCGGATTCATCCTCACCCCGGTCCTGCTTCTCCTGTATCCGCATCAGTCGGCGCAGACGCTCACTTCGATCAGCCTGGCAGTCGTCTTCTTCAACGCGGCCAGTGGCAGCGTTGCCTACGCTCGTCAGCGCCGAATCGATTACCGCAGCGGCATCGTCTTCGCGCTCGCCACCATACCCGGCGCGATCGGAGGCGCGCTGCTGGTCGGGGATGTCTCCCGTCGAGTCTTCGACGTGATCATGGGCGCTGTCCTCGCCGCACTCGCGGTTTGGCTGATCGCGGGTGAACGCTGGCCGCTCCGCGAAGCGCGTGGCCATCTCGAACGGCGCGCGCTCGTCGATCGAGACGGCGAGACCTACGACTACAGCGTCCCAGTCAGACGCGGTGCCGTGTACAGCCTCGGGGTCGGCTTCCTCTCCAGCTTTCTCGGCATCGGCGGCGGCGTCATCCACGTGCCCCTGCTCGTGCGCGCCTTCGGCTTTCCAACCCACATCGCCACCGCGACCTCGCACTTCGTGCTCGCGATCATGGCCGGAACCGGCACCCTCACCCACATCTTCATCGGCAGCTTTCACGGCCACGGACTCCGCCGCACGATCGCGCTATCGATCGGCGTCGTTACCGGCGCACAACTCGGAGCCCACATCTCACTGCGACTCCGCGGTCCAGTAATCCATCGGTTGCTTGCAGCCGCGCTCCTGACGCTATCGGCGCGCCTCCTGATCGGAGCCTGACAGCCGACCGCCTCCTCGGATACGAAGGTCCCGGTAGAGACGAGCGCTGCGCTCTCGCTGGCTATTTCAGCCGCACTGGTAGTGCCCGTACTTGCTGCCGAGATAGAGGGCGAGCGCGAGCGAGATAACTCCCTCGCCTATGGCGGCGGCGACGTAGTACCGGTGGACGCCTTCGTGGAGCTGCAGCGTTCCCCAGATCACGAGGGTTGGGAGACCGAGCGCGAACAGAATGAAACCGGAGTAGATCCAGCCGCTAGGGCTGATCCCCTCGTCACACGCGTATGTAGGTATTCCGTGGATCCAAGCGGCGGAGACTATTAGGCCCACGGCCCCGAGAGTGAGCACTGAGCTGAGGGCTATATGAGGCCAGCGCACGGCTGCGGGACTGAGGACGCGAAGAATCTTCTACTTATACGCCACAGGGGAGAGGTCTCTTACATGGGCCAGTGTTCCGGAATGACGCCTGAGCGACGACGCCGTGAATGGATAACGAAGGGTCTGGCGGGCGTATGGATAGTGGATGGGCCGCGAAGCTGATCTTGTCGCTGACCCGACAGCGGTCGAGGCGCTGTTCGACGACCACTGGGTTACGGCATGGTGAGCGGCGTACGCGGTGACCGGACGGATCGACCTCGCAGAGGACGCCGCCCAGGATGCGTTCGTCGCCGCGATCCGGTCGCCGTCGAAGTACGACGCCAGCAAGCCATTCGCGCCGTGGATCGCGAAGATAGCGGTCAACCGAGCGCGCGATCTACTGCGGGCAGAGCGACGACGGCAGGTCACCGAGCTAGACAAGGACTTGGAGGCAGCGGGACACGCGGACAAGGGCGGGCTACTGCTCGCGGTGGCGGCGCTGCCGAGTGAGCAACGCGAGGCCGTCGTGCTCCATCACGTCCTCGGCTTCACCTTGAAAGAAGTTGCGGAGATCGTCGGCGCCCCGGAAGGGACGGTCGCGTCCCGTCTAGGGCGGCGTGGCCGTGATCCGACAGACGCTGGAGGCCGAACATGTCTGACACGTATCTGATCGAGCGGGAGCTGCGGCAGCAGTACCCACGCCCCTCAGCCGCCGCGACCGCAAGAGCTTGCGCGGCGGTGATGAAGACCGCGACGGAGCAGTCGAGACCGGCGAATACGGCCAATGCTCACCGCCGCTGGCGGCCGATGCTCGTCGCGGCCGTCGTTGTGCTCGCACTCGCGGGCACAAGCGTCGCGATCGCCAATAGCCTCGGCGCCTTCTCCGGGGGTGCCTTCAACGGGATCAGTGCGGCGCACCATCGGCGCACCGCCGAAGACGTGATCGACCCGGCCACGAGGGCTTACATGGAGCGGACGAATTGCAAGCAGCCAGACGGGCGTGCCTGCGCACCAATGATGGTCGGAATGCGACTCGGCACCTCCCGGCGCATCGCTCAGCTACCCGGCGGCCAGAACCTATACGTCTTCAAGACCACCTGGAAAGGCCTCTGCTACGTCGCAGGACCACCACCACACGGAGAGTTCAACTGCAGCCGCCCGCTCAGCCGTTCCCATCCCTCAACAGTCTGGTTCTACTCAAACAGCCCTCACATGTCCGACTGGTTCACCTTCGGCATCGCCCTGGACGGCGTGACCGCAGTCTCGTTCGAGCCGAACGGCCAGGACATCACCCTGCCGGTGAAGAACAACGTCTGGACGTACCGGAGCGAATCGTTCGAAGCCATGACGGCGCTCCAAGGGCTCCCCCTCACTGCCCACTTCGCCGACGGCCGAACCGTCACCGACAAATGCACGGACTCCCTGAGCCGTCGTGAACTTCGACTCCTTGGAGTCCCCAAGTCACAAATGCCGCGGCTCGAAGGAAGCTGCGGGCCGTGACCCTCGCCTGGCCCAGTGTTCCGGAATGACCCCTGAGGACTAGCGCAGATCGGCGAGCGCTACACGCATCCTCTCGCAGTACTGATAGCTGGCCAGAGCGAATACGTTCTTGCGGTGCATGGCGCAGAAGGACTCGGAGGTCGAGTTGCCTCTGACTGTCCGCGACCCCTTGCGGTCGGTGAGCATTCCCGGCACGAGCCGGCGCGCACGTTGCAGGGAGGCAGCCGAATCGAAGACGTACAACAGGCGAGTTGCGAATGTGCGGCGATTCGTCGCGGCTAGGACTGCCCGAACCTGCCGATCGAGTTTGTGCTCCCTAGCCGGCGGCAGACCGAAAAGGCTCTGCGGGCCGGGCTTGAGGACTTGCTTCGAGCGCACGAGGTCGGCTGAGACGATCGCTTGGCGCAGGAACTTCGTGGCCGGCCACTCGGGACTCGAATCCGGCGGCGCGCTCAGGGCACAGGAGTAACCCGCGCTAGAGCCGCTGGCCCCAACTGCAATCATCTGCGTTCGCTTAGCCGGGCTGAGACGTGCGTCGGTTTCGCTGGAACCGTTGCCGTTTGTTCCCTCTGGCCAGAAGCAGAACGCTTGCAGGTGCTTGATCCCGAGGGCGTGCTGCAGGATTGCTTCCGACCCAGGGCCGAAGCGAAGCGTGAGCGTGGATCCGCTAAGCATCATCTCGACGCCATGCGCCTCGCCACGATACGAGTGCTGTTTCGCCGGCCTGCCTTCAGCGACCGGTAGCCCGTGCTGCGCAAACACACGCTCGACCTCCCCGACACTGAAGGACTGGTGCGAACCGCCGCACCCCACGCAGCAGAGACAGATCAGCACGACGAGCAGCAGAAGAGACAGCGCACCACGCATCAGCCGTACACATCTTGCACCCCCGTACGGTCGAGCGTGATGGCCCTGGCCTGGGCCAGTGTTCCGGAATGACCCCTGAGCCAGGTGTGGGAGTCCGACGGTACCGGCTTCGGCTTCTTAGCCGCGCTGAGTCAGCAGCGATTGGCCGCAGATAGCGAAGACGAGGATGCTGAGGAAGCCGGTCATGTATTGAGGGAGAGTGGTCACCTCTCCGGTCTTCAAGAGGTCGTGGAAGAACAAGAAATCGACCGCGAGAAAGCCGAGGATGAGTGCGATATCGAGTGCTCGTCTCATGCCGGAAGTCTAACCCCGGCCGCCAGGAATTAGGACGCTCGCTTGGTCCCGTGTTCGGGAATGACCCCTGACGGCTACGCGACGAGAACCTGTAAGGCGTACGACTCGTCTACGCAGTCGTTTAGTCGCACGACCGCGTCACTGGTGTCGAACGTGAAGACCCGGTAGAGGGTTACCGAGTCCGACCACTCAGGCGAGAGCACCGTCACCTCCACAGCCACCCGGTCGCCTCCCTCGATCACCTTCCCCACACGAAACCGGCGGCCGTTCTCGTGGACGCGCTTGAGCCGATTGAGTATCGCCGCGCGATTCACGCAAGTCGGAGTCTCCGCCACGTTTTCGTCTTGCGGGATCGCGACCCACTTAGCGTCCGGGTCGAGCAGCTCTTTGAACGGCTCAAGCTCGCCCTTGTCCAGCGCCGCGAATGCTTCCTGTACGAGTTGCTGGCGTTCTGCCATGCCGACGGAATGATCACTGACGACAAGACCACACGCAAGCCATCCTGGCACGTCAGGGCCGAGGACTCTCGGCTGGGCCAGTGTTCCGGGATGGCCCCTGAGGGGTGCCGGGCTGACGATCAGGCGGAACGCCTTATGCCATAGCGGCGGACCGCCGCTCTGACTCGCTGATGATTGCCTTCATCGAGGATCGAACCGCCTTCTCCCATGAGCGCTCGACAACGTCACCCCAGAGTACGCCGAGGCGCCCGAAGTCAGTCCCGAGCTCCCCTTCCCAAGTAAGGGTTGACCCGCTGTCAGTGGCTTCGAGGATGAAGGACTCCCGGACGTGCGGCACCGGTCCGCGGACGAGGCGGAAGTGGATGCGCTGAGGCCGCGCAAAGCGAACGGTCTCGACCGTGCTCGTCACGCCACACTTGACCTCGGTGAAATGTGCGGCGAGGACCATGTCGGTGCCGCGTTCCCACACGTGGAGGTGATCCTCCATCGAGCGCGGCGTCTTCCCTAGGTACGGGCCCGCGATCACGTCGAAAACGGTTTCACGGTCGGCGGCGATCTCCCACGTCACTGGTCCGAGGTCGCGCACTCTCCTGCCAACACCGCTGTCGAGGGTGACTGCACCACTCGCATAGAGGCGGTAGGCGCGCTTCCCGCCGTAGGCGAGGATGAGGCCAACCAGCAAGCGACGCACACCCGGAAAGCTATCGACGAAGAGCGGACTGACTCGGTCCCGAAGGTATGGACGCTCGCGTGGCAAAGACACGACGCCAGAGTGTGACTGCTCGCATTGGGCCAGTGTCCTCTCACGTGATCCTGTTCGCCCAGGCCCCGCGGGCTACGTGATCGCGACCATGCGCTCGATCGCGAGGCGCGCACGCTCGGCGAGTTCCGGCTCCACTGTGATGCGGTGCACACCGTCGCGCAGCGAGTCGCGCACTTTCTCGAGCGTCGTCACCTTCATGTAGCGGCACTCGGCGTCCTCGCGCACGGGTTCGAAGCGCTTGCCGGGCGCCTCCTTCTGCAGCCGGTGGATGATCCCCGTCTCGGTCGCGATGAGGAAGCGCTGCTTCGGTGACCGCTTCGCGTAGTCGATCATCTTCTCCGTCGAGAGGATCTGCGTCCGCTCGTTGCCGAACGCCATCGCCTGACTCGCACAGCCGCACTCGGGATGGACGAGCAACTCGGCGTCGGGCGCCTCGGCCTGCCAGCGCTCGATGTCGGCCGGGCGGATGCCGGCGTGGACGTGGCACTCGCCGAGCCAGATCGTCAGCTTGCGGCCGGTCACCTTCTCGAGCCAGAGGCCGAGGTACATGTCCGGCAGGAACAGGATCTCCTGCTCCGGTGGGATCGCCTCGATCACCGACTTCGCGTTCCCCGACGTGCAGCAGTAGTCGCTCTCGGCCTTCACCTCCGCCGTCGTGTTCACGTAGGAGACGACGACGGCGCCGGGATGCTGCGCCTTCCACTCGCGCAGCTGGTCGGCGTCGATCGACGCGGCGAGCGAGCAGCCCGCGCCGAGATCGGGGAGGAGGACCGTCTTCTCGGGGCTGAGGACCACGGCCGTCTCGGCCATGAAGTGGACGCCGCAGAAGACGATCGTCTGCGCGTCGGTCGCGGCGGCCTGGCGCGAGAGGCCGAGCGAGTCGCCGACGTAGTCCGCGACGTCCTGCACCTCGGGCCGCTGGTAGTTGTGGGCGAGGATCACGGCGTCCTTCGCGGCTGCGAGCGCGCGGACTTCCTCGTGGAGCTCGGTGGTGGACGGGGCGACGGTCATGTGACCTCCAGTGAGACGTGGAGCGAGCGGGCGGAGTGGGTGAGGGCGCCGACCGAGACGAAGTCGACTCCGGTCTCGGCGTAGGCGCGCACGGTGCCGAGAGAGACACCGCCGGACGCCTCGAGCTCGGCGCGGCCGGCGGTCACCTCCACCGCCTCGCGCACCTCCTCGGGGCTCATGTTGTCGAGCAGGATGCGGGGCGCGCCGCCGTCGAGCGCCTCGCGCACCTGGGCGAGCGTCTCGGCCTCGATCTCGACGGGCAGCCCGTCGACGCGGCCGGCGAGCGCCGCGAGCGCGGCGGTGACGCCGCCGGCGATCCGGAGGTGGTTCTCCTTCACGAGCACGCCGTCGTACAGGCCCGCGCGGTGGTTGCGGCCGCCGCCGCAGCGGACGGCGTACTTCTCGAGCGCCCGCAGCCCGGGCGTCGTCTTGCGGGTGTCGAGCACCGACGTGCTGGTTCCCTCCGTGAGCTCGACGAAACGGTGCGTGAGGGACGCGATGCCGGACAGCCGCGCGAACAGGTTGAGCGCGACCCGCTCGCCGCTGAGGACCGCGCGCGCCGGCCCCTCGACGACGGCGACGACGGCCGGCACCTCAGAGATCGTTGTGCCCTCCTCGAGCCTCGCCTCGATTTGGACTGCCGGATCGAGCGCGCGGAAGACGGCAGCGGCGACCGGGACGCCGCAGACGACGCCGGGCTCCTCGAGCAGGAGCTCCGCCCGGCAGCGCGCGTTCGCCGGCACGAGCGCGAGCGTCGTGGCGTCGCCCGGGCCGACGTCCTCGGCCAGCGCAGCCGCGACCACACGCTCGATGTCGTCCTGCGTCAGCTCCATCGCTCGAGCTCCGGCTCCGCGCCGGGATGCACGACGAGGTGTCCCGCGAACGCCTCGCTGGAGACCGGGAAGTCCTCGCGGAAGTGGACGCCGCGGCTCTCCTCCCGCGCGAGCCCGTTCGCCGCGATCTCGCGGACGAGCGGATGCGGTGAGTCGAGGAGCCGCTCGAGACTTTCGGCGCTCCTGATCAGCCCGGCGTCGCGCCAGAGTGCCGCACCCGGATCCGGGGCGGCGGCGAGCGGAGAGGCTTCCGCATCGAAAAGCGGACCGGTGAGCGCGGCGAGTCCGGCGCGGCGACCGAAGACGAGGCACTCGAGCAGCGAGTTCGACGCGAGTCGGTTCGCGCCGTGCACTCCCGTGCACGCACACTCTCCCGCCGCGTAGAGCCCCGGCACCGACGTGCGGCCGTCGAGATCCGAGACGACGCCGCCGATCGCGTAGTGCGCGGCGGGGGAGACGGGCACCGGCTCGTCGGCGGGGTCGTAGCCCGCCTCCGCCAGCGTCGCCATCAGGCTCGGATAGCGGTCGCGCTCGACCGGGCGCAGGTCGAGGCGCGCTCCCGAGTGCGCTGCGACCGCGCGGGCGACCACATCGCGCGGCGCGAGCTCGTCGACGAAGCGCTCGCCGCCGTCGTCGAGCAGCGTCGCGCCGGCACCGCGGAGCGCCTCGGAAAGCAGGAAGCCGTCGTGGCCGTTCTCGCCCCGCAGCGCGGTCGGGTGGAACTGGACGAGCTCGAGGTCGGCCAGGTCGGCGCCCGCAGCCTGCGCGAGCAGGAGGCCGTCTCCCACGGCGCCGTCCGGGTTCGTGGTGCGGGCCCAGAGGGCCGCGTAGCCGCCGGTCGCGAGCACTACGGCGGAGCGGCGGAAGGCGGCGAGCGTGGTGATCCGCTCGCCCTCGACGAGCCGGATCCGGGGATGCGCGCGGGCGTGCTGCGTCAGGACGTCCGCGATGTGGCGCCCGGTGTCGGCGCCGCCCGCATGCACGACGCGAGCATGGGAGTGGCCGCCCTCACGGCCGAGGCCGTCGTCGAACGCGACCCCGAGCCGGCGCAGCTCCGCGATCCGGGTCGGAGCCTCCTCGGTCAGGAGCCGCACCGCGCTGGCCCGGCAGAGCCCACGTCCGGCCACGAGCGTGTCGGCGGCATGGAGCGCCGGATCGTCGCCCGGGCCGACGGCTGCGGCCACGCCGCCTTGGGCGGCGTAGCTGTTCGAGCTCGTGTGCGAGGCCTTCGCGAGCACGAGCACCGACGCGCCCGCGTCGGCCGCAGCCAGGGCGGCGGAGAGGCCGGCGACCCCGGCTCCCGCGACGACGACGTCAGATCCCTCGCGTTTTAGCCTCATAAGCGATAACCTCGAGGTTGAGTGTACATGGTTGACGACTCTCAGGCGAAAACCCCAGCCCATGCCGTGCTCGCGGCCGTTCTCCAGGTGCGCGGTGGACGGCTGCAGGCGCTGCTCTGGCAGCGGGCGCGCGAGCCGTTCGCAGGGAGCTGGGCGCTGCCGGGCGGGACGCTGGCGCCGGACGAGACGCTCGAGGAGTCCATGCGCCGCCACCTCGCCGCGAAGGTCGACGTCCAGGAGGTGGCGCATCTCGAGCAGCTGGAGACGCTGAGCGACCCGGCCCGCAATCCGACGCGGCGGGAGCTCGCGACCGCGTTCCTCGGGCTGGTGCCGAGCGGGGTGGACCCGCACGTGCCGGAGGACACGCGCTGGCATTCGCTCGACGAGCTCCCGGAGCTTGCGTACGACCACGAGGAGATCCTCCTCAGTGCTCGCGAACGTCTCCGCGCAAAACTCTCCTACACAAATCTCGGCTTCGCCCTCGCGCCGCCGAGCTTCACGCTCGCCGAGCTGCGCGACCTCTACGCGGCGGCGCTCGGCCATCCGGTGAGCGCGACGAACCTGCAGCGCGTCCTGCTGCGGCGCCGGCTGCTCGAGGAAACCGGGGAGCGCCGGCACTACGGGGCCGGCGGCGGCCGGCCGGCGGCGATCTACCGTTTCCGCACCAGCCGGCTCGAGGTCACCGACCAGTTCGCCGTCCTCCGGCCGCCTACAATGGCTCACTGAGTGGCCGTGCGCACCCAGAGTCTCTCGCAGCCGCGGCGGCTCAACGCCCGCGCGTGGCTCGCCCTCCTGCTCGGCCTCGTGGCCGCCGCCGCCATCCCGGTCGCCATCGAGCTGACGCGGAAGGTCCCCGGCGCCTCTCTCCTCGACGCGGTGTGGGCGATTCCGTTCGCCGCCGTCGCCGCGACCCTTTCGCTGCTGTTCGCCCGCGGCGCGCGCGGCGCGATCGCACGGACGCTCGAACCGGTCGGCGGCGCGACGTGTATCCGGCTCGGACGCATCCTCGCCGTGGCGGGCATCTGCATCACGCTCTCCGCCTCGATCGCGGTCGGGCTGTACGAGTTGCTCCTGCATTTCGAGAAGTAGCTCTAGACTCCGGCTGTGTTCGAGATCGGCAACAGCCTGCGGGAGGCGCGCGAGCGGCAGGGGCTCGGGTATCCCGAGATCGAGCTCGCGACGAAGATCCGCGCGAAGTACATCCGCGCGCTCGAGGAGGAGGACTTCACGTCGATTCCCGGCGACGCCTACATCCGCGGCTTCCTGCGGTCGTACGCGGAGTATCTCGGGCTCGACGGCGACGTCTATGTCGACGAGTACGCGTCCCGCTTCATCACGAGCTGGCGCGACGAGCTGCCGCCGAAGCCCGAACGGCGGCGGGTCCCGAGGCGCGAGCGGCCGTTCGAACGGCGAGCGGTGCTCCTCGTGGTGGCCGGGATCGTCGTCGTGGCGATCCTTGTCTTCGCGGCCTTCAGCATCCCCGGCTCCTCCACGCACGTGCCCGGAATCACGACGAACCAGAAGCACTCGGCGCCCGCCCGCCAGCTCGTCCTGAGCGGCGTCGGCCAGGGGACGTACGTCGAGGTGCGGCACAACAGCCGCGCCGGCAAGCTCGGCCTGTCGGGGACCGTTGAAGCGGGAGAGACGGACACGATCCCCGGCGACCGCTTCTATCTCCTCGTGCGCTCGCCCGTCGGGCTGCGCCTCACGCTCGACGGCCGGGCCGTCGCACTGCCGGCGAAGCACAACCTCCGCGTCCTCGTCACGCCTCGCCGTACGACGCGCCTGCGCGGGTGAGCCAGCGGCCGCGCGCCGTCGTCGTCGTCACCGGAAGCGAGCTCGTCCGCGGCGAGCGCACCGACCGGAACGGCCCCTTCCTCGCGGCCGAGGCGCTGAGTCACGGCCTGGAGCCGACCCGGATCACGATCGTCGGCGACGCCCCCGCCGAGCTCGAGGCCGTCCTGCGTGAGGCGTTGCAGGCGGATGCGTGCTTCGTGTCGGGCGGTCTCGGTCCGACGCACGACGACCGGACGGTGGAGCTCGTCGCGCGGGCAGCCGGGCTCGAGCTTGTGGTGGACGAGACGCTCGGGCAGGAGATCGAGTCGATCTCCCGCCTGCTCGCGGAGCGCCTGCGGCGGCCGTACGCCGACTTCGCACCGGGCGTGACGAAGCAGGCGACGCGGCCGGCTTCCGCGGTCTCCATCGGCCTCGCGGGCACGGCTCCCGGGCTCGTCCTCCGGGCACCCACGGGCTGCGTCGTCGTCGTGCTGCCCGGGCCGCCGAGCGAGCTGCAGCGGCTGTGGCCGAACGCGCTCGCGAGCGCGCCGCTGCGCGAGCTGCTCGGGCGGACGCGACCGCCCGGCCGGCATGTGTTGCGGCTGTTCGGCGTGAGCGAGTCGGCCGTCGCTCGGGCGCTCGACGAGGCGGGCGGCGACGGCGACGGGGTCGAGGTGACGATCTGCGCCCGCGACTTCGAGATCCACGTCGACCTGGTCGTCGAGCCGGGCGCGGAGGAGCGCGCGGGGGCCCTCGAGACGGGCCTCGCGGAGCGCCTCGAGGAGTTCCTCTTCGCGCGCGACGAGCGGCGCGTCGAGGAGATCGTGCTCTCGCTCGCGGGCGCGCGCGGCCTGCGGCTCGCGACCGCCGAGTCCTGCACGGGAGGCATGGTCGCGGCTCGGCTCACGGACGTGCCGGGCTCGAGCGAGAGCTTCGTCGGCGGCGTCGTCGCGTACGCGAACGAGGTGAAGCAGTCCGAGCTGGACGTGCCCGAGGAGCTGCTCGCGCGGCACGGCGCGGTTTCCGCCGAGGTCGCCGAGGCGATGGCGGAGGGCGCGCGGCGGCGGCTCGACGCCGACGTGGCCGTCGCGGTGACCGGGGTCGCCGGCCCCGAGGGAGGGACGCCCGACAAGCCGGTGGGGCGCGTCCACATCCATGCCGCCGGCCCCGACGGTTCCCTGGCGCGCATGCTCGACCTGCCCGGCGAGCGCGCCCAGATACGCGTGCGCGCGACCGTCACCGCATTGCACCTGCTGCGTGCGCTGCTGACCGAAGCCGCCTAGCCGCGAAGGTCGCGGCGGTCGAAGGCGAGCATGGCCACCGCCGTCAGCGCGAGGGCGACGACTCCGAGGACGACGAGGCCCGGGATTCCGACACCGCGTGCGAGCGGGTCGTGGCCCGCGTACCAGTAGAAGAGCGAGAGGTACTTGAGCCAGGCGATTGCGCCGACGAGCGGTGCGAAGCTGTTCACGAGCCAGCCGAGGACAGCGACCGCTCCGGCGACCCCGTTGGCGAGCGCACGACGGCCCGTACCGGCGCCCAGAGCCAGCGCGACGGCGCCGCTCGCGAACCCGAAGAAGGCGAGCTGGACGGCGAGAGCGGTGATGTGCCCGACGGTGATTCCGCCGCCGCCGGCTGCAACACCGACGATCAGGCCCAGCCAGACCGCGAAGGCGACGATCAGGACGATGAGCGCGACGGCCAGCGCCTTGGCCGCGACCAGGGACGGGCGCCGGATCGGATGCGCGAGCACGAGCGCGAGGATGCGATCCTCCTCCTCGCCCGCGGTGGCGGCCGTGGCTCCGGTGACGGCGAGAGCCGCGATCACGAGCGGGCCGTAGATCACTGCGATCTCGCTGCGGAACCAGCCGGTGATCGTGCCGTAATCGGCGCCGCCGAGCAGGTTGGCGACGCTCGCGGGCAGGTGGAGCGTGCCGATGCTGTGGCCGACGGCCGGGAAGAGCGCGCCGACGGCGGCCAGCACCGCGATGAGCCCCACGACGGCCCACGCGGTCCCCGCCAGGCGCAGGCGGAGCGTCAAACGAGTCGTCGGCCAGCTCACGACTTGGCCTTCCGGTAGTAGCGCAGGAAGATGTCCTCGAGGTCGTTCTCGCGCGGCCGGATCGCTCGTACTTCATGGGCGGCCGCTGCCTTGACGACCGCGTCCGCGGCGCCCTCGAAGCTGATCGTCACGGTTCGCCCGCTTCCCTCGACGTCCGTAACGGCAGGGAGGGCACGGAACTGGGCGGGGTCGACGGGCTCCGCGAACTCGATCTCGAGGCGGTGCACGGCAACCTGGCGCAGGTTCTCGAGCGAGTCGACGACCACGAGCCGGCCCTGGCGCAGAATCGCGAGGCGTTGCGTGACGCGCTCGACCTCCGACAGCGTGTGCGAGGAGAGGAACACGGTTCTGCCCTGCGCGCTGACCTCTCCGAGCAGGGCGTGGAAGCTCTGCTGCACCAGCGGATCGAGCCCCGCGATCGGTTCGTCGAGGATCAACAGTTCGGGCTCGTGCATGAAGGCCTGGATCAGGCCGAGCTTCTGCCGGTTCCCGGTCGACAGCTGTCGGATCGGCCGGTCGAGGTCGGCCTCGAATCGGTCGGCCAGCGAGTCCCGGACGCGCGGGTCGACACCGCCCCGCAGTCGCGCGAGATGGTCGAGCACCGCTCGTCCGGTCAGCTTCGGGTACAGCGCCAGGTCGCCGGGGAGAAAGCCGACCCGCCGGCGGATCTCGAGGCTGTCCCGCGCGGTGTCGAGCCCCAGAACTCGGGCCGAGCCCGACGTCGGATTGATCAGGTCGAGCAGCAGCCGCATCGTTGTCGACTTGCCGGACCCGTTGGGCCCGAGGAAGCCGAACACCTCGCCGCGGCCCACTTCCAGGTCGAGCCCGAACAGGCCGCGTCCGGAGCCGTAATCCTTCGAGAGACCGGTCGCGACGATCACCGGCTCGCCGCTCAGCTGACCCACCCCGAAGACTGTCGACGAAACGCGCGAAAGTTGTCAAGGACCCGACACATCCCAGCAGGCAACATCGCATGAATGGCGCTTCCTCCGAATCACTCCGGCTCTTCCTCGCGTTGCGCCTGCCCGGTGCGGCTCTCGACGAGATCGTGCGCTGGCAGCGGCACGAGTTGCGAGACGTCCGCGTGGTTCCGCGGGAGCACCTGCACGTCACACTCGCCTTCCTCGGACACCGGCCCGCGGACGAGGTCGACTCGATCGTCGGCGCCTTGCGCGGCGCTGCGCGCGGGGCGGGGGAGATCAGTTTCACCCCAAGCCGGTACCGCGAGACGCGGAGCGTCGGCATGCTCGTCCTCGAGGACCACGGCGGACACGCGGCGCTGCTCGCCGCGGATGTCCAGGAGCGCCTGGAGCAGCTCGGCATGTACCGCCGCGAGGACCGGCCCTGGCTGCCGCACGTCACGGTCGCGCGCTGGCGTGAGCGTCCCCGGCTCCGGCTCGAGCCGCCGCCGGTACGAACGTTCGTTCCGTCCGACGCGGCTGCTTACCTATCCCGGCTGCACCCCCGTGGGGCGCAGTACGACGTCTTGGAATCTGTCGCTCTAGGAGGCTGAGAGGTGGACAAGCACGAAGCACTCGACGTAGCGCTCGGCCAGATCGAGCGGCAGTTCGGCAAAGGCTCGGTCATGAAGATGAATGATCGCGCCGCGGTCTCGGTCGGCGCCGTCTCGACGGGCTCGCTCGCGCTCGATCTCGCGCTCGGGATCGGCGGCCTGCCGCGCGGCCGCATCGTCGAGATCTTCGGCCCGGAGTCCTCCGGCAAGACGACACTCGTCTACCACGTGATCGCCGAGGCGCAGCGTCGAGGCGGCATCTGCGCCTTCATCGACGCCGAGCACGCCATGGATCCGGCGTACGCGAAGCGGATCGGCGTCGACATCGACAACCTCCTCGTCTCCCAGCCCGACACGGGCGAGCAGGCGCTCGAGATCACGGAGCTCCTCATCCGCTCCGGCGCGCTCGACGTCGTAGCGATCGACTCGGTCGCGGCGCTGACCCCGAAGGCCGAGATCGAAGGCGAGATGGGCGACTCCCACGTCGGCCTCCAGGCACGACTGATGAGCCAGGCTCTCCGCAAGCTCGCCGGCACGCTCAATCGCACCGACACGATCTGTCTCTTCACAAACCAGCTCCGCGAGAAGATCGGCGTCATGTTCGGGAACCCCGAGACGACCCCGGGCGGTCGCGCCTTGAAGTTCTACTCGTCCGTGCGGCTCGACATCCGCCGCATCGAGACGCTCAAGGACGGCGTCGAGGCGTTCGGGAACCGAGTGCGCGTCAAGGTCGTCAAGAACAAGGTCGCGCCGCCGTTCAAGCAGGCGGAGTTCGACATCATCTACGGCTCCGGCATCTCCTGGGAAGGCACGGTGCTCGACTCGGGGCTCGAGCGGAAGGTCGTAACGAAGTCGGGCTCGTACTTCAGCTTCGGCGACGAGCGGCTCGGCCAGGGCCGCCAGAACGCGGCTGCATTCCTCCGCGAGCACCCCGACGTGACGCAGGGGATCCTGCAGCAGATCCAGGTCGAGCTCGGCTCGGACCAAGTCGCGTCGGCACGGCTGCTGCCGGTCGCCGTCGAGGAGGTCGAGAACAGCAACGGCAAGGCGGAGGTGGCGGCCGAGGCGCTCGCGGCGGCCGAAGCCGAGGCGTGACCGCGGTCGTCACCGGGCTGCGCGAACGGAAGCGCGGCCGGGTTGCGGTCGAGCTCGACGGCCGGCGGTGGCGCGTGCTGCCCACGGCTGCGGTCGTGCGCGCGGGTCTCGCCGTTGGGCGTCCGCTGGAGCGGACAACGGCCCGCGAGCTGGCGCGCGAAGTCCGGCGGGCCAAGGCGCTCGCCGCGGCCACCCGGTCTCTGGCGGCGAGCGACCGCTCCGAGCGAGCCCTCGACCAGCGCCTGGCGCGGGCGGGACACTCCGCGGCGGCACGGGAGGAGGCGATCGCAGCACTTGCTCGCACCGGTGCTCTCGACGACATGCGGCTGGCGGAGAGCCGCGCCGACCTGCTCGCACGCCGGGGCTACGGCGACGCGGCGATCCGGGCCGACCTTCGACGCCGCCAGCTCGAGCCGGACGCGGCCGCGGCTGCCGTCGCCGCGCTCGAGCCCGAGCTCGAGCGGCTGCAGCGGCGGCTGGAAGGCCAGAGCGTCACCCCGGCGCTTCTGCGGCGCCTCGCCGCACGCGGCTTCTCACGCGACACGCTGGACGAGATCGCGTCGTCGTTTGCGCTGGAAGCGTGAGCCGGTTACGATCCGAAGGCATTCCATTCGATGTTTTGCCTGCAAACACAGCTTTTCCGAAACCGAATCCCATGATCAACCGCCTAGACCCGAAGACTCGGAGGTCGCGCGCGAGGTAGCGCGGCGGCTTTCCGGCAGGTCGCTACCTGCCGGAGATACGGCTTTTCTCGGATAGCTGCCGCGTAGGTCCGGCGCCGGATGGACGCGCCGCCGGAGGCGGCTGGGTCCCCGAACGAGGAGCCGGCACGTGCTGATCGGGATCGGAATCGCCATCGGAATCGCCGTGGGAGCGGCCCTTGCGCTGCTCGCGGTCTCCGTCTTCGGCACGACCGGGGTGACCAAGGCGCGCCGGATCCGCGAGCAGCTCCTCGAGGACGCGCGCCGCGAGAGCGACGCCGTGCGGCGCGAGGCGCAGGTCGAGGCCCGCGAGCAAGCCGTCCGGCTGCGCAGCGAGATCGACGCCGAGCTGACCGACCGGCGGGCGCAGGTGCTGAAGATCGAGGAGCGCGTCCTGGCCAAGGAGATCGAGATCGAACGGAAGCTCGAGGAGCTCTCGCGCCGCGACCAGGGCCTCGCCGACCGGGAAGAGCACATCCGCCAGCTCCAAGAGGAGCTCAAGGACTCGAAGCACTCCCAGCTCGCCGAGCTCGAGCGGGTGGCGGGACTGACCCAGGCCGAGGCGCGCGCGCTGCTGCTCGAGCGCGGCGAGGAGCAGGTACGGCACGAGCTCGCGCGGCGCGTCCGCACGCTCGAGGACGAGGCCCGCGCCGAGTCGAAGCGCCGGGCGCGGAACTTGGTGGCCGACGCCTTGCAGCGCGTTGCGGCCAGTCACACAGCCGAGACGACGGTGACCGTCGTGGAGCTTCCCTCCGACGACATGAAGGGCCGGATCATCGGGCGGGAGGGCCGCAACATCCGGGCGCTCGAGCACCTCACCGGCGTCGACTTCATCGTCGACGACACCCCGCACGCGGTCGTGCTCTCGTCCTTCGACGGCCTGCGGCGAGAGGTCGCGCGCCTAACCATCACCAAGCTCCTGGAGGACGGCCGGATCCACCCGGCAAGGATCGAGGAGACCTACTACGAGTCGAAGGCGGAAGTCGAGGAGGTCGTGCGCCAGGCGGGAGAGCAGGCGGTCTTCGAGGCGAACTGCGGGCCGTTCGCCGAAGAACTCGTCCAGATCCTCGGGCGGCTGCGCTTCCGCACGAGCTACGGGCAGAACGTCCTCAAGCACACGCTCGAGGTCGTCCACCTCGCGGGGATCATGGCGACCGAGCTGGGGGCGAGCGTCCAGACCGCGAAGCGCGCGGCGATGCTGCACGACCTCGGCAAGGCGATGACGCACGAGGTCGAGGGCTCGCATGCGCTGATTTCCGCCCAGCTCGCGCGCCGCTACGGCGAGACGCAGGGCGTTGTCCACGCCGTCGAGGCCCATCACTACGAGATCCAGCCCCAGACGGTCGAGGCCGTCCTCCTGATCGCGGCCGACGCCGTCTCGGCGAGCCGGCCCGGCGCGCGCGGCGAGAGCCTCGAGCAGTACATCAAGCGTCTCGAGTCGCTCGAGGAGCTGGCGGCCTCGAAGCAGGGCGTCGAGAAGGTCTATGCGCTCCAGGCGGGACGCGAGATCAGGGTCATCGTCAGCCCGGGCGACGTGGGCGACGACGAGGCGGCGCTTCTCGCCCACGAGATCGCCCGTGAGATCGAGGACCGGCTCGAGTACCCCGGCCAGGTGAAGGTGACCGTCATCCGGGAGAGCCGCGCGGTCGACGTGGCGAAGAATCAGCCGGCGGCGGCGGGACATCCGCCGGTGCGCGAGCAGCGGGAGCAGCCGGCCGACTCGCCGATCCAGGCCGCGTAGAGTCTCGGCGGCCGCGACGCCGACCGGGAGGGCTGCCATGACTCGCGACCGCTGGATGGCTCTCTGCTTCGCGCTCGGGTCGACCTGTTTCCTGATCGGGCCGTTTCCCGGCTACGCGCAACTCGCCGGCGAGTCGGCCGACGCGATCACGTTCTTCGTCGGCTCGATCCTGTTCACGGCCGGCGGAGGACTGCAGAGTTGGCTCGCCTGGCCGGACCGGCGGCTCCCGGGCGGTGGACGGGCGGCCTGGTGGGCGGCGATCGTCCAGTCCGCGGGCACGCTCTTCTTCAACGTCACCACGTATCAGGCGATGCACGTCGCGCTCACGAGCCCCGAGTACGACAAGCTCGTCTGGCGGCCCGACTGGCGTGGCTCGATCTGCTTCCTCGTGTCCGGCGCGATCGCCTACCGGGCCTCGCGTCGTCACGGCTGGCACGGCTGGCTCCCGGTACGCGGCGGCGATGGCTGGTGGCAGCCCGCCGTCAACCTGCTGGGCTGCATCTTCTTCGGCATCTCCGCGGTGGCCGGCTACCTCGTGCCCGCGACCGGATCGCTCATCGACCAGGCAGCCGCCAACTGGAATACGTCTCTTGGCGCAGCGTGCTTCCTGGCCTGCGCTCTCGACACGCTGCGCTCCAACCGGGCGTCGAAGATGCCGCTCCGCCGGCGGCTGAGCGGGCTCGAACACGAGCTCGAGGACGACCTCCGCAAGGCGACCTGAGCCCGGCTCCGGAGCAGGGCTACCCTACGCGTCGTGAAGCGGTACCACGTCACGACGTTCGGCTGCCAGATGAACGCCCACGACTCCGAGCGGATCAAGGGACTGCTCGAGGAGCTCGGGCTCGGTGAGGCGCCGTCGCAGGAGCAGGCGGACGTGATCGTCCTCAACACCTGCACGATCCGCGAGAAGCCCGACACGCGCTTCGCCGCCCACATGGGAAACGCGGCGAAGCTGAAGCGCGACCGGCCGGGCACGGTCGTCGCGGTCGGCGGCTGCTACGCGGAGGCGCAGCGCAAGCGGCTGTTCTCGCTCTATCCGGACGTGGACGTCGCCTTCGGGCCCGGCACGATCTCGCACCTCGGCGACTGGCTCGGCGCGGGTGGCGAGGGGATCGCGCGCGGCTCGTTCGGCACCGGCGAGGAGCGCGCCTTCGCGGCGCAGCTTCCGGTCCGACGCGAGCGCCATTTCCAGGCGTGGGTGCAGGTCTCGATGGGCTGCAACTCGGTCTGCTCCTACTGCATCGTGCCGGCGGTCCGCGGGAAGGAGATCTCCCGCCGCCCGGGTGAGGTCGTCGCGGAGGTCGGGCGGCTCGCCGCGGAAGGCGTTTGCGAGGTGACGCTGCTCGGCCAGAACGTCAACTCGTACGGTCGCGACGTAGGCTCGAGCTTCGCGGAGCTCCTACGCGCGGTCGACGCCGTCCCCGGGATCGAACGGGTCCGCTTCACGAGCCCGCACCCGAAGGACTTCCGGCGCGACGTGATCGCCGCGATGGCGGAGTGCGCCGCGGTCTGCGAGCACGCGCACCTGCCGCTCCAGTCGGGGTCGAGCCGGATGCTCAAGGCGATGCGGCGCACGTACTCGCGCGAGCGCTACGTGAAGCTCGTCGCCGAGCTGCGGGCGGCGATCCCCGATCTCGCGCTCACGACCGACATCATCGTCGGCTTTCCGGGCGAGACCGAGGCCGACTTCCGCGCGACGCTCGAGGTCGTGGAGGAGGTCGGCTACGACGGCGCCTTCACCTTCGTCTACTCGCCGCGTGCGGGCACCGAGGCGGCTGCGCTGCCCGAGCAGGTTCCAGACGAGTTGAAGCGCGAACGCATCGAACGGCTGGTCGAGGTCGTGCAGCGCGTCGCAGCCGAACGGAACACGGGCCGGGTCGGGATGGTCGAGGAGGTGCTCGTCGAGGGCCCGAGCCGTACCGACCCCGAGTTCCTCCGCGGCCGCACACGCCGCAACACGACCGTCAACTTCAGGGGCGAGGCCGGCCCGGGCGAGCTCGTCCCGGTCGCGATCGCGAGCGCGACGTCGACCACCCTGGCCGGCGCGCAGCTCGCGCTCGCCGCGGTCTAGGGCATGCTCGTCATCGGCCTGTTCGGGCCGACCGCGAGCGGGAAGTCGGATGTGGCGGCCGCCGTCGCCGAGCTGATCCCGGCCGAAATCGTCTCGGCCGACGCCATGCAGGTCTACGACGGCCTGCCGATCCTCACGAACCGGTCGCCCAACCCGGAGCGCCTGGTCGGGATCTGGCCGCTTTCGCACGTGGCGTCGGTGGGCGAGTACGCGCCAATCGCCCACGCGGCGGTCGACGAGATCCTCGAAGTTGGACGGACGCCGCTCGTCGTGGGCGGAACCGGTCTCTACTTCCGAGCCGCGCTGGCCGAGCTCCAGCTGCCTCCGGCGCCTGCGCCCGGCGCGCGCGAGCGGTGGGAGCGGCTCTACGACGACGCAGGGCCGGCTGCTGCTCACGCGCAGCTCGGCGCGCTCGACGCGCAGGCGGCGGCGCGAGTGCACGCGAACGACCGCCGGCGCGTCGTCCGTGCGCTCGAACTCGCGGAGGTCGGGTGGTCGCTGGTCCCGGGCGTGGAGACCCTGTTCGGCGGCGCCTGGCGGCATCCGACCCTCCTCGTCGGTCTGGAAATCCCCAAGCGCGAGCTCGACCGGCGGATCGCGGAGCGGACGAGGCGCATGTTCGAAGCCGGCGTCGAGGAAGAGGTGCGCGACGCGCTGCGAGCCGAGCTGTCCGTCACCGCGCTGAAGGTCATCGGGCTCGGGGAGATCGCGACGCTCCCGCACGAGGAAGCGATCGAGGCGCTGGTCGTTCGCACCCGGCGCTACGCCGCCTATCAACGCAAGTGGCTGCGCCGACTGGAAGGGCTCGTTATGGTCGCGGCCGACCGGCCGCCTGAGGAGACCGCCGCTGAGATCGTCGCGCTGGCACGCACACGGGAACATCTATCTCGTCCTTGAGGGGCCTGCGGGCGACCTCGACCTGTCCGGTACGGACGGCGCGATCGAGGTGCTGGCGGTCGAGGGCGACGACGTGACCGTCGGCATCGTCAATCCTGACGGCTCCCGGGCCGAGATGTCAGGCAACGGGACGCGCATCGCAGCGGCGTGGCTCATGGCTCGCATCGGCTCGGCCACGGCGCGGGTGCACGTCGGACCGTTGACCGTGGCCGTGCGGCGCACGGAGGACGGCCTCTACGAGTCGGAGCTCGGCCCGGTCGAGGTCGGGGCACCGGAGGTCGTCGACGGAATCGAGCTGATCCCGGTCTCGGTCGGGAATCCGCACGCCGTAGTCCTGGGCGATCCGAACCGCATCGAGGAGCTCGGCCCCCTGCTCGAGGGGCATCCGCGCTGGCCGGAGCGGACGAACGTGCAGGTCGCGAGCGTCGAGCGGCCTGGCGAGGTGACCGCACGCGTCTGGGAGCGCGGGGTGGGGGAGACGACGGCTTCCGGGACGAGCGCAGTCGCGGTTGCGGCCGCGACGCACGGCGACGGCGAAGTCCTTGTCCACTTCCCGGGCGGCGACCTGCGCGTACGCCTCGCCGGCGGTCGCGCGTGGCTCATCGGGCCGGCGGAGCCGCTCGAGGAATTGCCGGGCTCCCGCTAGGAAGGCGACACGGACTCGCAGCGCTTCCGACGTTAGCGTGGTCGGCTAGGGCGGAGGGAGCTACCCCGCCCTTGGGTGGGGGTGTGGCGTATCGGCTCCTTCAGGTGCCGAGCTCGAACTCGCGCAACACGTCGTTCAGCGACATGCGATCGTGCGACTCGTCCCGCCAGCCGACGATGAGCGGCGTCGGCAGGCCGTAGCTGCCCGCGGGGAAGTCGCGCTGCCGGACTCCGGGGACGACGACCGCGCGCGGAGGGACGACGCTCCGGTGCTCGACCGGCTCCGTCCCGGTGACGTCGATGATCGGCACGGACGCGGTGATCACGACGCCGGCGCCGAGGATCGCCCCCTCCCCGACGATGCAGCCCTCGGTGACGATGCAGCGCGAGCCGATGAAGGCGCCGTCCTCGACGATCACGGGCCGCGCATTGACCGGCTCGAGGACACCCCCGATCCCGACGCCCCCGGCGAGGTGCACGTCGGCGCCGATCTGCGCGCACGAACCGACCGTGGCCCACGTGTCGACCATCGTGTTCGGGCCGACCCAGGCGCCGATGTTGACGTAGCTCGGCATCAGGATCACGCCGGGGGAGAGGAACGAGCCGTACCGCGCCGTCGCCGGCGGCACGACGCGCACTCCGCGCTCGGCGTGGTTGTGCTTGAGCGGGATCTTGTCGAGATACTCGAACGGCCCGACCTCGATCGGCTCGACCTTCCGCACGCGGAAGTACTCGAGGATCGCGGCCTTCGCGTCCTCGTTCACACGCCACTCGCCGTCGACCTTCTCCGCGACCCGTACCTCGCCGCGGTCGAGCGCAGCGATCGTCGCCTCGACATCCATCAGGCAACCTTCCGCAGGATCTCGGCCGCCCGTTCGCACTCCTCGTGCGTCGGCACGAGCGCGAAGCGGACGTAGCTCTCGCCGCTCGGCCCGAACATCTCGCCGGGGGAGACGATGATCCCACGCTCGAGCAGCGCCATGGGGTCCGGCCCGACGACCCAGAGGTACATCGTCGCCTCGCTCGCCACGATCTCCCAGCCGCGGGCCTCGATCGCGGGGATGAGCACATCTCGCTTCGCGCGGTAGCGCGCGCGGGTCTCCTCGACGTGCCGCTCGTCGTTCCAGGCCGCAACCGAGGCGCGCTGCACAAACTCCTGCGGAGCGGTTCCCACCAACGGACGGTACGCCTTCAGCGCCGCCACGATCTCCGGCGGCCCCGCGACAAACCCGGAGCGGTAGCCCGTCATCGACGAGCGCTTGCTCAGAGTCTGGAAGACGACGAAGCGCGAGCGGTCGGAGGCCTGCAGCGCCGACGGCGGCGGCTCGTCGAACCACAGCTCTGTGTACGCCTCGTCCGAGCCGACCAAGAAGTCGCGGCGCTCGGCCGCCTCCGCGAGCTCGTCGTAGAACTCGCGGGGTGCGACGGCGCCGGTCGGGTTGTGCGGGTAGTTGACCCAGACCAGCGCGATGTCGTCGTCGAGCTCGTCGAGAGCGGGGAGGAAGCCGTTCTCGCGCCGCAGCGGCAGCGTCTGCACGCGCGCTCCGGCGAACAGCGCAGCGCGCTCGTACACCGGATAGGCCGGCTCGCCGAACGCCACGACGCGCCCCTCGGTCCCGAGCACCTGCGCGAGCGAGAAGATCGCCTCCTTGGAACCGTACGTCGGCACGATCTCCCGCTCGGGATCGAGCGCGACCCCGAACCGCCGGCCGAGCCAGCCCGCTGCGGCCTCCCGCAGCTCGGGGAGCCCCTGCGCGAGCGGATACGGCGCCCGCTCCTGCAGCGCGTCCACGAGCGCCTCGCGGATCAGCGGATCGGTCGGCTCGTTCGGATCGCCCTTGCCGAAGTCGATCACGTCGATGCCCGCCGCCACGAGCCTCCGCCGCTCCTCCTCGAGCCGCGTGAACGGATACGCGGCCATCTCGGTCAGCACGGGGTTGATCACGACAAGAACCTAGTCAGGGTGTCGTACACCGCGTGCAGGTTCGCGATCGGGACCTGCTCGTCCTGCCGGTGCGCGTACCTCGTCGCGCCCGGGCCGTAGTTGATCGCGTCGATCCCCTGCTCGGCGAACTGCGCCACCGGCGTCCACGCCTGCTTCGGCGCGACCTCCGGAACGAGCTCGCGCAGCCGCTCGACGAGCGGGTTCCCGAGCGCCGGGAGTGCCGACGGCGAGTTGTGGAGCACCCGCAGCTCGCCGTTCGGCACGAGCTCGCGCAGCCGCGTCTCGGCCCCGTCGCGCGAGCGCCCAGGCGCGAAGCGGAAGTTGAGCTCCGCCGAGGCCTCGGCGGGCACGACGTTCTGCGCGATCCCGCCCTCGACGCGCACCGCGCTCAGCACCTCGCGATAGACGAGCCCGTCGAGCTCGACGTCCAGCGGTTCGAGGCGCGCGAGCGGCGCGAGGCCCTCCGCGAGCTCGTGGATCGCGTTGCGGCCGGTCCACGGGCGGGCGGAATGCGCGCTCTCGCCGTGGAACTCCACCTGCGCCTGCAGATTCCCGAGGCAGCCCGCGTGGAGGATCGCGTCCGTGGGCTCGAGTACGACGGCGAGCTCCGTTCCCGCGAGCACGCCGCCCGCGAAGACGGCGGGGAGCGGGCTCTCCTCGAGCGGAACCTCCTCGCGCGTGAAGAAGACGTAGCGCGCCGGCACCGAGCCGCGGGCGAGCTCGAGCATCACCGCCACACCGCCCTTCATGTCGCTCGCGCCGAGGCCGTGCACGGTGCCGTCGTCGATCCGGCCCGGGAGGTTCCCCTGCGCCGGCACCGTGTCGACGTGACCGGCGAGGGCAACCGGCGCCGCCGGGTCTCCCCAGACGATCGCCTCGCCGTCGTCGTAGAGCGGCTCGCCGGGCAAGAGGCTCCGCACGAGCTCCATGGCGGGACCCTCCCGACGGCTCTCCGAGGGAGTGTCGACGAGCTCGAGCGTGCGGGCTGCGAGATCGGAAGTGGGCATGGCAGGAGTCATAATGACCGCCGGATGGCGGTGAGACAGCCCGATCGCTCCTCGGCGGCCGAGCCCGAGCGCGGGTTCCTCCTTGCCGTGCTCGCGCAGGGGGCCGACGGCACCGACGAGCTGGCCGAGCTCGAGGAGCTCGCGCGGACGGCGCTCGTCGAGCCCATCGGCCGCGTCGTCCAGCATCGGCGGTTCCCCGACCCACGCAGTTACGTCGGCAAGGGGAAGCTCGAGGAGCTGAAGGGGTCTTACTCCGAGAGTCGAGCGGAGGTGCTGATCGTCGACGACGAGCTCAGCCCGCCGCAGCAGCGCGCCCTCGAGAACGCGCTGCAGGCACGGGTGGTCGACCGCACGCAGCTGATCCTCGACATCTTCGCCCAGCACGCCGTCAGCGCCGAGGGACAGCTCCAGGTCGAGCTCGCGCAGCTCCAGTACAACCTGCCGCGCATGCGGGGGATGTGGCAGCACCTCGAGCGCCTCGGCGGCGGAGTCGGCACGCGCGGCCCCGGCGAGTCGCAGCTCGAGACCGACCGGCGCCTGGCGCGCCGCCGCGTCAGCCAGCTCCGCGAGCGGCTGCGGAAGCTGAGCCGCCAGCGCGACACCCGGCGCAAGGAGCGGCGGCGCACCGAGACACCGACCGTTGCGCTCGCCGGCTACACGAACGCCGGCAAGTCGACACTCCTCAACGCCCTCACCGACGCCGGCGTCCCCGTGCGCGACCGGCTGTTCGAGACGCTGGACCCCGTCACGCGAGGCTTCGAGCAGGAGGGACGCCGTTATCTCGTCACCGACACCGTCGGCTTCGTCCGGCGCCTGCCCCACCAACTCGTGGAGGGGTTCGCCGCGACGCTCGAGGAGACGCTCGTCGCCGACCTCGTCCTGCACGTCATCGACGGTTCGGCCTCCGAGCAGCAGCTCGTCGAGCAGGTGGCTGCGGTCGACTCGGTCCTGCGCGAGATCGGCGCGAACGACCTGCCCGTCGAGCTGGTCGTGAACAAGATCGACGCGGTCGACGCGCTCGGGCGGCGACGGCTCGCGAACCGGTACCCGGAGGCGCTCCAGATCTCCGCGCTCACCGGCGAGGGGCTCGATGAGCTGCGGGAGCGGATCGCGGAGCTCTTCGGCGAGCGGTTCGAACGCGTCCGTCTCCTGCTGCCGTACGACGCGGGCGCGCGCCTGAACGAGCTCTACGCGCTCGGCGCCCCGATCGACGAGCGCGAGGACACGCCCGAAGGCGTCCTCGTCGTCGCGCGCCTGCCGCGGCGCGAGTTGCACCGCTATGCGTCGTACCTCATCGCCGAGGAGGCTCCCACACGCCGCCGGAAGGGTGCATGACCGGGCTGCCGGTGCAACGCCTTCACGCCGACGCGACGCTGCCGACGCGGGCGTACGAGGGCGACGCCGGGCTCGATCTGGCGGCGTGCGAGCGCGTCGAGCTCGGACCGGGGGAGCGCGCCGTGGTCGGTACCGGCTTGGCGGTCGCGATTCCGGCCGGGCACGCCGGTTTCGTCCAGCCCCGCTCGGGGCTCGCGGTGCGCCACGGCATCGCAGTCCTCAACTCGCCCGGCCTCGTCGACGCCGGCTATCGCGGCGAGCTCAAGGTCGTCCTGCTCAACACCGACCGCGCCGAGGCGTTCGTGGTCGAACCCGGCATGCGAATCGCCCAGCTCGTCGTCGTCCCGGTCGCGTTGCCGGAGCCGACGGACGTCACGGAGCTCCCGGACAGCGAGCGCGGCGAGAAGGGCTTCGGCAGCTCCGCCCACTGATGCCGCTCGAACCGCGCATCCGGGTCTCGGCCGTCCTCCGCTGGGAAGGCCGCGTCCTGCTCTGCCGGCACGAGAAGTCCGGCCGGGCGTACTGGCTCCTGCCCGGTGGCGGCGTCAACAGTGGCGAGAGCCTCGTCGAGGCGCTACGCCGGGAACTCGAGGAGGAGGTGGCGATCGGCGACGACCTGACGTTCGAGGGGCCGGTGGCCGTCGTCGACTCGATCGCGCCCAAGCGCGCCTTCGTCGGCAAGCACGTGGTGCACATCATCTTCGCGGCCGATCTTTCCGGCCGCTCGCTCGAGCGCGTCACCTCCACGGACGCGGCCGTCCGCGGCCATCGCCTGTTCGACCCTGGCGAGCTCGACGGTGTCGTCCTGCACCCGCCGCTCCAGCGCTTCCTCGGCCGCTGGCAGCCCGGCGACCCGGCCGTCTACCTCGGGGCGCTCTGGGCACCGTGAGGCCGTAGGTGGCGCCACCCCTCCGGCGAGTCTCGATCCAGGGGTATCGCGCCGCCCGCGAGCTCGAGCTCACTCCCGGCTCGGTGTGCGCGTTCGTCGGCGAGGCCTCCAGCGGTAAGTCGACCGTGCTGACCGCGATCTGGACGCTGCTCGAGGCGGCCGCGCCGCCGCCGACCATCGACGACGTTGCCCACGACGGGGCCGGAGGGCGGATCCGCCTCGAAGCCGACGTCGCGAAGGGAACGATCTTCCTCGACGCCCGGCCGCCGGACACGCTCAACCTCAACCGCGCGGGCGCGCCGCCGGTGCTCTTCCTGCCTGCGAACCTCCGCTCGCGGACGCTCGTCGCGCCGGCCACCGGGCGCGGCGCTCCCGAGGTGGCGGCGCTGTTCCAGCCGCCGGCCGTCGATCGCCACTGGGCCGCCGCCGACGGCGGTCTCGCGCTCGTCGCCGGCATGGAGCGCTTGCTCGCCGCGCACCTGCGCCACTTCGTGCTCCTGATCGAGGAGCCTGAGCTCTACCTCAGCCCGCACGTCCAGCGCCGTCTCTACAGTCTGCTGCGCGCCCTCGCCCAGGCGGGCAACCAGATCCTCTACTCGACGCACGCACCGGTCTTCCTCAGCGTCGACAAGCTCGAGGAGCTCGCGCTCGTCCGGCACACTCCGAGCGGCGGGACGTCGCTGTTCCAGCCCGAGCCGCTGGCGGAGGCAGAGACGTTTCGCGCGCTCTCGGAGTTCGACAGCGACCGCGCCGAGCTCTTCCTCGCACGCTGCGCGGTGCTCGTCGAGGGACGCACCGAGAAGCTCACGTTCCCGCTCGTCTTCGACGCGCTCGGCGTCGACCCCGACAAGGAGGGGATTCTCGTGCTCGAGTGCGGCGGCAAGGGCAACATGCCGCTCTTCGCCCGCGTCGCCAACGCCTGCAGCGTGCCGTACGTCGTCGTCCACGACCGCGACGCGCCGCGCGGCGTGCCACCCGTCGAATCGGAGCGGGTCGTGAACCGCCAGATTCGCGAGGTCGCCGGCAGCCGGCGGACTGTCGTGCTCACGCCGGACTTCGAGAGCGTCTCGGGACTGAGGGCCGGCACTCGCGGCCGCAAGCCGCAGAAGGCGTGGCAGCGCTACCGCGGCAACGGCGACGTGCCCGAGCCCCTGCGGGTCGCCGTCGAGAAGATCCTCAAGATCGCGCAGACCGGCTAGTCGAACCTGCCGCCACGCGAGCGGGCCCGCGCGGCGGACACCTCGTGCGCGCGGTGTTCCAGCTCGTCGGGCAGCTGCTCCAGCCGCGGAGCCTCGTCGCTGCCGAGGCGGTGCGCGAGTGCCTGCGCGAGCAGCCAGTCGGCGAGCCATGCGTTGCGGGGCAGGAGCGGACCGTGGAGGTAGGTGCCGACGACGGGCCCGGCGCGGCAGCCCTCGAAGCCGCTCTCGCCGTCGTTGCCGAAGCCCGCGAGTACCCGGCCGAGCGGCTCGGCTCCCGGATCGAGGCGCGTGCGGCCCGCGTGGTTCTCGAAGCCGGCGAGCGTCTGCTTTTCCCCGGGCTCGAGCTCGCATTCGAGCAGCACGTCGCCGATCATCCGCCGCTCGCCCGCGACGGTCTCGAGCGGGAGCAGGCCGATGCCGGGCATGTCCTCGCCGTGGAAGCCGCGATAGCCGCGGCCGAGCAGCTGGTAGCCGCCGCAGACCGCGAGCGCGGCGGCGCCACGGTCGACGGCCTCGTGGAGCGCCTCCGCCTTCGCCACGAGGTCCTCCGCGACGAGGAGCTGCTCCCGATCCTGTCCGCCGCCGACGTAGTACAGGTCGTGCTCGCCGGGCATGATCGGGTCTCCCAGCCCCAGCGCCGTCACCTCGAGCTCGTGACCGCGCCACGCTGCTCGCTGCGCGAGCACGGCGATGTTGCCGCGGTCGGCATAGATGTTGAGGTAGTCGGGATAGAGGTGCCCGACGCGGATCGCAGTCATGAGCGCTCCCAGTACGGCTTCGCGAGGCCACGTGACGCGAGGAGTCGCTGCAGGCCGAGCATGGCCGTATAGGTAGGGAGGAGGACGAGCTCGCCGCCGTCCGGTGTCAGCGCGAGCCCGCGGTCGAGCGCGCGGGAGAGGTCCGACTCGAGCTCGATCGCGTCTTCGTCCAGCCCGCCGTAGCGGAAACGGAGGGCGAGCTCGGCCGCGCGCTCGCCGCTCGCCACGAGCGTCTCGAGGCCGGGAAGCAGCGGCTCGAAGTCGACGTCCCAGATCCAGGACACGTCGCGCCCGTCCGCAATCTCGTCGTTGAGCGCGACGACAAGCACCCGAGGCGAGCCGCCGTCCACGAGCGTGCGGACAGCCTCGTTTGCGCCGGCCGGGTTCTTGATCAGCAGCAGCAGGATCCGCTTCCCGCCGACCGCGACGCGCTCGAAGCGTCCGAACGCCGCGGAGAAGCGTCCGAGCCCGTCCGCGATCTCGTCGAGGCTCGCGCCGAGCGCGCGGGCGAGCGCGGCGGCCGCGACCGCGTTGTAGACGTTGTAGAGCCCAGGCAGGCGGAGCGCGATCCGGCGCGATCCTTCCGGGGTGTCGAGCCGGAACTCGGCACGCTCCAGCCCGTGCAGTGAGACGTCCCGTGCGGCGACGTCCAGCGGCGGCCGGGAGTGGTCGCCGCGGGGGCAGCGGTAGTCGCCGAGGTGGCCGACGTAGGCAGCCGCGTAGGTGTACGGCGTGCCGCAGCGGACGCAGTACTTCGAGTCCGCCGCGTGTTGCAGCGACGGGCGGGCGACCCGTGGGTCGTCGAGACCGAACGCGATCCCGCCCGCGTGCGCCTCGCCGACCGCCGCGAGCTGTGGGTCGTCGGCGTTGTAGACGAGCCGGGTCTCCGCGGGTAAGGCGGCAACGGCGTCCCGCCAGCGCTCGGCGACCAGCTCGAGCTCGCCGTAGCGGTCGAGCTGGTCGCGAGAGAGGTTGCCCAGACAGACCGCGCGCGGTCGCAGGCGTCGTAGGAGCTCCGGCAGTGCGGCCTCGTCCACCTCGAACAGCCCGAGGTCGGCGTCACCGGCCGTCAGCAGGGTCGAGGCGACGCCGGAGACAAGGTTCGCCCCCGCGGCGTTGTACGCGAGCCGGTGCCGTGGGCGCAGGATCTCGGCGGCCATCGCCGTGGTGGTCGTCTTGCCGTTCGTGGCCGAGACGACCGCGCTCCCAGTAGGGAGTCTTGCGGCGAGACGGTCGATCGCGTCACGGTCGAGGTCCGCGAGAAGCCGGCCCGGAATCGTGGTGCCGCCGCCTGCTCCAAGGCGTCTCGACAGTGCGGCGACGCCCCGCGCAGCAGCGATCTCGAGCGCGAGTGGGGGACGGGGACGCATCCGGGCGAGCGTAGTTGAGACATGCCCGCACGGGACTACTTGCGGATTCTTCAACCTGCTCTACACTTATTGACATGGCCGGGAAGCCCCGCTACCAGGCGCTCGCCTCGATCGATCCGCAGGAGCTCGCGGAATTCCAGGCCGGCATCCGCAAGCGCTATACCGATGAGCAGATCGTGGCCGAGATCGTCGCCTGCGCCGAGCGGCTCGGGCGCTCGCCCACGATGCGCGAGTTCGCGGCCGACCCGGAGACGGCCGTCCATCCCCAGACGGTGATCGAGCACTTCGGCTCGTGGAACGTCGCGAAGCGCGCCGCCGGCCTCGTCCCGCGCAGGTTCGCCACGCGTGAGGAGCTGCTCGGCCTCCTGCGCACGCTCGGCGAGGAGCTCGGCCGTCCGCCCACCGCACGCGACATCGACGAGCGCAAGGGCCGCATGCCGTCGAAGTCCCTCTATTGGCACACATTCGGCTCACTCACGAATGCACTCCGGGAGGCGGGCTTCGACGTCCCGGTGGGGGAGGAGCGGCTCGAGCGGGCCGTCGACCAGGGCGTCGCGCTCGCGGAGAAGCTCGGCCGCCTACCGAAGTTCGCCGACTGGGCCGCAGCCCGGCGCGAGGACGACTCGCTCCTGACCGAGTGGCAGGTCTATCGGATGTTCGACGCACGGCGCGGAGCCTGGTCGACGTTCCAGTTCCTCGTTCGACGGCGACTCGGGGAGCAGGGCAGGGACGTCGCGAGCGACGGAACGCTGCAACGCTAACCGCTACTACGCGGCGGCAGCCGCGATGACGGCGAGGCGCGCGAGGCAGTATGCGCTCTGGCCCGGTGCCCGGACAGCCGGCAGAGAGCCTTCCTCGACGAAGTCGCGGTCGGGACGGAAGCGCGCGGTGTGGGCGACGCGGCCGTCGCGGAGCGCGAGGAAGGTCCCATCCCGCACTTCGCTCATCCGCAACCGCACGCCCGTGTACTCGGAGACGATCTCGAGCGCCGTGCGGGTGGAGGCGAAGAAGACCTCGTTGCGGCCCCGGCCGAGCCAGAGCGGCCGGCCGACGCCGCGGGCGGCGAAGACGGTGCCCGCCTCGCGGTGGTCGAGCCAGGCGGTCGCCATCGAGCCGACGAGCGACTCGAGCGCGCGCGGGGCGTTCCGCGAGTGCGCGGCGAGGGCGAAGATCGCTTCGGAGTCGACGCTCATCCGCGGCTCGGAGCGCGAGCAGGAGTGGGGGGCGAGCAACTCGTCGTCGTTGGCGATGATGCCGTTGTGGATCCCGACGATCGGGCCGTGGCGGACCGGATGGTTGTTGGCCGGGATGGACGGATGGCCCTTCGTGTAGTCGCGCACATGGATCAGGAGCTCGTCGGCGTGTGCCGGCACCGTGATGCGCTCGAGCAGCCGGCTTGCGGGCGTCCGCTGCTTCGTGACGACCGGATACTCGTCGTCTCCGCCGCGATACGCATACCCGACCGCGTCGGCGCCGCGATCGGCGATTCCGGCAAGCAGCGCCTGCGCAGCGAGCGTTCGGTCGACGCCGCTCCGCAGTGAGACGCTATATCCCGCGATTCCGCACATTCGCTGTCGGTAAGCCTGTTCTCCCTATCGGTATCCGTTCCCTTCCACCGTAGGCCAAGTCGGTTAGGGCTTTCTAAAGCCAAGTCCGGACGGAGCCGATAAGTGCCGCGATGGAACACTCTTTTGCGGCTGAGGGTCCGGCCTCCGAGTCGGCACCGTCCCAAGACCCGCTGAAGCTCTACGTGCGCCAGATCGGCGGCGGCGCGCTGCTCACGCGCGAGGAAGAGCGGGAGCTCGCGCGCCGGAAGGACGAGGGCGACGAACTGGCGAAGCGGAAGCTGATCGAGTCGAACCTCCGGCTCGTGATGGCGATCACGCGCAACTACACAAAGGCCAGCGTCCCGCTCCTCGACCTGATCCAGGAAGGGAATCTCGGGCTGATTCGCGCCGTCGAGAAGTTCGACTACAAGCTCGGCTACAAGCTTTCGACCTACGCGACCTGGTGGATCCGCCAGGCGATCACGCGCGCGCTCGCCGACCAGGGCCGCACGATCCGCCTGCCCGTGCACGTGGCCGACCAGGTGCGGCGGCTGCTCCGAGCGCGTCGCCAACTGGCGCAGAAGTACAACCGCGAGCCGACGCTCGCCGAGCTCGCACACGAGACGCAGCAGTCCGAAGAGCGGGTGCGCGAGCTGCTCGAGCTCGTCGAGAACCCGGTCAGCCTCGAGACGCCCGTCGGTGACGGCGAGAGCCTCTACGGCGACCTGATCGAGGATGTCAACTCGCTCGCCCCACACGAGCAGACCGCCGAGCAGGCGCGCGGGAAGGAGCTGGCCGGCGCGCTGGAGCAGCTCAACCCGCGCATGAAGCGCGTGCTCTCCTTGCGTTTCGGCCTCGACGGCGAGCCGCCGCAGACGCTCGAAGAGGTCGGCAGCCAGCTCGGCATCACACGCGAGCGGGTCCGCCAGCTCGAAACGCGGGCGCTCCGCGAGCTGCGCACGGCAAATCCGGGCCTCGAGCATTACCTCCGGACCGAGTAGCGCGGCGAGTTCAGCTCCCGCTCCGCCCGGCGCGCTCGGCGTTCCAACTAGGCGGGCGTGAAGGGCCGAAGGCTAAGCCTCGGCGTAGCCGGACTTAGCCGGAGGCCGAACCGCGCTCGCGCCGGCCTCTGCCGCGCGCGCACAAGAGAGGCGCCCGTCCAACGCCAAAGGCAAGGCAGCACGGAGCTGCCGGGAGACCGCGCTCTCCCGGCAGCGGAGTCCCGTAGCCCAGCGAGCGAAGCGTCAGCTTCGCGAGCTACGTCGCCATCATCTGCATCTCGCGGAGGTTCGCGAGACGGCGGAGGGAGTCGAGCTCGATCTGACGGACGCGCTCGCGGGTGAGTCCGAGCCGCTTGCCGATCTGCTCGAGCGTCTTCGGCTCCTCGTCGACGAGCCCGTAGCGCAGGACGAGCACCTGCCGTTCGCGCTCGGTCAGCGCCTGGAGGGCGACGGCGAGGGCCTGGCTGCGCAGCGCTCCCTCGACGCACTCCTCCGGCAGCGGATCGTCGCCGGCGACGAAGTCGCCGACGACGGCGTCGTCCTGGTCGCCGACCGGCTGGTCGAGGCTCGCCGACGCCCGCGCTGCGGCGCGCACCTCACGCGCCTGCTCAACCGGCAGCGAGGCCTCGTCGGCGATCTCGTCGAGCGTCGGCTCGCGGCCGAGCTCCATCCAGAGCGTGCGCTCGGCCCGGTTCATCTTCTGCATGCGCTCGACGATATGGACCGGCATCCGGATGGTCCGCGCCTTGTCGGCGAGCGCCCGCGCGACCGCCTGGCGGATCCACCAGGTCGCGTACGTGGAGAACTTGTAGCCGCGGCGCCAGTCGAACTTCTCGACCGCACGGATCAAGCCGAGGGTGCCTTCCTGGATCAGGTCGAGGAAAGGGAGACCCTGGTTGCGGTAGTTCTTCGCGATCGAGACGACGAGGCGGAGGTTCGACTGGATCATGCGCTGCTTCGCGGCGCCGTCGCCCCGCTCGATCCGCTTGGCCAGCTCGACCTCCTGTGCGGCCGTCAGCAGCTGATGCCGGCCGGCTTCGCGCAAAAACAGCTGGAGCGCGTCGGTCGTCGTCTCGAGCGGCTGCACGGGCGGCGCCTTCTCGGGCGGCGGCTCGGGCTCTCGCTCGCGTTCCGGCTCGGCGAGCAGCTCGATGCCGCGCCGGTCGAGCTCCTGATAGACCGCTTCGGTCTCCAGTGGATCGAGGTCGAGCGGCTCCAGCACCTCGACCAGCTCCACCTGCCGTAGCTGGCCGCTCGACTCCGACGCCTCGAGAAGCGCCGTGAGCTCCTCGCTGGCGAGGATCGACTCGATCTCGACGGTGGTTACTGGATCCCCCTCATCGTGGCGCTCCTGGACGCTCTTCCCGCCTGGTCAACCTACCGAAACACGCCGACCCTGCACAGGTCAAGTCCCGTGCACGATAAGCA
>CAWCLZ010000001.1:0-301061 GCA_963796555.1 uncultured Actinomycetes bacterium | reverse complement strand
TCGCTCGCGTGGCCGGCCGTCGCGCAGGCAACCGCGCTCGTCTTGCAAGAGGCCGGCGAGCTCAGCGCCGCGGCGGCGGCCGGTAGGCGTCGCGGACATGCACCTGACGAGCTTGCGCACCGACCATCTGCTCACGCTGGCCGACGACGTCGGCATCGTCCAGCACGCGCATGGAATCATTCCCAATCGCGACAGCGGCTACTGCGTCGACGACGTCGCCCGGTTCGCCGTCGTCTCGCTCGCGCTTGCAGGCCGCGGCAACGAGCAGCTCTGGACGTCGAGGGTACTACCGTGCACTCGCCTTCCTCCCACGCGGCCGACCGGCGACGGCGGGATGCGCAACTTCATGACCTACGACCGTCGCTGGCTCGACGAGGCGCACATCGGCGACCACGTGGGACGGGCGATCTGGGCGCTCGGCGACCGTCTTCGCCACGGCGTGGGTCCTGCCGTCGTCGGCCCGGCGGGCGACCTCCTCGACCTTCTCGTCGGAACGCTCGGCGGGCGAGGTCTCTCTCCGACGGCCGCGTACACCGTGCTCGGCCTCTCCCGCCTCGACGCGGACCGGCTCGAGCCCGCGGCCCGACCGGCTTCTCGAGCGGTCGTCGACCAACTCGCCGACGCGTACGGGCGCACCGCAACGGAGGACTGGCGCTGGTTCGAAGACGAGCTCAGCTACGACAATGCGCGGCTGTCGCAGGCCCTCCTCCCCGGTGCAACGCTCTCGGTCGCCCTGCCTCGCCGAGCTCGGACTCGAGTCGCTGCGCTGGCTCGGCGATGAATGCGGGCTCGACGGGAGGCGCTCGGCGCTTCCGGGCCACCGCGGACGCCGCCGAAGCGAGTCTGCGCCGGGCCTCGGCGACGAGCAACCCTCGACGCCGCGGCATTCGTCGAGGCGGAGCTGAGCGCTTTCGCCTCACCCGCGAGGCCGAGCACGGAGTCGGGCGCGAGTGCGTTCGAATGGTTCCTCGGGACGTAACCGCCTGCAGAGGCCGCTCTACGACTTCGCGACGGGCGGCTGCAGCGATGGTCTCGGACGCGATGCGCTGAACGACAACGAGGGTGCCGAGTCGACCCTTGCCTTCCACCACGCCGCGCTCCTCCTCGATGCCGCCGGCGTCCGCGCGGCCGTCCGCGACGCGCGCACTCGAGTCGGCGCCGCGTGACCGAGCGCGAGCTCTTCGACCGTCACTCCGAGCAACCCGATTCTGACAGCCCGTGACTGGCCCTATGGGAACGCCGTCTTCAACCCGGCGGCAGCCGTGGTCGACGGCGAGACTGTCTTGCTCGCGCGCGTCGAAGATCGTCGAGGGATCTCGCACCTCTCCGTCGCGCGCTCCGCGAACGGCGTCGACGGCTGGTCGATCGCACCCGAGCCTCTGCTCGCACCGGATGACGGGGTCGCGAGCGAAGAATGGGGATTCGAGGACCCGCGCGTCGTCTGGGTCGACGAGCTCGAGCCGCTGGGTGATCACGTGCACCGCCTACGGTCCGGCCGGACCGGCCGTCTTCCTCGCCACGACCGAGGACTTCCGCACGGTCGAGCGCCACGGGATCGTCGGCGCCCCGAGGACAAGAACGCCGCGCTGCTACCGCAGCGGATCAACGGCCGCTGGCTGCTCCTCCACCGTCCCAAGACCGAGTTCGGCGGCGCCCGCGGCGAGATCCTCCTCTCGCGCTCTGCCGACCTGGTTAGCTGGAGCGCCCCCGAACAGGTCCTGGAACCACGCGCCGGCGCCTGGTGGGACTCGCTGCGGATCGGCATCGGACCGCCGCCGCTCCGCACCGAGCACGGCTGGCTGCTCGTCTACCACGGCGTCAAGGAGACCGTCGCCGGCGGCATCTATCGAGTGGGTCTCGCACTGCTCGACCTCGAGGAGCCGACCCGCGTTCTGCGACGGCTGCCCGACTGGATCCTCGCGCCGCTCGAGGCGTACGAGCGAACAGGCGACGTCTCGAACGTCGTCTTCCCCTGCGGCCTTCTCCATGACCCGAGCAGCGACGAGCTTCGGCTCTACTACGGCGCCGCCGACAGCTCGATCTGCCTTGCGACCGCACGACTTCGCGACCTCCTCGAGGCCGTCCTCGCTGCACCAGCGCGACGCGTAGGCGATCAGGCGACTGTCGCGGGGGATCCCGGACGACTGTCCGAGACCGGCGGTAGAGGCGGGGGAGTTGCCCGCTCTGGGTCCAGAAGGAACTCGTCCCGATCGATGTCGATCCACGCGTCAGCGTGTCCGGCGGGGCACCCTTCGGCGCCGGCGAACGCTGCCACGACCGCAACCGACGGTTTCGGTGAACCGTCGACCCGCCACAGTCCAAACGTGCGCTCGTGGGGAGCTAGATCGAAGGGCGGACTCTCCCAGAGCGCCGGGTCGTAATCCGAATAGCACCAGAGCATGGCGCCGAGACAGCCGGAGCGTTGAAGCGCTTCCAGAGCAGCGGCCGTGTACGCGGCCGCTGCATCCTCTTCGACCAGAAGGGGGGAGCTGGCGGACTCCCCCGGCGGTAGGTGGGGAGCCCGAACTCCGTGAACAGGAGATCGCGATCCCCGCCCAGCCAGCCAACGGGTCACGTCGGCCAGGAACGGGAGTAGTTGTTCGTCGGTCGGACCGTCGGCCCAGGGCGCGTAGATCGGGTAGCCGTGCATCGAGAGGAGATCGCACGCTTCGGAGGCCTCGCGCGGCCCCAGCCGCCGATCCTCTTCGAGGTCTTCCATGTGCAACCCGACCGTTAGGAGCGCCGTCTCGTCGGCACCACGGATCGCTGAGGCGAGCCGCGCGAGCCAGGTGCGCGCGGACGCCCTCGTCGGAGGGGTCACACAGTTGGAGTTCTCGTTGCCGAGATCCCAGACCCAGACCGCCTCATGCCCAGCGAGGGCGCCAGCGGCCTGTTCCGCCAGGAGGGCTTGGGCAGATCCGATCGCAGAGTCGGTGTACCAGTTGCGGAGTCCGGGTCGTGCGACGTCGCCGTGCGAGACGACCCGGAAGCGCCGATCTCCGAGCGAGCCTCCGAGTGCCCAGGCCGGGATCCAGTTCACTCCGCTCATGTGACCGGTGAAGAGCGTGGGGATGAGCGCGAGTCCGAGGTCGCCGGCCAGATCCGCGACCACAACGAGCCGCTCGAGCATCGCTCGGTCGACGCGGTTCGGGGCCGGTTGGAAGCCTTCCCAGGTCAGGAACACCCTGACCGAGTCGAGACCGCAGGCCGCGATCCGTGCAAAATCGGCTGCAACCTCTTCTCGATCGAAGCGCGACCACCAGCTCATCGCCGTGCGAGCCGGCCAATAGTTGACGCCGACCCGAAACCGGTAAGCCGGCGATCTCGGGCTCGCGGACTCCTTCTTGCCGGTCTCGGCGACGCGGTGGAGCTCCACGACGTTCCGATAGAGAGCGAGGTACTTGTCCACCATCCGCTCGACGTCGAAGTGATCCTCGACTGATGCGCGCACGCCTGCGCGGTCGAGCGCATTCGCAGCGGCGACGGCGGCGACGGCCTCGTCGAGAGTCTCGACGAGGAAGCCGTTCTCGGCGTGACGGACGATTTCGGCCATCGAACCGCGTCGCCGCGCGATGACCGGCGTGCCACAGGCCATCGCCTCGACGACGCTGAAGCCGAACGGCTCGTCGAAGTTGACGAGATGAAGGAGGGCTCTCGCGCCGCCAAGCAGGTTTCCGCGACGTGCACGCCCGACCGGGCCGATGTAGCTGACCTGCTCCCCGTCGAGTCGCGGTTCCACCAGCTGCTCGAAGTAGCCGCGGTCCTGGATGATCCCGGCGATCGTGAGCGGCATACCGATGCGCTCGGCGACGTCGATCGCCTCCGCTGTCCCCTTGTCCGGATGGATCCGGCCGAAGAACAGGAGGTAGTCACCCGCGCCGTCTGCTGTAGCTCGAATTCGTTCAGGTCGATGCCGTGGTGGATGGTGGCCACATACACGAGATGCTCGTTCCGGTCGGCGTCGCTGATCGCGACGTAGTAGCCGCGGCCTGTTGTACTTCTCGAAGACCGGGACGATCTGCTCGGACGAGAAGCCGTGAATCGTCGTCACGACCGGTGTCTCGACCAGACCGCTGTACGTCAACGGCAGAAAGTCGAAACTGTTGTGGATCAGGTCGAACTCGGCTGCCCGTTCGAACACCGCCGAGATATGCAGTGCCTCCCAGGCCTTCGCGTCTAGTCCGGGATCCTCGGAATAGCCGGTCGGCGCCGTACCGACGAGGCGAGCCCGTCGTGATCGAGTCTGCAGTAGCGAACAAGGTGACGTCGACTCCGCGCCCTGACCAGCCCCTCAGTCAACAGAGATGCGAACTGCTCCCACGGACCGTAACCACGCGGCGGCACCCGCCAAGAGATCGGCGCGAGGATCGCGACCCGCAAGCTCCTGCTGGAAGCAACCGGAGACGGCATCAAGGGTGCGAGGGTACCTCGATTCTCTCGAGCGTTCGCCCGGCCGCGAGCGGCCGGCAGGGCTTCAAGCTCTCGACTTCGCATGGGGCCGCGCAGGCATGAGTTGTCAGGCAACCTCGTAACCGCGGCCGAGGGGGGTCAAGTTGGCGAAGCGCCTCGAGCGGGGTGACCGCGGCGCGAAGCAGGAGATGGTCGAGGACGAACCTCCGCCTCGTTGTCTCGACCGCCAAGCGGTATCGCAACCAAGGCCTGTCGTTCCTCGACCTGATCCGGGAGGGGACGATCGCCAGCCGAGCGGCTACTTGGCGCAATCGGTCGTAGGTGGGGGTCGTAAAGAACCGAGCCGTCGCAGCTGGTGGTCGCTTCATCGTCGCGCCGGTGTCTATGGATTTCCCTTCGTACCGAACCTCGTAGAGGCTCTGCGGGTTCGAGGGCGGTGCCGTGTCCTCCTCGACGAGCAGGATGCCGCCGACCACCTGATCGTCACACTCGCTTGGGCCAGTGTTCCGGAATGATCCTGAGGCTACGCCGGCGGGATCTCCGCGAGTGACCGAAGCTCGACGGCAAATGATCATTCGTATGATGCTTCGGTGTTTCTGCGCGAGCGGTCCTCGGCCTCGTGCCTCTCTTTCGAAGGGGGGATGCGATGGCCACGGTGACCTTTCTTGGTGCCTCCCGAATCTTTGCGAAGGCGAGGACGAAGGCCGTCGACCAACTCAGCGTCGATGCGGCAGGCAATCGGGACGATCTCGCGTTATCGAATCATCTTGTCATATGATCTATTTGTGAAGGCCGCGTACTATGACGGCAATCGCACCTTCAGTGTGAGGCCAGGGCGCGCTGAGACGCCTGGCGACGGCGAGGTGAGGCTCGATGTCGCCTACTGTGGAATCTGCGGCACCGATCTTCACATCGCCCACGGCGCGATGGATAGCCGCGTCCGACCACCGCAGGTGATCGGCCACGAGATGTCCGGCACCGTCGGCGAGGTAGGCGCCGGTGTAGAAGGATTCTCCCCGGGTGACCCCGTTGTCGTGCGGCCGCTTGATGCTCGCGCCGAAACGCCGGCCGACAAGGGGTACAGCCACGTGAGCCGCGGCCTCAAGTTCCTCGGCATCGACACCCCGGGCGCGTTCCAAAGTTCCTGGACGGTTCCGGCCTTCACCCTCCATCACGTCCCCGCCTCCGTCGACCTCCGTCTTGCGGCGCTCGTGGAGCCGCTCGCTGTCGCCTGCCACGATGTCCGGCGGGCCGAGCTCCAGTCTGGCCAGACCTGCCTCGTAATCGGTGCCGGCCCGATCGGTCTCCTCGTCGCGCTCGCGTCGCGTGAACAGGGTGCCCGCGTCCTCGTCAACGAGATCAACCCCAGCCGACTGGCGTTTGCGGCGGAACTCGGGCTCGAGACGGTCGCTCCCGCTGCAGGAGACTTCGCCGCCGTAATAGACGAGCTGACGGAGGGTGTCGGCGCTGACGTCGTCTTCGAGGTCTCGGGGGCGCCGGCGGCGGCGTTGGCGATGACCCAGGCGGCGTCGATTCGGGGCCGGGTCGTCGTGGTCGCGATCCACTCGGATCCGCAGCCCGTCCGCCTCTTCGACCTCTTTTGGAAGGAACTCGAGGTGCGCGGTGCTCGCGTGTACGAACCGGAGGACTACGAGTGCGCGATCGAGATCGTCTCGTCCGATTCGCTGCCGCTCGAGCGCCTTATCTCTCGCGTCGAGCCGCTCGAGCGTCTACCTGCCGTGTTCGAGGAGCTCTCGGCTGGGACTTCCGATATGAAGGTGCTTGTCGATTGCAGGGCGTGAGCTTCGCCCTGACGGGCAAGACCGCGCTCGTCACCGGAGCCCGACGTGGCATCGGGAACGCCGCCGCGCACGCGCTGGCGGACGCGGGCGCTGATGTCATCGGTGCCAGCAAGTCGGCACGCGGCGACGACGAGTTTCCCTCATTTCCCTGCGACTTCGCCGACCGCAGAGCCGTGTACGCGCTGGTCGATCGGCTCCCTCCGATCGACATCCTCGTGCTGAACGCGGGCACGATCGAGCGACAACCGGCCGCCGCGCACGGCGACGACATCTGGGATCGCGTGCTCGAGGTAAACCTGACCGCACCGTTCGTGCTGGCCCGCGAACTCGGTCGGAGGATGGTCGACCGCGGCAACGGGAAGATCGTTTTCGTAGCCTCGCTTCTCTCGTTCCAAGGGGGCGTCACCGTCCCCGGATACGCAGCAAGCAAGGGCGGCATCGCCCAACTGACGAAGGCGCTGGCGAACGAGTGGGCCGGGAAGGGCGTCAATGTCAACGCGATCGCGCCGGGCTACATCGCAACCGACAACACCGCGGCTCTTCGCGGGGACGAGACGCGTTCGCGGCAGATCCTGGAGCGGATTCCGGCCGGCCGTTGGGGAGCGCCGGAAGACCTTGCTGGCGCCTTCGTCTTCCTCGCTTCGGCGGCGTCCGACTACGTGCACGGGGCCGTGCTCCCGGTCGACGGCGGCTGGCTCGCGCGATGAACGGACGAGTCGTGCCGGTGCTGACCGCGGAGAGCGCGGACGTCGCGCTGCGCGCGTGCGAGGCGATTCTTGCCGGCGGCCTGACCTCGGTCGAGATCACTTTTCGTGCCGGCCCAACTGTCGAGGCGATCCGCCGCGCTTCGCAACTCGAAGGACTGACTGTCGGAGCCGGCACCGTGCTGAGCGAGAAACAGCTCATCGACGCCGTCGCAGCCGGCGCGCAATTCGGCGTCTCCCCCTCGACCAGCGAAGAAGTGATCCGCGCCGCCCAGCGGGCAGGTGTGCTGTTCGTGCCGGGCGCGGCGACTCCGTCCGAGATCGATCGGGCGCGGTCGCTCGGATGCCGAGTCGTCAAGATCTTCCCCGCCTCGTTGCTCGGAGGCCCCGCATTCATCAAGTCCGTCGCGCCACTCTTCCCGGACGTGGAATTCATCCCGACCGGCGGGGTCAATCCCGACAACCTCGGCGAGTATCTCGCCTTGTCTTCCGTCCGCGCCTGCGGGGGAACATGGATCTGCGAGCCGGGACTTCTCCACGGCAGTCGCTTCGACGAGATTGAACGGCGCGCCCGCGCCGCCTCGTGCCTGGTGGCGGCGTGAACCTCCGCTCGCGCGAGGGGTGCCGGTTCGATCTCGTCGCCCTCGGCGAAGTGATGCTCCGCTTCGACCCCGGCGACGGGCGGATCGCGACGACACGCTCGTTTGCCGTATCGGAGGGCGGCGGCGAGTACAACGTCGCGCGCGGGCTGGGGCGCTGCTTCGGCCTTCGCACGGCGATCGTCACCGCGTTCGCCGACAACCCTGTAGGGCGGCTGCTCGAAGATCTCATCCTCCAGGGCGGCGTCGATCAGACCTACGTGCGGTGGATGCCGTACGACGGCATCGGCCGCGAGGTCCGCAACGGCCTGAACTTCGTCGAACGCGGCTTCGGGGTCCGGGCTGCGCTCGGTTGCTCCGACCGCTCCAGCTCGGCAGCATCGCAACTCCGACCTGGGGAGGTCGACTGGGAGCAGATCTTCGGTCGTGACGGCGCGCGGTGGTTTCACTGCGGCGGCATCTTCACGGCACTGTCCGAGAGCACAGCCGAGGTCGCGCTCGAGGCGATGACTGCGGCGCGCAGGCACGGCACGGGTGTCTCGTTCGATCTGAACTACCGGCCGTCGCTTTGGCGAGCGCGCGGCGGCCCGGCGGCGGCGGCCGCGACGAACCGCTCCCTCGTGGGACTCGTCGACGTCCTGCTCGGGAACGAGGAGGATTTGTCCGCCGCTCTCGGCTTCGAGTCGGCAGGGGTCGCGGCGCCACACACGAGCCTCGATCTCGCTACCTACGAGCGGCTGCATACCGAGGTACTCGCGGAATATCCGGGTCTCGCGCTCGTGGCGACGTCCTTGCGCGAGGCGCACACTGCGACTCGCAACGACTGGAGCGGTGTATGCAGCACGCCCGATCGGTTCCTAGTCGGGCCGCAGATGCGAGATCTCGAGATCTTCGACCGCGTGGGCGGCGGCGACTCCTTTGCCTCCGGCCTGATCTACGGCTTGCTCGAGGAGCGGGAGGTCGAGACCGCGCTCGCCTATGCCGTTGCGCACGGCGCACTGGCGATGACGACGCCTGGCGACACGTCGATGGCGACGCTGGCCGAGGTGGAACACGTGATGGGCGGGGGTGCGGCGCGGGTCGTCCGCTGATGAACAGGATCCTCGACTCGCATCTCCATCTCTGGGATCCGTCGCAGCGCAACTACGAGTGGCTCGAGGAGCAGCCGACACTCCGCCGCCGCTTCGGACCGGAGGACGTCGACGCCGGCGCATACGAGTTGGCCGGAGCGATCTTCGTTCAGGCGGAGTGCCGCGAGGAGGAGGCGCTCGACGAGGTGCGCTGGGTCCAGGACGTAGGTCCGCCACTCGTGCGGGGAATCGTCGCCTATGCGCCGGTGCATCGCGGCCTCGAGGTCGAGCCGCAGCTGGCCGAGCTTGCGGAGGAGCCGCTCGTCGTCGGGGTTCGGCGTCTGCTCCAGGGCTGCCCTCCCGAGGCGATCGTCGACCCGCAGCTTGCGAACGGTGTTCAGCTCCTGTCCGATTGCGGCCTGACTTTCGATCTCTGCGCCACCCACGATCAGCTTTCGGCGGTCGCAATGCTCGTCGAGGCCTGTCCCGATGTTCTCTTCGTTCTCGACCACCTGGGCAAACCTCCCGTCGCCGCCTCGCTCCTGGATCCATGGCGGGAGGACATCGGGCGGCTCGCGAGTTTCCCGAACGTGAGCTGCAAGCTCTCGGGCTTGGCGACCGAGGCCGGGGACCGGTGGACGAGCGAGCACGTGCGCCCGTACCTCGAGCACGCGCTTCAGGTTTTCGGTCCCGAGCGCTGCATGGTCGGGAGCGACTGGCCCGTGCTGACGCTTGCCGGCACGATCGAGGAGTGGTTCGACGCCGTCCTGGACATCGTCGACCGACTGCCGCCGGATGACGTGCAGGCTGTGCTCTGGGAAACCGCGTCGACGGTCTACGGGATAGAGCTGTGACGACCATCTCCGCCCGCGTCGTGGAGCGGTCGGGGCTCCTGCTCACGGAGCTGGGGCTTGGTTGCGCGCAGCTCGGGAACCTCTATCGGGCGATCGACGACGAGGATGCGGCGGCCACTGTCGACAAGGCCTGGGAGCTCGGTATCAGGTATTTCGACACCGCGCCTCACTACGGTCTTGGCCTGTCCGAGCGCCGGCTAGGCGCTGCACTCGCCGGTCGTCCTCGCGACGATTACATCGTCTCGACCAAGGTCGGGCGCAGGCTCGAGTTGCTCGACGCACGGTACGGCCGGGACGACGAGGGCTTCGACGTTCCTGCGACGCATCGTCGGGTGTGGGATTTCAGCCGCGACGGTGTCCTCCGCTCGCTCGAGCAGAGCCTCGACCGGCTGGGGCTCGACCGGGTCGATCTCATCTTCATCCACGATCCCGACGACCATTGGTTGGAGGCAGTCGGGCAGGCGTATCCCACCCTCGAAGAGCTACGAGACCAGGGAGTTGTCGCCGCTATCGGCGCGGGAATGAACCAAGCCCAGATGCTCGCCGACTTCGTGCGGCACACAGATGTGAACGTCGTGATGCTCGCGGGCCGCTACACGCTGCTCGACCAGGGCGCGCTCGACGAGCTGTTGCCCCTCTGCGTCGAGCGTTCGGTGAGCGTGGTGGCAGCCGGCGTCTTCAACAGCGGCGTGCTCGCACGCGACGAGCCTCCCGAAGACGCGAAGTACGACTACGGGCCGGCGTCGAGCGAGATGTTGCGCCGGGCGCGCGGCATCGCCGAGGTCTGCCGGACGCATGATGTGTCGCTCCCGGCGGCCGCCATCGCCTTCCCGCTGGCTCACCCCGCTGTGGCGGGAGTCTGCCTCGGAGCCCGCTCGGCGCAGCAGATCGGCCGCAGCGTTGACCTGTACCGACAGACGATCCCGGCGGCTCTCTGGAGTGAACTCGAGGCAGACGGCTTCCTCCGCGAATCTCGGACCAAGGCTTGAGACGCGCTCGTCGGACCATAAGATGAATCCGATGGAGACTTCCGAGCAGCCCATGGCCTCGAGCGCAGTTGCCCGTCCGGCCGCCAAGGGCAACTGGCGCCCGGCCCGTTTCGCAGCGGTCGTCGTCGAGGAGCTGAGCGAACGGATCGTGAGCGGAGCCTTGGCGGAGGGGGAAGTGCTTCCTACCGAGCCCGCCCTGTGCGAGGAGTTCGGCTTCAGCAGGACGGTCGTTCGCGAAGCGTTGAAGCTCCTGGAGCAGCGCGGCCTCGTGCGCGTCGAACAGGGGCGGGGTACGACAGTCCAACCGCGAAGCTCTTGGGACTTGCTCGACCCGGACGTCCTGCGAATCGCTCTCAGCTATGACGACGACTTGTCGCTGCTCGACGACCTCATCTCTGTTCGACGGGTGCTCGAGCGGGAGATGACGGCGCAGGCAGCGGGTCGCCTGAGCGAAGCCAAGGTCGCAGAACTCGATCGGCTCATTGACGAGATGGAGAACGCCTACGGCGACTACGACCGATTCCGCGACCTGGACAACGCGTTCCATGCCACGATCATGCGCGCCTCCGGAAACGAGATCGGGCGCACGATCGTCAGTGTCATCCACCGCTACGGTGGAGCCACGCCGCGACTGGCCGCGGGCGCCTCCAAGGCGACGCTGAAGCGGACCGCGGTCGAGCATCGCGAGATCCTGGAGGCTCTCGCCGAGGGCGACGGCGACCTCGCGAGCGCTCGGGTCTCGGCGCACATCGACGCCAGGTGGGCGGAACGGAAGCGCCGGCCGAAGAGCTCGTAGCCCGCGTCTTAACGGGCTTGTAACCAGCCCTTGACAAGACTGATCATTCGTATGATGATCGTCCCTCTATGGAGATCGCGGCGGTCGACGTTGACCTGGTTGCCCTCCCGGCGGTCGCGCCGCCGTTCGCCTGGCGGCGGGGCCTCCGCGGGTCTGCTCCCGCCAGAACGACCGCCGTCCTGCGGATCACAACGGACGACGGCGCGGTTGGTGAGGCCTACCACGAGTGGAGCGGCCTCATGCTCGGCGACATCGTTGACCGGGTCATCCGCGAAGAACTCGTCGGAGAGCGCGCCGACCGCCGCGAGTGGCTCTGGCACCGGTTGTGGGAACTCGACCGGACCGAAGAGTTCCCCATCTGGGTGCTGGGGCTCGTCGATGTGGCGCTGTGGGATCTCGAGGCGAGAGTGCTCGGCGTCCCGGTGCACCGGCTGCTCGGAACGTTCCGCGACGCGATCCCCGCGTATGCCTCGACTACCACGTTTCCGAGCGTGGAGGAGTACCTCGAGGTAGCCGATCAGAGCCTCGAGTCCGGCTTTACGGCGATCAAGTTGCACGGGTGGGGCGACGCGCGCGCTGACGCGGAGCTCTGCCAACGGCTCCGCGCCCACGTAGGGCCGGACGTCGATCTGATGTACGACGGCTCGGCCGGCTTCGATCTTCCAGCTGCGATCTACGTCGGCGACGCACTGGCTGAAGCCAACTACCGCTGGTACGAAGAGCCGATGCGCGAGTTCAGCGTGACGGCATATCGCTGGCTCGCCGAACGCGTCGAGGTACCCCTGCTGGTCGGGGAGACATCCGACGGCAACCACCTCAATACCGCCGACTTCATCGCATCCGGCTGTGCGACATACGTCCGGACCAGCGCAAATCACCGCGGTGGCATCACCGGAGCGATGCGGATCGCTCACCTCGCGGACTCGTTCCGGCTTCGTGCCGAGGTTCACGGGCCGACGGAGCCCGCCGTGCACCTCTGCATGGCTATCCCCAACTGCACTTACTACGAGTCGCTAGTTACGTCTAATCCTGTTGAGAGAGAGACGCGCGTCGGTTCGGACGGATTCGTAGTTGCTCCAGAGACTCCGGGCATCGCGCTGCCCGACTTCGTGATTGAGCGTCGCACGACTTCGGTCTAGAGGGTTAAAAAGGAGGAGAGCGGAGTGAAGAACTACTGGAAGGCGTCAACGGTTGTCGCGCTTGTTGCGGCGGCCGCGCTGATCGCGGCGTCGACGAGCGGTGCCCAAGCCTCCCACAAAACGGGCAGCGGGTGCTGCTCGATCAAGGGGCACTACAGCTTGACGGTGCTCGCGGACCAGAATTGGGTGCAGCCCGCCGAGAAGGCGCTCGCTGCGAAGTTCAAGAAAAAGACCGGCATCACCGTCAAATACAACATCGTTCCGGACAACACATACCAGAACCTTCTCACCACAAAGCTCAACAGCAACCAGAACCCGGGGGACATCTTCATGATCCAGCCACCCGGAGGAACCAACTCCGGCCTGCAGACCACCTTCCGGGTCAAGTCGCACGCCGTTGACCTGTCCCACCAGCCCTGGGTGAAGCGGGAGTCCAAGATCACACGCTCATTGCTCACGTACAAGAGCAAGCTCTACGGTCAGACCATCTGGGACACGATCAGCGGCAGCTGGGTCGTCGTCTACAACAAGACCGACTTCGCGAAAGCGGGGATCAAGACCCTCCCGAAGACCTTCGCTCAGTTCACCGCTGACTGCGCCAAGCTCAAGAACAAGAACTTCACGCCCCTCTTCGAGCCGGCGGATTCTGGGAGTTCTTGGCACCCGGTGCTGTGGTTCAACGAGAACCTGACGAAGGCGGAGGCCAAACAGCCGTCGCTGTACACGAAGCTCAACGACAACAAGACGACCTTCGCGGCCAACACGTACACGAAGAAGGCGATGACCCAGGTCGACTCGCTGTACAAGAGCGGGTACTTCGGATCCCAGGCTCTGACCAACGACTACGCCAATGCCGTGCCAGCAATGGCCGGCGGGACGTACGCGATGATGATCGCGAACCTTACGCTGCCGACGCAGATCCATGCCGCTCAATCGAGCGTCCCGGTGTCTCGCTACGGCTTCATGCCGGTTCCGATCCTCGACAACCAGTACATCAACCAGAATCCTGGTGGTCCGAGCAAGTTGGTCTACAAACAGGGTGCTCACGTCCGGGCGGCGGAGGAGTATCTCGATTTCCTCGCGATGCCACGGAACCTCAACTACCTGATCAAGCATGAGTCCACGGTCGTTACTTACCCCTGGAAGGGTGTGGCCGCGAAGTGGACTTCCCAGCAGAAGGCGTTCGAGCATAAGTACAAGCCATCCCCGAGCCCAGTGGGGCAGGTCGGCATCAACTACGACAACCCGCAGTGGGGCAGTATCGGCACCGACATGGTCGCGATGTTCACAGGCGCGTTGTCGCCGTTGCAGGTACTCCAGAACATCGACATGCGACGCGCGCAGCAGGCCCAGGCGGTAGGGGACCCGCACTGGCCGTGATCCCGACGAGCACCGACTGACGCATGTCCTAGTTCGCCGAGGTCGGCCGGGCGAGTGCCCGGCCGACCTTCATCTGCACACACAAGGACGTGAGAAGATCCCCCGCAGCGGCACCACCGACGAGCGACATGCCCCTGGCCGGCAGCGAGGCTCGCTCGGACACTAGGCGTCACCGACGGCGGCGTGGATCTCGCTCCGCGTTCTATCCGACCTGGTTCGCGGGCGGAGCGTTCGGCCTGTATTTCCTCTTGGTGCTTCTGCCTGGCATTCTCGGCATCGCCCTCGCATTCACGAACTGGACCGCCTACACGACCAGCCTCCACTGGGTGGGCCTGGCGAATTTCAGAGCTCTTTTTGCGCCTAATTCGTTCTTCATCATGGCAATGAAGAACACGCTGATATTCACCGTCGCCACAGTCTTCCTCAAGACGGCCATTGCGCTTGTCCTGGCCATCCTCCTCACAGACGGGATCAAGCGGCTCGCCCCGCTCTACCGGGCGATCATCTTCATCCCCAACCTGCTGCCGTTGGTGGCTGTCGGGATCGTCTTCCGGTCGCTTCTCGACCCCAGCACGGGACTGTTGAATTCGACGCTGCGGAAGCTCGCCCTTGGCGGTGCGGCCCAGAATTGGCTGGGAGACATACACCTGGCGCTCTGGAGCGTGATCGGCGTCGACACATGGAAGGGCGTCGGTTACATCATGGTCATCCTGATCGCCGGTCTGCTGGCCATTCCCCGAGAGTTCTACGAGGCGGCGTCTTGCGACGGTGCCTCCCGGTGGCAGTCCTATCGGTACATCACCTTGCCGATGATGATGCCGGTCTTCGCGGTCACGACGGTGATAAACCTCGTGTACGCCCTGCGGGTGTTCGACATCGTCTTCGTACTCACGGGCGGCGGTCCTGGTTACGCGACCGCGACCGTCTACACGACCATCTTCACCCAGGTCGGCCTCGGCCAGTTCGGTATTGCGACGGCTTTCTCCAGTCTCTTCCTGATCGTAATGCTCGTCCTGAGCTTCGTGGTCATCCGCGTCATGGCGCGACCGAGCGTTCAGACATGAAGGCCGTCCGGGCCATCCCGACGACGATCAATTACCTGATCGCCAGCGGTGCGGGAATCATCGCCCTGGCGCCGATCTACATCGTCGTCGTCAACTCGTTGAAAACGGGGCCTGCGGCCGTCGGGTTGGGCCCGTCGCTGCCGCTGCATCCGCAGTGGGGCAACTTCGCTGCAGTTAACTCGCAGGCCAATTTGTTACAGGCCTTCTTTAACAGTGCGTTGTATGCGTTCGGAGCCACGGCGCTTGCCGTCCTGTTGTCGGCCCTCGCGGCTTACGCCCTCGCTCGGCGCAGGATTCCCAGGCACATCGTCATCTATTTCCTCCTGATCGCGGGCATCGCTATCCCCACGAACTACGTCACGCTGACGAAGGTGATGCAGTACACGCATCTGATCGACACGCAGATCGGGATCATTCTCGTCTACGCGTCTCAGATGATCCCATTCAATGTTTTCCTCATTTACGCGTTCGTCGACTCAGTCCCGCGGGAACTCGACGAAGCGGCTTTCGTCGACGGGGCGTCGCCGCTGCGCACGTTTGGCCGGATCATTCTGCCCTTGCTCAGGCCCGTGCTGTTCACCTGCGCTGTCCTGGACGTGCTCAACGTGTGGGGCGATTTCATCAATCCGCTTTACTTCCTCAGCAATAGCAACAACTGGCCGATGACGCTCTCCGTGTTCAACTTCTTCGGCACGGGCTCGTCCGCCGGGCTTTCCAACTGGGCTCTGGTATCCGCCGACGTCCTGTTGACGATCCTGCCCGTCATCCTTATCTACATCGTCGCGCAGCGCTGGATCCTGTCGGGTCTCACGTCGGGCTCGGTCAAGGGGTGACAGCAATGATGAGCCCCCGCCCTGACCGCGCTCTCGAGCAGGTCATCTCGGCGGGACCTTTCGAGGCGACCTGGGAATCGCTGGAGAGCTATTCCGTGCCCCAGTGGTACGAAGACGGCAAGTTCGGCATCTTCATCCACTGGGGCCCGTACGCCGTGCCTGCGTTCGAGAACGAGTGGTATCCGAGGAACATGTACCTGAAGGATTCCAACGCATACAAGCATCACGTGGACACGTACGGCCCACAGACGACATTCGGTTACAAGGATTTCGTCCCCCGGTTCAGGGCCCGGCAATTCGATCCCGATGCATGGACGAGCCTCTTCAAGGAGGCGGGGGCGAAATATGTAGTGCCTGTCGCCGAGCACCATGACGGCTTTGCCATGTATGACTGCTCGTTCACGCGGTGGAATGCCGTCGCGATGGGGCCTCAGCGAGACGTTCTCGGGGAGCTCGCCGCGGCAGTTCGGCGTCAGGGTCTCGTCTTCGGCGCTTCATACCATCGAGCAGAGCACTGGTGGTTCTTCAACGGCGGGCGGGACATTGCGTCGGATGTGGCCGACACGCGCTACGATGACTTTTACGGGCCGGCTCAGCGCGAGCCCGCGACGAACCAGCCGGACAAGGAATTCCTGGACGATTGGCTCGCGCGTTTGGTCGAGCTCGTGGAGCGTTACGAGCCGCAGCTCGTGTATTTCGACTGGTGGATCGAGCAACCAGTCTTCCAGCCCTACCTGTCGCGATTCGCCGCTTACTACTACAACCGGGAAACGCAACGGAACCGGGGGGTGGTGATCAACTACAAGCACGGCGAGCTCGACGGGCAGAGCGCCTTCGCCGACGGTTCTGCGGTTTACGACATCGAGCGGGGTCAAATGAGCACGACCTCGTCCCGCGTCTGGCAGTCCGACAGCAGCATCATCCGCAATTCGTGGTGCGACGTGGCGGCTCCCGACTACAAACCCGTGAACGAGCTCATCGGCGACCTCGTAGATGTAGTCAGCAAGAATGGCGTCCTCCTTCTGAACATTGGCCCGCGCGCCGACGGATCGATTCCCGATGAGGCTGCAGAGAGGTTGCGAGCCATCGGTCGCTGGCTGGACGCGAACGGTGAGGCGATCTATGCGAGCAGACCGTGGCGGGTATTCGGCGAAGGCCCGACGGAGACAGCCGCCGTGGCCCACGGCGTCTTCGGCGACGTGAACGGGCGCGAGTTCACCGAGAGGGACATTCGCTTCACCACCCGGGAGGACACGCTCTACGCCACATTCCTCGCTTGGCCGAGGCGCGGCACGGTCGTTATCACGTCGCTCCGAGAGAACGAGGGCCAGCACCACGTGCCTATCACGCACGTCGAGTTAGTGGGATCGAGCGCGCCCCTTACCTGGGAGCGCGACGCCGAAGCCCTCCGGGTGACACTCCCTGCGGGCGCCCCCCGCCAGCGTCCAGGCGTGCTGAGGATCAGTGCGTGAAAGAGTCAGTGGACTCTTGGAGGAGTGATCGATGGCTAGGGTGACGTTCGAAGGCGTTTCGAAGTCGTACGGCGACGGCCCAGTCGCGGTCGACAAGCTCGATCTCGAGATCGCGGACGGCGAGTTCATGGTCCTGGTCGGCCCGTCGGGTTGCGGCAAGACCACCGCGCTGAGGATGGTCGCCGGCCTCGAGGACATCACGGACGGCGTCGTGCGGATCGGCGACCGCGTCGTAAACGGGCTCACGCCAAAGCGCCGCGACATCGCGATGGTGTTCCAGAACTACGCGCTCTACCCTCACATGAGCGTTCGCGACAACATTGCGTTTCCGCTGAAGCTCGCAAAGCTCCCGAAGGACGAGATCCGCAGCCGTGTGGACGAAGCTGCGCGGATCCTCGACCTGGAGCCGTATCTCAAGAGGAAGCCGCGCTCCCTGTCCGGCGGGCAGCGCCAGCGAGTCGCGATGGGCCGCGCGATTGTCCGCCAGCCCGCGGTGTTCCTCATGGACGAGCCGTTGTCGAACCTCGATGCGAAGCTGCGCGTTCAGATGCGAGCAGACATCAAGAAGATCCAGACAAACCTTGGTGTGACATCGATCTACGTCACACACGACCAGGTCGAGGCGATGACGATGGGCGACCGAGTCGCGGTGATGCGCAAGGGCCAGCTACAGCAGGTCGCGCCGCCCCAGGAGCTGTACGACCGCCCCGTGAACATCTTCGTCGCCGGCTTCATCGGGAGCCCTGCGATGAACATGCTCGAGGCGCGTGTGGAGGGGCGCTCAGTCCTCCTCGGCGACGTGCGCCTCGAGCTCGGCGAGCAGCCGTGGCTCGCGGCGTACCAAGGCCGGTCCGTGGTGCTCGGTGTGCGCCCGGAGGACATCGAGCACGCGGAAACGGCGAGCCGCGATGGCGGCGCGCGGCTACGCGGCCGCGTCGAATTGTGCGAGGCGCTGGGCTCCGAGGTGCTCGTCCACTTCACCGTTGCGGCGCGTCAGGCGGTCACAGACGATCTGCGCGAGCTCGCGGCCGAAGCGGGCGACGACCATCTCGCGGAACAACTCGCCGGCGGAGAGCAGCCGGCATCGGCCACGCTTGTCGCCCGGTTCAGCCCGCGCACGCGGGTGGTCGAAGGCGATGACGTCGAGGTCTCCGTCGACCCCCGGGCGCTGCACTTCTTCGACCCACAAACCGGGATCGCGATCCGCGGTGCCTGAAGCCGGCCGGGATACCCGGATCGTGAGAGCCGTCACGCACGACGTTCGCTTTCCGACCTCGCGCAGCGGCGCGGGATCGGACGCGATGAACCCGGATCCCGACTACTCGGCCGCCTATGTCGTGCTCGAGACCGACGACCCGCGCGGGCTCACCGGACACGGCCTCACATTCACGATCGGACGTGGGACCGAAGTCTGCGTCGCCGCCATCGAAGCGCTCGCCCCGCACGTCGTCGGCGCCAGCGTCGAGGACCTCGTTGCAGACCTGGGAGGACTCTGGCGGCGGCTCGTCACCGACTCCCAGCTGCGCTGGCTCGGGCCGGAGAAAGGCGTCATCCACCTGGCGACCGCGGCGATCGTGAACGCCGTCTGGGATCTGTTCGCGAAGGTCGAGGGCAAGCCCCTTTGGAAGCTGCTCGCCGATATGACGCCGGAACAGGTGGTCGCGTGCATCGACTTCCGGTACATCGACGACGTGCTCACGCCCGGCGCTGCGCTCGAGATCCTCTACGGCAAGGCGGCGACGAAGGCGGACCGGGAGCAGATCCTCATCGCCGAGGGCTTTCCCGCGTACACGACCTCCGCCGGCTGGTTCGGCTATCCCGAAGACACGCTTCCGGAACGCGCCCGCCAAGCCGTCGCCGAGGGGTTCACGCACATCAAGCTGAAGGTCGGAGGCGACCTCGACGCCGACCTGCGCCGCGCGCGGGCCGTGCGCGACGCGATCGGTCCGCATCACCGACTGTCGCTCGACGCGAACCAGGCCTGGGGCGTCGACCGCGCGATCGAGTCGACCCGGGCCTTGGCGGAGGTCGATCCTTGGTGGATAGAAGAGCCGACGAGCCCGGACGACATCCTTGGCCACGCGCGCATCCGCGAGGCGGTCGCGCCGGTACGCGTCGCCACCGGCGAGCACGTGCAGAACCGCGTCATGTTCAAGCAGCTGCTCCAGTTCGGCGCGATCGACGTCTGCCAGGTCGACTGCTGTCGGCTCGGCGGCGTGAACGAGGTGCTCGCGGTCGTCCTGCTGGCGGCGAAGTTCGGCGTTCCGGTCTGCCCCCACGCGGGCGGCGTCGGCCTGTGCGAGTACGCACAACACGTGTCGATGTTCGACTACATCGCCGTCGGTGCCACGTTCGACGATCGCGTGTGCGAGTTCGTCGATCATCTGCACGAGCATTTCGTCGATCCGGTCCGCGTCGTCGGAGGCCGCTATCTCGCGCCGACGACGCCGGGTTACAGCATCGAGATCAGGCCCGATTCCATGTCCGATTTCGCTTTTCCGGGCGGTCCAATCTGGCGGAACGTCGACGAAGTCCCAGCGTGAGCAGTTGCAGGCGTCGGGCATTGGCGTTCCCGGAGGTTCTCGACAGGATCCCGTATGCCGTCGTTGCAGAACGATGCCGCCGAGCCGTCGGATGTCTCGACCTTCGTCGGAGAGCGCCATCCGGCTATCGGCAGGAGACGCGATTGGTGAGGCGGCCGATCCCGTCGATCTCGACGGTGATCTCGTCGCCGTCACCGAGGAACACCGGTGGCACGCGAAAGGCACCGACGCCCTCCGGGGTCCCCGTCGCCACCAGGTCGCCTGGGCTCAGCGTGATCGCCTGCTGCACGAACGACAGCAGCTCGTCGACCGGGAAGATCATGTCGGCGGTCGTTGCGTCCTGCATCACGTCTCCGTTGAGGAGCGCCCGAATGCGCAGCGCCTGGGGATCCGGAACGCGCTCGGCCGGCACCAGCGCCGGCCCGACTGGGCAGAACGTGTCGAGCGACTTCCCGCGCACCCACTGGCCGTCGGCGAACTGGAGGTCACGGGCGGAGACGTCGTTGAGGCATGTGTATCCCCACACCTCGCCGCGCTCGCCCGCGACCACGCCAAGCTCCGCTTCGAAGTCGACCTTCGAGCTGATCCGCGGCAGGCGGATCGGCTCGGCCGAGCCGATGAGCGCGTTCGGCCATTTGGCGAAGAGCAGCGGGTGCGTCGGAGGCTCGACATTCTGTTCCGCCGAGTGCGAACGGTAGTTGAGGCCGACGCAGATGATCTTCTCGGGAGTCGGCCGATCGAATAGATCGAGCCAGAGAGCGCTGAGCTCCTGCCGCGTGGCGAATGATCTCGTCGAATGTTCGGCCATCGTGATTCGGAGTTCGAGCGCGTGAGCGCGACAGTAGATGAAGCCTTTCTGCTGCGCGGTCGCGTCTGCCTCGTCAGCGGAGCTGCTTCGGGGATCGGGCTGGCGACGAGCAAGCTCTTCCGTTCGCTCGGCGCGACCGTCGCCGCCGTAGATCTTGAGCCTGCACCGGAGGCCGATCTTTCGTTTCATGGCGATGCCGCCGACGCCTCGGATGTCGCTCGCCTTGTGCAGCAGGTACTCGAGCGGTTCGGCCGGGTGGACGTGCTCGTCAACAACGCCGGCATCGGGGGCGTGGGAGACCTCGAGGAGACAAGCCCCGAGCTCTGGGACGACGTGATGCGCGTCAACGTGCGGAGCGTCTACCTGATGTGCCGCGCGGTTGTACCGACGATGATGGTGCAACGGTCGGGCGCGATCGTCAACGTCTCGTCGGCGATCGCCGAGACCGGTTTGGCGCGCCGAGTTTCGTATGCAGCATCGAAAGGTGCGGTGCTCGCGTTCACGAAATCGCTCCAAGTCGACTGCGCGCCATACGGGATCCGCGTCAACGCCGTGCTGCCCGGGACGATTCAGACGCCGTTCGTCGACCGGTACTTGCGCGACGCCTACGAAGATCCGGAGGAGGCATTGCGGGCCGTCAAGGCGCGCCAACTGCTCGGCGAACTCGGGCGCCCCGACGATGTTGCTCACGCGATCGCCTATCTCGCATCCGACGCTTCTCGCTTCGTGCTCGGCACGGGCCTCGTCGTGGACGGTGGCTTGAGCGGAACGCGCCACTGAGGCGTCTCGCACTTGTCGCTGACCTACTAGGCGAGTTTCATCTTCTTCTCCCCCGAGTACCTAGAGCCGGCCGAAGTCACGGCTCGGAAGAATGATCGGAGCCCGCTGGTCGCGTGAGATCGCCGGCCGTGGTCGTCGGCCGATTTGACCCAACGAGACCATACGACGGATCTCGCAGAGCGGCACCCTGGGCGCGCAGGCGACAAGTGTCCGCCAAGCAACGTCTGACCGAAGGTGTGGGGCTAGGTGAGCAACCCGCTAGACGAGATCATTCTGCGTTTTGCCCTCGCCGGCTGGCGGGATCGATCAACCGGCACGATGCACCTGACGGCGTGCCCGGACTTCGAGAAGCTAGAGGTCGAGTCGATCGAGGATGCCCTCTGGCGACCTGAGAGACGATACGAGCGGCTCTGCCCGGCGTGCTTTCCCGTAGCACGCGAATTGATCTCCGCGCCCCGCAAGCGGATCGAGCCGTACGGCTACTAGCCGACCGGCACCCGCATCGGCCCTCCGCCTACCGGGATGAAGCCACATGACGCACCACGGCCGAAGGGCCGGCGAGGCGGTGAAGTGACGCGCGAGTGCCTGGCTCGACGAAGTCGAGCAGCTGGCTCGCACGCGTAACGCGACCGCCCAGCGCCCGCCTAAAGCCGCCCCAGGTGAGAGGACTGTGACTGTCTGCTGGTCCCGTCTCGGGCTGTTGTCAGGTTGCTGCCGGTGCTCTTTGCTTGTGACTCGGTGAGAGGATGACCCCGTTCGTGGGTGTGAGCCGGACCGAAATCTTGCGCGGGTTCGATTCCCGCCGCCTCCACTTTCCCCGCAAATTGGCGCTTTTCGATCGCAACAGTTGATCGGAAAGCGCGTCGATCGGAATAGTTGTCCGCAGCATCAGGTGAGACGACGCCGGACTAAGCGGCGGCGCGCGTGAGCGCGGCGATGTGAGCGATCATCTCGTCCAGCGCGGCCTCAAGCGGCGCTGTATTGCGTGTGACCTGCGTCAGTAGCAGCCCACCCTGGACGGCAGCCAGGGTTGCTGTGGCGAGCCGCTCGTGGTCTGCGCTCTCCAGGAGTTCACCGCGCCGGTGCATGGCTGCGAGCCCGTGCCTGATCGCGGCCTCCCAGCGATTGAATCCCGCGGCGAGTTCTAGCCGTGCATCGGGCATGGCCTCCGATACCTGGCCGCTCAACGTTCCGAGCGGGCAGCCACCGATGCAGCGGGCCCGCCGTTGCGACGCAACCAGGTGATTACGCCAGGCGTGCAACGCCTCGAGGCTGTCGAGGTGTGAGATCTCTGGCTCCTGGCCGGCAAGCACAGCCTGCGCCTGGTGCTCGATCACCGCCAGAACGAGGGCGTCCTTGTCCTCGAAGTAGTGGTAGAGCTGTGAGCTCGACACCTCCGCTGCGGCCTTGATGTGCTCAAGTGTCGTGGCCGTTACGCCCCGCGTGAAGATCTCGGCTGCGGCCGTCGACACTATCCGCTCGCGCGTCGCCTGTCCGCGGGGGGTGAGAGGACGACCCGTCCTGGTCTGCGTAACGGCCATGGTCATCAAGCTAGCACCAGATGGATTTGACAATCCAGTTTTTCGTGACCATTCTGGATGACCGAATCCAGAATCTCGGCAGACCGCAAGGATGAGAGGGAATCCCTATGAGCACACTCCCAGAAAAGACCGTGCTGATCACGGGCGCCAACGTCGGGATCGGCAAGGAGGTGGCCCGGCAACTGGCATTACGCCCCGAGGTGGGCCATATCTACCTGGCGTGCCGGAACCAAGACCGGGCGACAGCGGCAAAGGCCGAACTTGAAGCCGTGACCGGCCGGCACATCTTTGACATCGTTCTCATGGATGTCGCCGATCTGGGCTCGGTCCGCACTGGCCTGGCGGCCGTCGACGGATCCCTCGACGCGCTGGTCATGAACGCCGGCGTCATTGGCCCGAAGACGATGGACTTGACCTCTGACGGGGTCACGACCGTGTTCGCGACGAACGTCCTTGGCCACGTCGTCCTCCTCGAAGGGCTTCTGGCCGAGGGGCGGCTTGGCGAGGTTGCTGTCCTCGCCGGAAGTGAAGCAGTCCGCGGAGTTCCGAAGTTGCGGATGAAAGGGCCATCCTTCGTCTCAACCTCAGCCGATGAACTCGCCACGGTCATCGACAGCAGCTACTTCGGCAGCAGAAAGCCTGACTTCAACCTAGCGTTCGGGCAGGCCAAGTACATCGGGGCCCTCTGGATGGCCTACCTGGCCCGCCAGCACCCCGAACTCCGCTTCATCACCGTGAGCCCCGGGAACACCACCGGCACCCAAGCCCCCAGCGGCCTTCCCCTACCGATGCGGGTAGCCGCCAAGTACGTCATGCCCGCCCTAGGTCTCGCACACACACTCGACGTGGGAGCGAAGAGGCTCGTCGACGGCGTCACCGACCCGAACCTGTCTAGCGGCATGTTCTACGCCAGCGCGGCCAACACACTCACGGGTCTGCTGGTCAACCAAGCGGACTTCCTCCCCGACCTGGCCAATCCGTCGTTTCAGGACAACGCCAACGAGGCCATCCACCGCTTCATCACTTAAAGCCGGAGAACGGCTCGTTACAGATCAGACAGCGCCTGTGGTGGAACTTCGACATGTCGGCGATGGTAGTTATCAGAGGTCATTCCGGACACTGCCCAGGCGAGCGTTCGGTTACCGCGGGCCCCCGCGCCCAAATCGCAGACCCCCATCCTCGTCGCTGCGCTCCTCGGCGATTTGGGCTTCCCCGCGCTAACCGAACTGCGTGAGTGTTATTCGCCCCAGACCTTGTCGAGCTTCTGTTCTAGGTCGGCCGGCGATCCCTGGACGTAGATGTTCGCGGTAGTGCTCACGTCCGCGTGGCCTAGGAGCTGCTGCGTGGCGTAGATGTCGCCGGTGGCGAGATAGAACTCCGTGCCCCGGGTATAGCGCGCACCGTGCATCTCTGAGTGCGTACCAGAAGTCCGATGATCGCTCAGAAAAGTTCGACAACACGGGAGTCGTTGCTGCTCGGCCTGCGTATTCCAGGTACCTACTGCGCGAGCCAGACGATGAGATCGCGAAGCACGTTCCCCTCTACAAAGAGCACCTCGAGGTCCTCAAAAGGATCGGCAGCGTCCAGTTCCCGATCGGAAAGTTTCGCGAGGAATGGGAAAAGCGACTGGGCCTTGCGGACGAGGACCCGATGCTCGTACTCGAGCAACTCTTCGAATTCTCAAGTGATCGGCTATCTCAAAACCGGCGGTGGCGGGGGAGGGAGCCAGTACATCTGGCGCTACCTCGATCCGGGGGCGAAGTTCGATCCTGCAGCTGAGACTTTCCGAGTGCACGCCGGCTTCAAGGAAGCGCTAGACCTCGTTTACGGCACCGGAACGCCTTAGCAGCCCCGATCGGAGAAGTCGTGTCGCTCGGCCGGCCGATCGAGCCAGCTCTCGGAGGGCACGACTTGGCCACCGACGACGAGTCTGTTGAAATCTTGCGCGGATTTGATTCCCGCACGAATTCTCTACACGCCGACCGCGCGTCCCTGTTGCGGCTTGCGCAGAAGGAACACGCTCCCCATGAGCACCCAGAGGAAGAAGAACGCCCAGCCGGTCAGACGGGCACCACTGGTCGGTGCAAAGAATCCGTTTCTTGCCATAGCCATCCCGCCGACAAGGAGCCAAACCGCGCCCACGAGTCCGATGTATGAGAGCCATTTCGGCCAGATCGCCGACCGCAGCGCTGCGATCGATGTTGCACCCACTAGCGCGGCGATCGGGAAGGGGAACGCAAAGTCGGCCGCCGCGAGCAGCGTCTTGACCACTGTGGGGTCGATGCCACTGGGCGACGTCCACGCAAGGACACCCTCGAAGGAGAGCCACACGTACCAAATGGCGGCTGTGACGAGCCCGGCACCGAGAGCCACCACAGCGAGCAACTCCTGGTCGGCCGCGCGAAGCCGGGTCGCCAGTGTGGCAAGGAAGACCAGGAAGCCGATGACCGCTAGCCCCGACAAGCACATGGAGACGAGATACGCGCTGCGGTGATCCTGGACGAACGCCGCCCACTGCGCAGCCGGGTCCCCCGCGCTCGGTGGTGCCTTCGCCGGCAAGAACAGCGTGGGGATGGTCAGCAAAAAGAAGACGATGCCGCTGAGCGGCGCCCAGCGCTCCCAACCTGCCGGTTTCATCCGACCCCTCTCCTCGATTCGTCCGGACTACTGACCCTACGTCTTCGCAGTTCGGTCGACAATGTCTCCCCACCGTGTTGGGGCATGCCGACCGGAACCTTGCGCGGGTTCGATTCCCGCCGCCTCCGGTCGGCCAGCCGGACTGGCTGCGCACCTCACGCATGGCGGCCCGTACACCACGAGGCGCCACAGCGTCGAGGCGGTTAGGATCTGGGGCCTAGTCCATCGCGGCCCGGAAGGCAATGATTCCGGGCCGCGTCGTGTCTACGACGGAGGTGGTCCCTGTGAACGAGACCCCCGAAGAGCCCTCGGCCCCGGGCTTGGCAGAGCCCGCCGCCCAGCCGGACGCGGTCGTCCAGCCGCCTTTGCCGGCGAGCTCGATGCGTGCGCAGGGGCCGGTTGGGAGGCCGCGCGGGATTCTGTTCGTGATCGTTCTCTCGATCGTGACGCTCGGTATCTACCACCTGTACTGGTACTACAAGAACTTCGAGGAGATGAAACGTCACACCGGCAACGGCATCGGCGGCATCCTCGGCCTCCTCATCGCGATCATCTTCAACCCGATCAACTGGTTTGTCATGCCGTCGGAGATCGGGAACATGTACCGCGGCGACGGACGAGAGGCACCGATGACCGGCTGGACAGGGCTCTGGATCCTCCTGCCGCTCGTCGGCTGGTTCGTGTGGACGATCAAGACCCAGGGTGCTCTCAACCGCTACTGGAAGAGCCAAACAGGCTCGAGCTAGAGGGCCGCGGCCGATAGCGCCCAACCACCAGGGTCGCAGCTGGTGTCATCGCAAGCCGAGCCGTCGTGCGCACGTATGAGACTTGCCTTCGAACGAGGAACTGAGCTGCCAGCGGTTTCCTGAACCGCGTGCGCATGCTCGATGGGCCGGGTGCACTACTGCGGGGTTACGACACGGTTCCTTCCGCCGGTCCCGATGCCACCAGCGTGTCCGGGCGCATGCCCCACTCCGCCCAGGAGCCGTAGTACACGGCCGTGTCGGGATGGCCGAGCAGCTCGTTGAGCGCGAACCACGCCTGACTCGCGCGGTTGCCGATCGTGCAGTACGTGATCACGCGCCGATCGGACGTGACTCCCGCCGCCTCGAACGCCCGGCGGAGCGCATGGAGGTCGTGGTAGTCGCCGTCCTCGGTGCGCAAGGCGTCGATGGGGACGTGAACGCTGCCGGGTACGCGTCCGGCGCGCCCGACCTCCTCCGGGGCGCCCGACGGCCAGAAGTGCTCGCCCTCGTATTCGCGCCGGGAACGGACGTCGACGACGAGCGCATCGCCGCGCAACACCTCGTCGCGGGTCGCTTCGAGCCCGCCCGCCTGGGCCGGTGTGTACGACGCGCGGTCCGGTGACGGCTGATCGTCGGCCCAGGCGCCGGTCCAGCGGTCGCGCGGCCCATCCATGAAGCGCGAATCCGCGTGACCGCGGCTCGTCAGCAGCCAGTGACCGAGATGCGCGCCGTACCCGTAGAACACCACGGTCGTGTCGTCGGCGATGCCCGAACGCTCGGCAAGCTCGGCGAGCTCGGTGTCGTCGAGCAGCGTGTAGTCGGGATGTCGCAGGTCCGTGTACGCGTTCCAGAGCACCGCGCCCGGAATGTGCCCACCGCCGTAGGCGGCGCCGCTGACATCGACCTCGACGATGCGCACGCTCGGATCGTCGAGATGCCCGGCGATCCACTCCGGGGTGACGCGCGGATCGGTCACGATCGGCGTCTCACGATCCGGATCATGCGCTCCACACTATCCGCGTGCCTGGGCGCTGTTGTTCGTGCGATCGAGCGCGTCGAGGGCCCGCATGTCCGCGTCGGCGAGCTCGAAGTCGAACACTCGCGCGTTCGACTGGATGCGCTCCTGGCGGCTCGACTTGGGGATGACCACGGCTTGGTGTTGGATCGCCCAGCGGAGCATGATCTGCGCCGGCGTGTGGTCGAGGCGCTCGGCGATGCCGGCGATCGTCGGGTCGCGCAGGCCTTCTCCGCGCGCGAGCGGGCTGTAGGCCTCGAACACGATCCCCTGCTCGTTGCAGTACTCGAGGAGCCGGCGGCGGTACTGGAAGGGGCTGAACTGCACCTGGTTGACGGAGGGGACGCGCTCGGCGGAACCGATGAGGTTCGCGAGCCGGTCCTGTCCGAAGTTGCTCACTCCGATCGTCAGCGCCCGTCCCGCCTCTTGCAGCGACTCGAGTTGTCGCCACATGCGGGAATTCACGAGCGGAAGAGGCCAGTGGATCAGGTAGAGATCGACGTAGTCGAGCCCCAGCCGCTCGAGGCTCCTGTCGAGCTCCCGCGCTGCGCTCGGTCGTCCCGGCTTCAGCTTCGTCGTGACGAACACCTCGTTGCGCGGCAGGCCGGAGCTCCTGAGGGCCGCGCCGACGCTCTGCTCGTTGCGGTACAGCGAAGCCGTGTCCACGTGGCGGTAGCCCGCCTCGAGCGCCCATTCCACCGCCTGCTCGGTCTCGCGGCCTGCGGCCATCTGCCAGACGCCCAGGCCGAGCACAGGCATCCTCACACCACCTGCCAGTTCGCGTGTCGGCTGATCGGTCGGCAACTCCACGGTTTTCGGCCTGGCGAACACGATACGCATCCCGCCCCGCACCGGGTCTCCTACGGGCGGGTCGGTCAGCGGTCGGTGGACTTGATCATCGTGGGGACCTTGTCGTGCCCGTCGAGCTCGTAGTAGACGCCGGGGAAGGTCTGGAACTCCCCGCTGACATCGTGGTGGAGATGTGATTGGTTGAACGTCAGCGCGCCCCAGCCGGTGTCGACGACGTCGAAGACGGCGCCGCCGCCCTCGCGGGCCGTGTTGTCGTTCATCACGGTGCCGGCGATGAGCAGGTTGTCGTTCTCGCCGTCGAGGTAGACGGCGCCGCCGCTGCCGCCTCCTCGCGTGCCGCTCGAGGCGGGGTTCGCTCCCCAGCCGATTGCCTTGTTGTCGACGAACTCGCTGTTGAGGATGTTCCACTGGACCGAGATGCTGCTCAGGGCGCCGCCGTTGGAGCAGCGGCCACCGCGGAACGTGTCGCCGGTGATGTAGACGGGGAGGTTCTTGTATTGAGCGAGAGCTCGGATGGCGCCTCCGCCGAGATCGGGGCCGTAGGCGTAGCAGCGGTTGTCGAGGAACCGCGAGTTGACGGCCTTGAACCTGCCGCCCTCGATGTAGACGGCCCCGCCGCCATCCACCCCGCCGTACCAGCACTTCGGGGTGTTGACGGTGCAGGTGGCCTGCTGCGTGCCGTCGTAGCCATGCTCGAAGGTGACGTTCTGGAGGACAACCTGCGGATAGGGCTGGTCGACGCAGTCGTCGGTCGACCAGGTGCCTGCACACGTGTCTGAGAAGAGGATCCGGCGCTTGCCGGCTCCGCTCAACGTGATCAGGCCGCCGCCGTCCAGCACGACCCGACGCCGCGTCTTGACCACCCGCGCCGTCGACCTCATGACGATGGTGATCGGCCGGGGCCCGCAGTTGAACGTGATGATCCCGCCCGCGGCGACGGCGCGCACCACGGCGGCCGACGTGCAGCTCGTCGGTCGGCCGTTGCCGATCACGTGGTTGGGCCGCGTCGCGTCGACCGCGCGCCCCGCGCGCGGTACCGGGAAGTGCCCTCCGGGGTTGCCAAAGTCGGCCACCGCTGCGGGGGAGCTCGCCGCCGCCGCTTCTGCGCCGAGCCAAATCGTCACAACTCCGATCAACCCGCCGACACCGAGGCCCAGCCCGACAGCCGTCAGGGAGATCGTCTTCACGCACCCGGTCAACACAAGGGTGAGCATCGACCGGGACAGCGTGGACTTGAGACAGGAGTCGCCCGGTCGAGCGACCGCCAGGCCCGACGTGGGCTGCCGTCTCCGTGCGCCGAATCTCGTGCCGTCAACGGTGCGTTCCTGCTGCGATGTCGACTGCCTGGGCGTTTGGGGCAGCGGGTTGCGCCCTGATATCGAACGAGACGCTCTGACCCGCCAATGCCGTAGAGGATCTCGCCGTCAATGGACGCAACCCGTAGCCGTCAACGCGATCCTGACATCGGCTGTGGTTCGTGCCTAGGCATTCATGCCCAACAGGCGCTCGGGAATCGCAGCACGATTCAGTGCCGCAGGTGCGCTGCCGATACAAGAGTTGTGGACGAGACCGACTCCCACGCATTCCGCGAAGAGCTGGCGGCTCTGGAAGCGATCGAGGCCCGGTTCTCTGCGGAGCGGCGTCGCCTGCATCAACAGATCGACTTCGGCTATTCCGCGTCGGAGTCGCTGCGTGTCCGCGAGCGAGAGGTCTCGAATGAACGGCGGGCTCTACACCGCCGGATCAGCGAGTTACAGAAGCTCCTCGGCGTCGAGCAAGACGACCGCTCGCTGGCTGGGAAGCCTGTGGCTGTTCGCGAGCTGGAGACCGAGTTTGGACCGGAGCGTCCGCACGACCTGACCCCTGGTTAGACGCGTCGGCAACTAAACCGTTCCCCGCGTGCAGCCGTTAATCCTTTCGCGGAGCGGCTGTCGCCGGAAGGGGGCGGGCCGCTTCGCACCTTCTGAGCCCATGCCAGAAGAATCGGCGGACCTCGGGAAGGGGTAACACGAGGCCCGCCTGCCGCGAAAACTACGACCCGCGCGGCTCAATACCTTTGCGTTGAGAGCCGGGCGGTGAGCCAAAGGCTCCGCCGATTGGACCGGCAAGAGCCGCAGCGCGGGAGGACTCGGGATCGGCGACGGCCCCGTAGCTGCCCCCTAGCGCTCCTGATCATCGCCGGCGTCGTCTATCTAACCGCGGGCCGCAGCGACCAGGTCGAGACGGTCGCCCTCGACCCGGCCCTCGCCGACGAACCAACCTGAGTCCTGGGCGCGAGCTCAGGAGGCGGCGGTCGTGCCCGCGGGCATCGCTTTGACGGGTGCCTTGGCATGCGCTCCTGCGCCCTCGACGTCCATGTGGGGCAGGACGCGGTCGAGCCAGGCGGGGATCCACCAGCTGCCTCGTCCCGCCAGGACGAGGACGGCCGGGGAGAACACGAGCACGCAGACTGCGGCGAGAGCAACACCCACGGAGAGGCCCACGCCGAACTGCTTCACCGTCGGGTCGGCGTTGAGGACGAAGCTGCCGAAGACCGCGATCATGATCAGAGCGGCCGCGACGATCACGCGTGCGCCGCTTGCGAGGCCGCGGCGGATCGCGTCCCGGTCGCTTCCGGCCTCGGCACGGTGCTGCTCGATCCGGGAGATCAGGAACACCTGGTAGTCCATCGAGAGCCCGAAGAGGACGGCGAACATCATCAGCGGCACGTAGCTCGCGATCGGGTCGGTGCCGCTCGCGGTGTCGAGCCCGACGAGGCTCAGGCCCCAGCCTTTCTGGAAGACGGCCGTCAGCACACCGAACGAGGCCGTCACCGACAACACGTTCGCGACCGCCGCCTGCGCGGCGAAGAGGAACGACCGGAACGCGGCCAGCAGGATGCAGAAGCTGAGCCCGATCACGACTGCGATCACCAGCGCGAGCCGCGACGAGATCGCGGCGGCGAGGTCGACGTAGCTCGCGGTCTGGCCGCCGACGTACGCGTTGAGGTCCGTCCCCTGCGTCGCCTGGGGGATGGTGTAGGTGCGTAGCGTCCTCACGAGGTCTGCGGTGGCGGGCGCCGCAGGGGCGGTGGTCGCGATCACGGTGAACGTCGCGGCGTCGCCCGGCTTGTTGATCCGTGGCGGCGAGACCACCTTCACGCCCTGAGCGCCGCCGAGCGCGTCCTGGAGGTTCACGAGCCGCGGGTCGGTGCCGCGCGAGTCGCCGCCGGCCTGCGTCAGCTCGTCGGTGAGCTCGCTCTGCAGCTGCTCGGCCTGCTTCTGCTGGCTCTGCGCGCTCTGCTGCTGGCCCTGGAGTTCGATCTGTTGCGTCTGCAGCTGCGCCGCCTGGGTCTGGAGGTTCGCCGCCTGCGTCTGCAGCTTCGCCGCCTGGACCTGCAGGTCGGCCGCCTCCAGGACGAGCGCCTGCTTCTGCTTCACGAGCGCGACGGCATCCGATGCGAGCGCGGCCGACTGTCCGGCGAGCGCGATTGCGCGGTTGGCCACGCTGACCTCCTGCTTGCGCAGACCCTGCGCCTCGGCGAGCAGGGCCTGGGAGGCCTCGCGGTTCGCCTGATCTTGCTGGACGAGCTTCTCGAGCTGGCTCTCGAGCTTCGCCTCTTCCTTTTGCAGCGCGCGAAGCTTCGCCTCGAGCTTCTTCTTCTCGGCCGGGTCCTGCGTGTGCTCGATCTGCGCCTCGACCTTCTTCTGCTCGGCCTGGTTCTTCGTCAGCCGGCGTAGCACGGAGGTCAGCTGCTTGGTCGTCTTGGCGCCGTCGCTAACGACCTTCTTCGCCTGCGACCCCGTCGCGACGATCTCCTTGTTCAGCGCCACCTGCTCGGCCTCGAGCTTGTTCGCGGAGGCCTGGAGCTGAGTCTGTTCCTGCGTGTCCGCCTTCGCCTGCTGCTCGAGGGCGGCCTGCTGCGCCTTCAGGCTGCCCTCCTGCTGCTCGAGCTGCCTCTGCTGCACCGTCAGTTGCTTGCTTTGGGCATTGAGCGAGTCGGCCTGTGCCTGCAGCGACTGCTGCTGGCTCTTTCCCTGCTTCTGCTCCTGCTCGAGCTGCTTCTGCAGGCTCGTTGCCTGCTGGTACTGGCTGGTGTACTCGCTGCTCTGCTTCGCCGGGCTCCCGAGCTTGACCGCGACGAGGAGCGGGCCGTTGTAGCCGACGCCGAAGCCCGCCGCCATCAAGTCGTAGGCCTGGCGCTCCGTCGTCGACTTCGGTGTGGCGCCGATGTCCTCCTGGCCGAGGTTCAACGAGAGGAAGGGGACGATGAGCGGAATCAGCAGCGCGAACACGCCGATGATCGCCCACCACGGGCGCGTCGTCAGGGCGCGGGCCCAGGCGCCCCAGAATCCGCCCTCGACGTCCTTCGGCGACGGTCGCAGGTATGCGGGCACGGGGGCCGACTCGATGTGCTGCCCGATGACGGCGAGCACGGCCGGCAGCAGCGTGAGGGCCGCGACCACCGCGGTCACGACCGCGACGGCCGCCGAGTATCCGAGAGCCGTCACCAGTGGAATGCCCGCGACCAGAAGCGCCAGGAGGGCGATCACGACGGTCGTTCCGGCGAAGACGATGGCGCTGCCCGAGGTTGCGACCGCCATCGCAATCGACTCGTGGAGCTCCATCCCCTGCTTGCGGTTGTCGCGGTGCCGCGAGACCAGGAAGAGCGCGTAGTCGATGCCGACCCCGAGGCCGATCATCGTCGCGACCGTCGGGGCGATCGTCGGCACGGTCACGCCGTGGCCGAGCAGCGTGATGAGCGACAGCCCCACCGCCAGGCCGAGCACAGCCGAGAGGATCGGCAGGCCCATCGCGACGAGCGTCCCGAACGTGAACGCGAGGATGATCATCGCGGCTACCAGGCCGACGACCTCGCTGCTCTCGGTCTCGGGCTCGGAGAGCTCACCTCCCACCGAGCCTCCGATGGCCACCTCCATGCCCGCTTTCACGCCCGGGTCCCCGGCGTGCAGGACGCTCTCGGCGATGTCCTGGGTGAGCTCGGCACCGCCCACGTCGAGCAGCACGGGGATGAACGCCGTCTTCTTGTCCTTGCTGATCTGGTGTGCGCCCTGCTGGGAGAAGGGATCGACGACGGTCGCGACGTGCGGGAGCGTCTTCAGCCGCTTGTACGCGGCCTCGATCGCCTGCTTGTTGCTCGCGTCCGTGACCTTGCCGGTCGGCGCGTAGAAGACGAGCGGGTTGCTGCCGTTCTGCTGCGGCGGGAAACGCGCCTCGAGGAGGTCGGTCGCGGCTTGGCTGTCGGTTCCCGGCAGCTGCAGGTTGTTGCTCGTGTTGCTGCCGAGGGTGTGCGCGAGGGCGACGAAAAGTGCGATGCCGACGATCCACACGCCGAGCACCACCCACTTCCGGCGGGCAGCAAAGAGCCCCAGCCGGTGCAGTACCCGGGCCATGCGGCTTGAGGCTAGACGCCTATCGAGACAGTGTCTAGACCTTCGCCGCCCCAGGCGAGCGTGGCGCCACACCGTAGGATCTGCGTCGTCGCGCCTGAAGGACGCCGATGTTGGTGTCGCGAGTGCAGGCGCAGGCACTTCGCCGCTCCACCATCTGTCCGGACGGAAACACCGGTTCGACTCCGGTAGGCGCCGCGGCATACGAGACCGGCTCGCGGCGTTCCAGCTTGCGCGAGCTGGGGGTCAGCGCCGCGCCACGGTCGTAGCTGGGGCAAGTGAGACCAACGCCGGCGCCCGGCCGCTAGGAGGGCAAGGCACCGTCTTGGGGCCGGGCGCTATCGGAGTCGTTCGGCGAGCGACGAGTGGCGTGTCCGTCCTTCCGCGCGCGCGACTGCGGTCAGCAGCGCCCGGTGTTCGCCGGCGAGCACGCATAGCCGCTGCGCGCGTGTCACCGCGGTGTAGAGGAGTGGTCGCGACAGCATCACGTGGTACTGCGAAGACCACGGCGCGATGACGGCTGGGAACTGCGAGCCTTTCATGGAGCCCAGCGGTCGTAGTTACGGTTTGGTGGGCGGAACGACCGGCAGAGATGGTGGACTGCCCGAACGCCGAGGAGTGCAAGGGTGATGTCGGTCTCGGCAAGCAGTTGCTGGAGCACCGCCTCGAGGTGTGCACGCTCGAGTTCCGGGCGTCACACACCGAGCCACTCCTCGCCACCGCGGGGTCAGCGTTCGAGCTGATCTGGGAGCGGGTCTGGCAAAGGAGGTCGTCACGGTGACGCTGGGGTGACGGCGCTCTGAGAGCTTGGCTGTTGCTTTCGACAGGGGAAGGAGGAGGTGCTCGTGACGATTCCCGTCTGCGTCGGCGTGGAATGGATCAACACGTTCCACGCTGGGCCTTGCAACCAAAACAATCTCAGCTACCGAGACGACCATGCGGAGGGCTTCTACAACCACATGGGAAGTCACGGGCATTTGAGGATCTTCGACTGGGGGAACGACAACGCGTGGGAGACCGACATCCGACATCCGGATTTCGGCGGCGATGCGCTCAATTGGAGCGACAACGTCGACTTCTATTACTTCGCCGACCACGGCGGCAACTGGAGCAGCATCATGCACATCGCATTTGCTGTCTCTCACAACAATTGCCTCGGATCGTCGGACACGTGGAAGCTCGGCTCGAAGATGATGAAGTGGCTCGTGTTGGATTGCTGCCAGGCGGTCCTGAACACGACCGGTAGCCACATCTGGTCGGTATGGAGCGGCCCGATGCGCGGCTTGCACATGGTCTTCGGATTCATCGGGGACGGCCACGACAGCTGGTGGAACTCCAGCCTCGGCAGCGACTTTGGCGATGACGCCGGAACCGGCTACCAGCTCGCCAACTCATGGCTCGACCACGCGTATTCGTGGTGGCTCGGCGACAGTGCGATCGCGATCGCCGCGGGCGCGACCCAGAGCGAGGCGATCAACCGCCGTGAGTTCGAAACCGTGAATTGGTTCTACTGGCCGGTGTCGGCCACGAACTGGCTCGCTTGGAAGTACCGGACCTGAGGAGGTCGACGTGCCCGAAGTGAATTTCATCAAGCGTCTCGAGGCCGCTCCCAAGGTCAAGACTCAGATCCTCGCTCTGGGGAGGCCCGGCGCAAGTGCGAAGGCAGTTCGTGAGTTCGCGCAGACCCTGAAGCTCGAGCCGGCAGACGTCACACAGGTGCAGGACGCGAAGCAGTTCATGTTCACGGCTGGGCAGCATGTCGTAACGATGTTCAAGGCGTCCGGTGCGGTGCGCTATCAAGATCGCTCGCGTTGGCAGGTCGACGATGGCACCGCGAATCTGAAGATCAGCGACGGCGAGGCAGAAAAGCGGGCCCGTGAGCTCGTCAGCGCTCACAAGCTCGCTCCGGTCAGGGAGTTCAAGCTGCTCAAGGTGACGCGGCTGACAGTGGGGGAGGCGAGCGTCGAGAATCAGCGAGTCTCCGAACGCGTGATCGACGTGGGCGTCGCCTTCCAGCGACTCGTCGGCGGCGTCCCCGTGGACGGGCCGGGCGGCAAACTGATCGTGTACATGGACCACAACGGCGAGCTGACCGGGTTCGACCGGATCTGGCGCCCCGTCGCGAAGGTCCAGGCTCCTGTCAAGGAGCTGCGTCCGCCGGAGGCGGCTGAGAAGGACCTGCTCCGGTACTGGGCGCAAGAGACCGGGCGGATCGACGTCCTCGACATGCGCTTCGGCTATGTCGAGCTCGGCTATCAGGCACGCCAGGCGGTTCTCCAGCCCGCGTACGTGATGCCGCTGAGGCTCGTTTCCCCGGCGGAGAAGGAGCAGGAGGAGATCGCCATCGGGTCGGTGCATGTCTTCGCGGCCGCTGCGAACGCCGTCGGACGGCTGATGCCGCCGCCGAAAAAGGTCGTCAAGCAGCGGCCCCGTGCCCTGTGATGCGCGAGCTATGGTCGGAAGCGGAGGTGCCTGCCCGCGAGTAGCGAACCGTCGTCAATCCCCGTCGACGAGCTCGAGCGCCGCATGCGGCCCGGCGAGTTCTCGGAAGCCGGCTTCCTTGGGCAGCACGAGCGCCTGGCGGCCGTGCTCGCAGCCGACGCCCGCACTCTTCGGGAGTCGAACCTGTCCCCAGACGAGCTCGCGAACGCGCTCGAGCGGCTGCTCGACGCCGCCGAGGAGGCTCGTGGGCGTTCGGCGCGGGTCTGCGGCCGTTTCGACGTCAGAGTCGAAGTCTTCACCGGATTCCAGATCTGCCCCTGGGCCCCGAGCCCACACAGCGGCCAGTGCAGCGCCGGAGGCGGAGTGCGGCATGCGTCGGTCGCCTGGCACGTTCGCAACCGGCGGACGGGCGAGGAGCTGGCCGGCCCGGGGCTGATCGTGCATCTCATCCGCGCTCACCGCTTCTTCGAAGGCTTCGAGTCGCCCCATCGTGTCGACCCGCTTGCCCTTGCCCGGGTGCTCGAGCTCCGGCCGTACGCCGCCTGACTCAACTCGACGGTGAAGGCGCGGTGACGCCCGCCGAGGACGATGCAGGCGCCCTCGACGGGAGGGCCGAACGTCTCTGCCAGTCCCTGTTGCGATCGCGATCTAGGTTTCACCGACCCGTCCGACGCTGCTACCGCGTCGACGCCCTATCTGAAACCGGTCAGGCGATCACCAGGCGCCACAGAGCGCATGCACGCATCATGATGCTATGATGCCGTTATGCCGAAGCTGAGGACGACGGTGACACTCGACGAGCGGGTGCTGAGAGCCGTGCGGGTCAAGGCAGCTCGTACGGGTAGGCGCGACAGCGACGTGATCGAGGAGGCGTTGCGGCGCGATCTCGGCTTCGAGCTGCTCGAGCGGATCTGGGCCAAGGCGGACCTGGGGGAGGACGAGGCGTTGAGTCTCGCGGTCGAGGAGCAGCACCGAACCCGTCGCCGCTAGTGCGGGCACTGCTCGACGTCAATGTCCTGATCTCCGGGCTGCTTGCGCGTACGGGAGCGCCGGCACTTCTCCTCGCTAAATGGCTCGAGGGTGAGTTCGAGCTCGTGGTAACAGAACGCCTTCTCGCGGAGCTGGAGGCGACGCTCGCTCGGCCGAAACTCCAGGCTCATCTCGATGAGGCGGAGATCAACGGGTTCCTCGAGCTGTTGCGTGGTCTCGCCGAGAGAGTCGTCGACCCGGACACGGAGCCCGCCATCACCTCAAGAGATCCGAAGGACGACTATCTGATCTCGGCGGCGGGGTCGGCCCGCGCCACGTTGGTCACCGGAGACGCCGACCTGCTCGAACTGGAAGGCTCGATCCCCGTGCTCTCCCCACGCGCCTTCCTGGACAGCCTCTCATAAGGAACCAACGGTCGCAGTTGGTGGTCGCCCGGACCGGCCGGGGAGGAGAGGGTGAGAACCCGCGAAGTGCGCTAGCCGCCTTGACAAGGAGGTTTAACGTCTAGATACTGTGACACACAGTATTACACTGTAATACAATGTCACGAAAGAAGGGAGCAGCTTTCATGGCGAAGACGGGAATGTCGATCCGGCTGCGCCCCGATCTGAAGCAAGAGCTCGAGCGGCGGGCGAAGGAGTCGGGAACATCGGCCGCGGCGCTGTACGAGCGGTTGATCGATGAGGGTCTGCGTCGGGACGCTCACCCACTGATCGCTTTCCGCGATGGCGCCGCTGGACGGCGGGCCACCTTGGCCGGCAGCAGGCTGACGGTTGCCCAGATCATCGACACTCTGCTCGCGACGGAAGGCGCCAGCGAGGCCGAACGCGTCAGCGATACTGCTGAGTACCTGGATATCCCAGTCAGCTACGTCCGGGGAGCTGTTCGCTATTACGCGTCGTTCAAAGACGAGGTCGACGCTTGGCGAGAGCGAACCGCCGACGCTGCCGAGCGAGAACACGAGGCTTGGCAGCGTGAACAAGCGGTCTTCGCGTGAGGCTCTGCCTCGACGAGCATTACTCGCCACAGGTCGCCTCCGAGCTTCGCGAAGCCGGATACGACGTAACCAGCGTGAAGGAGCGCCCCGAACTCTTGAGTCTGTCAGACGAGGAGTTACTGGCAACCATGACTGCCGAGCGACGGGCGCTTCTAACCGAGAATGTCGCCGACTTCGCGCCGCTCATTGCACAGCGCGCCGCAGATGGCGAGTCGCACTACGGGATCATCTACAGCACAAACAAGGCGATGCCACGATCGAAAGCGACGATCGGTCGCTACGTAGCGGCGCTGACTGCTCTGATGGGCCGGTTTCCTGGGGAAGAAGACCTCACGGATGGCGTCCAGTGGCTTCAGCCCCCGGATTGAACCGAGCCGAAGACCGACGATCGGTGCAGGACCCGATTTCTCACCCGGTACATGCGCGTCGGCGCAGTCACCGATGCCCCGAGCGGCCAGTGGTCGTAGCTGGGGCCATTAGTCCATTGTGGAGCGGCGGGGCTGCCGACGCGGGTTCGGTCCCGCCGCCTCCACCTGCAGGCCAGCGGCCTGGACCCTCGATGTTGGTTCGAGGGTCCCCGCCGCCGTCCTTGAGCTCGATCGAGGGGGTGAGACTTAAGCCTCTGTGTAGGCCGTGATGGGAGGGACGACGCCGTGTTCTTCCATCCGGGCCAGCATTTCGGGGGGCGGCGATGCAAGCATCGCCTGCATGGCGGCAAGATCGCTGACATCGGCACTGACGGCGATGTTGTTGCTGCCGTCGTGGGCGACGTAATCGACCACGTTGCTGCCCGAGCCCGACTCAATGGCCTCTGCCCGTTCGGCTTTGCCCTTCAACCAGCGGTCAATGTCGACCACTGCGTGGGTGAGCACGACCCTTGGCATGGGAGCTCCTTTCTGCGTTATGAGGGACCCTAAGGGGAACGCGTAACTCTTTCACGGGCGGAGGGTCGGGCTGCCCTTCGTACCCGCCGCCTCCATTAACCTTCGCCTCCGGACGGGAGAGAATCAGCGAGTGCTGACCGAGCTTCCGACCGGGACGGTGACGTTCCTCTTCACCGACATCGAGGGGTCGACGCGGTTGCAGCAGGAGCTCGGCGAGAGGTTTGCGGAAGTGCTCGCCGAGCACTGCGATCAGACCGATGAAGAGGAACGGCTCGACCGCGATCTTCCGAGGGCTGGAACGGCCTGGGTCGATGATCCAGATCCGCGTTGGTCAGCTCGGGCGCATCGACCACGTCGCGGATGGCGACAGCGTCGACCTCGCAAACGGGGCGAAGGTCAGGCTCGTCCAGGCTGGCCTAGCGCTAAGGCGTTCGGCTCTTTCCAGCGGGCGTTGGGGTAGTTGTCAGGCGGATGAAAGGTCACGGTCGACGCAGCCGGTGCGACTTGAGTGAATCTAGAGGCCTGGACATCGACCCCTGGGAGGGACGGATGGGCGGGTACACGAAGATCAACCTGAAGGAGATCGAGGCCGGAGGGACGGGCGAGGTCGAGGCGCGCTTCGCGCGCAAGCATCTCGACTCGGACCATCTCGGGGTTAGCCTCTTCCGGTACGGGTCGGGCTACCGGAGCCGGACCGGGCACAGCCACCGCGAGCAGGAAGAGGTCTACGTGGTCGTCGGCGGTTCCGGCCGGGTCAAGCTCGACGACGAGGTTCTCGAGCTACGGCCGTGGGACGCGGTCCGCGTGGCGCCGGGCACGGTTCGCGCCTTCGAGGGCGGCCCGGACGGCCTGGAGTTGCTCGCGATCGGGTCCGACCGTCCGGAGGAAGGCGACGGCGTCCGCATCGACGAGTGGTGGTCAGACTAGACACCCTCACGCGCTCTCGGGCTCGCGCCGCGCGTGACTGACTGCGACCGGACGGGCGGGTCAGCCGGGCCGTCGAGTCTGTGGGCGTCACTCGGAGGCTTTGAAGGCGAGCAGTTCGGGGCCGTGCTCCCGCAGCCAGGCGCGCTGCTCGCGCCAGTGCGGGCGACGCTCCTCGACGAGCCCCCAGAAGCGGCGCGAGTGGTTGGGCACGCGCAGGTGGCAGAGCTCGTGCACGACCACGTAGTCGAGCACCCCTGCGGGCGCCAGCACGAGCCGCCAGTTGAAGGAGAGCGTGCCGCAGGGAGAGCACGAGCCCCAGAGCGTGCGCTGGCCGCCGATCCGGATGCGCCGGTAGGCGACCCCGAGCCGCTCGGCCTCCTTCTCGGCGAGGGCCGAAACGAGCTCCCGCGCGCCGACGCGCGCCTCCGACTCGCTGACCGCGAGCCGCTCCAGGCCCAGCCGCGGCACCTGGCGCCGGCGCTGCTCCTCGATCCAGGCCCGCTTATCGCGGAGCACCCGCTCCACCTCGACCCGGCTCATCGAGCGCGGCGCGGTCAGCCGGGCCGGCTCACCCCAAGGCACCTCCAGCCGCCACCGCCGCGCCCGTGGCGAGCGTCGCACCTCGACCCCATCCACGCCCAAGACCGTAGCGGCCGGCTCGGCTTGGCTCTCGGCGTCCGGGTTGAGGCGGGTTGGCGTGCGGCCGGGCGCTAAACACCCCGCCCGCAGTGCCGGCAGCGCCAATGGTGCACCTTGGAGTTCGCGTGGCGGGCAGTTGTGGTGAAGCCGAGGATGCGATTGGCCACGGCGCGGGGTCGGGCGAGCATGGAGAGGTGGCCGGCGCCAGGGATCGTCTGGAAAGGCGTGTGGAGCGCGGCAGCGGTGGCGCGGCCGCTGGCGAGCGAGTCCACGGTGTCGTTTGCGCCCCAGATGACGGCTCGCGGCGTGCGTACGTGGGCGAGACGGGAGAGCGTGAGGCCAGGGACGCCGCCTGCGAGGAACTGCTTGAGCGCGGCGTCGGTTCCCTGGACCCGGAAGGGGCGTTCGAACTGGGAGAGCGTTGCCTGGCCGAGCGGGGGAGGGTTCGGACCCCAGGCGTTGCGCAGGGCGCGGCCGACGATCCAGTCCGAGCCGCTGACGATCCGGTAGAGCGCCGTGTAGTAGGGATAGACCAGCAGGTCGGCGAGCCAGGCGTGGTTGCCGCCGAAGGCGAGCGCGTCTCCGTCGAGCAAGACGACGCCGGCGACTCGGCTGGGGCGGGCTAGCCCGGCCGCTGCCGCGACGCCCGCTCCGAGCGAGTGTCCTACGAGTACGGGGCGCCTGAGGTTGAAGTGTCGCTCGAACCCCTGCAGGAGCTGGAGCCAATGATCCATCGTGTACGGGCCGCGCCGCTGGCTGTAGCCGAAGGGAGGCAGGTCGAGAGCGAACACGCGGTGGTCTGCGCGCGCGAGGAGTGGGCCTACCGCGTGCCAGACCCAGGACGGTTCGGCGGCGCCGCCGAGCAGCACAACCGGCGATCCCCCACGGCCCCACCTGCGGTAGGCGAGGAGCGTCCCATCGACGCGGACGAAAGGTCCGCCGTAGAGCGAGCTCGCCGGCTGCATCTCGCCGTTCGACGCGAGGTCATAGGCCACCGCCGCCAACGTGGCCGCGGCGACCAGCACGAGCAGTGCCAGCGCCAGCCGACGACCCCAGCGACGTACGCGACCGCGACGACGTGTGCGAGCACCCGGTCCGGCCCCGGCAGCAGGCTGACTCTCGCCCCTGCTCATCGCCCGACCTTGGTCGCTGCTCAGCGGCGGTCGGCGACAAGCGCAGCAGCGACACCGCTGGCGGCCGAAGCGGCGAGAACACTCGGCCGGGCCCCGAGCTTACGGGCAAGCCGGTGCGAAGCGACGAAGGCGCCAAGCTGGACGCCCACCAGACCGACCGCGGCCGGAGCACCTCGTCGACGGGACCATTCGCGCGCACACCATGCCGTGCCCCCGGCGAAGGCAAGTCCGCCCAGCGGCCGCTTCCCGGTCGTCCTAGCCGGGCCGTAGCCAACGACCAGCGATACAGCCGCAACGGGGGCGCTCGGCATCGAACCGAGCGTAGCTGGCTTCCACACCAGCGCCTCGGGAATCGACAGATCGACGGCCTCGGCGCCGGTGAACTCGACGTTCGCGCGCGTCGTATCGAAGTGGGTGTTGTTCGGGACGACCTTCCCCGGGCCCCCGATTGCCGTGAACAGGATCTTCTCGGCGGCGCGGCCCCGGTGGGTCGGGATGACATGCCGAGATGGGAAGAGCTCCTGTACCGCGTCGCGGAACAGGTACCAAGACGGCGAGCCGGCGTAGCCCTCGTCGCCGTGCTGGATGGCGGCCCACTGGTCGCGAGACATTGCACCCGTCCCCGAGTCGGTGAGGAGAGCGATCAGCACGTCCGCCGCACGAAGAGCGAACAGGTTGAAGCCTGCAGCGCGAATCGCCTCGCGTCGCTCCTCGACCGTCGTCAGGCGCAGCGGTTCGACGGAATGAATCCGGAAAGGCTCGATGATCGACCGGAAGGCCACTCCGAGAGAGTCCGGGCTCCCAGCCCCGGGCGACATCCGGGTGTTCCCTGGAAAAGTCTCTCATCATTTCCCTAGCTTCCGTTCATAGGTCGTTCATCGAGCGCTGCTCCACTGGGCGAATGAGCGACGCCGGAACGGTGAAACAGCGGGCCGCGGCCCGCGACGCGCTCGCCGCGCGGACCCGTCGGCTCACGGGTATCGCCCTCGCTGCTTCGGCAATCCTGAGCGGCGTGTTCGCCGGGATCGCAGCTGCGTCGGCGCCGGGGCACAAGCTGCTCACCGGGGCAGCGGCAAAGGGGCGGCACAGCACGGCTTCCGCTCGCACGAGCACGGCGATCCCACCGCTGCCGGCTGCTTCCGGGCCCGGCAACCTCAGCGCTGCGCCGCCGGCCGCGGCCGCCCCGTCCGCGACGCAGTCGCCGCCCGTAGTCGTCTCCGGCGGCTCGTGATCGCCTCCGCGCGGATACGCGCGCTCGGGACCGGCGCCGTCCTCTGCGTCACCGACCCTGCGGCAGTCACGCGCGCTCGTCGGGAGCTCGTCCGGGAGCTGCGCGCGGTCGACCTGCTCGCGAGCCGCTTCCGGGAGGACTCCGAGCTGACGGCCCTGAACCGCCGCGCCGGCCAGTGCGTCCGCGTCTCCCGGCGCCTCTTTGCCGCCGTCGCACTTGCGGTCGACGTGGCGCGCCGCACAGGCGGGCTCGTCGATCCCACGGTCGGACGCGCTCTCCGCCTCGCGGGCTACGACCGTACGTTCGTCGCCGTCCGCGCCCGGGACGGACGCTTTCTCGCCATCTCCCACCGCTCGCCCGGATGGGGAAGCGTCCGGCTCGATCCCGAGCGGCTCGAGATCCGTGTCCCCCTCGGTGTCGAACTCGATCTCGGCGCGACGGCGAAGGCCTCGGCCGCGGACGCCGCAGCCGCGGCGGTGTACCGACTCATCGGAGCGGGAGTGCTCGTCTCGCTCGGCGGCGACGTCTCCGTCGCCGGGCCGGTGCCCGTGGGCGGCTGGCCGATTCGGATCTCCGACCACCACGACGCACCGCTCGACTCCGCGGGACCGGTGGTCTCGGTCGCCGGTGGCGGTCTCGCCACCTCGGGAGTCGCAGCGCGCTCCTGGCCCGTGCGTGGAGGTGAGCGCCACCACATCATCGATCCGCGCACCGGGAGCTCGGCCCTCACGCCGTGGCGCACCGTCACCGTCACCGGAGCGACATGTCTCGACGCCAACGCGGCGAGCACGGCCGCAGTCGTCCTCGGCGCCGATGCGCCGGCCTGGCTCGGGCTGCGGGGCCTCTCCGCCCGGCTCGTCCGTCACGACGGCTCCGCCGTGTTCGTCGGCGACTGGCCCCGAACCGAGGCGGAGGCCGCGTGATCGGAGCAACCGGCCCAACGACGCTCTGGTACCTCTCGCGCGGCACGGGCGTCGTCTCGCTCGTGCTCCTGACCGCTTCCGTCGTGCTCGGGGTGGCCGGCTCGCTCCGCGCGCGACCCCGCGCGCTTCTCGCCGGGCTTCATCGCAACGTCCCGCTGCTCGCGATCGCGTTCGTCGTCGCGCACGTGCTGACGACGGTTGCGGACGGCTATGCCCCGATCGGCGTGAAGGACGCAGTCCTACCCTTCCTCTCGCCGTACCGACCGGTCTGGCTTGGGCTCGGAACCGTCGCCTTCGACCTCCTGCTCGCGCTCGTCGCGACCAGCCTCCTGCGAGCACGGATCGGCTTGCGTGGCTGGCGGGCCGTTCACTGGCTCGCCTATCTGTCGTGGCCGGTCGCCGTCATGCATGGGCTCGGCACCGGCTCCGACGGAAAATCCGTTTGGCTGCTCGTCCTCACCGCGGCGTGCACAGTCGCCGTCGCCGGCTCTGTCGTGCTGCGCGTGGTACGGACGCCAGGAGTCGAAGCCGGACGCCGGCTCGTCGCGCTCACAGCGACGCCGGCAGTCTTGCTCATCCTCTTCGTCTGGGCGAAGACAGGGCCGCTGCAGCGCGGCTGGGCGCTTCGGGCCGGCACGCCGACCTCGCTGATTCCGGCCGCGCGCGGGTCGATCGCCACCAACGCCTCGGCGCAACAGTCCGCTCCCGCGACGCCGCTCCCCTACACCGCGACCGTCTCCGGCTCGCTCACGCAGTCGCAATCGAACTCCTCGGGGATCGCGACCGTGCAGATCAACGCGCGCACCGCCGGTCCGATCGCAGGCAGGCTCCGGGCGACTCTCTACGGCATCCCGCTCGAAAACGGCGGCCTCTCGATGCAAAGCAGCGACGTCGCCTACGCCACGGCAGGCAGCCCGGCTGCCTACCGCGGCCCGGTCGTCGGGCTCGCGGGCACCCACATCACCGCGCTCGTCGCCGACGCAGCGGGAAGACACCTCCGCCTTGACCTTGCGCTGCGAATCGACCACTCCGGCTCGGTAGGAGGGACGCTCCGCGTCCACCACTCCGGCGGAGGGTCAGCGTGACCGTGTCCGTTTCGCGCCTCCTGAACGGACTCCACGGCGACGGAAGGCCGGTAACGCGCGACGAACACCTGAACGTGCACGGGCCGCTGCCCGGCCGGCTCGACCGAGGGGCACTGATCGACGCCGTCGAACGAAGCGAGCTGCGCGGCCGCGGCGGCGCAGCCTTTCCGACCGCCCTGAAGCTCCGCGCGGTCGCCGGCCGCCGCGGACGGAAGGTCGTGCTCGCGAACGGCGTCGAGGGAGAACCGCCGAGCGGAAAAGACAAGGTTCTCCTTCGCTACGTGCCACACCTCGTCCTAGACGGGATCGAGCTCGCCGCAGACACCGTCGGTGCCGACCAGGCGATCCTCGCAGTCTCGCAGGGAGCACCGGGCGAACTCGCCGTTGTTCAAGCCGCACTCCGCGAGCGGGGCCAGTCGGGCCGCACCGAGATCAGGATTGTCGCCGTTCCGGACAGATTCGTAGCCGGCGAGGAGACCGCGCTCATCAACGCAGTTTCCGGCGGTCCGCCCCAACCCACCGGGGCGACCCGGCGCCCCTTCGAGCGCGGGATCGCCGGCAGGCCCACCCTCGTTCAGAACGTCGAAACCCTCGCCCAACTCGCGCTGATCGCCCGACACGGAGTAGCCTGGTTCCGCGAAATCGGCACGCGCGACGAGCCAGGCAGCGCGCTCGTCACCCTCTCCGGCGCAGTGCAAGGCCCCGGCGTCTACGAGGTCCCGTTCGGCACTCCGCTGCGCGACCTCATCGCGGAGGCGGGAGGACCGACCCAGCCGCCACGCGCCGTACTCGTCGGCGGGTACTTCGGTACCTGGCTCGACGCCCGCACAGCATTCGCCCGCGACCTCAGCGAGGTCTCCCTCGCTGCTGCGGGAGCATCGCTCGGGGCTCGGGCGATCGTCGTCCTGCCGGAGGGCTCGTGCGTGCTCGCCGAAGTCGCACGTGTCAGCCGCTTCCTCGCCGACGAGAGCGCCGGCCAATGCGGACCGTGCGTCCACGGGCTGGCTGCCATCGCGGGCGCGATGGCAGCGCTGTCGCAGTCGGATACCTTCGATGGCGATCTCCGCATCCGTCGCTGGCTCGAGCAGGTGGACGGCCGCGGCGGCTGCCGTCATCCCGACGGCGCCGCCCGTTTCATCCGCAGCGCACTCGCAGTCTTCGCCGACGAAGTAGCCCTCCACGCGGGCGGCGAACGCTGCCCTGGGCGCGACCTGCGTCTGCTCCCGGTCCGGCGCCGGCAGGAGCGGAGAGCCGCGTGAGCACCCGTTTGCGCGTCAATCCGATCGCCTGCGACGGTCACGGACTCTGCGCCGAGCTGTTCCCCGAGCGTGTTGCTCTGGACGACTGGGGCTATCCGATCATCGACGAAGCGCCAATCCCGCGCTCACTCGAACAGCATGCGCGTAGGACCGTCGATGCGTGCCCTGTGCTCGCGCTTCGGCTCGAACAACAAGCCCGCCGCGAATAGCAGACGGATCCGGTGTTGAAACTCCCTCTATCGGTCGGTGTCGGCGCGAGTCGGATTCGGCGGGGACGATCGGTCAGGCCGCTCTGAGGCCCGGCGGGCCAGGCCCTATTCCGGAGTGTCCGCGTGTCATGCCATACGCGAGCTGGTAGAGATCGAATTCGAGGCGGCCCCGATCGTTCGCGAAGGGCGAGCTGGAGGAGTTCGCCGGTTGCGTTCTGCTCGACAACTGCGGCCACCCGGGGCTCGGGGCAGCTCCAGTGAAGCGCAACGGGCTCCCGGCCGCGGCTCGCCGAGCAGTTTCCCGGTTCGAAACGACGGTGAGGTGGGAGCGCGGTACATCTCGATCTCCTTTCGTCTGAGTGCAACCGTTCTATCTCCGCACGGGCAAGGGCCGGGATACCGCTTGGCAAGCTTCGTGGCCGCCTTTCGCCAAGGCTCGGTTAAGGCGTGCGCGTACAGCGGGCTTGTTCGACCGCAGTCTCGACGCTCAGGGCATGCAGGTCGACCCGCCATCGGTTCGGGCCGACGTCCGAGGCGACGTTAAGCGCACAGACGGGCCAGTGTTCCGGGGTGACTCCTGGGCTAGCTGCTTTAGGCTCGTGGTCGTGGATATACGGGGTCGGGTTGCGGCCGCCTACGGCTCGAGCCGCGAGATCGGCTCCCGGTACGGTCGCCATGCGGACTCGCAATTAGCTGCGGGAATCGCCTACCGCGTTCTGTTCTCGCTCGTCCCGCTGGTGGCACTCGTCGTCTCGCTGCTCGATCGTCTGTTGCCTTCCGAGCTCCGACGGGACATCGTCGACTGGCTCTTCCGCCGGCTTCCTGGCTCGACGCTGAAATCGGCTGTGAATCAGTCACTTTCGCATCCGGGCGCCACCGCGCCTTTGGTGGCGGTCATCGCCCTGGCCGGGCTCCTTTGGGCGGCGAGCGGGATGATGGCGTCGATCCGAACCGCCTTCCGGGTCATTTGGGAAGTCCGTGGTCCGACCTATGCGCGCGGGAAACTGCGCGACCTGATCCTGGTGGCGCTCGCGGGCGGCCTGATCCTGGCCGCGTTCGCGGCCTCGCTGATCGCCCAGGTGATCGCCGGGGCGGGAAAGGGCCTCTCCGACGCGCTCGGTCTCGAGGGCGCCGCCGCGGCGGCCGGAACGGTTGTCGAGGTAGCCGGGGGACTACTTGTCGGCTTCCTCGCGCTCGCCATCCTCTACTTGGTCGTCCCGCCGACCAAGGTAAAGCTTGGAGCCGTATGGCCGAGCGCGGCTCTAGCCGCACTAGCGATCGAGGTTCTTAGCCGCGGATTCGCGATCTACACCGCCAAGACGGGCCTCAACCACATCTACGGACCGTTCGGGGTCGTCTTCACCTTCCTACTCCTGATCTACCTGTTAGCCACGGTCCTCCTTCTCGGCGCAGAACTCACAGCAATCCGAGGACAAGCGGCACCGAAACGACCACACCACGAGGAACGCGACAGGGCTGCTTCCGCTTGAGTGGTCGCGGATCGCCGGCGTCCGGGGCGCTCGCCTGGGTCAATGTTTGGGAGTGACCCTGAAAGAAGCGGTGCGAGTACCTGTCCATCGGCATCGGCGTGGGCAACGACTGAAGTCACGGCGATCGGATTAGCGGACTTGAGCGCCGCGTTCGAGGTGGGGCGTACCGCCGATCGCGTCGTACAGTCGATGTTGTATGCCTGCGTAGCGCCGTTGGTGGAGGGTGGCGCGCCTCTGACTGCGCTCGAGTTTGCTCTGTGAGTAGCAGCGGTGGGCCCAGAGTGACGTGGGTTTGGCGAGTCTCAGAGCCGCGATTGGTGCGATGCCGGGGATGAAGATCCCGAAGGCGCCCAGCTTGGTCTTGCCCTTCAGGAACGCGATCAGCGCGAACGATGTGTTGAGGGCGATCAGTCCGCCGACCACCCAGTGCGGTACGTCCTTGCTGGGGTCGCTGTGGATCGGCGCTGTCGCCAACAAGCAGAGGACGCCGAAAGCGAAGCCCATAAGGGTCGCTTCGATCGAACTGCGGCCGTGCTCAGTCCAATAGACGTCCTCGAGATGCAGCAGTAGCGCGAACTCGTCGAGGATCAACGCGGCGCCAGCACCAAAGCACGCAGACAAGAGGAGCAACGCGTTATCGCCAGGGCGGAACGCGATGATCGCGGTCGCCGATGCCAACGTCGCCACGATTCCCGGGACGAGGTGATGGAGATGGACGCCGCGCAACGATCCGCTCCGCCAACCCCGGCTCCGACCCAGGCGCGTATAGGAGCGCACCGCAGTAAACGCGAGCAAGAACGCGAGTAAGAGGACGAAGATCGGCTCCCGCCCCGACGCATAGATGTAGTGCGTATAGCCGGGCACGAAATGGAACAAGTCAGCCACGCCGTCAATCTAGTCGCGGCAGCGGAGCATCCCCCGGTCGCTCACCGCGAACTGCCGGTCTCGTACCTGCTGAAGGCGAGGACGGCGTTGTGGCCGCCGAAGCCGAAACTGTTGCTCAACGCGACGTCGAGGTGGTGGGGTCGGGCGCTGTTGGGGATGTAGTCGAGGTCGCATGCGGGGTCGACCGTCTGGTAGTTGATCGTGGGTAGGAGAATCTGGTCGCGGATGGCGAGGATGGTGGCTGCTGCTTCGATCGCTCCTGCGGCTCCGAGGCAGTGACCTGTTGCGCCTTTGATCGAGGAGATCGGGATTGGTGCGGGCGGTTTCGTCGTCGAGGGCGAGCTTGAGTGCGGCGGTTTCCGTCTGGTCTCCCAGTCCGGTTGAGCTTGCGTGGGCGTTGATGTAGTCGATGTCGGCTGCTTCGAGGCCTGCGTCTGCGAGGGCGAGTCGCATCGCCCGCGCCTGTCAGCGGCCGGCGGGGTCGGGCTCAGTGATGTGGTGTGCGTCGGAGCTGACGCCGTAGCCGGAGAGTTCGACGTAGATGGTCGCGTCGCGGCGACGTGCGTGCTCGAGGTCTTCCAGGACGCTGACCGCCGCGCCTTCGCCCATCACGAAGCCGTCGCGGTCGGCGTCGAATGGGCGGCTAGCGCGAGCTGGGTCGTCGTTGCGGCGCGAAAGGGCGCGCATCGAGGCGAAGCCGGCCATCGCGAGCGGGTGATCCCTGCCTCGCTGCCGCCGCAGAGCATGACCTCGGCGCGGCCGAGACGGATCGCGTCGAATCCGTCGCCGATCGACATGGCAGAAGCGGCACCGGCGGTGGAGGGCGCCGTGACGGGCCGCGGAGGCCGAGCTCGATCGACACCCAGCCCGCGGCCATATTGGGCATGAACGCGGTCACCAGGCTGAGATGAACACGCCCCTGCGCGGCGCCGGCGCAGCAAGCGGCGAGGCTTGCAACGCCACCCTGTCCAGTGGCAATCGAAGCGCCGATCCTGTCCGGCTCGCGAGCCGCTTCTAGACCGGCGTCCGTCTCGGCCATCCGCGCGGCCGCGATCGCCAGCTGCGCGAAGCGATCGGCGCGGCGTTGCGTGCGCCGATCGAGCCATTGTCCAGGCTCGAACTCTGCCGCCTGCAAGCGATCCGGACCGGGTGGTCATCCAGGGCAAACGCAGTGAGCGATGCGTACAATTTCCCTCGCCTGCGAGCAAGCGACCCCATGTCCTGCTGAGGTCAGGGGCGAGCGGTGTCACTGCACCCAGTCCCGTCACAACGACTCGGCCCCGCGATGCTCCAAAAAGGGTCAGCCACGGACTAGCACGCTAACCCCGGAACCGACGCGACGAGAAGCGCGGTGCGTGTGACTGAGGACTACGAGATAGCCGCCTGCTCCGTGAACCCTTGAACACTCGAACCTCAGTGCAGTCCTGAGGCTGGAGCGTGAAACCGTCCGGGCCAAGCACGCCCGGCTGCGCCAGTGTTCCGGAATGACCCCTGAGCCGCGGGATGTGGTCAGCGTCTGCCGCTGCAGCGCAGGTCGGCGTCAAGCAGGCCGATCCGGTATTGCGCGAGCGTCGGCGCCACGCCGGTGAAATCGCCGTTTGTGCAGTTCTGCCGCGCCTGCGTGAGTGTTGCCTTGGTTCCGGCCACCCAGTCGGGCAGCTGGCCGTTGAAGGCCGTTGGTGTCGTCTGCGCGGTCAGGCCCGTGATCTCGTGCCACTGGGCGCTGGTGGAGTAGATCCCGATCGGTCCGGTCGCGCCAGAGTCGTGCAGGCCGGCAATGAAGCCCTGCAGCGCGGCGATGTTGAGCTGGTAGGTGCCGGCCCAGCTCGCCGCCAGCTCGACGTCCAGCCACCACGGCGCGGTTCTGCCGACAGGGTCGAGGGCGGCGACGAGGCGGTAGGAGCGGGCAGTGCGCTGCTCGCCGTAGAGGTACGAGCAGGCATTCGTCAGCAGGCCGTTACAAGCACCGTAGAGCGGTGTGGTACCGCCGCTGGGCCAGTCCGCGACCTGGTGCCCGCCGGGGTTAGCGGTGTCGATGTACAGCGACAGGGGCGGCTGCTGCGGGCGCTTCTGCCCCGGCGTGTCGCGCGCCCAGCGCAGCTCACTGCCGAGGCACGGGTTCGCGTTGTTCGCGAGCCCGCCGTTGACGCCTACGATCCCAAACAACGGGTTCGACGGATAGGAACCCGAGCACTGCGGATAGGAGACGTCATAACCGGTGGTCGGCGACGAGCCGCCGCCCAGCGCGACGATCAGCACCACGAAAACGACGATCAAGGCAAGCCCCACCGCCACCACCCAGCGCGCTCCGAACCGCGAACGTCTGGAAGGCCACACCCGCGTCAAGCTACCTGCCAAATCCTGGATCTAGTTCGGGGGGCGCTGAAGCTCGCCTGGGCGATCGTCCTCTCGCCTGACCTCTTCAGATAGCGGTAGCACCGGGGTCGTAGCTCCAGGCGCCACAACGGGGCATCGGTGTCGCCCCAGGCATCGTCGCCGACCGCACGCTGTTCGCAACGGAAGCAGAGCGAGGCGGAGCCGTTCGGGCCTTCGGGTTCCTCTCGCGCCGCTCGACTGCCGCAGCGTGGGCCCTGCTGTTCGACGCCGACCGGTTGTGGGAACCGATGTCGCCGATTGACTCGCGGACGGATGAGGCGTATCAATCCTCTTGGCGCAACGACACGTGAGTGCGGCATCGCGCTCGTGGCGTCCCGTTTGGGAAGTCTGAGCGAGAGAGGTCAGACAGTGTCGATGCATGCCGCGAAGAGAGTTCGAGCCGACCTGAGTGGGCGGAGCGTCTGAATGGCGGGCGCGGCGAAGGAACTACGGCTTGGGCTCGTCTGTTACGGCGGCTCCTCGCTCTGCATCTACATGCACGGGATCACCAAGGAGATCAACCGTCTCGTCAGCGCGTCGGCGAGCCGGGCGGAGGCGAATGCGGCGACCACCGGTAGCGAGCAGGTCTACGTGGAACTGCTCGAGAAGCTCGCCGGCTCCGGGCCGGAGGCGCCCGATCTGCGTGTCATCGTCGACGTGATCGCAGGCACGTCGGCGGGCGGAATCAACGGCATTTTCCTCGGCAAGGCTCTCGCCGGCAACCGTTCCCAGGACGCTCTGCGGGAGGTCTGGTTCAACGACGGCGACATGAACCGGCTCGTGATCGGCCCTCGTAAGTTCGCCGGTATTCCGCTCTCCTGGAAGGTCAAGCTTCCGCTTCTGCTCAAGACCGCACTGAAGCGTTCGCCGCTTCGCGGAGACGACATGGCACGCTGGCTCTACCAGGCCCTCGGGAAGATGGATGCGGATCCGTCGAGCGGTGGCGCCGAGTCCCTGCTCCCGCCGGGACACCCGCTCGACCTGTGGGTGACGATCACCGACTTCTACGGCTACCAGCGGCTCGTCCCGCTCTCGCGACCCCGGTTCGTCTCTGACGCGCGTCATCGGCACGTTCTCAATTTCCACTACGAGAGTGGCGCCGGCAACGAGTTCGACGACAACGCGGCCCTCACTTTTGCCGCGCGGACAACCTCCTGCTTCCCCGCGGTCTTCCCCCCGGTGAATCCGGCGCAGCTCAGCAAGACACTTGGCGCATCGCTCGATCCGATGCTCGCCCGCTGCTTCCGCATCTACGAGCTCAACGGCGCCGACCCGAACAAGACCTACTTCGTCGACGGCGGAGTGCTCGACAACAAGCCGTTCGGCTGGACCATCGACACCATCACGACGTCACGCCCCGCAGAGTCCGAGGTCGACCGGCGCGTGTTGTACCTCGAACCCGATCCCGGGGGCATGGCGACGAGCCAGGGCGGCGAAGACCCGGAGACGCTCGCCGCCGCGTTGGGAGCGCTCACCACCATTCCACGGTCCGAACCGATCCTCGACGACCTGCTGCGCGTAGAGGACCACAACGAGCGCGTTCGGCGGATGCAAGACGTGATCGAGGCGAACTTCGACCGCGTCGCCGGATTGATCGACCCGATCGTCTCCGACGACGCTCTTTCCGGCCAACCCGAGCAGTGGCCGTGGGCCGAGTGGAACGAGAAGGTCAACGGAGTCGTCACGGCCAACGCCGGTATGCCCTATGCGACCTACCTGAGGCTGAAGATCGCCGCCGTCCTCGGCGGATTCGCACAAGCGATCTGCACGATCTGCAACTACCCGGCCGAGTCGAACCATGCCGCACTCGTCCGCGCGGCCGTCGACTGCTGGGGAGCGAACGAAGGCCTTTACGACCACTCGTCGCCCGAGCCGACGGACAAGCAGATTCAGTTCCTGCGGGCGTTCGACCTCGGCTTCATGCGGCGCCGCGTTCGCTTCGTGATCGCTGCGTTCAACTGGTGGTACGGCTCCATCGGGGCCGACGGCTTCCCGACGCGGCAGGAGCTCGACCGCGGCAAGGCACTCCTGTACGAGAGCATCGCGACTCTCGACGCGCTCGCCGTGCTGCAGCTGCCAGACGGCGCCGAGCCAGGCGAAAGAGCCGCCGTTCAGGGACTGCGTGAGCTCGTCGGCACGGCTTTCCCCGTCGACTCGCTCACGAAGTTCGTCGAGAAGGAGGGCGTCGACGGAGCTGCCTATGCCCGGACTCATGCCGGCGAGCTCGCCGAGCTGTTCGAGGCCGCGCAGGCCTTTTACGCTCAACGCGTCAGCGGCTTCTCGCCGGCCCTCCTTGCGCGGCTCGTGCCGATCACCGCCGGCTGGGCGCCGGAGCGACGCCGCGAGCTGGCCGTCCGCTACATCGGCTTTCCGATGTGGGACGTTCTGCTGTACCCGGTGCAGAACCTCGGCCAGATCGGCGAAGGGGATGAGATCGACGTCGTCCGCGTCAGCCCGCACGAAGCCACGCTTCTTCCTGTACCCGAGGGCGGCAAGGTCGAGGGCAAGCGCACGCATCACTTCTATGCCTTCTTCAGCCGGGAGGCGCGTGAGAACGACTACCTCTGGGGTCGCCTCGACGCGGCCGAGCAACTCGTACGACTGCTCGTCGACTCGACCGGCGTGCACGAACCGGTCGACCCCTGGTGTAAGCAGCTCTTCGGGGCCATCCTCGACGAGGAAGCCGAAGCACTCACGCACATCAAGCCGAAGCTGGATCAGCTTCGCGCCGCAGTCGAGACATTGTGATGCCTCTGCGCGCGTAAAGCACCTAGTTCCTCAGGCGACGATCAGGCTCGGGAAGTCGGTCGCGCTACCACGGAAGTAGTCGATGTCGCACTTGGTCGTGACGCCGCGGATCGTCCCGTGGTCGGAGTACTGCCAGAGCATCCAGGTGTCGCCCCAGGGGTCCATCGAGCCGGGCTTCAGCACCTCCCAGTGCGCGATCCAGAGCGGGCAGCGCCGCACGCGGTCGCGTTGGCCTGCCGTCAGGTGGGGGAAGATCGTGTTCCAGAAACTCGGCCCCGTGTAGACGATGGGGTAGTGGCCCCGGTCCTTGCGGTAGGCGTCGACGAACTGGAGCAGATGGCGGGCGCACTTCGCCGCGCTCTGCCCGTTGGCGGTCTCGAAGTCGTAGGCGAGCGGCAGGTCGCCCTTCCTGCCCCACCCGGCCTTGCGCGCGAACTCGATCGCCATCGCCGCCTCGGCAGTGCCGGTTCGCTGATCGTTCGTCGCCGACGCAACGCGGCCGAAGTAGTACGGGAACCAGGCGAGACCGCTCTCCCGGAGTGCCGCGATCCGCCCCGGCCCGTACCGCGTGTCGCAGATGTCGCCGTCCGCGACACGGGCTACCGCAAACGCCATCCCGGAGGCATGCGCCTGGTCGAAGTCGACGTCTCCCTGGACGTCGGAGACGTCGAAGCCGCGCAGCGTCGGTGCGGGTGTCGGCTTCGGCTTGGGCGGGGGTTTCGGCCCCGGGGCGGGCCTTGGCGTCGCCTTCGCGAGCACGAGCCACGTCTTGGCGGCGACCACGCCGTCCGCCTTGAGTCGCTGGGAGCGTTGGAACGCGCGCACGGCCGTGTCCGTCTCCTTGCCGAAGTCGCCGTCGGGGCTCAGCCCGAACTGGCCGAGCCTGTTCAGCCGCCGCTGCAGACGCTCGACGCTCGGTGCCTGCCCCACGCCGCCGGAGCCCTTGCGCAGCACCGGGTTCCGCTGGTCGATCCCGGGGTCGGGCCGGTCGAAGCCGCCGTCGTATTCGCGGTGCCACCACTCCCACTTCGCGTCCCAGTGATGCCAGCCGAAGAGGCCGCCGTGCTTGTCGACCAGCCCGGCCATGAAGTGGTCCGCGACGTCGACGGCGTGGCCGAGTCCGTGGTTGCTCGTGCCGGGCACGGCGGCATTGCTGCCGTACAGCTCCCTGCACCGGACCTGGCCGGCGTAGTCGCGGTAGGCGCCGAGCGGCCCCTCGGGACAGATGTCGCCGCGCGAACCGTAGCGCTGGAGCAGGAACATCCGCAGCGTGTTCCACGAGGCGGCCGCCTCACGGGCCGCCAGGAACAGCCCGAGCTTCGGGTGGTAGATCGGCGCCAGTTCTCTCGGAGTCAGCCGGCCGTTCTGCATCGAAAAGCCCTCCTTCAGTCACCCGACACCCTCAGCGGCGGAGGATCTTGCCGGTCCTGAGGTTGAGGTGGGTTGTGTCGTGGATGTGCGTGTTGGTGCGGTCATGGAACGCGATCGTGAGGTGATGGTCGCGGCCGGTCATGTCGACGGTCACCGTGAGGTAGCCGAACTCGACGATCGGGGGGTTGTCCAGCGTGTATTCGCCCACGGTGACGGGGGTTTGGGGGAGCCCTCCGACCGGGCGCGTCGCGGCGAAGCCGCCCGAACCGGCGACGACGTAGGGGATCTCGCGCCCGTCGACTCTCCGCGTGAAGCGCTGGTAGAGGTGGGCGTGTCCGGACAGGACGGCGTCGGGCCAGAAGCCGGCGGCCCGCGACGCGGCGTCGATGTCCTTCGCGAGTCCTTTGCTCCCGCCGTGCTGCGCGTCGATCGAGGCGGGTGGGTGGTGGCAGGCGACGAGCACGGCGCGCTCGCCAGCCTTGCGGGCCGGAGCAAGCCGCGCGAGCTCGGCGCTGAGGAAGTGGAGCTGCTCGTCGCCGGCGAGCGTCGGGTAGGCGCCGTTCTGACTCGAGATGACGCCGGGGCTCTCCAGGACGTTGGTGTAGAGGCCGACGATCGAGACGAAGGGTGCGTCGAGGGTGAAATAGACCCCGGGCTGGTTCATGGTCGAGCGCACGATCGCCCCCGAATCAGGGGACGAGCCGGGTTCCTCGGCGCAGAAGTTGCGCAGGAACGCGGTCAAGGTCGGGATGCGGGGCAGGTCGGGCTCGTCGCCGAAGACCATGCCGTCGTGGTTGCCGGGGATCGCGAAGATCGGCCGGTCGTAGGCGCGGAAGGGCTCGAAGAACTGGTCGTAGTAGTACTGGCCCTCCCCGAAGTTGTAGACGACGTCGCCCAGGTGGAAGAAGAACGCCGGCCCGGTCGGACCGCCTTCCAGCACGTCGTGCGCCATCGCGTCGGCCACGCTCGCCTCGTTCTCCAGCGCCTGCCTGGCGGTCTGGAAGCTGTTCACCTTCGCTGCTCCGGTATCGCCGACGGCGTGAAAGCTGATCTTCCTGGTCGCCGTGATCGCGTTCACGAAGTCCGGGTGCAGGACGTCCGGGAGGTCGACGCGGGGCTGCGGCGTCCGAGGCTCGGGGACGGGCTGGAGGTCTCGCTTGTGCAGCTTGTAGTAGGCGCTCTCGTAGTAGGCGGCACTCGTGTTGTCCACCTCGAAGGAGATTTCGCCCGCGGCCGGCTGCGGGTCGGCGAACAACCTGCCGCGCGCCCCCGACAGCTTCCGATACGCAAGGTCCAAGCTCACGGCGTCACTCTCCTCACGATCCGATCGATTACGCGAGTCGCCGCAGCGGAACGAGCCGACGCTAAGGCCACGGCCGCTCCAGGTCAAGTCGCGCGACGCTTTGACTTGCCGGCCGCCGAGTGGTTGAGTCTGGGTAACAGGGTGCGTCGTCCGCCGTCGCGGCAGGTTGCGAGGGCGTGCCAGGAGCCACGAAGCCCGGGAGGGGACTGTGTCTCGCTGGCCCATTACGTGGTACGACGCCTTCGCGGAGAAGCTGGACCGCAAGTACGGCTGGGACAAGCTGCCGCTGCCTGTCGCAATGCTCGTCCTGATCGGACTGCGCAACGTCCTGCGGGAGAAGAACCTCTACGACACCGGTCGCGGCCCGCTCGACAAGCCGAACGTCGACGACCACCCGCGCTACCTGACCGCGCGCACCCTCGACGGCACCTACAACAACCTCGAGGACCCGCTGATGGGAAGCCTCGGGAGCCGCTTCGGCCGCAACGTCCCGCTCGAGTACACCGTGAAGGAGAAGAACCCGCTCGAGCCCAACCCGCGCACCGTCAGCCGCGAGCTGCTCACGCGCGACGAGTTCATCCCGGCGACCACGCTCAACCTCCTCGCAGGCGCGTGGATCCAGTTCGAGGTGCACGACTGGTTCAGCCACGGCCAGAACGAGGCGGAGAAGCCGTGGAAGATCGAACTGGCGGCAGACGATCCGTGGACGCAGCACCCGATGGAGATCCAGCGGACCCGCCGCGACCCGAGCGCGGACGCCGACGGGCCGCCGACCTTCGTCACCGCCGACACGCACTGGTGGGACGGCTCGCAGGTCTACGGCAACGAGCCGGCGTTCGCGCAGGCGCTGCGCACCGGCGAGAACGGCAAGCTGAAGCTCGACGACCGCGGCCTGATTCCGCAGGAGGTCGAGGCGCACGTCGACCTCACGGGCGTAGCCGGGAACTTCTGGGTTGGGCTAGCGCTTCTCCACTCGCTCTTCATGCGCGAGCACAACGCCGTCTGCGACCACCTGCACGCGACGCATCCCGAGAAGACCGACGACGAGCTCTACGACAACGCGCGCCTCGTCGTCGCGGCACTGATGGCGAAGATCCACACGGTCGACTGGACGCCGGCGATCATCGCGCACCCGACAACCGTGAAGGCGCTCCACGCGAACTGGTGGGGCCTGGAGGGGGAGACGCTCGACAAACGGCTCGGCCGGATCACCGGAAACGAGGTGATCCGCGGCATCCCGGGGACGAAGACGGCCCTGCACGGCGTCCCGTACCAGCTGACCGAGGAGTTCGTCGCCGTCTACCGCATGCACCCGCTGATCCCTGACGACTTCGACTTCCGCGCGCTCGCCGACGACGAGCCGCTCCAGCAGTGCACGTTGCCCGACCTCGAGGTGCTCCAGGTGCGCCGGCGGCTGACGGAGATGTCGATGAGCGACGTCTTCTACTCGTTCGGGACGATGTATCCGGGCGCTCTGACCCTCCACAACTTCCCGCGCTACCTCCAGGACTTCCACCGTGCTGACGGGGAGCACATCGACCTCGCCTCGATCGACGTCCTGCGCATCCGCGAGCGCGGCGTGCCGCGGTACAACGAGTTCCGCCGGCTGCTCCACCTCGAGGCGTACGACACCTTCGAGGAGATGACGGACACACCGGAGCACGCCGAGGACCTGCGCCGCGTCTACAAGGACCCGGAAGAGGTCGACGCGATGATCGGGATGTATGCCGAGCCGAAGCCCAAAGGGTTCGGCTTCAGCGACACCGCGTTCCGGATCTTCATCCTCATGGCGTCGCGGCGGCTCGAGTCGGACCGGTTCTTCACGGACGACTTCCGGCCCGAGGTGTACACGCGGGAGGGGATCGAGTGGGTCGAGGACAACTCGATGCGGTCGCTCCTCCTGCGGCACTTCCCCGAGCTCGAGCCGGCGCTCGAGGGCGTCGCGAACCCGTTCGCGCCGTGGAAGCGCACAGGCGCCGCGACGTGACCGAAATCGCGCCCAGCATCCATAGCCTCGGCCACGGCAAGGGCGGGCATGTCCACGCGTTCCTCATCGACGACGGCGGCGAGCTCTCGCTCGTCGACACGCTGTTCGAGAGCGACGGCAGGCTCGTGTTCGAGGCGATCAGGCAGCTCGGAAAGAGCCCCGAGGCCCTGAAGCGGATCGCGATCACGCACGGGCACCGCTCGCACCTCGGCGGGATGGCGGCGCTCGTTCGCGCGAGCGGCGCCCGGCTGTATGCGCACGAGTGGGAGGCCGACATCGTCGCCGGCGATCGCCGCGCGCAGGCGGTCAGCATTTGGCCGCGCCAGTCGCTGAAGCTGATCCCGTTCCAGTTTGGGCTCTGGCTCGACCTCCCGAAGCACGCTCCGTGCCCCGTGGACGAGCTGCTCCGCGACGGCGACGCGTTCGGGCCGTTCCAGGTGCTGCACGCGCCCGGCCACTCGCCCGGACATCTCACGTTCTGGTGGCCCGAGCGCCGATTCCTAATCGCCGGCGACGGCGTGGCGACCTGGCCCGAGCTCTGTCCAGGCTGGCACTCGTTCAACCTGAACCGACCGCAGCACCACGCGACCCTGCAACGTCTCGCCGCGCTCGACGCCGCCATCGTCGGTGTCGGCCACGGCGACCCGATCACGGAGGGCGCTACGGACAAGGTGCACGAACTCGCGAGCCGGCCTGTGCCGTGACTAACGGGACAGTGCGCGCCCGAGCTTGAGGAGCCATGAGTCGGCAGGGATGAGGAGCCCGCGACTGGCGAGTCCGACCATCCGGTCGAGAGCGAGCAGGTAGTCGCGTGCCAGCGGCGGCTCGCCGCCGAGCGCCCAGAGCGCCTGTGCATTCGTCCAAGCTGCGTCTCGCGCGCGATCCACGTCCCACATCGCCACCACGTCGTCGATCCGCCGCAACCGGTGGACGAGCCGGTCGAGCCAGGCCAGCCAGCCGGTGACATACGAGCTCTTGACGCGCGTCTCGACCTGGGCGAGCAGAGCGTCCACCCGCTCGAAGTCCGCGTGCTCCGGGGAAGCCTCACGGAGATCGAGCCCAAGCTCGCGGCAGGTGGCGATCAGCGCGACCGGAAGGTCACGGTTGATGTGGGCGTTCATCCCCGCGAGCGCGAACTGGAGCGGCGCGATCCCTCGGCGCGAGCGCTGTGCGAACAACGGAACCCAGGCTGGAGGTGTGCTCGCGGGCTCCCGACCGTAGGAGTTGAGCGCCGAGAAGAACAGGTCCGCGAAGTGGACGTCGAGCGCCTCGAGAAAGCGAGCGTCGGCGACGCCCCGCTGCGTCAGCTCTGCGCCGACACCCACGGTCACCTCGCGGTACAGCCGGGCGAAGCAGACCACGCCGTCGGAGGGAGGTGCGGACGCCTCGATCGTGCTGAGGCGGCGAATGACCTCGGCGATGTGCTCCGGGGGACCCGAACCCGGAGCGTCTGGAGGGCTCTCCCTCACCGCTCCATCTTCGCGGGAGGGTAGGACGTGGACACGTACCACTTCAGCAGCGGTTCACGTCAGCCGCCACATAGCGCCTACACGAACTAGAAGGCTCGATCCACGTGCTCTCCCGCGCGCCTTCCTGGACAGCCTCTCATAGGAGACCAGCGGTCGTAGCCGGGGCACTTCTAGCGAGCGGGCTTCGAGCGTACAACCCGCAGCACTGCATGCATGCCCCGCTCGCGGTGGTCTGCTATCGCGCACCAGAGCTGGTAACGGCCCGGCACGAGCTTAAGCTCGCGGTCGACGACCTGGCCCGGCTGGACGCTCGGGAAACGGAAGATGTGCGTGCCGCCGATGCGCTCCACGTCGAGGTCGTGCGTGTCCTGGCCGTTGTTGACAAGTTCGACGATCACGCGCCCGGCTCTCACCTTGGTGCGCGAGAGGGTGTAGCGGAACTCCTGCGCGACCACCTGGACGCGCGCCGGCGGATGCTGTACCTGCGCGGCGAGGATCATGCGACCAGCTTCGGCCGGGAGAAGGAAGCGGCTTGGGGGATCACGGCGCCGGCGTCGACCCCGAACCACTGCTCGAGCAGGGCCGAGTAAACGCCCCGGTAATCTGAGGTGGCCGAGACATTGCCGTCGCCGTCCAGTCCCTTCTGGAGACCGGGGAACTCGCCGACCATTTCCCCGGCCACGCGCGTGCCGAGGAGAAAGCCGACCCCGGCGGCGCCGTGGTCGGTGCCGCTGTCGCCGTTCTCGGCGGCGCGACGTCCGAACTCCGACCAGACGTGCACCAGAACCCGGTTCGCGAGGCCGCGCGCTTCGAGGTCGCGCTGGAACGCGAGCAGGGAGTCCGAGGTCAGCTGCAGTCCCTGGGTCAGAGCGGTCGGCTCGCCGGCATGCGTGTCGTACTCGCCCGGCGCGGTCAGCGCGACGCAGTGCAGCGGCAGGCCCGCGGCCAGCATGGCTGCCAACCCCGCGAGCCTTTGTGGGAATGGGTCGTCCGACTGCGGATACGGCACGGGGCTCGAGTAGCCGTTCGAGGACTGGAAGGGGATCAGCTGGCGGCGCAGGCGGTCCACCTGAACCGCGACGTTGCCTGCGGTCCGCAGGCCGGCGTCCGCGGGCTGGTGGCCCATGAGCCCGATTGCCTCGAGCATCCGCTGTTCGACCTCGCCCCATACTCGCTCGCTGTAGAAGTCGTATTGATCGGGGCCGGAGATCGACGCTACGGGAACCTTGCCGGTAGCGAGGGCGGGCGCAAGGGTGTCGTCGAGCGAGAGTCCCTGGAGCGGGTTGTCTTTCTTCCCGACCCGGTCGAGGTACCTTCCGAGCCAGCCCGTCCGGAGGTCGACCTCTGTCGCCCCGACCTCCCAGTAGTGGCGGGACGTGAAGTGCGACTGGTCGGCGTGGGTGTAGCCGACGGCCGGCAGCACTGTCACCTTCTTCTCGGCGTAGAGCTGCTGGATCCCGCCGAGCGCCGGGTGCCAGTAGAGGCGGTCGTCCTCGGCAAGAGCTGTGCCTCCGGAGAGCGCGAGCTGCGGTCGCAGCTTCTTGTAGAGCGGGTCGCCCTGCGGTGACAGCACGGAGAGGCCGTCGGCACCGCCTTCGAGGAAGACGGAGACCAGGATCGGTGCGGCAGGCCCGGAAGCTGCGGCGGCGATCCCCTCCTCGAATGCCCGGAGCCCGAGCCGTGAGCCGCCGTACACGGCGACCGCAGCGCTGAGGCTGCCGACGAGGAAGCGGCGCCGACTGAGTCCCGTCCCGGCCGGGAGCGGCATCCCGGGCTCGATGGTCGGCAGCCCGCGTCCGGCCTCCGTGAGTGCGCGATGGAGGAGCCGCGAGCGCGAGAGCCCGTCGCAGTGGTGGCACGGCCTCGTCATGCCGCCTGCAGCTCCGGCGAGACGGCGATCAGCTGGCGGAGTGCGTTCTGGACCATCACCGGGTACTGCTGGCGCTTCCAGGAAGCTCCCTTGGCGTCGTCGAGCGCCCGGTGGGTGAACGTGTGGAGCGCGTGCCGCGTGTCAGGTCCGAGCGGAGGGTTGTGCCAGAACCGGCAGGCGTGTTCGAGGAGCTCTTTCGCGTCGTCGGGCTGGTGCGCGTGCCCGGGGTCGAGAGCGTGGCGGTCCAGCACCTCCTGGGCGATCCACCACCGTCCGCGCCAGGTCGCGGTGTCGAGCCAGCGGGTGTCGTCCCAGCCGCCGACGTTCGGTGGATAGAAGAGCTGCTGCCCGGCCATCGAGTCGAGCCACACCCAGGCGGAGGTGTCGATTCCGCGTCGGATCCGGCGGAGCAGGCCGGCGTTGTAGACGACAGGCGGCTTCACCAGTCGAGGGCCCCTGTAGAGGGCAGGGTGGCGCAGGATCGCGGCGACCACCGGCCGCACCTCGTACTTGGACCTCTTGTAGAGCCGCTCGAGCGCCCGCTGCGTAGCATGATCCGGCGGCTCGGGGACGAAGTAGCTCCAGAGCTTCTGGACGAAGAACGAGGCATGGTCGGGATGCGTGACGCAGAGGCGACACGAGTCCTTCCACGTGAAGCGGCCGCGGTGATGGAAGATCGTCTTCACGCCCGGATCGTGGTACTGCCGGTCGTAACGGAAGTTGTCCGGCCCGCTGTTCTGGCTCCAGCCATTCCGGAAGCCGGTGAGGGCGCGCGCCTGCTGGCGGACGTCGTTCTCCGTGTAGCCGCGGTCGGCGCCGAGCGTGAAGAGCTCCATCATCTCGCGGGCGTAGTTCTCGTTCGGCGAACCCTTAGAGTTGTCGCTTCCGTTCAGCCACAGCAGCATCGCCGGGTCCTTCGTCACCTCGAGCAGCAGCTCGTGGAAGGAGCCGAGGCCGTGGTGGCGGAAGAGCTCGTTCTGGTTCAGCATCAGCCGCTGCGAGCCGACGCCGGTGTTCGAGGTCGCAAACCAGTCGTGCCAGATCAGCGTCATCCGCTCGACGAGGGGCCGCGAGGTTCGCACCATTCGGTCGAGCCACCAGAGGTGGTCCTGGCCCCAGGCGTCGAAGGGTGCGAGCGGCCGGCCTTTCTCGTCGTGCGGTCGATGCCCTACGAGGTGCTCACGGCCCGGATGGGTCAGCTTGTGGACGGCGCCTTCGAGCCCGAGTCGGGCGAGTTTTTGCGCCTCACCCGGTCGCGGGCCGAAACCGGCGCGCCAAAGCAGCCGCTCGGACTGGGCGGCTCCGAACGCTCCGCGCCACACGGCGACACCGGCCACGCGAGAGAGGATCGGCAGCGATCAGCGTGCACGGGATCCCCAATCGAGGGTGTTCGTCACCCGGTGGGGTGCGATTCCGCCGGCGCAGGTTGACTGGAGGTCTCGCCTCGCTGACGATCGGACAGCCGGCGAGAGGGAGCGCGGCCGGCTCGGTGCCTCACCCATCACGTGCGGCGGTGTGGCTGCGGATGCGGGTTTCGATCCCACCGCCTCCACTACGGGTTCTCGTTGTGACGCTGTCAGGACGAGAACCTCCGGCCTAAAGGCTGTTCACCGTCCTAGGACGTCGTCTCCGGTAGCAGCGGGGGTGCATCTTCCGTCCTTTTGGCGGCGGTGGTTTCCGCAGGGCGGTCGCGTTACCGTTTGGCCGGCTGTGATTCTCGCGATCGACCAGGGCACGACGGGCACGACGTGTCTCGTCGTCGACGAGGCGCTCCGCCCCATCGGTCGCGGTTACCGCGCGCTCGAGCAGCACTTTCCGCAGCCGGGCTGGGTGGAGCACGATCCGGATGAGATTTGGGCGACTGTGGAAGGCTCCGCCGCGGACGCTCTGGCGGACGCGGGCGTGCGGGCGTATGAGCTCTCCGCGATCGGGATCACGAATCAACGCGAGACGACGCTTGTCTGGGAGCGACGTTCTGGCCGTCCTGTCCACCGCGCGATCGTGTGGCAGGACCGCCGCACTGCCGCGCGGTGTGCGCAGCTGCCGGCCGATTTGATCCGGGAGCGGACCGGCCTCGTGCCGGATCCGTATTTCTCGGCGACAAAGCTCGAATGGATCCTCGGGCGCACGGATATTCCGCAGCGCGAGCTCGTATTCGGGACGGTCGACACGTGGCTCGTCTGGAAGCTAACCGGCGGCACGGCTCACATCACGGACGTGACGAATGCCTCGCGGACGATGCTGCTCGATCTGACGACCCGCGAGTGGGACGACGAGTTGCTCGAGCTCTTCGGCGTCGAGCAGTCGGTGCTGCCGTCGATCGTCGGCTCGTCGGGGATCGTCGCCGAGGCCTCGCTGCTGGGGGCGGGCGTGCCGATCGCCGGGATCGCCGGCGACCAGCAGGCCGCGCTCTTCGGCCAGGCGTGCTTCGCGCCCGGAGAGGCGAAGGCGACCTACGGCACGGGGACGTTCGTGCTCGTCAACCTCGGCGAACGTCTCGTGCCCCTCTCGAACGGTGTGCTGGGGACGGCTGCCGCCGTCGCGCCGGCGGCGCCGGCGCAGTTCGCCGCCGAGGGATCCGTGCTCGTCGGCGGCGCCGCGCTGCAGTGGTTGCGTGACGGGCTCGGCGTGATCGCCACCGCAGCGGAGTCCGAGGCGCTCGCGGCCGGACTCGCCTCGACGGAAGGCGTGTTCTTCGTCCCGGCGCTGACGGGTCTGGGCTCGCCGCAATGGGATCCAGACGCCCGCGGATTGATCTGCGGTTTGACGCGCGGCTCGACCGGCGCGCATCTCGTGCGCGCCGCGCTCGAGGCGATCGCCCACCAGGTGGCGGACGTGCTCGATGTTCTTCCACTGGAGGTCGGCGTCCTGCGCGCCGACGGCGGCGCGAGCGCGAACGGCTTCCTGATGCAGCTCCAGGCGGACCTCATCGGCACGCGCGTCGAGGTCTCGTCGGAGCAGGAGGCTACGGCTCTCGGCGCCGCGGCCCTCGCCGGCCTCGGCGTCGGCGTGTGGGGGTCACCGACCGGCGTCGCTCGCCTCGTCCGCCGCGGCGCCACGTTCGAGCCGCGAATGGATCGGTCGACCGCCGAAGCACACCGCGAAGCATGGCGCCGGGCGCTCGAGCGAGCCCTGATCTGAGTACGCGCCAGGCTCGAGGCACCGCTGCGCATTCTGGGCTGAGAGCCCCTAGCCGAGCTCCGCGTGAGTCTCGTCTGCTTCGGCGACCCTTCGAAACACGAGGGCGGTGTTGTGGCCACCGAAGCCGAACGAGTTCGAGATGGCGACCTCGGCTTGCTCCTCTCGCGCAGTCTGCGCGATGTAGTCGAGATCGCAGTCCGGGTCGGCGCTGGTTTGGTTGATCGTGGGGGGAAGGACGCCGCGCTGGAGCGCGAGGATCGTGAAGATTGCTTCGAGCGCGCCCGAGGCGCCGAGGGTGTGTCCGGTCGCGCCCTTCGTTGACGAGACCGGGGTGGCGTATGCCTTCTCGTCGCCGAGGGCTAGCTTCAGCACTCGGGTCTCGGCCGCGTCTCCGGCAGGGGTCGAGGTGCCGTGGGCGTTCACGTAGCCGACCTCGGCGACGTCGACGCCTGCGTCCGTGAGAGCCATCCGCAAGGCGCGGGCGGGATTGAGACCGACCGGGTCGGGATCGGAGACGTGATTCGCGTCCGAGGAGAGGCCGTAGCCGCTCAGTTCGGCGTAGATGTGTGCGCCGCGTGCACGCGCATGCTCGAGTTCCTCGAGCACCAGGACCGCGGCTCCCTCGGCCATCACGAAGCCGTCGCGCGCGCCGTCAAATGGACGGGACGCAGTCGCGGGATCGTCGTTGCGTAGTGAGAGGGCTCGCATCGCGCCGAAACTCGCGATCGCCGCCGCAGTCACGGGCGCCTCCGTCCCGCCACAAAACATGACATCTGCGCGGCCGAGCCGAATCGCATCCAGGCCGTCCCCGAGCGCCATGCTCGACGCCGCGCAGGCTGTCGACTCCGTCAGCAGCGGCCCGCGGGTGCCGAGCTCGATCGAGACCCACCCGGCTGCAAGGTTCGGAAGCGCTTGCACGATCGAGAACGGACTCACGCGGGCCGGCCCGCGACGGGTCAGCTGGATGACGCACTCCTCGAAAGACCCGACGCCGCCAAGCGCCGTCCCGATAGCGGTGCCGACACTCTCCGCGTGCGGCGCGATCTCGAGGCCGGAGTCCGACTCAGCCTGACGCGCCGCCGCCAACACAAGGTGCGTGCACCGGTCCATTCGCCGAGCCGCCTTGTGATCGACGAACTCGCCGAGGTCGAGATCTTTCACCTCACACGCAAACCGCGTCGCCAGGTCCCCTGCGTCGAAGCGAGAGATAGGCGCCGCCCCTGACCGACCGTCCAGCAACGCCCGCCACGACTCTTCGACCGAGTTGCCGATCGGGCTGACCATGCCGAGCCCCGTCACCACAACCCTCCGCCGCTCCGAACCCACCCATCCAGACTAGCCCGGCGCCCAAAGAGTCCGACGTAGCGCACGCGTTCGCCGTCGAGCCGCGGCTCCACGAACTGCTCGAAGTAGCCACGGTCCTGAATGATCCCTGCGATCACGAGCGGCAGGCCTGTGCGCTCGGCGACGTCGATCGCCTCCGAGGTCCCCTTATCGGGATGAAGCCGTCCGAAGAACAGGACATAGTCGCCGCGGCTTCTCCTCGAGCTCGAACTCGCCGAAGTCGATGCCATGGTGGATCGTGGTCACGACCGGGGTGTCGACCAGGCCGCTGTAGGGCGACGGCAGGAAGTCGAACCGTTGTGGATCACGTCGAACTCGCCTGCGTGCTCGAACACCGCCGAGATGTGCAGCGCCTCCCAGGCCTTCGCATGCAGTGTCGGATCCCCGGAGTAGCCGGTCGGCGACGTGCGAACGAGGCGAACTGCTCCCACGGACGTACTGCCGCGGCGGCAGCCGCCACGAGATCGGCGCCAGCACCGCGACCCGCAAGGTCAGGGCAACGGCAGAGGCGCGCTTCGCAGCTGCTGGGCTTCGGCCAACCTCTCGAGCTGCGTCAGCGACTGTTTCTCGATCTGGCGGACACGCTCGCGTGTCACGCTGATGACGAGCCCGACTTCGTCGAGCGTGCGCGGACGTTCACCGCCGAGACCGTAGCGAAGCTCGAGCACCGTGCGCTGCCGCTCGTTGAGCAAGTCGAGGCAGTCCGCCAGGGCCGCCGTGCGGGCAACGCTCTGCGCGGCATCCTCGGGGAGCGGCAGGTACTTGTCGGGCAAGAGGTGCCCGAGCTCGCCGTCTCCCTCAACCCCGACCGGCGCTTGCAGCGACATCGGTGTCTGCGCCGTCAGCAGGATCTGCTCCACCTCGTCCACCGGACGACCGACCTCCGCCGCGAGCTCCGCAGGTGTCGGATCGCGCTGCAGCTTCGTACGCAAGATCCGCTCAGAGTGGAGGATGTGGTGGAGCTTCTCGACCGCGTTCAGCGGCAGGCGGATCGTCCTCGCCTTGTCCGCCAACCCGCGAGTGACGGCCTGCCGAATCCACCAGGTTGCATAGGTGGAGAACTTGAACCCGCGGCGGTGGTCGAACTTCTCGACCGCCCGCACCAGCCCGATCGTCCCCTCCTGGATCAGGTCCATGAACGGCAGACCCCGGTTCCGGTACTTCTTCGCGATCGACACCACGAGACGGAGGTTCGCCTCCACCATCTCCTGCTTCGCGCGCCGATCGCCGCGCTCGATCCGCTTGGCCAGGGCCACCTCCTGCGCCGCCGTCAGCAGCCTAACCTTGGAGATGTCATTCAGGAAGAGCTGCAGCGGGTCGATGAGTGCGCGCCTGTCCGTCGGTTGTTCATCTCGAATGACGATCTCGGCGTCGGTCTGGCTCACGCTGCCTCTTCGCGGAGCACGAGCCAGTGTTTGTAGGCCAGGTAGGCCGCGAGTGCGGCCTGGTCGTGACGACGTCGGTGCGGGAAAAACCGCTTGAGGAATGCCGACCAGTCGAGCTGATCACCCTCGGTATCGGCGCGCTCCGGCACCCATGGCCGCTCCACGAGCGTCGGACGGGCCGGGTAGCGACCGTCGAAGTGACCGTGTCTACGCGACGATTCGACCATCGTCACTGCGCCCGACGAACGAGGCGTCCGTGCACAGGGATGGGGCGACCTAGGGGCCTGACGACCATGACCTGCTCCTCTCGAGACTCTTGCTCTAGACGTTCAGAGGGCGCAGCGGCAGCGCTCTCTCTGCACTCAGGCCCGGTCTGCAAGTCGGAGAGGACGTTCCCCGGCGGCTTCCGCGCTAGGTCTACGCGCCCACCGACAGTAGCGGTCCCAGGGCCCTCCATCCGGATCGGGACGCTCGTCACGATCGAGTCCTGAGCGACCGAAGCCGTAGCATCACGGCATGGACGACCCGATCTCAGAGCTACGAACTGTCGTCGCTGCCGGCGAGCCTGCTCCCTCCGGGATGGCCGTCTATGTGGAGAAGGTTCGCGACCGGGCGTACGCGGTCGTCGACCGTGACCTCGAGGCACTGAAGGAGGCGGGCTTCTCGGAGGACGAGATTTTCGAGCAGACCGTCGTGGTCGCGATCGCCGAAGGCCTACGGAGGCTCGATCGCGCCACGGAGGTGATCGGATGAGGCTTGCCGTCGTCGACACGGGCCACGCCCCTGCCGAGGCCGCGATGCTCGCGTCGATCCGGGAGCGTACGGGCGCCGAGCCGCTCGGCGTCATCAAGACGCTGCTCTACCGGCCGGAGCTGTTCGGCGAGCCGTTCTCGGAGGCGCTCGACGTCGTGATGCGCGGGCCGTCCGAGTGGAGCCCCGGCGAGCGCGAGCTGTTCGCGGCCTTCACGTCGCTGCTCCGGCAGTGCCCGTTCTGAACGGGCTCCCACGGCGCGGTCGCGTCGTATGCCCTCGGGGAGGAGGTCTGGGACGCAGTCGTGGCCGACTGGCATACGGCTCCGCTGCGGCCCGAGCTGCGCGCAGCTCTCGGCTTCATCGAGGTGCTGACGCAGCGCCCCGACGAGTTGAGCAGGGCGGACGCCGAGGCCGCGTATGCGGCCGGGGTCTCGCGGGAGGCGCTGCGCGACGCGGCGACCGTCAGTGCGCTCTTCAACATGATCACGCGACTCGCCGACGCGCTCGGTTGGGACGTCCCTAGCTGGGACCGGACAATCGGCCGCGCGCCCGCGATGCTCGAGGGCGGCTACTCGTTCGCCGCGATGCGGCGACGCTAGCGGCTAGCCCCAGGACGTCTCGGTCGCGGGCCGGAGCGCCGTCTCCAGGATCCGCAGGTGCCGCGGACGCTCGAGCGCGAACACGACCACCTCGGCGACGTCGTCGGCGCTCATCATCCCGTCGAGCGCGTCGTGCGTTCGTCCGCGTCCCTCGTCCAGCGCGAAGTCGGTCGCGACTCCACCTGGGCAGACGTTCGTGCAGCGAATTCCGTGCTCGCGAAGCTCGTGGTCGAGCGCACGTGTCAGCCCGACCTGCCCGAACTTCGACGCGCAGTAGACAGCCTCGTAGGGAAGACCGCGACGTCCGGCCTCCGAGGCGAGAGTGACGATGTCGCCCTCCCGCCCGAGCATGTGCGGCAACGCCGCGCGGACGGCGTAGACCGTGCCCTTGAGGTTGACGTCGAGCATCTCGTCGAGGTGCTCGCGCGAGAGCTCGAGGAAAGGCCCGTACGCTCCCACGCCGGCGTTGGCCACGACGATGTCGATGCCGCGGAAGCGCTCGGCGGTCGCGTCGCACAGCTCGACGAGCGCGTCGAGGTCGCGGACGTCGCAGGGACGGGCGACGGTGCGCTCGAGCCCGAGGTCTCCGCCGCTGCGGGACGCGAGACCGAGGTTGCAGCCACGATCGTGGAGCATGCGCGCGACCGCGGCCCCGATGCCGCGGCTCGCGCCGGTGATCACTGCGGTCTTGCCACTCAGGTCGTTCAAGGCTCCTCCAGGGGTCTCAGGGTTGGGTAGAGCCGGCGAAAGCGCCGGTAGCCGGTGGAGTAGTCCCACTCCGGCTCGATCAGACGCTGCGGCCGGACGCACCGGGCAACGGCGTCGTCGGCGTCCGAGAAGACGCCTGCGCGGACGCCGGCGAGGAGGGCGGCACCGAACGCAGATCCCTCCTCCGACTCGGTCGTCTCCAGTGGCAGGCCGAGCACCGAGGCGAGGATCCGGAGCCAGAGCTCGCTCCGGGCGCCTCCGCCCGAGACGCGGCCGCTCGTGGGCCGGGCTCCGAGCTCGCGGAGCAACTCGAGCGAGTCGCGCAGCCCGTACGCGACGCCCTCCAGCATCCCCCGCCAGAGCGCGCCGCGGTCGTGGCGGACGGAAAGACCGACGAACGCGCCACGGGCGTCCGGGTCGGGGTGGGGGGTTCGTTCGCCCACGAGATACGGCGCGAACAGCAAACCGTCGCTACCCGGCGGCCACTGCGCGGCCTCTGCTTCGAGGTCGGCGAGGTCGGTGGCGAGCACGTCGCGGAGCCAGGCAGCCGAGCCGGCCGCGCTCAGCATCACGCCCATCGCGTGCCACGTGTCGGGGACGGCGTGGCAGAACGCATGCAGCCGCCCTGCAGGGTCGTGCTCGTAGGCGGGAAGCGCGGAGAAAACGACGCCGGAGGTGCCGAGCACGACCGAAACCGGCCCCGGGCGCGCGATCCCGACCCCGAGCGCGGCCGCGGCCTGGTCGCCGGCCCCGGCGATCTCCGTCGACTCGTACGCGGGCGGGAGCCAGTCGAGCGGGATCTCGAGCGCCGCGCACACCTCCTCCGACCAGGCGCGCCGGCGGACGTCGAAGAGGAGCGTTCCCGAGGCGTCCGCGACGTCGACAGCGAGCTCCCCGGTGAGGCGGAGCCGGACGTAGTCCTTCGGCAGCAGTACATGACGGATCCGGGCGTACAGCTCCGGCTCGTACCGGCGCAGCCACAGCAGCTTCGGCGCGGTGAACCCGGTCAGCGCGCGGTTGCCCGTCAGCTCGACGAGCCGGGCGAAGCCGATGCGCTCCTCGATCTCTGCGCACTCCGCGGCGGTGCGCTGGTCGTTCCACAGGATCGCGGGACGCAGCACGTGCCGCTCGGCATCGAGGACGACGAGCCCGTGCATCTGTCCCGACAGCCCGACCGGACCTCCGGGCAACCGGCCGAGGACGTCCTCGGCAGCCCTCCACCAGTCCTCCGGCTCCTGCTCCGACCAACCGGGATGTGGCCGTGAGAGCGCGTACTCGGCGCTCGCCGTCGCGAGCACGCGACCCTCCTCGTCGATCGCGACGCCCTTGACCGCAGAGGTGCCGACGTCGAGGCCGACCAGGGCCAAGATCTGGCCTTACGCGCCGGCGCCGAGCGCGGCGTATACGAGCTCGTAGGCGCGAACCGCGTCCTTGGCCTGCTGCGCCTTCCGTAACTCGGTCTCGTCGATCTTCGCGGCGACCCCGTCGATGAACCGCCACTGCAGCACCGAGCGCTTCACGGCGCCGACCGCATCTTCGGTGTAGGGGTAGAGGTCGAAGCCGAGCCGCTCGCCGTGCTCGCCGTAGCCGGCGCGTCGCAGCTCGAGCGCGAGCTCGAGCGTCTCCATGAAGGCTGTCGCGCCGACCATGTTGTCGTCGTCGAACGTGCCCCAACCGGAGTTCGCGTGCTGGTGGCCGAGCAGCCCCTCGGCGGCCAGGAGCGCCGCGTACTCGGCGAGGTTTTCGCCGTTCATGATCAGGTGCTGCCAGTCCATGTTGACCTTGACGTTCGAGATCCCCCGGGTGCGCAGCGTGTGGATGACGTGCAGCGTCATGCCGACGTTGCGCATGAGAATCTTCATGGCCGGCTCCGAGTTCTTGTGCTCGAGGAAGACGGTGACGCCGCACTCGCGCGCGCGCTCGGCAGCTTCTCCGACGCCGTCGACGAAGCGCGCCCACGACTCGGCGTACGGGGTCTGGAACGGGTAGTTGTAGCCCTCGATCCCGGGCCAGATGATCATCTGCGCCCCCACCTCGGCCGCCAGGTCGATCGCTTCGCGCGTCAGTCGCAGCGCCTCCGTGCGGGTTGCGTCGTCGGGTGAGGAGAAGCCTCCCTTGCCGAAGCGGGGATCGAGATGGAGGCCGCTGGCGATGCAGTAGATGCCGTGCCCGTCGAGGGCGTCCCTGACCTCGTCGAGGTTCTCGCCCGAGAGCTCCTGCGGGTAGTGGAACTCGTAGTCGTCGATCAGCTCTCCCAGCCCCTCGACGGCGGTGCGCACCTTCTCGACCGTCGAGGCGCCCGCCAGCTCGGGCTTGTAGCCGCCCGGGTTGAACCGCGTCGCCATGCCGCCGAATGCCCAGATACCGAGACTCGTCTTCATCAGTGCGACCCTATCGAGATGTTGTCCTAGGGAACAGATCCTTTCGCTCTTCTCGCCGAGAAATCCAGGCGTTACGATGCGCCGGTGATCGAGTTCCACCTCGACCCACAATCCGGTGTCGCGACCTACCTGCAGATAGTCCGGCAGGTGAAGGACGCGCTGCGGCTCGGCACGCTCGACGTCGGCGACCAGCTGCCGACCGTGCGGGAGGTCGTCGCCGACCTCGCCGTCAACCCGAACACCGTCGCCAAGGCCTACCGAGAGCTCGAGCACGAGGGCCTCGTCGTGGCGCGGCAGGGACGCGGCACGTTCATCGCCGAGACGCTCGCGCCCGCGTCGCTGCAACACCACGCCGAGCTGCGCCGGGAGCTCGAGCTCTGGCTCACGTCGGCTCGGCGCGCGGGACTCGACGAGGAGAGCATCCGTGCGCTCGTCGCCACCACGCTTCGGGAGTCACTGGCCCGACGCGTGGCATGAGCGCTCCGCCGCTCGCCGTCCTCGAGCTGGGCAAGCGCTTTCGCCGTGAGTGGCGGCTCCGTGACCTGACGCTCACGATCCCGAAAGGGGCGATCGTCGGCCTGGCGGGCCCGAACGCCGCGGGAAAGTCGACGCTCCTCGCCCTCGGTGCGGGCCTCCTCGCGCCGAGCGAGGGTTCGATCGAGCTGTTCGGGCGCAACCCACTCCAAGCCCCGGAAGTCCTCGCCGAGGTCGGCTACGTCGCGCAGGGCGCGCCGCTCTATCGCTCCTTCCGGGTGGCAGACACGATCGAATACGCGCGCCGGACGAACTCACGCTGGGACGGCGAGATCGCCGTTGAGCTGCTGACGCGCATCGACTCACGCGCGAAGGTCGGCGCGCTCTCGGCCGGCGAGCGAGCCCGGCTGGCACTGGCGCTGGCCCTGGGCAAGCGGCCGCGGCTCGTCCTGCTCGACGAGCCGTTCGCGAGCCTCGACCCCCTCGCCGGCCGTGAGCTGCTGCAGCTGTTGATGGACGGCGTTGCGGAGCTCGGGGCGACCGTCGTCGTGGCCTCGCACGTCGTCGCGGACATCGAGCGTGTCTGCGACCACATCGTGCTCCTGAGCAGCGGCCGCGTCCGCCTCGAGGGTGACGTCGAGGAGCTGCTCGAGTCCCATCGGCTCCTGACGGGCCCGCGGCGGCCGCTCGGCTCGATCCGCGGCGTGCACGAGGTCGTTCGCGAGCGGCACAGCGGCCGCCAGCAGACACTGCTCGTGACCACCGACGGGCCGATTGTCGATCCCTCCTGGACCGTCGAACGGATCAGCCTCGAGGAGCTCTTGCTCGCGTACATGGCGCCCGAGCGCCTGCCCACGCCGCGGACGGCGGAAAGGGTCCCGCTGCGATGGCATGGGTGACCTGGCGGCAGCACAGGTCGCAGGCCGTCGGCGCCTTCGGCCTGCTCGTCGCGCTCGCCGTCGCGGCGTTTCTGACGCACCTGCCGATCGCGTCGGCGTTCGACCACGATTCGCTGTCGGCGTGCCTGCCCACAGCGCCTCGAACCGGCTGCGACATCATCGTGCCCCACTTCGAGAGCCAGTTCTCCGGGCTCGTCACGGCCACGCGCGTCGTCGCGCTGCTGCCGCTGCTCGCAGGCGTCTTCGTCGGCGCCCCGCTGATCGCCCGCGAGCTCGAGTTCGGTACCTACCGCTTCGCCTGGACGCAGGCCGTCAGCCGCCGGCGCTGGCTGCTCTCGAAGACGGCGCTCCTCGCCGCCGGGACCGTCGTCGCGGCGGGAGCCGCGAGCCTCGTGGTGATGTGGTGGCGCTCACCGTTCGACACGCTCGAGGGGCGGATCAGCCCGAGCGGCTTCGACATCGAAGGAGTCGTCGTTCCGGCGTACGCGCTCTTCGCGCTCGCGCTCGGCGTGCTCGCCGGCCTGGTCTTCCGCCGGACGGTGGCCGCGATGACCGCGACTCTCGTCGTCTTCGGCGCGACTCGCCTGCTCGTCTCCGACTTTCTGCGGCCGCATTTCCTGGCGCCGCTGCACCGGGTGATCGCCGCGACAGCCACCAGCGGGATGCCGGGAGACTGGGTGCTGACCAACACGCTCGTCAACGCGGGCGGCCGCCGGGTCACTGCCGCGAGCGAAGGGCTCGCCGTCCTCCACGCCCAGCAGGCCGGGATCGATCCGCACACCTACATCGTCGCGCTCGGCTGGAAGCGAGTCGTGTCGTACCAGCCTGCCGGCCGGTTCTGGACGTTCCAGCTCTTCGAGGCCGGACTTTTCACGGCGCTCGCGGTTGCGCTCGTGCTCGTCGCGCTCTGGCTGGTCCGACGGACGCCGGCATGAGCGGAGGACTGGACCGCGGCGAGCTGCTCCGCCTCGCCGCCGGCGCCGCTGCGGTCGGCGCCGTGCCGGAGAGCGTCCGCCAGATGCTCTCGCACGGGAAGGGCTTTCCCCAGCATCATCCGCGGTGGCGGTTCGTGTTCGTGAACCACGCGCTGACCAACCCGTTCTTCGTTCCCGCGATGAACGGCAGCCACGACGCCGCGTCACTGCTCGGTGTGGACGTCAAATGGACGGGCTCGGCGAGCAGCGAGGTCGGCCAGATGCTGAGGGCGATGCGCCATGCCATCGCCGCGAAGGCCGACGGCATCGCCGTCTCGCTGATCGACCCGACTGCCTTCAACGGCGCCACCGAGCTCGCGCTCTCACATGGGATTCCCGTTGTCTCGTACAACGCGGACGGCGGCAGACAGAACAAGCGGCTCGCCTACATCGGCCAGGACAACTACCAGTCCGGGCTCGAGCTGGGCGCCCGCGTGGTTCGCCTCTGCTCGAAAGGCGACGTCTACCTCTTCATCGCGACGCCCGGCCAGGAGAACATCCAGCCCCGGATCGACGGCGCCCTCGACGCGATCCGCGACTCGGGCAAGCCGATCCGGCCCCACGTCGTACCGTCCGGCGTCGACATCGGCCACGAGCGCAGCAAGATCGAGGCCACCTACCTGGCAAACAAGGATCTCCGTGGCCTGTTCGCCGTCGACGCCGGCTCGACCGCAGGCGTCGCAGAGGTGATGCGCAAGTACAAGCTGCAGAAGCGCGGCGTCCGTGCGGGCGGCTACGACCTGCTCCCGGTCACCCTCCGCGCGATCCACGATCGGCATCTCGACTTCGCGATCGATCAGCAGCCGTACCTGCAGGGCTTCCTGCCGGTGCAGCAGATGTTCCTCTACCGCTACAGCGGGCACCTCGTCGCACCGGCCGACACGAACACCGGCCTCAACTTCGTCACCCGGGCGAACGTCGATCGGTACCTGACGACGCGGAGCCGCTTCGAGGGGAGCTCGAGCAGCGACCGTTATCCAGTCTGACGTCGGTCTTCAACACTCTTGAACTATTCCCATAGGGGAGTAGTATTGCGGGGCCGCGAGACCGAAGCTGGCCACGGCGGGAGTCCGCCTTGCCCGCGACGGAGCGGCACATTCCACGAAGGAGGGCAAGGAGGGTGAAAGGATTCGGTAGAAAGGCTGTGCTGCTCGTCCTCGTCGCAGGGGTCGCCGCTCTGGCGGTTTCCGCGGGCGCGGTTGCGAGCACAAAGGCCCACAAGGCGACTGTTCAGGTCTGCGTCCTGCTGCCGGACACGCAGTCGTCCGTCCGCTGGCAGCAGTTCGACAAGCCGCTGTTGACGAAGGCGTTCGCCAACGCCGGCGTGTCGGCGCTGATCACCAACGCGCTCGGCAGCGCGACGACGCAGCAGTCGCAGGCACAGACGTGCCTGAACGACGGGGCGACCGTCGTGATCGAAACGGCTCTCGATCCCGGCTCGGCAGCCTCGATCGAGAAGCTCTTCACGTCGAAGGGTGGCAAGGCGATCGACTACGACCGCCAGGTGGTCGGCGGCACGGCTTCGGTCTACGACACGTTCGACGGCAAGCTCGTCGGCAAAGCGCAGGCCAACGGCGTCGTCGCCGCTATGAAGGCGAAGCACACCTACAAGAAGACCAGCAAGGTCGCCGAGCTCTGGGGCGGCCAGACCGACCAGAACGCGTACTGGTTCAAGAGCGGCAACGACGCGGTGCTCAACCCGCTCTTCAAGCACCACAAGCTGACGAAGGGGCCGACGAAGTTCGTGCCCAACTGGGATGCGAACAACGCCGCGACCATCTACAAGTCGATGCTCTCCCAGACCAACAACAAGATCAAGGGCATCATCGCGGCAAACGACAACATCGCGGGCGCCGTGGTCGCGGACGAGAAGGCCGCCCACCTCAAGCCCGTCCCGCTGTCCGGCCAGGACGCAACGGCGCAGGGCGTCCAGTACATCATCGCCGGCTGGCAGACAGGCACCGTCTACAAGAAGGTGTCGCTCGAGGCGAACGCTGCGGCCAAGGCGGCGATCGCGCTGCTCCACGGGAAGAAGCCAAAGACGAACGGGTACCGGATGAACGGCTCGAAGAAGGAGCCCACGCTGACCCTTCCCGTCACGTGGATCACGAAGAAGAACTACACGACGCTCTTCAAGCAGAAGTGGCTGAAGAAGAGCGACGTCTGCATCGGTTCTTACAAGAAGTACTGCAAGTAGAAGCGGCTCGTTCACTGTGAGATGGTGGAGGCGCCCAGGCGGGCGCCTCCACCGCACTCTCCTCGCCCAGGAGCGGACATCGATGAGCGACACACCACTCCTTCAGCTGCAGAACATCACCAAGACGTTCGGGTCGGTGCAGGCTCTCGACGACGTCGACTTCGAGGTCAACGCGGGCGAGGTGATGGCGCTCGTCGGCGACAACGGCGCGGGCAAGTCCACGCTCGTCAAGTGCGTCGCCGGCACCCACTCGGCGGATAGCGGCCGGATCCTGTTCGAGGGCCGGGAGGTGCATATCCACGGGCCGAGGGCCGCCGCCCGGCTGGGGATCGAGGTCGTGTACCAGGACCTCGCGCTCTGCGACAACCTCGACGTCGTCCAGAACATGTACCTGGGGCGCGAGATCAGCCGGGCCCAGATCCTGTCGGAGGCGCCGATGGAGCACCAGACGGCCGAGACTCTCAAGTCTCTGGCGGTCACGACGATCAAGTCGGTTCGCCAGACGGTGGCGACGCTCTCCGGCGGGCAGCGCCAGTCGGTCGCGGTCGCGCGTGCCGTCATGTGGAACTCGAAGCTCGTCGTCCTCGACGAGCCGACGGCCGCTCTCGGAGTGGCGCAGACCGAGCAGGTGCTCGAGCTCGTGCGCCGCCTCGGGAGCCAGGGCCTCGGCGTGATGCTCATCTCTCACAACCTCCACGACGTCTTCGAGACCGCCGACCGGATCACGGTGCTTCGGCTCGGGCGGAACGTCGGCGTCTTCGAGCGGCGCAACACGACACAGCAGGCCGTCGTCGAGGCGATCACCGCAGGTGTGCCGACCAAGGTCTCGGGGATCGCCTCCACCGCCGGCGCAGGAGCCGAGGCGTGAGCTCGGCGGACGTCGTCGGCGCGGACCAGGCGCCGCCGCCGCCGCTCGAGGAGGAGCAGCTTCCCGGGGGATTCCGCGGCGTTCGGGAGCGCATGTGGCTGAACATGCGCACCGGCAATCTCGGGCCGATTCCGATCATCGTCGGAGAGCTCGCCGTCGTGATCTTCTTCGCCCTCACCGCGACGAACTTCTTCACGTCCGTCAACTTCGTCAACCTGATCACGGAGTCGGCGGGCACGGCGCTGCTCGCGTACGGCGTCGTCTTCGTGCTCCTGCTGGGCGAGATCGACCTCTCGATCGGCTACCTCGCCGGCATCGGTGCGGTGATCGCCGCGGAGCTCGCGCTCCCCGGTCGAAGCCTGCAGATGAACGGCCTCCTCGCCATGCTCATCGCCATCGCCGTTTGTGCCGCGATCGGCGGAGTGCAGGGCTCCATCGTCGCGTTCGTCGGCGTTCCCTCGTTCGTCGTCACGCTCGCCGGCTTTCTGATCTTCGAGGGCGTGATCCTGAATTCGCTGCAGCAGCGCGGCTCGATCGTCATCCAGGACCGCTGGATCAACTACACCGACCTCTACATCTTCTCGCCCGCGGCGGGCTGGGTTTTCGCCGCGATCTTCACCGCGCTGTATCCGCTCAGCGTCCTGTACAGGAAGATCGTCGCCCGCGGCACGCACATCGCCCAGCAGAGCTGGACGATGGCGATTCTGAAGACCGTCGGCATCGGCATCGCGGCGTTCGGGACGGTCGCCGTCTGCAACCACGGCAAGATCATCCACACGCCCGAAGGCTTGCCGCTAGCCGGCGTGCTCATGGTCTTCTTCTTCGTGGTTCTTACGTTTCTCGCCAAGTGGACGACCTTCGGTCGCCACGTGTACGCGGTCGGTGGGAATGCCGAGGCGGCGCGGCGCGCCGGCATCAACGTGCCGCGTATCCGGGTCATCGTCTTCGCGCTCTCGGGCGCGATGGCCGCGATCGGCGGGATCGTCTTCGCCGCCCAGGTCAATTCCGTCGGGCTGACGTTCCCGCCGGGGAACCTGCTGCTGAACGCAATCGCCTCTGCGGTGATCGGCGGTGTCAGCCTCTTCGGTGGGCGTGGCGAGGTGCGAGGCGCCCTGCTCGGTGCGTTGCTCATCGGGACGCTGCAGAACGGGCTTCTCCTGCTGAACGTCTCGAACGGCTGGATCTACATCATCACCGGGCTCGTGCTGCTCGGGGCCGTGACGCTCGACACGTTCGCCGTGCGGCTCCAGGCGCGCTCCGGCCGCTAGCTCAGCCCTGGTAGCGCCGCAGGCGGCGGAGGGCGTCCGCCGCGACCCGCGCGCCCAGCCTGCGGCCCGCTGCCGCATCCGATGGGATGTCGATCCCAGACGCGAGGGGTGCGGCGCCCGCGGCCCGCACCTGGCTCGCGTACGAGCGCCCCGTGAGCGCGGCGAGGACGCGGGCCGCGGCAGAGGCGAACGCGCTTCCCTCGGCGACGCCGCCGGGCGACGCCGGCGTGGAGACGGGCGGCGACCAGGCAGCGCCGTCGATCCAGTGGCCCCGCGAGAGCACCTCGACCTTGCCGCCGCGGACCTCGACGAGGCCCGGGACGAGCGGCAGGCCGTCTGCGCTGTAGTCGGCCTGCTTCCTGTCGCTCGACTGCCCCTGGAAGGCGAGGTAGCGGATCATCGAGATCGGCCGGGGGCCCTGGTAGGCGTGCTTCGCGCCCCAGGTGGCCACGGCGGCATCGTTGAGGGCGGCATCGACCCCGAGGTAGAGGCGGACGTCTCGGGCGAGATTCCCGGAGGCGCGCCGCGTGGCGAGCGAGTTCCAATCCACCGGCGACCAAACCCGTGGGGGCGCTCCCTCTGTGGAGGTCGCTCGGAGAACGGCCAGGGCGGCTTGTTTGTACGCGTTGCCCGTCGGGTCGCCGAGCGGTGGTGCGCCGGGGTCGAGCGGAAGTCCGCGGCGCGAGCGCGGCAGGGCGAAGCTGCGAACGTGGCCCCACTGGGCGCCGACGAAGCTCTGGACGTCGGCAGGCACCGACGTGAGACTGCTGTGCGGCTGGATCGTTCCCAGCGCCAGCGGCTGCCAGAACGTCGCGTCCTCCACGGTCGAGCCGGACGCGCGGACGATCAGGGGCTGGTTGCGCGACGTGTACGTCGGGTCGGCGTAATGCAGCGACTCGTTCGAGCCGTCGTGTCGGCCCGCGCCGATCGCGGCTGCGGCGATCCGGTTCCCGAGCGCCGCCGGCGACCTTCCGTCCGTGCCCGCGAAGTCCGGCGAGTAACAGAGCGCCCGCAGCTCCCTCGTCAGCAGGGCGAAGGTGCGGCCCAGGTTCGAGTCGAAGGAGGCATCCCAGAGGAGCACCCGGTAGGCCGCGTAGCTGATCGCTGCGCTCCGGGTGGATGCGGCGCCTCGCGCGCTCGCCTTCCACGCCCTCCAGACTGCCGAGGAGGAGTCGAAGAGGTCGCGCGCCTGGACCGGCTCGCTTGCGGCACCGGAGCGCAGAGCGGCGTCCGCCGTCTCGGCCCAGATCGTCGCGACCGAGCGGCCGCCCGTAGCAGGCGTGCAGGCCGGGAGGCGGTACGAGGCGGATGCCGTCGCCCGTGGAGCCCTGAGCTGCGGGGCGGTCACCTCCACGATGCGGTCGGCGCGAACGTCGCGCCGTACGCTCTGGTCGCCACCCGGATAGCGCACGACCAGGCGGGACACGTTCGCCGCGGAGCCGAGCCCGAAGTGGAGGCGCTGGTCCTCGGAGGAGAGGTAGCTGCCGCCGGCCCGAACCTCCTGTGAGAGCGTCTGGCCGTCCGGGAGGGTGATCGTCACGACCGCCCCGGGGCTGAAGCGCGAGAGCCTCACGTCGAGCCAATGACCGATCGGGCCGGTGGTCTTCAGGAGGAGGAGCTTCCCGCCGATCGAGTTGACCGCGATCTCCATGCGGCCGTCGTTGTCGACATCGGCGGCCGCGAGTCCGCGCCCGTTGACCCGCAGCCCGGCGGGAACGACGTTCGGCGTCACCCCGTAGCGCGCGCTCTCCGCGGAGACGGGCGCGATCACCTTCACCTGGCCCGCGTCCTTCCTCAGACTCGTGACCGGGATGCCGCCGGTCGCGAGCAGGAGGTCGGGTCGGCCCGAGTTGCTCAGGTCGACGAACGCGTCGCCCCAGCCCGCGCTGCCGGTTCCGAGCGCCGGGTCGAAGTCGGGGCGGGCGTTCGAGAACGAGGATGTGGTCGCTCTCGCGAACGCGGCGGAAGGCTCGTGGCGCGAATTGCTGACGAACAGGTCGAGCGGGCCGCTTCCTGCGCCGTCGACGGCGACTCCCATGCCGGCATAGGGGTCCGCCACACCCGAGGCCGCGGCGCGGTTCTCGAAGCGGAAGCCGAGGCCGGCGGGGTCGGCCTTCGCTCCGCCCGGCCAGGGGACGTTGACGTAGAGCTGGTTCGGATCCTCGTCGTTCGCGACATAGAGATCCGGCCGACCGTCGCCGTTCACGTCGAGGAACGTCGCGCCCAGGCCGTGCGAAAAGCCGGACGCCTCGAGGCCCGCCGGGACCCCGACCTCGCGGAAGCGGGCGCGGCCGTTCGGGCCGTTCCCCTCGTTCAGGTAGAGGAGATCGCGGACGCCGACGAGGTTGGTGGGGAAGCCGGCGAGCGAGTTCGGCACCGACTCGTACGGGCGCGCGTAGCCGGCGACGAAGATGTCCGGGCGGCCGTCGCCGTTCACGTCCGCGACGGCGACGCCCGTGTACCACCCCGAGGCGGTCAGCCCCGCGGCCTTGGCACCCTCGGTGAAGGTGCCGTTGCCGTTGTTCCAGAGCAGCTTGATCCCGTTCGTCGTCGTCACGATCAGGTCGGCCCGGCCGTCGCCGTTCAGATCCGCGGCAGCGCAGCCGTCGCCCTGCACCTGGAGCCCGGCATGGGAGCGCTTGGTGACGTCGCGGAAGTGGCCGCGGACGTTCTCGAACAGCTGCGTGCGCGGCAGCCCGCCGTGCGCCTCCCACCGCGCCGCATCGCCGCTCGCGTACGAGTTGACCGCGAACAGGTCATCCCAGCCGTCGCCGTTGTAGTCGAGCCAACAGACCCCGCCGCCCATCATCGCCGGGTAGTCGTTCGAGATCCCGTAGCGGAACGAGTCCTGGCGGAAGTCGAGACCGACCGCCGGCGCGACGTTCCGCAACCGGATCCCGTTCAGCGCGGAGCTCTTCGGCGCGGCCACGACCGGGGCCGCCGGCGCGGACGAGGGAAGCGCCCACTGCCCGTCCCCGGTCTGGTGCAGGTGGTACGTCGAGCCGCCGCGCTGCACCGTTGCGGTCGGCGGGCCCTGCTCCACGCCCTGGACGAGCCAGACCCGGAGCGGCCCGGCCCCGGCCGCCGGCTTTGCGGCGAGGAGGTCGTGGGCGATCAGCCGCGCCGTGTGCAGGTCGAGCGTCGTCTGGACGCCCTGGCCGGGCAGGATCGAGATAGCGGGCAGGCGTCCCGGCGGCAGCGGAGGCGAGGCAGACGCGACCGCGGGCGCGTTGCCGACCACCATCACCGCCGCCGCCACGGCTGCGGCTGCGGCTGCGATCCCGAGGACCAGCCGCCGGTCGAGCGGCATCGGGACGAGGCGCAGCAACGGCAGAGCGAGACACACGACGGCGAGCGAGCCGAGCAGCGCGACCTTGGCCGCGTACTCGGTGATGGTCGGCGCGATCATCACGCCGGCGAGCACGCCGAGCGAGACGGCGTAGACGAGCCGGCCCGTCGGCGAGCGCGGCGCCGTCTTCGGGTCGGTGATCATGAAGAAGAGGAAGACGAGCACCTCGGGCGAGGTGATGAGGATCCACCAGAGGTGGAAGCCCGAGATCGGCCCGAGGTGCCACCGCGCGGTCATCGTGTGCCCGGCGAGCGCGAGGATCCCGATCACGATCGCGAACGTGATCCAGAAGCCGATCGCCACCCGCAGCAGCTTCAGCCGCGAGAGGATCAGGAACCCGCCGGCGACGATGATCGCGAGCGCGAGCACGAGCCACGCCGACATCGGGCCCCACCAGAAGTCGAGCGGCGCGGCGCGGGTGCGGCCGAGGATGAGGAAGCAGAGGACGAGACCGATGTTGGACGGGTTGAAGATGTGCTCGCCGCGCCACTTGATCACGTACTTCGAGAGCAGCGAGACAGCCGCGGTCCCGACGTAGATCCACCAGCCGTTCAGGCTCCACCAGTCGCCGTGCACCGTGCCGGGCACGCGCAGGACGAAGGCGACGCCGTTGCCGGTCAGCAGCGCGCTCGCCGGCCACATGAGGACGTGCTGTTGGCGCAGCGCGAGCCCGACTTCGAGCAGGGCGCACGTGCCGATCGCGAGCAGGATCTGGGAGATCGAGAGCTCGAAGTCGAAGCCGATCTGCCCGATGATCTGGAGCGAGATGATGACCGCGGCCAGATGGAGCCGCGGGTCGCTCAGCTTCGGCAGCAGGACCGGGTACGGCCTGCCGCGGATCGTGAAGGTCGGCCCCGAGGGCGCGGGTGCGGCATGCGCGCTCATTCGCCCGCCCCATGCTAGTCCGCTAGGGGAATATTGAAAACAGGCCGTTCGGCCTAGAGCGAGACCGGCGCGCCGCTCGTCGCCGAGGCGTGCAGCACCTCGAGCGCCTTCGCCTGTCCCAGCGCGTCCTCGCGCCCGAGCAGGAGCTCGGCCTCGCCCCGGATCGCGTCGCTCAGGTTCTCCAATTCCAGTTGGTACGAGTCCTGCCGCTCGAGCTCGATCAGCTCGATCCGGCCGTCGCGGCGGAGCTCGATGACCGGCACGTTGCAGTGCCACGGATCGTCGAGGAAGAGCGACCCCTCGCTGCCGATCGCCTCGAGCTCGTCCCGTTCGGCGAGAGCGGTTCCGCAGTCGAAGGTGGCGATCACGTCAGCGGCGAAGCGAAGCGTCCCGGTGAAGATCCAGTCGGTGCCGGACGGCCCGTACCACGCCTCGCCCCAGACCCGCTCCGGCTCGCCTCCGAGCAGCCTCGAGCCCGAGACGTTGTAACAGCCGACGTCCATCAGGGCGCCGCCCTCGACATCGGTGCGAAGGCGGATGTTCTCGCGGTCGTAGAGGCCGTACGAGAAGGCAGAGCGGATCAGCCGGAGCTCGCCGATCGCGCCGTCGGCGACGAGCTCCGCGAGCTTCGTGGTCTGCGGGTTGTGGCGATACATGAAGGCCTCGCTCAACAGGCGGTCGTTCCGGTCAGCGGCGTCGAACGCCGCTTCGACCTCCTCCGGATGGCGCGTGAACGGCTTCTCGCAGAGCACGTGCTTGCCCGCCTCGAGCGCCTTGATCGACCACTCGGCGTGCAGCGTGTTCGGCAGCGAGATGTAGACCGCCTCGATCTCGGCGTCGGCGAGCAGCTCCGCATACGAGCCGTAGGCCCGCGGAATCTCCCACTCGCGCGCGTAGGCGTCCGCCCGCGCCTGGTCGCGGCTCGCAACCGCGACAAGGTCGACCTTCTCCGACGCATGAGCGCCGGGAATGACCTTCCGGTTGATGTCGGCTGTGGAGAGAATGCCCCACTTAACTAGGGAACCCACGCGCGTACTATCCCGCACGTGGCGACGATCGGCGTAGGGATGCTCGGCTACGCGTTCATGGGCAAGGCCCATTCGAACGCGTTCCGGAAGATCTCCTACATCACCTGGCCGCCGCCGCTCGAGCCCGAGCTGATCGGGGTCGCCGGCCGTAACGAGGAGGCGGTCGCCGAGGCAGCGCGCCGCTTCGGTTGGGAGTACGCGACCACCGACTGGCGGGATCTGATCGCGGACGAGCGGATCGGGCTGTTCGACAACGGCGGACCCAACTCGCTGCACGCAGAGCCGACGATCGCCGCGGCGCAGGCGGGCAAGCACGTCGTGTGCGAGAAGCCGCTCGGCCGGAGCGCCGACGAGAGCTACGAGATCTGGAGGTCGGTGGCCGCGACCGGCGTCCGGCACATGTGCGGCTTCAACTACCGGTTCGTCCCCGCGGTGCGACTTGCCCGCGAGATCGTCGAGGCGGGCGAGCTCGGCGAGGTGCGCCACTTTCGGGGCCGCTATCTGCAGGACTGGGGCGACGACCCCTCGCTCGACACATGGCGCTTCGACGTCGACGCAGCCGGCTCCGGCGCCCTCGGCGACCTGATGACGCACGTCGTCGACCTCGCACGGTTTCTCAACGGCGAGATCGAGACCGTCTCCGGCTTCACGCACACGTTCCTGCCGGGGCGCAAGGTCGACGACGCGGTCGAAGCCGCGGTCGAGTTCGCGAACGGATCGGTCGGCACGCTCGAGGCGACGCGCTTCGCGCACGGACGCCGCAACGCCTTCCAGTGGGAGCTCAACGGCACGAAGGGATCGCTCGCCTTCGACATGGAGCGGCTGAACGAGCTCCAGGTCTTCCGCGCGGACGGCGACCGCGCACGCGGCTTCAAGACGGTGCTCGTGTCCGAAGCCGACCATCCGTTCTGGGAGTACTGGTGGCCGCCGGGCCACATCGTCGGCTGGGGTGACACCTTCGTCCACGAGCTGCACCACTTCCTCCAGGCGGTCGCGGGCGAGCACGGCGTAACGCCGTACGGCGCCGACTTCGAGGACGGCTACCGGGCCTCGGAGGTCTGCGACGCGATCGTCCGCTCAGGCGAGACCGGAGAGCGCGCGACGGTCTCGTACCGCTCGCTCTAGGACGCCGTCGGACGCACCTGCCCACCGGCACGGGAAGAGAGTTAGCCTAGGAGTGATGGTTGTCCGACCGCGGCGATCGGCGTGAGCAACCCGCTACGGGACGTTACGCCGCTGCCGGATTTGCTGCGTGGGCGGTCGCACGCAGGCCCGGTCCGGGAGCGCCGACCTCTCTACGTCGATCTGCTGCCGCCCTGCAACGCGGGCTGCCCGGCGGGCGAGAACATCCAGGCCTGGCTCTCGCACACCAAGTCGGGCCGGCACGAGCAGGCCTGGCGCGAGCTCGTCGCCGACAATCCTTTCCCCGCGATCCATGGGCGTGTCTGCTACCACCCGTGCGAGAGCGTCTGCAACCGGGCCGATCTCGACAGCGCCGTCTCGATCCATTCGGTCGAGCGGTTCCTCGGCGACCTTGCACTGGAGCAGGGATGGCAATACGACCCTCCTCCCCCGATCCGCCGCGGCGGGCGGGTGCTCGTGGTCGGCGCAGGGCCGTGCGGTCTGTCGGCCGCCTACCATCTCGCCCGGCTCGGTCACGAGGTGGAGATCCGGGACTCGGGCGAGGAGACGGGCGGGATGATGCGGTACGGCATCCCGGCCTACCGGCTGCCCCGCGACGTGCTCACCGGCGAGCTCGACCGTCTCGCAGCGATGGGCGTGCGGGTGACCTGCGGCCACAGGGTCGAGGACCTGGTCGCCGAGCGCGAGGAAGGCCGCTTCGACGCCGTCTTCGTGGCGGTCGGGGCGCACCTCTCGAAGCGGGTCGACATTCCGGCCCGCGACGCCGGAAAGATCGTCGACGCGGTCTCGTTCCTGCGGAGCGTCGCCTCAGGCGAACGCCCGTCGATCGGCCGGCGGGTGGCGGTGTACGGCGGCGGCAACACGGCGATGGACGCGGCCCGGGTTGCCCGCCGGATGGGCGCCGACGAGGCATTGATCGTCTACCGGCGCACGCGGGAGCAGATGCCCGCCCACGTCGACGAGGCGGAGGACGCCGAGCGGGAGGGCGTGCGGATCCACTGGCTGCGCACGATCACGGCCTTCGACGGTCCGGAGCTCGAGGTCGAGCTGATGGAGCTCGACGAGTCCGGCTACCCGCAAGCGACCGGCCGGTTCGAGACGCTCGCCGCCGACACGGTGATCCTGGCACTCGGCCAGGAGTCCGACACCGCCTTCCTGCGTCGGGTGCCGGGAGTGGAGTTCGAGCAGGACGGGACCGTGCAGATCTCGCCGTCGCTCGAGACCGGCAGTCCCGGCGTGTTTGCGGGCGGGGACATGGTGCCGAGCGACCAGACGGTGACGGTCGGCGTCGGCCACGGCAAGAAGGCCGCCCGCCACATCGACGCCTGGCTGCGCAATACCGCCGCCGTGAGCGCGCCCAAGCATGACCTGGCGAGCTTCGACAAGCTGCACCTCTGGTACTTCGGCGACAATCCCCGCCGGCAGCAGCCCGAGCTCCCGGTCGAGGAGCGGGTCGCCGACTTCGCCGAGGTCTTCGGCGGCCTCTCCGCCGAGGAGGCGGTCTACGAGGCGGGCCGGTGCCTGTCGTGCGGCAACTGCTTCGAGTGTGACGGCTGTCTGGGCGCGTGCCCCGAGGACGCGGTGATCAAGCTCGGCGAGGGGCATCGCTACCGGTTCGACTACGACCGCTGCACCGGCTGCGGAGCCTGCTTCGAGCAGTGCCCGGTGCACGCCATCGAGATGGTCCCGGAGCCGGGCAGCTGATGCGCGCGACGGTTGACGGCAACGAAGCTGCCGCCTCGGTCGCCTACCGGCTGAACGAGGTCTGCTGCATCTACCCGATCACACCCTCGTCGCCGATGGCTGAGCTGGCCGACGAGTGGGCGAGCCAGGGGCGGACGAACGTCTGGGGGAGCGTGCCGGCGGTGGTGGAGATGCAGAGCGAAGGCGGGGCCGCCGGCGCGCTGCACGGCGCGCTGCAGAGCGGCGCACTGGCGACGACCTTCACCGCCTCGCAGGGCCTGCTGCTGATGATCCCGAACATGTACAAGATCGCCGGCGAGCTGACGCCGGCGGTGCTCCACGTTGCCGCCCGCTCGCTCGCGGCGCAGGGGCTGTCGATCTTCGGCGACCACTCCGACGTGATGGCCGTCCGCCAGACGGGCTTCGCGCTGCTCGCCTCGGCGTCGGTGCAGGAGGCCCACGACCTGGCACTGGTCGCGCAGGCCGCGACGCTGCAGACGCGGGTTCCGTTCGTGCACTTCTTCGACGGGTTCCGAACCTCGCATGAGCTGAACTCGATCGAGCTGCTCTCCGACGACGACCTGCGCGCGCTGGTGCCGGAGGAGCTCGTCCAGGCTCATCGCGGCCGGGCGCTCACCCCGGAGCGGCCGTTCATCCGCGGCACCGCGCAGAACCCGGACGTCTACTTCCAGGCGCGCGAGACGGTCAATCCCTTCTATGCCCGCGTCCCGGCCGTGGTCGAGGAGGCGATGGCAGGCCTCGCCGAGCGCACCGGCCGCCGCTATCGGATCGTCGATTACACAGGGCATCCCGAGGCTGAACGCGTCCTCGTGGTGATGGGATCCGGCGGGGAGACGGTGCGCGAGACGGTCGCCTGGCTGAACGCCCGCGGCGAGCGCGTCGGCGTTGCCCAGGTGCGCCTCTACCGTCCGTTCCCGGCGCAGGCGCTCGCCGAGGCGCTGCCCGCGACCGTGCAACACGTCGCCGTCCTCGACCGCACGAAGGAGCCGGGCTCGATTGGCGAGCCACTCTTCCTCGACACGGTGGCGGCGCTGACCGAGTCGTTCGGCGACGGCGGGCGGGACGTGGTGCCGAGGATCGTCGGCGGCCGCTACGGCTTGTCCTCGAAGGAGTTCACGCCGGGAATGGTCGCCGGCGTGTTCGCCGAGCTGGCAGGAGAGCGGCCGCGGCGGCGGTTCACGATCGGCATCAAGGACGACGTCTCGGGCTCGAGCCTCGACTACGACCCGTCACTCGACATCGAGCCGCCCGAGACCGTGCGCGCGATCTTCTTCGGCCTCGGCTCGGACGGGACGGTCGGTGCGAACAAGAACACGATCAAGATCCTCGGAGACGAGGGTCTGCACGCGCAGGGCTACTTCGTCTACGACTCGAAGAAGGCGGGCTCGCAGACCGTCTCGCACCTCCGCTTCGGCCCGCAGCCGATTCGCGCTGCCTACCTCGTGCAGCAGGCGGGCTTCGTCGGCTGCCACCAGTTCGGGCTGCTCGAACGGGTCGACGTGCTCGGTGCCGCGGCGGACGGCGCGACGTTGCTGCTCAACTATCCGCGCCCGCCCGAGCAGGTGTGGGAGGCGCTCTCGCGGCCGGTGCAGGAGCAGATCCTCGCCAAGCACGTCGACGTGTATGCGATCGATGCCGGCCAGATCGCCCGCGAGGTCGGCCTGGCCGGACGAACGAACATCGTCCTCCAGACCTGCTTCTTCGCCCTGTCCGGAGTCCTGCCGCGCGAGCAGGCGATCGACCGAATCAAGACCGCGGTCGCCAAGACCTACGGCCGGCGCGGCACCGAGGTCGTCAAACGCAACCAGGCCGCCGTCGACCGCGCCCTCGAGGCACTGCACCGAGTCCACGTCCCCGAGCAGGTAACCGCGAGCCGCGGGCTGCCGCCGGTCGTGCCCGCGCATGCGCCCGAGTTCGTGCGCACCGTCACGGCGGAGATGCTGGCCGGCCGGGGCGACGAGCTGCCGGTCAGCGCCCTGCCGGTGGACGGCACGTATCCAAGCGGTACCGCGGCCTACGAGAAGCGCAACATCTCGGAGCTGGTCGCAGTCTGGGACTCCGACCTCTGCATCCAGTGCGGCAACTGCAGCTTCGTCTGCCCGCACAGCGTGATTCGCTCCAGGAACTACGACCAGGCCCGCCTGGAGGGCGCCCCCGCTGGATTCCGGTCGGCGCCATTGGAAGCCGTCGGCCTGCCCGACGCCCGGTACACGCTGCAGGTCTACGTCGAGGACTGCACCGGCTGCGAGTTGTGCGTCCAGGCGTGCCCGGTCGTCGCCCCGGGCGACGTGGGCCGCAAGGCGATCAACCTCGCGCCGCGCGAGCCGCTGGTCGCCGCCGAGCGCGAGAACATCGCGTTCTTCGAGACGCTGCCCGCGAGCGACCGCTCACGGGTCGACTTCGGCACCGTGCGCGGAACCCAGTTCCTGGAGCCGCTGTTCGAGTTCTCCGGCGCCTGCGCGGGGTGCGGCGAGACTCCGTACCTGAAGCTCCTCTCGCAGCTGTTCGGGGACAGGTTGATGGTCGCCAACGCAACCGGCTGCTCCTCGATCTACGGCGGCAACCTGCCGACGACGCCGTGGACGACCGGCCCCGACGGGCGCGGCCCGGCCTGGTCGAACTCCCTCTTCGAGGACAACGCCGAGTTCGGGCTCGGCTTCCGGCTCGCTGCCGACCGCCACACCGACCTGGCCCGCCGCCGCCTCGCCGAGCTGCGCGAGCAGGTCGGCCCCGAGCTGGTGGATGAGCTCCTCGCGGCGCCGCAGCTGCGCGAGTCGGAGCTGCGCTCGCAGCGCGAGCGGGTGGCCGAGCTCCGGCGGCGGCTCGATGGGCTCGACGGGGCCGCGGTCGCCGACTTGCTCAGCGTGGTCGACCATCTGGTCCGGCGCAGCGTCTGGATCGTGGGCGGCGACGGTTGGGCATACGACATCGGCTCCGGCGGGCTCGACCACGTCCTGGCCAGCGGCCGCAACGTCAACGTCCTGGTGCTCGACACCGAGGTCTACTCCAACACCGGCGGCCAGATGTCGAAGGCGACACCGCTCGGCGCGGTGGCCAAATTCGCCGCCGCCGGCAAGACCGTGCCCAAGAAGGACCTCGCCCTGCAGGCGATCGCCTACGGCTCGGTCTACGTCGCCCGGGTCGCGATGGGCGCCGATCCCCAGCAGACGCTGAGCGCGTTCCGCGAGGCGGAGGCGTACGACGGTCCCTCACTCGTGCTCGCCTACAGCCACTGCATCGCACACGGGATCGAGATGCGCGACGGGCTCGACCAGCAGTATCGCGCAGTCGCCAGCGGCTACTGGCCGCTGATCCGCTACGACCCGATGCTCCGTGTCGCCGGCGGCAACCCGTTCCTGCTGGACTCGCCACGGCCGCGTCTTCCGCTCGCCGACTACACGAACCGGGAGCTCCGCTACCGCACCCTGACGAACAGCGACCCGGCCGAGGCCGAACGGCTGCACGGGCTGGCCGAGCAGGCAGTCGATCAGCGCTGGGACGTGTACGAGGAGATGGCGACCCGCGGCGCGCAGCACTTCGCCGCCGACGCGCGTAAGGACGGCCCGTGAACCTCTCGACGAACTACATGGGGCTCGCGCTGCGCAACCCGCTCGTCGCGTCGGCGTCGCCGCTCTCCCAAACGGTGGACGGCGTACGGCGGCTGGCCGCCGCAGGTGTGGGAGCGGTCGTTCTCTACTCCCTCTTCGAGGAGCAGTTGCGCCGCGAGGCAGCCGAGAACGCGCGGCTGGTCGACGCCGGCACCGAGAGCTTCGCCGAGTCGCTCTCCTACTTCCCGGCCGCCGCCGAAGACGAGGCCGGACCGCACCGCTACCTGAGCCTGCTCGAGCGCGCCGCCGCCGCCGTCGAGGTTCCGGTGATCGGCAGCCTGAACGGCGTCAGCCCCGGCGGCTGGGCCGACTACGCGCACGCGATGCAGGAGGCCGGAGCAGCCGCGATCGAGCTGAACATCTACTACCTCCCGGGCGACCCGCAAACCTCGGGCCGAGACGTCGAACAACGGCACCTCGAGATCCTGGCTCGGGTCAAGAGTGCGGTGAGCTTGCCCGTGGCGGTCAAGCTGAGCCCGTACTTCAGTTCGACCGGCGAGATGGCCCTTCGGCTGGACGAAGCGGGCGCGGACGCGCTCGTCTTGTTCAACCGCTTCCTGCAACCCGACATCGACCCGGACAAGCTCGCCGTCGTGACCGAGGTCAGCCTCTCCGATCCGATCGAGGCTCGGCTGCCGCGAACGTGGATCGCGCTCCTCCACGGGCGGGTGCAGGCCTCGCTCGCCGCGACCACCGGCGTCGAGACCGCGGACGACGTCGCCCGGTACCTCCTCGCCGGCGCGGATGTCGTGATGTCCGCCTCGGCGCTGCTGCGGCACGGCCCCGAGCACGCAACGGTGCTGGTCGACGGGCTGGAGGACTGGATGGCGCGGAAAGGATTCGCGGCCGTCGACGAGCTACGCGGACTGCTCGCCGTGCCGCACGAAGCGGACGAGGCGGACTACGAGCGAGCGGGCTACGTCAGCGCGCTCCGCCAAGCCAACAGCGGCGTCTACGGGTCCCGGTGAGCCTCGATCAGTTCCGGCGTACGGTGGCGGCTACCACTTCGAGCGACGTCCGCGCCGGCTCGTGTACATGAGCTTCGCGCGGTGGGTCTTCATGCCCGTCGCCTCGAACTGCTCGCGGTGTCCGAGCAAGGTCGCGAAACGGCTGACGTCTGCCTGCTGCTCGGGCAGGACGAGCGTGATCCCCTGGCCGGAGCGCCCCGCGCGGCCGGTCCGGCCGACGCGGTGGACGTAGCCCTTGCCGTCCTCCGGAGGGTCGTAGTTGATCACGTGGCTGATCGCGTCGAGGTCGAGGCCACGGGCGGCGACGTCGGTGGCGACGAGCGTCGTCACCTTGCCGTTGCGGAAGCGCTCGAGCGCACGCTCGCGCGCGCCCTGCGTCATGTCGCCGTGCATCGCGGCCGCCTCGACGCCGTGCCCGCGCAGCTTCTGGACGAGCCGGTCGGCGCCGCGCTTCGTGCGTACGAAGACGAGGGCGAGCTCCCGCTCCTCGCCGAGCACGTCGATCAGCCGCTCGAGCTTGTCCGAGCTCGTTACGGCCACGAACTCGTGCTCGACATCGCCGTCCGCATGGCGCGAGGGCAGCTCGGCCTCGAACCGCGACGGATTGCTCGTGTAGGCCTGGGCCAGTTGGCCGACCGCGCCGTCGAGCGTGGCCGAGAAGAGCATTGTCTGACGCCTCGCCGGCAAGCGGCGGACGATCCGGTCGACCTGGGGCTGGAAGCCCATGTCGAGCATCCGGTCGGCCTCGTCGAGGACGAGGATCCTGATCGACTCGAGCGAGATGAGGCGCCGCTGGACCAGATCGTTGAGCCGACCGGGGGTGGCGACGACGACGTGCGCGCCGCGCAGGCGCTTGACCTGCGAGCCGACAGGGGCGCCGCCGTAGGCGGCCGCCGCACGAATGCCCTTCGGCTTGCCGAGCAGCGTGAGCTCCTCGGTCACCTGGAGCGCGAGCTCACGGGTCGGCGCGAGCACGAGCGCGGCCGGGGCCGGCTCGCCGGCCGAGACGAGCTCGACGATCGGCAGCGCGAACGCGAGCGTCTTCCCCGAGCCCGTCGGCGCCTTGCCGAGGACGTCGCGGCCCGCGAGCGCGTCGGGGACGACCAGGGACTGAATACGAAACGGCTCGACCATGCCGCGGGCGGCGAGCGCCTGCTCGACTTCCGCGCTCACACCGAGCGCACCAAACGACTGTGACATATGAGTTCGACTCCTTCGATTCGGGATTCGAGACGCAGACCCGAAACCATCGAAAGAGGGGAACGAGAAGCTGGATCTCACGGGACTGCCTGATGGCATCCCTGCGGCCACGGTAGCAGTCGCGTGTCGCGCGGCCCTCTCGGGCCTTAGACGAGCGCGGGTGGTTCGAGCTCCGCGTCGCGGCTGACGAGCGTGGCGTAGCGGCCCCCGGCCGCGAGCAATTCCTCGTGCCGGCCGCGCTCGACGACCCGGCCGCGGTCGAGGACGACGATCTGGTCGGCGTCCCGGATGGTCGAGAGCCTGTGCGCGATCGCGATCGTCGTCCGCCCCTCCGCCAGCCGGTCGAGGGCGTCCTGCACGAGGCGCTCGGTCTCGGTGTCGAGCGAGGACGTCGCCTCGTCGAGGACGAGGATCGGCGGGTTGCGCAGGATCGTGCGCGCGATGGCGATCCGCTGCTTCTCGCCGCCCGAGAAGCGGTAGCCGCGCTCGCCGACGACCGTGTCGTAGCCGTCCGGCAGCGCGGAGATCACGTGGTGGATCCGCGCCGCCTCGGCGGCGGCGTACAGCTCCTCGTCGGTCGCGTCGGGCTTCGCGAAGCTCAGGTTCTCGCGCACCGAGGCATGGAAGAGGTACGTCTCCTGCGAGACGACGCCGACGAGGCTTGCCAGCGCGGCGAAGCTGAGGTCGCGGACGTCGACGCCGCCGATCGAGACGAAGCCCCGGTCGACGTCGTAGAGCCGCGCCGCGAGGTAGCCGAGCGTCGTCTTCCCGGCGCCGGTCTCGCCGACGAGCGCGGTCGTCGTCCCGGCGGGGACGGCGAAGCTCACGTCTTGGAGCGTCCAGGCGTCCTCGTCCGGGGCGCCACCGCCGGAGCTTCCAGCCTCGTAGCGGAACCAGACGCGGTCGTAGACGACGTCGCCGGCCTCGGCGACCTCGACCGGGTTCTCCCGTTCGGCGATGTCGACGGGCGTGTCGAGGTACTCGAAGATCCGGTCGAAGAGCGCGAGTGAGGTCTGGATGTCGAGGCTGACGCCGAGCAGCGAGCCGACCGGGAAGAAGAGCCGCGCCTGCAGCGTGGTGAACGCGACGATCGTCGCGATCGAGATCGAGCTGCTGAAGACGGTGCCGCCGAGCCAGTAGACCGCCGCCGGCATGACGGAGAAGCTCGTCTGGATCGAGGCCATCACCCAGCGGCCCGCCATCCGCTGCCGCACCTCGAGGTCGGCCAGGCGCAGCGACTCACCCTCGAAGCGGTCGGCGAGCTCGTCGGTGCGCCCCATCGTCTTCCCGAGCAGGATCCCGCTGACCGAGAGCGACTCCTGGACGATGCTCGAGATGTCGGCGAGCGACTCCTGCGTCGACTTCGCGATCCGCCGCCGCTCGTTGCCGACCCGGCGCGTCAGGAAGGCGAACAGCGGGATCAGCGCGAACGCGAAGAGCGCGAGCTGCCAGCTCAGGATGAGCATGCCGATCATCGTCGCGACGACCGTCGTCAGGCTCGACGTGATGCTCGTCGCGGTGTTCGTGACCACGTTCTGGACGCCGCCGATGTCGTTGTTGATGCGCGACTGCACCTCGCCCGTGCGGGTGCGCGTGAAGAAGGCCAGCGAGAGGCGCTGCAGATGGCGGAAGACTGCGGCGCGTAGGTCGTGCATCACCCGCTGCCCGACCTGGTTCGAGAGCAGCGTCTGGATCACGCCGAGGATGCCCGCGACGATCGCGATCACGATCATCGCGGCGGCGTTGAGGGAGACGCCGCGCGTGTCGTGCGTCTCGATCGCGTTGAGGACGTTGCGGAGCAGGAACGCCGGGAGCACACCGAGGCCGGCGCTCACGACGATCAGTCCGAGCAGCAGCGAGAGCCGTTGCCGGTACGGCCTGAAGAGCTGCCCGATCCGGCGCATGTTCGCGCGCCGCACCTCAGGGTCGGCGGGCCGCTCGGGCGGCGCCTCTCCCCGGTCGTGGAAGAACATCCCCATCAGGAACGCCCCCAACGCGCCGCGAGCTCCTTCGCGTCGAGCTTTTCCGCGGCAGCGAGCGCCCTGCCGGCCCGCTTCGACGTGGTGCGCCCGAAGGCTCCGAGCAGCACCCACTTGCGCGTGAGCCGGACCAGACGCAACTGGCTCTCGGTTGGATCCGGGGCGCGTTTCGGGTTGAGGTACAGATCGATAGCGACCTTCTTGACGAGTCTGGGGTCGCTGCGTTCGCCCGTTGCCTGCTCGAGCCGGTAGGCGATCAGGGAGGCGAGCACCTGGAGCTCGCGGACACCGGTGCGGACGGTGAGCCCGATCGAGACCGAGCTCGAGGCGATCATCGCCCAGGGCAGGCGCGTAAAGCGGGCACCACGGGCCACGACGCGGACGACCGGCGTTGCGAGCACGACGACGCGCTGGACCTTGTCGGACAACGCCTCGGTCTCACTCGCACCGGCCAGCCGCCGCCTGCCCTCGGCGGCGGACGTCACCCGCTCCTCGGTCAGCAAGACGCGGTCGATAGCCGCGTCGGCGAGCTCTCCGACGGCTTCGACCAGTGTGGCGCCAACCTTCTGGGTGGTAGTGCCTGCCGCCCGGCCCGCGGACGTGGCGCGGCTACGCAAGCGTCCCGATCGCTGTTCCACGGTCATGCTGAACACGCTAGCGATCTGAGTGCGCAGCGCCACCGGCGTCGTCTGGATCGGATTGCTCAGGCCTGCGCTGTAGCCGTGCGCTCGCGCTTCGCCCGCGACGCCAGCGTTTGCCGCTTCGACGCCGAAAGTTCGACCTTCCTGAGCCGAATCGACTGCGGCGTGATCTCGACCGCCTCGTCGTCGCGGATGAACTCGAGCGACAGCTCGACCGACAGCGGCCGCGGCGGGATCAGGCGGACGAGCTCGTCGGCGGCAGCGGCGCGCATGTTCGTCAGCCTCTTCGGCTTCGACGCGTTCACGTCGAGATCGTTGTCGCGCGAGTTCTCGCCGACGACCATCCCTTCGTACAACTCGTCGCCGGGCGCGATGAACAGCGAGCCGCGCTCCTGCAGGTGTGCGATCGCAAACCCCGTCGCCTGACCGCTCCGGTCGGCGACGAGGCTGCCGGTCGGCCGCGTACGCAGCTCGCCGTGCCACGGCTTCCACGCCTCGAACACGTGGTGCAGGATCCCGGTGCCGCGCGACTCGGTGAGGAACTCCGTGCGGAAACCGATCAGCGCGCGCGCGGGCACGAGGTACTCCATGCGCGCCCAGCCGCTGCCGTGATTCACCATTTGCTGCAGCCTGCCCTTGCGCAGCGCGAGCAGTTGCGTGACGACACCGATGAACTCCTCCGGAATGTCGATTGCGACCCGCTCGACCGGTTCGAGCCGTTTGCCGTCGACCTCCTTCGTCAACACCTCCGGCTTGCCCACGGTCAGCTCGAACCCCTCGCGGCGCATCAGCTCGACGAGGATTGCGAGTTGCAGCTCGCCGCGTCCCTGCACTTCCCAGGCGTCAGGGCGCGGCGTGGGCAGCACCCGCAGGGAGACATTGCCGACAAGCTCCGCGTCGAGACGCTGCTTCACCTGGCTCGCGGTCAACCTCGTCCCCTCGGTGCCGGCGAGTGGGCTGGTGTTGATCCCGATCGTCACCGACAAGCTCGGCTCGTCGACCGCCGTCACCGGCAGCGGCCGCGGATCGTCGGGGTCGGCGATCGTCTCGCCGATCGTCACCTCGGGCAGTCCGGCGAGCGCGACGATCTCGCCCGGCCCAGCCTCGTCGGCGGGAACGCGGTCGAGTGCCTCGGTGACGTACAGCTCGGCCACGCGTGCCTGCTGGATCGTCCCGTCGGAACGGCACCACGCGATCGGCGCGCCCTTGCGCAACGTCCCGTGGCGAATCCGCAACAGCGCGAGCCGGCCGACGTACGGGCTCGCGTCGAGATTCGTGACCAGCGCCTGCAGCGGATGCTCGGGGTCGTGGCTCGGCGCCGGGATCGCATCGAGCAGCGTCGTGAACAGCGGGCCGAGATCGGGTGCGAGTTCGTCCGCGGCGAGTCCCGCACGACCCGCGCGCGCGTTCGCGTACACGATCGGAAACTCGATCTGCGAGCTGTCCGCGTCGAGGTCGAGGAACAACTCGTAGACCTCGTTCACGACCTCGGCGGGCCGGGCGTCGCTGCGGTCGACCTTGTTGATCACGAGCACGACCGGCAACTTCAGCTCCAGCGCCTTGCGCAGGACGAACCGCGTCTGCGGCAACGGCCCCTCGGACGCGTCGACGAGCAGCAGCACACCGTCCACCATCGTCAGGGCGCGTTCCACCTCGCCGCCGAAGTCGGCGTGGCCCGGCGTGTCGACGATGTTGATCCTCGTGTCGCCGAGCGACACCGCCGTGTTCTTGGCGAGGATCGTGATGCCCTTCTCGCGCTCGAGATCCATCGAGTCCATCACGCGCTCCGCGACATCCTGGTTCTCGCGGAACGAGCCGGACTGCCAGAGCATCGCGTCGACCAGCGTCGTCTTCCCATGGTCGACGTGCGCGATGATCGCGACGTTGCGGAGGTCCGTGCGGCGAGCGAGCACGACTAGCGCCTGCGACGCTGGGAGGGAATCGCCTGCATAAGAAGGTGCGAGCGCCGAACCGGCGGCCGCGCGCCCACGGTAGCAAGCCGTTCCTCAGCGGCAGAATCCGAGGATCCGCGGACGCCGGACAGCGGTGCCGAGGCGACACTTGCCGCTGGAGGTGACGCCATGAATCGTGGTCTCTGGAGCAGTGTCGGCGTGGGCATGGCGCTCGTAGTGGCGTGGCTTGCGTTCGAGGGCCAGCGACACCACTGGCACCCGCCGCACAGGCACAAGTAAGACGGCTGCGCAGCGGTTGAGGATCCCCCCTCGCCGCTGACGCAGTACCGCGTGGGCTCGTCTGATCGGTACTTAGCCGAATCCGCCGTCCGGCTGTTCGCCGATGCCCTCGGGTGGACGGGACGTGACCCTTTGTATCGTCGAGAAAAGGAGTGGAACGATGAAGGTGCGTGACCTCATGACGAGCGTTGTCATCACGGTCCGGCCGGAAACGTCGCTGAAGGAGGTGGGCACGATCCTCGCCCGGTGCGGGATCTCGGGTGTGCCCGTCGTGGACGCGGACGGCAGGGTGATCGGGGTCGTCTCCGAAGGCGACATCCTGTTCAAGGAGCGAGGCCCGTCGCGGCAGAAGGGGAGGCTCGCCCGGCGCAGCGATACGCACGCAAAGGGCGACCACTTGAAGGTCGAGGCGCAAACCGCGGCCCAGGCGATGACCGCGCCCGCGCAGACGATCGCGCCGTGGCGCCCGGTCTCGGCTGCGGCCGCGCAGCTGCTCGAGGAGGGCGTCAACCGCCTGCCGGTCGTCGACGACGAAAGCCGGCTGGTCGGCATCGTGACCCGCGCTGACCTCGTGCGCGCATTCGTGCGCCCGGACGCCGAGATCAGGCAGGAGATCCGCGAAGAGGTACTCGAGCGGGGACTCATGCTCGAGACCCCGTCGGCGGTCACCGTCGCCGTCGACGAGGGAAACGTCACCCTCAGCGGCACGCTGCGCATGCGGACCGATGCCGAGCTCGCCGCCACCCTCGTGGCCAGGGTGCCCGGCGTGGTCGATGTCGACTCTTCGATCGACTGGCAGGAAGACAACCTGACGCGACACCCGGCGCCCCTGGCGCTCGGGACACGGCGAGGAACATAGGCCGTCGGGCCACCGGCGGATCGGTGCTTTCCACGATGCCTCCGGCCCGGCCGGGGTCGACGATGTGCAGGCAAGGAGGTGGCGTATGACCATCGTCAAGTGGACGCCGTTCACAGAGCTCGACTCGATGGAGCGCCGGATGCGGCGCCTGTTCGAGGAGATCGGCTTCGCGCCCGCACTGGTACCCGCCGCGGATGCGTACGAGACCGACGACGAGTTCGTCGTCGAGGTCGAGGTGCCCGGATACGAGGAGAAGGAGCTCTCGGTCCAGGTCTCCGACCACACCCTCGCGGTCAAGGGTTCGCACAGCCGGAGCACGGACGAGAAGCAGAAAGAGTTCGCGCTTCAGGAGCGTGTCGAGCGCGAGTTCGAACGTCGCTTCGTGCTGCCCCGCGAGGCCGACACGGAGCATCTGAAGGCGGTCTTCGGCAGCGGCGTGCTCGAGGTGCACGCACCGAAGGTGCCGGCCGCGAAACCGAAACAGGTCGCGATCAACAAGGCGTGACCCGCAAGAGGGAACCGGGCGCGGAGACGACTCCGCCCCGGATCCCCTCCTGGGTGTTTGCAGTGACTGCAGGAACAAGGGAGGACGAAGTGACGGCAGCCAATCGCATCCGGTCCGTCGGGCCCGGAGACGTCGTGAAGACAGTGGGCCGCCGGCAGGGCGACCCGGGCCGCACCGGCGAGATCGTCGCGGTGCTGGGCGAGGGTGAACACTTGCACTACCTCGTTCGCTGGGAGGACGGCCACGAGAGCATCCTCTACCCCGGCGAGGGAACGACCATCAGCGCCAACGCGTTCGCAGCCGGCAGCGCCGACTAGCACATAGTCAGTATCCGCCCGGATGCCGGCGGTTGGCCGGCAGGGCAATACTGCCCCTGAGAAGGAGGTGAGCAATGCGCACGAGATCGATTCTGTGCGTGTGTCTGGTTGCCCTCGTGGCGCTCGCGTTCCTCGTCTCGACTGCAGCAGCCGCGCCCGGCCGCTGGTCGAGGCCGACAACGAGGACGCAGGTCACGAAGCCGGTCCCGGCCTGGGTCACCACACCGAAGACGGCGGCCATGCTCGGCGGGTCGACCTATCCGTGGGTGGTGCCGCTCTGGACACGTGTCGGCGGGGTCGTGCGGCCGACGTTGCCGCGTGCGATCCGGGTAGCGAACACCATGCCGCCGGCCTGGATCCCGATCGGCTGAGCAGGCTGAGGGGAGAGGGACCGCAGCATGGCGGCGCGTAGGAGCCCCGCCGTCGGCAGTCGCTGCTCAGATCCGGTCCGCCATCAGCCCATGGCTGACTCGGCGAGCGCGACGGGGTTGTCGTGCGGTTCGGCTTGATCGGTACCGGCTACTGGGCCGCGGCGGTGCATGCGCCGGGACTCGCGGCGCATCCGCAGGTGGAACTGGTCGGCGTCTGGGGCCGGGACCAGGCCAAGGCGGCGACGCTGGCGGCTCGGCTCGACGCGCAGTCGTTCGCCGACGTCGACGAGCTGATCGGGGCCGTCGACGCAGTGGCGTTCGCGGTTCCGCCGGACATCCAGGCAGAGCTGGCCGTGCGCGCGGCCGCGGCGGGGCGGGCGCTGCTGCTCGAGAAGCCGCTCGCGCTGACGGTCGAGCGGCCGACTGGGTCGTCGAGGCCGTACGCGCTCCGACCGTCGTCTTCTTCACACGTCGCTTTGATCCGGGTACCGGCACCTGGTTCCGGACCGACGTCGACCGTCACGGCTGGGACGGGGGAAGCGTTCTCATGCTGGCGTCGATCTTCGAGCCGGGGAATCCGTTCGGCCGGTCGGAGTGGCGACGGAAGCGGGGTGCTCTCTGGGACATCGGCCCTCACGCGCTCGCGCTGCTCCTCCCGACCCTCGGCCCGGTCGAGCAGGTCGCGGCGATTCGCGGACGCGGAGATGAAGTGCACCTCGCCCTGCGGCACGCGACGGGCGCGGCCAGCAGCGTGACGCTCAGCCTGACGGCACAGACGGAGACGACGGAGGTTCTGTTCTGGGGCGACGCCGGGATCGCGCGCATGCCCGGCGATGTGGATCTCGCGGCCGCCTACTCGGGCGCAATCGACGCACTGCTCGCGGGCGACACTCGCTTCGGCGCCGGCCTCGCACGCGACGTTGTCCGCGTCCTGGCCGACGCCGACGAACGGCTCCTCGGCGATGCTGTTGAGTGCCCCGCGCCGCAAAGCCGGAGGAGTCGGGTGCCTTCGCCTTAACCCGGGCCTAACGGACGGCGTGCCACGATGGCGGCTGCTCATCCTCTGAGGCGGTGCGGCCGATGAGGTCAGGGCAGCCAGGACACCCCATCGTTCGCCTAACCACCTTCTGTATCCGTCACCGCCGTATCGTCGTCGCGACGTGGCTCGTCGTTGCAGTGCTCGGCGTGGTGGGGACGCTGCGGCTGATGCCACTCCTCACGAGTGGATTCACGCTCCCGGGCACCGACTCGACACGCGTCCAGCAGATCCTCACGACGCGGTACGGCGACAGTGCGAACTCCGCGATCGTCCTCATCGCACAGGGTGGCAATGCCCGCACGCGCGTCGCGGCGGCGGCTCGTACCGCAGAGCGGGCGCTGCCCGGTGGGCGCGTGACGGACGTGGAACGGCTCCCCTCGGGTGATGCCGCCGCCTTCGTGCAGACTGCCCTGTCCGACAGCCGGCAGACGAACGCGATCGGGCCCCTACGCAGGCTGGTTGGACCGGGAATCCTCGTCACCGGCGACGCCGCGCTCGGGGCTGACATCAACCCGGTGCTCGCGCACGCTCTGAAGGTCGGCGAGCTGTATCTCGCCGTGCCGGTCGCGCTCCTGATTCTGCTGCTCGTCTTCGCGACCGGGTCGGCGCTCCTGCCTTTCGTGGTCGCCGCCGCGACGATCCCGACCTCGCTCGGGCTCGCCTGGATCGTCGCGCACTACCTGCAGCTCTCGAACTACCTGCTGAACATGGCTTCGATGATCGGCCTCGCGGTCGCGATCGACTACTCGCTGCTCGTGGTGCACCGGTACCGTGACGAGCGGCGGCGCGGCCGCGGCCACGACGAGGCGATTCTCGAGACGATGACGCACGCCGGGCGCACGATTCTCTTCAGCGGTCTCGCGGTGTCGCTCGGACTTGCGTTGATGCTGCTGCTTCCCGTCCCGTTCCTCAGAGGCTTCGGCCTGGGCGGCCTGCTCGTTCCGGCGGTGAGCGTGGTCTGCGCGCTGACCCTGCTGCCGGCACTGCTCTCACTCGCCGGCGACCGGCTCGAGCGCATCCGCCTCGTACCGCACCGCGTAATGGAGCGGCGCCACCACGGCGAGCTGCGCCTCTGGCACTGGCATGCCGGCTGGGTGATGCGCCGAGCGAAGGTCGTCGCGCCGCTGATCGCCGCACTGCTGACGCTCGCCGCGATGCCGCTGCTCGGCATGCAGCTCGGCCCGGGCTCGCCCAACGGCCTGCCGAAGTCGCTGCCGGCGATGCGGGGGCTGGCCGTCCTCCAGCACGGCAGCCCGTCGAACGCGCTCGATCCGACCACGATCATGGTCGACGCGGGGAAGGCGCACCAGCGTGCCGCGACCGCGGCTGCGACGGCGCGGCTCACGAAGTTGCTCCGCCGTGACCCCGAGGTCGTCAGAGTCGAGCCGGTGCTGCCCGACCCGACGGGACGCTACTTCGAGGTGAACGTCGTCACGCGCCACGATCCAGCCGGCGCGCAGGCGCAGGCGTTCGCCGGCCGGCTGCGCGACAGGATCATCCCCGCGGCGCGCTTCGCCTCGGGAGTTCGTGTGCTGGCCGGGGGAGGCGCCGCCTACGCGGCGGACTTCATCTCGCGGACGCTCGGGTTGTTTCCGTACCTGATTCTCGGCGTGCTCGCGCTCACGTACCTGCTCCTCGTGCGCGCGTTCCGCTCGCTGCTGCTGCCGCTGAAGGCGATCGTGCTCAACCTGTTCACCGTCTCCGCGGCAACCGGGCTGATGATCGCGGTCTTCCAGTGGGGTTGGGGGAGCCGGATCGGTCTCGTGCAGGTTCCGGAGATCGAGGGCTGGATCCCCGTCTTCATGTTCACACTCCTGTTCGGGCTCTCGATGGACTACGAGGTGTTTCTCGTGACCAGCATGCGAGAGGCGTGGGACAAGACGAAGTCCAACGCGGGCGCAGTCGCGCAGGGGCTGGCGAACACCGGCCGGATCGTCACTGCCGCCGGGTTGATCATGGCCGCCGCGTTCAGCGGCCTGATCGTCGGCGCAATCCCGACGATGCAGCAGCTCGGCTTCGGGCTCGCCGTCGCGATCATCATCGACATCACCCTCGTCCGCAGCCTGCTCCTACCGTCGACGATGGCGCTCGTCGGCGGCTGGAACTGGTACCTGCCGGCGTGGACGGCGCGAGCGCTCCGCGTGCAGGCGCCGACTCCAGCCGTCGCAGCTCGTGTTGAAGCGTCGGCGAACGCTCGAAGCGAGCTCTAACCGCCGGCGAGTTGAAGTCGGACCACGTTCGTGACCGGGGAGGCGCACGTGCTCGAACTCGAGGGCTCGATTCCCGTCCCCGCCCAGCGCGCCTTCCTCGACAGCCTCTCGTGGGTCCTCGTCGCTGCTCCGGCGACCGCCGGGGGAGTCGTGCTCGGCCGGAGGCCCGCTCGTTGGCGCCCGACAGCGGCAACCCGATCGACCTCGGTCGAATCTGCGCACTGGTCCGCGAGGCCACGACCTACCATGGTGCTGTGCGCTACCGCCGGGAAATCGAGGTCGACGAGGAGATCGACGCGACGTTCGCATACCTCGCCGACTTTGCCAACGCGGCGGAGTGGGATCCCGGCATCGTCGAGGCGCGGCGCCTGACACCGGCGCCCACCGCTGTGGGGAGCCGGTTCGAGGTGATCGCGCTCTTCCGCGGCAAGCGGCAGCGGTTCGAGTACGTCGTGACCGACTTCGAGGAGGCGCAGCGCATTGTTCTCCGCGGCGAGGGAGAGAAGGCGATCTCGGACGACGTGATCAGCGTGGCCGCGAGCGGCCATCGGACGCATGTGGCCTACGAGGCGGATCTACGCTTGAAGGGTCTCTACCGCGTCGCCGAGCCGTTCCTCGGCTCGACGTTCGAGCGGATGGGTGACGCAGCGCTCGACGGCCTCCTGGCCCGGTTTTCACGCGCGTCCGGATGACGGCGCCAGGCTCGGTCGTCGGGCTCCCGACCGGTGCCGAGATCCGGCTCACGGGCGAGGGCACGACCGCGGTCGTCTGTGTCGACGGCGGCCAGTCGGGCGAGGTGGAGGGAACCTGGAGCGCCTCACTCGAGTGGCTGGTGCGGCGGCTCTCGCCGCACTTCCGGCAGCTCGTCTTCGCCGAGGTGCGCTACCGCGTGAAGTCTTGGCGGCGCCTCGAGGCGTGCGTCGAGGACGCGCGGGCGGCTGTGACTTCAGTCGGCGCCGAGCGGACGCTGCTGCTCGGCTTCTCGATGGGCGGCGCGGTGGCAATCTCGGCCGCGGACGAGCCGTCGGTGGAGCGGGTGCTCGGGCTCGCTCCCTGGATTCCCGACCGGCTCTCGCTGGAGCCGCTGCGCGGGAAGCGGCTCGACGTCCTGCACGGGTCGCTCGACCGCTGGCTGCCGGGCATCCCGGGCGTGTCGCCGGCCTCCTCGCGGCGCGGGTTCGAGCGCGCCCGCGCCGTCGGCGCCGCGGGCCACTATCAGCTGATCCCGGGCGCGCTGCACGGGATCGCCGTGCGGGCGCACCGCGGGCGGCCGGTGCCGCTTCCCCGTGCCGCGGCGTGGGAGCGGCGGGTCGCGGCTCAGCTCGCGGAACTCTGAAGCCGGCGACGCTCGAGCTGGGCGGCGCCGGGCACCCTGACGTTCCAGACGAGCCCGAGCCGCTCGAGACCCCGGATGATCCACCAGGAGACGTCGATCTGGCCACGGTCGAGGCCGTGGCGCGCCGAGGCGGGGAAGGCGTGGTGGTTGTTGTGCCAGCCCTCACCGAAGACGAGGAGCGCGACGAGCCGGTTGTTGCGGGCCTCGTCGCGTGAGCGGTAGTCCTGGCGGCCGAACATGTGGCAGATCGAGTTGACGCTGAAGGTTGCGTGTTGGTAGGCGAAGATGCGGATCAGGCCGCCCCAGACGAGCCCCGCGAGGCCCGCTTCGACGGTGCCGCCGACCAGGTAGCCGATCGCGAACGGTAGCCCGAGGGTGAGCGCCACCCACAGCAGGTAGGCCCGGTCGATCAGGCGGAGCAGGCGGTCGTCGTAGATGTCCCGGCCGTAGTCGCGGCCTTGCTCCATGCCGAGGCTCGAGAAGAGCCAGCCGACGTGCGCGTGGACGAAACCGCGTAGAGCGCCGAGCGCCCCTTCGCCGTGGCCGACGTGCGGCGAGTGAGGATCTCCGGGCTTGTCGGACATGGCGTGGTGCTTCCGGTGGTCGGTGACCCACTGGGTGAGCGGGCCTTGCATCGTCATGCAGCCGAGGATGGCGAGGAGCGCCTTCAGGGGAGTCCCCGTCTCGAAGCCGCGGTGCGTGAAGTAGCGGTGGAAGCCGATCGTCGTTCCGAACGCGCAGAGGACATAGAAGCCGGCAAACAGCGCGAGGTCGAGCCAGTGGAAGCCGACGCCCCAGAGCAGTCCCATCGCCGAGAGCAGCGCGAGGGGCGGGACCACGACCGCCACGAGCGTGACGGCCTGGCTGATCCGGCTCGTTCCGGTCCGGACGGTGGCGACGCGAGGGCATGTGGTATAACCTTCGTCCAAGGTGTGTCCAGATTATCAGATTGGTTGCGGCGAGGGGTCAACCGATATTCGCCGCCGGGCGAAGAGCGGTTGATGAGAATCGCGGTGGTCGGCAGCGGCATCTCGGGCCTCGGCGCGGCGTATCTGCTGGCGCGGGCGCACGACGTGCATGTGTTCGAGCGCGACGGACGCGCCGGTGGGCACGCGAACACGGTCCTCCACGACGGCCTCGCTCTCGATACCGGTTTCCTTGTCCACAATGAACGCAACTATCCGCTGCTCGGCCGTCTCTTCCGCGAGTTGGGTGTTGCCACACACGAGTCGGATATGTCGTTCTCGGTCAGTTGCTCCGGCTGCGGCCTCGAGTATTCCGGCCGGCGCCCGTTCGCGCAGCCCGCGAACATGGCGCGGCCCGGGTTCGTCGGGCTGCTGTGGGAGATCGGCCGCTGGCTGCGGACCGCGCGACCCGGGGACGAGGCCCAATCCCTGGCCGAGTATCTCGACGAGCACGGCTATTCTCCCGGCTTCCGCCGCCACTTCCTCGTGCCGCTCACCTCGGCGCTCTGGTCGACGGCGCCTGGGCGTGCGCTCGAGTGTCCGGCGGCGTACGCGATCCGCTTCTTCGACAATCACGGCATGCTCGGCTTGGGTCGCTTTCGCTGGCGCACGGTAACCGGCGGCAGCCGCCGATATGTCGATTCCCTCGCGGGGCGGCTCGGCGACCGGCTGCGGCTCGGCAGCGGCGTCCGCTCGGTCCGCCGCTCGGCCGACGGCGTCGAGTTACGGGTCACAGACAGGGTCGAGCGCTTCGACCACGTCGTGCTCGCGACCCACGCCGACCAGGCCCTCGCGCTACTCGAGGACCCGACTCCCCACGAGCGGCGCGTGCTCGGCGGCTTCGCCTACACGACGAACGACGCGATCCTGCACACCGACTCGTCCTACCTGCCCCGAACGCCGCGGGCCCGCGCCTCCTGGAACTACCGCCTCGGGAACGACGGCCGGTCGACGATCACCTACCACCTCAACCGGCTGCAGGCGCTCACCGCCGAGCGCGACTACTGCCTGACCCTGAACGAGCCGGTGCCGGAGGAGCACGTCCTCGAGCGGTTCACCTACGAGCACCCGCTGTACACGGTCGGGACGCTGCGCGCGCAGGCCGAGCTGCCGCTGCTGGGCGGCGGGCGCACTCACTACGCGGGCGCCTACTTCGGCAACGGCTTCCACGAGGACGGGCTCGCCAGCGGCGTCGCGGCAGCCCGCTCGCTGGGGGTGGAGTGGTGAGGTCGGCGCTTTACACCGGGACGCTCGTGCACGCGCGGCGGACGCCGGCCCGGCACGTCTTCCGCTACCCGGTCTCGTACTGGCTGTTCGACCTCGACGAGCTTGGCGAGCTGGAGCGGCGGCTGCGGCTCTTCTCCGTCAACCGGCGCAACGTCGTCTCGCTGCGTGACGGCGACCACTTCGAGGGAGCCGCCCCGCTGAAGCAGGCGGTACTCGAGCTCGCCGGCGACCCGTCGATCGAGAGCGTCCTCATGCTCACCCAGCCGCGCGTGCTCGGCTACGTCTTCAACCCGGTCAGCTTCTACTGGTGCTACCGCGGCGACGGCTCGCTCGCCTGCGTCGTCTCCGAGCTGAACAACACGTTCGGGGAGCGGCTGCCGGAAGTCCTGCGGGGACCCGAGCTTCGCTACGAGCAACGCAAACGGCTCCACGTCTCACCGTTCTTCGGGCTCGACCAGAGCTACGAGTATGCGTTCTCACAGCCCGGCCAGGAGGTGTGGGCGCGCATCCACGTCCGCGACGAGGACGGCGCACGGCCGCTCACCGCCGTCCTGCACGGGCGCCGGCAGGAGCTGACCAACCGGTCGCTGGCCGCGGCCCTGCTCCGCTATCCGGTTCAGCCACTGCAGGTCACCGCGCTCATCCACCTCGAAGCGCTGCGGCTCTGGCGCAAGCGGGTGCCGTTCCACCACAAGCCGCCGTTCGTGCCGGGCGACGGGAGCGTGCGCACATGAGCGTCCGCGCCGAGCCCGTCGCGCGGCGAGGCCGGCCGCTCGAGCGCGCCGCGGCGGCGGTACTCGAGCGTACGCTCGCCCGGCTCGAGGGTGGCACCCTCGAGGTCGAGCTCCCCGGCGACACCGTTCGCCGCTACGGCGCAGGCCCGCCGGTCCGGCTCACGATTCACGATGCTGCGTTCTTCCGGCGGCTTGCGACGCGGGGGAAGCTCGGCCTGGGGGAGTCGTACACCGCCGGCGAGTGGGATTCGGACGACCTCGTCGCGCTCTTCGAGCTGCTGCTCCGGAACGCGGACGCTGCCGGCTTGCGCGATTCGCGCGTGCGTAGGCTGCTCGAGCTGCGTCCGCGCCTGCACCGGCGTAACGGCCTCCTGCGCTCGCGCCGCAACATCGCCTACCACTACGACCTCGGCAACGACCTCTTCGCGCTGATGCTCGACGAGACGATGACCTACTCCTGTGCCGCTTTCGAGCGTCCCGACATGTCGCTCGCGGAGGCGCAGAGGGCGAAGTACGAGCGCCTCTGCCGGCTGCTCGACCTCGGCCCGGACGACCACGTGCTCGAGATCGGCTGCGGCTGGGGAGGCTTCGCGCGCCACGCAGGCGAGCGGCACGGCTGCCGCGTCACCGGCCTCACGATCTCGCACGAGCAGGCCGTTCTCGCGCGCGAGCAGACGCACGGCCTGCCGGTCGAGATCGTCGAGCAGGACTACCGCACCGTCGAGGGCAGCTTCACGAAGGTCGTCTCGATCGAGATGATCGAGGCGATCGGCGTCGACCAGTTCGGCACCTTCTTCGCGACGATCGACCGCGTTCTCGCCCCCGGCGGCCGCGCGGCCGTGCAGACGATCCTCGTCCCCGAACAGCGCTGGGACCGCTACCGCCGGACGCCCGACTGGATCGAGCGCTACGTCTTCCCCGGCTGCCTGATCCCGTCGCTCGAAGCGCTCACGAACGCCGCCGCGCGCCATTCACGGCTCGGCATCTACGGCGTGGACGAGATCGGCGAGCATTACGCCGAGACACTCGGCCGCTGGCGCGCGAGCTTTCACCGGCGGATCGAGGAGGTGCGCCGGCTCGGCTACGACCGCCGCTTCGAACGGACCTGGGACTTCTACCTCGCCTTTTGCGAAGCCGCGTTCCGGATGCGGACGCTCCGCGACGCGCAGCTGCTGCTTGCCCGGCCGGGAAACCTGGCGTGAACACGTACCGGCTCCTGGACCGGCTCGGCTTCCGTGGGCTCGTCCGGCGGCTCTACCGGATCGAGGTCGCGGGCGCCGAGCGGATCCCGGCGAGCGGGCCGGCGATTCTCGTCGCGAACCACGAGTCGATCTGGGATCCGTTCGTGCTCGGAGTCGCGACCCGGCGCGAGATCCACTACATGGCGAAGGCAGAGCTGTTCCGCCGGCGGCCGCTCGCGGCGGTTCTCCGCTCGCTGAACGCGTTTCCCGTGGAGCGTGGCGGCGGCGACCGGGCGGCGATCTCGGAGGCGGGCCGCCTGCTCGGCCGCGGAGCGTTGCTCGGGATGTTCCCGCAGGGCACGTCGAAGCCGGAGCGGCAGAACGGCTGGCACCGCGGCGCCGCGCGGCTCGCGCTCGTGACCGGGGCGCCGCTCGTGCCCGTCCGGCTGAGCGCGACACGGCCGCTGCCGCGCCCAACGCGGATCCGGATCGACGTCGGCGAGCCGATCACCGTGCCGGTCGGCCGCCCCACCATCGCTGCGGCGCGGGCGCTGACCGAGCAGATGGAGCAGGCGGTGACGGCGGCGTGATCGAGCAGCGCTGGCAGCTCTGGCTGCTCGGCTGGGCCGCCTCGGCCACCCTCCTCGCCGCCCTCTACCTCTGGCAGCGCCGGACGCGCGACGCTACCGCGGTCGACGCCGGCTGGGGTGCCTCCCTCGTCCTCTGCGCGATCCTGTACGCGACGCTCGCCCCGGGGTCGCTCGTGCAGCGACTTGCGATCGCGCTGCCGGTCGGACTGGAGAATCTCCGCATCGCCTCGCTCGTGCGCAACCGGCTCGGCAAGGGGGAGGACTCGCGTTACCGGGAGCTCCGCCGCCGCTGGCGGGAGAAGGGGCGCGAGCAGCTCACGTTCGGGATCTTCTACCAGGCGCAGGCGCTGCTGGCCGCGATCCTCTCCGTCCCCGCCCTGCTCGCGAGCTTCAACCGTGAGAGCACGCTCGCACCCGTCCAGTGGATCGGCGTCGCGCTCTGGGTCCTGGCCGCGGCGCTCGAGGCGACCGCGGACCGGCAGCTCGCGGCGTTCCGGCGCGACCCCGCGAACCGCGGCGGGGTGATGGACCGCGGTCTCTGGCGCTACACGCGCCATCCGAACTACTTCTTCCAGACGCTCACCTGGGTGGCGTACGCGCTGATCGCCCTCCCGGCGCCGTGGGGCTGGCTCGCCTTCATCGCACCGGCTCTCATCCTCTATCTCGTCCTCTTCGTGACCGGCGTGCCGCCGGCGGAGGAGTCTTCGCTGCGCTCGCGCGGCGAGGCCTACCGCCGCTATCAGGCGCGGACGTCGGCCTTCGTGCCGTGGCCGCCGAGACGCTCGTCGACCGCCTGATCGCGTCGGGCCGGGTGCCCGACCCGCTCCTGCGCGCAGGCGTCCGCGCCACCTGCGCGACGCGGCTCCGCCGCGAGCGCCGTCGCGGGCCGGACGCGAAGGAGGCCTTCGTCGAGCGCCTGCGCTTCTCGCCGATCGCCGAGCAGGTCGAGAAGCCCAACGAGCAGCACTACGAGGTGCCGCCCGAGTTCTTCCGGCTCGTGCTCGGGCCGCGCCTCAAGTACAGCTCCTGCCTGTGGCCCGATGGTGTCGAGACGCTCGGCCAGGCCGAGGAGGCGATGCTCGCGCTGACCTGTGAGCGGGCCGGGGTGGAGGATGGAATGGCGCTGCTCGACCTGGGTTGCGGCTGGGGGTCGCTGACCGGCTGGCTCTCGGAGCGGTATCCCCGCTCGCGGATCGTCGCCGTCTCCAACTCGCGGCCGCAACGCGAGTGGATCGAGTCGCTGCAACTCCCCAACGTCCGCGTGCTCACCGCGGACGTCAACCGGCTCGAGCTCGCCGAGCGGTTCGACCGGATCGTCTCGGTCGAGATGCTCGAGCACATGCGGAACTACGAGGCGTTGCTGGCCCGGATCGCGTCCTGGCTCGAGTCGGACGGCCGCTTCTTCTGCCACGTCTTCTCGCACGATCGCTACGCATACGCGTACGAGGAGGGCTGGATGACGCGGCGTTTCTTCACCGCCGGCACGATGCCCTCCGACGACCTGTTGCCGCGGTTCGACCGCGATCTCGTGGTCGATCGGCACTGGCGCGTCTCGGGCTGCCACTACGCGCGCACCGCCGAGGCGTGGCTGGAGCGTCTCGACCTGAAGCGCAGCGAGGCCGAGCGGATCGTCGGCCGCGCCGGCGTTGCCGAGTGGCGTGCCTTCTTCCTCGCCTGCGCCGGGCTGTGGGGCTACCGCGGCGGCCGCGAGTGGCTCGTCTCCCACTACCTCTTCGCGAAGCGCTCCGGCAGCCAGCGCGAGACGTAGGCGCCGTCGGGGTCGTGGAGGCGCGCCTGGCGCTCTGCGTTGAAGCGGTGGTTCGGGCGCGTGTCGGCACCGGTGCCCGCGACCCATTGCCCGTTGCCGCTGTTCGACGCGACGTCGCTGTCGATCAGATGGTCCTGGAAGTGCGCCGCCCCAACCCGCCAATCGATGCCGAGCTCCTTCGTCAGGTAGGAGGCGGCGACCATCCGCTGCCGGTTCGGCATGTACCCCTCGGCGAGCAGCTGGCGCATCGCCGCGTCGACGAACTCGACGCCGGTCCGGCCCTGCTTCCAGGTCGCGGCTGCCTCCGGGTCGTCTCGCCAGCTGCGGCGGCCCGGGTGCAGGTCGGTCCACTCGAGCTCGGGCTCGGCAGCGAGGAGCTGGGCGAAGAAGTCGCGCCAGCAGAGCTTGCGCAGCAGGTCCTCGTCGGCTCCCCGCGCGACGTCCGCCGGAGACTCGCTTCCGACGTATAGGAGCGCCGAGAGCGGCGCGTTCGGTTGGGGCAACCGCGGTCCGGAGGCCACGGGTGCAGGCAGCGGTCGCGCGCACCAGACGCGCCAGTACGGGGTGAAGACGCGATAGTGGTTCCGGCCGGCGGGCGCGAGCTCGCCCGGCGACACGACCGTGATCCCGGGGAACGTGCGCACCTCGAACCGCTCTCGCAGCCGGCGCTCGCGGCGTTGGGCGTAGGCGCTGACGTCCTCGCTCAGGTAGACGACGTCCGGCGTGAAGCGGGCGACCTCTTCAACCGGGTCGCCCTCGACGACGCGGAGCCCGATGGCATCCCGCAGCTGATCGAGCCGGCGGAGCAGGAGCGCCGTCCGCCGCCGCGAGATCGAGAGCAGGCGTTCGTCGAGCACGAACAGCGGCACGAGGTCGCGGCACTCGCGCTGCGCGGCTGCGAGGGCGGGGTGGTCGTGGGCGCGCAGGTCGCGCGTGAAGAGGACGACACCGGTACCCGTCATCCGAGCAGCTCGTCGAGCCGCCGCGACCGGTACGAGAAGAGGGTCCGCAGGAAGGCGCCGTGCAGGGGCTGGAGCAGGCGGCCGACGGAGCCGCCGCGCAATCGGTACTCGACGAGGTCACGAATCTCGGTGCCCGCCGCGACCTCGGTCAGCTCGTGCCGGTGCCGCCAGACGCGATACGGGCCGCGTACCTGGACGTCTGCGAAGCCGGCAGGCGGATCCCAGTCGGCGATCTCGGCGACCCAGTCGACCGGGCCCACCCGGTAACGGAAGCGGGAGCCTTGCCCGATCTGCGCCGGCCGCTCGACGACCCGGAAGCCGAGCACGCGCGGGGTCAGCCGCGGGAGGTTCGCCGGATCGGAGAAGAAGGCGAACGTATCCGCGATCCCGCGCCGCGCGACGTGGCGGTACTCGAAGGAACGCGTCTCTTCGCCGGTCGCCTCGGCGGCGATGCCCGCGAGCATCCCGCGAAAGACGAAGCCGTGGACCGGCAGGAGCGCGTACCAGTAGAGAAGCCCGGCGAGGCCGGAGGGGTCGAAGATCGCGGTCTGGCCGATCGTGGAGCCGTCTTCGTCGCCCTCCACCTCGAACTGGAGCCAGGCGCGTCCCGGTAGCCGCATCTCGGCGCGCAGACGCAGGAGCCGGTCCGGCTCGTACGCCTCGACGCGCCAGAAGTCGAGCGTCGAGCCGACAGTCGGGGTCTCCGGGTCGCGGCGGCCACGGCGGACTCCGACGCCGCCTACGGCCAGGTCGAGGAGACCGCGCAGCTGCCAGAGCGCATCGCCGTAGTACCAGCCGCTCGGCCCGCCGATGCGGCGGATCGGCGCGAACGCCCGAGCCGGCGAGACCGGCACCGTCCGCATGCGGGAGTCGACCAGCCGTGCGTGTGTGCGTTCCGGGTGTCGCGGCGTACTTCGCTCTCCGGCGCTGAGCGCGTCCGACCAGCGGGTCTCGGCAAAGGCTCGATCCTCGTTCAGGAGTGCGCGTGCGATCGCCGCGCGGTAGCCGAGCGGGCGGATCGGGAACTGCTCGAGCGCCCGCGGGTCGTGGACGACCGTCTCGTGGGGGAGGCTCTCCACCAGCTTGCGGCCGACCCGCGCGTAGACCGGGGTGACGAGCGCGAGCCAGAGGCTTGAGAGGCGTGGCGTCAGCACCGGAACCGGGACGAGCAGCCGGCGCAGCCCGCGCTGCCGCGCGTACTCCTGCATAAGCTCGCCGTAGGTCGCGATGTCGGCTCCCCCGATCTCGACGACCCCTCCCGCATTCCGCTCGAGGTCGAGCGCCGCAACGAGGTAGGCGACGAGGTCCTCGACGGCGATCGGCTGCGTTCGCGTCCGCACCCAGCGAGGCGTGACCATGGCGGGCAGCCGCTCCGTGAGCGAGCGCACGAGCTCGAATGAGAGGCTGCCGGATCCGATCACGATCGAGGCGCGGAACTCGACCGTCTCCACACCCGTGGACGCGAGCAGGCGGCCCACCTCCTGCCGGCTCGCGAGATGCGAGGAGAGGTCGGGGCCCGAGCCGAGTCCGCCGAGGTAGACAATCCGCTGCACGCCGGCGTCGAGGGCCGCCTCGGCGAAGATCGTCGCCGTCTCTCGGTCGCGCTCCTCGAACGCGCCGGTCGCGCCCATCGCGTGGATGAGGTAATACGTGACGTCGATGCCGTCGAGCGCACGCCGGACGGCCGCGCGGTCGAGCGCGTCACCGGCGACGACGTCGAGGCCCGTCCGCGGTGCGACCGCCTCCGGGCGGCGGGCCAGGCAGCGGACCTGCTCGCCGCGGTCGAGGAGCGCGGAAAGGAGCCGTCCGCCCACGTACCCGGTGGCGCCGGTGACAAGGATCCTGCGTCCGGAGCTCATGCCCGCGCGACGGTGTCGGCCGCCGCCACGAGGTCGCCGTCGAGACGGTCGACGCGCAGCCTTGCGCAGAGGTCCTCGGACGCGCCGGCGCCCGAGAGAACGAGCCGCGTCGAGCGTGCCAGCCTCCGCAGTTCGCCGCCCACGCCTTCGAGCAGGGCACCGTCCATGCTCGCGACGACGACCAGCCGCGGCCCGAACGCGGCAGCCGCCTTGGCGACGGTGTCGACGGGCGTGTCGGCGCCGAGGAAGAAGATCCGCCAGCCGTGCGAGCGGAGGACGAGGCCGAACGCGATCAGGCCGATGTCGTGCCGTTCGCCCGGCGCACAGGCGAGGATGACGAGCGGGCCGCCGCCGCGGCTCCAGAGGCGAGACAGCGCGAGCAGCCGCTCGCGGATGACGGTGGTGGCGAAATGCTCCTCTCCGATGTCGAGAGCGCCCCGCTCCCATTCGTCTCCGATCTCGCGCAGCACCGGGAGGATCAGCTCCCTCAGGACGGTCTCGAGTGCGAACCCCGCGAGTGCCTCGTCGAGGATCGAGTGCAGGGCGCTCTCGTCGTAGGCGTGCGCGGCGGCCAGGAGGTGCCCGCGCGCCTGCTCGATGCCGGTCTCGCCCGCGCGCCCCGTCGTGAGGGCACGACGCGCCGCTTCGGCAGCGGAGAGCCCGTCGGCGAGGGCGCGTTTCATCTGCTCGACACGCTCTGCATCCTCGCCTGTATAGAGGCGAAAGCCTCCCTCGGTGCGGATCGGCTGGAGGAGCCCGTAACGCCGCTCCCAGGCTCGGAGGAGCTCCGGATTCACGCCGACGCGCCGCGCGAACTCGCCGATCCGAAGAGCGCCGGGCGGAGGGGCCACGGCATCACTATACATACATTGGACAGATATTCGACGGGATCGGGACGTTATGCCTTCCCGCTGCCTCGACGAATATCGCTGGTACGAGCATGGTGAGGCGACGCCGGATGATGCGCCGCCTCACCGTGTGCCGGGGGACTTAGTTGACGACGATGCCGGAGGGAGTGGCGCCTGAGGCGCCGGGGATGGATGCGAGCGGCGTGAGCGTGCCGCCATGGACGCTGAAGCCGGTGACCGCGTTCGTGCCCGATTCGACGACCCAGAGGGTCTTGCCGTCAGGAGCGAGGCGGGCGTCCTCGGCGCCGGCGCCGATCTGGCCGGGGCCGGTGCTCTGCAGGAAGGTGAGCGTGCCGCCGTGGCCGATCGAGTAGCTCGAGACCGAGGCGGAGGCGGTGTTGACGACGAACAGAAAGCGGCCGTCGTGACTGATCTCGACCCAGCAGGCTGCACCGCCGTCGTTGGCGACCGGAGCCCCGATCGGGGTCAGAGTGCCGTTCGCGGCGTCGAAGAAGCTGGAGACGAGACCGGGGAAGGCGGCGCCTCCGGCCGCCGTGTGGGCGTCGGAGACGAACAGCCGATCCGGGCGGGTGGGGCTGAACTCGGCGCCGAGCTGGCCCCAGCCCTGCGCCGGCGAGAACGCCTGCGCGTCGAAGGGCGAGCCGGGCGCCGGCGTCAGCCGGCCGTCGCGGCGGACGGTGAAGCTGTCGATCTTGGACGTCGCGATGCGGGTGCCGGCGAGCTTGCTGCCGTCACGGTTGAAGAGCACCTGCCCGGGCTTCGAGTCGTTCGGGAGCACGTAGGTCGAGCTCGGAATCGCCCGCAGGTGTCCGCCCGGGTCGAGCCGGAAGCCTGTGTAGTTGGTGTCGCCCGTGCTGCTGCCGGGACCCGCGTTGGCGACGTAGACGAGGTCCTGGTGCACTCCGATGCTGACCGGATCGACGCCGTTCGAGGCGATGGGGGAGCCACCGGCGGTCTGGAGCGAGCCGTCCGGCTTGATCCGCAGCACCGAGATCTGGTTGCTGCCGGCGTCGACGGCGAGCAGGTAGCGGCCGTCGGCGCTCAGCTGCAGGGAGCCCTGCGATGCGTCCGGATGGCCGGTGCCCGAGCCGCCGACCGCGAACGGCGACCCCGGGATCGCGGTCAGGCTCCCGTCGGCGTGACGGTCGAACCCGGCGACGCTGTTGACAGGCGCGCTGTTGTCGTTGATGTAGACGTGCCCGACCACGCGGGATCCGTGCGGCGCGGCGGGCGAAGCGGCCGCGCCGCCCGCGGCGGCGACGGCAACCGCGGCCACCGGCACGAGCAAACCAACGAGGCGAAACGCTCTCATCCTTGGACCTCCTGGAGAACCGGCACGGGGCGGATTCCCCGCGCACCTCCACGACGGTCGCAGCAGTCACTCTCGCGCCGCTTACGCGCCGGCGAACGATCGGTTAAATCTCAGCCGGCCCGGACGTGGCCTCTCGCCGGCCTGCCGGCAAGGGGCCGGCGTGGCGGTAGAACTCGTGGCGCAGCGGCTCGAGCGGCGTGGCCCCGCGGATCAAGTCGGCGGCCTTTTCGGCCACCATCATCACGGGCGCGTAGATGTTGCCGTTGGGGATGGTCGGAAACACGGAGGCGTCGACGACCCGGAGGCCGTCGAGCCCGTAGACGCGCATCGTTCCCGGGTCGACGACGGCTCCTAGCGCGCACGTGCAGGACGGATGCAACGCCGTCTCGGCGTCCCGTGCCACCCAGTCCAGGATCTCCTCGTCGCTCTGCACCGACGGCCCCGGCGACACCTCGCCTCCGTCGTACTCAGCGAACGCGGGCTGCTCGAGGATCGAGCGGGCGACGTGGATCGCCTCGACCCACTCGCGCCGGTCGGTCGGGGTCGAGAGGTAGTTGAAGCGCAGGGCCGGATGCGTCCGCGGGTCGGCGCTCGTGATCTTCAGCGAGCCCCGCACGTCCGAGTACATCGGCCCCACGTGCACCTGGTAGCCGTGCTTCGCGGCCGGCTGCGAGCCGTCGTAGCGGATCGCGAGCGGCAGGAAGTGGAACATGAGGTTCGGGTAGGCGACCTCGTCGTTCGAGCGGACGAAGCCGCCGCCCTCGAAGTGGTTCGTGGCGCCCGGCCCGCTGCGCAGGAACAGCCAGCGGGCGCCGATCTCCGGCCGCCGCCACTTCTTCAGCGCCGGCTGCACCGACACCGGCTGGGTGGCCGCGTGCTGGACGTAGACCTCGAGGTGGTCCTGCAGGTTCTCCCCGACGGCCGGCAGGTCGTGGACGACGTCGATCCCGAGCGGCTCGAGCTCGCGCGCATTGCCGACGCCGGAGAGTTGGAGGAGCTGCGGCGAGTTGATCGCGCCGCCGCACACGATGACCTCGCCTGCCGGCACGATCTCACCGCTCCCGAGCTCGACGCCGACCGCGCGGGAGCCCTCGAACACGACGCGGTCGACGAAGGCGCCCGTCTGCACGGAGAGGTTCGGGCGCGACATCGCGGGGTGGAGGTACGCCCGCGCGGCGCTCACCCGCCGCCCGCGGTCGATCGTCCGGTCGAAGCGGGCGAAGCCCTCCTGGCGGTAGCCGTTGACGTCGTCCGTCAGCTCGTACCCGGCCTGCTGCGCGGCCTCGAAGAAGGCCGCAAAGAGCGGGGAGGAGGCGGCGCCGCGCTCGAGCACGATCGGCCCGTCGCCGCCACGCCAGTTGTCAGCGCCGGCGAGGCACGTCTCCATCTTCTTGAAGTACGGCAGACAGTGCGCGAAGTCCCACGTCTCGAGCCCGGCCTCGCTCGCCCAGCGCTCGTAGTCGAGCGGGTTGCCGCGCTGGAAGATCATCCCGTTGATCGAGCTCGAGCCGCCGAGCACCTTGCCGCGCGCGTGGTAGACGCGGCGGCCGTGCATGAACGGCTCTGGCTCGGAGCGGTACATCCAGTCGTAGCGCGGGTTGCCGATCGGGAACGAGAACGCCGCGGGCATGTGGATGAACGGATCCCAGATGCGGTCGGGGCCTCCGGCCTCGAGCACGAGCACCCGGGTCGACGCGTCCTCGGTCAGCCGCGCCGCGAGGGCGGATCCCGCCGACCCGCCGCCGACGATCACGTAGTCCCAGGTCACGCCAGCACGATCGTCTGCAGCTCGGTGAAGGTCTCGAGCGGCGCCGAGCCTCCCACGCGGCCGATGCCGCTCGCGCTGCCCGCGCGGCCGCCGAACGGCAGGTGCGTCTCCCAGTAGTTCGACGACTCGTTGACGTTGACCCAGCCGGTTCGCACCTCGTCCGCGTAGCGCAGGCCCTGCGCCAGGTCGCGGGTGAAGATCGCCGACAGGAGGCCGTACGGAGACGCGTTCGCGAGCTCGATCGCGTGCTCGAGTGAGTCGATGGCGACCACGGGCGCGACCGGCCCGAACGTCTCCTCGGTGGCGACGAGCGCGTCGACAGGGACGCCGTCGAGGATGGTCGGCTGCCAATACAGGTCGGTCGGGAAGCCCGTCGCGCGCTCGCCGCCGTGCACGACCTCGGCTCCGCGCCGGACAGCGTCGGCGACGTGCTCGTCCATCTTCGCCGCGACGCCTTCGTTGTTGAGCGGCCCCATCGTCGTCGTTTCCGCGAACGGGTCGCCGAGCAGGACGCGCTCGCCGACGAGCCGTGCGAGTTTCGCGACGAACTCCTCGCGCACGTCGCGGTGCACGAGCAGCCGCTCGCCCGCGGTGCAGCTCTGCCCGGCGCAGAGGAAGCACGCCGCGACAGTCGCCTCGGCGGCGCGGTCGAGGTCGGCGTCCTCGAGGACGACCACCGGCCCGTTGCCTCCGAGCTCGAGCACCGCCGCTTTCCCCGCGGCTGCCTCCGCTACGCGGTGTCCGGTCTCGGTCGAGCCGATGAAGCCCACGCCGTGGGTGCCGGGATTGCGGGCGATCTCGTCCCCGACCACCGCGCCTGGCCCGGTCACGAAGTTGAAGACGCCGGGCGGGAGGTCGGCCTCGGCCACGCATTCGGCAAGCGCGATCCCGGCGATTGCCGTCGTCGAAGCCGGAGTCCAGACGACGGTGTTGCCGGCGGCGAGCGCGGGTGCGATCAGCTCGGCCGGCATGGTGTACGGCCAGTTCCAGGGCGTGATGACGCCGATCACGCCGCGGGGCCGGCGCACGAGCAGCACGCGCTTGCCGCTCGAGACCGAGCTCGGGATCCGGCCCTCGAGCCGCTTTCCCTCCTCGGCCCCGTTGCGCCAGTACTGCACGAGCTCCTCGACCTCGTCGCGCGACTCGGCGAGCGGCTTGCCCTGGTCGAGCGTGAGCGAATGCGCGAGCGCGCCGCGCCGCTGCTCGACGACGTCGGCGACGTGGTGGAGATAGACGGCGCGCTCGAACGCGGAGAGGCGACCCCAGGCCGGCGCGGCGCCGTTCGCCGCCTCGATCCCGCGCTGCGCGTCTTCGCGCCCGCCCTTCTGCACGACGCCGATCGTCTCGCCTGTGGCGGGGGACTCGGCTTCGAACGTCTCGCCGGACTGAGCATCCGTCCACTCGCCGGCGATGAACATCAGTCGCCGAGCTCCGTGCGCCTCCGGTCGACGAAGGCCTTCAGCTCGGCCTCGAGGTCGGGCTCCATGGCCGGCCGCTCGTACTCCTCGAGCGACTTCTTCCAGATCTCGTTCGCGCGGGCGGCCGTGTCGTGGGCGCCGTTGCGGTTCCAGCGCTCGAAGTTCTCGGTGGAGGAGACGAGCGGCCGGTAGAAGCACTCGCGGAAGCGCTCGAGCGTGTGCGCGGCGCCGAGGAAGTGCCCGCCCTGGCCGACCTCCTGGTGCGCCGAGTACGCGAGCGCCTCCTCGTCGATTCTCAGCGGCTTGAACACCTCGTGCAGCATCCGCAGCTGCTCGACGTCGACGACGAACTTCTCGTAGCAGGAAACGAGCGCCGACTCGAGCCAGCCCGCGGCGTGCATGACGTAATTCGTGCCGGCGAGGAAGGTCGGCCAGAGCGACATCATCGACTCGTAGCCGGCCTGGGCGTCGACGACCTGGGACGAGGTGAGCGCCCCACCGCCGCGGAACGGGAGGCTGTAGTGCCGCGCGATCTGGCCCGGTGCAGAGCAGGCCGACTGCCGACTCGGGCGTCCCGAAGCTCGGCGACCCCGACTGCATGTCGGTGTTCGAGAGGAAGGAGCCGAACACGACCGGACAGCCCGGACGGATCGTCTGCACGAGCGCGATTCCTGCGAGCGCCTCCCCGACCTGCTGCGCAAGGGTTGCGACGATCGAGACCGGCGACATCGCGCCCATGAGCAGGAACGGCGTGATCACCGTCGCCTGGCCGGCCCTGGCGTACTCCACGAGCGCCGACAGCATCCGGTCGTCGTAGCGCAGCGGCGAGTTGACGTTGATCAGCGAGATGACCGCCGGGGTCTGCTCGATCGACTCGCGGCCGAAGACCATCTCCGCCATCGCGATCGTGTCGACGGCGTTCGGGCCGGAGGTGACGGAGCCCATGAACGGCTTGTCCGACAGCGTCAGGAGCGCGTAGACCATGTCGAGGTGGCGTGAGTCGAGCGGGCGGTCGTTCGGCTCGCAGATCGTCCCGCCGCAGGAGTCGAGCTGCGGGAAGAACTGGGCAAGCTTGACGAGGTTCTGGAAGTCGTCGTAGGTCGCCTCGCGGCGCTCGTCTCCTTCGCGCACGAACGGGCAGCCGTAGACGGGGGAGAAGACCATGTGGTTCCCGCCGATGTGGACGCTGCGCTCGGCGTTGCGCGCCTGGAGGTCGAACTCGGCCGGCGCCTTCGCCACCTGCTCGAGGATCCAGTCGGGGTCGAAGCGGACCAGCTCGCCGTCCACCTCCTGGCCGGCGCTCTCGAAGACCTCGATCGCCTCGGGGTGCAGGAACTCGATCCCGAGCTCGCTGACGATGCGCCGCCAGCCGCGTTCGAGCTCGGCGACGGCGGCCTCGTCGAGGATTTCGTAGCGGGGTAGGTCGTTGATCAGCACAGCAGTCTCTCCAGTTCTCGCTCCAATCCTTCCATGCCGGTCTTGCGGACCTCGAGTGGAAGTTGCAGTTTCTCGGCCGCGTGCTCGGCTCCGGCGCGCAGTTCGGGGGTCGGCTCCTGGGCGAGCCAGACGACCTTCTCGTAGTGACGGAAGTAGTCGTCGCGCAGCTCCGGGTGCCGGTCGAGGCCGAGCCCGCGCCAGACGAGGCGGTCGAAGCTGCGGACGAGGAAGTCGGTGAGGAAGAACGTGCCCGGCTCGTGTTCCCGGTTTTTCAGTGCCGAGCCGAAGACCTCGTAGCAGTGTGCTCCGGCGAGGCGCGGGTAGCCGGCGAGATCGGCTCCGCAGTGTGCGTACGCCACGACCACGTCGTCCCCGGCGGCCGCCTGGTCGACGGCGGCCCGGATCCGCTCCGGCCGGTTGTGGAGCTCCGGCGGCACGGGCCGAATTTCGAGGTCCCAGCCGCGCCGGTCGGCGATCTGCCGCACGTGCAACGCCAACGCCCCGCACGCGACCACGACCCTGGGGCCGTGGCCGCGCGGGACACGCCCGGTGTCTGACACCTGCCCTGGCCGCCGCGGACCCGTCTCGAGCGGAGGGGTGGTGCGTGACAAAGCCGTTTCCGGCGTTGCGGCCTGTCCGTTCGGGACATGTTGGGTGTCTGACACCGGACGTGGCGGTTCGGGGCGTGTCTTCATGCCGGGAAGGCGAGCTGGTCGATGAACAGGTCGTTGAAGTCCTCCCGGCCCGAGAGCTCGACGTACTCGACCTCGTCGAGCACGGCGCTCGCCGCCGCACGCTCGGTGACGGAGAGGGCGGCGATCTTGGCTCCTTCACCGGCGACGTTGCCGGCGGCGACGATCCGTGTCAGCGGCAGCTTCGGCACGAGCCCGATCCGGACCGCACTCGCTGCCGTCAGGTATGTGCCAAACGAGCCGCCGAGGAGCACCTGCGCGATCTCGGCGGGCTCGATCCCCAGGTCCCGGCACAGGATCCCCCAGCCGGTCGCGATCGACGCCTTCGCGAACTGCAGCTCGCGCACGTCGCGCTGCGACAGGTAGACGCCCTCGGCGAGGTGGAAGACGGTCTCCTCGCCGACCTTGCCGAGTCGCTCCGAGGAGTCGGCGACGAAGCGGCCGGAGTGGTCGAGGATCCCGGCGCCGACCAACTCCGCTACCGCGTCGACGAGCCCGGAGCCGCAGAGCCCCTGCGGCTCGACGTCGCCGATCACCGTCAGCTGCACCTCGCCGTCGGCGATCTTCACGCCCTCGATGGCGCCCTCGGCGGCGCGCATGCCGCAGCGGATCTGGGCCGCCTCGAAGGCCGGGCCGGCCGGCGCGGCGCAGGCGAGCGCCCGCGCCGAGGAGCCGAGCACGATCTCGGAGTTGGTGCCGACGTCGATGAACAGGCGCACGCGACGGTCGAGCGTGAGGCCGGTCGCGAGGATCCCGGCGACGATGTCGGGGCCGACGTACGCGCCGAGCGCGGGGAAGAGCACCGCCGGAGCGCGCTCGTGGACGGCGAGCCCGAAGTCGCTCGCCTTCGCCTCGGGCAGCTCACGCGCCACGATCGTGAACGGCGCCATCGAGAGCGGCTCGGGGTCGATGCCGAGTGCGAGCTGGATCATCGTCACGTTGCCGGTGACCACGACTTCGTAGACCTCGCCCGGGTCGACGCCCGCCTCGGTACAGACCTCCTCGGTCAGCGTGCGCAGCGTCTCGTGTGCGTGTCCCTGCAGCCGCTCGAGCGCGCCGTCGTCGAGCATCGTCGCGGAGATGCGCGAGATCACGTCCGCGCCGAACGGCTGCTGTGCGTTGAGGATCGAGCGCACCGCGCGCGGCTGCCCGGTCTCGAGGTCGAGCAGCGTCGCGACCACCGTCGTCGTGCCGAGGTCGAAGGCGATCGCGTGGCGGCGGCCCGAGGTGTCGCCGGGCTCGACGTCGATCAGGAGATCGTCGGCGAGGACTCCGGTCACCTTCCAGTCGGAGTCGCGCAGCGTTTGGCCGAGCCCCCGCACGACCTCGAGCGGCACGCGCGGCTCGACGTCGTCCATCGCGTCGAGCAGGCGCTCGAGATCCGAGCGCTGGTCCTCGAGCGTCGGCTCCTCGAGCTCGACGTAGCGCTTCTGCACGGCGGGCCGTAGGATCACGTGCCGGCCGACGCCGGCGAGGGCGGCCTTCGGTCGCGTCTGCAGCGGCGGGACCTCGATCGTCAGGTCTTCCTGCGCCGCGGCGCGGCAGGCGAGCCGCCAGCCCTTGCGGAGCTCGTCCGTCGTGAACGCACGCGGGTCGACGGGGCTGATCTCTGCGTTGCCGGAGACGACCCGCACCTTGCACTTCTTGCACGTGCCGTGACCGCCGCAGGTCGAGTCGATCGCGATGCCGTTCCAGCTCGCGGCGTCGAACAGCGTCGTCCCGGCCGGGACGCGCGCCTCCTTGACCGCGCGGTCCTCGCCGAGCTCGAGGTAGCGGAGCCGGACCCGGTCGGGATGCGGCTGCTCGGGCAGGTCCTGGAGCGCGTTCACGTGGCGGCGGCCTGCTTCGCCCGGTAGCGGCGGATCCACTCGGCACCCCACTCGTCGCGGCCGAGCAGGAAGTCGGTCGCGCGCACGGACTCGACCATCTCGTCGCGCCGCGAGTCCATGATCGCGCTCGTCAGCCCGTGGCTCTGCGCGACGGCGAGGAACGCGGCGCCGAGCGTGTGCCGCCCCGGCAGCCCGAACGACGTGTTCCCGGCGCCGCAGGTCGTGTTGACGCCGAGCTCGTCCTGCAGCAGGTGCAGCGTCTCGAGGAAGAGCGTGACCGCACGAGGTTCCGCGCCGACGGGCATCGCGAGCGGGTCGATGATCACGTCCTCGGGCGGGATGCCGTGGTCGCCGGCGACGGAGACGATCTTCTTCGCGACCTCGACGCGCCGCTCGGGCTCCATCGGGATCTCGTCGTCGTTCGCGAGCCCGATCACGGCGGCGCCGTGCTTCGCCACGAGCGGCAGGATCGCCTCGAGCCGCTCGTCCTCGCCCGTGACCGAGTTGACGAGCGCCTTGCCCTGGTAGGCGGAGAGCCCGGCTTCGAGCGCCTCGATCACGGAGGAGTCGATGCAGATCGGCAGCTCGCAGAGGCCCTGCACCAGCGGGATCGCCTGGCCCATCAGCTCGACCTCGTCGGCGAGCGGGTCGCCCACGTTGACGTCGAGCATGTCGGCGCCGCCCTCGACCTGCTGCGCGACGTCGACCTCGAGCTGGGAGAGGTCGCCCGCCTGCAGCTGAGCCTGGAACGCCTTCCGCCCGGTCGGGTTGATCCGCTCGCCGATCACGCAGAACGGCTGCTCGGGGCCGATGACGACGGTCTTAGACGGCGACTGGACGACGGTATCCACTCGTCTCCCTCTCTGTTCGGGCCGGAATGCCGAGCCGCTCGCAGAGGCGGGCGATGCCGGCCTCGCGGCGGAAGCTGATCAGGTGCAGGCCCGCGACTCCCGGCAGCGAGCGCGCGTGGTCGGCGAGCTCGAGCGCGACGTCGAAGCACTCCGCTTCGGGGTCGGCGGCGTTTTCGCAGCGTTCGATCAGTGTCGCCGGCACTTCGATGCCCGGCACGCGTTCGTCCATGTAGCGCAGCGCCGCGGGGGAACGGACGAGGCAGATCGACGGCAGCAGCGCGCACTGCTCGGCCAGGCCCTTGGCGACGGCCTCGGCGAGGAATGCGTCCAGCTGGTCGGGCCGGAAGGACACCTGCAGCTGCAGGAAGCGCGCGCCGGCCTTGACCTTCGTCAGCGCGCGGTCGACGCGGTGGTCGTAGGGTGGGGCGCCGGGGTTCTCGACCGCGCCGAGGAAGAGCTTCGGCGGCGGGTCGATCTTGCGGCCGGACAGGTATGTCCCGTCCGCCATCGCGCGACCGAGGGCGAGCAGCTGGATCGAGTCGAGGTCGAACACGCGCCGCGCCTCGGGCTCATCGCCGGCGGTGACGTCGTCGCCCGTGAGGCAGAGGATGTTCTCGATCCCGTGCAGCGCCGCGCCCGCGATCTCGGCCTCGAGGCCGAGGCGGTTCCGGTCGCGGCACGTGAGCTGCATGACCGGCTCCATCCCGAGCTCCTTGAGCGCGATCGCGACCGCGAGCGGCGAGGCATGGGCGTGCGCGGACGTGTTGTCGGTCGCGTTCGTCGCGTCGACGTACTCCGCGAACGGCTCGAACCGCTCGCGCACCGCGTCGAGGCCGCCCGAGTCAACGGAATGGAGCTCGGACGTGACCGCGAAGCGGCCAGCGGCGAGCGCCTCCTCAAGCCGCGACATGCCAGCCCTTCGGCGTCTGCTTGTCCCGACCGGTGGCGAGGTTGACCCAGGACGACGTCCCGGTGAGGCGGTTGTCGACCGGCGGCCGCACGTCGTGGATCTCGTCGGCCCACGGCAGCCGCCGCGAGCGCTCGACCGCCCGCACCCAGACGCAGCGCATCCCGGGCTTCACCTCGCAGGCGCCGTCGGGCCGGACGCCGCCGCAGGGGCCGTTGCGCAGCGTCTTCGGGCACTCCATCGGGCACATGAGGCCGGTGGAGTGGAGGACGCACTGGCCGCACATGTGGCAGCCGAAGACCGGCTTCTTCACCGCCGCCTCGATCAGCGCGACCGGCTTCATCGCAGACACCAGGCTCCGCTTCCGCTCGATCAGGTCCTTGGCGAGGCGGACGGCGGCCGAGGCGTCGGACGCGTACCCGTCGGCGCCGACCTTATCGGCGTACTCCTGCGTGACGGGGGCGCCGCCGACCATCACGATCACCTCGTCGCGGATCCCCGCCTTCTCGAGCGCGTTGATGTTCGCCTTGAACATCGGCATCGTCGTCGTCAGGAACGCCGAGAAGCCGACGATGTCGGGCTTGTGCTCCTGCACCTGCTCGACGAACGTCTCCGGCGCGACGTTGACGCCGAGGTCGTGCACCGTGAAGCCCGCGCCCTCGAGCATGATGTTGACGAGGTTCTTGCCGATGTCGTGGACGTCTCCCTTGACGGTGCCCATGACGTAGGTGCCGATCTCGGCCGCGCCGGTCTCGGCGAGCAGGGGGCGGAGGATGTCGAGCGCTCCCTGCATCGCACGGGCCGCGATCAGCATCTCGGGGACGAAGAAGTCGCCGCGCTCGAAGCGTGCGCCGACCTCCTCGAGCGAGGGGATCAGCGCGTCGTACAGCATCTTGTCGGGCCCGAGATCGTCCTCGAGACCCTGGTTCACGAGGTCTTTCACCTCGGGGGCGTTGCCGATCAGGGTGTTGTCGTAGAGGCCCTGCAGGATCTCTTCGTGGGTCATGCGGCACCTCGCAGTCGTCGGGAGAGGCTCGCCGCCTCGCGCTTCAGCAACGGCGCGAGCTCGTCGATGCGGTCGGCGGTGAGGCGGGTCGTGGGGCCGGAGATGGACAGCGCGGCGATTGCGGCACCGTCGGTGTCGAGCACGGGCGCGGCGAGGGCGGACAATCCGACCTCGAGCTCGTCGACCGAGGTCGCGTAGCCGCGGGTGCGGATCAGGTCGACGTCGTCGGCCGCGCCGCCTCCGAGGGCGAGGAAGCACTTGCCGTTCGCGGCGAGCTCGAACGGGACGCGCCGCCCGACCCAGTCGGTGACACCGACGACGTGCGCGGTGTCCTCCTGGGCCAGGTGCTCGACGCCGGCGGGGCCGGGGACGGCGAGGTTGATCGTCTCGCCGCTCGCGTCGGCGAGCCGCCGCAGGCTCGGCTGGGCAAGCTCCACGAGCGACTGCGAGGCGTCGCGGCTCGCGTAACGCAGGAGCACGGGGCCGGGGCGGAGGCGTCCGCGGGCGCCGAGTCGCTGCACCAGGCCCTGGCGCTCGAGGGCGCCGACGAGCCGTGAGGTCGTGCTCTTGGGCAGGCCGGCACGCTCCGAGAGCTCGCCGATCGACGGCGGCTGGGGTGCCTCGACGACGTCGACGAGCAGTTGTGCTGCCCGGTCGATCGCCTGGGTGCCGGAGTCTGCTCCCACTGCGTCTCATATAGTGGAACAACTGTTCCACGACTGTCAAGTCGCCTTACTCGAGCGACTCGGCGAGCAGCGTCGAGACGTCGGCGACCCGGAGCTTCGCGCCGGTCTCGCGGACGCCGTCGTCGAGCATCACGGTGCAGAAGGGACAGGCGACCGCGAGGGTCTCGGCGCCGGTCTCGGCGGCTTCGCGGACGCGCTCGGCGTTGATCGGCCGGCCGCGCTCCTCCATCCACATGTGCGCGCCCCCGGCGCCGCAGCAGAACGTCTGCTTGCCGCTCCGCTTCATCTCGACCGGCTCGCCGACCGCCGCGACGAGCTCGCGCGGGTCCAACCGCACGTCGTTGTGGCGGGCGAGGTAGCACGAGTCGTGGTACGTGACCTGCTTCGCGTCGGCCTTCGGCGTCAGCCGGCCCTCGCGCACCAGACGGGCCAGGAGCTCGCTGTGGTGGACGACCTCGTAGGCCCCGCCGAAGTCCGGGTACTCGTTGGCGAGCGTGTTGAAGCAGTGCGGGCAGCTGGCGACGATCTTGGTCACGCCCTGTTCGTTGAGGGTGGACACGTTCTGCTCTGCGTAGCCCTGGAAGACGTACTCGTTGCCCATCCGCCGGGCCGGATCTCCCGTGCACGCCTCGCGCGGGCCGAGGATCGCGAAGTCGACGCCCGCCTTTTGCAGGAGCTTGGCCGTCGCCTCGCCGAGGCCCGCGCGCGCTCGTCGAACGAGGCGGCGCAACCGACCCAGTAGAGGTACTCCGGCGCCGCGTCGCCCGGCTCGAGCACGCGCACGCCGAGCTCGGCCGCCCAGTCCGCGCGCTCGCTCTGCGGCTTCCCCCACGGGTTCGCCGCCCGCTCGACGTCACGCAACATCGGCTCGGCCTCGGCGGGGAACTGCGCGTCGACCATCACACGGCTGCGGCGCAGGTCGACGATGTGGTCGATGTGCTCGATCGAGACCGGACACGCCTCGACGCAGGCGCCGCAGGTGACGCAGTCCCAGATCATGTCCTCGGGCACGCCGTTGCCGAGGATCGGCTCGCCGCTCTGCGCGAACAGCTGGTCCCGGACACCCATGATCAGGAGCTTCGGGGAGAGGATCTTGCCGGTCGCGTAGGCGGGGCAGGCGTCCTGGCAGCGACCGCACTCGGTGCACGAGAACGCGTCCACCACCTCCTTGCGCGTGAGGTCGGCGATGGTCGCGACGCCGAAGCGCAGCTCGTCGTCGGGCAGGTCGAACCGCAGCGGCTCGAGCCGGCCGCGGCTGCGCGTGCGGGCGAGCCAGACGTTCACGGCCGCGGTCGCGATGTGGAGGTGCTTCGAGTACGGGAGGTAAGCGAGGAAGGCGCCGATCACGACGAGGTGCGCCCAGGCGAAGCCGATGCCTCCGACGAGGTGCCAGAGCAGGAGCGTGATCACGACCGCTGCGATCAGCCCGAGGATCAGGTCGGCCTCGCCGAGATGCGAGCCGTGGAACCGCTCCGGCCGCACGACCTTCCGGATCACGAGCGCAGCCACGACCCCGGCCAGGACGAGGCAGGCGAAGACGTCGCTGAGGACGGCGTACCAGGCCGGCGTGTGGTCGCCGCCGCCGGCGACGTCGATGGCGGCCAGGAAGATACTGGGGAAGAGGACGAGGAAGCCCCAGAAGATGAACGCGTGCATCAGCCCCGGCACGACGCGCTGCAGGAGCTTCTTCTGGCCGAGGACGATCTCGACCTCGTTCCGCGTGCGCTCGAGGTCGGAGCCGGGCCGGTCGGACGGCTTCGCGTTGCGGACGAGCCCGGTCAGGAACCAGGCGCGCCGGGCGCAGATCCCGCCGCAGACGAGAACGAGTGCGGCGAGGCCGATCGCGCCGGCTATCCCTGCACCTTCCGCAACTCGGCGCTGACCGCCGGCACGACCTCGTGCAGGTCGCCGATCACGGCGTAGTCCGCGACCGTCAGGATCGGCGCCTCGGGATCGGTGTTGATGGCGAGGATCCGCTTCGCGCCCTTCGCGCCGGCGACGTGCTGGGTCGCGCCGCTGATGCCGCAGGCGATGTAGAGGTCCGCCGAGATCTTCGTCCCCGTCTGCCCGACCTGGTCCGTGTGCGGCCGCCAGCCGGCGCTCGTGACGACGCGCGAACAGCCGACGGCACCGCCGAGCAGGCCGGCGAGCTCCTCGATGATCGAGAAGCCCTCCGCCGAGCCGACGCCGCGGCCGCCGCCGATCACGACCTTCGCCTCGCGCAGGGAGACGCCGCCGCTCGACTCCTCGACGCGCTCGAGCACCTTGGGTGAGCCGTCGTCGTCCGCCGTGAGCGTCTCGACGTCTCCGAGCTCGGCCGCCGGGTGGGTGTGGGGCGCCACGGTGAGGAGCTGCGGCGAGCCGTGCAGCCGCGCCTCCTCGAGCAGGCTGCCGCCCCAGCGCTGTCGCGTGACCACCTCGCCGTCCAGCGCAGTCACGTTGGCCGCGCAGGGCAGGTCGAGGATCGCGCCGACGTGCGCCAGCAGCTCGTTGCCGCGGTCGGAGCCGGCGGCGACGATCGCGTCCGCCTCCTCCTCGGCGAGCGTCTTGGCCCAGGCGGCGGGCTGGTAGGGGCCGTCGAACGTGACCGTCCGGACAATGCCGAGCGAGCGGGCGAAGCCGACCGCCTGCGCCGAGAGCTCGTCGTCCGGCTCGACGAAGCAGAGGACGTTCACGCGACGCCGAGCTCCTGCAGCAGCTCGACGACGCGCGGGGCCGCGGCGGGACCTTCGCCGAGGATCTCTGCCTCCTTGCCCTGTCCCTCGGGGACGAGCAGCCGCAGCTTCTCGAGCTGCGCCGCCGGCGGCGTCACCGCCGTTCGCGTGAGCGGCTTCTGCTTCGCGCGCAACTTGCCGGGAACGGACGGGTAGCGCGGCAGGTTCAGTCCTTCGAGGACGGTCAGCACTGCCGGCAGCGGAGCCTCGTACACGTCGCGCGCTCCGCCGACGTCGCGCTCGCAGCGCACGCTGCCTGCGCCGGGCTCGATCTTCTTCAGTCCGGTGACGACCGGGAGCCCGAGCGCGTGCGCAACGCGGATGCCGACCTGGAAGCCCGCCGCGTCCGCCGATTCGTTGCCGAAGAGGAGGAGGTCGAACGGCTCCTCGGCGCGGATCGCCTCGACGATCGCCGCCGCAGTCGCCTGCGCGTCCCACGCCTCGCCCTGCGTCTCGAGCAGGATCCCGCGGTCTGCGCCGATCGCCATGCAGTCGCGCAGCTGCTCCTCCGCCTCGGCCGGGCCGAGCGTGAGCACGACGACTTCGCCGTCGGACGCCTCGACGATCCGCACCGACTCCTCGACCGCGCACTCCTCGTGCGGCGAGATCGTGAAGCCGAGGTGCTTCGTGTCGAGCGCCTGGGCGTCGGCGGTGAGCACCATCTTCCCGCCGGTGATCGGCACGCGCTTGACGCAGACGAGGATCCTCACGAACGAATCCTCTCGTTGTCCGGGTCGAACGGCGGCCGCGAGCCGACCACCTCGACCGTGACGGGATGGAGCTCCTCCATGTACTGGACGTAGAGCTGCCCGTGGTCGCCGGGCGGGAGGTAGGTCATGAGGAGGTACTTGTCGAGCGACGGCCCCATGCCCGCCGAGGTGACGTACGAGCGGCGGCCCTTCGCGTCGACGAGCGGCGAGCCGTCCTCGCGCACGATCGGCTCCCGGCCGAGCGGGAACCGCGCGTTGCCGGTGAGCGAGAGGGTGGAGCAGACCGCGGCCGGCTCGCGCTCGCGCGCCGCGACGTGTGCCTCCTTGCCGACGAAGTCCTCGCCCTTCACCTTCCACCAGGCCATGTCCGCCTCGACGACGTCGTAGTCCTGGTCGAGCTCGAACCCGAACGCGCGGTACGCCTTCTCGAGCCGGCCGGTTGTGCCGTAGACACCGATGCCCGCCGGGACGACGCCGTGTGGCTGCCCCGCCTCCCAGACCGCGTCCCAGAGCTGCGCGCCCCGCTCGAAGGGGACGTAGAGCTCCCAGCCGAGGTCGCCGACGTAGGAGATCCGCGAGGCGACCACGTCCATCCCGTCGACGCCGATCGTCTGCCAGGTCGCGAACGGAAAGGCCTCGTTCGAGACGTCGGCACCCGTGAGCGAGGAGAGGATGTCGCGCGCCCGCGGTCCCCAGAGGCCGACGGTGCAGACGGTCGAGGTGTGATCCTCGATCCGCGCGTCCGGGCCGCAGTGGTCGCGGAACCACTTCAGATCCGCCATGCCGTGGGCGCCGCCGGTCACGACGCGGAAGCGGTCGTCGGTCATCTTCATGATCGTGAGGTCGGACTTGAAGCCCCCGCTTGGGGCGAGGACGGGCGTGTAGATGACCCGGCCGTCCGGCACGTTCATCTGCCGCGCGGCGACCGTCTGCACGCAGGCGAGCGCGCCCGGGCCGACGACGTCGAAGACGCAGAACGCGGTCAGGTCGAACATCGCGGCCCGGTCGCGCATCGCGAGGTGCTCAGCGTTGATGATCGGCGACCACCAGCGCGCGTCCCACTCGTGCTCGCGCGGCCGGAGGCCGTACTCCTCGACGAGCGGCGCGTTCGACTCGTACCAGTGCGGCCGCTCCCAGGCGGCCGCCTCGAAGAAGACGGCGCCGAGCTTCTGTTCCTGCTCGAAGAAGGGGGAGACGCGCACGCCGCGGTTCGATTCCCACTGCTCGCCCGGATGGACGATGCCGTACGTCTTGTTGAAGCCCTCGGCCGCCCGGCCCTTGACGTGCTGCGGCGTGCGCTGCTCGGGATAGAAGCGCGCGACGTCGGACGACTGAAGGTCGATCTCCGGCTCGCCGAGCACCATCCACTCGGCCATGGACTTGCCGACGCCGGGGCCCTCCTTGACCCAGACCGCGGCCGCCGACCACAAGCCTTTGACCTCAGGCGTCTCGCCGAGCAGGGGCAAGCCGTCGGGCGTGAGCGACAACAGGCCGTTGATCGCGTACTTGATCCCGACCGACTCGTCGCCGAGCACCTCCGGGACGAGCTGGAGCGCGTGCTCGAGCTGCAGCTCGAAGTCCTCCTGCGTGAACGGGAGCTCGGTGGGGGTGAGCGCGGACTCCTCGATCGAAGGGATCTCGTCGGGGTCGTGGAGGATCGCGCGGTGGGCGTAGGAGCCGACCTCGAGGCCCTGCCCGTCCTGGCGCTCGTACATGTTGGTGTCCATGTCGCGCACGATCGGGTAGTCGACCGCCGTCTTCGAGTCGAGGAAGCGGGGGACGGGGCCGACGTCGATCATCTGGTGCACGGCCGGCGTGAGCGGGATCGAGGCGCCGGCCATCTGCGCGACCCGCGGGGCCCACACGCCGCACGCGATCACGACGATGTCGGCGTCGAGGTTGCCTCTCGTGGTGCGGACGCGGCGCACGCGCCCGTCCTCGACGTCGATCCCTTCGACCTCGGTGTTCGCGAGGACTTCGGCACCTCTCTGCTGGGCGCGCTCGCGCATGATCGTGCCGAAGCGGAGCGAGTCGACGACCGCGACCGACGGCGTGTAGAAGCCGCCGAGCAGGATCGACTCGTCGACGAACGGCACGAGCTCCTTGATCTCGGCCGGCGTGACGAGGCGGCAGTCCTCGACGCCCCAGGACTTCGCCGAGGCCATCCGCCGCCGCAGCTCCTCCAGCCGCTCCTCGGTACGCGCGACCTCGATGCCGCCGCACTCGTGCAGGGTTCCGGTCTCGCGGTACTGGCGCATCGACTCGAGCGTGAGCTGGGTCATCTCCTTCGAGTGGTCGACCGGGAAGATGAAGTTGGAGGCGTGGCCGGTGGAGCCGCCGGGGTTCGGGAACAGCCCCTTGTCCACCTGGACGAGGTCGGTCCAGCCGAGCTCCGTGAGCCAGCCGGCCAGCGAGTTGCCGACGATGCCTCCGCCGATCACGACGACCTTCACACGCTCACCAGGACCTTTCGCATCGCGGCTTCGAAGTTCTCGACGTGGGCGCGCATGACCTTGGCCGCGCGGTCGGCGTCACCGAGGACGATCGCGTCGATCAGGTCGCGATGCGCTTCGACCGCTTCCTCGAGTTCCTGGGCGCGGTCGAGCGCGATCATCCAGATGCGCAGGGCGAGCACGTAGTACTCGCCGAGCGTCTTCTCGAGCAGGTCGTTGTGGGCCGCGGCGTAGACGGCGCGGTGGATGCGCTCGTCCAGGCCCATGAGGTCGGTGCCGCGCTTGATCTCGTCGCCGAGCGCCGCGAGCTCCTCGCGTTCTTCGTCGGTCGCGCGCTCTGCCGCGAACCGGGCTGCCTCGGGCTCGAGCGCTGTACGCACCTCCGAGATGCGGGCGAGGTCTCGGACGTCGACGCCGGTCACGAACATGCCGCGGCGGGGGAAGACCTCGACGAGCTGTTCCTGCGCGAGGCGGCGCAGCGCCTCCCGCACCGGCGTGCGTCCGATGCCGAGGCTCTGCACGAGCCGCCGCTCATCGATCAGATCACCGGGCGGCAGCTTGAGTGAGACGATGAGGTCGCGGATCTCGAGGTAGGCGCGGTCGGCGAGCGACGGAGCCTGCACCACGACATCCACGACAGATATATTACTCATATGCCGGTGGCTGCCACCGGCCGTGCTGTAGAAAGCAGGCAGAACCGGGCGTGGCGACGACGACACCTTCCTCTCTCGAGATCGCACAAGAGGCCAAGCTCCGCCCGATCAGCGAGATCGCGGCCGGGGCCGGGCTCGAGCCCGACGAGCTCGACCTCTACGGCACCTACAAGGCGAAGGTCTCGCTCTCGGTGCTCGACCGGCTCGCCGACAAGCCGGACGCGAAGCTCGTCTGCGTCACCGCCATCACGCCGACGAAGTTCGGCGAGGGGAAGACGACCACCTCGGTCTCGCTGACCCAGGGGCTCGGCGCGATCGGCCGCAAGCCCGTGCTCTGTCTCCGCGAGGCGTCGCTCGGCCCGGTGTTCGGGATCAAGGGCGGAGCCGCCGGCGCCGGGTACGCGCAGGTCGTGCCGATGGAGGACATGAACCTCCACTTCACCGGCGACATCCATGCGATCGGTGCCGCCAACAACCTGCTCGCCGCGATGCTCGAGGCACACCTCCTGCACGGCAACGCGCTCGGCATCGACCCGCTCTCGATCTCCTGGCGGCGCTGCGTCGACATCAACGACCGCGCTCTCCGCGACACCGTGATCGGCCTCGGCGGCCGCGCCAACGGCTACCCGCGCCAGACCGGCTGGGACATCACCGCAGCCTCGGAGGTGATGGCGATCGTCGCCGTCGCGCGCGACCTCTTCGACCTCCGCGCCCGGCTCGGCGCGATCACCGTCGGCTCGACCTACGACGGCGAGCCCGTGACCGCCGAGCAGCTGCAGGCGGCCGGCGCGATGACCGTCCTGCTCAAGGAGACGATCAAGCCGAACCTCGTGCAGACGCTGGAGGGCCAGCCAGCCTTCGTCCATTGCGGCCCCTTCGCGAACATCGCGCACGGCAACAACTCGCTCGTCGCCGACCGGATCGCCCTGAAGCTCGGCGACATCGTCGTCACCGAGTCGGGATTCGGCGCGGACATGGGGATGGAGAAATTCATGGACATCGTCTGCCGCGTCGGCAACCTGACCCCGAGCGCGGTCGTCCTCGTCGCCACGGTCAAGGCGCTCAAGCACCATGGCGGCAACCCCGAGGGCGGCGCCGAGGCGATCGCGGCCGGTTCCGCGAACCTCACGCGCCATCTCGCGACCATCCGCGAGTTCGGGCTGAACGCCGTCGTCGCCGTCAACCGCTTCCCGGACGACACCGACGAGGAGATCCAGCAGATCCGCGAGATCGCGCTCGCGAACGGCGCCTTCGCAGCCGAGGCGAACGAAGCCGTGGTCAAGGGCGGCGCCGGCGCGGCTGCGCTTGCCGAAGCGGTCGTCAAGGCCACCGAGCAGCCCTCCAACTTCGCGCCGGTCTACCCGCTCGACGACTCGATCGAGCGCAAGATCGAGGCCATCGTGACGCGCGTCTACGGCGGCGACGGGATCCTCCTCCAGCCCGCCGCCCGCAAGAAGATCGCGGAGTTCGAGCGGGTCGGCTTCGACAAGCTGCCGATCTGCATGGCGAAGACGCACCTGTCGCTCTCGCACGACCCGGCGCTCGCGAACGCGCCGACCGGCTTCACGGTCACCGTGCGGGACATCCGCGCGTACACCGGCGCCGGCTGGCTCGTCGCGCTCTGCGGCGACATGCAGACGATGCCCGGCTACGGACGCACCCCGGCCGCCCACGCGGTCGACATCGACGACCAGGGGAAGACCGTCGGCCTCTTCTGAACCGCACGCCGACGTCGTCACCGAGGGCCATCGCGTCCTCGGCGCCGCGCGCGACGCCGGTCTGACGGTCAGGCTGCTCGGCGGCGTCGCCGTCAACGTCCGCTCGCAGGGATTGCCGCCCGCGCTCTCACGCGAGTACCAGGACCTCGACTTCGCGACCGCCAAGAAGTCGAGCGGAGACCTCCAGAAGCTCCTGCGCGACCTCGGCTACGACGCGCACGTCGGCTTCAACGCGATGAACGGCAGGGAGCGGCTTCTCTTCTTCGACAATCCGAACGCGCGGCAGGTCGACGTCTTCGTGAGCTCGTTCCGGATGTGCCACCAGATCCCGCTCGAGGACCGGCTCGCCGTGGACGACGACACGGTGCCGCTTGCCGAGCTCCTGCTGACGAAGCTCCAGATCATCGAGCTGAACGAGAAGGACGTGCGCGACTCGGTCGCGATCCTGCTCGACCACGACGTGACGGAGGACGACCGCGGCGTCAACGTGAACCGCGTCGCATCTCTCTGCGGCGACGACTGGGGGCTTTGGCGCACGATCACCCGGAATCTGGTGAGCGTGCGGGAGCATCTCGGCGGCTACGACGTCGATGACGAGGTCGTTGCGGCGCGGCTCGACGTCCTCCTGGAGGGGATCGAAGCGGCGCCGAAGTCGCGCTCCTGGCGCATGCGCGCCAAGGTCGGTGAACGCAAGCGCTGGTACGAGCTGCCCGAAGAGGTTTAGATAGCGCATGCGCATCTTCTTCGCGACGGACGTCCACGGCTCGGAGATCTGCTGGCGGAAGTTCCTGAACGCCGGCGCGCACTACCAGGCAGACGCCCTCATCCTCGGCGGCGACATGACCGGCAAGGCCCTCGTCCCGATCATCCACGACGGCGGCGACAACTGGCACGCCACCCTGCTCGAGAACCGCCAGACCCTCGTCGGCGAGGAGCAGGTCAGCGAGTTCGAGGACGCGGTCATCCGCCGCGGCTACTACCCGTTCCGGTCGAATCCCGAGGCCGTGCAGCGGCTGCACGACAACGAGTCCCACTGGCACGCCCTCTTCGAGGAGAAGATGCTCGAGACGGTCAAGAAGTGGATGGACCTCGCGGACGAGCGTCTGGAGGGAACCGGGATGACCTGCGTCGTCTGCCCGGGAAACGATGATCAGCTCGAAGTGGACGACGTGATCCGCGAGGCGAAGCACGTCTCCCTCGGCGAGGGCCGCATCGTCGAGCTCGGCGACTTCCAGCTCGCCTCGACGGGCTGGGCGAACCGGACACCGTGGCATACCTACCGGGAGGAGGACGAGCCGGACCTCGCGAAGAGGCTGGCCGCCGTGATCGAGCAGGTCACCACTCCGCCCGAGAAGACGGTCTTCAGCTTCCATTGCCCGCCTCACGGGACGGGGCTGGACGACGCTCCGCAGCTCACCGAGGACATGCGGCTCAAGGACGCTGGCCGCTCGACCGTTCCCGTCGGGTCGACCGCGGTCCGGGAGGCGATCGAGAGCTTCCAGCCGGCGCTCGCCCTGCACGGGCACATCCACGAGGCGCGCGGCTCGGCGCGTCTGGGCAGCACCCTCTGCATCAACCCGGGCAGCTCGTACGAGCAGGGTCAGCTGCTCGGGGCCGTCGTCGAGCTCGACGGCAAGAAGAAGGTCAAAAAGTTCGTGCTCACCAGCGGATAGGAGGAGGGTTTATGGCGACAATGGCCGGCGACGCCTCAGAGGAGCGCTCGCTCTTCGTTCGCAAGGCGACCGGGCTCGTGCGCGGCTGGTCGGTGTGGGACGCCTTCATCTACTCGGCGATCTCGATCAACTTCATCACGCTCGGGCTGTACGCGTTCTCGTACGCGAACTTCATCCCGCAGGGGAGCCTGCTCTGGGCGGTGATCCTCTCGGGGGCGTACCTCGTCTTCCAGGCGATCACGTACGCGTCACTGATCGCGGCGATGCCGCGCGCGGGTGGCGACTACGTGTGGATCAGCCGCACATTGGGCGGCGGCATCGGCTTCGTCCTGGCCGCCTGCGGCTGGTGGTTCATCCTCTGGCACTGGGTTCCGATCTACGCCAACATCCTCAACATCATGGTGCTCGAGCCGCTCTCGGCCATCATCGGCTGGGATCGCGGCATGACCTTCTGGGCCAGCAGCAACGGCCTGTTCACGTCGTCGGTGATCGTCGCGGTGCTCGCGTCGCTGCTTGTCGCCGCCGGCGTCCGCCTCTACGCCAAGTTCCAGAAGGTGTGCTTCTACGGCGGGTGCATCGGGCTGCTGATCATGTTCCTCCTGCTCGTCACGCACTCGAAGGCCGACTTCGCGAAGTCGTTCAACGCCGAGACGCACCACCTCTACGGCACGACCGGCAACGCGTACGGGCAGGTGTTGAAGGCCGGCGGCGGCGGCTCCTACGCGTCGCTGCACTCCTTCGACTTCCACGCGATCGTGCTGCTGATCCCGTTCCTGTTCTTCTTCAACCTGTGGTCGAACTGGGGCGCGACCCTGTACGGCGAGGTGCGAGGGGCGTCGGACTTCCGCAAGAACATCTACGCGATGGGCGGGGCGCTGCTGGCGACGACCGCAGTGGCCGCGATCTTCCTCGTGCTCTTCGCCCACACGTTCGGCTGGCAGTGGTTCCAGTCGTCGCAGGGTGCCTACTGGGCGGGGAAGGGGCCGCTCGGCGTCTTCCCGTACGCGGGGACGTTCGTCTCCTTCTTCACGAGCAGCCCGGCACTTCAGTTCCTGATCGTCGGGATGCTCAGCCTCTGGTTCTTCGGCTGGGTCGGCACCGTCTTCCTCTCCTCGACGCGCGTGGTCTTCGCGACTGCGTTCGACCGCGTGCTACCGGAGTGGACGGCGAAGGTATCGAGCAACGGCGTGCCGTATCCGGCGCTCGCGCTGATGCTCCTGCCGTCGATCCCGATCGCCTACTTCTATGCGTACAACTCGAACTTCGCGCAATGGACGTTCGATGCGACGCTCGTGATCGCGATCACGTTCCTCGGCTCAGCGGTCTCGGCGGCGATCCTGCCGTGGCGGAAGCCGGACATCTACAACGCGTCGCCGATCGCCAAGTACAAGGTGCTCGGGCTGCCGCTGATCACGTTCGCCGCGATCCTGTTCACGGCGATCCTCGTGTTCGCGATCTACAAGTGGTTCAGCGACTCGATCTACGGCGTGAACTTCCGGAGCTCGGAGTGGTACATGCTCGGGATGTACGGCCTCGCGCTCGGGATCTACCTCGTCTCCTGGTTCTACCGCCGCTCGCAGGGCATGAACCTGAAGATGGTCTACGACGAGATACCGGCGGAATAGCAGGACGTTCTGCGAGGGGCGGCGAAAGCCGCCCCTCGTCATGGAAGGAGGTCGGTCGGCGCGACGACCGCGGGCACGAGCTCGCCCATGACGTCGACCTCGACCTCTGACCCCTCGCCCAGCTCCGACGGCAGCTTCGCGAGCGCCACGTTCCGCTGCACGGTGAACCCGTAGGCGGCACTGCGGACGCGGCCGACCACCTCGCCGTCACGGTGCACCGCCTCGCCGCCGTACACCGTCAGGTACTCCTCGCCGCCGACCAGCAGCGTGCGGAGCATGGTCGGCGGCGTGCGGTCGAGGGACGGCCACTTGTCCTTCGCCACCGCGAACCCGACCCCGGAGTCGAACGGCGTGTCGGAGGCGGAGAGGTCGGTGCCGAAGTAGCGGTAGCCCTTCTCGATCCGGAGCGAGTCGAGCGCCTGGTAGCCGACCGGCTCAGGGCGCAGGGTGTCCAGGAGAACGTCCCACACCCGGGGCGCGTCGTCGGGCCGCACGTACAGCTCGTAGCCGTACTCCCCGACGTACGTCATCCGCTGGGCGAGCACCGGCACGCCGCCGACGTCGATCTCCCGCGCCGTCCGGAACGGGAAGTCCTCGAGGACGCCGCGCACGGTCGGCCCCCAGAGCCCGATCACCGCCCAATCGTCGGTGACGTCGACCACGCGCGCTCCGTGCAGCTCGAGGAAGCCGCGATCCGAATCGACCGCACCGGCCCCGGTGACGACCCGGAAGCGATCCTCGGCGAGGCGCGTCACCGTCACGTCGCCGACGATGTGCCCGCGCTCGTCGAGGAGCTGGGTGTACGCGATCGAGCCGACCGGCCGGTCGATGCGCGCGCCGCACACGCGCTCGAGCACGTCGAGCTCCGCCAGCTCGAGCTTCCCGAAGGACGTCATGTCGATGATCCCCGCGCGCTCGCGGATTGCCGCGTGCTCGACCGCGAGCCGGTCGTGCCACGGCGGCCGCACCCAGCCTCCCGCGCGACGCTGCTCCTCGCCTGCGTAGCGCGTCGGGCTCCCGGGCTCGTACCAGTCGACGCGCTCCCAGCCGTTCTTCGCCCCGAAGACGGCGCCGAGCGCCTCGTTCCGTGAGTGGAGCGCGGAGAGCCGTTTGCGCCGGCCCGCCTCGGACACGTCCAGCGGGTACCTCAGCCTGTAGTAGTACTTGTAGACCTCGCGTCCGGCGGCCGCGGCAAAGGGGACGTCCCGGTACGGGCCGCCGAAGCGCCAGGGCCGGTAGGGCTGGACGTCGACCTCGGCCTCGCCGGCGGTGACGAGCTCGGCGAGCGCCTTGCCGAGGCCGCCGGCCCCGCCGAAGCCGTTCAGCGACAGCCCGGCTGCGGTCCAGAAGCCGCGCACGCCGGGTGTCGGGCCTAGCAGCGGATTGCCGTCGGGGGTCATCGCGTCGGGGTGGCAGACGAGCGCCGTCACTCCCGCCTCGTCGAGGAACGGAAAGCGCCGCACCGCACCGGCCATCAGCTGCTCGAAGCGCTCGTGGTCGGCCGGCACCGTGCGGGCGCCGTGGTCCCAGGGAACGCCGTCCTCCCAGCGCGACACCGGGTTCGGCTCGTAGCCGCCGAAGAGGACGCCGCCGCTCTCGGCCTTGCCGTACACGAGGTTGTCGGTGTCGCGGAAGCACGGCGAGTCGCGCGGCAACTCGTGCCCCTCGACTGCGTGGAGCGCGATGTGCTGGTGGTCGACCGGGATCGAGCACGCGAACGTGCCGACCATCGCGGCGACGCGGGGAGCCCACATGCCGGTTGCGTTCACCACGAGCTCGCAGGCGATCTCGGCCTGGTCGGTCTCGACGGCGCGCACGGCTCCGTCGCGCACGTCGATGCCGGTGACGAGGGTGCGGGTGCGGATCTCCACGCCGAGGTCGCGGGCAGCGGCGGCGACGGCGTAGGTCGCGATGTGCGGGTCGACGGAACCGTCGCCCGGCATCCACACGGCGCCGTAGAGCTCACGGTCGGTGATCGCCGGGAAGAGGGCGCGCGCCTCCTCGGCTCCGACGAGCTCGGCGTCGAGGCCGATCGCGCGCGCGCGGGAGACCCCACGACGCAACTCGAGCAGGCTGTCGGGGCTCGACGCGATGCGGAGCGACCCGACCCGCTCGAACACATCGAGCTCCTCGTACAGCTGGACGCTGTAGCGGCGGAACCGCATCATCGTGGGCGAGGGGTTGAACTGCGTGACGAGGCCGGCGGCGTGATGGGTGGAGCCGCTCGTGAGCTCGCCCTTCTCCACGAGGACGATGTCGCCGACCCCGGCCTTGGCGAGGTGATACGCGCAGCTGACGCCGGCGATCCCCCCGCCGATTACGACGGCGTGAGCACGTTCGGGGGTCACGGTGCGAGCCTAATTAGGATCGCTCGATGCCAATCGATGAGGTGCTCGCCGTCGTTCCGGAGCTGCGCGACGTGGAGTCGGTCGAGCCGCTGGCCGGCGGCCTCACGAACACGAACTACAAGGTCACGAGCCCGCAGGGCTGCTTCGTCGTGCGGATCTCGGGCAAGGACACGAGCCTGCTCGCGATCGATCGGGAGAACGAGGTGCACAACACCATTGCCGCCGCCGAGACCGGAGTCGGCGCCCCGTTCGTCGCCGCTCTGCCGGAGCACGACGCGCTCGTCCTCGGTTTCCTCGAGGGCGAGGTGATGGATGCGGAGAAGCTGCGCCGCGGCGACCGCCTCGGAGCGATCGCGAGTGCGTGCAGCCGGCTCCACGCCGGGCGGCGTTTCCTGCAGGACTTCGACATGTTCGAGATCCAGCCGCGCTACCTCGCGATCGTGCGTGAGCGGGGGTTCCGGCTCCCCGATCGCTATGAGTCGTTCGAGCCGCAGATCCGGGAGCTCGAGCGCGCGCTGCGGGTGCGCCCGGAGCCGCCCGTGCCCTGCAACAACGACCTGCTGGCGGAGAACTTCATCGAGGTCGACGGCGAGATGCGGCTGATCGACTACGAGTACTCGGGCAACAACGAGGCGTCATTCGAGCTCGGCAACGTCTGGAGCGAGTCCAACCTCTCGCTCGAGCAGCTCGAGGAGCTGGTCGCCGTCTACTGGGGCCGGCCGCTGCGCAACAAGGTTGCGCGCGCGCGGCTGTGGGGCCTGATGTCGAAGTACGGCTGGACGCTCTGGGGCTCGATCCAGGACGGGATCTCCGAGCTCGAGTTCGACTTCTGGAGCTGGGCACTGGAGAAGTACGAGCGGGCCGTCGAGGAGCTCGCCGGCCCGGAGTTCCCGCAGCTGCTGGCGGACGTGCAGCGCGAGGACTAGCGCCGGCGGCGCCGGCTCTACGCCTCGACGACCGAGCGTTCGAACGCGGCTCGCTCGTCGTCCGTGATGACCCGCGAGCGGCCGGTTGCCTCGTCGCGCGCAACGAGCACGGCCTTCGCCTCGGCGGCGGTCTCGCCGCCGCGGGTGGTGATCGACTCGCTCGTGACGACGCTCTTCGTTCCCAGCCGCTCGAGCGAGCAGCGCGCCACGATCGCGTCGTCCTCGAGCGTCAGCTCCCGCCGGTAGTCGATCTCGACGCGTGCGATGACGTAGCCCCAGACGCGCGCCGGGTCGGCGAGCACGCGTCCGAGCCACTCGTCGCGGACCTCCTCGAGGTAGGTCAGGAAGACGACATGGTTGACGTGGTCGAAGGAGTCGAGGTCGCGCCACCGGATCTCGATCTCCTTGGAGTGGGTCATCTCAGGTGCCGAATCCGGCGGCGGCGTCTTTCGCCGCCTGCGTCTGGGCGAGCGCGGCGTACGCGAGCCGTTCGATCAGGAGCGCCGCGTCGCGCGGGGCCACAGCGGAGGCATCGATCGCCTCCTTGGTCACCGCAACGGCCTCGCGCGGCAGGGCTGCGAGCCGGGCCGCCACCTCGAGCGCCCGCTCGACCGCCTTCCCCTCCTCGACGACCTCGGTGACGACGCCGGCGCGTTGCGCGTCGTCGGCACCGAACCGCTCGGCGAGCAGAAACAGCTCCTTCGCCCGCGCGGGCCCGAGCAGCCGCGTGACGCGGTGCAGCCCGCCGGAGCTGGGGAGGATGCCGAGGGAGACCTCGGGGAAGCCGAAGACGGCGGTGTCGTCGGCGATCCGGAAGTCGAGCGCCAGCGCGAGCTCGAGGGCGCCGCCGAGGCAATAGCCGTGGATGGCCGCGATGGTCGGCTGCGGCAGCGCCGCGAGCTCCTCGTAGACGCCCCCCGTCTCGCGGTAGTAGCGGAGCACGTCCTCGGGCGAGCGGCCTTCGAACTCGGAGATGTCCGCGCCGGCCGAGAACGCCCGTCCCTCGCCGGCCACGATGACCGCGCCGCTCGTGCGAACGGCCTCCGACACGAGCGCCGAGTGCAGCGTGCGCTCGACCTCGCTCGAGATCGCGTTCAGCTTCTCGGGCCGGTTGAGGCGGAGGACGGCGACCTCGCCGTCGCGCGCGACTTCGACGACGCTCATCGCAGCAACTCTTTCAGTTCCTCGGCCGCCTCGACGGCACGACGGCCCACCTCCGGCAGCCGCTCGCGGGGCAGGCGGTGCTCCGTGCCCCAGACGCTGACGATCGCCACCGGGCGTCCCTGCTCGGAGAGCACCGGAGCCGACGCGCCGAAGAGCGACTCCTCGAGCTCCCCGAAGCACATCGCGTACCCGTCCCGGCGCACGGCGGCGAGCTGCTCGCCGAGCGTGCGGCGATCCGTGACCGTGGTGTCGGTGTAGCGCTCGAGCCGGCGGGGGAGCACGCCCTCCTGCTCGTCGTCCGCGAGGTAGGCGAGGTACGCCTTGCCCGTGGAGGTGGCGTGGAGCGGGACTGTGCGGCCGTACCAGTTCGGCGCCATCACGTGGGGCGGATCGACCTGGTCGACGTAGATCAGGCTGAAGCGGCGCGCGACGGCGAGGTTCGTCGCCTCGCCGGTGTCGTCGGCCAAGTGCTCGAGCACCGGCCGGGCGCGGCGGACGAGCGGGTCGACGTCGGCGCCCGCGGCGATGCGGAGGAACGCGTAGCCCAGGCTGTAGCGCTGGCTGATCGGGTCTCGGTCGATAAGGCCATGGCTGTCGAGCGTCGCGAGCAGCCGCCAGGTCGTGCTCCGGTTGAGGCCGCAGGCGGTGGCGAGCTCGTTCACGGTCGGGCTGTGCGGGCTGTCGGCGATCGCCTTGATCAGCGCGGCCGCCCGGTCGACGGACTGGATCGTCTTCGCGCGCGGCTCGGTCGCGCTCATTGGACGGAGACCTCCTCTCCGAGCGGCGCGAGCTCGACCACCTCGCGCCGGAACGGCACTCCGTCGCCGTGCGGCTCGCCGTCGAGCTCCTCGGCGTAGCGGCGGCCGTCCCAGACGGCGGTCGCGATGGTGCCGGGCGCGTAGGCGTCGCCGATCGCGGTCGCGCCGAGCTCCAGGGCGAGCGCGTCGTTCGGCAGGCGCGCCGTGACAAGGACGAGTGCGTCGACGGGGAGGGCCGACTCGCAGTCGGTGAGTGTGCCGCGGAGCCGCGCCTCGCCGGCTTCGACGGCCAGCAGGTCGCGATCGGGCAGCAGCTCGACGCCGGCAGCGAGAAGCCGCCGGTGGATCCGCGGCTGCTCCATCGTGTTGATCGTCCATTCGGAGATCCGCCCGGCGGGCGTGACGAGCGTCACGTGCCGTCCTTCCGCCGCCAGCAGCTCGGCGAGGGCGCCGCCGAGGTAGTAGTGGTCGTCGTCGAACACGAGGACGCGATCTCCCGCGGGGCGCTTCCCGGCGAAGAGGTCGTCCGGCGTCAGCACGTCGGCAAGCTCGAGCGGGATCGGCCGCGGGTGGGAGCGGCCGACGCCGTCGGCGCGCCAGCGCGCCCCGGTCGCCACGGCCACGTGATCGAAGCCGTAGCCCCGCACTTCGTCCGCAGTGACCTCGCTCTCCAGCGCGAGCTCGACGTTCGGGAGCTTCGCGAGCTGGGCGCGCCGGTAGTCGAGGACCCGGATCCAGGCGGCGAGGCCGGGCAGCCGCGCCTCGCGCACAACGCGCCCGCCGAGCTCGCGGGTCGCCTCGGCGAGCATGACGTCGTAGCCGCGCTTGCCGAGTGCCATGGCCGCCTCGAGACCCGCGGGCCCGCCGCCGACGACGAGCACGTTCGAGTCGGATCCGGCTGGCCGGAACCGCTCCGGATGCCAGCCCCGCCGCCACTCCTCACCCATGGTCGGGTTCTGGGTGCAGCGGATCGGCGTCGAGGTCCAGTCCCCGGTCACGCAGACGTTGCAGCCGATGCACTCGCGGATGTCCTCGAGCCGTCCCTCCTCGATCTTGACCGGCAGGAACGGATCGGCGATCGAGGGGCGCGCCGCGCCGATCAGGTCGATCACGCTGTCGCGGATCAGCCGCACCATCGTGTCCGGCGAGGTCAGCCAGCCGATCCCGACGACGGGCTTGGCGGTGAGCTGCTTGAGCCCGCGGAAATGCTCCTCCGTCCACGCCTCGTGCGTGAAGCGCGAGGTGCGCGAGTCGTCGGGCCAGAAGCCGACCATCACGTCCCACACGTCGGGCAGCTCGCCGACGAGGGCGAACAGCTGCTCGATCTCCGGCCGCTCGAGCCCCTCCTCGCCGAGCAGCTCGTCGACCACCAGGCGGCAGGCGACGGCGGCGCGTCCCTCGCACTCGGCGAGCGTGTCCTCGAGCACCTCGCGCAGCAGGCGGGCTCGGTTCTCGAGCGTTCCGCCGTACTCGTCCTCGCGCAGGTTGTAGCGGCGGGAGAGGAAGTGCTGGAGCGTCGTCAGCCCGTGCGCGGCGTAGACGTAGACGACGTCGTACCCCGCCTGCAGCGAGCGTCGCACCGCCTGCCGGTGGCGGCGGCGGAGATCGGCGATGTCCTCGCGGCTCATCGCCCTCGCCTGGATGGGCTCGTTGGTGGTGACCGGCAGGTGCGACGGCCCGAGCGGCGGGATCCGCCCGTAGAAGTTCCCCTCGGCCATCCCGTTGTGGACGAGCTCGATCCCGGCGAGCGAGCCGTGCGCGTGCACCTGCTCGACGAGCCGCTCGTGGGCGGGGATGTCGGCGTCGTCCCAGAGGCGGCCCTCGATGTAGCCGCCGACGTCCGAGGTGGGGTGGATCTCGACCTCCTCCGTGCAGACGACCGCCCAGCCGCCCTCGGCCTTGACGCCGCGCATCACCGCGTGCGCGGTCGGGTCGCGGTGACCCATGCCGTTGCAGTGCGGCACCTGGAAGAAGCGGTTGCGCGCGGTGACCGGGCCGAGCTGCACGGGCTCGAACAGGACGTCGTAGCGGGGGTCGCGGGCCATCAGGTGAAGAGGCTCCGCGCGATCAGGAGCCGCATGATGTCGCTCGTCCCGTCCCAGATCTCGTCGAGCTTCGCGTCGCGGTACCACTTCTGGGCGAGCGAGTCGCGGATGTAGCCGGCGCCGCCGAGCGTCATCACCGCGGCGGACGTCGCGAAGACCGACGCCTCGGAGGCCGCGAGCTTCGCCATCGCAGCCTCGGTCGAGAACGGTTGCCCGGCGTCGGCGAGCTCGGCGGCGTGGTGCGTCATCAGCCGCGCCTGGTCGAGCTTCAGCTTCACGTCGGCGAGGCGGAACGAGACGGCCTGGTACTCGTGGATCGCGCGCCCGAACGCCTCGCGTTCCTTTGCGTACTCGACGGCGAGCTCGAGCGCCGCGCGTCCGAGCCCGATCGCGCTCGCCGCGAGCTGGACGCGGGCGACGTCGAAGACCCACATCAGGCCGCGGAAGCCTTCGCCCTCCTCGCCGAGGCGACGATCGTCGGGCACGAAGCAGTCCTCGAACGCGACCTCGGCGGCGGGGAAGCAGCGGCTGCCCATCTTCGGCAGGCGCGGCCCGCGGACGAATCCCTCGTCGCCGTGCTCGACGACGAAGGCCGTGATCCCGCGCGACCGGCTGCCGGGGTCGACGGTGGCGAAGACGATGCAGATGTCGGCCATATGGCCGTTGCCGATGAACTTCTTGCGCCCGTTGAGGACGTAGCCGTCGTCGCGGCGGACGGCGGTCGTCTCGAGCGCGGCGGAGTCGGACCCGTGCTCGGGCTCCGTGATCGCGACGGAGCAGGCCGGCGGCTCGGTGCCACTCAGCGGCGGCAGCCAGCGCTGCTTCTGCTCGTCGGAGCCGAGAGCGAGCAGCGGCCCGGCGAAGAATCCGCCCTGCGCGATCACCCAGAAGATCGGCGAGTCGCCCCAGGACAGCTCCTCGACCACCTCGCAGCGGTCGCGGAGCTGCTCGAAGCCGCCGCCGCCGTACTCTGCCGGCAGGTCGTAGCAGGTGAGCCCCAGCGCGGCCGCGCGGCGCAGCACCTCGAGCGGGTACTCCTCGGTCTCGTCGTGCTCGAGGGCGACCGGCCGCATCTCGTTTCGTGCGAACGCCTGCGCGGCGGCGCGGAGCGCGTCGAGGTCGAGCGGGCGCGTGGGGGCGCTTTGCACCATCGGATTCCGGTCGATTATGGTACGTCCTTCGCAGGATGTGCAACGGCAGTTCGCAGTTCGAACGGAGGAAGCCGTGAATTGGGAAGTTTTCGTCACCTGTGCGGTCACCGGAGCGGGAGACACCGCCGGGCGCAGTGAGCACGTCCCGGTGACGCCGGAGCAGATCGCGGATGCGGCGATCGAGGCGGCCCGTGCGGGTGCCGCCGTCGCGCACATCCACGTCCGCGACCCGGACACCGGCCGCGGAGCGCGCGATCCCGCCCTCTACCGGGCGGTCGTCGAGCGCATCCGGGCCTCCGATGTCGACGTCGTCCTCAACCTCACGGCCGGGATGGGCGGCGATCTCGTCCTTGGCGGCGAGGAGTCGCCGCTGCCGCCCGACCCGGCCGGGACGGACATGGCCGGCGCGGCCGAGCGGCTCGCCCACGTCGAGGAGTTGCGCCCGGAGATCTGCACCATCGACTGCGGGACGATGAACTTCGCCGCCGGCGGCGACTACGTCATGGTCAACACGCCGGGGATGCTGCGCGCGATGGCGGCGCGGGTCCAGGAGTTGGGCGTGCGGCCGGAGCTCGAGGTGTTCGACACGGGCCACCTCGTCTTCGTCCACGAGCTGATCCGCGACGGCCTGATCGACGACCCGCCGCTGATCCAGCTTTGCACCGGCATCCCCTACGGCGCGCCCGACGACCTCGGCACGCTCCTCGCGATGGTCAACCAGCTGCCCGCGAACGCGGTCTACTCCGCGTTCTCGATCGGCCGGATGGAGCTGCCCTTCGTCGCGCTTGCGCCGCTCGTCGGGGCGAACGTCCGCGTCGGGCTCGAGGACAACCTCTATCTCTCCCGCGGGCGGCTCGCGACCAACGGCGAGCTCGTGGGCAGGGCCGTCGAGATCCTCGAGCGGCTGAACGTGCGCGTGCTCGGTCCGGACGAGGTGCGAGAGAAGCTCGCCCTGCGGGTCGGTGTCCACTAGCGCGAGACCGCGCACCGCCGGCCTCCTGGGCGGTGGCGTGATCGGCGCCGGCTGGGCGGCCCGCCTCGCGCTCAACGGTTGGGACGTCCGGCTCTACGACCCGGCTCCCGAGGCTGCCGCCCGCGCTGCCGAGGTCCTGCAGGACGCGCGCGCCGCCTTCGAGCAGCTCACGCTCGCACCGCTGCCGGCCGAGGGTGAGCTGCAGCTCGTCGGCTCCGTCGAGGAGGCGGTCGCGGGCGCGGAGGTCCTGCAGGAGTCGGCGCCGGAACGCGTCGAGCTGAAGCGTGAGCTGCTGGCCGAGGCCGACCGCTACGCAGCGCCCGACGCGCTCGTCTGCTCGTCGACGTCGGGCCTGCGGCCGACGGAGCTGCAGGCGGACATGCAGCGGCCGGAGCGCTTCTGCGTCGCGCATCCCTTCAACCCCGTCTACCTGCTCCCGCTTGTCGAGCTCTGCGCGGGGGAGGGGACGGCACCGGAGACCGTCGAGCGCGCGGCGGCGCTGTTCCGGTCGGTCGGGATGCATCCGCTCGTCGTGCGCAGTGAGATCGACGGTTTCGTCGCCGACCGGCTGCTCGAGGCGCTCTGGCGCGAGGCGTTGTGGCTCGTGAACGACGGCGTCGCGACCGTGGAGGAGGTCGACGACGCGATCCGCTACGGAGCCGGCCTGCGCTGGGCGTTCATGGGCACCTTCCTCACCTACCGGATCGCGGGCGGCGACCAGGGTATGCGCCACTTCCTGAGCCAGTTCGGGCCGGCGCTCGAGTGGCCGTGGACGCATCTGACCGAGGTTCCGAAGCTGACCGGCGAGCTCGTGGAGACGATCGCGGCCCAGTCCGATGCGCAGGCGGGAGGCCGGTCGGCGCGCGACCTCGAGCAGGAGCGCGACCGCGTGCTCGTCCGCCTGCTCCAAGCGCTGCGCGCCGAGGAGACCGGCGCAGGGGCCACGCTCGCGGCCTGGGAGCGTGGCCTGCTCGGTGCAGCTCCGCCCTCGGCACGACACATTCCGGCGGAGTGGGTCGACTACAACGGACACGTCCACGAGAGCCGCTACCTCCAGCTCTTCGCCGACGCGACCGACGCGCTGCTCGGCGACCTCGGAGTGGACGCGGACTACCTCGCGGGCGGTGGGAGCTACTTCACCGTCGAGACGCACCTCTCGCACCTGCGCCAGCTCGAGGCGGGCGACCGCGTGTATGTGACCACGCAGGTGCTCGACTCCGACGAGAAGCGCCTGCACGTCTTCCACGTCCTGCTCCGCGAGGGCGAGGCCGACCCGCTCGCGACGGCCGAGCAGATGCTGCTCCACGTCGACACCGGGAGCGGCCGCGCGGCTGCCTCGCGCGAACCCGTCCGCGCGCGGGTCGCCGAGCTGACCGAGCGGCACGCGGCGCTGCCGAGCCCGGAACGCGCCGGCCGCTCGATCGGCGTCCGGTGACGCGCGACCTGACGCCGCTCTTCGCGCCGCAGACGCTGGCCATCGTCGGCGTGTCGGCCGACCCGGCGAAGTGGGGGTACTGGTTCGCGCGGGATGCGGCCCGCGGCGCGCACCGCCGGCGCGTGTACCTCGTCGGCCGCAACGGGGGAGAGGTGCACGGTTTGCCGGTGCACCGCTCGCTCGGCGAGTTGCCGGAGGCGCCCGAGCTCGTCGTCCTCAGCGTCCCCGCGGCCGGGTTAGAGGAGGCGGTCGACGAATCCCTGGCGGCGGGTGCCCGGGCGCTCGTGGCGATCGCGGCCGGGTTCGCCGAGCTGGGGGAGGAGGGAGCGGCGCGCGAGCGGGCGCTCGTCGAGCGGGTGCGCGCGTCCGGCGCGGCGCTCGTCGGGCCGAACTGCCTGGGCCTCTTCGACGCGGCCGCCGAGCTGCAGCTCGCCTCGACTCCGCTGCCGGCCGGGCCGATCGGCTTCGTCTCGCAGAGCGGCAACGTCCTCCTCGAGGTCGGGCTCCTGCTCGAGGACGCCGGCCTCGGCTTCTCGCGCGCCGTCTCGATCGGGAACCAGGCGGACGTCGGCGCCACGGAGCTCGTCGCCGCGCTGGGCGAGCACGAAGGAACCCGCGTGATCGGGGTCTACTGCGAGGACTTCCTCGACGGACGCGCCTTCATCGAGGCGGCGCGCACCGCCGGCAAGCCGGTCGTGCTCCTCACCGTCGGCCGCACCGCAGCCGGGAGCCGAGCCGCCAGGTCGCACACCGGCGCGCTGACCAGCGGGCGCGACGCTGTCGAAGCCGCCAGCCGCGCAGCCGGGATCCACCTCGTGGACACGCCGCGCAGGCTCGTCGACGTGGCGCAGGCGCTGCTCGCACCGCATCGCCCACGCGGCCGGCGCATCGCGGTCGTCGGCGACGGCGGCGGCTACGGCGCGATCGCCGGCGACCTCCTCGGCGAGCGCGACCTCGAGCTGCCGGTTCTCTCGGAGCGGACCCAGGCGGCGCTGCGCGCGATCCTGCCCGCCAACGCGGCCACCGCGAACCCCGTCGACCTCGCCGGCGCCGGGGAGCAGGACGTCTTCAGCTTCGCGCACTCGACCCGTGCCCTGTTCGAGGACGACGGGGTCGACGCAGTCCTCTGCACCGCCTACTTCGGCGGCTACAGCACGCTCGCGAGCGACCTGGGCGAGCCGGAGCTGGCCGTGGCCGGCCTGCTCGGCGAGGCGATGGCCGAGAGCGGGAAGCCGCTCGTCGTCCACACGATGCACTGGAACACGCCGCCCGCGCAGGCGCTCCGCGCGGCCGGCGTGCCGGTCTACCGCGTGATCGAGTCGGCGGTGGACGCGATGTCAGCGCTCGTCGCGGAGGGCGCGCCCGTCCCGCCGCAGCTCCTGCCGCTGCCCGCGCAGGCGCCGCAGTTGACGGCCGGCGGGTACGCGGCCGCGCGCGGAGCGCTCGCAGAGGCAGGGCTCCCGTTCGGCGCCTCCCTGACGGTCGGCAGCCGGGACGAGGCGATTGCCGCAGCCGCGGAGCTCGGCTTCCCGGTCGTCCTCAAGGCGCTCGGCCATCTGCACAAGTCCGACACGGGAGGCATCGCGCTCGGCCTTCGCGACGAGGAGGAGCTCGGTGCGGCGTTCGACGACATCTCGGCGCGGCTCGCCCCCGAGTCGTTCTCGGTCGAAGCGGCCGAGGACGTGGCGGCGGGATTCGAGCTGCTCGTCGGAGCACGTCGCGATCCGCGCTTCGGGCCGCTCGTCGCCGTCGCCGCCGGCGGGATCCACGCCGAGACGCTCCGTGACGTCGCGGTCGCCCTCGCTCCCGTGGACGAAGCCGGCGCCCAGGAGCTTGTGCGCTCGCTGGCCTCGGCGCCGCTGTTCCTCGGCAGCCGCGGCCGACCGGCGCTCGACGTGGCCGCGGCCGCGCACGCGGTGGCGGCACTCTCGCGCTTCGCAGCCGCGCACCCGGAGATCGCCGAGGTCGAAGTCAACCCGCTGCTCGTCCGCCGCGTCGGCACAGTCGGGCTGGACGCGAGGATCGTCCTCGGATGAAGCACGACGTGATCGTCGTCGGCGGAGGCTTTGCGGGCGTGACGGCAGCCCGCGAGGTCGCGCTCCGCGGCCGCTCGGTGCTCCTGCTCGAGGCCCGTGACCGGCTCGGCGGGCGCACGTGGAGCGCCGACTGGGACGGGTTCCCGATCGAGTACGGCGGCGCGTGGGTGCACTGGCACCAGCCGCATACGTGGTCGGAGATCACGCGCGCCGGCCTGCGGGTGGAGCTGAGCGAGGACGCGCAGCGGGCGCACTGGTGGGTGGGCGACGAGCGGCGGGACGGGACGATCGCCGAGCGGGACGCGATCGCGGAGCGAGGCTGGAACCGTTTCGTCGACGGGGTCCACGACGCGTTGCCGAATCCGCACGATCCGTCGCTCGCGCTCGACGAGCTTGCGCGATTCGACCGGGTTTCGATCGCCGAGCGGCTCGACGAGCTCGAGCTCGACGGGGAGGAGCGAGCCGTGCTGGAGGCGGAGCTCGAGTCCCTGGCGAGCGGGCCTCTCGCCGACGTCGGCGCCGTCTCCATCCTGCGCACGCACGCGCTCTCGGGCTACAGCCTCGCCCTCGCCCAGTACACAGGCGGTCGCGTCAAGCTCGCCGGTGGGACCGGCGCGCTGCTCAGCGCGATCGCCGCGGCCGCGCCGGTCGAGACCCTGCTCGAGACGCCGGTGGCGGCCGTTCGCGCACGCGGCGACCGGGTCGAGGTCGAGACGCGCGCCGGAGGCGTCCACGAGGCGGCGGCCGTAGTCGTGGCCGTCCCGCTCAACGTGCTGGCCGGCATCGACTTCGAGCCGGCTCTCGCGGAGGGCAAGCAGGAGGCAATCGCGCTGGGGCAGGCGTCGCGGGGCGTCAAGATCTTTCTCCGCGGCCGAGGCGCCGGTCTGCGTCAGAACGCGATCCGGCCCGGCCACCCGTTCGGCTACCTCGCCACCGACGCGCTGCTCGACGACGGCACGCAGGTCCAGATCGGCTTCGGGACCGACGCCGAGCGCTGCGATGCGGCCGACGCCGCCGGGGTGCAGCGCGCGCTCGACGAGATCCTGCCGGGCTACGAGCTGGTCGGCGCGACCGCGCACGACTGGCTCGCGGACGAGTACGCACGGGGCACCTGGGCCACGCACCGCCCGGGCTGGTTCACGCACCACCACGCGGAGATGCGCCGCCCCGAAGGGCGCGTCCTGCTTGCCGGCTCCGACCTCGCGAACGGCTGGTCCGGCTACATCGACGGTGCCATCGAGTCCGGCCTCGAGACCGGCGCCCGCGCGGCCGCGCTCGCCTGAGCTGCGAAGCCGGCGGGGCTCGGCGGCAACACGCGCAGGGCTTCGGCGGGCAGGTGGGCCTGTACCGGCGTCCCCTGCGACCACTTCTCGGGTGTGCCGTCGCGGACCGACAGCGCCTGGACGACGGTCCCGGTCGCGAGCCGGATCACGAGCTGCTCCGACGCGCCGTTGTACACGACGCGCTCGACCATGCCCGGGACGCGGTTGTCTCCGCGGGTCTCGTACGGCTCGATCACGACCCGCTCCGGCCGGATCACGACATGCGTCTCACCGCGGTGGCCGAGCTCCCCGCAACCTGCCTGGAGCGCGAACTCGCCGATCTTGACCAGGCACGCACCACCGTCGGGCCCTTCCGCCGTAACCTCCATCAGGTTCGAGACGCCGAGGAAGTCGGCGACGAACACCGTCTCCGGCTCGTCGTACATCGTCTGGGGCGTGGCGATCTGCTCGACGTGGCCGCCGGACATGACGGCGATCCGGTCGGACATCGTCAGCGCCTCCTCCTGGTCGTGGGTCACGTAGACGAACGTGATCCCGAAGCGCTCCTGGATCGACTTCAACTCGATCTGCAGCGCCTTGCGCAGCTTCGCGTCGAGCGCTCCGAGCGGCTCGTCGAGCAGGAGCACCGCGGGCTCGAGCACCAGTGCGCGAGCGAGGGCGACCCGCTGCTGCTGGCCGCCGGAGAGCTGCGCCGGCTTCCGCTTCCCGTAGTCGCCGAGCTGCACGGCCTCGAGCACACGGGTGACCCGCTCGCGCGTCTCCTTCTTCTTCACGTGCGCGCGCCGCAGCCCGAATGCGACGTTGTCGAACACGTCGAGGTGGGGGAAGAGCGCGTAGCTCTGGAAGACGGTGTTGACCTTGCGGCGGTGCGGCGGCGTGGCCGCCATGTCGGTTCCGTCGAGCAGGATCTTCCCGGCGGTCGGGCGCTCGAAGCCGGCGATCAGGCGCAGCGTCGTCGTCTTGCCGCAGCCCGACGGGCCGAGCAGCGAGAAGAACTCGCCCGCCTCGATCGAGACGTCGATCCCGTCGACCGCGGTCACCTCCCCGAACTCCTTGCGGAGCTGGACGAGGTCGACGGCGCCGGTCTTCACGTCACACCCGCAACGTCGGCGAGGGCGCTGTGGCCGGCCGGCTGGGAGCGGCCCGCCCAGCGGTAGACGGCGTAGGCGAGCGCAACGGTGCCGAGGGTTGCGAAGACCATCACCGAGGCGACCGCGTTGAGGGCCGGCGTCGCGGTGCCGCGCACGGTCTGGTAGATCAGGATCGGCACGGTCTGGGTCTGCTGGCCCGCTGACATGTACTGGGTGACGACGAAGTCGTCGATCGAAAGCGCGAAGACCACGATAAGGCTCGCGAAGACCGCCGGGGCGAGCAGCGGCAACAGCACGAGCCGGAAGGCGCCCAGCTGCGACGCGCCGAGATCTCGCGCCGCCTCCTCGAACTCCGGGCCGATCGAGAGCAGCCGGCCGCGGATGATGATCACGACGTACGAGATCGAGAAGGTGACCTGCCCGAGCACCTGGGCGTCGGTGCCGAACGGGACGTTGTAGAGGTGGTCGAAGACCAGCAGGAGCGACACCGCCATCACGATCTCCGGGGTCACGAGCGGGAAGAGCATCAGGTAGTTGACCGGCCTGCCGCCGTAGCCGCGCCAGCGGGTCAGGCCGAGCGCGAGCCCGACGCCGAGCGGGACGGCGATCAGCATGTCGAGCCCCGCTAGCCGGAGGCTCTGCTCGAGCGCGCCGCGCAGCGTCGGATCGTGAAGCACCGAGTTGTTCGGGTCGCCCCACCACCAGCGCGTGGAGAACCCCTGCCAGACGCTCCGGGAGCGCCCGTTGTTGAACGAGAAGATGATGGCGATCACCACGGGCACGATCGACCAGACCATGTAGAGCCAGGTGAAGGCGCCCAGAAAACGGGGCTGCCCCCACGGATTTGCCAACCAGTCGCGCACCCGTCTCACAGCAGCGACTCCTTCGTCTCCGCCGACGCGCGCACCGTCATCCAGAGGTAGTACGACATCAGCACCGCGAGGAAGAGCGAGAGCACGATCACGAGTGACGCGCCGACCGCCTTCTCGGTCCCCTCCTGGAAGAAGAGATTGATCTGGTTGCCGATCATCGAGGTCCGCGGCGAGTTGGAGATGACGTCGTTCGTGTAGTAGTCGCCGAACATCGGGAGCGCGATCAGCACGCTCGCGGCCAGGATCCCGTTGCGGCTGAGCGGCAGGGTCACGTGCAGGAAGGTGCGGAAGGGGCTGCCGCCGAGGTCGCGGCCGGCCTCGAGCACGCTCCGGTCGATCCGGTCGAGCACCGCGAAGAGCGGCAGGATCAGGTACGGGACGTAGCCGTAGATCAGGGCGAAGATGACCGACGAGGCCTGACCGGCGAGCCAGAGGTGCGGGTGCGAGAGGACCCCGAGATCCTCCAGCACCCGGTTCACGAGACCGTCCGGGAGCAAGAGGCCGACCCAGGCGAGCATCCGCATCAGGTAGCTGACCCAGAACGGGATGATCAGCAACACGAGCAGCGCCCCCTTCATCCGTCCCGCGTGCCGCGCGAGGTAGTACGCGACCGGATAACCGATCAGCAGGCAGCCGGCCAGCGCGATCGCGACGTAGCCGATAGTCCGCACCCCCACGATCCAGAACGTGTGACCCGGCTGGAGCCCGCGGAGCACGACCTCCATCGCCCCGAACTGCCAGTGGAGCGGGTTCCAGATCGGCTCCGGAGTCTGGAAGATCGGGTCGACCGTCCCGAAGGCGACCGCGAGGACGGCGTAGGTGGGGACGAGGAAGAGGAGGACCAGCCACGCGACGCCCGGCAAGGCGAACGACGGCCAGAACCACCGCCTCGTCATCCGTCCCTCCTCGGGCGGGTCCCGCTCACCCGGCCTTGAAGTTCGACCACGCGTTCTCCCAGAGCGACTCTCCCTGCGTCGTCAGCGCGTCGATCGTCACGCCCTTCTTGAAGTCCGACTCGCGGACGACCGTCGAGGCGAGGTTCTCGGGGATGATTCCCTGCGAGATCATCGTGTTCGGGTCCACCGCCGTCAGCGGCGGCATGTAGCCGTTGAACCTGACGTTCTCGAGGCCGACCTGGTTGTCGAGCAGGAAGTTGAGGAACGTGTGCGCGAGCACCGGGTGCTTCGCGCCGCGGAGGACGGTGATCATGTCGTTCTGCGTCTCGGCGTGGTTCTCCGGACGCCAGTAGGCGAGCACGGTGGCCGGCACGCCCTTCGGCAGGTACATGGGCGCGGTCGCCATGTCGCCGGACCAGGACTGCGAGATCCAGGTCGCGCCGGAGGGAACGTCGGTGTAGTCGTTGACGTTCACCTTCACGTTCACGAGCGACGTGAGCTGCGAGAGGTCCTGCTCCGCCCGGTTGACCAGCGCGGGCTCCTCGGTGTTGATGTCGTAGATGTGACGGCGGAGGAGCGTCATCCCGAGCGCCTCCCGCTGGTCGTCGAGGATCGCGACCTTCCCGGCGTACTGCTTCGAGTCCCAGAAGATGTCGTACGGGTTGGCGTAATCCGCCGGCGCCTTCTTCAGGTGGTCGGTCCGCCAGGCGATCCCGGTGGTGTAGACGGTGTACGGCACGGTGTAGCGGGAGTGCTGGTCGTAGTACGGGCTCTGCAGCGACGGCCAGACGTTCTTCAGGTTCGGGACGTACGAGAGGTTCAGCGGCTGGATCAGCTTCCCGGCCACCGCGCGCGAGATGTAGTCGACCGTTCCCCACCAGACGTCGAACTGCGTCTTGCCCGAGGTCAGCTTCGAGATCGCCTCCTCCTCGTTCTCGAAGGTCGTGATCGTGACCTGGACGTTGTGCTCCTGCTCGAACTTCCGCACGACCGCCGGGTTGATGTAGGCGGCCCAGTTGAAGAGGTTGAGCGGGCCGCTCTCGAGGTTCATCCCGGAGCCGATCGGCTCGTTGTCCGAGTAGATCGGGAGCGTGACCGGATGGTCGCGGCGCGCGAGCGGAATCCCGCCCGGCCCCATCAGCGCTCCGTTCGTCTCGGTGCTGGAGGCCGACGACGTGCCGCCGCCGCACGCGGTCAGGAGTGCATCCGCGCCGGAGAGGGTGCCGACGACCACCCCGGCCCGGATCAGGAACTGGCGTCTTGTCGTCGGCCGTTCACGCGGATGCATAGGACCCTCCTGGCCCGGGAGATGTTCGCACAATGCAAACCGACAGCGCACGATGTGTCAAGGTTCGGACGCCGATGAATGGGTGGCTGTGGTTACATGGTGCCCATGACGAGCGCGGGCCGCCCGACTCTTCCCGGCCGCGACTACCACGCTCCGGAGGTGTTCGAGCTCGAGCGGGAGAAGGTCTTCTTCCGCGAGTGGTTCTACGCCGGGCGGGCCGACGAGGCACCCGACGCGGGGGACTTCTTCACGGTTGACGTGGTCGGCGAGAGCATCCTCGTCGTCCGCGGCAAGGACACGAAACTGCACGGCTTCTACAACGTTTGCCGGCACCGGGGCAGCCGCATCTGCGACCCCGAGACGCACGGGCACGCGAAGGGTGCGATCAAGTGCCCCTACCACGCCTGGACCTACTCGTACGACGGTCAGCTGATCGGGACGCCGCTGATCGGCGTCGACGAGCTCGACCGCTCGTCGCTCTCCCTCTGGCCCGTCCACGTCGACGTCTGGCAGGGATTCGTCTTCGTCCACCTCGGCGAGCCCGCGGAAGGCGTCCGCGAGTCGTTCGAGCACCAGAGCGACAAGCCCCTGCAGTACGAGCCGTGGCGGATGGATGAGTTGCGCCGCGCGGAGCAGACCGTGACGGAGCTGCGAGCCAACTGGAAGATCCTCGTCGAGAACTACAACGAGTGCCTCCACTGTCCCACCGTCCACCCGGAGCTCGTCGCCGTCGCACCGACCTTCCGCAAAGGGCTCGTGTTCGAGGAGGGCCGCGGCGACTGGGGCGTCTCGCTGGAGGGCGCCGGTTACACGGCCACCGGGACGACGACGATTCCCGTCATGCCGGGCCTGACCGAGGAGCAGGCGAACGCGATGCACGGTGCGAGCGTGTTCCCGAACATGTTCCTCGACCTGACCGGAACGGTCGTGATCGCGACCCGGATGGTGCCGCGCGGGCCGGAGCACACGACGATCGTCACCGACTACCTGTTCCGTCCCGAGGTCGTGGAGGAGCCGGGGTTCGACCCCCGCGAGGTGGTCGAGTTCTCGGAGCTCGTCGCGCACCAGGACTACGTCGTCTGCGAGCGGGTGCAGCAGGGCGTGCGCTCCCGCGCGTTCACCCACGGCGTGTATGCCGAGAAGGACGAGCTTCCCTACCTGTTCAACGAGCGCTACCGCGCAGCGCTTGCCCGCCCGTAGGGTCGTCGTCGTCGGCGCCGGCTTTGCCGGCCTCGCCGCAGCGGAAGCGCTGGCCGGCCGCGGAGCCGAGGTGACGGTGTTCGAGGCGCGTGACCGCGTCGGTGGCCGCGTCCACTCGTGGCAGCTCGAGAACGGCGCCGTCGTGGAGCTCGGGGCGGAGTTCGTCCTGCCCGGCTACGACGTGCTGCGCGAGACGGCGGCGCGGCTGGGGCTCGACCTCTACGAGAAGGGGACGCTGTACGGCGACCGCGAGCCCCGCGACGGGCCGCCGGTCACGCGCGAGGAGCTGATCGCCGCGGACGCGGCGCTGCGGAATCCGCGGGCCGGGTCGATCGCCGCGGCCCTCGAGCGGCTCGTGCCCTCACCCGGCGCGCGGGCCGCGGTCGCCGCCCGGCTCGCCGTCTCGTCCGCCTACGAGCTCGAGGACCAGGACGCGGCCGCGCTCGCCGACGGAGCCGCCCGCTTCGGCGACTTCCCGTGCCACGGCGTCGACGGTGGCAACGACCGCCTCGCGCTCGGTCTCGCCGGCCGCCTCGCGGGCGCCGTGCACACCTCGACCGCAGTCACCCGGGTCGGGTGGTCGGCCGACGGCGTCGTCGTCCGGGCGGGCGGCGTCGAGGTGGCGGCCGATGCCTGCGTGATCGCGACGCCGGCGCCGCATGCGCTCGAGCTCGAGTGGGACCCGCCGCTGCCCGGCTGGAAGCACGAGGCGCTCGCAGGTGTGCGCTACGGCCAGGCGGCGAAGCTCTTCCTGCCGCTTGCCGCACCGGCACCGCCGAGTCAGACCCTGTCGGTGCCGTTGCGCTTCTGGACCTGGACCCAGGACGCGAGTCCGGTCGCCTCGTCGTTCGCCGGGTCGCCGTCGGCGCTCGAGCTGCTCGGAGTCGACCGCGGCCCGGACGAGTGGGCAGCAGCGGTGCGCAGGCTTCGTCCCGACCTGGACTACGCGGACGGGTCGCCGCTCCTCTCGACCTGGCACGACGACCCGTGGGCCCGCGGCGCCTACTCGGCGCGCACGCTCTCGTCTCCGCTCGCCGACGACGAACTCGCCCGCCCGGTCGGCGCCGTGACCTTCGCCGGCGAGCACACCGCCGGAGACTGGCACGCGCTGATGGAAGGCGCGCTCCGCAGCGGCCTACGCGCCGCGGCCCAGGTGGACGAGTTGCCGGCGCGTCCTCGTCAGGGGCCGACCACCGCCACCGAGACCGACGGGTTCGACTCGAGCGGCCACGGGTTGTCGTAGTTCCAGTCGTCGGCGTAGCCGCCGTCGTAGCCGGCCGGGTTGAAGGCGCGGCTCGTCGTGTCGAAGGAGAACGAGTAGCAGCCGGCGGGTGCGTCGGCCGGGACGGTGTAGATCGCGGTCGTGCTCCACGAGTTGTCCGCGGAGTTCTCGTACCAGTGCTGTGTCACGGCGGGGTTGCCGGACAGCTCGGCGAGGGTCACTCCGCAGCCGCCGGCGCTGAGCAGGGCCGAGCGGAGGTGGCCGGCCGAGACCGTCGCGCCGATCTGGATCTCGACGTCGGCGACGTGATCCCGCGTGATCAGTGGGCACGGCAGGGCGAGCAGGTTCGTCCAGCCGCTGGTGCCGGCGTAGCGCCACCGGAACAGCGTCGGGAACGGGGTCGCCGTCGGCGCGAAGTTGTCGATCGTCATCGTCACCGGCGGCGCGCTGAAGATCACCGACTTCCCCGCGTCGCCGAGCTCGAGCGTCAGCTGCCACACGCCCATCGACCCCGTGACCCAGTCGAGCAACAGGTGCTCGGGCTGCCAGTCCTCGGAGTCGGGGAGGATCTCGTACCAGCCCTGCGGATCCGGGCTGACCGTGTGCTGCTGGAACCCAGGCGCCCACCGCGCGAGCTTCCAGCTCGCGAACAGCGGCACCGCAGGCCCGAACGATCCCGGCGTCGGGATGCCGTTGCCGGACGCGGTTGCGCCCAGGACCCGGTAATACGCGGCCCCCTTGGCGTGGACGCAGCCGTACAGCTGCAGCTCGCCGAAGAACGGCGCCGTCGACGGTGACATCTCTCCTGAGGAGAAGAGCCCGCCCGGGCGCGGCTTGTTGGGGCGCACCCCGAAGCCGCTCGACGCGTCGAAGTAGGTCGGCGCCGACTCGATCGGCATCAGGCCGGCCCGCTGGATCGCCACGTCGCCCTCGTCGCACGGCGGCGACGGGACGCAGACCGGGGAGCTGAGCGAGACCGCGATCTGCGACGCCTCGATCGTCACGTACGGATCGGCGCCGCCGTAGGAGAGGTCGAAGTAGCTCTGGTAGATCACGTCGGGGGTGCCGTCGCCGTCGACGTCCTGCGTCACCTCGAAGCTGATGTCCGGCACCTCGAAGATCGGCTCCCACTCACGCACCCAGATGTCGACGCAGCGCAGGAACGGGCCGATCCAGCGTCCGAGGTCGATGCCCTCGAGCGCGAGGCTCTCGCCCTTGACGTGGTCGACGAGCGCCTCGTGGCCGACTTGGGTGAACCGCTCCTTGAGCGTGTGCGGCAGCGGCGGCTCGAGCCCTTGCGGGAACGCTCCCGCGGCGAGCCGGTCGACGAGCGGCGTCGCCTGCGAGCCGAACGTGGTCGCGCGCGAGGCCGCCGCGATCGCCTGCTGCGCCGGACGGCCGATCGCCTCGACCAGGTCTCCCCGCTCGGCGACGGCGGCTGCGAGCTCCACCGGGTCGCCCGGGTTCGGCGGCGGGAACTTCGGCTGGATCTCGGCCTCCTGCGCGAGCCGCGCGAGCAGGTCGGCGATCGACGGCTTGACGAGGAACTCCTCGTAGCAGAACCGCTCGCGGCGCCAGCGCAGGATCCAGTCGATCTCGAAGCGCGGGATCCAGACGCAGAAGTTGCCGCACTCGTCGGTGACGACCTTCGTCAGCTCCTCGGTGCGGCAGCGGATCGGGAAGAGCCAGGAGTAGAGCCAGCCCTCGGGGAAGTAGCCCCAGAAGTCGCAGTCGGTGTCGAGGACGTGCACGGTCGCATACGGGACCGGATACGAGATCCCGCTGTCCGGGTCGGTCTTGACGACACGGCCGCAGACGCGCCGGAAGAGCAGCCACTCCGGGTCGATCGCCCACTTCAGCTGCTCGGAGATCTGCGCAATCGTCCGGCCCTGAACCTCGTTCGCCTCGATGCCGGCGAGGGACGCGAGCCGCTCGGCCGAGATCGCGTTGAGCTTGATCTGGTCAGGCGTTTGCGCCTTCCCCGGCTCGAGGTCGAGTTCGGCGGCACGTGCGGTCTTACTCGACTGGGGCTCGGTGCGCTTGCGGGCCATGTGGCTCTCCTTCAGGTCGTCGATTCAGCGGCGAGAGGCTCCGCGCCGGGCGAGCGCCGTGACGAGCGCGGTCGCACGGCCGCGGGGAGGTGGTGCCGGAGCGGCGCGCGGAGGGCGGTGTCTTGCCGCCGCCCGCTTGCCGCCACAGCAGCCGCTCACGACGAAGGCTCCGGCTCATCGCCGTCCGGGCAGCAGCGGTACTCCTGCGCCTTGTCGAGGAGCTCGATCTGGCGCTTCAGCAGCTCGTTCTCGAGGTGCTGGCGCTCCAGGTCGAGCTCGATCGAGCGCTCGAGCGCGGGCTCGCACGTGTCGCACTCGTCGAGGCAGCCCTTGACGATGATGCCCGCGGTCGGCAGGGCGATCTCCCGCGTCCAGCCGAAGAGCTTCTGCGCCTCCGCGGAGACCTGGCCGGTCTTCGTCAGCAGCCCTTCCTTGATGAGCTCTGCGTCGGCCGCCTTCAGGGCGGCGTCGCGCGCGGCGGCGGTCACCGCGGCGGATCCGGCCGTTCCCGTGAAGAGGGCGGCGTTGAACTGGCGCAGGCTGGACTGCTCGGACGCGAGCGCCGTCGTGGCGTTCTGCTGGACGTCCGCTCTCTTGTCGCTCGTGGCGAGGATTCCGTCGGGGATCACGGTGACCCCGTTCGACGGCGGCGGGTTGTTCAGCTGAACGTCGGTCGGGGCGTTCGGGTCGAGCACGATCCGGTCGATCCCGATCAGCTCCCACTTCAGGATCTGGCACTTGTTGAGCTTGTAGAAGAGGTACGTGAGCGCGTGGCAGCGGTTCGGGTTCACGAACGTCCGCGACGCCGACTCGAACTGATCCTCGGAGGACCCCTCGGAGTGGGTGCGCGTGCTGACCTCGCCGATGCTCGTCGAGCTCGCAGCGCGCGTCGCGATCTCCATGTTCCGGCTCGACGAGTCGGCATGCTGGGAGAGGCTCTGGGCGAACGCGTTCGTCGCCTTGGAGTCGTACGAGCTTCCCGAGGCGGAACCGCCGATCGAGAAGAAGCCGAGATCGATCCCGAGCCCGCCCCCGCCGCCGACCGCGGAGCTGTGGAACGTCGAGGTCGAGCCGGCCTGCTCGTTGACGTTGACGTTCGAGACGGCGTTCGCCATCCCGGCCATGAACATCGACTCCTCCGACGTCGTCTGCTGCCGGTACGAGAGGTCGGTCTCGCTGTCGAAGCTGAAGCGCGAGTGGCGGTCGCTCGTGAAGAGCCGCACGGATTCGCCCGGCAGTAACGTCGTGCTGTAGGCGATGTCGCCCAGCGAGAGCGGCCCCGAGCAGCGGGTGAGCCTGAAGCGGAGGATGATCACGATCGGGACGTTCACCCGTCCCGCGGGGTCGTTCGGCGTGATGAACGGCAGCCTGAAGGTGAAGTCGAGGTAGTCGCAGACGTCGCACGGCTCTAGCGGCGGACAGCAGTCGATCGCTGCGATACCGGCTGGGCTCTTGGCCATCGTGGCGCTCCTCTCGGTTCGGGTCGTCGGGCGAGTGCTAGCGGCCGCGCGTCACTCTCCCGTCACCGGGCCCGTCACCGCGACGTCGACGTTGCGCGCTCACGATCCGGCCGACCGGCGAGGCGAGGGTCGGCGTCGTCGAGCTCCGGCGTGGCGTCTTCTTGCGCTTGCTCCCACAGCACATCGAGGTCTCCCTTCTCGGTGGTCGCACGTTCGAGCAGGCACGCAGCCCCGGAGAGCGCGAGCCAGGTCAACAGGCGCTCGCGCGGACGGCGGGAGACGGCGGCGGCGACCGGGGCAGCCGTCCAGATGCTGAGGCAGTAGAAGCAGTCCAGCGCGTTTCCCACCCAGCCGTCGCCCGCCCGTCGGCGGAGATGGACGACCACGTCGCCCGGCCCGTCCTCTTCGACGAGCAGGTGCGTGACCCGCCAGGTGGCGAGGGCGCCGACCAGGAAGCGGGTGGCGAAGCTCCTGTCCTGCACGGCCGCTCTCTAGCGGTCGCGCGTCACCGCCGCGTCACCGTTCGGCGAAGCCGCGGAGCCAGGCCGCGACCGCGGCGAGGATGGCCTCCTCGCCCTCGGCGCCGCGCTCGTCCCATCCGGGCTCGTCGGCGTCGAGCGTTTCGGTGAGGCGGGCACGAACACGCTCGTCCGCCTCGACCCACGCCCGGATCACCAGCACCGCAGTCCGCTCGTCTTTCGCCGTCATCGCGCCGCCACAGTAGGCGGCCATCGTCACCTGCGCATGTGCCCAGCGTCAAGCCTTGCGGCCAAGCCCTGCGACGAGGTCGAGCATCAGGGGCGACGGCTCGACGCCCAGCTGCTCGAGCAGGAGCCTGCGGCAGAGCTGGAACTGGCGAAGCGCCTCGGCGGCGTTGCCTTCGGCGAGATGGATCGCGACCAGGGCTCGGTGCGCGCTCTCGCGCAGCGGCTCGCCGGCGAGCGCCAGCTGTCCCGCCTCGAGCGCCTCGTCGAACATGTCGGACGCTGTGAGCCGGGTGCACATGGACTCCAGCGCACGCAGCCGCAGTTGACGGAAGCGCTCGCGCTCGAGCAGGACCCAGTCGTCGTACCAGTCCGGCAGCAGGTCGAGCGTGAGCGCGTCCGGCGCGACTCCGGACGAGGCGCCCGACAGCTCGGTGCGCGCCCTGGTCTCGGCCTCGCGGAGGTCGACCCGGACACAAGGCCCGAGCCGCAGCGTCACCGCATCGGCGACGACGAGCTCCGGCGTGTGCCGGTGGATGCGCCACAGCGCCGAGCGGAGGCTGCCGGCGGCCCGCTCCTCGGGGCTGTCGAGCCAGAGGTTGCCCGCGACGTACGAGCGCAGCACCGGCCGCTCGTGCAGCGCGACGAAGGCAGCGACGCGCTGGGCGCTGCCGGGAAGCGCCACCTCCGCGCCCGCGACCTCGACGCCGAACCCCGCGAGCAGGTGCAGCACGACCTCCTCGGAGGCAGCCTCGTGACGCCGCGGAGTGCGGACATCTGGCCGCAGGGACAAGCTCGTCCGAGCCACATCCCCCTCCTGCGCTGTCGAGGTGCCTACGTCCGACCCTAGAACCGCGCTCGAAACCTGTCAACGGAGGTCACCGCCTTGTCACCGCGCCGATCTGCGCCTAATCTCAGAGCAGGAGAGAACGCCGTCACGGATCGGAGGCCGGGTGACCGAGCTGACCCAACCGTTGAGCGACGTCTCACCCGTGCGGCAGGTGCAGACGCAATCCAGGGGAACCGAGGCCCACCCGCCGACCTTCACCGAGCTCGTCTACGCCCACTACGACTGGTGGAAGGCACGTGAGGCGCGCACGGTCGATCCGGCGGCCGCGACCGCCTACGACTCGCTCCTCGCCGCCTTCGAGGCCGGGCAGGGCCGAGTCGTCCGTGCCTACTGGTGCTCGCAGGTGGAGAGCGGCGTCGCGCTGACCGAGAAGAAGGGGCGGCTCGGCGGACTGTTCAGCCCCGTCTACGGCGTCCACCGGGAAAGCGACTGGGCGACGAAGAACGATCCCGACGTCGCGGCGGAGCTCCATCGCTGCGACGCGCTGGCGGTGCGGGCGAAGTGCGTGCTGACCGGGGTCCGCCAGCGGATCTGCCTGGAGCTCGTCGTCTCCTGCGCCGCCAACCTCCTCAGCCTCGTCGACGCTCGCGCCCGCGCCGGCGACCAGACGAAGACCGCCGAGGCGCTCGAGCGCGAACAGGCCGAGGTCGACAAGGTCGAGGCCTACTACTGCAACGCGGCGAACGGGCAGGCACAGCTCATCTACTTCGCCGGCATCACGACGGTCACGCTCGTGCTCGCCGGGATCGCGGCCCCCTGGCTCGCGGTCAACTGGGCGGCACCTGTCGCAGCGCTAGTCGCCGGCGCGCTCGGCGCGGTCGTGAGCGTCATCCAGCGGATCAACAGCGGCGGATTCGAGCTCGAGTACGACGTAGGCGGTCCGTACACGTTCTTCCTCGGCGGCCTGCGGCCGCTGATCGGTGGCGTCTTCGCGATGGCGATCACGTTCGCCTTCAGCGGCGGCCTCGTCCAGCTCCCTGTCGCCTCCGGCGAGACCACGGACCACCGGCGCCTCGCCCTGCTCGTGCTCGCGTTTCTCGCCGGGTTCAGCGAGCGCTGGGCGCAGGACACGCTCACCGCCATCGTCCCCGTAACCCAGACAGAGTCCGCCACGGGAAGCGGCCCTCCCGCCGGCGCGCAAACCGAAACCGGGGCGGACGGCTCCGGAGAAAGGAGCGGGTCGTGAGTAGAGCACCAGCGGGTCTCGCCGTACGGACGCAGAAGCGGTACGGGTGGAGGGCGGACAGTCCCGACATGCGTGACTACCTCCTGGCGGTGGCGCCGGCGAAGACGCTGCCGCGGTCGGTCAGCCTGCGCAGCTCGATGCCGTCGGTGTACGACCAGGGGCAGCTCGGCTCGTGCACGGCCAACAGCATCGGGGCCATCCTCGAGTTCAACGAGCTAAAGCAGGAGGAGCCGGACGCCAGCACGCCGTCGCGGCTCTTCATCTACTACAACGAGCGGGCTATGGAGGGAACCGTCGGCCAGGACTCCGGCGCGGAGATCCGGGATGGGATCAAGTCGGTCGCACAGCTCGGAGCGCCGCCCGAGACCGACTGGCCGTACGTGATCACGAAGTTCGCGCGGAAGCCGCCGGCCAAGGCGTACAAGGACGCGCTCCGGCACGAGGCGATCCGGTACGCGCGGGTGCCGCAGACCGAGATGGGGATCCAGACCGTGCTGGCCTCCGGCTATCCGATCTCGTTCGGGTTCACGGTGTACGACTCGTTCGAGAGCGATGTGGGGTCGAACGGGATCGTCCCGATGCCGGAGCCGAGCGAGTCGGTGCTCGGCGGCCATGCGGTCGTCGCCGTCGGCTACAAGAAGATCAGAGGGCAACTCTACTTTGAGTGCCGCAACTCCTGGGGGCCGGACTGGGGCGACCAGGGCTACTTCTGGCTGCCGTCGGCCTACGTCTCGAGCAGCAGCCTCGCCAGCGACTTCTGGGTGATCGACCAGGTCGAGTAGACCGGCGGTTCGCCGGCGGCGGCAAAGCGGCATGCCGTCGCCGGCGAAAGCTCGGCCGTGGAACGGGCGATCGTCGTCAGATCGGTGCCCGGGCGGCGAGCGCGCCCGGCACGTCGTCGGTGATCACGCCGCTGATCCGCGGGTCGGAAAGCAGCGCCGCGTGCTCGCTCGCCATGAAGTTCCAGACGATCACCGTCAGCCCGGCGTCCGAGAGCTCGGTGAGCGAGGCGTCGTTCACCAGCTGCATCTTCGGCAGGACGACGGTTGCGCCGCACGCCTTCGCACGCTCCGGGGCGCTCTCGACTGAGCGCGAGAGGACGAGCCCCCGGCCGAGCTGCGGTGTGAGCTCCGTCAGCCCGGCGAGCACGAGGTCGATGAACGAGGTGACGATCAGGGCGCCGTCGCTCGCTGCGAAGCCGGAGAGCGGGCCCGCGAGCTCGTCGAGGTAGCCGTTCTCCTTGAGCTCGACGTCGAGCGCGATCCGACTGTTCGCGAGCTCCAGCGCTTCCTCGAGCAGCGGCGGCAGCACCCCCGCCAGGTCCTCGATCTCGGAGCGAGTGAGAGTCGCCACCGGCGCTCCACCGATCGCCGCGTCGTGGAAGACGATCAGCTCGCCGTCGCGCGTGCGCCGGACGTCGAGCTCGATCATGTCCGCCCCGAGCTCGATCGCCCGCTCGAAGGCGGCAAGCGAGTTCTCGGGGACACCGGCGCCCCAGGCGCCGCGATGCGCAATCACGCTCGGTGGCACGGTGCTACCGCTCGCGACGTTACGCGACGACCACAGCGTCGGCGAGAATGCGCATGGTGATGCGATCGCCGGGTCTCATGTGATCGCGCAAGCTGGACGATTCGACGAGCACCTTCTGGCCGGTGTCGAGCGTCACGTTCAGCCGCACGGAGGAGCCCAGGAAGGTGAGATTCGTGACCTCTCCGGCCCCGGCCGAATCGGGCACGATCTCGATCGCTTCGGGGCGGAGCAGCGCCTCGACCGCGTCGCCCGGGCGGCGGCCGTTGGGGTTCAGCACTGTCAGGCGCTGGCTGAGCACCTGCACGTCGTCGTTGTCCCCGATGCGGCCGGGCAGCCGGTTCATCGCGCCGACGAACTCGGCCACGAACTGGGTGGTGGGGCGGCGGTAGACGTTCTCCGGCGTGTCGAGTTGCTCGAGGCGACCGTGCTGCATGACGCCGACCCGATCCGCGATCGACAGGGCTTCGGACTGGTCGTGGGTGACGAACAGGGTCGTGATCCCGAGCCGCTGCTGCAGGCTGCGGATCTCCGCTCGCAGCTGGGTGCGAACCTGGGCGTCGAGCGCCGAGAGCGGCTCGTCGAGCAGCAAGACCGTCGGCTCGATCGCCAGCGCACGGGCGATCGCCACGCGCTGCTGCTGCCCGCCGGACAGCTGGTACGGGTACCGGTCGGCGGTTCCCGAGAGTCCCACGAGCTCGAGCAGCTCATCGGCGCGGCCGAGGCGTGTTCCCTTTTTCTGATGCCGCATTCGCAGGCCGAAGGCGACGTTGGTGCGCACATCCATGTTGGGGAACAGGCTGTAGGCCTGGAACACCATCCCCATGTCGCGCTTGTTCGGCGGCACGTTGGTGATGTCGCGGTCGTCGACGAGCACTCTGCCCGCGTCCGGGCGGTCGAACCCGCCGAGGATCCTCAGCGCCGTCGTCTTGCCGCAGCCGGAAGGTCCGAGCAACGCGATCAACTCGCCGTCCTCGATCTCGAGGTCGAGGCCCGCGAGCGCGGTCACTCCGGGGAAGATGCGTTGGACGCCCTCGAATCTGATCATCAGAAGAGTTTTGCTGCGCGGGCGCCACGGCGGCGTTGCGCGAGGAACGACAGTATGAACAGAAGCAGGAACGTGAAGCCGAGCGTGAGCATCGAGAGCGCGACCGATGCGCCGACCTGGGACTCGTGATTCAGGACGATCATCTCGACCGGGAAGGTCTGGTACAGCAGGAGGGTCGCGATCACGACCTCGCCGAGGCACAGCGCCAACGTCAGAAACATCGCTCCGAGGACCGCGGTCTGAACGTTCGGCAGCACGACCCGCGCGAGCGTCGAAGGCCAGGAGGCGCCGAGGTTCCGCGAGGCATCGACGAGCGTGTGGAGGTCGATCGCCCGCACGCCGGTATCGATCGCGCGGTACGAGAACGGCATCGCCAGCACCACGTAGAAGGGAATCAACCCGGTCAGCGGGCTGTTGAACCCGTGTTGGATCACCCACTCCGGCGCGTTGAGCTCGAACTGCTCCAGGCCGGCGGCCAGCACCACCGGTGGAATCACGATCGGCAGCAGCGTGACGAGCTCCATGAAGGTCGTCGCCTGGGGCTTCTTCAGCCTCACCCAGACGACCGTCGGGAGCATCAGCAGGATCACGATCCCGGCGCTGATCGCAGCGATCTCCAGCGAGGTCACGAGCGGCGCCCGGACATCCTTGTTGTTGATGATCTCGCCGTAGTTCGCGAAGCCGTAGCCGCCGCTGTCCTGCTGCAGGCTGTACTTGAAGGCGGCCGCGAGCGGGACGATGAAGAAGAGCCCGGCGAGCACGAAGATCACGATCCGCCAGATCCGCGGCCGTCCACGACGCCGGCTCACTACGGGAGCAGGGGGCTGGTCTCCGAGCATCTCGCCCAGGAGCTCGGCCTGGCCGAGCGGGCCCATCGAGCCGGACACGGTCATCGCAGCCATCTCCGGGCACGGCGCTGCAGGAGCCAGTAGCCGACCATGACGATCAGGACGACGATGACCATCTCCATGCCGAGCGTGAGGCCGAGACGGTCGGCGCCGACGAGCACGTTGCCGTTGAGCGCATCGTCGATCTGCGCCGGCACGATCGAGAGCGTGCTGCCGACGAGTGCCAGTGCGGTCGCATAGGCGGAGAAGGCGTTGCCGAACAGAATCAGCGTGGCGCCGGCGAACGATGGGAGTAGCACGGGCACCGCCACGTGGCGCAGATACCCGAACTTGGTGGCGCCCAGACCCAGCGCCGCCTCCTGCCACTCGGTGCGAAGGCCCTCGAGCGCCGGGGTGATCAGGATGATCATCAACGGGATCTGGAAATAGACGTAACAGAGCCCGACGCCGATCAGCGAGGAGATCGTGAAGCCGTGGGCGTACAGGTCGATGCCGAAGTGCTTGAGCAGCTCCGTGACGACGCCCGTCAGGCCGAGCGCGGCGATGAAGGCGAAGGCCAGGGGTACCCCGGCGAAGTAGGCGAGCACCCCGGAGCCACTCTGGACGATCCGGTGCAGCAGGCCCCCGGGTTTTGCCGTGACGACCGCCGCCGCGAGCCAGGTCCCGAACACGGCGCCGACGATTGAAGTCCAGACGGAGAGGATCAGGCTGTTCTTGAACGCGAGCCTGTACCCGGGGTTGTCCCAGGTCTGCCTGAAGTTCGCGAACGTCCACTGGTTGGCCTCAGTCGTCAGCGACCCGTGGATCACCACGTACAGCGGAATCCCGAGGAACACGATCATGTAGGCCGCGAAGGGCAGGATCCCGGCCCAGCTGCCGAGACCGGACGCCAGACGACGGCCGATCCCGCGGCGCCGAGGCGCCGCGGGATCGACGGTTACTGCGAAGGCTGCTTCTTGTGCAGCGATCGCCTACGGCCAGTTGCTGGTGACGTATGCGCTTGCGGCCACGGACTGCGCCGTGGTCGGAACGACTGCCTTGCCGATGTTCGTGACCTTCGGCAGGGCCTTGTACGCCTTCTTGTTCTGTGTCTTGGCCTTGACCATCGCGGCGAGTGTGACCGGCCGCGCACCACCCTCGAGCCAGATGTTCTGGCCCTTGACCGAGTACAGGAACTCCTCCCAGAGGCGGGCAGACGCCGGGTGCGGGGCGTACTTGCTCACGGCCTGGTCATAGAAGCCGCCGAACGGGATGCCCTTCGGGTCGACGACCTTCCAGTGGGTCGCGCCGGTCAGGCCCCACGCGCCGGCCGTGTTCAGGTAGTCCCAGTTGATCGTGATCGGGCACGAGGTCGCAATCACCGCGGCCGCGTTGCAGTCGGTCGAATTGAAGTTCCCGGAGCTCATGAGCGTCTTGAAGAAGTCCACGCCCGGCGCGATGTTCTTGGCGGAGCCCCCGTTGTTGACGCCCGCGGCCCAGACCCCGGATAGTGCGGCGTTGGCCGACAGCGGGCTGCCGTTGAGAGCGACGTCGTTGTGATACTGGGCCCCCTTCAGCTGCGACCACTTGGTCGGGCATGGGGTGTTCCCGAGCAGATTCAGGTTGCAACCGAACGAGATGAATCCGCCGTAGTCCTGGTAGTAGGCGCCGTTCGAGGACTTCTGGTTCTTCGGAATGCTCTTCCACGTCTTGACCTTGTACGGCGCGAACAGCCCCTGGCTGGCGCCGGCGGACGCGAACGGGCCACCGACGTCGACGACGTCCGGTGCGGACGAGCGACCCTTCAGGGTCTTGATCGCCTGGATCTCCTGAGCGCTGGTGCCGCTCGGGTTGTAGCTGACGACCTTGATGCCGTACATCTTGTGGAAGGTGCTGATCTCTTTGCCGTAGTTGGCCCAGTTGGTCGGCAGCGCGATCACGTTCAGCGTGCCTTCCTTCTTCGCGGCTTTGATCAGGGCCTTCAGGCCGCCGCCGGCCTTGGCGGACTTCGCCTTGGACCAGTTGAACGACCCTGACGACGTTGCGCGTGACGCCAGCGCTCCGGTTGTGAGCGCCAGGGCCGCGGTGAGCGCGACGGCAGCGAGTAGCGCACGCCTGGCACGGTGCGAACCCGACGCCCCGGCGCGCTTGGAGACACGAACTTTCACGACATCCTCCTGATGATTGCGTGACACAGACAACCCACTCTGACCTGCTACAAGATCACACTTTCGCAACCGTCACGCAAGGGTCGTTCTCCGTTTCGCAACCATCAGACAAGGGGCGTTAGCCGTGGGGGCCGTCACCGCGATCGTGTTCGACTTCAACGGAACGCTCTCCGACGATGAGCGCGTTCTGTGCGAGATCTTCATGCAGCTGTTCGCCGACCTCGGGCGGCCTCTGTCCGCGCAGGAGTACTTCGACCGGCTCGCCGGCCTCGCCGACCCGGAGATCGTGACGGCCTGGCTCGGCGAAGAGCATCCGGACGTGCGGCAGGTCATCGACGAGCGCGTGCGCATCTACCGGGCAACGGTTGCAGACGGATCGACCGTCCACGAGCACGTGCGGGAGGCCGTGCGTTTCGCCGCGGAACGAGTCCCGCTCGCGATCTGCTCCGGCGCTGCCCGCGCGGAGATCGAGCCGGTCGTGGAGTCCGCGGGTCTCGCCGGCTGCTTCCAGGCCGTCGTCGGCTCCGACGACGTCGTGCACGGCAAGCCCAATCCCGAGGGCTACCTCACCGCGTTCGAGCGGCTCAAGGTCGATCCGGCTGCGGCGGTCGTGTTCGAGGACACGGAGGCCGGCGTCGCCTCGGCCCGAGCCGCCGGCGCCGGTCGTGTGCTAGCGATGCGCACGACGCTCGAGCCGCACCGCCTGGCAGACGCCGACGAGTTGATCGACCGGCTCGACCTCGACGTGATTCGCCGCGTCTTGCTCTAGATTCCGGCCATGGCCGCGACGTACGGGACGAGCCCGCGATGGAGTTGAACGGGCGCGCCCGTGCGCTCGAGGAGCTTGCCGGCCGAGACTTCGATCTGCTGGTCGTGGGCGGCGGGATCATCGGCGCCGGTATCGCCGCGACCGCTGCTCGGCACGATTTAGCGGTCGCGCTCGTCGAACGCGGCGACTTCGGCGGGGAGACCTCGAGCGCCTCGTCGAAGCTCGTGCACGGAGGCCTGCGCTACCTGCGCCTCGGCGACGTCCGCCTCGTGCGGGAGGCACACGAAGAGCGCCGCCTGCTCATGACTCGCGTCGCGCCGCACCTCGTTCGCCCCCTGCCGTTCCTGCTCCCGCTCTACGACGCCGGCCCGTACCGCCCCGCGGTCGTCCAGGCGGGGATCGCCCTCTACTCGACGCTCGCCCACGCCCGCCTGAACGGGCTCGTCTCGGCGGAGCGAGCGCAGCGCATGGTGCCGAGCCTGCGGGTGGAAGGCCTGCGCCGGTGCGGCCTCTACGTCGACTGTGTGACCAACGACAGCCGGCTCACGCTCGCCAATGTCCGGGCCGCAGCCGAAGGCGGCGCAACCGTCGTGAACGGTGCGGAGGTGTCGGCGCTGCGACTCGTCGACGGCCGGGTCAGGGGAGCCGAGGTCGTCGTCGACGGCGAGACCCTCGCGGTCTCGGCGAAGTCGGTGGTCAACGCGGCCGGGCCGTGGGTCGACGAGGTCCGACGGCTCGCCAACGCCGGGGTGGAGCCGTCGATCCGGCTGAGCAAAGGGGTGCACGTGCTCGTCTCCACGGACACGACGTGGTCGGCGGCGCTGACGATCCCGCACGACAAGGTGCGCGTGAGCTTCGCCGTTCCCTGGGCGGGGATGCTGCTCCTCGGTACCACCGACACGCTGCACGAAGGCGGCCCCGACGCGGTCGTCGCAGAGCCGGCCGACGTCGAGTGCGTACTCGCGGAGGCGGCCGTCGCCCTCGAGGGGCCCATCGTCCGCCGTGAGCACGTCCGCGCCGTCTTCGCGGGGCTGCGCGTGCTGCCGCAAAGTGGTCGCGAGACGGCTCGTGCGCGGCGCGAGACCGTGCACATCCGGGACAGCAGCGGGCTGCTGACCGTCGCCGGGGGCAAGCTGACCACCTATCGACGGATCGCGCTGGACACCCTCGAGCGTCTCCGAGCCGATCTCGGCCTGCACTGCATCGACCGTCAGCCCTGGCCGCTGCCGGGGGCCGTCGGGCTCGACCGCGTCAGTCTCCCCGTCGAGGTCAGCCCGGCGTTGCGCACCCACCTGCTCGGCCTCTACGGCTCGCTGGCCCCCGAGGTGCTCGAGCCTGCGCTGGCCGACCCGACGCTGCTCGAGCCGCTGAGCCCGGACGCGCCCGACATCGCCGCGCAGGCGGCCTACGCCGTCGAGCGGGAGTGGGCCCGCAGCGCCGAGGACATCCTGCGCCGGCGCACGACGCTCGCGCTCCGCGGTCTCGCCGACGCCGAGCTGACCCGACGCGTCGAGCAGCTGATCGGCCGGCACGCGGAACCGCTGCTGCCGAACCGCGGCTGAGCCTCGCGCTCAGGCGACGCCGTCAGGGTCGAAGGTCGAACTCGGCGACTGCGCCGCCGACGTCGGCCAGTCCGTCGTAGACGAGCACCGGGGCCGTCACGGTCGCCCGGGAGCCGGGATCGGTTCGGCTAACACATTCCTCAAAATCTTTGACGCAGGCGCGTCACGCGGGACCACCTCGCCCACGAGCATCCTGTGGTCATGGACGTAATCGACCCCCAGCTGAGCGACGTGGTGCTCTTCGAGCTGCCGAGCTTCGAGGCGGCCCAGGCCTTCCGCGTCCGCCTGCGGCCGCGCTGGCCCGGCTGGTCGCACGACGAGGATCAGCTCTGGCTCTTCGCCGCCGAGATCGGCGATGAGAGCGACGGCCTGGCGCTGCTGCTACGGGAAGCCCAGGAGGTGCTGGCCGAGCTCGAGCTGCTGGCGATCGTGTTCGTGCTCGACGGCCGCTCCTACGTCCTCGCTGCGGCGGAGCCCGTGTACGAGCGCACCGCCAAGCACGCTCTGCCCGACGCCGCCTAGCTCGCGCTCGAACGTAGCGTGTCGGCGATCAGGCGCGCGTAGATCGTGCAGGCGTACGGCCATGGGTGCGTCCCGTCCTGGAGCATCTTGCTCGTCGAGTGCGCGTACCAGTCGGCGAGGTGCGCGTCCGGCCAACCGCGCACCCAGGCCACGAGCGCGTGGTTCGACTCGTCCTGCCAGCTCGTGGAGTTGCGGACGTTGACGACGACGATGTCCGGGATCCCGTGCAGCGCGTGACGTAGCCGTGTGAGGTCGTCGAAGAAGAGCGGGCCGTTGTTCCCGACCTGGATCACGACGGCCTTCGTCAGCTTGTGGTGGCGGCGTAGCCGCTGGAGCTCGTTGACGGTGTCCTCGATCTGCCGGCCGACGGTCGCGTCGACGCGTACGTGGTGGTGGAGGGCGAGCTTCAGTTCGCTCCTGCAGCCCAGCATCACGGAGTCGCCGAGCGCGAGGATCAGGCCCGGCGGCAGCGGTGGCAGCTTCGTCTCCCGGGCCGGTTGCGTCGGCGGTTTCGTGTGCGGCTTTGGGTGATGCGTCCCGCCTCTTGCCTTCGGAGGGCTGACGTAGGTCGACACCGGGTTCAGCGCGGACGGCGTCACGTAGAGGACGGCGAAGGCTGCGACGATGGCGAGTGCCGCCGCGCCGAGAACCTCGAGCTGGAAGCGGCGCGAGTACTGCGAGAGCCACCGCTGCGCGCGCCCGCGCCGGATCGGCTCCTCGACATAGCGGAACGAGAGCGAGGCCGCCACGAGGACGACGGCTGCCTCGGCAATCACGATGCCGACGCCCGGGCGCGCGTTCACGCCGGCGACGAGCACGATGATCGGCCAGTGCCAGAGGTAGATTCCGTAGCTGCGCTCACCGATCCAGCGCAGCGGGGCGATGCCGAGCGCCTGGCCAATGCCCGTCTTGGGATGAGCGACCGCGGCGACGAGCACGGCGAAGCAGAACGCGGCGGCGAGGTCGCCGCCGCGGTACAGCGTCGGGTTGAAGTCCTGCATGTTCCGGAAGAGGAGGACCGCGCCGACGAGCGCGGCGATGCCGAGCAGCTCGAGCAGAGGCACCGCGCGCTGCAGCCGCATGAGCCACGGCCAGGCGAGCGCGACGAGGATCCCCATCAGCAGCAGGAAGGCGCGCGTGTCGGTGCCGTAGTACACGCGTGAGGGATCGCTGTTCGGCGTGTAGAGGATCCACATCAGGGCGGCGGACGCGGCGATGCCGGCGATGACGAGCATCGGCAGCCGCTTGCGGCCGACGAGCACGAGGCCCGGGACGAGCAGCAGCGGCCAGACGATGTAGAACTGCTCCTCCACGCCGAGCGACCAGGTGTGCTGCAGCAGCGACGGGTTGCCCATCAGGTTGAAATAGGAGTGGTTCGCGACGATCTGGTGCCAGTTCGCGTAGTAGAGAAGCGAGCCGAGCACGTCGCTGCGGGTGTGGCCGAGATCCTGGCGCGCAAAGATCGAGGCGAGGACGAGCGACGCGAGCACGACGACGACGAGCGCGGGGAGCAGCCGCCGCGCGCGCCGCAGCCAGAAGCGGACGAGATCGATCGAGTTCCGCGCCTCCCACTCGACGAGCAGCAGCGACGTGATCAGGTAGCCGCTGAGGACGAAGAAGAGGTCGACGCCGAGGAAGCCGCCCGGCAGCCAGTCGATCCGGGCGTGGTAGAGGAAGACGGCGCCGACGGCGAGCGCCCGCAGGCCGTCCAGCCCGGGGCGGTAGGCGATGTGGGGCGCGTTGGCGACTGGCTTCGGCACGTTTCCGGCTGCAGCTTAGGGTTCGTTTTGGCGGGCCGCCAGAGTCGTTGCGACAAGCTCCGCGAGGCACTCTGCCGGCTCGGCGAGCGCTCTCTCCGAACCGTAGCTCGCTACGAGCGAAAGTGTTTCGAGCGGGCTGCCTGCGGCGACTTCCCCGGCGACGACGAGCGCCTCGATTCCCGTGGTCGCGGCGTGTTCGAGGACACGCCCGACGACCTTGCCGGTGAACGAGGTCGCATCGACCAGACCCTCGCCGGTCACGACGAGATCCGCGTCCATGAGATGCACGTCGAGGCCGAGCCGGTCGGCGACGAGGTCGAAGCCGGAGACGAGGCGTGCGCCGAGTGCCGCGAGCCCGCCGGCAAGCCCGCCGGCCGCGCCGGAGCCGGGCAGGTCGGGGACGACGAGCTTCGCGAGCCGCTCGCGCAGGATCTGCACCTGCTCCGGCGTCGCTCCCTTCTGTGGCGCGAAGACGTCGGCGGCGTCGAGGAAGCGCGCGTCGACGTCGCACGCGACCTCGAGCGGGACGAGAAGCGGATGCGGGACGGCTTCCGTGGCGCCGACCCCGCCGTCGGTCGACGCGACGCCGCCGACGAAGACGACGATCCGCTCGGCGCCGTCGGCGACCGCGGCGGCGATGAGCTCGCCGACGCCGCGGCTCGTTGCTCGCAGCGGGTCGTTCCCCTCCGGCCCGCCCGCGAGGGTGAGCCCGCACGCCTGGGCGGCCTCGATCAGCGCGATGCCGTCGGGGCCGAGCTGCCAGGCGGCCTCCACCGGCTCCCCGAGCGGCCCCGTCACGACCGTCAGTCGGTTGCCGCCGCCGAGCACGTCGAGCGTCCCCTCGCCGCCGTCTGCGAGCGGCAGCTCGTGGGCAGCCCAGCCGGCGCACCGGGCTCCTGCGGCGATCGCCGCGGCAGCGTCACTCGCCGTGAGCGTGCCGCGGAACTTGTCGGGTGCTGCCAGCAGGCGCATCAACCGCTCATTCTCCGCTACCGTTGGTGTGGCACTAGAACTAGAGCGAGACCCGGTCGCGCGTCCGTTGCGCCTCCCGTCCGTTCAGAACTCCGCGGAGGGAGGTGTTTCATATGGCAACAGGAACCGTGAAGTGGTTCAACGATGCGAAGGGGTACGGCTTCATCACCCCGGACGAGGGCGGCAAGGACGTGTTCGTCCATTTCAGCGCGATCGAGTCCGAGGGCTTCAAGTCGCTCGCCGAAGGCGCGCGTGTCGAGTTCGAGCCGGCCGAAGGGCAGAAGGGCCCCGAGGCGCGGAACGTCGTGCCCGTCGGCTAGTCCGACCGGCAGGCGGGGCGCCCCCTTGTGGAGGCGCCCCGCTTCTCTTTCTCAGCTGACGTTCAGCGCCGTGTCGTCGAGGACGAACGACGTCTGGAGCGAGTTGTCCTCCACGCCCTTGAACGTGAGCGTGACCGTCTGGCCGGCGAAGCCGGAGACGTTGAACGAGTGCTGCTGGTAGCCGGCCGCCTTGTTCAGGTTCGAGTACGTGGCGAGCGCCGTCGAGCCCAGCGTCACCGTCAGGGTGTCGTAGGCAGTCGTCGTCGTTCGCTCGGCCGTGTCGATGTGCAGCCAGAACGACAGCGTGTAGTGGCTGCAGCCGCTCGGGATGGTGACCTGCTGCGACACCGTGTCGGTGTGCGTGCGGCCGTAGCCGTCGAGCCAGGCGTCCCACGTGCCCGAGTGCGCGGGCTCCGACCGGCCGTTCTGCGCGATCACGCCGGCGGTCGCGGTCCAGCCCGTCGACCCGGACTCGAAGCCGGGATTCGCGAGCTTCTGCGCCGCCGTGCACGCGCTCGTCGCTTTCACGGTCAGGGCGAACGACGTCGTGTGCGTTGCGGACGAGCCTGTTCCCGTGATCGTCAGCGTGTAGGTCCCGGCCGCCGCCGCGCTCGAGGTCGAGATCGTCAGCGTGGACGACGAACCGGCGGTGACCGAGGACGGCGAGAACGACACCGTCACGCCCGTCGGCAAGCCGGTCGCACCCAACGAGACCGTCTGCGCAGAGCCCGACGTGACCGCGGTGGAGACGGTCGCGGTCGTCCCCGAGCCGGCCGTGACCGACGCCGACGTGGGGTTGACCGATAGCGAGAAGTCGTTCGACGCGGCCGCCGTCACGCTGAGGGTGAGCGTCGCCGTGTGCGAGCCCGTCGAGCCGGTGCCGGTGATCATGACGCTGTAGTTGCCGGCCAGCACCGCGGGAGCCGCGGTGAACGTGACGGTGGACGGCGAGCCGGAGTTGACGGTCGACGGGGAGAACGACGCCGTGACGCCGCTCGGCAGGCCGCTCGCGCTCAGTGCGACCGACTCCGAGCTGCCGGAGGTGACGGCCGTCGAAACCGTGGCGGCCGCCTGCGACCCGGCGGCGACGCTGACGTTCGTCGGGTTGACCGCGACCGAGAAGTCGCTGGAGCCCGCCGAGGCCGGTCCGAAGGCGGCGGCGCCGTTCGGCGTGCCGAGCCCGGTCGGGCCGTCGTATCCGGCTCCGGCCGTGCAGAGGTACGCCGGGGAGCATGTGGCGGTGTGGCCGGTCGTTACGTCGTAGAGGCCGCCCGGATCGGCGTACGGGTACGAGTTCGGGTAGGCGGTCGGCGCCGGGGAGTTGGCCAGCGCGTACATCGCGCCGATGATGGGCGACGCGACGCTCGTGCCGCCGAACACCGTCCAGCCGCCGGAGCCGTAGGAGTCGTAGACGGCCACGCCGGTCGCCGGGTCGGCGTCCGCGGACACGTCGGCAACCGTTCGGCGCGTGCAGCCGGTGTCTGTCTGGAACGACGGCTTCGCCTCGTAGGCCGAGCAGCCGCTCCCGGCACCCTCGCTGGCCGACGTCGACCAGACGGACTCGGTCCAGCCGCGCGCGTTGCTGGCCCGCGTCAGGTTGGTTCCGCCGACCGCCGTCACGTACGGAGAGGCGGCGGGATACTCGACCCCGTAGCCGCTGTCGCCTGAGGACGCGACGATCGCGACGCCGGCGTGTTTGTAGTACGAGTTGTCGGTGCTCGTCTCGCTCGATGACTCGGAGCCGCCGTAGCTGTTCGAGACGGCGACCGCGCCCTGCGCGACGGCGGTGTTCACGGCCGTGCCGAGGTTCGCGATCGTCGGACTGCTCGCCTCGACGAGCAGGATGTGACAGTTCGGGCAGATCGCCGAGACCATCTCGAGGTCGAGCATGATCTCCGACGACCAGCCGGCGTTCGCCGCCGGCAGCGGGCTCGCCGCGCCGGTCTGGTTGACCTTCTTGAAGCAGCCGTTCGCGGTCGTGCAGGCCGGCAGCCCGAAGTTGCTGCGATACGTGCTCAGGTCGCTCGCGGCGTTCGGATCGTCGTAGGCGTCGACGATCGCAACGGTCTTGCCGGTGCCGAGCGTGGTCGGGACGTTGTAGGCGCTGTCAAGGTCGGACGGGCCGTAGCCGCTGACCGCGACGGCCGGGTTGACGCCGGACGCGACATGCGCGACGACGCCCGTGGTGCGGCGCAGCGCGAAGCACCTCATCTCCCCCCGGGGGGCGGCGGCGCACGCGCGCACGAAATGGGTCGACAGCCCGGATGCGGCGGCGGGGCGAGCGCTACCGCCGACGAGTGAACCGGCGAGCGCACAAAGCGCGAGGACGATCAGGACGTACCGGGGACGAATTGCGTTCGAGATGCACCGACTGCGGCGCGAGGACCCGTTCGACATCAGAAACCCTTTCCGTGGTTGGGCGATGCGTTTTGTGCCGCAGCACCTGATCGTTAGCAGAGTCTTCGGCCGAATGCGACCACCGATTGAGGGAGGCGCAGGCACTCGTTTCAGGGAACGAAACGCAGCGACCGGTGGCAGCCACCGTTACAAAAGGGGCGCGACGAAAGTAACGACTCACGCGCAGCGGCCCATTCAAGCCGAGGTCGTCGTGACGAAGACGTATCGGTGGCTGCTACCGGCCGACCGTGCGATCCTCCTTGCCGTGGACGCCGGGTTCGCGATTCGTCGGCTGGGGCCGGGCCACGAGGCGGTCGTTCGGCGGCTCGCGATCCTCGACGGCCCGACGGATGCGGAAACGCTGCTTGCCGATCCGCGGACCCTCGTGCTCGCCGCGTTCGACGGTGAACGGCCGGTCGGCTTCGTCCTGGCGTACGAGTTGCTGCGGCGGCACGGCGACCGGGCCATGCTCTTCGTCTACGAGGTCGAGGTGGCAGAGAGCCACCGGCGGCGGGGGATCGCGCCGGCTCTCCTGGCGCAGCTCGCCGAGCTCGCGCGCGAGCGAGGCATCCGCACCGGTTTCGTGCTGACGGAGCAGGACAACGGAGCGGCGAACGCGCTCTATCGGAGCGTCGGCGGCGCGACCGACTCGGTGACGGTCGAGTGGACGTTCTCGTACAAGGACGACTGACGACGCTGCGTCCGGCCGGCGCGGACGACGTCGACCGGCTCGTCAGCTGGCACGCGGATCCCGAGGTCGCGTGGTACTGGGACGACGAGACGTTCACCCACGCCGAGATGAAGGAGCGGCTGGCGCGCCCCGAGGTCGAGGCGTGGATCGTGGAGGAAGCGAGCGAGCCGATCGGCTACCTCCAGGTGCATCCGGACGGGCTCGACATGTTCCTGGTCCCGGCGGCGCGCGGACGCGGTCTCGGCCCCGACGCGGGGCGGGCGATGGCCGAGCACCTCCGCCACGAGCGCGGCCGCGGGCGGGTGACGGTCGACCCGTACAGCTGGAACGAGCGCGCCGTCCGCGCCTGGGAGCGCGCCGGATTCGTCGAGGTCTCGCGCCACGAGCCCGACGACGAACACACCGCACCGTGGATCCTCATGGAGTTCCGCGGGTAGAGCCGTGCATATCCTTGGCTCGCCATGAAGGTCGTCCTGCCCGACAACTCCGAGCTCGAGCTGCCCGCCGGCGCCTCCGGTCTCGACGCCGCGCGCGCGATCGGCCCGAAGCTCGCCGAGCAGGCGGTGCTCGTACGCGTCGACGGGCGCGTGCAGGATCTCCGACAGCCGCTGCCCGACGGGGACAAGATCCAGCTCCTGACGACGCGCGACCGCGAGGATCCCGACGCGCTCGCCGTGCTCCGCCACTCCTCGGCGCACCTGCTGGCCGAGGCCGTGCGCCGGCTGCATCCGGGTGTGAAGGTCGCGATCGGGCCGCCGATCGAGAACGGCTTCTACTACGACTTCGACTTCCCCGAGCCGCTCCGCGAGGAGGATCTCGAGCGGATCGAGGAGGAGATCCGGCGCGAGCTGACCGAGGGCCGGAGCTGGGTGAGGAGCGAGATCCCGCGGGACGAGGCGCGAGCCCTCTTCGAGGCCGAGGGCGAGCCGTACAAGGTCGAGCTCGTGGACACGGCCGAAGGGGACATCTCCCTCTACACGCAGACCCACGACGGCGTCGCCGACTTCACCGACCTCTGCCGCGGCCCGCATCTGCAGGACTCGAAGCCGATCAAGGCGCTCAAGCTGACCGGCCTCGCCGGCGCGTACTGGCGCGGCGACTCCGCGAACACGCAGCTGACGCGCATCTACGGCACGGCCTTCTACGCGCAGGCGGATCTCGACGCGTACCTCGATCGGCTCGAGCAGGCGAAGGCCCGCGACCACCGCCGGCTCGGCGGCGAGCTCGACCTCTTCCACCTCAGCGACCACTCGCCGGGCTCCCCGTTCTGGCACCCGAAGGGGATGGTGATCTGGAACGCCCTCGAGAACCTGCGCCGGGGCGAGAACCTGAAGCGCGGCTACGTCGAGGTGAAGACGCCGCTCCTCTACGACATCGAGACCTACGTCACGTCGGGGCATTACGACAACTACCGCGACAACATGTTCTTCACGCGCTCGCACGGCGAGGAGCGGGAGTTCGCCCTCAAGCCGATGAACTGCCCGGGCCACATGCTCCTCTTTAGCTCGCAGCTCCGCAGCTACCGCGACCTCCCGTACCGCTACGCGGAGTCGTCGACGCTCCACCGCGACGAGCTGGGCGGAACGCTCCACGGCCTGCTGCGCGTCAAGCACGTCACCCAGGACGACGCTCACATCTTCTGCACCCGGGAGCAGATCGAGGACGAGATCTTCGGCTGCCTCGACTTCGCGTCCTACCTTTACGACCTGTTCGGGCTGGAGGCGCGGTTCGAGCTCTCGACCCGGCCCGACCCGAAGCTCGGCACCGACGAGGAGTGGGACTTCACCGAAGGAGCGCTTAAGGCGGCGCTCGACAAGCGCGAGATCGAGTACGTCGTCAACGAGGGGGACGGCGCGTTCTACGGGCCGAAGATCGACCTCCACATGACCGACGTCCTCGGCCGCTCGTGGCAGATGGGGACGATCCAGCTCGACGCCCAGATGCCGAAGAACTTCGGCCTCACGTTCATGGGCGCCGACAACCGCGAGCACACGCCGTACGTGGTCCACCGTGCGCTGCTCGGCTCGCTCGAGCGGTTCATCGGGATTCTCATCGAGCACTACGGCGGCGCCTTCCCGTTCTGGCTGGCGCCGGTGCAGGTGCGTGTCCTGCCGGTCGGTGAGGCGCACTTCGGCCCGGCCGCGGACCTCACGACCCGGCTGCGGGAGGCCGGCTACCGCGCCGAGGTGGCCGAGCCGACGGACACGATCGGCAAGCGGATCCGGACCGCCGAGCTCGACAAGATCCCGTTCACCGTCGTTTACGGCGACCGCGAGAGCGACGAGAGCCTCGCGGTGCGCGAGCGCGGGGGCGAGCAGTCGACGCTTTCGTTGTCCGAGCTTCTCGCCAGCCTCGAGCCCTTGCTACCCTCTGAATCCTGAAAAGCAGGGGCGGACCGTTCCTCACCTCCCGGGCCACCAGGACCGCGGGGGTTCAACCGAGTCGCAAGATCGACGAGGAAACGGCCGCTGCATGCAGCGGCTTTTCATGTTGCGACCAGCTAATCGAGGAGGAGTAAGCCCAACTTGGTGATTTGCCTTTGAGGCCCAGGCGCCGGCCGATCGAGCACACCCGCCCGTCGCCACGCGACACGACGCGCATCAACGATGCGATCCGCGTCCCTCGCGTCAGGCTGATCGACGACGACGGCGGCCAGCTCGGGATCAAGACCACGGACGAGGCGCGCGAGTACGCCTACGGCAAGAACCTCGACCTCGTCGAGGTAGCGGCCCAGGCCGATCCGCCCGTCGCCAAGGTCATGGATTACGGCAAGTACAAGTACGAGCAGGAACAGAAGGCGAAACAGGCCCGCAAGCACCAGAGCCAGATCCAGGTCAAGGAGATCAAGTTCCGGCCGAAGATCGGCGTGCACGACTACAACACCAAGAAGGGACACGTCGAGCGATTCCTCAACCAGCGTGCGAAGGTGAAGGTCACGATCATGTTCCGGGGCCGGGAGCAAACCCATCCGGAACGGGGCCGCGACCTGCTTCTCCGCCTCGCCGACGACGTCAAGGAGATCGGGCAGATCGAGTCCCAGCCTCTCCAGGACGGACGCAACATGGTGATGCTGCTCGGCCCGACAAAGAATGCAGGAGTGAAACGAGATGCCGAAGGTGAAGACGCGGAGCTCCGCGAAGAAGAAGTTCAAGGTGACGGGAAGCGGCAAGATCCTGCGCCGGCCGGCGATGCGGAGCCACAACCTGGAGAAGAAGTCGTCGAAGCGTAAGCGCGGCTTCCGCAAGGATCGCGAGGTCGCGAGCGGCGACCGCGGCGCAATCAAGAAGATGCTGGGGATGGGCTGAGCCTTGCCCAGGGTCAAGCGCGCCGTCGCCGCACACAAGAAGCGCCGCAAGGTCCTCGAGCAGGCCAAGGGCTACTGGGGTCGCAAGAGCACCCACTACCGCTACGCGAAGGAGCAGGTCGAGCACTCGCTCGTCTACGCCTACCGCGACCGGAAGGTGCGGAAGCGGGAGTTCCGCAAGCTGTGGATCACGCGGATCAACGCCGCCGCCCGCGCGAACGGGCTCTCATACAACCAGTTCGTGCACGGCTGCTCGAAGGCCGGGATCGAGCTCGACCGGAAGGTGCTCGCCGACCTCGCCGTCAGCGATCCCACCGCGTTCGGCGCGATCGCCGAGCAGGCGAAGGCCGCGCTCGAGGCTGGAAGCGACGGCGGCAAAGCCGCCGCCGTCCGGCCGGAAGACCGCGCCGCCTCCGGCGCCGCTGGGAACTGATCACTTCTCGCGACAACGAGCGGCTCAAGCTCGTCCGCAAGCTCCACGACCGGCGCTGGCGGGACAAGCTCGGGCTGTTCGCTGTCGAGGGGGAGGACTTGGTCGAGGCGGGACTGTCCGCCGGCCTCGAACCTGTCGACGTTCTCGTCGCGGGCGAGGACGTCGAGGCGGAGTTGCTCGCGGAGGTCTCGACGCTCGGCCATCCGCCGCGCGTCGTCGCCGTGTTCCGGCGCGACGACCTGCCGCTCGGGACTCGGCCGGTGACGCTCGGGCTCTGGCAGGTGGGCGATCCGGGGAACGTCGGGACGCTCCTGCGCGCGGCCGACGCCTTCGGAGCAGGTGTTGCGTTGTCGGCAGGCTGCGCTGATCCGACCGGGCCGAAGGCGGTGCGCGCGTCGATGGGCTCGCTCTTTCGCGTTCCCCTGAGCGCGTTCGACGAGGCTGCGGGGAGACGCCTGGCGCTCGTGCCGAGCGGCGGCACCCCACTGCCTGCGCTGGAGGTGGACGGCGATCTCGTGCTTGTGCTGGGCGCGGAGCGGGAAGGGCTGCCGCCCGACGTCCTCGACCGCTGCGACGAGCGCGTCTCGATCCCGCAAACGGGCGGAGCCGAGTCGCTCAACGTCGCAATCGCGGGCGCAATCGCACTCTACGAGCTGGCTCGCGGGAAGCGGCGCTAGAAAGAAGTCCGGCCCCTTGCGGGGCCGGACCAAAAAAATTCGCCGAGCCGGTTTCGCTTTCGTCCACCTCGCCCAACCGGCCTTTCGCTTCGGGATTGCTCCCTCTTCGTCCGACCGCTCGGTCGTGGTTTCGACCTACTTGCGCTCCGTGCTCGGCGCAAGAAGGAACCTATGCGAACGCCGTCACCGGATCAAGACCCGCCGTCAACGTTTTTGTCGCAATTTGCGAGCGGATTATTTTCGGCGGGCGATCCACACGCTGTCCTCGCCGCCGGCGAACGGGCGCCGGTCGAACCAGCCGTAGCACTCGAGCACCTCGAGGCCGGCCTCGGCGAGGAGCGATTGCCAGCGCTCGGGCTCGAGCCACCAGAGCGTCATCGTCGAGGCACCCTGCGAGCCGCGCACCGAGAGCGTGAGCGTCTGCGTCGCGAGATCCCAGTCGGCGCGCTCGTCGATGCCCGGCTCACGCTCGATCCAGCGGCCGTGCGTCTCCTCGATGTCCTCGCGGGACGGCGTGAAGACGTCGAACACGAGGCGTCCGTCGGCCCGCAGCAGCTCGCGCGCCGCGCGGAGCGCTGCGAGCCGCTCGTCGTCGTCCCGCAGGTGGAGGTAGGAGCGGAACGGACACGTCACGAGCGGGACGCGCTCGTCGACCGGCGGGCGGCGCAGGTCGCCGAGCCGCAGGTCGAGCCGCTCTGCGACGCCGGCCTCCCTCGCCCGCTCGGCGCAGACCTCCAGCATTCCGGGTGACGAGTCCACGCCGATCACGTGAGCGCCCGCCAGAGCGACCGGGATGGCGATCCGGCCGGTTCCGACTGCGAGCTCGACGACCTCGCCTCCCGCCGCGAGCGCCTCGTCGACGTAGAAGGAGATGTCCTCGACGACGCTTGCGCTCCACGGGTCGTAGAGCCGCGCGATGGGGTCGTAGACGCTCAAAGTGTGCTGCAGGGACACCGGCGAAGCCGGCATCTCTGCTTCGTGGGCTCCGTCGAGCCTACGCCCACTGCTTGCGTGTCACGTAGACGTACTCCAGCGACTCGTCTGTGAAGGGCTGGCGCTCGAAACCTCCGTAGAGCGCTTCGACCTCGAGCCCGGCGACCTCGACGAGTCCGTCCCATTCCGCCTTCGTCGCCCACCACAGGCGAAGCGTGGCGCCGTCGTCGCGGATGATCTCGACCCGGTTGTCGGCCGGCACGTAGCGCAGCGTGTGTACGACCCCGTTCTGGTTTTGCGTCGTCCCGTCGAGTCGCGCGGCGACCGTGTGGCTGAACGCGAAGGCGTTGAACGCAAGGCGACCGCCCGGGCGGAGTGAGGCGGAGACCCGTTCGAAGACGCGCCGCCTGTCGTGCCAGCCGTGCAGATGCAAGAGCGAGCGGCCTGGGACGTAGATCAAGGCAGCCGGCTCAGCGAGCTCGAGATCGCGCATGTCGGCGAGTCGCAGCTCGAGCGGCAGTCCGGCCGAGTGTGCGCGCGCGACTTCGAGCATCGCCGGCGACGAGTCGATGCCGAGCATGGGTCTGCCGGTCTCGCGGACGATCGGGATCGCCACGCGGCCGGTGCCGACGCCGAGCTCGACGATCGGCCCGTCCGCCTCGCGGGCCAGTGCGAGGTAGTGGCCGACGTCGTCGGGCATCGCGCCGCCCCAGGCGTCATAGACCGAGGCCCATGCGTCGTATTGGCTCATCGCCGGGTAGTATCGGATCAGATGTCTGCCTCGCGCGTCTTCGCCTTTACGCAGCCCCGGCTCGTCGCCGGGGCGTCGGCGCGCTAGAGGTCGCCGTCTCCTCAGCCGAGCCGGGGCGTGAACCGCCGTCCGTTCCCGTGCCCGCGAAAAGAGGAGAAACCGTTGGATAAGGTCGCCATCGTGGATCCCGACGACCTCGAGAAGGAGGCGCTCGCCGCCGCTGCCGAGGCGAGGTCGCTCGCCGCGCTCTCGGAGGTCCGCGTCCGCTACCTCGGCCGCCGCAGCGCGCTCAAGCTCGCCCTGCGCGACGTGCGCGACCGCGAGAGCGGCATGACGCTCAACGCCGTGCGCGAGACCGTCGAATCGGCGCTTTCCGCCCGCGAGGAGGAGCTCGCGCGCGCCGAGCTCGAGGAGCGGCTTGCGACGGAGCGCGTCGACGTGACGCTCCCGGCCGAGCTGCTCGGGCCGCCGAAGCTGCGCCCGCGCGGCACGCTGCATCCGTCGACGCTCGTGCGCCGCGACGTCGAGGACATCTTCCTCGGCCTCGGCTACGAGATCGTCGACGGGCGCGAGGTCGAGACCACTCGCTACAACTTCGACGCCCTCGGCTTCCCCGACTGGCACCCGTCGCGGTCGCCGCGCGACTCGCTCTTCCTCGACGAGCAGACGCTGCTCCGCACGGAGACCTCGCCGGCCCAGATCCACAAGATGGAGGAGCGGCGGCCGCCGATCTACATGATCTCGATCGGCCGCGTCTACCGGCGCGACACGATCGACGCGACCCACTTCCCGATCTTCCACCAGTTCGAGGGTCTCGCCGTCGACCAGGGGATCACGCTCGCCGACCTCAAGGGGACGCTCCTTTATGTCATGCGCCAGCTCTACGGCGCTGACCGCGAGGTGCGGTTCCGCACGCACTACTTCCCCTTCACGGAGCCCTCGATGGAGCCCGACGTCTCGTGCTTCAACTGCGGCGGCGCCGGCTGCCCGGTCTGCAAGCACTCCGGCTGGATCGAGATGGGCGGCTCGGGGATGGTCGATCCGTACCTGTACGAGTTCGTCGGCTGGGGGCCGGAGGAGTACAGCGGCTTCGCGTTCGGCATGGGGATCGAGCGCACCGCGCAGCTCCGCTACGGCATTCCGGGGATCCGCCCGTTCTGGGACAACGACCTCCGCTTCCTCAGGCAATTCCGATGAAGATCCCGCTCAACTGGCTGCGGGAGTACGTACGCGTCGACGCGGACGCGCGGGCGATCGCCGACGCGCTCTCGATCTCGACCGCCGAGGTCAACGGCGTGCAACGGGTCGGTGTGCCCGGCGACCTCGGGCTCTTCCGCGTCGGCCATGTGCTCGAGGCGGAGAAGCACCCGGACGCCGACCGGCTGCAGCTGACGTCGGTCGAGGTGGGGGAGGACCGGCCGTACTCGATCGTCTGCGGCGCCTGGAACTTCGGGGCCGGCGCCAAGGTCGCGGTGGCGCTGCCCGGAGCGACGCTGCCCAACGGGTTGACGCTCGAGCGGCGCAAGCTGCGCGGGCAGGTCTCCGAGGGGATGATCCTCGCCGAGGACGAGCTCGATCTCGGGGAGGACCACAGCGGGATCATCGTGCTCGACGACGCGCTCGAGGCTGGGGCGCCGCTCGCCGACGTGCTGCCGCTCGTCGACGAGGTGATCGACGTCGAGCCGACCGGGAACCGCGCCGATCTCTTCGCCGTCTACGGCGTCGCCCGCGAGGTCGCCGCTCTCTGCGGCGGCGAGCTGCTGCCGCTGCCCGGCACGGATCCGCCGCAAGACAGCGACGAGCCGGTCGGGATCGGGATCGACGATCCCGAGGGGTGCCTCCGCTTCAGCGGCCGCGTCTTCCGCGACGTCGCGCCGGGCGAGTCGCCGCCCTGGCTCAAGGCGCGCCTACGGCATGCCGGAGTCCGGTCGATCTCGAATGTCGTCGACGTGACGAACTACGTGATGCTCGCGCTCGGCAGCCCGCTCCACGCCTACGACCTCGACCTGCTCCGCGGCGGGCTCGTCGCGCGCCGCGCGCATGAGGGCGAGAAGCTGCGGACGCTGGACGGCGCCGAGCGCACACTCAGTGCCGAGGATCTCGTGATCGCCGACGGCGAGCGCGCCGTCGGGCTCGCCGGGATCATGGGCGGCGAAGAGACGGAGGTCTCCGCCGCGACGACGAACGTCCTGCTCGAGGCCGCCAACTTCGAGCCGGTCGGGATCCTGCGTAGTTCCGAGCGCCACTCGCTGCGCACCGAGGGCTCGAACCGCTGGGAGAAGGGCGTCGACCCCTACGTCGCGGGCCAGGCGGCGACGTACGCGACACAGCTGATCGTGGAGCTGAGCGGCGCGCGGTGGACCGGGGCCGAGGACGTGCAGGCAACGCTGCCGCAACCGGCGGTGATCCAGCTGCGGCCGGAACGCGCGAGCGAGCTGATCGGCCTGGACGTGGCCGCCGAGGAGCAGGCCGAGATCCTCGGCCGCATCGGCTTCGAGCGGCTCGACGAGGGCTTCCGCGTGCCGACCTGGCGCGCGCGCGACGTGACGCGTGAGGTCGACCTGATCGAGGAGGTCGCGCGCTTCAAGCTGCCGGAGATCCCGTTCACGCTGCCGCGACGCGAGGCGATGTTCGGGCGGCTGACCCGCGAGCAGCGCTTGCGCCGGCAGGTTGAGAACGTGCTCGTCGGGGCCGGCTACGCCGAGGTGTACACGCCCTCCTTCGTCGCCGAGGGCGACGTGCGGCTGCCGGAGCCGCTCTCGGCCGAGGCGGCCGCGCTGCGCACCGTCCTCTACGACTCGCTGCTCGAGCCGGCCCGGCGCAATGCCGACGCGGGCGAGGAGGCCGTCGCGCTGTTCGAGGTCGCGCGCGTCTACCGCGACGCCTCCCGTTCTTCTGGCCGGGCGTCGCCGGCTTCGCCGGCTGCGCTTCCAGACCACGGTGCCGAGCTGCCCGAGGAGCGTTGGCACGTCGCCGGCCTCGCCGACGGCGGCTTCGCCGAGGCGAAATGGGCCGTCGAGCAGATCTACTCGGCGCTCGGCATCGAGCCCGCCTACGAGCGGACGAGCGAGCCGTATCTCCACCCCGGGAAGGCGGCCGGGACCGCCGAAGGCTGGCTCGGCGAGCTCCACCCGGCGCTACTCGACGGCGCCTGGGGAGCGTTCGAGCTCGACCTCGACGCACTCGCCGAGGCCGCACCGCACGTCGCGGCCTTCGAGGACGTGAGCCCGTACCCGGAGGTGCGCCAGGATCTCGCCTTCGTCGTCGGCGAGGAAGTCTCGGCGGCGGAGATCCTCGCCGCGATCCGCGAGGCGGCCGGCGAGCTCCTGCGCGAGCTCGAGGTCTTCGACGAGTACCGCGGCGAGCAGACCGGCGAGGGAAAGCGCTCGCTGGCGTTCCGGCTCGCCTTCGGCTCCCACGAGGGGACGCTGACCGACGAGGACGTCGCGCCCGTGCGCGCGTCGATCGTCGACGCGCTCGCGACGCGGTTCGGCGCGGTTCTGCGGGCCTAGCTAGTCGGTCCGGAAGTGGCGGCGGATCCTGAGCGCCGTCCGGACCGCGATCGCGGCGCCGGTGACGACGCCGATTGCGACACCGATCCGCTTGCCGCGCTCGGCCGTCTTGTCGAGCTCCACGCGCAGGTCGGCAACGGCGTCCGTCAGCTCGCGCCGCTCCTCGGCGATCTCGCGCCGGAGGTCCGGCTCAGTCGCCATCGGCCGGCGTCTCCGGGTCGCCCTGCACCTCTGACTCCCGCAACGCCTCTGCGGTTAGTTCCGCCTCCTCGAACGCCTGCTCGGGAATCGCGTTTGCGCCCTCCTTCAGCATCTTGATGCCGACGGTGGCGAGGATCGCGGCCACGATCACGAGCACCGCGAACACGATCAGAAGGGCGGCCCAGACCGGCATCGTCGTGGACAGGCCGGCGGCCGCTGCCAGGAGCACGAAGACGAGCGCTAGGAAGGCGAGGATCGCCGCGGCGACGGTAAGCCCGAGGCCCGTGGCGACGGCCGCGGCCTTCCGCTTCAGTTCTGCGGTCGCGAGCTGCAGCTCGAGCTCGACGAACGAGCGAGCGTGATCGGCCACGCGCTTCGTCGCGCCGGAGAGTCCCAGGCCGCTCATCACGTCGTCCTCCTCACCACAGCTCCACCGTAACTGACCTCGCGCTAGGGGGCGAAGCGCCCGCCCGGCGGCGGGGCCTGGTACGGCTCCAGCTGCGCGAAGTCCTCGGTGCCGATCGTGAGGTGGACGGTTCCCACCTCGATCGCCCCGACCTGCTCCGAGGGGACGTAGCGCGGGCGGTCGAGGACTGCTCCCTCGCCGACCGAGAAGCCGTCGAAGATGTCGGCTTCGGGACTGCCGAGGACCTCGTTGACCTTCCCGACCTCGCTGCCGTCGCTCGCCACGACGGCCCAGCCGCGCTCGACGAGCTTCCACGCGACGGGATCGGCCATCAGGAGGGCCGGCGGCCGACCGCGAAGGTCGCGCCCTGCGTCCCGACCGGATGCACGTCGCTCAGCACCCGCGTGATCCGGACGTGTCCGGTGATCTCCGCCTCGTCGAGCCGCGCGAGGCAGCGGTGCACCATCCCGGCGGCCGCGCCGTACCCGCGCCGGCTCGCGCAGCGGAAGCGGAAGCCGGGCTTGCCGCCGGGCGGCCGCATGGGGTTGATTGGGGCGCAGAGGACGGCGGCGCGGTCGATGTCGGCGCTCGACTCGAGCTCGAGCTCAGCGACGGCGTCGCTCCAGTCGGACGGGAGCACCTCGAGCGCCGCCTGCCACTCGTCCGCGAGCGAGCGCGCGGGCGGCGCCGGCTCGGGTCGCACGCCGACGATCTCGACGAGCTCGAGCCGGCCGACGATGCCTTCGTCGTCGATCCTGCGCAGAAGCCGTCGCGCGGCTTCGGGTCCGATGCTCGCTCCCTGGGTCGAGACGTCGAAGCGGATGTCCCTGCCTCCGACGCCCGGGCCGGCCGGCCCGAGCAGTGCAGCGGCGCGGGATCTGGCCGCATCGTCGTTGATCGTGAGGCTCAATGTGACCTCGGTCCACCTTGGATCCAGGCCACGTTCGACGGCATTCCAACGGTCGGCGAGCGGCACGGCGGGAACCGTACACTCGGGCCCGTGGCCAAGGTGGAACAGCGGGCGAGCCTGGCGAAGAGCGAGCTCGGCGACGTGCTGCGCGAGATGCTCCTGATCCGCCGTTTCGAGGAGAAGGTCGAGGAGCGGTTCCGCGCCGGCGAGCTGCCCGGCTTTCTCCACGTCGCGATCGGCCAAGAGGGGTGCGCCGTCGGCGTCTGCCGCGCGCTGGAGGACGGCGACGTCATCGCCTCGACCCACCGCGCCCACGGGCACACGCTGGCAAAGGGGACGCACCCGAACGAGCTGATGGCCGAGCTGTACGGCAAGCAGGAGGGCTGCTCGCACGGCTACGGCGGTTCGATGCACCTCTACGACATCGAGCGCGGGAACATGGGCGCGAACGCCGTCATCGGCGGTGGGCTGCCGCACATCACCGGCGCCGCGCTCGCCTTCCAGCTGCGCGGCGAGCCTCGCGTCGCCGTCGCGTTCTTCGGCGACGGGGCGACCAACATCGGCACGTTCCACGAGGCGCTCAACCTCGCGCAGCTCTGGCACGTGCCGGCGGTCTTCGTGCTGGAGGACAACAAGTGGGCCGAGTCGACCCCGGAGTCGCAGCACTCGCCGATCCGCGACCTCTCCCTGCGCGCGAAGGCGTTCGGCATGAAGGCGATCAAGGCCGACGGCCAGGAGGTCGAGGCGGTGTACAAGGCGACCCGGCAGGCGCTCGACCACGCCCGCTCCGGCAAGGGGCCGGTCTTCCTACACCTCGACACCGTGCGCTTCAGCGGCCACTACATCGGCGACCCGCAGGTCTACCGCGACCGCGACGAGGCGAAGGAGCTGCGCGCGACGCGCGACCCGATCGAGCTGCTGCGCGCCAAGCTCGAGGTCTCGGACGGCGACTTCGCCGAGCTCGACACCGAGGTGACGGAGATCGTCGAGGCCGCGGTCGAGTTCGCCAAGAACGGCACCGATCCGGCGCCGGAAGACGCGTTGAAGAACGTCTATGCCTGAGCTGACCTACCGCGAAGCCGTCCGTGACGCGCTCTCGACCGCGCTGCGCTCCGACGACGACGTCTTCATCATGGGCGAGGACATCGCCGAGATGGGCGGCTCGATGGGCGTCACGTCGGGGCTGCTCGAGGAGTTCGGCTCCGAGCGCGTGCGCAACACGCCGATCTCGGAGATGGCGCTCGCGGGCGCGGCGATCGGCGCCGCGATGCAGGGGATGCGCCCGGTCGCCGAGATCATGTACGAGGACTTCATGACGCTCGCCGCCGAGCAGGTCGTGAACCAGGCGGCGAAGCTCCGCTACATGTCGGGCGGGCAGCTCACCGTCCCGGTCGTCTTCCGCACCCAGGGCGGCGCCGGCTGGTCGCCGGGCGCGCAGCACGCGCAGCAGCTCGAGGCCTGGTTCGTGCACATCCCGGGCCTCAAGGTGGTCTTCGCCTCGACCCCGGAGGACGTGCGCGGCCTGCTGTGGTCTGCGATCTACGACGACAACCCGGTCGTCTTCTTCGAGCACCGGACGCTCTATCCGATCAAGGGCAACGTGCCGCAGGAGATCGAGCCGATCCCGATCGGGCGCGCCCGTGTGCACCGCGAAGGCGAGGACGTGACCGTGATCGCGACCGGCCGGCTCGTGCACGAGAGCCTCAAGGCCGCCGAGGAGGCGGAAAGTGACGGGATCTCCGTCGAGGTCGTCGACCCACGCACGCTGCAGCCGCTCGACGAGGAGACGCTCGTCTCGTCGGTCAAGAAGACGAACCGCGCCGTCGTCGCGCACGAGGCGGTGACGCGGATGGGCTTCGGCGCCGAGGTCGCGGCCGTCCTCCAGTACCAGGCGTTCGACTGGCTCGACGCGCCGGTCGAGCGCGTCGGCGCGAAGTTCTCCCCGCTGCCGTTCGCGCCCGTGATGGAGAACTTCGTCGTCCCGCAGGCGGAGGACGTGCTCGCCGCGATCAAGCGAACCGTGGGCAAGGACTAGACGGTGGCGACCGAGGTCATCCTGCCGCGGCTCGGCCAGGGCATGGAGTCCGGGACGATCGTCCGCTGGCTCAAGTCGGAGGGCGAGCCGGTCGAGAGGGGCGAGCCGCTCTTCGAGCTCGACACCGACAAGGTGACGCAGGAGGTCGAGGCGGAGGCGGCCGGCGTCCTGCTGAAGATCGCGGTCTCCGAGGGCGAGGTGCCGGTCGGGCAGACCGTCGCCTTCATCGGCGCCGCGGGCGAGGACGTGCCCGAAGCGGCGCCGGCCGTAGAGCCACCTGGCGCCGGGCACCTGCCTGCCGCCGCCCGCGAGGCTCCCGCCGAACGCCAGGCGCCCGCGACCGGCCTTTCTCCGTCGGCGAGCAACGGCCGGATCAAAGCCTCACCGCTCGCGCGGCGCATGGCGCGCGAGCGCGGCATCGAGCTGGCCGGCCTCCACGGCACCGGTCCCGACGGCCGCATCGTCGCCGAGGACGTCGAGCGCGCCGAGGCCGGTGGCCAGACCGCTCCCGCAGCCGCACCGGCTCCTGTCCCGAGCGGCGAGGTCGAGCGCGTCCCGCTCACGAGCATCCGCAAGACGATCGCTCGCCGGCTGACCGAGGCGTGGCAGATCCCGGTCTTCCAGCTCCAGGCCTCGGCCGACATGACGCGCGTGAACGCGCTCGTCGGCAGGCTCCGGGAGCGGGATCCGGACGTCCGCGTCACCGTCACCGACCTTCTCACCAAGGTCTGCGCCCAGTCGCTCATGCGCCACCGCGAGGTGAACGCGGAGTTCAGCGGGGACGCGATCCTGCTCCACCCGACCGCGAACGTCGGTCTCGCCGTGGCGGCGCCGCAGGGTCTCGTCGTGCCCATCATCCGCGGCGCCGAGCGACTCTCGCTGACCGAGATCGCCGGCCTGCGCGCCGACCTCGTCGGCCGGGCGCGCGAGAACAAGCTGCGCGCGGAGGATCTCGACGGCGGCACGTTCACGATCTCGAACCTCGGCATGTACGCGGTCGAGAGCTTCACGGCCGTCCTGAACCCGCCGCAGGCGGCGATCGTGGCCGTCGGCGCGACCGAAGACCGCGCCGTCCCGCTCGGCGGCGAGATCGTGGTGCGGCCGGTGCTCACGCTCACGGGCACGTTCGACCACCGCGCCGTCGACGGCGCGCCGGCCGCTGCCTTCCTCCAGACGCTGAAGGAGAGCCTCGAGGACCCGGGGCTCGCGTTGTAGCGGTGCTCCGTCCGGCCGACCAGCAGGACACGCGCTTCCTCCGGGACATGCTCCGCCACGCCTACCACTGGCGGATGGGCGATCCCGACCTGCCGGTCTACCGCTACGTCAAGGAGTGGGGCCGGCCGGGAGACGCGGGCGTGATCGCGTCCGCCGGCCCGAACGCATACGGCGCGGCGTGGTACCGGCTCTTCCCGGCCTCGGCACCGGGCTTCGGCTTCGTCGACGAGGAGACGCCGGAGCTGACGATCGCCGTCGTCCCGAGCAAACGCGGCCACGGCACGGGAGCCGAGCTGCTCGAGGCGCTGCTCTTGCAGGCCAGGGCGGACGGCTTCTCCCGGATCAGCCTCAGCGCCGAGCCGGGCCAGACCGGCTTCTACGAGCAGCACGGCTTCCGCGAGCTCCGCCGCGAGGACGGAACCGTCACGATGGTCGCCGACCTCTAGCTCACGAAGCTGCGCGTCGCTCGCTGGGAGAAGGAACTCCGCGGGCCGGAAAGCGCGGTTTCCGGCCCGCTTCGTGCAGCGGTCTTTCCCCGCCCGCTGAGGCCGTTGCGCGGCGTCTGCGGGAGCGGGATGCCTCCGGCTAAGCCGCCGCTGCGCAGCACTCTTAGCCTCCGGCTGGCCCGAAACGTTTGAGTACGCTCAAGCGCAATATGACGAGGGAGATGAGAAATGGACGTTGACGTCGCCGTCCTGGGAGGCGGTCCCGGCGGCTACACCGCCGCCATCCGCGCCGCGCAGCTTGGCGCGAAGGTCGCCTGCATCGAGCGGGAGCCCGAGCTCGGCGGCACCTGCCTGCGCGTCGGCTGCATCCCGACCAAGGCGTGGGTGCAGACCGCGTTCGCGCTCAAGGAGGCAGAGGAGAGCTTCGCGAAGTTCGGCGTCGCGGTGGGTCAGCCGACGCTCGACTTCGCCGCCGCCAACGCGTGGAAGGCGGGCGTCGTCAAGCAGATGACGTCCGGCGTCGCGGGCCTCTTCAAGGCGAGCGGCGTCGAGTGGGTGAAGGGCGCCGGCACGTTCAAGGACGCGAACACGATCGCGGTCGAGGGCGGGGAGGACGTCACGTTCCGCTCGGCGGTCGTCGCGACGGGCTCGTTCCCGCTGCGCCCGCCGATCGAAGGGCTCGACTCGCCGCGTTGCGTCCACTCGACCGGCTTGCTTGCGCAGGATCAGGTGCCGCGGCGGCTCGTCGTCCTCGGCGGCGGCGTCATCGGCTGCGAGTTCAGCTCGATCTTCAACCGCTTCGGCTCCGACGTGACGATCATCGAGATGCTGACCCTGATCCCGCAGGAGGACGAGGACGCGGGCAAGGAGCTCGCCAAGCAGTTCGGCAAGCGCGGCATCACGTTGCATCTCGGCAAGCAGTGCACGCGCGTCGAGGACGACGGCTCGCAACTCACCGTCCACTTCGGCGAGGGCGAGACGGTGCAGGCCGACCTGATGCTCGTCTCGGTCGGCCGCGGCCCGGCGGTCGAGGGGATCCGACTCGAGGCAGCCGGCGTCGACTTCGACCGGCGCTCCGGCATCGCCGCCGACGAGCACCGGCGCACGAGCGTCCCGCACATCTACGCCGTCGGCGACTGCGCCGGGTACTGGCAGCTCGCGCACACCGCGTTCCGCGAGGGCGAGATCGCCGCCGAGAACGCGACCGGGCACGAGGCCGTGTTCAACAACCGCGCGATCCCGCGGCCGATCTACACGGATCCCGAGATCGCCGCCGTCGGCCTCACCGAGGCGCAGGCGCGCGAGGAGTACGGCGACGACGTCGCGGTCGGCCAGTTCCCGTGGGTCGCGAACGCGCGCGCCGTCATGCAGGACGAGACGGTCGGCTGGGTCAAGTCGATCCACGAGACGCGCTACGGCGAGCTGCTCGGCCTCGTCATGGTCGGCCCGCACGTGACCGACATGGTCGAGGCCGGCGTCGTCGCGATCGACGCCGAGTCGACGGTCGAGACGGTCGCGGACGGCATCGCGCCGCACCCGACGCTCTCGGAGGCGATCAAGGAGGCCGGGCTCGTCGCGCTCGGCCGGGCCATCCATATCCCGAACCGCAAGCCGCGCGCGAAGGCACCTGCGTAGGGAGGATCCCGTGACGATCGTCAACAGGAGAAACGCCGTCATCGGCTGGGTGATGGTGAAGGTCTGGAAGCGGAACGCGCGCCGCAAGGCCGGGCGGGCGCGCGGCCGTCTCACGTCCCGGCGCGGGAAGAGCGGTTGAGCCTCTTCCGCTCCTCGATCGACGGTCTCGTCCCGTACGAGCCGGGCAAGCCTGTCGAGGCCGTGCAGCGGGAGCTCGGGCTGGAGCGCGTCGTCAAGCTCGCCTCGAACGAGGGGCCGTTCCCGCCGTTCCCGGCCGCGCTCGAGGCGATGGAGCGAGCCGCATTCGAGCTCAACCGGTACCCGGACGGCGGCGTCTGGTCGCTGCGGACCGCGCTGGTCGAACGGCACGGCGTCGCCTTCGAGGAGGTGATCGTCGGCGCGGGGGCGGACGGGATCATCGACCTGCTCGCGCAGGCGACCCTGGACCCCGGCGACGACGTCGTCTGCGGCTGGCCGTCGTTCCCGAGCTACGTCCTCACGGCCGCGAAGCTCGGCGCCGAGGCGCGGCGTGTCCCGCTCCGCAACCACACGTACGACCTCGACGGCCTGCTCGCGGCGATCGGGCCGCGGACGAAGCTCGTCTACGTCTGCCACCCGAACAACCCGACCGGCACCGCCAACGGTGCGGCGGAGCTGCTCGCCTTCCTCGACCGGCTCCCCGAGCACGTCCTCTGCGTCCTCGACCAGGCGTACTTCGAATACATCGACGACCCGGACTACCTCGACGCGCTCGACCTCTTCCGCGCGGGCCGCCGCGTCGTGGTGCTGCGCACCTTCTCGAAGATCTATGGGCTGGCCGGCCTGAGGGTCGGCTGGGCGGTGGCGCCCGCCGACGTCGCAACGGCGACGAGCAAGGTGCGACGCGCGTTCGACGTTGCAGCGCCGGCGCAGGCGGCCGCGCTTGCGAGCCTCGACGACCCGCAGGAGATCGCCCGGCGCCGCGAGCTGAACGCGACCGGCCGCGACCGTCTGGCCGACATCCTGCGCGGCCACGGGCTGGATCCCGTGGGTTCGGCGCGCGGCAACTTCCTCTTCGCCGACGTCGGCGGAGGGCGGGAGCTGTTCGAGCGCTTGCAGCGTGAAGGGGTCATCGTCCGCCCGCTCGACGGCTTCGGCGCGCCGGAGGCGATTCGCGTCACGGTGGGCACTCCGGAGGAGAACGAGTTCTTCGCCGTCGGGTTGGGACACGTCCTATCGGGCGTCTCGTAACCGGCCTGCATCGGTGGTACTTTCGGGCGCAACCTCGTGAGGTTGTCGTCAGCCCAACTCACGCCGCTGAGGCTGCCGGGATTCCGCAACCTCTTTTTTGCCACGCTCTGCTCGAGCGCGGGGACGCTGCTCGCGGCGGTCGCGCTTGCGATCGACGTGCAGCAGCGGACGAACTCCGGTCCCTGGGTCGCGGCCGTGTTCGTCGTCGAGTTCCTGCCGACGATCGTGGTCGGGCTGCTGCTCGGGCCGTTCCTCGACCGGTTCGAGCGGCGCTCGCTGATGATCGGGGCCGACGCCGTCCGTGTCGGGGTCTTCGTGGCGCTGCCGTTCGCACCGACCGCGGGCTGGATCGTAGGCCTCGCGGGCATCGCAGGTCTCGCGACGGGTTTCTTCCGCCCGGCCGTCTACGCCGGGATCCCGAACCTCGTCCCCGACGCGGAGCTGCCGAGCGCCAACGCGCTGCTGCAGGGGGTCGAGAACCTGAGCTGGATGTTGGGGCCACTCGTCGGCGCAATCCTGACGGTCGCGGGCGGGCCGGCGGCGGCGTACGGGATCAACGCGGTGTCGTTCGCGGTCTCCATGCTGCTCGTGCTGCGGATCCCGCCGCGCCTGCTGCAGAGCGAGCGCGCGCTCTCGCGGGGCCACTGGACCGATCTGCGCGACGGCTTCAGCACGACGTTCCGCTCGCCGTCGATGCGGGCCGTGCTCGTCGCGTGGGGAATCGCCTCGGTCGCGACCGGCGCCGCCAACGCCGTCGAGATCTTCCTCGCCAAGCACACGTTCCACGCCGGCGACCTTGGTTTCGGCCTGATCTTCAGCGCGATGGGCGCCGGCCTCGTGCTCGGCAGCGCCGTGAGCGCCGGGCTGCTCGCCCGCCTCGGCGTGGCCCGCACATACGGCGGGAGCCTCGCCTTGATGGCAGCCGGCTATCTGGCGGCCGCGGTCAGCCCGAACATCTGGGTCGCATCCTGCTGCGTCCTTTTCACCGGCGTCGGGAACGGGGTGGCCATCAACTGCAACGCCCTCCTCGTGCAGCGCGGCACCTTCGACCTCCTGCGCGGGCGGGCGCTGACGTTCGTGATCAGCATCACGTTTGCGCTCCTGGGTCTCGGGTACGCGCTCGGCGGCGTGCTCCTCGACCCGACCGGCCCGCGCTGGATCTGGGGAGCCTGCGGCGCGCTGCTGGTCGTCGCCGCGCTCGCGGGCACGCTGCTCTCGCGCAAGCTCGGGGGCGAGACGCCCGCGCAGGAGGAGGTCATCTCAGAGGCCACGCCCGTAGCAGCCGCCCACTAGAGTCCTCGCGGTGCCCGGCCGCCGCGACTGGACGCGTGAGGAGCTTGCCGCCGGCGTCCGGGAGGGCGACCGGCGTGCGCTGGCGCGCACGATCTCGCTTGTCGAGGACGGCGACCCGCTCGCGTACGGCGTCGTCTCCGACCTCTACCCGCAGACCGGCTCCGCCTACTCGGTCGGCGTCACCGGCCCGCCCGGCGTCGGCAAGTCGAGCCTCGTCTCGGCGCTGATCCGGCACGTGCGCGAGAGCCAGATCACCGTCGGCGTCGTCTCGGTCGATCCCTCGAGCCCGTTCTCGCACGGCGCGCTGCTCGGCGACCGCATCCGGCTCAGCGACCACTTCCTCGATCCCGAGGTCTTCATCCGCTCGATGGGGACGCGAGGCCACCTCGGTGGTCTCGCCGAGGCGGCGCTGCAGGCGCTGCTCGTGCTCGACGCGGCCGGCAAGGACGTCGTCTTCCTCGAGACGGTCGGCGCGGGGCAGAGCGAGGTCGAGGTGATCGGGATCGCCGACACCGTCCTGCTCGTGCTCATGCCCGGCTCGGGCGACGCGGTGCAGGCGCTGAAGGCGGGGATCATGGAGATCCCGGACGTGATCGCGATCAACAAGATGGACAACCCCGCTGCGAAGACGATGCTGAACGACGTGCGCTCGATCCTGGCCCTCGATCGCAGCGGCGAATGGCAGCCGCCGATCGTCCTCACCGAGGCCGTGCGCGGCGAGCATGTGCCGGAGCTGTGGGAGAAGATCGCGGAGCATCGCGCGTTCCTCGAGCAGAGCGGGCAGCTCGAGGAGCGGCGCCGCGCGAATCTCGCGCGCGAGGTGTTCGCGGTCGCGTCCAGCCGGGCGAGCCGCCACCTCGAGCGGGCGGTCGCCGGCGACGCCGAGCTGCAGCGGGTGCTCGCCGCGGTGCAGGCCCGGGAGCTCGACCCACTCACCGCCGTACAGGAAATACTCGAGAAGGTGTTCCGGATCCACGATGGCGACGGCAACAGCACCCGGCCTTCCTGAGATCGAGCGCGCGCGCGAGCGGCTCGACGGAGTCGCGCGCGTCACGCCGGTCTACCCGACCGAGACGTTCTCGCGGCTCGCGGGCCGGCCGGTGCACCTGAAGGCCGAGAACCTGCAGCGGACGGGCTCGTTCAAGATCCGCGGCGCGTACGTCAAGCTCTCGAATCTCGAGCCGGAGCAGCTGGCCGCGGGCGTGATCGCGGCGAGTGCCGGCAACCACGGCCAGGCCGTCGCCTGGGCGGCACGTGAGCTCGGCGCGCCGGCGCGGATCTTCATGCCGCGCGACTCGCCGATGGCGAAGTACGACGCGACCCGCAGCTACGGGGCCGAGGTCGACCTCGACGGGCTCTCCTTCGAGGAGACCCTCGACGCCGCACGCGCCTTCGTCGAGTCGAGCGGCGGCACGTTCGTCCATCCCTACGAGGACACGCTGATCATGGCCGGCCAGGGGACGATCGGGCTCGAGCTCGCGGAGCAGGTCGACGAGCTCGAGACGGTCGTGATCCCGATCGGCGGCGGCGGGCTCGCCTCGGGCATCTCCATCGCCCTGCGGGCCGTACGGCCGGGGTTGCGGATCGTCGGCGTGCAGGCGGCCGGGACGCGGCCCGGCGGCTCCGGCCACTCGATCGCCGACGGGATCGCCGTCAAGGATCCGGGCGACCTGACGATGGGGATTCTTGCCGAGACGCTCGACGACATCGTGTCGGTCGACGACGAGCAGATCGCGAACGCGATCGTGCTCCTGGCCGAGCGGACGAAGTTCGTGGTCGAGGGCGCCGGCGCCGCGAGCGCGGCCGCGATCCTTGAGGGGCTCGTCGGCGGCGGCTCGGGGCCGGTGCTCGCGCTCCTCTCGGGCGGCAACATCGACGCCTCGCTCATGGTGCAGGTGATGCGGCGCGGGCTGGCGCTCGCCGGCCGCTACCTCGTCGTGCGTACCTGTGTGCCCGACCATCCGGGCGAGCTCGCGAAGCTGCTCGACCTGCTGGGGGCGGAGCGAGTGAACGTCGTCGAGGTCGAGCACCAGCGCGAGGCGGCGTGGGTCCCGGTCGGCTACACCGGCGTGGAGCTCACCCTGCTCACTCGCGATCCCGAGCACTGCGAGCAGCTGCTCGGGCAACTCGGCGGCTGGGGCTACCGGGTCGAGCGCCTCGCTTGAGCCGCCGTTTCGACGAGCTGCCCGGCCTGATCGAGGAGAAGCTCGGCGAGCACGAGCGCGTCGTCCTCGTCTACTTCGACGCCTTCGGGTGGCGCTTCCTCGAGCGGCACGCCGACCATCCGCTCTTCGCCGGGGCCGACGTCGAGCGCTGGTCGTCCTGCTTCCCCTCCACGACGACCGTCCACTCGACGACGATCCACTCCGGCCTCCCGCTCGGCGAGCACGGCCTCTACGAGTGGAACATCTTCGAGCCCCGGCTGAACCGGATCGTCACCCCGCTCTGGTTCTGCTTCGCCGGTGACGAGCGTCCCGGAACCCTGTTCGATGCCGGCTTCACCGCACACGACCTCTTCCCCGACCAGACGCTCTACCGGCGGCTGCTGCCGGTGCCGAGCCACGTGGCGATGCCGGCAGAGATCGTGCGCTCGGAGACGAGCAGGCTGCTCCTCGAGCCGGCGACCGTCCATCCGTTCGACGACGACGCCGAGGGGCTGGCCAGACTGTGCGGTGCGCTCGCGGCAGAGGAGCACGCGTACGGGACGATCTACCTCGGCGACGCGGACACGCTGATGCACATCGCCGGGACGGACGCGCCCGAGGTGGCCACGCTGATGGAGGAGATCCTCTCGGCGCTCGCGGCGGCGCCGTGGCCCGAGGGGACGCTCGTCCTGCTGACTGCCGACCACGGGATGGAGGGGATCTCGCCGGAGCAGACGACGTACGTGAACGAGGTCTGGCCGGAGCTCGTGCAGCACATGGCCGTCGGGGCCGACGGCAGGCCGCTCGCGCCTGCCGGCTCCTGCCGCGACCTCTTCCTGCACGTCCTGCCGGAGCGCCTCCCCGAGGTCGAGGCTCGCCTCGGCGAGCTGCTGGCCGGCGTCGCGGAGGTGCGCACGGTCGAGGCGCTGCTCGCCGAGGGCCTCTTCGGATCAAACGTCACCGAGGCGCTGACGTCGCGGTTGGCGAACCTCGTCGTGCTGCCGGCCCCGGGCGAGGCGGCCTACTGGCTCGAGCCGGGACGCTTCGAGCAGCGGTTCCACGGCCAGCACGGCGGGCTGTCGGCGAACGAGCTGGAGATCCCGCTCGTCAGCTGGGTCGCCGGCGGCTAGCTACGAGCCGCAGCGGCGGAAGGAGCTGACCTCGCCGCCGTGGGCGCGCCAGTCGGCGACGCCGCCGTCGAGCACCGGCCGGGCGTCGAGCCCGGCGGCCTGGAGCACGCTCGCGGCCACCGCCGCGCGCGGGCCCGACTCGCAGATCGTCACGAGCGGCCGGCCGTTGAGCAGTCCCGCCTCCGCCGCGGCCCGAGCCATCCGGTACGGAAGGTGCCGCGAGCCCGGGATGTGACCCTCGTCCCGCTCGTCCGTCTCGCGCACGTCGAGCAGCTCGACCGAGTCGTCGGCGAGCAGCTGCTCGAGCTCGTCGAGCGAGACAGGCACGAGCTCCTCGGAGCCGCCGCCCTCCTGCCAGCCGGCGGTCCCGAACAGCCCGACCGCCTGCAGCGCCCGAGCCGCGCGCACGGCCTCCTCCTCGTCCGTCGCATGCAGGACGAGAGGACGCACGGGCAGGACGAACCCCGCCTTCGTCCCGAAGTGCGAGCCGGAGACCGGGATCCCGACGGCCCCGGGCCGGTGACCGGTCGCGAACACGTCGGTCGGCCGCACGTCGAGGACGATCGCGTCCTCAAGGATCGAGCCGGCCCGCTCGAGCGGCGGCCGCGCGCCGAGGAGCTCGCCCCGGTTGAGCTCGACGATCTGCTCCATGTTCGGCGGCCGCGGCGGCTGCGCCCCGAGTCGCGCGGCGAGGAAGTCGGCGAGCTCACCCTGGAGCGCCGGGTTGAAGCGGCGCTCGAAGCCGATGGTCGTCGACGCCTTGGAACTCATCGCCGCGCCGCACAACGATCCTGCGACGTGGCCCGGGAAGACCTCGACGCCGTCGCCGAGCTCGACGAGCCGGCGCAGGCTGTGGAACAGACCCTCGGCTCCCTCGTGCGCCTCGACCGCGAGGTCGGGCCGGCCCGCGTCGCCGACGAAGAGCGAGTCGCCGGTGAGAACGAGCCACGGCTCGTCGCCGCGCGAGCGGTCGGTCACCGCGAAGCAGCAATGCTCGGGACGGTGGCCCGGCGTGTGGATCGTGCGCAGGACCACCGCGCCGACCTCGATCTCCGTGCCGTCGTCGAGCGGCTCGTGCGGGAATGCGGCCTCCGCCTCGCGGTGGACGTGGATCGGTACGCCGTGCTCGAGCGCGAGCCGTCCGTGACCGGAGACGTGGTCGGCGTGGGTGTGCGTCTCGAGCACGCCGACGAGGCGGACGCCCCGGCGCTCCGCCTCCGCCAGCACCGGCTCGACGAAGTAGGGCGGATCGACGACGACCGCGATGCCCTCGTGCTCGTCGCCGACGAGATAGCAGGCGCAGCCCAGGTCGTCGTTCAGGAACTGCGTGAAGAGCACGGCGCGACGCTACCACCGGCCTCCGCTATGTATCCGAAAGCGCCTCCGACCGGGGCACCGCGTGCTCGTCCCGCGCGTGCTCCTCGTCGAGCAGCCGCATCACGTACCAGCCGATCGCGAGCAGGAAGACCAGCGTCTGCTCGCCGTTCATCAGGATCCCGCCGAGGTTCTGGTCGCGGATCGGCGACAGGCCCCAGAGCCGGGGCGCCTGCTCGTAGAACGAGTAGAACGGCCGGCTCGAGAAGATGAACGCCAGGCCGAGGAACGAGGAGCCGATGAACGCGAGCGCGAGGTAGGCGAGCCCCGCAGGCGGCGAGAGCCGCCCGGTCACGATCGGCCACCAGAAGAGGAGGCCGACGGCCATCAGGATCGCGTGCTCGACGTTCAGCCCCCAGCCGGTGCGCAGCGCCCAGTTGTAGAACGGTGCGAAGTGGGTCAGGTACCAGGCGCCGAGCCAGAGCGGAAGGATGTAGCGCGTGCGCAGCCGATCGGGGCCGTAGCGGCCGACCCTCTTCCGCATCCGCGGCGTCAGGCCGAGCACGACCAGCAGCGGCGCCGCGTCGGCGATGAGGGCGTTCTGCAGCAGGTGGATGAGCAGGAGGTAGTGCGCCGCGATCGTCTCGAGCGGCGAGTTGAGCGAGGCCGCGATCAGGAAGAGCCCCGTCGCGAAAGCGACGACGCGCCACGTCTCGGGGCGGTCGGTGCGCGCCGCGCGCCAGTAGAGCGCTGCGGCGGCGACCGCGACGATCAGGAACAGCGGCTCGAAACTGAACGAGGTCGCGCTCACGTCGGCGAAGCGGCCAGGCGGGGTGTGCGACCGCGGCTCCAGTGCGGCCGCAGCAGCAGCGCGACGCAGATCCCGAGCGTGAGGAGCTGCTCGACGGTCATCACGATCCCGGCGAGCTGCTGGTCGAGGAGCGCCGAGATCCCGTATGCACCGTGGTAGAACGGATAGAGCGGCGTGAAGGTGAAGACGAGGACGTCGGAGAGGATCATCCCGGCAGCGAACATCGACGCCGCGAGCGCGACCCGGCCGCCGACGGTCAGCCTGCGGTGCGAGCCCGGGTCTATCAGCAGCGTCCAGACGAGCATCCCGCAGAACACCCAGCAGACGTGCTCGAAGTTGTGGAGGTTCTGGTGCGCGAGCGCGAGGTCGTAGACGTACGGGATGTGCCAGATCGCAAGGTTCGCCGCCCAGAGCGTGAAGGCCACGCGCGGCCGGAGGAGCGTGCCGAGCACGGCGCGGACCCGAGCGTTGCGCGCGAGCGGCGCGAGCACGGCGGCAGGAAGGAAGAAGACGAGGAGCGGCCCGCGCACGGCTGCGATCATCAGCGCCGGCCCGAGGTCGCCGATCAGGACGTGCTGGGTCATGTGCGCCGAAAGGAGCTTCGTGTCCGCGAGGTCGTCGAGCGGGCCGATCAGCGCGAAGAGCGTCACCCCGAGGCCGGTGGCGAAGAGCGCGACACGATCCCAGCCGGCGAGGTCGGGGCGCCCGCGGCGGCGCAGCCGTACGACCGCCTGCAGGAAGAGGAGCGCCGCGACAGCGGCCGCGATGACCGGAATCACCCCTCGATTGTGCCTCCGATCGCCGTTACTGGTCGGCGGGAAGGAGCTTTTGCGCTTCCTCGAGCTGCTCTTCCTCGACGAGGATCTCGCGCGGTCCGCCCATCGAGGTGCTCGCATCCGCCATGCCGGCGGCGAGATCCGTCCTCCGCTGCATGCACGCGATCCCGTTCGCGCGCAGCAGCCCGCAGAGCATCTGCGCCTCAGGCTCGTTCCCGACCACAGTGAGCGTGACCTCGCCCACGACTAGAACCCGAGGTGCTTGGCGATGACCATCCGCTGCACCTCGTTCGTCCCCTCGCCGATCTCGAGGATCTTCTGGTCGCGGTAGAGGCGCGAGATCGCGAACTCGTCCATGAAGCCGTACCCGCCGTGGATCTGCAGCGCCGAGTTGACCACCCGGCTGGAGAGTATCCCCGTGTAGAGCTTCGCCTGCGCGGCGGCGAGCGCGAACGGCCTGCCCGCGTCCTTGAGCCACGCCGCGCGGCAGACGAGCTGCCGCCCGGCCTCGATCTCCGTCGCCATGTCGGCGAGCTGGAACTGGATCGCCTGGAAGCTCGCGATCGGCCGCCCGAACTGCTGCCGCTCCTTCGCGTAGGCGGCGGCGAGGTCGTACGCGCCCTGCGCGAGCCCGACACCCATCGAGGCGACCGAGATGCGGCCGCCGTCGAGGATCTCCATGAACTGGCCGAAGCCGTGTCCCCGCTCGCCGAGGAGGTTCCCCTCCGGCACGGCGCACGAGTGGAACGAGAGCTCGCGGGTGTCGGATGCGTGCCAGCCGAGCTTGTGCATGGGAGCCGAGATCTCGTAGCCGGGCGTGCCGTTCGGGACGACGAGGTTCGAGATCTCACCCTCCCCGGTGAGCGCGGTGATCGTGACGCAGGCGCTGATGTCGGTGCCGGCGTTGGTGATGAAGATCTTCGAGCCGTCGATCACCCACTCGCCGTCGCGCAGCTCCGCCTTCGTGCGCGTCGCGCCGGCGTCGGAGCCCGCGTCGGGCTCCGTCAGTCCGAACGCCGCGAGCCCCTGGCCCGACGCGAGCCGCGGCAGCCATTCCCGCTTCTGCTCCTCGTTGCCGAAGAGGAGGATCGGCATCGTCCCGAGCGAGGTGTGCGCCGCGACGGTGATCGCGACGGAGGAGTCGATGCGCGTCAGTTCCTCGATCGCGATCGCGTAGGAGACGGTGTCGCCCCCGGCGCCGCCGTACTCCTCGGGGATCGGCAGGCCCATCAGTCCGAGGTCGCCGAGCTCGGCCACGAGCTCGTACGGGAAGCGCGCGTCGCGGTCGAGCTCCTCGGCGACGGGTGCGACCTTCGTCTCCGCGAACTCGCGGACCGTGCGGCGGATCAGCTCCTGCTCGTCGCTCAGCTCGAAGTTCAAGCGAGCATTGTGCCCAGCTCGGCGATCAGCCGGACGCCGTAGCCCGTACCGCCGGGTACCCGGAGGTAGTCGCCGCGGCTGCGTTCGAGGAACGCCGGCCCGGCCATGTCGACGTGGCACCACGGGCCGTCGCCGGCGAACTCGTGCAGAAACTCCGCCGCGAGCACCGGGGAGCCCTGGCGCAGCGTCGAGCTGTTCTTCATATCCGCGAAGGCCGAGTCGATGTAGCGCCGGTAGCGCGGATGGAGCGGGAACGGCCAGACGAGGTCGCCGCTGCGCCGCCCCGCCTCGACCACGAGCTCGCCCCACAGCGCGTCATTCGCGAAGCCGCCGGCGTAGAGGTCGCCGAGCGCGAGCTCCATCGCTCCCGTCAGCGTGGCGAGGTCGAGCACGTGCGTCGCGCCCTCTCGGCGGACATACCAGAGCGCGTCGGCGAGCACGAGCCGGCCCTCGGCGTCCGTATTGACGACCTCGATCGTCTTGCCGTTGGCGGCGCGCAGGATGTCGCCGGGCCGAAACGCGTCCCCGCCGGGCAGGTTCTCGGCGGCGGCGAGAACGGCGATCGTGCGCACCGGGGTGCCGAGCGCGGCGAGCGCGCCGATTCCGTGCAGCGTCCCGGCGCCGCCGGACATGTCGCCTTTCATGTCCTGCATCCCGCCGGCCGGCTTGATCGAGATGCCGCCGGCGTCGAAGGTGATCGACTTGCCGACGAGCCCGAGCGTGATGTCGTCGCGGGCGCCGGGCGGGTCATAGCGCAGGACGATCAGACGCGGCTCGTTGCGGCTGCCGCGGCCGACGGCGGTCAGGGCGCCCATCCCGAGCTCGTCGAGCTCACGGGTGCCGAGAACCTCGCAGGCCAGGTGCTCGTGCTCGCGCGCGAGCTCTTGCGCCTGCTCGCCCAGCGTGTGGGGCGTGAGCTCGTTCGGCGGCATGTTCGAAAGGTCGCGCGAGCGGTTCGCGCGCTCGGCGAGGAGGCCGGCACGCTCGACTGCCTGCTGGAGCTCCGGGTCGCCGACGTGGCCGACGACGATCCGCTCCGGCGCGCGCGTCTCGTCCTGCGATTTCCAGCGGCCGGGCGAGTAGGCGCCGAGGATCGTTCCCTCGACGAGCGCCGCGGCCTGCTCGGGCAGCGGCACGGGCAGCGACTCGTCGAGCAGCCAGACGAGGGTCCCGCCGACCCGCGCCAGAGCCTGGGCGGTGGTGGCTCCCGCCGTCCGGAGCGCGTCGGCATCCACCTCTTCGCGCTTGCCGACTCCCGCAGCCACGAGGCGCGGTGGGAGGCTGTAAGCGTCGTCGGCGGAGCCGCCGACGCCCGGCCGAGAGCCGGGGAGCTCGCCGTTCAGGTGGAGGAGGACCGCCTCGCCGCGCTCGCCGCGCAGCTCGCCGCTCTCGCCGAGCCGCGCGAGCCGGCCGCCGAGCCTCTCGTCGACGATGCGCATGGCCTCGCCGTCCAACGGCTGGGTTACCGGCAGAGCAACTGCGTCCGCGCCCGCCTGTCCCGGCAGCGCGATCTCGACCCTGGTCATCGGAGCGCGATGGTATCGGTGTCGCTCGCGCGGCGGGGCATAAACTCGCCCTCGACCCCGAGAAGGAGCTACTGATGCCAGATACCGTGCAGGAGTTCTTCGAGACGCTCGCGTCCCGCGCCGACACGTCGAAAACCGAGGGCATGAACAACTCGTACGCGTTCGACATCGAGGGCGCCGGCCAGTGGACGGTCAAGGTCGCGGACGGCAGCGTCAGCGTGGAAGACGGTCTCGAGGAGGGCGCGGACTGCACGATCAGCGCCTCGCAGGAGATCTTCCAGAAGATCATCGCGGGCGAGCAGAACCCGACGAGCGCCTACATGACCGGCAAGCTCAAGCTCAAGGGCGACATGGGCGCTGCGATGAAGCTGCAGAAACTCTTCCCGAGCTAGCCGAAGTCTGCCGGTGCCAAGAAGTCCGGCGCGAGCGTGCCGCGAGACCGGTACCAGGTACTGCTACGTCTTTGTAATGTCGGCGGTGCCCATGGTTAGGTGGTAGACACGCTCCGACGTCACACTCTCGTATCGGTACCTGGCACCGGTCGTGGCGCCGTAGTCTGGCGCGGCGTCGAGCTAGCCGAAGACGATCTCCGCTGATTCGCAGACGCGGCGGTAGCCGATCCGCTCGTAGATCGCGTTCGAGGTCGGGTTCGCGAGATCGGTGTAGAGGAAGCAGCAACGACGGCCGTCCTCGAACAGCCTGCCGTCGAGCAGGCGCTGCGAAAGCTCCGCGGTCAGCGCGGTGGCGTAGCCGCGGCCGCGCAGCTCCGGTGGCGTGTAGACCGGGCCGACGCGGATGCCGTTCGGCGTCGGGCCGCCCCAGCCGGCGAGGGAGACGGGCTCGCCGCCGTCCTCCCACAGCGCCACCCCCGCCGAGAGAGACGAGAGCCGGAAGTCGAGCATCGCCTCGGCTCGATCGGCGCCCGGGCCGCCCTCGTGGATCGCCTCGGCGGCGAAGGCCAGCAACCAGCCCAGCGCAAGCTCGTGGTCGGCGGTCGTCGCGATGCGCAGCGATCCAGGCACGCCGGACGGCGGTTCGACGTGCTCGAGCGCGTAGATGCCCTGGCGCATGCTCGTTCGCGCGCGGAGCCCGGTCTGCCGGCACCACAGGTCGGCGAATCCCACCGCCTCCGGCTCCGCCCCCACCACACCGGGGAGGTCCTCGGCGATGCCCCGCGCCAGCACCGTGAGCGCCGCCTCCGAACGCGGCCCGGCCAGGATGAGGTTGTGCGGCGCCGTTCGGAGAGCCGCGGCGGCGACCTCGCCTTCGTCGCGCACGAGCCAGAAGCTGCGGGTGGGGTAGTGGTCGGGGGAGTCGCGGATCGTCCCGGCGATGCCGAGGATCAGGTTGTGGCGCGCCTCGTCCGCGAGCAGCAGCGGCTCCGCCTCCGCGAGGAACGCCGCAGCGTCGGAGACCCGGACGGATTCCACTACTCATCCAGCTCGACAAGCACCGTCCCGCCCGCGACCTGGTCGCCCTCGGTGACGTGGACGGCGCGCACGGTCGCGTCGTAGGGCGAGACGAGCGGTGTCTCCATCTTCATCGCCTCGAGCACGACGAGCGGCTGGCGGGCGGCCACCGCGGCACCCGGCTCGACGAGCACGCGGATTACCGTGCCGGGCATCGGCGCGACGACCGCCGACTGCTCGTGCCCGCCGGGCCCGTGTCCTGCCGTGGCCGCGTCGACGTCCGGCGCGGGCCGCGACGGGGGAGAGGGAAGGTTCAGCCGCCAGGGCTCGCTCCAGACCTCGGCCGGCGCGGCAGCCGGCGGCTCCGAGAGGGGAGGGTTCTCGGCCAGGAACGCGGTCGTCACGCGTCCCGCGCGGACGAGGGGATGCCGCACGAGCCAGCGCAGGAACGGGAGATTCGTCGTGATGCCGCCGATCTCCGTCTCCTGCAACGCCCGCGCCAGGCGGTCGAACGCCTCCTCCCGCGTCTCGCCCCCGGCGACGAGCTTCGCGATCAGCGGGTCGTACGCGGTGCCGATCTCGTCGCCCTCGCGCACGCCGGAGTCGACGCGGATTCCCTCGGGCAACCGCAGCAGCTCGAGCCGGCCGGCCTGGGGCAGGAACGAGCCCGGGTCCTCCGCGTACAGCCGCACCTCGACCGCGTGCCCGCGCAGGTCATGACCTGTCACTTGCTCGGACAGGGCCTCGCCGGACGCGATCCGGAGCTGCTCGCGCACGATGTCGACGCCGGTCACGAGCTCGGTCACCGGATGCTCGACCTGGATCCGCGCGTTCAGCTCGAGGAACCAGAAGTCGCGGCCGTCGAGGACGAACTCGGCGGTGCCGGCGCTCTCGTAGCCGATCGCGCGCGCGAACGCGACCGCCGAGTCGCTCATCCGCGTCCGCAGCTCGCGGTCGAGCGCGGGCGACGGAGCCTCCTCGAGCACCTTCTGGTGGCGGCGCTGGATCGAGCAGTCGCGCTCGCCGAGCGCGACGACGTTGCCGTGCCCGTCTGCGAGGAGCTGGATCTCGACGTGGCGCGGCCGTTCGAGGTAGCGCTCGCAGAAGATCGAGTCGTCGCCGAACGCGGCTGCGGCCTCGCGCCGGGCCGCTGCGAGCGCCTCGTCGAGCTCCGCGGCCGTGCGCACCACGCGCATCCCGCGTCCGCCGCCGCCGGCCGCCGCCTTGACGAGCAACGGGAAGCCGATCTCCTCTGCCGTTCCGCTCGGCAGGACGGGGACGCCGGCCGCGTGCGCGGTCTCTTTCGCCGCGAGCTTGTCGCCCCCGGCCCGCAGTGCCGCGGGCGGCGGCCCGACCCAGGTCAGACCCGCCTCGAGCACCGCCTCGGCGAGCTCCGCGCTCTCGGAGAGGAAGCCGTAGCCGGGATGAACGGCGTCGGCGCCGGCCTCGCGTGCGGCACGCACGTGCTCGGCCGGATCGAGATAGGAGGAGATCTCGACGAGCGCGTCCGCCGAGGAGGCGTGGAGCGAGCCGAGGTCGTCGGGAGCCGCGACCGCGACCGTGTCGAGGCCCTCGGCCCGGCAGGCGCGGAAGATGCGGAGCGCGATCTCCCCTCGGTTGGCCACCAGCAGACGGCGCATCGGGCCGGAGTCTAGGCACCGCCTTGCCGAAAGACTCGGGCGACAAGGCAGGATCGGCTCTACCCTTCCTCGTTTGAGCGGCCATGGAGGTGGAAGGAGCATCGGCGTGCGGCTGAGGTTGGGGGTTGCCCTGCTGCCGGCTGTGGTGGTCTGCGCCACCGCGGGCACGGCGCGCGCCGGGACGGCGCTGATCGTGACCGGCCACGGCTGGGGCCACGGCGTCGGCATGAGCCAGTGGGGCGCGTACGGCTACGCGCGGCACGGCTGGAAGTACCGCCGGATCCTCGACCACTACTACCCGGGCACGACGATGGGGCACGTCGGCGAGCAGCGCGTCCGTGTCCTGCTCACGAAGGGCGCGTCGTCCGTCACGGTCGGCTGCGCGGCGCCGCTGGTCGTCACCGACGGGAAGCGGCTGACGCGGAAGCTCGCGGCCGGGACGTACGGCGTCGGGTCGCGGCTCGTCTTCCCCGTGCGGAAGCACGGCGCAGGCTTCTCCTTCGGGCACGTCGCCGTCGTCAGTTGCGCCCGCGCGCCGCTCACGTTCGACGGCCGCGAGTATCACGGCACGCTGGTGCTTCGGAGCAAGGGCGGAGGCGTCTCGGTCGTCAACGGCCTCTCGCTCGACACCTATCTTCGCGGCGTCGTTCCCTCGGAGTCGCCGTCGCACTGGCCGATCGCCGCGCTGGAGGCGCAGGCGGTCGCCGCCCGCTCGTATGCCGTTGCGCAGCTGAAGCCGAGCTCCTGGTACGACCTCGTGCCGACCGCCCTCGACCAGGTCTACGGCGGCGTCGCAGCCGAGCGGCAGCGCGCCGACCACGCGGTCTACGCGACGCTCGGCCAGATCCTGACGTGGGACGGGCAGGTCGCGCGGACGTATTACTCCTCGAGCTCCGGCGGTCGCACCGAGGCCGTGCAAGACGCCTGGCCCGGCGTGGCGCCGATCCCGTATCTGCGCTCGGTCCCGGATCCGTGGGACACGTACTCGCCGCACCACGACTGGGGGCCGTACACCTTCTCCGCGGCGCGCCTGGCCGTGCGGCTAGGCCTCGCCAGCCCGGTCGAGTCGGTGCGGGTGGAGCGCGACGGGAGCGTGCGTGCCGAGACGGTCGTCTTCCACCTGGCGTCCGGTGCCGAGGTGAGGCGCAACGCGGCCGAGGTGTCGAAGAAGCTGGGCCTCCTGTCGACGTGGTTCTCGATCGGAGAGCTCCAGCTCGCGACGAGCAGCGCGCACGTGCTGTACGGGAGCTCGGTCACCGTCGCCGCGCGCGCGGCGAACGTGCCGGGTGCGGTGCTGCAGCAGCGGAGCGGCGACGGCGCCTGGCTCGCCGTGCAGAACGTCAAGCATCCGGCGCAGGTGCACCTGCAGCCGCGCGCGAGCACGGCCTTCCGGCTCGTCGCGCCCGGCACGAACGGGACGGCCGTCTCCGTCGCGGTCGCGCCGCGCGTGCAGGTGCACGCGCAGAGCCCGCGCCTGCTCGTCGGCGACGTGTCGCCTCGGCCGGACGCCTCCGTTGCGGTCTGGCGGCTCGTCCACGGCGAGTGGCGCGTCGTCGCGCATCCGATCCTCGATGCGAGCGGCAGCTTCAGGACGCCGCTGCCGCTCCGGCCGGTCGAGTACCGGATCACGGTCGCCGCCGGCAAGCTGGCGGCTGCGCAGACGTCACTCCACGTGACCCGGCGCCTGCTCCAGAGCCTGCGCGCCCAGTAGCGTCGGGCGGCGGCCCTGCCGGCCACGGTTCCAGTCGTAGAGCCGCGCCGCGACGTAGACGGTGAACGAGATCGTGGCGATGAAGAAGCTCGTCGGCCACGACTTCGCAAGCGAGAGCAGAATCCCGCCCTCGGTCGAGACGAGCGCGATCCCGACGCTGAGCAGGAGGGCGAGCCCGGGCCGCCCCGTCAGGCGCTGGGCGGCCGCGGCCGGCGTGATCACGAGCGTCAGCACGAACAGGACGCCGACGACCTGGATCGCCTCCGCGGTCGTCAGCGCGAGCAGCAGGAAGATCGCGACCGAGAGGCGGCGCAGAGGCACGCCGCGCGCGGCCGCGATCTCGGGGTCGACGCTCGAGAAGAGCAGCGGCCGGTAGAGCACCGCGAGCCCGAGGAGCACGATCGCCCCGACGATCACGAGGTTCCGCAGCTGCGCGTCGGAGACGGCGACGAGGCTGCCGAAGAGGAGGTTCAGCGCCTCGGTCGCGTAGCCCTGGTAGAGCGAGAGGAAGAGGACGCCGAAGCCGAGGCCGAACGCGAGCACCGCTCCGATCGCGCTGTCCCGCTCCCGCCCGCGCACGGAGAGGAGCCCGAGCACGAGCCCGACGAGCAGCGAGCCGCCGAGGATCCCGAGCACCGGATCGATCCCGAGCACGAGTGCGGCTGCGGCCCCGGTGAAGCCGAGCTCCGAGATCGCGTGCACCGCGAAGCTCATCCCGCGCGTCACGACGAAGATGCCGATCGCGCCCGACACGATCGCCGCCAGCGCGCCGGCCCAGAGCGCGTTGTGGACGAAGTGCTCGGCGAGCAGCTGCGTGAACATCAGTGGCCGTTCTCCACGTGGTGGACGTGCTGGTCGTCCGGCGTTCCGACCACGACGACCCGGCCGCGCACGTTGAGGACGTCGACCTCGGTTCCGTAGAGGCGCGTCAGCGTCGCCGAGGTGAGCACCTCGTCCGGCGTCCCGATCGCCCACCGGCCCGGCGCCAGGTACAGGACGCGGTCGACGGTGTGCAGCACGGGGTTCACGTCGTGGGTGACGAACACGACCGGCGTGCCGGCGCTCTGGCGGCGCGCGTCGAGCAGGTCGACGACGCCGCGCTGGTGGGCGAGGTCGAGGGAGAGCAGCGGTTCGTCGGCGAGGATCAGCACCGGGTCGGCGACGAGCGCCTGCGCCACGCGCAGCCGCTGCTGCTCGCCGCCCGAGAGCCGGCCGACGGGAGCGTCCGCGTACGCCTCCGCGCCCACTTCGGCGAGTGCCGCGTCCACCCGGCCTTGATCCTCGGAGTGGAAGCGCCCGAAGCCCCAGCGGTGGCCGTCGAGCCCGAGCCGCACGAGGTCGCGGCCGCGCAGGACGACGTCCCGGTCGAACACGTGCTGCTGCGGCACGTAGCCGATCCGGTGGCAGCGCTCGCGGGGCGGGCAGCCCTCGACCGCGACCCGCCCGGCACTCGGCTGGAGCAGCCCGAGCAGGATGCGGAGCAGCGACGTCTTCCCGGTGCCGTTCGGCCCGAGGACCGCGAGCAGCTCGCCCCGCTCGAGCTCGAAGCTCAGCCCCTCGAACAGCGTGCGGTCGCCGAACCGCAGCGCGAGGTCGTCGACGGTGACGACGCTCATCTCGCGAGCGCCGCCGCGAGCGCGCGGGCCTGGGCGAGCTGCCACTGCTGGAAGCTGAGGTGCGGCGGCAGGGTCTCAGTCACCGGCACGACGGGAACGCCCGCCTTGAGCGCTGCGGTCCGCAGTTGCGCGGTGATGGGGGAGACGGCCTGGCTGTTGTAGAGCAGCACGCGGATCCGGTGCTCCCCGATGAGCGAGCTCATGGTCGCGACGGCGGAGGGGGACGGCTCGGTTCCCTCCTCGATCGGCCGGGTGAACGAGTCCGACGCGAGGTTCCGCAGCCCGGCCGCCGCGACGAGGTAGCCGGGAACCGGCTCGGTGTACGCGACCGGCGCGCCCCGGTAGCGGCTGCGGATGCTTGCGACCTCGTGGCGCAGCGGCGCGAGCGAGCGCTCGAAGCGGTGGAGGCCACGGCGGTACGCCGCCGCCTGAGATGGATCCGCCCGGGTGAGGGCGGCAGCGATCGCGCCGGCGACGCGGTCGAGGCGGGGCACGTCGTACCAGAGGTGCGGGTTCGCGTCCGTACCGTGGATGCCGAGGACGTCCGCCACCGTCACCACGACGCGGCTCTTGTTCGGTGAGGCGTCCTCGAGCCTCGTCATGAAGGCGTCGTAGCCGAGCCCGTTCTGCAGCACGACCTTCGCGTCGGCCACGGCGAGCCCGGTGGAGGTTGCGGGTTCGAAGAGGTGCGGGTCGGCGGTCGGGCTCGTGAGGATCGAGGTGACCGAGACGTGGTGGCCGCCGATCTCGGACGCGATGTTCCCGTACACGTTCTCCGCCGCGACGACGTCGAGCCTGCCGGCTGTGTGTGCAGAGCCGCTGCCGCAGGCCGAGAGAAACGCGGCTGCCAGAGTGACAACGATAACGGTTCTCATTCGCATGTTGGCTAGGATAGTGCACATGACGGCACCGCGGCAAGACCTCTCGGATCTGCTCGAACGGAGCGGCGTCCGCGCGACGCCGCGCCGCCTCGAGGTGCTCGAGGAGCTCGCCCGGGAGCGCGACGACGTGACCGCGCAGCAGCTCTGGAGCCGGCTCCGCGAGCGCGACTCGGGCGCAGGCCTGGCCACGGTCTACCGGACGCTCGCGCTCCTCAGCGAGAAGGGAATCGTCGACGTCCTCTCACACGATGCTGTCTCGCACCGTGGCGGCGAGCAGTGCTACCGCCTCTGCGGCGACGAGCATCACCACCACCTCCTCTGCGAGCGCTGCCACCGCGTGGTCGAGGTGCAGGAGTGCGGGCTCGACGACTGGGTGGCCGCCGCAGCGAAGCGGCACGGCTTCGTCGCCACCGACCACCGCGTCGAGATCGTCGGCCTGTGCGCCGACTGCCGCTAGCGCTACCGTCGTCGGCGTGCGCGTTGCGATCGCTCTCGTCGCGGTCCTCCTGCTCGCCGGCTGCGGTGTCGGCAAGACCACCGTGTCGACCGTCACGGTGACGAGAACCGTGACGACCGCGCCGGCGCAGACTGCTCCCGGGCCGCAGAACACCGGCTACTTCGGCCAGATCGTCTCCATCACCCCCGCGATCGGCAAATACGTGGTGGTCCTGCGCCCGCAGTTTTATCTTGTCGGCGTCACGGCGAACACCGCCTTCGCGGCGCAGCAGGGGAAGCCGTGCGCGCCGCTCTCCTGCCCCGGCGTGGAGGACGACCGCCTCGTCGTGCCGGCGGGAAGCCAACAGCTCACGTTCGTGCTCCCGACGAAGACGACGGGCACGGTGCTGACGCTGAGCGGCTCGAAGTTGCAGCCGACCACCGTCTCGGCGGCGCAACTCTCGGCATTGGCCGGCGGAGCGAAGACGCCGAAGCTCGTCGAGCCGCTCGACTCGGGCGTGTGGCTCGCGGTCGACGTCGACCACGTGACGTCGTTCGCGCAGCAGTTCCAGCCGTAGGGGCTAGCGCCAGCTCGGAGGGCGCTTCTCGAGGAAGGCGCGGAGGCCCTCCTGCCCCTCGTCGCTCGTACGCCGCTCCGCGATCCAGCGTGCGGTCTCGGGCCCGTCCGGCCGCTCGCGCACGAGCCGCTTCGCCCAGCGCGCCGCCTGCGGCCCCGCGGAGAGGAGCTCTTCCACCACGCCTTCGACCGCCGCGTCGAGATCCTCCGCGACCTCGTGCACGAGCCCGATCCGGAGTGCCGTCTCGGCATCGAAGCGCTCGCCGGTCACGAAGTAGCGCCGCGCCGCGCCTTGGCCGATCCGCGCCAGCGCGAAGGGGGAGATGACGGCCGGAATGATCCCGAGCTTCACCTCCGAGAACGCGAACACGGCGTCGGGCGCGGCGATCGCGATGTCGGCCGCGGCGATGAGACCGGCGCCGCCGCCGAGCGCGTGCCCCTGCACCCGCGCGACGACCGGCGCCGGGCAGCCGTCGATCGCCTCGAGCATCGCGCGCAGCGCGTTGGCGTCGGCGACGTTCTCCTCGTACGAGAGGTCGGCCGAGGAGCGCATCCAGTCGACGTCGGCACCGGCGGAGAAGCTCGGCCCGTCGCCCGCGAGCACGACCGCGCGGGCGCGGCCGACCGCGACGAACGCCTCGGCGAGCTCGGCGATGACCGCGGCGTCGAACGCGTTCCGCCGGTCGGGGCGCGCCATGCTGATGCGGAGGACGTCGCCGTCCCGCTCGGTGCGCAGGTTCTCGGGCACGGCGGGGAGCTTAGAGTGACCGCCGTGTTGCAGGGAGCTCTCGCCGCCGCCGTCACGCCGCTTCGCGGCGAGCGGCTCGACACAGTGGCCGTCGCTCCCTACGTCGACTTCCTCGTCGGACACGGCGTCGACGGGTTGCTCGCGCTCGGCACGACCGGCGAGGGCGTGATGTTCGCGCCCGCACAGCGGAGGGAGATCGCGCAAGCGTTCCTCGACGCGGCGGGCGGGCGGATCCAGGTCGCCATTCACGCCGGCGCGCAGACGACGCACGACACGGTCGGGCTCGCGGAGCACGCCGCGGGCGCGGGCGCGGATGCCGTCGCCGTCATCGCGCCGCCCTACTTCGCGCTCGACGAGCAGGAGCTGCTCGCGCACTTCGAGGCGGCAGCGCGCGCGTGCGCGCCCGTGCCGTTCTACCTCTACGAGTTCCAGGCCCGGAGCGGCTACGCCATCCCGCTCCCGGTGATCGACCGGCTGCGCGAGCGCGCGCCGAACCTCGCCGGGATGAAGGTCTCGGACAGCCCCTGGGAGCGGCTCGAGCCGTACCTCCTCGAGGGGCTCGACGTCTTCGTCGGCGCCGAGGGGCTGCTCGAGCGCGGGCTCGCGGCCGGCGCCGCCGGTGCGGTCTCGGGGCTCGCCGGGAGCTTCCCCGACGCCGTTGTCCCGCTCGTCCGCGAGCCGACTCAGGCAGCGGGGGAGAAGGCGACCGCGCTGCGCGCCGAGCTGCAGCGCTTCCCCTTCCATGCGGCGTCGAAGGCGGCGCTCGGCTTCCGCGGCGTCCCGGTCGGTCCGGGGGTGAGCGCGCCGCTGCGCGGCCTGACGGAGGCGGAGCGCACCGAGGTCGAGCGGATCGTGCGCGACTGGCACGGATGAGCGTCGTCCGCAGCCTGATCCTCGCGGCCTCGGACAGCCCACGCCTGCAGCGGTTCGTGCACCGGTACGGCTTCCGGCTCGGCGCCGCGCGCTTCGTCGCAGGCGAGAGTCTCGACGCGGCCGTTCCCGTCCTGCGGCGGCTGAACGGGCAGGGGCTCCTCACGAACACGACGCTCCTCGGCGAGGGCGTGCGCGACGAGGCCGCCACGTGCGAAGTCGTCGCCGCCTACCGGGAGTTGCTCGACCGCATCCACGCCGAGGGCCTGCGCACGAACGTCGCGCTCAAGCTCACGCACCTCGGCCTCTCGATCGGCGAGGAGCTCGCGCAGCGCAACCTCGCCGAGGTCGTCGAGCACGCGGCGCAGCGCGAGAACTTCGTCCGCATCGACATGGAGGAGTCGGGCCACGTCGACGCCACGCTCCGCATCTACCGGCGCCTGCGCGACAGCGGCCACGAGAACGTCGGAGCCGTGCTGCAGGCGTACCTGTTCCGCACCGAGGTCGACCTGGCCGCGCTGCTGCCGCTCACGCCGAACCTTCGCCTCGTCAAGGGCGCGTACCTCGAGCCGCCCGAGATCGCGCATCCGCGGAAGCGCGACGTCGACGCGGCGTACGTCCGGCTGCTGGAGACCGCGCTCGCGGCCGGCGGCTTCACGGCGGTCGCGACCCACGACGAGACGCTGATCGAGCACACGATCTCGTTTGCGCGCGAGCGCGGCATCCCGAGGGAGCGGTTCCAGTTCCAGATGCTGTACGGCGTCCGGAGCCGCCTCCAGCTCGACCTCGTGGCCCGCGGCTTCGACGTCCTGGTCGCAGCGCCGTACGGGCCAGAGTGGTACCGCTATCTCATGCGCCGGCTGGCCGAGCGTCCGGCCAACCTTCTCTTCCTGCTGCGGAATCTCGTTCGCGGCTGAGCTCCAGCAGGAGCAGGCCGGCGATCGCGACGAGCGCGAGGTCGCGCGCGAGCAGGTACCACGAGTACGGCGAGCCGTGAGTGCTCGCGAGCGGCCAGTAGTGGCGCGGGAACCACGTCTGCGTCAGACCGAGCGCAAAGAACAGGAGCATGCTCGCGTAGAAGCCGCGCGCGCCCCACACCAGCGGGATGAAGGGGACGATCCAGATCAGGTATTGCGGCGACAGCACCCGGTCGAATGCGACCAGTGCGGCCACAGCTGCTGCGGACGCGAGCAGCACGGCCTCCCCGTCCGGGTGGCGACGGCGGGCGAAGACGATCCAGATCGTGCCGACGGTCGCGACCTCGAAGAGCGTCGAGAGGTCGGCGGCGAGCCCGGCCCCGCGTCCGCTCAGTGCCTGTCCGCCGTGTGAGTCGACCGTCTGGAGCGGAGCCATCCCGAAGTGCTGCGCGGCCATCAGCACCGCCGCGCCGAGGCTCTCCACCTGGAGGGGCCGGTCGAGCTGGTCGGCGAACATCGCGCGGACCCCGTGCGGCGCGAGGATCACGAACGGCAGGAAGCACGCAATCGCGACGCCGGCGAACGCCGCGACATGGATCAGGGCGCTCCTCCCTCCTCGCCGCCGCCAGAGATACGCGACCGCAATCGGGACGAGAACCGCCGGCCAGATCTTCGCGGCGAAGCCGAGCCCCAGCAGGCCTCCACTCAGGATCGGGCGCTCGTAGAGAAGAGCCGCAAGCGCGCCGACCGCCAGCAGCGTCGGCCACAGGTCGAAGCGCGTGTCGAACAGCGAGCCGAGGACGAGCGGCGAGACCCCGATCGCGAGCAGCGCCGCCCAGGTGCGCTCCGCCCCGGCTTCCACCGCGCGCAGCGCGAGTGCCGCGGCCGCGATGCAGGCGGCGCCGCAGAGGCCCATGAGCACCGCGAACGAGGTCGCGTAGCTCCAGCTCATGTAGGCCGGAAGGAGCAGCGGTGGCAGGGCGGCCGGCGGGTACTCGAAACCGAAGTCGCGGTACGGCAGGCCGCCGCCCCGCATGTCCTGCGCGTAGCGGACGTAGAGGGGGACGTCCGAGAGCTGGGCGTGCTCGAGCCAGGTGATGAGCACGTAGAGGGAGATCCCGAACAGGACGGCGGCCACGGCGGCCGCGGTCCACGTCGCCCGGCGGGTCACTCGACGTCGAACTCGTCGGCGACCGTGGGCTCGTCGCCGATCAGCTCCTGGATCTCGCCGAGGTCGGGGAGCTCGTCGCCGAACGAGATCAGCCCGAAGCGGTCCTGCGCCGCGTTCGCGATCCAGACGTCGCCGTCCGGCAGGCTGGGCAGGTGCTCGCGCAGCTCATCGAGCGTCGTCTTGGAGTCGAACACGTTCCAGATCAGGATCCGCGCGACCACGCCTACATCCTGAAGACGCCGAAGGTCGTGTCCGGGATGGGTGCGTTGCGCGCGGCGGCGAGCCCGAGCGCGAGCACGCGCCGCGTGTCGTGCGGGTCGATGATCCCGTCGTCCCACAGCCGCGCCGTCGAGTAGTACGGGTTGCCCTCCTCCTCGTACTTCGCGCGGATCTCGTCCTGGTCGACGTCACCGACCATCGAGAGGACTGTCGCCGCCTGCTCGCCGCCCATCACGGAGATGCGCGCGTTCGGCCACATCCACAGCTGCCGCGGCCCGTACGCACGGCCGCACATCGCGTAGTTGCCGGCGCCGAACGAGCCGCCGGTGACGACCGTGAACTTGGGCACCTGCGCGTTCGCCACGGCCATCACGAGCTTCGCGCCGTCGCGCGCGATCCCGCCGGTCTCGTACTCGGCGCCGACCATGAAGCCGGTGATGTTCTGCAGAAATATCAGTGGTATCCGCCGCTTACAGCAGAGCTCGATGAAGTGCGCGCCCTTCTGCGCCGACTCCGCGAAGAGCACCCCGTTGTTGGCGAGGAGCCCGACGTGGAAGCCCTCGATCCGCGCGAAGCCGGTCACGAGCGTCTCGCCGTACAGCTGCTTGAACTCCTGGAACCGTGAGCCGTCGACGAGGCGGGCGATCAGCTCGCGTGGATCGGCCTGGTGGCGGAAGTCCTCGGGGATGAGGCCGTAGAGGTCGGACGGGTCGAGCGCCGGTGGCTCGGGCGCGGCGACGTCCCAGATCGGCTCCGTTCGCGGCGCGTCGAGGTTCCGCACGATCCCGCGCGCGATGGCGAGCGCGTGCTCGTCGGAGGTCGCGTAGTGGTCGGCGACGCCGGAGTGCCGCGTGTGGACGTCGGCGCCGCCGAGCTCCTCCGCCGTCACGTCCTGCCCGGTCGCCGCCTTCACGAGCGGCGGGCCGCCGATGAAGATCGTCCCGGTCCCGCGCACGATCACCGTTTCGTCCGACATTGCCGGCACGTAGGCGCCGCCCGCCGTGCACGAGCCCATGACGACCGCGATCTGCGGGATGCCCTGGGCGGACATCCTGGCCTGGTTGAAGAAGATCCGGCCGAAGTGCTCGCGGTCGGGGAAGACCTCGGCCTGCAGCGGCAGGAAGGCGCCTCCGGAGTCGACGAGGTAGAGGCACGGCAGCCGGTTCTGCTCCGCCACCTCCTGCGCGCGCAGGTGCTTCTTCACGGTGAGCGGGAAGTACGAGCCGCCCTTGACGGTGGCGTCGTTGGCGACGATCACGCACTCGCGGCCCTCGACGACGCCGATGCCGGTCACGATGCCCGCACTCGGCGCTCCGCCGTCGTACAGCTCCCAGGCGGCGAGCGCGTTCAGCTCGAGGAAAGCGGTGCCGGGATCGACGAGCAGGTCGACGCGCTCGCGTGCCGGGAGCTTGCCGCGGGAGCGGTGCCGTTCCATTGCGGTCTCCCCGCCGCCGCTTGCGACCTCGGCCGTTCGCCCGCGCAGCTCGGCGACGAGCTCCTCCATCCGCTCGCGCCGGAGCGCGAACTCCTCGGCGTCGCGGTCGAGCTGCGAGGTGAGGACGGCCACGCCCGGAGCCTAATCGGCGGTGCGGCGGCTATTGACAACTCAGCCCCCGGTCGGGGAGAGTCGCCCGGACGGAAAACGGCGGCAGGGGAGGAACGATGAGCGAGGCGGCACCTGCGGTGGATGTCGGCACGAGCGAGGACGCGAGGCTCGAGAGCCTGGGCTACAAGCCCCAGCTCAACCGCGTGCTCGGTTTCTTCTCGAACTTTGCGGTGGGGTTCACGTACCTCTCGCCGATGGTCGGCATCTACTCGCTCTTCGTCTTCGGCCTCGGGATCGCCGGGCCGGCGTACATCTGGCTGACCTTCATCCCGCTGATCGGGATGCTGTTCGTCGCGCTCGTCTTCGGCGAGCTCGCGAGCCACTATCCCGTGGCGGGAGCGCTGTTCCAGTACAGCAAGTTCACTGTCGGCCCACGCTTCGGCTGGTTCACGGGCTGGTTCTACGGCTTCGCCCTGCTCATCACGGTGGCTGCGGTCGACACGGGAGTCGTCGGCTACGTCTGTGCGCTGACCCACAACTGGTTCGGCTGGAACCTCAATCCGGCGGGCCATGGGACGATCCTGCTCATCACGCTGATCCTGCTCGCGATCCAGACGACCGTGAACATCACCGGCGCCCGGATCATGGCCGACGTCGCGAAGTTCGGGGTCTACGTCGAGATCGTCGGCACGCTCGGGATCGCGATCATCCTCGCGATCCACGGCTTCCATCACAGCCTCGGCTTCCTCTTCTCGACCCAAGGTGCACAGCACGTGACGACCAACGCCTATGGTCTCAACTTCCACGGGAGCTGGCTCGCGGCCGCGCTCGTCGCCGTGCTCGCACCCGTCTACATCTTCTACGGCTTCGAGTCCTGCGGCGACATCGCCGAGGAGACGAAGGACGCCGGCCGGCAGATCCCCAGGGCGATGCGCCACGCGCTGATCTGGGGTGGCATCGCGTCGCTGATCCTCACGGGGGCCCTGCTGCTCGCGACGAGCAAGCACGACCCGGTCGGCACGGCGATCGCCGGCGGGATCCCGGGGATCCTGGCCCAGCTGCCGAGCTGGCTGCAGGACTTCCTGTTGCTCATCATCATCTTCGCCTTCTTCTCCTGCGGCTCGTCGATCCAGGGGGCCGGGAGCCGGCTCGCCTTCTCCTACGCGCGCGACGGCGCGCTGCCCGGCTCGGGCTGGATCTCGAAGGTGAACCAGCGGTTCAAGACGCCCGTCAACGCGCTGCTGATGGGCGCGGTGATCACGGTGCTCTTCTGCCTGCTCGTCTACATCAACCCGGGCAGCAACTACCACCTCTGGTTCGTCACGTACCCGGCGCACGTCAACGCTCTCGTCGCCCTCGTGTCGTTCGGCGTGAGCGGGATCTATCTCTCGTTCCTGCTCACGGTGATCGGGGCGATCATCGCGCGCGCCCGGGGCTGGCAGCCCGAGGGTTCCTTCCGGCTCGGAAAGTGGGCATGGCCGGTGCTGATCATCGCGGGCGTCTACCTCGGCGCGATGTTCCTGAACGTGGTCTACCCGTCGGGGCTGACGAGTGCACGCGCGATCTTCAACATCGACTGGATCACGCTCTTCATCATCTTCATCATCGCGGTCGTCGGCGCGATCTATCTGTTCATCTGGCGGCCTGACCGGAACGTGGAGAAGCATCTCCACGACACGCTGGAGCCCTCAGCGGCCGAGTCGGCGGGCCCGGCCGCACCGACCACCTGAGGTTCGCGGAGCGGGGCGCCGTCACCGGGCGCCCCGCTTTCTCCCGCGAGCCGGATTATCGACCCGGGATAGGGTGCGCCGATGAAGGGCTCGGCACGTGCGGTCGTGATCGGCGGCGGAGTGGGGGGCTGCTCGATCCTCTACTGGCTCGCCCGCCTGGGCCGGGACGACGTCGTGCTGTGCGAGCGCGCCGACCTCACGAGCGGATCGACGTTCCACTCCGCTGGCCTCGTCGGTCAGCTGCGCGGTTCGCTCAGCCTGACGAAGATGATGATGAACTCCGTCGAGCTCTACCGCCGGCTCGGCGAGGAGGTCGGCCTCGAGACCGGTTGGCACGAGGTCGGGTCGCTCCGCCTCGCCTCGTCGCAGGAGCGGCTGGAGGAGCTCAGCCGCCAGGCCGGCTGGGCGAAGACCTTCGGCCTGCCGCTCGAGCTCGTCTCCGCCGAGGAAGCGCAGCGGCTCTTCCCGCCGATGTCGACCGACGGCGTCCTCGGCGCCGCCTTCCTGCCGACCGACGGCTACATCGATCCCTCCCAGCTGACGCAGGCGCTCGCCGAGGGTGCGCGGCGGCGGGGTGCGGAGATCTACACGAACACGCGGGTCACCGAGATCAAGGTCGAGCGCGGCCGTGTGACGGGCGTCGTCACGGACAAGGGCGAGATCGAGACCGAGACCGTCGTCAACGCGGGCGGCATGTTCGCGGGCGAGCTGGGCCGCCTGGCGGGCGTCAACGTCCCGATTATCCCGATGGCGCACGAGTACCTGGTCACGAAGCCGTCCGGCGTCGCGCTCGACGTGCCGACGCTGCGCGATCCCTCGCTGCTCGTCTACTTCCGCGGCGAGTCGGGCGGGCTCGTGATGGGCGGCTACGAGCGGAATCCGGCGCCCTGGTCGCTCGACGGGATCCCGGCCGACTTCAACGGGAAGCTGCTCGCCGAGGACTGGCCGCGCTTCGAGGAGCTGATGGAGAACGCGCTCGTCCGCGTGCCCGAGCTCGGCGACGCCGAGGTGATCCGCCTGATCAACGGGCCCGAGGCGTTCACTCCGGACGGCGAGTTCATCCTCGGGCCTTCCGACGTGCGCGGCTTCTGGGTCGCGGCCGGGTTCTGCGCGCACGGGCTCGCGGGCGCGGGCGGCATGGGCCGGCTCGTTGCCGAGTGGATCGTGGACGGAGTCCCGAGCCTCGACGTGTGGGAGATGGACTCCCGCCGTTTCGGCCGCCACTACGAGAGCCGCGAGTACACGCTCGCGCGCACGGTCGAGATCTACTCGACGTACTACGACGTCAAGTACCCCGGGTACGAGCGGCAGGCCGGGCGGCCGCTGCGCACGTCGCCGACGTATCCGCGCACGCAGGAGCTCGGCGCGGTCTTCGGCGAGAAGTCCGGTTGGGAGCGCGTCAACTGGTTCGAGCCGAACGCCGCCGCCGGCGACGAGTCGCTGCGGCCGCGCGGCTGGGCGGGCCGGCTCTGGTCGCCGGCGATCGGCGCCGAGCACGTCGCCTGCCGCACGACGGCCGCGCTCTTCGACGAGACCTCGTTCGCGAAGATCGAGATCACCGGCGGCGATGCGCCCGAGTTCCTCGAGCGGCTGTGCGCGAACCGGGTCGCGCGCGACGTCGGTGCGGTCACCTACACGCAGATGCTCAACTCACGCGGCGGGGTCGAGTGCGACTTCACGGTCACGCGCCTGGCGGAGGACCGCTTCCGCATCGTCACGGGGACGGCGTTCGGCCGGCACGACCTCGCCTGGATCCGGATGCACGCCCCCGACTCGGTGCAGGTGGAGGACGTGACCTCGAAGTACGCCTGCCTCGGCCTCTGGGGGCCGGTCGCGCGCGAGATCCTGCAGCCGCTGACGACCGAAGCGCTGTCCTTCCCGTACATGTGCGGGCGCGAGCTGGCGGTCGGCTCCGTTCCCTGCCTCGCCCTGCGCGTGACCTACGTCGGCGAGCTGGGCTGGGAGCTGTACTGCCCCATGGAGTTCGGGCTCCGGCTCTGGGACACGATCTGGGACGCCGGCCGCGAGCACGGCCTCGTCGCCGGCGGCTACAAGGCGATCGACTCCCTCCGGCTCGAAAAGGGCTATCGCGTCTGGGGTGCGGACGTGACGCCCGAGGACACGCCGTTCGAGGCGGGAGTCGGGTTCGCGGTCAAGCTCGACAAGGGCGACTTCACCGGTCGCGACGCGCTGCTCGAGCGAACCGAGCCCGAGCGCCGGCTCGCGTGCCTCGTGCTCGACGACGCGCGCGCGGTCGCGCTCGGCTCAGAGCCGGTCCGCGTCGGCGGCGAGCTCGTCGGCCGCGTCACCACCGCCGGTTACGGTTATACCGTGGAGCGCTCGATCGCGTACGCCTACCTACCGGCGTCCGCAGCCGAGCCGGGAGCCGCGGTCGAGGTGGAGATCTTCGGCGAATGGATCGCGGGCAGCGTCGCCGCGGAGCCGCTCTTCGATCCGACGGGCGAGCGGATCCGGGGCTAGCGTCAGACGACGTACGCGCAGCCGTTCCAGTACGCGTGGACGTGCTTGCGCCGGCGGCCCGACGCCTCGATCACGAGCTCCTCGGGTTCGCCGAGACGCGTGTCGAGGTAGAGCTCGATGCCGTTGGAGTAGACGCGGTGGAACGGTCGCTCGCCCGGCTCGCTCGACGTCTCGAGGTAGGTCATGGTGCCGTGGCAGCAACGCGCCCGCTTGGCCCAGACGAACAGCCTGCCGCCCTGCTCTTCGATGAGCTGCACAGCCTCGGGCGAGGCCTCGACGCGCATGGCTCGACGGTACCACCGGCAGGTCCGTCGTCCCCGACGGCACGTACATTTGTTCGGGTGATCGTCGCGCACCTCGATCTCGACGCGTTCTACGCCGCGGTGGAGGAACTCGAGAACCGGGAGCTCCGCACGCAGCCGCTCGTGGTGGGAGGCGACCCGCGCGGGCGCGGGGTGGTGGCGACCGCGAACTACGTGGCGCGCGGCTTCGGCATCCACTCCGCCATGAGCTGCGCCGAGGCGCTCCGCCGCTGCCCGCAGGCCGTCTTCGTCCGACCGCGGCACGTGCTCTACCGCGAGTACTCGCGCAGCGTCTGGGACACCGTGCGCGGCGTCGTCCCGACGGTAGAGCAGACCGGGATCGACGAGGGCTATCTCGACGTCGGGGACGTTGCGAGCGACTTCCTGGCGGCGCGCGCGGTCGCGGAGGCGGTGCGGACCGCGGTGCGGGCGGCGACGAGCCTCACCTGCTCGCTGGGGGTCGCGCCGTGCAAGGTCGTCGCCAAGGTGGCGAGTGACGCGCGCAAGCCGGGCGGGCTCGTGGTCGTGCCGGCCGGACGAGAGGCAGCGTTCCTCGCGCCGCTCGCCGTGCGGCGGCTGCCGGGCGTCGGGCCGAAGGCGGAGGAGCGGCTGGGCAGCGCCGGGATCGAGACGATCGGCGACCTCGCCGCGCTCACCGACGAGAACTTGCGCCGCCTGCTGCCGGGCAGCGTCGGGACGATGCTCCGCGACCGCGCACGCGGCATCGACCCGCGCCGGCTCGAGCTCGACGCGGAGCGGATCTCGCTGAGCGTCGAGAACACGTTCGAGCGAGACACCTCCGACCGCGAGTGGCTCCACGACGAGCTGCGCGGGATGGCGACCGAGGTCGCGGAGGCGCTGCAACGCCGCGGTCAGGTCGCGCGCACCGTGACGACGAAGCTCCGCTATGCCGACTTCTCCATCCGCAGCCGCTCGACCTCGCTCGACGCCGGGATCGACGCCGCGGAGACGATCGGCGACCTCGCCTGTCGCCAGCTCGACCGCGGCCTGCGCGATCGTCCGGGCGCACTGCGGCTCGTGGGCGTCGGCGTCTCCGGTCTCGCCGACTTCCGCCAGCTTGTGCTCGAAGCCGTCTGAGCTGCCCTGAACGCCGGTGGGAGTAGCAGGGGCGGAGGGACTCGAACCCCCGACCTACGGTTTTGGAGACCGCCGCTCTACCAACTGAGCTACGCCCCTGTGCTGGTCGGCCAGTGTACCGAGCGGCTTTTCGCCCTAAGCTCGGTGCGTGCGTAGGCTCGACGGAGCACGCCCGACAGTGGAGGCGCCGGCTTAGCCGGCGTCGGAGCAGACGACGTGCAGCGGCGCGCACTTGGGATGCTCTTCGCCTGCCTCGCGGCCGCCTTGGCGGCGATAGCGGGCTACGCCTTTGCGGGGGCGGACAACACCCGCCGGCTCGTCGTCGGCCTCGCTGCGCTCGCGGTCGCGGGGTGGCTCGCCTCCCTCTCGCTGAGCGCGTTTCGCCGGGGCAGGCGCTGAACCAGTGAGGAGTCCGCCGCAGGACGCCGTATTCTCTCCGACGTGACGCGGGCCGACGAGACCCAGGAGCTGTGGCTCGAGTACCGGCGGACCGGCGACCAGAAGATCCGCGACCGCCTGATCCTCACGTACGCGCCGCTCGTGAAGTACGTCGCGGGCCGGCTCGGCTCCGGATTGCCCGCGCACGTCGACGAGGGAGACCTCGTCTCCTACGGCCTGCTCGGCCTGATCGGCGCGATCGAGCGCTACGACCCGGGGCGCGACGTGAAGTTCGAGACGTACGCGATGGCCCGGATCAAGGGCCAGATCATCGACGAGCTGCGCTCGATGGACTGGGTGCCGCGCTCGGTCCGTGCGCGCGCCCGCCAGATCGAGCGCGCGATCTCCGAGCTCGAGGCGCGCACCGGCCGTGCGCCGACCGACGAGGAGATCGCGCAGAAGCTCGGCATCAGCGAGGAGGAGCTCGAGGAGAGCCTCGGCGAGATCGCCCGCTCCTCGATCGCGGCCCTCGACGAGCTCTGGACGGTCTCGGGCTCCGGCGGCGGCGACCAGGTCGCGCTCATCGACACGATCGAGGACGAGGACGCTCCTGACCCGCAGGGCACGCTCTCGGTCACGGAGCAGAAGGAGGCGCTCGCCGAGGCGATCCAGCGCCTGCCCGAGCGGGAGAAACTCGTCGTCACGCTCTACTACTACGAGGAGCTGACCCTCCGCGAGATCGGCGAGGTGCTCGGCGTCACCGAGTCGCGCGTCTCACAGCTCCACACGAAGGCGATCCTCCGGCTCAAGGCGCACATCGCGTCGGCCGGCGGGTCCGCTGCCGCGTAGCCCTCCTCAGCGCGAACCGGCTTCGCCGGCAGGGATACGATGCGGCTCGAAGCGACCGAGGAGGAGACGTTCCCCGATGCCTGCCACCGAGCCCACGAAGATCCGCAACATCGCCGTCGCCGGCCACCGCGGCGTCGGGAAGACGTCCCTCGTCGAGTCACTGCTCTTCGAGGCGGGGCAGACGAACCGGCTCGGCAGCATCGAGCAGGGGACGACGGTCTCCGACTGGGACGAGCACGAGCAGAAGCGCGGGATGTCGCTTTCGGGCTCGCTCTGCCACCTCGAGTGGAAGGACCGCAAGATCAACCTCGTCGACACGCCGGGCGACGCGGGCTTCCAGGCCGACACCTACGCGGCGCTGCGCGTCGTCGAGGGCGTCGTCGTCGTTCTCAGCGGCGTGATGGGCGTCGAGGTCAACACCGCCCGTGTCTGGAAGCGCGCCGAGGAGCAGGAGCTCTCGCGCGTCGTGTTCGTCAACATGCTCGACCGCGAGCGCGCCGATTTCTTCCGCGTGCTCGAGGCGGCGCGGCAGCAGCTCTCCGACCGCTGCGTCGCGATTCAGCTGCCGATCGGCAGCGAGCACGAGCTGACGGGGATCGTCGACCTGCTCCACATGTGCGCGTATCTCGATCCCTCGGGCGGGCGCGAGGGCGGGCCGCAGCCGATCCCCGACTCGATGGCAGACCTCGTGCAGGAGCACCGCGAGAAGCTCCTCGACGCCGTCGTCGAGACCGACGAGGAGCTGATGGGGCGCTACCTCGAAGGCGAGGAGCTCGACCTGCAGGCCGTCGCCGACGCGCTCAAGCAGGCGGTGACCCGCGACGAGCTCTACCCGGTTGCGTGCGGCGTCGCGTCGAAGAACCTCGGCACGACGGCGCTGCTCGACCTGCTCGTCGAGGGCGTCCCCTCGCCCGCGAAGAAAGGGACGACGATCGAGTTCGGCGACGCGAAGCAAGCCGTCTTCATCTTCAAGACGATCGCCGACCCGTTCACGGGGCGCATCAGCTGCTTCCGAGTGCTCGCCGGTCCGGTCTCGGGCGACACGACGCTCGTCGATCCGCGCACCCACGCGAAGGAGCGGCTCGGCCAGGTGCTCGTCGTGCAGGGCAAGGACTCGGAGGCCGTCGACGCGCTCGGCATCGGCGACCTCGGCGCCGCGGCGAAACTCAAGGACGTCGTCACCGGCGACGTGCTCGTCGACCACGAGGTCGCGGTCGAGCCGCCGCACATCGACTTCCCCGAGCCCGTCATGAGCTTTGCGGTCACGCCGAAGGCGAAAGGCGACGAGGAGAAGATGGCGACCGGTCTCCGCCGTCTCCACGAGGAGGATCCGACCCTGCTGCTCCGCCGCGACCCGCAGACCGGCGAGCAGCTCCTCTCCGGCCTCTCGCAGATGCAGGTTGAGGTCGCGGTCGACCGGCTCAACACACGCTTCCACGTCGAGGTCGAGCTCCACCCGCCGCGGGTGCCGTACAAGGAGACGATCCGCAAGGAGGCACGCGCGCGGCACCGCTACAAGAAGCAGACCGGCGGGCGCGGCCAGTTCGGCGACTGCGCGATCGTGCTCGAGCCGCTGCCGGCGGAGGACGGCGAGCTCGGCTACGAGTTCGTCGACAAGATCGTCGGCGGGGTCATCTCCCAGAGCTACCGCCCCGCCGTGGACAAGGGCGTGCGCGAGGCGATGGAGCACGGCGAGCTCGCGGGCGCGCCGATCCAGGGTGTCCGCGTCCTGCTCGTCGACGGCATGGAGCACAACGTCGACTCCTCGGAGATGGCATTCAAGATCGCCGGCTCGATGGCCTTCAAGGAGGCGTACCAGCAGGCGGATCCGGTGCTGCTCGAGCCGATCATGGAGCTCGAGGTGACGGTGCCCGACGACAACGTCGGCGCGGTCAACGGCGACCTCAACTCGCGGCGCGGGCGGCTGCAGGGGATGGAGCCCGCCGGCGGCATGACGACGATCAAGGCCGAGGTGCCGATGGCCGAGATCCTCACCTACTCGCAGGCGCTGACCTCGATGACGGGCGGCCGCGGCGACTACTCGATGCACTTCCTCCGCTACGAGGAAGTGCCGACGCACGTCGCGCAGAAGATCATCGAGCAGACCAAGCGCGAGCGCGAGGAGGCGAAGGTCTGATGGCGGACGAGGAGCAGGCACCGCCGAAGCCGGATCACGAGCCGCCCGCCGGGGCCGAGACCACCGGCCGCTGGACGGGCGGCGCGAAGCCGCTCGGCTACACGGCCACGGCGAAGTGGCTCGTCCTGCGCAAGAAGGAGAAGCCCTCGGCCGAGATCTTCTCCGTCTCGTACGTCGCCGAGGGCGGCGACACGTCGCGGCCGGTCGCGTTCGTCTTCAACGGCGGGCCGGGCGCGTCGTCGGCGTTTCTGCACATGGGCGCCCTCGGGCCGCAGCGGGTCGACTTCCCGGCCGACGGGACCTTGCCCGGGCTGCCGCCGCAGCTCGTCCAGAACGAGTCCTCGTGGCTCGGCTTCGCCGACCTCGTCTTCGTCGACCCGGTCGGCACCGGCTTCAGCCGCATCATCGAGGACGCGCCGAAGAAGGACGAGAAGCCGGGCGAAGGAGAGAAGACCGACCCGAACGAGTACTTCGGCCAGAAGCGCGACCTCGAGTCGCTCTGCGAGTTCATGAGTCGCTGGCTCTCCGAGAACGATCGCTGGGCCTCGCCGATCTTCATCGCCGGCGAGAGCTACGGCGGCTACCGGGTCGGGCGGCTCGTGCGGATGCTCCAGGAGGAGACCGGCATCGGCCTCAACGGCGCGATCCTGATCTCGCCCGCGCTCGAGCTGACCGCGCTCGCCCCGGACGACTACAGCGTGACGACGTGGGTCGACCTGCTGCCGACGATGGCAGGCGGCGCTGCCTTCCACGGCAAGTCGCGCGCCTTCCCGGTCGGCACGTCCCCCGACGAGGTGCGCGCGGGCGCCGAGGAGTTCGCGAGCGGCGACTACGCGACCTTCCTCATCCGCGGCGCGTACATGGCCGCGGCCGAGCGCGAGCGCACGCTCTCGCGGCTGGCCGACTTCCTCGGCCTCCCGCTCGAGCTTGTCGTGCGTGCGGAGGGACGCGTCAATCCCTTCTTCTTCGCGCGCGAGCTGCTGCGCGACGAGCGCAAGATCGCCGGCTTCTACGACATCACGATCACCGGCACCGACCCCTTCCCCGACCGGCTGGAGCAGGGGGCGACCCCCGACCCGACCCTCGCCGGGATCGGGCCCGCCTACACGGCAGCCGTCAATCGGCAGCTCCGCTCCGAGATCGGTGTCGAGACCGACCGGGAGTACCGCCTCCTCAGCCTCGAGGTGAACCAGGCGTGGAAGGAGGACACGCCGCGGCACTTCTTCGCGCCGCCGGAGGGCGCGACCGACTCCTTCCGCTATGGGATGTCGCTCAACCCGCACCTGAAGGCCTTCCTCACGCACGGCCGCTACGACATGGCGACGCCGTACTACGCGAGTGACCGCCTGCGGAACCTGATGCGCCTCGATCCCGATACGGCCGGCCGCTTGACCGTCCGCCACTTCGAGGGCGGGCACATGTTCTACGCGTGGGAGGAGAGCCGCCACGCGTTCACGGCCGCGATCGAGGAGTTCGTCGCGGGCGCCCTGGCGGGCTAGCCGAACTCGTCGAGCAGGTTGTCGGCCCAGCCGACGATCGAGAAGCCGAGCCGCTCGAGGATGGGCCGCGACATCGCGCCGGCGCCGACCGTGAGAACCGGCGTGCCTCGCGTGGCAGCAGCCTCCCAGCGCGCCCGGACCAGCGCCCGGTACGCGCCGCGCCCACGGTAGTCGGGGTGAGTGCCGCCGCCTGCGAGGTAGACGGCCGTGCGACCGTAGCGCGCTCCGGCGAAGGCGACGACCCCGCCGTCGGCGAGCGCGACGAACGTGTGAGTGCTGCCCGGCGCTGACCGGAACGGCCACAGGTGCTCGGCTTGCTCCTCAAACGACTTCCGCGCAGGCTCGTCCATTCCGAAAGCTTCGGGGGCGACGAGCAGAGCCGCGCGGAACTCGTCGAAGGTCTCAGCCGGTCGGACTACTAGGTCGGGCGGTCCCGGTGGCGGCTTCTTGACGCAAGCCATCTGCGCATGGCGCGCCTCTCTGCCCGGCACGTCGTCCGGTCTCATGCCCAGCGCCAGCAGACGTTGCGCGAGCCCAGCCGGAGCGGACGCCTCCGGCACCGACCAGATCGCCCGCTCGCGCCCCTCGTGTCGGAGTGCCTGCCGCACCGCGTCCACGAGGCGCTCGATCTGCGACTCCTCGACGCGCTCGGGGAAGACCAGCCCTGGCGGCAGGGTTGCCGGCAGGATCACGGCGACGCCTTCGACCTCGATCTGGCGTGTCGGGTGTCCAGGAGCGAACTCCGGCAGATCGGACGCCGGGAAGAGCGCCGCGTGCCTGATCGCGTCGGGGAGCTCCATCCGGACGAGGATCCCGGACGGCTCCCCGCGCGTCAAGAGGTCTAGCCCTCTACAGGCTGTGACGGGTGTTGCTCGTGGTCGCGCAGGTGCGCGAGCACGTCGGCGACGTCCGCGAGTTGCTGCTCGAGGTCGCGCTGGAATCCCTCCAGGCGCTCGATCAGCTCCGGGCGGCTCGGAAAGCCGCCGCGGAAGAACATGCGGGGGCCACGCCCCCGACCATGATGATGACGGTGATGCATGCAGTTCACCTCCTCTCCTCGTACCGTGTGAGAAAGCGGGCGGTGCGTTCTTGGGAGCGCCGCAGCGCCTCGACCCAGTGGTCGAGCAGCTGTTCGCCCGCGGGACTGATCGCGTAGCGGCGCTTGGCGGGTCCGGGGGAGGAGTCGTCCCATTCCGAGGTGACGAGCCCTTCTTCCTCGAGCCCGCGCAGGAGGCGGTAGAGGTTGCCCATCTCGATGCGGGACTCGCCGGTCAGCTCCGGGAGCCGCTCGAGCAGGTCGTAACCGTGCGCCGGATGCTCCCGCAGCAGGAGCAGGAGCGCCGGCTCGGCGAACCGCTCCACCCGCGCCAGGACGCGCCAGCGGCCCTGGTGATGGCGCCGTGACCGCGGACCTCTGTGTGGGTCTCTCATCCAACCACTACATGTAAAACACACATGTAAGACACACTAGCGGCTGTGGATAACTCTGCGCAAACCCGGCTAGACTCGGAGTCGGATGAGGGTGACCAAAGTCGCAACGACGCGGTCGTGCGCCGTCTGCGAGCGGACGCTGCTGATGGGTGAGCGCGCCGTGAGCTTTGCCCCGTCGGAGGGCGCGGAGCTCGTCGACGTCTGTCCGCTTTGCCAGGAGCTCGCGATCGAGGCGGGCTGGATCAAGGAAGGCGCGCCCACGACGCCGACGCTCGAGAACGGCCGGCGCCGGCGCCGCCGCAAGCGCAACCTCGTCGAGTTCCTCGGCCTCGCGCGCTCCACCGAGGAGGAGGCGCTGGCGCGGCAGGAGCCGATCCTGCGCAAGCTCTCCGACGACGAGGTCGCGCTGCTCGAGGCCGCCGACCTCTTCAACGGCAGCGCCTACCGGCGCACCGTCGGCGGCATCGCAAAGAGCCTCGGCGAGCCGAGCGCGAGCATCGTCCCGCTCTCCGGCACCTCCGGCGAGCTGGCCGTGACCGTCGCCTGGGAGCTCTCCTGGTACCAGTACCGCGTGAGCCCCGACTCCGGCCAGCCGGTGCGGCTCGAGCGGCGCGGCCACGAGCTCAACGAGCTCGACGAGGGCTTCAAGGACTGGAACGCGCAGGTCGAGGACGAGGGCCGTCTCGTCCCTGCGATCGCGCGGATCTAGCTTCCCGGGAACGTCCCGAGCGTCAGATGGAGCGTCTTGTGCGCTCCGCTCTGCGTAGTGACCTCGACCGTGATGGTCTTCCCGGGTTTCAGCTCCGAGAGGACGCTGGTGAAGTCGTCGAGGGTCGGCGTCTGGTTGCCGTTGACCGCCGTGATCAGGTCGCCGGTGACGAGCCCTGCCTTCGCGGCCGGCCCGCCCGGCGTGACGCCCTGGACGAGGACTCCCTGGCCGTTCGTTTCGCCGATCTCGACGCCGAGGTAGGCGCGGTGCGAGTTGGTGACGTGGCCGAAGCGGATGATCTGGGTCGCGATGCCCCGCACGAGGTTGCTCGGGATCGCGAAGCCGATCCCGGGCGCAGCGGTGCCGCCGAGCTCCGGGTCGGTCGCGGCGAGCGTGGGAATCCCGATCACGCGCCCCTGCAGGTCCGCGAGCGCGCCGCCCGAGTTGCCGGGGTTGATCGCCGCGCTCGTCTGGACCATCAGCGGCAGCGCGACGCCGTTCCCCTCCGAGACGCCCTGGCGGAAGGCGCTGACGATTCCCTCGGTCACGCTCGAGCGGAGTCCCAGCGGGTTGCCGATTGCGATCGCGAAGTCGCCGACTTCGAGCCGGCTGGAGTCTGCGAACGCGGCCGGTGCGAGCTCCGCCCCGGAGACGTGGAGGATGGCGAGATCGTCAGGCGCGAACCGCCCGACGAGCGACGCGCCGTAGGTGTGCGTCCCGGCCGTGACGGTGTACGGGCCGCCGCCGGCGACGACGTGGTTGTTCGTGACGATGTCGCCGCTCGTGTCGAAGACGACGCCCGACCCGAGCCCCTGCGCGTTCTGGATCTGGACGACCGACGGTGACAGCTCGTGCACGACGGCCGTGATCGCGTCCTGGAAGGCGAGCGCCGCCGCGGCCGGCCGGAGATGCGTGTGACTCGTCTGCGGAGCGCTGTGCGAAGACGAGCCGTTGCCGAGCGAAACGCCCGCGACGACCGCTGCGGCGAGGGCCGCTCCGGCCAGCGGCGCAAGCCACCAGATGTGCCTTCGCACCATTGCTCCTTATACCCGTGCCTCTCCTGGAGTCCTGTCCGCCGAGTTCCGGCCTACAATCCGCCCGAGATGATCTATTGCGTCATTCCCCGCGAGCTCGAGGCCGATCTCTACGACAAGATGGTCGAGTACTACAAGGACAATCCGAACGTGACCGTCATCGTCGAACGCCGCGAGGGGCCTGATCGCCGTAAAGAGGGAGAAGCTCGGCTCGAGGAGCGCGAGCAACGCACGGTGCGCGACCGCCGCCGCGCGCATCCGGGCACGTTCCCCGACACCGACGTACCCGAATAGCGCCTGCTACGGGACCTGACCGAGGGGCAGCGCCCCGAACGAGCAGTGGACGCCCTTCGCCGCCGCGTCCCGTTGCATACGCGCGGCGCCGACGCCTGCTCGACGGCGGAGCTCCCACAGCCGGCGGTGAGCACGACCGCGGCGATCGCTGCGACGACCGTTGTGGGGCGCACAGGTCGAGTGTGCCACCGCGCTGACGGGTTCGCGAGAACTCCCCCCGGAGAACTCGACGGCCGGTGGCAGCCACCGACACAAATGGCGCACCGAATCGTGACCGAAGTCGTACGCGGTCGGCTGCCGGTCAGCAAATCAGCCACTTGCGGCGTTACGAAGTCGTAGCGGAGTCGTATCGGTGGCTGCCACCGGCCGATAGCTGTCCCGCTAGGCTCGCCGCATGGCGACGACGACGAGCACGAACTTCAAGAACTTCATCGGCGGCGAGTGGGTGGACGCCGCCTCCGGGGAGACGTTCGAGAGCACGAGCCCCGCGACCGGCGAGACGATCGGCACCTTCCCTCGCTCCGGCGCCGAGGACGTCGACCGCGCCGTCGCGGTCGCGAAGGAGGCGTTCGCGGAGTGGCGGCTCGTCCCGGCTCCGAAGCGCGGCGAGATCCTCTTCCGGCTCGCGCGTCTCCTCGAGCAGGAGAAGGCGGCGCTCACCGACCTGATGACGCGCGAGATGGGGAAGGTGAAGGCCGAGGCGGGCGGCGACGTCCAGGAGGCGATCGACATCACGTACTACATGGCCGGAGAGGGCAGGCGCCTGTTCGGCCACACGACCCCGTCGGAGCTGCGCGACAAGTGGAACATGAGTGTCCGCCAGCCGATCGGCGTGGTCGGCGCGATCACCCCGTGGAACTTCCCGGTCGCGATCCCGTCCTGGAAGATGATCCCGGCGCTCGTCTGCGGCAACACCGTCGTCCTCAAGCCGGCCACGGACACGCCCGCGCTGGCCGAGCGCTTCGTCGAGCTGCTCGCCGAGTCGGGCATCCCGAGCGGCGTCGTCAACATCGTCCACGGCGGCGGCGGCACCGTCGGCGAGCGGATGGTGCGCCATCCGGACGTCCGCGTGATCACGCTCACGGGCTCCCGCGAGACCGGGGTGGAGGTGCTGAAAGCCGCGGCCGAGACGCTCACGCACGTCCACCTCGAGCTCGGCGGCAAGAACGCGATCGTCGTGCTCGACGACGCCGATCTCGAGCTCGCGGTAGACGGGATCCTCTGGTCGGCGTTCGGCACTTCGGGCCAGCGCTGCACCGCCGCATCGCGCGTGATCGTCCAGCACGGCGCGTACGACGCGCTCCAGTCGCGCCTCGTCGACCGCGTCGAGAAGCTGCGGCTCGGCCCCGGCTGGGAGGACGATACGGACATCGGTCCGGTCATCAACAAGACCGCGCTCGAGAAGATCGACTCGTACACGACGATCGGCAAGGACGAGGGTGCGAAGCTCCTGACGGGCGGCGAGATCGCGCGCGACGGCGACCTGGCCAAGGGCTTCTTCTACCGGCCGACGATCTTCGCCGACGTCGACCCGCAGATGCGGATCGCGCAGGAGGAGATCTTCGGCCCGACGACCGCGCTGATCCCGGTGCGCGACCTCGACGAGGCGATCAGCGTCTCGAACGGGATCAAGTACGGCCTCTCGTCGTCGATCTTCACGCGCGACGTCAACGCCGCGTTCCGGGCGATGCGCGACCTCGAAGCCGGGATCACGTACGTCAACGCCGGCACGATCGGCGCCGAGGTGCATCTCCCGTTCGGCGGCACGAAGGACACCGGCAACGGCCACCGCGAGGCGGGCCAGGCCGCGCTCGACGTGTTCACCGAGTGGAAGTCGATCTACGTCGACTACTCGGGCCACCTGCAGCGCGCGCAGATCGACACCGAGCAGTAGTGGAGTACCGCGCGCTCGGCGACAGCGCTCTCCGCGTCTCGGAGCTCTGCCTGGGCACGTGGACGACGTTCGGAGGGAGCCTCGACGAGGACGCCGCGCTCGCGCTCGTCGACGCCGCGTTCGAGCACGGCATCAACTTCTTCGACACGGCCAACGTCTACAGCGAGGGCCGCTCCGAGGAGGTGCTCGGCCGCGCGCTCGCCGGCCGGCCACGCGACTCGTTCGTCGTCGCGACGAAGGTCTACGGCGAGATGCCGGACGGCGACCGTGGGCTCTCGCGCGAGCAGGTGCTGAAGCAGATCGACGACTCGCTCGGCCGGCTCGGGCTCGACCACGTCGACCTCTACCAGTGCCACTCCTGGGACGGAGACGTCCCGGTCGAGGAGACGCTCGGCGCGCTGACCGAGGTCGTGGACGCGGGCAAGGCGCGGTTCATCGGCGTCTCGAACTGGAGCGGCGACCAGATCCGCGGCGCCGTCGAGCTCGCGCGCGAGCGCGGCTTCGCGAAGATCGTCTCCTCGCAGCCCCAGTACTCGCTGCTCGACCGCGAGCCGGAGGAGGCGGTGATCCCGGCCTCGCGCGAGACGGGCGTCTCGCAGATCGTCTACTCGCCGCTTGCGCAGGGCGTCCTCAGCGGGAAGTACCGGCCCGGCGAGTCGTGGGCCGAGGGGACGCGCGCCGCGGAGCGCGGCGACGGCTTCATGGCTCGCTTCCTGGGCGACGACGTGCTCGAGCGGGTTCAGCGGCTCGGCCCGATCGCGGACGAGGCCGGCCTCACGACCGCGGAGCTGGCCCTCGCCTGGATCCTCCGCGAGCCGAACGTCGCGAGCGCGATCGTCGGCGCGTCGCGGCCGGAGCAGCTGCGTGACAACGCGGGCGCGTCCGGCATCGCTCTCGACGCCGAGACACTGCAAGCGATCGACGCCGTCCTCGCGTGAACCGCAAGCTCGTCGTATTCGTCCCGCGGGAAGCGCTCGACGACGTGCGCACCGCGCTGTTCGACGCGGGCGCGGGCCGGATCGGCGGCTACGAGCACTGCTCCTGGTACACCGAGGGAACCGGGACGTTCCTCGGCGGCGAGGGGACGACGCCGAGCGTGGGACGGGCGGGCCGCGAAGAGCGGGTCGCGGAGCTGCGGCTCGAGACCGTCTTTCCCACCGAGCGGCAGGACGAGGTCGTCGCGGCGCTGCGGCTCGCGCACCCGTACGAGGAGCCGGCCTTCGACATCTACGAGCTGGTGTCGTGAAGGCGCGGCTCTTCACCGACGGCGGCGCGCGCGGGAACCCCGGCCCGGCCGCCTTCGGCTACGTGCTCGAGGCCGAGGACGGGACGGTGCTCGCGGCGCACGGCGAGGCGATCGGTGTCGCGACGAACAACGTGGCGGAATACCGCGGCCTCGTCGCCGGCCTCGCGCGCGCGGCCGAGCTGCAGGTGGGCGACGTCGAGGTCGTCTCCGACTCCGAGCTGCTCGTGAAGCAGATGACCGGCGAGTACCGGGTTAAGAACGAGGCGCTGCGAGCGCTCTCGCTCGAGGCGGCGCGGCTCGCGCGACAGGTCGGGAAGGTGAGCTACACGGCCGTCCGGCGGGAACAGAACGAGCTCGCCGACCGGCTCGTGAACGAGGCTCTGGACGCGGCCGCCCTCGGCTAGACTGCCCTCCCACGCGGATGTAGCTCAGTTGGCTAGAGCGTCTGCTTGCCATGCAGAAGGTCGTGGGTTCGAGTCCCATCATCCGCTCTAGGAAAGCCCCGCTCTCGGCGGGGTTTTGTAGATCAGGTAACAAAGCGATGAGCAGTTGGCGTGTCGCCCTTGGAGTTCGCGCCTCTTGCGTGTGAGAATCCAGGGACATCTACCGAAGGAGTTGGGACAGTGGCTGTTGGCATGCTTTTGGCAGGCGAAGGGGTTACCGGTGAGAGCTACAGGCAGTTGACAGAGGCGATGTTCGGGGCCTTCCCGATGCCCGAGAGCGACGCTCCTGAAGGTCTGATCCTGCACACGGCGGGCGCAACAGATCAGGGGTGGTACGTGTACGACGTCTGGGAGTCGAAAGAGCACTTCCAGCGTTTCGTGGAAAGCAAGCTCGGCCCGGCCATGGCAGCTTCCGGAGCGGGAGGCGCAGAGGGCACACGGCCCGAGCCACAGTTCTTCCCGGTCGAAACACTCGTCAAGGGACCGGCGCTGTAGGGCATCGCGCACGGAGACACTCCGCCCGTGGCTGACGCCGCTGTACGGCCTGCAAGCGGCTTGCAAGCGCTTGGCTTCCGCACGGTGCCGTCTCGTGCCGTCTCCGGCAAGCTGGCAGACCGCGGGGCTTTCCTGTTCCAGGGCTGGAAGACCCCACTCGGCACCGCGGCGCCGACTGTCTCGCCCACCTGAGATGACGCGGTGAGCCTTGCGCCGATCTAGGTTCAGCCCGGATACTTGACCATCCCGACGCCGACAGGAGCGAAACAGTGAGCACCGAGGTTCGCCGCGCCGAAGAAGGAGTTCTGAGCTGGATCGACCGGGATATCACCGGTCCGCTGGCGGACTTCCAGGATCCGAGCCAGGAGTGGCGCCGGCTGTTCTCGGAGCTCTACGGCACGTTCCTGCTCGTGCTCGTGGCTGCGGGCGGCGGGATGATGGGCCAGGCGTTCCCGGACACGATCACGCGCACGGCGGCGGTGGTTGCCCCGGGGTTGATGGTCATGGCCATCATCCTGTTCATGGGCAAGGTGTCGGGCGCCCATCTCAACCCGGCCGTCAGCATCGCCTTCTCGCTGCGCGGCGACTTCCCGTGGCGGCGGGTCCCGGGGTACATCGTCGTGCAGCTGATCGGAGCGACCGCGGCGGCGCTCTTCCTGCGCGGCGTGATCAAGGTGTCGGCCAAGTACGGCTCGAACTATCCGGCTCACGGCTACGCGAGCTGGCAGGCGCTCCTGATGGAGGCGGTGCTCACTCTCGGGCTCGTGAGCGTGATCCTGGGGACGGCTTCGGGCGCCCAGAACATCGGCATCTTCGGGGCGATCGGCGTCGGCGCCTACATTGCTCTGGCCGGACTCTGGGGCAGCCCGATCTCGGGCGCGTCGATGAACCCCGCCCGCACGTTCGGGCCCGATCTGGTCGGCAAGTCGTTCACCGACTACTGGGTCTACGTCGTCGGCCCGCTCCTGGGAGCTGTGATCGCGGTCGGCTTCGCCTACGTGCTCCGTGGCCAGGGCGGCGGCAAGTCCGGCTCGGGGGCCGCCCAGGGCGACCTCTTCACCGAGGCTCAGAAGCCAGACCAGGCCTGAGCGAACAGGGCAGCTCCGGTTGAGCGGCACGCTCCTGGCAGGCCTCGTCCTGGCCTTCGTGTCGGCGGTCGTCATCAACCTCGCGTACCTGCGGGAGCACGCGGCGGCGTCGCGGCTGCCGACCCTCTCGTTCCGCCGTCCGGTCCACTCGGTGGGGCTGCTCCTGCGCGACCGGCCGTGGCTGGTGGGCTGGGCAATGGAGTCGGGTGGGTTCGCGCTCTACGTGGCGGCGCTCGCGCTCGCGCCGCTCTCGCTCGTGCAGGCGATCGGCGCCGGCGGCATCGGCGTGCTCGCGTTCGTCTCGGCCCGCAGGGCGAGCCGGCGGCTGACACGCCCGGAGCTAGGCGGTGTCCTGCTCTCGGTGCTCGGCCTCGTCGCGCTCGCCGTCTCGCTCGTCGCGGGCAAGGCGGAGCAGGGAGGCGGGGAGCTCGGGCCGATCCTGCTCTGGCTCGGCGTGACGGCCGCCGTCGCCGTAGTGCTCGTCATCGTCGGGCGGAGGCACTGGGGCGCGGCCGTCGCGTACGGCGTGGCCGGCGGGCTCTTCTTCTCGATCGGCGACATCTCGACGAAGCTGATGACGCAGGGCGGCGCTCGCGTGGCGTTCCTCGTGCTCATGCTGCTCGGCTACGCCGCCGGAACGGGGCTGCTCCAGGTCGGCTACCAGGCCGGTGCCGCGCTCACCGTCGCCGGCCTGGCCACGCTCGCCACCAACGCGCTGCCGATCGCGGCCGGGACGGTCGTGCTCGACGAGCCGCTGCCCGGCGGCTGGCTCGGAGCGCTCCGGCTGGCGGCGTTCGTGGGCGTGGTCACGGGCGCGGTCCTGCTCGCGCGGCAGTCGCCCCGAACAGGCATGGCCGGTAAAGCGGGGGAGACGGCTACGCCGGCCCTAGCGGAGCCAGCACCGTCGCCATGAACGGCATGCCGGCGGTCGTCGTCGTGAACGTCGCGTAGAAGACCTCGACCGGGGCGCGGCCGTCGGGCCGCGGCACCGTCGCCGTGCCCGAGGCGAAGCCGGATGCGAGCGCCTCGTCGACCTCGTCGGCCGTCTCGATCGTGTGCTCCCCGACCTCCTGCCCGAGCAGTTCGTCGAGCGTCGTCCCGAGGATCTCGCAGGCGGCGGCGTTCGCGGCGATGTAGCGCCGGTGGTCGTCCCAGACGAGGAAGCCGACGCTCGCCGAGGCGAGAGCCTCGGAGATCAGCTCGGCCTGGATCTCGGGCCGCGCGAGCGACGGCGACGTCGGCATGGCCACATTGTCGACGGCGGGATCGCGCGGAACAATCCCGCGCAGCGGGCGATCTTCAGGACCCGTTCAGGTGGAAGTACGCCGCGTAGATCTTCTTCGCGATCGGCGCCGCCGCCTGCGCCCCGAAGCCGCCGTGCTCTACGTTCGCGACCACGACGAGCTTCGGATGGTCGTACGGCGCCCACGACGCGTACCACGAGCTGACCGGGTCCGGCTCGGCGGTGCCCGTCTTGCCTGCGACCTTTTTCGGGAAGCCCGCGAAGACCGGGTACGAGGTGCCGCCGGGGTCGTTCGCCGCCTCGTACAGGCCCTGCCTGATCGCCCACGTGTACGGGGACAAGTGCAGCCTGCGTACCGGCTTGAAGGGGAGCATGTGCTTGACGCCGTCCCGGATCACGGCCTCGCCGACGTGTGGCCGCACGACCTTGCCGCCGTTGATCAGCGCCGAGTACGCGACCGCGAGTTGGAGCGGGCTGACGAGGAGCCTTCCCTGCCCGATCGAGAGGTTGATCGTCTGTCCCTCCGTCCACGGGGTGCCGTTGATCCGGTCGAAGGTCTTGCCCGGCCGCGGGAGGTAGCCGGGATTGGCGCCCGGAAGGTCGGTCGCCGGCGTCCTTCCGAGCCCGAGCTTGCTCGCCCAGTCCTGGATCAGCGTCCCCTGCGCCTGCGGATCGTGCTGGTAGACGAGGTTCCCGAGCCGGTAGAACCACGTGTCACACGACTCCTCGAGCGCGGTCGGCAGGGTCATCGACGCGTCGACTCCGGGGTCGACGTTGTGGAAGGGGAAGTTGCCGAGGTAGAAGACACCGGTGCAGGCCAGCGGGGTGTTCGGAGTGATGATCCCGCCGCTGAGGGCCGCTTCGGCGATGATCGGCTTGAAGGTCGAGCCGGTCGGGTACGCGCCGTCGATCGCGCGGTTCAGCAACGGAGTCGCCGTCGTCTCCTTGCTCAGCTGTGCGTAGTAGTCGGGCTTGTTCGCCGCGAGCTTCTGGTTGAAGGTCGGGTAGCTCGCGATCGCCTTGATCGCGCCCGTCCAAGGATCGATCGCCACCGCGGACGCCCCGGTCGGCGAGTGGCCGCTGAGGCGCGACTGCTCCATCCCGTAGACCAGCGCGTTCTGCGTGGCCCTCTGCAGCCGCGAGTCGATCGAGAGCTGCAGGGTCGGCGGCTGCTTCTGGAGCGGTACGCGCAGGGCGCCCGCGATGCGGCCGAGCGAGTCGACCGGGATCTTGGCCTGCTCGAAGCCCGCGTTGAGGAGCCAGTCGTACCCCGCCTCGACGCCGCTCTGGCCGACGACCTCCCCGGCCTTTGCGTTCCTGTACGCGTGGGACTTCAGCTCACGCTTGCTGACCTGGCCGAGCAGGCCGAGGAACTCGGCGCCGAACGCGCCCTGCGGGTAGCTCCGGGACTCCTGGCCCTCCACCTTGAACCCCGGGAACTGGCCGGGCCGTTCCTGGATGTACGCCGCGAGCGCGGCGGCCGGGTGCACGACGACGGTGGCCGGCGCGAAGGGCGCCTGCAGGACGGCGTGCCGGATGCGCGCCGCGAGGATCCCCCAGCGCCTGCCGGTCAGCACGGCGAGGCGGCGCAGCTCCCGCACGCCGGCCGGGCTCGGGCTCCAGATGCCGTGCGCGTTCCGGGAGCCAAGCGACGCTGCGTCGGCGTTGATGGCCACGTAGCCGGAGGTGCCTGCGAGCAGGCGACCCTTGTCGTCGACGATCGCGCCCCGCGGGCCGGGCAGGTCGACCGCCCGGAACGCCTGCGTATGCGCCTTCGTCGCGTACTGCTTACCGTGCAGCACCTGGATCGACCAGGCGCGCAGGAGCAGCAGCGACAGCACGGCCAGGACGACGATCGCCAGCCCGCCCACCCGGACGAAGAAGCCCGGGCTCCGGAAGTACGGCGCATCGACGCGCGAGTACGGCTGGAGCTGTTGCCCGCGCGGCAAGTTGCGCGGCAGCTTCAACCGACGGCGAGGATCCGGTCTCGAGATGGCCACGGACTGCCGTCCAGAGTAGTCGCGGTGCCGCGAGTCGGCTACTCGTCCGCGAGCTCGTCGGCCAGGAGCGACAGCGCGAACGAGCGCCAGGCGAGCTCGGGATCGGCGCGGAGCGCCTCGACTGCGGCGGTCACCGCGGGAAGATCGTCCGCCGGCAGCTCCTCGAGCGCCGCGGCGAGCTGCGCGCGCCGCGCGGGTGTGTCGAGCTCGTCGGCGAGGCGCTCGGCCGCGACCGAGTCGACGCCGACGTCGCGATGCGGGTCGCCGCCGGCGGCGAGCACGAACATCGCGCGGCGGCGGGCTGCGTTGCGCGTCGCCTCGTCGATCGCGACCCGGCCCTGCACGAGCCAGCAGAGGACGACCTGCAGCTCGCTCGCGCGCGAGTCGAGCCCGGATCCTTCGAGCTCCTCGAGCCTAGCCCGGATCCCGGCAGTCACCCGTCTCGCCTTCGCAGCAGCCAACCTTGTAGCGGCATCTCGGGCACTGGAACGTCCCGTGGCGCCACTCCATCGCGGCACTGCAGCGGGGGCAGGTCTCAGTCGCGGTAGTACTCGTCGGCGATTGCAAGGCAGTCGTCGAGTATGGCGATGCCCTCGGCCAGCTCCTCGGGCGTGATCGTGAGCGGCGGGCAGATCATCACGACGTTCCAGTGCGTCATGAGGTAGAGGCCGCGCTCGAGAGCCGCCTTCGCGAGCCGCGCGACGGGTGCCGCGGCCTCGCCGGTCGCGTTGAAGGGAACGAGCGGCTCGCGCGTCTCCCGGTTGCGGACGAGCTCGAGCCCCCAGAAGCAGCCGAGCCCGCGCACCTCGCCGATCGAGGGATGCCGCTCGGCGAGCCCGTGCAGCCCGTCGGCGAACGCCGCACCCAGCTCGGCCGCGTGCTCGACGATGCCCTCCTCCCGGAATGCCTCGATCGACGCGACACCGACCGCGCACGCGAGCGGGTGGCCGCTGTAGGTGAGACCGCCGGCGAAATACTTGTCCCGCAGCCAGGCCGCGATCGGCTCCCGCACGGCCATCGCCCCCAAGGGGACGTAGCCGGAGTTGATGCCCTTCGCCATGGTCAGGATGTCGGGCACGACGTCCCAGTGGTCGACGGCGAACCACTTGCCGGTGCGGCCGAAGCCGGCCATCACCTCGTCGGCGATCAGCAGGATCCCGTGGCGCTCTGTGACCTCCCGGATCGACTGCAGGTACCCGTCGGGCGGGACGATGACGCCGTTCGTCCCGGTCACCGGCTCGAGGATCACGGCCGCGACCGTCTCCGGCCCCTCGTACTGGAGGATCTCCTCGAGATGCGGCGCGCCCGTGCAGACCGGGCACGGATCGGGATGGCCGGCCGGGCAGCGGTACGTGAATGGATCGAGCAGGCGCACGACGCCGGGGATGCCCGGCTCTGCGGGCCAGCGGCGCGGGTCGCCCGTGAGCGTGATCGCGCCGGCGGTCGCGCCGTGATAGCTGCGATAGCGGGCGACGATCTTCTGCCGGCCCGTGTACCAGCGCGCGAGCTTGATCGCGTTCTCGTTCGCCTCGGCGCCGCCGTTCGTGAAGAACGACATCGAGATGTCGCCCGGCGTCACCTCGGCCAGCAGCCGCGCGAGCGTCGACCGCGGCTCGGTCGCCATCGGCGGCCCGATCGTGCAGAGCCGGTCGGCCTGCTCCTTGATCGCCGCCACGAGCTTCGGGTGTTGATGGCCGATCGAGACGTTGACGAGCTGGGACGCGAAATCGAGGTACCGGTTCCCGTCGAAGTCCCAGAAGTAGCGGCCCTCGGCGCCGGCGACCGCGAGCGGGTCGAGCGCGTCCTGCACCGACCACGAGTGGAGGACGTACCGCTTCGCGTCAGCCTTGACTTGCTCGCCGAGCTCACTGTTCTGCTCGATCGCCACCACGGGGCTAGGCTAACCAACATGACCGAGACCGTCGACGCGCCCACCCTCACGCGCATCCCGCACTGGATCGGCGGACGCCGCGTTGAGAGTGGTTCCGGTCGCAGCGGCCCGGTCTACAACCCCGCGACCGGCCGCCAGACCGGCGCCGTCGACTTCGCGACCGTGGAGGAGGTGGATGCGGCGGTCCAGGCGGCCCGCGACGCCTTCCCGGCCTGGCGCGCGACGTCGCTCGCGAAGCGGGCCGAGCTCTTCTTCCGCATCCGCGAGCTGCTCCATGCGCGGCGCGAGGAGGTGGCCGAGATCCTCACGCGCGAGCACGGGAAGGTCTTCTCCGACGCGCTCGGCGAGGTGACGCGCGGGCTCGAGGTCGTCGAATACTGCTGCGGCATTCCGCAGCTGAGCAAGGGCGAGCACTCCGAGCAGGCCTCGACCGGCGTCGACGTCTACTCGATCCGGCAGCCGCTCGGCGTCGTCGCCGGCATCACGCCGTTCAACTTCCCGGCGATGGTGCCGATGTGGATGTGGGCGCCGGCGATCGCGTGCGGCAACTGCTTCGTGCTCAAGCCGTCGGAGAAGGATCCGTCCGCCTCGCTCTGGACGGCCGAGCTTCTGCGGGAGGCAGGCCTGCCCGACGGTGTCTTCAACGTCGTGATGGGTGACCGCGTCGCCGTCGACGCGCTGCTCGGGCACCCGGACGTCGCCGCGATCTCGTTCGTCGGCTCGACGCCGATTGCCCGCTACGTCTACGAGCACGCGACCGCGGGCGGCAAGCGCTGCCAGGCCCTCGGCGGGGCGAAGAACCACATGATCGTCCTCCCCGACGCCGACGTGGACACGGCCGCCGACGCGGCGATCTCGGCCGGCTACGGCTCGGCCGGCGAGCGGTGCATGGCCGTCTCGGTCGTGGTGGCGGTCGGTGACGTCGCGCAGCCGCTCGTCGACGCGATCCGGGAGCGGATTCCGCAGGTGAAGGTCGGCGACGGGATGGATCCGGCCTCGGAGATGGGCCCGCTCGTCACGGCCGAGCATCGCGACAAGGTCGCGTCCTACGTCGAGAACGCGCCCGGGGAGGGAGCCACGGTGGTCGTCGACGGCCGGGAGGGCGTGCCGGCCGACGGCTTCTTCCTCAACCCCAGCCTGCTCGACGACGTGACGCCGCAGATGAAGGCGTACGCCGACGAGATCTTCGGCCCGGTGCTCGGCGTGACGCGCGTGGCGACCTACGAGGAGGCCGTGCGGCTCGTCAACGACAGCCCGTACGGCAACGGCGTCGCGATCTTCACGCGCGACGGCGGCGCAGCGAGGCAGTTCCAGTTCGACGTCGAGGCCGGGATGGTCGGGATCAACGTCCCGATCCCGGTGCCCGTCGCGTACTACTCGTTCGGCGGCTGGAAGTCGTCGCTGTTCGGCGACCGCCACATCTACGGGCCCGAGGCGATCGACTTCTACACGCGGGGCAAGGTCGTCACGCAGCGCTGGCCCGACCCCTCCACCTCGCGGATCGACCTCGGCTTCCCGCAGACACGCTGACGATGCCCTTCATCGACGTTCCCGCCGGAGACGGCACCAATATGGAGCGGCTGTTCGAGCTCCGTCCCGAGGCCTACGCGGCCTGGAGAAAGCTCGTCACCGCGGTGAAGGAGACGTCCGACGAGCGGCGGTACGAGCTCGCGACGCTCGCGGCTGCCCGCAGGCTGCGCTCGTCCTACTGTTCGCTCGCGCACGGCAAGGTGCTCGCGGAGAAGTTCTACGACTTCGACTCGGTGCCGGCACTCCCCGAGGGACTGGACGACGCCGATCGCGCGATCATGGCCTTCGCGGAACAGGTCGTCGCCGACGCGACGGCGATCACCGAGGCGGATGTCGAGGAGCTGCGCGGCCACGGCCTGAGTGACGGCGAGATCTTCGACGTCGTGCTCGCGGCGACGATCCGCTGCTTCTTCTCGAAGACACTCGACGCGCTCGGTGTGCAGCCGGATGCGAACTTTGCGGAGCTCGACCCCGCGTTTCACGGGCCGCTCACGATCGGCCGGCCGATCGAGACGGCGTGACGCACCACCGGCCGCTCGACGCGCGCGAGATGCCGCGCTTCGCGGGGATCCGCACCTTCATGCGTGCGCCGCACACGACGGATCTCACAGGCGTGGACGCGGCGGTCTACGGCATCCCGTTCGACACGGCGACGACCTTCCGCACCGGGCCACGCTTCGGCCCCGAGGCGATCCGCTCTGCGTCGGCGTTGCTGCGGCCGTACAACCCGGCGCTGGACGTCAACGTCGTCGAGACGCTCTCGATCGTCGACTACGGCGACGTTCCCGTCTCGCCGGGCGATACCAAGCGCACGTACCGGCAGGCCGAGGAGGCTCTCACGCCGGTCGTCGAGGCCGGTGTCTTCCCGCTCGCGCTCGGCGGCGACCACTCGGTCACGCTCGCCGAGCTGCGCGTCCTCGCCCGCAAGCACGGCCCGCTCGCGCTCGTCCAGCTCGACGCGCACGGCGACACGTGGGACGAGTACTTCGGGCAGCGGTACTTCCACGGGACGACGTTCCTCCGCGCCGTCGAGGAGAAGCTGATCGACCCCGCCGCGTCGGTGCAGGCGGGCCTGCGCGGCTCGCTCTACGCCGCCGAGGACCTCGAGTCGGCGCGAGCGCTGGGCTTCGCCGTGCTGTCGTGCGACGCGCTGCGGACGACGGGGCCCGGCGGCTACTCGAGCCTGGTCCGCGAACGCAGCGGTCATCGTCCCGTCTTCATCTCGTTCGACGTGGACGTCCTCGACCCGGCCTTCGCGCCGGGGACGGGGACGCCGGAGGTCGGCGGGCTCTCGACTGCCGAAGCGCTTGCGTTCCTACGTGCGCTGCGCGGGATCAACCTCGTCGGCGCCGACGTCGTCGAGGTCTCGCCGACGTACGACGGCCCAGGCCAGCAGACGGCGCTCGCCGCCGCAAACGTCGCGTACGAGCTGCTCAGCTTGCGCGCCCTCGGCGCTCAGCCGCGATAGCGGAAGCGCAGCGTCATCCGGCCGTGGCGTCCCCACGGATCGACGGCGACGACGCGGAGGCTGTACGGGCCGGGGAGCAGCGTGCGCGCGTTGAGCCGCAGCCGCACCTGCAGCGAGCCCGGCTTCCGGCGATACGACTGGACGACCGGGAACGTCCCGGCTCCCAGGAGTGACCCGAACCGGCTCCCCTTGCCGAGGATCGGGATCGCGACCCCATGCGGGCCGGTCACCGAGGCCGACATCCGGGCCTGGGAGTGCACCGCGAGCCGGGTGAGCAGCAGCAGGCTTCGGTCGGCCGGATGGCGGAGCGCCTGGAACGGCGTTTGCGTAGCGAGCGCCGGGCCGTTCGGCGACGTGTAGGTCGGGTCGCCCCACGCGCCCTGCTTGAAGAGGGAGATCTGGAACGGCGTCCGCGTCAGGACGTGCGTGAGGTTGTTCGCGTCCACGTACCAGCCGACCGCCGTCCCGGCCGGGAGCTGGGCAGGCTGGAGCGACGGCACCGAGTGGTAGACCTTCCCGTCGGTCGAGTAGCCGAGCACCGTCCGCGTCGGCTGCGGGTGCGCGTACATGAGGTCGAGGGGCCAGTGGAATCCCGCCGACGGCAGCCCCGGCACCGAGAGGGAGACCTCGGTGCCCGGCACGGCGAGAGCGCCGGAGAAGTCGGTCAGCGAGACGGATTTGCCGACCGGAACCGCGCCCGGCTGCCACGTCACGGTCGCGCGCCCGTCGGCGGTCTGAAGGTTGCCGGCGATGCCCCGGCGCACCGTCTGGGTGCCGATCGAGACCGGCGGCAGCGGCGCGGCCACGACGATGTCGGTCGTCGCCGTGGTCGCGGATGCGGCGCCGCCCGTGCCGGTCGCGGTCACGACGAGGGAGAGCGTGGTGCCGATGTCGTCGGGGGTCAGCGTGCGGCGCGCTCCCGTCGCGTGGGGGATCGCAAGACAGGAGGTGCCGTTCGCGTTGCAGCGGCGCCAGCGATAGGTGAACTTCGTCGGCGAGCCCGTCCAGGTCCCGACCGAGCTCGTCAGGAGCTGGCCGTCCTGGGCGTTGCCGAGGATCTGCGGCAGCTTGAGGTTGGTCGGGCGGGAGCCGGGCGAGGTGCCTGCCGGCGAGACGGCGGCAGTCGGATCGGTGGTGGCGCTCGCCGTCCCCGCTGCGGAGGCGGCGGTCACGAAGACCTTGAGCGAATGCCCGACGTCGGCGGTGGCGGGCCGGTACGACTCGCCGGTCGCGGCGGTGATCGGCAGGCAGTTGGCGCCTGCCGCGTCGCACCGTCTCCACTGGTACGTGAACGTGAGCGGCTTGCCGCCTTCCCAGGCGCCGGGCACCGCGGCGAGCAACTCGCCGGCCTCGGGGGGGCCGACGATCGTCGGCGGCGTGGAGAGGAGGGGCACGCCGGTCGGATACGGGTCGATGGCGACCGACGCGAGGTTGGTGCCGTTCAACCGGTCGCCGTCACTGCAGTGCTGGATTCCTGGCACCGAGACGCAGTTCGTCCACTGCCAGAACTTCCAGCCCTCGCCGTTCCAGTTCTGCGCGGGGACCTGCGGCGAGCTGTTGGAGGTCCAGTGGGCGATCCAGAGGCCTGTGCCGCCGGCTGCTGCGGCCGTCGAGTCCCCGAGGTGCCCCTTCCAGAACTGCGGCGACGTGTAGACGAACGGCTCGACGCCGGTGCGGGCGTCGATCTGACCGAGCCAGGCGAGCGTCCAGGCGAGGAGGCGCTTCTGCGGCAGGTTGCCGGTCGCCTCGAGGTCGAGGACCGGCGGCAGCTCACCCGGCAGCGGGCCGGCGACGGCGAGGAAGTGGTTGGCCTGCTTGATCGCGCTCATCGTCGCGGCGGCCAGGCTCCCGCCGGCCGGGTGCGCGAAGTGGTAGGCGCCGAAGACGAGTCCCGCGCCTTCGCTGCCGTTCCGGTTCGTCGTATACGTCTTGTCGGTGTAGCCCGTGCCCTCCGTCGCCTTTCCGAACGCGAAGCGGTAGCCGGCCCGCGCCACCTTCGTCCAGTTGATCGTCCCGTTCCAGTTCGAGACGTCGAGGCCCTTCGCGCGGGTGGTGGCAGCGTCGGACGCGCTCACCGACAGGAGCGCGGTCAGCGCGATGGCGAAACCCGCGAGCAGCGCGAGCCGCCCGCGCCGCGCTCCGATGACGGACCCCACAACAGGCATGACGCTAGCGCAGCTTTGTTCGTCCGGCGTAAAAGAAGCCCTGCTTACGCGCGCAGGCGCGGCTCAGCGACGCGGGGCGATCGCGCTCGATCTGCTTGCGGATCTTGGGGGCGAGGAGCGGCTCAAGCAGCCGCATCCCGCCTTTCATCGTCAGCTCGACGACGCACGAGACGCCGGTCGCTTCCTCGCCCGCGGTGGCGAAGTCGAAGCGGACGTGCGCGTCGGTGCGTGGGTTCCTGGCGTCGAACGAGAGGACGGACGGGCGCTCGTACGCGTCGATCGTCGTCACGTGGTGGCCGACGCGGGCGAAGTCCTCCTCCCAGACCGTGCCGAGCCCGACCGGGCCGGGGGAGACAGGCGTGACGTTGGAGGCGTCGGATTCCACTCCGGCTCGTGGTCGAGGTCGGCGATGTAGTCGAAGACGCCCTCCTGCGGCCGGTCGATCCGCGTGTGCCAGGCGGCGCGGATCACGACGGCACGGGTGCGCCGGCTTCGAGCTGCTCGCCGAACTTCGCGCGGCGGACGAAACGGCCGACCCCCGGCGTGCCGACGAGCTCGCCGTTCTCGACGAGGATGTTGCCGCGCAGGAGGACGTGCTCCGGTGCGCCGACCACCTCGGTTCCCTCGTAGAGGTTGTAGTCGCATTTCGAGTGGTGCGTCGCCGCGGAGATCGTCTCACGGCGCTCAGGATCGAAGATGACGAGGTCGGCGTCGGCACCGACCGCGACCGTCCCCTTGCGCGGGTGGAGGCCGAACAGCTTCGCCGGCTGCGTCGCGAGGAGGTCGACCATCCGGTTGAGGCTGATGCGGCCCTCGCGGACGCCGAAGTGGTGGATCATCTTGAGGCGGTCCTCGAGGCCGGGCCCGCCGTTCGGGATCTTGGTGAAGTCGTCCCTGCCGAGCGTCTTCTGCCCGTCCCAGAGGAACGTGCAGTGGTCGGTCGAGATCGCGGAGAGCCCGTCGGTGCGCACCGCGTCCCACAGCACCTGGTGGTTCGCGGCGTCGCGCGCGGGCGGCGAGTAGACGTACTTCGCGCCCTCGAAGTCCGGTCGGGCGAGGTCGTCGATCGAGCGGAAGAAGTACTGGGTGCACGACTCGCCCCACACGTTCCAGCCCTGCTCGCGGGCGCGACGGATCGGCTCGACCGCCTCGCGGCAGGTGACGTGGACGACGTAGAGCGGGCTGCCGGCGATCCGCGCGAGCTGGATGGCGCGGTTCGTCGCCTCGCCCTCGAGCTCGGGCGGCCGCGTGAGCGCGTGGTGGATCGGGGCGGTCTCGCCGCGCCCGAGTGCCTCGCGGACGAGGACGTCGATCGCGTCCCCGTTCTCCGCGTGCACCATCACGAGGGCGCCGCTCGCCGCAGCGACCTCCATCGCTCGGAAGAGCGTCTCGTCGTCGACCTGCAGGACGTTCTTGTAGGCCATGAAGAGCTTGTACGAGGTGATCCCCTGCTCGGGCAGCGTCGCGAGCTCCTCGAGCCGCTCCTCCTCGCGCAGGTCGGTGATCGCGATGTGGAAGCCGTAGTCGATCAGCGTCTTGCCGTTCGCCTTCGCGTGCCAGCCCTCGAGCGCCTCGGCAAAGGTCTGTCCCTGTCCCTGGATGCAGAAGTCGACGTGGCAGGTCGTGCCACCGCAGGCGGCCGATCCCTGGCCCGACTCGAAGTCGTCGATCGTGACCGTGCCGCCGAACGGCATGTCGAGATGGGTGTGCGGGTCGATACAGCCCGGCAGGACGTACTTGCCGCCCGCGTCGATCGTCCGGTCGGCCGCGCCGTCGAGGGCGGCGCCGATCAGTGCGACCTGTTCACCCTCGACGAGGACGTCGGCGACGTAGTCGTCGGCGGCGGTGACGATGCGCCCTCCACGGATCAGAATCGACATCGCCTGCGAGTTTAAGCTCGCGGAGTGAGCCTGTCACCGGAGCGGACGGTCGCGGAGCTGCGCGAGCTGCAGGCGCTGACCGGCGACGCGAACGGAGCACAACGCGTCGCGTGGACCGAGGCGTGGGCGCGGGCGCGCGAGTGGCTGCGCGACAAGGTTGTCTCGACCGGTGCAGAGGAAGAAGTCGACGAGGCCGGGAACCAGTGGTTCACGCTGCCGGGCGTCTCCGAGCGCGCGCTCCTGCTCGGCGGCCACATCGACTCGGTGCCGAACGGGGGCTGGCTCGACGGCTGCCTCAACCTTCTCGGGGCCCTCGAGGTGCTGCGGCGCCTCGCCGAGGAAGGGACGCCGCCGCTCACGGTGCGGCTCGTGAACTGGGCTGACGAGGAGGGCGCGCGCTTCGGGCGCTCATTGTTCGGTTCCTCGGCGGCCGGCGGCTCGATGAGCGACCAGGACGAGCTCCGCGAGCGGCGCGACGCCGACGGGATCGCCCTGCCGGACGCGCTCGCCGAACACGGCGTCGACCTCGATCGCGCGCTCGAGGCGCACCGGCAGCTCGAGGGCGCGGCGGCATACCTCGAGCTCCACATCGAGCAGGGGCCGGTGCTCGAATCGCTCGAACTGCCACTCGGCATCGTCCTCGGCACCTTCGGCGTCGAGCGCCACCTCGTCACCTTCCGCGGCCAGGCCGCCCACGCCGGCTCGACGCCGATGGACCAGCGCCGCGACGCGCTCGCCGGCGCCGCGAAGCTCGAGCTCGAGCTCCGCGAGATCGCGCAGCGTGTCGGCGGCGGCGCTGTCTGCACGATGGGCGGGGTCGTGACGAAGCCGGGGATCGTGACCTCGGTCGTAGAGACCGCCGAGTGCCTGCTCGATCAGCGCCATCTCGACGCAACCTGGCTGGCCGAGATGCTGAGCAACGCCGAGGCGGCCTCACGGAAGTTCGCCCACGAGGAGAGCATCGAGGTCGAGTGGGAGAAGATCTGGTCGATCCAGCCGATCCCGTTCGACGGCGGCCTGCTCGAGCTCGCCGACGAGTCGGTGCGCGAGGTCGCGGGCTCGTCACACCGCCTTCCGTCCGGGCCGCTGCACGACGCCGCCGAGGTGGCGCGGGCGGGAATCCCGACGGTGATGCTGTTCGTTCAGTCCCTACGGGGGCTCTCGCACACGAAGCTCGAGGACACGAAAGAAGAGCATCTCGAGCTCTCGGTGCAGGCCCTCGACCGGCTGACGACCAAGGCATTGGAGGCATTCGCCTGAGCACCCTCGAGTACGCGGCGCGGACGGAGCGCGAGATCCCGGTCGTCGTCCTCGAACGCAGATAGCTCGGCAAGCGTCGGGCACTTGGGCATGCCGTTCGTGGCCACGGCCGGTGTCTGACACCGGTCATGGCCCGTCTGGCAAGGCCCGAGGCCCCGACTGCTCCAAAAGGTGCTGCACACGGGGCTGAACCCGTCCCCTTCGGCCATGTCTTGGTGTCTGACACCGGGACATGGCTGTCTTGGCCTGGAGTGCGCCAAAAACCCCTCGGCGGTAGGCTCGTCGTCATGGAATTCGGCGTCACGGTTCTCCCGGATCCGCCGTTCTCGCGCTGGCTCGAACTGATCCAGCTCGCCGAGCGCCACGGCTTCGGCTACGCATGGACGTACGACTCGCACGTCCTCTGGCAGGAGTCCGTGCCGATGCTCGCCGTCGCGGCGCGCGAGACCTCGTCGATCCACCTCGGCCACTTCGTGACGAACCCGGCGACGCGCGACCCGACCGTGCTTGCGAGCGCCTACGCGACGCTCCACGACCTGTCGGACGGGCGGATGGCGATGGGCATCGGCCGCGGCGACTCGGCCGTCCGCTACATCGGCCGCCGGCCCATGAAGGTCGCCGAGTTCGAGCGCTCCTGCGCGATGGTCCGCGACTTCATGAACGGCCGTGAGGTGGAGTGGAACGACAAGGAGCTCCAGCTCAAGTGGGTGCGACCGGAGCTACCGCCGATCCCGATGTGGATCGCCGGCTACGGGCCGAGGGCGCTCGCCGTCGCGGGCCGCGTCGCCGACGGCGTGATCATCCAGCTCGCCGACCCGGAGATCATCGAGTGGATCATGGACACCGCCCTCCGCTCGGCCGAGGAGGCGGGCCGCGACCCGAGCGAGCTCAAATGCATCGTCGGCGCGCCGGCCCACATCTCCGACGACCTCGCCGACGCGCGCGACCAGGTGCGCTGGTTCCCGGCGATGGTCTCGAACCACGTCATGGACCTGATCGACCGCTACGGCACCGACGGCAGCGCCGTGCCGAAAGCGCTCACCGACTACGTCGAGGCGCGCAAGTTCTACGACTACAACGACCACTCGCGCGTGGGCGCGGCGCACGGCGAGTTCGTCACCGACGAGATCTGCGACCGCTTCTGCGTCCTCGGCACGGCGGAGCAGGCGAAGGCCAAGCTGCAGGAGCTGCAGGGGATCGGCGTCGACCAGTTCAACATCTACCTCATGACCCATGGGCAGGAGGAGACGTTGCAGGCGTTCGGCGACGAGATCATCCCCGGCCTGGCAACCGCCTCGGCGTGAGCCTCGACCGATAGCCTCAGGCGCGTGGGGGATCTGCGGACGCTGCTCGAGTTGCGGCAGGCCTATCCGCTGTCGTGGTCGAGCGACGGCTCGTGGCTGCTCGTAGCCTCCGACCTCTCGGGGACGCGGCAGCTCTATTCCCTGCCGGCGGGCGGCGGTGGTCTCGAGCAGCTGACGAACTACTCCGAGCCGGTCGAGGGGCAGCTGCTCCCGGACGACCGCCTGCTGCTCGAGATCGACGAGGGCGGGAACGAGCGGACGCAGCTCTACCTCGACGGCGAGCCGCTGGTCATGGATCCGCGCTTCATCCACCGCTCGCCGCACGTCTCGCGCGACGGCGCGCTGCTCGCCTACGCGACGAACCGCCGCAACGGCCTCGACTTCGACATCGCCGTGCGGCGCCTCGAGAGCGGCGAGGAGCGAACCTTCGAGCTCGGCGGCCTGTGCGCTGCCGGCGCCATCTCGCCGGACGGGCGCTGGGCCGTCGCCGGGCAATACGGCGAGCTGAGCGGCGACTCGAATCTGTTCCTGCTCGGGATCGAGAGCGGCGAGATCGTGCACGTGACTCCGCACGACAGCCGGGCCGAGTATCTGAGCCCGGTCTGGCTTCCCGACTCCTCGGGCTTCGTCTGCGCGACGAACGCGGGCCGCGACACGTTCGCCGTCTCCCGCTACACGCTCGGCGCCGGCTGGGAGGTCGTGGCCGAGTCGGAGTGGGATCTCGAATGCTGCGGCGACGAGGACGGGCGGCGGCTGCTTGTCGTCGCGAACGAGGACGGCTACTCGCGGATCGACGGCCTGTCGCTGCCGGCCGACGGCGTCGCGGAGCACTTCGTCTTTTCGCCGGACGGGGCGAGCGTGGCGTTCGGGTTCTCCACGGCGACGGAGCCGCATCAGGTCTGGGTGCACGACTTTGCCTCCGGCGAGACGCGGAAGCTGACGGATCTCGGAAGCGTCGAAGACGGCGTCGCGCCGGAGCTGCACCGGGTCGAGAGCTTCGACGGCGAGCCCGTTCCCGTCTTCCTGTTCCTGCCCGAAGGCGACGGGCCTTTCCCGGTCGTGGTGACCGTGCACGGCGGCCCCGAGAGCCAGTGGCGGCCGTGGTATTCGTCAGGCTTCGGTGCGCTCACGCAGTACCTCGTCGCGCGCGGTTACGCCGTCGCGGCTCCCAACGTGCGCGGCTCGAGCGGCTACGGGAAGCGGTTCGAGCATCTGGACGACGTGGAGAAGCGCCTCGACTCGGTCGCCGATCTCGCCTCGCTGCACGCGTGGCTGTCGGCGCGGCCGGAGATCGACGGCTCGCGCGCAGTGGTCTACGGGCGCTCGTACGGCGGCTACATGGTGCTGGCCGCGCTCGCGTTCCAGCCCGAGCTCTGGGCGGCGGGAATCGAGTTCGTCGGCATCGCGAACCTGCGCACCTTCCTCCAGAACACCTCGGTCTGGCGCCGCGCCGCCCGCGAGCGCGAATACGGGCCGCTGAGCGATCCGGAGCTGCTCGAGCGCCTGTCCCCGTGGAGCCGGCTGGACGCGATCCAGGCGCCGCTCTTCATCGAGCACGGGCGCAACGACCCGCGGGTGCCGGTGAGCGAGTCGGAGGCGATCCACGCCGAGCTCGTGCGCCGGGGCGTGCGCTGTGAGCTCGTGATCTACGAGGACGAGGGGCACATGGTCGAGAAGCTCGGCAACCGCGTCGACGTGTTCGAGCGGGCTACCGACTTCCTCGACGAGGTGCTCGAGCGGGCGCAAGTGGCGCCGATACGATGACCGCCGCGCGGCGCCTTGGCCGAGTGGTTAGGCATGGGTCTGCAAAACCCAGTACACCGGTTCGACTCCGGTAGGCGCCTTCTCAACGCAGTCGACGGGAAGCCCGCTCGCGTCGCGGGTTCCGTGAGGGAAGGAGCTGCATATGGACAAGCGGACGCTCGGAAGAGGGCTCGAGGTGTCGGCGGTCGGTCTCGGCTGCATGGGAATGAGCCAGAGCTTCCCGCCCATCCCCGATCCCGCCGACATGATCCCGGTGCTGCGAGGCGCCGTCGAACGGGGCGTGACGTTCTTCGATACGGCGCAGGTCTACGGGCCGTTTACGAACGAAGAACTCGTCGGCGAGGCGCTTGAGCCGGTGCGCGATCAGGTCGTGATCGCGACGAAGTTCGGCTTCGATTTCTCGGGCGGTGACCGTGGCGGTCTCGACAGCCGGCCCGGGACGATTCGCAGCGGCGTCGAGGAGTCGTTGAGACGGTTGCGTACGGACTTCATCGACCTCCTCTACCAGCACCGCGTCGATCCGCAGGTGCCGATCGAGGACGTGGCGGGCACGGTGAAAGAGCTGATCGACGCCGGCAAGGTCAGGCACTTCGGGCTCTCGGAGGCGGGCGTCCAGAACATCCGGCGCGCCCATGCCGTGCAGCCGGTGACGGCGCTACAGAGCGAGTACTCATTGTGGTGGCGGGAGCCGGAGCAGGGGATCCTGCCTGTGCTCGAGGAGCTCGGCATCGGTTTCGTCCCCTTCAGCCCGCTCGGTAAGGGGTTTCTCACGGGCAAGATCGACGAGACGACGCGATTCGGAGAAGGCGACTTCCGGAACACGATCCCGCGCTTCACCGACCCTGAGGCACGGCGGGCGAACCTCGGCATCGTCGACCTTGGGCGCCAGATCGCCGAGCGTCAGGGCGCGACTCCGGCCCAGATCGCCCTCGCCTGGGTGCTCGCGCAGAAGCCGTGGATCGTCCCGATTCCGGGTACGACCAAGTTGCACCGGATCGAGGAGAACATCGCGGCGGCTTCGGTCGAGCTGACAGATGACGACGCTCGGGCGATCGAAGCGGCGTTGCCTGCGATCGGCGACCGATACAGCCCGGCGCAACAGCGGATGATCGACCGCTGACTCGACCCCGCCCCGCGCCTCTCCTAGAGGTTGCGGCGGTAGAGCAGGAACGCGAGCGGGATGACCCCCGCCAGGAGGAACCACGGCGCGAGCGCGACTCGCGCGTAGCCGAGGACCTGCGTCGTGACCGGGTCGCTGCCCGCCTCGGCGCGGATCTCCTGTTCGAGCCCACCGAGGTCGTTCTCGCCGAACACGCGACCGTGCGCTTCGGTCGCGAACCGGCTCAGCTGGCGCGCGCTCCTGGGGTCGGGCTTGTAGTCGGGGTCGAGCCGGCCGTGCACGTAGATCCGCTCGGTCGGGGCCCAGACGTGCACGAACAGCGGATGCACGGTCATGGCGCGGGCCAGGTCATAGCCGATCTCCGAGTGGATGGGCACCGCCTCGCCGTCCGTGAAGACGACGAGGATCCGATGACGCACGCCGGGGCTGTAGAAGTTGGCGTTCGGGATCGGCTCGAGCGCCGCGAACGTCGTCGCACGTCCCCTGTAGATCTGGCTCGGCGGCGGCCGGTCGATGCCCACCGACTGCCCGAGCGTGCGCTTGATGAGCACCTGGCTCGTCGTCGGCATCAGGTCGGGGAGCACCCGGTCGGTCATCGTCGCGACGCCCACCGGGATGTCACCGAGCTTCGAGATGACCTCCTCGGCCTCGCGCTTCGAGCGTTCCAGCCGGGTCACGCCGTGTAGGCCCGTCCGCGCGGTCATCGAGCTCGAGGTGTCGAAGACGAAGAACGCCTGCACGTCCACCCGCTGGCCCAGCAACTTGTGCCGGATGACGACCGGCTGCGCGGCCGCCACGCCCATCAGCACCGGCAGCAGGGCGAGCGCCACGATGATCCCCACGAGCTCTCGTCGGCGCGGCGAGGCGAGCAAGAAGACGCGGCGCACCTGTTCGAGCCGCGTCTGCGCCAGCCACAGGGCCGCGAGGGGGATCAGCGCCGCGAGCGCGAAGACGGCGTCGAGCGGCGTCAGGAACGTGAAGCCCATCAGAGGCCGCCGCCGACGACGCCGACGCCGTTCGCTCCGCCGTAGCCGAAGCCGCCGCGGGCGTCCTGGTCGAGCATGTTCTTGCCCGGATGCGCGATGCGCAGCAGGAGCTCGAGGTTGAGCTTCGCGTCGTAGTTCGTCGGATCGTCCACGACGGCCTGCGCGAAGTAGCGGATCGCGGTCGCGATCTCCTCCTTCTGCGTCGAGCTGTTCTCAGGTGCCTCGACCGTCATGACGCCGAGGAGGTTGGCCGCGTTCGAGCGCTCCCGCCGGGTGGCCCCGGTCGTCGTCAGCCCCTGCAGCTTGGTCTCGGCCGCGACCCGGGTCGCAGCCAGGTCGGCCTGCCCGCCGGTGCTGGCCCCGGCCGTGCTGAACCAGAAGAGCTGCACCGCCCGCCGGTACGCCAGCGCGTCGTCGACGCCGAGCGCGGCGCGCGCCGGGTCGCCCGGGAGGACGGCGGGGGAACGCCAGAGCCCGATGTGCGAGCGCTGCGCGCGGAAGCGCACGTCGCTCTGCGTGAAGGTTCCCTGCCAGGCGCGGACATCCAGCGCAAACAGGATGAGCACGGTCGCGAGGCCGAGCAGCACGACTCCCACGAGGAACGGCAGAGCGCGGCGAAGGCTCTTCATGCGGCCGACTCCGGGATGAGACGCGTGTTGTAGCGCTCGTTCGCCGCGAGCAGCCCGATCAGCACGATGCCGACCGCGAGCAACGCCCAGGGGGAGGAGGCCGTGATCGGCTCGACGCGCCGCTTCGAGGTCTTCTTGAAGGCGGACACGCCGACGAACGAGTTGCGCCCGAAGAGATTCGTGAAGACCTCGACGTCCGACGGGGCGGCGTTGATCGGCACGATCCGGACGGGGATGTGCGCCTGCCGCAGCGAATCGGCCTCGGCGATCAGCGGGTCACGGTCGTTCTGGGAGTCGTTGAGGTCGCTCATCAGGATGAGCGCTCCGTGCGTGATCCCTGCCCGGTCGAGGGCCTCCTGCCCGGCCACGAGACCGGTCGAGATCCTCGTGCCGCCGCTGAACTGGCTCCACGGGCTCTCCCCGAAGACCGGCGATCCACGGTCGACGCTCTTCGGCGCGAAGTAGCGCAGGAACCCCGCCAACGCGCTCGGCGGCGAGTTCGGCGGCAAGAGCTCGTAGCCGACGTCGGAGAACATGACGAGCCCCATCGCCTGGTTTGCGGTGACGAGCCCGCGGATCAGGGCGCCGACGCGCTCGAAGGGCGGTCCGGCGACGCTAGCGGACATGTCGGCGACGATGACGCCGGTCTTCGCGCCGACCGGCAGCACCGTCGCCCGTCCGCTGCCGGCCGAACGCGCGAGGAGCACGGCTCCGGCGAGCGTCGCAGCCAGCGCGAGCGCGAGCGCCACGCGCACGAACGTCGTCCGTCCGGCCTGGTCGCCGAGCTGACTCAGGTCGCCGAGCCGGGTCGTGCCGCGCCGCAGGAACGTCGTCCCCCTCATGACTCCCGCTCCCCGTTGCGGCGGCTGATCCCGGCGCGCTCGGAGATCTCCTGCACGTCCTCCTCCTCCGGCGTCTCTTCGGACCAGGCGAGGGCGCGGGCCGTCTCGGAGAGATCGTGGACGTCGAACGGCAGCTCGTCGGCGACGCGCTCGAGCGCCTTGCGCTGCAGGGTGTCGTCGTCGTTGGCGCGTGCCCAGAAGAAGAGCGTCAGCGCCCGCTCGAGCGACGACGACCCGAGCGCAGGCCCGTGCGCGGCCCGCGTGGGACGGAACTGGTAGGCCCAGCGGCCGACGAGGGCCAGTCCCGTCGCTCCGAGCAGGGCCGCCAGCGCGAGGGAGAGCCAGAAGAGGAGGCTTGGCGACGTCCGGTAGCGGGGCGCCGGGAGAGGAGTGAGCGTGGCGTACCACTTGATCGTGTGGCGCTGGATGGCGGCGACCTCGGACGGGCTCAGCTCGGAGAGGACCGCAATCCGCGCGAACTGCGCGTTCAGCGCGTACCGCACCTGGCCGGTGGGGGACAGGTACTCGACGTGCGCGGGGCTGAAGTGGAACAGGTGCGCGAGGTCGCTGGTCTTCGTCACCGGGAGGCACTGCCTCGTAAGGCAGCGCAGCTTCCACGTCCAGGTGAGCTGCAGGAGGCGACCGTTGGCGGCCCGGGTCACGGTCGGAGGCCCGGCCGCCCGGTACGGGTGGAAGTGGACGCTGACGCGCACGTTCGCGGGCGCGACCCACTTCCGGTCGGCCACGACCGAGACCTGGGCGGTGATCGGGTCGCCGAAGAGGTGCACACCCGGATAGATCGAGGCGTAGACCTTCAGCGGCAGGTCGTGGCCGAGCACCGAGCCGCCCTGGACAGGCGGAACCTTCGCGGCGGTTGCCGGGGCGGCGGCCGCGAGCGCCGCCAGCACGGCGGCAAGGGCGGTGGCGGCTGCGGCGCGCTTCATGCGAGCGCTCCCCGCGCCATCATCCGCAAGTCCGCCCAGCGCAGGAACGAGCCGAGGATCGCTCCGGGATCGTGCGAATCGACGACGACCGGCTCGCTGCCGAGGGAACGGAACACGTGCAGGAGCTCTTCATGGCGTGCCTCGTGCTCGTCGCGCAGTTCCTCGGCCTCGGCGCGCGTCAGGTAGACGGGCACCACGCCGCGGGCCAGTGGCTCGGAGTAGGGCACCGTGAGGCCGCCGATGTCGGGGAACGACCGCTCCCAGACAGGATCCTGGATGAGGACGGGCACGAGCTCCCAGCGGTGCTCGAGCGCCCGCTGCCACGCCGGCTCGTCGGGCGGGACGAGGAAGTCCGAGAGGACGAACACGAACGTCTGCGTCGGCAGCTCTCGCCGGTGCTCGTGGAGATGATCGAGGGCGCGCGAGACGGTGTCGGCAGGTGCGTCGAAGGGTCGCCCTTCCAGCGTGCCCTGCGGCGCGAAGCGCTCGCTGCGCGGCGGCCGCCAGGTCGTCTCGCCGTCGGCGTGGTCGAGGTAGGCGGTGAGGCTGCGCGTCACGCGCGCGCTCTCGCGGATCAGGCGCAGGCTCCCGAGCAGGGCTTCCGGCTTGTCGAGGCGCCGCAGCGGGGAGGGCCGGATCCCCATCGAGGCTCGCCGGTCGGCGACCATCACGACGTGCGGAGCCTCGTCGGCGAAGAACTCGTGGACGATGAACTCGTCGTTGTCGCGCAGGGCGGAGAGCCGCGCGGACGCCGCCCAGTCGATCCAGGCGAGGTTGTCTCCGGGGACGTACTGGCGTGAGCCGGCGACGTCGGAGCCGCTGCCGCGACGGACGCTGCGGATCCCGCCGAAGGCGAGGCCGATCACGCGCCGGCGCGGGACCAGCGGGAAGGTTCCCGTCGCCATCGCTAGTCCACGACCCGCACGGCGGGCACCGGCGCTACACCGCCGCGGCGGGGACGTCGAGGTCGATGTCGAAGCCCGGCTTCGGCGCCCGCTCGAGGCAGCGCAGCTGGATCTCCTCCGCAGCAGCTTCCCAGCCGCGGTCCCGGATCTCGGCCACGAAGCTCGGCCGAAAGAGCAGACGGTGCATCAGCACGGGGACGAACAGCCGCTCGACGTCCTCCGGAGTCACGTACCTGCGGCCGTTCAGCATCGCCCACGCGCGGGCCGCGCGGTTGAGGGCCAGGGAGCCGCGCACGGAGCTGCCGATCGCGACCGTGTCCAGCCGCCGTGTCGCCCGCACGAGCTCGACGACCCAGCGCGCGACCGCGTCGTGCACGAAGACCTCGCGCACCGCGGCGCTCATCGCTTTGACCTCGGCGACGTCGACGGTCGGCTCGAGCCGGGTCAACGGATGCGAGCCGAGCTGCTCGTCCACGATCCGGTTCTCGTCCTCCGCGTCCGGGTAGCCGAGCGCGGTGCGGACGAAGAAGCGGTCGAGCTGGGCCTCGGGCAAGGGGAACGTTCCTTCGTACTCGATCGGGTTCTGGGTCGCCATCACGAGGAACGGCTGGACGAGTACGCGCGTCACCCCGTCCACGGTCACCTGCTGCTCGGCCATCGCCTCGAGCAGGGCGGACTGCGTCTTCGGCATCGCGCGGTTGATCTCGTCCACGAGGACGACGTTCGCGAACACCGGGCCCGGCCTGAACTCGAAGTCCCGCTCGCGCTGGTTGAAGATCGAGAGACCGGTCACGTCGGTCGGCTGCAGGTCGGGTGTGCACTGGATCCGGGAGGCGTGCGCTCCCTCGATCGACTGCGCGATCGCCCGCGCCAGCACGGTCTTGGCGGTCCCCGGCACGTCCTCGAGCAGGACGTGCCCGCCGCAGACGAGAGCCGCTACGACGAGTGTGATCTGCTCGCGCTTCCCGTGGACGACCGTCTCGATGTTGTCCAGCAGCCGGCACGCGATCTCGTGCGCGTCGGCGTGCGTCTGGATTGCCAAACGGTCTCCCTTCGAGAGCGGCCCTAGCCCGGAGCGTAGCCTCATCGGCTGAGACGAAAAAAGCGGACGTAGGTTGGTATCAAGGCGGTTTAAGATCGTCAGCGGGGTCTTCCACGATGCGAGGAGGATTCGATGGCCGGGTTGGAGGTGCGTGACTTCTCTGCGCCCGACGAGACACGGGAGCCCGACAAGACGAGGGTCGACATCGTCCGCATGGGCGGGACGAGCGCGTCCCGCATGTCCCTGGAGCCGGGGTGGCGCTGGTCCGAGTGCATCAAGCCGGTGGCCGGCACGGACAACTGCCAGGTGCACCACATCGGCGTCATGCTGTCGGGCACGCTGCACGTCGCCCATGACGACGGGACGGAGGCGGACATCACGGCGGGACAGGCGTACGTGATCGAGCCCGGGCACGAGGCCTGGGTCGTCGGCGATGAGCCGGCCGTGGGCTACGAGTTCGACTCCCGGGCTGCCGAGGAGTACGCGAAGGGCGCCTAGGGCCTGAGGCGGATGTAGAGGTCAGGAAGGGCACGTCCCCGGCGCGTAGTCGCCCCCTCGCGTGCCGGGCGTCAGTGGCTAGACAACGCGCCCTGCGTCGTTGCGCAAGCGACTTCCTGACCTCTCTACGCCAGATAGGCGGCATCGCTACGCACGTCGTCCCCAGGATGGCCGGGCGGAACCAGCCCTCCCGCCAGGGCGCGCGCCGCGCCGGTCGAGCACGATGTCGTGCAGAGACGGGTTCCAGACGCTGCGGCTGAAGGCGGACTCGCGAGAGTCCGCCTTCCGTTTTTCAGGCCGCGAGCGGCTCAGTCGATCTTGATCGCGACGTGCTTGAGGTTCGTGTACTCCTCCATCGAGTAGATGGACATATCCTTGCCGTAGCCGGACTGCTTGTAGCCGCCGTGCGGGAGCTCCGACGAGAGCGGCAGCAGGTGGTCGTTGACCCACACGCAGCCGAACTGGAGCTTGCTCGCCGCATTCATCGCGCGGCCGACGTCGCGCGTCCAGACCGACGCGGCGAGCCCGTAGCGGACGTCGTTCGCCCAGCGGATCGCCTCGTCGTCGTCCGCGAAGCGCTGCACGGTGACCACGGGGCCGAAGACCTCGCGCTGCACGATCTCGTCGTCCTGCCCGACGTCGGTGACGATCGTCGGCTCCACGAAGAAGCCGCCGCCGTTCGCGCCCGTGCCGCCGCCCGTCAGGATCGTCGCGCCCTTCGCGCGCTCGAGGAAGCCGAGGATCCGCTCCTGCTGGTCGTGCGAGATGACCGAGCCCATCTCGGTTTCGTCCGAGAGCGGGTCGCCGACCTTGAGCGACTCGACCTGCGGCACGAGCTCCTCGAGCAGCGCGTCGTAGATCTTCGGCCCGGCGATGACCCGTGAGCCGGCGGTGCAGTCCTGGCCGGAGTTCCAGTACCCGGCGAGCCGGATCCCCTCCGCGACCGCCTTCGGATCGGCGTCGTCGAAGATCACCATCGGCGCCTTGCCGCCGAGCTCGAGGTGGACGCGCTTGAGCGTGTCGGCGGCGTTGCGGGCGATCGTCTTGCCCGTCTCGACGTCGCCGGTGAGCGAGACCATCCCGATCGCCGGATGCTCGACGAGCCGCTGCCCGACCGGGACGCCGTCGCCGGTCACGACCTGCAGCACGCCGGCCGGGATGACCTCCTGCGCGAGCTGGGCGAAGCGGAGGAGGGACAGCGGCGTCTGCTCGGAGGGCTTGAGGATCTGGAGGTTGCCCGCCGCGAGGGCCGGCCCCATCTTCCAGACCGCCATCATCAGCGGGTAGTTCCAGGGGCAGATGCCGCCGACGATCCCGATCGGCTCGCGCCGGATCATCGACGTGTAGCCCTCGATGTACTCGCCGGCCGACTTGCCCTCGAGGTTGCGGGCGGCGCCGGCGAAGAAGCGGAGGTTGTCGGCCGCGAACGGCATCTCGTCGCGCGAGGCCATGAGCGGCTTGCCGACGTTGACCGACTCGAGCTGCGCGAGCTCCTCGGCGTTGTCGTCGATCACGTCCGCGAGCTTGAGCAGGAGCTCGGAGCGCTCCTTCGGCGTCTTCCCGAGCCACTCGGGCGCGGCGGACTGCGCGGCCTCGACTGCGCGGTCGACGTCCTCGGCGCCGCAGCGCGGCACCTCGGCGATCGTCTCGCCGGTCGCGGGCGCGATCACCTCCATCGTCTCGCCGGAGGCCGCGTCGGCGAGCTTGCCGTCGACGAAGATCTTGTACTGCGTGGTTGTGGTGCTCATGGTTCCCTCCTTGCTCAGACCGCGGGTATCTCGGCCGCTTCGACTCCCTCTGTCACCTCTGCCGCTCCGCGGCGGATGACGCCAGTGTCGCGCATCACGCGCTGCGCGAGCGCCACCGGGATGGCGGTGATGACGATGACGAAGAAGGCGACGACGTTGATCACCGGCAGCTGCTGGCCCTGCCGGATGTTGTCGAGGATGAAGAGTGGAAGCGTCTGCTGCGCGCCCGCCGTGAAGGTCGTCACGATCACCTCGTCGAAGGAGAGCGCGAACGCGAGCAGGCCGCCGGCGACGAGCGCCGTCGAGAGGACGGGCCAGAGGACGAAGCGGAACGTCTGCCAGCCGTCGGCGCCGAGATCCTGTGACGCCTCGATCAGCGACCCCGACGACCGGCGCAGGCGCGCGACGACGTTGTTGTAGACGACGACGACGCAGAAGGTCGCGTGGCCGATCACGATCGTCCAGATCGAGTCCTGGATCCCGGCGAAGTTGAAGAACGAGACGAGCGCCATCGCGGTGATGATCCCGGGCAGCGCGAGCGGCAGGACGAGCAGGAACGACACTGCCTCCCGGCCGAAGAAGCGGTAGCGGGCCACTGCGGCCGCGGCCATCGTCCCGAGCAGGAGCGCGATGACCGTGGTGACGGCGCCGACCTTGACGGAGAGCTCGAAGGCGCTGCGCACGTCGGGGTCGTGCCAGGTGACGCTGAACCAGTGAGTCGTCCAGCTTGTGATCGGCCAGCCCTGCAGCGTCGAGCCGTTGAATGCGTAGAGCGCGATGATCACGATCGGGATCCAGAGGAAGGCGATCACGAGCGCGGACCAGACCGCCAGCGAGATACGGGTGCCGCGGCCGGTCACAGGGCCTCGAACGCTCCCAGCTTGCGGGCGATCAGGAGGTAGGCACCCATGATCGCCATCGGGATCACGGCGAGGGCGGCCGCGAACGGAAGGTTCGTGGCGAAGTTCTCGTAGACGTAGTTCCCGATCATCTGGGAGTTCGGACCGCCGATCAGGATCGGCGTGATGTAGTCGCCGAGCGTCAGCGCAAACGTGAAGATCGAGCCGGCGACGACTCCGGGCAGCGCCAGCGGCAGCACGACGGAGCGGAACGTGCGCCAGCCGCGCGCGCCGAGATCGGCGGAGGCCTCGAGGTACGAGTCCGGGATCCGCTCGAGCGCCGCGTAGACCGGCAGCACCATGAACGGCAGCCAGACGTACGTGTAGACGATCCACATCGCCGTGTTCGTATAGGCGAGGTTCTGATCCGGCAGGCCGAGCCCGTTGAGCGCCCAGTTGATCGCGCCGTCGTGGGCAAGGATGGTCTGCCATGCGTAGAGGCGGACGAGATAGCTCGACCAGAGCGGCAGCAGCACCATCACGAACAGCACTGCCCTCGCTCGCTTGCCGGCCAGCCGGGCCATGAAGAAGGCGAGGGGGAAAGCGAGAACTGCGCAGGTGAGCGTGACGGCGGCGGCCATCTCGAGTGTGAACCCGGCAATGTGGAGATACGGCCCGGCCCTCGAGAAGATCGTCCGGTAGTTGGCGAGCGTCCACGTGTGCTCGATCGTGGACGTGAAGGAGTTCGAGGTCCAGAGCGACGAGATGAAGAGGACGCCGAGCGAGCCGACGTAGACGACGAGGAACGCCGCGAGCGGCAGCGCCAGCAGTCCGACCGCTCTCAGCCAGGGCCGCCGCCAGAAGAACCCCGAGAGGCCCAGACGGGCCCGCCGGAGCGGCGGGCCCGTCTCGAGTGCGCCGGCGTCAGCCGCCAAGCGTCACCCCGTTACTTGCGCCCACGCCTGGACCCAGGCGTTGTAGTCCGTGCAGGTCTGCTTCGTCGTCCACCCGCACTGCGGGACCGGCGTCTTCCAGAACTTGATCTTGTTGTAGTAGGACGCCGGCTCATTCAGGTGGTAGGCCGCGCACGAGCCCTTCTGCATTTTGTCCATGTACGGGCAGGCCTTCGGGTTGACCGGCGTCTCGCCGAAGACGAGCGCCTGCTCGGCCTCGACCTTCGGCGTCGTCACGTACTGCATCCACTTGTACGCGCAATTCGGATGCGGAGCCTTTGCGGCGAGCATCCACGTGTCGGCCCAGCCGGTCGTCGGCAGCGGCACGATCTCCTTGATCGGCTGTTTGTTGCCCTGAAGCTGCAGCGTCTGGTACGGCCAGCCGGCGCCCATCCACACGTCGCCGTTCTTGAACGACGTGATCTCGTCCGCGGCGTAGTTCCAGTAGCGCTTGAGCAGCGGCTTCTGGCTGATGAGGAGGTTGGTGGCCGCTGTGAGCTGGTCCTTCGTGAGCTCGTACGGGTCCTTGATCCCGAGGCTCGGCTTCGTCTGCATGAGGTACAGCGCCGCGTCCGCGATCTGGATCGGATTGTTCGGCACCGTGAGCTTGCCCTTGTACTGCGGGCTGTAGATCGCGCTCCAGCCCGTCGGCGCGGGGCTCACCTTCTGGGTGTTGTAGATGAGCGTGTTCGGCCCCCACTGCACCGAGACGCCGTAGTGCTTGCCGTCGACCGTGTTGTGTGCCGGCGACTTGAACGCCGGCAGGAAGTCCTTCCAGCTCGGGATCTGGTTGATGTCGATCGGCTGGACGTCGCCCGCGTCGATGAGGCGAAGGCTCGCGTCGCCCGAGGCCGAGACGAGGTCGTACTGGCCGCCTCCTCCGCCGCCGTTCGCGTGCATGAGCGCGAACATCTCCTGTGAGGAACCCGCGTCCTTGCGGTGGATGATGCAGCCCGTCTGCTTCTCGAACGGCTGCGCGAAGCTCTTGTACGTGTAGTACGGCCACTCGATGACGTTGAGCGAGCCCTCTCCCTTGCCGATCGTCGTCGCCGTCGTCGTGCCGCCGCCACCGCTGGTGCTGCTGCCGCCGCCACCGCCACCGCAGCCGCTCGCCGCGAACGCGAGCGCCGCTGTGAGAGCCGCCACGGCTACGACCGTCACGCGCGACCTCTTGGGAATCCTCCTCACGTGCCCTCCTTCTCGATCTCATACGTGTGTTCCGGCCGCCACGAGAGGCGGACCCGCTTGCCCTGCTCCGAGAGCGCCTCCTGCGAGGACGTCTCGAGGTTCTGCCGCACGACGACGAGCTGGCCGCCGCCGTCGAGATCGACGACGAAGCGGGTGACCATGCCGACGTAGACGACCTCGCGCACCGTTCCCGTCTCGCCGTCGCCTCTTCCGCCCTCGTCGCTCATCCGAATCTTCTCCGGCCGGATCGTGAAGCGCCGGCCGTCCCGCTCGAGGACGTTCGACACGCCGACAAACCCGGCCACGAACTCCGTCTGCGGGCGCTCGTAGACCTCCGCCGGCGCGCCGACCTGCTCGATCCGGCCCTCGTTGAACACGGCGACCCGGTCGCTCATCGTCAACGCCTCCTCCTGGTCGTGCGTGACGTAGACGAACGTGATCGCTAGGTCGCGCTGGAGCGCCTTGAGGAAGATCTGCATCTCCTGGCGCAGCTTCAGGTCGAGCGCGCCCAGCGGCTCGTCGAGGAGGAGGACCGGCGGCCCGTTGACGATCGCGCGGGCGAGCGCGACCCGCTGCCGCTGCCCGCCCGAGAGCTGCACCGGCTTGCGGTCTCCGAGCCCCGGCAGGCGGACGCGCTCGAGCACGTCCTGCGCCCGGGCCCGGCGGTCGCGGCGCGACATCCCTCTCACCCGCAGGCCGTACTCGACGTTCTCGGCCACGGTCATGTGCGGGAACAGGGCGTAGTCCTGAAAGACCGTGTTGACCGCGCGCTGGGAGGGAGCGACCCGCGTGACGTCGACGCCCTGCAGCTCGACGCGGCCGGCGTCAGGCCGCTCGAAGCCGGCGATGACCCGCAAGGTCGTCGTCTTGCCCGAGCCCGACGGGCCGAGCATCGTGAAGAACTCGCCGGCGGCGATGTCGAGGTCGACGCCTGCGACCGCGACGACGTCGCCGTACACGCGGCGGACGCCGCTCAGCCGGACGGCGGGCGCCCCTGAGAGCGAATCCGTGTCAGGCGCGGTCGGCGCCAGCGTCGCCAAGTGCCTCCTCCAGCAGGGTGAGCCCGCGGTCGAGCTCCTCGCCGCTCGCGGTCAGCGGCGGGAGGAGCCGGATCACGTTCCCGTCGAGTCCGCACGAGAGGAGGAGCAGTCCCTTCTCGAACGCGGCCGCAGTCGTGGCCTTCGCGGCGTCGGGCGTCGGCTCGCGCAGCTCGAGCGCGAGCATCGGCCCGAGCCCGCGCACCTCGCCGACGAGCGGCTGCCGCGCCGCGATCTCTCCGAGCCGAGCGCGCAGGAGCGAGCCGACGCGGTCGGCCGTCCCGGCAAAACCGGGCGCCGTCAACCCGTCGAGCACGGCGAGCGCGGCCGCGCAGGCGACCGGGTTGCCGCCGAACGTGCCACCGAGCCCGCCGACGTGGACGGCATCCATCAGCTCCGCGCGTCCGGTCACCGCCGCGAGCGGCAGGCCGCCGCCGAGCGTCTTGCCGCTGACGAGCAGGTCCGGCTCGACGCCGAGCCGCTCGATCGCCCACATCGTTCCGGTGCGCCCGCAGCCGGCCTGCACCTCGTCGTCGACGTAGACGATCCCGTGCTCGTCGCAGATCCTGCGCAGCGCCTGCACGAACTCCGGCGGCATCGGGATGAAGCCGCCCTCGCCCTGCACGGGCTCGAGCACGATGCACGCGACGTCGCCCGGGTCGACGTCCTGGTGGAAGAGGAGCTCGAGGCTTGCGAGCGCGTCCTCGGTCGTGATGCCGCGGAACGGGTACGGCGCAGCGGCGCGGTACACGTCCGTGCCGAGCGGTCCGAAGCCCTGCTTGTAGACGAGCTTCGCCGTCATCGCCATCGTCAGGCTCGTGCGGCCGTGGAACGCGCGGTCGAAGACGACGACGCCCGCTCTCCCGGTGGCCGCGCGCGCGATCTTGACGGCGTTCTCGATCGCTTCTGCGCCCGAGTTGAGGAGGATCGACTTCGTTTCGGTATCGCCGGGCCAGAGCTCGTCGAGCCGGCGGCAGAGCTCGACGTACGGCTCGTACGTCCCGACCATGAAGCACTGGTGGAGGTAGCGGTCGACCTGCTCGTGGATCGCGGCGACGACGGCCGACGGGCCGTGGCCGAGGTTCTGGCAGGCGATCCCGCCGGCGAAGTCCAGGAACTCGCGGCCGTCGACGTCCCAGACGCGGGCGCCCTCGGCGCGGCCGACGACGAGCGTCGGCGTCGAGACTCCGCGTGCGACGTAGCGCTCGCGCGCTGCGAGGACCCGGTCGGCGGCGTTTGCGCGTTCCTCCACGGACATCGGCCCCGATTATCGCCTGCGCGATGCGGCTTCTTCAAGCACCGGCTGCCTCGCAATGCGAGGTTCGCGACGATCTCGCTGGCGAAATGCGCGACGGGTACCAGGTACCGTCACAAAAGCGTCTCGAACGTGCCGAAGCGCAGCTCGCTGTCGTGGTGGAACCGCGTGGCGTCAACGCGTTCCATGTACCCCTCGCGATGCGCGGCGATGAACGCGTTGTAGGCGTCGGCCGACTCCCAGCGGTCGATGACGAGGTAGCGGCTCGGCGCCTCGACGTCGTGCAGGAGCTCCGTGCCGATGTAGCCGCGGCCCTGCCGAAAGAACTCGGCCCACTCGCCGTCCGTCCCGTAGACGCGCTCGAACTCCGCCGCGTCGCGCACCACCTCGTAGCTGAAGACGAGTGCGATCATCCGGCGGAGGATAAGGTCCGGAACGTGAGCGCCGAAGCCGTCCCCGAGCCCGAGGCCCGGGCCGAGTACGCCGGCGTCCTCCGCTTCTACCACCTGGCGAAGCACCAGGAGTGGCAGGTGGACGACGTGCCGTGGGGAGAGATCCCGTTCATTCCGGAGGGGAAGGGCGCGGCGCAGCGGCAGGCGCGGCGCCGCGACATCTGGCGCTCGGTGGTCATGCAGCAGCTCCAGGCCGACGTTTTCGCGTGCGAGATGGCGGCGCAGCTGCTCTCGGCGGCCCCGGACCCGGAGGCGCGCCTCTACTACTCCACGATGGTGCAGGACGAGTCGCGCCACACGGAGGCGTGGCTGCGGCTGATCGGCCAGGTCGGCGGGGAGGGGGAGCGCGACCCGTATCTCGACCAGCTCGCCCACATGTTCCTCGAGGCCGACCTGCTCGAGGAGAAGGTCTTCCTCATGCAGGTCTTCTTCGAGCGGCTGATCATCCCGCGCTTCCGCCTGATCGCGCGCTCGTCGCGCGGGACGGTGCTCGAGGATCTCTGCAACCGGCTCGCGATCGACGACGGCATCCACCACGGCGCCGGGATGGCGTACGAGCGGGTGCTGCTGCAGTCGGCGGGGACGAACGTGCGCACGCGCCTCGTCGAGGCCGCGAACACGATGCTGCCGGTCTTCGCGAGCCACGTCCTCTGGCGGCCGAAGGCGCGCGAGGTGATCGGGACCCTGATGGAGGCCCGCGACCGCGAGCGGCTGCGCGAGGAACTGAACCACGGCGTCCGGCTCGCGAACTCCCTCGGCCTCGACGTCTCCGACGTCCGCCTGCCTGCCGGCTGAGCGAGGGCGCCTCAGGCGAGAGCTAGATTCGCCTCGTGAGGGACGCATATCTCGCGATCGGCGCAGTCATCCTCGCAACGATCGGGATCAGGGTCTTGCTTGGCCGCGCGATTCAACGGCTCGACGCCACTCTTGCCGCCCTGCAGGCGATCGTGGTTCGAGTCTGCACCGGCCTCCTCTTCGTGCTGGTCACGGCGCAGGCCGTGGCCGCAGGTGGACTGGCGCTGCTCATACTCCCGGTCTCGGTCCTTCTTGCGCTGTTCAGCTTCGCGCTGGCCGGCGGGATCATCTGGCTTTGGGTGCGCAACGGACTGGGCGAGGACACCGAAGCGTCCGGGTGACATGCCGGAACACTGGCCCAGGCGACCGTGTGACATCTGGAGCGGCGGTGTCGTACCTTTACCGAGGTGAAGTGCCTGGCATTGCTATCCGTTCTCGCCGTGGTCGCTTTGACTGTGTCTGGCTGTGCCGGGAGCCACCAGGCGACTACTCCACCGACCAGCACTCCAACGACCTCGGGAAGTCCGAACATTGCATCAGGGGTCGATCCCGCAATCGCGCGTGTGCAGGCTTCATGGCCGATCATGCGGATCTTCCCCAATACCCCGAGCACTACTAACCACTGCGTTCTCCCACGCGGTGGACCATCTCGTGGGATTAAGGCCACATGCCGAACAGCAATTAGCGTCGGCATGCTCGGCCCGGAGGTCGTTACGTTCACCGAGACTTGGCCGTGGAAGTCGTTCCGGCTCTCCGGCTCGCCGCAGCGAACACAACATCACTGGTGGCGGTTCGTCGTCAGCAGCCCGCACGGCCGCGTCACCCTAGTCAGGCAGCACGGAGATTTCCCGCCACAGAGCGCTCAATAACCGCGCTCTGCTCGGGGGGCATTCCGGAACACTGGCCCAGGCGAGCGTGCTCAGACCCGGGTCGGGATGCTCTGAGCGAAGTGGAAGAAGCCGTGCGGGTCGTGTTTCCGCTTGACGGCGGCCAGGCGTCTGAGGTTTGAGCCGTAATACGCGTGCTGCCAGGTCTTGAGGTCGGGGTCGATGTAGTTCTGGTAGGCGAACCCGGAGACGTAGGGGCGCATGGCCGCATAGAGGTTCCGGATCCAGCGCAGGTCACCGGCGCCGTTGCCGGCCCAGCTCGAGAAGTACTGGATCGAGAAGAGCGCGTTGCGGTGGACGAAGGCGGTGGCCGCCGAGTGCACGCGGTTGATCGCACCTCCGTAGGCGTCGAAGAGGAGCGCGGCGTCGCCGAGAGTGGTGCTCGCCTGGCTCGCCTCCAGGCCGGCAAGCAATGTGTTGATCCCCGCGTTCGAGAGCGGCACGTCGATGTAGTCGGACTTGCCCTTGAACCTGTGGTGTCCCACGACGTGGCATTGCTCGAGCGGATGGCAGCCGGCCCAGTGCATGATCGCGTCGAGGTACGAGAGCGTCCCGGCGGTCACATCCGTCGGCGTGCCGGCAGAGGCGAGTGGCGCGATGAGTGACCTGAGCTCGGTCTCGCTGCCGAAGAACTGGCCGCTGGAACTGACGAATGGCTGAGTGCCGAGTCCTCGCTGGCCATTCGTGGCCAGGTAGAGCGTCGAGAACAGCCCGGCGGGAGCATGCGGCGCGAACGCCTGCCAGGCACGGAGGGCTCGGGCGGCGTCCGACCACGGCCAGACCACCTGGTAGGACGAGACGTCGGCGATCCGGTGCGTCCGGAAGCGGAAACTCGTCGCGATCCCAAAGTTCCCGCCGCCGCCTCCTCGGCAGGCCCAGAAGAGGTCGGGGTTCTGATGCTCGTTGCAATTGAGAAGTCGCCCCTTCGCTGTCACTAGCGAGATGCCGACGAGGTTGTCGCAGGTCAGGCCGAACTTGCGACCGGCGTAGCCGATGCCGCCGCCCTGCGCAAGGCCGCCGATGCCGACGGTCGGGCAGGAGCCCGCAGGGACGGTCAGCCCGAGCGCGGCCAGAGGTGCGTAGACGCTGATCAGGCGCGCGCCCGCGCCGACGGTCGCGATGCCGTTCCGGACGTCGACGCCGTGCATCCGTGACAGGTCGACGACGACGCCGCTGCTCGTCGTCGAGTAGCCGGCGTAGGAGTGGCCGCCGCAGCGAGGGACGAGGTGGATCGCGTGGTTCTGCGCCCAGCGCACCGTCTTCTCGACGTCCTCCGCGGATCGGCAGTAAACGATCGCCCGCGGGTGCGCGCCATCGAAGCGGCTGTCGACCGACACCTTGTCGCGCCTGTAGGCCGGGCTACCGGGAGTCACGACCGTACCTTCGATTTCGTGTGCGAGTTCTCGGAACGGTCCGCTCAGAGCGTCGAGCCGGAAGCCGGATACGACGCCGAGCGCGCCCGCTCCGATTGCGACAGTTGCAGCCCGCTCGAGGAATTCGCGCCGGTCGATCGGCCGACTCTAGTCGGAGCAGGACGATAGGCCCGCAGCCCTCTTTAGGGCGCTGCGAAGTCGACGTCCTTCGACTCGACGGTGCCGGCCGTGCGGCCCGGCGCCTCGTGGTTGCCCCAGTAGAGATTCGTGTGCGCGATCACGAGCTCGGGGGGCGGTGCGCCCCACGGCGAGAGATCCTCAGTCGTGTGAGCGTCGCTGACGAGCGTCGCGTCGTAGCCGCGAACCAGCGCACCGTGCAGTGTCGAGCGCACGCACTCGTCCGTCTGCGCGCCGACGACGACGAGGCGCCCGACAGCGAGGTCGGCGAGCAGCGACTCGAGCGTCGTCTCCTCGAACGAGTCCGGATATCGCTTCTCGACGAGCGGCTCGCTCTCGTCCGGGCTCAGCTCCGGGACGATCTGCCACTCATCGCTTCCCTCCGCGAGGTTGTCGCTCTGGTGCCGCACCCAGACGACCGGAACCTCGGCCGCGCGAGCCTTTTCGACAACGGCGCCGACGTTCGCGACGACGGTGTCCCGCTCGTAGGCGCCACCCACGACGCCGTTCTGCACGTCGATTACGAGGACTGCGGTGTTCGGGCGGTTCTCGAGTGTCGTCATCGTCTTCCCCTTTCGCGTCGCTCGGACAACGCTGGACGCTAGCGGGTCGGGCGTTAGAGTCGCGGCGGCGTGACGCACGACAGCGGACAGATCGAGGAGCTCGCGCGGAGCTACACCGAAGCCTGGTGCAGCCGCGATCCCGCGCGCGTTGCCGCGCATTACGTCCCCGGCGGGACGATCGCCATCAACGGCGGTGACGCGGCCGGGGTCCACGATGTTGCAGCAGGGTTCATCGCGGCCTTCCCGGACATCCTGGTCTTCCTGGACGAGCTCGTCCTCCGGGACGACGGCGTTGTCGAGTACCGGTGGACCTTCACGGGCACGAGTTCCGAGACCGGGCGGAGCGTGCGCATCCCGGGCTTCGAGGAGTGGACGATCGCCGAGGAGGGCCTGATCGCCGCGTCGCTAGGCCACTACGACCAGGGCGAATACGACCGCCAGCTCCGGGAGGGAGCAGGCGAGCGAAGCTAAACGAACGTCCCGCACCTGCCGATTAGCCCGGTGTGCGGAGGCGTCTCGCAGGACAGTTCGGGCTGCTCGGTCACAGCCTCCCGTGGAAGGTGCCGGCTGCGGCCGCCGCGGTCGTCGCGCTCCACTAGGAGTTTGTCCTCAGCGGCGATTCGGCCGTATTCCCGCGGGTCGGGCGGACCTTCCTGTCCTCGCACTGGAGCAGCGCGTACGCCCTGTCCGACGTGCAGGCCGGACCGTTGCAGCTCCCGCTCTACGGCTTCGCCGGACGTTCGGCCGTCGCGCTCGCACTTCTCGTCTCCGTCGGGACGGCGCTCCTCGTGGTGGCCGCGGCGCGCCTCGTCGGGGTGAAGAGCCCGTCCTGCTTGGCGGCGTCGGGCTCCTGGCCGTCGCCACCGGCGTGACGCGAGTCGGCTACTCGGTCGGACATCCCGCCGACGCCGTCATCCCGCTCGTCTGGATCTTCGCCGCGGCCGGACGTGGACGGCGGGGCTGCTGATCGGTCTCTCCGCCGGGTTCGATACCTGGGGAATCCTCGGGGTCGCGGTGCTCGCCCTCGCTCCGCGTTGGCGCCAAGCGTGCGCCGGTGCGCTCGTGGCCGGCGCCACCGCGCTCGCGCTGTTCGTTCCCTTCATGCTCGGCGGCCATTTAGCGATGCTGTCGTTCGAGTGGGACGTCCGCCGCCGGCGCCGCTCTCGCTGCTCGTCACCGCAGGCAGTCGTCGCCGCGGGCGCGGGTGTCGCAGTCGCGACGGTCCTACGCCACTCCCCGCATGCGTTGTGGGCGGCTCCGCTCGCCGTCGTCGTCGCGCGGCTGCTGCTCGATCCGGTGCTCTATCCGTACTACCTCTCCGGCCCGCAAGCGCTGATCTTCGTCGGCGCGGCTCTCGGCGTTGCTCACTGGACGCGGCTGCGCAGCCTCAGCCGCGAGTCGTTCGCCTAGGTCCGCAGGCCGCCGCGCTCGAAGTGGGCGCGGAAGAAGTTCTCGCTTCCGGCGGTCGCCATCGCCGCCGACGCGCTGATCTCCAGGGCGAGCGCCGTCGCCGCCACGAGCTGCGCGAGCCGGTAGACCTTGCCCGTCCCGGCGCAGCCCATCAGCTCGAGCCAACGCTTGGGATCGGGCAGCGTCGTGCCGCCGCCGACCGTGCCGACCTCGATCCCGGGGAAGCGGATCGCGACGTGGAGGCCGCCGTCCACCCGCTGCTCCGTCCCGTGCGCCATCGAGCTCGTGCCGACGAGCCCGAGATCCTGGCCCGTCGCCGCGAACACCGCGGCGATCGCCGAGGCCGGTGTGAATGCGACCGACTGCATCCCGGAGGCGACCGCGCCGTGCGTCCCGGCCCAGGCGAGCTCCTCGAGGTCGCCGACGGTCGTCCGGAGCACGCGCTCGATCGCCGCCTCGGTCAGCGTCACCTCCGCGATCACCGTCTTGCCATGACCCTGCTGGAAGTACTCGAAGGACGGTTTCTTGTCTCCGCCCATGTTCGCCTCGAGGATCGTCCGTTCGATCGGCACCGGCGCTTGTGGCAGGACGTACGCCATGTTCAGCGCGTAGGCGTTGCGGGTCATCATGTTCGCGCCGAAGGCGTCGCCGGTCGTGAAGCGCCAGAGGACGTGGCACATCGGGCCGACGACGTGCGTCTTCGTCTCGCGGAGGACGGCATGACGGGACAGCTCCGGGTTGTCCGACTCGCGCAGGAACTCGCGCATCGCCGGCACCTGCTCCTCGAGCCAGCGGGCGAGTGTGAGCGCGTCCCCCGCGTCTTTGCAAACGAAACAGGATGCTCGGGTGATCCTGTCCGCGATCACATACGTCCTGCAGCCGCCGGACTCCGCGATCGCCTTTGCGCCGCGCTGCACGGAGGCCGTCAGTCCGCCTTCGGTGTGCGCGAGCGGGACGACGACCTCCTCGTCCGAGCGGCCGGTCTCGACGACCTCGCCGTCCTCCGACAGCTCGTACTCGCCGAGCGAGACCGCGAGCTGCGCGACGGAGACCGGGATGGACACGAGGCCGGTCACCGACTCGGCCGCCTTCGCGTACGGCTCGACATCGACCTCGGGCAGCCCGAGCGCCTCCTGGCGGGCCAGGATCGAGTTTGGGTCGTTCTTGCGGGGCAGGCGTGGCATCGTGCGGAGCCTAGTGGAGCTTCGTTTCGAGGACGATCCACTCGCGCAGTCCTTCGTCGTCCGGATCCCGGACCTGCAGGCGCGGCACCGGGCGCTCGGCCTCACCGGCGAGGAGTCCCGCGCCACGATCCAGGCGTTGCCCCGCCACGTCGCGCTCCACCGGGCGTGCGGGGGTGAGCCGGGCGGCTGGGAGCTCGAGTGGATCGAGCTGATCTGGGACGGGAAGCTCTCCGAGCTCGGCCGGCTGCAGTTCGAGGACCACGGCGACGGCGTGCTCGACGTCCACATCCCCGAGACAGGGCTCCCGCTCGACCCCACCGCCTGCGACGCCTCGTTCGCGCGGGCGCGCGAGGTCTATCCGAGCCATCACACGGCGCAGTGCACCTCGTGGCTGCTCGATCCGCAGCTCGCCGAGGCCCTGCCGCGGGCCTCGAACATCGTCCGTTTCCAGCGGCGCTTCGAGCTGCGGAACGAGGGGAAGGACGGGAACGACGACGTGCTCCGGTTCGTCTTCCACACTTACGACCGGGACCTCGACAGGCTGCGCCCGCGGACCACGCTCGAGGGCGCGCTCGTCGAGCGGCTGCGCGCAGGCGGGACGTGGCGGGCGCCGACCGGGGTAACCTCGCTGCCGTGACCGCGACGATCATCGACGGTAAGGCGCTGGGTGCGAAGGTGCGCGAGGAGGTGGCCGCTTCCGTCGCCGACCTCGGCCACGTCGGCCTCGCGACGATCCTGGTGGGGGACGACCCCGCGTCGCACATCTACATCGGCCTCAAGCAGAAGGCCGCGACGCAGGCCGGGATGGACGCGCGCGACATCGAGCTGCCCGCCGACACCGCCGAAGAGGCGCTGCTCGCGAGGATCGCCGAGGTCAACGCCGACGACAGCGTCGACGGCCTCCTGGTCCAGCTCCCGCTACCGGACCAAATCGACGAGAACCGCGTGATCGAGGCGATCGCGCCGGGCAAAGACGTCGACGGCATCCATCCGCTGAACGCCGGCCGCCTCTATCTCGGCCGGCCGACGCTCGTCCCCGGCACGCCGCTCGGGATCATGCGGATGCTCGACGAGTACGAGCTCCCGCTCGAGGGCGCCAACGCCGTGGTCGTGGGACGCTCCGCCATCGTCGGCAAGCCGATGGCGCACCTGCTCCTCCAGCGCAACGCGACTGTGACGATCTGCCACTCGCGCACGCGCGACCTCGCACGGCACACGCTCGAGGCCGACGTCCTCGTCGCCGCGGTCGGGCGCTTGCACCTCATCTCCGCCGATATGGTCAGGGAGGGCGCGACCGTGATCGACGTCGGGATGAATCGGGACGAGTCGAGCCGCAAGGTGCTCGGCGACGTCGATCCGGCCGCGCTGGAGCGCGCGGCGTACATGACGCCGGTCCCCGGCGGTGTCGGGCCGATGACGATCGCGATGGTGCTTCAGAACACGGTTACCGCAGCGCGATTGCGCAGGTCCGCGGCCGTTGCGTCGCCGCAGAACTGAGTTAAACTCCGGCCTGTTTCAGCAAAGGTCGGCGGCTCGGTGCCCGGGCCGTCGTTTTTCTGCAAGGAGGAAGGGTTGGCTGAGGGCACCGTAAAGTGGTTCTCGAACGAGAAGGGCTACGGCTTCATCGAGCGCGAAGGCGGCGATGACGTCTTCGTCCACTTCTCCGCGATCACCATGGACGGCTACAAGTCGCTGACCGAGGGTCAGCGCGTGTCGTTCGAAGTCGTCCAGGGCGACAAGGGCGCGCAGGCCGCGAACGTCCAGGCGATCTAGGGAACCTGTCGGACCAAGGTTGAGAGGGCCCCGGCAAGGGGCCCTTTCTTTTGGAAGGATCGAAGGCAATGGCGACTGACCCCCAAAAGATCGGCAGAGCACAGCTGCTGCACGTGGCGCATTTAGCGCGGCTCGAGCTGCGCGAGGACGAGATCGAGCGCCTCCAGGGGCAGCTCAACGACATCCTCGAGGCCGTCTCGAAGGTCTCCGAGCTCGATCTTTCCGACGTGCCGCCGACCTCGCATCCGCTCGAGGTCGTCAACGTCTGGGAGGCCGACGAGCCGCGGCCCTGCCTCTCGGCCGAGGACGCGCTCGCCAACGCGCCTGAGCGCGAGGGCGACTTCTTCAAGGTCCCGCCCGGAGGCGCGACGTGATCGACACGCTCCAGCTCACGGCGGAAGAGGCAAAGGGTCTCCTCGAGCGACGCGAGATCTCCGGCCCCGAGCTCTTCGCCGCCTACCGCGCCGCGATAGACGAGCGCGACGAGGAGCTCCACTGTTACCTCCATCTCTGCGACGATCCGGGCGGCGACGGCTTGCCGATCGCGCTCAAGGACGTGATCGGGACGAAGGGGATCCCGACGACCGCGGGCTCGAAGATCCTCGAGGGCTACGTGCCGGTCTACGACTCGACCGTCGTCGAGCGGCTGAAGGCACATGGCCTCCGCATCCTCGGCAAGACGAACACCGACGAGTTCGCCATGGGCTCCTCGACCGAGAACTCCGCCTACGGCCCGACGCACAATCCGTGGGATCCGTCGCGCGTGCCCGGCGGCTCCGGGGGCGGTTCGGCGGCCGCTGTCAGCGCCGGTCTCGCACCGTGGGCGCTCGGCTCCGACACCGGCGGCTCGATCAAGCAGCCGTCCGCGCTCTGCGGCAACGTCGGCCTGCGTCCGACGTACGGCACTGTCTCGCGCTACGGCATCGTCGCCTTTGCCTCGAGCCTCGACCAGGTCGGCCCGGTCGCGCGCACCGTCCGCGACTGCGCCTACCTCTACTCGATCATCGCCGGCCGTGACGAACGTGACACCACGACGGTCGAGCGCCCGCACCGGATCGAGCTGCCGGAGGCCGACGCCCTGCGCGGGCTCCGGGTCGGCGTCCCGAAGGAGCTGAACCAGGCCGAGGGGATCGAGCCCGGCGTCGCGGCGGCGGTGCAGGCCGCGATCGCGCAGCTCGAGGAGCTCGGCGCCGAGGTGGGGGAGTGCTCGCTGCCGCTCTCGGTCGAGTACGGGATGGCCTGCTATTACCTGATCACGCCGGCGGAGGCGTCCTCCAATCTCGCGCGCTACGACGGCGTCCGCTACGGCTACCGGGCCGACGCCACCGAGCGGCTCGAGATGTACGAGCGCACGCGCGACGAGGCGTTCGGCGACGAGCCGAAGCGGCGGATCATGGTCGGGACCTACGCGCTCTCGGCCGGGTACTACGACGCCTACTACGGCCAGGCGCAGAAGTTGCGGACGGTGATCAAACGCGAGCACGACGCGCTGTTCGAGACCTTCGACGCGCTCGTCTCGCCGACCTCGCCGACCGTCGCCTTCCCGCTCGGAGCCCGCACCGCCGACCCGATTGCGATGTACCTCAGCGACCTGCTCACGATCCCGTCCTGCATGGCCGGGCTGCCCGGCCTCAACGTCCCGTGCGGGCTTTCGGAGGGACTGCCGGTCGGCCTGCAGCTGGTCGGGCCGCAGTTCGCCGAGAACACGCTCTTCCGGATCGGTCACGCGCTCGAGCAGGCGCTCGGCTTCGACGTCGTGCCGGAGAGGCTGCGCACGTGACCTATCGGTTCGAGGATCCGTCCGCCGAGTTCGTGCTCGCCGTGGAGCGCGTCTTCGGCGAGCGCCCCCGCGTGCTCGACGGCTCGCGCGCCGCCCTCGTCGGCGACGTGAAGCTCCAGCTCGAAGCCGGCGAGCGCGAGCTCTGGCTGATCGAGACGCACGGTCCGCTCGAGCAGCGCGTCGCGATGGTGCAGGTGCGCGAGGACGTCGAAGAAGCGCTGCGCAAGGCCAAGGAGAAGCTCGATGGACACGTCTGAGTGGGAGCTGGTCTGCGGGCTCGAGGTGCACGCGCACCTCAAGACGCGCACGAAGATGTTCTGTCGCTGCGCCCTCGAGTACGGCGCCGCCGAGAACACGCACACGTGTCCCGTCTGCCTCGCGCATCCCGGCGCACTGCCCGTCCCGAACGCGCGCGCGATCGAGCTCACGATCCTGCTCGGCCTCGCGCTCGACTGCGAGATCGCCGGGCGCGCCGTCTTCGCCCGCAAGAACTACTTCTATCCCGACCTGCCGAAGGGCTACCAGATCAGCCAGTACGAGGCTCCGCTCTGTGGCGCCGGCCGGTTCCTGCTGCCGACCGAGGACGGCGACCGCGAGATCGGCATCGTCCGCGCGCACCTCGAGGAGGACGCGGCGAAGACCGTCCACGCCGGTGGCGCGACGGGCCGCTCGGTCGGCGCCGACTACAGCCTCGTCGACTTCAACCGCGGCGGCACGCCGCTGCTCGAGATCGTGAGCGCGCCCGACCTCCGTTCGGCCGACGAGGCGATGGCCTATCTCCGCCTCCTGCGGCAGACGATCCGCGAGCTCGATGTGTCGGACGCGGACATGGAGAAGGGCACGCTGCGCGCGGACGTCAACGTCTCGGTGCGGCAGGTCGGGGAGGAGGGGTTCCGGCCGCGCTGGGAGATCAAGAACATGAACTCCTTCCGCTTCATCGGGCGCGCGATCGAGGCCGCGTTCCGGCAGCAGGTCGTCGCGCACGAGGCGAGGGAGGAGGTCGCGCAGTCGACGTACGACTACGAGCCCGACACCGACCGCCTCACCGTGCACCGCTCGAAGGAGGAGGCCGACGACTACCGCTACTTCCCCGAGCCGGACCTCGTCCCGGTCGAGCCGCCGGCCGAGCTCGTCGAGCGGCTGCGTGGGCAGGTTCCCGAGTTGCCGGGAGCTCGGATCAGGCGGATCGAGTCCAAGTTGGCCTCTGATACGGCCTTTGCTTTTGCCGAAGAGCTGGTAATGACCGAGAATGACTGGCGGGCTCAAGCACTTGCCGAGCGAGGCGTTCCATGGCAGTCGGCAGCTGCGGTCGCCATGAACCACGACTTCCTGCCGGAGAACGCCGACGCCGCAGGCGAACTCGTCAGCCACCGCTCCTCCATTACCCGCGAGGCGTATGACGAGGCGATGGCTGCAGCTGCGCGTGGACCTATCGAGGCAAGCGACTACCTCTCGCGAACCGCGGTCTCCGACGAGGCTTCCCTGGTTCCGGCCATCGACGCCGTTCTTGCGGCGAACCCCGAGCAGGTCGAGACCTACCGCGGCGGCAAGGAGGGCGTGCTCGGCTTCTTCGTCGGCCAGGTGATGCGCGAGACCCAGGGCCAGGCCGACCCGAAGGTCGTCAGCCGGCTCCTGCGGGAGAAGCTTCGAGGCTAGGCAGGTCGCGGATCGCCGTGCTCAGCGTCCCGAGCACCGCGGCCACGACGACCGGCGCGGCGAGTACTGCGATGGTGACCTGAGCCGAGGTGTGCGCGAGCAGGAGCCCGGCGAGGAGCGGACCGAGCGGCGCCGATGCGGCGCGCAGCGTGCCCGAGGCCGCCATGGCCCGCCCGAGCAGACGATCGGGGATGAGCATGTACGAGTACGCCTGGATCGCCGAGTCGGTGTTCGGGAACCAGAACGCGTGCAGCGCGATGCAGCCGGCGAGCACGTAGACGCTCGGGTAGACGAGGAACGCGCTGTAGACGAGCGCCATCCAGAACTCCGAGAGGAGAATCGCCCGCATCGGGAAGTGCCGGCGCAGCAGCGGGGACAGCGTCGACCCCAGGAGCAGCGCTCCACCCTGAATCGCCACGAAGACGCCGATCGCGAAGCCCGAGAGCCCTTGCCGGTGGGCGAGGATGATGAGCGCGATCGGCGCGCCGACTGCGACGAGGTTGCTCGCGGCGATCATGCCGACGGTCGCGCGCAGGAACGGAATGCTCCAGAAGTAGGCGAGCCCCTCGCGGAAGGGCGTGCGCGCGCCGGGCACGCGCTCCTCCTGGAACGGCGTCCGCATCAGCAGGAGCGCAGCGGTCGAGAACGCATACGAGACGGCGTCGACGAGAAACGGCAGGCCGCGCGAGAGGTCGTAGAGCAGGCCGCCGAGCGGCGGCGTGACGAGCCGCACGATCGACATGCGCGCCATCGTCACGCTCGACGCGTCGGCGAGTTGCGGCGTCGGGACGACCGCCTTCATGGCTCCGCTCGAGCCCGAGCGGTAGAGCACCGCCGCGCTCGTGTCGATGAACGCGACGACCACGATCAGCCAGAACCTCGCGTGCCCCGTCAGCACCGCCGTGCCCAGCACCGCGAGCGCCGTCGCCCCGGCCGCGTCCGCGGCGATCATCAGCCGCCGTCGGTCGAAGCGGTCGGCTGCCACCCCGAAGGGCGCGGCCAGGAGCACGAGCGGGAGGAACTCGACCGCCCCGACGTAGCCCGTCTTGGCCGCAGAACCGGTCAGCGCGAGCGTGAGCAGTGGGTACGCGATCCCGGAGATCCCCGACCCGAAGGTCGAGAGCAGTCCGCCGCTCTGGTAGAGCAGGAAGTCGCGGTTGCGCCGCAGCGGGACGAGCTCGGTCACGCCTCCATCGTCGCAGGAGCCGGGGTCGACTCCTCTCGAGTCAGCAGGTAGCCCGCGCTGGCCACGACGACGGCCGCCATGACCGCGAAGAGGATCCGATAGTCGACGACCGTCGAGAGCAGCGCGCCCGTCGCGATCGAGGTCGTCTGCGCGACCGAGAGGGTGAGATCAGCGGCGGCCGAGACGCGGCCCTGGATCGCGAGTGGCGTGCGCGTCTGCAGGGCCGTCGAGAAGCCGACGATCGCCCAGGCCACGCCGACGCCCGCGATCGGGCCGGCGACGAGCACCACTCCGAGCGAGGGGACGATCAGGCAGAGATCGGCGAAGGCGAACAGCGCGAGACCGAGACCGACGAGGTGCACCTCGCCGAGCCGGCGCAGCACCGCAGCCGCGGTGACGCCGCCGGCGATCGAGCCGACTCCCTGGATCGTCGCAAAGACGCCGAAGAACGAGGGCGGCTCTCCGAGCGCCGCGATGACGGAGAAGATCAGCGTCTCGGCGAAGCCGACGACGAGCAGGGCGACGGCGATGCCCCCGACGACCTGGCGCAACGGCAGCGTCTCCCAGACGTGGCGCAGCCCGGCCGTCACCTCGCGGGTGAAGTGGTGCTCGGGCGGCGCGGGCTTCTCCTCGTGCACGCGCATGCGCGAGAGGAAGAAGACGGACGCTGCGAACGTGGCGGAGTCGAGCACCGCGACCGCGCCGCCGCCGAGCAGCGTGTACAGCCCGGCGCCCGCGAGCGGCGCGATGATCCGCAGGCCCTCCCGCGTGGCCGTGAGCGCTCCGTTCGCCTCTCCGAGCAGCTCCTGCGGGAGCATGACCTTGAGCAGCGCGGACCGGGCGGGGTAGAAGACGGTGCCGAGCGCGCCGTAGAAGAACGCGACCGCGTAGATCAGCCACGCGTCGCTGCGGTCGTGGACGAGCAGGAGCACGAGCACGAACGCTCCCAGCACGCAGTCGGCGACGATCATCAGCGGCAGCCGGCGCACCCGGTCGGCGAGCAGCCCGCCGAGCGGCGCCAGCAGCGAGCCCGCGCCGAAGACGAAGAACGTCAGCCCGGCGAGTGCGCTCGACCCGGTCAGCGTCTTCATCCAGATCGCGAGCACGATCAGCATCGCCCAGTCGCCGAACGACGACAGCGTCTGGCCGTAGAGCAGCAGCCGTGTGTTGCGATCGGCGAGCAGGTGGCGCATCAGCCCGCGCGGAAGACCTTGACGTCGCCGCTGACCGTGCGGCCGCGGAGGACGACGGTCGGGGCGGGCGCGTCGTCGCCGGGCATCGGCTCGCTGGCGAGCGGCACCTCCGAGGAGAGGTCGCCCGAGGTCGAGCCCGCGTCGACGTCAAGGGCGGACCCCTGCGCGATGCCGATCTCGATGTCGCCGGAGACGCTCGAGAAGCGGACGTCGCCGGAGGTGACGGCCTGGAGCCGGATGTCGCCGGAGACGGTCTTCACGTCGCTGGAACCTGCGATCGGACCGATGCGGAGATCGCCCGAGACGGTGTGCCCGGACATGTCCCCTTCGACCCGGTCGAGGTCGGCGTCGCCACTGACCGTCTTGATGTTCGCGCTGCCGGCGATCTCACCGCGCAGGCGGACGTCGCCGGAGACCGAGTTCACGCCGAGGGCGCCGAAGCGTCCGTTCAGCTGGGCGTCCGCGGACGCGGTCTTGACCTTGACGGCTGCGGTGTGCGGAACGGTGGCCCGCACCCGCAGCTCGCTGCCGAAGACGAGCGAGAACGGAGAGAGCGAGAAGCCGAGCTTCCCCTTGCCGCGGTAGGCAACGACAAGGCGGTTGCCGTCCTGGCGGATCTCGACCTCTTCGAGCAGGCGGTCGTCGCCGTCGACGGTGATGTTCGACTCCTCGCCCTCGGTCGTCTCGACCTCGATGCCGCCGGAGGGTATGCCGACCTCGAGCTCGAGAGGCAATGGAGTGTGGAAGGTGCGCTCGAGCATCTCAGAGGTACACCCGAGTCAGGCGCTTGACGCGCAGCCGGATCTCGCTGTCGCGAGGAGCCTGGCGCCGATCGTGGCGCAGCGGCTGCTCGCGGAGCTTGAGGATGTCGTGGTAGTCGGGGTACATGCCTTGCTCCTCTCAGTTGTGGCCGTAGCCGGTGAGGCGGTTGCGGCTTCTGGAAGACGACGAACGGCGCGGCTCGACCGCCCGTTGCAGCGCCTGGACGAGCCACGTGTTGACGGATGCGCCTTCGCGGGTGGCGGCGGACTCGATCCGCACCTTCAGGCTCTCGGGGAGTCGAAGCGTGATGCGGGCCGAGAACGCCTCGTCGGCCTGCTCCGGCACGGTGCCGTCCTCACGGACGAGCACGAGCTGGAGGTCATGGCCCGAGACGCGCAACTCGACGTGCGAGGTCTCGAGCTGGTCGTTGAGCTCGAGCGCCGCCTCGCCGAGGGCGTCCTGGATCCTGCGGCCGAGGGACGACTCGAGCGCTACAGCGAGGAGCTCGGCCGCGCGCGACGTGTTCTCGTCGCCGAGAGCCGCGACGCGGACGAGGTCCTCCCGGAGCGCTTGGATGGTTCCGTCGATCTGCATGGCTGCAGTATGACATCACTCTGATGTCAATGTCAAGTCTAAATGACGGCAACATGACAACGACCTGCGTCAGCAGGCCGTCGAAATGCGCGAGGAGCAGGTAAAAGCGCTAGTAAAGGCCGCAGTCACGCGCCGTGTTCGGCCACGGCGAGAAGCCGCGGGAGTGCGAGGCGCGCTCGGCGACCCAGATCTGCTCGAGCGGGCTCCAGTGATCCGCGGTGCCCTTGTGGCGCAGGAGCCAGCCGCCGTACGTCTGCTGGAACGAGAGATCCATCTGCAGGCCGCCCCAGTACGGGCTGCCGGAGTCGCCCCAGCTGCCCTCGTAGCGATGGATGCAGAGCCAGTCCCGCATCTGGGGCGGGTGCGTCGCGTGCAACCACGCGCTGTGGGCGCGGTGCCGCCAGCGCCGTTCGAGCTGCCGCAGCCGCCCGAGCGAGCGAGCGGCGAGCGAGCGGGAGCTGTCGGCCGGCGGGCGGCCGTGCATGACCGTCTGCCAGTGCCGCGTGTCCGCGCGGAAGCGGCGGATGTGGCTCCGCCAGGTGGCTGCGGTGTGCAGCTCCCAGTGCGACGGCCGCTTCGCAGCGGCGGTCACAGCGACCGCCGTCAGCGTGCCCGCGGCGGAAATCGGAGTGCTGTCGGTGTTACTCGTGGCCGTTCCGGCCGTGGCCGCAGTGGCCATGCCTGCGAACGCGAGCAGGAGCCCGCAGGCCAGGATAAAGCGCCGCAATTCGAAACCTCCTGGGTCGATTGCAAGTCGGAGGCCGAGCGGGCATTGACGCCCTCAGGCGTGCACCACTCGGCGCGGCTTATGCGATCGGTGGCCCGAGGGTAGCGACCAGCACGTTTGTGCTTTGTTAAGGCAACGCTTGTAACTCAGCGATGGGCCATTTTTGGCCAGAAAGAAGTCGGAATGTGCGCGGGTGCGACGAATCCTGCGTACAGCAGCACGGCGCCGATTGCAATCCCGACCGCGCTGCCTGCGGCGGCTCCGAGGCCCGCGAGCGCGCTGCTCGTCGCCGCGACGGCGATGCCCGCGAGGATCAGACCGTTCCCGAGGGGCCGGCGCCGGAAGGAGCGCAGCGCGACGCCGACCACTGCCAACGTCCCGGCGATGTTGGCGACGATCGCCAGCAGCCGGGCCGGGAGAAACGCGAGATGGTCCTGCGCGGCGGGGATGCCGTGGGCCGCGAAGACGCCGTGCACCGGCACGGCGAGGGCGATCCCGACGGCGAGGCCCGCGTAGGCGAGCACGACGGGTGCCGCTCGACGACGGCCGGCGAGCAGCAGCGAGCCGGCGCCGAGGAGCGGAGCCGTCAACAGGGCTCCCGCGGCGTAGTAGACGCGGAACGCGCGGTCGTCCCAGCCCGCGGCCTCGCCCCACGCGATGGCGGCGGCAGCAACCGCGTAGGCGCCGAGCCCGGCCGCCCAGGCGAGGAGCTCCGGCCGCCCACTGCTCCGATACCGCCCCGCCAGCAGGCCGGTGAGCCGGAACGTGAGGAGGGCGGCGGCGAAGGCGATCAGGGCTTCCATGTCCGGCAGAGTAGAACGCTACGGTTCGAACGTGGCGACGAAGCGCTATCTGTTCACGCCCGGGCCGACGCCGGTGCCTCCCGAGGTGCTGGCCGCGGTCGGCGCGCCCGTCATCCATCACCGCAGCCCCGAGTTCCTGCCGGTCTACGAGCGCGTGCTCACGCGCCTGCGCGACGTCTGCCGGACGGAGAGTGACGTGCTCCTCTTCGGCGCCTCGGGCACCGGAGCCTTCGAGTCGGCCGTCGCGAACCTCGTCTCGCCGGGGGAACGGCATCTCGTCGTCTCGGCCGGAAGCTTCGGCGAGCGCTGGGTCGCGATGACGACCGCGTTCGGGGCGGACGTGGACGTGCTCCGCTACGGCTGGGGCGAGACGCCCGACCCCGACGACCTGCGCGCGCGCCTGGCCGAGCAAGAGGTGAAAGCGGTCTGGCTCGTGCAGTCCGAGACCTCGACCGGAGTCGTCGCCGACGTGCGTGCACTCGCGGCGGCGGCGAAGGAGGCGGGAGCGCTCGTCGTCGTCGACGCCGTCTCGAGCCTCGGCGCCGTCCCGTGCGAGACCGATGCGTGGGGCCTCGACGTCGTCGTCTCCGGCTCCCAGAAAGCGCTCATGACCCCTCCGGGGCTCGGCCTCGCCGCGGTCTCGGCGGCCGCGCTCGCCGCGACCGGCACCGCGCCGCGCTTCTACTTCGACTGGGAACGGACGCGCAAGGCGCAGGCGACGCTCGACGCGCCGGTCACGCTGCCCGTCTCGCTGGTGGCCGGGCTCGACGTCGCGCTCGGGCTCCTGCTCGACGAAGGCCTGGACGCCGCGTTCGAGCGCCACGTCCGGCTCGGCCGGGCCGCGCGCGCGGGCGTGAAGGGGCTCGGGCTCGAGCTCTTCTCCCCGGATGAGGACCGGAGCGCCGTCGTGACGGCGGTCCGCGCGCCCGCGGGAGTCGATTCCGGCGACGTGATCCGCGGCGTCCGCGACCGCTTCGGGATCACGATCGCGAACGGCCAGGGCGAGCTGAAGGGGAAGATCTTCCGCCTCGGCCACATCGGCTGGTTCGACGCCTTCGACATCACGACGCAGATCGGAGCCGTCGAGCTCGTTCTCGCCGACCTCGGCGTGGACGTCGAGCGCGGAGTCGCGGTGACCGCAGCGCTCGAGGCCTTCAGCAGCGAACCCTCACGCAGGTGACGCCGCGCGTCCTCGTTCGCGAGGAGATCTCGGAGGCCGGTGTCGACCTGCTGCGCGAGCGTTTCGAGGTGGACGTCGACGCCGAGAGCGCGCTCGAGGAGATCATCGGCGACTACGACGCGATCGTCGTCCGCTCCGCGACCAAGTTGACTGCCGACCTGATCGCGCGCGCCGAGCGCCTGAAGGTGATCGGCCGCGCGGGCGTGGGCGTCGACAACGTCGACGTCGACGCGGCGACGAGGCGGGGGATCATCGTGGCGAACGCGCCCGAGTCCACCGTGGTCTCCGCCGCCGAGCACACGATCGGGCTGCTCGTCGGGCTCGCGCGCAACATCCCGCAGGCGCACGCCGCCCTCAAGCAGGGCCGCTGGGAACGGAGCGCCTACGGCGGGATCGAGCTCGCCGGCAAGACGCTGGGCGTCCTGGGCTTCGGCCGGATCGGGCAGCAGGTGGCCCGGCGTGCGCTCGGGCTCGGGATGCGGGTCGTCACCTACGACCCGTACGTCACGGCGGAGCGGTTCCGCGAGCTCGGCGCCGAGGGCGTCGAGTCGCCCGAGGACGTGTACGCGGCTGCGGACTTCCTGACCCTGCACCTGCCGCTGACGCCCGAGACGCAAGGCTCGGTCGGCGCAGCCGCGTTCGACGCGATGCGTCCGGGCGTCCGGATCGTCAACGCCGCCCGTGGCCCGCTCCTCGACGAGGACGCCCTGCTCGGGGCGCTTCGCTCCGGCAAGGTCGCCGGCGCGGCCCTCGACGTCTTCGTGGACGAGCCGTACACCGGCCCGCTGCTCGAGCTCGACAACGTCGTCGTCACGCCGCATCTCGCGGCGTCGACGGGGGAGGCGCAGGATCGCGCGGGCGTGATCGTGGCCGAGCAGGTTGCCGCCGCGCTCGAGGGCGGCCCGGTCTCGAACGCCGTCAACATCCCGGTGGTCGGAGCCGACGACCTCGAGATGGTGGGGCCGTACGTGCCGCTCGCCTCGCGGCTCGGGCGGATCGCGATGGAGCTCGCGGACGGCTCGGCCACGGAGATCGTGGTCGCGGTTCACGGCGCCCTCGCCGACTACGACGCGCGCCTCCTCACGGTCGCGGCGCTCAACGGCGCTTTTCAGGGCCGCGCAGACCGGCCGGTCAACGTCGTCAACGCGCCGCTCATCGCCGCCGAGCGTGGGATCGAGGTGCGCGAGGAGCGCTCCAGGACGGCCCGCGACTACACGAACCTCGTGCGCGTCGAGCTGCGCAACGGCGACTCCACCGTCGAGGTCGCCGGCACGACGATCGGCAGCGACCATCGGTTGTGGCTCGTCAACGTCCTCGGCTTCGACATCGAGCTCGAGCTCGCGCCGCTCTTCGTGTTCTGCCTCTACGACGACGTGCCCGGAGTGATCGGCAGGGTCGGGACGCTGTTTGGCGAGGCCGGCGTCAACATCGCCGGGATGACCGTCTCGCGCAGCCGCCGCGGCGGCAAGGCACTGATGGCGCTCACCGTCGACTCCGTGCCCTCACCGGAGCTCGTCGAGCGGCTCCGCGGCGAGGGCTTCGACGAGGCGCGCGTGCTCGAGCTCGGGCCGGTCGCCGGCTAGCCGTGGATCGCTGGCCGGAGCCGGTCGTGCGGGTCGCCGAGGTGCTGAGGCAATCAGGCATCGATGCGCGGGTCGAGGAGTTCCCGGAGGGGACGCCGACCGCCGGCGCCGCGGCCAAGGCCGTCGGCGCCTCCCGCGCGCAGATCGTCAAGTCCCTCGTCTTCATCGCCGACGGCCGCCCGTTGCTGGCGCTCGTCCCGGGCGACCGGCGGGCCGACGAGACCAAGGTCGCGGCCGCAGCCGGCACGCGGTCTGCACGCGTGGCCCGGCCGGACGAGGTCCTCGCGGCCACGGGCTTCGAGCCCGGCGGCGTCGCGCCCTTCCCGGCACCCGGCATCTCGCAGGTGCTCATGTCCGGCGAGCTCCTCGGCCACGACCGGGTGTGGGTCGGAGCAGGCTCCGAGCGCCACATGGCCGGGCTCTCGCCGCAGGATCTCCTCCGGCTCACGAAGGCCCGCACCGCGGATCTGGACTAGCGCACGGGTAGAATTAGGGCTCCCGCCACGCGACCGAAGGGACGAGCCGCAGATGCGCGAGACGAAGAAGATCTGGATGAACGGCGAGCTGGTCGACTGGGCCGACGCCACGATCCACGTCGGCACGCACGGCCTGCACTACGGCTCGGGTGTGTTCGAGGGGATTCGCGCCTACGAGACCGAGCGCGGCACGTCTGTCTTTCGCCTCACCGACCACCTCGAGCGGCTGCAGCGGTCCGCGCAGCTCCTCTACCTCGACCTCCCGTTTTCCGTCGAAGAGCTGAAGACGGCGACGTGGGATGTGATCGGCGCCAACGAGCTGCCGTCCTGCTACCTCCGGCCGATAGCTTTCGTCGGCTACGGCGAGCTCGGCGTCTCCTCGGTGGGGAATCCGATCGACGTCGCGATCATGTCGTGGCCGTGGGGCGCGTACCTCGGCGAGGAGGGCCAGCGCAACGGGATCCGCGCCAAGGTCTCGAGCTGGCAGCGCGTCGGCCCGAACGTCATCCCGCACGTCGCGAAGGCGACCGGCGTCTACGTCAACTCGATGCTCGCGGTCGGCGAGGCCAACCGCGCCGGCTACGACGAGGCCATCCTGCTCACCGCGGAAGGCAACATCGCCGACGGCTCGGGCGAGAGCATCTTCGTCGTGCGCGACGGCGTCATCTACACGCCCGATCTCTCCGCCTCGATCCTGGTGGGCATCACGCGTGACTCGGTGATCCAGATCGCACAGGATCTCGGGCACCGCGTCGTCGAGAAGCCGCTCATCCGCACCGACCTCTATCTCGCCGACGAGGTGTTCATGGTCGGGACGGCCGCCGAGGTGACACCGATCCGCGAGGTCGACGACCAGCTGATCGGGCCGCCCGGCCCCGTCACGCAGGAGATCCAGCAGGCGTACCTCGACACGGTGCACGGGCGCAGCGAGCGCTGGAGCCAGTGGCTCGAGTTCGCGCCGGCGGCCCCTAGCGCCGCTGCAAGCGGCGCGGTCTCCCGGCCGGGCGCCGCCGGCTCGGCCGGCGGCGCTTCCAGCCAAGAGCACGCCGAACCGGCGTGAAGCAGGAGGTGACGCTGGTCCCGCTCTCGGGGCCGTACCTCGGCGAGCGAGAGGAAGAGCTCGTGCTCGAGGTGCTCCGCTCGGGCCGGCTCTCGCTCGGGCCGACGATCGACCGCTTCGAGGAGCTCGTGGCGGAGCGTGTCGGCGCGCCCTACGCGGCGGCCGTCTCCTCGGGGACGACGGGGCTGCATCTGCTCTGCATCTCGGCGGCCATCGGCCCGGGCGACGAGGTGATCACGTCGCCGTACTCCTTCGCCGCCTCCGCGAACTGCTTCATGTACGAGGGCGGGATCCCGGTCTTCGCCGACATCGACCCGCGCACGCTCAACCTCGATCCGGCCGCCGTCGAGGCCGCGGTCACCGAGCGGACGAAGGCGATCGTCGCCGTCGACATCTACGGCTACCCGTGCGAGCTCGACGAGTTGCGCGCGATCGCCGACCGGCACGGCCTCGCACTGATCGACGACGCGTGCGAGGCGCTCGGAGCCGAGTACCGCGGCGCGCCGATCGGCTCCAGCGGCACCCCGGCGGTCTTCGCCTTCTATCCGAACAAGCAGATGACGACCGGCGAGGGCGGGATGGTCGTGACGCACTCGGAGGAGGAGTGGCACCTCGTCCGCTCGCTTCGCAACCAGGGCCGTCCGGAGCCCGGCGGCTGGCTCGAGCACGTCCGGCTCGGCTTCAACTACCGCTTGAGCGACATCGCCGCCGCCCTCGGCATCGGCCAGATCGAGCGACTCGACGAGATCCTCGTGCGCCGCTCGGAGGCCGCGGAGCGCTACGCGGAGCTGCTCGCCCCGGTCGAGGGGCTCGAGCTGCCGTGCGCCGACGACGCCGACCATCGCCGCTCCTGGTTCGTCTACGTCGTCCTCTTCCCGGACATCGCCGCACGCGAGCGCGTCGTCGCCGCCTTCGAGCGGGAGGGGATCGGTTCCAACCGCTACCTCCCGTCGATCCATCTGCAGCCGTACGTGCGCGAGCGCTTCGGCTTCGTGGAAGGGCTCTGCCCGGTGGCCGAGGACGTCAGCTCGCGGTCGCTCGCGCTGCCGTTCTTCACCGGGATCGAGGCCGCCGCGCAGGAGCGCGTGGCGGAGGTTCTCGCCGCCGCGCTGCAGTGAGATGATCCGCCTATGACGGATAGCCCGACCCGGATGGTCTTCCTCGGCTTCGGCAAGTGGGCGCGGGCCGACCGCATCTACGCGCTCGAGCCGATCACCGGCGACGAGCGCGGCGGCGGCCGGCGCACGCGGGTCTGGATCGACGGCGTGGCGGAGCCGATCCTCGCCGGCCGGACCGAGCGCACGATCCTGCACGACATGGGCCAGGACTCGGCGGCTGCGGCGGTCGTCCTCGACGACGCGCTTGATCTCGCGGAACGGGTGGCGAAGGCCGTGGACGAGGGGTCGTTCGACGTCCGCGACCTCGGGCGCCGCGCGCGCCGCGTGCTCGAGAAGACCGCCAAGCCGGGCGAGCCCGAGCAGCTCTTCTGAGCGTCGCAGTGGCGGGCGAGTCGCTGACGCGCGGGTTCTTCGCGCGCTCGGTGCACGAGGTCGCGCCCGAGCTGATCGGCGCGACGCTGCTCGTCGACGGCGTGGGCGGAAGGATCGTCGAGGTCGAGGCATACGACCAGGACGACCCGGCGAGCCACGGCTTCGGCGGCCGCACGCCGCGCACTGCAGCGATGTTCGGGCCCGGCGGCCGCGCCTACGTCTACCGGTCGTACGGGATCCACTGGTGCCTCAACCTCGTCTGCGCCGAGGAGGGACGCGCCGAGGCTGCGCTCGTGCGGGCGCTCGAGCCGACCGCGGGACTCGAGGCCATGCGCGAGCGGCGAGGGTTCGAGGCGCCGCGCGCGCTGTGCTCCGGCCCGGGCAAGCTCTGCGAGGCGCTCGGCATCACGCACGATCTCGACGGCCGACCGCTCGACGAGCCGCCGTTCCAGCTGCTCGCCCGCGACTCGGAGCCGAAGCTGGCCGTCGGCACGCGGATCGGGATCACGAAGGCGGTCGAGCGGCCCTGGCGCTACGGGCTCGCCGGCTCCTCGTTCGTCAGCCGCCGCTTCTAGACTCGCGCGCATGGGGATCGCCGAGCTCACCCGCAATGCCGTCGATGTCCTCCCGCGGGGAGGTCTCGAAGCGAAGCTCAAGCTCGGCCGGCCGCTGCGGGTCAAGCTCGGGATCGACGTCACCTCGCCCGACATCCACCTCGGCCGCGGTATTCCGCTGCAGCGGATGCGCGCCTTTCAGGACGAGGGCCACAAGGCCGTGTTCATCGTCGGCGACTACACGACGCGGATCGGCGACCCGTCGGGCCGCTCGAGCGAGCGTCCGATCCTCTCCGACGAGGAGATCGACGCGAACGCGCAGCAGTACCTCGAGCAGGCCAAGACGATCCTGCGCGACGACCCGGAGCTGCTCGAGGTGCGCTACAACGGCGAGTGGCTGTCGAAGCTCTCCTACGCCGACGTCGTCCGCCTCGGCCGGATCGTGACCGTGGCCCGCATGCTCGAGCGCGACGACTTCGAGCAGCGTTACCGCGCCGGCGAGCCGATCTCGGTCTCGGAGCTCCTCTATCCGCTGATGCAGGCCTACGACTCCGTGGCGGTCGAGGCCGACGTCGAGCTCGGCGGCACCGACCAGCTCTACAACCTGCTCGCCGGGCGCGAGGTGATGTCGGCGTACGGGCTCGAGCCGCAGGTCGTGCTCACGACGCCGCTCCTCCTCTCGTGGGACGGCGAGAAGATGAGCTCCTCGGTCGGCAACAACGTCCCGCTCACGACGGCGCCCGAGGAGATGTTCGGGCGGACGATGCGGATCCCCGACTCGCAGCTCGAGGAGTGGTGGACGCTCGTCGCCGAGCAGCCGGTGCCGGCGGGAGATCCGCTCGAGGCGAAGCTCGCACTCGCCCGCTTCGTCGTCGCGCGCTCGCACGGGGAGGAGGCGGCCCACGCAGCCGAGGAGCACTTCACCCGCGTTGTGCGGCGCGGCGAGGCCCCGGAGGAGATTCCCGAGCACGCTCTTCCGGACGGCGACCCGATCCATCTGCCCGCGCTGCTCGCCGATGCCTTCGGCCTCTCGACGAGCGAGGCGCGCAGGCTGATCGCGCAAGGCGGCGTCAAGCTCGACGGCGAGGTGGTCAGCGCGCTCGACCTCCCGCGGGAGCGGCTCGTCGGGGCGGTCCTTCAAGGCGGCAAGCGGCGCTTCGTGAGGTTCGCCTAAGGCCGCATGACAAGCGGCTTGACGGTGGCTCGCACCCTGCTACACTTCCCCGGCTGCCCGAGAGGGCGGAGTAGGAAAGTCCCTGCAATCGAGCGAAAACGGAGCGGCTCAGGAGGATTCCCCGAAAGAGGAAACCCGCAAGTCCTGAGGCCTCTGGCGTGAGTCGGGGCTTTTTTTACGCCGTCCCAACGGCTCGGTCCTTGAAAACTCAACAGCGTGCGTTTACGTCGAGGCCACATCCCTCGTGGATGTGGTTGAGAATGAACCCTGTCTCCATCCTTCGGGATGGGACTTTGAGCACAAGCTCAAAGTGACAAAAGATCGTCCTTCGGGACGAACTTCTTCACGGAGAGTTTGATCCTGGCTCAGGACGAACGCTGGCGGCGCGCTTAATACATGCAAGTCGAGCGAGAACCTGGGCTTCGGCCCAGGGGACAGCGGCGAACGGGTGAGTAACACGTGGGTAATCAACCCCCGACACCGGGATAGCCCAGGGAAACTTGGATTAATACCGGATGCCCCATCCGGCTCTCGAGCCGGCTGGAAAAGGGTAGCTTCGGCCTCCGGTCGGGGACGAGCCCGCGGCGGATTAGCTTGTTGGTATGGGTAACGGCCTACCAAGGCGACGATCCGTAGCTGGTCTGAGAGGACGATCAGCCACACTGGGACTGAGACACGGCCCAGACTCCTACGGGAGGCAGCAGTAGGGAATCTTGCGCAATGGGCGAAAGCCTGACGCAGCGACGCCGCGTGAGGGAAGAAGGCCTTCGGGTTGTAAACCTCTTTCAGGAGGGACGAAGCCACTCGGGTTAATAGCCTAGAGGGTGACGGTACCTCCAGAAGAAGCCCCGGCTAACTACGTGCCAGCAGCCGCGGTAATACGTAGGGGGCAAGCGTTGTCCGGATTTATTGGGCGTAAAGAGCGTGTAGGCGGCCATACAGGTCAGCTGTGAAAACTCGAGGCTCAACCTCGAGACGTCGGTTGAAACCGTATGGCTAGAGTCCGGAAGAGGAGAGTGGAATTCCCGGTGTAGCGGTGAAATGCGCAGATATCGGGAAGAACACCCGTGGCGAAGGCGGCTCTCTGGGACGGTACTGACGCTGAGACGCGAAAGCGTGGGGAGCGAACAGGATTAGATACCCTGGTAGTCCACGCCGTAAACGATGGGTACTAGGTGTGGCGGGTGTCGACTCCCGCCGTGCCGAAGCTAACGCATTAAGTACCCCGCCTGGGGAGTACGGCCGCAAGGCTAAAACTCAAAGGAATTGACGGGGGCCCGCACAAGCAGCGGAGCATGTGGTTTAATTCGACGCAACGCGAAGAACCTTACCAGGGCTTGACATGCACTGGAAAACCGTAGAAATACGGTCCCCCTTCGGGGCCAGTGTGCAGGTGGTGCATGGCTGTCGTCAGCTCGTGTCGTGAGATGTTGGGTTAAGTCCCGCAACGAGCGCAACCCCTGTCCCATGTTGCCAGCGATTCGGTCGGGGACTCATGGGAGACTGCCGGTGACAAATCGGAGGAAGGTGGGGTCGAAGTCAAGTCATCATGCCCCTTATGTCCTGGGCTACACACGTGCTACATTGGCCGATACAAAGGGCTGCAAACTCGCGAGAGGGAGCGAATCCCAAAAAGTCGGTCTCGGTTCGGATTGGAGGCTGAAACTCGCCTCCATGAAGGCGGAGTTGCTAGTAATCGCGGATCAGCAATGCCGCGGTGAATATGTTCCCGGGCCTTGTACACACCGCCCGTCACACCACGAAAGTCGGCAATACCCGAAGCCGGTGGCCTAACCCGCAAGGGAGGGAGCCGTCGAAGGTAGGGTCGATGATTGGGGTGAAGTCGTAACAAGGTAGCCGTAGCGGAAGCTGCGGCTGGATCACCTCCTTTCTAGGGAATGCCGGAGCTCTTTACTCCGGCAGGCGCCGGTCCCCTTGATGGCTTCGGCCGTCGGGCCAGCCGGCTCGCCTGGAAATAACGTCGACCTCGACGTGATCAAACGACGTACGCTGTTGAGTTTTGAAGGACTGGGCGCTCGAGCCCGCGTGGACCTTGAAAACTCCATAGCGACATCTATACCGGTGTTCTTCTGATCAAGAGAACAAGGGCACACGGTGGATGCCTTGGCACCGAGAGCCGATGAAGGACGTGGGCGGCTGCGATAAGCCCGGGGGAGAAGCTGACCATTCTGCGATCCCGGGATTTCCGAATGAGGAAACTCACCGCTGGTAATGCGGCGGTACCCGTACCTGAATACATAGGGTGCGGGGGGTAAGCCGGCGAACTGAAACATCTAAGTAGCCGGAGGAAAGGAAAGAAACCTCGACTCCCTGAGTAGTGGCGAGCGAAAGGGGAAGAGCCCAAACCCATGCGACGTGATAGGCGGCAGCCGTTGTCGTGTGGGGGTTGTAGGGCTCGTCTTGATCCGCCTGCCGGCGGGTCGGGGAGTTACAAAGTCGCGTGTTAGTCGAAGTGGATGGAAAGCCACACCACAGCAGGTAATAGTCCTGTAGACGAAAGCGCGCGGCCTTCCTTGACGAGTACCTGAGTACGGCCGGGCACGGGAAACCCGGTCGGAACCCGCGGGGACCACCCCGTAAGGCTAAGTACTCCTCGGTGACCGATAGTGAACTAGTACCGTGAGGGAAAGGTGAAAAGCACCCCGGAAGGGGAGTGAAATAGTACCTGAAACCGTGTGCTTACAAGCGGTCGGAGCCGGCTAGTCCGGTGACGGCGTGCCTTTTGCATAATGAGCCAGCGAGTTAGTCTTCCACGGCAAGGTTAAGGAAACGGAGCCGTAGCGAAAGCGAGTCTGAATAGGGCGATTCAGTCGTGGGAGCTAGACCCGAAACTGAGTGATCTACCCATGGCCAGGTTGAAGCGGGGGTAAGACCCCGTGGAGGACCGAACCCACGTCGGTTGAAAACGGCGGGGATGAGCTGTGGGTCGGAGTGAAAGGCTAATCAAACTCAGAGATATCTGGTTCTCCCCGAAATATATTTAGGTATAGCGTCACGCGTTCAGTAACGGTTGTAGAGCACTGTTTGGCCTAGGGGGCCTACCAGCTTACCGAAGTCAGGCAAACTCCGAATGCCGTTACTCCAAAGCGTGGCAGTCAGAGTGCGGGGGATAAGCTTCGTGCTCAAAAGGGAAACAGCCCGGACCGTCGGCTAAGGTCCCTAATTCCATGCTAAGTGGGAAACGATGTCCGATTGCACAGACAACCAGGATGTTGGCTTAGAAGCAGCCACCATTCAAAGAGTGCGTAACAGCTCACTGGTCAAGTGGTCGGGCGCGGACAATGTAACGGGGCTCAAGCATGGAACCGAAGCCACGGACTTCACGCTTTGCGTGGAGTGGTAGGGGAGCGTTCCCAGGGCGGAGAAGCGGCGGCGTAAGCCTGCCGTGGAGCGCTGGGAAGTGAGAATGCTGGCATGAGTAACGAAAGGCGAGTGAGAAACTCGCCCGCCGAATGCCCAAGGGTTCCTGAGTAAAGCTAATCTACTCAGGGTTAGTCGGGACCTAAGCCGAGGCCGACAGGCGTAGGCGATGGCCAACAGGTTGATATTCCTGTACCACGTCCCAACCGCTATTACCGATGGGGGGACGGGGTAGGTTAGGGCAACCCAGGCGTTGGTTGACCTGGGGTAACCGCGTAGGGTGGCTGGTAGGGAAATCCGCCGGCCGTTAAGCCTGAGACGGGATGCCGAGGCCCTATTGGGCCGAAGTGCCTGAAACCATGCCTCCGAGAAAAGCCTCTAGGGAGGTTGGACGTGCCCGTACCAAAACCGACACAGGTGGGCAGGTAGAGAATACCAAGGCGATCGGAAGAACCCTCGTTAAGGAACTCGGCAAAATGGTCCCGTAACTTCGGGAGAAGGGACGCCCCGGTAGAGTGAAGCCCTTTACGGGCCTAGCTCGAGGGGGCCGCAGTGAAACGGCCCAAGCGACTGTTTACCAAAAACACAGGTCTCTGCGAAGTCGAAAGACGACGTATAGGGGCTGACTCCTGCCCGGTGCTGGAAGGTCACGAGGAGAGGTTAGCCTTCGGGCGAAGCTTTGAATCCAAGCCCCAGTAAACGGCGGCGGTAACTATAACCGTCCTAAGGTAGCGAAATTCCTTGTCGGGTAAGTTCCGACCTGCACGAATGGAGTAACGACTTGGGCGCTGTCTCAACGAGGGATCCGGTGAAATTGTAGTTTCGGTGAAGATGCCGAATACCCGTGGTTGGACGGAAAGACCCCGTGAACCTTTACTACAGCTTGACGTTGGAGTTCGGTATTCGTTGTCCAGGATAGGTGGGAGGCTGTGAAGCGGGGACGCCAGTCCTCGTGGAGCCAATCTTGGGATACCACCCTTCGTGTTCTGGGCTTCTAACCCGCTGCCGTGATCCGGGGCGGGAACAGCGTCAGGTGGGTAGTTTGACTGGGGCGGTCGCCTCCCAAAATGTAACGGAGGCGCGCAAAGGTTCCCTCAGCACGGTTGGAAATCGTGCGTAGAGTGCAAAGGCATAAGGGAGCTTGACTGCGAGACAGACATGTCGAGCAGGCGCGAAAGCGGGCCTTAGTGATCCGGCGGTAACTGGTGGACGTGCCGTCGGTCAACGGATAAAAGGTACTCCGGGGATAACAGGCTCATCCTTCCCAAGAGTCCACATCGACGGAAGGGTTTGGCACCTCGATGTCGGCTCGTCGCATCCTGGGGCTGAAGCAGGTCCCAAGGGTTGGGCTGTTCGCCCATTAAAGCGGTACGCGAGCTGGGTTCAGAACGTCGTGAGACAGTTCGGTCCCTATCCACCATGGGCGTTGGAGCTTTGAGAGGAGTCGTCTCTAGTACGAGAGGACCGAGATGAACAGACCTCTGGTGTATCAGTCGTCGTGCCAACGGCGCTGCTGATTAGCCACGTCTGGATGGGATAACCGCTGAAAGCATCTAAGCGGGAAGCCCACCTCGAGATGAGAGCTCCCATCCCCTAGAGGGAGTAAGGGCGGTCGGAGACTACGACCTTGATAGGCGGGACGTGTAATCGCAGCAATGCGTTCAGCGGACCCGTACTAATTGCCCGAGGTCTTGATTTGAACGCCGGTCGAGTCGCTATGGAGTTTTGAGGGTGCTGCGCGGAAGCGAGCGCGCCCTTGACAGTTCGGCGGTCATACCGGCGGGGAGACACCTCTTCCCATTCCGAACAGAGAAGTTAAGCCTGCCAGGGCCGATGGTACTCGGAGGGCAACCTCCCGGGAGAGTAGGTCGCCGCCGATTATTTGCCGAAAAAGGGCCGCGAGAGCGGCCTTTTTTCATGCCGCTACGTCGCGTTGCAGCCGGTCACGCCAGGCGGGATCGAGCTCGCGCAGCCGGCGGACGCGTTCCTCGACCGGAGGATGCGTGAGGAAGAGCGCGGCGAGCCCGTCCTCGGCGAACGGGTTGACGGTGAAGAGCGGCTCGGTCGCCGGACTGCCCGCGAACTCGACGAGCTCCGCCGCCTGCTCGAGCCGGCTCAGCGCGTCGGCCAGACCGTGCGGCGAGTCGCAGAGCGTCGCCGCGTAGCGGTCGGCCGCGATCTCTCGCTTGGGCGACACGAGCAGATGCACGCAGGCCGCCGCGATCGGCCCGAGGACGAAGAGCAACGCCCGCTCGAACCAGCCGCCGATCCGGCTCGTCTCGAGCAGCACCGCGGCGGAGACCGCGGCCGCCGTCTGTACCTGCAGATCGTGGAGTCGCACGTGCGCGATCTCATGGGCGAGGACGCCCTCGAGCTCGGCCGGCGTGCAGGCGGCCAGGCAGCCCGTGCTCAC